>NZ_CP152016.1:0-2485000 GCF_038615825.1 Sporosarcina sp. FSL K6-3508 | reverse complement strand
AACCTGGAGATAGCTGGTTCTCTCCGAAATAGCTTTAGGGCTAGCCTCAAACGAAAGAATCTCGGAGGTAGAGCACTGTTTGGACGAGGGGCCCATCCCGGGTTACCGAATTCAGACAAACTCCGAATGCCGATGATTTATGTTTGGGAGTCAGACGGTGGGTGATAAGATCCATCGTCGAGAGGGAAACAGCCCAGACCACCAGTTAAGGTCCCCAAGTATCCGTTAAGTGGAAAAGGATGTGGCGCTGCCCAGACAACCAGGATGTTGGCTTAGAAGCAGCCATCATTTAAAGAGTGCGTAATAGCTCACTGGTCGAGTGGCGCTGCGCCGAAAATGTACCGGGGCTAAACGGATCACCGAAACTGTGGATTGACGCAAGTCAATGGTAGGAGAGCGTTCCAAGGGCGTTGAAGCTAGACCGGAAGGACTGGTGGAGCGCTTGGAAGTGAGAATGCCGGTATGAGTAGCGAAAGAAGGGTGAGAATCCCTTCCACCGAATGCCTAAGGTTTCCTGAGGAAGGCTCGTCCGCTCAGGGTTAGTCAGGACCTAAGTCGAGGCCGATAGGCGTAGACGATGGACAACAGGTTGATATTCCTGTACCACCTCCCCGCCGTTTGAGTAATGGGGGGACGCAGTAGGATAGGGTGAGCACGCAGTTGGTTGCGTGTCTAAGCAGTGAGGTGGAGAACGAGGCAAATCCCGTTCTCATATAACACTAGGCTGTGATGGCAAGGAGAATTGTCTCCGGAGTCCCTGATTTCACACTGCCAAGAAAAGCCTCTAGCGAGGCGGGAGGTGCCTGTACCGCAAACCGACACAGGTAGGCGAGGAGAGAATCCTAAGGTGATCGAGAGAACTCTCGTTAAGGAACTCGGCAAAATGACCCCGTAACTTCGGGAGAAGGGGTGCTCTGGTAGGGTGAATAGCCCGAGAGAGCCGCAGTGAATAGGCCCAGGCGACTGTTTAGCAAAAACACAGGTCTCTGCAAAACCGTAAGGTGACGTATAGGGGCTGACGCCTGCCCGGTGCTGGAAGGTTAAGAGGAGGGGTTAGCGCAAGCGAAGCTCTGAATTGAAGCCCCAGTAAACGGCGGCCGTAACTATAACGGTCCTAAGGTAGCGAAATTCCTTGTCGGGTAAGTTCCGACCCGCACGAAAGGCGTAACGATCTGGGCACTGTCTCAACGAGAGACTCGGTGAAATTATAATATGCGTGAAGATGCGCATTACCCGCGACAGGACGGAAAGACCCCGTGGAGCTTTACTGTAGCCTGATATTGAATTCCGGTGCAGCCTGTACAGGATAGGTAGGAGCCTTGGATTCCGGAGCGCCAGCTTCGGAGGAGGCGTTGGTGGGATACTACCCTGGCTGTATTGGACTTCTAACCCATGCCCGTGATCCGGGCAGGAGACAGTGTCAGGTGGGCAGTTTGACTGGGGCGGTCGCCTCCTAAAGAGTAACGGAGGCGCCCAAAGGTTCCCTCAGAATGGTTGGACATCATTCGTAGAGTGCAAAGGCATAAGGGAGCTTGACTGCGAGACCTACAAGTCGAGCAGGGTCGAAAGACGGGCTTAGTGATCCGGTGGTTCCGCATGGAAGGGCCATCGCTCAACGGATAAAAGCTACCCCGGGGATAACAGGCTTATCTCCCCCAAGAGTCCACATCGACGGGGAGGTTTGGCACCTCGATGTCGGCTCGTCGCATCCTGGGGCTGTAGTCGGTCCCAAGGGTTGGGCTGTTCGCCCATTAAAGCGGCACGCGAGCTGGGTTCAGAACGTCGTGAGACAGTTCGGTCCCTATCCGTCGCGGGCGCAGGAAATTTGAGAAGAGCTGTCCTTAGTACGAGAGGACCGGGATGGACATACCGCTGGTGTACCAGTTGTCTTGCCAAAGGCATCGCTGGGTAGCTATGTATGGACGGGATAAATGCTGAAAGCATCTAAGCATGAAGCCCCCTTCAAGATGAGATTTCCCATTACGCAAGTAAGTAAGATCCCTCAAAGATGATGAGGTGGATAGGTCTGGGGTGGAAGCACGGCGACGTGTGCAGCTGACAGATACTAATCGATCGAGGACTTAACCTATTTTAAGAAGTACTACTTGAGGTACACAATGTCTTTTATTCAGTTTTGAGTGAACAGAAATTCACTAAAAAAATAAAATAACACTTGCTTTATTTGAAATAAGTGTTATAATAGTAAATGTCCGACAGAAGGACAAGTCTGGTGACGATAGCGAAGAGGTCACACCCGTTCCCATACCGAACACGGAAGTTAAGCTCTTCAGCGCTGATGGTAGTCGGGGGCTTCCCCCTGTGAGAGTAAGACGTCGCCAGGCAATCACTTTCTTTTGATTTACAATCTACAATTTAGTTCTTCATACATAATAAAGTGGTCATAGAAAATGAAGGAATTTAGCAGACATAGCAATGCGAAGATTATCGCAATTTTACCCAGGAGGATTAGCTCAGCTGGGAGAGCACCTGCCTTACAAGCAGGGGGTCGGCGGTTCGAGCCCGTCATCCTCCACCATATTTTCTACACTTTTGCCGGTGTAGCTCAACTGGTAGAGCAACTGACTTGTAATCAGTAGGTTGAGGGTTCAAGTCCTTTCGCCGGCACCATTTTATGTACGAGCCATTAGCTCAGTTGGTAGAGCATCTGACTTTTAATCAGAGGGTCACAGGTTCGAATCCTGTATGGCTCACCACTTTATTGGCAAATGCCGACATACTGCGGGTGTGGTGGAACTGGCAGACACGCTAGACTTAGGATCTAGTGCCTTCGGGCGTGGGGGTTCGACTCCCTTCACCCGCACTTTTTTTGCGGAAGTAGTTCAGTGGTAGAATACGACCTTGCCAAGGTCGGGGTCGCGGGTTCGAATCCCGTCTTCCGCTTATCCACTCTTGCCGGGGTGGCGGAACTGGCAGACGCACAGGACTTAAAATCCTGCGGTAGGTGACTACCGTACCGGTTCGATTCCGGTTCTCGGCACCATTTATAAATATGCGCCCGTAGCTCAATTGGATAGAGCGTCTGACTACGGATCAGAAGGTTGTGGGTTCGACTCCTGCCGGGCGCGCCATATTTAATCAAATTATACATAACATAGTCGGGAAGTAGCTCAGCTTGGTAGAGCACTTGGTTTGGGACCAAGGGGTCGCAGGTTCGAATCCTGTCTTCCCGACCACTTATTGGGGCCTTAGCTCAGCTGGGAGAGCGCCTGCCTTGCACGCAGGAGGTCAGCGGTTCGATCCCGCTAGGCTCCACCAATAATATAAGTTTATAACTGACTAATTGTGGCGGCGTAGCTCAGCTGGCTAGAGCGTACGGTTCATACCCGTAAGGTCGTGGGTTCGATCCCCTCCGCCGCTATCTAAGGACCTTTAGCTCAGTTGGTTAGAGCAGACGGCTCATAACCGTCCGGTCGCAGGTTCGAGTCCTGCAAGGTCCACCAGTTTAATTAATGTACGGAGGAATACCCAAGCCCGGCTGAAGGGATCGGTCTTGAAAACCGACAGGGGTGTTAAAGCCCGCGGGGGTTCGAATCCCTCTTCCTCCGCCATATTTATTAAAACAAACCCTTTACTTTGCTAACTTGTTATGTTACAATAATGTAGTCGGGTTGAAAAAGAAGTTTGAAATTATTTTATTGTCGCGGGGTGGAGCAGTGGTAGCTCGTTGGGCTCATAACCCAAAGGTCGCAGGTTCAAATCCTGCCCCCGCAACCAAGGTCCCGTGGTGTAGCGGTTAACATGCCTGCCTGTCACGCAGGAGATCGCGGGTTCGATTCCCGTCGGGACCGCCATTTTTATTTTAAAGAATTACAATGTGGCTCAGTAGCTCAGTCGGTAGAGCAAAGGACTGAAAATCCTTGTGTCGGCGGTTCGATTCCGTCCTGAGCCACCATTAATGCGGGTGTAGTTTAGTGGTAAAACCTCAGCCTTCCAAGCTGATGATGAGGGTTCGATTCCCTTCACCCGCTCCATTAGGGGCCTATAGCTCAGCTGGTTAGAGCGCACGCCTGATAAGCGTGAGGTCGGTGGTTCGAGTCCACTTAGGCCCACCATTCCGCAGTAGCTCAGTGGTAGAGCAATCGGCTGTTAACCGATCGGTCGTAGGTTCGAGTCCTACCTGCGGAGCCAATATGGGGAAGTACTCAAGTGGCTCAAGAGGCGCCCCTGCTAAGGGTGTAGGTCGCGAAAGCGGCGCGAGGGTTCGAATCCCTCCTTCTCCGCCATACGTTTTGGCCCCTTGGTCAAGCGGTTAAGACACCGCCCTTTCACGGCGGTAACACGGGTTCGAATCCCGTAGGGGTCATACCAAAAAGAGACAATGCACATATAATTGTGCATTGTCTCTTTTTATTTAGTAGATTGCTAAATATAAAATTAGCAGCAGCGTGTGGTCTGAAAGCTTTAAGGTTCATTTCGACGATACTCGCGGTTCTCCGAGTCTCTTGCCCGGTTATATTATTACATATGGAAAGGCTGGTGCTGAAAGTTACAATAACTTTCAGTACCAGCCTTTTTTCTTTATTTTTTATCATCTACATAACTGTCGCCTTTATGATAAGGTATATCGCCAAGAGGTGATTCTAACCCTTCTGCATCGAGCTCTTCTTTGTATTCTTCTGATTCCTCACTGTGTACGACGCCAGCAGGTTCACCTGTGATATCTGATACAGCAAAATCTTCATATTCCTCTGTAGCTTCGTCACTATCATCATCATAAAGATCATCATAATCACGATTTTCATTACCGCTAAAATCGGAAGGAGTTTCGGAAGTGCCGGACCTTGCGATTTCTTGAAAACTGTCTTCGTAATCTCTTCTGTCACCGGATCTACGTTCGGCAAATGAATTCGGTTCTGCCATAATTAAAATATCTTCCTCTACTGGACGATCCTCGGGAACGGATTGTTCTGCATCTTCAATACATACAGTTGTATACGGAATGGCTTCTAAACGTTCGTATTGAATGTTCTTTCCGCATACTTCACACGTCCCGTACGTTCCGTCTTTGATAGCCTGGAGTGCATGCTGGACTTTTCCCAGCTCGTCTTCCGCATGTGTGTTCAGCGCTAGATCCTTTTCACGTTCATACAATTCAGTTCCCATATCAGCTGGATGATTATCGTACATTGATAGCTCTCCAACCGAATCTTGGGCTGACTGCACCATCTCTGTTTCCTTTTCGGTCTGGGTTAAACGTTCTTCCATAGCATGTAGTTCTTTTTCTAAAGTTTGTATTTGTTGTGTAGTTAGCAATTCATTCACGACCCTTTCTGTATGGCTTTCCTTAAATAGTAATGGCGTTTGGGGAAAGCTTTATTACTTCAGTCATTCCCTGTTTCTTAGGAAGCGTAAACCTTTCCAACAAAAAAACGCCTACCCTTTTGCAGTGTAGACGTTTGAGATATGGTTTATTCAGATGAAATGAGCGATAAGTATTCCGATGCCGAGAAGAAATCCAAACAATGTATTGGTCACTCCTGTGTCTTTCATAGCCGGCATCACGTGAATCGGTTGCTCGTATTGCCTGAACGTTTTAATTGCATGAAGCGGTTTAGGTATACTTAGAAGAACAAGTAAAGCCCAAGCGGATACATGACCAGTAAGAACAAGTACGATAATCCAAACATAGGACACGATAAAGAATGAGGCGAGTATGGTGACAGCATTTGAGCGTCCTGTCAGAATTGCTAATGTCTTGCGGCCGCCTTTGGTGTCTCCTACGATATCACGTATATTGTTTGCCATCATGATCGCTGCGACGAGCAGCATACTTGGCACGGACAGTAAGATTGCATTTCCTGTAATAGTTCCTGTCTGTATGAAGAAAGCAATTAAAATCAACAGCATTCCCATAACAAAACCGGATACTAACTCACCAAATGGTGTATATGCGATGGGGTAGGGACCGCCGGTATAAAGATAGCCGATCAACATGGCGATGGATCCAACTACTGCAAGAACCCAGGAAGTTTGCATGCAAATGTAGATGCCTAGAAGAACCGACAGGCCATATAATAGCAATGCTAAATTAAGGACAGTTTTCGGTTTCACGCCATTTCGTACAATTGTGCCGCCAATGCCGATAGAGTGCTCATCATCGAGCCCCCTCTTGAAGTCGTAGTATTCATTGAACATATTCGTTGCCATTTGCAAGAATAAGCTTGCCGTCAGCATAGCCAGGAATAGCGGAAAATGAATGGCTCCATATTGCAGTGCGATCATGGTGCCTAAAAAGACAGGTGCAAAGGCTGCGGTTAATGTGTGCGGTCTTGTGAGCTGCCACCAAACGCGCCAGCCGGTAGTAGATTCTATTGTGTATTGCACGTGTAATCTCTCCTTAATTATAATCAATACTTACTATTATACAACAAAAGCAATCTGTTAGGTATGGTGATTGGTCAACCGAACGCATTTGTCGAAGGACCTCGAGAACAGGAAGACTTATCATACTAAGTAAAGCATTCGATGTGATAGAATAGAGGTACTTATAGTCCGGCTACTATATGGCTGGAAGAAATTTATCGACAACATATTGAATGATAGTAAGGAGAGAGTAGGATGAACCGGAAATTGACCGATCGAGCGAATTTAGGTCAGACTGTAGGAACGGAAGCTCGTTTTTTTACGGAAACAATAGAAGTGGAAACGCTTGATCCGCTTGCCTTTTTTGAAGCAGGGCGTTCACATTATGGCGATCATCGTTTTTTTTGGCAAAATGCAGATAAAACAGTCAAGCTGGTTGGCGTTGGTCAGGCAGCCGTGCTGACTGCTGACACACACCGCTTTCAATCGATATCCAGACAATGGAAAGCCCTTTGTGGAAGACTGATCAAAGAGGAAAAAGATATGGATCCCGTGCTGTTCGGAGGGTTTTCATTCGATCCACAAACGAGACAGGATGATGAATGGACTGCATTCCCGGCAGCGTATTTCACGGTGCCTTTGATTCAATTGAAAATTGATAACGGTAAGACATACGTATCGATCAATTATGTTACAGACGAGCTAGAGGCAGCTGCTCAGTTTGAAGGGCTGCGTCAAGAACGTGACCGCTTGCTTCATATCGCGCAAGTAGACGAGTTCACATTACAAGGTAAACCAGCGATCGTTTCACAGACGGAATTGGCTACTGATCGCTATATGGAGGCAGTCGAGAATGTGACTTCCCAAATTAAAGCGCAGGTGGCGGAGAAAGTTGTCATTGCGCGTAAGATCAAATTGTCTTTTGAAGAGGAATTTCAAAAAGCAACTGCCCTGCACGCAATTACGAATGAACAGCAAGCGAGCTATCATTTCGGTTTGCAAATAGGAGAAGAGATGTTTTTTGGTGCGACTCCTGAGCGACTTGTGGAAATTTCAAAAGGACAAGCATATTCAGCCTGTGTAGCCGGCTCCATACATCGTGGAAAAACAGCCCTTGAAGATCAGCAGCTTGGCGAACAATTGCTGCGTGACAAGAAAAATCGGGAAGAACATCAATATGTAGTAGATATGATTACGGAAGTATTTTCTGAGTTCTGTTCCTCCTTGCATGTGAATAAAACACCAAAACTATTGAAGGTCCGAGATATTCAACATTTATTCACACCAGTGGTAGGAAAATTAGCTGAAGATCAGGACATTTTCCGTCTTGTGGAAGCCCTTCATCCGACGCCTGCCCTCGGCGGGGTTCCGCGCAAGAAGGCGCTTGCGATCATCCGGGATGAAGAGCAAATGGACAGAGGGTTTTATGCAGGACCGATTGGTTGGACGGATGCAGCAGGAAATGGAGAGTTTGCTGTCGCAATTCGTTCAGGACTGCTGTCTGGCAAAGATGCCTATCTATATGCAGGCGGAGGTATCGTGGCGGATTCCATGCCGACTGAAGAGTATAAGGAAACATGGGTAAAATTCAGACCTGTTTTGCGTGCGCTCGGAGGAAGTTTACATGAATGATCATCGTGCAGGATTGACGAACTATGTGCTTCGTCTAACAGAAACTTTGGTGCAACAAGGAGCCAATAAGGCGGTCATCAGTCCAGGTTCCAGATCGACGCCGCTTGCTTATGCATTCTCAAAGTCCGAAGATATGCAGACTTTTATTCAAACAGATGAACGTTCTGCAGCATTTTATGCACTCGGACTGGTGAAAGCGACTGGACGGCCAGTCGTTCTGCTATGTACGTCGGGTACTGCTGCATCGAATTATCATCCGGCAGTAACAGAGTCCTATTATGCTCGTCTGCCTCTTATTGTCATCACCGCAGACCGTCCGCATGAACTGCGTGAAGTCGGTGCTCCGCAGGCGATAGACCAAATTCGTATGTTTGGGGAGCACGTTAAAGAAAGTGTAGACTTTCCTGTTCCCGAAAACCGTGCAGAAATTCTGAATTACATGGAACAGCGGGCAGTCCGGCTGCTTGCTGTTGCGAAAACTGCACCACAGGGTCCAGTCCATCTGAATGTGCCGTTTCGGGAGCCGTTGCTAATTGATTTAGAAGGACAGGCACCGGTCAGCAGGTTCCAACAGCAATTCATCGGTGAAGCCTCGTTGTCTAATGACATGAAGGATTTCTTACAGCAAGCGATAACTAAGTCAAAGCGAGGTATTTTGATCATCGGTGAACAGCCGCCTGAATTGCAGAAAGAGCAGTTCTGGCAATTTGCTAAGTCGCTTCAGTGGCCGGTATTATGTGACCCGCTATCCAATTTGCGTTCGCAGGTACCAGCTGACTGTATCGATTTATGTATCGATCAATATGACGCATTGTTAAAAAGTGAAACATTTAGCGAAGGGGTACAGCCAGACTGTGTCATCCGTTTCGGACCACAGCCTGTTTCTAAGCCATTAACGTTGTTTTTAAAGAGGGTCTGTCCAAAAACATATATTGTAGTGGATGAATCCCCAAATTATCGCGATCCCTTAGGTCTGACAACGCATCATTTGCAAACTACAGCAAGGAGTGTTTGGCAGGAGATGGATGTCTGTCTTGAACGGACTGACTATACAAATCAATGGCTTCAAGCGAACCAGATTTCCACTGATGTGCTCAATGATGAAATGTATTTTAATGGAGATGAAGGGCATATCGTGCGTCAGTTCATTGCACATCTGCCTAATAAAGCTGATGTCGTGTGCAGCAGCAGTATGCCGATACGTGATTTGGATACGTATTTTAAGAAGACCGAAAAAGATATTTCGCTATTTTGCAATCGGGGGACAAATGGTATCGATGGCGTAGTTTCGACTGCTCTTGGTATCCAAGAAGGCCGCAAACGAACTACCTATTTATTAATTGGTGATTTGGCGTTTTTACATGATTTGAATGGATTGATCATATCCAGATTACAGGAGACAGATTTAACGATTATCATCGTCAATAATAATGGCGGGGGCATCTTCTCCTATCTGCCTCAAGCATCTGTGGAAGACTATTATGAGCAATTATTCGGTACTCCGACGAATTTGACATTCAATCATATTGCGGCGATGTATGAAGCGCAGTATGATGCGGTGTCTACAGTGGAGGCATTTGAAAACGTAATGCAAGCGACTAAAACGTCCAGCCTGCGAATGATTGAAGTCTTTACGAATCGTGCGGATAATGTGGAAGCACATCGGACGGTATGGCGAGAAATCGCGAAGAGGGTGGAATGCATTGAAGGCTGAAGTCATGGACATCCGTGGAATTCAAACCTATGTAGAACGCCATGGAGATGAGCAATTACCGGCGATTGTCCTGTTGCATGGCTTTACGGGCTCAACAGATACATGGCGGGAAACGATCGATATACTTCTGACACAGCATTATGTCATCACGGTCGATTTAATTGGTCACGGCAGAACGGCCTCTCCAACGGAGCCAGAACGTTATCAAATGAATGAACAGATTGAAGATTTGCATCAGTTATTGGCAGATCTACACATTGAGCAGCCCATTCTGTTAGGGTATTCAATGGGCGGAAGAGTAGCGCTTGGCTATGCCGCAACGTATTCCGACCAAATTGCCGGCTTGATACTAGAAAGCAGTTCACCTGGTTTAGGAACGGAAGCTGAACGGACTACACGCTGTGTTGCAGACGCAAAGTTAGCGGAGCGAATCGAAAATGAAGGAATCGAGAAATTCGTCGATTTTTGGCAGGAAATTCCCCTTTTTCATTCGCAAAAAAAACTTTCGGATGAGAAGCAGCTGGCTGTGCGGCTTGAGCGACTGAAGCAGCAGCCGCTTGGCTTGGCAAATAGTCTGAGGGGAATTGGGACAGGAAGTCAGCCATCATATTGGGATGAGTTGACGCATTTTGAGTTTCCAGTTTTGCTCATCACGGGAAGTGAAGATGAGAAATTTGAAAATATTGCCCGGGAAATGAAACGATTATTGCCAAATGCCTTGCATGAAACGATAAAAGACGCGGGACATGCAATTCATGTGGAAAAACCGCGGCAATTTGCTACAATGATAAAGAGCTATCTGAAAACAGTTGGAAAATGAGGAGGAGTTAGTATGACCCGTCAATGGGAAACGCTTCGTACATATGATGATATTAAATATGAAATGTACAACGGCATTGCAAAAATTACGATCAATCGTCCAGAAGTGCGAAATGCATTCCGGCCGAAAACCGTTTCTGAAATGATTGATGCATTTTCACGAGCAAGAGATGATCAACGTATCGGTGTCATCGTGTTAACAGGTGAAGGAGAAAAGGCTTTCTGTTCAGGAGGCGACCAATCTGTTCGCGGTCACGGTGGATACGTGGGTGACGATGAGATTCCTCGCTTGAACGTGTTGGATCTGCAACGTTTAATTCGCGTAATTCCGAAGCCGGTTGTCGCAATGGTTGCTGGTTATGCAATCGGTGGCGGCCACGTTCTGCATGTTGTTTGTGATTTGACAATTGCAGCTGATAATGCACGTTTCGGACAGACTGGACCGACTGTTGGTTCATTCGATGCTGGTTACGGATCTGGTTACTTAGCGCGTATTGTGGGCCATAAGAAAGCGCGTGAAATCTGGTACTTATGCCGTCAATATGATGCGCAGGAAGCACTCGACATGGGTCTGGTCAACACAGTTGTTCCTTACGATCAATTGGAAGATGAAACCGTACAATGGTGTGAGGAAATGTTGAGTAAGAGCCCGACTGCATTGCGCTTCTTGAAAGCTGCAATGAATGCGGATACGGATGGACTGGCTGGACTTCAGCAAATGGCTGGAGACGCTACACTTCTTTATTACACAACGGATGAAGCGAAAGAAGGACGCGATGCATTTAAAGAAAAACGCAAACCGGACTTCGATCAGTTCCCGCGTTTCCCTTAAACGTTTTAAAAGCTGCCTATAATGGGCAGCTTTTTCATTACACTTTTTAATTGGAGGTTGTAGTTTCTTATGATGATCCCGAATTGGTTGCATCAGCGTGCGAAGGTGTCTCCAGAGCTGTCCGCTTTGGTGGGAAAGGAAGGGCAATGGAATTTCCGTGAATTGTACGAAGCGTCGCTTGGAATCGCACAACAGCTACATAGTTTTAATATTGCATCGGGTGATAGAGTAGCTTTATTGAGCCATTCCAATGAAGAGACCGTGTTATTCATTCATGCGTCCTGGTTATTGAGTGTGGAAGTAGTGTTTCTCAATAGCCGACTTACTGAAGACGAACTAGAATGGCAAATTAACGATGCGGAAGTTGAGATAGTGGTCATCGATGACCGGGTTACCCAGACTCCTATTCTAGACGGAGTGGAATGTTTGTCCTATTCAACTATTCGCCAAGCGGAACGAAAAGAATTCGAGGTAGTGGAACTGTGGGAAGAAGATCGGACGCTTTCGGTCATGTACACTTCAGGCACTACAGGCGTTCCAAAAGGCGTGCGTCAGACAGCCGGCAATCATACATCTAGTGCTCTGGCTTCTGTGTTGAATCTAGGGTTAACGGATCGAGATTCTTGGCTTTGTATGATGCCGTTATTCCATATTAGCGGCTTATCAATTATCATTCGTTCCGTTATTTATGGGATGGAGACGCGACTTTACGAAAAATTTGATGCAAAAGAGGCCGCAGCACAGATTACAGCAGGAACAGTAACGGCTATGTCAGTTGTTGCGTTGACATTGGATCAAATTGTTCGGGTCATAGAAGAAGGGAACAGTAAAGCCCATCCGACATTCCGGACGATGCTGGTCGGCGGTGGGCCCGTCCCGCTTGATTATTTAGAAAGGGCTGCTGAGTGCGGTTTGCCTATTTTACAGACGTACGGCATGACGGAAACTTCTTCTCAAACTGCGACTCTCGGGAAAGCAGATGCTGTTCGTAAATTAGGATCTGCCGGAAAGCCGCTGTTTTTTAATCAGATTAAAATTAAAGGGACAGATCAGGCGAGAGAAGTGGGTGAGGTCCTTATAAAAGGACCCCATGTCACACCAGGGTATATTGGAAGCCAAAGTAACCGTTCACCACTCACGGAAGATGGCTGGCTCGCTACGGGTGATGCTGGATATTTAGATGAAGAGGGATATTTATTCATCGTTGATCGACGCGCAGACTTAATTATTTCTGGCGGAGAGAACATCTATCCTGCTGAAATTGAAAACGTCCTATTGGCACATCCCGCAGTTAGGGAAGCGGGGGTTTGCGCAAAAGATGACGACCAATGGGGACAAGTCCCAGTAGCCTTCCTCATAAGCGATCAGGTTTCAGAAGAGGAGATACTGGCGTATTGCGCGCAACACTTAGCTCGCTACAAAGTACCGAAAGAGATTCGATTTGTCGATCAGCTGCCGCGCAATGCGTCCAATAAGTTAATGCGTTTCGAATTGAAAAAAAGTCTATAAAAAAACAGTGGAGTCAACCCCACTGTTAGTTGCTTAATGCTTTTTTTAATACTTGAAGATTCTGTTCCATCAGAGAAAAGTAATCTTCATCATTATCGATATCTTCATTTGTCAACACACTCAAATTGTGCAGAGTCAGTACTTCTGCATTGAGTTCTTTCTGAATGACTTCTGCTAATTTAGAGCTGACATTTTGTTCGAATAAAATATATTGAATGTCTTTCTCTTTTGCTTCTTGAACAAGTGCAGCCAACTGTTTTTGGGAAGGTTCGTTTTGTGAATCAAGTCCCGAGACAGCAAGTTGCTGAAGCCCATACGTATCCGCTAAATAACCAAAGGCAGCGTGTGAGACAAAGAACGTTTTATTCGGTGCTTCATCCGCCATTGTTTTATATTGGCGATCCAATTTTTCCAAATCGTCATACAGTGTATCGAAATTTTCTTGGAATTGGTCTGCGTGTTCCGGCAATTCATCGGATAACTTATCTTTAATCTTCTCGGCGAGCAACGTGCTTAAAAAGGGCGAGATCCATACATGCGGATCAACTGCGGAATCATGACCATGATCGTGATTATGGTCTTCCTCCTCGTGTTCATGTGAATGACCTTCGTGATCATGTGAATGTCCTGGCTCCAACTCTTCCGGGTCTATATCATCTGCAATAGAAACGAGTTGCACATGTTCATTTTGCAACGTCTTTTCGGTTTTCTGAACGAAACCTTCCAAGCCAAGCCCGACGTAAAAGAACAGATCCGCTTTCGCTAAGGACATCATATCTTTTTGAGTGGGTTCGAAAACGTGTTCATCTGTTCCAGGCGGATAAATGGATTGAACGTCAACAAACTCTCCGCCAATACGTTCTGTAAAATATTGAAGGGGATAGACGGTCGTGTAAATAAGAAGCTTAGTGGACGAAGGAGATTCATTTTCATCTACTGCCTTTTTGCTGCATCCGCTTAGCAAAAGCAATAGGGCAACAGCTGCGAGAAAGTAACGATTTTTCATTTTAATAGGCCTCCATGACGGTAATAGGAATGATTACTATTTAGGTAACTTACTCATCATACAAGATTATTTTTGTGAATGCAACATTCGTTTACTTCATTTTTTTCTAGACTTCTTCATTGGGACTGGATCAAACCCGCCTTCGTGAAAAGGATGACATTTCAATATTCGTTTCACAGCAAGCCAGCTGCCTTTGAGTGCGCCGTGTGTTTCAATTGCTTCTACTCCATAATGTGAACAGGTAGGATAAAACCGGCAAGAAGGCGGAAACATAGGTGATATGAACTTTTGATAGAAACGTATACCTAATAATAAGACTTTCTTCAACATATGAATCACCTTCCGATGTAATTAGGTTTAGTTTACTGGCAAAAGTGGTAAAATAAAAGAGAGAAGCTTAAAAATGATTAGGAGAGTGTTTTTTTATGTCTAAGGAATTAATTCAAGAATTGAACAAGCAAGTATCTACGTGGTCTGTAATGTATGCAAAGTTGCATAATTATCATTGGTATGTAAAAGGAAGTCATTTCTTTACTCTCCACGCAAAATTTGAAGAGTTATACGACGAAGCGACAGTGCATATGGATGAAATTGCAGAGCGAGTACTGACATTAGGCGGAAAACCGACTGCTACGCTATCTGAGCATTTGGAAAGTTCGGTAGTGAGCGAGGCAAATGGAACGGAAAAAGCGAATGATATGGTCCAAGCGTTAGTAGATGATTTTGATAAGATTATGAAATCGTTGAAAAAGGGAATGGATCTCGCTTCAAAAGATTCAGATGATATGACAGAAGATATGCTCAATGCGGTTTATCAGAGCATCGAAAAACACCAATGGATGCTGAATGCATTTTTAGGCGAAACGAATGAATGAAAATCCTTCATTTCGCATGAAATCGGCCGATAGTAAGAAGTGAATAGTAGGAAGGAGTGAACGAAATGGATATCAATTCAATCATGTCCAGTCAGTTGAGAAGCTTGCAATCAACCGTTCAAATGAGTGTTATGACGAAAGCTCTTTCAATGGAAACTTCTGCTGCAGCCGAAATGCTGAATAATCTGCCTGCCGCTACTCATCCCCATAAAGGGGCATCTGTGGATATCAAGGCTTGATTGCAAAACACACGTCTCGTATGATTGAGATGTGTGTTTTTTTAGCGATGGCATCGAAATGAAACACTGTGAAAAAATAAATTAAATAACTTTTATAGGAGGTTGACCATTATGGGGCATGGCCAATTTTTGCGTAATTTGATAATCGAAACACCTTCCAAACCGGGAAATCTCGGCAAAGTAACGATGGCGATTGGGCAGTTGAACGGCGACATCGGAGATATCCAGACGATTAAGGTAGGAACACTTTCTACGATTCGAGAAATCGCGTTACAATGCAATGACAAGGCTCATTTGGAAGAAATCGTGGAAGCCATAGACAATTTAAAAGGCGGCATAAAAGTTCATACTGTAACAGATGACGTTCTTCAGGCGCATGAAGGCGGAAAAATCCATATGAAAGCCACGCATGAGATTCGTTCGCTGGCAGACCTCCGTAGAGTCTATACACCCGGTGTTGCGAATGTCTGTAAAACAATTCAAGAAGATCCGGAACAGGCGAATTATTTCACGGGCATTTCCAATACTGTAGCCATTGTAACGGACGGAACGGCCATTCTAGGACTAGGAGATATTGGCCCAGTTGCAGGCATGCCCGTAATGGAAGGGAAAGCCGTGCTGTTTGATCAATTTGTCGGCATCAGCGGGGTTCCAATTTTATTGGATACGAGTGATCCCGACCAAGTTGTAGAAACAGTGAAGTATATCCACAAAGGATTTGGTGCGATTTTATTGGAAGACATCGGCTCACCTCATTGTTTTGAAATCGAAGAACGTTTGAAGAAAGAATTGCCGATTCCCGTCATGCACGATGATCAGCATGGGACAGCAGTCGTTGCACTAGCAGCCGCATTAACGGCAAGTCAACATGTCGGCGTGGACCTAGCAAATGCATTAGTCGGACAAATTGGTTTAGGGGCAGCGGGCCTAGCAATCAGTAGAATGTTCATGGCCTTTGGCGTGAAAGAGATGAAGGGGACCGACCTGAACCCGAAAGCCAAGGCCATGTTGGCGGGATTTGGTGGAACAGTTGCAGATTCAATGGAAGAGATCATGGAGACATGTGATCTCGTCATTGCAACGACGGGAGTTGCAAATTTAATCAAACCGGAAATGATCCGCAAAGGACAAATCATCTTGGCACTGTCGAATCCGAATGCGGAAATTGCCCCTGACGAAGCTTTGGAGGCTGGCGCAGCTTATGCAGCAGACGGCCGCTTAGTGAACAACGTCCTCGGTTTTCCAGGCATCTTCCGCGGTGCATTGAACGCAAATGCAAAAGCCATTACCTACCCAATGCTTATTGCGGCGGCACTTGCCATCGTCGACAGCACAAAACGCGACGATCTGGTGCCTCATCCACTGGATCCCAATGTGCATATAAATGTCGCGTTGGCAGTGGAAAGAGTTGTCTACGAAGAACAAGCAAAATAAAAACATGGAGCCTATTAACAATTCGTGGAGGTTAATAGGTTTTTGTTTTTTTGTCTAGGATTTTGAGGATCGAAGTAAGAAGCACCTCTTTATTATTTTTATTAATATTTTCAAATCTATATTTCAATGAGACTTCCAGGGGATAGCGCGTAAGAAGGAGGATCACCGCATGCCCCACGGAAAGCGTACTGGCTGAAGCGCAATTCCCGGTGTAGAAAGCTGGAATTACCTTAGGCAAAAACACATCATTCGCCTTTAAAATTAGAATATTTTTTTCGGTTATAGCCATGCTACCTAAAAAAAGAAAGTAGGATGGTTATGAGCGAACAAAAATACACGATGTATGTCTCCGTCACCAATCAGCAAGTCCTAATCGATCCGCACGCCTCCCCGTGGGAATATAAAGTAGAGGTCTCAAAAGAAGCATACCCTGTTTTTGAACGATTATTTGCCCAAATGGACCGCTTGGAGTTCCGCAACTTTCTGCGCTCTCATCTGCCATATATACCTTACCACTATGACCGCGACAACCACGATATCGATCGGCGGATGATGAAAGTCTATGCCTTAATTCATGAATACACGGACGATGAATCCAAACGCTTTATTGAGAAGCTGCCCTTCTTTCGTTGATTCGGCACACGTCTTTCCGCTACACTATAGGAAAGGACGTGAGCCATATGCTAAAGTTTGAAGACTTAAAAGGTGCCAACGTTGAACTGACATTTGGGCCGAATCAACACCGGATTGAATCACGCCATGTACTCGTTGTGATCAAACATAATGATCGGTGGCTACTGACAAAACATCGAATTCGCGGAATTGAGTTTCCAGGAGGAAAAGCGGAGGCAGGCGAGATGATTGAACAAGCCGCCATTCGAGAAACATTGGAAGAAACCGGCGTGACGATTGATAATGTACACTCCTTTGCAGAATACGTTGTCTTTACCGATCCGCCTTTCTGCAAAGCTGTTTTCACAGGAAATGTCGTTCATGTCGAGCGAGACTATACGTTACTTGAGACAGAAGGCGCTGTCTGGATGACAGACGCGGAGCTTGCCGCCTGCACGGAGCTTAGCTTCCATATGAAAGACCGCGGCATGGGAGAGCTCAGGAAGTGGGTGGAAGCGAATGACTGAACGCACTGACGGGGATATTATCAAGCGTAAGGAGTATCCATCGCCGAATCCTCATGTGAGGTTGGAAGAGGTAACGTATTGGTCTGACGGCTTGCAGGTTAAAGGACTGCTCGCTACACCGACAGCTGAAGGGCGTTATGATGGCTTGCTGTATTTACGGGGTGGAATCCAACATGTTGGAATGGTACGACCCGCCCGCATTGCACAGTTTGCTTCACACGGTTTGGTCGTGTTTGCTCCTTATTATAGGGGCAACCGAGGGGGCGAGGGGAAGGACGAGTTTGCAGGAGAGGACCGCAATGATGCGGTTGCCGGAGTGGAAGTACTGAAACAGCAAGCGTCTGTCGATTCAGAACGGATTCATCTCTTTTCTTTCTCTCGAGGGGGCATTATGGCATTATGGACCGCCATATTACGTGAGGATTTAACATCGATGGTGACGTGGGCAGGAGTGTCTGATGTCGTGTTCACTTATAAAGAACGTGAAGATATGCGGCGAATGATGAAGAGGGTAATTGGAGGCACACCAAATAATATGCCGGATGCCTATCGTGAGCGGACCGCTTTGTTCCGCGTGCACGATATTGAAATACCTACTTTGATCATCCATGGAACGGCGGACACAAATGTTTCATTTGAGCAAGCACTGTTACTAGAAAATGCGCTGCGCGATGCCAATAAAGAATACGAAACATGGTATTTAGAAGGATTTACCCATTACATTCCGCCCGAGATGAACCGCAAACTAGTGAAAGAAGCAGTGGATTGGATGAAAAGCAAAAGCCGATAATCAAAAAAATCCTTGCAGAAATACTCTGCAAGGATTTTTTAAATAAATTATGCGATCGGGCCGCCTTTGATTGCGATCTCTTCAGAAACATGGTTGAATTTCTTGAAGTTTTCACGGAAAGCTGCTGCAAGACGCTTCGCTTCTGCATCATATTCTTCAGGATTTTCCCAAGCGTAACGTGGGTGTAACACATTGCTTGGCACGCCTTCGATTTCAAGAGGCATTTCGAGTCCAAAGATTTCATTTGTCTTAGTCTCTACATTATCCAACTTACCGGCAATTGCCGCGCGAACCATAGTTCGTGTGTAACCTAAGTTCATACGAGAACCGACCCCGAATATTCCGCCGGTCCAGCCAGTATTAACCAAGAATACTTTTGCGCCGTGTTCGTCAATTTTCTTACCAAGCATCTCTGCATACGTTGCAGCAGGAAGAGGTAAGAACGGTGAACCGAAGCATGTAGAGAATGTTGGTTCTGGAGCAGTGATTCCACGCTCCGTACCTGCCAATTTCGATGTGAAGCCACTTAAGAAGTGGTACATTGCCTGTTCTTTTGTCAGGATCGAGATTGGAGGCAATACGCCGGAAGCATCAGCCGTTAAGAAGATGATGTTTTTCGGGTGACCCGCAATAGACGGTGTCACAATATTTTCAATATTTTCAATCGGGTAAGCAACCCGTGTATTTTCAGTTAATGAATTGTCATCATAATCCGGTATACGTGTATCTTCGTCCAATACAACGTTTTCCAACACGGAACCGAAACGGATCGCGCCAAAGATTTCAGGTTCTTTTTCTTCAGAAAGGTTGATACATTTCGCGTAGCATCCGCCTTCGATGTTGAATACACCGTTATCAGACCAGCCGTGCTCATCGTCACCGATCAACTTGCGGTCAGCGTCTGCGGAAAGTGTTGTTTTACCTGTTCCTGAAAGACCGAAGAATAGTGCCACATCGCCGTCTTCTCCAACGTTAGCTGAACAGTGCATCGATAGGATGCCTTGCTCTGGAAGCAAGAAATTCATCGCAGAGAAAATAGATTTTTTCATTTCTCCCGCGTACTCTGTTCCGCCGATCAAGACAATACGTTTTTCAAGGGACATGATGATGAATGTCTCTGAATTTGTGCCATCCACTTCTGGATCCGCTTTGAAAGAAGGGGCAGCCAAGATTGTGAATTGCGCTTCGTGTGACTGTAGTTCTTCTGCAGTTGGACGGATGAATAATTGGTGAACAAACTGGTTTTGCCAAGCCAATTCATTGACAACTTGTATGGATAACTGAGAGTCTTTATCTGCACCTGCGTATCCTTTGAAAACGAAGAGTTCATCCTTTTGCTTCAAATGATCGATGACTTTCGTGTATAATGAATCAAATACGTCAGGGGAGATTGGCTTGTTGACGCTTCCCCAATCTACTTTATCTTTGGACACTGCATCTTCGACGATAAATTTATCCTTCGGAGAGCGTCCAGTATATTTACCTGTGCGTGCTGCTAGAGCGCCATCTGCTGAGAGTTCGGCTTCTCCTTTAGCGACTGCCTTTTCGGTTAATTCTGCCACAGACGCTTGGATCGTCACGTTGCTTCCTGATAGAAGACTTTTTAAACTATCATCAATTTTTGCAGATATCATATTTACATACCGTCCTTTGCGTAGTCGTTTTATTTGAGTAGAACATCTTAATTCGTAAATAGTATAACACATTAAGAATAATAATCTATACTAATTAAAAACTCAAGTGATTTGAGATAAAAAAATTGACAAAATCACAACTTTTTTATACTATGTGACATGAACGGATACTCTTATCCCGAGTTGGTGGAGGGTACAGGCCCTATGAAACCCGGCAACCTGCAAAAGACAGTAGTCTAGCGCGAAGGTGCCAAACCTGAAGCAAGGTTAAATTCCTTGGACGATAAGAGTGAAAGGTGCTGCGCGTGAAATTTTGCCTTTTACTCATTGCTAGAAAGTGAGTAGGGGGCTTTTTATATTGTCTAGCCCTGAATCCTTATGGTATATGATTGACGTCAATTCAGGCGTGGAGCTTTACCAGGGACTTAAGAGAGTACCGTATCATGTTGATTGAGGGGGAAACAAAAATGACAAACCGTCGACTGTTTACATCAGAATCAGTTACTGAAGGCCATCCTGACAAGATGTGCGACCAAATATCGGATGCGATTTTGGATGCGATATTAAAGGAAGATGCGAATGCCCGTGTGGCATGTGAAACGAGTATTACGACAGGACTCGTATTGGTAATGGGTGAAATCACTACCACTACCTACGTAGATATCCCAAGAGTAGTCCGTGATACTGTGAAAGAAATTGGGTACACACGTGCGAAATACGGTTTCGATTATGAAACTTCTGCTGTTTTAACTTCTATTGATGAGCAATCACCTGAAATTGCCGCGAGTGTCAACGTTGCGCTCGAAGCTCGTGAAGGCTCTATGACAGACGAAGAACTGGATGCCATCGGAGCGGGTGACCAAGGATTGATGTTTGGTTACGCTTGTAATGAAACACCTGAATTAATGCCGCTTCCGATCAGTCTTTCCCACAAGCTGGCATTCCGACTTGCGCAAGCGCGTAAAGAAGAGTTGATTTCTTACCTGCGTCCTGATGGTAAAACGCAAGTAACTGTAGAGTATGACGAAGACAACAAACCTGTGCGGATTGATACGATTGTTATTTCGACACAGCATCATCCGGAAGCGACAATGGAACAAATCGAGAAGGATATTAAAGAAGTAGTAATCGACGCGGTCGTACCTGCTCACCTATTGGACGAACAGACGAAATACTTCATTAATCCGACAGGAAGTTTTGTTGTGGGTGGTCCTCAGGGAGATGCGGGACTCACTGGAAGAAAAATCATCGTGGATACATATGGCGGATATTCTCGTCATGGCGGCGGTGCATTTTCTGGTAAAGATGCAACAAAAGTGGATCGTTCTGCTTCCTATGCTGCACGCTATGTCGCGAAAAATATTGTGGCGGCAGGATTGGCAGAGCATTGTGAAGTACAACTTGCCTATGCAATCGGTGTGGCAAGCCCGGTATCCATTTCAATCAATACATTCGATACAGGCCGTCTATCCGAAGCACTCTTAGTCGAATTTGTTCGGGAGTTGTTTGATCTGCGACCTGCAGGCATCATTAAAATGCTTGATCTTCGTCGTCCGATCTATCAACAAACGGCTGCATACGGTCATTTTGGCCGTACGGATATTGAATTGCCGTGGGAGAAAACGGATAAGGCAGATGCATTATTAGAATTAGCAATTAAAAATGATGTGAAACAATAAAAAAGATAGTTGAAGGCAGAAAGGGGGGATTAATATCCTTCTTCCTGCCTTTTTTTTATAGTATAATATAAAATAAAGAACATTCAGAAATTGGGAAAGGGGAAATTTATTGACTACACTACAACATACATTTGTGCTCGATATGGATGCTGTGCAATTGAAAGCGGAGTTAGATAGCGGGCAGATTACTTCACGTCAAGCGACGGAGGCTTATATTGCACAATGTCAGGCAACCAATCCAGCTGTGAACTTTTTAGTGGAAGAGCGATTTACTAAGGCGTTGGCCGAAGCGGATCAAGCAGACAAAGAACGGAATACAACGAAGATGACAGGGAAATTATTTGGCGTACCTATTAGTATGAAGGAATCATTCGATGTGGCTGGGATGCAGACGACAGGCGGATTGCCGTATCGTAAGGGACAGATGCAAACGACAGACGCGGAAATTGTCCGTCGATTAAAAGCGGAAGGCGCCATCCTGATCGGCAAGACAAATACACCGGCACTCTGTTTTTGTCAGGAGACCGACAATGCATTGTATGGCCGCACCAACAATCCCTACGACCTCTCTAGGACAGTAGGCGGCTCGAGTGGCGGAGAAGGTGCGGCGATTGCTCTAGGGGCGGCTGCAGCGGGAATAGGTTCAGATATCGGAGGATCCATCCGTTTCCCAAGTCATTTTACTGGGGTCATTGGCTTCAAATCAGGAAATTCGCAAGTTTCATCAATCGGCAGCTATCCTGCCGAAGAGCATCCATTACAGCAAAGAATGCTTGGAATCGGGCCGATGACAAAATCGGTACGGGATGCAAAACTGCTTTACAGCATCATTGCGGATGAACTACCTATGGAAAATGAGTTGAATCAATATACTGTAACGTTCTTGCCCGATATGAAGCTGCCGCTATCTAAGGAGACAGAAGGCTTCTTACAGGCGATCAAAGGATTTCTGTCGACAGAATTTCCTATTAGAGAGGACATACCTCCTCATTTTCAAGAATCAGCGGAATTATGGCAAGAGATCATGTCCATTGACGGCGCGAGTGGAGCAGCAGTAGAAGCATTCGGCACACGTCCGATCCGGCCGGTGCGTGAATTTTTATTAGACAAGGCGGGCAAACAAACCGATTTGCATCGGTATTTATCCTGGGCTTTAATTGGTGCCTCTTTATTCAAACCTTCAGCGGAACGAGTAGCTGAGATCGAAACCATTATTGAAAAAGGTGATGCGGAATTAGACCGCTATCTGGATAAGCGAATCCTTGTTTTGCCTGTTTATCATACGGCAGCCCTTTCGCACGGTATCGTATACAAAGAGTTATTCTCCATTCGGAAGACATTTCTGCAATATATTCCTTACGTCGCGTATGCCAATGTGTGGGGGCTTCCTGCTTTGACAATCCCTATTGGAGCGGATCGAGACGGCATGCCGCTTGGTGTACAACTAGTGAGCAAAATCGGGAATGAAGATGCGTTGTTTGCACTGGGCGCACGTCTAGAGGAAGAGTATAAAGGCTATTCGAGAGTTATCCCATCTTTCATATGAATCAATTATGTTTTAGCATAATTGATTCTATTTATTTCCAGTTTTTAATCAAACCACCTACTATCAGACCGAATACAGCGTGTGCGGCCGTCCAATAGAACCAGGCTGCCCCATCTGTAATGGCAGGTGGTTGTTCAGATAATCCTGTCAGCGAGAATAAAATGCCACCGCCAACGGTATAGACTAAAACATACGGAGATATCAGGTATTCCCGCTGGATAATCCGCAACAGATAAAACAAAGCGACTGCACTTACGATACAAGTAATAAAGTGAAATAAGTATCCTACCAAAAGTTGCGGCTCCCAATCTTGAATTACTGGAACGTAATCAAAGTTGAAAAGCAGCACATAGGCTTGATTTCCAATAAGTATCTGAATAACTTTCAGAAAGAGCGCTAGTGCAATCCCTGCGATGGTACCAATTATTATAAGTTTTCCAAACTGCCTCATCAAAAATCTCCTTCCTTCAACTGTTCAATTCCTTTTTTGACGTTCTTGCTCTTTCACTTTCTCAATTTCCTTAATCTCCTGCTGATACTCTTTTTCTACTTCCGTCGTACCGCGAATAATCGGTTCTTCATTGTAGTCGACTCGTTTACCGTAACGCAGGAGTTCGTAAATCACCATGCCGTTATTCGGCTTGCCGTTTACGGTGATCATGGGAATAGCGTCAAATAAAACATAATAAAATGAATAAAATATAAAACGGCTCCAGAATGTCTTATAGTCGTCTAAAAAGCCGTTTGCGAGCAAGGCATTGATGCCAACAGCCACCGTAAGGTTACTGAGTATAGGTCCTAAATAAATACAAATATACGCAAAGTTACTTTTGGATTTAATCGAATCAAAGGAGAACCAGCTATACACATGGTAATATTTTCGGACATCCAAAAACCAAAATTTAAATATTCGTGGTCCAGAACCAACTGTAAGACGCGGGTTCTTGACTCCAAACAATCCGCTGACGATAAAGTATCCGGATTCGCGAAGAAAGATAACAACAGGCAATATAATAAAGGCTGAAATGACAAGCCCAAGAAGATCTTTCATACCAAACAATCGGTGTCCTCTCCTTACTGATGAAATTCTATAGCAATTGGATACCCTTTTTTTGTCGCAGTGAATCCCGCGCTCAAGGGAAAGAATCATCTAACTTGTAGTACCGGGTTTAGTTTCTTCATTCCGGGGAAAATACATACTATTGAGCAGTAGTAAAAAGATAGAGGAGGAATGGAAAATGGCTAAAATTGCAGTAGAAAACCCATTTGATGACGTAAAACTAGCGTTAGAGGAAAAAGGACATGAAGTGAAAATGTTCGAGAGCGATGAAAATTTAAAAGGGTATGACATGGGCGTTGTACGTGCGTTGAGTGACGTCAACGTGGATCAATTTGATTTCCCGGTCGTCAGCATCGAAGGGAACTCTGTTGATGATATCGTCAATGATGTCGAAAAAAGATTACAACGTTAAGTGTAGTAACGAGGCTGTCCTGAAAGTTTGAGATTTCTTTCAGTGACAGCCTTTTTTACGGTGAGGCAATGGAAGAAATTCACTTCATTAAAAAGAGACGTCCCATTTTTAAGGACGTCTCTTTTCTAAAATTATAATTGTGTTTCAGGTTGGTCGACAGCTTCATATTCTTGCATTAAAGAACGTAGTGGCAATTCGTACAATTGCTTGCCATCAATTTTGAATACCCCATTTGATACCAGTTCATCAATTAGTTCATCTCGTTTAGTTTCCACTATGTTTTCATTTCTTTTCATCGTATTGTTTCCTCCTTGATTCCCTCCTAACTATAGCCGCTTTTTATCATTGTTAAACTTCAGATCAAGTAGTTGGAAGAATACGAATTTTCTCTTTTGAAATGGAAGAGGATGGGCGATCAGCTCAACTATGACAATCATGTGCACGAATTAAAAAACAATGAGATCGCCACCAAAATTTTAAAGTTTAGGGGTACCATTACGAGGAAAGAATAGCTATAATC
The DNA here is from genome assembly GCF_038615825.1 of Sporosarcina sp. FSL K6-3508. NCBI lineage: Bacteria > Bacillati > Bacillota > Bacilli > Caryophanales > Caryophanaceae > Sporosarcina > Sporosarcina sp. FSL K6-3508. Next base: position 2,459,836 of record NZ_CP152016.1, on the reverse strand, counting down.
TATTTCGTACGTAAAATGTAACCCATCATAGGAGGTCGCTATGTTTTTTATTGAAGCGAAACGGATTGCAGTCGTTATCTTAGGCTCACTCCTCGTAGCGGTATCGTTAAATTTCTTTCTTATCAGTGCGAATGTCTATGCAAGCGGTTTTGCAGGTGCGGCCCAGTTAGTGTCGAGTGTCCTGACTGATCACTTGAATATAACGATCAGTACAGGAGTCTTGTTACTTCTTTTCAATATTCCGGTTTTTATTCTAGGTTGGTTCAAAGTCGGAAAAGGTTTTACTATCTACAGCATCGTGTCGGTTGCGTGCGCTACGTTTTTCCTTGAGGTACTGCCGGTTCGTTCCATTTCCAGCGATATCCTTCTAAACGCCGTATTCGGTGGCGTCTTGGCCGGGGTGGGTATAGGGTTTTCTTTAAAACTAGGGGCCTCTACAGGCGGCATGGACATCGTAGCGATGATTTTATCGCGAATGCAGGATAAACCGATCGGAGTCTATTTTTTGATTCTCAATGGAATCATCATCGCCTTTGCAGGTATTCTCTACGAGCCCGAAAATGCATTGTATACAATGGTCGCTTTGTATGTAACGACTTCTGTTATTGATATGATTCACACGCGTCATGAGAAGGTTACAGCGATGATTATTACGAAGCAGGCGGATGATTTGCAGCAAGCGATTCACAGACAAATGGTCAGAGGTATAACGATTTTGCCGGCAAAAGGGGCCTATTCGAAAGAAGATAAAAATATGCTGTATGTCGTTATTACACGTTATGAATTATATGACTTGGAACGGATCATTAATGAAACCGATCCCCAAGCATTCACAAATATTGTCCAGACGGTAGGGATTTTCGGTTTCTTCAGAAAAGAAGGCGAGAAGCTTGCCTGATGAATAAAAAACCAAGCGACATTTTGCGCTTGGTTTTTCTCATTAGACTTGATTCGCCATATGCAATTTGGTAAATGTTCCATTTTGGTGCACCAGCTCTTCATAGGTGCCTTGTTCTTCGATTCCGTCTTCCGTCATGACGATGACCCGATCGGCGTTGCGGATCGTTGTCAATCGATGGGCGATGACGAGGGTAGTCCGATTTACGGAAAGTTCCTCGAGTGATTTCTGAATGATCCGTTCCGTCCCGGTGTCAAGTGCAGATGTCGCCTCGTCCAGAATAAGGATAGGCGGGTTTTTTAAAAACATCCGAGCGATGGCCAATCGTTGTTTCTGACCGCCGGATAACTTCAGTCCTCTTTCCCCAATTTGAGTTTCATAACCATCCGGCATGCTGCTGATCAAATCGGCAAGATGTGCTTTATGAGCCGCTTCATAAACTTCTTCATCTGTTGCGTCTAATTTGCCGTACGCAATATTCTCCCGAATCGTTCCTGTAAATAAAAACACATCTTGCTGGACAATCCCGATTTGGCTGCGCAACGATTTTTGCGTCATTTGCCGAATGTCCAGACCGTCAATGGAAATCGCTCCTTCATTGACTTCGTAAAATCTTGGAATGAGTGAGCAAATGGTGGTTTTCCCTGCACCTGATGGACCGACGAACGCGACAGTCTGTCCAGCCTGAATGGACAAGTCGATATTACGCAATACAGGCTTTTCCGCTTCGTAGCCAAAAGTGACGTTGGAAAGCCGGATGTCCCCACGCAAATGGTCCACTTCGATAGCATCCGGAGCATCTTTAATTTCTGGAGCTTGGTTGATCAATTCGCGGAAACGACCGAAGCCCGCCATTCCTTTTGGGTACAATTCCAACAGCGCACTGATCTTGTCGATTGGCTTGATCAATATATTGCTAAATAAAATAAAACTGACCAATTCACCATAACTCAATTTATTGTTGACCGTGAACCAAGCGCCGACGATCAAGATCACAAGTGTGACGAGACGTGTGAGCATGTACATGGAGGAGGTGGCCCACGCCATCACTTTATATGCGACTAGCTTGGCAGTTCGGAAACGCGCATTGTCTTGTTGGAAACGACGCAGCTCAAACTCTTCATTTGTGAAAGATTTAACAACGCGTGATCCTGAAACCGCATCCTCCACTCTGCCGTTGACATCAGCAATATTGTCATACATCTTATGCCAGGCAGCATTCATTTTCTTATTGCAGAACGTTACAACAACAGCAAGCAAGGGAACCATGACAATGGCGATAAGCGCCAGCTCGGGATTGATCGTATACATTAGTCCGAATGCACCAAGAATAGTCATTATCGCAATGAATGCATCCTCAGGACCGTGGTGGGCAAGTTCTCCGATATCGAATAAATCTGTCGTGATGCGTGTCATAATATGTCCTGTTTTGATATTGTCGAAAAACCGGAATGACTGCCGTTGCACATGCTCGAAAAGTTCACGCCGCATATCGGTTTCGATATTGATCCCCAGTTTATGGCCTAGATAGCTGACGATATAGTGTAAAAACGTACTTAGCAAATAAACGAGGAGCAATAAAAAGCTGACAGTGACAATTCGGCTCCAGTCACCTGAAGGCAATAGACCGTCAATAAACCATTGAACGGCTAATGGAAAAGCCAGCTCAAGCAAGGCGACAAATATGGCACTGAAAAAATCGATGAGGAATAAGCGCCGGTGTGGCTTGTAGTAAGAGAAAAATTGTGTAATCATGTAGTAATTCCTTTCGTTTTATCATTTTCCGACAGAAGACGCCCACTGCAAGGAATGTGCAGGGCTCAGCCCAATGAGTAAGTGGGTGATGAATGTCGGTTGGCGCTAGCCAAAGAGTATGTCAGTCGGTTATAATGAGAACATACATTCTTTTTGGTGGAGGTGAATTTCATGCTGATCCACAAAGCTTATCGGTTTCAAATCCATCCGAACAAAGAACAACGTATTTTAATCGCAAAAACCATTGGCTGTAGCCGCTTTTTTTTTAACCACTTTTTGGCTAAATGGGACAGCACGTATAAAGAGACAGGGAAAGGACTCTCGTACACTACCTGTTCCGCTGAACTAACTCAGTTAAAAAAGCAAGAAAGTACCAGTTGGTTAAACGAAGTGGATAGCATTTCCCTTCAATCTTCCTTAAAAAACTTGGCTGACGCTTATACAAGACTTTTCAAAAAACAAAACAAAGCACCCCGCTTTAAATCAAAAAATCATGATGTTCAATCGTACACAACAAAACAAACAAATGGCAATATCGCAATCGTTGGCAACAAAATTAAACTCCCTAAGTTGGGCATGATAAAATTTTCGCGAAGTCGTGAAGTGAAGGGTCGAATCATGAATGCAACGATTCGACATACTTCTTCGGACAAATATTTCGTTTCGATTCTTGTGGAAACAGAAGTACAAGAAGTACCTAAAACGAATTCCTCCGTGGGTGTTGATGTGGGTTTGAAAGAGTTTGCAGTCTTATCAGATGGCACAGTGTATAACAATCCCAAGTACTTTCGTTCATTAGAGAAGAAGTTAGCAAAAGCTCAACGGATTCTCTCAAGACGGAGAGAGCTGGCTATCAAAAGAAAATGTAAGCTAAGTGAAGCGAGAAATTATCAAAAACAACGTGTCAAAGTTGCGCGTATCCAAGAAAGCATTGCGAATAAGCGAAAGGATTACTTGCATAAAATCTCAACCGATATCATCAAAAACCACGATGTAATCGGAATAGAAGATTTGCAAGTATCCAATATGCTCAAAAACCACAAGTTGGCCAAGGCGATTAGCGAAGTAAGTTGGTCAGAATTCAGAACAATGCTTGAATATAAAGCGAAGTGGTACGGAAAACAGGTTGTTTCTGTAGGTAAAACATTCCCTTCAAGCCAACTTTGCTCATCTTGTGGCTATAGAAACAAAGACGTTAAGAATCTTGCCTTGCGTGAATGGGACTGTCCAGGATGCGGAGTCCATTACGACCGAGATCTTAACGCAAGTATAAATCTTAAAAAGGAAGCGGACAGACTTCTAACCGCAGGGGCTGCGGGGATAGCCTAATCAATAACTGGCGGTTACGCCGGTGATCTTAGGAATCTCCCACTTCTAAACGTAGTGAAAGTGGGAGTAGTTCAACTGGTATCAGTATATAGGAAGATCAGTAGGAAAGCATTAAGAGTAGCTAGATTACGTACAACTTAGAATTTTGCAGACAGAGAGGGTTTATTTAATGAAAGGAACTTCACATTTAGTTGTTGGGGCTACAGTTGGAGCAGTTGCCGGCTTCAAGGCACAATCGGATCCAATGACCGTTCTGCTCTGTACAGCAGTAGGAGGAGCTTCAGCACTTGTGCCGGACCTCGATACGAATGGTCTGGCAGCTAATCGGGTCACGCTTTCAAAGCAGATTAGTAAAACTGTTTTACGATTATTAGGCGTGGCTTTGTTGCTGATTATCGTCTATCAATCTATTAGCAGAGGATTCCAGACTTCCGATCTGACATATGGATTTGCAGGACTGGCGCTGGTTGTTCTGTCGCAGCTCATTACCCAAAGACGGCTGTTGACATTGACAGGAATATTCGTCGTACTGTTCGGATTGTATTTACATAATTCAACTGGAATCCTTCTGGCCGGAAGCTATATTATCATCGCTTCCTTTCTTCCGCACCGGTCATATACGCATTCTGTACTAGGCATCGTTTTTTTCGCTTTCATTTTACATCATCTGATGCTGGAGTGGCCGATGAAAGGAGTCTTCGAGGCAGGGCTGGCTGGTTATATCAGTCATATAGTGGCGGATATGAAAATACTGCCAATGAATCGCAGAGGAGTGAAACCGTTTGCGCCTGTTTGGAATCGAGTGTTCTGAATAAGATGGTGGACCGCGCCAAAAAAACCTGCACCGAACCAAACTGGCATTCTACCGAGCGAAAGTACGGACGGAACGCACCAAAGAGCATATACACCGAACCAATCCTGTATGGAACCGAGCCATTCATTCTGCTTACCGCACCAAAAGCACCCATTCCACAAAAGAATGGGTGCTAGTGCTTATTCGTCTTGCAGCACTTTATACAATTGTCCTTTACGTGCGTATTCGTTCACAATACGCGTCATGTCGGCACGGTCTTCGTCGGTCAAATCACGAACGACTCGAGCCGGAGAACCGAGCGCTAAGGTGTTAGGCGGAATTTTCTTGCCAGGGGTCACCAAGCTGCCAGCTCCGATAAATGCGCCTTCCCCGACTTCAGCTCCATCCAGAACCGTTGCGCCCATCCCAACCAGTGCTCCTTTTTTGATCGTGCAGCTGTGTAGCATCACTTTATGTCCAATCGTCACCTCATCCTCTAAAATAAGCGGGAATTTCGGACTTTGATGCAGACAGCAAAAATCTTGGATGTTCACTTTTCGGCCGATAATTGTCGGGGACACATCGCCGCGAATAACCGTATTGAACCAAATGGATGATTCGGGACCGATCGTGACATCACCTGAAATGGTTACATAATCTGCAATATATACAGATGGATCGATCTCAGGTATTTTTCCTTCGTATGGATAAATCAATGAAATCTCCTCTTTTCCAAAAAATCATGTATAATTTATCCTAACAAAGATTTGGTTTTTCCGATACAAAAGAAGGGCATTCCATAAAGTAAGAAAGCTAAATGAGGAGTGATGGCCATGTGGAAGTGGGAAGCGGAAGGCCAGCCGAAAGCTGTAGTAGTAATTGTCCATAATGCATATGAACATCATCGTCGGTATGTTTGGCTCATTCAGCGATTGAGGAATGATGGCTTCCATGTCGTGACAGGAGATTTGCCTGGTCATGGAAAAGAAGGCTTGACCGTTCATTCGGAAACATTTAAAGAATATCGTCGATTTATTAAACAATTGGTTATGACAGGGCTCGACGACAACTTACCGCTGTTTTTATATGGACATGGATTAGGTGCGACATGCCTTCTTCGAATAATGCAGATGGAACAGGTGGAATGCGCCGGTATAATTTGTTCCTCGCCTTGGCTGCATTTGGAACATCAACCGCCGTTGCTGGCACAGATGTTAACGAAATTATCTCAATCGATGAAGCTAAACCATGAAATCACGCCGGCTTTGCTATCGCGTAATGCTGAATTTCTAGAGCAATACAAAGACGATGCATTGTATACTTCGGTCATTACAGCAAGCTGGTATCGAGAATTGCAAATTCTATTGAAGAATGTCATGCAGAAGGATTCGGTGATACAGGATGTCCCATTTCTGCTGCTGACGGGAGAAGCGGATGAAATAACGGATCCCGATTACTCTCGCAAATGGGCACAAGCACAAAATTTATCCGAACTGCAGGATAAGAGATGGAAAGATCTGTACCACGACGTCATGCAAGAGCCTGAGCGTGAAGAAGTTTACGTATATATGCGGTCCTTCATGAAAAATGTGCTTCGTTCATTAGGCTATGTAATTGAATGAAATGAAACTTAGCTGGAGGACGTGAATAAATGAGAGTGCGACTATACATAGGAATTGCAGGGGCAATCGGTGCGGTAACCCGCTTACTGGTCGGTCAGTTATGGATCGTCAATGGTGCTTTTCCTGTTGCCACGTTTGCTGTGAATATGATCGGGACATTGTTGCTGTGTATTATAGTGGAACGAGCAAGGCTTGGCGGGCATCTTTCTCCTCTTGCAGTTACGGTTATCACGGTTGGATTCCTAGGCGCCTTCACAACGTTTTCTGCCGTTAGCTTAGAGACAATCCAGTTGCTGAAGGACGGTTTGATGGTAATTGCAGGTGCATATGTCTTCTGTAGTTTATTCGGAGGTCTTACCATGGCGGCTTTCGGATTTTCATTGGCAAGGAAGGTGAGCTGAATGATATGGCATATAGTGGCGGTTGGCTTTGGCGGGTTTCTTGGAGCAATTTTGCGATTTGAAGTATCAAACCGACTGAACGGAAGCGTCTTGCCATTTGGGACGTTACTCGTTAACAGCATAGGCAGCTTTTTCATTGGTTGGATTGTCGGCATGGAGCTGCCATTGCAGTGGACGTTGTTTTGGGCGACAGGCGTGGCGGGAGCGTTGACGACATACTCCACCTTAATGAAAGAAATTTGGACGTATTGGAACGAAGGCCGAATAGGGCGTTCAGCGGCCTATACTGTGCTGACGTTCGGGTTGGGAGTCGGCTTGGCCTATATTGGATTTAGTTTGTAGAAAAGAGGATTTTAATTAAATGAGTACAAAGAAAAAGAATACGGGAAAAAAATGGGTCGGCTCTTTTCTGATCGCCGTAGTAGTCGCGATCGCGGCTGTCTATTTTCCTGAATTAATGGAAGAAAAAAAAGAACCGAGCCGCGATGGCTTGATTCCAGTCGAATTGGTCAAGACGATTGATGGTGATACAATAAAAATCATGTATGAAGGCAAAGAGCAGAATGTGCGTTATCTATTGATCGACACACCTGAAACAAACCATCCTCGACTGGGCAAGCAGCCGTTTGGCCAAGAAGCGAAAGTGCGCAATCAAGAGCTGTTGCAAAAAGGGAAGCTAGAGATTGAGTTTGATATCGGTGAAAAATACGATAAATACGGCAGATTGCTGGCGTATATATACATAGACGGAAAAAGCGTGCAGGAGCAACTATTGAAAGAAGGATTGGCGAGAGTAGCTTATGTGTATCCGCCAAATACACGTTATTTGGATGAATTTGAGAAAGCAGAGCAACACGCTAAAAAGTCTGGTGTTGGAATTTGGACGTTAGAGGATTATGCGACAGATCGTGGTTTTGATAGTGATAAGCATCCGGCCAATGAGACAGACAAACAGACAGTAAGTGGAAAAAAGGGAATATTCCCAAACTGCACGGAACTGCGAAAACAATATCCTGACGGCGTCAGAAAAGGACACCCTGCATACGCTTCTCATTTGGATCGGAATAATGATGGCAGGGCATGTGAGTAAATTTCAGCAAAATAAAAATTTGACTCAATAATATAAATGAATCCCGTTGACGATAATATTTATATCGCAGTCGGGATTTTTATATACTTTGTTGGTCATATAAGCATATCATTATATACTATTTTCAAGGAGGTTATAAAATGAATCCAAAAGAAACTGTCGATTTACAGCGCGCCTCACAACTTTTAAAATTGCTAGGTGATAAGACACGTTTGACGATGATGAAATTACTATCCTCTCATGAATGTTGCGTCTGTGAGTTCGTGGGGATTTTTAAGATGAGCCAGCCAGCCATTAGCCAACATCTGCGTAAATTGAGAGATATTGAGCTGGTAAGAGAAGAGCGGAGAGGACAATGGATCTTTTATTCGATCAATTCTGAGCATGAGGATTACCTGCTGATTAAAAGTATTCTTGACCAATTGCCGGGACAGGATGAATCGATTAACGACTTGGAAAAACAAGGTTTACGTATTTCATGTGGCTAGGGAGGAAAATTGATTGGTTACAACTAGTATTGCGATAGCAATCTTTGCAATAACGTTAGTTTTTGTTACCTGCCAGCCCAAAAATTTGTCTAACAACAGGTGCCGTTCGTGAATCTTTCATCTATGCAAATGTGATCGGATCAGATCTCGGGCCTAAAATTATGCCAATCAGTTCACTGGCAACTTTGTTGTGGCTACATGTGCTTTCTCAAAAGGGAGTGAAAATAGACTGGGGATCATATTTTAAAGTCGGTATAATCTTAACGATCCCTACGCTATTTATTACACCGATCGGACTGTATGTATGGTTATTGATCATCTAAATTGATTAGAAAAGGGGATTATAGTTATGACGAAAAAAACTTTGTACTTTCTTTGCACAGGAAACTCGTGCCGCAGCCAGATGGCAGAAGGCTGGGGGAGGAAAATTCTCGGTCAGGAATGGAATGTACTTAGTGCTGGTATTGAAGCACATGGAGTAAACCCTAAGGCAATAATGGTAATGAGCGAGATTGGGATTGATATCTCAAATCAAACATCAAACACAATAGATTCTCAGATTCTTAACAATGCGGATTTAGTCGTTACACTTTGCGGGGATGCTGCGGATAAATGCCCTATGACTCCTCCATCAATTCGTTGTGAACATTGGGGATTTGACGACCCGGCTAAAGCAACCGGGACGGAAGAAGACATTTGGGCAGAGTTCCAGCGTGTGCGGGATGAAATTGGTGAACGAATTCAACTATTTGCCAGTAAGTAATGAACGTATAATAAAAAATATGCAGAGTATACAAATATTTCAAGAGATCAAGGAGCAATTATAAGCTAACTTTTTATTTTCTCATATATATCAGTGGAAAACATAGAGGAGTTTTTATAATAGAATTTAACATTATTTAACCATCAACTTGCTGTGAACAAAACACAGGTTGTTGCGAGCCTGATCTACAGGTAGCTGTCATTGGTGCAGGATCAATCGGTTTAGCGGCGGCAAGCGCACCTATAAGAAAGAGGGGTACCATTCTTTGTATTGAAAAAAGGTACAGTCTCAGCGAATGTTCGCACGTGGGAGCATGTGACACTTTTCTCGCCTTGGCCGTATAACATTGACGAAGCAGGTAAGAGACTATTGCTGAATACAGATTGGGGGCTTACGCTCTATCTATTCTTTTTGCAACATTGCTCGGATATATTTTGCTTTGATTAATCCAATAAAAGATGGTCTTCTTACTTTTGTTATCGTGACAGGCTGTTTGCTTTAGGTTTTATATTTGCTGAATCAAATTAGCCCTTGGGTTTCACGGAAATCTGATAAGGTGCAAGCTGCGTATGATGAGTATATCGCAAGAAGAGATAATCAGGGTTAGTATGAACAGTAAATAGCGGAACTTCTTCAAAGTAAGCCCAAATTATAAAAAACCGCACCTTTTGGGTAGAGGACACTGAAAAAATCTCTGTATCAAAATTAAGCGCCGCTAGCATCATCGTTAATGAAATCGATGATGGTAGCGGCGCTGTTTTGGCAAGGATAGGTCGGTGTGGAATAGATCCTGAGGGAATTGGAACATTTCAAAACCTTTGGAGAATGTAAGAAAGAGCGTGGAGGAACTCCTTCATTCTCTTTTAACGATTCGTACCTATGAATTGTCTTCCCACAAAATTACTAAGAGTCAGTATTCCTGTCTTGTCTTTCCCAAAGTCTAAGGGAGGGGTATGGATCGAAAGCCCACTCCGTCCGTCCATTATCTTTATACATACCGTAGTGAAGATGAGGAGGAAATTTACCTGAAGTACCTTTCTTTCCATATCCAGAATTGCCGACATAGCCGATAGTAGTTCTAGGTTCAACAATGTCGCCTTCTTTAAGACCTTCATTAAAATAAGCTAAATGAGCAAAATAATGGTACGTATTATGGATATCACGAATACCTATTCTCCATCCTCCGTATTCATTCCATCCCAATGTTTCAATAATTCCGTAAGATGTTGACTGGACAGGAACTCCATAGGAGGCAAACAAATCGGTTCCTTCGTGTATTCTTCGACCGCCCCATCCTCTGTTAGCTCCCCAAGTACCTTGAAAACTATAATTGTGCTTGATGGGAATAGGAAAGGCGTGCTCATCCAAATCCAACGTTTCAAAGTGTTTATAAAGATTCGCAATGGTAATAATTTGATTGACGGTTTCTTCACGCTTATAGTAATCCCATAAAGCCAAAGAAAATTCCTCTTCAGCACTTCCGTATCCACTTAAAAAAGTAGCCATCGTAAAAAGCACATCCTCATTATCATCCAGATCAGCGTAACCGTCCCCATTTCCGTCCAATCCTTTTCCTGCGAAAAGTGCAATAGACAACGGTGATGTATCTTCCTTATTTGGATTAAGCTCACCCATCCAATAGTCTTTGGTAAATTGGAGAGCAATGATTCCTTCCTTATTTGGAATATCATTACGTACTTGTTGGATGTTGCGTTCAAACTGGTCTACAGCAGCTAAATAGTACCAAGGGACAAATTCGTTCTCGAATTTTAAATAGTAGTTCATTCGTTCTTCCAATAATTTTTCCTGGGTTGGTTGTTCTTGAGCTGAAACAACGACGAAAAAAAATAAGGACAGCATGATTAAATAAATCGGCAATAGAAACCAGTGCCGCATTCAAAAACCTCCTTTTCGGTGCATTAATAAAGTTCCCTATTTGCATTTTTTTATGAGTACTTTCTCGATGTTTTCCTTCTCGTTTTAAACTACCCGGTTAGCATAATTAGATCACAGAAATTAGTTATTACTTTACTCAAAAACAGTGAAGAAAAGAATTTTTGATTCTGAATTTTAGGTAAGAGTCACAATATTAGTAACTTATTGCTTCCTCAGCAGCTTTTCAATCAAGACAGCAATATTCTCTTTTGATAAATGTTGATGATAGGTATCTAGCTACGGGTGTTTTCAACCCCCACCAATACAGACCAAAGATAGAATAAAAGATCAGTACGAGAGTTGTAACAATTCTAATTACCATAATTTCACCCTTTATTCTCTTTTATTCATTAGTGTGGCTAAAATTAGGTGAGGTAATACAAATTTCTTCGGTTTTAGACTTGGTGATTTGATGAGGCAATTTAAACAGCTACATTCGCAAGACGAAAACTTTTTATGGAAGAGTATGATGCAATTGCGAATGAACTGAGCAAATTGAACGCGCAAAGCGTAGCTCTATATGATAGCAAAGGTCAGTTTTTCTTTGTCGCTTACCATTGGAAAGTGCATTTAAAGAATTCGAAAAGAAAAAATAAAACATTTGACAACCACTACAACATTGTAGTAGTCAAAAGTGTGGACTCACATAATGATTTGCTAAGTGTACACGATGAAGGAGTTTCAAAAGTTATCGGATATAGAAATGGAGTTGATGCAAGTGATATGGGAGATAGGCGGTCCCGGACAATCCAATTAATTGTTAGAGATTTTTTCTCAAAATTATAGGGCTTGGATAGGATTGACAATCGCTACTTTTTTCTCAAGATTGGTTGACAAGGGGCTGTTATTAGCCAATAAACAAGGTCCGTGTAAATACTTACTTCCCTGTCTATCTCTCGAAGAGTACAAAAGATGGAGAGCTCAAAGCCTACTCGTCGTATTGTATCAAGGTTCTGTGAGAAACTTCTTATCTACACTTTATGACGGTGAGGATATTTCGAAAGAAGATATCAAAGATTTAAAACAATGGTTTTCAGAGAAATAGATGCATAATGTGAGCGAGTTATTTGAAAATCTTATCGTATTATCTGTTGTGGGAAGCACTGTTGTGGAGTGTATTCTTGTTCTAAATCTTCTTTCTTGTACCTGTTTGGCTGATTGTACGAGGGCTCTCTTTTCTTTCAACAGAACAGAATAGCACTATTACTGCTATACAGACAGGCTATTGGAGAGAAATAATTCCTGAACAATATATTTCTTTTGAATGGGTGTTGGTATACTTAAGTATTTGAGGAGTTGGAGCCATCATTTTTGGTGGCTGGAATGTATATTATTATGGAAAATTTAAAAAATAATATCTCAATAGTAGTCGTTAATGATGCTTATCAGTTGTTGGATAGCCATAAAGAAAAGCTAAGAGTAAGACGTATTTAAAACTTGTGTACAATGATCAAATAGCAAGTCCAGCCCTCATTGGGTTACACAATCCAACGATTCTATTATCGACTAGGAAAATACCTACTGTTGAATTAAACATGGTGCTTCATCATGAGTTGATTCATTTTAAACGAAAAGATGTATGGTTAAAATTGTTTATGTTAATAGTAAGTTCTTTACACTGATTTAATCTATTCGTTCATATTCTATGTAAGGAGATTCACATATGGAGCGAATTATCTTGTGAAGAAGAAGTTGTATTTGAAATGTCTTATGCTGAAAGAAAGAGATACGGTGAAACAATTTTAAACATGTTAGAAGATTCACTTGAAACTCCTGTTTTTTATAGTGCTTTTTTATTTGGAAACAAAATTATCGCTTAAAAAGCGATTAATGATGTTATTAGAAGTGAAACCAATGAAAAAGTTTATTTATGCGACACTAGTGATATAATTTATATATGTACGCTTGTTTTTATAGCGATAAGACAGCGTTACAATAAAAATCATGTATGAAGGCAAAGAGCAGAATGTGCGCTATCTATTGATCGACATACCAGAAACGAACCATCCCCGACTTGGCAAGCAGCCGTTTGGCCTAGAAGCGAAAGTGCGCAATCAAGAGCTGTTGCAAAAAGGGAAGCCAGAGATTGAGTTTAATATCGGTGAAAAATACGATAAATACGGCAGATTGCTGGCGTATATATATACGGAAAAAGCGTACAGGAGCAATTATTGAAAGAAGGCTTGGCAAGAGTAGCTTATGTGTATCTGCCAAATACACGTTATTTGGATGAATTTGAGAAAGCGGAGCAACAAGCCAAAAAGTCGGGCGTTGGAATTTGGATATTAGAGGATTATGCGACAGATCGTGGTTTTGATAGCTATGCATATCCAGTAAAAGAGAAAATAGAGACAACAGTTTCAGATGAACCTAAAGAAGTGTTTCAGAATTGCACAGAGTTACGGAAGAAGTATCCAAATGGCGTGAAAAAAGGCCACCCCGCCTACTCCATCAAAATGGATGGAGATCGAGATGGCTTTGCTTGTGAATAGCTAGAAGCGGAAGACGTTGCTTAGCCTCAACAGGCACTGGAGGTCTTAAAATAAAGGCGCCTTTTGCTTTTATTTTTAAGACCGAAGTGACCCGAGAGGCTGGCGTCTGGAGCTGGATGAAACTAGAAACGGAAGACGTTGCTTTAAAAAAAGTAAAAGGGCTGTCGGGAAAGTCATTGAAAAATGGCTTCTTGGCAGCTCTTATTCTTTTTCTAGCCTTATTTGTCTGCCGGCGATCATAAACTACTTGTCTGCGCTCATACATCCGAGTTGCCGCTCATAGCTCGCCGTTTGCCGCTCATAAACTCCTTCCAAGTGATCATAACAGCATTGAACCCGATCATAAAGTTGTTTCACGCGCTCATTAAGCGTTTTATCTTCACCGAACAATACATCTGTACAGTCTTTATATATAATCATCACTATACTAAAGTTCTATCAAAAAACCATGCAGTCACAAAGCCGTCATGGTTACAGCTGAAAATTACTTTTGGATATCTATTTATCACTTTCTGCATATTTACTCTATAATTATTTCTTATACTAAATTTCAGGAGAGGGGCGAATGTTCAAGTGAACAGAATCTCTATAAAGTTAACCGCATATTTTTTTATTGCAGTATTAATCATGGAAACATCCCTTATCCTTTATCTTCATCAGAACATCATTCATACAAGGGTTGATGAAGAGTTCTCCCGCTTATTGGCAACCGGTTCTAATCATCGAGACGTTCTTAGTGAAAATTATTCAGATACCACTATGAAGCATATCGTCTTGATGGAAAAAGATGAGGAACGAGAAGTCCTTATTACAAATAATCAAGGCGAAATAATCCGTAGTTCAGAGGAAAATATAGAAACACTAAAAAGAGATCTCCCGCAAGTAAACGATCTCGATTTGCAGATTGATCAGATTTTGGTCTCAGATTGGAAAAGATCGTCATACATTGTTAGCGCACATCCTTATAAAGTGAATCCAAGTCAATCCGGTTATGTAATAATGTTTCAAAGTACACTTCCTATTGAACAGTTAGTAGGGAAATTAAATTTGCATTTTGGTCTGGCAGGAGTAACAAGTGTAGTCGCATTATTAATAATATATGCTGTTCTTTCCAAATTTCTTACACGTCCCTTAATCCGTATGAAGAAAGCAACAGAGAAATTAAGCAAGGGCAATTTCAAGGTAAGCCTACCGTTCATAGGAAGTGACGAACTGGGCGAACTATCAACTTCCATTCAAAAGCTTGCGGATGATTTAGAACGGTTAAAAACGGAGCGCAATGAGTTTCTCGCATCTGTTGCCCATGAATTAAGCACACCATTGACTTATTTGATTGGTTATTCGAAAGTGGCTATTAGACAAGGAGTGTCTGAACAAGAACGTCAACACTATCTAGTGATTATTGCGGAAGAGTCGGATCGAATGAAAGAACTTGTCAAAAACTTATTGGATCTAGCGAAAATGGATGAAAACACCTTTACAGTGTCAAAGGAATATTTTGAGGCACGTCCGTTTTTTGAGGATATTTTTAAGCTAGTCGAACCTTCATTTAAATTAAAAAAACTTAAATTGGACTTAATTTGCGATATGGATTTCAAAATCCATGCTGACCCATTGCGTTTGGAGCAAATTGTGTTGAATTTACTAGATAATGCTTTGAAATATTCATTAGAACAATCAACGGTTACAATGAAGGTTTCCAAGAAAGGAAAGAAATCAGTCATTTCTGTTGTAGATGTTGGAATCGGCATTCCTTTAGAGGAAATTGACTTCATTTTTGAAAAACTCTATCGGGTGGAAAAATCACGCTCACGAACATCGGGAGGATCAGGAATCGGTCTGGCAATCGTCAAGGAACTTGTCGAAGCACATGACGGTAGCATTGATGTCATAAGTAATTTAGGAGAAGGTAGCACGTTCACGATTATAATTTGAAGAGAGGTCAAAGCTCGTATGAGAACAATTTTACTAATTGATGATGAACAGAGGATGCTAGACCTCATTGAATTATTTCTGATTCCACACGGCTTCAGGTGTATCAAAGAGACAAGGGGGAAGAAGGCGTTGGAAACGCTAATTAAAGAAAGGGTTAGTCTTATTTTGTTGGATGTCATGATGCCTGAAATGGATGGATGGGAAGTGTGTGAAAAGATCCGTGAGTTTTCGGACGTCCCTATTATTATGTTAACGGCCAGGACAGACAAGCTTGATATGGTGAAAGGGCTAGATACGGGAGCGGATGATTATATTACGAAGCCTTTTGATGAAAGAGAATTATTATCAAGGGTAAATGCACTATTGCGCCGTTATCCTGAAGACCAAAAGGAAAAGGAGAAAATTATTTATGGTGATTTCAAACTGGACAAGGAAACCTATTCATTACAATATGAATATTTAAAAGTGCAGCTGACACTAAAAGAATTTTATATTATTGAAGCTTTGATTTCACGGCCTAAAAAGACGTTTACACGAGAACAGTTATTACATGCTGCATGGGAATATAATACCTACACAGATATCCGTACCGTAGACTCGCATATCCGAAATTTGAGGGATAAATTAAAAACGGCTGGATTTCCAATTGATGAGTTTTTGAAGACAGTATGGGGAATTGGTTATAAGTGGAACTGAAAAGAAGAGCTCATGATGAAAAGGTTCAAAATTATTGTGGGATTGCTATCGCTAGTCGCGATTATGTCGGCCTGTAACAAAGAAAGTAAACTGTATGCGTTTGACGAAGTAAAAAATGATACATTTGAACACTTACATGGTTTGGGATATATCGATTGCCATCGGAATACATACGAATGATATTCATATGACAAATGGTGGAAGTCTCAATTGAGATAGATTTGCGAAAAACGGGAAATTAGCGAAATAAGAAAATGGACGGTGCTTCATAGATGTATGGATTGATGTCGAAGATCAGTCAAATAATAAGTGAACCGCTTACGACACTTGTACATTCGTTTGCGGATGTTCCAATAATCTATGTTCTATTATTGGGTTTACTAGGTGCTGTTGCGCCTTGTCAATTGACCGGAAATATGAGTGCAATCACATTTTACGGGAATCGTACGGTTCAAATGAAAACAGAATGGGTTGAGATTCTTTTCTTTATTGGCGGGAAAGTTGCTGTCTTTAGCTCCCTAGGATTACTGGCATATTTATTTGGCCAATCATTTGAAATGAAAATGACAGATTATTTCCCTCTATTTCGTAAAGTGATTGGACCCCTAATTATACTGACGGGTCTGGTTTTGATGGGTGTTCTCAAACTAGGGTTTCTTCAACGCATAACAATGAGTATCCCGATGAAGCTCCGTGAAGGGAAGCTGGGCTCCTTTTTATTGGGAGCTAGTTTTTCACTTGCTTTCTGTCCGACTATGTTCGTCCTTTTTTTTCTTTGGCTTATGCCCATCGTTGTGACGACTTCGTATGGCTTCGTTCTACCAGCCGTTTTTGGGATTGCAACTTCTCTTCCTCTCCTCTTATTGTTCTTTTTAATATGGTTTTTCGATGCAAAGCGTCTAATAATGAAGCGAAGCATGAGAGTAGGAAGAGTTATACAACGGTTTGCAGGCTTTGTACTAATCGTCATTGGCATCTTGGATACGATCACCTATTGGGGGATTTGAATCATCGTATTGGTTATAGCTACTAGCGATGTTAAAGACGATTCTGTTTTGTAGGATTGTTCGAAAAAGGAGATAAGATAGATGTTTGCGGATTTGAATTTGTTTCTTGCGTTTGGTGCAGGGTTTCTGAATTTTATTTCACCATGCACATTACCGTTATATCCAGCTTTTATATCTTACATAACGGGAATGTCGCTTGATGAGCTTAAATCAGATAAAAAACGATATAGGAAGAGTGGAATCTTCCATACAATCTTTTTCTTAAGCGGTTTTTCAGTTATCTTCATCTTTCTCGGGTATAGCTCATCACTTGTTGGTACATTTTTTTATCAATATCAAGACGTCCTTCGCCAGGTAGGTGCGATTTTCATTGTTATTTTCGGTTTAATGATTCTAGGTTTCTTTACGCCTAAGTTTCTAATGCAGGAGAAAAAGTTACAATTTAAGAATCGTCCTGCCGGTTATTTCGGTACGTTCCTCATTGGACTTGCATTTGCAGCAGGGTGGACTCCATGTACGGGACCAATCACAGGAGCTATTTTC
Organism: Sporosarcina sp. FSL K6-3508; assembly: GCF_038615825.1. Lineage (NCBI taxonomy): Bacteria > Bacillati > Bacillota > Bacilli > Caryophanales > Caryophanaceae > Sporosarcina > Sporosarcina sp. FSL K6-3508. The sequence continues at coordinate 2,442,089 of NZ_CP152016.1, read as the reverse complement.
ATGATGGCATCCCAAAATCCTGGTTTAGGTGTATGGTATATGAGTGCATACGTTCTCGGATTCGCGATTCCCTTTTTCTTTTTGTCCTTATTTATTACCCGGGTTTCATGGATACAAAAACACAATCTAACCATTACGAAAATCGGAGGCTATATGATGATCGCGTTAGGTGTACTACTCTTCTTCGATGGTTTGACGTACATTATTATTTGGCTTAGTCCGTTTTTTGGTAGTTTTATGGGATTCTGATATTCGTGTTCAATTTTATTTATCGCGAGTTTACATTCATACGCATAAAAGGATACAACTACTTAGAAGCAAATTGATAGGGAAGAGATTGAAACATGATTAGTCTGCCGAATTTATATAGGGGCCCTGCAGCCAATGGATTGCAATGATATTGTATCCAGCAGCCCACCACAGGTTTTGTATCATTTTACGATAGGTTGCCCTTGAAAGTTTGATAATATTTACGACGTCAAGCGGATTGCTTTTAATCAGAACATCATCGGCGGTTTCGATAGCTACATCTGTATTTGCACCTGCAGCAATGCCTAAGTCTGCTTTTGCAAGGGCGGGAGCATCATGTACACCATCTCCAGTCATTGCAGTCCGAAGTTGTTCAACTTTTTGTATATGCTCTATCTTTTCGGACTTCTCGTGTGGAAGGACTTCAGCAAAGATCTCTTCCATTGCGAGTTGTTCACCTACATAATGCGCCACTTTTTCATTATCGCCTGTAAGCATGATTGATTTGACGTTCATTTCTTTTAACTTTTTGACTGCCACTATAGCAGTTTCGCGAACGATATTAGCAAGGGGGATCATAACCGACAAGTTTTTTATTAATCAACGTAAATACTACCGTCTTTTCTTCAGAAGACCATTGATCAAATTGAACATTATCAAATTTTAGATTCAACTCTTTCACATAACCGGGACTGACGACCATGACTTGTTTGCCATGCACAGTCCCTTCCAATCCCTTCCCAGCGAGTGATTGAAAATTTCCCACTCGCTGCAGAGGGATGCCCATCTCTTCTGCTTTCCTAGTTACACCTTTCGCAAGAGGGTATTGGGATTGTGCTTCAACCGCGGCTGCAAAAGAAATAACGTCTTTTGCACTGAAGTTTTCAAAAGTGTAAATGTTTGTTACGCCAAATTCGCCTTTTGTAAGTGAACCGGTTTTATCGAAAACGATGGCTTCAATATTTTGGGCACATTCAAAAGCAGCTCGATTTCGTATGAGAAGTCCATTTTTAGCTGCTAGTGATGTTGAAACTGCCACAACCAAAGGAGCTGCCAGGCCTACAGCATGTGGACAAGCAATGATTAGTACTGTCACCACTCTTTCCATTGCGAAGGAAACAGGATAGCCAAGGGAAATCCAAATAATGAACGTGATCAGCCCTGCTGCTAATGCACCGTAAAACAACCATTTTGCGGCACATTCGCCAGGTCTTGAGCCCGTGATTTGGATTCTTGCGCTTCCTTTACTAAGGTGATTACTTGTGAAAGGTATGTTTCACTGCCGATTTTCGTAATCAGTAAATCCATTGTCCTATAATTCGTATCAATTAAGTCAAGTCTTTGCGCGCATGGTGACATTTTCCAAATATAATGTTCTCTGCATATTTTTTTCATACTTTCTTGTTACACTAAAATCGCAATAAAAAAGAAAGGGGAAAATCGATGGGAATTAAGATGAAGCTTGCTGCTGCGGCAATTAGCATTTTCATAATAAGTGGTTGCAGCAATAATAAAACAGAGCCTGTCCAGAGTATGGATCATACAACGGAGGGTCAAAACAAAGGAGAAACGGACCACTCCATGATGGAGGGACACATGAGTCACGATCAGGTGGTCAGTTTAAACGATTCAACGGGTAAAAATGAATTGAAAATCCCATCCCTTCTTAAGTCAGAAAAAGACGAAGAAGGAATCGTCTACACTGTCCGCGCGGAAAAAGGAAAAACCGAAATATTTGACGGCGTTGAGTCAGACACTTACGGATACAACGGATCTTTTTTGGGACCTATGCTTCGTTTTGAAAAAGGCGAAACAGTGAAAATTAAAACGGTAAATGAATTGGATGAAGAAACTACTTTCCATTGGCATGGGTTAGAGGTTGCAGGAGATGTCGATGGGGGTCCCCACGATGCTCTTAAACCGGGAGAGGAAAAAATAATTGAGTTCAAAGTGGATCAAGAGGCATCAACTTTATGGTTCCACCCCCACCCCATGGGTAAAACTGCTGAGCAGGTTTACAACGGGCTTGCAGGATTGATTTATATTTCTGATAACAATTCCGAAAGACTTGAACTACCAGATGAATACGGGGAAAATGATATCCCATTGATTTTTCAAGATCGGACATTTGATGAGCAAAAACAATTGAATTATAACGCAGCTAAGAATGAAGATGGCACAATCGGAGATACATTATTGGTAAATGGTACGTTAAATCCAAAGTTAACTGTAAATAAAGAGAAGGTTCGTTTACGCTTATTAAATGGATCAAATGCAAGGAACTTCACCTTCAAGCTGAATACGGGAAATTCGTTCGTTCAAATTGCAACGGATGGTGGTTTCTTAAATGAACCGGTTACGTTAAATGAAATTACCCTGACGCCTTCTGAGAGAGCGGAAATCATCATTGATTTTTCAAAGATCCAGACAGATGATGACCTGGCGTTAATAAATGAAGAGGAGTCAGTTCTTTTACCATTTGAGGTTTCGAACAAAAGTGCATCAACTAGTAAGACTCCAGTGGAGATGAATGATTTTTCATTGACAGAGGAAGAGCAGGATTTGCCGGTTACCAAGACAATTGAACTTTTTGGCATGATGGACATGGTAACGATAAATGGAAAGAAATTTGATCCGAAACGTATTGACTTCACACAACAGCAAGGGGTCACTGAAGTATGGGAGATTTACAATAAGCCGGATATGATGGGTGGTATGATTCATCCATTCCATATCCACGGCACACAATTTAAAATTCTCTCACGAGATGGAGCAGAGCCACCGGAAAATGAACGTGGATGGAAAGATAGTATATCCATTAAACCGGATGAAAGAGTGAAGATAGCTATACAATTTAAACATAAAGGTGTATATATGTTCCATTGCCATATCCTTGAACATGAAGACAATGGCATGATGGGGCAAATTAAGATTGAATAATAGATAATACGCGAAGATCGTGATAGCCAGTGCTGATTAGATTGCACTGGCTGTTTGACTATTATTAATGAAATTATTAGGCTTTCTAATCTGTTATTTAAAGATGGCTCACATCATGTTTCTAACACAACATAGTGGAAAAGAAAAAAGCCATGATACAGATAAAATAAGGATTTTTTAAGGAGTTTTTACTTTTGCGTTTTAAACCTTCTGTAAAGGGCAAAATACTACCGAAAACAAATTGGAGGTAGATCTCATGAATACCAAGTTCGGAGAATATCTAGAGGCCTGCAGAAAAAAATCATATTTCAAATCAAATTGAGAGGTGTTAATGAATGAAAATGAAACCATATGTACTAATTTTCACCATCGCAATCATGATGGTCATCAGTGGATGTGGTAAGAATAACAGCGATGGAGAAAACTCAGGTACTAATAATGAATCCCAACATGAGAACATGGAAATGGAGCATTCTGGATCAGGTGAGGTCCCGCCAACCTTAAAAAAAGCGGAAAATCCAACATATCAAGTTGGAAGCACAGCAATCATTGAGACAGATCATATGAAAGGGATGGAAGGTGCCGAAGCAACAATAGTAGGTGCATATGATACCGTAGCCTATACCGTTTCATATACATCAACGACGGATGGAAAGCGGGTGGAGAATCATAAATGGGTAATCCAGGAAGAATTAAAAGATGCAGATGACAAGACTTTAGAAAAAGGAAGTGAGGCTACCTTACTGGCCGATCATATGCAAGGAATGGAAGGTGCAGTGGCGGAGATTGATTCAGCTGAACACACAACTGTATATATGGTTGATTACAATCCGACTACTGGCGGTGAGAGAGTTACAAACCATAAATGGGTTACGGAAAGCGAACTTTCTGGTAACTGAAGATTTACCTAAGGAATATTTAGGCGAGGGATAACAGGGGAGACATCGATCGCTTAGCATATTGTGGGCTAGGAATCATAATTTGAAATGGTCAGATTGTAAGGTAAGAAATTTAATTGACTAGTTACACCACTCAAATTTATCGAGTGGTGTTTTATATATTTACTGAATCATTGCCAACAGCGATCCGCCTACAGCCCCGGAAACTACAATAATCCAGGGAGGAAGTTTCCAGTAGGCGAGCATACTAAACAAAATTGAGGCTAAGGCAAAATCCACAGGTGCTAAGATGGAACTTGTCCAAATCGGAAAATAAAAGGCGGAGATTAAGATTCCGACTACTGCTGCATTCACGCCCAATATTGCGCCTTTAATTTTAGGGTTGTTCCGTAAACTATCCCAAAAAGGCAATGCACCAAGGATCAGAAGGAAAGCTGGTAAGAAGATCGCGCCCGTTGCGACCAATCCGCCGAGCCAACCATTCATAACAGTGCCTAAATAGGCAGCGAAGGTGAATAGAGGACCGGGTACTGCTTGTGTTGCTCCATAACCAGCTAAGAAAGATGCCTCACTTAACCATCCGGTAGGTACAAATTCTTGTTCTAATAAAGGTAAAACAACATGCCCGCCACCAAAAACTAATGAGCCGGCTCGATAAAAGCTATCAAACATAGCTACCCAATAGGAACCAGTTATTTCTCGCAGGATCGGCAATAGAAAAAGCAAACTGAAAAACAGTGCTAGAAAAATCACTGAAATTCTTTTAGCGATTGGGAATGGCGAGCTTGTTTCTTCGGATTCTTCAGGTTGTTTGTAAAGAAGAAACCCAAGGAGTGCAGCTAGTAATATAACGCCTATTTGAGTGAAAGCTGTTTGCCAAACCAGTGTACCGACTAGAGCGAATAAAGCAATGGCTTTTCTTTTGATATCAGGAGTTAAGTTTTTTGACATGCCCATTATGGCATGGGCAACGACAGCTACCGCTACAATTTTTAATCCATGAATCCAACCGGCAGTTCCGATATCAAATCCTTTGAGTAGCAAAGCAAATAGTATTAAAGCAACAACTGAGGGGAGTGTAAATCCTAAAAAAGAAATAATCCCTCCTAAAACTCCTGCTCTCATAACTCCTATGCCTATTCCTACTTGGCTGCTCGCCGGTCCTGGCAGGAATTGAGCTAACGCAACTAAATCAGCATAACTTTTTTCATCCATCCATTTTCTTCGACGTACATATTCCTCATGAAAGTACCCCAAATGAGCGATTGGTCCCCCAAAAGATGTAAACCCGAGTCTTAATGAAACTAAAAATATTTCTAAAAGTGATGTAATTTTCCTACGCGGATTCGTTTGATTCATTAGTAACTCCTTTTATTAGTCATTGATTTCTTTAAAGAGTTCGTATGCCTTTTTCCTCGCCTCAATCAGTATTAGATCTCCTTTTTCAGTTATCGTATAATATTTTCTTATTTTCCCCTCCACTTTACGTTCCTCCTTCATTAGAAGACCGTCTGATTCCATGGAATGTAATATTGGATAAAGAGTACCTGGGCTGATGGTATAGCCGTGTTCTCTAAGTTCTTCTAGCATCCACACACCAAAAACGGGATGTTCTTTTGCGTGATGCAAAATATGTATGTGAATAAAACCAAGAAAAAGCTTGCGTAACACTTTGTCGTTTTCCAAATTCTCCCCTCCTGTCATTAATAACGAAAGTCAATATCGGTAACCGTTATTGAGAATATAACACTGTTAATACTGTCTGGCTAGTCCGATTGATGAAAGTTTACATATTCTTAACAGTATGCCAATTCATCTTCAGTTGTTTTTGTCTAATCATGTATAATACCTAAATGTGTTAAATGGAAATATGATAGTTTGAATTTATCTGCTAGAACAATGCTCTCTGGTTTCCTGTCAAAAGCTATTATCTTTAAAATTGAAATTGTGTAAACGAATTTTGAGTGTTTAAAGGAGAAGCATATCGGCTCAACGGGCTCTTTATTTAACCAGGCAACAACTTAGCAACAAGTTCACGCTATACTAGATATAGCTTAGAAGTAGGAGAAGATGAAAATGGAACACGTACAAAAAACGATCTTAATTATAGAAGATGAAGAATCGATCTACGATATACTATCGTATGCTTTACGGAAAGCCGGGTTTCGAGTCATGGGTGCATCTACAGGAGTGAAGGCGTTAGAAATTCTACAAGGGATCGAGATTGATCTTATTATTTTAGATATCATGCTGCCTGATACGACGGGCTTTGAGCTTTGCAAAAAGATCAAGGTCATGACGAATTCCCCGATTCTCATGCTGACGGCGCGCGATGATATCGTAGACAAAGTTGTAGGCCTCGAACTCGGTGCAGAAGATTATATGACGAAGCCATTTGATATTCGAGAAGTTCTTGCGCGTGTGAATGTGTTACTTCGACGCAACCAAACGCCATATCGATTGATTTACCTCAATGAGAGTATCCATATCGACCCACGTGCCCACTCCGTTTTCAAGGATGGACAATTGGTCACATTAAAGCCGAAGGAATATGAACTCTTACTATTATTCGCTCAACATCGGAATCAAGTATTTTCAAGAGAAGAAATCCTCGACACCGTCTGGGAAATGGATTATGAAGGCGGACTGCGAACAGTGGACGTACATGTTCAACGAATTCGTAAGAAGCTCGAATCATCACTCATCGAGACGGTATTTGGTGTGGGTTATAGAATGAGAGGATATTGAGCAATGAAATTAACGATCCGGAAGAAATTCTTCATTGTTTTTTTCATCTTGTTTTTCTTTGCAGCTGTTCTGAGTAATCAAATCATGGCGAAGATACTTGAAAAATATACGATGACCAATCTCGAAGAAGCTGTGACCTCTCTGCAATATTCGTCGACTCAATTTATAAAACAATTTGAACAACTGCATCCGCAAAACGGAAACTTCATCGTTGAACACAGTGATTCACTTGCGAATGAATTAAGTAAAATGAATAACCAAAGTGTAGCTTTGTTTGATAGCGAAGGGCGGTTTTTATATGAAGCTGTGCCAATCGATCGCCCAATTCTTATGGAACAGCAACGCTATCAAGCAAGTGTAGGGGAGAACAGCAGCGAGGAGTTAAAACAAGCATTTCAAAATAAATCTTCTTATACTATTCAACCGCTGCGGGAGGGGACACTTCTCTATTTCGCGTACCCGCTTTATCTGAATGATACGCTCTACGGAGTCGTTCGTTTTACAGCAGATTACACGGATGTTTTCTTACATAATAAAAGCCTGCTTCGGGCATTCACCTTGCTTACCATACTTTTGTTTTGCGGCGTCTATTTAATTTCATTGTTATTAGTTAATCAATTCATACGAAGAGTTAAAGAAGTGACAAGTGCAACAAAAAGGATGACAACAGGCGACTATCAGCCAATTTCTGCAAACAAGGCATCCGATGAAATAGGTGAACTGGCTCAGAATTTCCAGCAGATGCAATTGCAAATTCAGCAGCATATTCAAACGATTGAACAGGAGAAAGACAAAGTGGTAGTGCTCGAAGAAAAACGCACAACTTTCTTCCATAATATTACCCATGAACTGAAAACACCGCTGACAACCATTTCAGGCTATGCTCAAATAATAGGAGAAAGAGCATTTGATGACATAGAATTTCTACAAAAAGCTTCTTTGAAAATAAGAAAAGAGAGCGAACGTCTAAATGAAATGGTCACTCAATTACTAGCGCTGTCAAAATACCAATCGCATGTGTCAGCTTCTATTCATGAAACTGTAGATGTGTATCCGATGCTGCAATCTGTCTGTGAAGACCTGCAAATGATGGCAGCTCCACGCGACATGAAGATTCATCTGCAAGGCCGTCCTTATATAGTGGAGGGCAATCCGAATGAAATCCAGCAGCTCTTTATTAATGTAATTGATAATGCCATACTGCATGGAATACCAGGGTGCATTATTGAAATCACTGTAGACCAAGAAATCATGGTGACCAATCCATGCGCGCCTATACCTCCGGCCATTGCCGACAATATATTCGAACCATTCGTGCATAGTAAATCGGAAAACAGTTCAGGCTTAGGATTATTCATATGTGCGGATATTACGGCACGTCATCACGGAACGATTCAGTTTGAAGAGAAAAATGGACAGGCTGAAATCAAAATAAAAATACCTCAACAGAAACATGTCGGCAACAAGTAAAGCATGGTTGGCAACAACATTTTTTTATGATCAATCTGTACGCTACTAACAGGAGGTTATGAAAATGAAAAGAAAATGGCATGGAATTGCGGTACTCACGTTAAGCAGTATGCTGGCAGCAGGCTGTTCACTTTCCGGAGAAGCGGCGCCAAAGACTGTAACGTTAAGTGACAATGTAAAACTTGAAAGTGCGTTGGATGAGAACCATCTACTCATCACGCATAAAGCTACGTTTCCCATTGAAATTACAGCGGATTACACAGGTTTTAAAGGGAATCAGTTGTATTTCAATCAACACAACGCAATGTATAAGTATGATGTAGAGAGCAAAAAAAAGGAAAAGGTGATGGGAACACCGTTCACCTCTATATCGGATGACGAACAGCGAGCAATTTCACATGTAAATGAAAAGTTTTACGTACATGATTTTCAAAACGGCACGAAAAAATTTATTGGCAATGCTACGGAGGAGTGGAGTACGTACTTTGGAGATGCTAAGGGTTCGTCGGTCATCCAAGTAAAAGACACTAGCGAAAATTTCACAGTGGAAAAGACCGTCTTAGAAAACGATCAAAAGTTCAGTTGGGATATTGATGAAGTCTTTGATAGTAACGGTATAGCAATCAATTCATTTCAATCGAGCGAGGAAGGAATATATATTGCAGGTAATTCTTTAAAAGAAGGATATGGCTTGTATCATTTATTGGATAATGGAGATGTGAAAAAACTTTCATCTTTGGAAGGGGTAAATTCAATGGCCCGCTTTCAGTTTTTAGATGAGCAGACGATCATTTTCAATGATGAATACAAAGGCAAATCGGGTATTTATACGCTGAATCTATCAACAGGAGATGTGACACAGCTTGTAGCGGGTGGAGAGGATAAAGAAGGCATCTGGGTGCCGTTTTATAAACTATCGCCGGATAAGAGTAAAATTTTATTTGATACGCCGGTGCAAGTTGGCAAAGAATATAAAACCAATGTCTATGTAGCGGAGTTTGTAGAAGGCAAACTAACAAAGCCTGCGCTGCTTATGCAAAATGCAGAATTATTTGCCGTGATTTCGGAGACGGGTTATTGGAGCGATGATTCAAGCAAAGCCTATATCAGTACGACGGTTCCGGGAAATGACAAAATCGATGCAATAGAAGTTTTTAAAATCGAATTGGATAAATAAATATCAAAACACAGACTGTCCTGAAAGTCCAAAACGGCTTTCAGTAACAGTCTTTTTTGCACGATCGGTAAGTAAAGCAGCGAAACGAGCCAAAGTATGCGGTAGCCACACCAATCAGATTCAGAAACGCACCAATCAACTATCCATCCGAACCAAACTATCTCCGAAACGAACCAAACACCTTCAGAACCGCACCAATCCAGCCCTGCGCCACACCTTTTCTTTGTTTACCAACCGACTGGATGAAACAAAAACTCCCGTATTTACCGGACATCATCCTTTCGAATTAAAACACCTCATTATAATCCGTAAGCTCCCGCAGTGCTCTTTCCTCCGCAGGAATTCGGACCGACAGCATCCACAGATTTAGAATAAAGAATAATCCAGCGGTAATATACGCATTGAACAATAAGGGCAAGACGATCAATTCCGTAGTCACAATTACATAATTCGGATGGCGGATCCAGCGGTAAGGCCCTTTTTTCTGAACGTTCGCCCCTGGCAAGATGAGGATCTTTGTATTCCAAAACTTGCCTAGCGATGAAAGACACCAAACACGCAGTACTTGCATCAGCAGAAAAATTGCCAGCAGGATGCTCCAAAAAGCCGGCAAAGGACGATTAAAAATGAGTACTTCCACAAGCAATGAGACGAAAAATGCAGTATGCATCAGCACCATCCACTTATAATGTGCCGAACCAACTTCAATCGCGCCTTGGCCGAGCATCCACCGTTCATTGCGCTTTGCTACAGCGAGCTCCACCAATCGCTGTATGACCACGATAATGAAGACAATCAAGAATAAACCGCTCATCTTACTGCCACTCCAGCAACAGAAGCTCTCCGCAGAAGCCAGGACCGAGAGCAGCCATCAACCCACGTTCTCCCACAGCCGGCTGTTGTTCAATAAATTCTTTCAGCACATACAGCACAGTAGGAGACGACATATTGCCGTGGTGCTGCAAGACTTTTTTCGAAGTAGCGGTTTCATTGGTATCCAAATGAAGCGCGGCCTGATAAGCGTCCAGCACTTTCTTGCCCCCTGGATGTGCGACGAAATGATTAATGTCGGACATTGACAGCTCTTGTTCTTCGACAAACTGGTGGACGACCGGTCCAAGCCAGCTCTTGATGATGGTCGGGATGCTTTTCGAAAACACAACATGAAGGCCATCATTTTTGATATCCCACCCCATGACGTCCTCTGAGTCCGGCATGAAGCGAGAGGAAGTCGCGCGGATGGAAGGCATCGGACGTATACTTTTCACTGTCGACTGTTCTCCTGAAACGAGTGCACAAGCAACACCGTCAGAAAATAAAGACACACCCACTAAATTGCTTTTTGATACATCGTCACGCTGGAACGTCAAACTGCATAGTTCAATCGCCAGGACGAGTACATTTGATTCGGGGTACGCTTTGCAATAATCAAATGCGCGGCTCATGCCCGAAGCACCGCCTGCACAACCAAGTCCCCAAATCGGAATACGTTTGATATCATGACGAAACGGCAATTGATTAATAAGGCGCGCATCGATACTTGGCGTGGCCAGACCGCTGCTTGAAATGAAGAAGATTGCATCAATCTCAGCAAAATTTACCGGACGCGCAAGTGTGGCTGTATTATTGAGACATTGTTCCACCGCTGTCTTACCAAGCTCTACGGCGTGTTTGATATAGACATTATTTCGAGTTTCAAAATCATGCGGTTCAGCATACCATTCAATCGGCATGCATACTTGCCGTGTATTAATCTCTCCATTTTGAAACACTTGAAGTAAACGATCAATGTTTTTAAATGAATCCGAAAACAAAGAACGGGCAAACGACATGGCTTCTTCTTGCTTGATTTCAACTGGCGGATAAACGGTACTGACAGAATGAATTGTTGGCATAGGCAACCTCCGTTAAAAATTATAATGAGCTAGAGTGGTGAGTTATGCTGAGACTTCTTGTAAACTATATGCAACAGAAGAGGAGGACTTGTCTTGAAGGTCAAATTAAGTATCTTGGATCAATCGCCTATTTCAGACGGGCAAAACGCTCACGAAGCTCTCCAGCAGACAGCCGAGCTAGCGTTAAAAGCGGAGGAGTGGGGATATACTCGTTTTTGGGTGTCAGAACATCATGATGCATCCACATTGGCAGGTTCATCTCCTGAAATCTTAATGGCACATTTGGCCACTATCACTTCCACTATCCGCATCGGGTCTGGCGGTGTCATGCTACCTCACTATTCCCCTTATAAGGTGGCAGAAAACTTTAAAGTGCTCGAAGCGCTGTTTCCCGGACGAATTGACGCCGGAATGGGCAGGGCACCGGGCGGAATGCCGCGAGCGACATATGCCTTAAACAAAGGACAGTATCAAAACAGAGAACAATTTCCAGATCAAGTGGATGAATTGCTGATGTATTTACATGATGCATTGCCTGAAGACCATAAATATGAAGGGTTAAAAGCGACTCCGATTACGCAGAGTGCACCGCCGGTATGGATGCTTGGTACGAATGAGGGGTCAGCAAGTTTAGCGGCAGAAAAAGGTTTGCCGTATGTTTTTGCACAATTCATTAATAGTGAGGGTGGCGTGGAAGCTGCAAAACACTACCGCACTAACTTTCAAGCCTCCGATTATTATCAGCAACCGGAACAAGCCTTGGCGGTTTTCTGTATTTGTGCTGAAACAGAGGAAGAGGCGAATCGCGTGGCGTCTTCATTGGATTTATTGCTGATCATGCAACAGCAAGGAATGCCGGTTGAGGGAACTCCAACACCTGAGCAGGCGGCTGAGTATGAATACAGTCCACTCGAATGGGAACTCGTACAGCTCAATCGCGAGCGTATGAGCGTAGGTACTCCAGAAACTGTTCGCAAGCAACTCGAACGGCTGGCGGATGACTTTCAAGCCGAAGAAATCATGCTTGTCACAATAACTTATGACTTTTATGATAAGCTGAAATCATTTGAGTTGATTGCGAATGAATTTTTGAAAGGAGCGAAAGAAAATGAAACTGATTGACACGAAGAATCAGCTGAATGACAAAGAAAAGCACATGGGAAAAGTAGTTGGAGTGGACAATGCCACATTGACGAACATCCAGCTAAAAGCAGGCGAGGAAATTGCTGAACACGATTCAAAAAACGAAGCAATTATTATTGTACGTAAAGGCAAGGTACGATTTACGGTGGAAGGGAAGCCGGTTGAGGTGACACCTGAAAACATTCTGCACATGGCACCGCTTGAAAAGCATAGCCTGCATGCAATTGAAGAAACGGATTTAGTGTTAGTTCAGGTGCAACCATGACTCCGACTTTTTGAACAGCTTGTTTAGGGCTGAAATCTGAGATGTCGTTGCACATTATTCAGTAATCTTATAAACCAACGTATCGAATAATTCGCCTTCAATATATTGCAGGAATGCCCATTCTCCCGCCTCTGGTATTTGTACATTGGAGGGGGTATGTGCATCCGCTCCATTGTTTTCTCCCGAAAGCCCGATTGTCCAGCCAGATGTTAAAACCTGATGGACCGTTCCCGTTTCTCTATGATAACCGATCACTGTAAATTTTTTATTTACTGGGTTTTCTAATCCCCACAAATGCCACATCCATTTTTGAGTTTGCAGGCTTGGCATATCAATGCCAATGACTCCAGATTTATTTTCATTCCCAATCATTTGATCCGAAAGACGAACTGCTTTATGATCCCAATCGATACTGTCAAAATCCGTTTCTTTTACAAAGTCGGGTATGTCTTCAGGCAGTTTCAATATACTTTCCTCTTTTTGAGAACACCCGGAAACTAGAAGAAGTAGAGTCAAGAAAATTAAAAGCTTGTATGTTAAATGCACTAATTTTACCTCCTAACAGAATATTAATCTTAATAATCTGATTATACTGTAATGGTAAGGGGAATTCATTATAATAACCTAGAAGTATTGGGTGAAATGCTGAAAGTGGAAGAACAGCTCCCGATGCAAGTAGATGAAAGAAATATAAGGGGAATTCGAGTGTACCTATACTAAAACCAGAAATATTGGAAGAGAAATTTATGCCGGTTCAATTTTAAAAAATTGCAGCAAACGATTTATGGTATTAAAATTTGGAGGTGATCTTAATGGGATATTTTGCGATAACAACACTTATCTTAGTTATTATTATGGTTCTTGCCCGCGTTGCGATCTTGCGGAAAAAAGGAATCGAAGCTATGAAGTTTGGGGAGTTGGATAAAAAGGATTATATCGTAATTCCATTTGTTCTATTGTATTTTTATATTATAGTGACATCTGTTCTTGACCTCCCAATACTAGGAAGTTTTTTATTTAACAACAAAATTATAAGTTGGATAGGTATTGCATTTTGTATAATTGGACTTATCCTATTTTTGCTTAGTTTAATTGCTTTTGGCAAAAGCTTTCGTGTAGGAATAGATAAGGATCATCCAGGAGAGCTTATCACATCAGGTGTATTTTCCATCAGCAGAAATCCGATTTATTCGGCATTTTTGTTTATCTTGTCAGGAATATTTTTAGTCATCCCAAATTGGATATTGTTGCTGTATCTAATTGTCGGGTTTTGGTTTATTAATCGTCAGGTTCTTCGTGAAGAAGGTTCTTTGGAAGAAATTTATGGTGATGAATACAATCGATATCGAAAAAAAGTTCGTAGGTATCTTTGAGAAGAGTAACTATACGAGAACGCTAATTGAATAGTTCAGTATGCTCTTCTTTTTTTAGAGAGTCATTTGAATTTATAGGGAGGGTTTTTTTATGTTGGCCTATCTAACCATTTTCTCTGTGTTCGTGTTTACAGTAGTAATGAGTGCTGCTATTGGATTTTTGTTTTACCAAGTAATTTACAAGTTTTTACCCTCCACAGCGATCAAAAATGTGTTAGGAGCGGGGCTAACAGTACTCATCAGCTGTATCATGACAAAGCTGTTATTGTTAGGAGCGTGGTATTTTTACGTGGCTACGAGCGGAGTCGCGTTTATTTTCTATGTTGTATTCATTGTCTTGTCGGGCAATGAATTGTTTAACTTTAGAAATAATCATAAAAATTAATTACTGGAAGTATGCCGCTATTAAGTGCGTTCTGGAACACAGTTTTAGTCAGTCAGAGCATATTGCAGAACAACATATAAGAAATATGAAGGGAATTGGAAGACGTGAAAATGGTTATTAGGAAACTTAATGAAGGCGAAAAAACTCCAATGGAATTATTGTTATTGGCTGATCCTTCACGAGAAATTATTGAAGAGTATGTCACTAGGGGTGAGTGTTTTATAGGTGAGGTCGAACAGCAGACGATTGGAGCCTATGTATTGCTTCCAACAAGACCTGAGACGGTCGAGCTGGTGAATGTTGCGGTTATTGAAAGTCAACAAGGTAGAGGGATTGGCAAACGGTTGGTGTTGGATGCAATAAAGATAGCTAAGACAAAAGGCTACAAAACCATTGAAATAGGAACAGGAAATTCAAGCATTGGGCAACTGGCTCTTTATCAAAAATGCGGATTTAGAATAACTGGTGTAGATATGGACTTTTTCGTTAGGCATTATTCTGAGAAAATCTTTGAAAATGGTATTCAATGCAGAGATATGGTTCGTTTATCTCAAGATTTATAGGTGAACAAGTTTTCAACAAACAGATGCACTAGTTGAACAAGGAATACATATTTATAGGAGAATTTGGAGTCATGCATGAACTTCTTAAAGAAATATACGCTCCAAGTAAGGCGTATAAAGTTGAAATTAATAAACGTTCACGAGACGGGCTATTAGAGATAGATGTTTATTTGTGGGATAGTGAATGGGACACTTGGATACAAAAATCTACTGGCTTTTCACTCACCGACAACTTAAACAGTGCAACGGTAATTGCCAAGGAAAAACTGAGAGTTTATTCAGGCGAGATCATTGAATAAAAAAGGTAGTTGGAAAGCAATTTTTTTAGCCACAAAAAGCATAAATACTTATGTCGTTAATGGGGGCAGGAATATGAATGAACGAAAAATGCTCTTAAAACAGAAGCTAAGAATCAACAAACAAAAAAGTCTAAGGGTAGAATTAATGAAACTTCTGCCTCCAGATATGTCTGTTGTTATTGAGAAAAGCGAATTAATCACTTCTCCGGAATTAGAAAAAATACTAGAAAAAGTTCATGAAAAATGGAACTTTGATTTGCATAAAAATGATTTTGCGCTTACTTATAGCGATTTCAGAAAGGAGTTTAGTTGGGAACAAGAGGTTATGGAGTATGTTCAAGGGTGTGCTATTGCAGAGAAAAAAGTCTATTTATTTTTAGGAGGGATAGATGATAGTCCAATATTTCTGGTTGATGGAAAATGGATAGTAAGGAATTTTAGCGTTTTATGGAACTGTATAAACTATGATGATATATGGATTATTGGTCAAGATTTCAGCTATGGTGTTCTAGTTTCCCGTTATGGAGGATATGTAGAACACGACCCTAACCCAAAAGAAATTATGTATGCAATTACTAAATGGGGTATTAAAAAATAAACTATGTAATAATAAATAGGTAAAAGAAATAACGACTAGGGAGAGGGGAATGAAAATGGATGTGAGATATCCAATTGGGAGATTACAAGTTCCTGAAAATGTGACATTAGAAAATATTCAAGGATGGCTAAAGGAAATCGAAACTTTCACGATTCGATTAAGGGGAACTGTCGCTTCATTAAGTGATGAAGAATTGAGCAGAACCTATCGTGACGGGAGCTGGACAGTTCGTCAACTGGTTCATCACATTGCAGATTCTCAGTTGAATATGTATCAACGTTTGAAGCTGGCTTTAACAGATGAGAATCCAACAGTAGCAGCTTTTGACGAAGAAAAATGGGCTGTTCAACCGGATACAAGGCTTCCTGTAGAAAGTTCTATTCAAATGCTAGAAGGTATAAATGAGCGTATCGTATTTTTAGGAAATAATTTAACTGAAGAGCAATTGGATCGTGCGTTTATTCATCAGATAGATGGTAAAATAACAGTTGCTGCAAAAGTGGCAAAGTTAGCATGGCACGAAGAGCACCACTTAGCTCATATAAAAATCGCTTTATCAAACTAATACAATATGTACGAAAGTGGCGTATCGAACTTTGATAAGCCACTTTTTAAAAACAAAAAATAATTCAGCGATTTTTTCAATTAAAGGGCGTCTTTCTGAAGCAAGATACGTGCTTTGACTAAGATACTATAAAAATCATCCTTATTTTAAATACTTTTGAATTGTGGTAATATATATATTAATTAAAAAGCGATGAAGAGAAGAGTATATGTGCTTAAGCATGACAGAGAACTCCGTTAGCTGCGAAGGAGGATGTACAAGTACATGGAACCAAGCCTCAGAGCTGCCATAGGATATTGTCTTCATGATATTGATTATGTGCCGGTTTCTCCCGTTATCGAGATAGAGTATATCCTACATTACACAGTAGGCGTACTTGAAAAGGTTTTTGTGGCAACACAAGAACAAACTGGGGTGGCACCGCGAACTTCTAAATTCAGGGAGTCTCGTCCTCAAGTCTAATGACTTGGGGGTGGGATTCTTTTTTACTGTCTATAAACAATGAATTTAGGAGTGGATAAGATGTTGAAATCTAGTAAGTGGAAAAACCCCTTATTACTGCTGTTAGGTATTGGCGTATCCAATCTGGGTGCCTGGATTTATTTAATTGCTCTGAACCTGATTGTATTAGATATGACAGGTTCCCCATTGGCAGTATCCGTTCTTTATATCCTAATACCCTTTGCTGCTTTGTGTACAAATTTTTGGGCGGGGAGTTTTATTGACAGGTTAAATAAAAGGAATTTAATGATTTTTCTCGACTTAATCAGAGCAGTTTTTATATTCCTACTCCCATTTATGGATTCACTGTTTTTCATCTATCTATTGGTTTTTATCATCAATATTGCGAGTTCTATTTTTGAGCCTGCATCTATGGTTTATATGACGAAGCTTATACCGAAGACAGATCGACAAAGATTTAATGCGCTTAGAAATTTTATTAATTCAAGCGGGTTTATACTAGGACCTTCCATTGCAGGTTTTTTGTTTATTATAGGTTCTCCATATCTTGCTATTCAGCTGAATTCTCTAGCATTATGTATGTCGGCTATAGTAATCTTTTTACTTCCCAATTTAGAATTAAGCGAGGAAACAGTTAGAGCCGAAAAAGTGAGCATTAAAGTAATCAGGAATGATTGGAGAGAAATTCTAAGTTTTAGTAAATCAAACATGCATATTACATTGGTTTATGTTCTCTTTAGTGGAATTACAGTATTTATGACAGCGTTAGATTCATTAGAAGCCGCATTCGCAACAAAAGTTCTCCTGTTATCTGAAAGTTCTTATGGATTTCTGGTAAGTATCGCGGGAATAGGAATTATAATAGGCTCATTAACAAACGCTTTATTCGCTGGTCGTTTAAAAACGAACATCCTTATCGGCGTAGGTGCAATTTTTACACCAATCGGTTATTTGATCTTTGCATACTCACAAGATTTTACTTGGGCAGCTATAGGATTTTTAACATTAACATTCGCCCTATCATTTGGAAATACTGGTTTTTTAACATTTTATCAAAATAATGTATCGGTCCATATCATGGGGAGGTTTTCAAGTATCTTTGGCATATTAGAGGCGTTATTAATCATTCTATTTACGGCGGCAGTTGGTGTTCTTGCTGAGTTGTATGAGATTCGGTTTATATATAGTATAGGTTCCTTTGCATTTTTGATTCTAGGAATTATTATGAGTATAGTTGTTTTGGATAAAACAAAAAGGGCTTTTTATTAAGTTGTTCTGTACAGAGTGCGTCTCCCGAATTACAATATCTTATATCAACTTTCCGAATTAAATTATTATTCGATATAATGAGTGGAGAGGAGGGACCGCTATGAGAAGTTTTAGTATTTTGTCAACTCTATTTGCAATTATTGGTGTTCTGTTAATTGGTTTCTCATATATTTTTAAGGAATCTTTTGAGCCCCTTCTGGTCTTAGGGTTTGGTTCGTTAATTGTTGGTTCGTTTCTATGCTTTTGGGCAATGTTAAAGGGTGAAAAAGGCGCGGTGAAATTTTTCTCAGTTGTTGCGTTTTTTCTTTTAAGTTTCATAATTACTTGGACAGAACCATTTCAAATTATACGCGTATTAACTTGGATGAAAAATTAGAGTTTTGAAAAAGGAAAGCCTACTTACAAAATAGGCTTTCCAATGATGGTTTATGAAATCAGTTTTAATCCGATTGCTGCGCCTAGAACCAGTGCAATAAAAAACATTCTTTTCGAATCTTTTGGTTCACCGTACAGAACCATTCCTAAAATCGCACCGCCCGAAGCCCCAATTCCTGTCCAAATGGCGTAGGCTGTTCCCATAGGTAATGTTTTCATTGCATGAGCAAGGAATAGAAAACTTGCTCCGAATCCCGCCACCAACAAAACAAATGCCTGCCAGTTTCGATCCTTGTGCAACTTATTGATCATGGCAACACCAAACATTTCAAATAAACCTGCAACCACTAAAGAAACCCATGCCATTACAACTCATCTCCTTCTGGAACAGGATTTTTCGTCACTAATTTCAAGCCAATAACCCCACCCAATAAAACCATGACCAAAACAATTTTCGCTATTTTAAACGATTCACCAAAAAATATGATGTCTGCAAATACTGTTCCAGCAGTTCCTAGTCCTACAAAGACGGCGTAGACTGTTCCTACAGGAAGTTTTTCCCCTGCCATAATCATCAGGTAAAAACTAACGACGATACAAACAACCGTCCCTGTCCACTCCCAAAAGTTGTTTGCATGCTTTAATCCAATAACCCAACCAATTTCAAAAAAAGCTGCAATGATTACTTTGATCCAATCTGTATTCATATACAGAACACCTCCTGTTATTTTTTCTGCAAAATAAAAAAGCCTGGAAAAAACTGTTGAACAGTTTCTCCCAGGCTTTTATCCTTCCGTGACACAGCATGACTGTGAGTTTTCTCTCGGACCAGACCAACAAAATAGTTGCGGAACCCTAGAAAACATTTTAGTTATTCTATTGTCTAATAGTATACACTCTTTTTGATTAAAAAGATATATTCATTAATCAAGCGCAATTACTAGATCCAACCGCATTAGACTGTTAAGTAATGAGTATCTTAACACATAGATTTATAGTAAACTAAGGGCATGTTAAATCAAATTAGAAAGAAGGGAAAAGTATATGTTGGGTTATTACAATAGGCTTTCTTCAGAAGTATACGATATAGACAAATATATTGGTCTTTCATTTGGGGATGTAGAATTTTATAGCGAAAGATTGTCTTCTTGTAAGGGGAGCATCCTCGAGCCAGGTGTCGGAACGGGACGTATCCTTATACCACTATTAGAAAAAGGTTTAAAAGTTGACGGTTTCGATGTTTCAGAAGAGATGTTAAAAATATGCCGTCATAACTGTGAAAATAGGGGCCTGCACCCGAAATTATTTGAAGGGAAAATGGAGTCATTTTCTTTAGATACAGAATATGAAGCGATTATCGTGCCAACTGGAACCTTTTTGCTTCTATATAAAAGAGAAGACTCAATTAAAGCTATAAAAAACTTTTTCAACCATCTTTCTAATGGCGGTAAGCTTATACTGGACATATTTTTACAAACCGAGGTAACGACAAACGAAATATCGACGAGAACTTGGGAATCTAAGGATGGTGGGATGATTACATTAGAAAGTAAAATTGTTGAAGTTGACCACATCAATCAATACACTGTGTCTCATAATCGCTATGAAAAGTGGGACAGCGGAAAACTTATACAAACAGAGCTAGAGCGATTCCCACTTCGTTGGTATGGAGTTGAAGAGTTTAAAATGATCCTTGAACGGATTGGATTTGAGGATATAACGATCTCAGCAGATTATAAGTATGGACAATATCCAACAGACCGAACTCAAACCATAACATTTGAAGCCATTGTTAAAAGGTAATCTATTAATAGTGGTTACCTATTCAGTGAGAGTGACTCCGTAAAAAAAGAGATTCCTGTATTAGGAATCTCTTGGCACGTTTTGATTAAACTTTTCTTCGAGTAATTGTAACGCTTCATCAATCTTCTTTTCGTTAAGTTCTTCCAATTCTCGTTTTAATTTAATATATTCTTCTTCAATCCAAGTGTGGTATTCAGAATTTCTTTTTCTTAAATAGTCATGGGTTTCCCGCGATATCAAATTTTGATCCTGATATAAATATTGTAGGGCTACTCCAACTTGACTTCCTTCATCTACCCTTTTTTTATACTCACCTGTTTCATAGCCAAAGATATCGAGCGAGTTTTTTAGCTTGTCATGATTTAGACTCGTTGTTTTTTGATCTTTCCACTTTTTCCAGTTTTTCGCTATTTCCTTCATTTGATCTAACTCGTTTTGTAGCCCTTCTGCATTTTGCACGTCCTCGTATGTGCCCTCTGTTGCTTTGGCTACTTCTTTCAACTGTTTTTGACCTTCATTGTCGACATTAAATCCGATGACATTGACAATGGGAGTAATATCAGACCCGTAAAGCTGTTTGGCGGCGGCAACGGGATCATCATCACAGGTTGAAACCCCGTCACTGACCAAATAAACAATATTTGTGTTTTGATCTCCTTTGAACTCTGCTAAATCTTTCTGAGCTTCGTTGATCGCCAATTGAATTGGAGTCCATCCTGCTGGCTGAGCTTTTTCTAAAGAAGTTTGAAAGTTCGCTTTGTCGTATTTTCCTATAGGATAGATCAAATCACTGCTTGCACATGACCTTGCTTTGTCAGAAGTATTGCCTGTACCCTCATGTCCATAAATTCGCAGTCCAACATTGGCTTCGGCAGGCAGGCCTTCCACGAAATTAGTAATTGCCTTTTTCGCTGCTGCCATTTGTGTTTCCCCGCCAAGATCTTTTCCCATACTTCCAGAAGCATCAAGCAACACAAGCACATTTAAATTTTCCTTAAACTGCATCCGAGAATCCTCAATATCAGGATTGCCTATCGCCTGGAAACGCATCCTGGCAAGTAACTCTTCAGGACCTTTAAAATCATGTTGGAATACTGCCAAAATTTCATTATAGTAGTGATCAAGCTGTGCCTCTGTAGGTTCACCAGAAATATCAGGTAAGTGTGCAGTTAATTCATCCAATTTCGGATGGTCTTCCTCATGTATTCCAAAAAGCTGGGGACCTGTATAACCAGGTGGTAACTCAGCTAATTCAGCTAATGTTTGCGGAAGTGGGGTAGGCTCAATGTCTTCAGCTATAATTTGCTTTTTAGTCTCATTATCAGTTTCAGATTCTTTTTCTTTCTCAGTTGCCTCTACATCTTTTGGGGCATTGGGTTCGTTTGAGACTGATTTCTTTCCATCACAAGCAGCTAGGATGAAAATCAAAGCAGTCCACAATAAAAAGGGTTTTAGTTTCATTAGGTCTCCTTATCTCAGAAATATAGAATGTATTTTTAATATTGTAGCACTATTTAAATTTGGTTAAAGATTTTCATATATAAATAGGAAAAAGGCATGGTGAAGAATACAAGTTTATAATGTAATAGTAGTTAAAAAGGGGGAGTCTGAATGGGTGGTAATGGCTATCTTTAAGACAGAGAATATATTGGCATTCATTAATTCGGAATTTAAAATCGGAGGTAGGATAATTGAGGCCTGAATTAACAAGGGATTTAGATGTACATAATTTTCGTGATTTTTATTGGCTAAAAGAGGAATTACAATCTTTCTGCAGAGAAAATGGGATAAGTGCTTCAGGTTCTAAAACTGAACTTACAGAGAGAATAGCAATATTTCTCGATACCGGAAAAATTGAAAAGCCAACAAGGAAAAGAAGTTCTTTCTCGACAGAAACAAAATTAGAAGAATTAAATTTAGATACAGTGATTGCAGAAAATCATCGTTGTAGTCAGGTAGTTAGAGGCTTCTTCCAGTCAGTCATCCCGAAGTTTCATTTCTCCACGCATATTCAAAATTATTTTAAGGCCAATGCAGGAAAAACATATCGGGACGTGGTGGAAGCGTGGTACGAGGAAGAAGAAAGAAAAAAAGACCCATCCTATAACAAACAAATAGGCCCGCAATTCGAATACAATCAATTCATCAGAGATTATTTTGCGGATCCTCAAAACAAAAATAAAAAACGAGAAGATGCAATTAAAGCTTGGAATAAAATTAAAGTTCTGCCAGGTAGCAATAAATATAAAGGGTGAATAGCTTTTTATAATTTTACAATATATGCTAATATAGGGTGAGGTTATTCTAGAACTGGAATTAATTTTGAAATAGGAATCAGCATAAACGTTGAACAAATGAACAAGTTTGTCGTAAAAGAGGGGTTTTGTATATGAATAACAGTTTGTATGGGCTATATGCCTTGATATTAGGTGTCGTGTCTTTTTTTACAGGTGAAATTATAACTTTCATAATGCTTGGCTTTATATTGATAGCTCTAGTTAATATTAATACAACGCTAAAAAAGATTTACACAAAAGATAATGAGTAGATGCATTTTAAGATAAATAGTAGAAAGTTATGCTAGAAAGACATTCAAATAAAGGATACGATAATGAAATAAGAATCATCGCTAATGCTAGATAAACGGTTAAAAAATAATAAATCTTAGTAGAAGTTTTGCATTTCTTTTCGTTCAAAAAACAAGGTATAAAACTTCCCTAATTTCACTAACAATATTCTTGATAAAAGGAATAATTTTACTTAAAGAGAAGATAACATGGGTTTAAAAAGAGGGGATTTACAATTATGAGAGGGAAGAATTATTAATGCAGAGGGGATGAAACTTGAGAGCTTTAAGGAAAAAAACGCAAAAAGATTGGATTGTCTTCTTTGTTTTGTTCTTATTTATAGTTAGTGGATCAGTATATTATATCTATTTTTTCACACCTAAAAATTCACTTGAATTATATCAAAAACTGCATTTTTCAGATAGTTTTGAGCAGGCACAAAAACTTATATTGGATGGCTATGAAGACTATTTTTCAGAGGAAGATTTCAATTATATTCAAAAGCATTCAGCAGATAGCCTAGGGCAGTTTACTTTATTTGAATATAAGAAAAAAACTTATATAATTATGACTTCGCCAGGAACTGAAAGATTAAAAGTTCTTGCAGTTGAAGCATTACCTGAAGATATGAGGGAGTTTTTCACAGATTTAGCTAGATAGATTTTTAACTATCGGATGCAATAATGGGAGCCGTATGTCTAGAAATAATCAAGTAGAAGATATAATTATTCACATGCATACAGATAGATAGCGTTTACTTATAATCTTTGATAAATACACACATACAGTCAATAGTTGAGTGCACTAATGGATTTTAGTGTGCTCTTTCTGAAGTTGACCTGATTTCGAATAAGGATAGAAGACAGTATAGGGCTCGCAAATTAGACGCACATAGTTCAAAATGCCAAAACTTTTAAAGTGAATTACCTATCAAATGATGAGGTGGATTTGATTTATGAAATCGTTTAACAAGTTAATAGAATTGCTCAATGAAATGAAAGATATAGATGTATGGGGAGACAAAAAGGATGGTTTATCCGAGAATGAAAAGGAATATCTAGACCGGATTCCAACTCAAAATCCCTATGGTCTTATTGGATTAATCTTTGGTGGGATAGCATTTGCATTCGGTCCTCAATACGGCTTCATTCCTGTCATTACTCTTATCTTTTGCATAGTAACCCTTTTTACATATGATAAGGAAAGAGAAGACAATCCGTGGCCTTTCTATGTAGGTATAATGCTTTCACTGATCGGCTTAATAATGTTCATTATTGGGGAGGTGCACCAGCTAATACTATAATAACTTCTCTTGAAAGCTTCTCCTTCATAGGGCATGGCATTACAATCTCTATCCGTTATAGCAGCGAATAATTGCGTCCATCTCGTACAAATGGAACGCTAAATTTAGGAGGAGAAATATATGAAAAAACACTGTTGTGAAGATATGGAATACCACGCAAATTTCAAATGTGATGTGCATAGCGATCCATTTGAATGTCCTGATAAAATAATAATTTTTTATGCTAAAGACATCGAATACGGGTTGGTAATCCATGATGGTGGCTCTTCAAGTGTAAGAATTGAATTCTGTCCGTGGTGTAGTTCGAAATTATAATTTACTATCCTTCTTATGAAGTTCGACAGTTGAATCAGTATTTTCCAAAAACGAGCCAAGCAGCTGAATAAAAATGAGTGCAAACAAGGGAATTGAAGGAGGTAAGATATCGTGGTGAACCGTGCTATGAATATTGTTGTAACAAACTATGATGAAAACTGGGTTAAACTGTTCAAAATGGAAGCGGAAAAGATTAAGGAGATATTAAAAGAAGAGATTATTGAGATTCACCACATTGGAAGCACGGCGGTTCCGGGTTTAAAGTCCAAGCCTATCATTGATATTATGCCAATAGTCAAAGATATTGAGAATATCAATAAATATAACGAAAAAATGTTTGAAATAGGTTACGAGGCGCTTGGAGAATTGGGTATGAAAGGAAGAAGGTATTTTAGAAAAGGCGGAGAAAACAGGACACATCAACTACATATATTACAAGCCGATAATTTTACTCAGATTGAGCGACATCTTGCAGTACGCGATTATCTTAATTCACATAAAGGAACGGCGGAAGAATATGGGGATATAAAGGAGCGACTTGCCCGACAGTTCCCAAAAGATATTGAAGGATACAGTGACGGTAAAAATAACTTCGTACAGAACTTGGAACGAATGGCGCTAGAATGGAAGAGAAAAAGTAAAAGGTGAATTGTAATTGTTATCTTTTGGAATCGGACCAAATTATGAAATATCAAATGGTACTTACAAAATAGGTTTTAACAAACGATCGTAATTCCAGATTATGGACCTCCGCCTATTCAGTAAAATGGCCATTTAGTGGTATATTATCATAAAATGAATAGCAGGAGAGTTACTATGGAAATCTCATTAATTAGGCATGGTAGATCTACGTGTACTGATAGTAATCGAATGAAATGTAAAGAGTTTAAGATTTGGGTTGGAAAGTATGATAATCAAGGGGTTTTTGAAGAAAACTTTTATCCGGAAGATACGCTTGATAGAATGGCATCGGCAAATATTGTTTTTTCAAGTGATTTAGAAAGGTCTATAGAATCAGCAAGATTGTTAAAACCCAATTTATTAGCTGTATCAGACCCCTTGTTTCGTGAAACAGAATTGCCCAATCCATCAGTGGGGAGTATCAAACTAAGTCCGAGTACTTGGAGCCTGATTTTAAGGTGTTTATGGTTTTTGGGCTATTCAAGAGATTGTGAGTCCTTGAAAGAAGCAAAAGATCGAGCTGAAAAGGCATCAGAATTATTAGCAGTATACGCTGAAATACATACATCGATAGTATTGGTAGGTCATGGTTTTTTTAACATGCTGATCGCAAAAGAGCTTCAGAAAATGGGGTGGGAAGGTAAGAAAAGGTCAAGTTCAAAGCACTGGAATTGTACCACATACACTTTATTAAATTGACACGTGTGATGGTTTAATAAACAATCGCATGCATGTCGCATAAACGTGCTATATTGTTTGCAGAAATTCAAGAGATGAGGTTTTAAAGATGTTTAAGGTCGTTATTATTTTCCTTTTAGCTGGCTTAGCTGAAATCGGTGGAGGTTATTTAATATGGCAATGGTTGCGAGAGGATAAATCTGCTGTTTTAGGGCTATTCGGAGGGATAGCATTAGTTTTATACGGTGTGGTAGTTACATTCCAGACATTCCCATCCTTTGGTAGGGTGTATGCAGCATATGGAGGCGTCTTTGTCTTTCTATCCGTATTATGGGGGTGGGGAATTGATAAAAAAACACCTGATATATATGATTTTATAGGGGCAGGTATCTGCTTGGTTGGTGTTTCAGTGATATTGTTCGCACCACGTCAATGACACAAAATAATCTGTTCCAACTCAAGTATAGGGAACTTTAATTATTGAGGGGAAAAAGCCGTTAACAATAGGTTATTTGTGTAGTACTAGTCTATTGTTTGTTTTATATACATGCAATTCGTTTACAAAAAATATTGTCTCGAAAGACAGAAAGTTGTATGATAAACGACGTAGCGCCTATTAGAAAGAGGGCGATATTTCGGGAGGTGATGTGAAGATGGCAACTCAAATGGCATTGCCAGCTTCTAAAAAGACTCATGCAAAGCCAGATGATCAAAAGGCGATTCTTTGCATGGGGCGAATGGTTATCTAATCGCTTGAATGTAGTTTCTCCATTTCCGATTTAAAGGCTTTGCACTTTGTTTGATCATCATAAAAACAGAGGAGCTGACAGAAATGAAGAACGAACAATTTATAAGAAACGATCAGTTTAATTTTATAAAACGACAGGTATTACAACTAGTGAATGGTCACGCAACAGTGAATGATCAACAAGTCATTGGCGCGATAGAATCACTGTCAATCGAAAAAACAGTAGATTTGTTTGCGGGGGTAACAGCCGCACAAAGGAACCTACTTAACCAAATAGTAAATGTTGTAGATAAGGAAACAGCCGAACAATATCTAGTAGAAATAGAAGCTTACATCATTCCGTTCAAGGAGCTTTCAGAGCAGAAGTTGCAAAAGCTTTTCCCAAAAGTGAAAAAAATGAAGTTGCCGAAAGAAAGTCTGAACTATAATAGAATGTCTTTTTTTAGTTATGACGATTTTGGAACGAAAAAAAGATATATGGTCGTTCCTACTCGGAAGGGCATGATTGGGTTAACCGGTACATTTGATGAAACGAAAACTAAGCAAATTTGTGCAATATGTAACCGACTGACTCCTGTTTGTATGTTTATGACAAAAACAAAAGGCAATATTGCTGGAACCTATACTACAAAAGGGAATTATATCTGTCGAGATACTGACGATTGCAATCACCATTTGCTTTCTTTGGAAAAAGTATATGATTTTGTTGATAACGTAAAATAAAACAATAGTGGAAAATCGTGTCACTTGCGACCCGGCGCGTCAAGTTAAAATACCAATTTTTTTTATTGATCATTTAACGTCTAATTTCTAAGAAAATGAATTTGTAACTGAAAATAAGTTTTGAGTTGGAAGGATAGGGTATATTATTGGTAAGTCCATTAGCCAAAGGCACGACCAATAATACTCATTTTACCCCCTAAAAATGTCTGCTTATTGGTTAGGCGAGCCACTCAATGAGGCCGGTTGCTTTCATGGTCATCGGGACAATGGAATATGTGTTTTTTCTAGCTATTGAAGGGTGTTTTGTCAGTCCGTGTCATTACGGGCTCGCCAAAGCACCCATATTTTTTTGCCCACTTCCTTCAGCGTGATCTGCTCTCATAATTAGGAGAATGAGCACCACATATAAATCCTACTCTCAACTTTCAATTCAGGTCTATCTTCAAGCCTTTGTTCCACGACTTTAAAAAATTCTAGGTCTGCGGGACAAGTTTTTATGGATACACATTCATGCTTATTCCATTGGGAGGGCTGCTTCATTTCCTTCTACATCTTTGTATTAAAATTGAATATGAAGCAATAGGGAATATCGAATAATGGAGACGATGAAAATGACTAATTATATTTGTTCAGTATGTAATGAAACTTTTCCGATTTAAGAAACTCGCTGGAAATGTGAATGTGGCGAACTGCTGAACCTGTTAAAATCCGAAGTAGGTTCAATAAAAGATCCATGGACAAGCCAGCCATCGATTTGGCGATATGCGTCTTCAGTGAACGCTGGAGAAGATTTGGCAGGATGGTCATCTGTTACTCTAGGTGAAGGTCAAACGCCATTACTTGTATTAGATGAAGCAGAGTCAAGTACTTTTGTGAAAAAAGAATTTATGATGCCGACACTTTCATTTAAAGATCGTGGCGCTGCAGTATTAGTAACTCTGGCAAAACAACTAGGCGTGAAAAAAATGATTGCAGACAGTAGTGGGAATGCAGGAACAGCAATTGCTGCTTATGGTGCAAGAGCCGGAATTGAATGTGATGTTTATGTGAGTGCCGATACTTCACCCAAAAAACTTGCGCAAATTAAGGCACATGGAGCAAAGGTTAAAGCTATTAAAAGGATAAGAGAAGATGTGGCTGTTGCGGCCCAATTAGCTGTTGAAGAAGAACAAGTTTTTTATGCCAGGCATGTCTATAATCCATATTTTTACGAAGGAACGAAAACATATGCGTTTGAGATTTTTAAGCAGTAAAAAAGCACCCGATACAGTGATTGTTCCAGTAGGCAACGGAACATTAGTATTAGGTGTATATTATGGTTTCAAGGAACTTTTAGAGGTGGAAAAAATTGAACGTATGCCAAAGATTGTAGCCATTCAAGCTGAAAATTGCGCACCACTGGCTAAAGCGTTTGAAAAACAAGAGTTAATTACAAAGCCCGTTCGTATTGAAGGAACTTTAGCAGAGGGGATTGCCATTGCAGTGCCAGCAAGGTCGAAGCAAATATTAGAAGCAATCCGAGAAACTGAAGGCACATTTATTACATTTGGCGAAGAAGCAATAGCTGAATCTCGTAAAAAACTTGCAGCGAAAGGATTCTATGTAGAAATCACTTCAGCTATTAATTATGCAGGGTACTTAAAGTATTCGAAATCTCAAGATGAGGTAATTATAATCCCTTTATGTGGAGCTGGCATTAAGTCGAATTAGAATTAAAGGATGCTTCCATAAAAATCGAACCTTAGTTCAAAGCCCTATATTGTTAGCGAGGAATTAGCTTATAAACTTTCATAAACACGCAAAAAACACAAGTGGAGGATTGAAACCACTTGTGTTTTTTTGAATGTGCAAAGTAGACCTTATCCTATTCGGTCTCCTAAGTAATTAGTTCTTTTATTCAATAAGTCTTGTGATCGATCCTTTCGTATAGTTAAATAAATGCATATCTGCGTCTTTTTAAAAGATGTTTATTTTTTTATGCAAAGTTTTGAATGGAAAATTTAAAAATGTTGTAACGAAACCTGAAATTTTTGGATATATAAGTGATTAGCCATTTGAGATGTTGATTTACTATAAAGAAATGGTAAATTAGATCAACAAAATACCTTTCATTGAGATAGGTTACTCGAATTCGAATCATTCCAAGTTGGACGAGGGAGGTAGGCAGTGGATAAAGATACTATATATCAAGAATATGGAGATTTTATTTTCAAGTATTTGTTCACTTTAACGAATGACTTTCATTCAGCAGAAGAATTAACACAAGAAACATTTTATCAAGCAGTAAAGTCCATTAATAACTATCATAGCAATGGTAAAGCAAAATTCTCTACATGGCTTTGTTCGATTGCTAAAAACGTTTGGTTACAAGAAACCAATCGCAATAATAAAAAACAGCAGCTGGTAACATCACTAAGTCTTGAAGAAACAAAATTTTACGATCTGGAGGAAGAGTATATACGACATGAAGATGTAATGGAATTCTTTAAAAAAGCACGGCGGCTTAGTGAGGAAAAAAGAGAAATACTATATCTTCGATTGTTGGGTGACTTATCTTTTAAAGAGATAGGAACCGTATTTGAAAGAACAGAAAACTGGGCAAGAGTAACATTTTACCGAGCAAAATTAGAATTAAGGAAGGGTGAATAAAGCAATGGAACATAATGTTTTTAAGGATTTAGCCTCTGCTTATATCGAAGGGCTAACTAGTGAGAAGACCAACAATCAAATGAATAAACACATGGCGCAATGTGAAGAATGCAGAAGTTATCTAAACGAGATGAAAGAAGAGTTTTTCCGAAAAGATGAAAATGAGCGAACAAAGGAAAAAAGAAATATTGATTACTTCAAAAAAGTACGCACCAACAACAGAAAAAAGGTTTTGGTTATTGTCTCATCATTAGTATCCGTTTTTCTTCTATTGATTGCGATTTATTATTTTGCGTTTGTAGACATGCGATTAGCAAGTGCCGACAACGTGGAGGCAAACATTCATAGCCAAGATATGACTACTACACTTACCTTCAAACCATCTAAAGAAAACCGCTATCTTTTAACGATGGAAAATTCGGATGAAGGATATATAAATTCTATATTTGTCTATGAAATGAGAGACGATTTTTCTCCTTCGGCAAAACTTTTGAAAGAAGGGATTAGTGTTCGATATACTTTTGTAGATAACAATACACTTTTGCTTGATGATGGAAAACAACTAAAAATAAAAGATGAAGATAAAGTAACCATACATTATAAAGATAGAACTGAGGAAATACTTCTAAAAGATCTATACGTAATCGAATGATAAAAAACAGAGAATCAAAGTTTAGGAACAAACCTGCGAGATGGTTTATGAAAATAAGTATTCTCTTCAAGAAAAGAATCCCTTTTGAAAAAATCAAAAGGGATCTTTTTTATCCGATGCTTTTTAATCATTGAACAATTTGCCGTCAGTGATTCTGTTAACCGCTTTGTGCAATAAGGGTTGAACGAACGCAAACGTAACAATAATGATCAATATGAATACAGCATATTGAAGAAAGGGACTTGCAAAGCTCTTTGCAATCCAGTTCCCAATATAATAAATACAAACGGTCCCAATTAATACGGCAACTAGGTATGCAACAACTGAAAGGAAGACTTGTTTAACGGATAAACCTAAAATGATTTGTCTTTTTTTAAAAAGAAGCCGCAGTGCAATGAATAGACAAAAAAGCATGATCAATAATTTTAACACTTCTTCAACACCTGCCTGTATCCATAGAATTTACTCCTTCTATAACGAGCTGCACAATTTCCGCAAGCTGGACACAAATCCTTCCGTCTGCTCAGCCGTCCGTTTTCTCGGACCCCGCAATCTTCCTCCAGCACGTCTGATTTTCTGCGCTTGGTGTCGCGCGGCAAGCAATTGGTCGATGTTTTCGTTTGTATACAGTCTGCCATTTTGATCGATTGGCAAACCTTGTTTCGCCAACGCCATTGCAGCCAATCCATAATCCTGAGTGATGACAATATCGCCTTTTTTGATTCGGTTCACCAATACAAAGTCCACGGCATCTGCGCCTTTTGAAACGGTAATTGTCTCCGCGCCTTCTCGATGCATTTCATGGGCCGTGTCGCAAATCAACACGCAAGGCAACTTGAATTCATTGGCAAGCGCAATGGTTTCTTGAATGACTGGGCAGCCGTCCGCATCCACTAAAATAGTTGTCAAAATGTCGAACTCCTTCCGCTTCACTTAGTAGGTTTAGTATAACAAATTTGGGGAAAGATAAGGGAAAACAGGAGACTGAGGTGACATGTATGGCTGATTTACCGAAGGGCGAAAGATCTACCGTGGAACAGCGCGAGCAATATGGACGTGAAATTGATGCGCGTAATGCTGCATTGGAAAATGTTGAAGTACCTCCGGAAACGAGAGCACTGGCAGATCACGAAATTCCGCCACCGCTGTCAGAAGAGGAAATTCGTGCAAAAGTTGGGGAGCAAAACTACCAAAATTCCAACGATGACATTGCACCGACAGCTATTAATAGCTAACAGAATAGCAGTTTGGATTGAAAGGAGCATCTTGAATGTTCCTTTTTTGTTTGGCAAACTGTCCATGAAACCAACGTATCACTCAAACCGTATACAATGGTATAACAAACTAATAATGGAGTGATAGTAAATGAATGAAGGATATTTTGTCGGGTGGGGGACGCTCGCACTCATTAATGCGGTACTCGCGCAAGGGAAGAATCGAAGCGGCTTCAATTGGTTCTTGCTGTCTTTACTGCTCGGTCCCATTGCAACGCTAAGCTTAGCGCTCTTCGATAAAAAATGATAAACTATTTAGAGAAGCGAAATAATGAGGGGAGCTACTAATACATGCAAATTAACGCAGAAATTTTATTCGCAAATGATGGACAGTTAACGAAAAATCAACTGGTGAAACAATTCGTAAACAATCAATCTGGAGGACATTCTTCATTTGTTCTCGAAGGAAAACAAGTCGTTGCCTTAAAAGACAAGCAATGGAAATCACTCGACGATATCCGCAACATTGCGGGTGAAGTATCCCGAGACTTATCTGCGCAAAAAGTGCAAACAGCAACGATCAGCGCAGAGCAATTAGAACAAAAATGGTTGTCTGCTGACGAAGCGGTAACGGCATTTGTGGAGGGCTGGCATCTCGGAGCGTATCACTTCGATCGCTACCAATCAAAGAAAGCGAATCCTATTACAGTGTTAGAAATAAAAGATGCGGACCAAGCGGCAGTGAAAGCAGGAGTAGTCCGTGCAGAAGCGATGAAGTTTTCCCGCGATCTGATGAATGAATTATCTGATGTTCTCAACCCGCAAACGTATCCGAAAGTGCTGAAAGACTATTTTAAAGGTACAAAGGTAAAAGTGGATGTACTCGGCAAGAAAGAAATCGAGGAGCGCCAAATGAATGGAGTCCTTACAGTTTGCCGTGGTAGTAAGTATGAGCCTTCATTTGTTGAAATGACTCTACAAACCGATGCTTCAAAACCACTTGTTGCGCTTGTTGGAAAAGGTGTAACATACGATTCTGGCGGCATCAGCTTAAAAGGTGGACGAGACGATAGTGATATGCGAATGGACATGGGTGGATCGGCAGCAGTATGCGGTGCGATGTCACTTCTTGCGTATTCTGATGCGAAAGTAAATGTCGTTGCGTTGATTCCGATGGTGGAGAACACACCTGGACCGGAAGCGGTAATGCCTGGTGAAGTCATTCAATATAAGAACGGCATAAGCGTACAAGTCGGCAATACGGATGCGGAAGGTCGCTTGATTCTGGCGGATGGCTTGATTCGTGCAGAAGAATTAGGCGCAGAGTATACAGTCGATATTGCGACATTGACAGGGGCCGTAGTCAGCGCACTCGGTACGGAAGTCGGCGGTGTCTTTGGTGATGAGGAATTAGCCTTTAAAATGAAGAAAATTGGCGATCAAAACGGTGATTTCATCTGGCCGCTTCCTTTAGTTGATGTCTATGAAGAATCATTGGATAGCGCATACGCGGATTGTAATAATATCAGCTCGATGTCTGAAGCGGGTGCAATCACAGCGGGTCTCTTCTTGCGTAAATTTGCACCGAAGAAGAACTGGTTGCATGTGGATATGGCGGGCGTCATGGATAAGCAGAAGACGAAAGGCTATTATACGAAGTCGGCAACGGGATATGGTGCACGA
This sequence comes from Sporosarcina sp. FSL K6-3508, assembly GCF_038615825.1. Classification (NCBI taxonomy): domain Bacteria; kingdom Bacillati; phylum Bacillota; class Bacilli; order Caryophanales; family Caryophanaceae; genus Sporosarcina; species Sporosarcina sp. FSL K6-3508. The sequence continues at coordinate 2,408,398 of NZ_CP152016.1, read as the reverse complement.
TTGCTTGCGGATTACACTACATCATTGAAATAATAACAGTGATCCAATTTTTACTAATCTGTTACAAATACAAGAAAGCATTGCATTATGCATTGCTTTTTTGTATCTGTTTTGATCTATTGGAATTAATCTTATAGTAAACGTATGAACAACGCGAATTTCTATTAATCAAGTACAGTGAGTTTAATGGTTTATTCTCATTAATATGTAACATTCGGAAAGGAAGTGTGCATGAGTGTCGGTTGTTTTGGAAGCGCGTAATGTTAGTAAGGATTTTGATGGGAATCGTTTGTTTGAGAATATATCCTTTACTTGTAAAAAGAAATCAGTGTTGTTTGTTCAGGGGAGCAATGGTTCAGGTAAGAGTACATTGTTAAAAGTTTTAGCAGGCATTTACGAACCAACAGATGGTAAAGTGATTAGGAATACGAACAAAATTGGATATGTACCAGAACACTTTCCCGAAGGCATTCGTTTTAAAGTGAAAGAATACTTGTCTCTTACAGCTTCCTTTCATGCAGCTGAAGAGGGGAAAGAACAGCTGATTGCAAACTATGTTGATTTATTTGATTTAAGTCCTTTTTTATCTACGCCCCTTGAGGCTTGTTCAAAAGGTACGAAACAGAAAGTGGGGATTATTCAAGCATTGCTCATGCGCCCTGAAATCCTTCTTTTAGATGAGCCGCTAACTGGATTGGATCTGAAATCACAACAAACATTGATCTCTGTATTGCAAGAGATTCGAGGGCAAATGCCAATCCTATTTACAGCACATGACGAGGGATTAGTTTCACAAATGGCAACAGATATTTTACATATTAGTTCCGGAAAAATGACTTCCTATCAGCCACACTTTAAAAAGGAAAAGTGGATCCGCGTACAGTTTATTGATGAAAAGGACTTAGGTTTTATACCGCCTAACCGAATACAATTTGACGGCAATACAGCACTAATTACTGTGGATCAAGAAAAAAGTGATGAACTATTACTGAAGTTGCTCCAAACGAACTGCTCCATACTGGAAGTGAAGGAGAAAGCATGATAATGCCAGGTTACATTAAATATCAACTGAAAAGTTATATCCGCTCGTTGACATTCATTCCACCAATCACCTTATTCGGAGCATGGATTATCATTTTTTATACATACAGCGGTGTTCCAATTTTGAGCAGTTATGCAGTTACATGTATTTCATTATATTTAATTATGACGTGGGTGGCGATGTCTGTATTTTCATTAGAGGAAAATGGAGAAAAAGATTTGTTGATTGTTCAACTGAAAAGCAAACGTTTGTACTTATATGGTAAATGGTTCGTCTGCTTCCTCTTTGCGTTTGTGATGGGTATGAGTGCAATAGTGTATCCATTAACCTTTTCTATATTTAAGGAAGACATTCAAATGCTTCAATTGGGTGTTGTCATTTACGGACATTTGGTGTCAGCAATATTCGGTATATTGCTCGGATCCTTTTTCTCTATTATAAAGAAGGATTCAAAACGGTTTGCATGGCTCTCATCCATGTTCGTCATTGCCGTGTCATTGGCGGGGGAAGGAATTGCGGAGAAGCTGTCTATATTTAAATGGATTCTTTTACCGTTTCCTCCCATAACCCAAGTCATTATCCATTTTACAGATGATGCATTGTATGGCATTGCAATGGATTTTTGGATGGATGCGATGTGGATAGTGGTTTATATCATACTGGCATTCATATTGACGATAAGATTGTTTATAAAAAAGGAATAAGTCGCCTGATTGGGTGCTTAATTATTGACCGATTATTCAGCATCTAAACTAAAAAACACCGCTAATTCTCAAAAAATTAGCGGCATCTTCATTTCATCAATCTTTTATTGGGCTATGCAACCAGTTCTCTAGGTATATGCTCAGTGAAGAATCTTAATAAAAGAAGTTAAGGAAAGTTGTTCTGTTATTCTAGTTTCACCTGTTTTTGAGAATCCGTTTATTTCATAGAAACGTACTGCGGGCGTGTTTTTGGTTCCTGTTGATACGATAATTTTATCAATTTCTTTCTCACTGCCTTCAACGAATGCCAATAACATATTGGCGATGCCTTTTCTGAAGTGCTTTGGGTGCACCATTAATCGGTGTATATCTAGGACATTCTTTTCTACCTTAATGGAAATTACCCCACTTAACTCCCCGTCCTGTTCATAATGACCATAAAAAATTTCATCGCACTGTTGTAATGTTTTGATGGTATCTTTCAATGGAGGTATCTCGTAGAAGTCAATTAACTCTGCCTCTACATTATAAGAAAGCAGTTGAAGTTTTAATAGTTCTTCAGCAATTGTTTCATTCTTTATATCAATTTTTTTTATCATGATCTTTCTCTCTTTCCGCTTTGCTGAAAATTTGTCGTTTCGTTTTCATTCGATAATAATATTTCCTACATATTGAGCGTTACCCTTATCAGAAATCAGCTGTACCTCGAGCACATATTTGCCTTTTTCTTTTGGAAAATAAAAGCTTCGGTCGTCATGTAATTCCAATTCTATCTGCTTATCATTTTCCCACACTGCTACGCTTAGCTCTTCGACAGCAAAATCCTGACTATCAAATTCTATATCCACTTTCTGCTTAGAACTGAAATGCAAAGGTTCTTGGCTTTTTGCAAAAGCTACATAGTCTTCCGTTACTTTTTTGTATACCTTATCAGAATTCCAATCAATATTCGTCTCAATTAATTTGACACTTTCTAAGGTGTTAGGATCTGATAAAAGAACAGTGGGTGGAGTAAAATCATACTCCTCACCGAAACAACCAGTTAGCGTAAACACGGACATGAATCCAATAAGTAATTTGACGAACGTTTTCATAACTCACCTTTTCAATTTAAATCATTTACTTTTAAATAGGTTATTACTAGTTATCAATAATAGTACATGGTAATAGATAGTGGATGCCGCAAATCCAATGAGACTATACCAAAAGAGGATAGACAGTGAATTATCTCCTGGCATCAAAATTAGAGGGAAGACAGTGCCAACTAATAGACCTGCAATTGAATAGAATATCAGTCTTTTAATGTACTTGTTTTTCTTTGAATACAGATTTCCTAATTCAGATAATTTATCAATCAGTATTGAACAAGGGATCCCGACCATAAGAAAAACAGGTCCAGCATATAATATGACGAAAAAAGCTGTTTCAAAGAATCCGAAGTAATACGTATTATATTCACGCTGTGACTGCGGAACATAGGAAATAGATGAATAAATGACAGCGAAAATAATAGCTGCAACTATTGCTGCTAACAACCTTTTTATGAAAGTCACCTCCATGTTAACTTTAGATTAATTTTACCATACAAATAAGCAGTTTTATTTTTGTTTAGTGGCATGGATTATAGCTAACTTAAATAGATTCACTTCATTAGCATTAATCCAACAGCGGATTAATGCTTTTTTCCTTGATTCGTGATATATGTTGCTGAGCGATCACTTTTACTCACTGATTAAAAATGAAATTATAAAAACGTGACGCTTCCATTCCAGATTCCGTCTAAGTATATAGAAAGAGGTGAACATCTTTGAAAGAAGACGACTTGGTTGAATGGTTCGATGAATATGGAGAATCTATTTTAAGCTACATACTCTTAATGGTGAGAGATTATCAACAAGCAGAAGATTTGACCCAGGAAACGTTCCTGAAAGCACATAAGAATTATTCGAAATTTGAACAGCAATCGACAGCGAAAACGTGGTTATTTGCTATTGCTTTTAATGTCACACAAGACTATTTCAGAAAAAAACATCCGCTGCAACATTATTTAGGTTTAACAATGCATGAAAAAGATTTCAAGCCTATGCCTGAACAGATTGTTGCGATGAATGATCAAACGGAACAACTTTACCGGACGATTCAACAATTAAAGCTGACTTATCGGCATGTAATTATTTTGAGGAAATTAAAAGAGTTTTCTACTGCAGAAACAGCCGACATTCTAAACTGGTCTGAAAGCAAGGTCAAAATGACGTTGAAACGAGCCTTGGCTGAATTGAAAAATGAACTGATAAAAGGAGGGTTTACCTATGAAAGATTTCATGGATGAAGAATTTAAGGATCTGGAACAAGAACTAAAGATGACGAAAGAATCCAAAAGTCAACTACGAACTAAAATTATGAATGGCACAATTCGCAGCAAAAGATGCCAAACAAAACAGTACCTTTATATTGCAGTCATGGTATGTATGGCTTTTTTCATCCTGTCTCCTTTTTATTCAACTACTATGGCTGGTCTTGCTGCGAAGGTTTTGCCTATATCGATTACGCCTAGTATTTCAGACGGTGAGGACACGTCCGATTTAACAGAACAACTGTTTAAATTAGTGGAAGCGGAGGGGTATGCGGTGAGTTCGGTAGGGGTCTTGCCATCTCCATACCTCATTGAAATAGCACTCGAACTGAATGATTCTACGTTGAAGCAAGCTACAAAAGAACTTGAACCGAAAATACTGGGCTTTTTATCGGAAAATGGCTATGACAGCTATGAAGTGAAGATTCTTCAAGCATTGGATGCACCACGTCCACAAAAATCAAATGATCTTTATGATCAAGTACGTGAGATTGTGAAGGAAGTGTTTACAGCGTATGGTTATGCCGAAGAAGCAGATCATGAATTGGCAGGTTTGAAGACATCCTGGATTTCGAACACCGTCACCATTGATATGCCGGATCATATTTTAGAGAGCACGGAAATTATCGCAGATATTGAAAATGAAATAAAGAAAGAAAAGTTAAAGGTGAAGGATGTAAAAGTAACAACCTTCAATTTGGAACATCGGCAGCAAGATAACCGATGGGCCTATATTGTATCGGATATACACGATGCATTGGCAGGGAAATCAAGGTATCAACTGGAAGGTATATCGTATAAAGTGAAAAACGGGCGTGCCTATGTATATATTAAATCAAACTTGGACCAACTGACTTCTAAAGAAACTACGGAAGAAATTGAACAGGCGATACGGGAATATTTAGCTCTTCCAGAGATACAAGAGATCATTCGTGATGACAAGTACACAATTCAATTAATGGAAGATAAGGAAACACCTTTCATTGAAATAGCAAATTAAGTTGAGAGGATTATTGGAATAAGCAGGAATTTCTTCCGGTTTAACGAAGTATACAGCAGGGGGGATTAAGTTGAAAAAGATATTTGCGCAGCATTCACAATCATAATGTTGACAGCTTGTTTAGAAAAAAAACCAATGAATATCAATTTAAAGGTGAAAGTGAACATTGGAAAGCTGTATATAATTATAAAGGAACAGAGGTAAAGTGAAAAAGATGGGGACAAAACTTATTCAACTAACGATCAGTATACGTTTGATTTAATATACAAAGGCGAGGTAGCGGAGCTGGCTACCATGAAAAAAATTGAATACTCCTACCTAAAATTCTATTAGGAAATGTGAAATGAATCTATTACAAGGAATATTTGAGTGTTCTTATAGAATTTAAAATTGTTGATATGAGATAAGTGGCTGGGACATAACTTCAAAAATGCATGAAGGACAAATTTCGCCTTCATGCATTTTTTCTATTGTACGCCATATTTACAGGCTCACCCATTTAGTATTCAAGAGCGTGCCTTTTGGAGCGCAGGGGAACGGACTATGTTTTCGTTCTGTCATAGCCTCTTTTTATGTACACAAAACCACTTCTCGAGAAAATGTCCCTTTCCGCGCAAGGCACCGGTCCGCCACATGAAACCCAGCTACTGCAAGCATCTCATCCATGTTTTCAATCGTAATGATCAAACAGCTTTTGGCAAAACGACGGGCTTCCTTCAAAATCTCCAGTTGTCCCTCAGCTGTAATATGCGTAAACAAATTATAAGGCATGTCGATAATCGCAATGTCATACGTTTCTTTCACTTCTGAGATTGGTCCGATTGTCACAGTGCCTTCCAAGCCGAAATACGCAATGTTTTTTCTTGAACCATAGACGACTAGCGGATTAATATCCCGTCCCTCGATCGGAATCCCCATCGATAAAGCTTCCACCAGCACGGTCCCGATTCCACAGCATGGATCGATCACCCGCACACCTTCAGGATGTGGCACAGCAATATTCACAGCTGCTCTTGCCAATCGAGTACCGAGCGCAGTCGAATACATATGGGGCTTTTGTTGATGTGCATGCCAGTCGGATGAACTTCGGGTCAGCTTTCCTGCATACCACTGATCCGCCAATTGTATAATCCCAATCAATACTTTGGGATCATCCAGCTCAGGCTCACCCTTTATTTGTAGTCCGACATTTCGTTCGACTTTACGGCGTTCGGCATGACCGATCTTCGGGGTACCGGCCAGCTCCATATCATTGAGGCAAACCGTCTTGAATGATTGGCCAATTTCTAGTTCAGAAGCTTGTTTTGCCAATGAATCCGCACTATCTGCCTGAATCCATACATCAAGTCGTGCTTGCATAAATGGACTGCGTGATGGATTGATTTCCATATCGCTCTGGATGACATTGTCCTGCACGTCTTTTCCGAAAAAAGCACGCATTTCCATCTGACATAGTTCTTGCTCATCACGATGGCGGATATACGTATAAATAAATTTTGGAGACCTCACTTACTTACCTGCTTTCATTTGGTTGCGCAGACCATCTAGTGCTTGGTGAAGAAGTTGAAGCACTTGCTCGATTGGCATGGACTCTTCAAAACCTTCAATTGGATCAAGCGGCATATTCACTTCCCACAGACCTTCGTTATCTGAAAAAGAGATACTGAATCCAATGAGTTGTTGCTGAAGGATGGATTCGATATAAGAACGAATCGCATCTCCTTCTTTTTTCTTCCCTTGTAAACCGAAAAGCACCATATATGTTCCAAAAATATCATCTACTTCAATTACGAGTGAATCCACTTTGTAGTCGTCAAAGTCAGGGGATTCTACGTAAAGAAATTCAGGTAAGTGAGATTTTAGATAGGATATCGGCTCCTTTAAAAAGGTGGAGTCTGCGCTGCGTAGTGTTTCTTCAGTTTCCTTTAGACAGATTTCCAATGCATCAATTGTTAATGGGTTCATTTCGTTCACTCCTCGTTAGTAAGTATACCGGATTCATTTTCGGGATACCACGGATTTAAATGAATTAACACTTCGTCGACATCTTCATTTTGCGCCATGATCATATTTCGGATCCTGCTCGAAATTACATGACCTTCTTGAACCGTCAAATTTCCCTCTACACCAATTCGAATATCGACCAGCACGTAATGGCCATGTTCTCTCGCGCGAAGACGATCGATTCTCTTCACTTCAGGTACAGAGAGAATAACTGTTTCAAACGCAGCGAGACGTTCATCGCTGACACTTTTCTCCATAAGAATATCCATACTCTCTTTACCGATCTCCATTGCTAACCGAAAAACGAGAACCGACACGACGATACCGGCAAATGGATCGCCATAAGAAAGGAAGGGAATGTCAAAAAGATCTCCAACTAACGCCAGGCCAATCCCGACGACTGCGGCGAGTGAAGCGTAGACATCTGCCAAATGATCGTATGCCGTTGCGATCAATCCTTTACTATTTTCCTTTTTCCCGATACGCATCGTATAGACGTACAGTACATACTTCCAAATGAATGAGATCACTGCCGTCAACAAAGCAATTTTGCTGGCCGTTGCAGGTTCTTCGAATAGCGCCTTTACCGCTTCGAATGCGATATAAATGGCGGCTAGTCCTAAAATGATCGCGACAATACCGGACCCGATCACTTCTGCCTTGCCGTGACCATATGGGTGATCTTCATCAGCAGGGCGTTTTGAAATCTGCATTGAAGTTAAAGCAGCGGCTGAAGCGACGACGTCTCCTGCGTTATGGAAGCCGTCGGCAAGTAACACAGGGCTTCTAAAAACAAACCCGACGATTAGTTTTAAAACGGTTAAGACGATATTGCTCAGCAAACTAATCCAGATTGCCATAATAGCAGAAGCAGAATGATTTTGACTTTGATTGAGATTGATCATTATTTTTTTCCCCCTCTACTAGTGTTTCCTATAAGCAACAAAAAAACCTCACCTGTTGTAGGTGAGGTTTGAAACATTTTTAATTGTTGGATTTGGTTAAGAATTTTCATTGCGATCACTCATTCATTTGTAGTTAGTCCATTATCCCATGAAACGATATTCTATGCAACTGAGGAGAGACAGACCACTTAATCCTGCGTGACTCTCGGTTTGCCCTGCGCGAAAGCAATTACAAAACCAATCAAGCCGAACACTAAAACTGGCACGATCCAGCCGACACCTTGCTCATATAGGGGCAAGTATCCGAGTACCTTGACTACAGGTTTCAACTCCAAGCCAAAAGCAATCAGCATATCAAAGAGTCCGATTACACCAGCGGCGACTAAACCGAATATGTATACTTCATGGTAACCTCTGAACACCTTATGGAATAGGCGGAATGAAATCAGTACGATTGCTAACGGATAGATACCGATCAACACTGGAATCGTCACAGCAAGCAATTTCGTCAGACCAATATTCGCGACGATCGTGGAAAACCCGCAAATAATGACCACAAATGCTTTATAAGGAATCGCTGTAACGACTCTTGAAAGATACGTGGCACTGGCGGATACCAATCCTACCGACGTCGTCAAACAAGCGAGTGTAACCGCAGCTCCAAGCAGGTATAGTCCGTTATTTCCCATTAATGCATAAGCGAGCTTTGCCAATATATCTCCACCGTTCGTTGCACCGGCTGCTACGCCACGGCTTGTTGTTCCTAGATAGGCGAGCCCAGCATATACGAGACTCAATCCGACAACCGCAATCAGACCTGCTCTCATCGTAATGGAGGTAATGGCTTTCCTATCTGTAATTCCTTTTGCTTTCACCGCGTTAATGACGATAATAGAGAAAACGAGCGCGGCCATCGCGTCCATCGTGCCGTATCCTTCTATAAATCCTTTAATGAAGAAATCTTCTGCAAAAGCACCTTGAGGCGCTCCTGCCGCATCCAATGGATTAACAATACCGATCACAACAATAAGCGTTACGATGGCAAGAAGCACAGGTGTCAAAAGGCTGCCAAAACGATCGACCATTTTATTCGGTTTCATTGAAAGCCAAACCGTCACAGCGAAGAAGACGATCGAAAATAGCGCCAATGCCAGCCCGTGATGAGAAGACGGTACAAAAGGTGACACGGCAATTTCAAAAGACACAGTTGCTGTTCGCGGTACACCGAAAAACGGTCCGAGTGCCAAATAGACGATAAATGGAAAGAATGTTGCGAATATAGGAGAGGCTTTTCCTGCCAAGTCACTCAGCTGATTTCCACTCATTGTCACAGCAATTACGCCAAGATAGGGAAGTCCTACACCAGTGATCAGAAATCCAGCAAGCGTGATCCACATTTGCGTTCCCGCTTGTTGACCAAGAAGTGGAGGAAATATCATATTCCCTGCGCCAAAAAAGAGGGCGAACATGGTCAGCCCTAGTTTTATCGTGTCAAACCTGGTAAAACTATTCATTTATAATTCCTCCTGAAGAACTCTGAGAAGCGCATGTATTTTGTTAATTTTCTGTATGCATATTAAATTCCAATCTGCTGCCGTAATACTATATGATATGTACTAATGTTCTGTCAAGTATACAGAATAGAATTCTCTGAATCACGTAATTGTACTCATGGAAAGCAAAAAAAGGATTCTCAAAATGAGAATCCTGCATCTATTACCCCATAATGTGATAGCCGGCATCCACATAAATCACTTCGCCTGTCACACCGCTAGACAAGTTGCTTAACATCGCAATTGTCATATCGGAAACTTCTTCCGGTTTGACATTGCGTTTCAGTGGAGCGCGTTCTTCGATTTGACCGAGAATCGTATTAAAGGAAGGAACTCCTTTAGCAGACAGTGTACGGACCGCACCGGCAGAGATCGCATTGACACGAATATTCTGTTCTCCAAGTTCAGACGCCAAATAGCGTACAGATGCTTCCAAGGCTGCTTTGGCAACCCCCATTACGTTATATCCTTCAAGCACACGTTCCGCTCCTAAATAACTCATCGTTATGATTGCGCCGCCTTCTGTCATGTACTGGCGTGCTTCACGTGCTGCTGCAACCAATGAATATGAACTGGAGTCTTGCGCAAATGCATATCCATCACGGGTTGTTTCAACGAATGGATTACGCAAATCTTCTTGGTGTGCAAAGGCGACAGAATGCACAAGTCCGTGAATGACACCTACTTGTTCTCCGATCGTTTTGAAAGCTTGTGCCATGCTTTCATCACTATTCACATCACATTGCACGATTTGCGTAGCCTGCAGATCATTCTTTTCTAAAGCCTTCTCCAATTTCTCACGGGATCGATCTTTTCGATAAGTGAAAATAACATTCGCACCGACTGAAAATAATGCTTTCGCAACTCCCCAACCAATGCTGCGTTCATTTGCGACACCCATAATGACAATATTTTTTCCTGACAATTTTAATAAATCTACCATAATAACCTCCTGAATTTTCATTAGTCACTGTAGCTTCTAATACTCTTCATAATAGTACCATATTGTGCGATTGAAGATGTAGCTTTTCTACAGTAGCAAATTCACCTTTTTTGAATTGACTGTCAATAAATAAAAATACAGTTGACTTTATAATTATGCACAAGTATACTTAGCTGTAATGAATAATGAGGTGATGACGTTGAAGGTAGGAATCATAGGAGCGTCCGGGTATGGTGGCCTCGAATTGATTCGGTTGCTGCACAACCACCCGGAAATTGAGCAGATTGATTTATTCACATCCTCCGAAGTGGGGACTGTATTTTCTGAGAAATATCCGCATCTCGTGACGATTCACGACCAACCGATGCAGGCGATAGAGCAGGAACATATCCGGCAACTTGACACAGTTTTCTTCAGTACACCGGCAGGAGTGACCACTTCGTTACTTCCTCCTCTTGTAGGGGTAGGGCCGAAGCTAATCGACTTAGCAGGTGACTTCAGATTAAAAGATCCTTCTTTATATGAAGAGTGGTATCAAAAAGACGCCCCTGAAATGAAATTTTTGGAGAAAAGTGTGTATGGGCTGCCCGAATGGAATAAAGAGCAAATCAAAGAGGCGGAGTTTATTGCAAATCCGGGTTGCTATCCAACGGCGGTGTTACTTTCATTGTTGCCGCTATTAAAAAATGAATTGATCGATGGCAGCCAGTTAGTCATCGATGCAAAAAGCGGGGTTTCCGGCGCTGGTAATAAACCGAGTGCGGTAACGCATTTCAGTGAAACGAATGAAAACTTCTCCATCTATAAACTTCATCAGCATCAGCATATACCTGAAATCGAGCAGGCGATGAATCTATTCGCGAATCAGCCTGAACCGATCACATTCACAACGCATCTCGTGCCGATGACGAGAGGAATTATGGCAACAAGCTATGCAAAAGTGAATAAACAGGTAACTGAAAAACAACTACTAGACTGTTTAAGAGAAACCTATAAAGAGAGTCCATTCGTCCGAGTCCTGACAGATATCCAGAAGATCGGAACGAAACAAGTATACGGCTCCAATTATTGTGATATACATGTCAAGGTAGATCCGCGCACAAATCGAGCGACGATAGTAGCTGTCATCGATAATCTTGTAAAAGGAGCTTCCGGCCAAGCGATCCAAAATATGAACATTTTATATGGTCTGGATGAAACGACTGGAATTGATAATATTCCATCATTTATTTGATAAGAAGCTCACACAGAAAATACCGGAATTGAGGGGAGCACGTATATGGAAACCATCGAAAGCATGAAGCGCATCTCGCGTAAAAATATTATCTCACCAAAAGGGTTTAAAGCAGTCGGCATTCATTGCGGACTGAAACATAAGAAAAACGATCTGGCATTATTGGTCAGCGAAGTGCCGGCAAGTGTTGCGGGTGTCTTCACTACGAATGCGATCCAGGCAGCTCCGCTTAGCGTAACCAAGCAAGTGGTATATGAAACGCAGAAAATGCAGGCGGTTGTCATCAACTCGGGCAATGCGAATGCTTGTACAGGCAAGCAAGGCATGAAAGATGCTTTGACGATGCAGCAAAAAACAGCCGAACATTTAGGGATCGATCAAAATTTAGTCGGCATTGCTTCAACAGGTGTGATCGGAGAACAGATGAAAATGGAACCGTTGTTGGCTGGTATAGAGCAACTGCAGCCATTAGATAGTTTAGAAGGCTCGATTCAATTCTCACAAGCTATTTTGACGACGGATACGGTGACGAAAAATACAGCATATGCAACAGCTATCGATGATCGCGAAGTGGTCGTTGCAGGTGTGGCGAAAGGTTCAGGAATGATTGAACCGAATATGGCGACAATGCTCGGCTTCATTACGACGGACGCGAATATTGAATCTGAACACCTGCAGCAGGCGCTAAAAGACATTACAGACGTGACGTTCAATTCCATCACAGTGGATGGGGATACGTCGACAAATGATATGGTTCTTGTGATGGCAAATGGAATGGCAGGAAATAATGCACTGACTCCTTCACACCCTGATTGGCAATCTTTCTTAAACGCATTGCACGCGGTAGCGCGTGACTTGGCGAAAATGATTGCGAAAGACGGAGAGGGTGCAACGAAGTTAATTGAAACGAAAGTGACAGGCGCTGTCTCTGATGAAGAGGCACGTAAAATCGCGAAGTCAGTTGTAGGATCACCGCTTGTGAAGACAGCGGTATTCGGCTGTGACGCAAACTGGGGCCGCATCATCGCTGCAGTTGGGTATAGTGGCGCGACGATTGATCCGGACGACATCAAAATCTATATCGGTACGACACTCGTCGTGGAGAACGGCGAGCCGATTCCTTTTTCGGAAGATGAACTGCTCATTTATTTGAAGCAGCATGAAGTGAAATTTGTCGTGGAACTGAACCAGGGAACTGGTGAGGGTACCGCATGGGGGTGCGATCTGACTTATGACTATGTCCAAATCAATGCAACCTATCGCACATAAGCGACAGGTTATAAAACTTGGTGGCAGTATGCTGGATGAATTGAGTGAATCGTTTTTTGATCGCGTGAAAGAATTGCAGCAAGCTGGCATACAATTACTTATCGTCCATGGCGGCGGACCGAATATTAATGAGGAACTGGCGGCTCGTGAGATTACTTCTTCCGTAATTAATGGGTTTCGTGTTACTTCCGAAGAAGCGATTGGTGTCGTCCAATCCATTTTAATCGGTCAAGTCAATCCGGCGCTTGTTCATCGTTTTAATGAGCAAGGCGTTAAAGCGATTGGGCTGAGCGGTTTTGATGCAAATCTTTTCACTTGTGATCTGTTGGATTTCGAGACGTATGGCTATGTAGGCGAAATTCAGCACGTACAAACGGATATTTTGGATTCATTACTCAGTGCAGATGTAATTCCGGTCATTTCCTGTATCGGGGCGACGGCTGCAGGGGAGCCGTTGAATGTCAATGCGGATACTGTAGCCAGTCAGATTGCGTTAGCGGTTGAAGCGGAAAGCTTACTGCTCGTGACGGATACGCCGGGAATTCGAATTCAGAATCAACCTCAGGCGAATGTGATGCCGGAACATATTCATCGCTGGATTGAGACGGAAGATATCTATGGAGGAATGATCCCGAAGGTTCAGGCAGCAATGGACTGTCTGGAAGCAGGTATTCCTTCCGTTCAGATTGTCGGTCAACAGCTGACAGGGACGGTCATTACCAATGAGGGGGCAATCGTGTGACTTCTTTGTTTAATAACTATGCGAGACGTGCGGTGCACCTTGTCAAAGGACAGGGCACTGTCGTCACAGACGATCAAGGAAAAGAGTATTTGGACTTTACGAGCGGCATCGCAGTCGTCAGTTTAGGCCATGCTCATCCTGCGATTGTCAAAGCGTTACAAGAACAGAGTGAAAAACTCTGGCATATCTCGAACCTATTCGAAAGTCCGGAACAGGAAAAGTTAGCGGAATCATTGACGAAAGATACGGATCTCGCGTATGCACTATTTTGCAATAGCGGAGCTGAGGCGAACGAGGCGGCCATTAAGCTTGCAAGGAAACATACAGGAAAGCATAAGATCCTGACGTTCAAACAATCGTTCCATGGACGGACGTTCGGGGCAATGGCTGCGACAGGACAGGATAAAATCAAGCAAGGTTTCGGTCCAATGCTTGAAAGTTTTGAAGCATTGCCTTTCAATGACGTAGAAGCACTGACGGACGCAGCGAATGAAAACGTGGCAGCTATCATGCTTGAAGTTGTCCAAGGCGAAGGGGGCGTCAATTCGGTCGAGCCTGCATTTGCGCAAGCGATTATGGAAGTTTGTCAGCACTATGGGATTTTATTGGTGATTGATGAAGTCCAAACAGGAATCGGCCGTATGGGGACTCGTTTTGCGTACGAGCAGACAGCACTGAAGCCGGATATCATCACGCTTGCAAAAGGGCTTGGCGGTGGTTTCCCGATAGGCGCACTCCTTGCAGGAAAAGACTTGTTCGACACGTTCGGACCTGGCTCGCATGGAACGACGTTCGGTGGGAATCCATTAGCGATTGCGGTCGCACAAACGGTCGTCGATCATGTCTTTGATCCTGCGTTTTTGCAAGCTGTTCAAGACAAATCAGCTTATTTTAAAAAACAATTACAAGCAGTGTTGCCAGCCGAGAAGTATTCACTGCGCGGTAACGGTCTATTGATAGGTATTCATTCCAATGAAGTAATCGGGCCAGTCATTCAACAAGCTGAAAAGCAAGGACTGCTACTTGTGCCAGCCGGAGCAAATGTCATTCGACTATTGCCGCCATTGACGGTTTCTAAAGCAGAAATCGATCAGGCTGTTGGGATCTTAAAGAATATATTGGTATAGAAACCACTTGAATTAAAGTAGTCGGTGAGCTGCAATTCAACATGGAAGGGCTATCTGGAACGTTTTCCTGATAGCCCTTGTTTTTATTTCATCAACTATTGCTTCGTGCTCATAAACTACCTAAATACGCTCATGAAATTCCGCCGCCGCTCATACACCTCCTCCAAGTGATCATAACCACATTAAACGCGATCATAAAGTCGCTTCAAATGCTCATAGAACAGCTTTATCCCCCTCAAATGAATCCACTTACTGCCCAGCACATTTAGTTTTTCTACATCTTACTACACAACCCTTTTTTGGAATTTTTTCTATACAATGAAATCAGGCTAAGGTATAGTTAATGAAAAACAACTAGAATGGAAGTGTCCTAGATTTGAAAAAACTATACAGCTTGCTGTTGGCTGTTTTGATCGCTGCGTATGTACTGCCACTGTCATCACTGGCAGCCATTTTTCCTGATGTGAAAGATGAGCATTCTGCCTCCGTCGAAATAAAATACTTAGTCGAACAAGGGATTATTATAGAAAAGCCCAACCAAAAGTACCGTGTCAATGAACCGATTACGCGACTCGAAGCATCCGCTATGATTCAGCGTGCATTGAAGCTTTCGATGGAAAATCGACCAGCTGTGGAACTTTCAGACGTCAAGTCATCCCATCCGCACTATCAGCTGATTGCGACAATGGTGGACGAGGGCATTTTTATGGGCAATGCAAATCAGGAATTCCTGCCGAATGGCAACTTGAAACGCGGACAGATGGCGGCTGTATTCGTCAGAGCATTCGACTTGAAAGGAACATCCGGCTATCGATTCCGTGATGTACCTGCTTCCTATTGGGCACTGCCTGCGATTCAAACGTTATCTGCTCAATCCGTTACAACTGGATTTTTAGACAATACATTTAAGCCGAATGATTCCTTAACGCGCGGGCACTTCGCGGTGTTCCTTGCCAGAATCTTGGAGCCAAGCTTTAAAAATACGCCCGCTTGTTATATCGGTGACAATAAAGCTCAGCAAGTTGTCACTGTCCCGGTCTCAACATTATGGAAACAGCCTGGCACGAAACGTCCGGTAGATTCATATGCGAACGGTAAAACACCGGACATTAGTAAATGGGTATCTTCCATGACCCTGCCGCAAAAACAATGGCTTGTTGGTAAGTTGGAGACACAGGTTCTTTATGGACAAACTGTGAAAGTACTGCAGACAAAAGGGGATTGGGCGCAAGTCGCAGTTGTAGATCAAAGCTCACCAAAACATGCAGCGGGCTATCCTGGCTGGCTGCCGAAGAACCATCTCGCAACTGTTTATCCAAATTATTCAACATGTAAAACGGCTATGGTGAAAACAAAAACAGCCATTCTGACTCATGATGAAAATGGAAAAAAACCATTCCGAACGATCAGTTTCAACACCACCCTGCCAGTTGTCGGAGAGACAGGCGATCGAATCGCTGTGCAGACCCCAACGGACGGGGTGAAATATATTAATAAGAATACTGTGAAATTGGTAAATGCAAAAGAAAGTTTGCCGAACCCGACAGCTCAGCAAATCGTAGAGACTGCTAAAATCTTTGACGGGTTGTCCTACTTATGGGCAGGTACTTCAGGTTTCGGCCTCGATTGCTCAGGTTTTACCTATTCTGTCTACCGCCAACACGGCATCAACTTGCCGCGGGATGCTTCCGTGCAAGCGGTCAATGGTATGAAAGTCTTGAAAAAAGATTTGCAGCCGGGTGACTTATTGTTTTTTGCTTACAATAAAGGAAAAGGGACCGTGCATCATGTCGGTATGTATATTGGCAATGGTCAAATGATCCACGCACCGAATCCGAAAAGAACTGTCGAAATTGTGCCGTTGACACTTGAACCATACAAATCAGAATACGCTGGAGCTAGAAGATATCTTCGTTAAATAGGAGAAGCGCGCAGACCATGGCCTGCGCGCTTTTTCTCAATCTTATAATTTGTCTTTATACAGTAGCTGATCATCTTTCAAATCGATAATTTTCAAGAAGCGGTCATGTTTTATAAAAATACTTTTATAGACTTTTTCACCACGTCCATTTTCAAATAAGATAATTCGTTTACCGGGATTGTCTGTCTCCACGTGGGATGTAAGCTTATCGATTGGCATATGCTCGCCTAATACAGCAGACTCTTCATACCCTGATAAGTCGGAAGCAGACGAAGCTGAATGATCTTCCGGCTCATCTTCCGGCGCGATTTCGCTATCAGGAGATGTTACCGACTCCTCTTCAGATTCTATCGTATCCTTCGCAATCTCCTCTTCTTCTTTGGGTTGCGATTCTTCGTTGTTTCCACACGCTGCCAAGACTATCGCCAACGCGGGAAGTAACCACCATTTCTTCATTAAGTACCACTCCTATTGAGGACTAAATCTTTTGCGTAAACAAGTGTAAAAGAATCCATCGCGCAAATCAAATTAAGAGGCTTAAACTAGATTTGGGAGATTGGAATTTTATTGTCTGACTGGATTATTAGATAGTAATTGAAGATTTGCATTTTGCAAATTCGCCAGCTCAATAACTACAATATTCAAAATACGTATAACTTTCCTCACACTTTATGCTATAGTAAATATATAGTAGATACGCACGGATGGGGGAAAGTGAATGGAGAAGCTATTAAGATCATCATCTGCAAGAAAAGCGCTTAACAAAGTAGAAAAAGTAACAAAACGCATTCAACCTCTAGTGGAAAATGAACATTCATTTGAAAAAAATTACAAACAGCTTCATAGATTGCTGGATGATGAGTTGAATGAAGATGAATACTTTGTCATCGTCGACGAGACAGGGCGCAGCTACATCCATACAAACCGATTATGGGAAGGAACGTTATTTTCTGATCCTGTTGGCTTGAAAGCTGCGAATACTGACCAACCTTTACTGCAAATATATGAACGACAATCAGGTGAACGTCTTATTGACGCATCCGCCCCAATCATCAAATCAAACGGCACTCGCTATAGTTTACGTCTCGGTCGGATCGTTCATCAAAAGTATATTCTTTACGGCATGACGGGCGCTATTCTACTGCCAGCCCTTATCATGGCACTGATTGCATATCTTCTTGATTTACCTTTCAACCAAGGGCTGATTTTTTCGGTGGCATCGCTTCTTATTTCTGCTATTACAATCATAGCACTCTATAAAACCGTCATGATTGGCATCCGTTCCTGGCGCCAAGTCACGAGAAAAATTTCGGCAGGGGATTTGACGGCGGAAGTCACTGAACGGTCAAGATCGGAATTCAATCAAATTGGATTTGAAATTAATAAAATGGTGATTGGCACGAAAAACATCGTCAAAGAGCTGGATAGTTCATCCGGTATCGTTGACCAAATTAGTCAAGATCAAGCATCTGAAGCGAAACGCTTATCTAGTGTTTTCACGGCATATGGGGACACCATGCAAAACTTCCAGGTCGGAACGGAGCAACAACTTTCTTCATTACAGTCAGCAAACGCCATGGTCCAAACGATGATGCAAGGCATCCGTGAAATGGAAGCGCGTATCCAGCAGACGCTCGCAAAGTCTGAAGATGCATCTCAAGCAGCAGAAGAGGGTAGCCAAGCTATTGAAGAATCCGAGCAAAAGATGCAGCAAATAAATGAAGCCGTGCAAAAATCTTCCCAGAAAATCATGCAAGTGGCGGAAGACATCCATCAAGTCATTCAAAAAGTATCTCTGATTACGAAAATCGCGGAGCAGACCAACTTATTGGCACTGAATGCATCCATCGAAGCAGCACGGGCGGGTGAAGCGGGAAGTGGTTTCTCCGTTGTTGCCAATGAAGTCCGTAAACTCGCTGAAGAAACGAATGATTTTGCGAATGACGTGGTGCGAACACTCGAGCAAACCAACAATGAAGTGAAAATTGCGGTACAGCAAGTGGAATCGAATACCGACACAATTCAAGAAGGTGTGGAAATCGTCAAAGTTGCCGGCCAATCCATCCATCAAATGAATGAAGCGGTGATCGATACGAAATCTGCTGTCAATAACAACAGTCGTCATGCGGAAGAAATGATTCAAGACGGCGAACAGATTGAAAGAATTATCGAGCAGATCACAATCATTTCCGAACAATTTACGGATAGTGTTACAGAAACCGTTGCGGGAATGGATGAGCAAGTCGAAGGAATTCAGCAGTTGGCGAGTGACGCGGTCAGATTGACAGACCAAGCTGCCGCGCTGAACCGCATTGTTCACCGCTTTAAATTTTGATTTACACAAACAACGAAACAGGCGATGCAAAACCAGTTGGTTTGCATCGCCTGTTTACTTTTCATTATTATGCGGAAACACTAGGCTCGGCAGATTGTTTCTTGTATTGTCGTACTTCGTCTTTGCGCTTTTGCTGCAACCGCAAGAAAATGTTATTGCCGACAAGAGAAAGAATGATGAATACCGTACCGATATAATCAAACACCGTCAACTGATAACCTTGCACAAACGAAATGACCAATGTAGTCACTGGAACAAAGTTGATGAATAGTAGACCATTTAATGGTGACAAAATTCGAACTCCGACATTCCAGCCAAGCAATGCAATGATACCGGGGAAAACAATCATAAACAGCATATGCGGACTAACTGTTTGCACAGTTGCAAGTGTCGGAACGGAAATATAACCAGTCAGCGTGACGAAAAAGACGATGACACAAGCTGTGGCAGTACCGAGCAGACAGCTTAATGTGGAATAACGCAATGACGACCACTCGCTGAACTGATTGCCGCCCATCGTATAGACCACCCAGCCGATCACAGCTAAAAAGATGAGCAAGGACGGAATTATATCATCCGTCGCAGTCAAAAATGTTCGTAAATCACCTTTTGTAATGACGAGCATCACACCGATAAATGCAGTAAATACACATGTTAATGTAAAACCATGCGGCTTTTGCCTGCTGATGAACCAAACGATTACAATGGAAATCATCGGCATCATGGCTTCTGAAATGGAAGCAACCATGATTCCCGGTTCACCCATCAGATCTTCGCCCCAGAAGATGAACAAGTTGTAGACAACAAATGCCATCGTACCGAAAAACCAAAGCGATAAACCCCTCTTCTCCAAGCGAAAAGCCTGTTTTCCTTCTTTCCACCACAATAAAATGACGAGTAAAATTGTTACCGATACGTAGCGAATCAATGTGAAATAAAAGGGATCAATTGCTTTAAATGCGCTATTGGCAACAGGGAACATCGCGCCCCATGATGCACTGGCGATAAAACATAGAAACGCTCCCCATATAATTTTGTTTTTCATTGGACCAAACTCCCCTCGAAGTACTTACTCTAGTAAACTAGAAAATAGACATCATGTAAAACGAATAATAATGATGACTACTATCATTATTATTGATATCATAAAAGAGACAGAAGAAAAGGGGGATGACGATGGAGTTTAAAGACTTGGAAATATTTCAAATGGTAGCCGAAAAAGGCACGATTACGGAGGCGGCAAAAGAACTGCGCTACGTTCAATCGAATATTACTTCTCGCATTCAGAAGTTGGAGAATGAACTGAAGACACCGTTATTCAATCGCCATAATAGAGGGATGATTTTAACGCCCGAAGGGAAAAGACTGTTGATCTACAGTGAGAAAATTCTATCATTGACGAATGAGATGAGGAAAGTTGTACAAAACGACAAAGAGCCGTCTGGAAAACTGGAAATCGGCTCTGTAGAAACGGTTATCAAACTTCCGGTCATTCTTTCGAGATACAATAAAAAATACAAACAAGTAGATTTATCTTTACTGACGGGCGTCACTGAACAATTGCAATATAAAGTGCTTCACCACCAATTG
This sequence comes from Sporosarcina sp. FSL K6-3508, assembly GCF_038615825.1. Lineage (NCBI taxonomy): Bacteria > Bacillati > Bacillota > Bacilli > Caryophanales > Caryophanaceae > Sporosarcina > Sporosarcina sp. FSL K6-3508. Next base: position 2,387,676 of record NZ_CP152016.1, on the reverse strand, counting down.
GACGGTGCTTTCATCTCCGAAGGCACGACGCACCCTGATTTAGCGGTCCATGACGTTTTGGAGGAAGAACTCGTCCTTGTTTCCGACAAGCCGTTTCAATCAAAAGAAGATATCAAAGATGAACCGATTTTATGCTTCAGTAAAGGATGCGGCTATCGTGCCCGATTGGAACAGTGGCTGGAGGATGAACAATTTAAACCGACGAAAATGATGGAATTTGGTACGCTGGAGACCATTCTCGGTAGTGTAGCAGCAGGTCTCGGCGTGACATTCGTTCCAAAATCGGCTGTCGCTCATCTAGTGGAACAAGGTCACGTTCATTGCTATCACTTACCATCCGAGTATAGTCAGATTAAAACTGTTTTCGTCCGCCGTGCCGATTCGTATTTAACTCCGACGATCTATAAGTTCATTCAAGTCATTGAAGACTTCCATCAAGAAACATCGAATCAATTGCAAAATTCGACACAAATTTGAGGTCTACGATAGGTTACTTATGCTAATATGAAGGGTAGCTTATCTGATTTCAGCAGTATACTTCTAAATCTGCATGTGGTATGAAGAATGTGATTTTATTGCGGTTCAGAGGGTGTTTAAACGCCTGCTGAATTTCGGGGGGATGTCACGGGTTTTTAAGGGAGCTTTTCGAGCAAGCTCGAAAAAATCCGGACGCAATTATGCTGAGGCATAATTGATAAATATAGAATTGGAGTGACAATAGATGAATTACAGCAATCAAACAGCTAGTTCCAGTTCATTCAAAAAGCGCAATTACCGACCGGCCATCATTATCATTTCGGTGATTTTGATTGGAGCAATCGGTGTGCTGTCAGGTCTGCCGGGAGCCGAAGACTTTACTGCTTTCGACATTACGATCTTGCCTCTTTTGAATGCCATCTTTAATAGTTTTACCTTTATTTTCTTAGTGTGCGCTTTGGTCGCCATTTTGAAGAAAAATATTACGGTTCATAAACGATTCATATACGCTGCATTCAGTACGACTGCATTGTTCTTAGTCACTTATGTGGCCTATCATTATTTAGCTGAATCGACTCCGTATGGCGGCAGTGGTTTCATGGCTGGTTTCTATTATTTCATTTTGTTTTCTCATATTGTCTTAGCTGCTGTAATTGTTCCGCTTGCTTTGACAAGTGTCGCCAGAGCTTGGAATATGGAAAACGCGCGTCACCGTAAAATTGCACGATGGACGATGCCGATTTGGTTATACGTTAGCTTGACCGGGGTACTTGTGTATATATTGATTTCGCCTTATTATTAAGGGAAGATTGTTTGGTAAACAACTTAAAAGGGCATCAGTCAGAAGAGGTAGAATGACTGATGCTCTTTTTTACAACAGACTAAACTGAGTATTGAAAATAAATGAATGGATGTGAAGGAATGAATACTTCTAATTTCATGTCAAATGACGCATTCGATCAGATTTTTCAACAAGAATCGGATGATATTAATGAACAGTTAAAGAAAGAAATATTGATTGCGATGATTGGGGATGTCAACGCAGGAAAATCCTCTACTTTAAATCGGCTTATGCAAAAAAGTGTAGCTGAAGTGGGAGCGCAACCGGGAGAGACGAAAGAAGTCAAAAAGTATTACTACCGAGACAATATCCTGTTTGTCGATACGCCGGGACTCGATGATATTTACCAAGAACACTCTCAAGAAACATTAAAATTTTACAATGAAGCCGACGTAATTTTATTTTTCTTAAATGCAGCAGGCACTGTGCTGTCGGATACGGAATTGAAATCACTGAATAAAATTGCCACTTTTAATAAGAAAGTCATTATAGTGCTGAATAAAATTGATGCGGCAGATGATATTCCAAGTTTAGTGAACTACATACTAGAGCATACTGAGTTTGCGTATCCTGTCATTCCGATTTCCTCCAAGACTGGAGAACATATGGAGTTATTGCAGAAAGAAATTCTTCAGCAGCTGAAGGAAGTGAATAAGGATCTCTTGCTGGCGGCCAATATGGCAGATAAGCCATCCATCGCAAAAAGGTGGATTTTGGCGGCTGGAGCATCGGCAGCCGCAATCGGCGCAGTCCCTATTCCTGGAGCGGACTTTGTTCCGCTGACCACTTTACAAGTTGGTTTGATGTTGAAACTTTCAACTCTATACGGAAAACCGATTACGAAAGACCACGCAAAGGAATTAATCATTGCAACGGTAGTTGGGAATATCGGCAAAACAGCATTTCGTCAAATTGTCAAAGTCATACCGGGCGCTGGAATGGTCGTGGCTGCTAGCGTTGCTGGTTCCATGACTGTCGCACTCGGCTATGCTGTGAAATATATGTATGAAAATGATATGGATTTAAAGCCTGAGACATTGAAGAAAGTTTACAAGATGTATTTAAAGAAAGAAAAGTGAAAAAGGGGCGGGTTGTATGGAGTGGTTTAATTATGCCACATTTGTGGTCGCTTTACTGGCAGGGCTTTACTCGATGGAAAGCATGAAACGCAATAAGGAATTGGAGGAGCGAGTGGAAGAGCTGGAAAAGAAAAATACTGCGGAGTTGAACAAACACCGTATGTGAAGAGGGTAATGGAATGGGGAAGACAGTATGTCCGATTTGCAACGGGCATAACCAATGCGGTAATGGAAATTTGAAAGAAGGAGGCAAATGCTGGTGTACAGACAAAAAATTTCCTGATGAAGTGTTTGGTCAAATTCCGAGGGAAGAATTGCACAAACGCTGTGTTTGTCAAAGGTGTCTGGAGCGTATCACCACAAGTAAATAGGCAAGCGAAGGTCCGACGACCGACGCTTGCTTATTTTTATTCGTCCGCAAATGAGCGTGACGCCAGTTCCTTTTCGTAAATGAACAGCGCATTCTTATCATCACGAATACGTTTCAAATACTCGATGTGCTTATCGAATGTCGCTTCTTCTTCGACTTGTTCATCCAAGAACCAGTTGAGGAATGAAATTGTCGCGTGTTCTTTTTCTTCCCATGCCAAATCCATGATTGCATAAAATGATTTTGTTACTTTTTTCTCCTGTTCTAACGCAACTTCAAAAGTATGCACAAGATTTTCGAAAGAAGTAGTAGGCGCGGGAATTTCCGTAATGACTGCATGAATACCGCGGTCATTTAAGTAGGAATAAATTTTCATGGCATGGAACCGCTCTTCTTCTACTTGCTGTAAATAATAGTGAGCAAATCCGCTATAGTTGCGGTATTCACAATAAGATGCCATGGATAAATACGTTTGCGCGGCGGCGAATTCATTATTCATTTGTTCATTCAGAGCTTGTGCTAATTTTTCGCTGATCATGTACATCGTCTCCTTTTCTTTATACCCTATCTATACCCATATTGGTGTAAATTGAACCTAAAGGAACTAGCCTTCATTCCTAAATATGCCTGTACAACGCAACGGATGATATACTATTAAAGAGAAGTTAAAGAACAACAAGAAAGTAGGAATGAAATTGAATAACTACAATGTCCCCATGTTGGATACAGAGGCAAGAGTTGAAGCAAAGGCTTACTTGGACATGCTGACAAAGCCGGTCGGAAGCTTAGGGAAATTAGAGGAAATTGTCATGCAACTGGCCGAAATGAAGGGGCATCGCAAACCGGTCATCTATAAGCTCGGTATTATCGTGTTCGCTGCGGATCACGGCATCGTCGAAGAAGGGATTTCGGCATTCCCGCAACAAGTTACACGTCAAATGGTAGACAATATGGCGCAAGGCGGAGCTGCGATTAATGTATTTGGCAGACAGCAGCAAGCCGAATTTTCATTGGTGGATGTCGGTGTGATCGGTGATGATTTTACGGGACTAGTGAAAAACCGCAAAATTCGCCAAAGTACTCAAAATTTCTTACGTACAGAGGCAATGACAGAGGAAGAAGTAGAGAGAGCGATACAAATAGGCTACGAGGAAGCACTGGTACTGTTTGATAAAGGAGTAGACTGTCTAGTAGTAGGAGAAGTTGGTATCGGTAATACAACTACGAGCAGTGCGATTGTCGCGGCTATTACGGGAATAGATCCTGCGGAGCTTGTGGGCTTCGGAACAGGAATTTCATCTGAACAGCATGTACATAAAATCAACGTCGTTCGACAGGCTCTGGAATTTCATCAGCCGGACCGACAAGATGGCTACGACATACTACGCAAAGTCGGCGGCTTGGAAATTGCTGCAATGGCGGGTGCAATGCTGGCGGCCGCATCGAATCGGATACCAATTGTGTTGGATGGATTTATTTCTACGGCGGCTGCATGCGTTGCGGAGAGTATTGGAAAAGGTGCAGTGAACTATATGTTACTTGGCCATCAGTCTATGGAGCCGGGCCATCAAAAAGCCTATGAATACTTAGGGAAGGAACCAATTGTTTCACTGGACATGAGACTTGGGGAAGGGACAGGTGCAGCGGTAGCTTTTAGCATCATTCAATCTGCTGTCTGCATGGTCAATGAAATGGCGACCTTCGAAAGCGCAGGGGTCTCCGGTAAGAATGAATGACATGAAAAAACTGGGAAGAAGTGGCCATCGCCATTTCTTCTCAGTTTTTAAATTCATCAGTTCAAACGGTTTCCGCTGGTGTGATCGCTTCAACGTCCTGATCTTCAGATGAATTACTAATAATACTTGAGAGTACATGTACACGCAGAATGATTCCTTTAATTCGATTTGTCTCATCTACAACGACAAGTGGATACTTAGAATCAAGCACACGTGGAATAATATCTTGGACATATTCTTCCGGGTAAGCCGTCCGCACATCAGTAGACATAACTTCATCAATGGTCTTGCGGTTTTTTACGCCGTCAATCGCTTGATCAATAGTGACCAATCCGAGTAATTGCCGCTCGCGGTTCGTAATGAAAACGCTGGAGATTCCATGCTCTTCCATATTTTTAATAGCGACATGCAACCCGTCTTTACTATTTACGATGCTCAATGGCTTCGACATAATATTTTCAGCTTGCAAAACTTTGGAACGATCGATTTCCCGTGTGAACTCAACAATATAATCATTCGCCGGTGATTCTAATAAATCTTCCGGTGTTCCGACTTGCTCGACATTGCCATCTTTCATGACAGCCACACGGTCACCGATACGGAAGGCTTCATTGACGTCATGTGTAATGAAAATAATGGTCTTTTGCAAGCGTGTCTGAATATCCAAGAGCTCCAGCTGCATCTCTCTTCGAATGAGTGGATCTAACGCACTGAACGGCTCATCCATCAATAGAATATCCGGATCGTTCGTCAAAGCCCGTGCAATACCGACACGCTGACGCATTCCACCTGAGAGTTCATCGGGATATTGATTCTCATAACCTTTTAGTCCGACTGTATCAATATGCTTTTGAGCAATCTCACGTCGTTCGTTTTTGGACAATCCGCGGACTTCGAGACCGTATTCGATATTTTCCATAACCGTCCGGTGGCTGAATAAACCGAAGTGCTGGAAAACCATCGCAATTTTCTTTTGGCGGAAAAATTTTAACTGTTCCTTGTTGTAAGAGACAATATTCTCCCCGTCTACGTAAATTGCGCCTGAAGTCGGTTTGTTCAGCAGATTAAAGCAACGGATCAACGTAGATTTTCCGCTTCCCGATAAACCCATGATGACGAATGTTTCGCCCTCCATAATTTCCATATTGGCATTATAGACACCGACTGTATGTCCAGTCTTGTCGAGAATTTCTCGTTTAGAAGCACCTTTTTCAATTAACGGAATAACTTTTTTAGGGCGGGGGCCAAAAATCTTGGTGACATTTTCTACTTTGAGTTTTACTGTCATGCTGATCTCCTCCTAGAACTTTGTAGGCGATCCGCCACTCCATTTGTGATGCGGTCTATGATAATCGCTAAAAATACGATACTGATACCTGCTTCAAATCCTAATGAAATATTGATTTGATTGATAGCGTATAGTACCCGTTCACCGAGACCGTGTGCGCCAACCATTGAACCGACTACCGCCATGGACAACGCCATCATAGTCGTTTGGTTAATACCTGCCATCATTGTAGGCAATGCTTGAGGAAGTTGTACTTTTACGAGCATCTGATTACGGGAGGATCCGAATGACTCGGCCGACTCTATTACTTCATCATCGACATTTCGTATGCCAAGCTCCGTTAGTCGAATGACAGGGGGCAATGCATAAATAATCGTTGCAATAATTGCTGGTACGTTTCCTAAAGGGAAGAAGAAAATTACAGGGATCAAGTATACAAAGGTAGGCATCGTCTGCATGGCGTCTAATATCGGCCGCATGATAATAGAAAATGTTCGGCTGAAGGCCATCAATATGCCAACCGGAATACCGATCGCAAGGGATAGGACAACAGAAATCACGATAATGGCAACAGTGGTCATTGTTTCTGTCCAGAGATCAAAAGATCCGATTAAAAAAATGAAGAGGGCGAACAGCAAACCGCCGTATATATTGTTGAAGTACCATCCCAGTAAGAAAACGATAATCATGATTACCCACCATGGTGTGGCTAACAGAGTCGTTTCGATCGTGCGGATAGTTGATGAAGCAATCATGAAGATAAAATCAAAAAGCCAACCAAAGTTCATTGCGAGAAAGTCGATAAACTTTTCAACATAGTCTCCTATCGGTATTCGTACATTGGGGAATTCAGTCATAGGCATTAAGCTAGATTACACTAGCTTGTCCCTCTCTTTCTGTAGTTAAGTTAAGTAAGTAGTGAAGAAGGGGATGGAGCGGAATGGCGTCCATCCCCGCAATCTTTTTAGTTTTTTATAGTGCTGCTTTTACTTTCTCAGCAATATCGTCAGGTACCCATGAAGTCCAAATGTCTTCATGTTCTTTCATGAACCATTTTGCGGTTTCGTCTGGATCTGCTTCATTCTCGCCCATATAATTTAGCATTTCTTCAGTTAAGTCGTTACTCGTTTCATAGTTTTTCAGAAAGTCAACAACTTCAGGTGCTTGGGTTTGCAGATCTTTATGAATACCGACTACAACATCATTCGGTGGGAATTCAGTTCCTTTTTCTTTGTCCCAAATTTCTTGGTCAAACGGATGATCTTCTAAAAGTGTTAAATCATACGTTGCAGTTACCCAAGTTGGAGACCAATAATAACCTACCCACGGCTCGCCTTTTTTGTAAGCGCTCACCAAATCAGCAATAATTGAAGAGTCAGATCCTGGAGCCAAGTATGTGAACGTCTTATCTAAGCCATAAGTCTTCATTTTTTCAGCTAAATGTTTGCTGACGACCCAGCTCGAAGGGGCGCCGATAATGCGGCCCATTTCTGGGTTTTCGGGGTCTTTGAAAAGTTCAGGGTATTTTGCCAGGTCTTCCACTGTCTTCAGGTCAGGTGCCATAGGTTCAATGCCGCGCTCTTGATCGCCCTTTATCACGTAAGTCGGTACATATAGACCTTGAGAATTGTCGTCAAAGTTTGTTGAAAGTTTCACTATATCTCCTTTGTCAATAGCGCTAGTGTAGATATCTTCCATGTTATCTGTCCAAATTTCGGTGTAGATTTGGATATCGCCTTGCTGTAAAGCTTGGAATACAGCCGTAGAAGTCCCATTGGTTACTTCTGTGTCATATCCATAGCCTTCCTCCAAAATGAGTTGTGTGATGCTATTGTGGACACGAATGCTGTCCCATCCTGCGTCTGCAAGTTTAATGACACTGATCGAATCTTTGCTTACACTATTACCGCAAGCAGTTAAAAGCAGTAATGCGAAGACTGAGAATAGAAACGTAAACTTTCTCAAAAAATCAAATCCCTTCTGTCTGTGGTTTTTTTCATCACGAAATGATCTTTTTTACTCGAATCTCTTATTTGCAATCACCCAGAAAAAACGTAGGAAAGTTGAAGAGATTAAGGAAAAACTATCATTTTATTTCGTGGTGACATTTAGATAGTTTACAGGATAGTAAAATTATTATCAATTTAATAATTTAGACAACTGATGATTGAGTGTATTTTTTATAATAAAATACACTTATAAACTTCATTAAAAAGTAAAGTTTTTAACTGGAATTAAATATGGACGAATCAAGGCTCTATCCTACAAGGGGTATAGGATTTCCTCGAGTCGAATACTAGAGGGAAATGTTGCATTTCCAAACGTAAGAATCAGAATTTTTAGATTACTAAAGAAAATTAGTTAGGTTTAACATTTCTGAAAGCTGAATGACAAAGATTTGTAACAGTTTATGAGGAATTATCGTGAATTTTTGATTTTGCTTTTAAGAAAATGATATAGTTAGTAATATAAATAAAGTTATATAAAAAAGGAACGTATGTAGAAAAGGAGAACGGATCTTATGACGAAAGAAGTCCATATTGTTTCGACGACTACACAAAGTCGCTCGGCATCTGCCTTCTTCTCAGATATTAAATCATTAGTGAAAGGTCCTGTACTCATCGCGAATGTCTTGCCTGTATTTGCAGGGTTCTGGTTGGCGCTTCACTTCTCAGGAATGACACTTGCAGGGAATTGGGGCGTTTTCTGGCTGACGATGGTCGGCAGCACCTTTCTAATGGCAGGTGCGCTCGTGTTGAATAACTGGTTTGATTCGGATATTGACACTTTCATGGAAAGAACGCAGCAACGGCCGACTGTTACAGGAAACTTTGCTTTGAAAACAGTTTTAAATATTGGTTTGGTGTTATCTGGGATCGGCATGTTATTGCTTTTATTTACTACTTTTGAAGCAGCTCTTTACGCGTTCATTGGGTGGTTTACGTATGTCATACCCTATACGATGTGGTCTAAACGTAAATACACGTTAAATACGGTAATTGGAAGTGTTTCGGGGGCGGTAACGCCTTTGATTGGCTGGGCTGCCATTATGTCGGCGAATCATATTGTGCCGATTGTCTTATTTTCGATTTTGTTTATTTGGCAAATGCCGCATACGTTTGCGATTGCTATGAAGAAGCATGATGAGTATAAAGCGGCGAACGTGCCGATGTTGCCGGTTGTGTGCGGTTTTGATTTCACAAAACGTCAAATGTTGATATATGTACTATGTTTGCTGCCTTTTCCATTTTTGTTGCCAATGTTCGGAATGGGCTTTATCATCGTCGCTACGTTGATGAATGTTGGCTATATTGCGGCTAGTATTTATGGTTTTTATGCAAAGGACAACCACAAATGGGCGCATGTCATGTTTTTGTATTCTGTGAATTACATGACCCTATTGTTTATGATGATGATTTTATTGACATTTTAATTGCAAAGAGCCTCCCTTCACTTAAAGTGAAGAGAGGTCTTTTTTTATGTTAACATTGAGTGGTGTAGACCGTCGTGTTGGAGACGAATTTAGCAGTTCAATCTAAAAATAGAAGGTGCGCCGATGACGAATGTACAAATTAGAAAAGTGACTGAAATTGAAGAAATTTATGCGGTGCAAAAACTTGAGAAGCAAATCTGGGGAATGGAGCCGATTCCTGTTCATCAAACGATTACTGCGGTGAAAAATGGTGGCCTGATTGTCGGCGCGTTTGCCGGCGAGCGAATGATTGGTTTTTCCTACAGCTTTGCAGGATTCTCTGAAGGGCAGTCGTATTTATGTTCCCATATGTTAGCTGTCGATCAAGAATTTCAATTAATGGGGATCGGTAAGTTGTTGAAAGATGAACAGCTACGTTTGGCGCGCGAGATGGGTTATGAATTAATTGTCTGGACATTTGATCCACTCGAAAGCCGCAATGCCTACCTAAATACATCAAAATTATACGGAGTCTGTTACGACTATATCGTCAATTGCTACGGTGAAATGGCGGACGGTCTGAATAAAGGCTTACCGACCGACCGTTTTCAAGTGGCGTGGTGGATTACTAGTCCGCGAGTGAATGAATGTTGGCAACCGATAAATCTTCAGTACATGTGTCCGTTTACGGTTCGCCTGACAAATGAAAATCACCCTGAGCTGCAGTTACCTGAAGAAAACGATTGGCTGTCGGCAGAAGCGGTAGAAGTGCCCGTTCCAAAACATACCCAGCTGCTGAAGACTGAAGACTCCCAGTTGGCGCTTGATTGGCGTTTGAAAACAAGGAATCTATTTCAACAACTGTGCAGCGCAGGGTTTGCATTAATTGATGTGCGCAGAACGGATGAAGCTGTACAATACTATCGTTTTTGTAAGCTTTCCATGATTCCATTACAAAATGAAAGTAGTGAGCCGATTGAAAATTGAAAGTGTAACCATTCGTAGGATGAGTATGACGATGAAGAATCCTTTCACAACGAGTTTCGGAACAATCCATCAAAGAGACTTCCTGTTGGCTACAGTGCAAGATGAACTGGGCAACGAAGGTTGGGGAGAAAGCGTGGCGTTCACTTACCCATGGTATAGCGAAGAGACAACGGAAACATGTATTCATATGTTGCGTGATTTCTTGATTCCGGCGGTGCTTGGTAAGACAATCGAACATCCGGATGAAGTGAATGAATTTTTTGCACCTATTCGAAAGAATAACATGGCAAAGTCGACGATTGAAGGTGCGGTTTGGGATTTGTATTCAAAACGTCACGATATGTCGCTTGCCGAAGCGTTAGGCGGTGAACGGGATCATATTGAAGTCGGGATCAGTATTGGCATTGAAGAACGTGTGGAAGACTTACTTGCCAATGTGAAAGGTTTCATCGATGAAGGCTATAAGCGGATTAAGGTGAAGATCAAACCGGGGCAAGACGTGGAAGTCATCCGAGCGATCCGCAACGAATTTCCCGATGTGCCATTGATGGCAGATGCGAACTCTGCCTATACGCTGGATGATGCAGAAGTTTTAAAGGAATTGGACCAGTTTAATTTGATGATGGTCGAGCAGCCGCTTGCGTCTGACGATATTATCGATCATGCAAAACTTCAGAGACAAATGTCGACACCGATCTGTTTGGATGAAAGTATCCATTCCTTGGAAGATACCAGGAAAGCTGTGGAGCTTGGGAGCTGTCGGATTATAAATATTAAAATCGGACGTGTGGGCGGTTTGACGGAAGCTAAGAAGATCCACGACTACTGCGCAGCTAAAGGGATTGATGTGTGGTGCGGTGGGATGCTGGAATCAGGCATCGGACGAGCGCACAATGTCGCTTTAACGACGCTGCCGAATTTCACACTGCCTGGAGATACGGCGGGTTCTTCTCGTTATTGGGATCAAGATATTATCAAGCCTGAGGTAGTAGCGGAAAATGGTTATATTACCGTGCCAAATGAAGCTGGTATTGGTTATAAACCGGATATCGAAGCGATCGATCAATTCACGGTGAATAAGTGGGTATTTAGAGCTGAATAAATATTCAGTGATTGTCATTTCACTATTAGTTGTGCTAGACTCTTAGGTAATCGAATAAGTTTCCTTCGGGGCAGGGTGGAAGTCCCTACCGACGGTGATGAGCTTACAAGCTCTTAGTCCGTGACCCGGATGCTTTTATCTAAATTCAGCAGAAACCCTCACTTCCATAAGTGGCGGTATGAATACGGTGGCTTTTCTGTTCAGTGGGTGTTCAAACGCCCGCTGAATCCAGATAAAGCCTCTGGCAGATGTCATGGATTTTGAAATGTGCGAGTACATTTCAAAATCCATGCGCAATCACGCCTAGGTGTGATTGATTAGCTAAAAAGCAGAAGGTGGATTTGGTGAAACTCCAAAGCCGACAGTTAAAGTCTGGATGAGAGAAGGAACAATGCGTTTTTAAAATCTACATTTATAACGCTTATTTTGTCATGGTTACAAGCCCCGCATTTACATTTTGCGGGGCTTTTTGTTTTGTCACGTCACAAGAGGAATTTTGCAAGTTGGAGTGTTGTGCAGTGAAACAAGATTATATGGAAATGGCGTTGAAGTTAGCTCAAAACGTTAATGGTCAAACTTCTCCGAATCCGCCAGTTGGCGCCGTGATAGTGAAAGACGGTAGAATCGTCGGAATGGGTGCTCACTTGCAGGCGGGGGAACGACATGCTGAGCGGGTTGCGCTTGATATGGCCGGCACAAAAGCGGAAGGCGCTGATTTGTATGTAACTTTGGAGCCTTGTTCTCATACAGGTAAAACTTCGCCTTGCGCAGATGCGATTATTCGGGCTGGTATCCAGCGTGTCTACGTGGCGATTTCCGATCCCAATCCGTTGGTTGCCGGCAAAGGCATGGAACGACTTCGTGCTGCGGGTTTGGAAGTAGAGAAAGATGTATGTACCGATCAAGCACAGAAATTGTATGCACCATTTTTTCATTTTATACGAACGAAAACACCTCATGTGACAATGAAAACAGCGATGACGATGGACGGTAAGATTGCAACATCTACAGGAGACAGTAAATGGGTGACGAGTGAGCAAGCAAGGCTCGATGTCCATCTGCTTCGTCATACCCAAGATGCGATTTTAGTCGGCGTTCAAACGATTCTTCATGATGACCCCCTTCTCACCACCAGATTGCCCCGAGGTGGAAAACATCCTATTCGAGTTATTTTAGATACTTGGTTACGAACACCAATTGATAGTCAAGTCATTCAAAACAATGCTGCACCTACATGGATTTTTTGTGGGAATGAAGCAGAATACTTGCGTGAACAGTTGCTCCAAAAGCCGCACGTCCGAATCATACGCATGCCGAAAATTCAGCTTGATATTGAAGAGATCCTCTTGCGCTTAGGCTCTGACGGTGTCATGACGTTATTGGTAGAAGGTGGTGCCGCGGTCAATGCTTCATTCATCAGGGCGCGTGCCGTTCAGCGTGTTATTTGCTATATGGCGCCGAAGTTACTTGGCGGCAGTGGCTCGCTGACACCTGTTGGTGGAACAGACCCGGAGATTATGGGAGAGGCCTTCCCGTTGATTTTTGAAAGTGTGGAAATGATTGGCCCTGATATTAAAATTATAGCGCTACCGAAAGAGAGGGATTGACCGTTGTTTACAGGGATTATTGAAGAAATCGGTTCAGTCAAAAGTGTACAGCCGGGAGCGCAGTCGATGACATTGACGATTGCAGCTTCTACTGTATTAGCCGATGTCCAATTAGGTGACAGCATTGCAGTCAATGGAGTTTGTCTGACAGTCAAAAAGTTTTCGAAAGAACAATTTTCTGCAGATGTCATGCCTGAGACCGTCTCTTCTACCTCACTTCAACAATTGAAGGTGGGAAGTCGAGTGAATTTGGAACGTGCTCTTGCAGCTAACGGTCGATTTGGCGGTCATTTCGTCACGGGACATGTCGATGGTGTCGCCATCATTCGTGAAAAACGTACTATCGATAATGCACTTTATATTCGGCTGGCTTTGCCTGAACAGTATAGTCCGTATTTATTGCCAAAAGGCTCGATCGCATTAGACGGTACGTCACTGACAATTTTTGATGTGAATGAAACAGATATTACGATTTCGTTGATTCCGCATTCCCAAGAAATGACGGTCATTGCGAAAAAGTCCCTAGGGGATGTTGTTAATTTCGAATGCGACATGCTGGCGAAGTACGTAGAGAACATGCTTAAGAGACGAGACGCGAAAGAACAGCCACTGACAGAGGATTTTCTACAACAGCACGGATTTAAGTGAAGGAGTGGACAGAGATGTTTCATACAATTGAAGAAGCGTTAGAAGATTTAAAACAAGGTAAAGTAGTGATCGTCGTCGATGATGAAGATCGGGAGAATGAAGGAGATTTCGTCGCATTGGCTGATAAGATCACGCCTGAGATTATTAATTTCATGGCGACGAAAGGGCGCGGTTTGATTTGTGTGCCGATTACGGAGCAGAAAGCTCAACAACTTGGTTTGCAGATGATGACCGATCACAATACGGATTCGCATGGCACGGCATTCACGATCAGTGTGGATCATCTTTCCACGCACACTGGAATCAGTGCATTTGAACGGGCCGAAACGATTGTCAAAATGATGGAGTCGCGGTCGGTAGCTAGTGAATTTAAACGTCCGGGTCATGTATTTCCGTTAGTCGCAAAATCCGGCGGTGTCTTGGAACGTACTGGTCATACGGAAGCAGCGGTTGACTTAGCTCGACTGGCAGGGAGTTCTTCAGCAGGGGTAATCTGTGAAATCATGAATGATGACGGTACGATGGCGCGAGTGCCTGAATTGCGTCTGATGGCGCAAGAATTGAATCTGAAATTAATTACAATCCAAGATTTAATTCATTATCGCCTGCAGCAGGAGAGGCTGGTTGTTAGGGAAGCGGAGATCAAGCTGCCGACTGACTTCGGAGAGTTTCGTATGATTGGATACACCGAAACGTTAACAGGTAAAGAGCATGTAGCGCTGGTGAAAGGTGAGGTAACGCCAGAAGAACCCATGTTAGTACGTGTTCATTCGGAGTGTTTGACGGGCGATGTATTTGGCTCCTGCCGATGCGATTGCGGACCTCAATTGCATGCAGCGCTTTCGCAGATCGAACAACAAGGTCGCGGAGTTTTATTGTATATGCGTCAAGAAGGCAGAGGCATCGGCTTGATCAATAAGCTGAAAGCATACGAACTGCAAGAACAAGGTTTCGACACGGTAGAAGCCAATGAAAAACTGGGCTTTGCAGCAGATTTGCGTGATTACGGCATCGGTGCTCAAATCTTACATGAACTTGGCGTTAAACAAATGCGTTTGTTGACGAATAATCCGAAGAAAATTTCAGGCTTAAAAGGCTATGGATTGGAAATCGTTGAACGGGTTCCGATTCAATTGCCGATGAAAGAAGAAAACGAAAAATACTTAAAAACTAAAGCGGAAAAATTAGATCACTTATTAACAATTTAAGGAGAGATAGATATGGGGAATTTATTCGAAGGACATTTAGTAGGTACAGGATTAAAGATAGGCGTTGTCGTAGGACGATTTAATGAGTTTATCACAGGCAAGTTGTTATCGAGCGCTGAGGACGCATTCAAACGACATGGCGTAGCTGAAGCAGATGTAGATATCGCTTGGGTACCCGGGGCATTTGAAATTCCGTTGATCGCAAAGAAGATGGCAGATTCCCAAAAATATGATGCTGTCATTACACTCGGTACTGTCATCCGCGGAGCCACACCTCACTTCGACTACGTCTGTAATGAAGCGGCCAAAGGTGTAGCACAAGCGAGTATGCAGTCAGGAGTCCCGGTGATTTTTGGTGTGCTGACGACAGACACGATCGAGCAATCTATTGAAAGGGCAGGGACTAAAGCAGGGAATAAAGGCTGGGATGCTGCAGTGTCGGCTATAGAAATGGCGAACTTGACTAAACAATTCGATTGATCGCCAAATTTGCACAGTAAGCGCTTTATTTTTCTTTCAAGTATTGACCTAAGAGATTTCCTCTGTAATAATAGAGTTAGTCATTAGTTGATATTCAATATCAAGTACATCTAAAAAGAAGGTACAACATGAATCAGGTAGATACGAAGATCGGACGCCAGGCAGTAATGTATACGTTTTCAAATAGCGAAGCAGAAGATAGTAGAATAGAAAACGGCATGCAGCAACTAGGTTGGCAGTTCGGAAAAGGTAAAGTGGGCTCAATGGAGTTCCAGAAAATTGTGGCGGCAATTGAAACGCTTGCGAAACGACAAGGAATTGTAAATCAAGACATCTATCGAGAGATGCATGCGCTCTATCATGCGATAATCGAAGCTATGCAAGGCGTGACACGTGGGCAGGTTGAGCTCGGCGGCATGCTGCGAACAGCGGGACTTCGATTTGCTATTGTGCGTGGGACTCCGTATGAAAATGCAGCGGAAGGTGAATGGATTGCCGTTGCTGTCTATGGAACAATCGGTGCCCCGGTTCGTGGCTTCGAGCATGAGGCAATTGGTTTAGGTATCAATCACATCTGAATAAAAGAATGAAGCCTATAGTTATTTAGACAATAAGGAGGCTATATTGACACATGCGGGGACCCCCCTTTTAGGGCACCCGTCTGTCAATATAGTCTCCTTTTGCTTGTTTAGGAATGAATTCTTTGCACAGGATCAGCGCAACTAGAACTAAAGACAACGAGGAGGAATTGGAAATGATTGAATTGACAGGTCGTACGTTAACGATTGAACAAGCGAAAGAAGTATTGGTGAATGGAGCGAAAGTAAAAGCTTCTGAAGAAAGTATGAAAGCGGTTCAAAAGAGCCGTGAAGCAGTAGAGAAAATTGTTGCGGAAAGTAAAGTGGTGTACGGAATTACTACTGGATTCGGTAAATTTAGTGATGTATTCATCGAAGCGGAAGATACGGAACAACTTCAATTAAATTTGATTCATTCGCATGCTTGTGGAATTGGCGAACCGTTCCCCGAGATGGTTTCTCGTGGAATGACACTTCTTCGTGCAAACGCACTCCTAAAAGGTTTCTCTGGAATTCGCCCGGTAGTCATAGAGCGTTTACTAGATCTAGTTAACGCACAGATTCATCCGGTTATTCCTCAACAAGGTTCACTTGGTGCAAGCGGTGACTTGGCGCCGCTTTCTCATTTGGCACTTGTGTTGATGGGAGAAGGGGAAGTGTTCTATAAGGGAGAGCGTATGGAATCAGCTATTGCGTTGTCAAAAGAGGGCATTGAGCCAGTGACGTTGAAGGCGAAAGAAGGATTGGCGTTAATTAATGGAACACAAGCGATGACGGCAATGGGGCTTGTCAATTATATTGAGGCAGAGCAGCTTGCGTATCAGACAGAAGCTATTTCTACGATGACGTTGGAAGGTTTGCGTGGAATTGTCGATGCATTCGACGCCGATGTACATGAAGCACGTGGTTACCGCCAGCAAACGGAAGTAGCAGAACGCATGCGCCGTATGTTCGTAGGCAGCCAATTGACAACGAAACAAGGTGAATTACGCGTACAAGATGCTTATTCGCTACGTTGTATTCCACAAGTTCATGGAGCTTCTTGGCAAGTTTTGGATTACGTCAAAGAAAAGCTGGAAATCGAAATGAACGCAGCTACAGATAATCCGTTAATCTTTGAAGATGGTGACAAAGTTATTTCAGGAGGAAACTTCCACGGGCAACCAATTGCCTTTGCAATGGATTTCTTGAAAGTGGCAATGGCGGAGTTCGCGAATATTTCAGAGCGTAGGATTGAGCGTCTAGTTAATCCGCAGTTGAACGACTTGCCGCCATTCCTAAGCCCTGAACCAGGATTGCAGTCTGGTGCAATGATCATGCAATATGCAGCTGCATCTCTTGTTTCTGAAAATAAAACGTTGGCGCACCCGGCGAGTGTGGATTCCATTCCATCTTCAGCCAACCAAGAAGATCATGTCAGCATGGGAACAATCGGGTCACGACATGCTTATCAAATTATTCAAAATGCGCGAAGAGTGCTAGCTATTGAATTGATCTGTGCATTGCAGGCTGCAGAACATAGAGGTGCTGAAAAACTTGCGGACTTCACAAAAGCTTTCTATAAAGAAGCGAGAAACATTGTGCCGAGCATCAAGCAAGACCGGATTTTCTCTAAAGATATTGAAAAAGCGGCAGCTTGGTTACTAGAAATGGATTGGAAGGCATTCGCAGATAAATCTTTGCCAACTGAAGTTAGCGCAAATTAAATAGGAAATATAAAGGGATATGAAATTTAATTATCTAGTATTTTACTCCAAGCGGGAAGTTCCCGCTGGAGTATATCTGGATAAATATCTTCGGGCAGATGTAAGCGTTTGCTTACAGTAATTGCAGTTTGTTGTATAATGGGGACATGGGAGATGAGAAGATGTTATTCAATACTGTGGTCGTATCTGTCATTGTAATGGCAGTACTGAGTTTATTGCGGGTCAATGTTATTTTTGCTATTTTAGCAGCAGCTGGAGTAGCCGGTTTGATGGAAGGGCTTTCCTTAACAGATGCAACAAATATGCTAGTTTCAGGAATGGGTGGTCAGGCAAACACGGCATTAAGTTATATTTTGTTAGGTATGTTTGCGGTCATGATCGGAATGTCTGGAATTGCAGGGTTTTTAGTAAAAAATTTAGTTAGGGTATTAAGAGGAAAGCGAATAATTTTATTGTTGACGATTGCGGGTGTAGCTTGTTTCTCGCAGAACTTAGTACCTATACATATTGCGTTTATTCCAATATTGATTCCGCCAATGCTGCATCTGTTCGATAAGATGAAAATTGACCGCCGCGGCATTGCAACTGCGCTTACTTTCGGTCTAAAAGCACCTTATATTATGATCCCAGCTGGATTTGGATTGATCTTTAAGGGAATAATCGTTGATGAAATGGCTGCAAGTGGTATGGATATTACGATGTCAGAAGCCAATATGGCAATGTTGATTCCGGGAATCGGAATGGTCCTCGGGCTGTTCGTGGCAGTATTCATTTCTTATCGAAAACCTCGTAATTATGCGGACGTTGAGGCGGAGAAAGTGAATATTCTAAGAGAAGAAGAAGTGGAAAATGCAGAATTGAAGTTTAATATACGCCACGGCTTCACGATCGTTTCAATTATTGCAGCATTAGTTATACAGCTTATAACCGATTCATTAATACTTGGAGCACTTGCCGGGATTTTCTTGATGTTCGTCTTGACTGTTATTCCATTTAAGGACGGCGAAAGGGTAGTGAACGAGGGAATCGGAATGATGGGTATGATTGCGTTCGTCATGTTGATTGCTTCAGGTTATGCTACGGTTCTTAAAGAGACAGGTGCGGTAGAAAGTCTGGTTGATTCGGCAACAGGTATATTAGGTGACAATAAAATGATGATCGCATTTATCATGCTGCTTGTCGGTTTATTGATTACGATGGGGATTGGTTCTTCATTCGGTACGATCCCGATTATAGCTGCATTATTCGTTCCGATTTGTATGGCAGTCGGCTTTTCGCCACTCGCGACGGCGGCTTTGATTGGTACGGCAGGGGCGCTTGGAGATGCTGGTTCACCGGCTTCAGACAGTACACTTGGTCCAACTTCGGGTCTGAATGCGGACGGTAAGCATCATCACATTTGGGATACATGTGTGCCGACATTCCTTCACTTTAATATCCCTCTACTAATCTTTGGTGTAATTGCAGCAATGGTATTATAAAACGAAAAGGGCAGATCCGAAATAACGGATCTGCTCTTTTATCATTTTACTGCAGAAACACCTAAACGCTCACGTGCTTGTTCCGTGGCGATGACCATATGTTTCAATGCGGCAACTGTTTCTTCGCGTTTTCTTGTTTTCAAACCACAGTCGGGATTGATCCAGAACTGTGAAGGTTCTAGCACTTCCAAACCTTTATTGATGATTTCCGTCATTTCTTCAACAGCCGGAACGCGCGGGCTATGGATGTCATAAACGCCAAGTCCAATTCCTTTGTCATAATGATATTCTTTGAAAGATTCCACCAAATCACCATGACTGCGTGACGTTTCGATGGAAATAACATCCGCATCCAGCGCACTGATTGCTTCAATGAAATGATTGAAATCACAGTAGCACATATGTGTATGAATTTGCGTCGTATCCTCAACGGAAGCTGTAGCAACACGGAAAGCATTCACAGCCCAGTCGAGATAATGATTCCATTCGGATTGCTTTAATGGGAGCCCCTCTCGAAGTGCCGGTTCATCTACTTGGATCATATGGATACCTGCTGCTTCAAGCGACTCGATTTCTTTACGCAGTGCGAGAGCAATTTGATTGGTCACTTCTTCTCTGGTCAAGTCATCGCGAACAAATGACCAATTCAAAATCGTCACGGGTCCGGTCAGCATACCTTTTACTTCGTGATCTGTCAGTGATTTAGCGTATACGGATTCTTCTACCGTCATCGGCTTCGTAAATACAACATCTCCATAAATGATTGGTGGTTTCACACATCGGGAACCATAGGATTGCACCCAAGCTTTTTCCGTAAAGACAAAACCATCCAGCTTTTCGCCGAAATATTCTACCATATCCGTCCGTTCGAATTCCCCGTGCACGAGCACATCAAGTCCGAGTTCTTCTTGGATTTGGATCCATTCCTTAATTTCCGCTTTTACAAAGTCTTTGTACTGCTGATCCGTAATTTCGCCTTTTCTCCATTTTGTACGTGTTATACGTACTTCAGGCGTTTGGGGGAAACTGCCGATTGTGGTTGTAGGCAATACAGGTAATTGGAACTTCTCTTGCTGCTTCAATTTCCGCTCTGCGAACGGCAGATTCCGCTTGCTGTCAGACAAAGTACTGCCTGAACTTGCTTGTCGAACCTCCTCGCGTTTGCGGGCAGGGAGTTGATTGAATGCAGTAAGAGCGGCTTCATTTTGTTTGAAATCTGAAGCGACGCTTTCTTTACCTTGTTGCAACGCAGCTTTCAGTACATTGAGTTCTTTAATTTTTTCATCCGCAAATGAAAGTGCATTCTTAATTGTTGAATCTAATTTCTGCTCTGACTGAATTGTCACGGGTACGTGAAGCAGACTGCTGGATGGCTGGATCCAAACGTTTCCGGACTCTACATGCTGTTGAATCTTTCCTAGTAATGACAGCTTGACGTTCAAATCTGATCGCCAAATATTCCGACCGTCCACAATACCAGCAGCGAGTACTTTATCATCAGGGAAGCCGTATTTCTTAAGGTTTTCCAAGTTTTTGACACCGCCATGCACGAAATCAAGACCAATTCCAGCTACTGGTAATGCAAGTGTTGCTTCATAGTGCTCAACTGAATCAAAGTATGTTTGCACTAAAACGTTCAAGCTATTTATGTTTTTTGTTAACTGCAAGTAAATTTCAGTTACGGTTTTCATTTCATCAGAAGAAATGGAAGTGCAAAGAATTGGTTCATCAATTTGCACCCATTGAACGCCTTCATCCTGTAATTCTTGCAATACCTTTTGATAAAGAGGAATCAATTGCAGAATGATAGAAGGTACGTCTATTTCTTCATACCCTTTAGAAAGTTTCAATAAAGTGTAGGGGCCGAGTAGAACAGGTTTCCCCTCGATACCGAGTTCTTTCTTTGCTTCGCGGTATGCAGTAAGTGGTTTGTTCTCAGTCAATTGAAAACGTTGTCCTTCATACTCGGGGACAATGTAGTGATAGTTCGTGTTGAACCATTTCGTCATTTCGGAAGCGACAGCATCGTCATTACCGCGTGCCATTGAAAAATAAGTGGATATCGACACTTGACCGCCTTTCCAATGATAGCGTGAAGGGATGATTCCGAACATTGTGGATGTATCGAGCACCCGGTCATACAATGTGAAATCGCCGACTGCAATTCGGTCTACTCCTGCGTCTTGTTGTTTCTTCAGGTTGGCTAAACGGATGTCTTTTGTTGTCCGCAGAAGTTCTTCTTCCGAAATTATTTCTGCCCAAAATGCTTCTAACGCTCGTTTCCACTCCCGGTTTTCGCCAATAACAGGATAGCCGACAATACTGCTTTTTACCATTTGATTTCCCCCTCATGATTTTATCCAATAAAAAAAGCATTCCTAACAAAGAATGTTAGAAATGCACGTATGTGTAAAATGCATGCCTAAATAAGCGTGCATCGTTTGCCGTGTGTCTAACACCTCCCTATTCACCGTAGGATTAAGCGTTATGAAAACAGGCAGGTATCTGGCTGGACGTAAGCACGTCTTCACAGTGGCGGGACCGCTCCAAGAAAAGGATTCCCTTTTAAGAAATGAAAGCAATGATCATTTCACCTGTTTTCAAACTATTCAATTCATGATGATTGTCTCTAAAACTATCATAAGGTTCGTTGAGTGTCAACTTGCTGGTAAATAGATAATTAAGCAATACTCTTTTTTTGTCATCTGTTATATAACTGTACAAAAGTAACAAATTCTCTTTCAAAAAAGAAGGTGTGAAAATTTACACAATTCTGTTGAAAGTTTTATAGAGTTTAGGTATGATAAGTAATAACACGACTTCAAATTAGGACATGAATCGTCATTCATACGAAGAAATCTTGATTATTGGCTGTGGGGGCACCTATGATCAATTGAGGAAGAATCGTGTTTATCGCTGTATGTTATACAACAGAGCAGCGCAAAAAAACTTAAGGGGTGGCTTTATTCTATGACAAATTATGAAAAAGTAGGCAAGCTGCAAGTCGCAAAAGAACTATACAACTTTGTTAATGAGGAAGTTCTATTAGGCTTAGAAATCCAAAAAGAACAATTTTGGACAAACTTTGATTCGCTCATTCATGAACTTGCTCCTGAAAACAAAGCGCTGTTAGAGAAACGAAGCGAATTGCAAAAAAAGATCAATGAATGGCATCAAAACAATAAAGAAACAGCAGATTCTGCTAACTATAAAGAATTTTTAAAGGAAATTGGCTATTTGGAACCGATTGTTGAGGACTTCCAAGTGACAACTTCCAATGTCGATGATGAAATCGCTATTCAAGCAGGCTCCCAATTGGTCGTGCCTGTCGACAATGCCCGCTATGCGTTGAACGCGGCAAACGCAAGATGGGGAAGTCTATATGATGCATTGTACGGAACGGATGTCATCAGTGATGAAGGTGGAGCTGAAGCTGGCGTACAGTACAATCCGATCCGAGGACAGAAAGTTATCAACTTTGCAAAAGAGTTATTAGATCAAGCAGCACCGCTTGCGGAAGGGACACATGCAGACGCCACAGCGTATGCAAACGTTAGTGGAAAACTTGAAGTGACACTTCAGAATGGCAATAAAACAGGCTTGAAAGATGCTTCTAAACTGGCTGGCTTTAACGGTTCGGAAGACGCACCTTCCGCTGTCTTGTTGACGAATAACGGATTGCATATCGAAATTGCAATCGATCGAAACCATCCAATTGGGAAAGACGATGCGGCGGGTGTGAAAGACTTGATTTTGGAAGCAGCACTTTCTACGTTGATGGACTGTGAAGACTCGATCGCAGCAGTAGATGCTGAAGATAAAGTGGGGGTCTACCGCAACTGGTTAGGTTTGATGAAAGGTGATCTGGAAGCATCGTTCAAACGAGGCAGCAAGACGGTCACTCGAAGAATGAATCCTGACCGCACATACAAAACACCAGACGGCAAAGAGCTATCGCTACACGGCCGTTCATTAATGTTCGTCCGTAACGTAGGTCATTTGATGACAAATAATGCGATTTTAGATGAAAACGGCAACGAAGTACCTGAAGGAATTTTAGATGGTGTCGTAACTTCGTTGATTGCAACACATAATCTGAAAGATGATGCAGAGTTCAAAAACTCCAGACATGGTTCAATTTATATCGTTAAGCCGAAGATGCATAGCCCGGAAGAGGCGGCATTTGCCAATAAGTTATTTGACCGCATTGAAGATTTATTGAGCTTGGAGCGCAATACGCTGAAAATCGGTTTGATGGATGAAGAGCGCAGAATGTCATTGAATTTGAAGTCTGCAATCCATGCGGTGAAAGAACGGATTGCATTCATCAATACAGGTTTCCTTGACCGTACAGGTGATGAAATTCATACTTCAATGGAAGCGGGTCCTGTTATCCGCAAAAATGATATGAAAGCTTCCAAGTGGTTAGCTTCCTATGAAGCATCCAACGTTGCTGTCGGAATTAAGACTGGTCTTCCTGGACATGCTCAAATCGGTAAGGGAATGTGGGCTATGCCGGATATGATGGCTGCAATGCTTGAGCAAAAGGTCGCCCATCCAAAAGCAGGTGCAAGCACAGCGTGGGTGCCATCTCCAACAGCTGCTACATTGCATGCATTGCACTATCACGAGATCAATGTAAAAGAAGTTCAAGCCAATGTCGACAGCGCAATTGATTACCGAGATGGAATCCTAGAGATCCCGTTGGCGCCGAACACAGACTGGCCTGCAGAAGAAATTCAATCAGAGTTGGATAACAATGCGCAGGGGATCCTTGGCTATGTTGTTCGCTGGATTGATCAAGGAGTTGGCTGTTCTAAGGTTCCGGATATCAATGACGTAGGTTTAATGGAAGACCGCGCAACATTGCGTATTTCCAGCCAGCATATCGCAAACTGGCTACGTCACGGCATCACGACAAAAGAGCAAGTCCAGGAAACATTGGAACGAATGGCGAAGGTCGTTGACGAGCAAAACGCTGGCGATGAACTTTATCAGCCAATGGCTCCCAACTATGACGATTCTATTGCTTTCCAGGCAGCTTGCGATTTAGTATTCAAAGGTGCCGAACAGCCAAGCGGCTACACAGAGCCAATCTTGCACGCCCGACGAATCGAAGCAAAAGCCAAAGCGAAACAAAAAGCAACGGTACAAAATTAATTACACTAATAGCTCCTCTTCTAATTTGGAAGAGGAGCTGTTTTTCTAATAAATCTGTAAATATGGTATACTGTATATGTTAATTAAAGTTTTACATGAGATTGTGCAGAAATGGATACTCAGTTGATTGGAGTGGAAGGCGGCGACTCCCGCGCCCCGCGGAAAGCGTCCGCCTGGAATGGAAATCAACGGTTCCTACGTTTTACTTTGAGTGTAAGTTATTTATTTCAGTTTATATAGCAATAATTATTAAAAAGGGGGAAATGAGATGCTGAAAAAAGAGCAAACGCTATTTGTATTAGTGGACGTACAAGGTAAGCTAGCGCAAATTGTTAAAGATAGTAAGACGTTGCATGATAATCTGGAGAAACTGATCAAAGGATTACAAGTGTTAAATGTTCCAATACTTTGGTTGGAACAGTACCCTGAAGGACTGGGACCGACGACTGAATCTTTATCCAGTTTACTAGAAGGTCAGGAACCCATCGCAAAAATGACATTTAGTGCGGCGGGCAATGAAGAATTTATGAAACAGCTGGAAAGCTCGGGCCGCAAACAAGTATTAATTGCAGGAATTGAAACGCATATTTGCGTATATCTGACAGCGGCAGATTTAGTGAAGCAAGGTTATGAAGTCGAAGTGGTTGAAGATGCAGTCACTTCACGGACGGAAGCGAATAAACAAATCGGCCTCGAGAAAATGAAGGGGCTTGGAGTTACTGCGACGTGTGTGGAAACTGCTTTATATGAACTGATTGGTGAAGCGGGGACGGACGAATTTAAAAAAGTGTTGAAAATCATAAAATAACAAATAAAAAAGCGGAATAGCCATAATGTTTGGCATTTCGCTTTTTTTATTCCCATTTTTCTCGCTGTAAATCTTCTGCAATAAGCTGAAGATCATCGGCGCTGATGGTCAAAAGTTCATAGTCTGTCGTCTCTGTCAATTGTGCGGCCATTTGTTTGATAAATTTCGGAGAGCCTTCATTCTCTTCATCATAAACAAGCAACAGTGCATCTGAATTACGAAGCAGAAACTTATTCTTCTCAATAAATTGCCAAGGTGCTTCGTATGGCTTGTTCGTTAAACTGACAGTATAATCTGCAAGCGCGATGATTTGTTCATACTGCTCTTTTTTCGTCTCATTCCAATTCGTTTGTTGATCAAGAAACGGTGTAATCACGGCATATTGTAACTGCGGGTATTCCTCTTGCAACTCCCAAACACATTCGATTGCCCAAGTCTCGACGCCGAGCTGGCCGCTGACGATAACCCATTCTAGTCCTTGATCCAGAAGGGTCAGCAACTGGTCCGTTAATGCTTTTTTAATAATCGCAATACCCGGATGCTGTTCATTGAAGATCCCTAATTCATGTGCTTTGTATCCACTTACTATGATCCGCTTCGTCATTTTTGTTCGTTAATCGCCGCGTGAGCTAATTTTGTTATCGTCATGTCATCCATCGGAGGATTGTGAAGACCCGCGCGTACATCGCGATAATGGCGCTGTAGTGGATTCGATAACTCCAAACTCTTCGCCCCTACAATTCGCATTGCAAGATTAACAATTTCTATTGCACTATTCGTAACAATCGACTTTGCGGCACCTAATTCATTTTGCAGATGAACACGGCGTGCTTCGTCATCGTAAATCGAGGCAATATCATAGAGGAGATGGCGTGCTTTAATGAGCTCCAAATCCATTTTGCCGATTTGAGTTTGAATATTGAAGAGGGAAGCGATCGGCTCATCTAAACTGTTAGGCTGATAAGTTGCCGCAAAGTGAACCGCGTAATCGCGAGCAGCTTGTGCGATTCCCAAATAACAAGCCGGTATGTGGAGAAGCCAACCATTGAGCTTATTGCCGCGTGGTGCTTCATTCACTTCCGCTAACTGATCATCCGTGGCTTTTACGTCATCCAAAACGAGCGTCTGGCTCTCTGTACCGCGCATGGAAATCGTATGCCATGTTTCTTTGATGGACAGCCCTTCTGATTCACGTGGAATCAAGAAGAAACCGATTTGCTGTTTTTCTTCAATCCATACAGATACTAGGAAGTGGGTAAGGGCAGGAGCCATTGTAGTGAACGTTTTCTCTCCTGAAATCACCCAGCCGCCTGCAGAACGTGTTGCCGTCGTCTGGGGGCGACCGCCTCGCGTAGGACTTCCTGTTTGAGCCTCGGTTACAGAACGGTTGATTAGTGCACCTTGCTGAACAGCTTCGCTGAATTGCGCTAATTGTTCCGCAGTCCATTTGCGATTTTCATACAGTTCGCCGACTACGCCTTGATGCCAGCCGATAGCTAGAGCAGTCGCACTGTCAAAACGAGCAATCGTTTCTTGAAACAACACCATATCCGTTACGGAGATGCCTTCACCACCGAATTCCTTCGGGAGTGTCAACGTAGTGTAGCCCATTTCCACGAGTTTTTGAATATTCTCTTTTGGGAATTTGGACAGCGTATCAGATTGCTCTGAAAAGCTGCTGAAAAACGGACCTGCCTCAGTCAATTCATTGACCCATCGGCGTTGAAAGTCCGTTGTGATAAAAAGTTCTGTCGACACGAGAAACACGTCCTTACTACTTCAGTCTTCATTTATCTATAGTTTCTTTCGTATATAAGATCTGCACAAATCTACGAGATCCTTGATCGTCTCCGTCAAGGACATGAAAGTATAGTATACTAGAAAATCGAAAAAAATACCATTCTGACGAATAAAAAAATCTATAAAAGAAATGACGTCACATCATGACGAAATAGAGAACGATTGGAATTGTCAAAAGACTTAACAATGTCGTTGTGAGTGTCGTAAACGAGACCAAATCTGGCTCCGTTCCAAATTGAACTGCAAACATTGTCGTATTCGCTGATCCAGGCATTGCTGCTTGGATAATCAGTACCACTTTCAACAAATCATCAACCGGCAAAAATATTAAAATGACAACTGCAATCAATGGTGAAATGATCATGCGAATAATCGTCACCGCTGTGACATATCGATAGGCAACGCGCTTGCGGACAATCATCGCCAGTTGCATTCCGAGGACGAGCATGACGACCGGGATGGAAGCATCTGCAATCAAGTCAACTCCCTGCATCATGGAATCAGATAACTTAATAGAAGAAACTTGAAAGATAATACCTAGAATCGCAGCGTAAATCAATGGCATACGTATAACCCGCTGCATCGAGTCACGCCAAGTCGCATGTGCTTCTCCTCCGATGGAAGCGAAAAAAATACCGATTGAATTCATTAGAATTGACTGAAAGACCATCATAATGACCCCGTAATCAAAGGCTGCCGAGCCAAATGCAAACAATACGACAGGCACTCCATAATTCCCGCTGTTCATAAATACCCCGCCAAGAATCATAGCAGAACGTTCAGAACGCGAAGCTTTCATAATATCAGCAGTAAACCAGACGATAATGAACAGAATGACCAACAACAGTACTGCGAAGGCAGCAATATACAAATACGTTCGGTCAAGTGCATTCGTATAGAAAGTCCGGAATGCCAAAAAAGGAGACATCAGGTAAAGAGCTGCCGTTGATATCGTTTTAATATCGAATGACAGGAACTTCTGTCCAATGAAACCAATTAAAAAAATAAATAATACAGGAGCGATGATTGAAATAAGTTCCAAGAAGATTCCGTCCTTTCTAGGTTGATGAAACTTATTATACATGAACTATGATACTAGAAAACTTTTTTATCTGAATTCAATAAATATTTTTGGGCAGAAGATATTACGCCAAAAAAGAATCCATCGCAGAGGATGGATCCTTGGTTATGAGAGGCTTCGTTTGCGGATAGAATGAAATTTCAATACTTTCTGTAATCGGGGAATCAAAATTAAGGCAAGAATGGTAACTCCGATATCCAATGGCAAGTAGGCCACCATCCAAGACCATGCGATGACATAGCTGAAGCTTGCTGGCGCCTCTACCCAATAGATATAGGCCAAATACATATAATTTGTGCCGATAATATAATTTGTCAGAATAGCAAGTGTTCCAGCTCCTACATATGTAAACAGTGTTTTACGTTCGAAAAACTTTCCGACAATATAAGCGACAACAATAAACGAAATGATATAGCCGAATGTCGGGCTCAGTATGCTGCCGAGACCGCCTTTGAACTGAGCGAAGATCGGCGCACCAGCTAGACCGATAAATAAATAGGCGAACATAGACAGACTGCCTAATTTACTTCCTAATAACCCCCCAGCTGAAATTGCAAATAGCAGCTGCAATGTTATTGGCACACCGCCGATCGTCAGTAAAGGCGCAATGTTAGCTCCTACTCCCATTAGCGCAGCAAACAACGCACAAATGACAATTTCTCTTGCTTTCATTTTCCATTCCTCCTAAAAACTATTGTTGTGTTTCTGGTTATATGTTAACATACTTTTATATTTAGTTAACATATTTTTGGGAGAGGAGGATATTGTATGACGGTTTTATTCGTTACAGGGACAGATACCGATGTGGGAAAAACCATAGCGACTACACTGCTAATAAGTTATTTTGCAGATCATGGGTTACAATTCACCCCGTTCAAACCTGTCCAAACAGGCGCTATTCAGCAAGATGAAGATTGGATCGCGCCGGACGTGATGGTCTATCAATTGTCTGCGAATAAACAGATGGGAAGAGGAAATGTAGAATATTTATTCAAAAAACCTTGCTCACCTCATTTGGCTGCGTTAATCGAAGACAGAGAAATTCAACCGACTCGTCTCAGTGAAGCAGTCAGACAATTAGGTGGAATAGCTGAAGGGGTAGTTATAGAGGGGGCTGGAGGATTATATGTTCCATTGACTGGAGACGGCTATTGCATGATTGATTGGATGGAAGAATTAGACGCACCAGTCGTGATCGTTTCAAGAGCGGGTGTTGGGACGATCAATCATTCGGTGCTCACCATAAATACGTTGAAATCTAGACAAATCCCCATTGCAGGGGTACTGCTCAACGATTTACAACAAGATGAAAAAGAAATCATTCATGATAATGGTGAAATGATCAGTAAGTTGACTGGAATCCCGATCATTGGAGTGATTCCTCATCTGAAAAATGTAGACGACACACTGAGGGATCCGTCTAAGAGAATAGAGTGCTATCGAAATTGGGACATGAACAGATTACAGGAGGCGTTAAGAAATGAAAGCAGATCAATTATTGGAAAAAAGTAAACAATATATGTGGTTGCCCTTTACGCAAATGTCCGATTATGAGCAAGATCCATTGATCATTGAAAGCGGAGAAGGCGTAAGGGTCACAGATATATACGGTAAAACGTATCTGGATGGAAATTCTTCTTTGTGGTTGAATGTACACGGTCACCAAAAGAAAGAACTAGATGAAGCGATTCAAAAGCAGTTACAGCTGATTGCCCATTCGACTTTATTAGGAGCAGCAAATGTTCCATCCATTTTATTAGCGGAAAAATTAATCGAGTTAGTGCCTGAAGGGTTAACGCGTGTTTTTTATTCGGATAGCGGAGCGACATCCGTGGAAATTGCTGTGAAAATGGCCTATCAGTATTGGCAAAACAAGGGTGTTAGCCAGAAGATGAAATTCGTTACGTTGAGTAATGGGTACCATGGGGATACGGTCGGTACAATGAGTGTTGGATCTATCGAGCTGTATCATAAGGTATATACTTCTTTATTATTTGATGCGCTTGTTATTCCATTTCCAGCAGTATACCGACATCCGTCTAATGACGAACAGGTAGTAGGTGATGAAAGTCTGCACAAGTTGCGCTTGCTTTTTGAAGAACGCCATGAAGAAATTGCTGGCATGGTTTTGGAGCCGATGATTCAAGGTGCGGGTGGAATGAATACAATGCCACCTGGGTATTTGAAAGGTGTAGAGGAATTGTGCAAGGAAT
The DNA here is from genome assembly GCF_038615825.1 of Sporosarcina sp. FSL K6-3508. Lineage (NCBI taxonomy): Bacteria > Bacillati > Bacillota > Bacilli > Caryophanales > Caryophanaceae > Sporosarcina > Sporosarcina sp. FSL K6-3508. The sequence continues at coordinate 2,357,614 of NZ_CP152016.1, read as the reverse complement.
TCAATGTGTTGCTTATTGTGGATGAAGTGGCGACGGGTTTTGGCCGTACTGGAAAAATGTTTGCTGTGGAGCATGAAAGTATTCAACCGGACATCATGACGGTAGCGAAGGGTCTGACGGGTGGTTATTTGCCAGTAGCCGCAACATTTACAACAGAAGAAATCTATAACGCCTTTTATGGAAAGCATGAAGAAATGAAAACATTTTTCCATGGTCATTCATATACGGGGAATCAGCTAGGATGCGCTGTAGCACTGGCTAACTTGGAGATATTTGAAAAGGAACAATTAGTTCAACAAGCGTCTGATAAAGCAGAATTGCTGACGGAGCTGCTTGCTGATCTAAAAGAGTTGCCGCATGTTGGAGATGTACGTCAGTGTGGACTTATGGTCGGAATAGAAATCGTTAAGGATCGATACACAAAAGAGTCGTTCTCATTTGAAAGACGCATCGCATATCGGTCTACCCTGAAAATGCGCGAATTGGGCTTATTGACTAGGCCATTAGGTGATGTGATTGTTTTGATGCCACCTCTTGCAACGACTGCGGAGCAATTGGTGGAAATGGTTGCGATACTAAAGGAAGGTATAAGGTTGGTCACTGAAGAAAATTCCGAGTTCACTGCGGCCGAAACGATGAATATATAATATGCAAAGATAGAGAACTGAGTAGCGATTGCGAAACTCCAGCTCATTTCTAAGACTCGTTTGCTTTTAATGAGCTTAGGATTAAAAAACAATTTGTTAAGTTGCATAAATAACTGAATGAATTATAAATGAAATTATGTGAAGACATCTGATTATTTACTTAAGTGAGAGGTTCTAATTTCCCATAAACAATCTATTCCTTATATACCTTTTCAATTTATTACGCTATAATAAATTAAAAAGGTTTGAGCAATTATGCCTAAGTATTCGCATATCTGACAGAAGGGGATGGAATTAGTGAAGTTCACGGTGGGGAAAAAGTTATGGACAGGCTTTTTAAGTGTTGTGGTCATTATGATCTTAATTGGGGCAGTAGGTTTTTTGGCTTTAAAAAATGTCAATGAAAAGTATCGTTATTTGATTGACGATCGAATGCAAAAGGTTGTTTTATTGGAGCAACAACTGAAAGATCAGAATTTAATGTCGAGTAATATACGCGGATACGTCCTTTATGAAAATCCTTCCTATGTGGATGGAATTGAGAAAGCACAACAAAAAAATAAAGAGCGGTTGGAGATTTTAGAAGGCATTATACATAATGAAGAGATGAAGAAAGCGATGCTTGAAATTGGCGCTGCTACAGTAAATTACGATGGCGTTATACGTAATATGATAGCAGAGGTGCAAAAAGGAAAGCGAGATAAAGCCATTCAAGTAGGTGTAAACGGCGCGATTTATCAGGATATTATTACGAATAATATACAAGTAATGATTGAACATCAACGGGAAGAACAAGAAAAACTAGAGAAAGAAGTACAAAGATATACCTTTATCGCCATTAATTTGACGGGAATTTTATTAATTATAGGCATCATAGCAAGTATAGCTATCACAATTATTATTAGTAGACTGATTACTAGACCGGTCGGCAAGATGACAGCGGCGATATCCGAATTATCAAGTGGAAACTTTGCTGTGGAAGAGGTAACTGTTAAAAATCGTGACGAAATCGGTGAAATGTCCACTGCACTGAATATAATGGTTAGAGATTTACGAGGCATCATTCAGCGTGCTAGGGACTCTGCCACCCAGCTAGCTGGCCAGTCGGAAGAATTATCTGCAAGTGCAGAGGAAAGCTTGGCTGCTTCTGAAATGGTCGCTGAAATTTCGGAAAAGAACTTGCAGACAAGTGACTCGCAAGCACAAATTGTCAGTCAGTCAACCCTAGCCATGCAAGAAATGATGACGGCGATTGACCGAATTACAGATGATAACGAAGAGATGCTGGAATCCTCCGGGGAAGTATCGAAATTAGTGAAAGAAGGCTCTTTATTAATGGAGGAGTTTTCGGCTGATATGAAAACAATCAGCCAAACTATAGGGGAATCCACTACAATCATTAATGATATGGCGGAGCACTCCGAAAATATTCGGAATGTCACGCGTATGATTACAGCTATTGCGGAACAGACAAATTTATTAGCATTAAATGCAGCTATTGAAGCAGCACGCGCAGGAGAGCATGGAAAAGGCTTTGCCGTCGTTGCGGAAGAGGTACGGAATTTGGCAGAGCAGTCCAAGCGGTCAGCTGAAGAAATCGGACGGATGATCGATACGATGATTCTGAATGTAACGAAAGCGGTCGACAGCACTGGAGCTGGACGGAAGCGTGTGGAAGAAGGTTTAACATCTACAGAAAAAACCAGTGCCGTATTTGTAAACATTGAAAATGCAACTACAGATGTGAGTGAAAAAATCTCCACTGTCTCCACAGCAATCGAAGAAATCCGTACAATGACCACTGAAGTCGCTGGGGGAGCGAAACAAGTGGAGGAACTCGCTATCCAGGCTTCAGCTGAAGCTCAGTCCACAAGCGCTGCTACAGAAGAACAGTTGGCGGCGAATGAGGAGATTACATCTAGTTCTCAAACTTTGGCGGAGTTGGCAGAACGGCTGCAGAGCGATATGGGACGCTTTCGAGTGTGAAATGAAAGAAAAGAGCTGATTGCGAACAGGCAATCAGCTCTTTTTAAATGGAAAATAGGCAACTGATTCGTAAGATGGCCGTACGTTAGGATGAATTCTAAATAAAGTGAATCCTTCTATATCAATTTGGACTGGAGTAATCGTTTCTTTAGATAACTGGATCTTATCCGCAGTCTTACGTTTCTTTGCAATCGTGATGTGCGGAACGAAACGATTGTCTTTTTCTAATTCAAGAATATTTTCTGTGCGCCTTGCAATCTGTCTTTGTAAATGTTCCAAAGCTCCCACCGCCTCAACAGAAAGGTAGACAACGCGCGGTCCGTAAGGCGATCCGAAAAAGGACAAACCTGTAACAGAAGTAGTGAAGCTGGTATTTGCCTCTGCGATCTCTTGTAACGAAGGCTCAAGCAAAGACTTAGTGGCTTCACCTAGCTCTCCTATATAGCGCATGGTGATATGAAGGTCATCAGCGTGCGGGATTACTTTATATCTTTCAGCCAGTTGGTACTTGGAGCGAAAGTGTTCAGCTATTTCAGAAATGGGAGTGGCAATCGAGATGCCGATAAAATAATGTTGTGCCATTCGGGACTCACCTCCTATTTGATGGGATTCCCTTCCTTCTTGATAACTATGCATAAAAGTTTAAGGTTTTTATCTGCAATGCGCAATAGATACCGGGCAAACTAACAAATTTATTGTTTAATGTGTATAATTAAAAGTGGATATACCTACTGAATGTATATAAGAAAGGGGCTGGCAAGATGATTAAAACACTTATTTTTGATTTGGATGATACGCTCATTTGGGATGCAAAGAGTATTGCGATGGCATTTCAAAAAACATGCGAGTATGCGACGAAAAAGAACGGGGTCAACCCAGTAGAGTTAGAGAAAGCTGTACGTGAAGAGGCGCGAGAATTGTATGCGACCTATGAGACATTTCCTCATACACAAAATATCGGAATTAATCCATTTGAAGGGTTGTGGGGTGTGTTCGACGATCCCGGTGAAGAATTTCAAAAAATGAAAGGAATCATTCCAAACTACCAAAAAGAAGCATGGATTCGAGGTTTGAAGAAATTAGGGATAGAGGATGAAGCGTTCGGCAGGGAATTGGCAGAGCTCTTTCCGAAAGAGCGTAAAAAGCATCCATATATATATGAAGAGTCGTTTGAAGTGCTCGATCGCCTGAAGGAAGATTACCAGCTTATTTTATTGACAAATGGTTCACCTAGTTTGCAACAGATCAAATTGACGATTTCTCCTGAGATTCCACCGTATTTTGATCATATTATTGTATCTGGAGCATTCGGCAAAGGAAAACCTGATGCTTCGATCTTCCAACATGTACTGGATACATGCGGTGTGACCGCCGATGAAGCTTTGATGATCGGTGATAATCTAATGACCGATATTCTCGGTTCCAGCCGAGTTGGAATGAAGAACGTCTGGATCAATCGTGAAAACAAACCATCAAGCGACGAAGTCAAACCAACATTTGAAATTGACCATTTAGAAGGTTTGTTTCCTATACTGTCTGAACTAGAAAACCGATGAGGCTCACTTCTCATCGGTTTTCCGAGTCTGTTATACTAATCTCTAGCTGTTCAATTAGCAAGGAGGCAGGTGGGTATGTTGGAATATATCTTAGTTTTTTTAGGAGCGGCCATACCTTGGATTGAAATTATGCTCGTCATTCCCGTTGGCATAATTAGTGGGCTGTCACCTACTTGGGTAATGCTCCTCGCATTTATAGGTAATATGGCGACTATCCTTCTGCTGATTCTCGGATTTCAGCAAATCAATGACTGGATCGAACGCAGAAATAAGAAAAAAGGAAAAGTTAATTCAAAACGATTGCAACGTGGTAAAAAAATCATGAATACATATGGGTTACCGGTATTAACACTTGTAGGTCCCATTCTGATCGGTACACATATCGCTGCGTTTATCGGTTTAGTGTTCGGTGCCAATAAAGTGAAGACAGCCGTTTGGTCTGCGATCAGTATCGCGTTCTGGTGTCTCGTTTTCGGTATATTGACTGCTATGGGCTTTGATTTTTTTGTCACACGGACGTGAAAAAACCAGCTGACGTTTCAAAATGTCAGCTGGTTTTCCTGTGTTTTTATAGATCAATAGCTTTTGCATCATGGATATTTTGAACTTCTTTGACGCGTGCAACAGAAGCAGACTCAACGTGATGATCGACTGTTAACATCATGATCGCGTCTCCACCTTCAGCAGAACGTCCCACTTGCATCGCTGCAATATTAATATTTTCTTCCGCAAGCAATGTACCTACACGTCCGATTGCGCCTGGTTGGTCTTTATGGCGAATGAACAACAAGTGACCTTGTGGAATTGCGTCAACTACATAATCATCAACTTTCACAATACGTGGCCCGAGACCATTTAGAAGGGTACCGGCTACTTTGCGGATGCCTTTTGCCGTAACAACTTCCACTGTGATCAAGTTCATGAAACCTCTAGCTGTCGTCGTTTTTTGTTCATTTATTTTGATGCCGTAACGATCAGCCAACAGTCTTGCATTTACATCATTGACTGTTTCGCCAAGATTGCGCTTCAACAAACCTTTCACTGTATTACGAGTCAATGCACGCACGTCGTAATTCGCCAATTCACCTGCATATTGGATGTTGATTTCGTCGATGACTGTGTTTTGGATTTGTGATAAGAACATACCCAGTTTTTCAGTAAGGTCAAAGAATGGCTCGATTTTCGCTAAAACATCACGAGAAACGGATGGTAAATTCACAGGGTTGCGGACAGATCCGATTGTCAAGAAGTTGACGACGTCTCGGCTTACGTCTACAGCAACAGATTCTTGTGCTTCAATTGTGCTCGCACCTAAGTGAGGGGTAGCAATTACTTCAGGCAAAGTCAGTAACTTATGATCTAGGAATGGTTCCTCCTCGAATACATCTAGAGCCGCACCTGCTACTTTTCCGGCGACAATCGCATCGTATAATGCATCTTCGTCAATAATTCCACCACGGGCACAGTTGATGATCTGTACACCGTCTTTCATTTTTTCGAATGCTTCCTTATTGATCATTCTGCGTGTTTCTTTCAGCAATGGTGTATGTACTGTAATGAAATCAGCAGCTGCTAATACTTCATCTACCGTACCAATTTCAATACCCAATTTCTTTGCGATTTCTTCAGTTAGGAATGGATCGTACGCGATGACATTCATACGTTGACCTTTCGCACGTCTGGCAACTTCTGCACCAATACGGCCAAGTCCGATAATCCCTAATGTTTTGTCTTTTAGCTCTACACCGAGAAATGATTTTCTGTCCCATTTATTGTTCTTCAGTGAATTGAATGCTTGTGGAATTTTACGAGCCATCGCCATCATCATAGCTACCGTGTGCTCAGCAGCTGAATTTGTATTTCCATCAGGAGCATTGACGACGATAATCCCTTTTTCTGTAGCTGCATCCAAATCGATATTGTCGACACCTACACCTGCACGTCCAATAATTTTCAATTGATCAGCAGAATCTAGCAATTCTTTCGTAACAGTTGTCTGACTACGTACTAGAAGAGCATCAAAACCTTTGATCCGATCCTTCAGTTGGTCAGGTGTCAAATCTGTATCGATCACAATTTCAAAACCTTCTGCTTGTCGTAATGGAAAAATACCGTCCTCGCTAAGTGGGTCACTAATAAGTACTTTAAAAGCCATAATAATCATTCTCTCCTTCAGTAGTTTTTATTGTTGTAAAGTTTTCAAAATGAATTTTATAGAGTTGATCCCATATGTACGTTCTATGCTTACCTCCTTTTAGGAAAAATAAAAAAGCCTTCCATCCCTTACATACGTAAGGGGCGAAAAGCTCAATAAACTAACGCGGTACCACCCTTGTTTTGCTGCAAAAGCAGCCTTCATTCAGCATGCGTAACGTGCATGTGACGGATTGGCCTACTGAACTATTCAGCCAAGCAATTCGGAAGTGCCGCCATCCCAAGAATTTACTGACTCTCACCAATTCATCAGCTCTCTAGAAAATTCTTTTACAGGAAGGTATGTCTTCGTCAAAATTGTTTTGCGTGTATTAAATTTGAACTAATCATAACACGTCAAAAGTAATTGTCAATTACTTTTCGGAAAAAAATGAAAAACTAATAAAGGCGAACATAAATTATTGAATGATTTGTGAACGTTCGTGTTTGAGAGATAAAAGCGGATTATAAGTAACTTTTACTATGGAGTATTAGGAAATAGCATAAGTCGTGAGAAGAGAAGATATATGCCAATCAATGTTATAGTAGTACCATACTATTCAAGTAAAGGGGTAATGTAAGATGAAAAACTTAGAGTCCTTCGAGCAATTCGAACAATTGAAGCAAGAAGAGCGAGTGATTTTCTTGTTTTCTGCAGATTGGTGTCCTGATTGCAGAGTGATCGAGCCGTTTTTACCAACACTGGAAACGGAATTTTCCGAGTACCAATTTATTTATGTCGACCGGGATGAGTTTATTGACTTGTGCAGTCAGCTCGATATATTTGGCATCCCAAGCTTTATCGCATTCAGTGAAGGCAAGGAAACAGGCCGTTTTGTCAGTAAGAATCGCAAGACGAAAGAGGAGATTGAAGAGTTTATCAATAGTTTGTGAGCAGAGGGTGAATGGGTAAAAGAACCGTTGATCCAGGTTCCGGGAGGATGGCTTTCCGCGGGGAGCCAATCTCCGGGCTACAAACTTATATTCACTTGTTCCGCTTTTCACTCTGAAGTCAACCAAATTTTATTACTTTGATGTATGCTAACAAGCCAACGATCCAAGGAGATCGTTGGCTTGTTAATATTTAAACAAAATCCTGTAATTGTTCTAGAAGGATTTTCGTGCCTTGAGGACTTATGAATAATCCGTTTGATAGTTCTTTGTTTTCGTCCGTTACTTCACCAGTAATGAAACATGCCTTATTCACTTGATATTTTCTCAAAATAATTCGATCGTCTTCTGCGAAAATTTCAATGGGATCGCCTTTATCTAATTGCAAAGATTTGCGTAGCTCTTTCGGAATAACTATTCTGCCAAGATGGTCTACTTTGCGAACAATGCCTAAAGATCTCATGAGTTCCTCCTTTAAAAAGTAGTTGGTAGTTCCTATTATACACAAATATTTCCGGTCTACAATTTACGAGATTGGAATGAGCAGAACTATTTGAAAATTTGACTATACAATTAGTTTATTAATGTTATAATAGTCAGTAAATCATTTTCGTGAAATGATATTAACTAAATACTACTTATCAAGAGAAGCTGAGGGATTTGGCCTGACGAAGCTTCAGCAACCTCTGTGTAAACAGGAAGGTGCTACCTCCAACAAGATTGTTGTCTTGAGAGATAAGAACTGTGGTCCTAAACCTTCATTTTCTTATCTACAGGAAAAGAGGTTTTTTATTTTGTAAAAACAGGCCGAATGAATAGCCAAGGGGGAAGAAATATGCCGATTAATATACCGAAACAATTACCTGCAGGTGAGTTACTGAAGAAAGAAAAAATCTTCATCATGGATGAAGATCGGGCGACGGAGCAAGATATTCGGCCGCTGAACATTTTGATTCTGAATTTAATGCCTGAAAAAGAAAAAACAGAACTTCAATTATTACGATTACTTGGTAATACGCCTTTGCAAGTAAACGTGACGTTTTTAAATACGGCGACCTATGTTTCCAAAAATGTCAGTCAAACTCATTTGGAAACGTTTTATACAACATTCGAACACGTGAAAGAGCGCAAGTTTGACGGCATGATTATTACAGGAGCACCTATTGAACATATGCAATTTGAAGACGTAGTGTATTGGAAGGAATTAGAGAAAATCATGGAGTGGACAAAAACCAATGTGACCTCTGTCTTGCATATTTGTTGGGGCGCGCAAGCCGCACTTTATCATCATTACGGCATTGATAAGTTTGAGTTGCCGAAGAAATGTTTTGGGATTTTTTCTCACGATATCACGGACCAAACAGTCAATTTGGCAAGAGGATTTAACGATGTATTTGTTGCTCCTCACTCACGTCACACGGCTGTTTCCATAGAAGAAATTGAGAAGCATCCGGATTTGACACTGCTATCTGTATCGGATGATGCGGGTGCATTCATTGTGATTTCTAATGATGAAAAAAACATAATGGTGACAGGACATTTAGAGTATGATGCACATACATTGGCTGAAGAATACGGGCGAGATGTCCAAAAGGGATTGGATATTGATGTACCTGAAAATTATTTCCCGAATGATGATCCGACGAGAGAACCAATGAATACTTGGCGTTCACATACACATTTGTTATTCTCGAACTGGTTGAACTACTATGTCTATCAAGCAACGCCATACGTTTGGGATTGAAATAAGCTTATGAAAGTATAGTTTACCTCATTTCACACATACTCCACTCAATGGAGGTGTGCGTTATGAATATGGATGAGTTTTTGGAGCTGTCTTTTTGGGAGATGACTTTGCGGACTGTTATTTCCTTTATCGTCCTTCTGATCCTGGCCCGGTTCATGGGGAAAAAACAAATATCTCAATTGACCTTCTTCCATTATGTTACAGGTATCACGATCGGTTCGATTGCCGCCGATTTGGCAGGGGAGTCCGAGACACCGTTCTTGAATGGTTTATATGGTATGGTCCTGTGGGCAGTATTGACGATACTTGCCAATTATTTAACGTTTAAATCAAAAAAACTACGTGTCCTGTTGGATGATAAGCCAATCATCGTAATTCAGGATGGAAAGATTGTGGAAGGTTCATTAAGAAAGCTGCGTCTGAATTTTAATGAATTGAATATGTTGCTTCGGGAACAAGCCGTTTTTTCCATGAAAGACGTCAATTATGCGATTTTCGAAACGAATGGAAACTTGAGCGTGATGCTTAAGCCAGGCGAAGAGAAGGCAACGAAAAAAGATGTCAAAGTGGCTTCTCCTACACCCAAATATATTCCGACCGAAATTATTACCGACGGAAAAGTACAAGAGAAAAATATGCGGGAATTGAAGCTGACTGATGTGTGGTTGAAGCAACAACTGGAACTGCAAGGCATCGGGAAGCCGGAGCATGTGTTGTATGCAGAAATTCAAACCGATGGAAACTTATATGTTAATACGTTAAAGAATGCTTGAAGATTGAAGCCCTGAAGCCCTGAATCCTAATTCAGGGCTTTTTGGCTATCATCATAAAATGTCCCAATTTCGTTGCTTTGCTATGGCTGCAAGTTTCGAATCGGGTCTGACGGCTACAGGATTGCCGACTTGCTCTAATACGGGCAAGTCGGAGATGCTATCTCCGTATGCAAAGCTGCTTTCCCAATCAACCGATTTACCTTGAAGCGCCTTGTCGATTTGTTCGTTTTTACGCTCTCCTTGGATATGTAGAAATGGTTGGTCCATCGTAATCTGTTCGCCGCGTGAAGGGATTTCAGTACCGATAATACGATCGAATGACAAATGGCTCGTAACTGCAGTCAAAAAGGGAGTATAAGCACCAGAAACTAACAATACATGATGGCCTTCTGCTTGATGTCGAGCTAATCTGTTGACGACATCTTCATTGAAATCGCTTAACATTTCTTCGTGCATATTTTCGAAGTATTGCTCTAGCTGTGTAGTTGTTAAAGACTCAAGAGCCTTCAAATACAGCTTCATGGATCGTTCTTTCATTTCGTTTTCAGGCAGTAATTTCAGCTTATAACGGATATATAAAGGTAAAATCGATCTGTAGAATTTTCTGTAATAACGCTGGTAACTCGGGTGTTTCTTCAATTGCTCCATAAGCAATTTAAAGGTTTCTTTCGTATACAACGTGCCGTCAAAGTCAAAAATGGCAACTTTCATAAATACACCCCTTCATTTGTCTGTATTCTTACAGTATACAAATACAATGAGGGAGAAAGCAAAAAAGCAGACAAAAGTCTGCTTTTAGCTGGTTATTGAAGGTTTTTCGGCATGCTGGGTTGTCCTTGCGAGGGGGCAAATGAGTTGAGTAGGATGTTCATGTCCTGAGTATTCAACTGAGGGACTTGATAATAGTGATGTTTATTTTGATAAATCGACAATTCATACGCCATTTCTATACAGTTGGGTATGGAGTCTGCAAGCACACGACGAACGACTGGATTACACGTCTCCAAAGCAGCAGCTGCTTTCCCAGTGGCCCCTTTTTTTGCAGAACCGAGCAAAAAGCCGGAGATGATTTCATCAGATATTTCGTTTGTCGATTGAATTGGTTTTGAAGGCGCCTTTTCCTTCATGCCATAGACAAAATCACTGCCAACTTTCATTTGATAACTCTGCGTAGGATGTGATGGGTCTTTTCCCGTTTTGAAACATTCAACCGTAATATTGTATTCATCAAGCATAAAACGGTACTGTCGGTCCAGAATATCTAAGAGTTCTGGATCTTTTACGTGCGGACGAAGAATCATGGATTGATTCAATGCACCAACTGCAGTGTTCAATACTTCGTGAACGTCAAAAAGTTCATGGCCGCCATGATTCATAGAGGGGGGGACTGCTCCGTCGTGCATGTGTTGAGATGTTTCGAATTGATTAGTCAAATACATATCCTCCTTTAATAGTCATTTACATCAACGGTAGTATGAGGAGGTTTCGTGAAATTATGCATTTGGAATACGAAGTATGGTCTATGGACTACTCGAAGATTTACGGACTTCGGAAAACAAGCATATTTCCATTGACTCCACCATATCTTGGTTAGAGAACATGAGAAAGGTAGTGGAGTCACATGCAGATTCATGTAGTGAAACCTGGTGAGAGTCTTTTTATAATTGGAAACATCTATGGTGTTCCCTATGAACAAATTGCACAAGCGAACGAATTGGAAGATGCCTCGCAGTTAGCGATTGGACAAGCGTTAGTCATACCGATTGTTGGAACATATTATTGGGTTCGGCCTGGAGACAGTCTTTATAGGATTGCGCAGACTCATGGTCTATCAGTCGAACGGCTCGCACAGATTAATAATATTAATCCGGCGGGCATTTTGCAGGTAGGTCAGCGTCTTTACATTCCTGAACCGCCTAAGACGCCGATCGACTCTCTATTATACGTAGAGCCCCGCAATCCGGTAAGCCAACAGATGATCACGGAAGTCAGACAACGCGTCGGACAGCTTACATATTTGGCAATGTTCAGCTATGAAGTCCAACGTGATGGCTCACTTAAAGAACCACCCCTTGATGACATTCCGACCATCGCCCAAAATGCAGGTGCATTAAATATGATGGTGTTGACCAACTTAGAAAACTATGGATTCAGCGCTGATCTGGCCCACGTCCTATTTACCGATCAGGCCGCGCAAAATCGGATGATTCAAAATGCAATTGAGACGGCAAACAGGATAGGCTATAAAGATATTCATTTTGACTTTGAATTATTATTCACGGAAGATCGTGAATTATATAATCAATTATTGCGCAATGCACGCGATCAAATCCATAAGGCAGGATTAACAATTTCGACGGCTCTTGCTCCGAAAGCAGGAGAAGTGACGACGGGAATATATGGAGCCCATGATTATAAAGCACATGGCGAAATCTGTGATTTTGTTGTCTTGATGACGTATGAATGGGGCTATACGTATAGCGCTCCGCAAGCTGTCAGTCCAATTGGTCCTGTCAGGAGAGTCGTTGAATATGCAGTGAGCCAAATTCCGCGCGATAAGATTTTCTTGGGACAAAATTTATATGGCTATGATTGGTCCGCCCCATTCGGGCAAGCTGATAGTAAGCCGGCTGTGGCCTTGAGTCCAAGAATGGCAACAAATTTAGCCATCAATGAAAAAGTCTCAATTGAATACGATGCGGTAGCTCAAGCTCCTCACTTTACGTACTATGACCAACAAGGAACTGAACATGAAGTGTGGTTTGAAGACGCAAGAAGCATCAATGCGAAATTTGATTTGCTGAAAGAATTTAGGTTGCGTGGGATTATGTACTGGAAGCTTGGCTTGGCTTTCCCGCAGAATTGGTTGCTGCTGGAAGATCGGTTTACCATTCGCAAAAGGTGAAAAAATGAGCCTTCCCTAAACTCAGGAAAGGCTCATTTACGTGATCGTCTATTCGTTAGTAATCAACTTCATCGCATTTTGGAAAACATCCATATCCGGATTTACGAGTAAAGCAGGTAGGAAAGCAAAAGTCATGATAAGGAGCAGATTGGCTCCTAAAATGGAGCGGATTGGATTGTTTTTCTTTGTCATGGTGCTTCGCCTCTTTCTTTTCGTATTGGTTCTCCCGCTCATGCGAATGCTCTTAAACTAACCGCTTCACATTGATTGTTTGAATAGATTAATAATACACTATATTCAGTCAACTGTAAATGAAGAAGTTAGTTCTAATACATAAAATTGACACAAAAGTAAAAGCATTCTGCATAAATTACAAATAATTCTTGTATCTTGCTTTGATTTCAGTAATAATATTGGAATACAAAGAAATATTTCGAACAATTGAAATTCAATTCATTAGAAATTCAATTTATTCAGTAGAACTCGTCCTTTATGGATAACTTCTACTGAGTAAAGTGAGCGACTACTCAGTCGATGTATTTCGAATAACACCAGGGAAAGGGATGGGCGCAAATGACAAAGATAGATGAAATCCAATTTAATAATCGTAAACGAGCAAACGATTATGTTCATGAAGTATATGAATTAGTAAAGAAAAGGAATCCAGACGAAAAGGAATTTCTGCAGGCGACAAGAGAAATCTTTGATTCCCTCCGTCCTGTCTTTGCTAAGCATCCCGAATTTATTTCAAATGGAATTCTTGAGCGGATTACAGAACCTGAACGAATCATTTCATTCCGCGTAGCTTGGGAAGACGATCAGGGGAAAGTGCATGTGAATAGAGGATTCCGTGTACAATTTAACAGTGATCTGGGACCTTATAAAGGCGGATTACGTTTTCACCCGTCAGTAAATACTAGTATTATGAAATTTTTGGCTTTCGAGCAGATTTTTAAAAATGCGTTAACTGGTCAGCCGATTGGGGCAGGTAAAGGTGGTTCTGATTTTGACCCTAAAGGCAAGTCGGATCGTGAAATCATGCGTTTTACTCAAAGTTTCATGACGGAATTAAGCAGGCATATTGGTCCTGATATTGACGTGCCGGCAGGGGATATCGGCGTTGGGAAACGTGAAATAGGTTATTTATTCGGTCAATATAATCGAATTAAAGGCGGCTATGAAGCTGGCATCCTGACAGGGAAAAATCCGGATCATGGCGGAAGTCTGGGACGTAAAGAAGCTACTGGATATGGGACAGTTTATTTCGTTGATGAAATGCTTAAAGAGAATGGACTTACATTGGATGGAAAGACGATGGTCGTATCAGGTTCTGGGAACGTGTCCACGTATGCTATGGAAAAAGCAATGCAGCTTGGTGCAAACGTTGTAGCATGTAGTGATTCTGATGGCTTTATCTATGATAAAGATGGAATTGATCTAGATTTGGTTAAAGAGTTGAAGGAATTTGGCAATAAACGAATTTGGGAATATACGAAAGAACGTCCTGAAGCAGAATATCATGCAGATTGCAGCGCGATTTGGTCAATACCTTGTGATATCGCTCTACCATGTGCGACACAAAATGAGATTGATGAAATTGCAGCACATATGCTGATTGCGAATGGTGTGAAGGCGGTTGGGGAAGGCGCGAATATGCCTTGTACAATCGAAGCCATCGAGATATTCCAAGAGCACAATGTTTTATTTGCTCCGGCAAAAGCCGCCAATGCAGGCGGTGTAGCAGTTTCTGCGATGGAAATGTCACAGAACAGCCAACGCTTATCTTGGTCGGCAGAACAAGTGGATGAACATTTGAAAGAAGTTATGCAAAATATCTATAACGATTGTAAAAAGGCAGCAGATGAATTCGGCAAGCCTGGTAATCTAGTGATGGGTGCAAATATTGCTGGTTTCCTAAGAGTAGCCGGCGCAATGGTAGCGCACGGAATTCGATAATGTAGTAGGAACAGACACAGGGATTTGGTCCTTGTGTCTGTTCTGATTTATAAGGGGTGAAACCATATCTATCTATCATTGAATAGATAGGTATGTTGAATTAAAGTTTTAACATAAGTTTGTTCAGATATGGATACTCAGTTGATTGGAGTGGAAGAAAGCGTCCGTATAGAACGGAAATCAACATGTTATACGTTTTACTTCAAATGTAAGTTATTAATTTCAGTTTATATAGGTATTGAATAGTTGGAACTCTTCTTCAGTTGATTCCGTCTAACTGTTGAAGAAGAGGGGCGAGTGAATGAAAAAGCTTATAGGTATAGTAATAGTTGCAGCGTTGTTACTTGCGGGGCTGATGATGTTTTGGTTGATACCAGCAGAAAGGATGAAAGAAGCGCAACAGCATACAGCAGATGGTTCGTATAAATATGCGGTGGTTCTTGGAGCGAAAGTGAATGGAGAAGAGCCATCTTTATCGCTGCGTTATCGTTTAGAGGCAGCAACGGAGTATGCAAAACGTTTTCCGCACGTTCAATTGGTATTGTCGGGCGGACAAGGTAAAGATGAGGCATTAAGTGAAGCTCAGGCTATGTATACTTATTTGATTCAGCAAGGCATTGAAAAAGAGCGGTTGTTGCTTGAAGATCAGTCCACTTCCACCTATGAAAATTTGAAATATACGCAAGAACTACTGCCTGAATTGGCTGGTGTGACGATTATTAGTAGTGATTTTCATTTGGCGAGAGCACGGTTTTTAGCAAAGCAATTAGGGTGGAAGACCGATGTAGTGGCAGCCAGGACGCCCGAAATCGTCAAAACGAAGGTATGGATTCGCGAACGTTTGGCTTTGTTTAAGACGTGGCTTTTTAGAAAATGAAAAAGTAGCCGGAACAAAAGGATTCAAAGCGATAAAAAAACCGAACGTTTACAAAACATTTAATCATAGTTTTGTAATATAGTTCGGTTTTTTCTATATAAAGAAACTGTAGACTCGGCGCTGCCTATGGGATTTCCGCTGCGGGCAGGGTCGCTTTCCGTGGGACGCAGGTGAGCCTCCTCGTCCGCTTCGGAAAACCTGTGATCCTAACGCTTCGCCTTTCGCCCTGACCTCAACTTCAATCCAAATTTTTGTATACAAGGCAGTTTGATAGCAGTTTTACATTATTGAATACCAAAAAATACGGATTAAGCACTGGGTTTCTATGTTTCAAAATTGAACATAGCCAAACTTTTTGTATTTGGGGCCAAGTCAACTTTCCTACCGAACAAAATGTAGGATTTGGCCGGAAAGCATCCCGGCCTGGAGGGGAAATCCCTGACCGCACACTAAGTAACCTATTTGTGTTTTTTGTGATCGTTCGTCTTTCATTATGAACAACTTAGTTTTGTCCTAGTCTCCCTTTTTCGCTTATAAAGAAGAAATTGCATGAAAGTCAGGTTGGCCGTCTTTAAACGTTGCAAGATAGTTAAAGCCGATCGATTGAAAGAGTTCAAGTGACTCTTTGAATTCATGAGCGATATCAGTCGTTCGATGAGCATCGGAACCAAGAGTAATGATTTCGCCTCCGCATTGTTTGTAGAGCTTCAATATATCCGTGCTTGGCATATTGTGCGGCAATCCATAGCGCGAGCCTGACGTGTTGAGTTCGATGCCTTTGCCTTCAGGAATGATCGTTTTGAAGATTTGCTCAAGCGCGTCGTGAAAAAGATGCGCTGGTGGCTGATCGGTGTAGCGTTTGATCAAGTCGGCATGCCCTAATACGCTATATCGATTAAAGTTCTGCACGCAATAGAGCAATTCTCGATAATACGTTTCGAATGCATCCTCGACAGTGCGATCTTCAAATAACTCGCGGTAATGAAGGGATTTGTTTTCAACGGTATGTAGTGAACAGATGACGAAGTCGAAAGCATGCTCATCCATTAGCTTTTCGTAACGATCCAATAAATGAGGCTGGAGACCGATTTCGACTCCTTTTTTGATCGTTAGCTGTCCATGGAATTGCTGGTTGAGCTGCCGGATTTTTTCAGCGTATGCGTGTTTGTCAAAGTCGAATGTAATTGTGTCGTCTGGATATTCATAATCGACATGGTCAGTGAAGCAAATTTCGCTCAGTCCTTTGGCTATGGATGTCTTGACCATTTCTTCCATTGGGATTTCGCAGTCTGCAGAGAATGCGCTGTGCATATGATAATCAAACATAATCTCATGTCTCCTTTTCTATACTACATAGTGTAACAGAACCATAATGAGACATACAGTTGACAACGTCTTTTATAAGCAGTATAGTAATAATTAACTTTAGCGTAGTAAAGTAGTGAAGTATTGAACGGATGGAAGGCGGTAGAACTATTTTGTATTCTGAAATTCTAGCGAATGAACATGAGAAACATGAAAAGATCATCGGGACGTTGAGCAAACGTTTCACTACATATGGTTACAAGCGGATCAAAACGTCTGCGTTTGAGCGATACGATCTGTATTCGAATGTGCGTACGTCGATCAATCAAAATGAGATGATCAAAGTGATTGATTACACGGGCGAAGTACTAGTATTACGGCCGGATGTAACGATTCCATTAACTCAGCAACTTGTTCAGCTAAACGGCAACTTGCCAGAAGAAATGCGTTTCTATTATGTCCAGGAAGTTTTTAGACAAACCTTTCAGGAAAACGAAAAAATCGGCAAGACTCAGGCAGGCGTGGAGTACTACTGTCCAAGTTCTCCAGAAGCTGACGCAGAAACGATTATGCTGGCCTGCCACGCATTGAGAGACGTAGGCTTCTCGGATGTGAAAATAGAAATTGGTTATGCTGGATTTTTTACTGAATTGATTGCGGATCTGCAACTGACATGCGAGCAGACAGCTGAATTGAAGACATTGATTCAAGCAAAGAATATTGTGGAAATCGGTCCTTTCCTAGAACAATTGTCCATAGATCAAACTGTCAAAGAGGTGCTCGAACAATTGCCGCTGTTATACGGTGCACCGGCTCATGTGTTTGAAAGACTACTAAATCTTCAAGTCAGCGATTCGGTACAACAAGCCATCGAATACTTGCAGGAAACATATAAAATAGTTGAACTATATGGATTAAAAAAACATATCGTCATCGACCTTGGTTTGATCAATCATATGGGCTATTATTCAGGCATTATCTTCCAAGGTTATGTCGAAAACTTCGGTAAACCTGTACTGATGGGTGGTCGATACGATGCATTAAGTGAAGAGTTTGGTATCAAATTACCTGCTGTCGGTTTTGCTTGCGAAATTGATTCTTTAGTAAAAGCCGCGACGCATAAAGAGTTGACCGAGCGTTATAGCATAGATATAACGGTTTTCTATGAAGAAAGCCGGATGAAATACGCCATCGACATAACGAATGAATTGAGAGAGCGGGAATATCGCGTGATATCTAAACCAATGAAGCATCCGCTTCAAATACAAGATAGTCTTTATACAATTCATCTCACGCAACAGCAGAATCAACTGATAGAAGAAGAGACAACAGAATTTGTAGATTTTAAACATTTGCTGGACTTGATTGTACGCAAGAAAGGGGTACCTGAATGGACTATTTAACAGTTGCCATGGCGAAAGGGCGCACGGCGGACAGAGCGATGGATTTCCTTGAAAAGTCAGACGTTCGATTCTCGGATTTCACAGATGAAAGTCGAAAGCTCGTCATTTATGATGACAAGCAAACGATCAAACTCATTTTTGTCAAAGCCGTAGATGTACCGGTATATGTGGAAAATGGAGCGGCCGATGTCGGTATAGTAGGGAAGGATGTCATGATGGAGGATCCGCGTGATGTCTATGAATTACTGGACCTAGGCATTGGCAGATGCAAACTCGCAGTAGCCGGGTTCCCGGGAACACCTGTGGATGAGATGCCATTTTTAACGGTCGCTTCTAAATATCCAGCAGTGGCAAAAGAATACTTTGATAAAAAAGGAATTCGGACAGAGATGATCAAATTGAACGGCTCCATCGAACTGGCACCGTTGATCGGTATGTCAGACGTCATCGTTGATATTGTCGAGACGGGGACGACTTTGAAAGAAAACGGGCTTGTTGTACTGCAAGAAATTGCTGAAGTCAGTGCGCGTTTAATTGTCAATAAAGCCAGCTATGCAACGAAAACTGCGGACATCCAGCAGTTCATAAAAGATATGAGAGAAGGACTGGAGGTGCGCGCATGAAAACGATTCGCGGAACTGAATTTAAGGAAGAGTTGCTGCAACGAAGTGATTCGAGTCAGCTAGATTTGGAATTCGATCGAAATGTCTTATCGATTATAGAAATAGTCCGTTTGGAAGGCGATAGAGCAGTTCTTGATTTCACCGAGCGCTTTGACGGTGTAAAACTAGATAACTTGATGGTCAGCGAAGAGGAAATCCAGGAAGCAGAACAAGCAGTATCCGAAGAATTTTATCATGCACTGCGGTCAGCAAAGCAACGGATCGCAAGCTATCACGAAGCCCAGAAAGAACAATCTTGGTTTTTGAATCCGAATGAAAGCATCGTGCTCGGTCAGAAAGTAACGCCTATTGATAGTGTCGGTATTTACGTACCAGGCGGAAAAGCGGCGTACCCTTCTACTGTACTAATGAATGCATTACCTGCAAAAATCGCCGGTGTCGGGTTAATTTCCATGGTTACACCACCTCAGCGTGATGGGACAATAAATCCTCACGTCTTGGTGGCAGCGAAAGAAGCAGGTGTCGATCGAATCTATAAAGTAGGCGGAGCCCAAGCGATCGCGGCTCTTGCATACGGAACAGAGACGATTGATAAAGTCGTCAAAATCACTGGACCTGGTAATGCCTATGTAGCACGAGCGAAGAAATGGGTATTTGGTGACGTCGCGATCGATATGATTGCGGGCCCGAGCGAAATTTGCGTCGTGGCGGATGACAATACAAATCCAATCTACGCAGCAGCGGATTTGCTGTCGCAAGCAGAACACGATGAGCGAGCAGCAGCAGTTTGTGTCACAACGAGTGAAGTATTTGCAAGTAAACTTGCAGCAGAAATCGAACGCCAGCTAGCACAACTAGACCGTCAAGAAATTGCGACGCAATCGATTGAGCAATTTGGACGTATCATTCTTGTCGACACATTGCAAGAAGCATTTGAACTTGTCAATCGACTGGCACCAGAACATTTACAGCTGATGATCGATAATCCAATGGAGCATTTGGCTTCGATTCGCAATGCAGGTGCGATTTTCCTTGGTGAACATTCACCGGAAGCCCTCGGAGACTATATGGCAGGACCGAATCACACCTTGCCTACAAGCGGTACAGCGGCATTTTCTTCCCCTCTAGGTGTCTATGATTTTATGAAAAAGTCCAGTGTAATCTATTATTCGGAAAGCGCACTGGCTGAGGTGGCGGATGATATCATTATTCTAGCTGAGTCTGAACAACTGACAGGGCACGCCAACTCGATCAAAGTACGAAAGGCAGGATATTAATGCGCAAACAACAAATTTCACGTAAAACAGGCGAAACATCCATCGAAATGGACTTTTCATTGGACGGCACAGGCAAGACAACGATTCAGACAGGCGTCGGGTTTTTCGACCATATGCTGACTGCCTTCGCGAAGCACGGAAGATTTGATTTAACTGTGATATGTGACGGCGACATCGAAGTCGACCAGCACCACTCAGTAGAAGATGTCGGCATCGTGCTCGGACAAGCTTTCAATAAATGCATCGGTACCAAAGAAGGAATCGAACGTTTTGCAATGGTATCTACACCAATGGACGAAGCCCTATCCACCGCCTCCATCGACATCAGCGGCCGCTCATTCCTCGTCTTTAACGTCGACGGAATGAAAGATAAAGTAGGCAACTTCGACACCGAACTCGTGGAAGAATTCTTCATCGCCTTCACAAGCCATGCTAACGTCACATTACATATCAACTTAGACTATGGAAAAAATACACATCACATCATAGAATCGGTATTCAAAAGCTTCGGCCGCGCCTTGCGCATAGCCAGCACCATCAACCCGGAAATTAAGGGCGTTCCTTCTACTAAGGGAACTTTGTAAGATGAAATTATTCTATACTATTTCGGGCTTAATTTTTCAATAGAATATGAGCGAAGTAAGCAAAGTAGAGATATGCACTAGTTGATCGGAGCGGAAAGCGTCCGCCTGCAGCGCAGATCAACGGTGCCAGAAACCTACACTTAATCTATTAGGGGGACTAATTGATGATTTTATTTCCAGCAATCGATATTAGAGGCGGCAAATGCGTACGTCTGATCCAAGGAGACTACGGTCAAGAAATAATCTATAATGACTCGCCAACCAACATGGCAATAGAATGGCAAAGACAAGGAGCCGAATACATTCATGTTGTCGACCTTGACGGCGCCAAAACCGGCGACTCGCTAAACAAAAAAGCAATTGAAGCCATCGCGCGAGCCGTTATAATTCCTGTACAAGTAGGCGGAGGCATCCGCACTATGGACATTGTTGACTCGCACATCGAAAGCGGCGTCTCACGCGTCATCATCGGCACAGCAGCAATTCAAAATCCAGAATTCCTAAAGCAAGCCGTAGAAAAATACGGTGAGAAAATCGCGGTTTCCATCGATGCACGCAACGGTCTAGTCGCAACTGACGGTTGGACTGAAACAAGCAACGTCAAAGCAGTCGATCTGTTGCAAGACCTGGCGAAAATCGGCGTCAAAACAGTCGTCTACACTGACATTATGAAAGACGGCATGTTGCAAGGACCGAATTTCGAGGAACTGCAAGTGATGAACGAAGCATCTTCTATTGATATTATCGCTTCAGGCGGGGTTTCGACGGAGAATGATATTCAGAAACTTGCTGCACAAGACATGTATGGAGCGATTATCGGGAAAGCACTATACGAAGGCAAATTATCTTTAGAAAAATTACTGGGGGACGACAGCTATGTCAGCAACTAAAAAAATCATTCCATGCTTGGATGTAGACAATCGCAAAGTCGTAAAAGGGAAAAAGTTTCTAGACGTTCAGGAAGTAGCGGATCCTCTTACTTTAGCAAAGAAATATGTTGCTGACGGAGCGGATGAACTCGTATTCTATGATATTTCTGCTTCAACGAAAAATCGCGGTATGTTTTTAGATTTAATCGAAGAAATCGCAAAAGAGGTGCCGGTCCCATTCATCGTGGGCGGCGGTATCCGTACATTGGAAGATGTCGACAAAATTTTTGAACTTGGTGGTAATAAAGTTTCCATCAACAGTGCAGCTTTGACGAATCCCCAATTGATTCAGGAAGTTGCTGATAAATACGGATCGGAACGCGTCATGCTGTCGATGGACATTCGTCAGACAGGCGATAAGGAATGGTCGGTATACGCAAAGGGTGGTATGGAAGAGACAGGAATTGACGCCATCGAATGGGCGAAGAAAATGGAGAGCTTGGGCGCAGGCGAATTGGTCGTTAATAGCATCGATGAAGATGGCGTGAAAGACGGGTACAATCTTGCCTTAAATAATGCGATGGCAGAAGCGGTTAGTATTCCAATTATCGCAAGCGGCGGCGCTGGAAAACCTGAACACTTCAAAGACGTTCTGACAAAAGGCAAAGCCGACGCGGCACTTGCAGCCTCTGTTTTCCATTTTAATGAAATTAATATTCGGGAACTGAAAGAATATTTAGCAGAAGAAAATATTGCAGTGAGGAATGACTAATATGACACTTGACATCAACGCCCTTAAGTTTGACGACAAAGGCTTGCTACCCGCAATCGTGCAAGACGATCGAACAGGGGAAGTCTTAATGCTCGCCTATATGAATAAAGATGCAATTGAGAAGACGTTAGAAACGAATGAAACCTGGTTCTACAGCCGTTCGAGACAAGAACTTTGGAATAAAGGAGCAACTTCCGGCAATCGCCAGCAAGTAAAGCGGATCTCAGTGGATTGTGACCAGGATACATTGCTCATTCAAGTGACACCTCAAGGCCCGGCTTGCCATACAGGTAGGAAAACATGCTTCTTCACGAAGGCAATGGAGCAGGAGGAATCTTTGCGTGAAGTTGTCTATGAAGTGATTGACGAAATCGCTGATCGTAAAGAGTATCCAGTTGAAGGTTCTTATACGACTTATTTATTCAATGAAGGCATTGACAAGGTATTGAAGAAAGTTGGAGAAGAATCGACGGAAGTGGTAATTGGAGCGAAAAATGCAGATAAAGAAGAAGTATCCAATGAAATCGCAGACTTGATCTATCACACGCTCGTCTTGATGAATATTCTAGATGTCGATCTATCAGACGTTCAGCAAGTGCTGCGCAAAAGAAGACCGAAAAAGGAAGTGTTGCGAAATGAGTAGATTTCTGAGCACAGTTGCCAAACGGACTGAGCCTTATGTTCCGGGCGAGCAATTGAATCAGCCAGATATCATCAAACTAAACACCAATGAAAACCCATATCCCCCGAGCCCAAAAGTGCTTGCGGCGATTCAAAAGGCTCTCGACGATAATTCTTTGCAGCGTTATCCTTCACCGACAGCCGATCCACTGCGACATACAATCGCAGATACATATGGACTGACGAAAGAACAAGTATTTGTCGGAAATGGTTCCGATGAAGTGTTGGCGTTCTCTTTCATGGCTTTTTTCGAACCGAGAAAAACGATTAAGTTTCCGGAAATCAGTTATAGCTTTTATCCGGTCTATTCGAAGATCTTCAATATACCATTTGAAAAAGTACCGTTGAATGAAGATTTTACATTGCCCATGGAAAATTTTTTTCAATCGGACGGGGGAGTAATTTTACCAAATCCGAACGCTCCGACGAGTATCTATGCAGATCTCGATGTGATCGAAGGGATCTTGCAACAGAATCGTGATCAAGTGGTGGTCATAGACGAAGCTTATATAGATTTTGCAGGTCCTTCCGCAATAAAGTTGATTGATCGTTATGACAATTTGCTTGTCATCCAAACGACTTCGAAGTCCCGGGCGCTTGCTGGACTGCGTGTAGGATTTGCGCTTGGACAACCCGAACTGATTGAAGGTCTAACACGGATTAAAGATTCGTTCAATTCCTACACGGTTGACCGACTGGCGATGGCAGGAGCAACTGCAGCATTTCAAGATCATGCATACTTTTCGGAAAGCACGAAGAAAATTATCCGGACAAGAGAACGGTGCGTGCAGTCATTACGTGAAATGGGATTTGACGTGGTGCCGTCTGATGCGAACTTTTTATTTGCAAAGCCGGCGAATCTAGACGCTCTGGTACTGTATGAACAATTGAAAGAACGAGGAATCTTGGTGAGGCACTTTGATCAAGAAGGAATTAACAACTATTTGCGCATCACGATCGGTACGGATGAACAGATGGAAGTGTTAGTGGAAGCGCTGAAGCAACTGATAAAATGAATAAAGTAATAAAAAGCCATTCTGATTTAGAATGGTTTTTATTTATGCATACAACTTTAAATATCTTAAAACATTGTCATACCAAGTGTTTGAACTAGTAATAGTCTGCCGCGTCGTGTATATCTATACGATCCAATGTATTTTTTTACGTTTCCTATTGTATTATTATACATTATGTCTTATAATAATAAAAAGAAGCTCGATTGGAGAGATGAAATCATGAAAACTAAAAATATAATTATCATTGGCGCAGCAGGAAGAGACTTCCATAACTTTAATACATACTACCGTAACAAGGCGGAGTACAACGTTGTCGCCTTCACAGCGACACAAATTCCTGATATCGATGGACGTAAGTATCCGGCTGAACTGGCGGGAGAACTTTACCCTGAAGGCATTCCAATTTATTCACAAGATCAATTACCTAAATTAATTGAAGAGCTAAAAGTAGATGAATGTGTATTCTCTTACAGTGATATTAGCTATGAAGCGGTCATGGGACTTGGCGCCATCGTCAATTCAGCAGGTGCGAACTTCACATTGCTTGGATCAAAAGCGACGATGATTAAAAGTAATAAGCCGGTCATTTCGGTCTGTGCCGTGAGAACGGGAACAGGAAAAAGCCAGACTTCACGTAAAATTATCGAGACATTGCTTGAACATGACTTGAAAGTTGTGGCGATTCGTCATCCAATGCCTTACGGTGACTTGGCTGCACAGCGAGTTCAACGTTACGCGACTGTGGAAGACTTCCAAAAACATAATTGTACAATTGAAGAAATGGAAGAATATGAGCCGCATGTTTCTCGTGGCAACATTATCTATGCAGGAGTAGACTACCAGGATATCTTGGATGCTGCTGAAAATGATCCGGATGGCTGTGACGTAATCCTCTGGGATGGTGGCAACAACGACTTTTCATTCTACGAGCCGGATTTAGCGATCACTGTTCTTGACCCGCACCGTCCTGGACACGAACTGAAGTATTACCCAGGAGAAGTGTGCTTGCGTACGACAGATGTCTCGATCATCAATAAAATCGACAGTGCGTCTGAAGAGGCAATCCAGACTGTTGAAAACAATATTAAATTTGCGGCTCCAAACAGCACAATCATTAAAGCCGAATCAAAAATCTCAGTAGACAATCCTGAAATCATCAAAGGCAAGCGCGTTCTGATCGTGGAAGACGGCCCGACATTGACGCACGGTGAAATGAAGTTAGGCGCAGGTGTCATCGCAGCTCAACGTCTAGGGGCGACTGAAATCGTCGACCCACGTCCATTTGCAGTTGGCAGCTTGATCACAACGTTTAATAAATACACACATATCGAGAGTATTTTGCCGGCAATGGGATATGGCGAGCAGCAATTGAAAGACCTCGAAGCTACAATCAATGCAGCGGATTGTGACGCAGTCATTATCGGAACACCGATGGACCTTTCCCGTGTTATCAACATCAACAAGCCTTGCACACGTGTCTATTACGATCTGGAAGAAATTGGCAGCCCGAACCTTGAAACGGTGCTGGAAGATTTCATTGAAAAGCATCAATTGACAGCTACAAAAGCATAAGTTGATCTGAACTGTGAACGCATCTGCGCTGAATGAAAATTCGGTGGCTGATGCGTTTTTTTGGTGCGGTCGGCGCTTAGCTTGGCTCGCTTCTACCAGGGATTTGTTCGGTTGTGCTCTAGTTACGTGCGGTTTGATGGTTGATTGGTTCGGTTCGACGACTTTTTCGCTCGGGTGCCAGGCTTTTCTGCTATACTGATAGGTGAATAAGGGGGAACCAATATGTTGAAATCCAAAATTACCGATCTCGTCATCGGTCTCATTATGGTGTACTTTGCCTATGATCGAATATCTGCGGGACAAACGAAAATGGGCATTCTTTTTGTCGTGCTCGCATTCCTGAATCTTGTTGCCTTTTATGTGAAACTTAGAACCGAAAAACAACAGCAAGAATAGACCAAATCGGTTGTTCCTTTTTGTGCAATCCTGTAGTATAATAACAGGATTGCAATTTTTGAAAAGAGGCCAGAAACTAAATGAAAAAATCCATATACGGTTTGACAATCGAACAATTGACAAACTTCTTCATAGAACACGGACAACAAAAGTTCCGCGCGGCGCAAGTGTGGGACTGGCTATATAAAAAACGCGTGCTGTCATTCGATGAAATGAAAAACATCAGTAAAGATACGCGTGACTTATTAAACGAGCACTTTACGATCCAAACGCTTGAACAGAACGTCAAGCAAGTATCTCAAGATGGTACGGTGAAATTCCTCTTTAAAATGACAGATGGTAACTTGATCGAAACTGTCCTGATGAAATTTCCATACGGCTATTCCGTCTGTGTGACGACACAGGTCGGCTGTAATATTGGCTGCAGTTTCTGCGCGAGTGGGTTATTGCGTAAAAACCGAGACCTCGATGCAGGGGAAATTGTTGGACAGATCATGAAAGTTCAAGAACATCTTGATGAAAAAGGGGAAGACGAGCGTGTCAGCCATATCGTCGTCATGGGAATCGGAGAACCGTTCGATAACTATACAAATTTAATGAACTTCCTTCATATCGTCAACGATCAAAAAGGTCTATCGATCGGAGCGCGCCATATTACCGTATCTACGAGTGGCTTGACGGAGAAGATCAAAGAATTCGCCGAAGAGAATATCCAGATCAACTTGGCAGTGTCATTGCACGCACCAAATAATGAATTGCGTTCGAAAATCATGAAAATCAATAAAGCATTTCCAATTGAAAAATTGATGGACGCAATCAATTATTATTTGGAAACAACGAATCGCCGAATCACATTTGAATATATTTTATTACGCGATGTCAATGACCATGTTAAAGAAGCGGAAGAACTCGGAAGGTTACTCGCGGATAAACGTCATCTATCTTATGTTAACTTGATTCCTTACAATCCTGTCGATGAACACGGTCAGTATCAGCGCAGTGAGCCGCAAGCAATCAAGTCGTTTTATGAAGCATTGAAACGTAAAGGCATTAATTGCGGTGTCCGTTGGGAAAATGGAACAGATATTGACGCAGCTTGTGGTCAATTACGCAGTAAGCAAATTAAAACAACAAAAAAACAGCCGGTCGGAGAATAATTCTCCAGCCGGCTTTACTTTTTCTTCAATAATTTGACAAGAAATTGAATGATAACAGAGATCGCCAGTCCGAATGAAGAAATGATGAACAGTGACAGCATCCCGATGGCTTCTGAAAATTCATTGTCCATCATGATGAAGCTCCGGAACATTTCCGCAAACGCTAACACGAGAACGACCATAAACATCTTAAAGGCAATATGTAATTGATAAAAAAGCAACAGCGAACTGACGATGCCTACAATCAGCCCGAATACCGCGAACGTCAAGTAATTGTTGACGATGAGTTCATGACCGAGCACGGTACGAACACCTAAGATGAGCAACACGAATGAAATTAAACCGGTGAAGAAACCGATTTTCCAATAACGAGAATCCAACACGTACACCTGCTTTCCATCAACTAGTATAGCGGAATCGAAGCCGGTCGTCATGTCTTTCGTTACCGGCCGCCGATCATTTAATTCGCTTCAAATCTTTCCGCAGCTCTTCTTTATACGTTTCATTTGAAAAATTGTATTCCTTCAGGATATAACTTTCTGAATCCATCAGATAAAAATTGGTGCCATGCACAACTTGGTTAGAGGAGTCGTGCTTCAGTACGAATGTTTGAAATTCTTCTCGCGCAAATGCTTCGAGTTCAGATTGAGAATAGCCAGTCAGCAGATGCCAGTCGGATTCGTCATCCGTGAAGTTGGAAATATACTTTTTCAAGACGGCTGGTTCATCGACTTCTGAATCAACGGAAAAAGACACGAACTGTACGTCCAGACCTTCCTCTTTCAACATTTTCTGAAGCGATGCCATTTCGCTCGTCAACGTAGGACAAATCGTTGTGCAGGACGTAAAGATAAAATCAGCAATCCATGGCGTACCAGCCAATTGTTCCGTACCGTACGGTTCTCCATTTTGATCGATAAAAGTGAAATCACGGACTTTTTTACCGCGTTCGAGCGGTTCACTGCAACTGGAGAGAAGCAAAACTATCAACAATATGAAGGGGGTGAGTCGTTTCATTTCATACTTCACTCCTTTGCGCTAGCTCCGGCGCGACGGGCAGCTTAATCGTTACTGTCGTATCTGTCGTTTTGTTGGACACTTCAAATGTCCCTTGATGGAGCCGGACAATCTCTTTTACGATCGACAAACCAAGTCCCGATCCGCCAGTTGTTCGATTTCGTGCCTTATCCGTACGGAAAAAACGTTCTCCGATCCTTTCCACGTCTTCATCTCCAATCGTCACTCCATCGTTGGAAACTTCATATTGTACTCCTTTTTCATTTGCCATTAATAAAATGGTAATCTCTTGCTGCGCGTACTTTACTGCATTGTCGATCGTATTGTAAAACACTTGCTGAAGTCGTTTAGGATCTCCTTGCAGAATCAATTCCTCGTCAATGGACGTCTGTAAATGAATTCCTTTTCCCTCCATACGAATCGCAAAAAGTTCGAGTGTATCAAACAACAGTTGGGCAATCGCAATCGGTTCATTCTCTAATGTATAAAAATCCTGCTCCAAATGATTTAGCTCCACCAAGTCATGAATCAACTTCTTTAGCCGCTCCGTTTCTTTCTCAATCGTCGACAAATACTGCTTCACTTCTTCAGGTGAACGATCGATTTTATCTCTCGAAAGTTGTGCATATCCACTAATATAAGTCAGCGGAGTCCGCAGTTCGTGAACAATATTCGAAGTAAACTCCTTTTTTCGCTGATCTTGTTCTGCAAGCGAATGACTCATCGAATTAAAAGCCGTCGCTAATTTGCCGATTTCGTCGTCTCGCCCTGTATTTAATCGATTGGAATAATCACCTTTTGATACTTCTTCCGAATACGCCTGCAATGTTTTTAATGGGTCAAATAAAGAGCGCCACACACGCTGTAAGATCAAAAATAAAATAAAGAAAAAAACCACACCGACAACGATCATGATCGGTAAACTAGCTCGAAAGACGTCCTGAATGGCAGCAAGCGGAACGTAGATATAAATGAACCCGATCAGCCCATCTTCTCCTTTAATAGGGAAAATTCCGCCGAAGATTTCGCGTTTCAGTTCCTCCACATACCCTTCCTTCATTACAGATTGTCCTGTGGCTAATATCTCCTGGTCACTCTCAGTGACAAGAGACTGATAATCGAGTTGATAAGGGAAATAAGAAGTCAGGTCATCCAGCCGATCGACGACAATAATCTCGTATTCGGAGACAATATTGTACCATTGGATTTTTTCGATGATCGAATCGCTCAATTCGCCGTAATGATAATGTGCGGCAGTGCGATTTCCCTGATAAATGATGGACTCCTTGATCCGTTCTTTGTACAGATCCGTGTAAAGATAGTGAATGAAGAAGAAGGAGAATAAAATCGTACAAGCGATGCTTCCTAAAAAAACCAGCATCATCTTTTTGCTGAGGCTTAAGTTCTTCATTTAGAAGCCTCAAGTTTATAGCCGATCCCCCAGACCGTCTCGATCATTTTCCCTGCATCGCCGAGTTTCAGCCGCAATGTTTTAATATGTGTATCGATTGTCCGCTCGCTGCTTTGGTGATCATCCCCCCAAACCAATTCCAGCAATTGTTCGCGTGAATAGGCGCGACCGCTATGCTTTGTCAGCAGCAATAACAGACCGAATTCTTTTAGCGTCAGATTCAGTTGTTTTCCGTTAATATGCGCAGTGTGGGCGTCCTCATTAATCGTTAATGGGCCTGCCTGCAACATTTGTGGATCTGGATTCAGCCGATATGTCCTGCGCAGTACGGCCTCAATCCGTGCAACAAGTTCCCCCGGCATAAACGGCTTGACAATATAATCATCTCCGCCAAGCTTCAATCCTTGGATCTTATCCCATTCCTCACCTTTTGCTGATAAGAAAATCAACGGTACAGTGGACGTACGTTTCACTTCTTCCGCGAACGTAAAGCCATCCATATAAGGCATCATGACATCGACGATACATAAATGAATGTCGTGCTGCTTCAAAGCAGATAACGCCTGTAATCCATCACCCGCTTCGATTACCATATAACCCGCGTCTTCAAGAATCATGCGGATTAAATCACGCATTTGCGGTTCATCATCAATCACTAAAATCGTGTAATTCATTATGGGCCCTCCACTCGTTACTCTATCTATAGATCAATTTTCCGGAAAAGTTGTGAAGTCTGAATGAACTTTCAAGAAGTTGTCGAAACTTCATTCAAATTTCGCAATCGTATTTTATAATCATAACAGCTAAACGAATAGATAGGAGAATGAAAAATGAAACGTTTCGTAATTTTTATGTTGGGTGTTGCCATGCTTGCTGTTGTCGCGGCTTGCGGAAAAGAGGAAGACGTACCGACAGATGCAGCACTGCCTGAACCACTTGAAGTGGAATTGACTGTGCCGGAGCAAGCTGAAGCGAATGAACCAGTCACCGTGTCTGCTCTTGTAATGCAAGGCAATGAAGAAGTGGAAGATGCAACGGAAGTGGAATTTGAAATTTGGGAAGAAGGAAAGAAAGACGACAGTATCCATGTCGAGTCGACGAACGAGAAAAAAGGGATTTATTCGGCAGAAACGACTTTTGAACAGGATGGAATCTATCATGTGCAAGTCCATGTGACAGCCCGCGGAATGCATATCATGCCTGAAAAACAAATCCGAATCGGCGAAGCTCAAGCTGAATCAGAAGCAGAAGCTACTGACCATCATGACCATGAAGCAACAGAAGGATTGGCGATCCACTTTGTGCAGCCGGAAGAAGCGAAAACAGGATCTGAAACGGAATTAATGACACATGTACAACTTGAAGGAAAAGCACTGGAAAACACAAACATCCGCTATGAAATCGCAGATCCGGCCAATGAAATTCAATGGGCAGATACAGAAGAGACGAAACCAGGCGAATACATAGCCAATTATAATTTCCCAAAAGCCGGCACATATAAAGTAACGATCCACATCGAAAATGATGAACTTCATGAACATGAAGAACACACGGTTGAAGTGAAATAACTTGAGAAGAACGAGGCTGTCACAGAAAGTCCGAGCAACTTGGCTTTCCGTGACAGCCTTTGCGCTCTTATAACAGCGGCCGCTCATAAAGAGAATCACTGATAAATATTAAACTCGAATTATCCCGAAGAAAGCGTTACAATGACATGAGTAGTAATAATATAGTTAACTTGGAGGAGTATTCACATGACAAACTATCCTGAAAAAACATGTTCGATCGAAAGACTGGTCACAATTCCTGAAGATGTACAAAAAGTGCTTGATGGTAAAAAGTGGGCAACTAGACGAAATGGCGTCTACGCGTACCCGGGCGAAATTATGACACTTGAAGGAAAAGAGTATAGCATCGACAAACTTTATGAACAAACTCTTGGAGAACTAACGGATGAAGATGCCAAATCAGAAGGCCACGAAACAGTTGAGGACTACAAACAAACCATGCTCTCCATTCACGAAAAAATGCCTTGGCTTCCACAGATGAAAGTATGGGTGCACGAATACAGCCCTCTTCAGAAATGATGTAAACCTATGAGTCTCTATTACGGAGCGGTTGTCTTTGCGCACGTAGTATCGGCTGTCATTGCAGTAGGACCCTTATTTCTACTGTTGCCGCTGATTCGTCGGCTGCGCACTGCCAAAGCAGAAGCGGAAGACATTTATCTGGCGTTCATCCGAGTGATCATCCGACTCGTCATGCATGCAGGCCACGTGTTGGTTGTGACAGGCGCATTGCTCATTCTATTCGGTCCGTGGCCATGGCATAGCTCCTGGGTGATCCTCACGCTAGTTATCATGCTGCTGTCTGCTGTCTTTCTGGCAACTGGTTTTTCATCTGTTCTGAAAAGATTCCATGAATCCGGCATGGATCGACATATGATCCTCAACAAATTACGTCGAACTGCATGGATTTATATTGGATTACTCATGATCATGTTATGGTTAATGGTACAAAAACCATCCATTTGGTAAAATTACATAACGCATAAAGAGATGTGTATAAAGCTGCACATCTTTTTTTGGTGAAGCTACTGTTTGACAGTGAAAAACACAGCGAATATGATGGGATATAGTAGCTTTTTTGAAAGGAACGATTGGAAAACTATGAAAATGAAAATACTTGGACTGTTGACGATATTCGGCATATTGCTGACAGGCTGCAGTCAGAACGAAAGCAATGAAACGCTGAAAATCGGCACAACAGAAGGAATCTATGCACAAGTGGTTGATAAAGCGTTAGTGCCGGCTTTAAAAGAACAGGGCTATAAAGTGGAAGTTGTAAAATACGGCGATTTGATTGAACCAAATACCGAACTTGCGGAAGGCGAAATTGATGCGAACCTGTTTCAGCAAAATATTTATCTAACTCAATTTAATGAAGAATACGATCTCTCCATCGTGTCGCTTTCAGAGGTTCCAAGTGTAGGTCTTGGATTATACTCGAACTCCATCACATCGATTGATGATATTCCAAAGGGAGCGTTAATTACAATTCCGAATGATGAACTTGGCACAGCCAGAGCACTTCGTTTCTTGGAGCAACAAGGTTTGCTGGCATTAGATTCAAATGCAAATGCATTCGACGTTAACGAACAGCAAATCGAAAATAATCCCAAAAACCTGCAAATTCAACCAGTCCTCACCTCTCAGCTCATTGCATCTTTAACGAGTGGAGACTTGGCGGTCATTCCGGATAATTACATCATTGTCAATGAAATGGAATTGGCAGACGCACTCGCTGAAGAAGAACTAAACGAAGAATTGAAATACGTGTTGACAGTAAAAGAAGAAGATTTGGACAAGGAATTTGCTGAAGCTTTAAAAGAAGCTGTACAGTCGAAGACCTTTAAAAAAGCAATAAAGGATGAATTTCAAGGTTTCGGTGAATGAAGCAACGGTATGACGTCTCTACAGTGATGTAGGGGCGTTTTTTATTTATTAAAATGGGGTAATCGGATTATCGTTTGGAAAATCTAATAATTAAATTTTTACTCGAAGCATCCATAAATCGGATAATGGTGTGGAATACATTAATATACTTTTTCACGTTCCGTCATATAAATTTTGCTACTAAATATTATGTTTCTTGGCTTGTCATTTTAATAAAACGCCTTTTTGAGAACTAACCATTTGATAAATTATATCAAGGTTTGAATTTTATTATAAATTGGATATCTATATTCAGGTAAAAAGACTTGGGAGTTAGATTGAAAAATTACTCCCTTCTGTTTATTTCAATGTTTATTATGCTGACACTTATTTTGAGTAGCGAAAATTAAAGATAAATACATAAATTATACTTGAATGCGGTTGAGATTAATGCGCGTATTTAGTTACAATATTCTCATAAAAACACTTTAGGTATCTAAAATGTTTATGTTGCTTAATGAAATGAGGGATTTTTATGCTAGCAGAGCGAATGAATGAGATTTTTCAAACATTAGATCAGATAAACTACGCATTGCTACATCACTATGAGGAAGTGCTTGAGCATAAATTAACACCGAAGCAATCCTTAATTATCGAGCATGTAGAGCAGTATGGTGCTTTAACGGTCAATGAACTGGCTGAAAAGATGAATGTGACCGCAAGTGCAATTAGTCAGTTACTAACTAAATTAGAGAAGGAACACTATATCGAGCGCTCCATTAATCCTAACTCAAGACGTGAAATCATCGTAACACTTGGCATGAAAGGTAAAGAACTTTATGAATTATATGCAAAAGCAGATGAGCAAATTGTATTGACATACTACGCTAAGCTAGATGATGAAGTAATTAATCAATTAGAACAGGCAGTGAACAAGATTTATGAGGTCATTTTAGAAGAACAAGTGAAAGCGAAGGGAGAGTAATCCCTATGAATTTGGTTTATTTAATTATTGTATGCATCATTTGCATTCCAGGCATTTATTTTATGTATCAGTCAGAAAAAATTCATATAAAGGAGGATGATGTAACAGATAGACAACGATTAATAGCACATTGCTTATCAGCACTTATCTTTTCAATGTTGGGTGCTTATGCTGTTCCTAAGATTAATGTTGTTCAACAAATAGAAATTAGTCAAATTCTATTATATGGTTTGGGTCTAGGTGTTATTTGCTCAATTGGCCATTTATTGTTTTATTATATGTATTTAGTACCGAGATTGACAAAAACAGACTATATGGAGATTGAAACACATTATGCGAATACAGGAATCTTAAGTCGTGTATTTTATGGTGGAATTTTAGAAGAAGTGATGTTTCGATGGGGCTTACTTAGCTTATTTATTTGGTTATCCCAATTAATGAATATAAATGATCGTGTTAGTATATTATTTGCAATTTCCATTTCAAGTATCTTATTTGCCATTGTCCATTTACCATCTATTAAACTTGTTGCCTCGCAACCAAAACCTCCTATGTATGTGTATACGGTTGTTGGTAACACTTGGGTTGGGTTTTTCGCTGGGGTAGCCTTCATTCAAGGGGGGTTATTAGCAGCTATATTTGTCCACATGCTTTTCCATTTAATATGGTGGCCGATTCAAAATCGTGAATATGTTAAGTTACATAGCAAATAAAGGTACAACAAACTAGGAGACGAACTTTTAATTTGATAGTTTGTTCTTTCATTCAAAAGGCCTTATGTTAAAATCGGACATTTAATCTATCGAACTTTTTCTGAATTAAAATTGATTTTGATATTAGAAAAAGAGTCTATTTATTTTGATCTAATTTTGTCTAAATAGGCTCTTTCCGTTTCCTATAAATAAGGAAACGGAAAAACAACGAGACGTTAAAACAAGAAAGTCAATGGTATAGATGGATACGCTCAACCTACCTAAACTAAAAGTAATGGATACGAAGGAATTTGAAAATGATCACCGTTTTCTGGTGGAATCTACACCCCCCTCTCCTTCACATTGTTCAAAATGTGGTGCAGTGCCTAATTTCTATAAACACGGTTAAAAAGAACAATTATCCTTTGATCTTCCCATGCACGCTAAACGTGTTGGCATAATTATCAGGAGACAACGGTATAGGTGTCTGGAATGCAAAGAAACCTCCTTTGAAAACCTTCCTGATATGGATGTCAATCGTTCCGTTACTAATAGACTAATAGATTGGATTAAAGAAGCAAGTCTCGAGAAAACCTTTACCAGCGTTGCAGATGATATTGGTGTTAATGAAAAGACAGTACGAAATATCTTTAATGATTATGTTACAGAGCTTGAAGCCAAAACAGACTTTCGAACTCCAAATTGGCTTAATATTGATGAAATTCATTTGCTTTAAAATTACCATTGTGTAATAACTGATGTTGAAAACAAGTCGGTAATTGATATATTACGGAAACGGAATAAAGATGTAGTTATAGATTACCTCTCAAAGCTACAAGTTATTGATAAAATTGAACTTGTAGCAATGGATATGTGGATTCCTTATAAAAGTGCTGTTAATTCAGTGATACCACATGACAAAATTATAATTGATAAGTTTCATGTCGTTAAATTGACAAACGAAGCCTTGGAAGGAATACGAAAGGCCAACCGCCAAAATGTGTCAGCCAAAGATCGTAGGCAACTCATGAGAGACCGTTATGTACTTCTAAAAAGACGAAAGACCTTAATGACTTTGACGACTAAATAAAATTGCAAATATGGACTGATATGTTCCCTTTACTTGGTCAAGCGTATGAGCTAAAAGAGGATTTTTTGATATCTTTGATATCTATGAGGCTGGGTCAATCAACGAAACCTAAGAACTTTATCAAAACTGGTTATAAAATGTATCTAAAGCATTGATGAATTACTTTGAGGATCTGATAAAAGCAATGAATAATTGGTAGGAAGAGATATTTAACTATTTCAATTCTCCAATTACAAACGAATATACAGAATCCTTGAATCATTTAATTAAGACAATGAACCATGTTGGTCCTGGTTACTCTTCTGAAGCCCTTAGAGCAAAGATTTTGTTCACACAAGGCTATCGTAAAGTAAAAAAGAAAAGGAAATTTAAAGAAATTGAAGTTACTTTCGGTAAAATGTTACCTGATCAATTTCCGAATTGGTCACAAACTGGTTATGAATAAGTGCATGAAGAAGTTTATGGTGCTGATTTTCCACACTATTTTCCGATTACCCTAATTTTTTTATTTAGTGATTGCGGATACTGTTTCCTGCTAAAATATCATTCTTGTAACTTTGACATATAGGCAAAAGCGTTTTTAAGAAACGTTCTTTCTTCTCCAGTAAAGGGATTTAGTATATTAGGTTCGTCATATTGGTCCATTGAATTTATTTCCGCTGTCTCTATCTTTGATAAAGTTTGGTTAGAAAGTGCAACCAACTGTTTGATAAATCTTAGCGCTTCATCAGATTCAGGATTTGTTTCGTTCGCTACAAGTTTTTTTAAAGCCATAAATAATGAGAAGTACCCTTTATCTAAAACTACTCTTTCTTCACTTCTAAAATTGTGAATAGAGTCCTTGACTTGACTATATTCATTAAGATTTTCCTCTTCAAAAAGAATTGAATGAATAATAAAGCAAAATAATTTTGCATCTATTTTTTCATAGCCTGAGATTATAGTTTCCATATGATTCAATAGTCTGATGAATTCTCTCTTGTTCCGCAATAAGTTCCCTTTTTTTAAATGCAATTGAGTGGCTAAGTTGCTGTTCTTCTATACAATTGGATTCTAATAAATCTGCGATGTCTTTAAGCGAAAATCCTATGAATATAAAAGATTGTATTTTTTGTAACCGTAAGAGGTCATCAAGACTGTAAAGTCGGTGTCCTCCTTCTGTGTAATCACTTGGTAATAGCAACCCAATTTTGTCGTAGTATCTAAGTGTTCGTATGGTAACGCCTGTTCGCTTAGCTAATTGTCCGATCGTCAACGTATCACCTGACATGTGAATACCTCTTTTCTATATTTTCTTCTTTGCTTTTAATGTAGGGAATGGCTGGATAATAATATGTTTTTTGAAAAGCTATTCGAATAATAGCATACATGATTATTAATGTTTCTATAGCTAATAAAGCGTATTTAACCCACGCAGGAAGAAGACTGCTGATAATAAATAATGGAAATATCGTCAAATGGAAGTTAAGAGCTTTCCGACTTGATTCACAGTAGTATAAATTTTTCTTCCTTGTCATTAAAAACATAATAAGGGGAGGTATTACACCAAGAAGCAGCGAGACTACAAGCATTAATTGTACTGAAAATATTTCCTTTTTTAATGGTTTATTCATTTTTTTCACCTTTCTTATCTTTACTTAAATATAAGTATAAAAGGTGACGTGGGTAGAGTATCAAAGAAATATAGTTTTAATTTTTCTACATGATAATGCGTTTGTGATCTCATGAAAACAAAATTGTTATTATTGATTTTCCACACGATAATCCGGATACCCTTAAAATTTAATGGGTATATCCAAAAAGAGTAAAGTAGAGCAATTCAAATAAACAAATTAACACCTAAAGAGCGGGAGAGCTTTCCAATCGAGTTATTGTTGGAAACCTTTGTCGTTCTAATTTTATTCTTAAAAAGAGGGATAAGGTATAAAAAATCCGAATAAGATGGCAATGTTTTAAAAAGGGAGGGATAGATAATGGAATTAACATCAGTAGAACTCATAGGGGAAAGAGTACGGATTTTACCAATGGAAATTTGCCACGTACAAGAATTATTTGAGGCGGGAAGTAGTCCAGATATATGGCCGTATATGCCCAAGAAGATTCAATCGATTGAGGAGATGGAACGTCTAGTGAACGAAGCGCTTCTAATGAGGAAACAAGGATTCGAATTTCCCTTTGTTATCCGCTATAAGTATTCAGGTGAAATTGTGGGAAGTACCCGCTTTATCAGTATATCCGAACTGAATCGTAACTTGGAAATTGGTTGGACTTGGCTGTCTCCAACGGTTTGGCGAACGAGAGTGAATACAGAGTGTAAGTACCTCCTTTTAAAACTCTGTTTTGAAACACATGGGACTATTCGTGTTCAGTTAAAAACAGATCGTCGTAATGTAAGATCTCAGCAAGCAATTGAAAGAATTGGCGCAGTAAAAGAAGGAGTGTTTCGGAATCATATGGTTATGCCTGATGGCTATGTAAGAGATTCTGTATTTTATAGTGTAATCGACCAAGAATGGTTGTCAGTAAAGGACAGATTGGAACGTATGCTACTTCCATAATGATATAGTTCAAATCAATTTATACAATTATATGGCTCAAAGCATTTGGTATCTCTTCTAGACTAGACGAGATGTCACTATTTTTATTTAATAAATTAACAGTTTGTCAAACGATAATTATCAGAATTATAAGTACAATTAATTATTAATTGAATAATGCTTCTATTAAAGGGAGGTTTGTTATTTTGAAAGCTTTGTCCATGTCTGTCAACGGTTTGAGGTTGAATGAAAGGATACAATCGATGGCAGAAATAGGGAAAATCGGGTTGACAGGTGTTTGTCGACTTGCCCATTCGCCAGAGGATAAGGAAGGAGTGTTACAAGTAAAGAAATGGATGGATTCCATTGGATTGGTAACAACTATTGATCACTTCGGGAATTTAATTGGAAGAATGAACGGAATCGCTAATGACGAGCCCGTTTTGATGATTGGTTCACATATTGATTCACAACCTTATGGTGGGAAATACGACGGGGCTTTAGGGGTGCTTGGCGCATTGGAAGTACTTCAAACACTTCGTGAACAAAATATAGAGCCCAAAAGACCAATTGTGTTAGTCGCTTTTGCTGACGAAGAGGGATCGAGATTTAATAAAGGATTATTTGGTGTGAGAGGGATGTTGGGTAAGCTGGAAGAAGGGGAGTTGGATCGACGTGATAAAAATGGAATGACAAGACGGGAAGCATTGATTGAATTTGGCTGTGATCCTGAAAAGTTTCATGAATCGATTTATGATCCTGCAAGGATAGCTGCATTTTTAGAACTTCATATCGAACAAGGTCCTGTTCTAGAATCGAAAAATGAACCGATTGGGATTGTGACTGGAATTTCAGGTCCGTTGTGGATGACTGTTGAAATAGAAGGAGTCGCCGGTCATGCTGGATCAGTTCCAATGGGGATGAGACAAGATGCATTGGTCGGTGCGGCTAAAGTCATTGTAAAATTAAACGAGTTAGCACAAGAAATCCCCAAAGCGCCGACTGTCAGCACAGTAGGAAGCCTGCAAGTGTTTCCAGATTCACGTAACATCATTCCTGAAAAAGTCACTTTCACGGTAGATTTGCGCGATGTCGATGAGGCAAGGAGAGATAAGATTGAATATGTATTACGACAAGAAATAGAAAAAATAGCAAATGAACATAGCTTAACTTATACAATTAGCGAAGATACCCGCAGTGAGCCCCGCTTCTGTAATGAAAATATCCTGCATATTATGAAAGAGGAAAGTGAAAAAATGGGCTTAACTCCACCAGAATTAATGAGTGGACCTTTTCATGATTCCCTTGAAATGTCTTATGTTTGTGACTATGGAATGATCTTTGTTCGCTCTAAAGATGGTATTAGCCACAATCCAAAAGAGTACAGTTCGCCTGAGGACATCGCTTTAGGAGCAGAGTTGCTTTATAAGACTGTTTATAGAATGGCTTGTCAATAATCATTGGTTATATTTAAAAAATAGCATAAACGGAGGGATTAAATGAGTAAGAAAAAGTTTACAACTATTTATATCTTGACCGTTACAATTCCTTTTTTACTATTAATATTCCCGTTGTATGAAATAGCCAATCGAGCCACACCAATTATTATGGGGCTACCATTCTCTTTTTTTTTCATTATTCTATTCATCTTACTTACGTTTGCAGCAATTCTAATTTTGTATAAACTCGATCCTGATAATGCCTTGGAAGAAGGTGAAGATTAATGGAGCATTGGCAAATCGCATTATTCATTATGATTGGATATTTAGTTATTGCTTTAATTGTTGGAATATGGGCAGGGAAAGGACAAGATTCCAGTTCTTTAGAAGAATTTGCTGTCGCGGGTGGAAAATTGGGATTGATTGTAATGTGGTTCCTGATGGGTGGAGCAGTCTTTAGTGCTTTCTCTTTTCTAGGTGCACCTGGATGGGCTTATGAAAAAGGAGCTCCCGCTTTTTATATCATTACGTATACTGCATTTGCCATTCTTCCATGGTATATCATTGGACCGAAGATATCTAAGATTGGAAAGAAATATAATCTTTATACACTCTCTTCATTTTTAAAGTTAAGATTTCAAAATAAATTACTGGGCGTTGTTGTCGGCTTGATTGCTTTATTGGCCTCCATTCAATACTTGGCAACACAGCTTACAGGAATGGCTCATATATTCAATATTATGACAGAAGGTCGAATTCCGTTTTGGCTTGGAGCGCTTGTCTCTTATGGAATTGTAGTTATTTATGTAGCAACCGGCGGATTACGAGCAGCCGCTTGGTCAGATGTATTTCAAGGATTATTAATGATTATCATTTCATGGGTTGTCGGATTGGCAATTGTCCATCAATTACATGGTTCGGTTGGTACAATG
The DNA here is from genome assembly GCF_038615825.1 of Sporosarcina sp. FSL K6-3508. Taxonomy (NCBI): domain Bacteria; kingdom Bacillati; phylum Bacillota; class Bacilli; order Caryophanales; family Caryophanaceae; genus Sporosarcina; species Sporosarcina sp. FSL K6-3508. The sequence goes on along the minus strand of NZ_CP152016.1, from coordinate 2,316,891 downwards.
TTTACAAATATCGCTTCGGAAACTCCTGAATTCTTGGAGATAGGAAAAGAAGGATCTAATATGGGGAAAATACCGTATACCACCACCATCTTAGTATCTGTCATTGGGTTCCTCATGTGGCCGCATTTATTTACAAAGTCTTATGCATCAGGTCCTCGCGTTATTAAGAAAACTGTTTTGGTCTATCCGATATTCGCATTATTCTTAGTACCCCTATTACTTGTCGGATTCGCCGCTAAAGGAATTGTAGATGCGAATGCTATTGAAAGTGCTGATCAAGTACTTCCTTTCTTGATAACAACCGTTATGAATCTTCCAGGTTGGGTCTACGGATTAGTCGGTGCGGGGGCGCTAGCAGCGGCCATGTCATCTGCAGATGCCATTACACATAATGCGACACTCGAAACAACGGATGGTATTATTCGTGCTATCTTCAAAAATATATCTGATAAAACGGCCTTAGTTATTATGCGCATAGGGGTATTTGTCATTGGAGGATTGGCATATATCATCACGATCTTTGGAGGACAAGGATTAATTGTCTTACTTCTCGGGGCATATGGAGCCATTGTTCAGTTTGCGCCAGGAGTCTACAGCGCCCTGTATTGGCGGCGTGCAACGGCCACAGGTGTTGTAAGTGGAATAATTGTAGGAGCAATCTTAAATTTCTATTATCAATTGGTTGCTTCATCAACACCATTTGGGATTCATGCGGGGATTATAGGATTGATTGCAAACGTCCTGGTAATGATCATTGTAAGTTTACTTTCGAAGCCAGCCGGTAATGAAGAAGAGGATGTGTATCTCCGCAGTTAATCAAATTACAAAATGTTAACATTCTGAAAGGGTGCGTTATTATGTATGCAGATATTATATTTATTAATGGAGAAGTGATCACAGTCGATGGTAATGAGTCCGTTCAGGAAGCCGTAGCTGTAAAAGATAACCAGATTGTAGGAGTAGGAAAGACTGTTGAAATGAATGGATGGATCGGTGAAGAGACGAGAGTGATAGATTTAGATGGAAAATCGCTGCTTCCTGGCTTTATAGATGCCCATTCGCATTTAACCATTTTTGGTACCAACTTACTTGGCATCAATTGTCAAGACTCACATATTCAATCATTACAAGATTTATATGCTGAATTAAAAAAGAAGGTAGATCAGACCCCAGTCGGCGAATGGGTTCGTGTTACAGGTTTTAATGAACATACAATGATGGAAAGGCGCTTTCCTTCCAAACAAGAGCTGGATGCTATATCGACTGAACACCCTATCGTCATTATTCGAGTTTGTAATCATACATCTATTGCAAATAGCCGGGCGTTAGAGTCGGTAGGTTTTACGAAAGAATCCAAAGACCCGGAAGGTGGAAAGATCGAACGAAATTCAAATGGTGAGCTAACGGGGAAAGTGCTGGAAAGCGCCCATATGCAACTCTTTAATGAAGCAGATTACAGCGATAAGGAAATTGAAGAAGGATTTAAGTTGGCATCAGACACATTCGTAAAAGCTGGTATCACAAGTGTACATGATGCGGGTAGTTATGGTTGGGGACCAAATGTTTTGCATTTAATGAAAAAGAGTATTGGTTCTGGCGATGTAAAAGTACGAGTGTATGCTATTGTCGGCTCGCTGACAGATTCCAAGGCCTTCATTCGAAGTATGATAGATGACGAGGCTGTAACTGGAGATGGTGATGAATGGTTTAAAATAGGTCCAGCTAAACTTTTTACGGACGGGAGCAGTACAGGACCTACTCTTGCTACAAGAAAACCCTATGATAGTAATCCGTCAGATTGCGGAATTCTTTATTATAGTCAGAAGGAAATAAATGAAATGTTGGGAGAAGCACATGAAAAAGGATATCAAATTACTGCGCACGCTCAAGGTGATCGCGCAATTGAAATGTTGTTAAATTGTATTGAAAATGTATTGAAAAAACATCCGCGAAAAGATCATCGACATCGTATAGAACATGCCGGAATTGCTAGTCCAGATCTGCAAGAACGGATGAAGGAATTAGGTGTTGTTGCGATACCAAATCCAGCTTTTGTTTATGTGAATGGAGATTCCTATATACACAATTACGGTGATCGTGTAAATGTAATGTATCCGGCAAAAGATTATTTGGAAAAAGAAATTCCTTTTGCTTTCGCTTCAGATACGCCTGTCATTACGCATAGTCCGCTTCTTGGCATACATGCTGCGGTCAACCGGAAGACTAGCACCGGGCAAGATATAGGGGCTAATCAAAAGATCACTGTTCAGGAGGCGATAAAAGCCTATACGTATATGGGAGCTTATGCTAGTTTTGAAGAACAGCGAAAGGGAAGCATTGAAGTTGGAAAACTTGCTGACTTAGTTGTCCTAAATGAAAGTATTTTAGCAGTTGAATTAGAAAGTTTGAAAGACTTATCCGTTGAATTAACAATGATTGACGGAAAAATCAAATATGAAAAATTGTATATTAATGTAAAGTAGATTTTGAACGTTTGAGCCTTTACTGCCGAAGATCCTGGAAAAAAGCTCAAAAATAGTTAAGAGGAGCTGTCTGAGAAGTCATTTTATTTGGCCTTTCGGATTGCTCTTTTTTGTATGCAAGAAGGATTTTGTTTAGTTTAGTTCTGGATTAACTATTGGCCGGGAAATTGTTGAAGTTCGTTGGAAACTCTTTGGAGTAGTCTCACTTTCTCTATTAATTATGGCTACACCAGTTGTTATTTAGAAGTTACAAAATGGCTAGGAAGTTATAACTTTTTAACACACTATGTCTAATATTTTAACAATCCTTGTAGGCTATACTAGACTAAATGGATAGCAAATAAAAGGAGATGGACAAATGTTTAATTTTCCGGTAGAAACATTTTGGTGGTTCGTACCATGGCCATTTATATGGGTTGGGTTGGCTTCAGTCCTCTATTTTAAACTTAAAAAGGAAGATGACCGAGAAGAGAAGCAAAAATAGGGAAATAAATAATGGATAGGGAGGGGTTTAATGAGTATTGATGGTATTATTTTCATCGTTTATTTGGGTGTTCTATTATCAATCGGTTTATGGTTTTCGCGGAAGTCTGCTGCATCGACGGAACAGTACTTACTTGGTGGAAGATCTCTTGGACCAGCCGTGACCGCTATGACGATGCAGACTACTGCGATGAGTGGTTTCATGTTTATGGGAGCGCCTGCTATGGCATTCAAATATGGCTGGTATGCCATCTGGTATGCAATTGGAGATGCCGGGGGATCGATTATAAATCTTTCTGTTTTAGGTAAAAGAATGAGAAGAATGTCTGAAATTTTGGGAGCGCTTTCACCGATTGAGTATCTAGAGAAACGGTTCGAAAGTGCCAGCGTTCGTGTTGTGGGATCGATCATTTCGATCGTCTTTTTATTTGGTTATGTATGTGCACAATTTATTGCAGCCGGAAAGGCAATGTCCACTTTAACAGGTTTTAGTTATGAACTTTCTCTTATTATCGGAATTAGCGTCATCATCATTTACACGGTTGCCGGGGGCTATTTGGCTGTTGCCTATACATCTTTTGTTCAAGGTCTCATCATGGTGTTCGGTGTGGTCGGCATCGGTTTCCTAGCTTACTTCCACGTAGGTGGATTGACTGGTCTTAATGCTTCTTTAAAGGCTCTTGATCCTACGTATTTAAGTATTTGGGGTAAAGACTTGGCGTATTATGGTCAATGGGGCGTTGTGCTTGGAGCTATCCTAATCTATTCAATCGGTTATATGGGTCTTCCACATGTCGTGGTTCGCCATATGTCGATGAAGAGTACGAAGACTGTAAAAGGGGCAATCATGATCAGTGCTATTTGGAATCAATTCTTCATTTTTGTTCCATATATCCTAGGTCTGATTGGTATCATCTTGTTGCCGACCATCGCTGATCCGGAAATGGTTATTACGGAATTAGCGTATACTTTGTTCCCAGGTATTTTTGCGGCACTCTTACTCTCTGCTATTATGTCAGCGGTCATGTCGACTGCGGATTCCATCCTTATGCAAGCAGGTTCTATTCTTTCACGTGACGTCTATCAACGATTCATCAACAAGAATGCAAGTCAAAAAACAATGATTATCGTATCGAGACTGTGCATATTAATGGGTGGTATTGTCGGAGTAGTCGTTGCTATCTATGAACCGCCTTCCGTTTTCGCGTTGGTTTTATTTGCTTTTGGAACATTAGGAAATGCGTTTCTCGTACCTTATGTCGCTTCGGTTTATTCAAAAAAAGCTAATTATATTGGGTGCTTATGTGCAATGATTGGAGGGGCAGCAACGAATATTCTTTGGACTTCTACGGACCTGGAAGCGACTACAGGGCTTCATCCATTTTTAGCAGGTCTTATCGTATCAATTTTAGGTATGATCATTGGAAGCCAGTTCGGTCGTCGTCCATCAAAAGAAATTCAAGATGCCTTCGAGAAATCAAGACAAAAACGTTTCTTTTCAAAAGAGTTCGATCGAAATATTGCACGTGATTTGGCTCCGGAAGCGAGTATCTTGTCACAGTTCTTATTGAAAAAATAACGTACAGGAGTAATTTATTATGAATGCTATTCTAACGCAAGAAATTGTTTTTAATGAAGAAGAAGTTTTGCAAGGTTTGCAGCAGTATGAAAAGGAAGTAGAGTTCCGTATTCAGGACGTAATTTATTATCCATATTACTTTTTTGAATTTCAAGTGAGTGCGAAAAGTTTGCTGAAATTTAGGGGAAAGGCGGCTTGCACAGTGGATGGACTTGGCGGTCGGGGTGCTATGGTCGATATCCAGCCGGTGTTTTACCAGCGGCAAATTGCTCCGGAACAAGCCCCGCCTCTCATTATCAATGAAAAAGAAGCCGCTGGTATTGCAGAGAAGTTTGTTTTCGAAAATGCTTCAACAAAAGCAAAGTTTGTCACAATGCCCAAAATATCAGAAATTCACCGAACGCTCTTTTATCGGCCGTTTTGGTTAGCGGAATTTGAGATGGCAGATAACTCACCGGGACACCTAATAGTGGATGCGGTTAGTGGGAGTTATCATCCTTTATAAAATAGGACCTTATATTTTTGAGTAGGAAGCACGGTAGGGGTTCAACATGTAAACAAGATTCGAATTCTTTTATACAGCCACGATTTGCGTAAAATATATGTGTGGAGATTGAATGAGTCAAGTTATGGTCCTCAGTTGATTTGCGATAATAGCTACTTCTAAAGCTACACGATTTAATGGAGACATGAAGTCTTTTCCAAGTATGGATTCAATTTTGTTTAGTCGGTGATACAGTGTTTGCCGAACGATAAACAGGCGATCAGCGGTTTCTTTTTTTGAACCTCCGCACTCCAGATAAATTCGGAGTGTTTCTAATAAATTGCTATCGGTCTTTTTGTCATATTCGATAATAGCATGTAGGTAATCTTCTACATAATGATCAAGATAACCTTGATTCTTTATTGATAGAAGGAGCCTATAGATGCCAAGATCTTCATAGAAATTACTCTTAAATGGGAGTGTTTCTTTAATAGCCAAAACTTTTTTTGCTTCTGCATAACCTTTTTCAATAAGTGTGAAGTCATGATGGACAAAACTGATACCTAGTGTATATGAGCGACCATGAAAAAAGTTATCGTCGTTCAAGTCGGTAATTTGTTGTGCGATTTGTGAAAAGCGGTCGGTGTCTTTTGCACTGGGATCTGCTGCTATAAATGAGGCAATGATAGAAATTTCATTTTTATTCACAGTGAGAGCTGGAAAGAAACCATTTCGTTTGAATAGCGAACGAACAGCCATCGATTGCTGCAAACGAATTTCTTCCCAACTGTGCTCATCCAAAATGGACTCATGCGTATTCAGTTGGATGACAAAGATCCGATAATGCAAGTTCCGGCTATTAGTGGGTAAATGGTATTGAACTTCCTCTTGCTCAACAGGATGACCGTGCAGTAAATTACGGACAAGTTCATCTTCATTATGTTGTTTTCTTTCTTCAATTGTACGGTCTCTAAGTGATATTTGAGCAATTGCAAGAGAAGCCCGATCTAAAATTAAAAAAGTGAACTCATTGGAAATCGACTGTTTAAGTTGGAGGCAGACATACCCTAATGTTTGCCCAAGCCCATTGACAGGTGAGATGGCAAATAGACTTGTCCCGACTAAAAAAACATCTTGTTTTGCGCTTCGTGTCGATGTTTTTATTAAAAGCTCTTGTATAGGATGTTCCCAATTAATCGCTTCGACCGGATAATAATAAGATTTGGCGTTATCAGCAATAAACAAAACATTTTGTTTAAAGAAGGAATGTAACTCCTGCAGAATCTTTAACGTTCCATTAGGCATTAGACTTAACTGATTAAACCGTCTGGATAATGTATCAATTTTTGAAAGCATTTCATAGTGATGGTTAATCAGTAGTGTATGGAGATCTTGGGTGATATCAACAAATTTAACTGTTTTCTCAAAAACAATGATGGGGAAGTTTTGTTGGTCGGCTAGTTCTATAATTTCTTTCGGGACTTCCTGATAGTGAATCCCTTTTTCTATGCAAATACAGGCAACGTCTGTTTCGATCAGTTTTTTTATATAGTGTATATGTGTTGGTAAATCACGCGGTAACTCAATTCCGGTCGTTAAGATCAATTCACCACCATTGATTAATGAACCAAAGTCTCTCACTTCTAAAACATGGGACCACTTTACTTGACGATCCAATCCATTATTACCAGCGGCTACTCTTGCATGTTTAAATGAGTCGCGAGCTAAGACATCGCGAACAGTTAACGAAAGTTCATTCATCAAGTTAAGACCTCCATAATGTGAAAAATATATAGTGACAATGTTACACTATGTAAAATGAAAGTAGTCTAAAAAATTAGTAAACTTGTAAGTGTAGTTTAGCTTATGTATGACTATTACGCAAGGTACTGAGAACAGGAGGAAGAAAGATGAATACAACAGCAATTGAAAAGAAAACGCTTTCGAACTTTATTGATGGACAATGGGTTAAATCAACTACAAAAATATATGAAGAAGTGCCAAACCCTGCTACAGGAAAAATTATCGCAGAAGTGCCCATTTCAACGACCGAAGATTTAGAAAAAGCGGTTATGGCGGCGAAAAAAGCTTTCACTTCTTGGCGAAATGTTGCCGTTCCGCAAAGAGCGCGAATACTATTTAAATACCAGCAGCTTCTTATAGAACATTGGGATGAGCTGGCGAAACTAATTACTGTAGAGAACGGAAAAAACTACGAAGAAGCTTATGGCGAAGTCCAACGTGGCATTGAATGTGTAGAATTTGCAGCAGGAACCCCAACGCTGATGATGGGTTTTCAACTCCCCGATATTGCTACTAATATAGAATCGGGAATGTACCGCTATCCTCTTGGTGTGATCGGTGGGATTACGCCATTTAACTTCCCTATGATGGTTCCTTGCTGGATGTTCCCGCTGGCGATTGCAGCAGGCAATTCATTCATTCTTAAACCGTCCGAGCGAACGCCGCTTCTTGCCAGTCGTTTGGGAGAGCTTTTGCAAGAAGCAGGTTTACCAGATGGCGTGTTTAACATCGTTCATGGGGCGCACGACATTGTCAATGGAATGCTAAGCCACGCGGATATCCCTGCTATTTCATTTGTAGGATCACAACCGGTTGCCGAATACGTATATAAAACAGGAACAGCGAATGGCAAACGTGTGCAAGCGCTTGCTGGAGCTAAGAATCACACGATTGTCATGCCGGATGCGGATATGGATCTAACCGTAAAAAATATAATCAATGCAGCATTCGGTTCTGCCGGAGAAAGATGCATGGCTTGTTCGGTAGTTGTAGCAGTCGGAGATATTGCAGACGAGCTTGTGAGCCGTTTAGTCGAAGAAGCGAACAACATGACTATTGGAAATGGTTTGGACGAAGGAATCTTCCTCGGACCCGTTATCCGTGATTCACACAAAGAGAAAACACTCGCTTACATTGAGTCGGGTGTCGAAGAAGGAGCCAAGCTGGTCCGCGATGGTCGAAAAGATCAATCCTCTTCTGAAGGAGGTTATTTTGTAGGTCCGACAATTTTTGAAGGGGTTACAAAAGAAATGCGGATTTGGAAAGAAGAAATTTTCGCGCCCGTCCTTTCGATTATTCGAGCCGAGACACTCGATGATGCAATTTTACTAGCTAATCAGTCGGATTTTGCAAATGGAGCTTGCTTATTTACCGACAGTGCAAAAGCTATTCGTCAATTCAGGCAAGAAATGGATGCAGGGATGCTTGGTATAAACTTAGGCGTACCTGCACCGATGGCATTCTTCCCATTTTCCGGCTATAAGAAGTCATTTTATGGTGACCTCCATGCTAATGGTCGAGATGGTATTGAATTTTTCACACGTAAGAAAATGTTGACAGCACGTCATTCTTAACAATAATGGAAGGGGAGTTTTGATGGCTACTGCAAAGGAACAGACGAATTCATTAGTGGAAAAGGACCGGAATAATATTTGGCATCACATTTCTGCATATAATGAAAAGAATCCACCGATGATTGTAGAGAGCGGAGAAGGTGCTTGGATCAAAGATCATCAGGGCAAACGCTATTTGGACGCCATGTCGGGGTTATGGTGTGTAAATGTCGGGTATGGCCGCGAGGAACTTGCGCAAGCGGCTTATGAACAAATGAAAAAGATGTCTTATGTGCCGATGTCTCAGAGCCATGAACCAGCGATTGAACTAGCAGCGAAACTGAATAAAATGCTCGGTGATGATTATAAGATTTTTTATTCGAATAGTGGATCAGATGCAAATGAAGTCGCATTCAAGTTGGTCCGCCAGTATCATCAGCAAAACGGAGACCATTCTCGATATAAATTCATTTCTCGTTACCGCGGCTACCATGGAAGCTCGATGGGAGCATTGTCAGCCACAGGGCAGGCACTTCGAAAGTTTAAATATGAGCCACTAGTGCCAGGATTTTTGCATGTGGCGCCTCCGGATAATTATCGAAAACCTGCTGGTCAAACTATAGAAGAGTATAATATTCAGCGAGCATTGGAGTTTGAAGAGAAGATTATCTGGGAACAGAAAGAGACAATAGCAGGGATTATTATGGAGCCCCTTATTACAGGCGGGGGTATCTTAATTCCACATCCGGTTTACGTAGAAAAAGTTAAAGAGATCTGTACTCGCCACGGTGTCCTCTTGATAATTGATGAAGTGATTTGTGGATTCGGAAGAACAGGAAAACCATTCGGTCATCAGCATTTCAATGTGAAGCCAGATATTATCACGATGGCAAAAGGTTTAACGAGTGCCTACCTGCCGTTATCTGTGACAGCAATCCGTAAAGATATATACGAGAAGTTCGATACGGGTGAAGAGAATAGCCATTTACGTCACGTCAATACCTTCGGTGGGAATCCGGCTGCTTGTGCGGTGGCTTTGAAAAACTTAGAAATTATAGAACGTGAAAATCTTATAGATCGATCAGTAGAACTGGGAGATCGTTTGCACAAAGTGCTTGCTAGTTTGAAAGGTCACCCATTTGTAGGCGATATTCGAGGTTTAGGTTTCTTATTGGGGATTGAGCTTGTCGAGAACAAGGACACAAAAGAACCTGCGACCAATGCTCGAATCGGTAAAATAATAGGTGACTGTAAAACAAATGGGCTAATCGTCGGACGTAATGGAGATACGGTGGCTGGCTTCAACAATGTTCTCACACTCTGTCCGCCGCTTTCTTGTACGGATGAGGATTTTGATTTCATCGTCTCTGTGTTGAAGAAAGTATTCAAAGAAAATGAGTAATTAGTTAACTCGATTAAGAAGTACCTCCCTGCTTTTATAAGTACGGGGGTACTGTTTATGACGCTCCATACGGCAACCAGACTCATGTACGATGTGAAGATAACGATTATGGATTAGAACCTGTGTTTGAGACAGGAAAAGAATACTCATCTTATTGTGGGAGGAATGTCTATGCTGATCGGTGTGCCAAAGGAGATTAAAAGTAATGAAAATCGTGTGGCAATGACACCAGCTGGAGTATTTACTTTGCATTCGGCTGGCCATGAGGTAGTAATTGAAACAGGAGCAGGTCTTGGATCTAGTTTTACTGATGAAGAATACATTCAAGCGGGTGCAAAAATTGTCCAAGAGGCCGCCGAGGCATGGGGAGCAGAGATGGTTATGAAAGTGAAAGAACCCATTCCTTCTGAATACCGTTATTTCCGCAAAGGATTACTAGTATTCACGTACTTGCATTTAGCATCTGAGGTTGAGCTGACTAACGCTCTTTTGGATAACGAAGTGATTGGTCTCGCTTATGAAACAGTACAACTTCCAAACCGCTCTTTACCGTTGCTAGCGCCAATGAGTGAAGTGGCTGGGCGTATGGCGACACAAATTGGGGCTCAGTATCTTGAAAAGACAAATGGTGGAAAAGGCATACTGTTATCGGGCGTGCCGGGTGTGCCACGTGGTAAAGTCGTTGTCATTGGTGGAGGACAGGCTGGAACGAATGCTGCTCGCATTGCAATCGGTATGGGCGCCCAAGTAACAGTTCTTGATTTGTCGGTAGATCGTTTACGTCAGCTAGACGATATTTTTGGCAGCGATATTCAGACGTTAGTTTCGAACCCGTTCAATATTGCAGAATCTGTAAAAGAAGCGGATCTTGTCATTGGAGCCGTGTTGATTCCTGGAGCAAAAGCACCAAAACTTGTTTCAGAAGTGATGGTGCAATCGATGAAACCAGGTTCCGTGCTAGTGGATATCGCTATTGACCAAGGAGGAATTTTTTCCACATCTGACCGGGTAACAACTCATGATGACCCGATCTACATTAAGCACGGAGTGATCCATTATGCTGTTGCTAATATGCCTGGTGCGGTGCCGCAAACTTCTACAATGGCATTGACCAATGTGACGGTACCGTATGCACTTCAAATTGCCAATAAAGGTTGGATGCAAGCACTTCTTGATAATACATCGCTGCGAACAGGCTTAAATACCTTAAACGGGAAGATAACATGTTTGGCCGTTGCACAATCTCAAGGATTGAAATATGTATCCCCAGAGTCTCTATTGGCAGGGGAAGACTTGGTTATAAATTAATAAAAGTAGATAATAGTCCTATGAATCATAACTCAGCTGATTGGCAAATTCTTAAAACTAATTTGACATATCAATTTGATCCTTTCATGTTTCTATAGGTCAAACCTCGGGAAGTATTATACTTGAGGTGAGAACCATGGGAGAACTTTTAATCATACTAATAGTATTAGGAATACTAGTGATCATTGGTCAAGTATTGCTGTATTTAAAACGCTTTGGAGATAAAAGAGGTGTATGGATTCAAAATATACTTCTGAATTTACTGATTGGCTTTATATCGTATACATCCTTTCCGGATAACTATACTGCCAGTAAAATGATTGCGTTGGTGCTCTTTGCAGCAGGAGTAGTAGGCTTTATTATGAGCATCGTTGGGAAAAAAACGACTATGGGTGCGAAGCTGTTGATATCGATTTCTGTAATCGGCGGATATTTATTTTTAATCTTCAGCATATGAAATTAAAAGGCTATCACTGAAATTTTCCAGTGATAGCCTTTTTATCATTTCACAAGTTCTCGTTTCAAAAAATCAACTTCTGGATAATAAGCATCTTTCACAAGCAAATTCGGTCCAAGACAGCGGACAGCAGGGCAGTGACAGCTCACACTTTTTGCAAGTGGATGTTGTTGCCATCGATCATACAGTTCAGGCAAATGATCCGTCTGAATATTTCCAAGAGGTGGTACATCGCCAAAATCTGTGACAATTACATCTCCCGTGAAAATATTAACATTCAAACGAGAGCGACCGTCCGGATCATTGCGCACAGTGACATTTTTGCTGGCTGCAAGTTTTGCAAACAACTCTTGATCACGGGCGTCTTGACTGCAGTTGTAGAACGGCAATGTTCCAAATAACATCCAGGTATTTTTATCGCGATAGGAAAGAAGATCTGTGATGGCCTGCCGTGTTTCGTCGAGTGAAAGTACGTCTAGAGAAGAAGCGAAATCACTTGGGTACATAGGGTGAACTTCATGACGTCCACATTTCATTTCATTGACAATTTGCTCATGAATGGTTTTCAAATGAGGCAAAGTTCGACGATTCAGCATCGTCTCGGCGGATACCATGACACCCATTTCCGATAAAGCTTTACTGTTTTCATTCATGCGTGCAAACTGGGCCGCGCGTCGGTCACGGGGCGGTTGTCGTTCCATTCTGGCAAAGCCGCCATCAATGAAATCATCGACTGTACCCCAGTTATGCGAAATATGTAACACGTCCAAATAAGGAGCAATCAGTTCATAGCGATCAAATGGCATCGTTAAATTCGAATTCACTTGCGTCTTAATTTGGCGTGAATGTGCATATTGCAATAGAGGTACGACGTATTGCTCGACAGATTTCTTCGAAAACATCGGCTCACCGCCAGTTAAACTGATTGTCCGCAAATGGGGAATTTCATCCAGTTTCTGAAGTAGTAATTCAATCGGCAACGCGTCCGGATCTTTCGGTTGAAGCATATAACCGACTGCACAATGCTCACAGCGCATATTACATAGATATGTCGTAGTAAATTCAATACTGGACAGCACTTGTTTTCCATGTGTGTCCACGTCATTATAGGCTTCCCAAGCATCTGATAAATGGGGAGTGGATAGTACCATTATTCAAACTCCTAACTTGTTAGTTCTGTTGCAGAACATATTCGGTAATCTCTTTTGCATACTTATTCATGGAAGAAGGAGAGACGTCAAAATGTTCTGCAATGTCCTTCCATGTCATCGTGAGTGGCTCAAACAACTCGTTTTCTTGTCCGTAACGGATGGCACCTGCTGCAATCGCCACTTCTTTCCGTGCATTCGGCTGCTGTTCTACTAAAAAGTCTTCAATGAGTTCAAGCAATGCATCAGATTGTCGTTCACTCATCTCTAAGAACTCCGCAGCTGCTTGCAGAACGCCAGACTCGAATTCAGTGAACTCGTCTCCTGCATAACCGTTTTCTCCAAGCTTCACCCAAAACGACATTGTATGTTCTTTTACCTGATCAATCGAATTCGCAAATTGTTTGATAGCTTCCGAATGATCGGTAGGGAAGAAAATCAAACTGGATACAGCTAAATAATTACCCTCTTCTGTTCCGTCTGGCATCAAGAAACAATAAAAATGAACGCCAGCTGGAATCGGTTTTTCGCTTTCTTTCCACAACTGAATCGTTTCATCACCGATGATGCTTGCGGCGGTCATATACGTCTCATCTACAGCTGTCACTTTGCCGATGAAAACGCGTGGATGCGCCCATTGATCCAGCAAACCTAAAATTGAAGGCCGTACTTGTTTCTTCTTTTGCTTTTCAATATAACTTTCCCATATATCCGAACGTTGATGGAAGAAAAATTCATCCAACGCAATCGCTTCAATCATTTCTTCAGGTAAATATTCACGCAAAGAGGATTTCCAGGAATCCGCGAAGTCAATGAACTCTGATACATCCTTACGTTCAGGATACGTATCATAGAACGTCTGCAATAAGCGTTCCATTTCTTCGGTTTGTACTTCTTCAACAGATACCGCCTGCTTTGATTCGCAACACTTTTTATATTTCTTTCCACTGCCACAAGGGCATGGTTCGTTTCGTCCTACCATACATACACTTCCTTTGATAAATTAACACATAGTCTAGTGTACCAAACGATAGATGAGATGGCATTGGATTTGTATGGCGAGGATTAAAATGAATAACTCTGAATATACAAACAGTCGGCGAAATGATACGCTACTGAATAGTAAAAGAGTAAGGCAACAGGGGGAGGGAATAGAGTGACATATCTGTCTACTGGCGAACTAGCAAAGCGTCTGGAAGTATCGGTCCGAACATTACGTTACTATGATCAAATTGGCTTGGTTCAACCTACTGAAAGAGGCAACGGAGGTAAGCGTTTATATACTGAGGACGATATTTTTACGTTAGAGAAGATCCTCATACTGAAGGACCTATCATTATCTCTCGAAGACAGTAAGCAAATTATTCAGGAGCAATCGATGGCGTCAATCTTATCGGCACACAGATCATCTTTAACTGAACAAGTAGAAACATTGGATGAGTCAATACGGCATACTACCTCGCTCATTCATGTGCTAGAGCTCGAGGGGGAAATAAAATGGCAAGACTTATTAACTTTAGTAGTGGACCACAAGAAAGAAAAGAATTGGGCTTTCTATTTTACTGATGAAGAGCAACAACTGCTTGAAATGCAGCTGCCTTCTTTAGAGAGCCAAGACATTTCCACGAAAAAATGGATGAATTTGATTAAACGGATCGAGCTATGTATTAAGAATGGCGCTTCTCCAAAGTCGGAAGAAGCGCAAATTATTATGGATGATATGAATATTCTTTCCGATGAGACGTTTAATGGTGACCAGGAGCTCATGGATAAGTTTTGGGAAGTGAGAAAATCTGGAGAAGCTTCTGCTGAACTTCGACTGTACCCAATTCGGCAAGAAATCATTGATTTCATTGAGCAAGCGTTATCAGTCTAACTCAATCCATTAAGCGAAAGCGGTTAGAAACAAGGCTATGGCATTAAATGTGCCGTGAATTATCATGCCTGGAAAAACGGATCCTGTCTTTTCATAGGTCCATGAGAAGAGGAGTCCAGAGACAAATGTGATAGGTAATACATTATAAGTAGGAATATGGACCAACATAAAGATGAAGGAACTCCCCATCATTCCCAAAGCTAGACCGTAACGGCTTCTAAACCAGCGATACAGAAAGCCACGGTAAAAAATTTCCTCATACACTGGAGAAATAATGCTGGCTGAAACAAATGCAATGAAGAATGTGAGTGGTGAAAGATGAGTTTGTACACTTTCCGTTTTACTGTTATCTACACCAATCCCGACAAATGACATTAAGAAAACCATTAGGATACTGCCAATGATCAACACAACAGTCCATCCAATAATCGATCCCCAATACGAACGAGAAAAACGATTTAATCCAACATCTCTCCATCCGAGCTGCTTTGGACGTAATGCCACTACATAAAGTCCCGTCATGAAAATAATAGACATGATTAAGCCAATGAGTATGCCGGAATATAAATCGTTTTGAAATAGGTCGGTTAGGTAGTTCATAAAAAGGTATTCGATGAAAAAGGGAATGAGCACTAACACAAGAAATAAAAGTTGAAACAATTCCTTTTTGCCCCAAGGCGAAGTTTTGAAAAATGAAAGCATAGTATTTCCTCCTCATACGGTGTTAATTTAAGTGTATGAGGTGACGCTACGTAACCTGCAAGAGATAGTTTCAATAAAAATAAAAAAGATGCTTTCCAAAATAGAAAGCATCAGCAGTTTAACTTTGTCATGCAGTACTTGTAGAAGTATTCTCATATGCGACGAGTGTCACACCTAATTCATTCTCCAAACGATTTAGTGCATGAAGTTCCTCTTCTCCCAACTTTGCAATTGGTGCTTCAATCTTTGCCATATACATCTTCCTTTCTGAATTTGTACATAAGGTGGCAGAATGAGGACAGATTATACAAACGAATATAAATTAGGGGGCAGCATCATGTACGACCCAACTGTTTTTGAAAACCTTAAAGTAGCATTCGAAAATCATGTCTATGATTTGGATAATCTAGAACGTTCGATTTCCATCTTGAACCGTACCGATCAGTTAGATTTAGCAGTCATGTCAAGAAAATACTCTATACAATTTTCATTAGTAAGCCATCACGCTGTGAGCGTGGAGATTGCGCTGAATTCATCGCTTCAAGAATTGGCGGATGAAATACTGGAAGCGAAAGGAACAGAACCAGGCTGCTTATTGTCTTTGCGCGTACTTATAAATGTGCAGGACATGGATACACAATGTGAGCAGGTCGAAAACATTATTCAGACGATCTGGGAAAATGATATCGAATATAGGCAGACGCTGAGTTTTCATTATGGACAGACAGAGCCTGGTTTTCTAAACACGGTAGAAATCGACTTTAAACCGAAATTGACGGAAGAGCATATGGGAGAGATTGGAGAGTTTTTGCAGCATGTGCTGGAGATGCTTGTTCGAATAAGTGAAATATAAAAACACAGCTGTCCTGAATGTAGAAAAATGCTTTTAGTGACAGCTGTTTCCCTTAGGAACAAGCGAGAAAATCAGGTGAATATACCAAAGTCCCATTGCACATATTCTCGCCGTCATGACAACTATCTAGAATGTACAAAAAGCATTTCTCCGACAAAAAAAGACGGTCTGAGAAGTCGGATAGAAATGACTACACGAACTGCCTTCTTATTCTATATGGTTCCATAAAAAAGACTCGATACCAGGATAGCTCTCATGTTCAATTATAAAGTGTAATTTATCATTATCTAAGAGTCGGTGTTTAACTATTTGACTCAGTGCCATAACTAAACATTTTTCGGCAGGTATTTCTTCAGATGATACATATACACCCGGTTCCAAAAGATGCAGCAAGTTCTCATTCTGTTCTTCTTCGACCAGTGGCAAGACGGCATTTTCAATAATACCTTCTTGAACAAGCAATTGAAGTGCTAGACTCAAGCAACTTTTCTGTGCCCGTAATGTTTTGTCATCGACTGTCCGAATTATCGGTGGCTCGGGTTCAGGCGGATTAAGCAAAACCTGCTCTAATGCCCAAATATAATCCGTACCATCTGGGCTGGGTCCGCTCGGGTCGCCAAACTGTGTCGCACAGCCACATTTCAAACAAATCGCGGTATAGTCCACAAAAAACACATCAATCCCTGGCTTTTCTACGTTTTTATACGTGTGATAGGGCAAAAACACATCATTTGCGCAAAAGCGGCAAATGAGCGGCTGGCCGAGAATCCAAACCCTGCTTGCATCGCAAATCAACTCGTCTACCATCACGTTTTCACCTCGATGTAAACAATATTCGTTTTTGTACCGTCTGTTTTCTCTTGCACAAGTTGAGTCGTACTGCAAACCTTGCACATCAAGGATTGCAAAGTCAGTTGCTCTCGATCTATCTTCTTTGGCAATTCCAAATCCAAATAGACTTCACGATGATGGAACATTTTACCATCGCACAATGTACAACATAGCTGTTTACCTAGAATTTCCACTTCGTAAATCCCGCGTCTTCTGACCAAACCCGCACCTCCCTCATTTTTTGAAACGGTTTCCTGTATTCGAATACACAACGGCGAAAACAACAAGCAGGACAAAGAGAGCAAGCCCTACTACAAATAAAATTTGCTGATTGAGCAATTCACTCAATGCAAACAAACCTATGCAAAAACTCAATCCATACATAATTTTTGACATGAATTTACATAATGAAAGTTCATCAATCATCGCTTTTTTCTCTTCAGGCATCGTATTATAACCCGAAAGAAGAAATGCACCTTTTCCTTGAGAGAGATAGAAAGCGAAGATCAAAAAGGCGATCATTAGTACAGTATCGATCATAGCTCCTGTCATGGCCGACCCTCATTTCCCAACATTTAATCCGATAGTTTAACAAGTAGATCACTTTTCTACATAAAGGAAAAAATGATAATAATAAAAAGATTCGCAGTGAAATGCGATATAGCACTGATCCAAATATTAGTTGTTTTGTGAAATACGATACCATACAACATACTATTAATGAAAATAAAGAACATATCGTAACTGATAACAGCAAAGTTACCTACAGTATAATGAGCGATGGAGAATAGGAAAGAAGTTAAAATTAAGGCGGGAAGGATGGGCAGCCGTGTGCTTAATTGCTTTTGGAAAAAACCGCGCCATGCAATTTCTTCGCCCAATGCTAAAATGGCCAGTTGAAGGATAAGTGCGAATAGCGTATCTAATGAAATCATGGTACCTGTTCTACCGATAAGATGTTCTATGAATTCGGGCAGGAATAGTGTTGCTAAAATAATACAAAATAGGTTCATGAGTAAGGGCGAAAAGATCCAGAACCATAGTGATTTGTTTTTGAAATTCGGTCCAATTGTTTTCAAGCTAAGACTAGTATCAGGAGAGGTAGTTTTATCTGCTACTCTACTGATAATAAAAAAAGTAATACCAAGAATAACAGATATACCGCCAATAGTTAATCCGAAAAAGTTGGCAAAGGAAACAATCACCATAGCAGACATGGCAACTAAATAAAAATCTTTAGTCTCGGACATAATCATTTAACTCCTTGCCTATAGAATGTTATAAATTTTTCTCATTGATTAACCCAACCACGGTCATAATAAGGATACGTTTTACTGTATTATAAGTTTCATTTATTGGTAGTAAATAACTCTATGCCTTCGTCTTGCTTTTAGAAACATTATGCACTAATAAAAAAGTAGCCGACTAAATGCATAGTGCTTTCACTACGAGTTAGTTGACTCCATTTTTTAAAAAATTCAACTTACCATAGATGAGATGAACTTTATAGTTAATTTTGAAGTCAAGGATGATAAAGAACGTCAAGCATGTCTTAGATTCACTAGGATTGAAGTTCTTTATCCTGGTATGAAAGTGATTGTAAAAGTTAAATGGGTTACAACACTTTTATTCGCTATATATTAAGATTTATATATAGCAAAGTAAAGGTCAATCATTCCATAATAGATAAAAGGTGGTGTTTTAATCATGTAAAGTGTGTAGAGTAAAGTAATTGATCTAATACTTTACCTGCGATGTTGCGGTATTTTTCTTTTTATAATATACAGTAGATTGTTTATTCTGGGACAATGAATTTCAATTGATCAGCGAGTTTTGGAGCAATTTGTAAAGATGGTAATCGGTAAATTCTTCACCTTTGCAGTTCCCTGCCAATTCCAATTAATTGCGTATTTATTGTTCAGGTTGTATGACCTCCATTTATTAGTTAATTATATTGGGTGAGTTTGATGATGGGCATGGCGCGGCTGTATGGCTATATCAATCTGGAGTCTTGCTAAGAGGAATTCATCAATTGATTCTAACCCATTTGCATTCAGATCCTATCGTTTGCATACCTGACGTGCTGTTTATGGCTACCGTATCGATTATAAGGTGTACTTATGACAACAATTTAATAGTACATGCTAAGGGGGCAGATATCATTATTCACGAAGTTGGTGTCGTTCCCCCGGATAAACTAGAATCATTGAAAGAATTACAACTTATTATGTCTAAGCGATACTTTCCCGGAAGATGTAGGAAAAGTATTAACCTAAACAAAGCTGAAGTTGGCCGTAAACACACACCTTGTTCTGCTTGGTGGTTTTAATTTAGAAAATGCTGAACTAATAGGAAGAAAGAAATAGACATACTCAGGTGGGATTGTTGAGGGTAAAGACGTTATATCAATTAATATAGGGGATGAAAAAATGGAAGTTGATTAATTCAACGAAATTAATTGAACGAATCATTAAGCCTATGCATGAAATAAAGTTCCCCAAGTATAAATCAAGATTTAGAGAAAGACCAGGAATTAAACATTTCATCTATGTTAGGGAGTGTTGGGTATCAATACAACAGAAAAAAATAACGTAATACGGATTGCTTACGGTACAAATGAAAACCAGTTTGGGGATTTACGAATTCCAGATGGAAAAGGTCCGTTTCCAGTAGCGATGATTATTCACGGTGGTTTCTGGAGAGAAAGGTTTGATCTAGAGCAAATGAATAAAATGGCCGAAGCATTCACTGCGAAGGGCATCGCGACTTGGAATGTAGAATATCGACGAGTTGGCCAGGAAGGAGGAGGCTGGCCGGGGACATTTTTAGACAACGCGGCAGCAGTCGATCATATTCGGGTTCTTACAAAATCGTATCCGCTTGACGTGAATCGAGTGATTACGATCGGCCATTCGGCAGGAGGCCATCTTGCTCTATGGCTGGCAGCTAGACATAAACTTTCCGCAAATAGTATGTTACAAACATCTGAACATCCTTTGCCTTTAAAAGGAGTCATCAGTCTTGCAGGAGCGAACGATTTGGAGATGATGCATGATATTCATCAATGGACAGAGACGTTGTTCGGCATTGTCGATAATCCGACTCGTGACTTATTAGGCGGGAAGCCGAATGAACAGGCAAATCGGTACAAGGAAGGATCGCCATATGAGCTTTTGCCGATTGGAATACCACTCGTTCTCATTCATGGAAGCCTAGATGTCAATGTCCCCATAGGTTTAAGTGAACACTTTGAGAAGGAGGCCATCAAGGAAGGGGATTCGATTACTCTGAAAATCATTCCGACGGCAGAGCATTTCAAATTAATTCTACCAGAGACAGAATCATGGTTAGTTTTATTAGAATCAGCTAATACATTATTAGGAAATAAACATTAGAAAGGTTATGAGATTTTTTACTCATAACCTTTTTTTGGAGAATACTTGATGTAAGGATAAAAGATAATCCACATTGTAATCGAAATTTGTATTTAATGTTCGGATTTCTTTAAGTCGCTGTCTATCTTTGATTTCAAGTACATCGCCGACTACATCAATAATTCCTTCTTTTCGCCACTTATTGATGACCTGATTGACACTTTTTCGAGAAATTCCAAGGAATTCGGCAAAGTTAGTCTGTGTAAACGGGATCACTTCTCCGATTTCACTGTCTAACTTTATTGTAAAATGAGCTATTTTTTGTTCAATGTTGCCATTCATGAAAGTAACAATTTCTGCCATGGTTCGGAGTTTGAACAGAAGAGCTTTTGTAAAAACGAGTCTAGCCTCTGGAAATGCATCGCATACTTCATTATAGGCAAGGTCGGAAAAATAATACACTACAGAGGAGCGCACTGCTCTTGCGTTGGTGATATAGGGTTCATGAAATATGCCTGGTTCGCCGAATAGCATGCCTTCCGTGATATAGTTTATTACGTGTTCGTTACCATCGGTAGAAATGATTGAATTCATGATTAATCCATTATTTAAATAATAGAACCCTTTCCCTTCCTCATGCTGTTGATAGACAAAGACCCCCTGATCAAGATCCAACTGTTGACCAAAATCGAGGTATGGTTGCCAAGAATAACGTAGTTGCACTAGACCTTTTCTCTCCCTTATTAATAGAGTCCTTCAGCGTATTTTTTTAGAACGGTTGGATTTTTGATGGAAAAGGACTTTCCTGTGTTTTCAATATATCCATTTTCACTCCACTCTTTGAAGATCTTATAAATTGTAATTCGTGTAAGCCCCGTGCTGCTGGCTATATCTTTTTGAAGTAAAGGGATATCATACTGGCTAAATTCATCATAAATATTTAAAAGCAGTATTGCTAATTTTTGTTCTGCCGGTAACCTTTCTGCATTAATTTTTGAGGCAAACGTATTCATCTCGTTAATGACCGATTGCAGAAAGAGTTGATTTATTGTAGGTTTCTGAAGCATTATTTCTTCAATTGTATTATAGGGGAAAAAGTAGAGAACCGAATCCTCAATAGTCTTTGCCGTCGTATAATGGACAAGTTGATCCATGGCTTGTATACCTACTAACTGGGTAGGCAAGACTATTTTGAGCAGTAAGTCACTACGACCCGCAGTCGTTGTCATAACTTTAACCAACCCTTTTTTAAGATAGTAAAAACCATCACCAATTTCCCCCTGTTTATAAATTACGGAATTCTTTTCCAGAAACTGACGACTGCCATACTTTACGAACTCCTCCCAATTAATATTAAATTCATTAAGTAAAGTCATAGTTTTCAGCTCCTTTATATTAAATACAGGGAAAATTTAGTATGAAAAGATTCCAAAGCTATAATGAAATTTGAATAAATAACATTCGATCATTTTGGAATCTTCAGAAATATTTACTTATAAAAGTTAAGTGGGTTACACCGTTTTCACTCAATATATATTAAGATTAATATACGGTGATGGGAAAGTCAATTATCCATTCAATATGTAAAGGAGGGTGTTTCTAGCATTAAAAAGAGTGAAGAATAAAGTATAAGATGTTTCTGTAGATTTGTTTGAACATGCTTTCATTTGCATGCAACGGAAAAATAATAAAGGGGATGGCGACATGAATATTCAAGAAAAAAACACATTAAATTCGATTGAAATGAACGGTCAAGAGATTACATTCGATATACACGGTGATGCAGATGGACCGGTAATTTTATTATTATCGGGTTGGGCACAAGACCACCGTTTATTTAAGCATATTGTCGAGCCTTTAAGCAAACGGCACAAAGTACTTCGCATGAATTATCGCGGGCACACGGACCCATTAACATTCCCAGAAGATTTCGGTCCATCTGATCAAGCAGACGATATTATCGGGGTGCTAGATGCGCTGAATATTAAGCAAGTGATCCCAGTATCCACTTCTCACGGTGGTTGGGCAAACATGGAAATCACGGATCGACTTGGTATAGAGCGGATACCACAAACCATAGTCATTGACTGGATCATGATAGAAGCGACAGGGGAATTCGTGAAGAGTTTGCAGGATATCCGAAATCCCAATACATGGTTCCAAGCACGCCGTGATCTTTTCAATCATTGGATTGGTATTAGTGACAACAAAGATGTGAAAGATCATTTGGATATCGAAATGGCAAGCTGGGGATTTGACATGTGGGAGCGTTCCTGCCGACGGATTGAGGAAGCCTATAACTACTGGAGCTCTCCGCTAAAGCGAATGAAGGCCCTGGAAGAGAAGCGCCCAATTGTGCATATTTATTCTCAAGCTGCAGTAGAAGGTTATGAGGATATCCAGCAAAAATTCGCAGACGAAAATCCGTGGTTTGACTTTAAAGTCATCAAAGGGGATACTCACTTCCCTACATTGGAGTCTCCGGATGCAGTTGTTGATCGTATTAATGAATTTGTGGCTGCGCACTCATTAGTAAGTAAGTAATCGAGCTGATAGAAAAGGTATTATGTAAAAACACATAATACCTTGTAAATAAAAATGACGATAGAAAAAGCATACTATTGATATGATAGACATCAAAACTTTACTTAGACAGGAGGACGTTATCGTGGCAAAGAAAAAAGTGATTATAGCGGGAGCAGGATTGTCAGGTTTAACTTTTGCTACAGCACTTGCTCAACGTGGTTGGGATGTTCAAATCTTTGAAAGATCCTCAGAATTGAGAGAAGTTGGAGCTGGGCTGTATACATGGGAAAATGGGTTAAAAGTGTTGGAGTCCATTGATGTTTTTAATGAGGCATCACAAAATATAGAATTTATTACGAACCTCGATATGATTGATAATACGTACGGGCTGATGCATTCCACTAAATTCACGAATGAAAGCCGCTTTTGTGTAATTCCACGCCGAGATGTCTATAAAGCATTAGTAAATGCCTGCAAACGTGCAGGAGTAAAGATCGAAACAAACGCTGAAACCGTATCAGTCGATCCTTCTGGAGTCATTCAATTACGAGATGGAAGAAAATATAAGGCAGATTTAATTATTGGTGCTGATGGAGTTCATTCTAACGTTCGTAATTCACTGAATATTGGAAGAAAGGAAGTCATAGGCAATGGGGCATGGCGTGCTTTGATTCCAAGAATTGATGAAGATAAAAAGGGGATTGCAGAAGAACATTGGAATGACTACCGCCGAATTGGAATCGCACCATCAACAGACAAATATCGTTATGTATACTTAACCGGGATGACTTCGGATAAAGAAGCACTTTCGGAGCCGTTTAACAAAGAGGCATGGTTATCCTCTTTCCCTCATCTGGAATCCGTCCTGGAGAGGATCGATGATTGCAGACTGGACAAAAACTTTTATTATATTTATTTGAATTCATGGAAAAGAGGAAGAGTCGCTTTGCTTGGGGATGCTGCCCACGGAATGGAACCGAATCTCGGACAGGGGGCCGGAGTCAGTATTACGAGTGCGTTAGAGCTTGCGATACAATTGGAACGGTATGATATTGAAGATGCTCTTGATAGCTGGGAGAAGATAATGAAGCCTGCGGCGGACACAACTCAAATGTTTTCTAGAATCTATGGCGCAGCCGCATCCAATTGGCCAAAAGAGTTATTAGGAATTCGCCCCGAAATTGTAAGCAAATCAATGGGATCTGACAATATTGATTTAATGATGAGCACGGCAGCGAGATATGTCACCGGTTTAAATGCGTCGGTATTCATTTAAAAAAGTGTTGGGTAGAAACGCTATCTGCCAAGGATATGGAAACTTAGAAGGACGCAAGTCGACTAGTCATTCAGAAACATAAGTTTGAAATGGCTCTTACATCTTAGGCTAGTTATGTTGATTACTTAAAGGTTTTGTAAGCGCATTCACAGAATGGATAAAACACAAAAAATACCTTGCAAAATGAATGCCTCAAATAAAGGTATGAAGGTATATCTACTTGGACGGATTTAAAGAGCTATGAAAGCTGATTCATCAATCTTTCACCATATTACTCCGATATTGTCATTGATTTCATTAGTATTTTTTGGGAAAAGGAGGAATTTTGTATGAATAATAATCTGGAGATCCAGAACACTGGAGATAGAAAAAAGCTACTTTTAGGAATTATCATTATGCTGATTGCTGCTACCCTTTTTGGTACATTAGGAACTTTGACAAACCTTGCCGTCCAGGCAGGACTAAGTCCTGTTGCGTTTGCAATGTGGCGTGAATTACTTGGAACCATTTCCTTAATCATTTTACTCGCATTCGGTTTAGGAAAAACAACCAAGGAAGATCGGATATCTTTATCGAAAATCCCTAGAAATCAAATCCGTAACCTGGTGATTGCGTCTCTTGCTTTTTCAGCCTATAGCTTGGCCATGTTCTATGCTTTTGTTGAATTGTCCGTAGCTCTAGCGATGCTATTATTCTATACCTTTCCAGCAATTGTTACAATACTTTGTGCAATTACCGGTGTAGAACGATTAAACTCACCCAAAGTGATTGCGTTGATCCTCTCCCTGATTGGTGGTGCTTTAGCTGTTTTTGGGCAGTTGCTTGGACAAAGCGTCCAAATAAGTACCCTTGGAATTGTCCTTGCACTTGGCGCTGCGCTAGGCATGTCTGTATTTTATATGATTGGTAGGAGCGGCTACCAAAGTTTACCACCCACTTATGCTACAACGTTCTTCTTAGCAGCCGGGACTATTGTATTTGCCATTTGCGGAGTAGTCTTTGGAGAGGGTGCTACATTGATTGCGCCATTTGTCGATTCGTCTGCATACGTGTGGTTTATTCTCGTATTTGCCGGGTTAGCCGGAGCTGCAATTCCAACGATGTTAATGATAACGAGTATTCGGATGATTGGGGCTTCACGAGCTTCAACCATGCAAATATTTGAACCGGTCGTTGCCGCAGTTTTTGCAGCTATCTTTCTTGGGCAACAGATCTATTCCATTCAAATTGTTGGTGGAATTTTGATTATTTGCGCTGCATATATCCTTCAGCGTAAAACGAAAGAATCGAGCGTTGAGCCATTATCAGTTCCCGCCATTGGTATTCAGAAAGTTGAATGAAATTTAATTCCAATGTCATTATGATTACCATTTCCCAATAGTAGAGTTGGCGATAAATTACCAAATGAAAAATAACTTAATGCATTAAGCGATTAACAGAGGAACGTCCAACCGGGGCGTTCTTTTTTGATTTCTGGCTAAGAAATATTTAGGGAGGAAGTTGAAAAGGGAAAGTAAATGTAGATTTATCTTCCGGACAGTATGTCCGTGTGGATATACTATTGCATCTGTTTCAGCTTTATGGCCACAAAAACAATAAATAAATTATTATATTTGAGAGAAATCATTGGAGGTCACATAATAAGCGGAAGAAAATTAGCGGAAATCAAGAAAATAATCAATACCATTAAATTCACAATATCTCTAGTTACGGTCAACCTTCATCTTCTAATGAAACCAAATGAGGCCGACTCCATCTTTAAGAGTCGACCTAGCTTTAAACAATCAAGAAGCGGTTTGTTCCTGATGATTATTATTTCTCTTAGCAGACATAGAAAGTGAAATCACCGCGCAAATAAACGCGATAATGACAATACTCCCACCAACTGCCGGCATACTCGTTACACTGCCTGTCTGACTGAAAACCATTCCGCCTACACCGGAGCCAAGCGCAATTCCGACTTGTAAAGCGGAATTGTTAAAGCTTTGATGAATATCCGATGAGACCGGATCACTTGTAATAATGTAATCCTGCTGTGCAGGTGCCAACGCCCAGCTGAGTGCGCCCCAAACCATCATAAACACAATGAAAAGCGGAATCGAGAATGTAGAATAGGGAAGTGCGAACAAACTGATCGCGAATGCTCCCAAAATGACCAAAATACTTTTCTTCGAGCCCAATCGTGAAGCGAGTCCTCCGCCAAAAGCACCGCCGCCAACTGCGGCGAGTCCAAACAAAAAGTAGAATACACTGATCCAATAAGGACTCAATTGCATTGTTGTCTCAAGGAACGGAGTGAAGTATGCATACACCGTATAATGTCCAGCAAGCATAAACATCGTTGCCAAATGTGCAAAGAAAATCTTTTTATTGGCAAGGGCTTTAATTTGAGCTGAAAGAGGCTGCACTTCACCAGTTGGGATGGTTTCCAAGAATTTTGCGATCAACAGAATCGAACCGATGGTCAAAATCGCAATCCCTAAAAATACAGAACGCCATCCAAACGCATTCGTGACCACGATTCCAATCGGCACACCGAGCACGAGCGATGAACTGATTCCCATATAAATATAACCAAGCGCTTTCGCCCGGTACTTAGGCTCCACTAGACGCGCCGTAATCGTCAACGAAAGCACAATGACTAGCGCCGCACTCGCGGCCGTCAAAACACGTGCTGCCATCATCAAACCGAATGAAGGGCTGAAATACGTCAGGACATTTCCAATGAAGAAAACTCCGAGCCCAATCAAGTACAATTTTTTGCGTTCCACTTTCGCCGTCAGTGACAGCAACACAGGACCTGCGATAGCATACACAAGAGCGAAAACTGTAATTAATTGTCCCGCTGTCGCGATCGAAACATTCAAATCGTCCGCAACGACAGGCAAAATCCCGCCTACAACGAGCTCCACCAGACCCACTGTAATGGCAGACACTGCTAATAAAAATACTCTGAAATCCACTATAATACCTCCCGCTTAAGTTGCAAACATTCTATGTTGAATAGAAAAATCCCGATTACAAAAATAACTTTTGTAATCAGGAGATTGACGGTTCCTGGTAGAGACCCCCGAACCATATTATCGGGGTTATACATGTTGATTCCCATAATGAAATTTTCTATTGATCAATTTATCATGGATTTGGGGAGTTGGCAAGGCTGGGGACCCCATTTGTGAAAAGTAAACGATATGAAGATTCTGTATAATATAGGTAATGAGATGTAGCTGAGCGGAGATTGATGAAATATGTATTCTCAAAATCCGCATGATGAGTTTTTCAGAGTAACATTATCGCATGTAGGAATAGCGAAAGACCTTCTATATAGTTATTTGCCCCATACTGTGATGGGAGCAATAGACTTGAACACTTTAGAACTGCAAAAAGATAGTTTCATTAATCATGATTTATACAGGTGCTTAGGAGGGATAAGCATGTCAATATTTATAGAACCCTTTTTCACTTTCTTGAAAACACCAATATTTTGGATTTTAATTTTCCTAATGATTCTTAGTGTATGGTCTAATCGCCAAATGCCAAAGTGGCGGGGTAGTTGGGGAGAGCGACAGGTAAATCGATTGCTAACCCAATTAGGTCCTGAGTATAAAGTGTGGCATGATGTGTATGTTTGGAATAAAGAATATGGTATGACACAGATCGATCATCTGGTCGTATCTCCATATGGCTTGCATGTCATTGAGACAAAACACTATAGCGGCTGGATTTTTGGGTCCGAACGTCAAAAGTATTGGACACAAGTAATCTATAAGAAGAAACAGAGAATGTATAATCCCATTCGACAGAATTATGGACATGTCCAAGCGATTAAAAACTATTTGCGAGACAATGAATTGAATACATATTCTATTATTGCTTTTTCGCCCAGTGTTGAATTCAAATTCAAAGAGCCTTTTAAGACGGCGAAAGTTGTTCATTTTAATGAGCTCATAACTGTCATTAAGGAACAGAGTATACCTGTCGTCAACGCAGAGAAATTGCAGAAAATACAACTAGAAATAGATCGATTGGTACTAGCTGATCCTAAAGAAAAAAGACGGATTCAAAAAGAGCATGTTAAACAGGTAGCAGGAAAACAGCGAGAGAGTGGAAAAAATGTAAGAGTAGCTGCGGAATCTTCAGCTATTGAACCAGAAAGCAAAAAGGGAATATGCCCGCGTTGTAATGGACATCTAGTAGTTCGCAACGGGAAAAACGGTTCATTCATTGGTTGTAATCAATTTCCAAAATGTCGCTATACAACAGAAGTGATTTTGTGAAAAGTATAAAGTTGTTGCTAAGTCTAAGTACAAGTATTTAAAGACAAAACCGAATTACAAGAGTATGTGATTGCACCTGCTGAAATTGGATACTCATCAAGGCATTTACTGATAGTAATAATACTGCATGGATATCCTCCCATTTTCCAAATGATCTATCATCTCATGTTATGGAGGGGAGGGATATAGTTTATCTGTGTTCTTTAATGGGTTGAATCGTTATACGATGAAGGTAACAGTTGCTTGCATAGGTACCCGATTCAAAACTCTTTTCAGTTGTCAAGCGAGACGTTATCAAGTATAATTCCCTGATAAACTGTGCTACTAAATGGACGATAAAGGATGGATATATATGACATTTGAAGAAGTGTTGCCGCGTTTAAAGACTGGCGAGAAAGTGATTCGCAGCGGTTGGGGCGGAGCTGAGTTGTATGTAAAGCTAGTAGGAGAAAGTGAGCATGATGGAAAGAAGTTGAATCCTTATTTCTTGATTAATGTGACAGGTGAGGGTTACACCATGTTTACTCCTACAGTTTGTGATTTGTTAGCGGAAGATTGGATTATTGTAAAATAAGACGGATGAATCAAAGCTCATGAGCAATCATGGGCTTTTTTAATAGGAGGAAGTTATGAAATTTGAAGAATATGTGGGGAAGACAGTTGTTGTAACAGGTGCTGCATCGGGAATTGGAAAGGCACAATCGCTTGCGTTTTTGGAGAATGGAGCGAATGTATTTGCGTTGGATATAAATGAGGACGAGCTTCTGAATATGAAGCGGGCATACCCTGTACAGTTTGCGTATTCAATTGGTAGTATAAGTTCAAATGAAGACGTGACGCATACCGTTGCGGAGGCACTTGCGACATTTGGTCAAATTGATATTTTATTGAATACGGCTGGGCTTCTGGATGGCTTTGCTAAAACGCTTGATACGGATGAAGTGCTTTGGGATCGGATTATGGATACGAATGTTAAAGGGACATATTTTATGACCAATGCTGTTTTACCTCATATGATCGCTCGGAAATCGGGTGTTATTGTCAATATGGCATCTATCGCGGGGCTTGTTGGAGGCGGTGGTGGTGCGGCGTATACAGCTTCAAAACATGCGATTGTAGGTTATACAAAACAGGTGGACTTGGATTATTGCCGTGAAGGAATCCGTGTCAATGCAATTGCGCCGGGAGCGATTCAGTCGCCGATGAACAAAGCGGATTTTGAGGGCAAGGGCGAAATGGCGAAGTGGGTGGCAGAGGAGACACCGGCTGGACGCTGGGCGCAACCAAGTGAAGTCGCTGACCTAACGCTATATTTAGCCAGTCAAACTGCTGACTATATTCATGGTACCGTCATTCCGATTGACGGAGGATGGACAGCCAAATAATTCTTTTTTCATATATGACTTTCTGCTATACTATGCATGCAAGCAAATTCTGCTTGCACTGCGGCACTTTTGATTGAGCGAAAGGCTCATTCTTCCTTTGGCCGTAGTTATTACTGGAATAGCATATGCTATTTCACAAAGGAGAAAATAAAATGAGTATGTCTTTTGTAAAAGATTCACAAAAGAGTGCAGTGAGTGAGCTGACGAAAACAGCGCTTGTTGCGGCTTTATATGTGACAGTTACGGTAATGTTTTCAGTCATTAGTTTTGGAGCAGTTCAGCTGCGTCTATCAGAGATGTTCAACTATCTTGCATTGTACAATAAACGTTATGTGGTAGCTGTAACGTTAGGTGTGATGTTCGCGAACTTTATGTCGCCGACTTGGCTGTTGGATGTTCCAGTGGGTACTATAGCTACATTCCTTGCGTTACTTCTTTGCCGGGTAGTGACGAAGAATATTCAGAATGATATTGTGAAAATGGCGATTACTGCCATTATCTTCGCATTGTCGATGTTTACAATCGCTGGTCAATTGACAATTATTCTAGGTCTGCCGTTTTGGGCGACTTGGGTTACAGTTGGAATCGGTGAATTATTGTCTATGACAGTTGGCGGAATGATTATATATACGTTGAATAAAAAAATAGACTTATCTAAATAAAAAAGGCACATTCGCTAGTTGCGAGTGTGCTTTTTTGCGTTTAACTAAACGAATGCTCAGGCTTGAGACTCTAGCTCACTATCAAAGATTTCAAAGGGTTTTCTGTTAATTGAATCATTTACAAATCAAACGGTTTTTACCGTACAAAAAGATTATACCGTAAAAAGTATTGTAAACACTATCAGAAATCTGTTAACATAATGGAGTGTCAAAAAATAAATTGAAATGAATCTTAGGCGTTTCACCCGTAACTTCAAGAAAGTGAGAGGAAATATGATAGAACTTCGAAAAGTGAATAAAGTTTATGAGGACGGTACTCATGTATTGAAAGACATCGATCTCCTGTTTGAAAGCGGTAAAATTAATGTTTTGATCGGACCAAGTGGATGCGGAAAAACGACCACAATGCGACTGCTGAATCGGTTGACCGAGCATACAGGCGGCGAGATTTTCATTGATGAGAAGAATATTGGGGATTTCAATCCGATTGAGTTACGTCGCCATATGGGGTATGTAATTCAAAGTATTGGGCTGTTTCCGCATATGACGATCTACGATAATGTGGCAACAGTGCCGCGCTTATTGAAATGGGATAAGTCTAAAATCGACAAGCGTGTGAATGAACTGCTGGAGCTGGTTAATTTAAACCCTGAGCAATATAAAAAACGATACCCGTCAGAATTGAGTGGCGGACAACAGCAACGGATCGGTGTGGCTAGAGCGCTGGCAGCTGAACCGGCAACGATCCTGATGGATGAACCGTTCAGTGCGTTGGATCCGATCAGTCGAGATCAGCTGCAAAATGAATTGGTTCGTCTGCAAGAGGACATTCAGAAAACGATTATCTTTGTAACACATGATATGGACGAAGCGTTGAAAATTGCCGATCAGATTATTTTGATGAAAGATGGAAGGGTGGTCCAAAAAGGAACACCGCGTGAAATATTGACGAATCCAGCGAATGATTTTGTCAGAGAGTTTATCGGGGAGGAACGATTGAAAACTGCAGAACCATTGCCTTCATTAAGTAATTTCATCGATCCTACGATACAAGCAATCCACTTATCCGAATCCAAAGAATCGGTAATTAAGAAATTGATGGAACAACAATGTTTTACATACCCGCTAGTCGATGAGACTAATCAATTCCTTGGACAGCTTTCATTGCAAAAGATTATGAATGAGTCATCTGTTCATTTAGAGGATTTTGTCGATCCATCTGTGCAAGCGTTAACAACTGATCAAGATATTGAGGATGTTTTAGAATACTTAGAAAAACATAAGCATCACAGTCTACCAGTTGTTGACAACGAGAATATGTTCGTAGGAATGATCGACATGAAGGAACTGTTTCGATCGGTTCGTTCTGTCTATGGGAAACGTGGTGGAAATTAAATGGAGTTTATACGAAACTATTTTGAATTTTGGAGGGATCGATATCCGTCCATTTTGGAATATGCAGTACAACATTTGATTATGTCTGCCCTTAGTTTGGTAATCGGAATACTTGTGACGATTCCCCTTGCTATATTATTAACTCGTTTGAAACGTAACTTTCTAAAAAGCCTCGTTTTTAACATCGCAAACGTATTTCAGACAGTTCCTACCATTGCAATGTTAGCGCTGATGATTCCTATCCTCGGGATCGGTATGAAGCCGGCGGTTACAGCAATGTTTTTATACTCACTCCTGCCTTTACTTCGAAACACCTATGCAGGTATCCAGTCTATCGATTCAGGTATTGTAGATGCAGCAAAAGGAATGGGCTATAACTCTTTTCAAAGTTTGATTAAAGTCGAACTTCCTTTAGCGATGCCTTATATTATGTCGGGGATTCGCGTGACTTCTGTGTACATCATTAGCTGGGTCACGATGGCTGCAGTGATAGGAGCTGGGGGGCTGGGAGGTTTGATCATTTCCGGCATTGGATTTAATGATAAAAACTTGATTTTCACGGGTACGCTTCTGGCGATTGTGTTGGCAGTAGCAACAGATTTGCTTTTTGCACGTTTTGAAAAATCAAGAAATCGAACTAGGAGGAAGACAATCTAATGAAGAAACTTACATTATTATGTACATCCTTATTGCTGTTAGTGGTTTTAACAGCGTGTGGTGGGAAAGATAAAGAAACGGCTGCTGGTGGAACTTTTTTTGAAATGGGGACACAAGATTACACCGACCCTAAAATTATCGCATATATGGTGAAAGAGCTTGTAGAAGACCAAACAGACCACGAAGTGAATGTCACAGAAAATATCCAAGCGAGCCCATTAATTATCACTGCAATGGATAAAGGCGACTTTGATTTGGCGACTCTTTATTCCGGAGAAGTATATAACAATCATTTTGATGATGATCAAGTAGAATATACAACAGATCCTGACAAAACTCTTGAACAGGCTCAAAAGTTATTCGATGAAAAATTTAACTTGAAATGGTTTGACTCGCTAGGCTTTGAAAATAAGTATACGATTGCCATTACTGAAGACTTGGCGAAAAAGAAAAACATCGAAACAATGACGGATCTTGGAAAGTATGCGAAAGATTTGACGATTGGTACGGACTCCGCTTGGATTGAACGCGGAGATGACGGATACCGTGCATTCCAGGAACACTACGACTATTCATTCAAGAAGGCGAATGGTTTGGAAATTTCTTTGATGTATGAAGGCTTGAAATTAGGGGAGTTGGATGCGATTACTGCGTATTCAGTGGATCCAGAAATTAAAGAATTAAACTTAAGAGTCTTGGAGGATGATAAAGGCTTCTTCCCTCCATCAACTGCTTCCCTAGTGGCAAGAGAAGATACGCTGAAAGATTATCCTGAATTAGAAGAAATTATAAATTCATTGACAGATCAAATTAATGAAGAAGAAATGACGCAAATGATTTATGAAGTAGATATTGAAAAGCAAGAACCGAAAGATGTAGCAAAAAAATTCTTAATTGAAAAAGGTCTGTTGAAATAAGGAGAATGTAAATGGAGTTACTGACAGAGTTAATGCAGTATATAATGAATAACCAGTCGGAGCTGCTAGCTTTAACGGTTGAGCATATCCTGTTAGTCATTTATGGAGTGGTCTTAGCGTTTATTGTCGGGGTTCCATTGGCAATTTTGGCGGTTAAAATTCCGCGGTTGGCACCGGTTATATTGTCGGTCGCGAACATCTTGCAAAATGTCCCGAGTCTCGCGATGTTGGCGATTCTCATGCTGTATTTCGGATTAGGGAATACTGCAGTGATTATCGGATTGTTCTTTTACTCATTACTGCCAATCATTCGTAACACGTATGTAGGATTGCAGGAAGTGAGTGGCAGTCTGCTAGATGCGGGCAAAGGTGTCGGCATGAATTCGTTTCAGTTGCTGACAAAGGTCCAAATCCCTCTTTCTTTACCATTTATCGTGGCGGGATTACGGGTTGCTGCAGTTATTGCAGTCGGAGTAGCTTCGATCGCGCCTTATATCGGTGGCGGTGGATTAGGGAAGGAAATTGTCTCAGGAATTGCACAGCGTTCTGATATCAAGATACTAGCCGGTGCGATACCCGCAGCTTTATTAGCAATTCTCGCAGATTATCTCCTAGGATTTGTGGAAAAATATACGAAGAAAAGAACGGCTTAAAAAGGTGGGATTCGTTTGAAGGAAGAATTATTTACTCGCCTGGAGGATGGCTACGAAGAAATGATCGAGTTGCGTCGAGAGTTTCATATGTATCCCGAGCTCTCCTTCCAAGAGGTGAATACGGCAAAAAAAATCGCTGACTACCAAAGGAAGCTGGGACTAGAAGTGCAAACAGATGTCGGAGGGAATGGAGTCGTTGCCACGCTACGCGGAAAACATCCAGGAAAGACGATAGCGATCCGTGCTGATTTTGATGCGCTTCCGATATGGGAAGAGAATGACGTACCTTATAAATCGAAAAATCCTGGAGTTATGCATGCATGCGGACATGACGCACATACGGCGATCGCATTGGGGTTATCTAAAGCACTGGTTGAGATGAAAGAACAGCTTACTGGAAATGTTGTGTTTATCCACCAGCACGCTGAGGAAGAAGATCCAGGCGGTGCGAAATCCATGATTGAATCAGGGGCCTTGTCTGGTGTTGATGTGATTTTTGCGACACATATGGAAAATTATATTCCGGTAGATCATCTCCTGTACAATGAGAACTATATATTAGGTGCATGCGATGATTTTACGATTGATATTCTAGGTTTTGGCGGACACGGTGCATTTCCGCAAGACACGGTAGATGTCATTGCAGTAGGTGCTCAGCTAATAAGTAACTTACATCAAATTACTAGCAGAAAAGTAGATCCACTACAATCGGCTGTGTTATCAATAGGTGCCTTCCATGCGGGGGAAGCAGCAAATGTCATACCGGAAAAGGCCCAACTCAAAGGGACCGTCCGTACGTTTGACGAGGGAGTTCGCCAAGAGATGCATAAGTGGGTGCAAACAATCACTTCTCATACTTGTCAGGCATTTGGTGCAACGTATGAAATGGACTATATGTTTGGCTATCCAGCAACAAAAAACGATCCAACGATTACAAAGCTGATGGTGAACGCAGCGGAAGAAGTTCTGCCGGCTGAAAACATCCAAGAGGTAAAGCCAAATATGGGTGCAGAAGATTTCTCGTACTTCCTACAGCAAGTGCCAGGAACCTACTTCTTCATAGGTTCTGCCAATGAAGAAAAAGGTTTGATCTATCCCTATCATCATCCTAAATTTGACATTGATGAAAAAGCATTACTAAACGGTGCAAAAGTACTTGCTTCTAGTATGGTTGACTATTGGAAAATCTATAATAAGGGCTAATGCTTGATATATATATACACCTCCTCTTACCATTTTAAGATGGCTAGAGGAGGTGTTTTTCATTATGGGGTGTTTACTACTAAATTGATGCATTGTAAATAGATTACATAACAATCTCTAATGATTCATTAAAATCATCATCCGTCTGATTTAAATTGAAGTCCTGGCTGAGTACACAAAATAAAATTGGTCAACTGTACCATCTCCTGAAATTTGATATAGTTAGATTATCATGTTCAGTGAATTACAATCCATAATTAACTAATAATAGATTGTGAGTAAGTATAGAAAAAGCTGGATCAGTGAATTTTTTGAAAGAAGGATACAAATGTCATTGAATAAAAAAGCACTTCAATTGTTTGAAAACAATCAATACGATGAAGCAATCTTACTGTTGGAAAATGTGGTGAAAGCAGAACGAACGGTTCAGTCGCTAAATAATTTGGCGTTCATGTATTTATACGAAGAAGAGGATGTAAATCGGGCAAAACCACTCCTTGAAGAAGTTATTTTAAAAAAACCGCAGTCACATTTCCCTTTTAGCATGCTTGGAGAAATTGCAATACAAGAAAAACAATGGCTTGATGCGAAGAATTACCTGCAAAAATCCATCGACTTTCATCCTTCTATAGAAGCAATACATAATGTGGCAGTCGCTCATTACAATCTAGAGGATTATGAAATGGCGGCGACCAGTTTTCATCAAATTGCCAAGGATTCTGATGTCATTCGCTGGTATGAAGTACTGGCACGCATTCAAAATAAAGACTATGATGTCGCTCAGTCTATTCTTGATCAATGGAACGCTCAGTCAGATGATTATGCAGGGGCGATTGAAGCGGCAGATGCTTATGTAGAAATCGACTGTTTTGAAAAAGCTCGAGACATGTTCAAGAGGGAATGGGACGAGTATGCTGTCACGTCTTACATCATTAGCAGGTATGCTTATACTTTATTCCAGTTAAATGAGTTACAAACATGTCATGACCTGATAGAGCAAGAAATTGAAAAAAAGCGTGTTGAAATTGAAGAAGAGAAACGAGAAGAATGTGATGAACATTGGTCAGAGCTGGATAAAAAAGAGAGAATTGAAGAACTTCATCAGGAATTAAATGAACTTCTTCAATTGTTTGCTAAACTGCAATCAGGGTATCGTCCTCCCATAGAGATTGAATTGGACCGGACAGGCGGCTGTTACTTATTCGGTTGTCAGCAACATATGCATGAAGAATATAATAATTAGTAAGAGTAAGTTCTAGCCCCTTGCGCGATTAAGTTATCGGAAATCGATTCACAGAATAAGTTCATGTTGGAGGAGTGGTTACTGATGCAAAATGATAATAAATTCCCCATACTGGAAACCGATAGATTGATACTGCGTCAAGTGACTGAAGAGGACGCTGGTAGCTTGCTAGCTTATTTATCTGATCCTACTGTAGTTAAGCACATGGGTTTCGAACCCTTTCTGTCTATCGATGACGCAATAAATGAAATTTCTTGGTATCGTTCCATATTTGACGAGGGAAGCGGGATCAGATGGGGAATTGCCCTTAAGGAAGACGATGTCATCATAGGTAGCTGTGGATTTCTGAATTGGATTCCAAAGCATTATCGTTCGGAAATTGGTTTTGAGTTAAGTAGAAGTTTCTGGGGGAAAGGCATAGCGAACGAAGCTCTCGAAATAGTGCTGGCTTATGGGTTCAAGCAGATGAACCTGCAACGGATTGAAGCATTGATTGAACCACCGAATGAATCATCCAAGCGTTTAGTTGAAAATCACAGTTTCGTTCGAG
This sequence comes from Sporosarcina sp. FSL K6-3508, assembly GCF_038615825.1. Taxonomy (NCBI): domain Bacteria; kingdom Bacillati; phylum Bacillota; class Bacilli; order Caryophanales; family Caryophanaceae; genus Sporosarcina; species Sporosarcina sp. FSL K6-3508. The sequence continues at coordinate 2,279,811 of NZ_CP152016.1, read as the reverse complement.
AAGGTTTGTTAAGGAGTTATGAGTGTACGTTAGGGAAGTTTGTTGACCTTTATATGTATTCTTTATTAAAGGAAGAGTTTTTAAATGCTTAAAAGTGGTGCCGGATCCCTGAAAAGAGAATCTAGCACCTTTTATTAATTAATATATCTGCCCTCCGTGATCCGAAAGCAAGTAATGATCACCATCCTCGGTTATGGACCAGCCCTCAAAAAGAGTGCTGCTGTGAAATACATCGATAAATAAATCATCCAACTGCACCATGAGGAAAGGGCAGTTTTCCCAAAGCTGCACATCTTGGATGGTCTTGTTGATCAATAAATCTTGAAGGTCTTTCCAACTCATACCATTCACATCCATATCAGCATGGCCGAATAAAATGGTTTCTGTGTTGCGAATTCTCCAAGCGCACTCAATCATTAGGCGGCCGTTTTCAAACTGCACGATAAATCGAGGAGCTGCTTGCACATCGACATCCAATATCCGCTGGCCAAGTAATGTAGAAAAGGTATACTTGCTTTTTTCTGAATACCAAAGTTCGCGTGCATATGCGATGATTTTTTCGATTACTTCTTCTTTTGATAAAACAAATGCTTTGTCATATTGAAATTGATCAACCCATTCACTGGGTTCATGCCACTGAAGCTGTTTTTCTTCTAAATCATATTGAATCGAACAGTTATAAATTTCTTTGACGTTAGCAAACACTTCATCAGAATTAAAAAGTAAATGTTGATGCAACAGATTTATATGGAATAATGCGCATTCTCTTTCTGAAGGAAGCTCCCAACCTATTGCGCGAACTGCTTTCTCAAACATCTCATTTATTTCAAAAGGTTGGAGGGGCGGCCGCATACTTGCCAACATCTTCACTTCATCCATATCTAAATAAATTATTTCCTCTGCCCACCGCACATAATCAGCGGGGGTATCATAGCCAGTGTACTTCTTATACAAAAGCTCTTGCAGTTCCATATGGATCATCCTTTCTCTATGTACGTTGCAATACCGTAAAAGACACTGCGTAAATGAGCAAACCACTGATAGGAATTGAAGCAACAGCAAATACTGGAAACCAAATATGATCTAAAAAATAATTCGGTATAAACATAAATGAACCAATTACGAAAAAAGAATAAATAAGTAGACCGGAAAATGCGTAACTTACTGCTTTTCTTGTATGATCAATGGCTCGTTCATCGGTGGCATCATACTCAAAAGTAAAGAAGTCCCGTATATCTGTATTCGTCTGTTTCCGCAAACGCCAAAAATGTAGTAGATTGGCAATAATGAAAAGAAATAAAATCCCTAAAAGCATATATCCCGGCCAATTGGAAATGTCTACAGAGAATCCATCAAGAAGACCTCTATCCATTTGGATAAATAATTGTTCCACTCTTAAAAAATCAAACACCATCACTGCAAGCGCTACAAATAATAAAATTCGTAAACTGACAGCCAGAAACACATTCTTCATTTAGCATCCTCCTTGAAAAAAATATCCTCAATCGGCATCTTAAATACTTCTGCAATATTCATTGCTAACAAAAGGGAAGGCGTATAGCTTCCTTTTTCCAACGCGACAATCGTCTGCCGTGTTACGCCTACTCGTTCTGCAAGCACACCTTGAGTCAAATCAAATCGTGCCCGCAGCTCCTTCACTCGATTTTTAATCACGCGCATCCTCACCTCATTTATACATAATGTATACTAAACTATACATTATGTATAGTCAACCATACAAATTTAAAATGAATTACTGCCATACTAAAATGAAGCGTGCAGTGAAGGTGTTCCAAACGTTATACTATAAGAGATAATTTAATTTTATAAAAAAGGATGATGGAACAATGCAAGTCAGAAGAATAATTAACGATGAGGATCTGAAACAAGCATTTGAAATTCGTAAAGCAGTATTCGTAGAAGAACAAAACGTGCCCGAAGAAAATGAATTTGATGAGTTCGATGCTCAAAAAGGCATATGTGAACATATTTTAGTAGTAGATGAAGAACAAGCTGTCGGCACAGGTAGAATTAGAGATGTTGATGGTGTAGGGAAGTTGGAACGGATCTGTATCCTACCTTCTCATCGGCAGTTAGGTTTGGGGAAAGTGATTGTCAGTGCATTGGAAGAGATTGCACAAGAACAAGGAATTGGTCGAGTGAAGTTACATGGCCAGACACATGCCGAGAAATTCTATCATAAGCTAGGGTATAAGACGGCTTCAGAGGTATTTATGGAGGAGGGTATTCCGCATATTGTGATGGAGAAAGAACTTTCAGCAACAGTTAGATGACTGCGGAAACCGAATATGAAAAATCTCCCACACTCAGTGTAAGGGAGATTTTTCACGTTATGCTTTCACAGAACTTCTTTTCGGCTTCGAATCCTTAATCAGAAAAGACAAGACGAGCCCGACAATTGAGATGTATCCTGCAACGAGAAATGCAATATTGACTCCATGAATTTGACCGGATACCGTACCGTCATCTATTTCAGCTGTTACCATAATCGTCACTAAAACAGCGGTCCCGACCGAGCCGGAAATCTGGCGGAAGGTGTTGTTCATGGCGGTCCCATGCGAAATCAAGTGGTTCGGTAATTGATTCAGGCCAAGTGTCGTAGAGGGCATCATGACCATGGCTATGCCTGTCATCCGAACTGCATTCAAGATAGCTAAATATGTAAAGCTAGTTCCTGCGGATAAATTCGCGAACATGAACGTTGTAATCGTCAGGATGGTGAAACCGGTTAGCAGCAGCCATCTTGCCCCGTATTTATCGAACAATGCACCGGTCACCGGATTCATGATGCCCATAATAATCGCACCTGGTAATAGCATAAGGCCTGAATGGAAAGCATTGAATCCAAGCATCGTCTGCATGAAGAGAGGTAAAATCACAGTTGTTGCGATCATGGATGAGAACACGATCATGCCGAGTCCAGTAGCAATGGTGAAGATTTTGTATTTAAATACCCTGAATTCAAGAATCGGCTGTTCCAGCTTCAATTGCCTTCGTATGAATAAAATTAACGAAATTGCTCCGATAGCAATGGATAGACCGACTTCCGCACTGAGCCAATCCGCTGTACCCGCGATACTGAATCCGTAAAGAAGTCCGCCGAATCCGAATGTGGAAAGAATGATCGATAAACTGTCCATTTTAGGATTGGTTTGTTTCGTCACGTTTTTCAGTAAGAAATATGCCGCAATGATGTTCAATAAAGCAAATGGCAGTACGACATAAAAGACACTTCGCCAAGGGAATTGGTCAACGAGATATCCTGATAAACTTGGTCCGATGGCAGGTGCAAACGCAATAACGAGCCCGTACATTCCCATTGCTTTTCCTCGTTTTTCGATAGGGAAGAGAAGGAACATAATAGTTTGCAAGAGCGGCATCATAATCCCCGCACCGGCTCCTTGTAAAACTCTTCCTAGCAATAAAAAAGAAAAGCTGGGAGCAACGGCAGCGATTAGTGTACCGAAAGCAAATATACTCATAGCAGTAAGGAATAGTCTTCTCGTAGTAAATTTTCCGATTAAAAAGGCAGTGATCGGAATCATGATCCCATTGACGAGCATAAAAATCGATTGCAACCACTGAACCGTGCTCTCCGTGATATGTAGATCAACCATGATCGGCGGCAATGCTGTCGCGAGAAGGGTTTGATTTAGGATCGTGATAAATGCACCTGATAATAAAACGACCATCAGTGGAATATTCTTTTTAAAATCAAATGTTTGCGAGTTTACCATAAATAATAACCACCCATTTTAAAAGTCGTATTCATGAAAAAATCAGAATACGACATGAATTGGACACATCTCACATGTTAGTGGTTATTTGACTGGACCTCAATTATATTGCCTAACTACATACAGTTTTTCGATAATTGAACTGGCGTCACTTATTAACGAAACGCTTCGGATTCTAAAAAGCCAGTACTCGAAACAATTCTGTCTCGAGTACTGGCTGAATCAATTTAAATAGACGCTTCATAAATGGATTGCACGGCTTTTTCAAGTGTGTCATTAAATTCTTCATCTGTCTGATTGGCATTTAAGTCTTGGCTCAGTGCACGTGAAAAACTTGCAATCAGTCCTTCGTTTTCTTTGAGCTTTTCATTCGCGATAACTGTTGAATATCCCCCTGACAGTGCGACTACTCTCACTACACGAGGGTGATCGATAAGCTCTTTATATACGTTCGCTTCTGTCGGGATCGTCAATTTCAGCATAACGTTCTCAGTGTCTTGCAACTGATCTAGATGCTTTAGAATTTCTTTTTTCAGCAGCTGTTCACATTCTTTTTTACCTGAACTGTTGATATCGACTTCAGGTTCGATGATCGGAATGAGACCCGCCGCAATAATTTGTTTACCAACCTCAAATTGTTGATCGACGATTGCCCGGATGCCTTCTTCGTTTGGCTCTTTGATGACGGAACGCATTTTGGTACCGAAAATATGACGTTCGTTTGCCCGCTTCAATAGTTCATCCAAATTAGTGATTGGTTTCATCAATTGAACCCCGTTTGCTTCTTCCGCAAGCCCTTTATCCACTTTTAGGAAAGGTACGATTTCTTTTTTTTCTGCTAAGTAATCCGCAGTGTACATGCCCTCAATTTCACGATCCATTGTCTGTTCAAAGAGAATCGCTCCGAGTATATATTTTGAATCAAAGGCAGGAGATGTAATGATCCGTGTCCGCATGTCGTGCACTAAATTGAACATCTCGTCTTCATTGGCGTAAGCATCTTCTTGTACGCCATAAGCTGCCAACGCTTTTGGTGTACTTCCGCCACTTTGATCCAGTGCGGCAATAAATCCTTTACCATTTTTAATTTTGTCAAATTGTTTTTCATTCATTTACTTCACTCCTTGTAAGTGTGTGATATATCTGATAGTTTAACATGGAATAGAGTTCGGGTGTGTGCGAAACAGCTCGCTCGTAATTATGTAGAGCTTTAGGCGACATGTCCTTTCCGATTTTGTATAAAAGCCTATATACGGGAAATCCTTACGATAAGACGTTAATCTGGCAAGGAGTGTGTCACTATTGAAAAAAGCAGTGTTTCTAGATCGCGATGGTGTGATAAATGAAGTGCTCACCGACCGGGTGAAATTTGTAAATGAGCCTCAACAGCTGTTCTTTTTGCCGGGTGTTGCGAAAGCGATTAAGCAATTGAATACGGTGTTTGATTACATCTTCGTTGTGACCAATCAAGGTGGTGTCGGACTTGGGTTTATGAAGGAGTCCCAGTTGAAGGCGATTCATAAACATATGATGGCCGAACTGGCAAAGGAAGGCGCGTTTATTCAAGAGGTTGCGTACTGTCCGCATAAACCAAAGGCAGGATGCGCTTGTCGAAAGCCGAACAGCAAAATGATTGAAGATTTGGCGAGGAAGTATCATGTAGACGTTTCCTCGTCGTATATGGTTGGGGATACTGATACGGATATTATCGCCGGTAAAAATGCAGGGACGAAAGGAGTCTTTCTTGGTACAGCAGACCCACTTGCAGATGCTGTGTTTCCTGATCTTCTTAGTGCGGCTGAGTGGATTATTGAGGATGCAAATCGAAGTTGACAGGTGAGCTGCACGACTATAAAGCTATATGGAGAATTTATATGTCCAGGGAACAAGTGTAGGATAAGTGCGCACGTTACATACCTATTATTATGCATAAAGGAATAGGAGCTGAAAATGGGTTCATAACAATAAGCATAATAAAAAGAGGAGTTGAAGCTGGTATTCGAGGCTTTGACTCCTTTTTCATGTAAAACAGCTTTCTTTACCCCGTGCTGTGTACACTATACGATAGGATAGAAAGGAAATTAGGGGGAGAATCTAGTATGAAACGAATTAAATCGGTAGAAGCATGGAAGACGCTATTGAAGAAATCAGACGAACAGCCATTTCTTTTATTCAAATTGAGTATGACGTGTATAAGTAGCGTGGTGGCGAAAAAAGAATTGCAGAAGTTGCAGACAGAACTTCCTATATACGTAGTGATTGTGCAGCTGGACAGAAAAGTTTCGAAGGCAGTCGAAGAGGATCTTGGCGTGAAACATGAATCTCCGCAGCTGTTGATTTTAAAAGACGGAAGAGGAATTTGGCAAGCGACGCATTATCATATAAAACAATCAATTGTTCTGGATGCGATTGAAGAGTATGTGTAGGCAATATTTCTCGTAATGAACCTCTAATTTTAATTAGGGGTTTTTAAAATTCCATCTACGAGCTAAATGAAAGCAATTAAAGTCAAAAAGACCGTAAATACTTCTGGTATATTAACGTTAGAGAGGTGAGGAGATGAGCTATAGTCCCGTTATTCAAAGCACCATTAACTTTATTGAAAAAAATTTGAATGAGGAATTGTCTCTTGAAGACGTATCAGCAAATGCTGGTTTTTCTAAGTTTCATTTTCACCGTATATTTCAGAATGAAACCGGCGTCTCTGTTACGGAGTATGTGAGATACAGGAGAATTACCGAGTCTGCTCAGGTGCTTATCTATACCAATGCAAAAATCATTGATATTGCGATGAATTATGGTTTTGAATCACAAGAAGCATTTTCACGAGCTTTCAAAAAGTATTATCATTTGCCCCCAGGCCACTATCGGAAACTAATGGGTAATTTAACTAAGCAAAAGGAGGAAACAACTGTGAATGAAGAACATGCTGTAAAAGGATGGATCTTAAGCGGAAGTAATCCGAATCTTTACCAGATGGGTATTGATCAAGAAACAGTGCATAAAGGGAAGTCTTCAGGTTTTTTACAATCTGTACTTGTGCAGTCTACTGATGAATTTGCTACAATGATGCAACAATTTAAAGCCGAAAAATACCTTGGGAAAAGAATGAAGTTCTCAGGATTTTTAAAGGCATCGAGCGTCGAAGGATTTTGTGGTTTTTGGATGAGAGTCGACAATACACTGGGTGACGTTTTGCAATTTGATAATATGAGCAATCGACAAATTAAGGGAGATACCGAATGGAATTATTATTCTATAGTCTTGGATGTCCCTGAAAACGGATCAACTATTTCTTTTGGAGTTCTTTTGTCAGGTAAAGGGCAAGTATGGATTGATGAATTACGTTTTGAAGAGGTAGACCACCGGGTGGCGACTACCAACCTGGATATTACATTTGAACTTCTAAATGAACCAATGAACTTGTCGTTTGAGGAATGATCAGATGTCTACTAAAAAACAATTTATCAGTATAATGATTTTTGTTCTGATTATCGCAAGCATTATGGCTATGAAATTTGCTGCAGGCAATCTCCTTTTTCCTATAATTAGAGATATGTTTAATTCGATTTTTTAAAGTGTGCGATGGATAGATTGTGGTAAATTGGCTTCTTATCGATATGTAGTATTTTAGCTCACCTTGTTATTAGGTGGGCTTAATTAATTCCATAAATAGTTTATTATTTCTCAACCAGTTGGCAGGGGGCTCTTTAATCTCTCAAATGACTGGCAAATATGAATCATAGACTGGATGAGAATAAAAGGGCGGTCTGGGACCGATTTGAGGAACTTCCACTTGCAAAAACTGATTTCCATAGATTAAAACAGATGTCTGCTCAGAGTACGGGAGCAGCAAGTAATGCACATAAGGAGAAAAGTAAGATTCCATAAAGTGTGCCTCCTAAATTTTACTTTACAATACACTATATTCTTCTAGTTTCAAGTATGTGAAGTATAACAAACTGTTTTTAAACATAAAGTAGCCTGATTAGCATGAAGTCAGGAGGAGAAAGAATTGACACATGATCATTCAGGGAGCGAAGACTATCCTCTTTATCCGAATTACGGGAAAATAACCCGTTATGAAGAAGTGGCACTGACGGTACCTGAGCAAAGACAATACCATCAGCCGGGAAGGGAAGCATTAATGGTGCCGCGGCCTATCATCGAAAACCCAAATTATTTGGGAAGTGGCAAGTTGAAAGGAAAAACAGCACTTATTACAGGAGGTGACAGCGGTATAGGAGCTGCGACTGCCATTGCTTTTGCAAAGGAGGGAGCCGACGTAGCCATTGCCTATCTAGATGAGCATGAGGATGCCAAACGGACTAAAGACAGAATTGAAGAACTTGGCCAGCGCTGCCTTCTGTTGCCCGGTGATCTGCGCCATAAAAAGCAATGTGTGGAGATCGTCGAAAAAACGGTCAATACATTCGGTTCACTTCATATCCTTTGTAACCATGTCGGCATTCAGTTCCAGCAATTGAGCATTGTAGATATTAGCGATGACCAATTTGATGAGACGTTTAAACTAAATGTTTATTCCCATTTTTATACTACACGCGCCGCAATGAACTATTTAAAAAAGGGTAGTTCCATTATTAATACAGCTTCCGTTGTTGCTTTTGAAGGCAATGAGCAATTAATGGATTATACAGCAACAAAAGCGGCAATTGTGGGTTTGACACGGGCATTGGCTAGAAATTTGGTCAGCAAAGGAATCCGTGTCAACGCTATTGCACCAGGTAAAATTTGGACTCCATTGATTCCTGCAAGCTTTTCAGCAGACCAAGTAGTTTTGGCGGGTAACCCGATGGATCGGCAAGGGCAGCCATTTGAAGTAGCACCGACTTTTGTTTACCTTGCCTCTGATGATTCTCGCTTCGTAACCGGGCAAGTATTGCATGTAAACGGTGGTCAAGTGTTCGCTTGAAGATTTTATAAGCGTGAAGTTATTTTTGGCAATTATGGCACAATGTTTCAAAAAGTTCTTTGTATTCTTAGACTAAAACGGTGTAAATAATATTAAGAAATATGGGAAAGCTAATTTGGAAGGAAAAGCGAAGGAAGGAGGATGGAAAATGGATAAAAACTTTCCCAAGCCGAATGATCCAGCTGATAACAAGGAAAGATTGAACAAAACGATCAGCAATATGGAAGCAGCGAAGGAAGCAATGCACTTCGCAGAAGGTGAAGAACGTGCCAAAATCAAAGAAAAAAATGACCGTAGGGAAGAAAGCATTAAAGATTTAAAGAGTGAAATACATGAAGAAGACAAATCGCGAATTAATGGATATATTTAAAGATAACTGGGCAACGAACTTACTCTATGTTGCCCAGTTATCTTTGTTTATACTCTCGCCGGCGCCTCTACATTTTTATACACATTTACGATAAATAGAAGAATAGAGAAAGCTAAAGCGATACCTCCGCCCCAAACACAAATTTGTATGAGCATCAATGGGGCACCGATAGCTGGCTGGATGATCAACATACCTAGCAATAAGATCGGCAATCCGATGTTATAGAGCCAAAATTGTGCTTTTCCTAACGCACTGTTTCCGGCTTTCGGATATACTGAATAAATAATACCGATTGCAGCAGTCGTCAACCACCCAACAACATTTATATGTGCGTGTGTTGCCCCCCACTGAAGTTCGATTGTCGCGTGCATATAAAGTCCAAAACCTACTCCGATTAAAAAATAAATAACAGCCGCTTTAATCCATTTCGCTCCCATGTTTATTCACCTCCTTTCAATCTTGGAGAATTTAGATATGTGCTACCATTCACTTCCTAACTATTCTTTATAATAAACATGTTGATTTTTCGTCATTTCTGTTAAGTTTGTTCTATTATATGCAAGATAGGTTGAGAATAGGTACAGGGTTCCCCCTCATGGAAAAGAGCCAATTACAAGGTAATTGGCTCTTTTCCATGAGGTTTTTGTATTGCATTTTCGCAGTGGAAAATACTTTTTATGTAAAATAGTCAAGTGAAACGGTTTATAATATATAGTTTTTCATAATAATTTCACAATCCAATTTTCCTTTAATTTGTATTAACTTCTAACATTTTAATGAGTTGCAAATATATAAAAATATATATAATAACCTTTTGTGACAACGATTGTTATCTATTGTTTTTCATTTATGAAAGGCATAATATAGATTTCACAAAAGTGCTATTTTACTTTAAATGTAATAAATATTAGCTTTTATTGATATTTAAATATAGTTAATGGAATATGAGCGCTTTAAATACAGAAGGAAGAGGGGAGCCCCATTGAAGAAAAAGTGGTTATTAATTTCGAGTTTTCTACTCATGATTTTATCCGGTTGTGATAACCCGTTGCTTATATTTGACCCAAAAGGTCCACAGGCTCAAACGATATCGGATACAATTCTCTTTTCTATCCTAATGATGGCGGGAATTTTATTCGTTGTGTATGTTCTCTTTGCTTTTATGTTAGTGAAGTATCGATCGTCTAAATTGGCTGCTGATTATGAGCCGCCGCATGAAGAAGGAAGCAAATGGTTGGAAATAACGTGGATCTCCATTCCGATCATCATAGTAGTGATTTTATCTGTCGTCACTGTACGCTCTACGGTAGACGTGGAAAATACACCAAAAGCATATGCAAATGAAAAACCACTCATTGTCTATGCCTCTTCATCCAACTGGAAATGGCATTTCAGTTATCCTGAAGAAGGCATTGAAACCGTGAATTACGTTAATATTCCCAAAGATCGTCCGATTGAATTCAAACTTTATTCATACGGTCCGATCACAAGCTTTTGGATTCCTCAGTTGGCAGGCCAAAAATATGCAATGAGTGATATGGTGACGACGATTCATTTGGCTGCTGATACGCCAGGATCGTATATGGGAAAAAACTCCAACTTTAGCGGGAAAGACTTTGCACATATGGAGTTTGAAGCACAAGTCCTGACTGCAAAACAGTATGACGAATGGGTGCAGGATGTGAAAGAAACAGCGCCTATGTTAACAGAAGCAGAGTTCAATCACTTGCTTGAGCCTGGTATTTTGGGCCGTAAAACTTATAGGTCTACGCATTTAGGATTCAGTCCGGCCCCTGAAGGTGAGCATGCAGGCCATCAACACGAGAAAAATGCGGACATGGACATGGGAACGATGCATGAAAATGATTCAACTATACACGGTGAACATCAGAATAACTAGTTTCAACCCAAACCTCGAAAGGAGTTTACATCTATGAAATGGGATGAATTTTTTGTCACCGGTGAACCGATGATTTACGCGGCGATGGTCAGTATTGTGCTTGTCTCCATCGCGATTCCGGCTGGTCTTACATATTTTAAAAAGTGGGGATATCTTTGGCGTGAATGGCTGACCACGGTTGACCATAAAAAGATTGGTGTCATGTATATTATTGCCGCTTTACTCATGTTGTTCCGCGGAGGAGTCGATGCACTTTTAATGAGAGCGCAAACGGCTGTACCAAATAATGGTTTGCTTGACGGACAGCATTACAATGAAATTTTCACAACTCACGGGATTATCATGATTCTCTTCATGGCAATGCCTTTCATTATTGGTTTAATGAATGTGGTCGTTCCGCTTCAAATTGGAGCACGGGACGTAGCATTCCCGCGTTTAAACGCAGTCAGCTTCTGGCTCTTTTTCTTCGGAGCGATGCTGTTGAATATTTCCTTTGTCATCGGAGGATCGCCTGATGCAGGTTGGTCTGCATATTTCCCGCTTGCCAGTTTGGAGTTCAGCCCGACTGTCGGAAATAACTACTACTCCCTTGCATTGCAGATTGCAGGAATCGGGACGCTTATGACGGGGATCAATTTCCTCGTGACGATACTTAAAATGCGGGCACCTGGTATGAAATTAATGAAAATGCCGATGTTTACATGGTCCATTTTGATAACAAGTGTCATTATTATTTTCGCTTTCCCTGTATTGACAGTAGCACTTGCGTTAATGATGCTCGACCGCCAATTCGGCACGCAGTTCTTTGCGATGCAAAATGGCGGAATGGACATGCTCTGGGCGAACTTGTTCTGGGTATGGGGTCATCCGGAAGTATACATTGTTATCTTGCCGGCATTCGGTATTTACAGCGAGATCATTGCTACGTTTGCCCGAAAAAACTTGTATGGCTATAAATCAATGGTCTATAGTATGGTCGTCATTTCCTTGCTGTCATTCCTAGTATGGGTCCACCATTTCTATACAATGGGGCATGGTGTCATGGTCAACAGTGTTTTCTCCATTACAACAATGGCCATTTCAGTACCGACTGGTGTGAAAATATTTAACTGGCTCTTTACTTTGCGGCGAGGGAAAATAAGTTTTACGACCCCGATGCTCTATGCACTCGCGTTCATTCCGATTTTTACAATCGGAGGGGTAACAGGCGTCATGTTAGCGATGGCGAGTGCCGACTATCAATATCACAATACAATGTTCTTGGTTGCGCACTTCCACTACGTATTGATTCCGGGTACTGTATTTGGCGTCATCGCCGGCTTCCATTATTGGTTCCCGAAAGTGTTCGGTTTTAAATTGAATGAAAGACTGGGGAAATGGGCGTTCTGGTTTATCGCGATTTCATTCAACATTACATTCTTCCCACTCTTTATCCTGGGATTGAATGGTATGACGCGTAGAATGTATACCTATTCTGAAAGCACAGGATACGGCCCGTTAAATATGCTCTCCATGGTTGGCGCTATGGGCTTGACGATCGGTTTCATCCTGCTAGTCTACAATATTTATTGGAGTACACGTTATCAGCCGCGTGAAGTAACGGGAGACCCTTGGGATGCGCGCTCATTGGAGTGGAGTACACCAAGTCCTGTTCCAGAGTATAACTTTGCGAAGACACCGGTTGTCGATAAATTGGATGCTTTCTGGTTTGCGAAAAAAGAAGGCAAATCGTTGATTGAAGAAGGGGATTATGAACCGATTCATATGCCGAACAACAACGGTCAGCCGTTCATCATGGGCGTGGCATTTTTCTTCTTCGGATTCTTCATGGTCTTCAGCTGGTGGCTTCCTGCGATTATTGCCGGGATGTTTATCTTAGGTACGATGGCATATCGAACATTTGAACAAGATCATGGACATTATGTTACTGTCGAAGAAATTGAACGGACAGAAAATGCATTGAGAGGTGAGAAAAAATGAAAATAGATCACTCGTTGCCATTGGAATATAGTACAGAGGAAAATAAGCTGAAAATACTTGGATTTTGGGTGTTTCTTGGCGCGGAAATCGTATTGTTCTCAACTCTTTTTGCTGTCTATTTTACATTGCAAAATAATATAGGGAATGGACCGGGCGGCAGTCATATTTTTGAACTCACGCCTGTGATGATCGAAACAATTGTATTGCTGTCGAGCAGTTTCACCATCGGTCTTGGCATTCACGCCATGAGATTAGGCAATAAAAAAGCGATGATGACCTTCTTTGGTATTACGTTATTTCTGGGCCTCGGATTCTTGGGCGTGGAAATTATGGAGTTTTTCACGTATGTACATGAAGCTGCTACAATGCAAACGAGTGCATTCCTTTCCGCGCTCTTTACATTGCTTGGAACCCATGGAGCTCACGTGACATTCGGCTTGCTGTGGGGTGGTGCGATTTTGTTGCAAGTGAAAAAACGTGGTTTGACACCGGAGACGGCAAATAAATCCTTTATTTTCTCCTTGTATTGGCACTTCCTAGACGTTGTCTGGATCTTTATTTTCAGTTTTGTCTATATGAAAGGGATGATGTAAGTTGAAAGAACTGTTTCCGGTACCACATGTGATCGGTTTTGTTTCTTCATTGCTCCTTTCACTTATCGCACTCGTCGTCATTAAGTTTGATCTATCGTTTGGCATGGGTATGACCATATTGGGAGTGACAGCTATCATTCAAGCATGCTTACAGTTGTTTCTTTTCATGCATGTCGGAGAGAATGAAAACAAAACTGCACTGTTGACCAATATTGGCTACGCATTATTTGTAGGGCTGGTCACCATCTTCGGCACATTATTTGCGATGATGTGGGGCTATCAGATGATATGAAAGAAAGGGCATCATGCGAATGCATGATGTCTTTTTTATGCTTACCGCATGTTGTAAGAGGGAAATGATATAGTAGATTAATTGAAAGGAGTAAAGCGAATGAAAAAGCGAGTTTATGGTAGCCTATTGATTTTGCTGCTAGTAGTATTGAGTGCATGTTCTGCGGATCCTGAATCAGTCAAAGAGCCTCAAATTGATGCAGAATCTCCAGCAGATCAGGGAGAAGCGATGACAAAACCTGATGATAAAACGACTGGCGATAAAATAGAAGATAGAAAAGCGGAACCTTTGACGCAACAAGAAGTGCTGAGCGCAATTGCAGATGAATTGCAAACCAATGTGGAGAAAATATTGCCAAATCATCTGCCTCTGGAAAAAGGACAGCATCTTACGGCGAAAACAGAATCCCGACAGAACGAATATTTCATCGACTTTTATTCAACCAAAGAACTGATTCCTATTAATAATGAAATACTAAAAGAAGAACGTCCAGATATCAAAAAAATAGCAAATCTCAAAGTTAAAATCTATTCATCTGAAAAAGAAGCTGATGAGACCATTGGATTTGAAGACTATTCTAAAGTAGGGGGTCAGAAAGTAGACCTGGGATTTGAAATCACAGGCTATCAAGATGCAGGTGTCGGCAATTTATGGACGAGTTGGAATGAAGGCAGATGGGCGTTGGCTACGCATACTTCGATTCAGCAGCCTGAACAAGGAGTTGATTTAGCTAAACAAAGTGTTAAGTATTTGGAAGAACATACATTGCCGATACCAAAAATGTATGGTGCAATTCGCTTGGATGCTACAGGAGACAGTCATTATGCTTTTTGGGCGAAAGGAAGAGTGGTCGCTGAAGTTACTGAGGTATCGTCAGCGCAGAATTTATTGGAGACAATTGTGAGTTTTGAATGACTGTCTAGAGAGATTGCATCATATAGATAAAAGGGAAATTTAGATGCAGAGCGAAAGAGTAGGATAAGGGAGGAATGACCATGAGTAGTGGAGCTGAACAAGTAAACACGAATGCCTTGCAAAAAGAGTATATTGAAACACCTGTTAAGACCATTTTCAAGAAGTTTGCTAATCAAAGAGATGTATCCTTAGTCTATGGAGAACCTATTGAACTGGGCTTGCAAAAAGTGGTTCCTGTAGCAAAAATCAAGTATGCAGTTGGTGGCGGTGGGGACGGAAACGGTGGAGAAGGTGGTGGAGGCTCTTTTAAAGTAAAACCGGTGGGGGTATACATCATCACACCGGATCAGGTGAAGTTTCAATCTACACTGGATGTGAAAAAGCTTACTGCGCTATCTGTTGTGGTAGGTGGGGTTTTAGGTTTGTTGGCGGTTTGGAAGGGAAGATGATTTAGATTCTATAGTATGAGAAGTTATTTTACTTATTACTACGGAAAAATAAAAGTTTCCATTGAGGCTGAGACAAAACGAGCCTAATTAATAATGTAAAAGGGTGCGGTCATCATTTTTTGATGACTGCACCCTTTTTGAGTGGAGAATTATGTACTCTTACGATCAACTCCTAGTTATGGCGGTATACTTTCTCAAGTTTGCCTCCATAAACATGAACTCTAATTCATTTTCTGTCTTTTCGTTTCCTCTTACGAAGAAATTAGTGAAATGCAAATCAGCCTTCGGAAGTCCAGATATTGAAGCTATATCGATCTTACAATTATCCTATATATTCCTTGTTTTTTCTTCTGAAAGCTTTTCTAAAACATATGCTTTTGGCGCTCCTACACTTTATATTCATATACTTTAAATCTACGATTGAAATCATACTTGCCTTTTGTTTAGAGACGTATTTGAATGCAATTTTTTGTTCGCGCCTATAAACAGTGGTCTAACACAATATATTTATTTTTCCCAGTCTATTTTCAATGTGTTGTATTTAGCAGGCTTAAGAATTGTCGCGCGCCTTTAGCCTGTAGCATAAGCTAATAAAGTAAATAAGAAAAAAGGGG
The DNA here is from genome assembly GCF_038615825.1 of Sporosarcina sp. FSL K6-3508. Classification (NCBI taxonomy): domain Bacteria; kingdom Bacillati; phylum Bacillota; class Bacilli; order Caryophanales; family Caryophanaceae; genus Sporosarcina; species Sporosarcina sp. FSL K6-3508. The sequence continues at coordinate 2,264,007 of NZ_CP152016.1, read as the reverse complement.
AGTGCTTATGAAAGATGAGCTTATTTATCAACAACGACAAGCACAAAAGCATTTATAAAAATCAAGAAAAAATAAAAGGTATAAATCAGAACTTTTTTAGGAGTGATCCCTTATCCGAGATCTTGAAGGAACAACAAAAGATAAATGATTCATTTTACCGATCAATTCGTGATCTGGAAACGATAAGCAAACAACAAAAATTTAGGCAAAATGAGCAATGGGATGAAATTAATCATCTGTTTAATGAATTTAAAGAATATCATGATAGGAAAAACAAACATGTGGTACAAAAGTTACTAGATTTAGAAGCTGGAAACCGGAAGTTACGACAACGATTTAATCATAAACAGTTATCAGAAGAAAAGTGGATAGATCAAATGGATTCCATTCAGAAATCAAATGATGAAATAATACTGCAACTCATACAATATGCCCTAACAAGTGAACAAATAGAAGAGAAAGTAGATGAACAAATTACGACGCAAAAGCAAATGTATGAAAAAGTCTTGGAACACTCAAAAAATCAAACCGATGTTATAAAAAGATTAGAAATCCAAGAGGAAATCTCGGAAAAAACTTTAATACAAATAGATCATTTTCGCTCTGTTGAATTGAAAGGGCAGTTTGATGAACTAAAAGAATTGTATGGAAAGCATGAAAAGACAGAGCAAAAGCTATTGGATTTAGTAACGGAAAACCGGAAATTAGAACAACAATTTATAAATAAACAGTTACCCGCTCAAGAGTGGATTGATAACATGATTTTCATTCGGAAATCAACCGATGAAATAATGGAACAACTCCAACAATATGCACTTAGAAGCGAACAAATCGAAAGGAAGTTAGAGGAGGAAATAATAGCGCAAAAGCAAACGAATGAACAAGTGCTAGAACAAGTAAATAAGCAAACAGATGATATACGTCGATTGGAAAATAAAAAAGGAATCACAGAAAGAGCTTTAAGACAAATTAGAACATATTCAGATGAGCAAGCATTAGAAGGAATTAAAAGACTACCAACAGATAATAAAAGTGTTGCAAAAAAAATAAACACTGGAAATGTGCAATTGCATAAACCAAAACCCAAATCTGAACCTGAATTGAAAAAGGGAAATTCGAATTTGCTTCGACACATAAATAAAAAGAACGTTCGACTAATTAAATTGGAGGAATGCCCACTTAAAGAAGTTAATTATCAACAACTAGAATGTGAACTTAAAAATCAAACTGAAGGATCGGAAAGGGAGGGGAATGAGGCAGAAAAATTAAGTTCTCAGAAAAATGAATGTCAGAGAGCTGAAGAGAATAGAAAAGCTTCTTTGAGAAGAAAGAAGGTGTTTGGCAAAAGGGAACAAAATAAAGGATCACTACAGAAATATTACTTATATAAACAATTTAGTAAATACCCAAGAATTGATGATTTTTAAAAAATCAGGTGTTAAGAAAGGGTGATAAGTGTGACGGAAAGTGGTAAAGATCTATTGAAGAATGAATTGAAGAAACTAATCCCGGAAATAGAACATTTAAATGGGATCCTGGATCAGGTGGAGATAAACGTTGTTGATAACAACACTACGTATGAAGTGAAAGAAGTTAACAAGCAGGAACTAGAGGCCATTAAAAGATCGGCCCTAAGCAAAGATGGTAGATTTGAAAAAAATGAATCCAATGAGTCTAGAAAGAATATTGGGATACTAAACGAGATAAGAAATAATTTAACTTCTTTAGATAAGAAAATGGATATAATCATTCAGTATTTGGAAGCAAAGGGATGATAGATTTAAAGTCCTTGATGTTTTAGTGGGACTTTATTTAACAAGGACATTAAAAACACTTCCCATCATATGGTGACCTTCCTAGTGTCTATCCATCCAGCATACAGAAATAAAAATAGAGATTGGGGAATCATATTGTTTAAATAAAGGGCTGCTACTTCAGTTGTGAAGTAGCAGCCTTTGTCAATCAATACTATATTATTCGTTTAAATCGAGATCTTCAATGCCGTTGCCAGCTCCATTTGTTGGGCATGGACCAGGTGCTTGATCAAATTCATCCTCAACCGTAACCGTATTGTTTAATCTAAATGCGGGTGCGGCAATTAATAAGTTTTCTTTTTTCCAGAGTTTGTCGATAATAAAACCTCTCACAATAAGTTCTGTTCCATCAGCTGAAACAGAACAATTTAGATAAACTTGAACACAAGATCCATCTACGATTTTAAGGGCGTCACTAGCATATACACGGCGTCCAATACCAGGATCTGTTGATACACTAAAGAAGCGAGAGCAGTAAAAACTGTGTGTATCATTGATTACTAGTGCACAGGTTGTATCGTTTGGATTAGGTGCAATTACCTGATAACCAATCGTAACATCAACTGCTGAACAATCTTCTCTCGGTGCTTCATTGGCACATGTTAGAATTACCTCACAGTTGTCTGGATCGATTGGAGAAACAACTCCACGACAATTCTGTGCACCGGTAAAATCAACAACTGGATACCTCTTTTCAAAGGTGTCTACACAAATAAAACGATCTTGATGAGCACAAATTAAGGTAAAAGGATCGAAGCCAATTATTGAGCCAAGTGAATTTTGCAGTTTTGGTGGAAACGCACCTGTCTGTTCATATAAAGACTGTAAATCCATTCCCTTACTTTCATTCTCTTTTGTCATTTAATTTCCTCCTAAAATATCTTTTGTAAGGCCTTACACTAATACTATATGTAAGAAGGATTATAGCGTTTGGATGTCTATCTCCTATTTGAAAGGGCTTATTAAGAAAAATACGAAAATCCAGTGGACTATCCAGTTATTTAGTATTTGAAGAACAAGATAGCACTCATCTAGTTACACTTGCATAATGTAAGAAAAAGAGAGCATTGATTCTTAGAGGAGGTTTACCACATGATTTTTCCTCCCCCACCGGAGAACCAACAATTGGTCTCCCGTAGCCTTTATTGTGAGGAGACTCAGCAACTGCAGGATGGAATAGCGGAAAATCAAGTGAAAACACAAGCCCTGGAAAAGAAAATCGAAATAATGAAAGAACAAAATCAAAATCTCAGACAACAGATACAAAATCAGCGCACCAGTATGCTTCATAAGCAGAAAAAAATGCTGAAGCATGTAGAGAGTTTGGTTGAAAAACAAGACGATCGAGATCAATTGCTGTTGAACGAAAAACTGCGAATAAATCAGGAAGTTCAAAGGTTGGAAGCCGCCGCTCAAGACCAACAAATGAAAATTCATGATGTCGAAAATCAATTAGCAGAAGCGGCTGTAATGCAAAATCAAAGGGAAGAATATCAACGTCGGCAGTTCAAGGAATTGGGGAATGAACTAGCCATACTACAAGATGTGAAAAGACGTGTGGACCAAAACGAAAAACTCATGCAAGAAGTCGGAAATGAAGTTAGCCAACAGAAACTTCATTTACATGGAATTGATCAAAAGTTTACGGTATTACAGAAGGAAACTGAAGACCTTCATGAAATTGTGCGTACACATGAAAGTAAAATCTATGCCCTGGCAACAGTGTTTAGAGAGTTAATGAGAAGGATGGAACAAAAGATGTTGGGCTGGGTTGTGAATCATAATCTCATCAGGAAGAAATGAATGAGTAGTTAGTAGGGATATACATTTGACGCAGGGCCCCCGACCAAATTGGCTAGGGGGTCCTTTATCGTCATGCTCTAAACTATGCTAAACTAATATGAATATAGTTAAGTGTTGTTGGCGAATAATTCCAGTCATTCTAGAGGTGATTAAAATGAAGTTAAAACCTATTTACGTAGAAATACCAATTCAAGTCCCTATTCAGCGAGTATGGGATGCATCTCAAGAGCCTGACTTGCATGCCCAATGGGATTTGCGTTTTTCTTCGATTAGCTATCTTCCTAAAAATGAAGAAGAGCCTCAATTTTTCACCTACACACGAAAGGTAGGCCCGTTTTTGACGGTGGAAGGTTGGGGGAAAAGCAGTGGTTCGCAGCAATTAAAGAACGGGTCACGAAGCTCGGCTCTTCATTTCGGAACGGATCAGAAAGTATCACCTATACGGGAAGGACGAGGTTATTGGAAGTACGAGCCGGTAGAGAATGGGGCTAGGTTTTTAACGCAGTATGATTATACTGCGAATTTTGGGGGAATCGGTCGCTTATTTGATTTGTTTTTCAGACCGCTAATGGGGTATGCAACGGCTTTGAGTTTTGATGTGTTAAAGAGGTGGTTGGAAAAAGGTGAAGCGCCGGCATCACAATACAGACGTTTCTTTACAACACAACTCCTGACTGTATTCTTTGCTTTCCTATGGGTTTATCAAGGGGTGATGCCTAAACTGGACGCGATGCATCCGCAGGAAAAATCCATGATCGCAAGCAGCTTGTCTCTATCAGATGCGCAGGCGACTTACGCAGTAATCGCTGTCGGGATAGCGGAAGTTTTAGTTGGTTTATTTTGGTTGATTTATAAAAAGAAGCGGCATCTTTTTGTAGTGCAGATTGTCTTTTTTCCTCTTCTAACAATTGCCGCCCTGATCGCTTCTCCTGAAACTGCGATCCAACCGTTTAATCCGGTAACTTTCAATCTGTCCTTGATGATGTTGACTGGGATTGGATTGCTAATGAGCAAAGACATTCCAACTGCTACATCTTGTAAAAGGAAGAAATGAGGTGATGAAGATGACCATATATCAAAAGGTTTTACAGGCAGATTTTTTGCGTCTTCATCCTGAACTTCAAAAAAGATATGATTTTGAAAAAGGTTCTGTCTTTAGAGCTTCAGGAAGAATGGACTCTATACAAGGTGGACCCAGATGGCTTTATCCACTATTTAAATTAGGCGTGAGATGGAAATTGCTTTTTCCCGAGCGAGGACAAGATATCCCCTTCACAATCATTAATTCATCTTTTGTCAATTCAGAAGGAGAACAGCAAATACATTGGGAACGCAAGTTTTTCTTTCCGAAGAAAACGCGCTATTTCAATGCGTTGATGAGTTTAGATGAAAAACGAATGGTTGTGAAAGATTATTTGGGAGAGCCGCATTTACTTTACTCGGACTTGCAATTCACTGTCTCGGATGAAGGAGCATTGGAGATCAATTCAATGGATCAGCGGCTGGTGCTTGGCAAAAAAGAAATCCCATTGCCTCGATTTTTTCAGGGGTTGGCGACAATTGCGGAAACATATGATGATCAATCTGAAGTCTTTCGAATTTCTGTTGTTGTAAAGAACCCTTTAATAGGAAATGTGTTCTCATATGAAGGAGAGTTTACAGTCGATGCCTAATTTCATTTTGGTTCATGTGCTGCTATTCTTTTTCACTGCTGTTTTTAATGTAAATCCTTGGCCATATATCTTGCTGTCCGTTGCACAACTTGTCTATATTCCGATTATGCTGTGGCTTCTATGTAAGGAACGCGATTGGTTTTTCCGAGTCTATCCGTATTTTGCGGTACCGGCTTATGCGGCGGTTGTAATTGAACAAATTACTTCGTCTGACTGGGATATTTTTTTGGCGGCGATCTACCTTTTGTTTACGCTTTACATAGCGCTTTATGGGATATTCCGATTTCTTCATCGAGGGTTTACGAACCTGGAAGAGTTTGCGATCGATATAGGATTGATTTACTTGGCGATGGGTGGAGTTTGGTATTTTGCTTTTATTGCCGAAATTGATTTAGGTTTCAGTCCGTTGCTGACTTGGTTGACGGCTATTCATTTCCATTACTCGGCGTTCCTTTTACCGGTTTTTTCAGGATTGATAGGGCGTCTTCATACTTCGCGTTTGTATAGAAGCTCTACTGCTGCATTACTCGTTGCACCGATGGTTGTGGCGATCGGCATTACGTTTTCGCGATGGATTGAAGTCGGTTCGGTTCTTTTATATGTCTATGGCTTGGCTGGAATCATTTTGATTGCCTGGAAGTTACCTTTTTCGAATTCACTGCAAAAATGGCTAATTCGGATTTCATTTACTGCACTCGCTGTGACGATTTCATTTTCCGCGCTCTATGTACTTAGCAATGGATTTGGGCTGTTTTCTGTCACGATCGACTTTATGCTTCGTTTTCATGGTGTTTTGAACTGCGTCTTCTTTGCTTTACTAGGTATTGTCGGATGGTCTTTAGCTATTCCGCCATCGCGTTTCAAACCACATTCTTTTCCTATTAGTCAGATCCGTGGAAGGCAGTTTGCAGAGAGAATCGGGGAAATCGGAAGACACCGCGGTCTTTCTGATGACTTAAGCGTTTACGAATTAAAGTCAGTGAATCTCTCTTCACAGATTATTGACTTCTATGAAAATACAACGGATTACAGACTTAGAGCTTCCGTCAATTGGCATGCTTGGTTCAAGCCATTTGCATTTCTATATTCATTCATCAGTAAGCGAACACAGCAAATAAATTTGCCTTTTAGCATTAAAAAAGTTGAGATGACTGGAAGTATTTATACTCTGTATGACGGGCTGGATGGGAGAGAAAATGTTCGTGCGTGGGAACGGAAAGTCGTCGACGAAACAATTTTTACGGCTCTTTATTCGCAGCATCAAACAAATGGTCGGATGTATATGAATATCGCGCTGCCTTTGCCTTTTACGACGATGACGGGCATACTGGAGTTATGTTCAGCAGGAGAAGACTTGCGGTTGACGAGCAATCGGTCGGAACCGTCTTCAGATGCAGGTGTATATGTATCGGTAGGCAGTGAGGGGTTATTCAAGCTGCCTTTGCAAGAAGACTTTTTAATTCAGGATGTGGGGAATGGGTATTTAAAAGCAACGCATACTATGCGAATTTTTGCGCTGCCATTCCTGACGATTGAATATTCGATTGATCGATTTTAAGGGGAAAAGAGCGACAGTTTTTAGCAGCTGTCGCTTTTTTTCTTTTATTTATCCGTTGGAGGACCAATCAAAATAGAAGGCTGGATATTAGCAGTCGCCGCTTTCCATTGATTTTCATCCAGACCATACGTATAGGCGAAAACGTCAGCGGGCGTTGCTGTTAAAATGTCTGAACCTAAAATCACTTCGGGTGTATCGGTATTAAAGATTCCTTGTAAGTGGGTATCATCAGTATTTGCGATTTGATAATGCCACCAACCTTGAGGAATATTGACCACCTGTCCTGAGGTGATCTGATAGTGTTGAAACTTTTTCGTGTTAGGATTCATTAATGAAATGGTGGCGGAACCGGATACGCAATAGGTCAGTTCGGATGCATTGGGATGGTAATGGGGCTCGATAATACTGTTTTTGCTAAGGAAGATATCGAGCATTGAGAGGTCGTTCAGTGTATTCAACTGCTGAACGCTAAGAATATTAATGAAGTTTTGTTCATCTTTCTTGAAGAATGTACTTTTATTAACATTCGCAGCATACTGATCGTGATTTGAAATCAGTTAAATCAACCTTTCCATTATACTATTGACCATATCTTTTTTAACAATACCCCGAAAGAATTCACCCTCTTCAAGCGTGTGAAGGGCAATGCCCAACGATAAGAGGGAGATGAATTTCAGTTGGCGATAGCCAAAATACCACTACTTTGTCGTGGTAGAAACAGCTGTTCTTGTAATGTAATGAAGGTAAGTGCCTGTTTTTTATTCAATCTATTTGATGTTGGAGGCCAGTAAGTGGTATCAGGTCCCTAGTATATTTCACTTTATGTTATTCTTTCATCTTCCAAGTTTCTCCACAGGTGATGAGCTTCCCTTGCGATATGTTCCAACAAATCAGGAGGCGATGTTGTTGCGATTGCACATTTTTTGATTAGTTCATCTAACTCCAATTTAAATGCTTCGAGACTCTTAGCTTCTTTAATAATCACTTCTTTAAAATGTGTTAAAACAGGAAGCGTTTCATTGCGAGGTTTACGAATCATTGTTTTGAGAGCGGTTGCCTGCATTAATAGACGCTCAAATTTTTGCATCATATTTGTTACTTCAAAGTTCACTTCATAATTCGAGACGTCTGAATAATGACGAATATAACCCAGATGATCTGCCATTTGTCTTAACCAAAATACGGTTTCGTGGATGATAGCGTCTGACTGTGAAACTTTACCGCCACTTTCCATTAACTTAAAGACCCTTTGAGATTCTTCAGCTTCCCGTACCATGTGGTCAAGAAGGGATACTGGCGTTGAAATAATGACTTCACAATGTAAAGATTTATCCATCGTATGGGCTAACAGACTGTGAAATTCACTTGTGGCATGATGGGCATCAATAAGCAATGTACCAATGTCCTCTTGTCTTGCTTCCGCTCTCTGCCATACTTCCCCCAAACGTTGTATATTGTTTAGGTTTGCACGTGCCAGTTCCATTTCGTAATGGCTTATTTCTCTGTCTAAAAAACGCCCATGATCATAATCATTTCGTAACCAAAATGCAATAATCCCATAGGCATCCCTTTCATAGTTATCTGTGTACGCCAATTCAACACCCCATTCCAAAGTAATGAGTACGGTGCCATGATATGCCTGGCATTTAAATCATATGTTTCGTAAATATATTTGAATAAGCCTATGTTTTGAAACAACTAACGTTGTGTGTTAAACGAAGCTGTGATTGATATGTATTCATATATATGGAAGTTAGTTTAGAAGGAATCTAATGGAAACTGTCGTCCGTTGGTTGAAACATCCACTCATTCATCGAATGCCGTCATACTATAGTAGTAACCGAAAATACGCTAAGAATTCATTTTCGGAGGACTACAAAGAAAGGAGTCGTAGTATGACAAAAAAGCATTGTGCAACATGCAGACAAACCTTACCACCTTGCGCAAATAAAAGTTGCAGATGCAGTGAGAATTCTCATGAAACTAGCTGCTGTGCATGTCATCATCAAAAGGATTGCAGCAATTGTCATCACAGCCATCAATGCTGTGATTGTTGTCGACACCAATCCTGCAGGAAAGCGATCTGTGACGATGACTTCAGACTACGTTTAGGTGGACTGCAAAATGGATTGAATTATCGTCTGAGGCAACTGCTTGGATGTGAGGTGGAAATCCAATTAGAAAATGACGAAGTAGTATACGGAGAAATCTGTTATGTAGGTTCAAACTTTTTAGAGCTACTTGTGGAAGAAAAGAGGCGACCAAAGCCGCGAGATGAGGAGTCTGAAGAAAAATGTGCTGAAACAGTTGAAAAAGCTGAGAAACATCACAAAGAGAAGAAAAAACATTCATTACTATTCTCTTTGGATAAGATTAATAATCTGAAGCATGACTGCGGTTGTCAGAACGCTTGCAATTGTGGTAAATAAAGATTTCGATGGGGGTGATTCGTCATTTCGATTCATCCCATCTTTTTAATTAAAACGAGCTTACGTTAGACTGGAGGCTTAGATTATGGAAGGCATACTAAATATCGGTTCTCAACTCCTGAGCGATCAAACCGATTCTTTAAACTCCAATATACGATATCTGATTCTTTATAAGAAAAATGGTGAAAGATTCGAAGTGATTGGCAGGAATGATGATAAGAAGTGTTTTCCTGCAAATATATTTAAAGTAGAAAACAAGCTGGGGTGTTATGATTGTCTAATTTTAATTCCTATCTATCCCTTCACAAATAAATTATCTTATTCAACCCCAGTTGTTGTTTCCATGTCGTCAATTTGCGGTTATCAATGGATTTGTCCATCCGAAATGAATCATTTTTCCAAGCGGAAGCAAGTCATAACGATAGATGAAGATAGATTGGAAATGCAACATAAAAAAACGAATGTTCCATCCGAATTATTTGATGTTCCCGCCATTCAAGCCAAGGTAGAGATAGGTGAGAATATAATAAAAGAAGCATCAGTCAAAACCGAGGGGACATCTGAAGCTTCAGTCCGCATATACGAGAGGGAAGCCGCGATGAAAAATCCCGTTGAACCTGGTTTTCAAGTGACAAATATCATGAAAGACGCAAAGTCACAGCTTGACCTTCCTCGTTCCCAACAAGAAATCTCAGAACTAAAACAAAAGGAATCACTTCACTCGCAATGTGAACCTTCCGAGCCCACTACTATTATCCCATTCGATAAAATCAAGACCATTACGTTAAAGTGTGAAAGAAAAGAATGAACCCATCATCTGAAGGATTGTATTCTTCTTGGATGATGGGTTTTACTTTGAAGAGACGACACCTTGATATCAGCATAAAAATTTGGAATTAATTATGCTTGATATTTTTTTATCAACGTAATTTTATCTATAGGAATGACTTTCAGTTTCTTATTCGATTCGATTACAATGGTCTCTTTATCTACATCCATCACGAGCCCTTCAATTACTGTATTATCCAAAGTGATTTCAATTATTTTGGCATCCAGCAATAAAAGGTAAATCGTCAATCGTATCTTAAAGAATCTTTGCAATAATTCTGGTGAGGATGCTACGATTTCACCAAAACAAAAAGCTATATCTCTCCTTAAGCAGGAATCAATGTTGAGCAATGAGGGTTCGGTAGTAGGCTCTGCAAACCTTCCGCATGGTTTGACCATATCGATTTGTCTGTAGGGAAGAATGATTTCAACTTTGCCGTCTAATAAAACAACAAAGTCAAAGCCTACAGTCATCACTTTTCCTGTGATGGTTTTTCCTTCGTTCATTATAACTATTACTTTAAGGCCTTCCAGACCAGCAAAAACCTTACGGAAAATTTCTTCAGGTGGCCGGTCTTCTAGGGCTAAATCAAGAAGTAACTCGTTCGCTGCCTTAATTTCTTTCTCCATTTGCTCAAATGATTCAAATGGGAGACAGTTTGTTGGTGAAGGGAAGCGTTCGGGACAGCATCGATCATCAATACAGAAATCTTCAATTGGCTTTTGTTCAACTTGAGGGAGTGTGTGTTCTATTTCTTTCTTCAACTAGTTCACCTCCTTTTTCATTGTTCCTCAAGCGGTGGTAAGTGTTTTTGCAGTTCGGAGTAAACCCTCATGATTCCCCACATGCCCTGCTCAATATCCCATTGAATATTACCTGAACGATACATAAAATCTCCATCAAACCCTAAATAAGCACCAGCGCCTCCCAATAGCTCTAAATCACGCTTTGCACCTGCGACGTTAAATCCGACGAATGATTCCGTGCGTGAATTCATATCTTTCGTATCAAAACGCCAGCGATGTCCGTGAAGATGGAATGTATGCGATCGTCTTCTTTCCGCGGGCGTGACTAAACGAATGGTTACAGGGTCGCCTACATAACTTTCAAACAGCGGAGTAGCTGGATCGTCAAATACCTCGGAGGAAAACAAATCCCGCAAAATGGGATGCTTTCTGTACCGATTAATCAATCTCTCACTTCGATAATTAAAACCGCGAGAACCTTGGTCATAGGTGTCAAGGAGATCTTCTTCGATCTCAGCTGGAGGTAGTATTATGCCATCAACCGGATCAATAATGAGCTGATTGTTCTGGTCAAGCAGTCTCACTCCATCATGCATGACAACCACAAATTCTCTAATGTCAGGCAAAAAAGGATTTCGTAAAATTACGTTTGCGCCTGTCTCCACAGGCTTCAAAGTATAGGGATCCAAATATTCTGTCCATCTTGGTTCAGCGATAAAGGCACCAAATGCTCCCTGCGATTTATGGTTGCGTATATCCGCCATATCCCATAGCCCGCATGCACCTACCGGTATATCAACGTACCAACGATAATTTCTTTTCTCGCCAGGACCGACAGTTTGATCTCCGTTAAATCCGACTGTTTCTCCGGCAGATGTTTTCACATCATAATCGATTAGTTGTGGATGAAGGGATATTCTCAAAGAAGGTGGATAGAATGCCTGTTCCTTTACAGTTGGGTATGGATAAACCCCATCCTTAAAAGGGAATAAATCCATTTTCAACATACTGGTCAATGTTACATCCACTGTATCTCCGACATTGGCTCGGATAATTAGGGGCTCAGGTTTTTTCTTACCTTTTAGAATTGCATCCATATCTTTGCGAAGTGCAAAGATAATGCCGTGTGGATCATGATCACCGAATGAATTGTAGGATATCGGGATTTGGAAAGCGACAATATCAAAATATCGAACGCATCCTTTTTCTACAGGATGGCAAGTAGGATTGTCGGCAGGTGGAGGATTCTTGCCGGTACATTCCGGTAATGGTCTCGAACGTTTTAATGGAGCGGGTCTGTCAGAGAGGGAAATTAGATTAGGTACTTTCTCATCGAAGGCGCGAATCAACCCCCAAAGTCCATTCCATAAATCTTCCTCTGTTTCAAATGCCCATAAATAGTCTCCCACTCTTGGAATAAATGTATCGAATGTAAATGATTCTGAAATTCCAATATGTTGTTGGCAATTATAGTTGGATAGCAAATCACCGCGTTCCCTCAGCCATCTAAGTCCGTGAACATTAAAGCTGTGTGATTCCTCCTGTGCTCCCTGGAGTAAACGAATACGAATAGGATCACCTTCATAGGCGTTAAGAATGGGTGTGTGTGGATCTCCGTGTACATGAGAACTGAAGCTATAGGCTGGATCACAATCCGGTCCTAATCGGAATTGGAGCGGTTCATTTTTATAATTCACTCCAAACAAGCCTGGGTCATCTTGAGAACCAGGAAACTTTGGCGGATTCAACGGTTTCCCATTTTTGTCAAACAACAGGGTAAAGTCTTGTGCGAAAAGGCTGAAATCACGATAATCCGGAATAAGCGGACTAGATACCGTTACCTGTGTTCCGGTATTGACACTTTCACCAGTTTTTGAGTCGAGAAATTTGGCGAATCGTGAATGGACGACCCCGGAGCCAAAAACACCATGCTGCTGATGAGATAAAGGAAATAGATGATCATGGAAAAACCACGCTTTTAATTCCACATCGGCATAATAGGAATATCGAATCGTTTCATTCGGCAAAACACTTGAATCATAGTTCCATCCCACATTTGCTCCATCACAAACGAGAACATCAAATTTAACAAAGTGAATGTGAAAACCAGTTTCATACGTTCTAGTGACTAGCTGAAATGCATCGCCGTCAAGTACATGTGGCAGTCGATTTGTAAAGTTGATATGAAAACACGTATGGGCGGCTGCGTGAATCACTAACGGCTCTGGTTCCTTTTTCCCCGAGCATACGTCTTCCAAATCTTCATCTAAAACATAAATCCGGCCTTTAGGGTCATGCCATCCTTGTTTATTGTATACAAGCGGTAATTCAATTAATGAGATATTAAATTCTTTTACAACTGCATTTTCGGGACAGGGATCGGCAAAAACAACACCAGGTCTTGGGTTAGGAATCGCAGCATGTTGCTCAAGCTTCGTCATTTCACGTCCGCCAATTATGCCTAACGGCGGACGAGGCGCCTTGTTTCCTACCTTTCCTGGAATGAAATTCGGGAATCCAGGTTTTAATTTCGTTGGTTTTGGCGGAGGAGTACGATCGGGTAAAGGCTGCAATGCTTTAATAGGTACTCCGTTCGGGTAACATTGACTGCCGTCCTGAAGTGTATTAAATATACGATTCATCCCCCACATGCCAGCTGCAAAATGCGGATATAGATGGCAATGGATCACGACATCGCCGAAAGAACCTTGTAAACTTCCGAGTCCGTAAAGTGGTTCAATTGTATAATGTGACTGCGGACTAATTGCTTGAGCATCAAAAATTTCAGACGCCAGATCCATAGGGTCGCTAAACCATTGATGCACATGATAATGGAAAACATGAGTTTCTTTTGTTCCGCCATGAAAAAGACGTATTTTTGCAGGGTCTCCTAAATAACCACGCAAAATAGGGGTGGAAGGATCACCAAAGACCCAAGAGTCGTGGTGAACTTCCTCTCCTTCACAGTTTGGACAAACGACTCCTTCTGCAAGTAGCTGCTGCCGTCTGTTTTCCGGCTCGTAACGATAGTTCGCGCCGTGAAATGATTCCTCTTCTTGGTTGGATATATGATTAATCGGTCGATTGCCTGTCAAATCATCTACTTCCATTTCATCATGGAATATCCAAGCATATTCTCGGAATGAAGGTAAGATAGGGTGATGGATATCAGCATACACACCGCTGTTTAGTGTTTTCCCGGTTTCAGGGTCCGTCCACCAAGAAAAGCGCCTTTCCACACACAATCCTCCGAAAAGACCGTTTGAATTCGAACCATTTTCTCCGCTAGAAGGGTTGCCTAAATCCGAAAAGAAGTAATTTCCTTCCTTGACGGCATGAAGTTGGTACAAAATGCTTTCATTTGGAGCAACTGTGCTATCTTTATTCAGTCCTACCTTTGCTCCGTCAGCATGTTGTACGTCATATTCTGCTTCTTGAACATGAATACTGGTAGCGAAAGACAGCTTATTTTCAAATAGAATTTCAACCGTATCTCCTTCATTCGCTCTGATTACTAAAGGCTGTACGAGGTCGACAGGTGTAAATGGATTCTTTTTAATCAAGTCTTTTACCTTTTGTTCATTTTCTTTTAACACATACATATTTGCGTTCGGATTATGGTCGCCAAATTTATTCACTACCATGCGTATAGGAATAGCCACAACATGATATCGTCTCTTCATTAATCCTCCTCATTTCTATCAATCTTTTAAGTCGGGGATTTTCTGACCTATATTCGTTTCAATATAGAAGACTTCAATGGAGTGGATATGAATGAGCCATTCTTTGCCCTCTAATGCAGGAACTGAGGTTGTCAATACATCCAAAACTGCCATGTCCTCTATTACATCTTTAATGATGCCGATAAACATGAAGGGAAATGCCTCAGTCAGAATAAAAACTTTCCGTTTTTTATTTTTCCTGAAGTGTTTAACAATTGCAACATCTCGCGCTATATTGACCATACTTAATGGATCTTCATTATTCATTGAATATCCTCCTTCGTCACGATAATGGAAACGCCAAATCACTAGGGATTTCTGCTGAAAATGCGACAATCTTCTCGAGAGGAATACTTAGTGGGAAGGGGAATTCGTAAAATGGTGCGTTTACCATCTTAATAATCACAGGTGACAGGGTAATATGACTGTCCTTCACTTCCAAGATGGTTCCACAGAAAATGGGGCGAAATACTTGCCCTAGTAAGTTCAGCTGAATCGCTTTCGTAATGACCATCAATTCTTCGCCTTCTATGTTTTTGAGCTTGGCTTTTAGCAGTCTTTGATCCTGTTGTTTCATGTCGATCCCCTCCAATTTTTCGGAAAAACAGACCTCATTATTTCTTTCCAAATGGTAAAAAGCCTTGCCGTAGATGCATATTGAATCTCTATTAATGGAATGATTAGCATCTTATTTGCTAGTTGAAGAGTTAACACTTCTTTATCTGCACTCACTATTTTACCGAATGAAGCTTGATCAGCGGTTTTAACCTCTATCCAAGTACCTTTCCAAGAATGCAAATTTGTTCTTATCGATTCCTCAAAGAACTGCTGTATCAGTGCATCCTTTTTCGTTACGGTTTCTCCGAATCGAAGGATTAGTTTCTCCCTCAGTTGATTGTCATAAATATGATGCTGGTGTGGGTTGGAATAGGTTGGTGTGCCAAATGGAATAGTTGCAGATTCGATAGATGCGAAGGGGAGCCAGATTCGTTTGCGAAGATTGGTCACCATGACAAAGTCTCGTCCTATGGTGGCCACTTTACCTTCAATGGTAGATGTTTTAGTTTCCTCAATCAGAGTAGTAATTACAACTTGTTGGTTGCGTTTCATTTTAAAAAACTTTTTCAAGGTTAATGTTTTTCTATGTGGTTCATATAGGCGAATCAATTTAAACATATTTTGTTGGCTGATATGTTCGTTGAGGATTCTTGTTTCTTCAGCTGATACTGAACTGGTTGGCGATGAAAAGGATGGATTTTCATTTGAGTATTGCTTTTCACTCTTAGAATTTAAGAATCTCTTAATCTTATTCTTCATTACCTTCCTCCATTGTAATTATCGTTAACAGCTTCATATTGATAATATATGGATTAAGCGGGCAACTGTGCAAGATTAGCCAATCGAGCATTGATCATGGTTTTTGCAAGAGCGCTAGGATATTTTCTGCAAGCGCCTCCAAATTGACTGATCTTTGTCCTGTGTTCATATCGTGGTAGGCACGAATAGTGTTTTTTTTATCCAATAAATACATTCTAGTACCGTGAACTATAAAGCCGTCTTGATCTTTCTTGTATACCATTTTAAATTGATTGGTCACTTCTTTAGTATGTTCGGCAGATCCCCTTAAAAAAAACCAGTTACTAGATGAAATGTCTAATTGACTCTTATACTGTTCAATTGTTTCTGCCGTGTCGTTCTCAGGATCCAAGGTAATTAAAACGACATTATATTCATTTTCTCCTACTCCTGCTTCTTGTAATTGTTGTTGAAGCATTTTTAAATCCATTATGGTCATAGGGCACACATCAGGACAGTGCGTATAAAAAAATGTCACCAACTTCGGCTTTTCATCAGAAAAAGTGAATGTCTGACCTTTAGTAGTCGAGAGATGCAGATTCTCTACTTTACCAAGTTTAGGCAGCACCACCGTTTGAGGCCATAAAAAGAGTACTGCAATAAATCCTACTAGAACAAATGACGAGATGATTAGCTTCTTTTTCAAATGAATCCCTCCCTTTACACTCTCAAAGAGTAAAGAACTAGACTGATGACGAATGTTAGAAGTAACGTGGCAAACCCACATATTTGATACATATTCATTAACAGTTGCTGTTGCGATGCAATCGGAATACTGCATAGTTGAGGGTTTTTCAGCACTTCGCCAATCATTAGCCCCATTGAACTTCCGATAATTCCATGATACATACCTACTAAAAGTGAGTGGTATTTTACAAGGGACCCGAACAAAGCGCCAATTAAAATACCGAAAATAGTAGTACACATAAATAGAGTTGATAACTCTGCCGATATGATCAACGAAAAATGAAGTCCAAACAAGAGTGAGGTGATCGAGGTAGCTGTTTTGGTTATGGTGGTTGCGAAACGATCTTCGAATAAGGTTTTCTTTCTTCGTAAAATGAGATAACACAACAATGTAATGGCAAGATTCCAAACGCCAAGACTATAAATGATGACCATATTAAGATTCACGACCTTCTTATTGAAATACCGATTATGATGATCATTAGGAATATCAAGGCTTCCAGAATGACCATAAAATAGACATGCTCTGTCATGATAGCCCCTAGCATTGGAGACATAATACCCGCCATCAGACCATTTATTAATCCTGTTAACATTGTTTGGTAATCAAATAAAGCACCGAAGATTGCTCCAGTTACCATGCCTATGCATGTTGCTAAAATCGTAATAAATGTAAAGTGAAACGGAAATTGAAAAATTAATAAAATGCCCGAGGTTAACGCAATTAATCCACCGGTAACTATGGCTATGTTCATACCTAAATGAAAACCAATCATTCTACGCAACTTAAAAATAAAAATATACAAAAAAATGAACAGTACGAAATTCCCGTATAGTACAGATATAAAGGAAATTCCATGCATTCTACCACCCCACGATAGAATATGCTCCTAACACCCGCAGAGTGATTAAACTAGGGGCATTGCATTGAGATAACCCCTGAAATACTTTTCAATCGAACTACACTTCATGGCGGCAAAGTTGTTTACAGCCCAGTGTATGAATTATTAAACAAGACGTCTTTCTATTTCCGACCATAGCTTTGGTCAGTGAAAGACGTCTAGATGGGACATCTATTGAGGAAGGTAAATGAATTAGCTGTAAAAATTGTTTATGGCTTTTTGGCATCCCAAACCGTACCATTCAAGCGTTTTTCGCTCATCAGTTCACTGACTGTACCGAACGAATAACCTTGTTCTTTAATCTGCATAATCATATCTTCTAAACCTTCTGCAACAGGCGATGTAGGGTGCATCAATACCATGGAGCCGTTTTCGACCTGAGATACTACTCTGTTCACCATCACTGTCGTCGCTGGTTTTTTCCAATCCACCGTGTCGACTGTCCATAAAACTGTATGCATTCCAAGCTGATCGGCGACCTCGACAGTTTGCTGATTGAAACTTCCGCTTGGCGGTCCAAACCACTTTGGCGGATCAATTCCCAATGTTTTTGAAATGATATCATTCGTTTTCCTTAATTCTTCGACCGTTTCCGTTTTGGATTTCTGCTGCAAATCTGGATGACTGTATGCATGGTTTCCGATTTCATGGCCTTCCTCGAATATTAATTTCGCCATATCCGGGTTTTTGCTTACCCAGCTGCCATCAAAGAAAAAAGATACCTTTGTTTGATGTTTTTTCAACACGTCCAAAATGTCTGGAATATATTCATTGCCCCAGGCAACATTAATTAAAAAAGTTACCATTGGCTTTTCAGGATTACCTCTGAATATGGGTTGTGGAGGATTCAAGTCTTCCAAATGAACGCTTGGAGAAATTTCTTGGTAGATGACTTCCGAGGGGTTCAATTCGCCACTGACTTTCATTTTTTTGTAGCTGGCTTTTATATTCACTTCGAGACCATTGTATCCAGGGATTGCTTTCCAAACTCGATCTACTTTTGCATCAACTGCAGGTATCTTATGTCCTTTACTGAATGCTTCCAATTCCTTATAAAGCTCATCTTGGTTGAGCTTCGAAGCAGAAGCCTTACTATTTGGACGTGAATCGATGCCTAAATACTTCGTGGAAACACCCCAGCACAAGATTCCGATACATATGAGAAGAGAAAGTATGCTTAAGTTCTTCACTGTTTTCAACTCCTTTTTGTTACGTAAATGGTTTTACTAATAAGTATTTCCTAAACATAGGGAACTATGCTTTTGATAAATGAACTGTAAAGTATTAGAAGTGTGACAATTTGAATTCAGGGTATTTCATTACATAATAAGCGATTTGCGTGCTCCTAGATTAGGAAAGCAAATTTTTAAATAGGTAGTGGCTAAAGGAGGAGATTGGATATGGTGAAGGAGTATGATTTGCTTGTAATTGGAACGGGAACTGGCGGATCAATTGCAGCTAGTAAATGTAAGGAAGCCGGTTGGAGTGTGGCAATTATCGATGACCGCCCATTTGGCGGTACATGTTCTCAGCGCGGCTGTGACCCGAAGAAGGTGTTGGTAGGAATTGCTGAGCTGACCGATTGGAATGAGCGGATGTATGGCAAAGGGGTGCGGACGGCGGCTCGGTTTGATTGGCGAAATCTGATGGAATTCAAACGCACATTCACGGCAACAATTCCCCAAGATACGGAAGAAAAATTTAAGAAGTTGGGTGTGGGTTCGTATCATGGGAAAGCAATTTTTTATAGTGAGAATGAACTGAAAGTCGGTTCAGAGCTCTTGAAAGGGAAGTATATCCTAATTGCGACTGGAGCAGAACCTATAGAGATGGGAATTGGGGGAGAAGAATATTTGAGGGCAAGTGATGAATTTTTGGAATTGGAGGAACTCCCAAAACGCATCGTTTTTGTCGGGGGCGGGTTTATTTCATTTGAGTTTGCGCATATTGCAGCCAGAGCAGGTTCGGAAGTTCATATTGTGCATAGGAGTGAACGTGTCCTGAAGCATTTTGATCCAGATTTAGTTGATTTACTGATGGAACGATCAAAAGAAGTTGGTATTCAGGTTCATTTGGAAGTAAGTGTGGATGCGATTGAGAAGCGTGGAGATTCATTTGTTGTAAAGGGAAAGCAAAACGAGAAAGAACTAGAGTGGGAAACCGACTTGGTTGTGCATGGGGCAGGACGGACGGCGGCGCTCGATATGGAGTTGGACCGAGGGAATGTGGAGCGTGACAAGAAAGGGGTACGTGTGAATGAATACATGCAGAGTGTCAGCAATCCTTACGTCTACGCAGCGGGAGATGCAGCTTCAACGGATGGGCCGCCCTTAACGCCTATCGCTAAGGCCGAATCGCTCTTGGTAGCGGCCAATTTATTGGAGGGGAACTATGAGAAAGCAAAATATCCTGTCATTCCATCAGTCGTTTTTACAGTCCCCAAGCTGGCATCGGTAGGGATGAGTGAACAACAGGCGAAAAAATCGGGACTGGACTTCCACGTGGAGTATCAAAACACGACTGACTGGTTCACGTATAAAAGGACGAACGAATCGGCCGCAGCTTTTAAAGTGATTACAGATCAGGAAGAAGGCGTGGTACTGGGAGCTCATTTACTTAGCGAAGAAGCAGATGAGCTTATAAACCTTTTCGCTTTGGCTATCCGGTTTAAACTCTCTCTTCAGGAATTAAAAGACATGCCGTTTGCATATCCAACTTCAGCTTCGGATATTTCTTATATGATCTAGTATTAGGTGGAAATAGTTCCATGGGGTTTTAATCATCTGAACGAATAGACAAAGGGTGGACATTCCCTTTGTCTTTCTTTTTTGAAAAAATGAACATTAGTCATAGTTGTTATAAATAAAGAAAAGTTGACGATAAAGTAGGTGGCTATGCATAAAGTATTCAAAGGGCAAGGAAAGTTTTATGCAGAGATTGAATGATCTTTAGCATGAACATGTAGATGGGGGAAATCAAAAATGTCAATCGGAAAAAAGCTATATACGGGTTTCGGGGCAATCTTAGTAGTGATTTTATTATCCTCGGCTTGGAATCATTATGAGTTGAATGAAATTGAAAGTAGTTATGATGAGATGATGCAGGGCAGTGTCGCATTGACGATGCAAGCACAAGCCGTAAAAACTGAACTCGCATTGTCAGGATCATACATCCGTTCGTTTATTCTGCGAGGAAAGTCTGAGGATGTAGAGAAGTTTATCGAATATGAAGAAAAAGCACGACAAGGTATAGGTATATTGCAAAATATGGTGGAGAGTGAGAATTCTCAAGAGACCAAAGACTTTATTAATGGCATCGCGATAATGTCAAAGGACTTTTCGGAAGCTGCATCCCGTGTGATTGATTTGAAGAAGGCGGGCCAAACGAGCCAGGCAGGCATTGTATTAGAAGAGACAATGCGCCCGCTCGATACTCAAATACGTGAATCAATGGATGGAATGATTGCGGTGCAATATGAAAATCTTGAAACCCAGATGAGTGAAGTCGAACAAGCTGCTAACTCTGCAAAATGGGGATTGATTTTTGCGGGCATAATTGCCTTGATATTGGCGCTAGTTATTTCCATCTATATCACCCGAATTATCACCCGTCCTTTGCGGCGAGTAACTGCAGAGTCAGCAATCATCGCTTCTGGAGATTTGACTCGTGAAGATGTAGAACTCAATTCCAAGGATGAACTTCGCGAATTGGCGGACTCATTCAATCAAATGAAGCATAATCTCCGCAAAGTAATTGGTGATGTCCATGACAATGCACTTCATTTGACAGCCTCTGCCGAAGAACTTTCAGCGAGTACGAATGAAGTGGCGGATTCCTCTGAAGACATCTCAAAGGCCGTGGAAAGCATTTCAAACGGTGCACGGGGATCTGCTGTCTCTGCCCGAGAGAGTTCAAAAGCTATGGAAGAGACGGCTACAGGGGTACAACGGATTGCAGAGTCAACAGTCAGCCTGCATGACCGTGCAGAAAATGCCATGAAGCTGGGTATAGAAAGTGGAAGAACGATGCAGTTTGCCAAAGAACAGATGGCGCTTATTCATACTTCATCTTCAGAAACGAATGAGATGATCAAACGATTAAGCCAGCAATCCGCTGAAATAGAGAAATTTACAAATGTCATTACGAGTATCACAGAACAAACCAATTTGCTGGCGCTTAACGCAGCAATCGAAGCCGCGCGTGCAGGTGAGCACGGCAAAGGATTCGCAGTCGTTGCGGATGAAGTTCGAAAATTAGCGGAAGAATCGAAAGCATCGGCAAGTCAGATTGCCAGCTTAACCTCTGCTATTCAGCATGATACGAGAAATGTTGAAGTGTCGGTACAAGATAGCTTATCCAATGCGACTCAAGGTGTAGAAGTGATTGAGGACGCTGCACATTCTTTCATGACAATCGTAGAAGCGGTTCAAAAAATGAATGACGAAATTGAAGAAATATCTGCTGCGACTGAAGAGATTTCGGCAAGTGCGGAAGAAGTATCTGCGTCTGTCACAGATATCGCTTCACTGGCAGAGGTAGCTTCGGAACAATCAGGACAAACATCTGCAGCGATGGAAGAACAGATGGCAACTGTTCAAGAAATTAATGCAGTGGCTAACGATCTCAGCAATAAGGCAATTGATTTGCAAGAGATGATTCAACAGTTCAAAATATAATACATGACAGGTACTCTGGCATATACCGTTTCGTCGGGAATGGTAGGAGTACCTGTTTTCCATAACGGCAGGCGCTTGAGCCAACTGAACTTGTTGGAATGATGGAAATTGACTCTTTCAATAACGTCATATGTTTCGTTACAATAGCGCAGTTATCCATTACTAAGGAGATGTCACAATGAACATAAAACGAGCACTAACCATTGCTGGATCTGCAGCGCGGGGTGGAGCAGGCATCCAGGCAGATTTAAAAACTTTCCAAGAGTTCGATGTATTCGGCATGACAGCAGTTACAGCGATTGTTGCGAAGAATCCAAGAACCGGAACAGGAGTATTCCCGCAATCTTGGGAAGCGATTGAAGCGCAATTGGTGACGATTGAAGAGGATATAGGAGTCGATGCGTTAAAGACGGGTATGCTGTTCACTAAAGATATTATTGTCAACGTAGCACAGTGGATCCGACAGTCGGAGGCAGATAATATTGTAGTGGATCCGGTCATGATCGGTAAAATGGGCTCTGCTTTATTGAAAGAAGATGCCATGGAAGTAATGAAAAACGAACTGCTGCCGCTCGCTACGATTATCACACCGAATATGCCGGAAGCAACATATTTACTGAATGGAATGGAACTAAACTCAGTTGTGGATCTGAAGGAAGCAGCACGTCGTCTAATTGATTTAGGTCCGAAATTTGTGCTCGTAAAAGGCGGCCGATTAACTGGTCCGGCAGTAGACGTATTATGCGACGGAAAACAATTTTATTTAATGGAGGCACCGCGCATCGATACGATTCATACAAATGGAGCGGGCTGTAGTTATTCGGCAGCGATAACGGCAGGACTCGCAAAAGGGCAAACTGTACCTGAAGCTGTGATTGAGGCAAAAAAATTCATTACGGCAGCTATTCGTCATTCGTTAACATTTAAGCAAGGAGTAGGACCTACATACCATGCAGCTTATGGCAAATATGATGAAACAAGCTGTCGTGTGACAGTGGAACAGCTGTAAATATGAGAATGGGTGAGTCACCATCTTCCGTAAATGAAGTGCGGAAGATGGTTTTTTCGAATGTTCATTGAGTTCGTATTGTTTTACTTATCGGTAAAAAATTGTTAAGGTTACTATTAGTAAGCTTAATTCGGTTGCTTCTGAAGACCTCGAATATAGTACTAAACGATTGGGGTAGTGCGAATCATGAATAATGAAGAGTTCGTTCAATCGGTAAACCCTAAAGGGCAACAAACATGTGATAGTTTCCATGGAACGATCGAATTTATCGGCAAACGATGGATGGGAATTATTATCTATCAGTTATTGGACGGACCAAAACGATATCACGAGCTGGTGTCTGAAATCGAAGGGATTTCGGATCGTCTTTTAACCGAGCGGCTGCGTGAATTGGAAGCTCATAAATTGGTCGTTAAAAAGAAATCAGATCCAGCAGCCAGGAAAGTTGAATATGAGCTGACGGGTAAAGGTAAAGAATTAGAAAAAATAATTCATGCTATTTTTGAGTGGGTGAAGAAAAATGGCTGTAGTTATAAGGAGTGAATGATGTGATCAGTGAAAAAGCTAAAAGATACAAAGGAATACCATTGTCTATATTGGATTTAGCAATGATTAATGAAGGCAGCGACGCGGGACAGTCTTTCAAGAACAGTGTCGACCTTGCCCAACATGCGGAAGATTGGGGGTTTAACCGCTATTGGCTGGCAGAGCACCATAATATGCCGGGTGTCGCGAGTTCAGCAACGTCAGTCATTATTGGACATGTTGCCGGGGAAACGAAGACGATTCGAGTAGGTTCGGGTGGTATTATGCTGCCTAACCATGCGCCGCTTGTTATTGCCGAGCAGTTCGGAACGCTCGATGCGATGTATCCGGGTCGAATCGATCTGGGCCTCGGGCGTGCGCCGGGCAGTGACCAAGCGACGGCTTATGCACTTCGTCGAACATTGCACAGCAGTGGGGAAGAGTTCCCTCAACAATTGGAGGAATTGCGGTCTTATTTCTCATCTGACTCAACTGCCCGAGTTCGAGCATTTCCTGGAGTAGGGCAGGACATTCCGATCTGGTTGCTTGGTTCAAGCGGTTTCAGCGCACAGTTGGCAGCTCAACTTGGATTGCCGTTTTCTTTTGCTAGCCATTTTGCGCCGGCGTATATGATGCAGGCATTACAGTTGTATCATCAAAATTTCCGCCCTTCTAAAGACCTTCAAAAGCCACATGCAATGTTAGGGGTTAACTTGATTGCGGCAGATACAGATGAAAAAGCACAGTACTTGGCGACCTCGATGCAACAGCAATTTTTGGATATTCGCCAAGGTATCTCGAAACAATTTAGACCGCCGATTGAGGACATCAATGCAACATGGTCACCGTATGAACAGGCTGCGGTCACTCAGCAAGCGGATGCGCTGTCCGTCATTATAGGCGGACCTGAAACCGTACGCCGTCAGCTTGAAGAATTTGTGGAAATGACAAAAGCGGATGAACTCATCATTAGTTCCGGTATATTCTATCACGAGGACCGACTCCGTTCGTATGAAATCTTAAGTGAATTGATGGACTGAAAGATGAAAAGCATCAGCTGTGCAGGGGAATCCTGAACAGCCGATGCTTTTTTACGTTCGTTTTATTGAGCTTCAATTTCTTCTGTCAGCTTCTCTATCTGTTCGATTAAGTCGCCGATGTAAGCAATCG
Organism: Sporosarcina sp. FSL K6-3508; assembly: GCF_038615825.1. Taxonomy (NCBI): domain Bacteria; kingdom Bacillati; phylum Bacillota; class Bacilli; order Caryophanales; family Caryophanaceae; genus Sporosarcina; species Sporosarcina sp. FSL K6-3508. Next base: position 2,239,108 of record NZ_CP152016.1, on the reverse strand, counting down.
TGTCGCGTAACGGTTTGTCTGTCGTGATGTCAATGCCTGCCATGTTCGCAAGTTCGGCTGGATTTTTGGATCCGCCTGCACGTAGGACATTCAGCCAATCCTTGACAGCTGGGTCGCCTTCTTTTAGAACGCGCTGTGCCATTTCAGTGGAGACTGTCAACCCCGCACTATATGTGTAAGGATATAAGCCCATATAATAATGAGGCTGGCGCATCCATGTTAGTTCGGCTCCTTCATTCAACGTGACAGTATCACCCCAGAATTCTTCCAATACACCGCGTTTTAACTCATTCAATATGGTTGCATTGACATTGCCGCCAGCATCTACCCGTTCATACACTTTACGCTGGAATGCCGCCTCCAATAAATGGGTGACGAAGTTGTGGTAGTATGTCCGAGAAACAATAGAAGAGAGTACCCATCGTTTGAATTTCGGGTCTTCTGAGTTCTTAAGCAAATGGTTGGCCATCAGCATTTCATTCATCGTCGAAGGTGCCTCGATGAAATAAAGGGATGCTTCGTAGTTAAATAAATTCTGCTCCTGGTTGGCATGGTAGAAGTGTCCCGCATGACCGAGTTCGTGTGCCAACACAAAGACGTCTTCCATGCTGCCCGTCCAGGAGATCAGGATAAATGAACCGCCGCGATAAGGGCTTGCACAAAATGCACCCGTTGATTTCCCCTCGTTTTGCGCAAAATCAATCCAGCGCTCCGAGAAAGCCCGGTTTACCATGTCAAGATAGTCTTCGCCCATGACGGCGAGTGCATCGTTCATATAGGTTTTTGATTCTTCAACAGTAATGGAAGGCTCGTATAATGGGTCGATTGGCATTTTGAGATCTGCAAATGTCATCTCTTCCAAACCATAGATTTTCTGAAGAAGTTTCGCATATTTTCGCATATGCGGAGCCAACTCTTCCATAATGACATCGATCTGTCGATTGTACATCGAACGATCCACGTCCTGATCCATCAACAAGTAGTCGATAACGGATTTATAGCCACGTAAATCGGCTGTAGTTTTCTCCATTTGGACATGCATGTCATACGTTTTTGCTGTTGTATGCTGATACTCTCTTAACTTGCCCGAGAAAGTCTGGAATGCGGCGCGTCTTTTGGCAGTATCCGGCTCGGATTCCCAAACACCTTCAAATGAAACATAACTAAGTGGATAATCCACTCCGTTTACAGTGAAATTAGGAAAATTGATATCTGCCATCTTGGTCGTATTGTACAAAGTATATGGTGCTTGGAAAGTCGAAGAGAATGCAGCGAGTGTTTTCTCTACTTCGGGGTGCAGCTGATATGGCTTTTTGCGTATGATCTTCTCGAATGTCACTGCATAATCTTCTGATTGCTCACTTGCCTGCTGTAAAACTTCTTCAGGCAGTTCCGATAGTTCGCTCATGACAAATGAAGTTTGACTGCCAATTTTAGCGGCGATCGATCCGTATTGACTTTCTCTCATTTGTGCCTCATCATCTGTCAAATCGATGCTGGCAGCCAACTCTGCATAACTGCCAATCTTGGTCATTTTCTCTTGCAAACTGCGGTATGCATCCAATGCCTTGATTGCTGAAGCTGCGTCTTTAATCGTTCCCCGATAGTGCTTTGCAAATGTGGCGGAATCTGCTTCAGCCTCTTGTACAGCCTGCTGATAAGCGCTGTCATTTTCAAATAAAGTTTTTAAGTTCCATGTTTCCTCTACTTTAACTTGTTCACGTTTAGGTAAGCTTTTCACTATGTGGATCGCTCCTTTGCTTCGATTATTCGATTTCCGAATTATTTAATAGTATAGTACAGATACTAGCGAGAGTACAAAATTACGGTTTATTGGAAATGATAAATTCCATCAACCAGTCAACTTGTAAAGGTCCGTTGACGACTTCGTAGTATAATTGATCGTTTTGAATCAAAATCCCTTCTTCTATTAAGATTGTCATACGGTTTCCTGAATCATCGTGAAGGTCGATAGTGAAGAGAGGCTGATCGTCAAATAATTGCAAAGTATCCGGATCAACCCGTTCAAACTCATAAGCTTGCAAAAAATGAAGCAGGCGATTGACTTCATCCACTTGATCTACTTTCCATGTGACGGACGGTTGTTCATGTATGCCGGGTTGTCGGAAGCTGATGGAGGAATAGGGCGTTCCATCCTGATCTGCATATAACCATTCAGTGGGCTGGAAAGTAGTTTCCTTGATTGTCTGGACCATCACATAGAAACCTGCTGAAACTAATAAGGCCAGTAAAACAGCACGTATTTTCATTGAGACTCACTCCTTTTACATACTCTGTGTTTCTTCATAGTATATGAATACTTCTATTACTATACGCACTGAATTATAGACTCGGCTGTGCCGATATTAATTTACACTCGATATTTCAATATTCGGAATGTATAATAGAGAGAATTCATTTAGAAGGAGGAGCTGTCGTGAAAGAATTTATTATCCATGCAATTCAAGATGAATATCCAGATGACTTTTCGTGGTGCTATGGCTGTGGCCGATTAAATGAAGCAGGTAATCATTTCCGGACTGGATGGGAAGGTGAGGAAACGGTGACGTATACTTTGCCGTCTGAAACCTATACCGCGATCCCGGGATTTGTCTATGGCGGATTTCTGGCGTCGTTCTTGGACTGTCATGGCACGGGTTCTTGCTCGCTTGCATTGCATCGTAAAAATGGTCATGAACCCGGCGACGGAGCGATTCCACCTCGTTTCGTTACGGCATCCTTGCAAATTACATACAGCAAGCCGACGCCTCAAGGTCAAGTGCTGAAGGCGGTTGGGCAAGTCACGGAAATCCATCCGAAAAAGTGGAAGGTGGATGTGAAAATCTTTGCGGGAGAGGAATTATGCGCCAAAGGAGAAGTAGTCGGTGTCGTGATGCCCTCTACATTTACTGAATAAAATGGCAACTAGATAAGGTGTGAACAGATAATGAAGAATTCTCCACAGGCTGCAACGGCTGCAAATCCTGTATTTCCAATCATGATTGCAATCGGTGTCTGTCATTTATTTAATGATACGTTGCAGGCGGTGATCCCGGCCATGTTGCCGATTCTTGAGAAAGAACATCAGTTTTCGTTCAAGCAATTAGGTTTCATTGTATTTGCGCTGAATATCGTGGCTTCTTTGCTACAGCCGGTCATCGGTTATTTCAGTGATCGCAAGCCGAAGCCTTTCGCTTTGCCGATTGGTATGACGTTTTCGTTAGTCGGGATGGCAGGCCTTGCGCTAGCGCCTAGTTACTGGCTGATTATTGTATCGGTGCTATTTCTAGGTTTTGGGTCAGCGGTATTTCATCCGGAAGGTTCCCGTGTTTCTTTTTTATCTGCCGGTAATAAACGAGGACTTTCGCAATCTATCTTTCAAGTAGGCGGAAACTCAGGCCAAGCGCTTGCCCCGTTAATTAGTGCATTTGTTCTCGTTCCGCTCGGACAGATCGGAGCAGCAGTTTTTGTTTTGGTGGCAGCGGCAGGAATTGCGCTGTTGTACCGTATTTCGGTTTGGTATAAGAAACAGTTAAATGAGGAACGTCTGGGCAAAAGAAAAAAGGCTATTTTGTCCACGATGGAGAATCTGTCGAAAAAACAAATTACCATCGCATTAATTCTTTTAATGATCGTTATTTTCGCCCGATCATTTTACGTGACGAATATTACGAGTTTTTATATCTTTCATTTGATAGATAACTACGGATTGACGATCCAGCATGGCCAGCTCTATATCTTCTTGTTTTTAGCGCTGGGCGCAGTCGGAACGTTTTTTGGCGGACCAGCGGCAGATCGGATCGGACGAAAGAAAGTCATTGTCTTGTCTCTGGTCGTGCCTTTGCCGCTCTGCCTGTTGTTGCCGTACGCTCCGTTATGGGCGGTCATATTGCTTTTGCTTATCATCGGATTCTTCATTATGTTGAGCTTTTCGGTGACGGTAATCTACGCACAGGAACTGGTGCCATCTAAAATCGGTACGATGGCGGGTCTTACGGTAGGATTGGCATTCGGGATGGGTGCGATCGGTGCGGTAGCGATTGGCGGTCTGATGGATTCGTTAGGAGTGTATCAAACAATGATTATTACATCGTTCTTACCTTTCATTGGTCTGGTTGGCTTGGGATTGCCGCGTGACCAGAAAGTTCAAGCGATGAATTGAAATAACTTATAATTTATATCAAATTACTATGATTTAAAGCTTTTAGTTTGTTATACTAGGTTCACCATTAAAAAAGAAGGTGAACGAGAATGTTAGTTGTAAATAATATGGCGGAGTTGATTGGAGAAACGCCTTTAGTAAAAGTACGTACGCTAGGGAGCCCGAGTGGTGCTGCTGTTTATGTCAAGCTGGAGTATTTCAATCCGAGCCGCAGTGTCAAAGACCGAGCCGCTTATCAAATGCTTGTGGAAGCAGAGAAAAGCGGAGTCTTGAAGCCTGGCGCTACGATCATTGAGCCGACTTCCGGCAATACTGGAATCGGCTTGGCGATGAATGCGGCGGCGAAAGGTTATCGTGCCATCTTCGTCATGCCCGACAACTCGACGATTGAGCGGATCAATTTGATGAAGGCTTATGGAGCGGAAGTGGTTCTTACGCCAAGTTCAGAGCGCATGCCGGGTGCGATTGCAAAAGCGAATGAAATTGCAGCATCGATTGATCACAGTTTCATACCGATGCAATTTGAGAACGAAGCGAACCCGGACAGCCATCGCCATACAACTGCTATTGAAATTATTGAGTCAATCGCTTCGATTGACCGTAAACTGACGGCCTTCGTCTGTACTTCCGGCACTGGCGGAACAGTAACAGGTACTGGAGAGGCACTGAAACAGCATGATCCTACAATTACGGTCCATGTAGTGGAGCCTGCCGGATCACCGGTCTTATCGGGTGGTCAGCCGGGAAAACATAAGCTTGTCGGTACGAGTCCTGGTTTTATTCCTCCAGTATTGAACACCGATGTCTATGATGAGATTTTCCGAATCGAAGATGATGATGCCTATACAACAGTCCGGCAATTTGCGAAACAAGAAGGTGTGTTGCTTGGCCCTTCTGGTGGTGCCTCACTCTATGCTGCTTTGCAAGTGGCCAAACGGCTGACACCTGAGGACACGGTTGTCTGTATTGCACCTGACTCTGGTGAACGATATCTATCAAGTGACTTGTTTCACTAATAAAATCTATTTATTAACCTCTCTCTGCATAGCAGAGGAGGTTTTTTGATTTGTAAATAATTCGATTCCTACGTTTTCCTGTAGTTTAAACAAATAATTGCAACTTTAAAAAAGAATTTTTAAAATTGTGTTGACAAATCCTATAGGAATGGTAGATTATATACATAGTTAAACATATAAAGATAGTAGGAATTAAAAATCTTTGATAGAAAATAAAATGAGCAATAGGGGGAATCGACATGTATTTATCAATTAAAGGGATTGAAAAGAGCTTTCCCCATAAAGAAAGAGGAACGGTCAAAGTATTGGATAAGATTGACCTTGAGGTGGAGAAAGGTCAGTTCGTCTCGATTGTCGGTCCATCCGGATGTGGAAAATCCACCATGCTGTACTTAATTGCAGGACTTGAAAAAGCGGATCAAGGAACGATCAGCATTAACGGAAAGACAGTGACTGGATCGGGTTCAGACCGCGTTGTCGTCTTTCAGGAAGCGGGATTATTTCCATGGCTGACTGTCCTGGATAATGTGACGTATGGCTTGCTGCTGAAAAAGATACCGAAAAAAGAAGCGGAACAGAAAGCGATTGAGATGCTGAAAATGGTTCATTTAGGAAATTATATCCATTCGTATCCGCATCAGTTGTCGGGGGGGATGAAGCAGCGAGTATCTATAGCACGTGCACTCGTGATGGAGCCTGATATTTTATTGATGGATGAACCGTTCGCAGCACTGGATGAGCAGACGCGCATGGTGTTGCATAAAGAGTTACTGGATATTTGGAGGAAAACAAAAGTCACGATTTTCTTTATTACCCATAATATCCGAGAAGCAGTGCTGCTCTCCCAAAAGATTGTAGTATTCGCTACTCGTCCTGGAAAAATTAAAGCGGTCTTCACATCTAAGGATTCAAAAGATGGCGTTGTACCAAGTGACGTGACACTGCAATTGGAAAAGCAAATTTTAGCAGAACTGCAAGACGAAATAGAGAAGGTGCTGAAGGAGGAGATGGGCGATGACTACAGCTTTAAGACGAATAGCGTTTCTCGGGATACTAGTGGCGATATGGGAAGTCACATCTAGATTATCGGATTTACCCGATTTCATGTTTCCGAGTTTTACGCAAGTGATGGCAACGTTATTTTCCGGGCTCATATCCGGCCAGATTCTAGTCGCAATTGGAGCTAGTCTCAGTCGCCTGCTCATCGGTTTCACCATTGCATCGATTCTCGGTCTTGTGCTTGGTTATTTGATATGGCGCTATAAATTGGTGGAAGATACGCTTGGTTTTCTTGTGACGGCTTTGCAGTCGATTCCCAGTATCGTCTGGTTTCCATTGGCGATCATTTGGTTTGGTCTAAATGACTTCGCTATTTTATTTATCGTTACATTAGGGGCTACTTGGACAATGATCGTCAATGCGACGAGTGGGTTCAAAAATGTACCCATACTTTACCAACGAGTTGCTAAGTCTCTTGGATCCAGTGGAATTCATTTTTTAAGGACCGTAATCTTGCCAGCGTCCGTTCCGCAGCTGATTTCCGGTTTACGTATTGCCTGGGCTTTCTCATGGCGCGCCCTGATGGCAGGTGAGTTGCTTGGTGCTGGTGTCGGGCTCGGTCAATTGCTGGAAGCAGGCCGTGCGCTCGGTCAGATGGATCTCGTAATTTCGGTCATGATCATCATAGGAGTGATCGGAACGATTATGGATAATGTATTATTCTTACGTTTGGAACGAAACGTAGAACGAAAATGGGGAATTCGGACGTAACGAATCCAATTGGAAAAGGGGAGAATGAGATGAATAAAAAGTTACTGGGTGTGTTGATTTCTATAGTGGCACTCGTTGGGATTTTATCTGGGTGCGGTAAAAAAGATGCAGCAGAAGCTGATAAAAATGAAGTGAAGATAGGCTATTTCCCGAACTTAACACATATTGCAACGATCATTGGTCTGGAAAATAACTACTTTGCAGAAGAATTTGGTGAAGATATCAAAATTTCTACGAAGACAGTGAGCAACGGCGGTCTTTTCATGGAAGCAATGGCTACAAATTCAATCGATATTGGAACTGTTGGTCCGGGACCGGTCATCAACTATTTTGTCAAGGATCCAAAATATCATATCGTTTCAGGTGCGGTGAATGGTGGCGCAGTATTGGTGGCAAGTGGTCATAGCGGCATCGATGAATTGGCGGACTTAGATGGAAAAAAAGTCGCGATTCCTGTTATCGGCAGCACGCAGGACGTCATGTTGCGTAAAGCATTGCAAGACGTAGACTTGAAAGCAAAAACAAATGGCGGAACAGTAGACTTATTCGCAGCTGCTCCTGCAGATACCGCTACATTATTCATACAAAAATCGGTTGATGCCGCGGCGACTCAAGAACCATGGGGCTATATTTTGCAAAACCAAGCAGGCGGAAAACTGTTATTGGATTGGGAAGACTTTGCATGGGGCAAAGAGTCAACAAATACTGTTGTAGCGACAAGCGATGGATTTTTGCAAAATAAAGAGCTTGTGACAGCATATTTAAAAGCCCATGCCAGAGCGGTGCAGTTTGTGCGTGATGAGCCGGAAGAAGCACAAGCACTTGTCGTGAAGCATATTAAAGGGCTGACAGGCAAAGAATTAGACAAAGCAGAGCTTGAAGCGGCATTCAGCCGGATCGAAGTGACGACGGAAGTGAATGAAGACGTCTTACAAGAAATGGCGGATATCAGTCAGGAAGCAGATTATATTAAAACGAATGAGATTGACGGTTTGATTGATCTGAATGTGATTAAGGAAATTACCGCCAAATAAAATGAAAGCGAGTGTCCAAAATAGGATGCTCGCTTTTCCTATGTCGTTGGAGTTTTGTCAATCCGGATGAAAACAAAATATGCTACTATAAAGAGAGAACGTAATTTCGCTATTATGAAAGGATGAGAATGTATGCTGGCAGATTTATTGAAGAAATCCAAGCGGACAATCGTCTATACAGGGGCGGGAATGTCGACGGAAAGTGGATTGCCGGATTTTCGTTCGGCCAAAACAGGAATGTGGGAAATGGAAGATCCATCAAAAGTGGCGAGTGTGACAGCTCTCAACGAACAGGTCGAGCAATTTTTCCAATTCTACAAACAACGCGTACTGGCCACGAAGGAAACTGGACCGCACGCCGGACACCGCATCTTGGCGAAGTGGGAACAGCAAGGCTTGATCAGCGGTATCATTACGCAGAACGTCGACGGTTTCCATACAATGGCCGGGTCGAAAAACGTGATGGAGCTGCACGGTACGCTCCGTAAGGTTCATTGTGAAAGCTGCGGAAAAGACTACAGTAATGAACGCTACGCACAGGACGAATTCTACTGCGAATGCGGTGGCAAACTTCGACCATCCGTTGTTCTTTTCGGGGAAATGCTACCTGAGGAAGCTTTTCTCCAGGCTATATTCGAAAGTGAAAAAGCCGATTTATTTATCGTCCTAGGCTCTTCATTAACCGTCTCCCCAGCCAATCAATTCCCGATGATGGCAAAAGAACAAGGTGCAAAAGTAGTCATCGTCAATTTGGAAGCAACTGAAATGGACGACATCGCAGATTTGGTCATCAACGGGCGGAAAATTGGAGAAGTTTTAAAGGAAGCGGATGAGGAATTGTTGCGATAAAAGGTTACTGGCCATTTTTTATACACCGAGAGGAGAATACATTTGAAAATATTCCACACAGCGGACTGGCATCTTGGCAAACTGGTTCAAGGCGTTTACATGACGGAAGACCAGCGCTTCATCCTGCAAGCCTTTATCGAAGATATCAAACAAGAAAGACCGGACGCCGTCATCATCGCAGGCGACCTATACGACCGTGCCATCCCGCCAACCGAAGCTGTCGGACTGCTAAATGAAGTCCTGCAGGAAATCGTTATAGACTTGCAAACACCGGTCATCGCAATCGCCGGAAACCATGACAGCCCAAGTCGACTTCACTTTGGCAGTTCATTTATGAAAGAACGAGGGCTCTACATAACAGGAGAACTATCTGCCGATTTACCGCCAGTAGTCTTGAAAGATGAATTTGGAGACGTACATTTTCACCTCATACCATACGCTGATCCATCTATTGTTAGAAGCCTATTTGAAGACGACACCATCAGCAGCCACCAACAAGCGATGCAAAAAGTCATCGATCATTTACGATTATCGATGGAACCAAACGCAAGACATATTTTTGTGGGGCACGCATTCATCACACCAATTGGTGAAAAAGAAGAGAATACGAGCGACGCAGAGAGACCCTTATCAATCGGGGGAGCAGAATATGTCTCCTCAAATTTGTTCGAGCCTTTCCATTATACAGCACTTGGGCATTTGCATAGAGCTCATTTTGTTGGGAATGAAACGATTCGGTATTCAGGTTCGCCTTTGAAATATTCCATTTCAGAAGAGAATCATCAAAAAGGCTATCTCATCATTAATCTGCAAAAAGACGGAAAAGTGGATGTGGAGAAACGATCACTGACTCCGCGTCATGACGTCCGGACTGTCGAAGGAACTATGGAAGACTTGCTTGCACACCAGCCGAATGAAGACTATGTTTTTGTGAAGCTATCGGATACTGTGCCGATCATCCAGCCGATGGAAAAAATTCGTTCTGTCTACCCGAATGCTATGCACATCGAAAGAAAGCTCCTCACATCGTCGTCTGAAGGATTAAGTGCTGCAGTAGACGTAAAAAAGCGGGAAGACGATCGTGCGATGTTTTTATCGTTCTACAAAGAGCTGCAAGGTGAAGAAGCTGATGCAGAAACAGCGAAGTTATTTGAAGAAGTTTTATGGGATGTCATGAATGAGGAGGACAGAGCATGAAGCCAATCACATTAAACATGACTGCATTCGGCCCGTATAAAGATACAGAGACCGTAGATTTTCGTGATTTGAAAGAGCATCGCTTATTCGTCATTTCAGGTAAGACAGGTGCAGGAAAAACGACGATATTCGATGGCATTTGTTTTGCACTTTATGGGCTGGCGAGCGGGGAAGACCGAACAGATTCAAAAGCATTACGCAGTCAATTCGCAGATGACTCTGTTCAGACGACGGTGGAATTACTATTTGATATTCATCAACGAAGATACCGTGTTTTGCGGCAGATTCCTTACAGAAAACGAGGCAATAAATCCGAAACATCTGCGCGCTGTGAACTGTATGAGGTGAAGGATGAGCAAAACATTCCTGTAGTCGATCGGCAAATTGTCACTGAAGTGAATGAGAAAATCGAGCAGTTATTAGGATTTACACACGCGCAATTTAGTCAAATCATGATGCTTCCCCAAGGGGAGTTCCGTAAATTCCTTACGTCCGATACAGGAAATAAGGAAGCAATCATGCGCAAGATCTTTAAAACGGAACCTTATCAGAAAATCGTTGACCGGTTAAAGGCGAAAAAAGATGAAGCGAAAATGGAATATCTACGACAGAAACAGCTTAGCGATGCTATTCTACATCAAATTCCAGCGAAATTGCCTGTGCGTGATGCATTGCTCTTCACTGAACTGGAATCGGAGTACCCTAATTTTCATCAGCTAATTTTAGGGTTGCAAGAAGAACAACAGTATTACCAAACACAATCCGTGGAAAAACATGAAGACTATACCCGTTTTTATACCTTCCATAATGATAAACAAAAAGAATTGTACTCTGCTCGCACTACTAATGAACTGTTTGAGAAACTGCAGAAGCGTCAGGAAGATCTTCAGCGACTGTACGCGCAGCAAGATGAAATGACTTCTCTGGAGCAACAATTGCAAGCAGCCGAACGCGCTGCCGGCTTGGAAGATCTGGAACAACAAGTGAAATCGAATAAATTAGAACAGGACAAGAAAGACCGCAGTTATCAAGAAGTGGTTCACTTGCTCGCGAATGCTAATGAACAACTTGCGAATACTAAGGCTTCATATGAACAGGAGAAAGTGAAGGAATCAGACCGGATAGCAGCGAAGGAAGAATTACTAAGATTGAACGGACTTCTTCCGACGGTCACTGGACTGGCGGCTCAGCGTCAGCAGCTTGATCAGCTTCAAAAGAAAACGGACCAGCTTGAGACGCAACTACAGCAAAATTATCAAGCGGTTGAGCAACAGCAAGCCACTATTATTTCCCGGAAAATAGAAATCGAGGAACTGGAAGGTACATTGGAAGATTACGAACTGCATCTGGACGAGCTAGCCGCTTTAACTGCCATTGCGAAACAATTGAAATTCTATCAAGAAAGAGTTCACGAACTTCAGCAGCTTCATCTTCAATATGAAGCTGCTAAAGAAGAATACGAAGAGTATGCCTCGGCTTATCGTTTGCTGGAAGATCGTTGGATTGGTAATCAAGCAGTGCTGCTGGCAGCTTCCTTAAAAGAAGGAGAAGACTGTCCTGTTTGCGGTAGCGCTCACCATCCTGCAAAAGCAACAGGTTCAGAAGAACAGAATGTAACAAAACAGCAATTGGACGAGGCAAAGCAAGAGTTGGCATCGAAGGAGCAAGTCTTTCATACGAAATCTGCTGAAACTCGGCAGCTTCAGCAAAATTTAGAAACAATCAAACACGAACTGGATGAACAGGACGTCGATTTCGGGCGTGATTACAAAGCTGAACAGACGAATCTCGAAAACAAAGTGGCTGTGCTTCGAAAGAATCGAGATGTTTTAAAGCAGAAAAGAGATGCCGAAACTCAAGTTAAAATTGCTATGGACAAACAGATGGCTGAAACCAAAAAAATGGAACAGCAGCGTAATGAAACAAAAAGTGAATTGGAAACGAAGCGAGCCGTGTATGACCATACAATCGCATCTGTCCCTGAAGATGTAAGAGAGTTTGCTGCTTTAAATGAACAGATACGAATGAAAGAAGCCGTTAGTCAGCAGTTAGAAGATGCATGGGGAAAAATTCAAATGCAATTGCAAGAAGCGAATATCTTGCGAACACAAATGGAATCGCGTGAACAGATGGAAAAGCAATCTGTGGCGGAAATGAAGGAGAAATTGAATCGTAGTACGCTAGCATTTAAAAAGCGATTGGCAGAGGAAGGTTTTACGTCGGAGGAAAGTTATCTGAAAGTAAAATTATCCTCGAGCGATCGTCAAGAAATTAGACATCGTTTACAATCGTACAATCAAACGCTCCATACTTTAAGAGCTTCTGTCGATGAACTGAAACAATCGGTTGAAGGCAAAAAACTGATTGATCTCGAGACACTGGAACAGCAAGTAGAATCTTTGAAAGAACAATATGAGAAGGCATTTGCACATTTCAATCAGTCAGAAGGATGGAGAAAGTCTTCAGAAGAATTGTGTGAACAGCTGGAAAGCAGTAAATCACGTGAAGTGGGATTAGAGAAAACACATGGTAAGTACACAGACCTTTACGATATTGTACGTGGTCAAAATCGGTTAAAAATTTCATTCGAACGATATATTCAAATTGAATATTTGGAACGGATTATCCAAGCGGCGAATATCCGTTTACGAGATCTGTCGAATGGGCAGTATGAATTAGTCCGCAGCGATCGTCAGGAAACGAGAGGGAAGCAAAGCGGGCTGGGTATTGATGTCCATGACGCATATACAGGCCAGACGCGAGATGTAAAGACGTTGTCAGGCGGCGAGAAGTTCAATGCGTCTCTTTGTCTGGCACTTGGCATGGCGGATGTTATCCAAAGTTTCCAAGGTGCTGTACGGATGGAGACAATGTTTATAGATGAAGGGTTCGGTGCACTGGATGAGGAAGCCATTCAGAAAGCGATCGATACATTGATCGCTTTGCAACAATCCGGAAGAATGATTGGAGTTATTTCACATATTGACGAAATGAAAGAAGCGATTCCAGCGACATTGCAAGTTACAAAATTGAAAGAGGGATATAGTAAGACGAAGTTTGTGCTGAGCTAAATAGATGGTGATAAGGAAAGGATAGAACTGATCGCTTATATGGTCAGTTTTTTTGTTTTGAAAAAGTATATTAAATAGAAGAAGGCAGGTATATCACGGATACAACTAAATAGTCAGTGAGTTAGCAATAAATTCAATAATTAAACGATTTATCACTCTGTTGATTTTCTGGTTTAGGAAGAGTAATATATTGCATACAGAAAAGTACTGTCGTTAGTAGGAGGATTTTTATTCAAATGGAGAAAAAATTATCATTTTCATCAAGTCTCGTTATCGGGGTTATGCTGTTCGCTTTATTTTTTGGGGCAGGCAATTTAATTTTCCCCGCTGAACTTGGTCAGCTTTCAGGAACTCACACATGGAAAGCAATGCTGGGCTTTTTATTTACAGGTGTTGGTTTACCTTTTTTAGGAATATTAGCGATAGGTTTTTCAGGGAAAAAAGATTTACAGGACTTGGCAAGCCGGATTCACCCTATCTACGCGGTACTATTCACTTCAATATTGTACTTAACCATCGGTCCGTTTTTTGCTGCACCACGTACTGGAGCAGTAGCATTTGATATCGGAGTTGCTCCGTTTTTGGGTGGATTTTCTATTGATTTGGCCAGATTGCTATTTACTTTGGCATTTTTCGGCATTAGCATGTGGTTATCAATGAATCCTGCAAAAATCGTTGATAGGGTCGGTAAATATCTATCACCTCTTATCATTATATTGTTGATTGGTTTAATTGCGATGACTTTCATCAAGCCGATGGGAACAATCCAAGCTCCTCAAGATCCATACATAGAGTCTCCGTTCTTTAAAGGTTTCCTCGAAGGATACAATACGATGGATGCATTGGCGTCGCTTGTTTTTGGAATTATTGTGATTAAAGCGTTGCATGCGATGGGTATAACGAATAAAAAACAAATTCTGACTTCCACTATGAAGACCGGCTTTGTGGCAGCTGGATTTTTGGCTATTATTTATCTCGGTATCGCTTACCTTGGTGCTACGTCGGTCGAATTATTCGGCCAACTGAATGGGGGGGGACCGGTCTTGAGTAAGACGGCGTCTCATTTCTTCGGTTCGATTGGTCTGGTGTTGCTCGGTGTAGTAATCATGCTTGCATGTTTGACTACAGCGATCGGATTAATAACAGCATGTGGTGAATACTTTCATTCAATTATCCCGGCGATTAGCTATAAATCATTTGTGATTTTCTTTTCGACATTTTGTTTAGTCGTTGCGAATTTTGGTTTAGAAAACATTATCAATTACTCACTACCTGTGCTCGTATTGCTTTACCCACTGGCTATGGTACTGATCTTGCTGACTTTTACAGGGCCTTTATTCCGACAAGCCAAGATAGTATACCGGATCGCCACAGTTACAGCTTTTCTGGTCAGCTTTGTGGAAGCGCTCGTGAAATTCTATTCACTGGTTGAGAAACAGATGCCTATGTGGCTAGAAGTAATTAATGATGCGTATATAAAATACATCCCATATTATGAGCAGGGGATTGGTTGGCTAGTGCCCGTATTGATCGTAGCGGTCATTACCGGGACTATGGTCTTTATTACCAACAAAAAATAATAAAATTAAAACAGGATCCGAACTTATCTCGGGTCCTGTTTTTTGAAGAACTAAAAAATATTTGATTGGAAATAGTATTACTTTATGAATTGACTCTCTTAACAGAATGAAACTCTTCGATTGCGCGTAGCCAATTTTCTCGCATAACTTTTGTTACTTGTTCTCCGTCTCGTGCACTCATCAGATCAATTATTTGTTCGTGTTCCGTAATTGATTGGGAAGTTAATATGATGGAGTTATGGAAAAATAGTCTTCGTACATGGGCCTGTAAGGAGACAAGCATTGAAGAAATATATGGGTTTTCAGCCGTATCCACAATGATTTGATGGAATTTTTCATCGATTTTCAATGCCTGAAAATAATCTTCCTTTTCTACTGCCCGTGCAAAACGTTTATTCGTATCCCGCAGTTTCTTAATGATATTGTCAGTGAGATTCGGTATCGAAAGTTCAGCTGATAAAGCTTGTAAAGCAGCGAGCGGAGGCAATAAGTCTGAGATGGTCTCGCGATCTACCTCGGTTACTTGCGTCGCTTTTCCAGGAAACATTTGTACGAATCCCCGGACCTCTAAAAGTTGCAGTGATTCACGGATCGGCGTACGGCTGA
This sequence comes from Sporosarcina sp. FSL K6-3508, assembly GCF_038615825.1. Classification (NCBI taxonomy): domain Bacteria; kingdom Bacillati; phylum Bacillota; class Bacilli; order Caryophanales; family Caryophanaceae; genus Sporosarcina; species Sporosarcina sp. FSL K6-3508. The sequence continues at coordinate 2,223,823 of NZ_CP152016.1, read as the reverse complement.
CACCGAGTGCTTCTGCAAGTTCAACATCATTCAGTTTTTCACCGGGCTGGAGAGTTCCATCGATAATCCACTTTTGTAATTGACTAAAAGCGTTTTCCTTTGCTGTCTTACGGATAGGTTGTTCATGATTAGTTGGTATAGGCAATTTCTCACACCATCTTTCTCTTTTTTCAGTCTATTTTGACGAATCGCAATCTAAATGGAGATGATATACAATATACTACATCTTTTAGCTGTTATTTAACAGAGAAAACTTGTTAAGGTTGAATAAAATCGAAAAAAGGGCACGTTTATTTAGAAAACTTAAAAAATAGCGAGTAATAAAAAATGTTCTTGTAACTTTCACTTGCATTTGATAGATTAATGAGTATATTAACTTGCTTATCTCAGTAGATTTAATTTTACAAATCTTCGAAAAAAGGTATTGCAAATTAAGTAAATGTTTGGTATTGTTTACATGTGTACTATAACAAATAACCTGTTTATTCCGCTGTGACATATTAACTAGACAGGCTAATGATGAAAGCGGTTTCAGAGGAACGGAGGAGATTGGTTAAATCGCTTCACTTTGCTAGATAAAATAGAAAAATAGAAAGGGGATTAACAAATGAGTAATCAATCGAAAACTACATTAGACTATGAGCGACTTGTCCAAACTGAAGACTTTAAAGGTTTGGTGAGAAGGAAAAAGAACTTTGCAACTCCTTATGTCGTAGCCTTCTTTGCAGCGACCTTCCTTCTTCCACTCTTAACTGGTTATACTACGATCCTAGAAACAAGAGCAATAGGCTATATGACATGGACATGGGTGTATGCGTTTTCTATGTTTTTCATGGTATGGATATTCACATCTATTTATATGACAAAAGCGAAACACTTTGACGTTGAAGTAGATAAGATAATAGAGAAAAACGTCTTAAAATAAGGGGGTTCTGTTGATGAAAATGGATTTTATTTCTGCACTAATATTCTTCTCAGTCATTGCACTGACACTTTTTATTACATGGTGGGCGGCAAAGCAAACGACCACAGCGAGTGACTTTTACACAGCCGGCGGATCATTGACTGGTTGGCAAAATGGTATGGCAATTGCCGGTGACTACTTATCAGCAGCCTCTTTCCTTGGTATCGCGGGTGCGATTTCACTTAACGGCTTCGATGGCTTCTACTATAGTATTGGTTGGCTGACAGCCTACCTAGTTGTACTATTTCTAATCGCAGAACCACTACGAAACTTAGGTAAGTTTACAATGGCCGATATGATCGGTGCTCGCTTCGGTGCTAAAAAAGTTCGTGGAGCGGCTGCATTAAATACAATTACAATTGTTATGTTTTACATGCTTGCACAATTAGTTGGTGCTGGAGCTCTTATTAAATTACTTTTTGGTATCCCATATGCGGGATCAGTTCTACTTGTTGGAACGATGATGTTGATTTACGTTTTATTCGGCGGAATGACTGCAACAAGCTGGGTACAGATTGTTAAAGCGATGCTACTAATGGCAGGTACAATTATTATCTCGTTCCTTGTACTTATGAAGTTCAACTTCAACTTCATTGGTATGTTTGATGCAATGAGAAATGCAACGCCACATGGGGAAGCATTCCTTCACTCAGGGGTTGTCTATAAGGATACAATCGGTCTAATATCTGTATTAATGGCCCTTGTTTTAGGTACAGCGGGTCTTCCACATATCCTTATGCGTTTCTTTACAGTTAAAGATGCGAAAACAGCGCGTTCTTCTGTTATTTATTCAGTTTGGATTATCGGTCTTTTCTATATACTTACAATTTTCCTTGGCTTCGGAGCTGCCAAGTTCGTTGGGGCAGATGCGATCATCGCGGAAAATGCCGCCGGAAATATGGCAGCGCCTATGCTCGCCGGAGTTCTTGGTGGTAATGCCCTTGAATCCTTTGTTGCAGCAGTTGCGTTTGCAACAATTCTAGCGGTAGTTGCAGGTCTCGTTCTTTCAGGTGCATCTGCAATCGCTCATGATCTGTATGGTCAAATTTTCAAAAATGGTAAAGTGACAGAGAAAGAGCAAGTTAACGCTGCGCGTTGGGCTTCCATCGCGATCGGTGTATTCTCTATCATTCTAGCACTAGGCGCTGAAAAACTGAATGTTGCATTCTTAGTATCACTGGCATTCTGTATAGCGGCCTCTGCCAACGTGCCGACAATTCTTTTGACAATCTATTGGAAGCGTTTTAATACAACGGGTGCTGTTGTATCCATGTTATCAGGGCTTATCGTAGCATTGGTACTTGTGGCAATGAGCCCGAGTGTTTGGAATCCGGTTGAAGGGGCTGCATTGTTTACAGGAGAGCCAATCTTCCCGTATCCACTTCCTACGATTTTCTCTGTTCCAGCAGGTTTCATTGGTGCATGGCTTGGTACGGTTCTAAGTGCTAAGCGTCACGAAGAACTAGAAGTCTCTTATGCAGAAGTCCGTTTCAAAGCAGAAACCGGCTACAGAGAGCTTGATAATTAATTATCTGTAGACTTGTTCTTAGAAATGCTTCCCCTTCTATTAGTTACTCAGAAGGGGAGGCTATTTTTATGTACTGAAAGGAAACCCGGAATAATAAGTTGTTCATGAACCGTTCATTTGAGAAGGAGGTTTTGTAGTGCTGCAGACGATAAAAGATCGTGCGTTATATGAAAAAATCCATCAGAGCCCATTATTTGAAAACACAACAGAAGAAGAATTCGACAAGTTATTGCTAGAGTGTAAACTAAAAATATATGAAAATGCCGAGAAAGAGAACTACTTTAAAACACCACAAGAAGGCCTATTGATCATTTTGCAAGGAACTGCAGAAGTTCATATTGAAGGACAAGATGGAAGCTCTGTCCTGTTGGAAGTGATTCAAGAAGACGAGATTATCGGTTTTTCTAATTTTGCTTACTACTTAGGTGAAATAGCTCGACCGCTGGATAAACATCATATTGATATGGAAGTGAAGAAAAATGCAATTTGTCTTCAGATTCCGTATGAAGTAATAAAGCAGCGAATGGATGATCAGAACGTACGAGATTTCGTTCTGCGTAAGATGTCATTGCGTCTAGCCAACGTATATACCTCCCTAGGAGAGCAGGTTCGTTTAGCTGATGAGTATGGTGAAAGTGAGCCTTATGTGCGCCGTGTACAGGACTTCATGAGCAGTCCTGTCATTACGATTGGTGCTGATGCAAGAACGAAGGAAATTGCGGAGTTGATGATTAATAACTCCATCAGCTCAATTATTGTGGTAGATCAAATAGGCAAACTCATCGGCATCGTTACTGAAAAAGATCTAGTGGAACGGGTAATAGCGGGTGGAGGCTCTCCGATGGATCTAGCAGCCAAAGATATTATGACGAAGAAACCTCACACTGTTCGTTTGACAGATTATTATTATGAGGCATTGACAAAGTTCTACAAACACGGAATCAAGCATTTGCCGGTTGTGAAAGCTGGAAAGCCTGTAGGAATCGTTACGTTTGCTACGTTAATCATGAAACGTGACCGTAATTCCATGAATATTTTGCGTACGATTGAAGAATCTTCATTTGAAAATTTGCCAATCGTGAAAGCGGCGATTTATGATGTTCTTTCGAATTTGATTCACGATGAAATTTCTACCATTCATACTTTAGAAATCATCACGAAATTCTATGATCGTTTAGCTAAACATTGTGTAATGCTAGCTGTTAAATCACTGGAAGACCAGGGGAAAGGTTCACCGCCAGTGCCGTTTGCTTGGTATCAAATGGGGAGCGGGGCACGGGGAGAACAGTTCATGCTCACCGATCAGGATCATTTTTTAGTATATGAAGATGTTTCTTCAGCTGAAGCACAGCGAGTCGAAAGTTATTTTGAAATTCTAGGGAATGAGATTGTCGTTCATTTGGAACAAGCCGGGTATACTAGATGTAAAGGGTTTATGATGGCGAGCGAGACTCAATGGCGCGGTACGATGAATGATTGGAGAGAGCGTCTGCGAAAATGGGCTTTGCAGTCGACGCCTGAACAAATTTTATTGGGTTATAACTTTCTATCATTCCGTTTCCTATATGGAGAGTCATCGGTGAATGACCGTTTTGTTCTAATGGTGAAAGAACAATTGAGGAAGTCTTCCACGTTCATCTATTACATGGCTCAGCAGGAGAGAGAAAAACCGATTCCTCAGCTCCATCAGAATTTCCTGACGATTTTTAAAGGGCGCAGCAAGGCAGATATTATTGATATTAAAAAGCATGCGTTGTTTCCTCTGCATCATTGTTTGCAGATTTTAGGTGTCAACAACGGTATCATTAACGCGACGCCTTTAGAAATTATTTCAGCTTTGTATAAAAAGAAAAAAATCACAAAAGATTTTGCAGAAGAAGTGCGTCATGCTTATGAAATTTCATTGAGCATTCGTATTTCGATGTCATGGGAAAAACATTTACGAAATGAGAAAATCTCCACAGAAATTGATTTGCGAAAGTTACGCCGTTGGGAACTGAATGAATTACGAACCACCTTAGATACTGTAAGAGCTCTTCAATCGCACTTATTATCAAAATTATAAGATTATTTAGATGAAGATCCCTGTACTAAACACGTGCGTAATGTACTATATAGGGAGGGGAGGCAAGATCATGTTCTGGAAAAAGAAAAAATTAACCTATGAGCTACAGCAATCTCTTCACTTAAACACGCCTTTACAAGATATGAGCTTTACAGTATTCGACACCGAAACAACTGGCTTTGCGATAGGAGCAGACGACAGGATGATAGAAATCGGCGCGGTTCAAGTGGAGGGGTTTCATGTGACGGATCGAGTATTTCAAACATTCGTCAATCCTTCAAGAGAGATTCCGACTGCAATCAAAAAATTAACCAATATACAGCAAGCACAAGTGGATGAAGCTCCTTTGCCTTTACCGGCCATTGAAAAATATTTCACATTCATCGAAGAGAATAAAAGTGGTGGCTGGGTAGGTCACCATGTTAGTTTTGATGAAATGGTCATAAAAAAAGAATTAAGCAGACAGAAATGTACCTTTGAAACGCCTACGTCGTTCGATACGATGCATCTCATCCGCTTTTTAGATCCAGCAAGCGAGCAGCAAGATTTGGCAGATTATGCGCGGATTTTTGGTACAGAAATTTTTGAACGGCATCGCGCACTAGGCGATGCCTTAACGACAGCGCATGTGTTCACTGAACTGCTAAAGAAACTCGACCGCCAAGGAATTAAGACGCTAGCTGATTTATTGCGCATTAAGAATGGCGGAGCACATAAGTTTGTATCCCATACTTGATCAATCCGAATAGCCCGCATTCAAGCGAACCTTGAGTGACGGGCTGTTTTTGTCAGTCGATTCAATGTGCTATATTGAAGATACAATTAGTTAGTTGAATTAATTAAGGGGCGTGACAGAATGAATAAACGTCAGATGATTTTACTGATCCTCATCATCGCAGCTGTTTTACTCTATTGTTGGATTCTGTTTTTTGAACTGCCCGATAAAACTTTATAAGGGCAAATTGAAGAGTATCGCACATTGATCTGCAGAGAAATAATTTGGAAAGAGGTAGAAAAAATGGAAATTATCATTATTACGGGTGCATCAAAAGGAATTGGACAAGAACTGTATAAACAATTTACTGAATCCGGTGCAATGGTTTACGGTCTAGCACGCACGAATCCAGACCGCTTGCAACGTATGGAGGAAGTGGATATTACGGATTTTGGGAAAACGTCAAACATAGTGAAAACAATCATCCATCGCCATATGGACGAGGCTAAATCTTTCACCTTAATCAATAACGCGGGTGTGATCGATCCGATTGATATGGTTGGTTCATTGGATTCGGAAGAAATTGAGAAAGCAGTGAAAGTAAATCTGACTGCTCCTATTCATTTGATCAATACATTTATCGCCACTTTAGTAGATTTTTCGGGAGAGAAAAAGGTCTTGAACATTTCATCCGGCGCTGGTCGCAATGCTTATGAAGGGTGGAGCATTTATTGCACAACGAAAGCGGGGCTTGATCACTTCTCGCGAGTCGTTGCATTAGAACAACAGCAGTCAGAGAACCCAGTAGGTATTGTATCGATCGCGCCTGGAATTATTGATACGGGCATGCAAGAGACCATCCGATCTTCTTCAGAAGAACAATTTCCTCATTTAGAGAAATTCATTGCTTATAAAGAACAAGGACAACTAAGTACTGCGGCAGAGACTGCGAGTAAATTATTGAAGTTTATTAACAAAACGAATTTCATTGAAACAGAAACAATTGCAGATATTCGTCACTTCAACTAATTAGAAAAGAAACCCCACGGCAACTTGAAGAATCCAAGCTGCAGCGGGGTTTCAACTTCATTCTATAGCTACTTTGCGAACCTCTTTAAAATCCTTCATTTTTTCCAGCGCAATCAAAAAAGGTGGATTTCTGCGTTGATTCAGCAATTCGTAGCGGATGGCATGGACATCACCTTGATGCAGCGTCTTGACATATTCGAGCAGCGCATCGCGTTCTTCGCTGCCACCTTCATGTCCGTCATACACGGTAATCGTGATGATGCCCGTTTTTTTTAGTAAGCCAAGCAAAGCATCCAGCGCTGCAATGGTTGAAGAAGGCTTTGTAATGATGCTTTGGTCTTCACTATAAGGCAGATAGCCTAAATTAAACATGGCACCGCCGATTTCGCCGCTTACATACTGGCGGACGTTCTCGTGACTATCGAGAACTAAAGAAGTCCGGCCTGCTAAATCGCCAAGATGTTGACGCGTCGTATCCAGTGCCTGCTGTTGGATATCAAACGCAAATACCTTTCCGGAGTCTCCGACAAGCTCAGCCAGAAACAGTGTATCGTTTCCGTTGCCTGCTGTTGCGTCGACCACCATTTCGCCCGGTTGCACGCGTTCTGAAATGAGCCGCTTTGCTACAGGCAGGACACGATGCAAAATAATGTCCGTCACTTCAAGTTCACCTCTTGCACATACTTTTTCCCTTGCCAGCTGTTCCGTCTTTCCAATTCCGCGTCAATGCCATTCAGCACTTCCCATTTGGTTACGCTCCACATCGGTCCAATCAATAAATCAATCGGTCCGTCTCCAGTAATCCGATGTACAATCATCTCAGGAGGCATGATTTCCAGCTGATCTGCGACAAGGTTTATATACGCTTCTTTTGTCAGGAATTCCAATTTGCCTTTTTCATATTGTTTGACCATAGGAGTACCTTTCAACAAATGAAGCAAATGAATTTTAATTCCCTGAACGTCAAGCTTTGCAACTGCCTGCGCAGTTTCCATCATCATTTCTTCCGTTTCACCCGGCAAGCCGTTAATAATATGGCTGCAAATGCGGATGCCATGTTTCCGAAGTTTATCGACGCCTTCTTTATAGCACTCGAAATCATGCGCTCGATTGACTAGTTTTGCAGTGGATTCATGAACCGTCTGTAAACCGAGTTCGACCCATAAATAGGTACGCTGATTGAGTTCCGCCAAATATTCAACTACGTCATCGGGGAGGCAATCCGGACGAGTTGCGATGGAAAGCGCAACGACTCCTTCTTGTGCGAGGGCAGCTTCAAATTTCTCTTTCAATACAGGAAGGGGAGCGTGGGTGTTCGTATACGCTTGGAAATACGCCATATATTTTGCGTCTTTCCATTTTCTTTGCGAGCGTTCCTTGATTTCTTTAAATTGCACTTCGATTGGATCGACGCGGTCTCCGGCGAAATCACCAGAACCTGCAACGCTGCAAAATGTACAGCCTCCATGCGCGACAGTTCCATCGCGGTTCGGACAGTCAAACCCCGCATCCAGTGCTACTTTCGCAATTTTACATCCAAATGTATCTTTTAAATGTCGAGACCATGTATGATACCGTTTCCCTTCACTCGGGAACGGAAAAGTTGGTTGGTTCATCGTATCCAGCTCCTTTACAACAGACATTGTACCACGTAGCAAGCGAATAAATCATACAACAATCTGTATGTATACGACAAAAAGCAACAGGGAAGGCTTGTATTCAATCAGGGTTTCGGGTAAACTGAAGAAAATAATGATGGCTTTGATCAGGAATAGTAGTTCTACCGCTTATTTTAAGAGAGCAGACGGCAGGTGCAAGTCTGTAGTAACGTAGATCGAACTCGCCTAGGAGTCTGTATTAGTGAAGAGATGTAACTGATACCGTGATCCGCGTTAAGGAATCAAGTTGGACGGAGAAATCCGTTAATTTGGGTGGTACCGCGGGAAGCTATATAGGCTCTCGTCCCTGTGCAAAGGGACGAGAGCCTTTTCTATTTGAATTGGAGGAATTTTCAGATGAGTTATAATCACGTGCAAATCGAAGAAAAATGGCAGAAGTATTGGGATGACAACAAGACGTATAAAATGATCAATGATCCATCCAAGCCGAAATTTTACGCATTGGATATGTTTCCGTATCCGTCCGGCGCGGGGTTGCATGTCGGGCATCCGCTAGGCTATATTGCGACAGATATTTTGAGCGCATTTAAACGTAAGCAAGGCTACAATGTGTTACACCCAATGGGCTGGGATGCGTTCGGTTTGCCTGCGGAGCAATATGCGATCGATACAGGAAATGACCCTGCGGAATTCACTGCGAAAAATATTGCGACATTCAAGCGTCAAATGCAAGAACTTGGATTTTCTTATGACTGGGACCGTGAAATCAATACAACGGACCCGAGCTATTACAAATGGACACAATGGATTTTCATTCAGCTGTATAAGCGAGGCCTTGCGTATATCGATGAAGTTCCGGTCAACTGGTGTCCTGCTTTAGGAACTGTGCTTGCAAATGAAGAAGTCATCGATGGACTGTCCGAACGAGGAAATCACCCGGTTGAACGCCGTCCGATGCGCCAGTGGGTTTTGCGTATTACTGAATATGCGGATCGTCTTCTTGAAGATTTAGATGACCTTGATTGGCCTGAAAGCCTGAAAGATATGCAGCGCAACTGGATCGGTCGTTCAGAAGGTGCACAGTTAACATTCCAAATTGCCGACACGGAACATTCATTTGATGCGTTCACAACACGTCCGGATACGATTTTTGGTGCAACGTATGCAGTTTTGGCACCTGAGCATAAATTAGTACAAGAGATTACGACGGATGCGCAGCGTGAGGCAGTGGAACAGTACATCGACAATGTGAAATCAAAGAGTGATCTGGAGCGTACGGATTTAGCGAAAGATAAAACAGGCGTCTTCACAGGTGCGTTTGCGATTAATCCGGCAAGTGGCGAGAAAATGCCAATCTGGATTGCGGATTACGTTTTGGCGACGTACGGAACAGGTGCAATCATGGCGGTTCCAGCGCACGACGTGCGGGATTACGAATTCGCAAAAACATTTGATTTACCGATTGTCGAAGTTGTAGCAGGCGGGAATATTGACGAAGAAGCCTATGCAGGTGAAGGTGAGCATGTCAATTCTGATTTCTTGAATGGTTTAGGAAAAGAAGAAGCGATTGCAAAGTCGATTGAATGGTTCGAAAAGCAAGGAACTGGCGAACGCAAAATTACGTATCGTCTGCGTGACTGGTTGTTCTCTCGTCAACGCTACTGGGGCGAGCCGATTCCTGTCATTCATTGGGAAGACGGCACGATGACGACAGTGGATGAGTCGGAATTGCCATTGATGCTTCCAGTTACACAGAATATCAAGCCGAGCGGCACTGGCGAGTCGCCACTAGCGAATATTGAAGAATGGGTCAATGTGGTAGATCCAAAAACAGGTATGAAAGGTCGTCGTGAAACGAATACGATGCCGCAATGGGCAGGTAGCTGCTGGTACTACTTGCGTTATATCGATCCGAACAATGATGAAATGATTATTGATCCGGAATTAGCAGAGCGCTGGCTGCCGGTGGATATTTACGTAGGAGGAGCAGAGCACGCGGTTCTGCATTTATTGTACGCGCGTTTCTGGCATAAAGTGCTGTATGATATCGGCGTGGTTCAGACGAAAGAGCCGTTCCAAAAACTCTTCAACCAAGGGATGATACTAGGGGAAGGTCATGTGAAAATGTCCAAGTCTTTAGGTAACGTCATCAACCCGGATGATATCGTTCATTCTCACGGTGCAGATACGCTGCGTCTTTATGAAATGTTCATGGGACCTCTTGATGCTTCGAAGGAATGGTCGACAAACGGTTTGGACGGATCCCGTCGTTTCCTAGACCGAATTTGGCGCTTACTGGTCAATGAAGATGATACGTTGACGGATAAGCTTACGGAAGAAACAGGCGGACCGCTTGAGAAAGTATACAATCAGACAGTCAAGAAAGTAACCGAAGATTTCGAAGGCATGCGCAATAATACGGCGATTTCTCAGATGATGGTCTTCATCAATGAGTGCTATAAAGCGGATAAATTACCGAAAGCGTATATCGAAGGATTCGTTTTATTGATTTCACCGATTACGCCGCATTTGGCAGAAGAGCTATGGGTGAAACTCGGTCATACGGAGACAGTAGCTTATGCACAATGGCCGACGTATGATGAAACGAAATTGTCTGATGACACGGTAGAAGTAGCGGTACAGATCAACGGTAAAATCCGTGCGAAAATCAATGTGTCGAAGGATAGTACGAAAGAAGAGCTAGAGCAAGTTGCACTAGCGAACGAAGATGTAAAACAGTGGATGGAAGGTAAGGAATTGAAAAAAATTATTGCGATTCCTGGACGTCTAGTAAATATAGTCGCTGGTTAATAAAATGTTTAAAAGCCGGTCAGAGAATATTTTTCTCTGACCGGCTTATTTTGATTGAAAAGATGGTCGCGATCATAAATTGTGGGCAAGCGCTCATACTTTTGGGAAAGTCGCTCATACTGCATCGATACATGATCATACCTCTTCGATTCACGCTCATAAAAGTTTTTTACCGCTCATAAACCTTCACTCCGCGCTCATACAACACAATGTTTTCACAGTATCCCTGCATTTATACCAGCTAATCTGCCTGTAACAAGCGCAGCGGTAATATTATATCCGCCCGTGTAACCGTGTATATCAAGAATCTCTCCGCAGAAAAAGAGACCGGACTTTTTTCGTGAAGCCATCGTCTTTGGTTCGATTTCTTTCACAGACACACCGCCGCCTGTGACGAATGCTTTCTCGATAGGTTGTGTCCCGGTAACGTGAACAGGAAATGTCTTGAGCAAATGAGCGAGCTTGCGAATAGCTTCCTTGGGAATATCTGCGCCGATTTCAGTTTCAGCGATCTCAGCTTTTTGTAGTAAAAATAAAAGCCAGCGCTCAGGTACAAGCCCTTTTAAAGAAGTCTTCACTTGCTTTTTAGACTCATCCTTCAAAACCTTTGTAATGGATTGCATGAGCTGTTCCTCATGCTGATCGGGTATAGAGTCGATTTGTAGCAACACCGGTTGTTTGCCGTTTTTCATTTGTTCCTTGACGACAAATTGGCTACAGCGCAATATCGCAGGCCCGCTCAATCCGAAATGGGTGAAAAGCATGTCCATTTGATGCGAAACAAGCGTTTTACCTTTTTTATTCAGCACCGACACATTGACATCACGCAGCGCGAGACCTTGCAATTCCTTTGAGACGATGAATGGTTCTTTTGACAATAAAGGAACTTCTGTCGGGTAAAGTTCTGTTACAGTATGTCCGGCGCGTTCAGCCCAAGGATAGCCGTCTCCTGTACTGCCTGTTTGGGGAACTGCTTTGCCACCGACTGCTACGACGACTGCGTTGGCCTGCAGTTCTTCGCCATCATCCAATCGGACACCAAGAATCTTTTCGTCATTCATCAGCAATTTCTGAACACGGCATTCTAAACGCACTTCCACTTCAAATTTATCCATTTGATTCAATAAGGCATTGACGACATCTTTCGCTTTATTGGAAACAGGGAACATACGACCGTGATCTTCTTCTTTCAAAGGCACACCTAAACCTTCGAAATACTGGATGATGTCTTGGTTATTAAAGACGGAGAATGGTCCGTAGAGAAATTTTCCGTTACCCGGGATGTGCTTGATTATTTCTTCTTGAGATAGGCGGTTAGTGACGTTGCAGCGGCCACCTCCAGAAATGGCCAGTTTATTACCGAGCTTACGCCCCTTTTCAAGCAACAATACACGTTTGTTTTGTTCGGCCGCTGCAATAGAAGCCATTAAGCCAGAAGGGCCGCCGCCGATCACAATTACATCATACATAGTAGAACCACGCTTTCATTCGTTTTGAATTCATTATACACCATGTCGCTTGCAGTTAAAGATTGTACAAACACGTGCCGAGGGGTAAACTATATAAGTATCTCTTGAGAAATGGAAGGAATCAATCATGGCATCGAATTTAATTAAAGGCACAGCCATTTTAACGATTGGCTTATTTTTGTCAAAGGCACTTGGGCTGCTTTATGTTATCCCATTTTATGCAATAGTCGGTGAAAAAAGTGTCGGTCTCTATCAATATGCATACATACCTTATAACCTAGCACTTGCGGTGGCAGTTTCGGGGGCACCGCTTGCAATCTCGAAGTTCGTTTCGAAATATAACGCGCTCGGGGATTATGCGACAGGGCGAAAGTTGATGAAGTCAGGCATGCTCGTCATGTCTTTGACAGGTTTACTGTCGTTTCTCGCTTTGTTCGCCTTAGCGAATCCTATCGCTGGCCTCGTGATAAGAGATGATGAACAAATTTTCACGGTGCAAGATATCGCCTCAGTCATCCGCTGGGTCAGCTTTGCATTGCTTGCCGTTCCGTTACTCAGTATTGGGCGCGGATTTTTGCAAGGCTATCAAAAGTTCGAACCAACTTCTGTATCTCAATTAATTGAACAGATCGTCCGGATTGTTGTTGTTCTTGCAGGTGCTTTTATTGTTGTGAACGTACTGGGATTATCTCCTAGGATAGCTGTCCAATTTGCGGTCTTTGCCGCGTTTATTGGTGCGCTTGCGGGTTTGTGGAGTTTGTATCATTACTGGAAAAAGTATCGTGATGAATTCAATTATTTATTGACTAACAGTCCTCCGGCGAGTTCTGTATCACTCCGTCAAATCTATACAGAAGTATTCGCTTACGTTTTGCCGTTTGTTCTTGTCGGCACCATTAATCCGATTTATCAATTTGTCGATATGGTCACGTTCAATGATGCAATGAAATCGATTGGGCTGGCAAGCGTGTCAGATTTGTATTTGACGAAGCTGAACTTCTTGACGCATAAAGTTGTGATGATTCCTGTCATGGTGGCGACTGGGTTTTCGATGGCGCTCATTTCCATTATCACGAGCTATTACACAAAGAATGATCAGCAAGGAGTAAGCCGGTCATTGGACCAAACCTATCAAATCATGTTATTTCTAACGATCCCGATGGTTATCGGGCTGATCGTTTTGAACAATGAAGTTTATCAGTTTTTATATGAACAGGACGCAGCAGGTGCAGGTGTACTGGCGTCTTACGCTCCAGTCGCCATCCTGTTTGCAATGTTCACGGTAACAGCGGCAATTTTACAAGGTATCGATCATCATAAATGGATTGTCTTTACGTCTTTACTTGGTTTACTTGTGAAAATGATCATCAACATACCGCTAATTAAACTGTTTGAAACAAATGGTGCGATTCTCGCTACTGCAATTGGTTATTCAGTAGCGGTTGGCATCAATTTACTGGTCATTAAGAAGGCGTTGAATTATAAGTCGCAGATGGTCATCAGAAGATTGGTTCTTATCTTAATCTTTAATGCGATCATGTTTGCCGGCGTATGGCTGACTACTAAAGGGCTGAACGCATTGCATGTGCCGGTAGGTCGCTGGCAGGCATTGCTTTATGTACTGATCGGAACAGGGGTCGGTATGGCGATTTACGGGTTCCTGTCATTCAAGTCAGGACTTGCACAACGATTATTCGGTGATCGGCTGACGCGGATTGCGCAGCGCATTGGATTTGGAGGGTGACGAATGAGGCTTGATAAATTATTATCGAATACGGGGTATGGTTCTCGGAAAGAAGTACGTCAGTTATTGAAAAAAGGAATGATTCGCGTGAACGGGGCGGTGATGAAAGATCCTGCCCAGCATGTGGATCCCGATAAAGATGCGGTTTCATTACTTGGCGAGGAAGTTGTTTACAAGGAATTCATTTATCTGATGTTAAATAAACCGCCTGGTGTACTATCTGCAACGGAAGATTCCCGTGATCGCACTGTAGTGGATTTACTAGGAGCTGAAGAACGGCATTTTCAGCCGTTTCCTGTCGGTCGATTGGATAAAGACACAGAAGGTTTGTTATTGCTGACCAATGACGGACAGTTGGCACATAGTTTATTGGCACCAAAAAAAGAAGTGCCGAAGACGTATTTTGCCAAAGTATCGGGATGTGTCACAGAAGAGGATGTAAATGAATTTTCTAAAGGTGTCGTGCTCGATGATGGGTATGAAACAAAGCCGGGATTTTTGAATATACTTCATTCCGGCGAAATTTCCGAAATTGAACTTACGATTACGGAAGGGAAGTTTCATCAAGTAAAGCGGATGTTTGAGTCGGTAGGAAAAAAAGTAGTTTATCTCAAACGGCTGACGATGGGGCCCTTAAAGTTAGACGGCAATTTGAAGTTAGGGGAATACCGGGAGCTGACAGAAGTGGAGCTGCAGGAATTGCTGAAATTGGATAGTTCCAAGCGAAAAGGCTGATGCAAGAATGCGTCAGCCTTTTCCGCTGTATAGACAACTGTATATAGGATGCTGAATCAGGAAGTTAATTTCACTTTCTTGGACGTCGTCGTCCATTCGCCGCGGACTGAGTTCTTGATCAATTCGTTGTACTCCAAAACGTTAAGGTCTCGCTGAGCCGTACGTGAGGAAATATTGAATTCCTCCGCCACATCTTCAGTCGTTACTGTACCGTTATCCCGAATGAACAAATAGACATCTTTGATACGAATTAACATGCGATCGGTAGCTGGGTTCATCGAAGAAACCACTCCTTCATCTTCATATTTTCACACCAACATAGCAAACGAAGACTGTTGGGTATTCTCTGAAATTACCTGTCCTGATCCGCTCCTTTTGAGTAGTTATGCCAGAATAGTATGTAAAATGTTCTGACAATATGATTATAACGTATTTTTTCATAAATCGCACATATTTTTGCTTCACTCTTTAACAAACTCCAATAAGATAGTTTCCCTTTATTTTATTCACTAAACGTGGGAAAATAGAGTCAGAGGAAACGGCAGCCTATCGTGGTTGTTTTAGGTTCTATAATAGAAGAGGTGACGGACGTATGATCTACTTTAAAGATGGGGAATACCTGCAGGAAGAACAGATGAATCTATCAATGAATGATCGTGGCTATGTTTTTGGCGACGGCGTTTACGAAGTGATAAAAGTGTATGATGGCGTACTGTATACAGCAGAGGAACATATGGAGCGTCTGCTTGAAAGTGCTGCCAAAATTCGTTTGACCTTACCGTACACTTTGGAACAGCTGGTTGGAATTGCAGAACGGTTGTTGCAAGAAAATGAGTTATCGGTAGGTCATATTTATTTGCAAGTGACACGCGGGATAGCTCCACGCGTCCATCAATTTCCAGATCATAGCGTGTCTCCTGTCTTAACAGGCTATACAGTTGAGAATCCACGACCGCTTGAACAGCTGGACAAGGGGGCTGCCATGAAGTCAGTGGAAGACATGCGCTGGCTTCGTTGTGATATAAAGAGCTTGAATTTACTCGGTAATGTTTTGGCTAAGCAAGAAGCGGTGGAACAAGGTTGTCAGGAAGCATTGTTTGTGCGCGACGGAATTGTCCGGGAAGGTTCAGCTTCTAATGTATTCGGCATTAAAGACGGTATCCTACATACGCACCCGGCCAATAACTTTATACTGAATGGCATTACTCGTCGTGTTGTTCTTCAGTTAGCGTCCGATCTTTCAATACCTGTCCAAGAGAAGGAATTTACATTAGCTGAAGCTTTGGCAATGGACGAATTTTTCTTTACATCTACGAACGCAGAAATCACACCGGTCGTGACCATTGATCGTCAGCCAATCGGCGAAGGTATACCAGGCCCGCTCACTCGACAGTTGCAAAAATTATTCGATGAGCAGATACCTGCATTAGTAGCTGCTGGACATGCTTCGGCAAGGGATTCAAATGGCTCAACTAGTTAAGCTAGTCGACTATGTTTCGCGCTATGAGAATGATTTGACACGCTATCCGACACAATTCATCCGTCTAAAGCGTTATCAATGGAAACGGATTAAAAACCAATGGGAACATGGTTTTAATCTTTTTGAAGAACAGGCCGCTACGATTGAGGAGGATCCACGAGAAGATGCGAAATGGTATTCTCTTCTCTTCAAGAAATGGCGGAAGCGGCGAGATGAGGAATTTGAAGATGAAGAACCGAACGTTGGGAAAGAAGAAGGTACGGAAACAGATTTGGCATTCCAGGCCGCTATCTCCGACCGGCCTTCCACTATCGAACAACTGAAAAAATCGTATACGAATCAATTATTTCAGTTCCAATTAAAATGGGCGAGTTCGACACTCTATGATCGCTCACGAGTAGACCCGAAGTTTTTCTCCGATCCCTTGTTGAAAGAGTTGACGCAGCGCTTACCTGATAGTTTTTTGCTGTTCTATTATCCGATCGTCAAAGTGAATAAAGCTCCAATTGAACTGGATATTTTATTGCTGACACCAACTGCCTGCTATTGCATCACGGCACTGGAAGATGAGCGGATGGCTGCTTATATCAGCAGCGGTGATCGATTCTGGCTGAAGAAGTTCGGTGAGAAGGAAGTAAAAGTGTTGAATCCAACCATTGCACTGAATCGGATGGAGAAAGTTGTTTCATCATTTTTCACGGCTGCGAATGTGGAGTTGCCTATCAAGAAATTAATCCTCACGAGAAATGGCTATATCGATTATCCTGGAAACCCGAATGAAATCACGTCAATAGATAAAAAAACATACGATGAGTGGCTGGATCGGCTCAGTAACAACCCGAGTCCGATGAAGCATACACAATTCAAGGCGGCACAAGCGATTTTGGATCATGCACAAACGACTGCGATGAGCCGGTTATTTGATCCAGAAGAGCCAATCGAAGAATAAAAGAATTTAAAGAAAAAGTGAGAGTGTACTGATTATGCGTTTACGAAACAAACCATGGGCGAAAGATTTTATGGCAGAGCATCCTGAGATGTTAATCATGGATTCCGAAGGTAAGAAAAGTCATTGGGCCGAGGAGTTCGGAAACCCGCAGCCGATTCATATTGAAGTAGGGACAGGAAAAGGTCAATTTATCATTGGTATGGCGCTTGCCAATCCTTCCATCAACTATATTGGCATCGAACATTTTGATAATGTCATCGTTTCGGCATTGGAGAAAGCAATCGAGGTAGGGAAACCATCCAATCTGCGTTTATTACGTGCTAATGGTGAAGATTTAGAAAATATTTTTGCGGATGCTGAAATCGATCGAGTGTATTTAAATTTTTCTGATCCATGGCCAAAAACCCGCCATGAGAAGCGTCGGCTGACACATGCGAATTTTTTACAAAAATATGAAGGTATTCTGAAGTCGGGTGGAGAAATTCACTTTAAGACAGATAATCGTTCGCTCTTCGAATACTCTTTAGTATCCATGACAGATTACGGCATGAAATTACTGTCTGTTTCCTTAGATTTACACGCGAACATGCCGGAAGACAATATATTAACGGAGTACGAAGAAAAGTTCTCAAGCAAAGGACAACCGATCTATCGCTTGGAAGCCGAGTATCCAATCAGAAAGAAAATATAGGCTATTCCGCGAGGTCTCCTCGCGGAAATCCATGATGGTGGGCGGGATGTTAATTCGGAAGGTAGGGAGGAATTATTATGGATCAATTAACTTTTCATGACATGAAACTAACATGGTTAGACGGTGGAGTGAACTATTTGGATGGAGGTGCGATGTTCGGTGTCGTACCGAAAGCATTGTGGTCAAGACGCTACGAACCCGATGAAAACAACTTAATCGAATTGCGGACGGATCCGATCTTAATACAGTACCAAGGCAAGAATTTATTGATTGATTCAGGGATCGGCAAGGGGAAACTGGATGAAAAGAAGAAAAGAAACTTGGGTGTCCGTGCTGAAACTAGAGTAGAAGAAAGCTTAGAAGAGCTCGGCTTGACACCGGAGGATATCGACATCGTGCTGATGACGCATTTACACAACGACCATGCGGCAGGCCTGACACAATGGAAAGGCGACCGACTCGTCTCTGTGTTCTCGAATGCTACAATCTACACATCTAAAGTGGAATGGGACGAAATGAGAGAGCCGAATATTCGTTCACGCAACACGTATTGGCCGGAGAACTGGGAGCCGATCCAAGATCAAGTGGAGACATTTGAAGATGAGCTGGAAGTATTACCAGGTATTAAAATGATCCATACAGGCGGTCATAGTGACGGCCATAGTGTGATCAAGTTGGAACAGCAAGGCGAAACACTTATTCACATGGCGGATATCATGCCGACACATGCGCATTCTAATCCACTGTGGGTACTTGCTTATGATGACTACCCGATGGACTCCATTTTCGCAAAAGAGCGCCTCATGAAGGAAGCGCTTCCAAATAACTATGGATTTATTTTCTATCACGATGCTGTGTTCCGTATGGCAAAGTTCAGCGAGGATGGAAAGCAAATCGTAGAGAGCGTTCCGCGTACTCGATAAAATGAAAAAATGAAGCTGTCCTGAAAGTAGAAATCACTTTCGGTGACAGCTTTTTCTCGTGTGGTCAAGCGAGAAAAGAATTGGAACTCACTAAAGTCTCGCTGCACCTAACATACAATATCGACATAAAACAAGAAATGAAAAAGGACACGTAAGATGAGTTACTCAGTCTCCGTGTCCTTACCTGTTATTTGTATATAGATTATTGGCGAACTAATTCCACGACAGTACCTGTCTTCGCATCCGCAGCAAATTCATATTGTTCCAGTCTTCCGTCTTTCATACGAGAAACTCCTCCACGGTAGACCTCCATAGAAATTACGTGATTTGTATAAGGTTCTGGTTTCATTACGATCCAAGAACCGTCAATTGGACCTTCCTCTTTAAAAGCTTCTTTCACTTTTTTAAGAACGTTGTCAGCAGGTACTTCTTCATTTAATTTGTTGAATGCTTCATTTACTACTACTCCTGCAGCAACACCAGTTAAAATGCCAGCTAAAAATTCTTTTACTCTCATGGCCAATTGCAGCCTCCTTCGCAAATCTTTTCTTATAGTGTACCATAGATTAAAAGAGCATGGCGATTCAAATGTCTTTCCTTTTTATCCATTCAGCATATTTTTAATCATCTAATTAAAGAAAATGAGGAACCTAAATAGTTTTCATCTGTTTGCCATCTCGATATAATGCAGGTAGATCGTAAAAAAAGTGAGGGATTTGCATGAAAAAAGAAACTTTGGATTTATTTCGCACATTGACAGAACTTCCCGGCGCTCCAGGAAATGAACATCGTGTCCGGGCTTTTATGCGTGAACAACTTAAAACAAATTCAGACGAGATCATTCAAGACGGTCTGGGCGGCGTGTTTGGTGTCCGAAACGGTAAAGAGGGGCAGCCGAAAATCATGGTAGCCGGACATATGGATGAAGTCGGCTTCATGGTGACAGGCATCACGGACAACGGAATGCTTCGTTTTCAGCCATTAGGCGGCTGGTGGAATCAAGTGCTGCTTGCGCAACGAGTGCAAATTATTACGACCAAAGATACTGTAACAGGTGTCATTGGTTCAATCCCTCCACATTTATTGAGTGATGAAGCACGAGCAAAACCAATGGATATTAAAAATATGCTAATCGATGTCGGTGCAGATGATAAGGCAGATGCAGAAAGTTTTGGAATCCGTCCTGGACAGCAGATTTTGCCGATTTGTCCGTTCACACCAATGGCAAATCCGAAAAAAATTATGGCGAAAGCCTGGGATAATCGATACGGCTGCGGGCTAGCGGTGGAATTGCTGCAGGAAGTGAAAAACGACACGCTGCCGAATACTCTTTATTCCGGTGCAACTGTCATGGAAGAAGTTGGTTTGCGCGGTGCACAGACCGCTGCCCGCATGATCAATCCAGACTTGTTCTTTGCGTTGGATGCAAGTCCTGCGAATGATGCGAGTGGCAATAAAAACGAATTTGGCCAATTGGGAAAGGGAACGTTGTTGCGTATTTTCGACCGTACGATGGTGACACATCGCGGAATGCGTGAATTCATTTTGGATATGGCGGAAACTCACAACGTGCCCTATCAATATTTTGTTTCCCAAGGCGGAACGGATGCCGGTCAAGTCCATTTATCCAATGAGGGCGTGCCAAGTGCCGTCATCGGAATTTGTTCTCGATACATTCACACGGCGGCTTCGATTATTCATACGGACGATTATGCGGCAGCAAAAGAATTGCTCGTTCATTTAGTGAAAGCTTGCGACAAAACGACTGTCGAAACGATTAAACAAAACAGTTAAGCGGATATTGAGAGAGGAAGGAGGGTGCTGAATGAAATTTATAACAGGTTCTGAAAATCAAGCGAAAATGCGTGCGGTGACGCGGATGATTGAACGCTACCTTGGCAACAGGGACATATCTTCAGCATCCGTCGCTTCTGGTGTGAGTCCACAGCCAATGAGTGACGAAGAAACGAGACAAGGTGCGATTAATCGAGCGGTCGCGGCGAGTGCGTTGCAAGAGGATACATATGGAATCGGATTGGAAGGCGGCGTCCGGATAATCGGAAGGACGATGTATTTATGCAATTGGGGCGCACTTGCCACACCGGATGGTCAGGTGTTTACAGCTGCAGGTGCGCAAATTCCGCTTCCGGAAGACTTGGCTGCCGAAATTAAGAACGGTAAGGAACTGGGAGATGCGGTTGATCACTATTTTAAGAAACAACAAATTCGCCTTTCAGAAGGAGCCATGGGAATGCTTACAGCCCAAACGGTTCCGAGGGATGTATTGTTCGAACACATCATGCAGCTGTTGATTGGCCAATTCCTATACAGCAAGGCTAGCAGTTGAATATTGCAATAGAGACGGCATGCGATTAGAATAGGACTGATAGAAAATTGTACGGAGTGGAGAAGGGGGGAACCTAGATGTTCCGAAATGGAAAGGTTGTCTTGCTGCTGCTTCTGGCCGTAGTCCTCGTAGGATGCAACCAGAAAGTCGAAGGACTGACTGATGAGGGCTTTGTCGCTGCAAGGGAAGCATTTGAGGCAAATGCTAAAAAAACCAATGAGGCGGCTGGTGACATCCATTTTTACAAGCCGACAACGATGGAAGTGGACAAGCAATCCACTTCTCAAACAATTGTCCTAACGAAACGAAATGATTCATTTTATTTGACTGTCAATCCAAACGAAAAGAAAAATAGCCGTGTCTATTATGATTTGCTGATGACAGATGAACCTGAAAACTTAGTAGGAGCGCAGACATTCGCAAAGGACGAGGTGTTTGGCTTTGTTGCGGTCATACAAAAAAGTGAGAAGTTAGTGGAATTGATTGCTAGTGTAGGTGGAGTGAAAGTGGAGACCGTAACAGATGAAAAGAATATCGACTCTCATTTGGGAAAAATGATGCAAATTGCGCGTTCTGTTCAGCAAGACGAGAAGTGATGAAATAGGACAAACGATTGTTGAGAAGGAGAGTGTCTAGAATGGAAGCTAAAGATTTAGTAGAAGAACTGAAAAATCGTTTACCTAAAGAGAAGTTTGATTGGCAGTTCGATCGTAAGGCTGACAAGCTGCGAATCGTCCATCATACACTTCATAGAGGGATGGATATTTCATTGCCGGAGATTTTGGCGAAGTATGAGTTAAAAAAAGAGCGAGCAATCGATGAAGTAGTCTACACAATCCAAGAAACGTTCCATGCGATGGAGCAGGAGCATGAAAAAGGATTTGTTGGTGAAACAACTATTTATCCTGTTATTCGTTCGACATCGTTCCCGACTGAAAGTGCAGCGGGGCAACCGTTTCTGACGAAGGATCATACAGCGGAAACCCGTATTTTTTATGCGCTGGATTTAGGTACGACTTATCGTTTGATTGATGAAGGCATGCTTACTGAGATGGGAATGACGGCTCAGGAAGTACAGGAAGTTGCTATGTTCACAGTGAAGACATTGCCAACTGCCTGGAAACGTGATGAAGTATCCGATAATGTATTTTATTTCATTAATAATAATGATGGCTATGATGCGAGCCGAATATTGAATCAGCCGTTTTTGAAGGAAATGGAACAGAAGATTGAAGGTCATATGGTTGTGTCGGTACCGCATCAAGACGTGTTGATCATCGGAGATATCCGGAATGACACAGGCTATGATGTCATTGCACAAATGGCAATGCAATTTTTCACAACAGGCGCGGTGCCTGTTACATCGCTGTCGTTTATTTATGAAGATGGCAAACTAGAGCCTATTTTTATTATGGCAAAAAATCGATTGGCTAGAAGGGACAAGAAAAAATGAACTTATTTTATAATGCCGCAGGTGTAGGCGATGTTTTATTCGTCCAGTTGACAACTGAACGACCAACTGAAGTAGTATGCGAGCGTAAAAATGATGTAGCGATCCTCAAAGAAGCGAAAACTGGTGATATCATCGGATTCAATTTGTTTGACGTGTCGAGTTACTTCCCGCTTGCTGCAAACGGACAAGTGGAATTAACAGAAGAACTTGCTGAACAATTTCAAGAAGCGCTTAGGAAGAATGAAGTGGAATTTGAACTTGATGTCGACTTCAGTCCGAAATTCGTTGTAGGGTATGTGAAAGAAAAAGAGAAGCATCCAAACG
The DNA here is from genome assembly GCF_038615825.1 of Sporosarcina sp. FSL K6-3508. Lineage (NCBI taxonomy): Bacteria > Bacillati > Bacillota > Bacilli > Caryophanales > Caryophanaceae > Sporosarcina > Sporosarcina sp. FSL K6-3508. The sequence continues at coordinate 2,200,977 of NZ_CP152016.1, read as the reverse complement.
CAGATAAATTGAATATTTGTCAAGTTGACGTGGGCGAAGATACATTGCAAATCGTTTGCGGCGCACCGAATGTTGAAGCAGGACAAAAAGTAGTCGTAGCGAAAGTCGGTGCAGTTATGCCTTCTGGGATGATTATTCGTGATGCTGAACTACGTGGCGTAGCGTCATCTGGAATGATCTGCTCTGCTAAAGAACTTAACCTGAAGAATTCTCCTGAAGAAAAGGGAATTCTTGTGCTGGACGAGCAAAGAGAAGCTGGAGAAGCTTTCCAACTATAAGGTTATTATAATTATCTAAGTCGATCAGCTTTTGTACGAGGCTAAGCCCAGCTCGCTGCAAAAGCTTTTTTTATGACTTCAGTCGTATAAGAGGTCCGAGAATCTTGTTGCATTTGCATAGGCTGACTCTTGCAATATTCTTTTTATTTTCAACATACATAGATCTGTTTGATTTCCACATAGTGAACCTGTTAAAATAGATTGATTGACATGAAAAGAGTGATACATTTGAGTTGGTTACGAAATATGAAAAGACGTCTTCAACAAATGGAAGAAGACGGAGAAAAAATAAATGAATCCTATGAAAATTCTATCACCAATGATGATATGGAAGGTAATAAAAAAGTAAACTTTAGATTTCCGATTGTTTCAGATCATGAAATTTATGGATGGGAAAAAGAAATCGAGCACAATGAATATACAAAAGATTATTTACAACAAGAACTAGAAGAAGAATATGAAAAGATTCCGCTTTATCAAAATGCACGCTGGCCTGGCAGATTTGAACAAGAAGGTAAGGTTTATAGATCCGAACCAAAATCTGAATCTCCAAAGCCACCGACGATTGCTAAGATTCGCCCCAAAGCAGCACAAGTGAAAAGCACACCTGTTAAGGAAGCTCTGCCAAAGGTACCTAGAAGACCGTTCTCGCCATCTGAAGTACCGTCTCCTATCTATGGCTATGTTAAGAGCACGCCTGTCTTATCTGCTATGGAAGAAGCTAAGTTAAGAAGAAAGCAAAAAGATGCAATGCAAATGGAAGAACTAGAGGAAACCCAAGCTATAGATGATCTGGACCTGCAACAGGCTGAATCGGTAGATGTTGTGACAGAAATCGAAGAAGTACCTGCAGAAATGACTTCTGATAGTGGTTCAATCGAAGAACTCACACAGCCTTTAGCCGTAGAGGAGTTTGAGAGTGGGAGCAATGAAGTTGCTGTAGCTGAATCTTTTGTTATGGAAGAGCAAGAAACTGAGGAACTAGAGGATGAAGTACAAGAAGTAGAAATAGAAACAGAAACAGAAACAGAAACAGACTTACAGTCAGAATTTCCCCTTTCTATGTCAGATACATCGACGATATCTGCCATTTCAGATGAAGATGAAGAAACGACTGTGATTTCCGAAGCACCAATGGTGGCAGTCCGTGAAATCGGGCAATTGGAAGTTGCAGAATCTGAAACTGATGAGTTTGATGCAGAAGAAGCTGAATTAGGAGAAGTGAACGAGGAGATTGATTTTGTTCAGACGATTGAAGAAAATGCTGAATCACAAAAGAAAGAAAAAATCATACCTTTTAATGTGTTGATGCTCCAATCGGACAAAGAAAAATTGGCGATGAAACATGCACAATCTTCATTGGAAGATAAAAACGTGCAAGAAGCCGTACAAGAGAAACAACCTTTAGTTGAGAAAACGGTCATTAAACCCTCAGTTGCGCAAGCAGTACAGCCTATTAAGAGCATGGAAGATGAAGTGGACGAAGAACCACTTCCTTCGTATGCATTCCCACCCCTGAATTTCTTGGCACCACCGGAAGAAGAGGTGAAGGATGAGGAGTGGCTCGAGTCTCAGTCAGCGAAGTTAGAAGAGGCACTGTCATATTTCTCCATTCAAGCGACCGTCATGCAAGCTGTTCAAGGTCCTGCTGTGACGATGTTTGAGTTGACGGTGGAACAAGGGGTAAAAGTAAGTAAAATCCGCAACCTGACGGACGACTTGAAACTTGCTTTGGCAGCGCGGGATATTCGTATTCAAGCTCCTATTCCAGGAACCAGTTTGATCGGAGTAGAAATACCGAATCGTCAAACGAGAGCAGTCCGTATTTCAGAAGTGATAGAAAGTGAGCCCTTTAAAAACTCGGACTCACCTCTAGAAGCTGTTCTTGGACTCAGTTTAACAGGTGAACCGCAAACGATCGACCTGCGCAAAATGCCGCATGGAATGATTGCCGGTGCAACTGGCTCCGGTAAATCAGTCTGTATAAATTCATTGCTGATCAGTTTATTGTATAAAGCATCCTACCATGATCTGAAACTACTGTTGATCGATCCGAAGATGGTTGAGCTTGCTCCTTATAATGGCATTCCGCATTTATTGAGCCCGGTCATTACAGATGTCAAAGCTGCTACTGCTGCTCTAAAATGGGCTGTTGAAGAAATGGAAAGACGGTACGAGCTGTTTGCCCATTCCGGTGTACGAAATATTGAGCGCTATAATGAAATGGTCATGGAATCGCGCCGCTTCTCCTTGAAGATGCCATACATGCTGATCGTTATTGATGAGTTGGCGGATTTGATGATGATGGCGCCGGCAGACGTGGAAATTTCCATTAGCCGAATCACCCAAAAAGCCAGAGCTTGCGGCATTCACTTGATTATCGCGACACAAAGACCATCCGTCGATGTGATTACGGGAACGATCAAAGCAAATATTCCAACACGAATTGCATTCGCGGTCTCGTCACAAGTCGATTCACGGACGATATTGGATTCGGTTGGCGCAGAGAGGCTGCTCGGAAAAGGGGATATGCTGTACTTAGGCAATGGACAGTCAGCGTCTATTCGTCTACAAGGGACATTTGTCACGGATGATGAAATTGAGCGTATAATAGAACACGTTCGTAACGAAGCTGAACCTGACTATCTCTTCGGTCAAGAAGACTTGCTGGCCACAGCTATTCAGGAAGAGGAAATGGATCCATTATTCCAACAGGCATGTTCCTTCATCATTGAGCAGGGGAGTGCGTCCACCTCGATGCTACAAAGACATTTCAGCATCGGATATAACCGTGCGGCCAAACTGATGGATCGTATGGAAGCGAATCAGTTTATTTCTGAGCAAAAAGGAAGTAAACCGAGAGATGTATTTTTGACACATCAAGCATTAGAAAACTTCCTAAACTGAAGAAATCAGTAATTCAGTCGCTAATTTTTTTCTTAAACACATGCTATACTATGACAAGATATAATCTTCAAGCGTAAATATTTTTAGCTGAAGATAAAAAGTGGGATGAAAGAATTCCCGGGAGGTTTCAATATGACATTGTTACACTTTACAGGCATAAAAGGATCGGGAATGAGCTCGCTTGCCCAGTTGCTGCATGATTCTTCTTATAAAATCCAAGGTTCTGACGTAGAAAAATATTTTTTCACGGAAGATCCTTTACATGAACGAAATATAAAAGTCCTACCATTTGACGAAAGCAATATCCAACCTGGTATGAAAGTTATCGCAGGCAATGCTTTTAAAGACGATCATGCCGAATTAAAAAGAGCAGACGAACTTGGAGTAGAAGTGATTCGCTATCATGATTTCCTTGGATCTTATATGGAACAATTCACTTCAATTGGCGTAACTGGCACTCATGGAAAGACGTCCACGACTGGTTTACTTTCCCATGTATTGGGCGGTTTCGCACCGACATCGTACTTAATTGGCGATGGAACTGGTAAAGGCGTAGAGAATAGCGAGTACTTTGTATTCGAAGCGTGCGAATATAAACGGCATTTTTTGGCGTACCATCCAGACTATGCCATTATGACGAATATTGATTTTGACCATCCGGATTATTTTAAGAGCTTGGACGATATTTTGGATGCATTTAGTCAAATGGCAAGTCAGGTGAAGAAAGCATTGATTGCTTGCGGTGATGATGAAAATCTTCAGCGTCTACAGACACAAGTGCCAATCGTTTATTATGGACTCGATTCCTCAAATGATTTCTATGCGACCAACATCGAAAAGGACAGAGTCGGCTGTTCCTTCGACGTGTTTATTCGCAATGAATTCTATCATCGATTCACGATTCCTTTAACTGGCGATCACGCAATCAAAAATGCGCTTGGTGTCATCACCCTATGCCATTATGAGAATATACCGGCTGAAGTAATCGATGCTCGGTTCGCTACGTTTCCAGGTGTGAAAAGACGTTTTTCTGTCATGGAATTCGAAGGCAGAGTGATCGTGGACGACTATGCGCATCATCCGACTGAAATTCGTGCAACGTTGGATTCTGCACGTCAAAAATACCCGGATCGGGAAGTAGTGGCGGTATTTCAGCCGCACACTTTCACGCGTACGGCTGCGCTTCTAGATCAGTTTGCAGACAGTTTGTCCGATGCCGATCAAGTGTACCTGTGCGATATCTTTGGTTCAGCTAGAGAACAGGCAGGAAATTTAACAATTCAGGATTTAGTCAATAAAATTCCGAGTTCTCGCCATTTAACAATAGATGATACATCCGAACTTTCGCGACATCAAAACGCGGTCATCCTATTCATGGGTGCAGGAGATATCCAACAATACTTAGAACAATTCAAATCCAATATTTCCAAAGAAGAGACAGCCTAACCATATGGGGAGGCTGTTTTTTTCAGTTTTATTCAGCGGGAGACTTAGGTGATGAGAGGAAGTAGTTTTTTCCTGTTCGAGGGATGTTCAAACACTTGATGAACGATAGGAGAACACAGGTGAAGATTGCCCTGTCCTGTGTCAAAGGTTAACTGACCTGCATCACGCAGAACTAAGCACAATTCAAAATATAGACGCAATTACTCCGAGGCGTAATCGATAAAATGAAACAATTAATTGGAGATTGAAAAAGGATATCACTTAGTTTTGTCGAAGAGTAGCTATAAGGCGAAAAGTTTAAAAGCTCTTTAAGAAGGGTAAAGTTTTCGTAAGAATATGCTCTAGGGGGATAACGTCGGTGGTTAATTTACTTTATGTCGCAGCAGTTGTGGCTGCGATCGCATTTCTTATTCTTTGTGTCAGTCTTGCCATGACGCTCGGGTCTTTAAAGACTACTTTAAAAAGCGTCTCGCATACAATGGACGACATGACTAAACAACTGGAGGGAGTCACAACAGAAAGTACACAACTCCTTCACAAAACTAATCAGCTGGCTGAGGACTTACAAAGTAAGGCGGAAAAGCTGACCACTGTAGTGGATGCAGTAAAAGGAGTAGGTGATTCGGTAAACAACTTGAATCAATCCGTGCACCGTATTTCCAGCTCTGTTACTACACAGGCTGAACAAAACAGTGAAAAAATAGCCCAAGTCTTGCAGTGGGGAACCGTGGCAGTTGGTCTCTACGATCAAGTGAAAGAACGGAAACCGGCAAAGTCCACTGGCTGGACACTATATAAGGCCCGCTCCTAGTTCAAGCATTTTCCTTAGCAGCATACCAAACATTCAACACACAGGAGGAAGTAAAATGACAGAAAACAAACCGAACTACAATACAAACCAAGGTACCTACGCAAACACGTACGGTGAACCACAATACCCGGCAAATTACACGTACCGTTCTACAAACGATTTATATGAAGAAGATAACAGCGGAACAGGAAGCTTCCTGGCCGGAGCAATTATCGGAGGTGTCATCGGCGCAGCCACTGCTCTTTTCTTGGCACCGAAAACAGGACGTGAGATGCGTGAAGATTTCACAACACAAGCAGCACAACTGAAAGATAAAAGCATTGAACTTAGCTCAACTGCAAAAGATAAAGCAATAGAATTATCAAGTACAGCAAAAGATAAAACGGCGGATTGGACGGACGTTGCAAAAGAGAAAACAGCTGCATTCACTTCCGCTGCAAAAGACAAATCATCGGAACTTTCTCAAACAATCCAAGAGCAATCTGGTCAGTTAGTGGATAAAGTGAAATCCGTTGCAGGCAAGACAAATATTCCAATGGATGATGGAACAGTGTCTTCAGAAGGTGAAGAGGCAACAGAATATAAAAGCATGAAGGAAAGCAAAGAAGAGTCTGGCAAGATCAAGAAAGCGGATCAATCTGTAGACCAAAATGAAAAAGAGAAGCCGCATAAAAACGTAAATCCGAATAAAACCGTGAGTGCAAGCAAAAAATAATGCTCAATAAATTAAGAGGCTGTCATTTTCTATATGAGAATGACAGCCTCTTTACGCTTTATTCAAATTGAATTTCCAGTCGGTCTCCGCCGAAAATAGGTTCATTGAAACGAATGGATTCTCCGTTACGCAGCAAGCGATAAGCAGAAGTGGAGTTAGTAGGCAGCGAGAAATCTGTGAATGAAAAAATGTCGCTGAAAATGATAGGTGCATCTGAGACGGACTTAAATTCTACTTGATCTTCGGGTTGAACCTGATAAGCATGGTCCGCCAGCTGACCGTTGATGAATACGGCAGTGCGTTGTTTCTTGATACTGACAGGTTCAGTATTGAACATAACATCTGCACGAGCTTCCAAGATAATCTCCAATTCGTCCGCAATTTCTTTAATAGATAAAGGCTCAGGAGATCTGGTCTCAATGATATCGCCGTCTTGGATTATATATTGATGAGTAATCTCTCTACCATCTACGAGATATTTAGACGGACGATGTTTCAGGATATGATTGCTCCCGTTCCACTTTACGGAAAACAATTCTGCAGATACTTTCGGATGTTGTATGCTGTACACTTTTTCAATAGCCGCACCTAATGTGTTTGCTTGCCGTACAATCAATTCATCACGATCTGAGACCATAGTGTCTATAGAGGCAACTTGTCCGTTCAGTAATACCTCGCTGTCAACTGTTACAGCCAAACCATCTAAGTGAAAATGGATCGATGCAGGGCCATCTACTAAATCTTTAACTGCAGCTTCCGCGTCTTTGCCGTCCATTCCGAAATCTAGTTCAATTACATCTTGATTACGAATACGATCTTTCGTGCTGGCTTCTCTGCCATTTAATAAAATCGTGGTGGAAGACCCGTGTTCGCCAGGAATTGTTACCCAGCGCCCGTTTACTTTCACTGTCAAAGCGAGTCCGGGCTTTCCGTATAATTGGCGAGCAGTGACATGCGCTGCAAGTAATGCGTCGCCGACTGTCATTTCTTTTAGTTCGAAAAGACGAATATCCTGCTCGTTGACTGTGATGGACATGTAGTGAATCGGTGCTCTCTTCGCAGCAATGGCAATTCCAATCGGCGTGACGAGTGCAGGGGAAGCTTCAATCGTGTCGTTAAGAGTGACGCCTGTCAATGCATCCAAGCTTCGAATCGCCACCCGGTTCTCAGGCAGCTCCAGTTGGACGCTTAACTCTTTTGATAATGTGGGCGTCAAACTTCCGCCTCCAACAATCATAACAGCCTGCGGAGAGGTACCGTTATTTAATCTTCTAATCTCTTCGCTGATCGAAATAGCCAAGCGTTTTACAGCAGGACGAATGACGTCAACAACTTCCTCCGCTGGAATTTCTTGTTCGAACCCCAAAATATCGTGAAAGGTGAGCGTTTCCTGCGAAGCTATTTGACGTTTCATTTGTTCGGCAAGCGGGAAGTCGAGCAAGTAATGACTGCTCAAAGTTTCCGTTACTTCATCACCTGCTACCGGGACCATGCCATACGCTGTTACGGTATTTTCATTCGCGATCGCAATATCCGATGTACCGGCGCCAATATCAACTAATGCAATATTCAACCTTCTCATGGAAGGCGGGATGAGGACATTAATCGCGGCAATCGGTTCAAGGGTTAATGCTTCCATCTCTAAATCTGCCCGTTTTAACGCCGCGAGTAATGATTCAACGACAACACGCGGTAAGAATGTAGCGATAACTTCAACTGTTGCTACTTTTCCTTTCTGGTCGATCAGACTGCCGATTTCCTCGCCATTTAATTTATAGTGAAGTACGGAATAGCCAACACAGTAATAATGATCGTCCTCTTTCAGTTCATCCGAAGTGAGCAAAGTTTGCTGTGCATTCTGAACCGCTGATAATTCCAAGCGGTTAATATCCTCAGTCGAAATCAATGGTCGTTCCGAGATATCAATCGTTATGGAGCCTTCTGCTGTCTTCAGAGAGCGACCTGCCGCTGCCACGCTGACATGCTGCAACTTACCATGATGCTGTTCTAGCTCTTGTTTAATCTCTTGAATGATAGACGCCACGCTTAAAATATTATGTATTTGTCCGTCAATCATCGAGCGTTCCTTATGTTCTTTCGAAATTAAATCGATGATATGAAACGAATCATCATATTCTTCCAGCACAATACCGACTACAGAACGCGTTCCGATGTCGAGTGCAAATAATGTGTTAACCAGGATTTTCAACCTCTTTTCAAGCTTTATTCTATGTGAAAATAGTGAAAATGTATTAATTCGGTGAAATTGCGTGACTTTTCAAAGATAAGTCATTATACTTGGTCTATTATATAAAAATGTAACATAGATTCCGGACTTAGAAAAGGATGATATGTGCGGGGAGGAGACAGAATGATGAGCAAGCAAGATTTAGGTGAGTTAAGAGGTCGCATTGATCAGTTAAACAATAATATTTTGGATTTGATCAATGAGCGTACCGCCATTGTACAAGAAATTGGTAAACTTAAGGAAAAGCAAGGTGTGAATAGATATGATCCAATCCGCGAACGGGAGATGCTAAACGTCTTAAAGGATGCGAATAACGGTCCATTACCAGACGGAATCCTGGAGCAAGTGTTCAAATCGATTTTCATGTCAGCGCTTGAGGTGCAGCAAGATGAGCAGAAGAACGCATTGCTCGTATCCCGTGCACGGAAAGCTGAAGATACAATTGTAAATGTGAACGGCCAGAAAATCGGAGGTGGGGAACCTACTTTCATTTATGGTCCTTGCGCAGTAGAATCTTACGAGCAAGTATTGGCTGTTGCACAATCTATCAAAGCAAAAGGCTTAACGATGATTCGTGGTGGAGCTTACAAGCCGCGTACATCTCCATATGACTTCCAAGGGCTTGGTCTGGAAGGACTGAAAATTTTAAAAAGAGTTGCGGATGAGACAGGACTTTCCATTGTCACAGAAATCATCACACCAGCACATTTGGAGGAAGCACTCGAGTATATCGATGTAATCCAAATTGGTGCTCGTAATATGCAGAACTTCGAATTGCTGAAAGAAGCGGGCATGGTTGATAAGCCGGTACTTCTGAAGCGCGGAATGTCTGCTACGATTTCTGAGTTTGTTAACGCAGCTGAATATATTATCTCTAAAGGAAATACTGAAATTATGCTATGTGAGCGTGGAATCCGTACATACGAAACGGCTACACGAAATACACTCGATATTTCAGCGGTTCCAATTTTGAAGCAAGAAACGCATTTGCCGGTATTCGTCGACGTGACGCACTCTACAGGACGCAAAGACCTATTGCTTCCAACGGCGAAAGCAGCGATTGCAGTAGGAGCAGATGGTGTCATGGCAGAAGTTCATCCGGATCCTGCAGTAGCACTGTCGGATTCAGCACAACAAATGAACCTAGAGCAGTTTGATACGTTCTATGAAGAAATGAATCGCTTCATGAAGACACACCAAACAATCTGACAATCAGGCACCGATCCCAGTAATGAGGATCGGTGCCTTCTATATAAGTTGAACAACTGATTTTTTACTTATTCACACTAAGTTGCTTGGAGTGGAAGGCATCTTCCTGGAACGGAAAGTGACGGTTGAGACCGTTCATTTCTTTAATTCATCGTATGTACATAATTAGAAATTTTAAAATAAAGAAAAAACCCTATAAAGATGGGCAACACTGTATACTAGTATAGAATAAGGATCGTTGGGAGGATTGGAAATGGCTATCACCATTTACGATGTAGCAAGAGAAGCAAACGTATCTATGGCAACGGTTTCACGAGTAGTTAATGGAAATCAAAATGTCAAGCCTGCTACTCGAAAAAAAGTATTGGATTGTATTGAGAGGTTAGGATACAGACCGAACGCAGTCGCTAGAGGGTTGGCTAGCAAAAGGACAACAACGATTGGTGTCATTGTTCCTGACATGTCCAAAAGCTATTATGCAGAATTATCTAGAGGAATTGCAGATGTGGCGACGATGTATGAATACAATATCATCATCTCCAACTCAGACAAGAGCACTTCACGGGAAGTCGAACTTTTTGAAGATCATTTAGGAAAACAAGTGGACGGCTTAATTTTCATGAGTGATTCGATCTCTCCAGAAGTGCGGGCAGAAATGAAAACTGCCAATGTACCGATTGTATTAGCGGGTACATTGGATTTTGAAACCAATTTACCCTCGGTAAATATTGATCATGAACAAGCCGCTTATGATGTCGTTAAGAAATTAATTGATAATGGGCATAAGCGAATTGCCTTCGTATCAGGCCCGTTCACACGTGATATTAACCGTGTGTGTAAACGGGTAGGTTATATCCGGGCTCTAGAAGAAGCCGGTATGCCGATTGATGAATCATTGATTGTCGAGACAGATAATACGTATGATGATGCCTATGAAAGTTGGAATGTATTAGGGAAATTGGCAGATCATCCAACAGCTGTTATGACTAGCAGCGATGAGGTGGCGGTTGGAATTATGAATGGCGTACGTGATGAAGGTCTGAGTATACCAGATGATGTAGAAATCATTTGTTTCCAACACTCCATTCTCGCAAGAATCGTACGTCCACAACTGTCGGCTATTGTCGTACCTTTGTATGACCTCGGTGCAGTATCCATGCGTTTGCTGACAAAGTTGATCAATGAAGAAGAGGTAGAAGAAACAGAGGTTATCTTACCGTATCATCTAGAAGAGCGCCAGTCTGTAAAGTAAAAACGAGCAACTTATCATTTGGATAAGTTGCTTGTTTGTGTAGATTAAGAAACTAGTGGGTGAGGCACCGTTGACCTGCATTCCGCGTGGCTCCCGCGGCGTTTCACCTGTCGGGCTAATCCCACAGGAAAAGCCGGAACGAAAAACGGCTTTTGCGAACAAAAGCGTAGCGTTGAGAGCATATTTTCTCCTTTCGCTGCCTTCCACTACGATCAACTGGCGTAATATCCTGAGGATGATGGGTATAGGAAATAACATTCGAGTTAAAGAATAGAAATATTTTCTGTTCAAGGAGGAAAATACCAAACTTCACACAGTGTTTCCACTATGTATAAAATCTTCGGTATGCAAGCACAGACCATCTTACATCATTTAATTACACTATCATAACACTATCATAACACTATCATATATTCGCCTTTATTCTATGTAGGCTACATAGTCAAGCAACTTATCACTAAGATAAGTTGCTTGTTTTTTATAAATAGATTACGAACCATTGCGAATGACATGGAGAGCTCTCGTTAGCATTTGCTCATTCTTTTCATTGATATCCTTTTTACGTGGCACAGGCTCGTACAAATTGGGGGGGTCTTCCCATGTTTCAATCAGGGAAACAGGGGATTCCGGCTGCCATTTTTTCAACCATTCTTCGGGCAGAGCGCCGGTTGGAGCTGGAATCGCTTTCATAGTTAACCATAAGTGAGACCAAGCGCGTGGAACGACGCGCCATATATCATAACCACCTCCGCCTATTGCAATCCAACGTCCATCACAATATTCTTCTGCCAGTTCTTTGGCGACTTTTGGAATCTCTTCGTAAATCTTCATCGTTCCATACAAATGGGTTAGCGGATCAAAATAATGTGCGTCCGCACCGTTTTGTGTCAGTATCACATCAGGTTTAAAAAACTCTGCAACTTCCCGCAATGCTGTACGATAAATGTGTAAGAACGATTCGTCTTCCGTGAATGCATCCACAGGGAAATTGAACGAAGTGCCATATCCTTTACCGTTCCCACGCTCCGTTACGTTCCCGGTTCCTGGGAATAAATAACGGCCGGTTTCATGGATAGAAAATGTACAAACACTTGGATCGTCATAGAATGTCCATTGCACACCATCTCCATGATGTGCATCCGTATCGACGTAAAGCACACGGGCACCGTACTTTTCCTGCAAATATTTTATTGCAACAGAGCTGTCATTATAGATACAAAACCCTGATGCTTTGCCCTGAAAACCATGGTGTAAGCCTCCGCCTAGATTCAGAGCAAATCTTGAACGACCTTCCATCACTTCCTCAATCGCAGTGAGCGTTCCGCCGACTAGTAGTGCACTGGCTTCATGCATATTAGGGAAGAAGGGAGTATCTTCTGTTCCGATTCCATATATACTGCCAATATTTTCACTTACTTCACCTTTACTTGCTTTTTTCACAATTTCAATATACTTCGCGTCGTGAGCCAACAGTAGTTCTTCATCGGTTGCCGATCTTGGCACGACAATTTCATCTGGCTGGATCGCATGGATTTCTTCCAGTAAATCTTTAGTTAAGATAATTCGTTTTTGATTGAATGGGTGTGTCTCCGAAAACTCATAATTTAATTGGTCGGGTGAAAATATAAAACTTGCTTGTTTTTTCATAAGTTCATCTCCGGTTCGCTCGGCCAAAGAACCTGAAACCCTTCCATTTTTAAATCTTCGATGATGGAAAGGGGATTCATCCGTTTGATTCTGACAGCTAGAATTTTATATGATTCGTCATCTTGATAAGGATAGACAAGAACACTCAGCACATTGGTATTATGGTGATGAAATACTTTTGATACTTCAAAAAGAATGCCTGGTTGATTTGGGACTCTAATTTGAATATGAGAACTTGGCTGGTTCGCACCTGTCAATTCAATATAATTGTAGAGCAGATCTGTTTTGGTCAGTATACCGACGAGTTGATAATTTGATACGATAGGTAAACAACCGATTTCATATGTGTAAAATAGCAAAGCAGCTTCTTCTATAAAATCTCTTGGATGACCAATGATCAAATCAGTTTTCATAATTTTAGAAAGAGGTGTTTCATAGAGTAATGTTTCTAACTCATCGGAGAGGCTGGAAGGGGCGGCTTCTTTGACATCACGATCCGTTACCAATCCAATTAAGCGGTCATTTTCTATGATCGGTATATGTCTGATCTTTTTCTTTTGCATCAAATGGACAGCTTCTGCGATCGTATGCGTGGAATTCAACGTAATAACGTCATTCTTCATAATGTCTTGTACGAGCATCGTCATTCCTCACTTTCAGTAGTTTACCCGGTTTTTGAAACGAACTCGATCAAATTGTAGGATCGATTCTTCGTCGACTCTTTTTCCTATCCGTGCCATCAAACAATTGGCTGGGTGTGAGCATACCTCCGGATCGTCCGTTGAGAAAAACTCCATTCCGCCAGCACGCATCATTTTTTCCATGACTTTTCGGTATTCCCAAACTGTCAATCCGGTTCCTTTTAGATCCCAATGCCAATAATACTCCGTCGTGATCACGATATAATCTTCCATTGCATCGTCGATCATCGATAACTCCAGCAATGACTTTCCGATATGAGCACCCCGATAAGCTGCAGCTACTTCGACAGCACCAAGCTCAATTAAGTTGGATAATTTTGCTTCATACCATCTTTCAAGTGGATCAGGATAGAGAAAGGTCACGTAGCCGACGATCATGTCTCCGATTCTCGCGATATTGATGCGTCCTTCTGGAAATGAAGCAATTTTTACTAATGCTTCTTGTTGCTGTTTAGGTGGACGAAATGCTTTCAGTCCTTCATGGAAATTAAGCGCAGACAATTGCTCAGATGAAATAGGTCCTTCAATAATTAATTCACCTTCTTCGTGAGGAAACGATCTTGAAAAATACGTTTTTCTATGTTCCACGCAGTTCACTCCTTCCTTTTCAATTTACCCTTAAAGTTGGCAGGTAATCGCTGTGAGCCCAATATGTGCTACTCTACTTCAAGTATACAATTTATGTTGGAAAAATGCGTGTAGTTTTCAGAATATCATGAAATTGTCAATGTTATTTTTTTACAGAAAAAACCGAATTACAAAAGAATAATTGTAATTCGGTTTCATATTCAATCTGTCTTTGGTGGTTCCTGTTTCTCAGGTTCCGGTTTTTTCGGATCATCTTTGTTTTCATTGTTGTTAGAACCGCCATTAACGTTTCCATCTGTTTCAGGAGCGGGAGAACCACCATTTTCTTCAGGTTTGGTTTCCGGTGTAGTTGAATCCGGATCAGGTGTTGGTTCTGGTTCAGGCTCGGGCTCCGGCGCAGCAGTCACTGTATTGGAAGCACCTGATAATAATCCTGTAATATCAACAGCTCTTACATAGTACGACCCAGCGCCAGCCGGATAGGAAAGTGATTCGCCATCTCGGACTGTACCGACGCGAACGCCATTTTGATAAATGTAATAGCCGATTACATCATTAGAAGGTGAAGCTGACCAAGTAAGGACAGAACCATTTTGACTTGCTGAAACTGAAGCTGGCGGTACATTGTCTGCAGGGAAGACGGAGCCGGAAACTACACTGCTTGAATATCCGCTTTGTCCAGAGAATAATTTCGATCCGTCTCCACCAAGTCTGCCAAGCATACGTTTAATAAATTCAGAGTTCAAGCCAACGCCGCCAGATGTCACGAATTCACGTGGTGTGGAAGGCAATGCCTGATACATTTGACCTTTCACTCGTACTCCGGCAGATGAAATGATGCTGTCATCCGCTTTCGATGGGACCATCACTTTAGAATTAAACAAATCAGCGCGCACAAGCCCTGCAGCTGAGCAGGCAGCAGAAGGAGCCATGCCCGAAATCGAACAGAATGAACGAGTTACAACGCTACTTGGACGTTTAAATGTGTCGGACGCCTTGACAATGTCAGGTCGTACGCTGTTGGCTGTATTCATCAGCTGACCGAATAATCGTGCAGTCCGTTCAGAAGGGTGCATTTGACTAGGACTGCCATTGTATAATGTTGTTTTCTGATTTTTATATCCAAGCCAAACACCGAGAGATACATTCGGATTGTAGCCAACGAGCCAAGCATCAGCATAATGCTGAGATGTACCGGTTTTGGCGGCTAAGTCTGGACGGAAATTCATGAATCCAGGAACTCTCGCCCCAGTACCAAAGCCTTTTAATACATCTCTCATCATATCGGTGACGATATATGCGGTCTCTGGACTGAATACTTCGACTGGCTCCGCTTTATGTTCGTAAACAATATTGCCTTTCATATCTTCAATGCGCTCAATCATATAGGATTCAATGAATTGACCGCCGTTGGCGAATGTTGCAAAGGCATTGGTATTTTCCTCAACTGTGACGCCGTATTTTAAACCTCCGAGTGAAGCGGATGGGTTATGGC
Source organism: Sporosarcina sp. FSL K6-3508 (assembly GCF_038615825.1). Classification (NCBI taxonomy): domain Bacteria; kingdom Bacillati; phylum Bacillota; class Bacilli; order Caryophanales; family Caryophanaceae; genus Sporosarcina; species Sporosarcina sp. FSL K6-3508. The sequence continues at coordinate 2,185,680 of NZ_CP152016.1, read as the reverse complement.
CATCTTCTTCAATAATTTGAGAAAAATTCATTTTCCGTAGAAAATCAATCGGTTGTCTATCGATAATTTGATTGTAAAGACGTGCGGTGGATAAGTTTTGAGACCGTGCTAATGACTCGCGGGCTGAGATGATGCCCATTTCGCGATCATAGTAATTGGCAGGTTTCCAACCGTGCCAGTTGAACTTCACATCAACAACTGGACTACCTGCCCCGATAACGCCATATTCAATGGCGGGCGCATAGACAAGTAAAGGTTTGATGGAAGATCCGTTCTGTCTAAATGCTTGAGTTGAGTGATTCAATGCTTCAATTTCGTGATCGCGTCCACCGATAAATGAAAGAATTCTTCCCGTATGGTTTTCGATCATTGAAGCACCGACTTGTACTGGGTTTTCTACGATATAACTTTTACCGGAATCTTTATCCGTTTTCTCAGTAGTATAAGTAAAACCGTAGTGTTGGAAATTCTTCGCTACTTCATTCATCTTGTCATATAGATCTTTATCAATTGTAGAATAAATTCGGTAGCCGTCTGTGCGCATGGATCGATCTGCAATAATCTCATACTTTTCCTGTATTTTGGAATCTTCTTCAAATCGACTAGCTTCAATACCATCTTTTTCTGCTAAGACCTTCGCAAGTATTTCGACTGTCCGATTCTGGATTTCTTGTGTAACGTAAGGGTAGCGGTCAGTTGCGCGTCTTGCAGGCTGTCTGAAATCTTTAACGATATCATAGGCAAGCGCTTCCTGATATTCTGCTTCTGTAATGTAGCCAGTATCCCTCATGCGGAATAATACCGTCTTCATTCGATTAATTCCGGGTTGCAGTTTTTCTGGTTCTTTCATCCCCTGATTCTTACTATAGAAAGGTGTGTAAGAGAAGGGGGCTTGCGGTATGCCTGCTATGTATGCAGCTTGTGGCAAATTCAGCTCGCTTGCCTTAATACCGAAAATCCCGCGTGCTGCTGTTTCAATTCCCGCAATATTTTGACCTAAGACATCTCTGCCGTATGGAATGATGTTCAGGTACGCTTCTAATATTTCATCTTTAGTCATGAAGTGCTCTAAACGCATAGCGAGTAAAATCTCTTTCGCCTTACGTTCATAAGATACTTCATTCGTTAAAATTTGGTTTTTCACGAGCTGCTGGGTCAAAGTCGAGCCGCCCGTTTGACTAGCAGAATTGGTGACATCTTGGAATACACCGCGAAAAATCGCTTTCGGCACAATCCCTGTGTGCTCATTAAAATACTCATCCTCTGTTGCGAGAACAGCATCCAATGCATATTGTGACACCTTGTCCAAAGTGATCTGCCTGCGCTCGATGTCCGAGTTGATTTTCCCTAAATATACATTGTCGGCAAAATACATTTCCGATGTTTCTTCATACGTGAAAACCGCATTGCGCAGTTCTTCTTTAGAACGCAAAGGTTCTTTCGCAACTAGTGAAGCGAAATATCCGGCACCGACAGATGTGGCGAAAACCGCGCCGATTACACCGAATATCAGTAACAATATGAATAAGTTCCAAACAACACCTGAACCGATTCGAACTTTTTTGGCCCACGGTTCTTTTTTGAGCTGTTCGAATTTACTTTCTAGTTGTTGGATCCGATTATTTTTCTCTTTATCCAAATCATTCTCCCCCTAAAAATCTTACTCATTATATCATAGATTCAACATTAAATAAGCAATTAATGTTGACTTTCATTGGAACTTGGTTAAAATGAAAGACATACGAAATTACATGTCGAAAAAACCGAAGTAATGTTAGCGATGGTCCGTATTAGAGAGGCAGCGGTTGGTGCAAGCTGCTCGGTGCGCTATACATGAATTACAGTTTTGGAGTGTACGTTTTGCGCAACGTTATCAGCGCCTTAAAGCCGGAGAGTTTCTCTCAAGCCGGGTGGTACCGCGTTATGTTTAATTTACTCAACTAGCGTCCCTGCATGATCATTTATTGATTGTGTGGGGACTTTTTGTGTTGAGCTGAGGAGGAAATGGAAAATGGCGAATGAATTAATGGAAGATTTGAGATGGAGAGGCCTGCTATACCAACAGACGAATGAAGAGGGCTTGGAAAAATTACTGACGGATGAAAAGATTGCTCTATACTGTGGTGTGGATCCAACCGCAAATAGTATGCATATTGGTCATATCGTTCCGTTATTGACATTGCGACGCTTCCAATTGCACGGACATCAGCCGATTTTATTGATCGGCGGGGCAACAGGAATGATTGGAGATCCATCTGGACGCTCTGAAGAACGCCAGCTGCAAACGACGGAACAAGTGGAAGATAATGTGCGCGGAATCAAAAAGCAATTGGAAATGATTTTTGATTTCCAATCAGATAATGGTGCGAAGCTAGTTAATAACAATGACTGGATCGGCTCAATGTCATTGATCGAATTTCTGCGTGATTACGGTAAATTATTGAGTGTCAATTACATGTTAGCGAAAGATAATGTCGCATCTCGTTTAGATCAAGGAATCTCCTATACGGAATTCTCGTACATGCTCATGCAAGGTGCGGACTTCAATCATCTATATGACCATCATAACTGCCGTGTGCAAATTGGTGGATCGGATCAGTGGGGGAATATCACGACAGGTCTTGAAGTCATACGTAAAATGCATGACGAAGAAGTAAAGGCATACGGATTTACAATTCCGCTCGTGACAAAGTCAGATGGAACGAAATTCGGAAAAACAGCGGGCGGCGCGGTTTGGCTAGATGCTAAGAAAACTTCTCCTTATGAGTTCTACCAATTTTGGATCAACGCAGCGGATGCAGATGTCGTGAAATACTTAAAAATCTTCACTTTCTTGAGCCGTGAAGAAATCGAAGCACTCGAAACTTCAGTTCAAGAAGAGCCACATTTACGTAAAGCACAAAAAACATTGGCAGAAGAAATGACACGCCTCATTCATGGAGAAGCGGCACTCGAGCAAGCCATCCGTATTTCAGCTGCTCTATTCAGCGGCGACTTGAAAGCGTTGACTGCCTCTGAAATGAAAGATGCATTTAAAGATGTGCCGACTGTTGAAATGGAGAAGGCGGATCAGAACATCGTCGATTTCATCGTTCAGGCAGGCGTGTCACCATCGAAACGCCAGGCGCGTGAAGATGTGACAAACGGTGCGATTTCATTTAATGGGGAACGCATTACGGATACAGATTTCACAGTGGGGGCAGATCAGCGTTTAGAAGATGCCTTTACGATTGTGAGACGTGGTAAGAAGAAATATAGTATGGTGAAGTTTGTGTAATAGGTAGCTGAATTGAAAAGCAAGTGACCGTAAACGAATTGGTTTACAGTCACTTGTTTTATTTTTAAAGTGGATTGGAAAGCGTGTTCAGCATTTGGTCAGAAACAGGTTATTCACATCCGACTCCATCGCCATCACGGTCTAGGTGCTTTCCGTATCCCGGATCTCCTCGATATACAGGCGCTGCCCCTGCAGCTCTTGCAGCAGTACAATTTTTATAATAAGCAGTAGAGCTCTGTTGGCTCGGCTTTGATACACTGCTGCCAGATGATGAATCTGATTTATTACTAGCAGCATTTACAGTGGCGTTTGTATTCATGCTTGCTACCTGGCCTTTTAGGTTGCTAACTTCACTTGTCAAAGCTGTGTTCTTCGCTGTGAGATCAGTAATTTCCTGTTCAAAAGCTTTGTTGTTCTCTTCGTGAGCAGTTTGTTTTTCCGTTAACTCTTTTGTTAATTTATTGGAATCATCTAGCTTCACCACTAACTCGTCAATTTCTTTATTCGCATTCTTGTTCTCTTCTAGCAACTTCGAATTTTCTTCTATAAGTTTATTGTGTAAGGTTTGCATCTCTTCGTTCTTTGCAATCAACTCGATATTCTCTTCCTGAGCTTTCTCGAACGCAACTTGTACGCTTGTATCCACATTGAAAGCCCCAACGATAAATAATAAAAGACCCCCGATTAAAGCGGAGTAGAAAGGCTTCTTCGGTAATATACGATTACTATTCTTAATTTTCCTTACGAAATGATAAGCCAGATAAATCAATGAACCAAAAAATATAAGTAAACCTACCGCTGCAATTGCCAGCATATTCCCACCTCAATATAATATTTAATAGAGGACATGAAGTCATTACATTTATCTCAAACATAGATTGAATTACTCTAAGCGAAAAATTAAATTTGTTGGCGACCCTTTTTCACTCCAAACTCTTTCCAACTTATATGAAACTTGTCTATGTATCCACCATCCTTGTTATATATCGTTATCCTATCTGTTTCTTTAAGTGACTTCTGAAAAGTTTCTGAAGTTATATTTAACGTAGTAGGTGTTCTTTAAAGAATGTATATCGAGGGTTAATAATATTATTAAGCAGAAACTCGTGAGGAGAAGAACTATTTCCCCTGAGTAATCAATAAAAAGTATAATGCATCAAACATAAGAACGACTGTGTTATAAATGAGGACGGAAGTTTACGAGACGAGCATTGGGGCCTTATAAAAAAGGATTATTATTGATAATTACAGAGGGAGGTACAGCGACGTTTGCTAAAGAACGTTTAAAAGTGTATTTTGGTGAAGGTATTAAATGAAGGTTTTTTCTTTCACTTATCGTATTAAATAAAGAGGGAGGGATTAATCATGACAAACGAAGAAGTAACTAAACTATCAGATATGCTGTTACAAAGCCTTTATGATTATCATTTTGCGAATAATGGAGGAAGCTACACTTTGCCAACAGCAATGCTGAATGCCGATGCGAATAGTAAACTGGCTATTGACTATCTTATCGAAAATGAATATGCCGTAGATAGTGGGAAAGGGTCGGATAATTTAGTTTTGTCCATAACGCCGAAAGGTATGGAATATGTAAAGAGCAAATAAGCGATTAATAGGGGCGTCCGTCTTGGGCGTTCTTTTTATTTTATTTAAAAAGAGAGAAGTGGGCGGGGATGGATAGTAGTAGGGGACAGTGTTTATTGCTTAAAGAAGTGATTTCAAAACAATAAAGCCAATCAAATCGAATTTTTATTTGTTCTGACTGGCTTTATAAAGATCTGAGATTTTGATTAATAAATATTCCTCCCTCTAATTAAGCAGCTTGATCAAAGTAACTATTAAGCAATACATCTAATTCTTGACTGCATTTTACTACTAGCGGATGTGTGAACCCTAAATTTTCAGCTTTTTTATACATGTCCTTTCTTTTTACTTCAATTTTACGTTTTAATATTTTCTTTAACAAGAAACTTATCATTATAATCCCTCTCATCCAATATTTTTAGCTTTCTTCATCTGGGGCGTTTGATTGAGATGAAACAACCTTTTCTATATTAGCCTACCCATAATGTAAAGAGTGTCGATTTATGCGTAAAAAAGTGATTTCATAATAATGTCATAAACAAAGAGTTTTGTGTAAAATAAACCGATTTTGTCTTGACTTTTATCAACCCTTTAGTTTTTGATTTCGAAGATGGAGAATGAAGGTTTTTGATTAAGTTGGGGGATAGGCTTTCATCTAATAATGTTACGCAATTTGCAGACAAAACGACGGAAGTGACACAAAACATGTAGTGGAATTAACTCTTTTATATATGAAAGAAGAGACCAATCTCATTGATCTCTTCTTTGTAATATTTTTTTAGCCTAAAAATTAAAAAAATAATAATGAGCTATTTGGAACTGTCCATTTAATTTTCTGGAGGGTCTGCTTGAATAAAGTAGTTAGGAGTTAAAATGTCATTGCTATATGGTTTATGGTAAATGTCAGTTGTTGCTGGTGATAGTGGTGGAATAAGCCATGCCCAATTACCTGTGATAGGTCGACCATTTTTTCTTTCATTTTCTTCAAAAATCTTAAATTGTTTTGCAGCTGTATGATGGTCGACAAGCGTTACGTGTTCTTTTTGATAAGAATGTATTACTGCGATATTTAATTCAATTAAAGCTTTGTCGATCCACAGCGAGCTGTTTGACTTAGTGTCTAATTCCATTATTTCGGCAACTTTTGGCAGTAAATTATAACGGTCTTGATCGGCTAAGTTTCTTGCTCCAATTTCTGTGCCCATATACCAACCATTAAATGGGGCCATAGGATAATCAATACCGCCTATTTCCAAACGCATGTTTGAGATGATTGGAACGGCATACCATTTTACACCCAGCTTATTAAAATCATCAAGCTGCGGATGAGTTATCGGCACTTCTTTAATAATTTCATGGGGGACTTCAAATAATTTAGGTTTTTTTCCTGTTTCCTGAATGACTAGAGGGAGGATATCAAAGTGGGTATTATCCCCTTTCCATCCCATTCTTTGGCACATTTTTGTCAATTTGATAGATGTTGAATCACCAATTACTTTATCGCCCTCTTTGTATCCGGCATAACGTAGTAATTGATGGTTCCAAATTCTAATAGGATCTTCTCCATTTTTTCGAGGTGCAAAAATCGTAATGGTAGATCGGATTTTCCCACCGTTTGTAGCAAAATCAATATGATTAACTAATTTTTCATATGCATCTTCTGCTGTAAGTGCATCTCGTGCATCAAAAATATGTAATGTGTTCCAGAGTAATCGACCTATACAACGATTGCTATTGCGCCAAGCCATTTTTGCTCCATGCGTTAACTCAAAAGTCTTATGTGAATATGTTCCGGTAGTATTTATTTCATTTTTAATTTCTTCAATTCGCTTCAATTGATTTTCTTTAGATATATTGAGTTCATCGTAACAATGATTAATAAATTGTGTTGCTTCCATTAGCAATTTATTTGTTTTAGTAGATTGAACCATTAGCATCAACTCCTTACATTGAGCTTAACACGAATATAAGAGGGGGATGACTAAACAATTTGTAGATTCATTGAATTGTTCAATTTGGAAAGATGTGAATGAAACATGAGGGTTAAACGAATTTGATACACATTTCGAAGAAAAGCGGAGTAGACGAAGAAATGAACCAAAAATCCCTAAGGGATGCCTGATCATCTATCGGGTTGAAACCTATGACATTGACGGTAAGCTCTTCCGCATGGTGACAGGAGATGCGGGTATCAGGTGGCATGATATCGCTGTCTACATCTTGGAGGATGTGCAAACGAGCGTAAGAATGCAGGTAACAGAATATATAGCAGGCCACTATTAGAGTGTTTATGTGAATGTTTTTCTCCATATATTTTACAAACTACGAATAATAAATCAAAGTAAGGGCAAAATGATACAAGCATACTTAGATTGGAGAGATTAACTTGAAAGAGAAAAAGTATATTATTCCACTTATGTCGGTTATTTTATCTGCTGGATTTTTATTTGGCTGCAATGGAGTAGATGAAAACGAACCGGATCCGACAGAAGAACCATCTGAACAGCGTCAAGATGAGAATAACCAGTAAAGTATGTGGCACCGTTTAGGCGGTGCTTTTTCTATGCCTAAACAAACTATCCTGAAATAGTTCCATTTTCAAACTCAACCCTTCATAGTGGATATTTTCCCCTCCTATGTATAATCCTTTAGATTTTTGTTAACCACTCCAACAACTCTATGCCAGATGTAAAAATCAACGTCTCTTCTATAGAAGCGGAAGTTACGGAAGTTGCTACAGTTGAAAAAGAAATCGATGCGTCCTCTGCGCAAATTAACAACATCCGGCTATCACGGCAAAGCAAAACGTGCGGCCATGCGCTTTGCTTGGTTCTCGCACTTCGCAATAGCATATTAATCTACGCTTAACTGTGTTTCGTGGTGTGCATACAGATGGCAGAACTCTTCTTCAAGCAGTAGCTTTTTCTCGATCTCGTCCAATCCTTTTTTAATGTAGATGATTCCGAGTTTGCCGCGATCTCTGGGTACGGAGGGATACTCTATCACATTCGTGACCTCTAAATTAAACGAAAGGAGATTGCAACGTAGAGAAATTCAGTATTTACACAACTCTGATTCTGGCGCGCGTTCTGGATGGACTCGCGCAGTTGGTTGAGTTCTATCGATGCCTACTTTGATAAGAGCTGCATTATTTAAAACTTAACTCAGCAGCCAATCCGCGCGAAGTCTACTTCCAAATGCGGAATGTGAAAAAGAAAGTTAATGGTCAAGTTGTTTGGACTAAGCAAATTGAAATGGGGATCGAAGGTTTGGAGGTGTAGCTGATTCCTAACTGGACAAACAACGGCGGAATCTACATGGTTCCCCGCTCAGATAAAGTGGACTAGCAGCAGATCAAGGGGGAGATGGATGCACTGGAAGCGAAGTTGCAAATTGCAGAGGTGGCGATAGTTGCGCGAGAGGGGATGACGGCGTGAGGGAGTTTAAGCTGTTAAAGTATTCATTTGCCAAAGGTTAATGGGATTATATCTTAATTATCCTTGAACTTTAATTTATAGCACACTTGTCTAGCTGCCACTAGTTATTTAAAACTAATCAATTGATAATCGTAAATAAACTATCTAAAGGAAATGGGGCGCAATACAAATGAAAGCACTTGGAATTGTAAGGAAGATAGATCAGTTAGGCAGGATTGTTATTCCTATGGAAGTCGGAAGAACACAGAAATGGGAACACGGGACTTTGGTTGAAATGTTCGCGACAGACGATGGAATTACTATGAGGAAGTATCAAGAATCAGAGAAAGTGCACCAAGTCATTGTAGGCTTAGAAGAGGCGAAACTAAAAGCTAAAGATGTTGATACCATTCAAAGTCTCCAAGCGGCTATGGAGTATTTAAATACAAAATTACAATAATAAATTTAATTTAATTTATCGGCTAGCTTACATTATAACTAAAATTATTGCTGGACGTAGAAATGATATTTGGAAGATACAAAACTATATATTCTTACAGCCTGCAAATATTCGAGGTTGTAAGTAAGGATAGTTAGGAGTATTAAAAGTGCCTACAATAGACTAGTAAAGTCTACTGCAGGCACTGAGGTTAATTACCTTGTAATACTCCAGATCCAGTACATTGAGTACCTGTTGAACAAGACAAACCGATACTATAATAGCCAGGGCTGATGGAACCCGAAGTAGTTTGATATTCGAAATGTTAAAGATTATTGAAAGCATGGGTACATGGAAGCCGAGAGTGGTTATTGGGGAAAATGTGAAAAATGTCTTGTCGAAAAGAATGAAGCTGGCATTTGATCGTTATTTATCAGATAAGGAAAGATTGGGTTATACGAATAATTTCGATGTGCTTAATGCTCGAGGCTTCGGGATTCCTCAAGCGAGGGAAAGAGTATTTGTCGTAAGCAGACTGTGTGGATCAGTTTTCAATTTCGCGAGACTTAAGAAAAGCCAATGCAAGATATTTGGAGTTTCATCGAAGACAAAGCGGACGATCGGTACATTATCACTCAGCCAAACATGCTTAACAAAATAGGTGTTGATCCAACCCTTTTGGTGGCAGGCTCACTCTTATCAAAGAATATGCATGGACAATAACCACGAAGCAAATGCGTTGCCCGAACAGCGGCATTATACCAATCGGAAAAGAAAATTATCGGTTGCTGACAGGAAAGGAGTGCTGGCATTTGATGTGCTTTGATGATGAGGACTTTAATGCCGCTGAGAAAGAGCATCCGCGCAGGCGCGACTTTCTTAATGGCACGCTTTATCACCAAGCAGGCAATAGCATTGTGGTGGATGTGTTGGAAGCGATATTCGATGTTCTATTAAGTTCTGAACAACCAAATGATTTTATTCAAGAAACAAACGGGCAGTTAAGGTGGATTTGTTAAGTGGGGTGAAAGCGATGCACGATATTTTATATAGTATCCGCTCTAACCATTTCCATGCTGTTTTACTGGATCGGTCGTAGCAACGGTTACATAGCAGGAGTAAATGCTGGCTATGATCACGGCTGGATAAATGGTAAGCGGGAAGGCGAAAGGCTTGGAAGGCGTAGGAAGTTTTGATACACAATTGACAAAAGCTGCACAACAATGAGTTTTCACATTAAAAAATAGTCCCTTCTTAATTAGCTATTAAGAAGAGACTATTACTTAATTTTATTCGTTTTTATTTAAAGAGAAGATTTAAAAAAGAAACGTTAGGGTTTAATTTCCTTTTTATAAAAGTCGTATAACTGGTTAATAGAAGAACCAGACAAGATATGGCTGGCCCGTTCAATTTTCTCACGTTCCCAATCGAACCAACGCATTTCCTTCAACTTTTCGATTTCTTTTTCTGTAAAGCGTTTCTTTATCTCTTTTGCAGGATTACCACCTACTATCGTATATGGTGGGACATTTTTTGCAACGACCGATCCAGCCGCAACAATGGCACCTTCACCAATGGTCACACCAGGCATAATCATCGCATTCATGCCAATCCAGGCATCATTTTCGATGATTGTATCGCCTTTTGGTTCGTAAGAAGTTTCAATTTGTTCCACAAACGGATACACGGTAATCCATTCGGGATGATGATTGTTATTTCCGCCCATTAAAATAATTACACCACTTGCAATGCATACGTAATTTCCAATAATTAACTTATCTAAATGCCAACCATAGTCTTCGATGGGGTTAAATAACTTTCTTGATTTTTCGTCTCCCCATAAGTATCTAACGCACCCATCTTCAAAATCTTGATTATCGTAATAACCAGAATAGTAGGAGTACTCCCCTACTTCAATCATTGGATTGTTGACAATATCTTTTAAATACTTAATTTCAGACCAGTGGTTAAATCGATGTTTTTTCATTTTTTTTCCTCGCTTCTAAGTAGTATAAATCATTTTTTACTTAGAAGCTTAATGCCGTAGCAACATTCTTAAACCGTTTCAAACGACGAACCATCGCCCTCATCCTATTCCTAATTGATGGGGGAATTGTAACAAATGAATCAACTTCTGTCAAATCTTACTGCAAAGTCGAAGGAAAAGCGCAAGAGGGGTCAGATGAAACCGAAAATTCACAAAGGTTGCCCGATTATCCAGCCAGGAGAACCTATGACATCGACGGCAAGCTAAACGAAGTCGTGACAGGAGTAGCAGGCAACGGCAAGGTTAGAGGTGACTCAATATCGCTGTCGCAACTGGTCTATATCTTGGAGGATGTTCAAACAGGCGAACGAATGCAGATAGGTGAGAAAGAGCTTCACGCTAAATTCTCATGACAAACAGACCGCAAAGCGCGGTCTACACTCACCATTTGGTGTAATCACAGTTTCAGCGAGTGGGGCTGTAAATAAACATAGTAAATTTTGGACAACAGGTGAAGAGCATGAGCAAAAATCCAATAGCAGAAATAACGAAGATATAGGACCAGCTACCGATCGTAGCGTTACAAGACATACACAAACGCATAGCGGATTGGTTAGCCGGCGGAGGCAAGCATGATGATCCGTATGTTTGGCGGCAGTTGAGATATGTGAAGAGTGTAGCAGAAAGGGTGAAAGTGAATGGTCGCTAAATATGAACCGATCTATTTGCTATTTGAAGATGCCACAGTCAAGTGGCGGTGGTCAAAGAGTGAGTTGTTCCGCTTCCGGCAGATGTGGGTGATGGCGCTGATATTAGCGAATTGACAAAAGCGTTTAAGACTAATCGGCGTAGTATTGCACTTGTTGTGATGGATCAGGCGGAGCAGGGGTTTATTGACCATCAGCGATTTGGGTTGTTTGGGAATTGAAAAAGACGAGGATCCCTCCGCGGCATGGCTAACAACATTGTAATACACAAAGAGGTATCCTATGGGAAACACTCATGTTTTTAAATTTTATGGCAACAATAATTTGAAATGTTGAAAGAGAAACGGAGTGGAAATATAAGTGGAATTTTTTTATGGTCAAGAAAATCTTACAAGTATTCAATGGATATTACGTGCAATAGTTTCATTTTCCGTTTTACTTTTGGCAACCAAATTATTGGGACGCCGCTCAATTGCACAGTTAAGGCTTCTTGATTTTACTATAGCCTTAATACTTGGAAATATACTTGCACACCCATTATCAGACGAGCAGTTAGGATTAAAAGGTTCAATTATTACGACAGGGGTGCTAATTGCTCTTTACTTGCTAAGTGTATTTGTTTCTTTGAAGTCGAGAGGATTTGGAAAATGGTTAGAACCATCTCCTTTCCCTTTAATAGAAAATGGAAAAATTCTGTATAAAGAATTGGGTAAAGCAAGGATCACAATAGACCATTTATTATCAGAAGCTAGAAAAGCAAAAGTTGCAGAAATTAATCAAGTCGCCCTTGCAATGTGGGAACCTGATGGAACCATTTCTTTTTTCTTATCGCCACAACTCCAGGCATTAACTCCGAAAGATATTCAATTAGTAAAAGATCCTTTTTCTATTTCGAAGACGATTATCATAGAAGGGAAAATAGATCTCGCTGAATTAAGCCAGATAGGTAAAGACATTGCTTGGTTAGAACATAAAATGTCAATTTCTAATGTTAGTGAAAAAGATATTTTATTGGCAACTATGGATAATCAAGAACAATTAAGATTTTATTTTTATTGATGAAGTTGTTTGTAAATAAAAAAAGACAGGATCTCTCCCGTCATGGCTGACGTTATTGTAACACACAAGGAGGGATCCTGTGGGTGTAATTCAAGAAGAAGTATACGTTAAGAGAGCAGGCAAGTTTGTAAAAGTGAAAAATGCGGCGCTGGTGAGTTTGGATAAAAACGCGGTTTATCGAGTGATAGATAAGTCTATAGATGAGACGGACAAGCATGGAGAGGGATTTGGGAAGCAAATCTTCAACTGGCAGGATGATAAGCCGTTGTTTTATGAGGTTAGTTATACGAAGAGGTAGGTGGGTGAATAGATGAATGATATAGTTAACGCTATGAGTTATCGTGATGGTTACTTAGACGTTCAATTCTCAAGTTCCCTATTAAAAAAATTATACGTCAAGAAAATAAAATGGGGAAATGATACAATATATATAATTCAGGGTTACGGAAAGCATCCACCAGTAATAGAATATATAGTCAAGCGCACAACTTGTTGAAGAGTCACAAATATAAAGATGTTATCTTGAATCACAAAAACGATAGTAAGGTAGGATAAGAAAATGAAAACTCAACTGTCAAAGTATATAAAAACAGGCTCTTCAAAACAATTTAATTCTATTATTGGTGAAAATAACAATCTGCCTCTTTTAGTGTATTTGCATGATGGTCCAGGTGATGCTGCTTTACCACTGATTTATAAATATAACTCAGAACTTGGAAAAACGTTTAATGTTGTAGTTTGGGAACAAAGAGGGGCTGGGAAATCCTACTATACTTTTTCTAATGAGGAACAAATATCTAGTGAAACTTATATAGAAGACTTATACAGTTTAATTCATTATTTGTTAGAAACGTTTAAACAAGAAAAAGTTTACCTTTTAGGGCACTCGTGGGGTAGTGTACTAGGCTTAATTTTTATTAAAAAATATCATCATCTAGTATATAGTTATTTTGGATCTGGTCAAGTAGTTAACATGAAAAAAGGGTTGAAGTGTCAATATGATTTTGTTCTGAAAGAAATTCAAGAACAAAATAAAAAAAGTTTATTCAGCGATTGAAAAGTATTGACCTTTCATTAACTCAAAAAGATTGGTTAAACGATTTATTATTTATTACTAAATTAGTGGTACGATACAGACGTTCTTTATATGGTAAAAGCAATTATAACCAACTGGTAAGGGATTTCGTTTTTTCATCAAAGTACACATTTAAAGATTTAATTAATCGTGAAAAAGGGAGTCTACAATCAATACAATATTTGTGGCAAGAGCTCATGAAAATAGATTTTAGTGAATACAAGAGTTTCGATGTCCCTGTTACGTTTTTTGAGGGGCGTCATGATAGGCATGTTTCTTCCGCGTTAGTAGAGGATTACTATCACACAATAAAAACGACAAAAAAACTTATTTGGTTCGAAAATTCAAGTCATTTTCCCCAGTGGGAAGAATCAGTCAAGTTTAGTGAGTCTTTGATAAGTGATATAAAGCAAAATTAGTTTTACAAGCTATTGATTTCTTTGAAGTCTGTAATTTGCAATGCTTTAGACGGCAGTATATCAAAGCTTTTCATATCTGGTTGGTACAAACGCAGGACTATGAAAGGATATGCATAACTAAATAAGTCTACTGGAACAACCAGGGACACTGAGGAACGGCGTAACGCTGTTGTTTGGTGTCCTTTTTATTTGTTGCACAAGGGAAACTGCACTCTGGGACTTTTTTACCCAAAAACGATAGTTTTGGCAACATTTATGAAAGGAGTGGGGAAATGAACAAAACTTTAAAAGAACAACTCATTGAAAAAGGACTCGTGCAGCTGGTCAAACAAGCGAAAGTGAAAAAGGATACTAGGACAAGCAAGAAGAGAAACGAGCGGTTGAGCGAGCGGGATTGGAGGAAATTGATGGGTTCGAACATGCCGACGTATGGACGGAAAAAGGGCTGAACATTTAGACAACGATAGGATGGGGGATACAACATGCTGGATTGGGCGGATCTGCTGGATAGAAACAATCCGATTGAGATGGAGGATCTGAAGCATTTCAACTCTATGATTAAATTCATGTCTTACTCTCTGGAATGGATGGAAACAGGACGTCAACCAGGGACTTATCGGGGAGCGGAAGAAAGTAATGTTTATCAAAAAAGATCCTACGAAAATATGGATTGGCTGCCTGATTTGGAAGCGCAACTACGTGAAGAAAATGACATAAACAAAAAGCATTTATTCATGACCAGGGAAGAAAAGATAATACTCGCTGACATACTTTCCTCCTTTTCGTTGAGAGAGCGTCAGTGCTGCCTGTTGCACAAGGGGCAGAAGAAAAGCATGAGTGACATAGGAGAGGGTTTAGGTGTCAGTAAAAGCATGGTCCAACAGTCTATACGCCTTGCCAAAAAGAAGATTTCTGATCGTATTCAAAAAGATTCATGATATATGCTATGATATACGAACTTGCTATACTTGAGGGGAACCATTAAAGGAGCCGTGATATTACCCCTTTCACGGGGATGTTTTACTTTTTTCCCGCACTGATATCAATTCATTAGTAAATATCTTCACCCTCTTCAATGAATTTTGCTCGCTCATTATACAGTTCTAATTCTTCAGGTGTGAGTTCACGCAGCTTACTACCGTAGGTTGAACTTTTCTAAACTGACTGAAGCAAATGGGTGTACTCATCTTCATTCTTCTTTTAAATCTGTCTAACTCTCCATCTTTTCTTTTTTACTTTTATTTATTTGTTTATTTATTCTTTTATTAAGCTTTGATTAACCTCGAATACAAAATATTGGAAGGGATTTAAAATGATCAGAATAAGTAAAAAATATCTAAAACCTTTTGTGTTGTTGTTATCTTTCACACTATTTTTAAATATGATTTCTCCAAGTATAGCTTTAGCACAAACAACAGCTTCTGATCAAAAACCTATCGAAAATCTACAGTATGACGAAAATGGATTTGAAGTACAACCTATGTTTTTAGGCTTAATTGCAAGAGTTGTTATTCAAGGTGGTTCAAGATTATTAAAAGTTTTTAGAGGCAACTCATTAGTCACTACTCATAAACTTATTATTCATTCTGGAAAACAAGGTAAACACATAATAGGTCACAGTAATTTCATACCAGGAAGAAGTGTTTTAAGAGCTGACGCTAATGCATTATTAAAATCATATGCTGGAAAAGGAAAAATGATTAATGAAAATAAAGAAAGAGTAGATTTAGGAAAATCAATT
Source organism: Sporosarcina sp. FSL K6-3508 (assembly GCF_038615825.1). Taxonomy (NCBI): domain Bacteria; kingdom Bacillati; phylum Bacillota; class Bacilli; order Caryophanales; family Caryophanaceae; genus Sporosarcina; species Sporosarcina sp. FSL K6-3508. Next base: position 2,169,973 of record NZ_CP152016.1, on the reverse strand, counting down.
GGAAATTATTACAATCCAACAACAAAGCATTACCATCCTACAAACCAAGGAATTATACATTACAGTAAAACAGGTGCTTATATAGTTCCAGCAGCGCCATAATAGACTAAGGAAAGTTATTATAAATGATCCATATAGATAAAATTGTGAAAAAGCTTCTTAAATATAAAACAGGAACTTTATTAAAGATAACTTGGGATAATAATTATACAAGCTTAAATGGGTAAATTTTACACGCATGTATTTTTTAAGGAATACCCGGAAAGAACATACGAATACCATTATTTTTCAAGAGAACGTTTCTTCGGTGCTGCTTATGAAAATGGCGCAGAAATAGAAACGACGGAATATCTGAAAAATGCAAAATACCCATAACATAAGCGACTCTATCCATTCAGACGGAGTCGCTTTTTTTATTTGCCCGGTCAGTACCCATTTTAGAGAATACATTATCATATTGATAAGAAAAAGGAGAGAATAAATGGACCTGCGTTTAGCAGACCTTCTTCAGAAGACCAGTTTGTACGGTACTTTAGCCAAATACTACGAACATATCGATCCACGATGGCATATGTATTTTTACGAGTTGCACTTTAAATATGAAAAACAGCTTGTAGAACTATACTGGAAGCTTCATGCACAAAATCCTAAAATGGATAATGAATAATAAATTTTAATTTATTGAGCCGCTAATTAGAAAGCGGCTCTCTTTTTGTATTATGCCTATCGCCCAATTCTAATAGTGTTTGTGCAAGCATACGTTGTTCATCTATAGATCCAGATTTTAAAAGTTCCATTAACATTTTCAATTCATTACTTGACCCCTTGTCACCAAACTCAACTCTCTCTGAAAGCATGATTACACCCCTTTAACGTTATGTTTCACCAATATGATTTGCATCATTCATCACCTCATACTCATTATGTCCACTTTTAATAATTACAATACATACCATTGGTATAAGAACGTTCATTCGATATAATGAGAAAAAGGGGGGACGAGTGTGCGTAAAATATTAGAGAAGTAGGTAAAGTATGGAGAAATATTAGAGGTTATGTATATGGCCAAGGATGGTTCGATCAGTAAAAGACGAATCCGCGTGTTACAAGTGGAAGAGAACTCATTTCGCGCATATTACTTTCTACGAAATTCCAAACGAATATTTCTGATTGATAATATATATTAGCAGCCGTTCCCATATGCCACAGAGAAAGCCTGGTGATCTGATTAATTTCATCAGGCGACTTGAGTAAAATGAGTTCGGTATTGCACCGGACTCATTTTTAATTTTGCCTTCATCCGTTTCGTATTATAATAATTGATATATTTTTCTAGTTCTATTTTAAATTGTTCTACACTTTCAAATTCTTTTAAGTAGAGGAATTCCGACTTCATAATCCCAAAGAAATTCTCTATCATCGCGTTGTCGTAACAGTTGCCCTTACGAGACATGCTTTGGACGATTCCTCTTGCTTCAAGGGTGTGACGATATTGTTTCATTTGATAATGCCAACCTTGATCCGGATGCATCATTAGCTGGTGATCCTCTGGCAAGCGTTCTAGAGCGTTCTCCAACATATCTGAAACAAGTGAATACGTAGGTCTAGAGCCTATTGTATACGTAATAATTTCTCCATTAAATAAGTCTAAAACAGGCGATAAATAGAGTTCCTCGCCAAATAATTTAAATTCCGTAATGTCGGTTACCCATTTTTTATTTGGGGTATCTGCGGTAAAATTGCGGTCTAAAATATTGGGCGCTATTTTACCAACCGTACCTTTATATGATTTATACTTTTTCATACGTACCAAGCACTTTAACCTAACTCTTTCATGATGCGTTGAACCTTCTTATGATTAACTTTCTTTCCACGATTCGCTAGCTCATCACGAATACGACGGTAACCGTAACGTCCCTCATGTTCTTCATAACTCGCTTTGATTTCAACTTTTAAATCAGCATCTGGATCAGACTGATTCATTCGTTTCACTAAATCATAATATGTGCAGCGTGGAATGCCAGCAAGCTTCACGAGTGCTTTCACCGGATATTTATGCCTTAACTCATAGACTACTTGTGCTTGTCTTGTTTGGTGATTTTTCCTTGTTTTGAACTAAGATACTCAACTTTTTTGAATACTCGTTTTCCATCTCAAGCTGTTTAATGCGCGCTTCAAGCACTTCCGTTGATCTTTCAGTAGCGGATGGTTTTGATGATGGATGTGACTCTTTTTTCATGGATGGACGCCCCTTTTGTTTTGGCTGAAGGGCATCAATTCCTTGTGTTTCAAATTGTCTTTTCCAAACACGAATCGTTGAAGGAGAAGTTATTTTGAAAATAGCTGCAGTTTCATTCAAGGACGTACTATTTCCAACCATAAAATTTAGTACGTCCAGTCTAAACTGTTGGGTGTAATTTGTACATCGTTTTATGAATGCTTCGACACCATTGTACTCATATTGTTTGACCCATTTAAGAATCGCTTTATGATCAGTTCCTAAAGATTTAGCTATTTCACGAGAACTCTCACTTCCGTTTAAGTACTGATTAACTGCTTGTAATTTATCTTCTGCAGTAAATTTAGCCATAGAAAAACTGCACCTTCAATTGTTAGATTGTGTCTAACAATTGGGGTGCAGTTCATAAGCAGTTTCGGGGATTTTGAATACTGTCGTTTACTAAGCGTTCTAATTAGCGAGAGTAAACCGATAATTGAGGATTGGTTATTGTGGTGAATAAAAAGACCACTCTATTTTGAGTGGTCCATAAATAATCGGTATATTAGCCGCCTATGCTGTTTTTTATTAGCCCCAACTATATACTTTAACGTGCATTATAATACTTACATGAATAAATAAAAAGAAGCCCAGAACCTTGATTTAACAAGGTTTCTAAGGCTTTTAATACCATGGTTTGCAATGCAAACTAATTAACGAGAGTAGAATTCAACGATCAATGCTTCGTTGATTTCAGCAGCCAATTCGCTGCGCTCTGGAAGGCGAACGAACGTGCCTTTTTTAGAATCTTTGTCGAAAGTCACATAGTCAGGAACAAAGCTGCTCACTTCTAGCGCTTCTTCAACAGCAGTTAAGTTTTGAGATTTCTCGCGAAGAGAGATTTCAGAACCAGGTTTTACAGCGAAAGATGGGATATCTACGCGTTTGCCGTCTACTAGTACGTGACCGTGGTTGACCAATTGGCGAGCTGCGCGACGAGTGCGAGCAAGACCCATGCGGTATACAACGTTATCTAAACGAGTTTCAAGAAGAATCATGAAGTTTTCACCGTGAATTCCCTGCATTTTCCCTGCTTTGTTGAAAAGCGTGCGGAATTGACGTTCGTTTACACCGTACATGAAACGTAGTTTTTGTTTTTCTTGTAATTGCATTCCGTATTCGGAAAGTTTTTTACGTTGGTTAGGACCGTGTTGTCCTGGTGCGTATGGACGCTTTTCAATTTCTTTACCTGTGCCGGTTAGTGAGATACCAAGACGGCGTGACAGTTTCCATGATGGACCTGTATATCGAGCCATGAGAGACTCCTCCTCTGTTGGTTTTATTTTGTTGTAAAATAAGACCAGATATGTTCAATCCATTTGCCATTCTATTATCTTGCATCTTCGCCTCTGCAGCCCCGAGGTTACGCGATACACCTTTATAAAGGAATAGACTGGACACAATGGAACACATAACTGCTGCAACTATTTTACACAAAGAATAGCATACCAATTAATTAGTCCTAGGTCAAGCTTTATACATATGGAGGAAGTTTAGAGAAACGATTCTTTCACTTTTCGAGAATTCGCGTTACACTGAAAATAGTATAACGAAAATACGCTTTCATATGATTAATTGAATAAGGTAGTAGAAGGAGGAATCAACATGCAAAAGAATAACAACTGGCATAAAGAAACGGCAATGATTCATGAAGGGTATAATAGTAAAGAGCATCAAGGTAGTCTCGCTGTACCTTTATATCAAACGGCAACCTATGTATTTGATTCGGCCGAGCAAGGTGAGCGGCGATTTGCAGGTGAAGAGAGTGGTAATATTTATTCACGTTTAGGAAACCCGACTGTTGGTGTACTGGAGGAACGGATTGCCAGAATGGAAGAAGGTTCAGCGGGACTGGCTTTTACATCGGGAATGGCAGCTGTTAGTGCAGTGCTCGTCCATGTTACAAAGGCGAATGATCATGTGCTTTGTTCTCGCGGAATTTATGGATGTACCTTTGGTTTATTAAAAATAATGCAGGAAAAATACAGTATCACACATGATCTAATTTCCATGGCGACAGAAGAAGAAATTGAAAAAGCGGTAACGCCTGAAACGGTATGTATATATGTAGAAACTCCAATTAATCCGACGATGGAGCTGGTGGATTTGCAGGCTGTCGTCAATGTTGCCAAACGTCATGGCTTGAAAGTGATCGTAGACAATACATTCTGTTCGCCTTATATCCAAACACCTCTGACATTCGGGGTAGACTTTGTGTTGCATAGTGCAACGAAATATTTGAATGGTCATGGGGATGTAATCGCAGGATTATTGGTAGGGAAAGATCAAGAAGAAATAGCGACTATTCGCAGTACTGTTCAAAAAGATTATGGCGGCGTGATTTCGCCATTTGATGCTTGGTTATTGCTGCGGGGAATCAAAACGTTGCCTGTGCGTATGGATAGGCATTCTGCCAACGCCAAGATTCTTTTTGATTATCTGAAAAAACAACCGAAAGTAGAAGAAGTCTTTTATCCATTTGATGATCGACATTCACAGTATGAGATTGCGAAGAAGCAAATGAAAATGGGTGGAGGATTGATTTCCTTTACGATTAAAGGTGGTAAAAAGGAAGCACAGCAGTTGCTGAATAAACTGGAGCTTGTGAAATTGGCCGTTAGTTTAGGTGATGCGGAAACATTGATGCAACATCCCGCGACAATGACACATTCAGGAATACCAAAAGCAGAACGAGAAAAAATGGGCGTTACGGACTCCTTGCTTCGGTTATCTGTAGGACTAGAACATATGGATGATGTGATAGCTGATCTCGAACAAGCATTACACTCTATTTAATGAAGAAATGAAAAGAGGTTGCCGTGGAAGGTCTTTCCGTGGTAACCTTTTCGTTACACAAAAAACCGCCCGAAGTGAAAAAAACTTTTCGGGCGGTTCTGTTTACTGTATAAAATTGTGGAAGGGCTGCCTCTTTTGGAAGCAGCCCTTACTTTTGATAACTTACCAGTTTATTATGTTGGATCTCTCTATATCATAAGTGTGTTGGTTTCTATACATCATGTAGAATCTGAATAAACCGTATTTGCCGCGGTTGTTGTTCTACTGGTTGTTTTACTTAAGCAACGCAAACCCTACCTACTTTTGCGTCCTTGCGACCCTATAGTCGCGCCAGTGATGAATAAGTGTTCCGAAAAACATCTGCAGAACGCCATTTATTGTGTCAGATCAGTTATCAATACCAAATACTTATTATATACCATATATCATTACATGTCAACCGAATTGTAAATAGTCAAGATGGACGGAGTTTACATTTAGATGAAAGGGGAACAAATAAATTAGAGCCTGCGCTGTTAAAAGGCAGGAAAATTTGAACTGGAGGGATTAGGATGAACGTCGAAATTGTTAATGAATTTCCACATGAATTTTTGAGGGAGCAAGCGGAGCTATGTATCTCAATCTATCAACCGACCCACCGTTATCGTCCTGAAAATCAGCAAGATCCAATACGATTTAAAAATTTATTACAAAAAGTACATGAAGAACTAGAAAAAGAATATCCTGCGAATGAAGTGAAGGGCTTACTTGAGCCACTTGAAAAGCTAGTAGGCGAGAGGCCATTCTGGGCTCATGCAGGAGATGGACTAGCGTTATTTGCGACGAAAGATCGTTGTATTGCCTATAGACTCCAACGGCCCGTTCCTGAATTGGCAATCGTTTCAAAAAGCTTCCATATCAAGCCTCTCATCCGAGTATTCCAATCGGCAGATCGCTATCATTTGTTAGGAGTCAATCGACAACAGTTTAAATTGTTTGAAGGAAATCGCTACGGTGTAGAAGAAGTGGAAATACCTGAAGGATTGGCAAAAACTAAAGCGGAAGCAATCGGTGATCAAGTGACCGAATCATACTTAGGTGCAGGTGATTCAAGTGGAGCTGCCGGAACCGCAATGATGCATGGGCATGGAAGTAAAAAAGACGAAATCGATATAGATATTGAGCGTTATTTCCGCTATGTCGACCGAACGGTTGCAGAGCATTACTCCAAACCAAGTGGATTGCCTTTATATTTGGTCACGTTGACAGAGTACCATACGCCTTTTAAAGAACTGAGCCACAACCCGCACTTGCAGCAAATCGGAATCAAATCTGATTTTGAAGCACTGAGTTTAGAACAATTACGAAAAACCGCATGGGAATGCATTGAACCAAATTATTTAGAAAAAACAAAGAAACTAGTAGATAGTTTTGAGAACGCAAGGTCTAATGGTCAAGGCTCTGAAAAAATAGAGCAAGTTGTTCAAGCCGCCAGTGAAGATCGGATTAGTCGTCTTATGTTAGAAGACGGCCGTTTGTACCCAGGTAGAATTAATTTGGATACAGGAGAAATTCAGACAGAAAACCTGAAGAATACAGCTGTTGATGATGTGATGGACGACTTGGCTGAAATTGTTTTTAAAAGCGGCGGGGAAGTAGTCGTCTTGCCAGAAGAGCGAATGCCTGTCGATACCGGAATAGCGGCAATTTATAGATGGTAATGAAAAGCCGGTTGAGAAAATGTTCTCGACCGGCATTTTGTAGAGTTATTCATTTTCTAAAAGTTCTTTTGCGGCAGACAAAGCATTTTGAACACGCGGAAAGCCGACGTAAGGTATTAGTTGCATAATGCATTCGACGATTTCTGTTTTAGTCAAACCAACCGTCAATGCTCGTTTTACATGTGTCTTAATCTGTGGTTCTGTACCTTGCGTCACAAGAGAAGCAAGCGTCACCAACTGTCGCTGTTTACTATCTAATCCAGGCCTAGAATAGATTTCTCCATAACCAAACTCTACGATGTACTTTCGTAAATCAGGTGCTAGATCTTTTAATGTATCGGACGTCATCATCCGTTCTGCTTCTTCCTCGCTAACATATTCTTTGATTTTGCGTAAACCTTGTTCCAAACGATCTGTCGACATAATGTTCCCATCCTTTTTCTATTATTTTCTAATAAATTATAGGGTTAGTATAGCATAGTCCGAATGTTCTCTAAACAAATGGAGTGAGCAGTTTATATTAGTTAGGTGAAAAGGTAATGGGTACAAAGTCGTGAAGTGTGTAGAGGAAGTTTGAAAGGCAGGCTGAATAGGTATAGATGAATAGAGCGGAAAACAATTATTTGGAGGTTTTACAAATGGAAAAGTTTTTCTTAGAAAATGCAGTACAAGCAAAAAAGAAGATTGAAGAGCTAGTGACTCAAGGCTACACACATGACGATATTTATATATTCGCACACAATCAGGATCGCGAAGACAAAATCGCAGATGCGTTAGATTCTGAACAAGTTGGAATGGGGGAGATGGGCTTCCTTAATAAAATGAAGAATATGTTTACTTCTCGTGGAGATACATTACGCAGTGAAATGCAATCAGTTGGATTGACTGAAGCTGAAGCGCAAGAAGGCGAAAGCGAGCTTGATAAAGGCAGACTTTTACTCGTAGCAAAACGATAAAAAAATAAAAAGTCGGTGAAGGACAAGTCCTTTGCCGACTTTTTTTATACTCATAAATTATCCAATGCTTCATAGTAGGCGTCAATCGGAATGAAAAGCCCCACTTTTCCATGGTTGTCTTCGTTTAAAGTAGCAAAAATAATACCGATTACTTCATCTTCATTATTGATCACCGGACTACCACTATTGCCGCGATAAACTGGGGCACGGATCATCACGACAGGGCGGTCCCAATCAGGCAATTGAATATAATCAAGTACATACCCTTTATTGGCTATGCCTGAAAAACTTAATGGGTTGCCAATGAATGTGATAGCTTCATGTTCATCAAAATGGGTTTGTTCGGCCAACACTAAATAGGGAAGAGCCTCTCCCCGCACTTCTAAAATAGCGAGGTCAATGTCTGGGAAAGTACGAGTGACTGTGGCGGAGTATCGCTGTCCCTCAGGGAAAAAGACCATAACCGATTCATACCCTTCAATCACATGATAATTTGTAAGGATTGTACCTTTATCACTAATAGAAAATCCAGTCCCTTTACCATCCCCGGTTGAGACGACAACAACAGCTTCTTTATATGCAGCAACTTGCGGGTTTCTTGAGAGTTCAGATGAGGTCTTTAAAAATTCAATTGCTGGAATCGAAAAAATTTGAAATACAATAGCGAATGTGCTGACTGCCAATGTTGTCGCCATGATCCAAAACATCCATTTTGGAAATGGGCGGTATACGCGGCGTTCGTTCTTTTCAGTAGCTGCTTTTTCAAGCGCTTCACGTTGCGCTTCCAGCACTAGTTCTTGTAGCTCTTCATCATCCAAGTCTTCATGCAAAGGATCTTTAGAATCCACTCATTCCACCTCTTTCTACTAAGTAGTTTACCAGAAACTGAATGAAAAATACTGTACCGCACCTCTGACCTAATAATGTGAACGAGGAAGAGTGATTCTGTTTGATTTCTTGTCTTTGAAAGTCGATTAATCAGAAATTTGAGATAATAGTAGTAGAAAAGATTCTTTTTTATGATATAATAGAAATGGAGATAAAGGACTATTGATTTGGAGGTGAGAGTGTGAAAAGGTCTGTTACGATCCAAGCAGAGACTGTAGAGCAGGCGTTGGAGCAAGCGCTTCAGGTATTGGGGCTCACATTGGATGAAGTGTCTGTTCGAGTAAATCGACCTGCTGGAACATCCATGTTCAGACTGAAAAAAGTTTTAGCAGAAGTCTCAGTTACAGAAGTGGAAGAAAAGAAAGAAAAAATTATGGAAAACCAATCTGTCGTACGAATTCACAACGGACAACTGGAAGCGCACTTTGAAGATCAGAAATATCCGATGATTATTCCGTCCGCTGGGACCGAATTAAGAATTAACGATGATATTGTGGCACGGCGTACAATTCTTTTACCCACAGATCAAATCGTTTGCAAAGCAAAAGCAGAAAAGCTAGATCCTCAGTTCGTCATTCAATTAAAGGATGACGATATGATCGCAAAGGCTATCGTGACACCGGGAAAAACGATTACACGTACATTGATGGATACACAGTGGGAAACGGTTCTGAATATCCAAGTAACAGAAGAAACGCAAAACTTTAACGAATTAAAAACAGAGAGCTTTGTGGATGAACTGAGAAAAATGGGGATTGAGAACGGTTTATGTATGGATGCTATAAAAGAAGCGGCAAATTCATTGGAAGTTAAAGAATTCGTCGTGGCAAAAGGGACTGCGCCAATTGAAAGTAAAGATGCTGCGCTGGTTATTCATTTAAAATTTGATAAAGAACAAGCAGAAGAGCATGAACGAGTAGATTATCGGGAGCAAGATCCCATCCCTACTGTTCAAGCTGGTCAGTTGATCGCAACATATAGTCCACCGGTGGAAGGAATCGCGGGGAAGAGTTTATTTGATGAAGAAAGGCCGGTAAAACCGCCGCAGGAAATCATAATGCAATCGGGTCGGCATGTGAAAGTTTTTCAAAATAAAGTTTATGCAAAAATTGATGGAAGACCCGTAATAGAATGGCGCGGGAAATTGGTGAAAATAGATGTTAATCGAGAATATAGACATTCTGCTGACGTTAATTTGGAGAGCGGAAATATTTATTTTGATGGGGATGTCTGGATTGGCGGCAGTATACATCCCTCAATGTTTGTCGCAGCGTCTGGGTCGATTACGATCATAAAAAACAGCACGAAGGCTTCCATACGAGGAACAAAATCAGTATTTATTAAAGGAAGTATTTTTTCTTCCACTGTTACGGTTGGGATACAGGAAAAAGTGATTTCAATGTTGTTGAAAGATCTTGAAGAAGTTCTTTCCTATTTATGTAATATCGAATTGGCGCTTGTTCAAATATTTACATTACGTGGCGAGAAAGCGGAAGAAATAGCGCCATTTATTTTGAAACAAGCGATTCAACTTTTATTAGAACAGAAATATAGTGATTTCATGCAATTAAACAAACAGTTTATTCAAGTTGTCAAGAACCATTCGAGACGATTGGAGAAAGAATGGCTGGAACTTTCCGAGCGGCTGTATCTATTATTTGCCGATCCGCTGAGAGAAGAACAAACAACCATCTCTTATTTGCGACAATTAATAGACGATGCAGACGTGTTGCTTCAAATATATAATGAAGAGAGTCGGCCTGAATCGGTATTGCAAGCCTCCTTTGCGCTGAATAGCATATTATATAGCAATGGGAAAATCCATATTATGTCGAAAGGTGTCTACAACTGTTCAATTACTGCATTACATGACATTGCCATCAAAGGTGTTTGTCGTGGCGGCGAAGTAATTGGCAGAAGACATATTGACCTAGATGAAACAGGTTCTGCTGCTGGCGTGAAGACGAATATCCAAACTGATGAGGTTGGAGAAATTCGGATTGGAACAGCACATCCAGGAACTGTCATTCAAATTGGGAATCAGCGATATGAGTTTTTCGCTCTCAGGCATCATGTTACCGCAATGCTGAACTCCGAAGGATTTTTGACGATTACCTGATCCATTACACCGAGATGCATAGAGTAGGAAGAGTAAAGTTACCGAATTTCCCTCTAAAAACCGCGTCTAATTGATAAAATATCTGTTATTTCTCAAAAAACATGTTAATTCAAGACGAAAAAGCTTTAAACATGTTACGATATACTATAATATCTAGAGTAATGACTTTATGCGCGAAGTGTGGGATAGGGGGATCATAATGCGATGAAATATTTCATCATTCCATTAATTATTGTCATCGTTCTGACAGTAATCGCATTTCTGTTTAGGCGAAAGCATATACAAGAAATTGGAAGATTGGAACAAGAAAAATTACAAATTCAACATAAACCGATATTTGAAGAAATGACGAAAGTGAAACAATTGAATATGACAGGCCAAACGGAAGAGATGTTCGAGCGTTGGCGAAGCACTTGGACGGAAGTCGTTGATGATCGTATTCCAAAAGTGGATTCATTATTATTTGATGTGGAAGATCACGTGGATCGATTCCATTTCAAAAAAGCAACAGAAACAGAAAAGCATATACAAGAAATCTTGTCTCAGTGCGAAAAGGAAATGCATGCCATCCTTGAGGAACTGAATGAGTTAATCGGCAGCGAAGAGAAAAACCGCATTGAAATGGAAACGATTAAAGAGCAGCATTATGCGGCAAGAAAAGCAATCTTAGCACATCAACACTCATACGGGCCTGCCGTTGAACCACTTGAGAAGGAATGGGAGTCGTTTAATCCGAGATTTGATGAATACGATGCCTTGATCGCAAATGGGAACTATCTACAAGCCCGAGAAATCGTTATTTCATTGGCATCTAAAGGAGATAGGCTATCTCATATTATCCATGAAATTCCTTCGTTACTGACGGAGTTACAATCAAAAATACCTGCTGCATTACGTGAACTACGCATCGGGATTTTAGAAATGGAAGAACAAGCCTATTATTTGGGACATCTCAACCTAACTTCGCAGTTTGACGAAATTGAACAGCGCCTTACCGAACTTCGACAACAGCTTGTTGAGTTGCAAGTGAAAGAAGTTGGGCAAGAAGTATCGGAGCTTCACGATCGGATTGACTCCTTCTATGATGTCTTGGAGGAAGAAGTGAGTTCCCGACATTATGTTGAGGACCGATGGGAAGCGGTGTTGGATTTATTTGAAGATCTGCAAGGAACGATTCAAGATACGATACGTGAAGTGAATTTTGTACAGCAAAGTTATCGTTTAGATGAAAAAGAAGCTCAAGTTCCGCAAAATGCTATGAAAAAGTTGAATGCGTTGGCAAAACGTATCGAGGTATTCATTGAACGCCAGGATAATCATGTATCCGCTTATTCCGGCCTACAGACAGAATTGCAGGAAATAGCAGAAGAACTAGATCTGTTGGCGGAAGAACAAGAGAGATTTACGAATCGTATAAAAAATCTTAGAATCGATGAAAATCAAGTACGTTCGCGTCTTTTGGCATTGTCGCAACAACTTCAGGCTGCGGATCGCAATTTGCATCGTGCGAATATCCCTGGTATTCCGGATGAAATGGAAATCCAGTTGGAAGAAGCAGATGAACAAATTTTTCTTGTCAAACAAAGTTTGGAAGATGTCCCGCTTAATATGGCTTTAGTGGAGTCGTATATTCAAAAAGCAACGACTGTTGTCGATGATGTATGCAAAAAAGCGGAAGATTTGATTGAAAATGCGATGTTAGTCGAACGAATTATTCAGTACGGCAATCGATATCGCGCTTCTCATCCAGAAGTGCATCAGAAATTAGTACAAGCGGAAGATTCTTTTATGCAATTCCGCTACATGAAAGCTTTGGAAGAGGCAGCTACCGCTGTTGAAGACGTCGAACCGGGCGCCATGAAGAAAATTCAAGAAATGCTTCATCATAAAGTGTAACTATATTCCGACAAAGCCACCGGTTTGCCCGGTGGCTTTGTTTCGCTAATTCTGATTAAGAAGGAAGGTTTGAAATGTGTATTTTGATCACAGTGCGACGACAAAAACGGATGAAAGGGTACTGCGCACATTTATAGAGGTTTCTACAAATTATTTTGCAAACCCAGCATCTTTGCACGCTGCAGGGAAACAAACAGAAAAGCTGCTGGAACGTGCAAGAAAACAATTATTGGATACCATTGGGACAGGACTCACAGAAGGAGTTTTTACATCGGGTGGAACGGAAGCAAATAATCTTGCTATTGTCGGATATGTTTTAGCGAATCAGCATAAAGGCAGACATTTGATCACAACAGTAGTAGAACATCCATCCGTGTTCCGTACATTTCAGTACTTAGAAGAACAGGGCTTTACTGTCGATTATTTACAAGTCGATGAAGAAGGAAGAATCTCACTGAAAGAACTCGAGTCTACTTTACGAAATGATACAATTATGGTCAGTATCATGCATGTCAATAATGAAATTGGTACAATTCAACCAATAGAGGAAAGTGCTAGGATCATCCATAGTACATCGCGTGCAGTCTTTCATTCGGACTGTGTCCAAAGTTTCGGAAAGTTATTGCCGGCTGATTTTCAGGATGGACCAGATCTCATTACAGTTTCCGCTCACAAAATTTATGGAATTAAAGGCAGTGGATTTTTAGCTTTTCGAAAAAATTTGAGGCTTCAGCCGATTTCATTTGGTGGTGGACAAGAGGCGACCTTGCGAAATGGTACAGTTTCCGTACCGCATGCAGCCGCATTCGCAAAAGCCGCACGTTTGCAAGCGGAAGAAGTGGATTTGGAAAAAATTGGACGGCGGAAAAATGAATTGCAACAATTCTTTGCAGAGTTTGATGATTGCAAAGTATTAGCGCCAAATTCGAGCGTACCCTATATACTATCGGTTGCTTTTAGAAATATTACTGGAGAAGTAGTCGTTAATTTTTTACAAGAACGAGACATCATCGTCTCAACGTCAAGTGCCTGCTCTTCGAAAAATTCGGACGTGAGCCATGTAATTGAGGCAATCCGTTTGCCGAAAGACTTCGAGAAGGGTGTAATCCGTATCAGCTTCGGAAAAGATCAGACAATAGATGAAATTCATCAGATAATGGAAGCTGTACGTCAATTGATGCAACTGCTGAAAAGGGGAATTGGAAAATGAATTGGAATACCATTTTAATCAGATATGGTGAAATGTCTCTAAAAGGGAAGAATAAAAGTAAATTCGTCCGCAAATTAAAAGAAAATATTAAAGCTGCCTTGCAAGAACTTACGACATTGACAATGCGCGCAGAACGAGATCGCATGTTTCTTTATACGGAGCGTCCTGAGGAGTTAATCCGAGCGATTGAGATTTTGCCAACAGTGTTTGGAATCCAATCCTTCAGTCCAATTGCGATTTGCGAACCGACACTTGAAGCGATTAAGCAGACATCACTAGATGTGATCGGCAATACTGAAACAGAGGGTAAAACGTTTAAAGTTGAAGTGAAACGAACAGATAAAACTTTCCCGCTCGTCACAGGAGAATTGCAACAAGAACTCGGTGGACATGTACTTCGCGCGTTTCCTGAATTGATCGTAAAAATGAAGAAACCTGAAATTTTATTATACGTGGAAATACAACGCGGTGCAGCTTATATCTCTTCTCATATTTATAAGGGAGCGGGAGGAATGCCGGTCGGTTCAAATGGTCATTCGCTTTTATTGCTATCCGGCGGAATCGATAGTCCGGTTGCAGGCTATCTTATGATGAAAAGAGGTGTATCGTTTGACGCGATACATTTTGCGAGCCCTCCATTCACAAGTGACTTGGCAAAACAAAAGGTAGAAGATATTGTACGTCAGTTGACGAAGTTCGGAGCTACTATCCGCTTGCATGTTATTCCATTTACAGAATTGCAGCAAGCGATTGTTAAGCAAGTACCGAGTAATTTATCGATGACAACGACAAGACGGATGATGATGCAAATTGCAGATCGTGTCCGCGAAGAAATACATGCACTTGGACTGATTACAGGTGAAAGCCTTGGTCAAGTAGCCAGTCAAACATTAGAAAGTTTAACGGCTATTAATGAAGTAACGTCTACACCGGTGTTGCGTCCACTCGTTGCAATGGATAAGCTCGAGATTATTCAAATAGCAGAGACAATCGGAACGTATCCGATATCAATTCGTCCATACGAAGACTGCTGTACCATATTTGCGCCGTCCAGCGCCAAAACGAAACCGCAATTAGAAAAAGTACGTTATTACGAAAGCTTCGAGAATTTTGAAGCTATGGTGGAAGAAGCGGTTAACAAGCGTATCACGATCATTCCAAGTGAACAGAACGAAGAGGAATTCAATGATTTGCTTTAAAGAAAATATTTCCTGTCGAATCTCCTGCATGAAATTTCGAAAAGTGACCATTCTATAGTCACAAGGAGGTGACAACGACATGACAAACAACAGCAACGGCAACAACTCAAACCAGCTTTTAGTACCAGGAGTACAACAAGCACTTAACCAAATGAAAGAAGAAATTGCTTCTGAATTTGGAGTACAACTTGGACCAGATGCTTCATCGCGTGCCAACGGTTCCGTCGGCGGAGAAATTACTAAGCGATTAGTGCGTCAGGCTCAACAACAAATGAACGGTTTCCAAAAATAAGCATTGGTCCAAAGAGGACCGTTCTGCATATGCAGAACGGTCTTTTTAGTTTGTATGGAAAAGTGGAATTTATACATAGAGATCAGGCTGCTGTAGTTAAATTTCATAACTTAAAATTACGATTAATATAAAAAGTTTTGAAAAGTACGCATTGTATTTGTATACTTATACTATTATGTAAAAGGAGGAATGAAAATGAACCGTGAAGAATTGTTAGCACCGTCTAAGTATAACATCGTCTCAGAATTCGAAAAGTATGCAACAGGTGATGGCAAAAAAGCGTTAATTTACGTAGACTCACAAAACCAACAGCAAGAAGTGACATATGATGAACTTATGAAAGCGGCAAACAGAACGGCCAATGTATTGACTGCAAATGGTCTGCGAAAAGGTGATGTCGTATTGGTCATGGTACCTCGCATGATCGAAGCCTATGTTACATACATTGGTGCGCTCAAGGCAGGGCTTGTCGTCATACCGAGTTCAGAAATGCTGCGTTCCTCTGATATTGAATACCGGATTGAGCATAGCGGTGCAAAAGCGATCATTGCATTTGATGCCTTCACCGACCAATTAGAGCACGTTGGCAATATAGACAAAGTGAAAGTTTGTATTATCGGTCAGGCAAGGGAAGGTGAAGTGTCTTTAACGGAACAAGAAAAAAACGCATCCTCTGATTTTACAGCTTGTGATACGGCAAGCACAGACACTGCATTTTTATCTTACACATCGGGCACAACAGGCAAACCAAAAGGTGCAGTACATACGCATGCTTGGGGTTATGCGCATTTACGTACGACAGCACCGAACTGGCTTGGTATAAAAGAAGGAGACATAGTTTGGGCGACCGCCGCGCCTGGTTGGCAAAAATGGATTTGGACGCCATTTTTATCGGTTCTTGGAAGCGGTGCCACAGGATTTGTTTTTAATGGTAAATTTAATGTTGATAAATACCTCAATTTCTTAGACGAGTACCAAATCAATGTGTTGTGCTGTACACCGACAGAATACCGCTTCATGGCAAAAGCAGAAAATCTCAGCGACTATACACTTACCTCTGTTAGAAGTGCTGTTTCAGCGGGGGAACCGTTAAATCGTGAAGTCATTGATATTTTTGAAAAACAATTCTCGCTCTCTGTACGAGATGGTTATGGACAGACCGAAAACACTTTACTGGTTGGAACGATGATCGGAATGGAAGCGAAGCCGGGCTCCATGGGTAAACCGACACCAGGAAATCAAGTGGAGATCATTACGGATGAAGGAACAATTGCTGCAGTGGATGAAGTGGGAGATATTGCAGTTCATAAATTGACACCGGCTCTGTTCCGAGAGTATTTGAATGATCCTGAGCGAACTAAAATGCAATTCAGGGGCGATTACTACATTACAGGAGATCGTGCAAAAAAAGATGCAGATGGCTATTTCTGGTTTGAAGGACGCGGAGATGACATTATTATAAGCTCCGGCTATACGATCGGACCTTTTGAAGTGGAAGATGCGTTGATTAAACATCCAGCTGTGCGGGAATGTGCTGTGGTAGCAAGTCCTGATGCAGAGCGCGGCAATGTGGTGAAAGCATTTGTTGTGTTGCGTGATAGAGCGAACGCTCACTCAGATGATTTGGTTAAAGAGTTGCAAGAACATGTCAAGCAATTGACAGCGCCGTATAAATATCCGCGTAAAATTGAATTTTTGGAAGAATTGCCAAAGACAGCATCGGGTAAAATTATGCGCGTTGAGTTACGTAAAAAGGAACATAGTTTAGAAAGTTAATAGAAAAAAGGCTGTCCAAAGTCGTTTGCTCCGACTTTTGAACAGCCTTTAGTTTTGTAATTAAAAGAAAGTACGTTGCACTTTCTCGAAAAATGAATTATCCGAAAGTTTGGCAGTCCGAATGACCCGGTTACTCAGTTTAGCTTCGACTTTTTCAACCTGCTTGATTCCGAGCGCCTCATTGTCTGCCGCAGTCGAAGGGAACTCATTGCCTTCTTGATGAACATTCAAAGTGAGTTTCCTATTGCCGCTTAAAATAAATGAAGTCCCCAAAGTGCGGTAGCGATTGTTATTGACGGAAGCAAGTTCAGACACTTGGTAGCAAGGCAATAATGGATCAATGACAGCGCCGCGTACCGATTTATTGTAGGCTGTGCTGCCAGTCGGTGTGGAAATGATCAAACCGTCTCCTAAAAATGTCTCAAATAATAATTCGTCAATGGAAATATCCATGACGAATGTTCGTATAATGGTGGAACGAATGCTGAACTCATTTAAGCAATAGAATGGTTTATGTTGATTGATTGTTACTTCGAGTATCGGATAGTGACGCTCTGCAAGGCTGGGTTGGTTCAATGCGTATACCAATGTCCCAATTTCATCGTATTTGAAGTCGCAATAAACTCCGTGAGCGCCCTTTATGGAGATGCCAAGATAGAGACAGTCTTGGCGGAAATCTGTTTTGCGGACAGCTTGAAGAAATGTGCCATCACTTCCTATACTTATGACAACGGTCGCCTCAGTATGGTCATCAGTAAGCGAGAATCCTTCTTTCAGCAATTGTTCTTCAACAAATGTCTTTTTATGAACGGTATCTTCGTCAAGCCGGCTAAAGAGATAAATAGTGTGCTGATTAACCATCGGAAATCTCTCCTTCTCTATTTAATAGATTAAGTGTAGCATGAATGAAACATTTGGACGATTGGTAACGTACAGTAAGATGTAAACAAAGGAGGAATTTTAAGAATGACAGCAAAAAGAGTGATTGCAATTGCAGTCGCAGCGATATTGGTGTTCGTGTCGATCGGCATCAATACGATGTCCTGGTTTTTCACGAGAGATTGGAATGATCTAATCACTGAAATCACAGCTATCGACCAAGATCTGCAAGAAACAATAGTCGAAGACGGGAGTCTGAGTGAACGGATTGCCGTACTGAAAGTGGATGGTGTCATCCAAGATACGGGCGCAGCTTCTCTGTTTAGCGGGGAAGAGTACAATCACCGGCAGTTTATGGCACAATTGAATGAAGTCATGAACGACCCAACAGTAAAAGGAATCGTATTATCTGTCAATTCGCCAGGTGGCGGTGTATTGGAATCATCGGATATTTACGATGCGTTTACAGAAATTCAAGCGACAAAGGAAATTCCGATCTATGTGGCCATGGGTGGAATGGCAGCTTCAGGCGGTTACTATATCTCTGCCCCTGCTGAAAAGATTTTCGTTCACCCTGAAACATTAACTGGATCGATTGGAGTCATTATGCAGTCGATCAACTATGGCAAACTGGCAGAAAAATATGGAGTAGATTTTCCTACCATCAAGTCAGGTCCTTACAAGGACATGATGAGCAGTACGAGAGAGATGAAACCTGAAGAGCGCAAAATGCTACAGGAAATGATCGATGATTCGTATAAACGATTTGTAAACATCATCGCAGAAGGTCGCGGCATGTCAGAAAGCGATGTACGCAAAGTTGCGGATGGTCGTGTAATGAATGGCCGACAAGCGATCGAGGCTGGACTTGCAGATGATTACGGAAAATTACCGACAGTCGTTTCGGCAATGAAAGAAGACTACCATTTAGAAAAGGCTGCTGTCTTTGAATATGGGGCGCCAGACAATTTGGCTTCATTGTTATCCATGAAAGCGCACGATGTATTTGGCGGAGATATGGAGTCCCAAATCATGAAGAAGTTACTGACAGATAACCAAGCACCTCGGATGATGTATTTATATGGTGAGTGAGAAGGGGGAAATCGATGATGACGAATGAACTGCTGAACACACAGCGATCCATACCCACGGAACATTCACTTTTCCAACCGAAATTTGCAGGGTTTTGGGTCAGGCTGTGGGCTTTTTTGATTGACCTGCTGCTCATCTCGTCCATTAGTGGAATCTTTGTCAAACCGATTTTCCGTCTGATGGATATGGCGATCAATAAACCGTTTGCCTTTTTATTCAGCCCATATAAAGTAGCGGCATTACTATTATTGCTTCTATATTTTATTTTAATGACAAAATTGGCTGGGCAAACAGTAGGGAAAATGATCATGGGGATTCGTGTAGTGAAATTAAATGGGCAGAAATTGGATTGGAGTACAGTTTTGTTTAGAGAAGGAATTGGACGATTCATTTCACAAATGCTGTGGATTCCTTATATACTCGTTCTGTTTACACCTAAGAAGTCCGCGCTGCATGATATATTCGCAGATACGGCCGTGATTCATGAGCAGATATATGAGAAAAAGAAAGTACATGAGTTGAGTCCAACCGAACAACATAAGTTGCATGAAGGCCCTACCGTTTAGTACACTATGTTAAAAGGAGTGATTGGCATGGTAAATGTTACATTTAAAAACAATCCAATACATCTAGAGGGAACAGAAGTGAAAGTAGGGGAACGTGCTCCAGACTTTACAGTTCTATCTAATGACTTGCAGCCTGTTACATTAGCAGATTCAAAAGGTAAGGTTCGTTTGATCAGTGTCGTACCTTCTGTAGATACAGGTGTTTGTTCTCTGCAGACAAAACGTTTCAATGATGAAGCTACTTCTCTTGGGGATGACGTGGAAGTGTTAACAATTTCGGTAGATTTACCTTTCGCACAAGCTAGATGGAAAGATGCTGAAGGTGTGGAGAATTTGAATCTATATTCCGATCACAAAGATCTTTCATTTGGTACGGCATATGGAACTGCCATTAAAGAACTGCGTTTGCTGACTCGTTCAATTTTCGTTATCGACCGTAATGATAACGTGTCCTATGTGGAATATGTCAGCGAAGCAACAGATCACCCGGACTATGATGCGGCAATCAAAGCCGTGAAAGAATTGAATTAAACTAAAACCCACCTATTAAGAGGTGGGTTTCTTCATGGAGGAAATAGCATGAACAATATGGAAAAAGTGTTTACTTATTATGATGAATATGCACAATCAACGGATGGTTTGTATTTGGATGCAGTGCTTGAGGCTAGTGAACATTGGCTGGACAAACCTTCAGCAGTAGAGTTGGAGGATCCTGTCCAACCAGAAGAAATCCGTAAAGGTGTTCAACTTGCTCTGTTAAAAGGAATGAAGCAATCTGCACAAGCTCATCACCAAATGACTCCCGATTCAATCGGCTATTTGATTGGCTACTTAGTCAATAAATTGATAAATCCTAAACAAGCAGTTATATTTTTGGATCCGGCTGCCGGTACAGGAAATCTGCTATTTACAGTGCTGAATCAATTTGAAGGCAAAGCATCTGCAAGTGCGGTGGAAATCGATGATGTACTTATTCAAATTGCAGCGGCTACGGCAAATTTACTGCAACTGCCGGTATCGTTTTATTTACAAGATGCTCTGCGGCCCCTGCCCATTGATTTGGTAGACGCGGTGATCAGTGATCTTCCGGTTGGTTACTATCCGGATGAAGAAGTGGCGATGGATTATGAACTCATGGCTTCAGAAGGACATGCATTTTCGCATTATCTTTATATTGAGCAATCGATGCGCTATGTAAAGCCGGGTGGATATGGTTTCTTCGTCGTCCCATCAAAATTACTGACGGCGGATGGAGCAGAGCCGATCTTATCATTTGTGAAAGAACATCAGCTGTTAAGAGGAATGTTTGAACTACCTGCTTCTTTATTCAAGGATCAACGTTTTGCGAAAAGTATTTTGCTGTTGCAACAACCGCCAACTGATCGGATTGTCATGCCTGAGGTATTGCTTGCGAAGATTCCAGAGCTTGGAAACGCTTTGGCATTACAAAACTTTTTTGGTAAAGTAAGTCTTTGGATGGAGGAAGGGGAGAGTGACTGAGCACTCGCTCTTCCTCTCTTTTTCTTTTAAAGAAAAATTTTACAGAAAAATAGCTCAAATATCATTTTATTAATTGCGTTTCAAATAGTTAGGTATTATAATAACTTGAACGTCTACCAACGTAAAAGATTACTAAGGGGTTGAGTATAAATTGCCAAAAATTTTATCAGTGAATGCGGGAAGTTCATCTTTGAAATTCCAGTTGATTGAGATGGCAACGGAAGAAGAGATTACCAAAGGATTATTCGAAAGAGTAGGAATGGATAATTCAATTTTCTCCATGACAACAAATGACAAGAAGATCGAAAAAGTACTGGATATTGCGGACCACTCACAGGCTGTTAGTATGTTGCTTGAGCATTTGCTAAGCGAAGGTGTTGTATCGTCCTACGATGAGATTGATGGAATCGGACATCGGGTCGTCCACGGAGGCGAGGTATTTAGTGATTCAGTGCTGATCACTGAAGAAGTAATTGAAAAACTCGAAGAAATTTCAGGATTTGCACCGCTGCATAATCCCGCAAATATTGTCGGTATCAAAGCTTTTAAGGAAGCTCTGCCTAACTTGCCAGCGGTAGCAATTTTCGATACTGCGTTTCATCAAACGATGCCTGAAAAAGCATTTTTATATGCACTGCCGTATGAGTATTATGAAAAATATGGTATACGGAAGTACGGTTTCCATGGTACGAGCCATAAATATGTTACAGAACGGGCTGCGAAGATATTAAATCGTCCGCTTGAAGATACGCGTCTCATTTCATGTCACTTAGGTAACGGTGCAAGTATTGCCGCTGTCAAAGGCGGCAAATCAGTAGACACGTCCATGGGCTTCACTCCTTTAGCAGGGGTGATTATGGGTACTCGTTCAGGAAATATCGACCCGGCGCTTATTCCTTACATGATGGACCGCACGGGGCAGTCTGCTGAAGAGGTAGTGAATGTACTAAATAAAAAATCAGGCTTGCTTGGCCTGAGTGGTTTTTCTAGTGATTTACGTGATATTACAGAAGCTGCGGAACAAGGTAATGAACGTGCTCAATTAGCTTTGGATGTTTTCACAGATCGGATTCATCAGCATATTGGTCAATATGCTGCTGGAATGGGTGGAGTCGATGCCATCATATTCACAGCGGGAATCGGAGAAAACAGCGCCATTGTGCGTGAAAAAGTGATGCGAGGACTAGAATTCATGGGGGTCTATTTTGATCCGAGCTTGAATAATGTCAGAGGAGAAGAAGCGTATATTAGTTTCCCTCATTCGCCTGTAAAAGTATTGATCATTCCAACGAACGAAGAGATCATGTTGGCACGTGATACGGTGCGAGTTGGCGGTATTTCAGTGGAATCTTTACAAGTATCGAAATAAAAAACTCGTTCTTCCTAGAATACCTAGGGAGAACGAGCTTTTTTGTTATTCTTGAGTTTCAGGTGTACGTACTACAAGCACATCACATTTCGCGGAACGGACGATGTTCTCGGAAACGCTGCCGATCAGGAAACGCTCCACACGGTTTAACCCTGTAGCTCCACAAATAATGAGATCTGCATTTAATTTTTTAGCAATATCACGAGGGATCAATGTTTTGGGAGAACCGTATTCAACGTGGATCTGTACGTTGTTCATACCCACTGCGGCAGCCTCGGCCTGATATTCAGTCAATAGATCTTCCGCATACTTTTGAGCTCGTTCTGCGATGGAACGATCATATGCCTCGACTGCTGCATAAGAACGCGTATCAATGATGTTGATTAAGTGTAAAGTTGCTTCGTTACGGTCTGCAATAGCGATTGCTTTTTTGAAAGCCCATTTTGCCTCATCTGATCCATCTACGGCTACGATGATGTCTTTGTACTTAAGTGCCATAATTACCACTCCATCCTTAAAGTTAGATTGTATCTACATCTACTATATTCTTCATAGCTTGCGAATATCCTTCTTTTTTTGTCGAAATATTTACCCTAAGCAATGCAAACTGAAAAGTATACGGAAAGGTTTTAAAAAACAGAGGAAAAAACTTATATTTTCTGATAAGATTAAATTTATATTAATCGGCAAGATGAAATAGGCGATTAACGTAACTTTCAATTTAGGAGGATTTCGCATGCGTATAGGTGTTCCAAGAGAAGTTAAAAACAATGAAAACCGAGTGGCAATTGCCCCTGCAAGTGTACTGACTTTAAAAACTGCTGGACATGAAGTTTTAATTGAAACAGGGGCAGGACTTGGCTCCAGCTTTTTAGACGAAGAGTATAAAGAAGCTGGAGCTACGATTGTGGCAACTGCTGCTGAAGCCTGGGGTGCAGATATGGTGCTGAAAGTAAAGGAACCAGCTGCTTCAGAATTTCAATACTTTCGTGAAGGATTGATTTTATTCACCTATTTGCATTTGGCTCCAGAACTGAATCTGACGCAAGCATTGCTTGAACATAAAGTTACTGCGATTGCATATGAAACAGTCCAATTGCCAAACGGTGCCTTGCCTTTATTGGCTCCGATGAGTGAAGTGGCTGGACGAATGGCGACTCAGATCGGTGCGCAATATTTAGAAAAAACAAAGGGTGGTAAAGGAATCCTGTTAGCAGGAGTTCCAGGTGTTTCACGCGGTAAGATAACAATCATCGGTGGTGGTCAGGCGGGTACGAATGCGGCTCGTGTAGCGATCGGGATTGGTGCACATGTGACGATTTTAGATTTATCCGTAGAGAGAGTCCGCCAGTTGGACGAGTTGTTCGGAAAGGATATTCAAACGCTAGTTTCCAACCCATACAATATTGCGAATGCAGTGAAAGATGCGGACTTGGTAATTGGCTGTGTGCTTATCCCGGGCGCAAAAGCACCGACTTTGGTAACGGAAGAAATGGTTAAATCCATGAAGCCGGGCTCCGTATTGATTGATATCGCAATTGACCAAGGCGGTATTTTTGAAACATCCGATCGTGTAACGACTCATGATGAACCAACCTATGTAAAACATGATATCGTTCATTACGCGGTAGCGAATATGCCGGGTGCTGTTCCTCAAACATCTACCGTTGCATTAACGAATGTAACGATTCCATACGCCCTTCAAATCGCAAACAAAGGTGTAAAACAGGCATGCTTGGATAACGAAGCACTCCGCAAAGGTATTAATACAATGGCTGGAAGCATAACATACCAAGCAGTAGCAGAAGCTCAAGAGCTTGAGCATACTCGCGTGGAAGACGTTTTGCAAAGCATATAATTGAAAAAGCAGTCCGCGCTTTGCGCGGCTGCTTTTTTATGTTCATAAACTAGTTAAATAATTTTCAAGTCTTTAGAGAACTTCGTCAATACCTCAACGCCATCCTTCGTAACCAGTACATCGTCTTCAATCCGTACGCCTGTAATCGTTGGATCGTAAATACCCGGCTCGATTGTGAAAACCATCCCTTCTTCTAAAGGGAGTTCATTCGCTGCTGTCAGAGAAGGGTACTCATGTACGGATATACCGAGGCCATGACCTATTCGGTGTGGGAAAAGTTCACCATAGCCCGCTTCTTCAATCACAGAACGAGCGGCCAGATCCACTTCTTTTGCCAGTGTACCGGGACGAACCACATCAATTGCTGCTTGCTGTGCTTTTTTAACTGTTTCATAGATTTTTCGTTGTTCGTCTGTCGGCTCGCCAAGTGCAATCGTTCGGGTAATATCTGAACAATATCCTTTATATACAACACCCAGATCAAAAAGGATGAAATCTCCATTTTTAATCGCGCGGTCACCGGGTATACCGTGAGGGGAAGCGGTTTTTTTACCTGAAATGACAATTGTGTCAAAGGACATCTTTTCGGCACCCTTTTGTTTGACTGCTTGTTCAACAGCTTGGACAATCTCCAGTTCGGTTTTACCTTCTTTAATTTCACTGCAACCGACTTCGATTGCGTAGTCTGCCAATTCAGCAGCTTTTCTCAAGCAGTCCAATTCAGTTTCATTTTTAATTAACCGATAATTTGCGATTTCTCCATCCAGCTTAGCGAATTGGAGGGCGGGGAACCGTTCTTGTAAAATTTCGAACCGGTCTACTGTTATATGTTCTTTTTCTATTGCCAGTAGTGTCAATTCAGAGATGCGATCTTGGATGGCGTTATCCAAGAATTCAAACGCGTTATCAGTGTCTTTATAGCCGACAACGCCATGGGACCAGCCGATTGCTTTTACATCCGCCACTTCCATGGCTGGACATATAATAAATGGTTCTTCTTCTTTAAAAATAACCACACCTAGTAAACGTTCATGTGGCTCACTTCGAAAATTGGTTAGATAGAAGATGTTATCGGGATTCGTAATAAGAGCAGCATCTATAGCGTGTTCGATGAGGAAATCTTGGACTTTTTTAATATTAGACATTTATGTAGCCTCCTTTGTTTTTGTTAGTATAACAAAAAAAGAGGGTTTTGCGCTGTTTTGCAGAAGGTATAGAGTACAGATTCATTAAAATTAGGAGAGTGATTTTTGTGAAAATCTCATATCACGGCCATTCGATCGTGAAAATTGAAACAAGCGGAAAGACCATACTGATTGACCCATTCATTACGGGCAATAAGCTGACAGATCTGAAAGCGGCAGATGAAAAACCGGATGTGATCTTACTGACGCACGGTCATAACGACCATGTAGGAGATACGATGGAAATTGCGAAAAGGGAAGATATTCTCGTCGTTGCGCCCAATGAATTGGCGGTTTATTTAGGTTTTCAAGGATTGCGGACACACGGCATGAATATAGGCGGTTCAAAAAAGTTCGATTTTGGGACAGTCAAATATACACAAGCATTCCACAGTTCTTCTTACACAACAGAAAATAATGAAATCATATACACAGGCATGCCAGCAGGTCTGTTACTGACCATTGAAGATAAAATCATTTATCACGCGGGAGACACGGCGCTGTTCAGTGATATGAAATTGTATGCCGAAGATCCGATTGATATTGCTTTCCTTCCGATTGGCGATAACTTTACAATGGGGCCGCGCGACGCAGCGAAGGCTGTTGAGATTCTGAAGCCGAAATTAACTGTGCCTGTCCATTTCAATACGTTTCCGCCAATCGAACAGAATCCTGAAGGTTTCAAATCACTTGTAACGTCACATGAAGTGAAAATTATGGCGGCTGGAGACGTGATTGAGATCTAACAATCCAAAATAGGGCAGTGGCGGTCGAGGCGCTTTGTTATCGTCTTAGACCGTTTTTTTGATTGAATTATGGTATGATTAGCTAAAAGCCTAAACCGTTCAAACTAGGTCGGAGAAAAAGGTGAATCCATGTCAACAAAACACGAACAAATCTTGCGCTACATTGAAAGTTTGGCAGTAGGGGAGAAGATTTCTGTACGCCAAGTAGCTAAAGCGCTAGAAGTAAGTGATGGTACTGCATACCGTGCGATTAAAGAAGCTGAAAATCAGAAGCTCGTCAATACAATTGAACGTGTAGGTACCATTCGTATAGAAAAAAAGAAAAAAGAAAATATTGAACGCCTGACATTTGCTGAAGTCATCAATATCGTAGATGGCGTGGTATTAGGTGGTCGCGATGGATTACATAAAACATTAACGAAATTTGTCGTTGGAGCTATGCAGCTTGAGGATATGATACGATACATCGATGCGGGTAGCCTGCTAATTGTCGGAAACCGTTTGAAAGCCCATGAAATCGCTATAAAAGCGGGAGCGGCGGTGCTTGTAACAGGCGGATTTGATGCGACGGAAGAAGTGAAGCATCTAGCAGATGAAATGAACTTACCTGTCATTTCCACGAGCTATGATACATTCACAGTGGCTACCATGCTCAATCGCGCCATTTATGATCAGTTAATCGAAAAAGAAATTTTATTAGTAGAAGACATATTGACTCCGCTCGCCCGTACGGTAACTTTGGCCCCGGAAGACTCAGTTGATCAGTTTTTCGAAGTTAATCATCAGACGGCACACTCGGCTTATCCCGTCGTGGAGTCCAATGGAAAGTTGGTTGGGATCATCACGTCTCGTGACGTCGTCAGTAAACCGGATATGGATACTGTCGGAAAAGTCATGACCCCGGATCCCATTACCGTCAATGGGAAAATGAGCGTGGCTTCGGCAGGTCACAGCATGATTTGGGAAGGCATTGATTTAATGCCAGTTGTTTCCGAAGCGGGAATACTCGAAGGGATCATCAGCCGTCAAGATGTCTTGAAGGCACTGCAAATGACCCAGCGTCAACCGCAACAAGGTGAAACAATCGATGATATTGTAAAGAATCAAATGAAGGTCATTCCAAACGCGCCTGAAAAAATAGAATTCTCTGTTGTCCCTCAAATGACCAATCAATTCGGCTCTCTATCTTATGGCGCTATGCTCACAATCTTGAACGAAGCAGGCAGCCGAGCGATTCGTCTTCAAAAACGCGGAGAGAGCGTTCCTGAAAACGTCACGATTTATTTCATTAAACAAGTTCAGCTAGGTGCTGCAGTCACAGTTGTGCCGAAAATCTTGCACACGAGTCGCAGATTCATCAAATTGGAAATAGAGCTCTTCTCGAATGACAGTATCGTGGCAAAAGCAATGGGGATGTTCCAACTTTTTGAGAAGTAACTTGGCTGGCTTCTAACCGTGATTAAAAATAAAAAACTGATGCCGTTTGGACATCAGTTTTCGTTCAATGCTCGCTCTTCTTCAACGAACTGCTTATAATGTTTCTTCGCTTTAAGATTAAAGATCGCGACATAGCCGCCAAATACTATGAATATACCTGCCACCACATAGGTTAGAATACCTTCGAAAAACAGTATTTGATTGAGCCCAAAAAAGATCAAAAGGGCACCAAGAGCAGATCCTGCCATGCTTGCATACATCTTTTTCCGGATCGGAAACATATGGCTGGTTCGAAATTGACGAGTCTTAAAAACGAAATAAAAAACGCCGGAAGCGACGATACCAAAAACGAATAAAAAATTGACCGTTCCCATTAAAAAGCCTCCATTACATGAAAATAATCTATAGGTTTAAACCTTTAGGTCATAATACATTGTAGCGGCTTTTAACAGGAATTGCGAATACAAGAACAAGAACTTGGGGGAATCCGCATGAAAAGACAAATCATTGACACAATTGAACGCTATCAAAAAATCATTATCCATCGACATGTCCGTCCAGACCCGGACGCATATGGCTCTCAAATGGGACTTAAAGAATTAATCAAAAAAAATTATCCTGATAAAGAAGTACTGGCTGCAGGAACACATGATGAACTTCTCACTTATTTGGGGAAACCCGATCAGGTTACTGAAGCAGATTACGAAGGCGCACTCGTCATTGTTACAGACACAGCCAATACAGATCGGATAGATGGCGAATTCTTCAAACAAGGATCTTTTTTATTGAAGATTGACCACCATCCGAACGAAGATCCATACGGTGATGAGCGATGGGTGAATACGGAAGCCAGCTCTTGTTCGGAGATGATCTATACTCTTTTTGAAGAAGGTCAAGCATCGTATGGCTGGGAAATTTCAACAGAAGCAGCTCGTTTTTTATTCGCTGGAATTGTGGGAGATACTGGACGTTTTATGTTCCAAAGCACTACAGAAAAAACATTTGAAATTGCGAGTTCACTTATCAAACAGCCTTTTGATCGAACGAAATTATTTGCAGGAATGTATGAAGTAGAGCGTAAAATCTTGCACCTCCAAGGTTATATTTATCAAAACTTCACAATTGATGAACATGGAGCCGCGTATATTAAATTGACCCGTGAGATACTTGATCAATTTGATGTGACAGTTTCTGAAACTTCACAGCTGGTCGGTTCATTAGGGAATGTCGAAGGGATCTGTGCGTGGATTATTTTCGTTGAAGAAGACGATCAAATCCGTGTTCGCTTACGCTCAAAAGGTCCTGTGATTAACACCTTGGCGATGCAATATAACGGAGGCGGGCATCCACTTGCATCCGGAGCATCGGTCTATTCGTGGGATGAAGCAAATGAAGTCATTGTGAAGCTAGCAGAAATTTGTAGAAATTACTAAGCAGAGCTGAGGGATTGAAATGAACCTGATGTATCCGCAAATCGTTACTGGCGCAGACTTATTGCGCGGAATCGTAAAGTTAGATGAATTGGCTCCTCTTTTACAACAAAGGGGAGCTAGTTCGGCTGCAATCGTAAATAGTAAACTGTACGGTGTACGATCGTTCAGTAAGATGTTGTCAAAATACGGCATACGTCCAGTGATCGGTCTATCAGTCAAAGTGTCGATTGAGGACAAAGATCTTCTTCTATATGTGTATGCAAAAAATCAATTAGGTTTTTCGAATCTAATGAAAATGAGCAGTGCCATATCGACACGTGAAGAGGAAAACCTACCGCTTTCTTGGTTGCATGCATATCGGGAAGGTTGCTGGGTCATTTGTGCGTTAACGGATTCTTCATGGGCTGCACACAGGACCGCTGAGATTGTGCAACAGTTAGTGGAAGCACAAGCGGATCAGTCGACGTTTATTGGGATTGGTCGACCAGGCGGAGCAAAACACGCCGAAGAAGACCGCATGATCGAACTGGCAGGAGAATGTAAACTGCAAATTGCTGCATGCCATGAAACTCGTTTTCTGCATGCGGAAGATTTTCCTTCCTATGAAGTGGCAACCGCGATTCGTAAAGGCTATAAATTAAATGACCCTCAAAAACCTCCGAATCGTTTTCGCCAAGCGTATTTACCCCAGGCACATGAACTGTCTGAATGGTTCCATGACCATCCCGAATGGCTGCTACTGACTACGGAAATTCTCAGTGCATGCCAAGTGAACATATCAAATCAAGATTTTCAACTTCCTACATTTCCGATTCCTGCGGGACGAACCGCTATTTCCGTACTAACAGAAAAATGCCAGAAAGGTCTCCAGAGTCGTTTTCAGCAACTACCTGCTGAGTATGCAAAACGTTTGAACTATGAATTGGAGATCATTGAGCAGATGGGTTTCACTGACTATTTCTTGATTGTTGAAGATTATGTCCGCTATGCAAAAAATGAGAAAATACTCGTCGGTCCCGGCCGGGGTTCATCTGCCGGATCTTTAGTTGCCTTTGCTTTAGGTATCACAGAAGTAGATCCAATTCATTATGGGCTGCTATTTGAACGATTTTTGAATCCGGAACGTGTGACGATGCCGGATATCGACATCGATTTCGCGGATAATCGCCGAACGGAAGTGGTTAATTATGTGGCCGATACATACGGCAAGCAACACGCGGCACAAATCATCACGTTTGGAACATTGTCAACGAAAGCTGTCGCAAGGAGCATAGCGAGAGCTCTGGATTTCACTCCGGAAGAAGTTCGTTTTATGTCCAACGAATTAAGCAGTGGACGTTCATTCAAAGACACGGTCCAACAGTCCCGAAAACTGCAGGATTGGATTTCGGTTGATCCTCGCAGAGCCCTTTGGCAGCAATCTGCAGAAAGACTGGAAGACTTGCCTAGGAACGCGTCTACGCACGCGGCGGGTGTTGTATTGTCGACCGACCCACTCGTCAATTTTGTGCCATTGCAAATTGGAACAGAAGAAGTGTTTTTAACGCAGTGGGCCATGAAAGATGTCGAAGAGGCAGGCTTGTTGAAAATGGACTTTTTAGGTCTGAGAAATTTAACGTTACTTGATAGGATTCGTTCTATGGTCCAGTACAATAAGAAACTGGAGATTGATTTTGAAAGTATTCCGCTGGATGATCGGGCAACGTACAATTTGTTCAAAACAGGGGATACGACAGGGATTTTTCAATTTGAATCACCTGGCATGCGGCGAGCATTGCAAACCATTCATCCGGATAATTTCAATGATCTATACTCAGTAAATGCTTTGTATCGCCCGGGTCCGATGGAATTCATACCTCTCTATAGTCGCCGTAAAAACGGACAGGAGCCGACAACATATGAGATACCGGAATTACAGCCGATTTTAGCAGAAACATACGGGATCATCATCTATCAAGAGCAAATCATGAAAATCGCTGTTGAAATCGCTGGGTTCACTTTAGCTGAAGCGGATTTATTACGACGGGCCATCAGTAAAAAGAATCAGCAAGTACTAGAAAAAGAACGGCAGCATTTTATTGCAGGTGCAACAAAAAAAGGGTTTGATCATGCCAAGGCGAATAACGTCTATAATCTAATCGTCAAGTTCGCGGACTATGGTTTTCCGAAAAGTCATGCCGTTGCGTATACGTTAATTTCTTATCGCCTGGCTTTCTTTAAGGCAAATGAACCGACATATTTTTATGCGGCTTATCTATCTTCACTGACAGGCAGCAAAGATAAAATGATGGAACTAATTCGAGAAATTAAAGCGAAAGGAATGGAGATTCATCCGCCTTCCGTAACGAACAGCCGCTATTCGCATACTGTGGAAGGTAACGCTATTCGTTTAGGCCTTGGGGCGATTAAAGGAGTGACCTTTGCTTTCTATCAGCAATTAGCTATTGCTAGAGAGAATCAACAATGGTCGTCGATGTTTGATATGGCTATTGCTTTGGGTGCTGATCATTTCACTGAAAAGACATTGATTCCACTGATCAAAGCAGGTGCCCTAGATGGGTTCGGAGAGACACGAGCAGTTCTATTGGCCTCTATCGATGCGGCACAATCGCATGCATTGTATATAGGGGATGACGCGCTAAGTGAACAATTCAAATTCAATTCACATCCGAAATACAATCCAGGCGGAACGATGGATCGTTTAACGGTGCTGGCCTTTGAACGTGATACCTTAGGATTTTATTTATCTGAACATCCTATAGAAGAGTTAAAACGCAATGCCGCCGATCTTATTCAGCCGATTTCATCTCTGCTTGATTTAAGGCCAGGCGCCAAAGTCAAATGTATGGGCATTATTTTATCGATTAAGCGGATCCGAACGAAAAAAGGAGAAGCAATGGCTTTTCTAACTCTGCAAGATGAGACGGAAGAAGTTTCTTGTACAGTATTTCCGAAGCTTTATGCGCAAATTAGTGTTCACTTGAATGAAAACCAATTTGTTCAATTAGCAGGAACGATTGATTATCGAAATCATGCTGTTCAGGTAATCATTGACCAAATGACTCCCTTGTCGACTAATGAAAAAGAATGAAATAGAACAGAAAAAAAGTGTTAGCCAGACATGACACGAGACGCGTCATTGCTGGCTGTGCGCTGTACTATTACAAAGCGAGCGTTCAGTCAGCGCGAAATTTGACGGAAAAAAACTATCGAAACTTTTCCATTTATGCTTTACGGAGAGGAATCTTTTTTGTATGCTAGTAAGCAAGGTGGTCTGACCACTTTGCCGGCAGAACGAAAAAGGAGTTCTTTTATGCAAAATTCACAATCGTCATCCAAGAGATTTTTGGATATTATCGGAGAGCTGCAATCGCTGATCAAAGAGCAAGGTATCCAATATGGCGATAAATTGCCCTCTGAGCGACATCTTGCCGAGCAGTTGCAGGTTAGCAGGACAGCAGTCCGTGAAGCGTTGCGCAGTATGGAATTGCTTGGCTTGATTGAAACGAGACGCGGAGAAGGAACTTTTTTATCTGATTTTAAAAAACACCAATTGGTTGAGGTCCTCTCCACGTTTATCATGCAACAAGCTCGATCTGTCCAAGACGTTGTGGAAACTCGAATGATTCACGAACGTGCAGCCATCACCACTGTAACTGAAAATGAGGAACTGCGCGCATTGCCTGTTTGGAAGGGCATGCAAGTTAAATTAAATGAAGAAGAAGCTGTTTTCTTAAGAGAAGACGTGATACGTGAAACGATAATCGCGACGGAAAATCGACTTTCCTTAAAAATTTGGTTTTTATTGAAACAATATAGCGGAGTCTCTTTTGATGTGGCGATCATTGCCCCAGAAGAAATAGAGGTAGTGGGCGCTCTGTTAGAAGAAATGATGGCAGGCAATACACAGCAGGCCATAGCCTATTATGCACAATGGATGAACCGAGTCGAGGGAGAAAGAAGGGAAATGGAATGAGTATCCGAGAGTTATTTAAAAAGAAGTCAAAAGAAGAAAACCACACGATTCCATCAATGAAAAGCAAAAATGACGTACCAGAAGGCATCATGACTAAATGTCCTGAATGTAAGTTTGTAATATTGACAAAAGACCTGATGAAAAACGCCAAAGTTTGCCCGGAATGTCAACATCATTACAAGATGACTGCACAGGAAAGAATCGAGCATTTATTGGATGCTGAGAGCTTTGAATCAATGGATGATCACCTGAAAACAGAAAACCCTCTAGATTTTCCTTCCTATACGGAGAAAGTCCAGGCAGATTCAGAAGCGACAGGGTTAAATGAAGCAGTGTTAACAGGAGTCGGCACTATTCAAGGTAAGCAAGTTGCGGTTGCTATTATGGATGCGCATTTCAGAATGGGTTCAATGGGTTCTGTCGTAGGCGAGAAAATCACAAGAACCGTAGGAAAAGCAACGCAACTAGGAATTCCAATGTTGATCTTTTCCGCTAGCGGTGGGGCGAGGATGCAAGAAGGAGTACTTAGTTTGATGCAAATGGCGAAAGTAAGTGTTGCTCTTCAACGTCATGCCAACAAGGGCTTGCTTTTTGTATCGATTATGACCTATCCGACAACAGGCGGAGTCTCGGCAAGCTTTGCTTCTGTTGGAGATATCAATCTGGCGGAACCAAAGGCACTTATCGGTTTTGCTGGACGTCGTGTCATTGAACAGACAGTCAGGGAGAAATTGCCGGAAGACTTCCAAACGGCAGAGTTCTTACTTAGTCACGGACAAGTTGATGCTGTCGTTCATCGATGCGATATGGTGGATGTAATGGATAGAATTATTAAGCTTCACGCAGGGAAGGAGACGGATCGTGCATGAGTAAAACATTAGCTTTTGAAGAACCCATCGTGAAACTGCGTGAAAAAATTAGTGAATTAGAAGAGTATACGACAGTAAATGATGTTGACCTTTCAACGGAAATCGTGAATTTGAAAAGCCGTTTGGCGAAATTGGAAAAAGATATTTATGAGAATATGGAGCCGTGGGATCGTGTACAAGTCGCTCGACACCCTATGAGACCGACAACTACTGACTATATCCAGTATCTTTTCGAAGACTTCATAGAGCTTCATGGCGATCGGAACTTCGGTGATGACGAAGCGATTGTAGGAGGCATTGCATCATTTGACCAAATGCCGATCACAGTCATTGGCCATCAGCGAGGGAAGGATACGAAAGAGAATGTCAGAAGAAACTTCGGCATGCCTCACCCGGAAGGATATCGTAAAGCGCTTCGTTTAATGAAGCAAGCCGAAAAATTCAATCGCCCAATTATATGCTTCATTGACACAAAAGGAGCTTACCCCGGGAAAGCCGCTGAAGAGCGTGGCCAAAGTGAAGCAATTGCACGGAACTTGGTGGAAATGGCAGGATTGAAAGTGCCTGTAATTTCGATTGTCATCGGTGAAGGCGGAAGTGGCGGGGCGCTGGCATTAGGCGTGGCCAACCATATCCATATGCTTGAGAACTCTACGTACTCTGTCATTTCACCAGAAGGGGCCGCTTCGATTCTATGGAAAGATCCAAAACTTGCGAAGCAGGCAGCGGAAGCGATGAAAATAACGGCTCCAGATCTTAAAGAAATGAACATCATTGATGAAATCATTCCTGAAGTTCTAGGCGGCGCCCACCGAGATGCAAATCAGCAAGCGATCGAGATTCGCGATACATTGCGCAGATCATTAAAAACGCTGTGCGAGTTGTCATCGGAAGCGTTAATCGATGCACGCTATGAGAAATTCCGTAATATCGGCGTGTTTTCTGAATGAAAGGTGCGGAATAACCGCATCTTTTCATCCTTACATACTAATTTGATGTGAAAGGAGTGTGGAGAATGAGGAAAATTGCAGTGTTGACGAGCGGAGGCGACGCGCCTGGAATGAATGCGGCGATTCGTTCGGTTGTCCGGAAGGCGATATTTGAAGGTTTGGAAGTCGCAGGTGTATTCAATGGTTATCAAGGGTTGATTGATGGGAAAATTGAACAGTTCCAACTTGGGTCGGTAGGCGATATCATTCAAAGGGGCGGAACTGTTTTACGTTCAGCCAGATGTCCTGAATTCATGACAGAAGAAGGCCGCCAAAAAGCATTGCGACAGATTAAGCTTCACGGTATAGAAGGTATCGTGATCATCGGTGGTGACGGTTCTTTCCGCGGAGCTAATGAACTCGTGAAGCTGAATATACCGTGTGCTTGTGTACCGGCTACGATTGACAATGATATCAATGGCACAGAGTTTACGATTGGTTTTGATACTGCGCTCAACACGGTAATTGAAGCGATTGATAAAATCCGAGACACTGCCACCTCACATGAACGTTCATTTATCATAGAGGTCATGGGGCGGGATGCAGGTGACCTGGCGTTATGGGCCGGCCTTGGCGGCGGAGCGGAGTCCATTCTACTTCCTGAAAAGGAGTTTGACGTGACTTCAGTCGTCAACCGTATAAAGAAAAGTGCTGATCGTGGAAAAAAACACAGTATTATCGTTTTGGCTGAAGGGATGATGCCTGCAAATGAATTGGCGGAGATTCTAAAAAAAGAAGCTAATGTCGATACGCGTGTTTCTGTTTTGGGGCATATTCAGCGGGGGGGTTCACCATCTGCACGAGACCGCGTCATTGCCAGCCAATATGGCGCACGTGCGGTTGAAGCTTTGATGGAAGGAAAAAGAAGTGCTGCCATTGGTATGAGAAATCATAAAGTGGTAGACTATAATTTAGAGGAAGTCTTTACGAAGCGAGAAAAGTTAGATCTGTCATTATTGGATTTAGCTGAAACTTTATCCATTTAATTGTTATCACCAGAGTCTACATGACACAGAGGAGCGATAGTTAGTGAGGAAGACAAAAATTGTGTGTACAATCGGTCCAGCAAGTGAATCGTATGAATCACTGAATAAGCTGATTGACGCAGGGATGAACGTGGCACGTCTGAACTTCTCCCATGGCACCCAAGAAGAACATAAAGTACGTATCGAAAGAATTCGTAAGGCGGCTAAAGAAAGAGGAAAAGTCGTCGGGATTTTACTGGATACGAAGGGTCCTGAAATCAGAACACATAAAATGAAGGACGACCAAATCGAGCTAGTCAGAGGACAAGCAATCGATATTTCGATGGAGGAAGTGCTTGGGACTGAAGAAGTTTTTTCAGTCACGTATAAAGAGCTGATCAATGATGTAGATCGCGGTTCATTCGTACTTTTGGATGATGGACTGATTGAGCTGGAAGTTACCGGCAAAGATAATGACAAAGGGTTGATTCATACTAAAGTGATCAATGCAGGTCCATTGAAAAACAATAAAGGTGTTAACGTACCAAATGTTTCTGTACAGCTTCCGGGGATTACGGATAAAGACAAAGAAGATATTCTGTTTGGTATTGAGCAAGGAGTCGATTTCATTGCAGCTTCCTTTGTTCGACGCGCAGCAGATGTGATAGAGATTCGCGAATTGCTTGAAAACAATAATGGCGGACAGATCCATATTGTGCCGAAGATCGAAAATCAAGAAGGCGTCGACAATTTGGATGCAATACTTCAATTATCAGATGGATTAATGGTAGCTCGCGGAGACTTAGGCGTCGAAATACCGGCTGAAGAAGTTCCTTTGGTTCAGAAGATGATGATTAAGAAATGTAACCAGTATGGAAAGCCGGTTATTACGGCGACTCAAATGCTTGATTCCATGCAGAGAAATCCGCGCCCAACGAGAGCGGAAGCAAGCGACGTGGCGAATGCCATCTTGGATGGCTCTGATGCGGTCATGCTATCGGGCGAAACGGCAGCAGGGATGTATCCAGTAGAGTCTGTTAAAATAATGGATAAGATTGCAGTTTCTACAGAAGACTCCATGGACTTCCACTCGGTTGTTTCCTCCAGAACAAGAGGAAAAGAAGGAAACCTTACAGAAGCGATTGGACAAGCGGCTGCCTATACAGCTCTAAATCTTAATGTAAAAGTAATTTTGGCACCGACAGAAAGTGGTCAAACTGCTGAGATGATTGCGAAATACCGCCCAGGTGTTCCGATTATCGCAGTGACACGTTCTGAATCTGTTTCTAATAAACTGACACTCGTGTGGGGGGTATATCCTATCGTCGGCAAAAAAGCGTTGGATATTGATGGGATCCTCCAAGAATCTGTTGAAGAAAGTGTCAAGCATCAATACGTCACACATGGGGATGTCGTCATCATCACTGCAGGTGTTCCAGTTGGAGAAGCAGGTACTACTAACCTAATGAAGTTGCATGTGATCGGTGATTTAATCGCACGCGGACAAGGTATCGGTAAAAATGTGGCGTTTGGAAAAGCGAAAGTCATCAATTCGGCAAGGGAAGCACTGACTCAAATAGCTGAAGGCGACATCATCGTGACGAAATCAACCGATCGTGATATGTATGCAGCGCTTGAGAGATGTGCAGGTATTATCACAGAAACTAGCGGGCTGACGAGTCATGCAGCAGTAGTTGGTTTAAGTCTAGGTGTTCCTGTTATCGTCGGTGTTGAAAATGTAACATCAATAATTAAAAATGGAAGCGACATTACAATGGATGCAGCGAGCGGTGTTATCTACAACGGTCACGCGAAAGTATTGTAATTCATTCAGACCGCTGTTCTCATTATGAGAAGGCGGTCTTTTCGGAGGTTAATATATGAAATGGTTAGTAGGTCTGTTCATCATTGTTCCAACTGCAGAGTTGGCTTTATTGATAGTTTCCGGTAAAACACTAGGAGTGCTTCCGACAATCTTAATCATACTTGTGACGGGGTTCGGAGGTGCCTATCTAGCGAAAAAACAAGGTTTTCGGGCTTGGCGAGATCTTCAATATCGCTTGGCGAATAGGGAAACACCTGGAAAAGCCTTGGTAGATAGTGTTTGTATATTTTTCGGCGGACTATTGTTGTTGATGCCTGGATTTTTGACAGACATCCTAGGATTTATATTGCTATTTAGCTGGCCGCGTAAAATTTTATATCCATTTATTGTGAAGTGGATATACAACAAGATGAAAAACGGGCAAATTCGCGTTATGTGAAGGTAGGATGTTCTTTTACTTTCAAAGCTAAAAATAAAAAGAATGGTAAAAATATAATGCCGTAAATGCCAAATAAATAGACTGCACATGCAGTAATGAGAAACGAATGAACGGTTCTTAATTTGAAAGTATGAGCCCATAAAAAAGATTCAGTCATCTGCCTTGTGATGAGCAAAACGATATATAGAATGAGCAAACCGATTGCTAATTGTACGTGATCTATGTAAAACGCAAATGCAATCATTGGTAAAAAGACTAATCCAATTCCTAAAAAAGGAATACTGTCGACCATGGAAATTAAAAATGCTTTTGTCAAAAAAGAGTCGAAACCGAGCAACCAAAAACCGATACTCATGAGTGAAAAGGTAATGAAAAAAAGCCGGATTTGAACAGAAAAGAAATGCCCCATCAGGCTGCTGGCTTTTGAAAAAATACGTGTCGCAGCGGGGCGGAATTTTTTGGGGAAATAAACTAAAAACCAAAAGCGATTCTTCGCACTTTCTCGTAATGCAAAGAAATAAGCAATAACGAACATGAAGATGCTAAACAATTGTTGGAATAACTTTTGGAAAAAACTTAAAATTCCTTCCATTGCTTCATGACTGGACTGTATAAAGTTCTCTGATACTGCGTGAAAATCCAGCCCTTTGCTGTCAATCATCTCCAAGACTAAGACCAACTGATCTTCAACTGTCCAAAGAACTGAAATAAAGCCGTTCACCGAAAAGAAAACAAATGCGTACATTAAAAGCGCAAGGATGAACATAATGATTAAGGTAGCTAAAAAAGCTGGTAATTTAGTTAAAGATATTAAAGAGTTCACAAGCGGGGCAGTGAAAAAAGCTAAAATTATTGCGAAGCCAATAGGCGGGATGATCACTACAAACAGGACAATGAATAAAGCGGGTAACCATTGCCGTGAGTACGTTTGTAGGCGTTTAGAGTCGATCGATATCATAATTTCTGCCCGCTCCTTTCGAATAATTATAAACAAAAAACATCTTTACCATTCACAAAACTGTAAAAGTTGCTTATAATGGACATTGTAAGCGTTTTAGA
Organism: Sporosarcina sp. FSL K6-3508; assembly: GCF_038615825.1. Classification (NCBI taxonomy): domain Bacteria; kingdom Bacillati; phylum Bacillota; class Bacilli; order Caryophanales; family Caryophanaceae; genus Sporosarcina; species Sporosarcina sp. FSL K6-3508. Next base: position 2,130,677 of record NZ_CP152016.1, on the reverse strand, counting down.
TAAAAATATAATTAGCAGATGGCCGTCATTCTGCACTCCGCATCCGGGGGATGGCCAGACTGGGAAGAAGGAGAGAATATCATGACAGCAACAAAAGGATTGGAAGGTATCATTGCGGCACAAACTCAAATCAGCTCCATTATCGATGACACACTTACGTATGTAGGGTATGGCATTGACGATCTAGCAGAGAACGCTAGTTTTGAAGAAGTAGTTTACCTCCTTTGGCATAAGCGCCTGCCAAGTGCAGACGAGCTTGCTGAGTTAAAACAGCAACTAGAAGAGCATGCGGAAATACCACAAGGAGTAATCGACCACTTTAAAACTTATCCAATCGACAAAGTGCATCCGATGGCAGCACTACGCACAGCAATCTCACTTCTTGGATTATACGATGATAAAGCTGAAGATATGTCACCTGAAGAAAATTACAAAAAGGCGATTAAACTTCAAGCAAAAGTTGCAACTGTTGTTACTGCTTTCGCGCGTATCCGTAAAGGACAAGAGCCAGTAGCGCCTAAAAAGGGCCTTAGCTATGCGGCAAACTTCCTTTACATGCTTTCTGGGGAAGAGCCTGCTGATATCGCGGAAGAAGCATTCAACAAAGCACTTGTACTACATGCAGATCATGAATTGAACGCATCTACTTTCACAGCGCGTGTATGTGTCGCAACTCTTTCTGATATGTATTCTGGTGTAACTGCTGCAATTGGCGCTCTTAAAGGGCCGCTACACGGCGGAGCTAACGAAGCGGTTATGAATATGCTAATGGAAATCGGCGATGAGGAAAAAGTCGAGCCATATATTCGTGAAAAGCTAGCAAACAAGGAAAAAATCATGGGCTTCGGTCACCGTGTCTACCGCAAAGGTGATCCACGTGCGAAGCATTTACGTGAAATGTCTAAGAAATTAACTGCTCTTCGCGGTGAAGAAAAATGGTATAACATGTCTGAGAAAATCGAATCAATTGTAACAGGCGAAAAGAATTTGCCTCCAAATGTTGATTTCTACTCCGCTTCGGTATATCATTCATTAGACATCGATCATGATATTTTCACACCTATTTTTGCGGTTTCTCGTTTTTCAGGATGGATTGCACATATCCTGGAGCAATACGAAAACAATCGCTTGATCCGCCCACGTGCAGAATACGTAGGACCAGGCATGCAGAAATATGTTCCAATCAATGAACGATAAAAACTAGTAAATTTCGTGGGGCGGTATCTCGTATACCGGCCCACTGATTTTGAACTCAGGAGGATATCAATAATGGCTAATGATGGAAAGATTACAGTAACTAACGGTGTTTTAAACGTCCCAGATCACGCAACGATTCCTTTCATTATAGGCGACGGTACGGGTCCAGATATTTGGAACGCAGCATCACGCGTAATTGAAGCGGCTGTTGAGAAGGCTTATGACGGTAAAAAGAAGATTAATTGGTTAGAAGTTCTTGCAGGGGAAAAAGCATTTAATCAAACTGGTGATTGGCTTCCGAAAGAAACTCTCGACACAATTGACGAATATCTTATCGCGATTAAAGGACCGCTCACAACACCAATCGGTGGAGGATTCCGTTCATTGAACGTAGCTTTGCGTCAAGAACTTGATCTATACACTTGCTTGCGTCCAGTTCGTTATTTCGAAGGAGTACCTTCACCCGTGAAACGTCCTGAGGATTGTGACATGGTTATTTTCCGTGAGAACACAGAAGATATCTACGCGGGGATCGAGTACCAAAAAGGTTCTGACGATGCGAAAAAATTAGTTAACTTCCTTCAAACTGAGCTAGGTGTTGATAAGATCCGTTTCCCTGAAACTTCCGGTCTTGGAATCAAGCCGATTTCTGAAGAAGGAACGAAACGTCTTGTCCGTGCTGCGTTGAACTATACGATCAATGAAGGCCGTAAATCATTGACACTTGTTCACAAAGGTAACATCATGAAGTTCACAGAAGGCGCATTCGCAAGCTGGGGATATGAAGTGGCTGAAGAAGAATTCGGCAACAAAGTATTCACGTGGAAAGAATATGACCGTATCAAAGAAGCTGACGGCACTGAAGCAGCGAACAAAGCACAATCTGACGCAGAAGCTGCTGGTAAGATCATCGTAAAAGATGCGATTGCAGATATCTTCTTGCAACAAATCTTGACTCGTCCTAAAGAATTCGACGTAGTTGCTACAATGAACTTGAACGGTGACTACATCTCAGATGCACTAGCTGCACAAGTTGGCGGAATTGGTATCGCTCCAGGAGCGAACATCAACTATGTAACTGGACATGCAATCTTCGAAGCAACTCACGGTACTGCACCTAAATACGCTGGATTGGATAAAGTTAACCCTTCATCGGTACTGCTTTCAGGCGTTATGATGCTAGAACACCTTGGTTGGAATGAAGCAGCTAATTTAATCACAGCTTCTATCGAAAGCACAATTGCGTCTAAAGTCGTGACGTATGATTTCGCACGTCTAATGGACAACGCAACTGAAGTCAGCACATCTGGTTTCGCTGATGAATTAATCAAAAATCTATAAGAAATAATTAAGAGGGGGAATTCATTCTCCCTCTTTATCTACATTCAGCAACAGACTTTCACCTCTATAGGTGGCGGGATGAAAGCTTTATATTTACTGTTTAGCGGTGTTCAAACGCCTGCTGAATAAAGACGGAGCCTCCGGCGGATGTCACAGGTTTTGAAAGGAGTTAATCGAGCTTGCTCGATTCAAAATCTAGACGCAATTACACCGAGGCGTAATTGATAGTAAATTGTTCTGAAAAGGGGAGTTTTACATGTCATTGAAGCGTAAAAAAGTATCGGTTATCGGATCTGGTTTTACCGGAGCAACAACTGCATTTCTTTTGGCTCAAAAAGAACTTTGTGATGTCGTAATTGTGGATATTCCTCAGATGGAAAATCCAACAAAGGGCAAAGCATTGGACATGTTGGAGGCTGGTCCGGTTCAAGGTTTCGACGCAAATATCATAGGGACTTCTAATTATGAAGATACAAAGGATTCAGATGTCGTTGTCATCACTGCAGGTATTGCACGTAAACCAGGAATGAGCCGTGACGACTTAGTTCAGACCAACCAAAAAGTAATGAAATCAGTAACAGCTGAGATTGTGAAATATTCACCAAATACGACGATTCTAGTGTTAACCAATCCAGTTGATGCGATGACGTATACCGTTTATAGGGAATCTGGCTTTCCGAAAGAACGCGTAATCGGTCAGTCTGGAGTTTTAGATACTGCTCGTTTCCGTACATTTGTCGCACAAGAATTAAATCTTTCCGTAAAAGATGTGACTGGTTTTGTATTGGGCGGTCACGGGGATGATATGGTTCCGTTAGTGCGTTATTCAACAGCAGGTGGTGTACCGTTGGAAAACTTGATTTCTGCAGGCCGTCTGGAAGAAATCGTAGATCGGACGCGCAAAGGTGGAGCTGAGATCGTCAATCTTTTAGGTAATGGTTCTGCATACTATGCACCTGCCGCTTCATTAGTGGAGATGACAGAAGCAATCCTTAAAGATCAAAAACGTGTCTTGCCATCTATTGCATTTCTTGAAGGAGAGTATGGCATGGACGGTATATACTTAGGTGTGCCGACTGTGTTAGGTGCAGGCGGTATCGAAAAAATTATAGAACTGGAATTAACGGACGATGAAAAAGCGGGTCTTGAGAAATCAGCTGACTCTGTGCGTGCGGTAATGAATGTTCTGGCATAATGAATGTCTGAAGAAACGAGCAGCGAATGAAGCTGCTCGTTTTTTTATGTAACTCGATTTTTCGCAAAGAGATTGCTATACTTTAACTAATTGAATAGATCTTCGTTCGCTTTACTGGATAATCCGGAAGTATACTAGGGGGGATTTCTTTGTTGAAAGGTAAACGTATAACGATTGGGAAAGAAATGGCCGAGTTGGAAGTTGGAGAGAGGCTAAGCCTTACTGAGAAAATTGAGGATAAAGACTTGATGCTCTATTTAGGGCTGACAAATGATGCGAATCCGCTGTATATTCAGCATGACTATGCAGCTGAGACCATTTATGGACAGCCGATTGTGCCGCCGATTATGTTGACGGGTATCGTGACAGCTGCAGTTTCAAAGCACTTGCCTGGCCCGGGCGCGCACATCATCCGTCAACAACTACATTTTCCAAAGCCGGTATATCACTATGCGATTGTCGAGTTTTTCTTGGAAATTACTAAGTTGGAGCTCGCAACAAATCAAGTAACGATTTCAGTAGATGCGATCGATGACGAGGGAGAGTGTGTCATGAGCGGGGAAGTAGTCGTCAAGACGCCTGAAAAAACAAACACCGAACAATTGTCGAAAAAAGGAGTTATTAATGGAAACTAAACAACAGAAGGTATTGATCGTAGAAGATGAACAATCGATTCAAAAACTATTAGAATTTACTCTTAAGCAAGCGAATTATCACACAATCTTGGCCAGTGACGGTGAACAAGCTCTATCACTCGTTTTAGATGAAGAGCCCGATTTGATTATTTTAGATTTGATGCTTCCTAAAATTGAGGGCATAGAAGTGTGCAGAATGCTGAGAAAGCAAGATATTGAAACTCCGATCATAATGCTGACCGCAAAAGGCGAAGAGATGGACAAAATCATCGGTCTTGAGATGGGGGCAGATGATTATATGACAAAACCTTTCAGTCCACGCGAAGTGGCAGCTCGGGTAAAGGCGGTTCTTCGGCGTACCGGCGAAAAAAAGGTCCAAAAAACAAAAGAAGAAATTCTAGAAGCAGGACAATTAGTCGTCTATCCTGAGCGTTTTGAAGTCTATCTCGATAAAAAACAATTAGATTTCACACCTAAGGAATTTGAGCTGCTCGTCTATTTCATGCGTCATACCAACCGTGTACTCACACGTGATCAGCTTCTTCAAGCTGTCTGGAATTATGATTTTGCGGGCGATACGAGAATCGTGGACGTCCATGTCAGCCATCTGCGCGATAAAATCGAAGAAAATACAAGAAAGCCTCGTTACATCAAAACGATGAGAGGGGTAGGCTATAAATTCGGAGAGCAAATTTAAATGAAGAACTATTATTCGAGCCTGCTCGCTGCGTCTGCGATAATTTTATCCATCTTATTAATTGTACTTGGAATTATCCTAGGTCAATTTTTTCACTTATTCGCAGAAGATGTCGACCCAATCATTCAACAAACGTATTGGGTCTTTCTTTTACTTACACTTGTATTAGTATTCATCGTCATGATGTTTGTGATGGCAAAATTACTCCAGCAATACGTTCAACCCATCGACCATTTTACGGATATCGCTCATCAGCTGGCTTCAGGTAACTACTTAGCGAGAGCTCAAGTGGAGGATGGTCATATGAATCAGCAGTTGACGATCACAATCAATCAGATAGCCAGGAATCTGCAAGAGAATTCGATTCTGCGTGCGATGGAACAGGAACGACTTAAGACATTGATCAGCAGTATCGGCAGCAGTCTTCTTGTATTTGGTCGGCAAGGCGCTGTCAATCTTGTAAACCGTGTGTTTGAAGAAACATTTCATCGAACTGGCGAAGATCTAATGGGGAAGACTTATAAAGATATCGGATTACCAGAAGATATTGAGAAGGAAATTGAAGCGATTTTTTTAACGGAAGAAGTTCGCTCATTCCAATCAAAAATTCGTTTGGAAGGCGATATAGTTCATTTGGAAGTGTACGGTGCTCCAGTTATTGGGGAAAATGGGAATTGGCTAGGGATCGTTGTCATCATGCATGACATTACGGAGTTGATTCACCTTGAACAAATACGTAAAGATTTTGTTGCAAATGTCTCTCATGAATTGAAAACCCCTGTCACATCAATTAAAGGATTTTCTGAGATGCTATTGGATGGGGAACTTGAAGACTCTGCGCTTAAAAAAGAATTTCTTGAAATCATCTACAAAGAAAGTAATCGGCTCCAACTGCTAATTGAGGATTTACTTCGTTTGTCGAGTATGGAACGCGGAAGTTTTGAAATTACGAGTAAACCTGTAAATATGATTGAAGTTATTAAGCAATCTATCCAAATTGTTCAAACCAAGTTGCAGAAAAAAGATATGGAAGTTGTATTAAATATGCCGCAACAATTAATAATCCCTGCGGATCACGACCGTCTTGTACAAGTGATGGTCAATTTGCTGAATAACGCTATTGCCTATTCACGAGAGGAAACTACGATTACTGTATCGGTTCAGGAAGTATCTGACTTTGTCAATATTGATGTAAGTGACGAAGGAATGGGCATCACATCTTCTGAGCTGCCACGCTTGTTTGAGCGCTTCTACCGTATCGATCGTGCGAGAAGCAGGGAATCGGGCGGTACGGGACTTGGTTTGGCAATTGTCAAACACATAGTAGAAGCACATAACGGATCTGTTACGGTTGATAGTGAAATAGGGATCGGCACCACCTTTAAAGTACAGCTTCCAGTAAGTGAATCTAAACAATGATATACAATTCTCTATTTCATTGAAACTAAATTGCCGGTTGTTCCGTAAAGTAAACATACAGAGAAAAGGGAGGAACAATTATGGGCACAAAACGAATCCTCGTGACACTGGGCTTAGTCATCACCGGATTATTGCTTTTATTAATCGTATTTACGACATGGTATACCGTTGACGAATCCGAACAAGCCGTCGTGATTTCATTTGGTCAAGCGGGTGAACCAGTCGTGGAGTCTGGCTTGCACTTCAAACTACCGTGGCCGATTCAGCGGGCTGAAATTTTATCTAAAGAAACGTATAGTATCCACTTTGGCTACAAACAAGACAAAAGTGGTGAGATTGTCGATAAGGAAACGAAAATGATTACAGGTGATGAATACATAGTACTCACCGATCTAACCGTTCAATGGCGAATTGTCGATCCCAAAAAATATATTTTCAATGCTGAAGAGCCAATTGAAATTTTGCGGGATGCAGCTTCTGCTTCCATTCGCTCCGTCATCGGCAGTTCGACTATCGATGCAGCATTAACGGATGGAAAGGCAGAAATAGAGGCTAAAACACGCGATTTATTAACGAACCTGGTGGAAAGTTATGACATTGGAATTGCCGTTCAAGGCGTAAAACTGCAAGATGTAGAACTGCCAAATGCTGAAGTACGTGCTGCATTTACGGCCGTGACTGATGCAAGGGAAACGAAGAATACGAAAATTAACGAAGCAAAGAAATATGAAAACCAGAAAACAAAAGAAGCGATCGGTGAACGTGACGCGATCAAATCCGAAGCACAAGGTAAGAAGACCGCACGTATTGAACAAGCACGAGGGGATGTAGCGGTATTCAGTGATCTATATACCGAGTATGCGAAAAGCAAAGCAATTACGCGAGAGCGTCTGATCCTCGAAACGCTTGAACAAGTCTTACCTAAAGCAAATCTTTATATCATGAACGATAGCGGAGAAACAATGAAGTATTTGCCTATTCAACAGTTGCCGCAAGCCCCGCCTGTAGAGACTAAAGAGTCGGAGCAGCAAGCTGAGAAAGGAGAGAAAGCATCATGAGTAACGAGCAAAATCCTTTCAAAAAAATAGAAGAAGCGATGAAGAAAATGAGTGAAAATGAGAAAAATAAAACCGATCAGAAAAGACCGGCAACTGATCCTAAAGTAAAAGTTATCAAACCGAAAAAAACAGTCAATATCAAACGTTATACGAAATTAATCGTAATGCTGACCGCCGCATTTGCTGTGCTGGTCATCCTGCTTTCCAATTTGTTCATCGTCAAAGAGAATGAATACCGGGTCGTTCGTCAGTTCGGTGAAATTACCAGGATCGTCAAAGACCCGGGTATTAATATGAAAATACCATTTATTCAAAGTGTCTCGACTTTGCCTAAAAACCAAATGACGTATAACGTGCAGGAAGCAGAAATCACTACTAAGGATAAAAAGCGGATCATCATCGACAACTATGCAGTCTGGCACATCACAGATCCTGCAAAGATGATTTCAAACGCCCGGAACATCGTTAACGCGGAAGCACGGATGGAGGAATTCATTTATTCAGTAGTCCGAAATGAAATGGGGCGCCTGGATTACGTGGATGTCGTCAATGACGAAAACTCAGGACGCGGAAGTTTAAACGACCGCGTTACAGAGAAGGTCAATGACTTCCTAGCTGAAGGAAACTTTGGAATCGAAGTCGTCGATGTCCGAATGAAACGCATCGACTTACCTGAAGAGAACGAGCAATCCATATACACACGCATGATTTCAGAACGTCAATCGACCGCACAATCCTATTTGTCGGAAGGGGACGCGGAAAAACGTAAAATCGAAGCAGAAACGGATCGAGAAGTACAGGAAATGTTGGCGAAAGCAAAAAAAGAAGCAGCCATTGTGACAGCACAAGGGGAAGCAGAAGCTGCAAAAATCTATAACCAAGCTTTCTCGAAAGATCCTGAATTCTACAAGCTTTATCGAACGCTTCAATCTTATTCGAAAGTCGTGAATGACGAAACGGTAATCATCCTTCCATCCGATTCACCATATGCGAAGCTATTAACTGGATATTTACAATAATAATAAGTGCGTCATTTTCATTTACAGTTGCCGAATGGTAAACTAAATGAAAATGACGTGTTTTTAATTCAAAAGCGGAAAGCGCCGTCTAGCCTCGACAGGCACTGGAAGCTTTAAAATAAAGGCGCTTTTTGCCTTTATCTTTAAGACTGAAGTGTCCCGAGAGGCTGGCGCTTGCAGCTGGATGATTAATTGTGAAGATACTTAAAGGAGTGGGATAGATTTTGACGAAAAAGAAAATAGTCTTACTGGACGGCAACAGCTTGGCGTATCGAGCCTTTTTTGCTTTACCCTTACTGACGAATGATAAAGGGATCCACACGAATGCTGTATATGGCTTCACGATGATGCTCGAAACGATTCTGGACAATGAAAAGCCGACACATGTCTTGGTGGCCTGGGATGCGGGTAAAACAACGTTCCGGCACAGCACTTTTACAGAATATAAAGGAGGCCGACAAAAGACGCCGCCCGAGCTTTCCGAACAATTTCCCTATATCCGTAAATTGATTGAGGCATTTGGCATCGAGCAATATGAATTCGATCTTTATGAGGCGGATGACATCATTGGTACATTGAGCAGGGAGTGTAGTGAAGCGAAAGCAGAAGTGGTCATCATTTCTGGAGACAAGGACTTGACCCAACTGGCAAACGAACAGACAACGGTGTGTATTACGAGAAAAGGGATTACGGATCTTGAAAAATACACTCCTCAGCATATTGAAGAAAAATACGGCATTGAGCCATTGCAGATCATCGATATGAAAGGCTTGATGGGCGATGCGTCCGACAATATTCCAGGTGTTCCGGGAATTGGGGAGAAAACTGCGCTAAAGCTTTTGAAAGAGTATGGTTCAGTAGAGAATGTTTACCAATCAATCGATCAAATTACCGCCAAAAAAATGAAAGAAAACTTAGTGACGAATAAAGAGCAGGCGTTCATGAGTAAAGAATTGGCAACGATCGAAGTGCATGCGCCAATCGAAATATCTTTAGCAGATCTAGATTTTGCAGGTCTAAATGAAGAGGAAGTCATCCAACTTTACAAAGAGCTGCAATTTAATTCGCTTCTCGAAAAATTGGATGCGCCAGTTGAAGTGCAGCACCTTGAAGAAATAGAAATTCAAACTGTCGATGAAGTGACTGCCGATATGTTGACGGATACAATGTCTATCCATGTGGAAATCGATGGAGACAATTATTTATCAGCGTCTATTTTAGGGATTGGCCTGTCGAATGAAACCAATACCTATTTCGTTCCGACTAATGTAGCGGCATCTTCGGCTGTGCTTAAAGAATGGCTGGAAGACCATGCGACATTGAAATATGCTTCTGATTCCAAGTCAGCCTATGCGGCGATAGCGAGGCTTGGCATGGAGCTGAACGGCACGGACTTTGATCTCATGCTGGCAGCATATATCGTTAATCCTTCTTTTTCGACAGGAGAAGTAGCAGAGATTGCGCGTTCATTCGGATACCACGGAGTTAAAAGCGATGAAGCGGTTTTTGGCAAAGGTGCAAAAAGATCACTTCCTGCTGCAGAACAACTTGCAGAGCATGTCGCAAGAAAAGCGCATGCTGTGTGGGAGCTGTACCCAGTCGTATCCAAGCAGTTGGAAGAAAATGAGCAACAAGAATTATTTCATGAGCTTGAACTGCCATTAGCGAAAATTCTAGGTAAGATGGAAGTGACTGGAGTTAAGACCGATTTGGACGTACTCCAAACAATTGGTCAACAATTGTCCGAACGCCTAGCATTGATTGAGAAGGACATCTATGAAATGGCGGGAGAGAAATTCAATATTAATTCGCCAAAGCAACTCGGTGTAATTCTTTTTGAGAAAATTGGCCTGACACCGATTAAGAAGACGAAAACAGGCTACTCGACAGCAGCCGATGTTTTGGAGAAGCTAGAGAATGAGCATGAAATCATTCAGCATATCTTACTGTATCGTCAGCTTGGTAAGTTGAATTCGACTTATATTGATGGACTTTCAAAAGAGATTCACGAAGATGGAAAAATTCATACGCGCTTCCAGCAAGCCCTGACGCAGACAGGTCGTTTAAGCTCAATCAATCCGAACTTGCAAAATATCCCGATTCGTTTGGAGGAAGGCCGCAAAATACGGGCAGCATTTATTCCTTCCGAACCTGAATGGATTATGTTTGCTGCAGACTATTCACAAATTGAGTTGCGTGTATTAGCTCATATCTCGCAGGATGAGAAATTGATCGAGGCCTTCAAGCAAGGCGCGGATATTCATACGAAAACTGCGATGGATGTATTCGGCGTAAGTGAAGAGGATGTCGACAGCAATATGCGCCGTGCAGCCAAAGCTGTCAACTTCGGAATTGTCTACGGCATAAGCGATTATGGATTGTCGCAAAGCTTGAATATTACGCGTAAAGAGGCAGGGGAATTTATCGATACGTATTTGGCTAGTTTCCCGGGTGTAAAACAATATATGGATGACAGTATTGCCGATGCCAAGCAAAAGGGATATGTGACGACTTTGCTTAATAGACGCCGATACTTGCCGGATATTACGAGCTCTAACTTTAATTTGCGCAGCTTTGCAGAACGGACTGCAATGAATACACCGATTCAAGGGACTGCGGCGGATATCATTAAAAAAGCGATGATTGATATGGACGCACGACTTGAAAAAGAACAATTGCAAACACGTATGCTGCTGCAAGTACATGATGAATTGATTTTTGAAGCCCCTGTGGAAGAATTAGAAAGACTAAAAGAAATCGTACCGGAAGTCATGGAACAAACACTTCAGCTTGATGTTCCATTAAAAGTCGATTGGAATCATGGCAAGTCCTGGTACGAAACGAAGTGAGAGGATATACATGCCGGAACTACCCGAAGTAGAAGGAGTGGTGCGAGATCTCGCGCCGCTTGTTGAAGGACGGACGATCAAAGGGCTTTCCGTGTCCGATACGGTCGTAACTTCAAAATTAGCTGGTAAAGAAACGATTATTAAAGGAAAAACTGTAGAGGACTTTCTTCAAGATATGGAACTTATGCACATTCAGAAGATCGTCCGGCGCAGTAAATATATTTATTTTCATCTGAAGAAGCAAGAGCAGTCGTATCTACTCGTCAGCCATTTAGGGATGACGGGTGCTTGGTTTGTCGTCGACTCTTTAAATGGAATTGCAGAAGAGAAGTTTCGTAAACATGCTCATATCTTTTTGGAGATGGAAGATGGCGGCTTACTTATTTATTCGGATATCCGCAGATTCGGAGAGATGCGTCTTTTACAATCAGAAGAAGATTTTCCGCCTCTCCTAGATATGGCACCAGAGCCATTTTCAGAGGAAGCGCTAGATCATTTTCTCGAAATGGCGGAATCCACAAAATATAAAAGTAAAGCGATCAAAGAAGTGATCATGGATGGCAAAGTGATCTCAGGCTGTGGCAATATTTATGCAACAGAAGCATTGTTTCATATGAATATTCATCCAGCGCGAGCCGCGGAAAGAATTAGCAGAAAACGCAAAATTCTGCTGTTCAATGAAATTGTCCGCGTGCTGCAAGAGAGCATAGATGCAGGGGGCAGCACGATTTCGGATTATCGTTCTGTCAACGGCAATGCGGGAACAATGCAAAATCGTTTGCATATGTACGGAAAGAAAGTGTGCAGTACGTGCGAAACGCCTACGAAAAGCAAGCAGATTGCCGGAAGGACTTCCGTCTATTGTCCTGCTTGTCAAAAATGAGGAGTGATAGAAGTGATCATTGGACTGACAGGTAGTATCGCCAGCGGTAAAAGCACAGTGGCCAACATGCTGCGTGAAAAAGGTTACCCTATTGTCGACGCAGACGTCATCGCCCGCCAAGTAGTTGAACCAGGAAGTCCTCTTTTGAATGAAATTCAACATGCATTTGGCAGTGATGTTATTCAAAAAGACGGATCACTCAATCGCGAAGAACTAGGTGCACTAATTTTTCATGATGAAAATAAACGCGTCCAGTTAAACGAACTCATGCACCCGGCAATTAGAGGGGAAATGGTAAGCCAGAAGGAACAATATCTGCAGCAAGGCTATCAAACTGTCATTATGGACATCCCATTGCTTTTTGAAAGCAAATTGCATTCCTATGTAGAAAAGATTCTAGTCGTCTCTGTCACTAAAGAACTGCAAAAACAGCGTCTAATCGCACGTAATGAATTGTCAGAACAAGAGGCAGATGCACGAATTGCCTCCCAGCTCGACATGGATATCAAAGAATCAGGTGCCGACGCAGTCATCCATAATAATGCCACGATAGAAGAAACTGAAAAACAGTTAGAAAAAATACTAGCTGACTGGCAAGCGACGCCATTATAAGGAGTACCCGACGGTACCGCATAATATCCGTAGTTCGTTCGTGTTTGTAAGTAGTATTTCTTTCGTATATTTAGAAAATTTATTTTTTAAAATAAACATCTAATAGTGTTGGCTAAATCGTAATATGTGTTATACTAATTAACGATAAAAGATAATAAGTATAACATACATGCAGGAGGATCCCTTTCATGACTACTACAATTGCGATTAACGGACTCGGCCGTATTGGACGGATGGTATTCCGTCAAATCATCAAGGAAGAAGATGTTAATTTAGTTGCCGTAAACGCGACATATCCAGCAGAAACGATTGCTCACCTATTAAAATATGATTCCACTCACGGTGTGTTTGACGGTGACATTCAAACTGAAGAAAATGCCATCATTGTAGACGGCAAACGTGTACAACTCATTTCTGAACGCGACCCATCAAAGCTGCCGTGGAAAGAACTCGGTGTTGACATCGTGATCGAATCAACAGGTGTATTTAATTCGCGTGAAAAAGCAGCACTTCACTTAGGGTCTGGAGCAAAGAAAGTAATCTTGACGGCTCCTGGTAAAAATGAAGATGTCACAGTAGTACTTGGTGTTAACGATGACAAACTGGACGTTGAAAAACATAGCGTTATTTCGAATGCCAGCTGTACGACCAACTGTTTGGCGCCAGTAGCAAAAGTATTGAACGATGAATTTGGTATTGTGAATGGCTTAATGACAACGGTACATGCTTACACGAATGACCAGAAAAACTTGGATAATCCACATAAAGATTTACGTCGTGCTCGTTCTTGCGGCGAGTCAATTATCCCAACTTCAACTGGAGCAGCGAAAGCATTATCTTTAGTCCTCCCTGAACTTGAAGGGAAAATTCATGGCTTGGCATTACGTATTCCAACACCAAACGTATCACTTGTAGACTTAGTTGTAGACGTAGAAAAAGATGTGACTGTTGAAGAAGTGAATAATGCATTTCTAAAAGCAGCAAATGGGCCATTGAAAGGTATCATGCGTTTCACGACGGAACCGCTTGTTTCTATCGACTTCAACACGACAACAGAATCTGCAACGATTGACGGTCTTTCCACGATGGTAATGGGGGGGCGTAAGATAAAAGTACTTGCTTGGTATGACAATGAGTGGGGCTATTCAGCACGCGTAGTCCAATTAACTAAAAAAGTAGCAGCTGCTTTGAACAATAAAGTAATTTTATAATGGCAGAGCGAACACTTCACCATAATCGGTGAAGTGTTTTTCATTACCCTTCTGTTGTTGTACCGGCAGTTTCTGTTATAATGAAAGGTACCAATTAAAAATGCGGAGGAACCGACTATGTTATGTCCAGCTTGCCATTACAATGGAACACGCGTTATCGATTCGCGTCCGGCAGAAGAAAATCGCTCAATTCGTAGAAGACGTGAATGCGAAAAATGTAGTTATCGTTTCACGACTTTTGAAAAAGTAGAACATACCCCGCTCATTGTCGTCAAAAAAGACGCAACGCGCGAGGAGTTCAGCAGTGAAAAATTGCTTAGAGGTTTAATTCGTGCCTGTGAAAAGCGAGCCGTCCCTATAGAAAAATTGAAAGGTATTGTTATCTCGATTGAAAAAGAGCTGCGAAGTGCAGGGATCGTAGAAATAGACTCCGATCAAGTAGGTGAAATGGTGATGGAACGGTTGATTGACGTAGACGAAGTTGCATACGTCCGCTTCGCTTCTGTTTATCGGCAATACAAAGATATCACCGTGTTCATAGATGAATTACAGCATTTACAAAGCAGGAAAGACCAACAAGAGTAAATCGTTTAACCAGAGGAGGAGGAGATTGTCATAATGCTTTATACAGAACTACAGCCTGTCGATTCCTTCCAAGTAAAACTAGCGCATCCTTTTTCCGTTTATGACCGGCAGATGATCACTTTGTTTTATCAGCCACTCATCGGTTCAGAGGCTGTCAGTTTGTTTTTGACACTTTGGACGGATGCTGAAAATATGGAGGCCCAAGAGCATACTCATTACTATTTAATGAATATCTTATCATTCCCACTTCAAAGAATTTTTGAAGCGAGAATTTCATTAGAGGCGATTGGATTGCTTCGGACTTATAAAAAAACAGATGAGATGGAGAACCGCTCTTTTCTATACGAGTTACTGCCGCCGCTAGACGCGCCTTCTTTCTTTCACGATCCGTTATTATCCACTTTTTTATTCAGTAAAATAGGTGAACAGCCATATCGCCAACTACGCAGCCGGTTTCTTCAAGAATCAATCAATGAAGAAATGTATCAAGACATTTCCCGTACTTTTTTAGACGTATTTCAGCCTGCAAGAGGGGATCAGGCTATGGAGTTAACATATGGCTTGGAGTTTCAAGGGAAAACAGTTGCCCCTGGAATCCCTTTTTATATGTCAGATTTCAACTTCGAGTTATTTTATAGCGGACTGTCTGAACAAATGATTCCGAAGTCTTCACTTCGCAGTATTTCCCAGGAAATGATAGCAAAACTTTCTTTTTTATATACATTGACGCCTTTGGATATGCAAAAAGTTGTGATGATTGCAATGGACGAAAACCATCAAGTTACAGAGGAGCGGGCGCGAAAAGCCGCCGCTGAATTTTATAAGATGAACCGCTCGAAAGTGCCGCCTCGTTTAAAGAAAGCATTCGCTTTACCGGTAAATGATGAGCCAATGCCAGAAGACTTGAGTCGGGAAGAAGAGTTGGTTTATTATTTAGAAAATATTTCTACAATTGATATGCTAAGGCAGATTACTGACAAAGAACCATTATCAGTCGATATTAATTTAGCAGAAGAACTTATTCTGACTCACGAGTTTCCAATTGGTGTTGTAAATGCGTTGTTCCAATACATCATGTTGCGTAACGATATGAAAATTACGAAAGGCTTTGCAGAACGCATTGCCTCTCATTGGGCAAGTAAAAAAGTAGAGGATGTCAAGACAGCGCTTGAGCTTGCACGAAAAGAACATGATAAATATATGAAGTGGCTAAAAGAAGGAAAACAGCCGAATACAGGTACACGAAAACCAATTCGAGAAGAGAAAGTGCCTGAATGGTTTGCCAAACGTACCAATAAATCGAAAAAAGCAGAAACGCCTTCTGATTTTAACGTAGAGGAAGAACGACGGAAATTAATGAAGGAACTGGGGATTCAAGAAACAGAGGTGAAATAATTGGAACGAATCGGAGATGCTATGAAGCGGGTGGTCAATGCTCCTTCATTGGCTGCAAAATACGAGGAACTTCGGCAAGAAGTGCTAGAAGACATTGCTGTCCAGCAATTCATCAGTGAACATTCAGACGAAATCAATACAGAAGTAGTGAATCGCAGTTTAGGGAAACTGTATGAGTTCTCAACCGCCTCGCATGCTTGTGAACGCTGTCCAAACCTAGAAGGCTGCGTCAATGTCATGAAAGGATTCGAACCCAAACTGGTAATCGCACAGCGTCTCATCGACCTGGACTACGTCGTCTGTCCGACCAAGCAACTTGACGATGAACGTCGAAATGTATCGAAAATGGTCAATAGCATGTATATGCCAAAAGATGTGATGGAAGCTCGACTGTCAAATGTCGATTTTAAAACTGAAGACAGCCGTGTCCAAATCATGCGGGCTGCGAAGAATTTTTTGAACACCATTGACTCCACAGGTGAGATTCCTGAACGCGGTTTGTATTTGTATGGAGATTATGGAGTTGGGAAGTCCTTCATATTAGGCGCTTTGGCGAATGAACTGGCAACACGTAAAATTCAAACAGTTGTTGTATACGTCCCAGAGTTTTTACGTGAAATGAAGCAATCTATCCAAAACCAGACATTGGATGAAAAAGTGGAATTCGTCAAAAAAGCTCCGATATTAATGTTGGATGATATCGGTGCTGAAACGATGTCAAGCTGGACCAGAGATGAAGTGCTCGGTACCATCTTGCAATATCGAATGGCCGAAAAATTGCCTGTCTTCTTCACATCCAATTTCGATTACGATGTGCTCGAACATCATTTGACCACATCTCAGCGCGGTGAAAAGGAACCGATGAAAGCAGGCCGGCTCATGGAAAGAATTCGCATGGTCAGCACTCCGCTCAAACTGGGCGGTAAAAACTGGCGGGATTGATGTTATATAATGTTTTTTATTAAGGCTTAAAGCGTCCCGTCTGCAGCATAAATCTCGTGTCGCCGCTAAACTTTACTTATGCCATTTCATCGGATTTTGGTTATGAAATTAAGGAAATAAGAAAATAAACTTGCAATTCCGCTCAGACTTTTTTATACTATTACTCAGTTCAATATAAATAATTTGTCAAAATGCATCGAAGAGGACAACAGTTACTTTTTCACCTTTCAGAGAGCAGGGGCATGGCTGAAACCCTTGCAGGCAGGAAAAATAATTTACCACCTCCAAGCAGCATCAGTGAATATAGTAGCTGATGACGGTAACGGCCCGTTAGCCGATCGAAAGCTTCATCTATTCGCAAATGCGAACAGAAGGAAGAAGGGTGGAACCACGAGCTCAAGCCTCGTCCCTTTAGGGATGAGGCTTTTTTGTGTTCAAAAAAAGAAAGGGAGTATGGCAAAATGGCAGAAAACATTCATTTAACTTTTCCGGATGGAGCAGTAAAGGAATTTGAAAATGGAACAACAACAGAAGATGTTGCGGGGTCTATCAGTCCTGGATTGCGAAAAAGTGCATTGGCAGGGAAAATTGGAGATCAGCTAATCGATTTGAAAACACCGATCCATGAAGATGGGGAAATCAGTATCGTGACACCAACTTCAGACGAAGCATTGGAAATCTTACGTCATAGTACTGCTCACCTTTTAGCACAAGCTGTCAAACGTAAGTTTCCTGACGCGAAGCTTGGAATCGGTCCGGTTATTGAAAACGGATTTTACTATGATATCGATTCACCGACGCCGATCACAGCAGAGGATCTACCAGAATTAGAAAAAGAAATGAAACGGATCATTGGTGAAAATCTTCCTATTGTGCGTCATGATGTTTCACGAGAAGAAGCAGAAAAACGTTTCAAAGAAATTGATGATGAATATAAATTGGAACTTCTTGAAGCAATTCCCGAGGGTGAACAAGTCTCAATCTATGAACAAGGCGAGTTTTTCGACCTTTGCCGTGGAATTCACGTACCGTCTACCGGTAAACTAAAAGAGTTCAAATTGCTCAGCATTGCGGGCGCTTATTGGAGAGGGAACTCTGACAATAAAATGCTTCAACGTATTTACGGAACAGCTTTCTTCAAAAAAGATGAACTGAAAGAGCATTTGCGTTTATTGGAAGAAGCGAAAGAGCGTGACCACCGTAAAATCGGTAAAGAACTGAACCTTTTTACGAACTCTCAAAAAGTAGGACAAGGTTTGCCGCTATGGCTGCCAAAAGGCGCTACAATTCGTCGAGTCATCGAACGGTATATTGTAGATAAAGAGGAAAGACTGGGTTACGATCACGTCTATACACCTGTTTTGGGAAGTGTAGATTTATACAAGACATCCGGACACTGGGACCACTATCAAGACAGCATCTTCCCGGTGATGGAAATGGATAATGAAAGCCTGATCCTGCGCCCGATGAACTGTCCTCATCATATGATGGTCTATAAGAATGGTATTCACTCTTACAGGAACTTACCTGTTCGAATTGCTGAACTTGGAACCATGCATCGTTATGAAATGTCTGGGGCACTTTCCGGTTTGCAAAGGGTACGCGGAATGACGTTAAACGATGCGCATATCTTTGTTCGTCCTGATCAAATTAAAGAAGAATTGAAAAATGTAATTTTATTAATTATCGAAGTGTATAAAGACTTTAATATTAAAGATTATACGTTCCGTCTGTCATATCGTGATCCCGCGGATACAAAGAAATACTTTGATGATGATGAAATGTGGGAACGCGCACAGTCCATGCTGAAAGAAGCAATGGATGAGTTAGAGCTTCCTTATACAGAAGAAGAAGGCGAAGCCGCATTCTATGGTCCGAAACTGGATGTTCAAGTGAAAACAGCTATCGGCATGGAAGAAACACTTTCTACGGCACAACTCGATTTCCTTCAGCCTGAACGCTTCGACTTAACGTACATTGGCGAAGACGGGAAACAACATCGTCCAGTCGTCATCCACCGTGGTGTCGTATCCACAATGGAACGTTTCGTTGCATTCTTAATCGAAGAATATAAAGGAGCTTTCCCGACTTGGCTTGCACCTGTTCAAGTAGAAGTGATCCCGGTCTCGCCTGAAGTGCATTTCGACTATGCAATTCAAGTGAAAGAGCAATTGACAGCAGCTGGATTCCGCGTCGATGTAGACAGCCGTGATGAGAAGATCGGTTACAAAATCCGTGAAGCGCAAGTTCAAAAAGTACCTTATATGCTCGTCCTTGGAGATAAAGAGGTCGAGTCCGGTGAGGTCAATGTCCGGAAGTATGGTGAACAAAAATCCGAAAGCATGTCTTTCGAAGCGTTCTTGGAATTGATTCAGGAAGACGTGAAGAAAGACTAAATCTTTTTAGGGGTTTGCTTTCTCTAACTGGACAATTAGTTTTGTGCCGTCGTTCGACTTATAGTGTGTCCGGGACGAAGTACATGTTGTGCTTTGGCACCGCTACGCCGCTGGGGATTGCCTCCCGCTAAGAGCCAACTAGCAAAGGACGCTAGCTGTCTCTTGGCTTCGGCCGACCCCGCAGTTGCGGCTTTGCTGGTTTGATGAAGCTAATAAGCGTATTGTTTAATACTAAGAAAGCTCCGGCACCTGGTTTAGTAGTCAGAAGCCCATGAGCGAAAATATATACCCGGGGCTTTCACTTACTCAACGAAGGCGCCTTACAAGCGGTAGGCGGAGTGATGAGACAGACAGGCGCTTTTCCTGACTGGCTCGTCGCGGGAGCCATCCGCAAGCGCCAAAGTAGTTTCAATGACGTTACTCATTTTTTGTTCCGTTGCTCGAATACCAGTGTGTCCTAGACAGAGTACATGTGGTGCTTTGGCACCGCTACGCCGCTGGGGGATTGCCTCCCGCCAAGAGCCAACTAGCAAAAAGCGCTAGCTGTCTCCTGGCTTCGGCTGACCCCGCAGTTGCGGCTTCGCTAGTGTGGTAAAACTAGTGAGAAAAGTGTTTAAAGTTGGGGAAACTTCGGCAACCGATTTAGTAGTCAGAAGCCAATGTGCAAAAATATATACCTAGGGCATTCACTCACTAAACGAAGGCGCCTTACAAGCGGTAGGCGGAGTGATGGGACAGACAGGTGCACTTCCTGACTGTGGCTCATCGCGGGAGCCATCCGCAAGCGCCGAAGTGATTTCAATAACGTTACTTATTTTTGCTGTTTTTTGCTTAAGAAAATAATAGTTGCCAAATATTCACGAGTGAGCTATACTATGAAAGTTGAATTCTTTTGAATCTAAAATGTGCATTCGATAACAAGTTTCAAACCTAGTTGTTGACACGTTATCCAAAACATGATAAAGTAAATAAGGTTAAATGAATACAGTTTGTGGTATAAGAAGAGGCTACCCGCTTCTCACCTGATCGACGCAATAAAGTTGTTGACAGGTTGGCACATGAGTGAATTTCTATGCATGCATTGCATAGATTACTTACGCGGGTAGACAAATAACATTTGTCTACTTTTTTTATTTCGTAAAATGAATGGACCTGTGGGATCGGATTATTCGACATACCCAATACGTGTATTCACGAGACAACATTCGGAGGTGGATTACTATTAGCAAAGACATGTACGTAAATGACGGTATCCGAGCACGTGAACTACGCTTAATTGATCACAATGGTGAGCAACTCGGTATCAAAACACGTAATGAAGCTTTGGATATTGCTGCTCGAGTGAACCTGGACCTTGTTCTTGTCGCTCCACAAGCGAAGCCCCCAGTAGCTCGTGTTATGGACTATGGAAAGTTCAAGTTCGAACAGCAAAAGAAAGAGCGTGAAGTTCGTAAAAATCAAAAGATCATCAATTTGAAAGAAGTTCGGCTAAGCCCGACAATTGATGAGCATGATTTCCAAACGAAACTTCGTAACGGAATCAAGTTCCTCGAAAATGGGGACAAGGTAAAAGCTTCGATTCGTTTCCGTGGCCGTGCGATCACGCACAAAGAAATTGGCCAACGTGTGCTCGATCGCTTTGCAGAAGCTTGCAAAGAAGTCGCAACTGTTGAAGTAAAACCAAAAATGGAAGGCCGGAGCATGTTCTTAATACTTGCACCGCTTGCCGAAAAAAAGTAACACGAACAATTTAGGAGGAACAGAACATGCCAAAAATGAAAACTCACCGCGGTTCCGCGAAACGTTTCAAAAAAACTGGATCTGGTAAATTAAAACGCGGCCGTGCGTATACAAGTCACCTTTTTGCAAACAAGTCAACGAAGGCAAAACGTCACCTTCGTAAATCTGCACTAGTTTCTTCAGGCGATTACAAGCGAATTCGTGAAATGCTAACAAACATGAAGTAATACAGGTAGAACTCGCTGGATGAATTCTAACAACACACACTTACAGGATAAGCAGGAGGTAATGCACTATGCCACGCGTAAAAGGTGGAACAGTCACGCGCAAGCGTCATAAACGAGTATTGAAATTAGCAAAAGGCTACTTTGGTTCAAAACATAGACTTTATAAGGTTGCTAACCAACAGGTAATGAAATCTTATAACTATGCATACCGTGACCGTCGTCAAAAGAAACGTGACTTCCGTAAACTATGGATCACACGTATCAATGCGGCTGCACGTATGAATGGCCTTTCATACAGCACATTAATGCACGGCTTGAAAGTAGCTGGCATCGATGTTAACCGTAAAATGCTTGCAGATCTTGCTGTTACAGATGCACAAGCATTTGCACAGCTTGCAGAAACTGCAAAAAAATCGGTTGCAAAATAAGATGAACTAAAAGCCGCTTTCGTTTTCATTCTTATATGGAAACGGAGCGGTTTTTCTATGTGAAGGAGTGGGTAAGTTGGTACAAACCCTGATGATTTATATGGCAATCCTTTCTATATGGGCATTTGCAGCTATGGGATTTGATAAAAAACAAGCACAAAAGAAAAAAAAGCGTATTCCAGAAAGGAATCTTTGGTTACTCGCACTACTAGGCGGCGGTGTCGGTGCCTACTTCGGCATGCAAATATTTCGTCATAAAACGAGAAAGACTGCTTTTCGAATCGGTTTTTTGTTATTCGCAATGTTAGACGCTGTAATCCTGCTTGCCGCGTCAGGTGTTAAATTGCCGACTTCTATTACCTTTTAAAAAAGGAATAGCCCATATGCGCTATTCCTTTAAAGAATTATGATTTCATTAACTGCTCGATAGGATTCTTCCAATTGATCTCGGCGTGTGGATAATTAGTTTTGACCTCGGATTCTAAAAAATAGAAGTCCTCCTTTGTCATCCCTTGCAGTTTAGACTCGTCCTTTACCCAGATGAAAATGGATATGACATCGAATGAATCTGTTGTCGTGCCTAAATACTTCTCGCCTTCAAATAATGCACCTTTATACGTGATGAAGAAATTTTTTCGGATATTTTTCACATCATCATAAAAATAGTATTGCTCTTTTTCATGCGCTTCATCCAGTTTCCGCTTAGCATCCGTCAAATAGCGAATACCTACATAAAATAAGTAAATGACAAGAGCTATAATGAACACGCGAATCAATAAAACCATGAAATCAACTCCTGAACACTATATAATACTTTACTATACGGATGAACAGGATATAAGGTTTCATTCTACAGCAAACTTTCGGGGGGATTTTGAAATGAAATTACACCAATTATTCGAAATGCAGAAAGCATTGGATGCATACATACAAGCAAACCACCAACAAGCCGAAACATTCAATGAAAGAGGATTGGCGTTATTGGTGGAATTGTCGGAGTTAGCGAATGAAACGAGATGTTTTAAATTTTGGAGCACGAAAGGTCCTTCCGCGGATGAAGTCGTTCTTGAAGAGTACGTGGACTCTATTCACTTCCTTCTTTCGTTAGGAATTGAAAAAGGGTTTGACGACTTGGATGAATGGCCTACGAGTGATGAACTAGAACGGGATCTAACTCAATTATTTTTACAAACAGGACAGTCCATCTACAAGTTTTTGGATGACTTGACGTTTGACAATTACAAAGATGTTTGGATGCGGTATGGGGCATTGGCCAAAACATTGGGCTTTACAGAACAGCAGATCATTCAAGCTTATATTGACAAAAATGAAGAAAATTATGCACGTCAAAGAAATGGCTATTGAGCTCTACTGCTATGTATTTGATATATCGCGGTTCAGATGATACGATTCTTTCGAGCCTTATATGAATTTCATATAAAATCAATTGACAAAAAGACCTTTTTATCAATAAAATAAATGAGTAGAGCTCAAATGGGGGGTATTTCGTTGAACGAATGGAGTAAAGATGACTTTGGATTGCGTTTGAAAGCACTTAGAGAGCGACGAGGGCTTTCGATGATGGCATTTGGTGCCGCAATCGGAACATCTGCTAGTCGAATAAAAGATTGGGAGCGCGGGAAAAATGCCCCATCCGCTGCCTGGATTGCCAAAATTTCAGAACGTTTTTCGGTGTCTACAGATGAATTGATCATGGGTGAAGTAACCTTTACTCCTTATATAAAAACGACAGGAAACACCGTCGAATCGCTGTATGATCGACTTCGCGAAACAATGAATGCAGAATCCTCTGGAAAATGGCCATCCGAAAGCGATGAGATGTATGCGGAAATCGATTCAACTAATAAAGAACGATACCGCAGTGGGAAAGGCCGACGCTTAGCCGAAAAAGAATTAATGGAACTGGTTATCAGACTGCCTAAAAAAGATGTACTTGAACTATTAGAATTAGCTAAATATAAAAGACGTAACATCTAACACAATGACTCGATTGTTCATTGTGTTTTTTTGTGTCTGAAATATGGAATAGAGTGAAGTATATGAAAACATTTAATAATACGTTATGATAGAAGCGTATATAAATGTGGGAAGGATGAGTTGAATGAAAGCTTTTGTACATGAGAATGGCAAATTGCAGTTTACTAATATCGCAGAACCTATGGCAGGTAAAGGAGAAGTGGTAGTCGCATTGAAAACTGCTGGTCTGAACCGCCGCGACACGAAAATTCCAATTCGGCGGGGAGATGCCAAAGAACCTCTAGTGCTAGGTTCTGATGGGGCGGGTATCATTGAGTCAATAGGTGAAGGTGTAACAAATTGGAGTGTCGGCGATAAAGTAATCATCAACCCATCGCTTCGTTGGTTTGAAAAAAGTGATGCGCCTTCAAAGGAGTTCGATATTCTAGGTATGCCGGATCACGGTACATTTGCTGAAAAAATTTGTCTTCCAGCAGACCAGTTAGAAAAGAAACCTTCTTATTTAACTTGGGAGGAGTCTGCTGTTATCGCACTTGCCGGCTTGACAGGTTACCGCGCACTGGTGACGAAAGGACAAATACAAAAGGGACAGACCGTATTTATTCCTGGCGCGGGGAGCGGCGTCGCAACATTTTTAATTCAGTTCGCTAAGAAGCTTGGAGCGCGTGTAATTGTCTCTTCTCGAAGCGAAGAGAAAAGACGTCAGGCAACTGAAATAGGTGCAGATCTGGCGATTAATACAAATAGTGACTGGCAAGCTGAACTGCAAGCTGAATGTGTGGATTTAGTAATAGAAAGTGTGGGAAGAGCGACATTTAATCGTTCCCTTGATGTCTTGAAACAAGGCGGCCGGATCGTTGTATTCGGAGCTACGACAGAGGATACAGTCGATCTTAATTTGCGGGAGTTCTTTTATGGTCAGTACACATTGCTTGGAACGACGATGGGCAGTCGTGAGGAATTACGTGAGATGTTATCATTTATTGAAACGCATCAAATTCATCCAGTTATTGATTCAGTTCTTCCGCTCGCAGAAACAAATGATGCATTTGCCAAGCTAGACGACAGTGTACAATTCGGTAAAATCGTTTTACAAATTATGCAATGAGACTATCCGAGAAATAGAAAGGCAGTGGGGGCAGTGGCGGAACAGGTGAAAACGCTGACGGATTTAGAAATTGCTTCAGAAGCAAAAATGCAGCCAATTGAAAAAATAGCGGAAAAAGCAGGAATACCTATAGATGCTCTTGAGTTATATGGGAAGTTCAAAGCGAAAATCAATGTGGATTTAATACCAAAAGAAACAAATCAAGCAAAGGTGGTCTTAGTCACAGCCACGAGTCCTACGCCGGCAGGAGAAGGGAAATCGACAGTGACGGTTGGTCTTGGTGATGCGCTTTCCCGCTTAGGTAAGAAAACGATGGTTGCTTTACGTGAACCTTCATTAGGTCCTGTAATGGGTGTCAAAGGAGGTGCCACTGGTGGCGGCTTCTCACAAGTAGTGCCGATGGAAGACATCAACCTTCATTTTACGGGAGATCTTCATGCAATCACAACTGTGAATAATGCACTGAGTGCGATGATTGATAATCATCTGCATCAAGGAAATTTGTTAAATATTGATCCGCGTCGTATAACATGGAAACGTGTTATGGATATGAATGACCGGGCTCTTCGCCATATAACTATTGGACTCGGCGGACCCGCTCAAGGAGTACCACGGGAAGAAGGGTTTGATATTACGGTTGCTTCTGAAATTATGGCTGTGTTCTGTTTGGCGACAGATTTGTCAGATCTCAAGGAGAGATTGGCACAGATCGTCATTGGCTACACGTATGAAAAAGAAGCTATAACAGTAAGGGACTTAGGGGTAGAAGGCGCACTTACTTTATTATTGAAAGATGCATTTAAACCCAATCTTGTCCAAACGATAGAAGGTACGCCAGCATTGATTCATGGAGGCCCTTTTGCAAATATTGCACACGGTTGTAATTCATTAATCGCGACAAACACTGCCCGTAATCTTGCAGACTTTGTGGTGACGGAAGCAGGGTTCGGTTCGGACTTAGGTGCGGAGAAGTTCATGGATATCAAAGCGCGGAAAGGGAATTTTCAGCCGGATGCAGTAGTCTTGGTGACGACAATCCGTGCGTTAAAAATGCAAGGCGGCGTAGCCAAGCAGGAATTGAAATCGGAAAATAGTTCTGCGGTTGAGCTAGGTTTAGTCAACTTAGAGAAGCATGTGGAAACGATTCGTGCATTCGGTGTTCAGCCAGTTGTTGCGTTGAATCATTTCATAGGAGATTCTGAAAGCGAACTTCAAAAAGTTCAACAATGGTGCAAGACAAATGCCGTAAAGATAGCTTTAACTAATGTCTGGCAAGACGGCGGGGCTGGTGGAGAGGAATTGGCGAAAGAAGTTCTCAAAGCATTAGATGAGCCAAATGAATTTGCCCCGATTTATGATGTGGAACAATCGGTCGAAGAGAAGGTGACCGCAATCGTCCAGAAAGTATATGGAGGATTAGGTGTTTTATTTACCGACCAAGCACTAAAAGATTTGGCTGAAATTCAGAAAAACGGCTGGGATTTACTGCCTGTCTGCATGGCGAAGACACAGTATTCCTTTTCGGATGATCCCAAAAAACTTGGTCGGCCTACTGATTTCATGATCACGATACGCAGTATTTTGCCGAAGCTTGGTGCTGGATTCCTCGTTTGTTTAACAGGTGACATCATGACAATGCCTGGTCTTCCAAAACAGCCAGCTGCGCTGAAAATGGATATAGATGAAGATGGCAAGGCAAAAGGCTTAATGTGAACATACTTAGAATGCAAGGAGTCTAATTAGGCTCTTTGCTCTTTTTTTTGTAAAGTAATGCATGCATTGTGACAAAAGACTGAAAAAAACCAAAATAAGGTCCCAATGGACTACTTTAATGATATAATATTTATAGAAGTTTATAACTATTGTTGAGGATGAGAGGTGATGGATTGGATAAGAATTTTCGCGGGAAATTAACAGTCATCCTCTTTTCATTCATGCTGTTTCTTTCACTCATTATCGTTGTGGCCGATTATCAGAAGCTGAAAAAGAATGTGCAAGCAAATCTGGAGACGAAAATTCAGAAGGCGGAAGATGAAATTATCACAAGTCTTTCCACTATTGATAAAGTCTATAACATACTAGACGTGGACCGTGCTGCGAATATGGAAGCGTATTCACTTAAACTGCTGGATCTGTATGAAGAAAATTCGGATTTTTCAACGTGGGATCTTGAGGCAATGGAAAAAGAAAGTGGAATGGATATTTTTATTATTAATTCTTCAAATGAAGTGATTGAGAGCAGTTACATAGAAGATATCGGTCTCAACTTTAATGAATGCTGCAAAAACTTTAGTACGTTATTGACAGAACGGCGTAAGCTTGGAGTTTTTTCTCATGATGCTCTGGATATTCAACAAAAAACAGGCGAATTCAAGAAATTTAGCTATATGCCGACTCCCGATGGAAAATTCTTAATTGAGCTAGCATATTACTTAGAGGATAAACTGGAATTCCAAGAATTTAATTTCAATGATACCACGGAGCGGTTGGAGCAGGAAAATGAGCAAATTAAATCGATCAACGTCTACACATCTTTCGGTTTACTGTTAGGTGACAGGAGAACGGATAGGGATGTAAGGGTGGCTGCATCTCGTGAAGAAGTCTTCAAAGAAGCTTTTAAGAAGTTCGAGAAAAGAGAACTAACTGTCGAGGAAAATGGGCAGACGTTAACTTATCGTTACATACCCTATAAAGCAGAGAAAGCGAAAGGACTTTCAACTAACCGTGTAGTGGAAATAGCATACTATGACGTCCCTTTCGCCAGTGTACTCGCATCATACAGAAATCAATTTATCTTTCAAATTATCGCGATTACAATCATTACCATTATTCTCTCGATTGTTCTGGCTCGAATGATTTCAAGACCAGTATATTTAGCCTTCCATGATGTGTTGACTGGATTAAAGAATCGCGCAGCGTTCGAAGATACGGCTGTAGAATGGTTACGCCAAAAAAAGGGACCTTTGCAATTTATGATTATCGATTTGGATAACTTTAAATTGGTGAATGATTCACTTGGCCACGGAGAAGGAGACAAGATTCTAATTCAAGCTGCAGAAATTATTGGAAAAGAAAGTGGGAAAGATCACTTGGCAGCTCGGATTGGCGGCGACGAATTTGTCGTACTGTTTTCTCGGCTAACAGAAGAGCAAGTGAGGGAGCGAGCGGAAAATATGTTAAAGACAATGCGTCAATCCTTTAGTTACTTGCAAAAAGAAGAAATACCCTTGTCAATCAGTATTGGGATTGCAATCGCTGATGAGAAAGATACCATGCATACCCTCTATCATAAAGCGGACCTCGCTTTATACCAATCAAAGAAAAAAGGAAAGGATCAGTATTCGCTATATAATTCCGCAGAATAATCAAAACCGGTCATCTCAAAGTGGGATGACCGGTTTGATTGGAATCAATTAAGATCGTTTACAGCTAACCAATTTCTGATTGAATCGGCAATAGATTGTACGGTGTCTTCTTCAAATGGAGACTGCAAGTGTGCTTCTTTGATGAGCTCCAAAAAGGATTTTGAACCACCAAGTTGGCAAAGATGTACATAATCTTTCCACGCGGAATCGAAATCTTCGATGGAACGTTGCCAGAATTGAAATGCGCAGATTTGAGCAAGCGTATAATCGATATAATAAAACGGCACTTCATAAATATGACCTTGTCGCTGCCAGAAGCCTCCTTGTTCTAAATACGGATGTCCATCATAGTCACGAGTCGGTAAATAGATATTTTCTAACTCTTTCCACACGGATTTTCGTTCACCAGGCGTCAGATCAGGCTGATCATAGATCCGGTGCTGAAATTCATCCACAGCTACTCCGTATGGTAAAAATAAGACACCTTCAAGTAAATGGGTATAACGATAGAGGTCGGCGTCCTTTTCAAAGAAAAGATCCATCCAAAACCAAGTGAAAAACTCCATACTCATCGAATGTATCTCTGCGCCTTCACTCGTGGGCCAAATATATTCGGGGATTCCAATATTTCGACTGGAATAAACTTGGAATGCATGGCCTGCTTCATGAGTTAAGACGTCGATATCACCGGAAGTACCATTGAAGTTGGAAAAGATAAAAGGAGAGTCATAGTTATCGATGAAGGTACAATAGCCGCCGGCCTCTTTTCCTTTCTTCGCCACAAGATCCAGCAGATTTTTTCGTTTCATATAATCAAAAAAGCGTCCTGTCTCGCGAGAAAGTTCTTGATACATCTTTTGCCCATTTTCAATAATCCACTCCGGCGACCCGCTTGGCTGCGGATTGCCTTCAGGAAAGTGTAACGGTTCATCATAGAACTTTAATTTAGGTACATGGATTCGATTTGCCTGCCCATGACGAATTTCTGCAGCTAAGGGAACAATTGCCTCTCTAATTTGCTTTCTGAAACCTTCTACCATCTTTGCATCGTAGCCTATCCGATCCATCCGGACGTAACCAAGCTCTGTGAAATTCTTGTAACCAAGCGTCGTTGCTATTTTATGACGCACTGCAACGAGCTGATCGAAAAGGTCATCGAATTGATCCGCATGTGCAGCGAAGAAATCGGCTGACGCTTGCATAGCGTCTTTTCTTATCGAACGATCAAGCGACTCTTTATAAGGTCCGAGCTGAGCGAGAGTTAACGTCTCGCCTTGAAATTCTATTTGCGCTGAAGCGACAAGCTTCGCGTACTCAGAGATCAGTTTATTTTCTTGTTGCAAGAAAGGCTGTACCTCATCGGAGTATGAGCGGATTGCGTTTTCTGCTAAAGCGAACAATTGGGGTCCCCATTTAGCCTCGAGATCTCCACGGAATGGTGTAGTGAGCAATGCTTTATAATACTCGCTCTGCAACGCTTGGAATTGAGGTCCGATTTCATCAAAAACATCTCGCTCTTGCTGATAAAAAGAGTCGTTCGTATCGATGGAAGAGCGGATATACATGATGTTTTCCTGTGTACTATAGTTCCTTGTGATCGTATTAATCTGCTCAATAATGGCGGATTGATCTTCGAATGAAGAGGCTTGTTGAAAATTTTCAAGAAGTGCATGGAATTGCTTTGAAAGTTCATTCATGTCTGGTCGGGTATACTTATAATCTTCAAAGGTAAGCATATAATTCCTCCTAATTCGTCTTAACGCAGTCTATCCATTCATTTTCGAGCAACTATTCATGAAAAGCAAACTTTTTATCAGAATTCATGGTCTTAAATTGCCCCCTACATGTAAAATGATGTAGGATAGAGGAAGCACTAAAGTGAACAGCGCTGAAATGCCCCAAGTGGTTGGCGATACTTTAAAGAGCGGGAAGAAGGAGAAGTTGTATGAACATAGTAAACGGCAAGGTAGAAGAATTGGTGGATCCGACAGGCATTATAGAAGGACAGAGGTTTGAGTTCCTTTTGACGGTCAAATTGGATGAAGAAGATGAGCTATACAATGAGAATGGCACGGGACTGCGTATTCTATATTCTGTAAAAGACGATCAACGCAAAATGTTAACATATCAATTTTATGAACTGGCTACCGAAATTCCATTTGACGTAGAATGGGACGAAGAAGAACAAGCAGCAGCAGAACAGTATTGCCTGGCTCATTTTCCTGAAATGTAAAACAAAATAGATGTAACTCTCTAAGAAATAGTAGATAATATAGTAGGAATACGTGTTGTAGATCTCAAGAGTATTATACTAAAGAATTGTTTATAGGAGTGTTTTTCATGAATCAAGAAATAGTAGATATTACGATTATCGGCGGAGGACCGACTGGATTGTTTTCATCGTTCTATGCAGGTATGCGTGAAATGTCTGTGAAAATTATCGATAGCCTGCCGCAGCTGGGCGGACAATTGATCGAGCTATATCCTGATAAATATATTTACGACGTCGGCGGCTTCCCTAAAATCTTGGCAAAGGATTTAGTGGCGAACTTAGTCACACAAGCGCATCATGCGAATCCGGAAGTTTTATTAGGTGAGGCTGCATTGTCTGTAGAGAAAAAAGACGATCATTTTGTTCTGACTACAGATAAAGGACAGCATCTGACACGTACGATTTTATTAACTGCCGGAATCGGTGCATTCCAACCGCGTAAAATCGGTTTAAAGGAAGAAGCTCTTTTTGAAAACAAAACATTGCACTACGGCATTAAGGACCTTTCCATGTTCAAGGACCAGAACATCCTTGTATGTGGGGGAGGAGACTCTGCACTTGACTGGGCGTTGATGCTGGAAAATATCGCAAGCCAAGTCACGCTCGTTCACCGAAGAGAGCGATTTACGGCGCATGAAACAAGTGTTAATCAGCTGCGCAATTCAACGGTGAATGTTTTGACATCCCATACGGTAAGTGAAATTCATGGTGATGGCGATAAAATCGAGAAGTTGACCTTAACAGAAAAAGGCGGCGACACGAAAGAATTCGAAGTGGATCATGTGGTCGTCAACTATGGTAATATTTCTTCACTTGGGCCATTGAAGGAGTGGGGCTTGGAGATGGAGCGCAACTCGATCGTAGTCAACTCTCGAATGGAAACCAATATTGAAGGTATCTATGCAGCCGGAGATGTTACAACGTATGACGGCAAAGTGAAATTGATTGCTGTCGGTATGGGTGAAGCACCAGTTGCTATCAGCCACGCGAAAGCTTTTATCGATCCGAAAGCTAAGCTGCAGCCATTACACAGTACTAGTGTATTTGGTTGATCTGAAAATAAAATTCATACCCTATAGGAAGCCTCAGCCGGGCTTTCTATAGGGTATTTTATTGTTCGTGCATAGATTCAAATGAAACTTTTTTTGAAAAATTTGCGTATGTGAAGGTGCATTTAAATAGGAGGGAGAGTTAAATGAAACAACTATACATTAAACAAAAGGTGTTCAGTATGAGCGGCAAGTTTACAGTAAAGGATCAGACCGAGAAAGATGTCTATTATGTAGAAGGCAGTTTTATGAAGGTCCCTAAGACTTATTCAATCAAAAATTCTGAAATGAATGAGGTAGCACTGATTACGAAAAAAAGATTCAGTTTCATGCCGACTTTTTTTGTTGAGACTGAGAATCGAGAAATGGTAACGATCAAGAAGCAATTCACATTCTTGAAAGCAAAATATACTATTGATGCGGCAGGACTTGAAGTGCGGGGAAACTGGTGGGATATGAATTTTGAGGTTTTGCAAAATGGGGAAGTTATTGGTGCTGTAGATAAGGAATGGTTCACGTGGGGGGATAGCTATCAAATAGAAATTATGAAGGAAGAAATGGAAATCCTACTTGTTGCTCTTGTCATAGCTATTGATTGTGCTAAGGCTGATCAGGCAGCTGCTTCCAGTGGGAGTGTTTGAGTTCAAGTCTTTCTTCATACTCAGATGTTGCATTTCCGGACCACCAAGGAAATTGGAAAATGGGAGGAGAAAATATGTCTGTTCAGATAAAACGAGTATATGATAAGGCTGAAAAAGCGGATGGGATACGGGTTTTGGTAGATCGTCTATGGCCGCGGGGAGTCAGCAAAGAGGATGCTAAGCTGGATGACTGGTTAAAAGAAGTGGGACCGAGCAAAGAACTTCGTGAGTGGTTTAGCCATGATCCTGAAAAGTTTGATGAATTCAAAAGGAAATACAAA
Source organism: Sporosarcina sp. FSL K6-3508 (assembly GCF_038615825.1). Classification (NCBI taxonomy): domain Bacteria; kingdom Bacillati; phylum Bacillota; class Bacilli; order Caryophanales; family Caryophanaceae; genus Sporosarcina; species Sporosarcina sp. FSL K6-3508. The sequence continues at coordinate 2,098,134 of NZ_CP152016.1, read as the reverse complement.
GAAGAGTTGAAAAATAATAAAGTACAAACAGAAGAATTGAACAAATTGATCAACCGGAGCAAGGAGCATGATGAACAATTGACGCTTGTATTTGGGTCGAAGGATGAAAAACATAACCAGGCAATCGTTCTTAAAGAACTATTGGACCACCAATGAAATGCATGAAAAATACGTTAAAAGCAGTCTGAATACCCTGCTTGGAGAAAACTCCATACAGGGTATTCGTTAACCATATAGTATTAAAGCTTTGTTATTTCAGGATCTGCAACTTTTACAAGTTGTTTCCCAAGGTTTGTTCCTTCGAAAAGACCTAAGAACGCATTTGGGATATTTTCAAAACCCTCAACGATCGTTTCGTTATATTTCAATTTTCCTTCCGCAAGCCATTTACCTAAATCAGCAGCAGCAGTTCCAAAGTCTGCTGAATAATCCCCGACAGTGAACCCTTTCATTAATGCACTTGTTTTGATCATAGCTGATTGAAGGCGAGGGCCGACGTCCTGACCTTCTTTATTATAAGACGAAATCGCTCCGCATAAAGGGATACGCGCATGTTTATTCAACAAACGAAATACCACGTCTGTTACTTCGCCGCCTACATTATCAAAATAAATATCGACGCCATCGGAAGCAGCATTTTCCAAGTCTTGATGAAAACTGTCATTTTTATAATTCACTGCCTCGTCGAAACCAAGTTCACTTTTCAGATAATCAACCTTCTCATCCGAACCTGCGATCCCCACTACTTTGGCTCCTTTCATTTTGGCGATTTGACCAACGATGGAACCAACTGCTCCTGCAGCACCTGACACAACAACGGTTTCGCCTTTTTGCGGCTTTCCGATATCTAATAATCCAAAATACGCTGTAAGGCCAGGCATGCCAAGGATTCCCAAATGTGTAGTGATTGGGGCAATGGATGGATCTATTTTTCGTATATCTTTCTCCATTGCTGCAGTGTACTCCGCCCAGTTTAGATTGCCTACAACGACATCACCTGGCTGGAAAGCATCTGAATTTGACTTCGACACTTCACCTACCACACCGCCAACAATCACCTCATCGAGCTTAAAAGGCGGGATATAAGATTTTGTATCTTGCATCCGTCCTCGCATGTATGGATCTACCGATACATATAAAGTTCTGATCAGTACTTCTTTATTATTAAGTGTAGGAATAGGACGCTCTACAAAATTAAAGTCTTCCATAGTAGGCAAACCAGTTGGACGTTTTGCTAAGTAAATTTCTTGTTGTGTTGCTTGAGTCATTAATAAGTCCTCCCATTATGTTCGGTTATAGGTATTAAACATGCTATACCCTGTTAATAAACTTACTAATAGTAAGTTTATATTCAACCTTACTATTAGTAAGTAATCATGTCAATTATAAGGCCGTTTTCTGTGAATATCGGCTGTAAGTTAGCAGTTGAAATACAGGGAGGTGTTTCATTTGATTAACTAACAGGAAAATGGGGGAGCTAGAAGAGAAATATTAAGCCGAAATACTGCTGATCGTAGTCTTGTTGTCTGCATTCATAGTGTATAATATATTTTTTAATCTACTGATTTTTAATAAGAAAATAAGGAGCCATCCGAGTCATTTTCACCTGACTTTACGGATGGCTCTTGTTTTTTATGTTTATTAAAATAAATGGACTTTTTACATACGATGGATTAAATAATTCAAAAACTCTTCTTATTATTCCATTTACATTAATTCAAAATTTGTTATCATATTAATTGATAATGATTATCAGTATCAAGTGAAAAGGAGGGATTAACAACACAATGATAATAGCATTATTTTAGAAGGTCGAGTAATAGTATGAAAAATGAAAAAAAGGACGAGATTATTTATTTGCATCCTATATGAATTCGTCCTTTCTAATAAGAAGGGGTTAGATGACAAATTCTGAACATTTGGTAGCACTATATGGAACTGCTCCGCTCACATTTTTAGATATTGTTACACAAAAAATGGCGGAGAAAGATTCAATTCGATCCTTTACTTCGAATGTCGGGGCAGGGGGACTGCTATTCCCTATAGATGGATCGGCTGTTTTTACGATTGAAAATGTAGAGTACATGTTGGAGAGAGGGAAAATCTTGCATGTAGGACCCAATTTAGCGATAGAAAGCCAAATAACAAGCGATCGTCCTTTTGAGTATGCAGTAATTCACTTCAAACTTTCATGTGACATATCAGACCAATTTCCACTTTTTTATAAACATTTCCTGCTCCAGACGAATGAAAGTATCAAACTAGCTAAGAAAGTCCAACAACTTCAGCAAAACTTTTTGATTCCAGGGGCTTTGTCCTATTTACAGTCTAAAGTGTTGTTTTTGAAGATCTTAGAAGAGCTCATCATAATAACTGAAAAAAAACGCTCAGACAGGATCGACGATATGAGTGCCATCATCGAATATATGCATCAGTTTTATGAGCAGGGGATCAGCGTATTGGATATCGCAAATCATTTCAATACAGAGAGAAGAAAGCTGTCGTCCTTATTTTTCAAACAAATAGGGGTGAGTCCCACAAGTTATTTAACAGATTTGAGAATTCAACAAGCAAAATTATTATTGCGTACCTCTGATTTGCCAATAGCTGAAGTTGCTGAGAATACGGGCTATAAAGACCATTTTTATTTCAGTAGAGTCTTTAAAAAAGAGACGGGCTTTTCACCAACTGGTTATAGAAAGCATATGGGTTGAGGATAAATTTCACAATAGTAATGATAAATATGAAGGTCTTACATCAAAAATAGAAAAAAGGAGAAATTGCCAAATGAAAACCAAAGTACAACTATTTATCTTATCACTAGTAGCATTGTTCGCGTTAGCTGCTTGTAGCACCCAAGAGAAAGTTGAGGCAGATACAGAAAAGGAAGCAAAAACAGCAACAAGTGAGGCGAATACTAGTGAATCGGAGACGCGTGCTATTACATATTTAGGAGAAACATATACGGTTCCCAGTAAAGTGGAGCGTCTTGTAATTACGGGTGCAATGGAAGCGATGGAAGACGCTACAGCTTTAGAAGTAGAACCTGTTGGAGCCATAACGATTGCTGGTGAGTTCGCGGAAATGTTTAAAACGGCAATGGGCCAAGCTGAGTCAATTGGAGAAAAACAGCAGCCCAATTTCGAAAAAATCGTCCAATTAAAGCCAGATGTTATTTTAGGGTCAACTAAATTTTCTGAAGAAGTAGTAAGTAAGTTAGAGCAAATTGCACCGACTATCTTAGTTTCACATATTTCCTCCAGTTGGGAAGACAATCTCATGTTGATGGGGGAGTTGAGTGGAAAAGAGGAAAAAGCTCAAACGCTATTAAGTGACTATAAGGAAAGTGTCAAAACAATAAAGCCTTCTTTAGCTGAGGATTTCAAAGACCAAACAGTTGTGGCCATGCGTGTTCGCGGGGGCAAAATGTTCGTCTATCCAGAAGATGTCTTTTTCAATCCTGTTTTGTATGAAGAACTAGGATTGGAGATTCCTGAGACGATTAAGAAAGCTAAAGCACAAGAGGAACTATCAGTTGAACAACTTGCAGAAATGAATCCAGATCATATTTTCATGCAAGTACAACAAACTGGAACGCAAGAGAATGAACAAGCCTTCGAACATTTGAAGAAAAATCCGATTATCCAAAATATCAAAGCGTTTAAAGAAGATCAAGTCTACGTAAACGTCGTTGATTCGCTCCTTGAAGGAGGAACTGTTTTTAGTAAGAGTGCATTTGTGAATGAATTACAGAAAAACTATTAATTCTAATGAAAATAGGAGCTATTTGTATGTCGAAGATACGAAATAAACCTACCCTATTACTGATCGTCATACCGCCAGCCTTAATCGTTACAATGATTTGTTCTGTTATGTATGGGGCGACAACTTATGACGTATCAACTGTTTGGAGAGCTATGTCTCATGCAGATTTTTCAAACATGGATCATCTGATCATACGAAATTCTCGAATTCCAAGAGTGGTGGGTGCACTTCTTGTAGGGTTATTTATTGCTATCTCGGGAGCGTTAATGCAGGGGATGACAAGGAACTTTCTTGCATCTCCTAGCATTATGGGCGTTTCAGATGGGTCTATCTTCGTGATTACGTTAAGTATGATATTTATGCCGAATGCCACGCCGTTAACATTGATCCTCTATTCATTTGTCGGATCTATTCTAGGGCTTCTATTTGTATTCGGTGTCGCTAATTTGATTCCAAATGGGTTATCACCGATTTCCTTAGCGATTATCGGTACAATTCTTGGCATGTTCCTAAACGGAGTGTCGCAAGCGCTCGCTACATATTTTCAAGTCTCACAAAATATTAGTTATTGGTACAATTCTCGCCTGCATGAAATCGATCCAATTATTATTAAATGGTCAATACCGTTTGCACTCATTGGACTCATCATCGCATGGATTGTCAGTAAATCCATCACGGCTATTTCCTTAGGAGATGAAGTCGCACAAGGATTGGGAATCGACCTTCTTAAAATTAAACTTCTGACCATATTGAGTGTTGCGCTCTTAACTGGAATCTCCGTAGCGATGGTTGGGAAAATTACATTCATCGGTTTAATCATTCCGCATATCGCTCGATTTTTAGTCGGCGAAGATTATAAGCGAATTATTTTTTTCGCTGGAGTTTTAGGCGCATTTTTCTTAGCTTGGGCAGATATTGCCAGCAGATTGATCAACCCGCCTTTCGAAACCCCTGTAGGTGTGATGACTGCTTTAGTCGGTGTTCCTTTCTTCCTTTATCTAATACGAATAAAGGGAGGGAAACAACATGCGTAGACGCGCGGCATCAAGACGTTTTACCACTGTTTTCTTTCTTGGTTTAGTGTTAGTGCTACTGGTCATGTACATGAGCTTGGCAACTGGAATTATTCAATTGACTCATTTTGAGATCATCCGCACTCTGTTTGGACTAAATGAAAATCTGGATGATCAACTTGTGATTTATGAATTTCGCATCCCGCGTATTATTATTGCTGCCTTTGTAGGTTGCGCTTTAGGTATAGTCGGTGCTGTCTTGCAAGGTCTTACAAAAAATCAATTAGCGGATCCCGGTATTTTAGGGATACAAGCTGCTGTCGGTTTTTCAGTAGTTTGCTATATGTTTATTGTACAAAGTAATGTCGTCGGCATGAGCGGGCAGTCTATCTTCAGTATGTCGTTATTTGGTTGGCTGGGCGGGGTTCTCGCTGCTATATTCCTCTTTATGTTCTCTAGAAACCATGGAGAGCTCGATCCAAAAAGATTGATATTGGTAGGAATTGCCATAAATGCTGGATTTGGTGCGCTTACACTTTTCGTTTCATTAAAGATGAACCCACAAGATTTTGAAATGGCTACGGTCTGGCTGTCAGGAAGTATTTACAGCGCATCATGGGAACAGATCTATTCAATCATCCCATGGTTGCTCATCGTGGTACCTTTTCTCATATGGAATTCGCGTACATTGAATTTGCTGCAATTAGATGAAGTATCAATGGTTGGTCTTGGATTACGGGCAAATAGAGTTCGGCTCCTTTTTCTTTTGGGGGCAGTAGGTTTAATCAGTTCCAGTGTCATCGTTTCAGGGAGTATTAGCTTTGTTGGCTTGATTGCACCTCATATATCAAGACGCTTGGTAGGCATCCATTATCAATATGTCATGCCGATCAGTGGGGTGGTCGGAGTTCTGTTAGTAGTAATTGGGGATTGGATAGGGCGAACGATTTTCTCGCCTGCAGAGTTGCCTGTAGGTATTGTCATTTCCATAATCGGAGTTCCATACTTTGTATATTTATTGATGCGTTCAACGAGATCGATGTAGTGAATTGATAAGGAGGTGATGGGGATGCAAGGAAATATTCAAAAGATATTTCGGCACCCTTTAGCGGGACATTTTTATAAAATAACTGTGTCGGTTCCAAATGAAGAAGTGCCTGCAACAGGCTTTCCGGTATTGTATATTCTAGATGGCAATGCTTATGGAACTATGTGCGAAGAAATATTGAAGCTGCAGTGGCGGAGGGCTGAAAAAACCTATATTTCTCCAATGATTATCGTGAGCATTGGATATGAGCTAGACGAAGTATTTCCCGCCTTGCGTGTATACGATTTTACTCCTTCTTATCCCGCTAGTTCATTGCCTGATAAACCAGATGGTACTTCATGGCCGGCACATGGCGGAGCAAAAGAATTTTTAGATTTATTGGAAGAAGAGATTCAACCATTTGTTACCAAGCAGGTACCTGTTGATTTAAATAACCAAATTTTATTCGGCCATTCATTAGGCGGGTTGTTTGTTTTATATGTGCTATTTGAACGACCTGAACTGTTTAGAAATTATTTATGTTGCAGTCCGTCTATCTGGTGGAATGATCGAGAAATTTTAATTCATGAACGAAAAACCTGTCTTTTTCCAAATAAAAAATTGTACATTGCAGCGGAAAAGGTAGAAAAAGGGGATATGTTCGAAAATAGCCTAATGCTTTATCAGAGATTAAAAGCTCATCATCCTGATTTTGTTTCTTTTACCTCTCCAGTTGGAGAAAACCATATGTCCATAGTTCCCGCGATATTCAGCGAAGCAATGCGCTTTTTTTATAAATAACATAGAGGTGATAAAAATGATAGGGATCGACCACATTCGAGTAGGGTATGGCGAGCAATTAATCATCAGCGATCTTAGTGTCAACATACCCAGTGGAGAAATCACTACAATTATTGGACCAAATGGCTGTGGGAAATCTACCTTGCTTAAGACGATTGCCCGGATTTTAAAAGTACAGCAAGGAGCGGTTTATATCGATGGGAAATCGGTACACGAAACGTCTTCCAAAGAAATAGCGAAGAAGTTGGCGGTTTTGCCACAAACAGCTGCAGCGCCAGGAGGTTTGACAGTTCAGGAGTTAATTACATATGGGAGATTTCCGCACCAAAACTATTTTGCAAAGACTACGTCAGAAGATAAAAAGATGGTGGAATGGGCATTAAAAAGCACTAATTTAGAGCAGCTTGCTGATCGTCCGATTGAAGCATTGTCTGGCGGTCAAAGGCAAAGAGTGTGGATTGCGATGGCGTTAGCACAAGATACAGATATCTTAATCTTAGACGAACCAACCACATATTTAGATATGGCGCATCAGTTAGATGTATTGGAGCTATTAAAAGAATTAAATAGCGAAGAAAATAAAACGATTGTGATGGTCCTTCATGATGTAAATCATGCCTCAAGGTTTTCGCAGTTTTTGATTGCTATGCGAGATGGAAAAGTTGTAACAGAAGGAAAAGTCTCAGAAGTCATGACTGCCCACTACTTAAATGAAATTTTTGATATTCACCCATTTTTCGCGAAATGCCCTATTAGCGGAAATCCAATATGCCTTTCTTATGAAAAAACAAAGGTAGGTTGAATTTCAAAGATTAAAATGGAGGGAAAGCTACAAACAATTCAGTTCGGTTATAACCATAATTAAAGAAAAGAATGTTTAAGCGATTTATGAAGAGTATAAGGTCTGGATAAGATTGTGAATAAGAAAAAAGGAAGTGTTTATGTTAATAATGGATTCCGTTGCCTATCGCAAAACTAGAATTTACACTCAAAAATGCAAATAAAAATATATATTTAAAAGCACCATATAGTTTAGGTATATTTCTTCATAAGCTAGCTTTAATAACAACCATATTAATAAAAAGAAGCAGCCAATTCGCAGTTATATTAACTGCGAATTGGAGGGGTAACTCAGATAATGTAATCGAAAACTGAACTACGTTAAAATTAGGGCATTTAATCTTTGACTTTTTTCGAGATATTCTATTTTGGGAAAATGCCGCTGTTTTAATTGATCATTAGTATGTACAGTCGCATGCCTAATTTGCCGAATATCTGAAAAAAAGATTTATAAATCTCCAAATTGACTTCCTTTACGTATAGTGATAAGCTAATCCATATTAGGGATATTAGGAGTCTCTAATATCCCTTTTAGGATAAGGAGGATATGTATGAGGTATTCAAACGCCACAAACTACGCCCTGCACACAATGGTCCACTTAATGCTGCAGCCTAGGGAGAACCTGGTGGGAGTGCAGGAATTAGCTGAAATGCAACATCTTTCCCCGACGTACCTTTCTAAGATATTAACCAAACTTACGAAAGCTGGTTTGGTCGAGTCGACACCAGGAGCGAAGGGAGGCTATAAAATCTCCAGAACAAAACATGAAATATCCTTTTTAGATGTTATTAATGCGACTGAAGGAGATAATAGCTTATTCGACTGCTCCATTCATCATGAAGGCTGCCTGATTGAGAAAGTCATGTGGCAGGCAGAAGAAAATATGAAAAGTGAATTGAAATCAAAGCTTTTGATTGATATTGCTAAAGAGGCAGAATCCAAACAGGAATAACGAAAAAGTTAATTTATTTAAAGGAGTGGACAAAATGATATTAGACTGCGCTGTGATTGGCGGAGGACCGGCTGGGCTGAATGCTGCATTAGTTCTTGGAAGATCAAGACGTAAAACGATTCTGTTCGATGACAATAAACCAAGAAATGCGGTAACCTCCGAGTCCCACGGGTTTATCACAAGGGACGGTATACATCCGCAGGAATTCAAAAGAGTTGCCCAGGAAGAATTAAGCAGATATCCAGACGTGAGGATTGAAAAGCAACGGGTGTATCGTATAAATAAAGAAAACACTTTTTTCCAGGTGGAGACAGAAAATGGGGAAGTATACAGCGCGAAAAAGATCATTCTCGCAACCGGTTTTAAAGAAGTCCTTCCAGATATCCCAAGGGTGGAAGAGTTCTATGGCAAAAGCCTGTTCAGCTGTCCTTTCTGTGATGGCTGGGAATTAAGAGATCGTCCGCTAGCAGTGATTGCAAATGATCAAAAAGCTTTTCATATGGCGAAACTGGTGTCCAACTGGACGAACGATTTAATTATTTTTACCAATGGCAATAAAATACTATCGCTGGAAGAACAAGAATTACTCAAACGCTACGGAATCAGTATTAATGAAAAGAAGATCGCCACTTTCATTGGCGAAAACCGGATGCTGAAAAAAATTCAACTTGAAGATGGTACAAAAGTGCTCCGTGAAGGAGGGTTTATATCTGCGGAATGGAAACAGGCTGCTTCTTTTGATTCTACACTTAAATATACATTAAACGAGCATGGTGGAATTGAAACCGACAGCTGGCAACGCACGAATACGGAAGGGGTGTTTGCTTGTGGAGATACGCGAATTTCCGGTCCCTCCCAATTAATTATTGGAGCGGCAGAAGGTAGTATGGCTGCCATATCTGTGATTACAGCACTGACAGAAGAAAAATTTAACCAGGATAAACAGCCGCTTAAAAGGAGAATATATATGCATCACCCGCATGGTAAGAATAGCAAAGAAAAAGTATCATACTTGGAAAGCCCAGAACGAAGAAAGGAATTTTCCCCGGAACAGTTGCTGAACATGATACCTTTAAAAGAAACGGACAGCATCTTGGACTTTGGCGCCGGAACCGGTTATTTTTCCATCCCGGTGGCGAAGAGGACCACGGGAAAAGTATACGCACTAGATATCGATGCTGCAATGCTGGCAATAATAAAAGAGAAATCCTTGAAGGAACAGCTTTCGAATATTGTCCCGGTGCAAGGAAGTATGGAGGAACTACCTTCACCTGAAGGCACTATCGATATGATTATTGCTTCTCTGATATTGCATGAAATTCAGCCGCTGGGACCATTGTTACAGCAAATGAGAAATGTACTGAAAAAAGAAGGCCATCTAATCTGTCTAGAACTTGAACCAAAAGGAAGTTCCGATAAAGGACCAAGAATTACCTTGGAAGGAATGGAGCGAGAAATGAAGGAAGCAGGATTCCAGGTAACAGAGAAATATTTTCCATCGGAATCTCTATACATGCTCGTTGCACAGAGAAGGGATTAATCGATTATTTTTTTGTTTTATTAAAGATATTAGGTATCTTTAAAGACTTCAATTCATTCTTCACATAACATGTAGTTGACGAGCTAGTTTCCTTTTTCGAGGCAAACAGGGCAGGAATGATATATAGGCACTGAGGCTAACGTAGTTGTCCAATGCCCATTTTCTTTTGTGGTTCCTTCTAATCATTCATAGTGTGACAAATCAATGATTTTTTTGATAAACTGATGTAGCAAGTGGCAGAACCTCGTGTTTGTTTCGACAACTTTCACAATAACGGATTTGCCATTTGTTTTCATTTCATCGTCTTATCTGTCGACTACACTTCGCGGTGATGAACCAATATGGCTCCTAGTTAAGCAGGTGTTTTGGTGAAGAGCCGAGAAGCCGTTAATAAAAAAGTCGCTGTCAATAGAAAAACAGCCAACTCCACTTTAGGAAGTTGGCTGTTGTCTATTCAATCAATCATGAAACTGTCTCTTCTAAACGTAACGCTTCAATTTTAGCTAAGCGATCGTTAAACTCCTCAACCGTTAAATCGTGTTCCACGAAATAACGATTGCGTGGATGTACACGACATTCATCTGAACAGCTACGCATATAGACATGTTCATTCTCTTCAGAACATAAGATTTTCGCATTACACTCCGGGTTCGCACAATTCACATAGCGTTCGCATGGTGTGCCGTCAAAATGATCACGGCCAACGACTACATGCTCCACTTGATTGATCGGAACTGCGATACGCTCATCAAATACATAACACTGACCATCCCAAAGCTGTCCTTTTGCAACAGGATCCTTACCATACGAAACAATACCGCCATGTAAATGCGCTACGTCCTCAAAGCCCTCTCGTTTCAACCAGCCAGTAAATTTCTCGCATCGGATACCGCCTGTACAATAAGCCAATATTTTCTTACCTTCTAGTTGCTCTTTATTTTCTAGAACCCACTCAGGTAGATCACGGAAGTTTTCGATATCTGGACGGATTGCTCCGCGAAAATGGCCTAAGTCATACTCGTAATCGTTACGGGCATCCAGAACAACTGTGTTTTCGTCTTGCATCTGCTCTAGAAATTGTTCAGGCTCCAAATACTCACCAGTTAACTCTAAAGGATTGACATCTTCAGGTAAGCTGAGATTAACAATTTCGGGTCGGTGTCGTACGTGCATTTTTTTGAATGCGTGACCGTCTGTTTCATCGATTTTGAACCAAATATCAGCGAAACGCGGATCAGCTTTCATATGTTCCATGTACGCGTCAGTTTGTTCAATTGTCCCTGAACATGTTCCGTTAATACCTTCTTCACCAACTAGGATTCGTCCCTTTAGTCCAGTTTCCTTACAGAATGCCAGGTGTTCAGCAGCGAATTCCTCAGGATTTTCCACGTGGACGTACTTGTAAAACAACAATACTCGATATTCATTCTTTTCCATTTTAATTACCGCCTTCTGTTTTCTCTTTGCAATAGATAACAGCCGAGATCGGTGTGTATCAAAGGAGATGGTAAGTTCCCCTTACACCCGGATTTGCAAGATTCGGGCCTTGGATATTATACCATAAATCCGATTTCAGGAAAAGTATATCTTCAGGGGATTGCCCAATCTACTTAATGAAAAAATATTGAGAGATTCTATCAAATTCTTGTTTAGTTATAAATTTATTGTATACTAATAAATAGACATACTTTTTTAGTTTTCGCTATAAATCTACCATAGCTGACTGCATACAGAAGAGATTTGTCCGATCAAACTGAATAAAGCAATTTTAGGTAGTTTCAAAGATTAAGAAATATCGAAAAAAGGAGTCTTTCTATGAAGTTCAAAAAGAGAAAACGCCGTTCGCTATGGATCGATGTTGCGTTTTCAAGTGCAATCATGGCAATGACAGCCATTGCATTACTGTTAATATTTAACACATCTGACCGGTCGACAAATGCATCTCCAAATAAATCAAAAAAAGAGACGAAGCCGGAAATATTGGTCGACTCAAGCGACTCAAATTTTCCAGGCGTAAAAATTGTCACTGAAACTACCAATGATCCAAATAATCCGTTTGCAATCCAGTACCCTCAAACCGAGTTTACAGATTTTAATGACGAGATATTGGAGTACATAGATCAATGGAAAACACGTTATTTGAAATCTGATTCGGATAAAAACAGTACAACACCAAAAGAATTGAATATTTCATTTGAAACAGTACAGCATAAGTCAGGGAACTACTCATTCGTTATGCTGACAACAATTTCAACGAGTGAAAGTGATAGCCAGACAGAGATTCGTACATTCCATATCCAGCCAGAAACAGGTAAAGGAATTAAGATGACGGACTTGGTTGGTGGAGACGTTGAAAAACTAAAACGGATTGCTAAAGTAGTTCGTGATCATATTTATCAAAATCCTGAATTCAAAGACATACTCCTAGCGGAAAATGTCTGGACGCCGACGGAACCTTTATGGAAAAATTATCGTAATTTTTCTTTGACTGACGACAAAATCATTTTTTATTATGATGCAGGCGTTGTTACGGAAGAGTCAGCAGGCCCGGCAATTGTGGAAGTCCCCTTAGAAAAGTTAAATCCATTTTTAGCTGAAGAGTATCAAGTGGAGGTCGCTGAAAAGTCTGAGGGCAAAAAAGTCGCACTCACATTTGACGACGGTCCTGATCCGAAATCCACTGTAAGAATTCTTGAGACACTGAAGAAATACGATGCAAAAGCGACGTTTTTCATGTTAGGAAGCCGCGTTGAATATTATCCGGAAATTGCACAGCAGGTTGCCGAAGCTGGTCACGAACTAGGCAACCATTCATGGAACCATCCTTCGTTAACAAAAGTACCGGATAAAAAGCTCTATGACGAAGTACAGGGGACTACGGATATCATTCAAGAAGTAATCGGACAACCCGCAACTGTTTTCAGACCACCATATGGCGCAGTCGATGATCGTGTGCGAGCTATTACAAATTTACCTGTAGTAATGTGGGATGTTGACACCTTGGACTGGAAACATCACAATCCTCAAAAACTATTAGCAATAGTGAAAGCTCATACGCGTGATGGGAGCATTATTTTGATGCATGACATCCATAAAGCAACAGCAGATGGTTTGGAATCCGTTATGGCTTACTTGCAATCTCAAGGTTATTCATTTGTAACCGTTTCTGAATTAGAAAATTACTAATTTAAAGTTGTTTCATTGTTTTACTTCTAACAATGGAACAACTTTTGTTTTGTACTAGTCCTATTTAGTAGAGGATGGACATACAGTAAGAATATCAGTCCAAATGAGCATTAAAGAAAAATGGTGTCATGTTATTAACAGTTGACTGCGTGATATACTGTATGGAATGAATTTTATTGGAGGAACAATACGCATGGAGTGGAAAAATTTATATCGAGGGTTTTTAATGGGAATCAGTGATTTGATCCCAGGTGTGAGTGGTGGAACAATTGCTTTCATATTAGGAATATATGATCGATTGCTTATCTCGATAAGCGGATTTTTCAGCAGAGAGTGGAAAAAGCATATTGGATTCTTGCTTCCACTTGGCATTGGGATGGGTGCGACCATTATCTTATTCAGTAAAGTAATTTCTTATTTATTGAAGCATTATCATGAACCTACTCAATATTTCTTCTTAGGGTTGATCGTAGGCGTAATTCCGTTTGTTTCCAAGCAGGCAGGATTGAGAAAAAGTTTTAAGTTTCACCATATAATATTAATGTTAGTTGTGGCAGCAGGACTTGCCTCTACCATATTTATTAAGCCGGCGGATCCTAGTCTCATCACACATCTGACAGGAAAGACAGCGGTTATATTATTTTTTTCCGGATGGGCAGGAAGTATGGCCATGTTGTTGCCAGGTGTGAGCGGATCTTTTGTGCTATTGCTGCTTGGCGTCTACACGACTGTTATTACAGCAATTTCAGACTTTAATATTCCGATTATTTTAGTTACAGGTGTCGGAATCGCTGTTGGATTTGTGGTGAGCAGTAAACTTATTCGCATGTTGTTGACTCATTTCCATACCGGAATGTTTGCGGTCATCCTAGGTCTCATTATTGGTTCCATTTTTGTTATTTTCCCGGGAATCCCTGAAAGTGGCACGCCATTTGTCATGAGTGTGGTCGCCATTATTACAGGATTAATCATCGCTAATATTTTGAATGGCGTAGGAGAAAAATAATGTTCAGACAAAAGCGCTTGGAGAATGAACTCCAAGCGCTTTTATATGTTTTATTCTTAGACGAGTGTTGTAGTATTTTCAATGTCTACATCTGCCATTGGAATGTCCAATGCTTTTGCGACACCTTCACCATATCTCGGATCTGCTAAATAACAGTGGCGGATATGCTTGATTTTGATTTCTTTAGGAGCATCTCCCATATTACGAGCAGTATTGTTGAATAAGCGTTCTTGTTCTTCACTGCTTAATAGATTGAATAATTTTCCTGGCTGTGTGAAGTAGTCATCGTCATCCTCACGGAAATTCCAATGATCTGCATCGCCATGAATTTTAAGTGGTGGTTCTTTGAAATCAGGTTGTTCTTGCCACTCGCCGTAGCTGTTTGGTTCATAATGCATTGTAGCACCGTGGTTCCCGTCAACACGCATTGCGCCGTCGCGATGGAAACTATGGAATGGACATTTTGGTGCGTTGACTGGAATTTGATGATGATTGACGCCTAGACGGTAGCGCTGCGCGTCACCATAAGAGAATAGGCGGCCTTGCAACATTTTGTCAGGAGAGAAACCGATGCCTGGGACGATTGCAGCTGGTGTGAACGCGGCTTGTTCCACTTCCGCAAAATAGTTATCTGGGTTACGGTTTAGCTCAAATTCTCCAACTTCAATTAAAGGGAAGTCCTTTTTATACCAAACTTTTGTCAAATCGAAAGGGTTGTATGGCATTTCCATCGCTTGCTCTTCCGTCATGACCTGGATATACATTTTCCATTTCGGGAAGTTTCCATTATCGATATTGGACAGTAAGTCACGCTGAGCACTCTCACGGTCAGTAGCAATTGTTGCAGCAGACTCTTCATCAGTTAAGTTTGCAATCCCTTGTTGAGAACGGAAATGAAACTTCACCCAATGACGTTCATTGTTCGCATTAATCATGCTGTATGTGTGGCTGCCGAAACCATGCATTTCACGATACGATCTTGGTATACCACGGTCGCTCATGATGATAGTGATTTGGTGAAGCGCTTCAGGCAGGGAAGTCCAGAAATCCCAGTTGTTTTTCGGGCTTCTTAGATTCGTCCGCGGGTCTCGTTTAACGGCGTGGTTCAAATCTGGGAATTGCAATGGGTCACGGAAAAAGAATACCGGTGTATTATTGCCGACTAAATCCCAGTTACCTTCCTCCGTATAGAATTTTAATGCAAATCCTCGAATATCTCTCTCCGCATCCGCTGCTCCGCGTTCACCAGCAACAGTTGAAAAACGTGCGAACATCTCAGTCTGTTTACCAATCTCTGAAAACAGCTTAGCTTTCGTATATTGCGTAATATCATGCGTGACAGTAAATGTACCGTAAGCTCCTGAACCTTTCGCGTGCATGCGTCGCTCAGGAATAACTTCGCGGTCAAAATGTGCTAACTTTTCCAATAACCAAACGTCCTGCAGCAAAAGCGGACCTCTTGAACCTGCAGACATAGAGTTTTGGTTATCAACTACAGGAGCACCAGCTGCTGTAGTAAGCTTTCTTCTTTGAGAATCGTTCTCGTTAATTGACATATAAAATTCCTCCCAATCAGTTCTTTTGTTATCTACAATTACCATTATAGCAGAGCATTTATTAAAAGAAAAGAGTTATTTATAATAATTATCATCTGATAACTATTACTGTTAGATATAAGTTATTAAATGATATATATTATATCTTAATTTTTAGCTTGCTGTTTGTCTAGAAAAAGGTATCGGCTAACGAAAAAAGTTGCAATGAGGTATAATAACAAAAGAAATAGTTTGAAAGAAAGGATGTTAATCGATGAAATCAACGAGTAGATTGTTCGTTTTGCTTACCGTACTTACCAGCTTATTGCTTAGTGCATGCAATGATGAAAAGAATGAATCAGAAGAAAAACCCGAAGTGAATAAGCCGCAGGAGGAAAATGTGGTAATCCCAGCATTAACAGATGAAGCTTTTTTTGAGCAGGTACATAAGAAATTAGAGACAGCAGGTTTTGAAGTGAGCGAACCGATGGAAGCAGATGTGGAACTATTCGGAGCAGTAAGCGGCATGACACTTATAGTGAATAAAGAAGCCTTGATGCCCCTTAATCTTTACAAATTATCACCTTCAGATGAACGTTTATCAGAAGTCGACAAAACGGGCTATTTAGAGGTGACAACTGAAACAAAACATGAACGCCTAGCAGCCAAACGAAAAGATCACTTCATTATATATCTGCATAAAGGCCATCCGGATTACGAGAAAGTGATGGAAGTGTTGGACGAGTTGTAATCTATAGAGAAATATTATCCCATAAGGCTGTCACTGAAAGTTGCAATTGTCTTTCAGTGACAGCCTTTTCTTTTGTTATTGAGCAATGGAAGCTGGAGAAAGGAACAGAGTTTTGTTGAATCGCACTAAAATGCCTCCAGTCTGAACCAAAAAACATACCGTTCTAAACCACCACCGAAAGAATCACTCCAGCCGCACATCCAAATTACCTTCCCTTAAGTAATTGTCTCAAAGAACAACATTCTTTCGTTATACAAAAACCAGAGCCACGCAATACTCGAATTCATATGACTTTTTTGCCTTGATTTCCTGATAAAGGTAGCCGTTTTAAGGAATTCGCAAGGTCTGAACTTGTTGTTACAAAGCCGCCATAACTTCTGTACAATTCGGACATAAGTTTGCAGCTTTGTAACAGGAACTACGCAGATTGTTCACGAACTCTTTTTCGAACTACGTT
Organism: Sporosarcina sp. FSL K6-3508; assembly: GCF_038615825.1. Classification (NCBI taxonomy): domain Bacteria; kingdom Bacillati; phylum Bacillota; class Bacilli; order Caryophanales; family Caryophanaceae; genus Sporosarcina; species Sporosarcina sp. FSL K6-3508. Next base: position 2,081,260 of record NZ_CP152016.1, on the reverse strand, counting down.
ATTGTAGGTAATAGAAACAAAGATCGAAAGGAGATCATGGAAAATGGAGGAAGTTCTATTAGCAAGAATACAATTTGCATCCACCACACTATTCCATTTTATTTTCGTACCACTGTCTATTGGCTTGGCATTGGTTATTGCGATCATGCAAACGATGTATGTGGTGAAAAAAGACGAAATCTATTTAAAAATGACCAAATTTTGGAGTGTGTTCTTTCTCATTAATTTCGCCATCGGAGTGGTGACCGGGATCATTCAAGAATTTCAATTTGGCATGAACTGGTCTGCTTATTCTAGATTTGTAGGGGATATATTTGGCGCCCCACTGGCAGTTGAAGCATTATTGGCATTTTTCCTGGAATCCACCTTTATCGGAATTTGGATTTTCGGATGGAATAAGTTACCGAAAAAATTACATTTAGCGTGTATTTGGCTTGTTTCAATCGGCACAGTTATGTCTGCGTTTTGGATATTGGCGGCCAACTCGTTCATGCAAAACCCAACAGGCTATGTATTGCAAAATGGGCGGGCGGAAATGAATGATATTATGGCCGTTCTGTTGAATGAGAAGTTATGGGTTGCATTTCCACATACGGTTTTCGGCAGTTTCGCAACCGGTGCATTTTTCGTAGCAGGGGTCAGCGCATGGTATTTGATTAAGAAACGTAAAGTGGACTTCTTTAAAAAGTCACTGACCATTTCATTGGTCATCGGCATGTTGTCTGGCGTGGGAATTGCATTCTCCGGACACTCTCAAGCACAATACCTAATGCATGCACAGCCAATGAAAATGGCAGCTGCAGAAGGATTATGGGAAGATAGTGGAGACCCTGCTGCGTGGACATTGTTTGCGAATATTGATGTGGAAAATCGTGAAACGACTAGCCGCATTGATATTCCATACATGTTGAGCTACTTGACGTACAGTGAATTCAAAGGAAAAGTCGAAGGTATGAATGCACTGGAAGCGAAAATGATTGAAAAGCACGGAGAAGGCAGTTATATTCCTCCTGTAAAAACGACATTCTGGAGTTTTCGTATCATGGTCGTGATGGGCGGCGTGCTCCTCGGACTAGGTACAGTAGGACTGTTTCTCATGTATCGAAAAAAGATTGCCGAGTCGGTTTGGTTCTTGCGTTTACTGATCGCGGGGATATTCCTGCCGTTTATTGGTAACTCGTTCGGATGGATTATGTCGGAAATGGGTCGTCAGCCGTGGGTAGTGAATGGCTTGATGAAAACAGCAGATGGCATTTCACCGAACGTTTCGGCCGGACAGATTCTATTTTCGCTCATATCATTCTCTACAATCTATACAATCCTAGGTATTATCATGGTTGTGTTGTTCGTAAAGTTTATCCAGCGAGGACCGGAAGAGAGACCAGAAGCGGATGTTTCCGCAACAGATCCGTTTGATACAGGAGGTGCCGGACATGCCGTTAAGTGATATTTGGTTCATATTGATAGCTGTCCTGTTTATTGGGTTCATATTCTTGGAAGGCTTTGACTTCGGTGTCGGGATGAGTACGAAGTTTTTGGCGAAAGATGATACCGATAAACGGATCATCATCAATACGATCGGCCCTGTCTGGGATGCCAATGAAGTATGGCTGATCACCGCTGGAGGCGCCATGTTTGCGGCATTTCCTCATTGGTATGCAACAGTCTTCAGTGGATACTATCTGCCTTTCGTTGTTCTATTGCTGGCGCTGATCGTCAGGGGAGTAGCATTTGAGTTCCGTGGAAAAGGTGACTCGGAAGCTTGGGTCAAAACTTGGGATTGGGCGATTTTCTTTGGAAGTTTGCTGCCGCCTTTCCTATTCGGTGTATTTTTCACGAGTTTGATACAAGGATTACCGATTGACAGTGAAATGAATATGTATGCAGGATTCACTGACTTCATTAATGTCTATACAGTAATCGGCGGTGTCACTTTTGTTATGTTGTCGTACTTGCACGGGCTTTTATTCATCGGTTTGAAAACAGTAGGCAGCTTGCGGGAGCGAGCCAATTCCGCAGCTCTTAAGGTGTATGGGCTTACAGGGGTGGTTGTCGTACTGTTCATGGTTTTCACCTATATAGATACTGGTGCATTTTCAGATCGGGGAACGATTCTAGTCCCGTTGTACAGCGTGGCCCTAGTATTGTATGGTTTATTATTTTTCTTCCTGAAAACAAAGCGGGAAGGCCTAAGTTTCACCATGACAGGATTAATCTTAGTGATTGTCATGGCTAGCTTCTTCATTGCTTTGTTCCCGAACGTCATGATCAGTACAATGGATCCGGCATTTAATATGTCGATCGCAGAAGCGGCTTCAGGAGAGTATTCACTGAAAATCATGACGATCGTAGCATTTACTATGGTGCCAATCGTTTTGGCGTATACAATCTGGAGTTATTATGTGTTCCGTAAACGATTGACAGGTGATAAGGAGCATCTAGAATACTAATGGATAAATACTTGCTTCGATATAAAGGAAGTAAACAAGTGTTGGCGTTGATTGGACTACTAACTGTAGTTCAGTCAATTGCCATCGTTTTCCAAGCAATTTACTTGGCGAAAGCCATTACACAATTGTTCCATGGTGCCGAAGGAAGTATTGCACTTCGGTCATTTGTGATTTTTATCGTTGCCAACAGCATTCGCCACCTCATTCAATGGGGGAAGGAGCGAATTGCATATAGATTTGCCGATCGAACAGCGAAGGATTACGAACAGCAATTGCTGCGCAAGATTTTTACGATCGGTCCTCAAGCTGTCGGAAAGTATGGTTCGGGTCATCTGGTGACACTTGGGCTAGAGGGGGTTCCAAAGTTCCGTAAGTATTTGGAGTTGCTCTTACCGCGTTCTCTCTCAATGGCGATTGTTCCATTTGTGATTTTGGTCTATGTTTTTACACTTGATAAAATGTCCGCGATCACATTGCTTATCGTTTTGCCGATCTTGATCATTTTTTTAATTCTGATTGGAATGGTCTCTCAGAAAAAGATTGATGACCAGATGGATACGTATCGATTGCTATCACGACATTTTGTTGATTCATTGCGCGGTATCGTCACGTTAAAGTATTTAGGCCACAGCCGTGCTCATGAGCAGTCTATCGCAACGGTCAGTAATAAGTATCGTATCGCGACCAATCGTTCGTTGCGCTACGCATTTCTATCGTCTTTTTCATTGGATTTCTTTGCAAGCCTATCGGTGGCTGTTGTAGCGGTGGAGCTCGGATTGCGTTTGATCAATGGCCAGATGTTGCTTGAACCATCTTTAGCAATTTTGATTTTAGCGCCTGAATATTTTTCTCCTGTACGGGAGCTTGGAAATGATTTTCACGCAACCGCTGACGGTAAAGATGCAAGTATGCAAATTCACGCTATTTTAGAAGAGGCTGAGCCAGAATCGCTTGTTTTAGAAAAAACAATTCGACGCTGGAATGCTGAATCTTCATTAGAGCTGAAAAATCTAGAGGTCAAGATGGAAGAACAGACTATATTTAAAGGTCTTACTATGAAAATGCAGGGTTACGGAAAAGTGGGGGTAATTGGCCATTCAGGCGCAGGAAAATCCACATTGATCGATGTATTATCGGGTTTCGCAGTGCCGACCGGTGGGGCTTGCTTGCTGGATGGGCAAGAGCTGCCTCACTTGTCGACTGCGGAATGGCAAGATCAAGTCGCCTATATTCCGCAACACCCAACGATATTTCCAGATTCAGTAATCAATAATATTCGCTTTTATGAGCCCGATGCATCGTTAGAAGAAGTGACGGAAGCCGCGAAAAGAGTTGGCCTTGATCAGTTGATCACGACTTTACCGAATGGTTACGATGAACGGATTGGCGCAGGCGGACGTTCATTAAGCGGGGGAGAAGAGCAACGGATTGCAGTCGCGCGTTCTTTGCTCCAACGTCGCCAAATTTTATTGTTTGACGAACCGACAGCACATTTGGATGTGGAGACAGAGCATGAATTGAAGCAGATGTTATTACCCTTACTTGAAGATAAACTCGTTGTGTTTGCGACGCATCGAATACATTGGATGCAAGATATGGATACGATCATTGTGCTGGAAAATGGCAAGGTTGTAGAGACGGGTTCCCATGAAGAGCTTATCGGCGCGGACGGAGCCTATTGTCGACTGCTGGAAGCACGCGGAAAGGGGCATGCAGTATGAATCTTTACCAACATCATATTTTTCCGTATGTCCGTAAATATAAGAAGACATTGTGGTCCACAATCATTTTAGGCGCATTGACGATCTTGTCTGCGGCGATGTTAACATTCACTTCAGGTTATTTGATTTCGAGGACATCTGAACGTCCCGAAACAATTTTGCTTGTCTATATTCCAATCGTAGCGGTTCGGACGTTTGGAATTTCGCGTGCTGCTCTTCGCTATGTGGAACGGTTGCTTGGCCACAATGCGGTTTTGAAGATTATTGCTGATATGCGTGTTCGTCTTTACCATGTGTTGGAGCCGCAAGCATTGTTCATTCGCTCACGCTTTCAGACCGGTGATTTACTCGGTACACTTGCGGATGACATCGAACATTTGCAAGACGTCTATATTCGAACGCTATTTCCGACAGTCATCGGTTTATTCCTCTATAGCTTTTCGGTGATCGTGCTGGCGGTATATGATTGGAAATTCGCACTCGTTATGGCACTATGTCTTGCAGTTGTGGTCTTCATCTATCCGATGGCTTCTCTTTATTTAATGAAGAAAAACCAGCAACAATCTAAAAAGCTGCATAGTCAATTGTACAACACAATGACCGAAGGAATCTTCGGTCTGCGCGATTGGATTATCAGTGGGCGCAAAGAACAATTCTTATCAGCTTTCCAAAAAGAGAGCCATGCAAGTCACGAAATCGATAAGAAAATTGCTTATTGGCAACAATCTCGAACCGTACAACTTCAGATTTTCTCAGGTATTCTTGTATTGGTAGTTGGTGTGTGGGCTGGTCAACAAGCAGCGGATGGATTTTTGCTCCCTACATATATTGCAGCCTTCACTTTGGTGACATTGCCAATTTTGGAAGGATTGATTCCAGTTTCGCATGCAGTTGAGCGCATGCCTGCCTATGATGCATCCTTACAACGTATCGATCGCATACATCAACAGAGTCAGGAATATGTGCAGCTGCTTGAAATGCCGAATGAACATCTTGATGTTACAATTGAACTCCAAAATGTTCGTTATCGCTATGAAAATCAATCAGCGGATGCAGTAAAGAACATCAACCTTTTCATTCGACCTGGTGAAAAAGTTGCAGTGCTAGGTAAGAGCGGGGCTGGAAAATCTACACTGATCCAATTATTGCTTGGCACACTCGAGCCGACTGAAGGCGACGTCCATGTCAATGGTCAACCAGTTAGTAAGTATGGAGATTCCGTGTATGACGTAATGAGTGTGTTGAATCAAAAACCGTATCTATTCGCTACGACTGTAGAAAATAATATGAAATTGGGTGATTCCCAAGCTGCCCTTGAAGACGTCAACCGAGTAGCTGAACAAGTAGGTTTGCACGAATATTTACAGTCTCTTCCTGCAGGATTGAAAACTCAGATGGAGGAAACAGGGCAGCGTTTTTCTGGCGGTGAACGCCAGCGAATTGCGCTTGCAAGAATACTGCTAAAGGAAACACCAGTCGTCATTTTGGATGAACCGACTGTAGGGTTAGATCCGGTGACAGAATATTCTTTGGTTGAGACGCTCCATCAATCTTTGCAAGACAAGACAGTCGTATGGATTACCCATCATTTGATGGGTATGGAGAAAATGGATACAATCCTTTTCATGGAGGACGGGGAAATCATCATGCAAGGAACGCATGAAGAATTGCTCAGTATGAATGAACGGTATCGCCAGCTGTATACAATGGATCAAGGATTATGAAGAACAACTAAATTGGTAACAAAACGTCTGGCATAATGCTAGGCGTTTTTTCTCATATCATAACGTGGTTGGATGTCTAGCGTAGATAACGGTCAAATATATAGTAGTAGTTTACTAAAAATTTTGTTATTGTTTTTTCTTTCCAATAAAACTATAATAGAAAGTAGGATAAATAGACTAATTCAACTAGTGCGATCAGCATACAAAAGAAAAAAGAATCTAGGGGTGCTGTATGAGAACGATTGGTTCTAAACTTATTTTGTCAATTGTGTTACTAGTAGTTGGAGGAAGTGTGTTGCTTGGCTTTTTTACTGCGCAAAACAGCTCGAAAGCTCTTTTGTATCAGTCTGAAATTACATTGACTGAAAAATCCAAAGACACTTCAGATTATATCGATGAACATTTCAAAAGAAAATACTTGGAAATTGAAGCACTTGCAAAAAGTCAGGAAGTAAGAAGTATGGATTTTAAAATACAATCAGAATATTTGGCAAAACAATTGGACAGTCAATCAGATTATCTAACTTTTGCAATCGTAACAGCCGATGGAATTTCGCATTATCTTGATGAGACGACAGCGGATTTAAGTGACCGTCCATATGTGATTGAGGCATTTAACGGGAAAACAACTTTATCCAGCTCAATTATTAGTCGTGTAACAGAAGAACCGGTTTTCATGATGGCGACACCCATTTTAACAGAGGACAGTGAACCCGCACTTTTATTAGGGCGTATTGATGGAGATTATTTAAGCTCTATCGTAGAAGGAGTTACATTCGGAAAGAATGGGTATGCCTATATTTTAGATGAAAACGGCAAATTCATTGGTCACCCGGATAGAACATTGGTGAACGATGAAATCAACTTTTTAAATTTAGTAGAAGAGTCAAAGAAACAGTCTGATAAAGGGAGCAGAATAAAAGAGATACTGACCCTAAATCAAGGTTTGATCAACTACTATTATAAAGAGAAGGATCGCTACGTTGGATTTGATACAATGGAAAATGGGTGGAAAGTGGTTATTGCTTCTCCAATGGAAGATATGCTAAGCGGTATGACGCAATTAAAAAAAGATTTCTTTATAGTAGTAGTGGTTATTATTCTTTTAGGGATTATAATTGCCTATTTCATGGCCAGATCGATCAGTAAACCAATTCAAGTGGTGAAAAGCATAGGCGAGCAAATTGCGGAAGGGAGTTTTTCTTATGAAATACCTGCACGTTACTTACGGAGAAATGATGAAATTGGCTCACTGTCTCATACGCTAGTGAGGATGACGGACAATATGAAAGATATGATCGATAACGTGCGCAACGGGGCTGAAAATATAGCGGACTCCTCACAGTTGCTCGACCGAAAATCCGAGGAAGTGACCAAGATGTCAAATGACATTTCATCTGCGATCGAACAAGTGGATCACGGTTCCGAAATGCAAGTGCAAATGTCCGAAGATAGCGCACGAGCGATGGAGGAAATGTCTACAGGTATTCAAAATGTGGCAGAAATTGCGGCTAATATTGCGGGCAACTCCGATTATATTACAGAGCGTGTGAGTGAGGGGCATGTAGCGGTCCAAACTTCCGTACAACAAATGAATAGTATACAAGCGACAACTGCCCAATCCACCAACGCTATCCGACAATTGGCAGACGAAGCATTGGAGATCGGACAAATATCTAAAATGATAACGGATATTTCGGAACAGACCAATTTACTTGCATTGAATGCTTCGATTGAAGCTGCACGAGCTGGAGATGCCGGGAAAGGATTTGCTGTCGTTGCGAGTGAAGTACGTAAACTGTCCGAGCAGACAGCAGATTCTGCTTCACAAATTAATCGTCTGATCGATAGCGTACAATCTCATACGGGAGACGCAGTGAAAGCTGCTGAACAAGGGGATGCTAACGTCATAAAAGGATTGGATGTGATCAACCAACTAGGCGATCGCTTTGAGGAAATCGTTCGTTCCATTGCACAAATCAGCAATGATATTGGGGAAATGAGTGCCGTTTCTGAGGAGATGTCAGCAAGTTCAGAAGAAGTCAGTGCGGCGATGGAAGAAATGGCGGCTACTGCAAGAGATGCATCCGATTATATCGGCGAAGTGACGAATGCAGCCAATCGACAGCTCGTCACAGTTGAAGAGATGGATCAGTACACGAACCGCTTGCTTTCATTGGCGGAAGATTTACGATCCTCTATCGATAGATTTACAATTTAATACTCCAGCTGGAAAAAGCGTATTCGAGACCCCACTCTCGAATACGCTTTATTTTTTTACAGTAAAGATTTAGAAAAAAGGCAGTCGAATGAAATAGCCGAGAAGGATGCAAATCATTGTCGACACGATCACACCTGGAATTGCGAATAAAATATAACGTCTTACGCTCATCCCGCTCATTCCTGAAACATAACAAACAAAATGGCGCATACCCGGTAAGAAATAACCAATCGTTACTGCCCAAGAACCGTATGCCATAAACCATTGCTCCACCTTTTGCATACGATGGGGCGAGAGGAATAAATAGCGGCCGAAACGATGAACGAGCGGCTTGCCAATCTTCCTTCCGATCATATATGTGAACAATGTTCCGACCATTACACCGGAAATCGTGAAAATCATTGCAAATACGAAATGAAATGTCCCGGCAGATGCTAAATAACCAGCAAATGTTACGAGCAATTCATCTGGCAGCGGTAAACCGAAAATACCTAGCGCCAAAAAGAAAAAAATGGAGAGATATCCATACTGCGCTATATATTCTTGAATCTGTTCCATTAGAAAACCTCATCTATTTAATATTGCCACTCTCCGATTTTATCACCGACCTGCACTTCTGTAAAAGGTAGATTTAGCGGAGCGAGAGAGTTTTTGTTTTCAATGAATAGAATCACGGTAGAACCGAATGCAAAGTGACCAAAATCTTCACCCTTCACACAGTCCTTAGAAGAATCTGCAATACGAATACTATTGACATTCAACGCACCGACCTTAACGATCGCAACCCGGCCACATGCAGTTTCCAACTCTGAAATGATCCGATAGTTTGAGGAGAACAGCTCATCTTTCATTCGAATTCCTAAATCGTTTACAGGATAGGAAGTCGTTCCTAATGCATAGCGACTGACCAACTTTCCAGAAACAGGGTAGTGGAAATGATGGTAATGCTGAGGGGATAGGTAAAACAAATAATAATAACCATTTTGATAAGGTTCTGCTTTACTTGTATCGCCGAAAAGGTCCGTAATACTGTAGTTTTTGTCCTTCACTACAAACTGCTGTTGTTCATTGACAGGACCTGAGTAGCTCAAGACCCCGTCAACTGGTGAAATCAATGTGTTCGGATCGTTATCAATTGGCCGGCTGCCGGCTTTCAGAGACCTCGTGAAAAAGGCATTCAAACTTTTATATTCATTCATTGGGAATTCTGCTTCCTGTTGCTGAATACGATAGAATGAAGAAAATGGCTTGATCAATGGCTTACTGATTGCGGAGGCAGTGAAGTTTTTTATAATTGAAGAACTGATCGGATGCCCCGTCAACTCGACAAATGTTTTAAAAATATGTTTTTTCATCTTTTCATCCCTTCTGTAAAGGATTATAATGGATTAGTCAGTGAGGAGGCAATGAAATGTTTTCATTCAGATATTTTGATTATACTAAACTCAAATCACAATTGGCGAATATTATTACACTTTTCAATTTAAGTTTAGGAATTATAGCAATATTACTTGTGTTAAAAGGACATGGGCATATGAGTTTGATGTTCATATTCTTTGCAGCTATTTTTGATCGATTCGATGGGATGGTGGCAAGACACTACAATATGGAGTCTTTATTCGGTAAAGAACTTGATTCGCTAAGCGATTTAGTTTCATTTGGGGTAGCACCGGCTATTCTCATCTATGACGCTGCTTTGTCACAAACATTATGGATTGGTTTATCTGCAGTGCTGTTTTATATTTTAGCCGGTGCTGTGCGATTAGCTCGATATAATGTCGAAGAGTTTGACGGCACGTTCTTCGGCTTACCGATTACGGCTGCCGGTGTGCTGCTGACTTTGAGTTATTTTGCAGTACCGTATATTCAACCGCCATATTTTGTGATCTTCATGGGATTGCTCGCATGGCTGATGGTGAGCCGAATCCGAGTCGCGAAAGTCTGAAATACGTCTTGCAGGGAGTTTTCTGCAAGGCTTTTTTTATTTGGTAATATTATGTGTGTTGATTAACCAATGTTTCACTCATCTTTCTGTCTTTATTTAACATTCTCCGAAAGAAGTCTCCCTCTTCAAGCGTGTGCAAGGCGAAGCCCAACGGTAAGGGGGGAAGAATTTCGGCTGGTGATAGAGGGAATGATGTATCAATGAATTTGGATAGCAACAATCATTCATTGTTCTTACTGTATTATCATCTCGTGAAGGCCGTCAAATACCGCCGAAAAGCGATGGACGATGTGATCTCGGATTATGCAAAAATTACATGATTTCTTTAGTCGAATGGAATCATGATCAGAATCATGTCCACATATTTTTCAAGGCTCACCCAAACACTGAACCCTCGAAATTTATCAATGCTTACAAGGGTGCGAGTTCGAGACGTATCTTTCCAGAAATGAAGAAGAGGCTTTGGAAAGAGTTTCTTTGGTCGAGAAGTCCAATCACTCTCGCTTATATCGGCAGATACAAGAAAAACTTTCAAAGGAACAGAAAGTCCTTTCACGCAGAACGAAAGGTTCCGCTTGATACAAAAAACAGCGAATCAAAGTCGCTGCACTACATGAGCAGGTGGCGAATCAACGAAAGGACTTCTTACACAAGAAATCTCGTCAGTTGGCAAACAAATATGATTGTGTCGTCATCGAAGCCCTCAACATGAAAGGGATGTCGCAATCCCTTCACTTCGGTAAAAGTGTTGCGGACAACGGATGGGGAATGTTCACCACGTTTCTGCACTATAAGTTGGTGAAGCAAGGAAAGCACCTTATCAAAATCAACAAGTGGTTCCTTCAACTAAAACCTGCTCAAATTGCGGACATGTAAAAAGGTTGCCCTTTCTGAACGACTCTACTCCTGTGCGTGCGGGTTCGAATCTGATAGAGATTGGAACGCCGCCATCAACAGCCGAAATGATGGGAAATTGATGGTAGCATTACCGTGAAATCAAAACAAAAACTCTTGGAACAAGAGGGGTAGCTCGGTCAGTTTTCGTTGGCTAGTAAAAGCAGCGATAAGTCGAGAAGCCCCCACTTCAAACAACCTGAAAGGGTGTTAAGTGGTGGGGAGTTCACGTGTCTCTGCAATTCTGTTATGATTAGGGAAACGATGAAGGAGTGGTTGATATGTCAGGACCCGCTTTAAGACAGCTGCATTCACATCGAGCAATCCATGAAGGCGGCCTATCAGGTGCCGTGATGAAGACGGAAGATTTGGTGGGTTTTCTAGAGCAAGGTGAGCAGGAAATGGTCAATCAAGCGTGCGATGATTTAATAGATTACTGGAAAACGAGAGTGATCAGCCATGCAGATGCCGAAGAGGAAGGTTTCTATAAGCAAATCTTAGCTGAGAATCCAGAGCTCGAACGAGAAATTATCCAATTGACACGTGATCATGATTTGATGCGTTTAGTAGTACAAGATATCGAAGCATTGCGTGAGAAGGATCCGCAAGTGACACCGGAAATCATGCAGAAGTTTTATGGCTTGATGGTAATCAACGAATTACATAGTCGGGAAGAAGAACGGTTATTATTTCAATGAAACAAAATAGCAATTCGGGAAGGAGGCGGCGATCATTCACGATCCATTAGACATATTAGCTAAGCATTTTGGATATTCAGAGTTCCGGGAAGGCCAACAGCGGGTCATCGATCAAGTGTTACAGGGCGATGATACGCTTTGCGTCATGCCTACAGGCGGCGGAAAGTCCATTTGTTACCAAGTGCCTGCTCTTGCGATGGAGGGCACAGTGCTCGTCATTTCGCCGCTCATTTCATTGATGAAGGACCAAGTCGATGCACTGCACCAATTAGGTATCCCTGCGGCCTATATAAACAGCACATTATCGACAGAAGAGTATTTCGGTACGATGGATAATGCAACAGCAGGCATGTATAAGCTTTTATACGTTGCTCCTGAGCGTTTGGAGTCTGAATCGTTCCTGCATCAATTGCAGAAAATGAATATTCCGTTGATTGCGATCGATGAAGCGCATTGTATTTCGCAATGGGGACATGATTTTCGTCCAAGCTATCGAAATATCCATCGTATTCTAGACTATTTAAACAGGCGGCCGATTATTCTTGCTTTGACTGCAACAGCGACTCCGGAAGTTCAGGATGACATTTGCCAGCAACTCCACATCCCGCCTGTCAGCCGCGTCGTAACAGGATTCGAACGGAGCAACTTAGTGTTTTCAGTAGTCAAAGGACAAAACCGGGATCAATTTGTCAAAGATTATACGCAGAAGAACAAAAGTGAATCGGGTATCATCTATGCAGCTACGCGAAAAGCAGTAGAGCAAGTATACTCGACGTTAGAGAAAAATGGTATTGCGGTTGCAAAATATCATGCAGGCTTGCCGGATCAGGAACGACAGCATCAACAAGATCGTTTCATAATGGAAGAAGCGCGCGTCATGGTGGCGACAAATGCGTTTGGAATGGGTATTGATAAGTCCAATATAAGATACGTTATTCATTACCAAATGCCAAAAAACATGGAAAGTTATTATCAAGAAGCCGGAAGAGCAGGCCGGGATGGGCTCGATAGTGATTGTTACCTCTTATTCTCTTCGCAAGATGTGCAGACGCAGCGTTTCCTGATCGAACAATCACCTGATTCCACGCGTGTTTCGAATGAAATCAAGAAGATGCAGGTGATGGTCGATTATTGCCATACTGAAGGGTGTCTTCAAAAGCATATCATCACATATTTTGGTGAAAACGATGCAGAAGACTGTAAACGATGCGGAAATTGTACTGATACGCGAGAGCAATTTGATGTCACAGTCGACACGCAAAAAGTTCTCTCTTGCGTGATCCGGATGGGACAGCGATTCGGAAAAACTATGGTCGCACAAGTATTGACAGGTTCGAAAAATAAAAAACTGATGGAATTTAATTTTGATCAGCTGACGACGTATGGCCTGATGAAAGAACGAAGTGCCAAAGACGTTGCGGATTTCATTGAGTTTTTGATTTCGGAGAATTATTTGCAAGTGGAAAGTGGTCCTTTTCCGATCATTTTTGTGAGTGAAGAAGGGAAGGATGTACTTCTCGGGAAAGTGAAAGTGTGGCGTAAAGGCGAGATGGTCACGACCGTTGTGGCTAAAGACGATCCATTATTCAATGAGTTGCGTGCGCTTCGCCTGAAATTGGCACAGGAAGCAGGAGTACCGCCATTTGTTATTTTCTCGGATAAGACGCTGCGTGATATGGTGGCCAAAATGCCGGCAACCGACGATGAATTGCTGACGGTACAAGGGGTCGGTGAAACGAAGTTAGAGCGCTACGGCGACGTGTTCCTAGAAGCCATCCTATCCTTTTCAGCTCAACAAGCATAAAAAAGAGCCGATTCAATCAATTTTTGATTGGATCGGCTTCTTTTAGTTTTGAATTGTGCTTGGGCCAGCAGGATGTAGCTCATGCAGGCGTTGCCACAGGACGTGGCGTTCTTAGCCTGCGTACTCCTATTGTTCAGCGAGCATTTGAATACCCGAAGAACAGGAAATAACACCACATTCGTTTCATCTCCTATAGTGGCGAGAGGTTTCTACTGAATAAAGATAAATTATTGATTTGAAATCACTGCGTCCGAATTAGTTAATAGGCGAGAGTTTTTTTCTTTTCTCGCTTCGATTCGACGACATATAGCGACCAATAAGTAGACAATCGGTGTATCGACTAAAGCAACAACGAATTTGAAAATATATTGCGTGCCAATCAGTACAAGTAAAGCGCTAATCGGCATAATACCGTAGAATGCAATCGTGATGAAGATTACGGTGTCGACCAATTGACTAGTCATGGTAGACGCATTATTACGGATCCATAGTTTCTTCTCACCGTGTTTTTCTTTAAGTTTATGGAAAATCGTGACGTCTAGATTTTGACTGACAATATAGGCAGTCAAACTCGCGAGCGTTACACGAAAACCTGCCGAAAAAATCGTTTGGAAAGCTTCTTGGTCCTGATATACCGGCGCGGCAGGCAAATTGATCGCAAGCCAGATGAACATACTGGATAAAAGCTGGGCAAATAAACCAGTGAGCACAGTTTGACGCGCGACTTCCTTACCGTATGTTTCTGTTAAGACATCTAAAATAGGATATGTACAAACATAGACAATGGCCGCTGCCGGCAACACGATCCAGCTTCCGAAACTGACTAATTTGACCGCCAAAATATTTGAAAGAATGAGTAGACCGACAAATGTTCCGCTTAAATAGTATCTCATTGTTCCATCACCGATTATCCACTTTCTCAGGATACAAATCGTGTTGGAACAAGCGCTGCTCCGCCATCTGTTCAAACTTTGTGCCAGGCTTGCCGTAATTACAATACGGATCGATCGATAAACCACCGCGCGGTGTGAACTTACCCCATACTTCAATATAACGAGGTTCAAGTAAGTTGACCAAATCCATCATGATTGAATTGACGCAGTCCTCATGGAAATCACCGTGATTTCGGAAACTGAATAAATAGAGTTTCAGTGACTTACTTTCGACAAGTTTCGAATCGGGAATGAAGCTGATATAGATTGTCGCAAAATCGGGTTGACCGGTTTGAGGACATAGTGAAGTGAATTCCGGGCAATTAAATTTTACGAAGTAATCACGTCCCTGGTGTAAATTATCGATGGATTCCAGTAAATTTGGATTGTAGGAATAATCATAGACCGTATTCTGATTTCCTAGTAATGTTAAGTCATGCAAAGTTGATTCATCTCTTCCTGCCATTTAAAAAAACCTCCTGTGTAAGTGGTCAGGGAGGTTCATAGACGAGGTAAATTTACTTATTTATTTCTGCAAAAATGCTGCTAAAATAAAAAAAGCCATGTCAATGGACATGGCGAAAATTCATCATCCATAGTTTTTTATAGAGGGTCGCTATGAACCTCTCCCAGACGGGTTATTCATTTCTATCAAGACATTACTGGATTGTCGTCGTTTTGTCAACAGGCTGTATATCTTTTCGTAGACCAATAACCGTAAAAACTCCCGCTAGGAACAAAATGCCACTTGCGAGCATAAACGCATGCTGAGACCCTAAGTCCAGAATACCGATTGCACTGGATCCTACTACGACTCCAAATGAAAAGAATGCATAGAAAAAGCCATATGCCTTCCCTCTGGTTTCAGGTTTAGTAGAATCAATCAGCAATGAATTGATGGAAGGGAATAATAAAGCAAAACCCATGCCGTAAACAATCATGGCTGTCAGCATTAGGGACAATTGATCCACTTGCGATAAAAACAGCATACTGGCGCTCATTAGAAATAACCCGATCGCCAATGTCAACATCGGTCGCGCAAAGTCAAAAATTCGGTTGACCGGCAAAAGGAAAATCAGCACGGCAACAAAACCGAAAACGCTTAGCAGCATACCGGTCGTTTTGGCATCATACTGTAGAAACTCAACTTTTAACGGAAGGACCAATGCTAAAACGCCTTGAGAGAACATCAAGAAGAAAGCACCGAGAAATGCACGGATAATTCCTGGGTGGCGAAAAAATGCCAATGGCTTCACTGCTTTTTGTGTTTCCGTTTTCACTTTCCTAACAAATGTAAACGAGCGTAAAAATAGGAAAGCTCCTATCGTCAACAGAACCATGAAGGTCCCGTTAATTGCCATGATCGTCACGACACTTGTATGGACAGAAACGATACCGCTGTAAGCAGGTCCGAAAATGGCTGCCAACCCAACAAAAGCACCTGAAATCGCTGCATTGCGTCCTCTTTTTGAGCGCTCAGAACCGTTCGCAAGAAAAGTGAATGCTGCCGGAACGATCAAACCTTCTGTCAAACCATGCAGGAAACGGACACCGATCAATGTCGCGGAGCCTTCAATCAGCGCATAAGAAAATAAAGATAAGGCAGAAGTGAGCAATCCAAACAGCAATATGTAGAATGGACCCTTTCGATCGGTCAGAATCCCCGAGATAATATTTCCGAAAACATTCGAAAATGAATAGATTCCGACTGACAAACCAACAATAAATGAAGAAGCGCCCAGCGAAGTCGCAAATGGACTAATAACAGGGAGCTGTGAAAATAAATCGAAAAACGAGAAGAAGACAATTAAATAAACAAAAAAGCGCATTATGAACCCCTACTTTTCAAATAATTCAACTGCCCCTATTTTACCATGAATCTCTATGAAATGAACGAAACAGCTCAACAATCACAGACGTCTTGGCGTAATTGCGTCCAGATTTTGAATTGCGCTAGCACGATCCCTTTTTCGAAAACTGCGGCTGTCGACATACGCTTATCTTAATTCGGAAAAATATTCGCAATCTATCAACCTTCACGGTAAAATGAGAAAGGTAAACAAGAAAGTAGAAGGGGATGTGTATTCTTGAATAACAAAATACGAGTAGGAATCGCTGGATACGGAAATCTGGGACGCGGCGTAGAGTCCGCGATTAGTCAAAATGAAGATATGACGTTGGTTGGTGTATTTACACGGAGAGAGCCAGTGGACGTGCAATTGCTGTCTGATCAAGTGCCTGTTCATAAATTGGACGAAATTGAATCATTCAAAGACGATATCGATGTGCTGATCCTTTGTGGCGGTTCTAAAAACGATTTGCCAGAACAAGGACCTGCATTGGCCAAACACTTCACAACAGTCGATAGTTACGACACGCATGCCAAAATTCCAGAATATTTTGCTACCGTCGATGAAGTCGCACAAGCTGCAGGAACAACGGCCATCATTTCAGTCGGCTGGGACCCGGGCTTGTTCTCGATTAACCGTATGTTGGGCGAAGCGATTTTGCCAGAAGGCGAAACGTATACGTTCTGGGGCAAGGGGCTAAGTCAAGGACATTCGGATGCGGTGAGACGAGTAGACGGAGTCAAAGCAGGCGTTCAATACACATTACCGGCTGAAGACGCAATGAATCGTGTACGCAATGGTGAACTTCCTGAACTGTCCACAAAAGAAAAACACACACGCGAATGTTATGTGGTCTTAGAAGAGGGGACTAGCGAAGAACAAGTTCGCGAAACGATCGTCACGATGCCGGATTACTTCGCGGACTATAATACAACGGTCAACTTCATTTCCGAGGAAGAATTGCACCGTGATCATGCGAAAATGCCGCACGGCGGATTTGTCATCCGAAGCGGGAAAACAGGTGAAAGTACAGACCAAGTAATAGAATTTTCCCTGAAATTAGACAGCAACCCTGAATTCACGTCAAGCGTATTAGTAGCCTACGCACGCGCAGCTCACAAACTACAGCAAAAAGGCGACACAGGCGCGAAAACTGTTTATGACATAGCACCGGGCCTTCTTTCTCCCAAGTCGCCAGCGGAGATTCGTAAGGAATTGCTGTAAATACACCTATTCAGGACACTTTAGAAATTTAAGAACTAGGAGGAAGAGCCTTTTATGAAACTAGATGAAACGTTAGAAATGATGAAAGACCTGACGGATGCTCGAGGCATTCCAGGAAACGAACGGGAAGCACGGGACGCTATGAAAAAACATATCGAACCGTACGCAGACGAAATCGATCATGACGGACTTGGATCGCTGATCGCGAGTAAGACAGGTGACGTAAACGGCCCGAAAATCATGATAGCGGGTCACTTAGATGAAGTAGGTTTCATGATTACACGGATTGACGACAAAGGTTTCATTTACTTCCAAACAGTAGGTGGCTGGTGGTCACAAGTCATGCTTGCACAACGTGTATCCATCGTAACTCGGTCAGGAGAAACGATCACGGGCATCATCGGTTCAAAACCGCCGCACATCCTAACACCGGAAGCACGCAAAAAGCCAGTCGACATTAAAGACATGTTCATTGATGTTGGCGCTGTATCGAAAGAAGAAGTCCTTTCATGGGGCGTCCTTCCTGGAGATATGGCAGTGCCATACTTCGAATTCACAGTCATGAAAAACGAAAATTTCCTATTGGCAAAAGCCTGGGACAATCGAATTGGCTGCGCAATCGCGATTGAAGTAATGAAGCGATTAAAAGATGAAAAGCATCCAAACCAAGTCTATGGCGTTGGCGTTATTCAAGAAGAAGTCGGCTTGCGCGGAGCTAAAACCGCGACCAATAAAATCCAGCCTGACATCGGTTTCGCAGTCGATGTAGGAATTGCTGGTGATACACCTGGAGTTTCTGATAAGGAAGCTGTTGGAAATATGGGAGAAGGACCTCAAATTCTGTTATATGATGCTTCTATGGTGTCGCATACAGGCTTACGTAATTTTGTCGTAGAGACAGCAGAGGAAATCGGCGTCCCATACCAATTCGCGACAATGTCGGGCGGCGGAACAGATGCTGGATCCATTCATGTAAGCGGGACTGGAATACCGACACTGGCAATCTGTATTCCAACTCGTTATATTCATTCGCATGCGGCTATGCTGCATCGAGCAGACTTCGAAAATACAGTAAAACTATTGGTTGAATTAATGAAGCGCTTGGACTCCGAAACGGTTCAAAAAATCACATTTGAATAATACTTTCTAGACGACAGCGATGCCTTTTCAGGTATCGCTGTTTTATTAATAAAAATTCATTTGACTTCATAATTATACATATGTATACTAATGCATAATACTTTAAATGGATGGTAGGGGATCGGAAAATGGCGACTAATAATCAAACAAAAGCGATGATAGAAAAAGAAACGTTAAAGGGACGCGACTTCTTGACATTATTGGATTATTCCAGTGAAGAAATCGCCTATTTATTACAACAAGCGTATGATATGAAGCAAGACACATTGGCTGGAACTATGCCTCCTGTCCTGGCAGGCAAGACGCTTGGCATGATTTTCGAAAAACATTCAACACGAACTCGTATTTCATTCGAAGTCGGCATGATTCATTTAGGCGGACATGGAATATTCATGAACGCGCGTGATTTGCAAATTGGCCGTGGGGAGTCTGTTTATGATACGGGGCATGTGCTGTCTGAATTTTTGGACGGCGTTATGATTCGTGCGAAATCCCATAAAATGGTGGAAGAGTTGGCAGAGCATACGTCTGTACCAGTAATCAATGGATTGACAGATATATTCCATCCTTGTCAAGCGATGGCGGATTTATTGACAATTAAAGAAGTGAAAGGTGATTTGAAAGGTTTAAAGCTTTCCTACATCGGTGATGGCAATAATGTTGCGCATTCATTGGTCATTGCAGGAGCGCATATGGGAATGCATGTGGCAGTTGCTACGCCGGAAGGCTATGAATACAATGCCGGCCTTCTGGAAAAGGCGAAAAAGATTGCAGAGAAGAATGGCGGCAGCGTTATTTCAACGTATGATCCAGTCGAAGCTGCTTCTGAGTCAGACGCGATCTATACAGACGTCTGGACGAGTATGGGGCAAGAAGAAGAAGCTGCAAAACGTTTGATCGATTTTAAAGATTTCCAGATAAATGATCAGCTAGTGGGCCATGCACACAAAGATTATGTATTCTTGCACTGTCTGCCGGCACACCGAGAAGAAGAAGTTGCAACGTCTGTAATCGATGGACCGAACTCATACGTCTTCCAACAAGCGGGCAATCGTTTGCATGCACAAAAAGCGATTTTAGCTTCTTTATTATAAGAATATAAAGAAAACCGGACTGCTTTCCCTGTTGATCGGGAGAGTGGTTTTTTTGTCGTGATGTTTAGATGAACATTATTTTGTTATAATACGATCAATTGAAATCGAGGAGGAAAAGCTTTGTTGACCTATTTACTCGTATTTTTGATAGCAGCTGTTCCTGGATTTGAAGTGTTGGTGGCTGTCCCGTTAGGTATCTTGCGCGGTATCCCGCCAGTTTTAGCTGTAATCATTGGTTTTGCTGGTAATGCTGCAACCATTTTACTAGAGATCATTGTATTCCAGAAGTTGAAAGAATGGTGGGAAAGCAAAAGGAAAAAAGATGTTTCGATGCCTTCCAAACGTACTGTTCGTGCTGAGAATATTTGGAGACATTACGGGATTCCGGGTCTTTCCTTACTTGGTCCAATTTTAATCGGCTCTCATCTTGCTACATTCTTGGCATTGGCACTTGGCTCGACAAAAAAACAAACTGCTTTCTGGATGTTAATCAGTCTAGCTGTTTGGGCAATTATATTTGGGATCCTGTCGGTGCTTGGTGTAGACATATTCTCTTGGATGAGGCAAAAATTCATTTAATATTCAAATAATGGTAGACAGAATAGTTTGATAATGTGTATACTATGTCCATAAAGTAAACTTAAAGTGTCATTGCAGGAATTCATAGTAGACCTCATCGGCGCATAGAGTACATCCGGGGAAACAAACTCCATCCCATTGCGCATAGATGCTTTTCATTTTAGACGATTGGACAAGCAGATGTTCAGTTGGTAAGGCGATGGATAATGATTTTCACTTCTAAATTAAGAGGAGCGGATGGATATGATGCAGACACCACTAATTTTGTCATCATTTATTAAAAGGGCAGAACGATTTTTTCCAGAAAAGATGGTTATCTCACGTACTGGAGAACAAACAATTCAGCGGTTTACATACCGAGAATGGGCAAAGAGGACACGCAAATTATCGAATGCCTTAACGCAGCTAGGAATGGAAAAAGGAACAAGGGTTGGTACCTTTGCGTGGAACCATCACCGTCATTTGGAGGCATATTTTGGCGTGCCTTGTACAGGTGCGATCCTTCATATGATCAATATTCGATTATCACCCGAGCATATTGTCTACGTCATCAATCATGCAGAAGATGAAATCCTTCTCGTCGATGAAGATTTTCTCCCTCATTTTGAAAAAATGGCACCCATGTTGAAATCCGTTAAACATATTGTCGTAATGAGTGACAGCAAAGATTTGCCCGAAACATCACTTGAAAATGTCCATTCTTACGAAGCGCTGCTCGAAGCTGCTTCCGATGAATACGACTATCCTGAAGACTTGGATGAAAATACACCTGCGGGATTATGCTATACATCTGCGACGACAGGGAATCCAAAAGGTGTAATATACACGCATCGCGGATTGGTGTTGCATAGTTACGCGCTTGGCCTTGCGGATGCAATGGGGCTTTGCGAGCGCGATATCGCTATGTCCGTTGTACCGATGTTTCATGCAAATGCCTGGGGCCTTCCATTCGCAGGCGTCTTTTTTGGAACAACGCAAGTGCTGCCGGGACCAGGCTTTAATCCGGCGGTTCTCTTAGACCTGATTGAGGCAGAAAAAGTAACGATTACTGCCGGTGTGCCGACCATCTGGCTCGCTGCACTGAAAGAATTGCAACAAAATCCACGTGACCTCTCTTCATTGCGTGTCATTGTCTGTGGTGGTTCGGCTTCACCAAAGGGACTAATCCGTGCATTTGAGGAAAAATATAATATCCCGTTTATAGTTGGTTACGGAATGACGGAGACAAGTCCGCTTGTCAGTTTATCTGTCCTCACTTCATCGATGAAGGATTTGACAATGGACGAGCGAATTGAAATCCGTGCTTTACAAGGGTTGGTCATGCCGGGACTGGATATACGAGTAGTCAACGAAGAAGGTGAAGTGCCGTGGGATGGCAAAACGATGGGCGAGTTGACGGTCAAAGGACCATGGATTGCAAGTGAATACTATAAAGATGAACGAACAGAGGAAGCATTTAAAGACGGCTGGCTCTACACAGGGGATATTGCGATCATGACCGAAGATGGTTATCTGAAGTTAATGGATCGAACGAAAGACTTGATAAAAAGCGGTGGCGAATGGATTTCATCTGTAGATCTGGAGAACGCCCTTATGACACATGAATCGGTTTATGAAGCAGCCGTCGTCGCGGTGCCTCATGAAAAATGGATGGAACGCCCGCTTGCCTGTGTAGTATTGAATGAAGGTGTCACGGAAGATGACAGCAAGAAAGAAGAACTGAGAGACTATTTAAAAGGTCAATTCGCCAGCTGGTGGGTTCCGGATGAAGTGCTCTTCGTTAAAGAAATCCCGAAGACTTCGGTAGGGAAGTTCCTGAAAGCAGCATTGCGCGATCACTTACGAGAACAGTATTCAGTCAATTAAACAGCACAGTAAAAAATCCTCCGCTTTTTACAAAGTGGAGGATTTTTAGCTGTTGTTCGATTTATTGCGCTTTAGCGAATGCTTGAGACAACTCATTTGTCATCGCATCTTTTTCCTTATCATCGGCACGCTGCCAAAGCTGTTCGAAAAAAACGCCGAGGCCTGGTAACAAATGTTCTTCGCCCCGCTGAATTGCATCATCGATTACACTGCGTACATCCTGTGAACTATTATTCGTCATATTTGCGGCAATTGCATCGCGTATTTGAAAATTCATTTCATCAACCTCCTACCTTCATCTTTTCCACAACAGTCGCTAAATATACGCGCGTTTGGTACACTAAAAAGAAAAAAGGATGTACAGCCTCTTGAATAAACGTATAGAATCCACACAAAATTCATTAGTGAAACATTGGAAGAAATTAGTGATGACACGGAAAGAACGAGATCAAACAAATGAGTTTCTCGTAGAGGGATTCCATCTCGTCGAAGAAGCATTAAAACACAAGGATTTAGTCATTCAATTGCTTGTGAGAGAAGATTTTGATATTCCTGCTCATTGGGATGTACCGATCATCGAATTGACGGCCGCAGTCTCCAAGGAAATTTCGGAAACCGAACAAACACAAGGTGTCTTTGCCTATTGCAAACAACCGCAATATGACGAAGCAGACCAGCATGAATGGAAACGGCTTTTATTGATAGACGCTGTGCAAGACCCTGGCAATATCGGAACAATGATCCGCACTGCAGACGCAGGCGGCCTCGATGCCGTAGTTCTTGGCAAGGGCTGCGCCGATCCGTTTAATCCGAAGACTGTGCGCTCTGCACAAGGGTCACACTTCCATATTCCTGTCGTGCGTGGTGAATTAATGCCATGGCTGGAACGTCTGAAATCGAATAATATTCCAATCATCGGTACCGGTTTGCAGGAAGCAGTCTCTCTTAATGAAATCACTGCACAATCAGAATTCGCCTTACTTGTTGGCAATGAAGGTAGCGGCGTAGACCCGGACCTTCTTTCAAAAGCCAATCAAGTAGTAAAAATCCCGCTCTATGGGCAGGCGGAATCATTGAACGTAGCCGTCGCAACAGGTATTTTGCTATACACGCTCCGCGATCATTGAGTTGACTGTTGAAGGCAATTGTCTTTTACGGTATACTACAAGATGAATCATACAAACAGCAACGACCGGGAAAAGTACATGGCACAGCACGTTCTTAGGGATTTCACACCTCGACTGAAAATGTGAAAAACGTCGCCCCATCGAATTCACCCTGCGAGCTGCACGCTAGGACCAGCAATGTAAAAGCGTGCCGGCAAAGGACCGTTATTCCAAATCAAGTGATTTTGCATCACATTCTTCAAGATGCGAACTAATCAGGGTGGTACCGCGAACTCGACCTCGTCCCTTTTACAGGGGCGAGTTTTTTGTTTTTCGGAAACTATACAAGTTGATTTGTTTTTTTATTCTTTAGATAGTTTTTCTTGATTTGAAGAATATCTAGTTGATTGTAGTGGAAGACGGCGACTCCAGCGGGATTAGCGGGACAGGTGAGACTCCACAGGGAGCAGAGCGACCGAGGAGGCTCACCGCCCGCCCCGCGGAAAGCGTCCGTCTGGAACGGAAATCAACGGTGCTTAGCAGCCAATCCATCTTACATAGTTTTAAACCACTATTGAACTCAAGAGAGGAGCTATGAACATGAAAGAACAACTGCATGAACTGAAAGAACAAGTCATTGCAAAAATCAAAGAATCCCAAACCATCAAAGAACTCAACGACGTACGCGTGGCCTACCTGGGGAAAAAAGGACCCATCACAGACCTGCTAAAAGGAATGGGTAAACTTCCTGCAGAAGAACGACCAAAAATGGGCGCGCTCGTCAACGAAATCCGCGAAAGTGTAACTGGAATTCTGGAAGAGCGCAAAGAAACACTTGAACAGCAAGCCATCCAAGAGCAACTCGAAAAAGAATCCATTGACGTGACACTGCCTGGTCGCCCAGTAGAGCTTGGCAACCACCATCCGCTAACCCGAGTTGTAGAAGAAATCGAAGACTTCTTTATCAGTATGGGATATGAAATCGCGGAAGGACCTGAAGTGGAAAAAGACTACTACAACTTCGAGGCACTCAATCTTCCAAAAGGACACCCAGCTCGCGACATGCAGGACTCCTTCTATATTACGGAAGATATTTTACTGCGTACCCACACGTCTCCCGTGCAGGCACGGACGATGGAAGCGAAAGATGGTGCTGCCATTAAGATCATCTGCCCAGGAAAAGTGTATCGACGTGACTCAGATGACGCAACACACTCCCACCAATTTACTCAGATTGAAGGATTGGTCGTTGGCGAAAACATTCGCATGAGTGACTTGAAAGGTACTCTTGATTTATTGGCGAAGAAATTATTTGGAGCAGATCGTGAAATCCGTTTGCGCCCAAGTTTCTTCCCATTCACTGAACCATCTGTAGAGATGGATATCTCTTGCTTCAAATGTGGCGGATCAGGATGTAACGTTTGTAAGAAAACAGGTTGGATAGAAATTCTGGGAGCCGGCATGGTGCATCCTAATGTGCTGAAAATGGCGGGCTATAATCCGGAAGAAGTGACTGGCTTTGCGTTCGGCATGGGGCCTGAACGGATTGCGATGTTAAAATACGGAGTGGAAGATATTCGTCATTTCTATACAAATGACATTCGGTTTATTTCACAATTCCACCGGGCAGAGGCGTAAGGAGGCGTACTGATGTTAGTATCAACAAATTGGTTAAGTAAGTATGTAGATTGGAATGAACTCAGCGTAGAAGAACTAGCTGAAAAAATTACTCGTGCTGGGATTGAAGTAGACGGTATCATTGATCGTTCATTCGGTATGGACAATATAGTGATCGGATACGTAACGGACTGCGTAAAACATCCAGAAGCGGACAAATTACATATTTGTCAAGTGGATGTGGGTGGAGAAATCACTCAAATCATTTGCGGCGCGCCGAATATTGCGGCAGGTCAAAAAGTCATCGTTGCACGTCCGGGAGCTATGTTGCCGGGTGGAATGAAGATCAAAAAAGCGAAACTTCGCGGCGAAGAGTCAAACGGTATGATTTGTTCATTGCAAGAACTGGGCATTGAAGGGAAAGTAGTTCCGAAAACCTATGCAGAAGGAATTTATGTTTTGCCGAATGATGTGCAAGCTGGAGAAAGTGCGTTGACTCATCTTGGATTATACGATCAAGTAATGGAATTTGACTTGACACCGAACCGTTCGGATGCACTCAGTATGCTAGGGGTTGCATATGAAGTAGGGGCAATACTGTCGAAAGACATCAAGTTGCCGGCTATTTCTTTTGAAGAATCTTCAGAAAAAGCACAGGACTATTTAAAGTTGGCGGTAGAAGCTCAAGAGGACAATCCGATGTATATTGCGAAAGTCGTGAAGAACGTCAAAGTGGCGGAATCCCCGCAGTGGCTGCAAAATACATTGATGTCTGCAGGAATCCGTCCGCATAATAATATCGTCGACATCACGAACTATGTGCTGTTGGAATATGGTCAGCCGTTGCATGCGTTTGATTACGATCGTCTGGAAACGAAAGAAATCGTTGTGCGTCATGCCCGTGAAGGCGAAAAAATTGTGACGCTCGATCAGGCAGAACGTACATTGAATGGCCATCAGCTCGTTATCACGAACGGGGTGGAGCCGGTTGCACTTGCAGGTGTGATGGGCGGAGCGAACTCGGAAGTGCATGAGGGAACTGCGACTGTCGTCATCGAATCGGCTTATTTCGCACCAAGTTCTGTACGTCGGACTTCAAAAGAAGTTGGACTGCGTAGCGATGCGAGTACACGATTTGAAAAGGGTGTAGATCCAAATCGGGTGGCTGAAGCAGTAGAACGTGCAGCACAACTGATGGCTGAACTTGCTGGCGGGGAAGTCCTTGAAGGTTCAGTTCAATTTGATGAGTTGGATAAAACTGCCGAGAGAATCATTCTGTCTCCAGATTACGTTAACAATCGTCTAGGTATGAAGATTCCGATGGACGAAATGAAGTCGATCATGGACCGTCTGCAAATTCCTACGGAAGCGATCAATGGTCAGCTCGTGATGGATATTCCGACGAGACGACAAGACTTGCGAATCAAAGAAGATATAATTGAGGAAATTGCTCGTCTTTACGGCTATGATGAGATACCGAAAACTTTGCCGGTTGTGGAAAGTACACCAGGTGGATTAACTCCATATCAAGAAAAGCGGCGCATCGTCCGCAGATTTTTAGAAGCAGCGGGTCTTTCGCAGGCATTGACATATTCATTGGCTTCACCAAAAGATGCACAAGCTTTTGCACTGGAGACAGCTCCCGTCACAGAGCTTCTTATGCCGATGAGTGAAGAGCGCAGCGTACTTCGCCAAAGTTTGATCCCCCATTTACTCGATGCAGCTACGTACAATACGGCACGTCGCAACGAATCGGTTGCGTTATATGAAACAGGTTCCGTGTTCCTTGGCATCGAAGAAGATGGATTGCCGAAAGAAGTCGAGCATGTGGCAGCCGTATTAACTGGCAAGTGGGTTCACCATGCGTGGCAAGGTGAGACGAAAAAAGTAGATTTCTTCGTCATGAAAGGGATTGTGGAAGGGCTGTTTGAACAATTAGGATTGCTCGAGCGCATCCAATTTACTAAAGCTACGGTAGAAGGCATGCACCCTGGCCGAACTGCAACTGTATGGCTAGGTGACCAAGCGGTAGGTATGTTGGGCCAAGTACACCCGACTGTACAAAATCAACGCGATTTGCAGGAAACGTACGTAATGGAAATGAATTTACGCATGATCATGGAAACGGCGGCGGAGGAGCTCTTCTACGAGCCAGTACCTCGCTATCCATCGATCTCCCGTGATATCGCATTAGTCGTTGATCGCGACACATCTGCTGCGAACTTGCAGGCTATTATTTTGCAAGCGGGCGGCAAGCTGCTGAAGACCGTTCAGTTGTTCGATCTGTACGAAGGAAAAAATGTTGAAGAGGGCAAGAAATCCTTGGCCTTCTCGTTAACGTACTTTGATCCTGAACGTACTTTGACAGATGAAGAAGTAGTCAATGCGCACAAGAAAGTGCTGGATGCACTGACAGTACAAGCTAATGCACAATTGAGATCTTAAAAAAAATGAACCGCAGTTCTCTTACGAGGACTGCGGTGTTTTTACCTTATTTCTTATATGCTAGTTTCAATGCTTTTTGTGTATTGGCGAAATGTACTTTCGTGATGGAATGTAAAAACGGTTCGCCTTTTTTACGTATGATCTGACAAGCGATTTGGTCGACTTTCGGACCGGCGCCTTTTGGCAGCGTAACTCCTGCCTTGGCACTCAGCCGATCCATTTCTTCCAAGAAAGCCACACGTGCTAGAATGGATGCCGTTGCTACGGATACATGCAAATTCTCTGCTTTTGTCGAAAATAACACTTTGTCACGAATGATTGTCGACTCATTTTTTAAATGATTGTAGTAAATTCTTCGTTCGGCAAATTGGTCGATTAAAATATATTCGGGCAACTCAGGCTGCATTTGTTCGAGAACTTGTTGAATCGCTTGGTTGTGTAGTACGGCTTTGATTTTTCCTTGTGACCAGCCTTTTTTTTGGATTTCATTGTATTTGTCATTATCGAGGGTCAGCACACAATGTGGGACAACCTGTTTCAAGTCCTCTGCGATTTGTTGCATATAGACATCCGTCAGCTGTTTCGAATCTTTCACTCCTAGTTCGCGGACCAGTTCTATTTTATCACGGCTGACAAAACAGGCAGCTACCGTAATTGGACCGAAAAAGTCGCCTGTTCCAGTCTCGTCTGAACCTATTACAGACAAAGTAGCGAAATTCTCGGGCAAGACATCACCTTTTGCTGCAGAACTTTTTGTTTTAGCAGCCGTTGATGGAGTTAGGGAAGGGGACCAGCGTGCAGCTTCTCGATCGGCACCAGCCCCTTGAAACAGCACTTTGCCGGATCGATATGCTGTGATGGAAGTATCAGCTGTCTTTGCAGCGAAAATCACGCCTGGTGCATTGCGTGTAATTTTATTTTGCTCGTAGAAATTCAGAACTTTAGGCATTTCATTTTCATTAAGGACGATGACTTGGTTACTCACTAAATCGTTCACTCACTTCCTGAAAGGATTTTCTACTTAGTATACCTGAAAAGCTAGTGCATAATGAACAGAACCATTTAAAATAGTTGAGAGAATGTAGATATGAGGCATAATTGATTCACAACCAATTGTTATTCATGGTATGATTATTAACAGGGTTTTTCAGAGGAGGGCGGAATAGTGGCGGACAAAGAAAAGACAAGAGTGGCAGTTGGAATCTATGGACAAACCTATACAATCGTTGGCACGGAAACGTCTAATCATGTACGTCATGTTGCCTCGCTCGTTGATGAGAGAATGCGGGAAATCAGTAAACGCAATCCTTACTTGGACAGTACAAAAATAGCTGTTTTGACTGCTGTTAATAGTGTGCATGACTATTTAAAACTGGAAGAAACCGTACAGCAATTAGAAGAAGAAGTGAAAAAGTTGAAGGGTTGAGAGGCGAAAAATGGTTGATTTACTGATAATTTTCTTGTTAGTCGGCGGTTTGATCACGGGCTTCAGACGTGGGTTGATCGTCCAGCTGATCCATATGCTTGGACTGATCGTGTCGATTATCGTTGCGTATATGTATTACAAACAATTAGCGGAGAAGCTCATCTTGTGGATTCCGTATCCTGGGGCTACGGCTGATTCGAAACTTAGTTGGACATTTGATCACTTAGACTTGGATATGACGTTTTATCGGCTCATCGCATTTATATTCATTTTTGTCGCAGTCAAGCTGGTATTACAGTTAATTGGCTCGATGTTGGACTTTTTGAAGCATTTGCCTGTTCTTGGTTTCGGTGCACGTTTACTTGGCGCTGGTCTCGGATTTATTGAATTTTATTTCATTATCTTTTTCTTTTTATCCGTTTTGGCAATTTTACCAATTGAGGTCATTCAAAATTCCTTGCGCCATTCCTTGCTGGCAAAAGCGATGTTCGAACATACGCCGGTCATCTCATCGGCCATCAAAAATTGGTGGTTTGTGTATATGGGTTAACGCCCGTCTGTAAGCAGTGTACATATGAACTGACAGCTTCCCGTTAGCGTGGAAGCTTTTTTAACAGAGTAGGGAGGGTAACGATTTGAATAAAAAGACAATCATTCGCACGTTTGAAAAAATTGCACTCTATATGGAGTTGCTTGGAGAAAACCACTTTAAAGTAGCGGCTTTCCGAAAGGCGGCTTCTGTACTTGAATTAGATACAAGAAGTTTATCCGAAATGGACGATATCCTGTCATTGAAAGGAATCGGAAAAGGAACAGGTGCGGTCATTACCGATTTGATGGAAAACGGCACATCCGAAGTGCTAAAAGAATTGGAAGACCAAGTGCCAAAAGGGTTAATTCCTTTGCTGAACATACCGGGACTTGGTGGGAAAAAGATCGCCAAATTAAGAGAGGCGTTGAATATTGATTCGGTGGAATCGCTTCGGAAAGCATGCGAAGAAAAACAGGTGAGTACAGTGCCTGGTTTTGGCAAGAAGACAGAAGAAAACCTATTACGTGAAATCGAATTGCTTGCGGAACGCTCCGGAAAGACGCCGATTTGGCAAGTAGAAAAAGTCGTAAATATTGTTGAAGCGGAATTGGAACTGATTAAAGAAGTCGATAAGTTTCAAGTTGCCGGCAGTTACCGCAGACGTGAAGAAGAAAGTTCTGACGTGGATTGGATCATCGTGACGGAAAAACCGGAAACAGTGCGTGAAAAAATTCTTTCCGTATTGCCGATTGAAAAGATCATCGCAGCAGGTGATGCTAAGCTTTCTATTTCACTCGACACAGAAAAACCGATTGATGCGGATTTCCGTTTTGTTACAGAAGCCCAATTTGCCACTGCACTCCATCATTTCACTGGTTCTGCAGCACATAATGTTCGGATGCGGCAGCTCGCGAAAAGTAAAAAGCTGAAAATCAGTGAATATGGAGTAGAAGATGAGGCAGGAAATGTTCAGACTTTCAAAAGCGAGAAAGAATTTTTCGCACATTTCGACTTACCTTTTATTCCGCCGAGTATTCGAAAAGACGGTACAGAGATTGAGCGCGCCGATGAAATCGCAAATATTGTCATGCCTGATCAGATTCGTTCGGATCTGCATATGCATACGACGTGGTCAGACGGCGGCTATTCTATAGAAGAAATGGTGGAGGCGTGTCGGGCAAAAGGCTATTCCCATATGGTAATCACCGATCATTCTCATTATTTAAAAGTAGCAAATGGTCTGACACCTGAACGATTGCTGAAGCAGATAGAAGAAATCCGTGAAGTGAGTGCGAAATATGATGATATTGAAGTTTTTTGCGGAACGGAAATGGATATTTTGCCAGACGGAACATTGGATTTTGAAGATGAAATTCTAGAGCAATTGGATTTCGTCATTGCATCGATTCATTCGAGTTTCAATCAGCCGCAAGAGCAAATTATGGAGCGCCTGCATTCTGCCTGCAAAAATCCCTTTGTCCATATGATTGCGCACCCGACAGGCAGGATCATTGGTCAGCGGGAAGGTTATAATCCCGATATGGATCAATTGATCAAATGGGCGAGCGAGTACGGTAAAATATTAGAATTGAACGCGAGTCCCTATCGTTTGGATTTGCGTACAGAATATTTGATTCAAGCGAAAGAAGCGGGTGTGAACATTGCGATCAATACGGATGCACATGCGACCGAACAGCTTGACTATATGCCTATTGGTGTAGAGTATGCTCAAAAGGCATGGCTTCCAGCTGAGATGGTCATCAATACTTGGCCGCTTGAAACATTCATCAAGAACGTGATACGCAGATGAAAGGAAGTGTGAGACGTTGGAAAAACGTGTCTTAAAAACACTTGAATTTAATAAAATAATTCAGCAAGTCGCGACGCACTGTACATCAGTAGCGGGAAGAGCACACGTAGAACAACTTACGCCTTCACGTGAACTGGAAGATGTTCAGCGTTTATTGGAAGAAACGGATGAGGGACTTGCTTTGTTACGTATTCGAGGGAATGTCCCGATGGGGGGTATTCATGACATCCGACCACATGCGAAACGTGCGCAAATCGGCGGAATGCTGAGTGCTATGGAGCTTGTGGAAATTGCGGATACTATACGTGCAAGCCGAATCTTACGCCAGTTCTTGGAGGCTGTAACTGCAGAAGGAGAAATTAACATCCCTCATTTAATTGCCCGCAAAGAAGCAATGCCGATTTTGACGGGTGTTGAGCATGAGATCAATGCCGCGATTGATGATAATGGACGAGTAGTTGATAGTGCTTCTTCGGCATTGCGATCGATTCGTCAAAGCTTACGCGTGCAAGAAAGTCGAGTGCGCGAACGGCTTGAAAGTTATACGAGAGGGAAGAATGCAGCGAAAATGCTGTCCGATGCAATCGTAACAATCCGTAACGATCGGTATGTTATCCCTGTCAAGGCAGAATATCGCTCGCATTATGGCGGTGTTATTCACGACATGTCTTCTTCAGGTCAGACTTTATTTATCGAGCCGGACGCTGTCGTTCAAGCGAATAATGAAATCCGCAGTTTAAAAGTGAAAGAGCAGGAAGAAATCGAGAAGATCTTGCTCGCATTATCCGCCAGTGTCCGGGAAGTGGCACATGACCTCTTTACGTTAGTGCAGCTATTGGCGGAAATTGATGTGATCTTGGCGAAAGCGAAGTATGGAACGGCGAATAAATGTACCAAACCTGCTGTAAACGCAGACGGGTATATGCGTCTTACAAAAGCGCGTCATCCGCTGTTGCCAATTGAAGAAGCGGTTGCCAATACGATTGAATTCGGCCAAGATATCACGACAATCGTCATCACAGGACCGAATACAGGAGGTAAGACAGTTACACTAAAAACCGTGGGCTTATGTACACTGATGGCCCAATCTGGACTGCCAATCCCTGTATTGGACGGTTCTGAAATTGCGGTCTTTGATTCGATTTATGCCGATATTGGAGACGAGCAGTCTATCGAGCAAAGTTTGAGTACATTTTCTTCTCATATGGTCAATATCGTAGACATTTTGAAGAAGTTCGATGACCGGTCATTACTATTATTTGACGAGCTAGGCTCAGGGACAGATCCTCAAGAAGGAGCAGCACTGGCCATTTCGATTTTGGATGAAGTGCATGGCAGCGGCGCGCGTGTAATGGCAACGACTCACTATCCTGAACTAAAGGCGTATGGCTATAATCGTCCGGGTGTCGCAAATGCCAGCGTGGAATTCGATATCGATACATTAAGCCCTACGTATCGTCTGCTGATCGGCGTTCCCGGTCGAAGCAATGCGTTCGAAATATCGAAACGACTCGGTTTGCATAATCATATTATTGATCGGGCAAAAGGGTTTACAGGTGAGGATCGCGGCGAAGTGGATTCGATGATTGCTTCTCTAGAGACCAGTCGGGTGCAGTCTGAAAAAGATGCTGAACGCACGCATGATTTACTTCTTGAAACAGAACAATTAAAGAAGGAATTGAATGCGAAGCTGGCAGAATTTGAAGAACAGAAAGAGCGCTTGACGGAAGCTGCAAAAGAACGGGCGAAAAAGATCGTGGAAAAAGCAAAATCCGAATCTGAAGCCGTTATTTCTGACTTACGTGCGTTACGAATGAATGCAGGGGCAAGTGTGAAAGAACACGAACTAATTGAAGCGAGAAAACGGCTTGAAAGTGCTACGCCTGCTGAAAAGAAAAAGAAAGCCATCAAGGCAAAAGCAGCTCCTCGTCCATTGCAAAAGGGCGATGAGGTAAAAGTGCTGGCATACGGACAAAAGGGTACGCTCGTTGAGAAAGTCTCGGATAAAGAATGGGTCGTCGAAATAGGAATCTTGAAAATGAAGTTGCCGGAATTAGGTTTGGAATATGTAAAACCTGAGAAAGAGAAGAAACAAGTGACCTCTGCAGCCGTCCGGGGGCGTTCAGGTCATGTAAAACTGGAACTAGATCTGCGCGGGGAGCGTTATGAAGATGCGATTGCACGAACGGAAAAATATATTGATGATGCATTGTTGTCCAATTATCATCAAGTCTCAATCATTCATGGAAAAGGGACAGGCGCACTGCAAAAAGGTGTCCAACAGTATTTGAAAAAACATTCCCGCGTCAATTCCTATCG
Source organism: Sporosarcina sp. FSL K6-3508 (assembly GCF_038615825.1). Classification (NCBI taxonomy): domain Bacteria; kingdom Bacillati; phylum Bacillota; class Bacilli; order Caryophanales; family Caryophanaceae; genus Sporosarcina; species Sporosarcina sp. FSL K6-3508. The sequence goes on along the minus strand of NZ_CP152016.1, from coordinate 2,047,863 downwards.
CTTTGGCGAGGCGGGAGAAGGCGGTCACGGTGTTACAATCGTAGAATTAAAATAAAATGAAACTTTTCGGCTGCCTGAACCGTATGACATGCAAGAGAACATAAAGAAGGTGCCGAATACATGAATAATACTGGTTTTTGGGGTCATCCATTAGTAGAGACTGCAGGTTACTTCAGTGTCGTCGTTCTATGTCTGATCGTCTCCATGGTTTTATTTGAAATCGTAACAAAATATAAAAACTGGGAAGAAATTCGAAAAGGTAATCTGTCGGTTGCTATGGCAACGGGCGGGAAAATCTTTGGAGTGGCTAATATTTTTCGCTATTCCATTGAGCAGCATAATAGCTTGCCGCAAATGATGGGCTGGGGGTTGTATGGCTTTACATTGCTCATCTTTGCCTACCTTTTGTTCGAGTTCCTGACGCCAAAATTCAAAGTGGATGAAGAGATTCAAGCAGATAATCGTTCGGTCGGCTTCATTTCCCTTTGTATTTCGGTTGGTCTGTCCTTTGTTATAGGAGCCAGTATATCTTAGGAGATAGCGTATTATGGAAAGATTGATTAAAATTTTATTCGCGGTCTGTATACTTTTCGTTCTAATAGGGGTATATTGGCTCTTCAAAAACACGCCTTGACAGTTGTCTTGGCGTGTTTTTGCTTCACTCCAAATAATTCATGTCCTGTTTTGCAAAAAGAACGAAAGTGTGGAGGAAAAGGTGTGTTGCTCGGGATTTGCCCTCCAGACGGGGACGCGTTCTGGAGGGCGCGCGGTGAGCCCGCCGTCGCAAGCTCCCTGGCGGTCTCACCTGTCACGCTGATCCTCCCAGAGTCGCCCCGCCTTCCGGGCAAATCCCCGACTTTTTATCCGGAAGGCACTGAATTTTTTCTGGTGAATAGCGAGTGGAATAGTGGTTGCTCTTAAAAAAAGAAATACTAGTACAAAAACGATACCTTTTGGTTTTTATTAATTTCAAACGAAAATCAAATTATCTAGCCTACTCAATGTAGGGATTGGAGCGGAAGACGGTCGACTCCGGGAGGATCAGCGTGTGCCTTGAGACCCCGCAGGTAGCGAAGCAGACGAGGAGGCTCAAGCAACGCCCTCCGGAAAGCGTACCGTCTGGAGCGCAAATCCCCATGGATACACTCATGCCGCACTCACTTGGCCAAAAGAACCCATCGGTTGCATTCGTTTTATTTTTGTTGCATTTAAAATAAAAATTACAAAAAACATGTGAACTATTAATTAATCAACTTATCAGATAGTCCCTCCAAGTAGTAAAGTTAGTCATAAAAACCACTTGCACCTAATAGAATGAAAAGCAAGGGCTCTTGTCTGTCTAGTCATAATTCGCAATTAACGTAGACAAACCATTTAAAATAGCTCTTAATTCAACAGGAGAGTAAAGCGCTTTCATATTTATCTTGTAAACTAAAAGATTTATCGATATACTAATGAACAAGGAATATTCAAACAATTAACTATATGTAGAGGAGTTGTGAAGATGACACAAAAACCTTGGTTGTCCGCTTATCCCCCTGAAATTCCGACGTCTTTGGAATATGAACAAATTCCATTGCAAGACTATCTTACTAGGTCCAGTAAGAAATATCCGAATAAAACTGCAATCCACTTTATGGGGAAAGATGTTTCATTTCAAGAGTTTCATGAATCTGCGTTGAAGTTTGCGACGTATTTGCAGAAGCTGGGGGTTGAAAAAGGAGATCGGGTGGCGATTATGTTGCCTAACTGTCCGCAAGGTGCCGTGGCGTATTATGGTATACTCTATGCAGGTGGTATTGTCGTTCAGACAAACCCGTTGTATACTGAGCGTGAATTAACCTACCAAATGGCAGATTCTGGAGCAAAGGTTATTATCTCGCTTGACATTTTGTTTCCACGAATCTCGAAAATCAGGAAAGACACTTCTTTAGAACACATCATCGTGACAGGCATCAAAGACTATTTACCCTTCCCTAAAAATGTCATCTACCCATTCATCCAGAAGAAAGAACATGGTCTTTCCGTTAAGGTGGAACATCGGGGGATCCATCATCTTTATACAGAAATAATGAAATCGACGAAAGCTGATCCGATTCATGTTACTTTTGAAAAAGATGATATTGCATTATTGCAATATACTGGAGGAACAACAGGGCCACCGAAAGGCGTAGAGCTGACGCATGCTAATTTGATCAGTAATACAGAGATGTGTAACGCCTGGCTGTATGAAACAGAAGAAGGAAAAGAAACGATCATGGGAATTCTGCCGTTCTTCCATGTCTATGGTATGACGACCGTCTTAATCTTTGCGGTTATGAAGGGCCATCGGATGGTATTGGTACCTAAATTCGATTTTAAAACGGCTTTGAAAGAAATTGATAAACAAAAGCCGACACTTTTCCCAGGCGCTCCGACGATTTATATCGGTCTTTTAAATCATCCGGATTTGTCAAAATATGATTTGTCATCAATCAAAGCATGTATTAGTGGTTCAGCCTCCTTGCCTATCGAAGTGAAAGAGAAATTCGAACAGGTGACAGGCGGAAAGCTGGTAGAAGGTTACGGACTGACGGAGACTTCACCGGTTGCTTTAGCGAATTTTGTTTGGGATGGGCTAGAGAAAAGAGGCTCCATTGGTGTGCCTTGGCCGGATACCGATGCTTGCATTTTAGGTCCTGGCTCTTCGGAATCATTGCCTGTCGGAGAGATTGGAGAAATCGCGGTAAAAGGTCCACAAGTAATGACTGGTTACTGGAATAGACCGGATGATACGGCTGAAGCTTTCCGTGACGGCTGGTTTTTGACAGGTGATTTAGGGTATATGGATGAGGACGGATACTTCTATATTGTAGACCGCAAAAAAGATATGATTATCGCAAGTGGTTTCAATATCTATCCACGTGAAATCGAAGAAGTGCTCTATGAACACCCTGCCATTCAAGAATGTATCGTAGCTGGCGTGCCAGATCCATATCGTGGCGAAACAGTGAAGGCGTATATTGTCTTGAAGGATGGTCAATCGGTTACAGAAAAAGATTTGGATACGTATTGTAGGAAACAACTTGCCGCATTCAAAGTTCCTAAGAAATATGAATTCCGGGATGATTTGCCGAAAACTGCAGTTGGCAAAATTTTACGTCGTTCATTAGTAGAAGAAGAAAGAAAAAAACAAACAGAAGTCCAAGACACTTTAAAAAGTTCATAACAAAAAGCTTGACTCTAACTGAAAAGTTTATTATTATGAAAATATGAATGAATCATCATTCATATTTTCTTTTTTGGTGGTGAAACAAAATTAAACGAACAAAACCTAAATATAAACAAATTGTAGACGCTGCAGTGATCGTAATTGCAGAAAATGGATACCACCAAGCGCAAGTCTCGAAAATTGCGAAGGAAGCCGGAGTAGCAGACGGAACCATCTATCTTTATTTTAAAAATAAGGAAGATATCCTCATCTCTGTCTTCAGAGAAAAAATGGCGATTTTTGTAGAAAACATCAACGAGATACTTACAAAAGATCTTTCTATCAGTGAAAAATTACTTCAAGTAGTAGAAAACCATTTTAGGGTATTACAAAACGATCCTCATCTGGCGATTGTCACACAGCTGGAACTAAGACAGTCAAACAAAGATCTACGATTCCAGATCAACAATGTATTGAAAGAGTACATGATCTTGCTGGATCAGCTGCTGGAAGAAGGGGTAGAGAAAAATGAGTTGTCTTCTGAACTCGATTTACGTCTAGCTCGGCAAATGCTCTTCGGTACAATGGATGAGACCATTACTTCTTGGGTAATGAATGAACAAAAGTACGATTTGATCAGTCTGGCACCCAAAGTGAGTAATATGTTATTGCGCGGTTATCAACAACGGTAAAAGAACATTTTTTGAAGGAGATGTACTAGATGGCGTTGATTAAATTGGAAAAAGACGGACATGTTGCATTAGCAAAAATCGACCACCCACCAGCGAATGCACTATCTTCTAAAATAATTGAAGAAGTGGATCAACTGTTAACCGAAGTAGAGAATGACCCCGATGTACGAGTGGTCGTTCTCTACGGAGAAGGTCGGTTTTTCTCCGCAGGTGCGGACATTAAAGAGTTTACGACAGTGGAATCAGGCGAAGCGTTCGCTAAGCTTGCTGGCAAAGGACAGCAAGTGTTTGAACGCTTAGAAAATTTTCCGAAACCTGTAATCGCTTCCATACATGGAGCGGCTCTAGGCGGCGGTTTAGAATTAGCTATGGCATGCCATATCCGGTTGGTTACAAAAAGTGCGAAGCTTGGTTTGCCTGAGCTTCAGTTAGGGCTTATTCCCGGTTTCGCAGGGACCCAACGGCTGCCCCGATTGGTCGGTGTCGCAAAAGCAGCAGAAATCATGCTGACAAGTGATCCTATTTCAGGTGAAGAAGCTGTTAAGTGGGGGCTTGCCAATCATGCGTACTCCGATGAAGAACTTTCAAGCAAGACATTGAAATTGGCAAAGAAAATTTCACTGAAAAGCCCGATTGCAGTAAAGCATGCTTTGCAGATGCTAAAGTATTCAAAAGACCAGTCCTTCTATGATGGAGTGGAAGCAGAAGCTAAATCATTCGGTGAAGTGTTTGTATCAGAAGATGCAAAAGAAGGTATTCAAGCATTTATTGAAAAGCGTCAACCTGCATTTACTGGAAAGTAATTATTGAATAGGAGGTTCTATTAATGAACATTTATGCATTAGTAAAAAGAACATTTGATACGGAAGAAAAAATCTCGATTTCAAACGGTGCTATTTCAGAAGACGGCGCAGAATTCATCATCAATCCATACGATGAGTACGCTGTGGAAGAAGCGATTCAACTCCGCGACGAACATGGCGGTGAAGTAACGGTCATTTCAATCGGTGAAGAAGATGCTGAGAAGCAATTGCGTACTGCATTAGCTATGGGCGCAGACAAAGCGGTCTTGATCAACGTTGAAGATGACATCGATGAAGTGGATGAATTTACTTCTGCTAAAATAATTGCAGATTACTTGAAAGATAAGGATGCAGATATCATTCTTGCAGGTAACGTAGCAATTGACGGCGGTTCAGGACAAGTTGGTCCTCGTGTAGCGGAATTATTAGGTATTAATTATGTAACGACAATTACAGAACTAACGGTGGACGGCACCAATGTAACAGTTGTACGTGACGTAGAAGGGGATTCTGAAACAATTGAAACTTCTTTGCCACTTCTTGTAACAGCTCAGCAAGGACTCAACGAACCTCGTTACCCTTCTCTGCCAGGAATTATGAAAGCAAAGAAGAAACCATTAGAAGAGTTGGAGTTCGATGATTTAGACTTGGAAGAAGACGATGTGGAAGCGAAGACAGAAACAAAAGACGTTTTCTTACCACCTGAAAAAGCGGCAGGACGTATCCTTGAAGGTGAACCAGCAGATCAAGCAGCTGAGCTCGTGAAATTATTGCATTCTGAAGCGAAAGTAATTTAATTCTCATAGAACTGTATTAGGAGGGACTACATTATGTCAAAAAAAATTTTGGTTTTAGGTGAAGCACGCGATGGCGAACTGCGTAACGTGTCATTTGAGACGGTTGCTGCAGCAAAGAAAATATCAGGCGGCGGGGAAGTTGTCGCTGTCTTAATAGGAGACCAAGTCCAGTCATTAGGGGAAGAAATGATTCATTATGGAGCGGACCGTGTGGTTACGGTGGAGCACCCACATTTGAAGCATTATACATCTGATGGATACGGACAGGCATTCATGGCTGTATATGAAGATGAATCACCAGAGGGGATTGTCTTTGGTCACACGGCAATGGGGAAAGACTTATCTCCCAAAATCGCTAGTAAACTAGCATCTGGATTGATTTCAGACGTGACAAAAATCGAAGGAGAAGGCGATGATGCAGAATTCATCCGCCCAATTTACTCCGGTAAAGCGTTTGAAAAAGTGGAAATTAAAGAAGGTTTGTTGTTCATCAGCATACGTCCGAACAACATCGAGCCACTTGAACACGATGCAAGCCGTACAGGCGACGTATCTGCGAAAAGTGTCGAAATTACCAATTTACGTTCAGTGATCAAAGACGTTGTTCGAAAGTCTACAGAAGGTGTGGATTTGTCAGAAGCGAAAGTCATTGTAGCAGGTGGACGCGGCGTAAAAGGAACAGAAGGATTCGAGCCGTTGAAAGAGTTGGCTAACCTCCTTGGAGGGGCAGTTGGTGCTTCACGTGGTGCGTGTGATGCGGATTACTGTGATTATTCGTTGCAAATTGGTCAAACAGGTAAGGTCGTCACTCCAGATCTATATATCGCAGCGGGTATTTCAGGTGCAATCCAGCACGTTGCCGGGATGTCGAACTCAAAAGTTATTGTCGCGATCAATAAAGATCCAGAAGCGAATATTTTCAAAATTGCAGACTATGGTATTGTAGGAGATATTTTTGAAATCATTCCAATCATGATTGAAGAAATAAAGAAATTAAAAGCTAGCTAATCAAAAGGCGTTGTAAGCATTTGTTTAGCCCCTATGAAACCTCCATGATATAATGCGAATATAGTCGTATTTAAAAGGAGGCAATAACAGATGGCAATTATTAATGCAACAGATGCGAATTTTGCTGAAAATGTTAAAGAAGGCGTAGTACTTGTAGACTTTTGGGCACCTTGGTGTGGTCCTTGTAAAATGATCGCTCCAGTGCTAGAAGAACTTTCAGGTGAAGTTGAAGGTAAAGCGAATATCGTTAAAGTTAACGTGGACGATAACCAAGCAACAGCAAGCCAGTTTGGAATTATGTCCATTCCAACTCTCCTTCTATTTAAAGATGGAGAAGTAGCGGAGAAGGTTGTAGGATTCCAACCGAAGGAAGCACTTGCACAACTAGTTGAAAAACACGCGTAAATACAAGAGACCGGGAGCTACTTCAGCCACCCGGTCTTTTAGTAGGTGAAAATGATGAATGAAATAATTGAACATAAACTATCGATCCTCCCTGATCTCCCTGGCTGCTATTTAATGAAGGATCGGCAAGGGACCATTATCTATGTCGGAAAAGCCAAAGTGCTGAAAAATCGTGTTCGTAGTTACTTCACGGGCTCACATGACGGCAAAACGCAGCGCCTGGTCGGAGAAATAGAGGACTTTGAATATATTATTACCAATACGGAAATCGAGGCACTCGTCCTTGAATTGAACTTAATCAAAAAGCATGACCCGAAGTACAATATCATGCTAAAAGATGACAAGACCTATCCTTATTTGAAGATAACGAATGAACGGCATCCGAAACTTATCATCACACGCAAAGTGAATAAGAAATCGGGCAAGTACTTCGGTCCCTATCCAAACGCAACAGCAGCCCATGAGACGAAAAAGCTCTTGGATCGCCTCTATCCCTACCGAAAGTGCCAAAATATCCCGACTCGGGCTTGCCTATATTACCACATCGGCCAGTGCTTGGCGCCGTGCATCAAAGAAGTTCCTGCAGAAGCCTATCATGAGATGGTCAATGACATTACACGTTTCCTGAATGGTGGCTACAAAGAAATGAAAAAAGAACTTCAGGAGAAGATGAATGAAGCTTCTTTAGAGTTGGAATTTGAGCGGGCAAAAGAATACCGCGATCAGATCACGAATATCGAAGCCGTCATGGAAAAACAGAATGTGAATACAAATGACTTCACAGACCGTGACATTTTCGGCTATGCAGTGGATAAAGGGTGGATGTGTGTTCAAGTATTTTTCGTACGTCAAGGAAAATTGATCGAGCGCGATGTTTCAATCTTTCCCGCTTATAAAGACGCCGAAGATGAATTATTGACGTTCCTCGGCCGATTTTATGGGGAAACACAACATTTGCTGCCAAAAGAAGTTCTCCTGCCTGAAACGGTAGATATAACGCTTGCTGAACAATTGCTTAACACAAATGTCTATGTGCCGCAGCGTGGGAAAAAGAAAGATCTTGTGAAGTTGGCTGAAAAAAATGCATCGATTGCATTGCGTGCAAAGTTTCAATTGATTGAACGGCAGGAAGAACGAACAATCGGGGCTTGTGAAGAATTAGGTGAAGCTATGGCCATAAGCACGCCATTGCGGATCGAAGCATTTGATAACTCGCATACTCACGGTGTAGAACCAGTGTCTGCAATGATTTCATTTATAGATGGTAGACCGAATCGCAAGGATTATAGAAAGTATAAGACGAAGACAGCTGCCGCTCATGACGACTACGGTGCGATGCGTGAAGTAATTAGAAGACGCTATACCCGGGTACTGAAAGATCATCTCCCGCTTCCCGACTTGATCGTCATTGATGGCGGAAAAGGGCAAATGGAGATTGCTAGGGAAGTTTTAGAGGATGAACTTGGCTTGTTTATTCCGATTGCAGGTCTTGCGAAAGATGATAAGCACAATACGGCACAATTGCTGTATGGCAGTCCGCCTGAGATTGTACCGCTGAAGAAAACGAGTGAGGCATTTTATCTGCTGCAAAGAATTCAAGATGAGGTCCACCGTTTCGCGATTACTTTCCACCGACAGCGTAGAGGGGCTTCTTCACTAACCTCTTCGTTGGATGGCATAGAGGGAGTAGGACCGAAACGCAAACAGCAGCTGCTTAAGCACTTTAAAACAGTAAAAGCCATTCGCGAAGCAACAGCTGAACAGTTAAAAGAAGCTGGTCTCCCTGCAAAAGTAGCAGAAGGACTCATCGCGCATTTTCAACAACAATGATAAAAAGTGGCCACGTAATCTAAGTGGCCCCTTCCTTATTATACGGGTGATTTAGGATCACCTTTCACGATGAAATGAATATGATCTTCTTTGGGCATTTTCTGACCGTAACATTCGGTCAAATAGCCGTTGACCTTTTGATGCTGTTCGGCCAGAAAACCTGCCTCGAGCGAGCAAGAACCACCTGAAAGTTCAAGTAAGCTACTATTATGTAATGTATAATGTGTTTCTTGCTTAACAGTCTTTTCAATTGCCAATTGTCCCCAACCGGCTTCTGCGAAAAAGGCGGGTAACTCATCGAGCGACAAGATAGGGAACTTTCTGGCCATGTCTTTACCAAGCCAATACAATATGTCGTCTTCGTGCTTGCCTAGTAACGTGGGCAGTAAATGATCCCGCAGCAGATTGTAGCCAAAGTTTGTGGCTGGTGTTTGTTGAGTATTCAATAGTTTACAATCCTTTCGGAAATAGATATGAACAGGATCAGAGCAGTTTTCGGAAAAATCGCAATAAATTATAAAAAGTAGACAGCATCTTGACCTGCCACATACAGAGGAGTACAATGTACATGTTATCATATTGTACCACGAAGAGAGATACCGAGGAAGTGCAGCTAAATAGAGAATCTGCAATTCTTGTCAGGGAAATCTCAGAAATAAGGGAGGGTAAAAGACTTGTCGAAAGAATCAGATTTTTTCTTGCGCCGACTACATTCGTTGTTAGGTGTTATTCCAGTCGGACTATTTGTTGCCCAACACTTAGTCATCAACCACTTTGCAACGCGCGGTGAAGAAGCATTCAACACTGCATCTAACTTTATGGGCAACTTGCCATTTGTTACATTCTTGGAATGGTTCATCATCTATATTCCATTAATGTTCCACGCTTTTTATGGAGTGTACATAGCTTTTTCTGCGAAATATAACGTGAACCATTACGGCACATTCCGTAACTGGATGTTTACGCTGCAACGTTTTACTGGCGTATTCCTAGTGATCTTCATCGCATGGCACGTGTATGAAACACGTATCCAAAAAGCTCTTGGTGCAACAGTAGACTATAACATGATGGCGGATATCTTATCGAATCCACTTATGCTTGTATTCTATATTGTTGGAATCCTATCTGCGACTTTCCACTTGGCAAACGGACTTTGGTCTTTCTGTGTCACTTGGGGTATCGCTCAATCACCAAATTCACAAAAAATCGTTTCTTATATTACAATGATCGTATTCTTAGTACTTTCAGTAATCGGAATTCAAGCACTTTTAGCTTTCGTTTAATCAACTAACTTATGAAAACATGTATAATTGAGGAGTGAAACAATAATGGCAAAAGGCAGATTGATTGTCGTCGGTGGAGGGTTAGCTGGTTTAATGGCTACCATCAAAGCAGCAGAAGCTGGCACACCGGTTGACTTGTTCTCGCTAGTTCCAGTGAAACGTTCCCACTCCGTATGTGCCCAAGGTGGCATTAACGGTGCTGTTAACACGAAAGGTGAAGGCGACTCAGTCGATATTCACTTTGATGATACGGTTTACGGCGGAGACTTCCTAGCGAATCAAAAACCAGTGCAAGCAATGACGGCAGCAGCTCCTGGGATCATCCATTTATTAGACCGTATGGGCGTTATGTTCAACCGTACTCCAGAAGGTCTTTTGGATTTCCGTCGTTTCGGTGGTACACTTCACCACCGTACAGCTTATGCAGGTGCTACAACAGGACAACAATTACTGTATGCTCTTGACGAACAAGTTCGTTCACACGAGGTAGCAGGGTTAGTGAAAAAGTATGAACACTGGGAATTCCTTGGAATCATCACTGACGAAGAGGGAATTTGCCGTGGGATTAGAGCGCAAGACTTAAAGACCATGGAAATCCAAGCATTTAAAGCGGATGCTGTTATCATGGCGACAGGCGGACCTGGAATTATTTTCGGTAAATCAACAAACTCTGTAATCAATACAGGTTCTGCAGCTTCAATCGTCTATCAGCAAGGTGCATATTATGCAAACGGAGAATTCATCCAAATTCACCCGACTGCGATTCCTGGCGATGACAAACTTCGTCTAATGAGTGAATCCGCACGTGGTGAAGGTGGACGAGTTTGGACTTATAAAGATGGTAAGCCGTGGTACTTCCTAGAGGAAAAGTATCCCGATTACGGTAACTTGGTTCCACGTGATATCGCGACACGTGAGATTTTTGATGTCTGCGTAAACCAAAAATTAGGTATCAATGGAGAGAACATGGTGTATTTGGACCTTTCTCACAAGGACCCTAAAGAATTGGATATCAAACTTGGTGGGATCATCGAGATTTATGAGAAATTCACAGGGGACGACCCTCGTAAATTGCCAATGAAAATCTTCCCGGCTGTTCACTATTCAATGGGTGGACTATGGGTTGACGATCATCAGCAGACGAACATTCCAGGACTATTTGCTGCTGGGGAGTGTGATTATTCTCAGCACGGAGCAAACCGCCTAGGTGCGAACTCATTGCTATCTGCAATCTATGGCGGGATGGTCGCAGGACCAAACGCTATCGATTATATGAAGCACTTGAAGCGTACAGCTGACGAACTGCCTGAAACTATTTATGATGAAGCAGTCAAAGAAGAGCAGCAAAAATGGGAAGACTTGCTCAAAATGGATGGTACGGAAAATGCGTATGTCATCCACAGAGAGCTTGGCGAATTGATGACTGATAATGTAACAGTTGTTCGTTTTAATGATAAGTTAAAAGAAACTGACGAGAAGATTGTCGAGTTACTTAAGCGCTATGAAAATATCAGCATGACGGATACACAACAGTGGTCTAACCAAGGCGCAATGTTTACTCGTCAGTTGAAAAACATGCTATACCTAGCTCGTGTTATCACATTAGGCGCATTGAACCGAGATGAAAGCCGTGGTGCACATTATAAGCCTGAGTTCCCGAATCGTGATGACGAGAACTTCTTGAAGACAACAATGGCGAAATTTGACGGAGTATCTGCACCGATCATAACGTATGAAGATGTAGATGTTTCCCTAATTCCTCCACGTAAACGCGATTATTCAGCGAAGAAAGGAGATTGACCAAAGTGAGTGAACAACAAACAGCAACTGCAACTAAGACAGTCGTGTTTGAGATTCAGCGTCAGGACACTGCTACTTCAACGCCATACATGGAAAAGTTTGAGATTCCTTACCGTCCGAATATGAACGTTATTTCGGCGCTAATGGAAATCAGACGGAATCCAGTGAACGCAAAAGGTGAAAAAACAACACCTGTTAACTGGGATATGAACTGTTTGGAAGAAGTATGTGGTGCATGTTCCATGGTAATCAACGGTCGCCCGCGTCAATCTTGTACAGCGCTAGTCGATCAGTTGACACAGCCAATTAAACTAGAGCCAATGCGTACATTCCCAGTTGTCCGTGACTTGATCGTGGACCGTGAATTCATGTTTGATTCATTGAAACGAATTAAAGCGTGGGTACCAATCGACGGTACGTATGATTTAGGTGAAGGTCCACGTATGCCTGAGCGTAAACGTCAATGGGCGTATGAGTTATCTAAGTGTATGACATGCGGTGTATGTCTGGAAGCTTGTCCGAACGTAAACGACAAGACGAATTTCATGGGACCTGCTTTGATGTCACAGGTTCGTCTATTCAACTCTCACCCAACAGGTGCGATGAACAAAGACGAGCGTTTGGCAACAGTCATGTCAGACGGTGGAATCACAGAGTGTGGTAACTCACAAAACTGTGTAGTTGCTTGCCCTAAAGGTATTCCATTGACTACATCTATCGGTGCAATCGGTAGAGCAACAACAATTCAGATGTTCAAGAACTTCTTCGGAAGTGACCATCAAGTAGACTAATATCAAAACAAGACGACTTGCCTAATAGGTAAGTCGTTTTTTATTTGTCCTAAAATGATTGATTAAAGGTAAGGCAGTGCCAACCACTCGCAGCCAAGTTGGTTGACGTCTACCATTTTTTTGATATAATAGAAGAATGAATATTCATTCACTTCTATATGGGGGTATTTTGATATGAAAGCAAGCTATATTGAGGATTTGGATAAATGGAAAGAGGATTTTCAGTTCTTTTCAGAAGTATCGGTGCGTTTCTCTGAGACGGATATGTACGGACATTTGAATAATACGTCAGTTTTTACGTACTTTGAATATGCACGCATAGAATATTTTAAGTCTTTAAACTGTATGGAGAAGTGGATGAATCCGAAAGGGGAGACAATTCCGATCGTTGCTGATTTGCAATGTGATTACAGGAAACAAGTCTTCTTTGACGAAAAGCTTAGGGTCTTTGTGAAAACCCAGAGGATGGGAAATAGCTCAATGGATCTGCATTATATGGGGAAAAATGAACACGATGAAATCGTCTTTACGGGCAGGGGGACAGTCGTGCAAATCAACCGAAAGTCCGGACAGCCTGTGGCATGGTCGGAAGAAGAACTGGAAGTATACTTGCAAAACTCGTAAAAGCCTACACAGTCGCGCCCGCGCTCACATATCTTATGTGGAAAGCGTAAAGAGGAGGGGCGCATCTTGGATGAAATGCAAAACCGTTCTTTATTGACGAATCGAGAACGACAAATATTTACTTTACTCGTTGAAGACTTTACCACAAAAGAAATTGCAGGGCAGTTGACGATCAGTGAAAAAACTGTCCGGAATCACATTTCGAATACAATTCAAAAGCTTGGTGTATCGGGCCGGGCGCAAGCAATTGTAGAATTACTTCGGTTGGGTGAATTGCGTTTGAACTAATTTTTATTGAAAGCGTATGAAATTTGGCGTATTTTTGATCAATAGGTGTCCACAAATCCCTCTCTGCTGGTAGATTGCATGAAAAACTGTTGCGTTCATCATTGAAAAAGGTACAATGAAAAGACAGGAATCATTTCAGGGAGCTGATTTTTTGTCAAACGAACAGAAAAGCCTGTTGCATGGGATCGCATTGATGGAAAAAGATCTGCGGCATGTTGCAGCGATCATCAAAGAGCAAGGACGTAAAATCTTAAAAAATTATACGATAACGCCTCCTCAATTTAGCGCTCTTCAATGGCTGCTGGAGCACGGAGATATGACGATCGGTGACTTATCCAATAAAATGTTTTTGGCATTCAGTACGACAACGGACTTGGTGGACCGAATGGAAAGCAGTCAGTTGGTGAAACGAGTACGCGATGACAAAGATCGACGGGTTGTTCGGGTTCATTTGTTACCAGAAGGAGAACGAATCATTGAGGAAGTCATAGAAAAAAGGCAGCAGTATTTGCAGGAAGTACTCAAAAATCATGATAAGCAGGAAATTGAACAATTTTCTGCTCTGCTAGCTAAATTACATGAAGAGATGACTAGAGATTGAGGGATTATAGTGAATGCACCTATTGGAGTTATTGATTCGGGTGTCGGCGGTTTAACGGTCGTACGAGAGTTGCGAAAGTTTTTACCGAATGAACCCATTATTTACATTGGCGATGATGCACGTTGTCCATATGGGCCAAGACCATCAGAGGAAGTGTTGGAATTTACCATGGATATGGTGAAGAGTTTGGCAGATATGGGCATTAAAATGTTAGTGATAGCATGTAATACAGCGACTGCGATTGCTTTAGAGGAAGTCCGACATCAATTCGACTTTCCGGTGATCGGCGTTATTCAGCCAGGAGCAAGAGCGGCTTTAAAGGCGTCTCAAACTAGCGAGATTGCAGTATTAGGTACTCTTGGCACAGTGAAAAGTAAGGCGTATGATCAAGCAATTCATATGCAGCAGCCTGACGCAACGGTCCATTCATTGGCTTGTCCTGAGTTTGTTCCGATCGTTGAAAATGGGGAGTATCGCTCTCCAGCAGCCAAAGTAATTGTGGATCAAACCTTACAGCCATTGCACAAAGAGTCGTTTGATACGGTCATACTTGGCTGTACGCATTACCCGTTACTGCAAGAACATATCGAAGAGCATTTCCAACAGCAGAAGCGTATTATTTCTTCTGCTGTGGAAACCGTTGCGGACGTTGAAAGTATTTTACGTAAGCAGCAGATGTTGTCTGTCTCCGCAGTAGAACCGATTTTCTATACGACCGGTTTAAAAGAAAAGTTTCAGTCAATCGTTGAAGATTGGCTGAGCATTCAGAAACCGGATGTACGCACGATACAGTTTTGAGAATAGCGGAATTCACCCGAAAACAGTTACTCGTTTTCGGGTTTTTACTGTTCTTATGGTAAGATAGGTTGAATGTTTATTTATATGGACAAAATAATAAAAAAGGTACATAACGGAGGAAATAGCATGCGACATGATGGCAGAACAACAGAAGATATTCGTACAGTGACGATAGAGAAAGATTATTTAATCCACCCGGAAGGCTCGGTGTTGATCTCAGTTGGAAATACGAAAGTGATTTGTACGGCAACGATTGAAGATCGGGTACCGCCATTTTTACGAGGCAGCGGTAAAGGCTGGATATCAGCGGAGTATTCCATGCTTCCACGGGCTACAGGACAGCGGACGATTCGTGAATCGTCTCGCGGTAAGGTAGGCGGTCGCACAATGGAAATCCAACGTTTGATCGGTCGTGCTTTACGTGCGGTTGTAGATTTGGATGCAATCGGTGAACGGACGATTTGGATTGATTGTGACGTGATTCAAGCTGATGGCGGAACACGGACTTCTTCCATTACAGGCGCGTTTGTCGCGTTAGTAATTGCCGCGAATAAATTGCAGATCGAAAAACAATTGCCGACTTTCCCGGTTCGTGATTTTCTAGCGGCTACAAGTGTTGGTAAGCTTGCGGACGGACAACTTATTACGGATCTTGACTATGTAGAGGATTCATCGGCAGACGTCGATATGAACGTTGTGATGACAGGAGAAGGACAATTTGTCGAACTCCAAGGTACAGGGGAAGAAGCTACATTCTCACGAGCAGAGATGAATGACCTATTAACACTTGCAGAACAGGGAATCGAACGGTTGATCAAGATTCAAAAAGAAACGTTAGGGGAGCTAGCGGACAAAGTCGGACAGCGGGCAGGCGATGCACAATGAAAGAAGTATTGATTGCGACAAATAACCGCGGGAAGGCGAAGGATTTTGAAGTGCTGTTTAGCCCTCTTGGAATTAAGGTTCTTACTTTGCATGATCTAGACGATTCAATCGATGTGGAAGAGACGGGCACAACGTTTGCGGAGAATGCGATTTTGAAGGCCGAAACGGTAGCGAACATGCTCGATAAGGTGGTCATAGCAGACGACAGTGGATTGGAGGTAGATGCCCTAAAAGGAGAGCCAGGCGTCTACTCTGCACGCTATGCGGGCGAACCGTCAGACGATGAAGCGAATATCGATAAGTTGCTAGCGAACCTTTCTGATGTACCTACAGCCCATCGTCAGGCGCGTTTTAGATGTGTGTTGGCGATTGCTGGGCCTGGTGTAGAGACAACGACTTTCTCAGGTAGCTGCGAGGGTGTTATTACGGCAGAAAGACAAGGTATAAACGGCTTTGGCTATGATCCTGTATTTTATGTGCCAAAAAAAGAGAAGACGATGGCTCAGTTGACAGCCGAAGAAAAAAGCGCAATCTCTCATCGGGGTGCGGCGTTAGCCCAGTTAAAAGAACAACTTCCAGAATTCCTTAAAAGTTTAGGTGATAATGAATGAAAATTATTGTATTAAGTGATTCACATGGCGATACGGCAACTGTTCAACAGATTGCCGCTTTGCCTGCAGATGCTATGTTTCATTGTGGAGATAGCGAATTAGCAGCAGATCATCCCTTGCTTGCAGGTTTACATTGTGTTCGAGGCAACTGCGACCTCGACAGCCGTTTACCAGCCTCTCTGTTAGTGAAAATAGGGGATGAATCAGTATTTGCTGTACACGGCCATGAACATGACGTGAAGCGCTCTTTACTGACACTTTCTTATGCGGCAGCCGAACAGCAAGCGACCGTCGCGTTATTCGGCCATTCTCATTTATATGGAGCGGAACTGATCAACGGTATTTTATTCGTCAATCCCGGCAGCACAACACAGCCACGCGGCGGCAGGGAAGCAACATATGCGGTGATTGAGACAGGAGAAAAGTACACAGTCAACTTTTATACTATGCAAAATCATCTAGTAGATCAAATAGTTTTAGAAAAATAAAATATAGTGTTGACATTTATTTAAGTCATGCCTATAATAGTTCTTGTGCCTGAGTTATTCAGGTGTTTGTCTCAGTAGCTCAGCTGGATAGAGCAACGCCCTTCTAAGGCGTCGGTCGGGGGTTCGAATCCCTCCTGGGACGTATTTGAGTAAAAATGGAATACGATAAGAAAATCAAAGATGACCACAAACGTTGATATAATAGCGTTTGTGGTCATTTTTGATTTTTGAGATATACGTTCTGTAAATACATAGTTATATTTTAAAAATCCTCACTTGTTTGTTTCAATAAATTATCGTGTATATCATCTACATAACACCGGAAACTTTTCCACTCGTTTACTGTTGTAGTAATGAGATACTGAATTATTGTCATCATGAATATCTTACGTGCGGTATCCTTTTATTCTATGAACTTATGTTAGTATGGACATAGTTAATCTCTTTGTTAAGATGCTGCGAATATTAATATAAGTTTTTGATAAATTAAAATGTATTTTACTGTAAAGGAGAATTAGTTATGCCTGATTTAACAGGAAAAGTTGTGTTAGTAACCGGAGCAAATAGGGGGCAAGGGAGGGACATAGCAAAACACTTAGCATCTCTTGGAGCAAAAGTTGCTTTAGGCGCAAGGGATATAGAAAAAGTGAAGGCTCTCTCATTAGAAATTGGAGAGGATAAATGCCTTCCGCTACAATTAGATGTAACGAAGGAAGAAGATTGGATATCTGCTGTGAACTCAATTATTTCTGCTTATAAAAAGTTGGATGTACTTGTTAATAATGCTGGAGTTTTTATGAAAAAACCAATATTAGATACTACCGTTGAAGACTTTCAAGAATTAATCAATGTGAATCAGTTGGGGGTTTTTAGAGGAATAAAGGCAGTTGCTCCATTTATGCAAAAACAACAAAATGGGTCAATTATCAATAATGTTTCCATATCTTCTTTTGCACCAATTAATCAATCCGCAGCTTATGCCGCTACAAAGGCAGCAGTTTCCAACCTTTCGAAATCAGCTGCAATAGAATTAGGCAGAAAGGGAATTAGAGTAAATGTAGTCCATCCAGGTGTTATTGAGACAGATATGGTCAGTAACAATACATTAAATTTGGATCGTGATAATATCCCTTTAGGTAGAATGGGAAAGGCGAATGATATTGCCAATGTAATTGCTTTTCTTGCTTCTGATCAGAGCGCTTATTGTAATGGAACCGAAATTGTTGTAGATGGAGGTTTGACGCTAGGAACAGATATTTAATATTATGCGTGTTAATTAACCATAAAGATCCATTGTAATAAAAAAACACTCTTCTTATAAAATACAAGTATAGCCCATCAAATACAAGAAGAGGTACTACTTATGAAAACCACTATCATATTCCCGAAGTAGATTCGAAAATTTGTGTCCTAAAAGTACTTGATTTAAGCGGGAAAGCTATAGGATACAACACGTAAGATGGGCCTGGTGACATTGCTGGAACAGTCTATCTAAGGTCAATGATTCTACGTTATCCAATAAAGTTGAAAAACTTCTAAAGATATCACAAAAATGACCATGAAACATGTATAGAGCAGCTGGGAAGACACGGACTAAGATTATTTTTTTGAAGATTTTTATTTAGGTATACAAATAATACTGAATATATTGACACATAAGGTTTCGCGTAGATACACCGGAGATGTAATACGAAAGATGAAAGAACGTTAAGAAATCGACGTTCTTTTTTTATTCAGATTAAACACCTGTACTACAAAATTAAGGGCTAGAAGGAGTGGATAAGAGTGGCTCGAAAAAAATATCAAAATTTAGATCCAGCAGCAACAATAAGTTCATTAACAGATGTTATACGCTGGCAAAAAGAGCGAAGGGGAAAGAAAAAATATCAAAGTTATCGGATCGGCCAGGCAGAATGTAAACAACAGGAATTTTTGAGAAGTAATAAAAACGAAACAACGCTTACATGGATTGGCCATTCGACATTCCTACTGCAAATCGCTGGGCTGACGATTGTAACGGATCCTGTATGGGCAAAAAAAATGGGGTTCAGTCCAAGACTTGAGGAACCGGGCATTGCTTTGGAAGAAATGCCGTCCATAGATGTTATTTTACTTTCACATGCGCATTATGATCATCTGCATGTTCCCTCGTTGAAAAAACTCAAAGGCTCGCCAACCGTTCTCGTACCAGAAGGTTTCGGTCGTAAAATGCAAAAGATAATGCCTGGAAAAATTGTACATGAGCTGCCGTGGTGGGGATATGTCAAGATTGATTCCGTTGAATTCCACTTTGTGCCTGCTCAGCACTGGACTCGTCGCACGCTGTCTGACACGAATTCGTCCCATTGGGGAGGGTGGGTAATCAAACGTTCTGAAGCGGCTTTAGCCGAAGGGATGCAAGAGAACGATGCGATCTACTTTGCAGGAGACAGTGGATATTTTCAAGGCTTCCGTGAAGTTGGAGAGAGATTCCCAGATATCACCTATGCCCTTATGCCGATTGGAGCGTACGAACCAGAGTGGTTTATGGGTACACAGCATGTAACGCCTGAAGAAGCAGTGCAGGCTTTTCTTGATGTAGACGCAAAGATTTTTATACCGATGCATTACGGGGCTTTTCGTTTAGCGGACGATACGACAGAAGAAGCACTGAATCGACTGCTGGCAGAGTGGGATCAAAAAAAACTGCCTAGTGATCGATTGCAATTGCTACAGCACGGAGAGACATTAGTCCATGCGAGAACTAAAACTACTTCGGATCGTAATCTTTCCCAGCATGTTTACCTATAAATAGACACGAAATTATCTTCCAATTCAGCTGAATGGAAGATTTTTTTGTAGAGGAAAGCAAGTATTTAGCGATTTGGATGGAAGGTAGAATGCTTTTTGGAGACCTTATGAAAACTAT
Organism: Sporosarcina sp. FSL K6-3508; assembly: GCF_038615825.1. Classification (NCBI taxonomy): domain Bacteria; kingdom Bacillati; phylum Bacillota; class Bacilli; order Caryophanales; family Caryophanaceae; genus Sporosarcina; species Sporosarcina sp. FSL K6-3508. Next base: position 2,028,061 of record NZ_CP152016.1, on the reverse strand, counting down.
TCATCCACGAAATTGCAAAACTATAAAGACAGTAACGCGGTGAACCTATCAATTATACTGACACAAAGTCTAAAAGTTATATTGATTATTTTTATTTCGACGAACTATAAAGAGCGTTATCTAAAAAATACTTAAGCTTAGTAATATCTAGAAAATGAATGTAGCCCTGGTCATAATCAATCATTTCTTCTGCTTTCCATTGATTGATTATTTTGTAGACGGTAACCCGGGATGTACCGATATAGCGAGCTAATGAGACTTGACTCAATTTTATTCTCAATTCATAATCCCGTAAATGGAGTTTGTATAAAAAATGAGCAAGTCTATAATCAGCGGGTGCATTTAGAATAGCTGTGGTTTCGGCCAATAATCGAACCTTTAGAATTAATGACTGCATAAACAAATTTGAGGCTTCTGGAATATCTAAACAAAGTTGATCAAAGTCTTTTTTTGAAAAAAAGTATAGTGTTGAAGGAGCAGAAATTGATGCGGTTGTAAAGTAAGGATGGTGATTAAACCCGTGTTCGCCTAGTAAGTTTCCAGGCATCACATAATCGATATCTCTTTCAATTCCTTGATTCGATAATAGGCTAATTTTAACTTCACCCTTTTTAAGAAAATAAAAACCTTGTCCTATTTCCCCTTGTCGAAATAAGATGGTGTTTTTTTTAGCATTAATCTTCTGACCATATTCACATGAAATAATATTATCCCAAGTATATTGTTGATTATCCATAAATTATCACCTCTTTTAAATATTAAGGAATACCTACTCAAACTTGTTCTAAATTGATTTAGTTAACAAATTAACACAAAAAAGCTCATCTGCTTCTTTAAATTTATCAAATAATACTGACTATGACAATTATAAAGTGTATAAAATACTTTGAATAATTGTAGTATTCAAAAATAAGTATTGAGATTTTTATTTTCTTATGTATAGTAAATAATAAACAATTTTGATGCTATTTCTTCTAGGAGGGATTGTATGTTTGATTCATATCTTAAAGAGGGTCAAAGAATGTTTGTGAAAAAAAATACAGTGATTTATGAACAAGGAACAATTGGTGATGGATTTTACTATGTAGCTGATGGTTTGGTTAAAATGAGCATGAGAGTATTTGAGGGAAAAGAAAGGATACTTGAAATTATTGAGAAAGGAAAAACATTTGGTGAACTATCAATGGATCATAAATGCTACTTTTCATCTGCCATTGCTATGGAAAACTCAGTTATTTACTACTTGGAATATAAAAAAAATCAGGAGTTGATTATGAAGAATAAAAATGTTCGGGATATGATTTGCAATACTGTAATCAATAAATTAAAAAGACTTGGTGATATTATTCAATATAAATCACTTCCTGTAGAAGAGCAATTAGCATATTTATTAATTGGAATTTGTCATGAAAATAATAGTTATGAAATTCCTCTTAATCAACAACAACTTTCCCAATTTACGGGTTTAACACGTATAACTATTTACAAAGTTACAAAGGAATGGAATGAAAAAAATCTGATTTTGAAAAAAGAAGGAAAACTATTCATCAGATGCCCAGAAAGTTTACAAGAATATGTAAGCGCTCTCTAAGTAATAGAGAGCGTTTTTATTTTTTGCAGAATAATAACAATTAGCATCAGTTGAAAAGTTAAAAGGTGTTAATAGGTTAACGGAAATTAAGAGCATGTGACGTTACAATTAACGCATAAGGGACAAAATCATAAAAAGAGAGGGGTTTATTTGATGACTACAAAGAGCACAACAACCTTAAAGAGTCAGGACAACCAAAAGGATGGGCAACGAAGCAAATATACAACAAGTACCGCATTTTTAGAATCATTGCAAGAGGCCGGGGTATCATACATTTTTGCCAACTTGGGAAGTGATCACCCAGCATTGATTGAAGGTTTAGCACAAGCAAAAAAAGAAAATAGAGAACTGCCTAAATTGATAACTTGCCCTCACGAAATGGTGGCAATGAGTGCAGCACATGGCTATGCACAGTTAACGGGAGAGCCACAAGCCGTGATAGTTCATGTGGAATGTGGAACGCAAAACATTGGAGGTGCAATTCATAACGCATTCAAAGGAAGAATACCCGTTCTCGTCTTTGCAGGTGCATCTCCATATACACAAGAAAACGAATTACTAGGAAGTAGAAATGAGTTTATTCATTGGATTCAAGACGTCTTCGATCAACGTGGAATTATGCGTGGTTATTCGAAGTATGACAACGAAATTCGCACGGGTAAAAATGTTAAACAACTCGTTCATCGTGCTTTGCAATTCGCAAAAAGTGAGCCTAGGGGTCCAGTTTATTTGATGGGTCCGCGTGAAGCGATGGAAGAGGAAACTGAACCTGTAACGATTAATAAAGATCTTTGGGAACCAATATCTCCAAGTGCAATTCCACCGAAAGGTATAGCGGAAATAGCAGAGGATTTAACGAAGGCCAAAAGGCCACTTATTATCACATCCTATTTAGGAAGAAATCCAGAAGCAGTAGAAGGTCTTGTGCTATTGAGCGACCGTTTAGCGATACCTGTAATTGAATCCGTATCCAATGCAATGAATTTCCCGGCAGATCATCCGATGCATTGCGGTCATCAATGGAATACTGCAGAGCAGAATGAAATGCTTGCAGAAGCTGATCTGGTTCTTGTATTAGATAGCGATGTGCCGTGGATTCCTATGAAAAATAAACCTTCAGAAGAAGCGATAATTTATTATATTGATATGGATCCGTTAAAGGAAGAAATGCCTTTATGGTATATCCCTTCCAAACGTTTCTTTAAAGCTGACACACAAGTAGCGCTTCAACAACTAAATGAACATTTAATTAGTGTGCAGATATGTGGAGAAACGATTCAAGAGCGCAAGAGAAAAATCACCCATATTCATGAGGAGAAAAAAGCGGAGAATCTTCGTTTGGAAGAAGCGATGGAAGATGTAATTACGCCGGAATATCTTACTGCATGTGTCCGAGAAATTATCGATGAAGACACAATAGTATTAAATGAAGGTATTTCAAATTATAAAACGATTTGTACACATATTGGACCTAGACAACCTGGTACCCTCCATGGAAGTGGGGCGGGATCATTAGGTTGGAACGGGGGAGCGGCTATTGGGATGAAATTGGCTAACCCAGATAAAACAGTCGTAAGCCTAACGGGCGATGGGTCTTACCTGTTTAGTATTCCATCTGTCGTTCATTGGATGGCCAGAAAGTACGACACTCCTTTCCTAACCGTAATTTATAACAACACTGGATGGAAATCTCCAAAACTATCGACACTAGGCGTACATCCTGACGGAATTGCAAATGCAATGGATCAGTTTGGGGTGAATTTTGATCCACCTGCTGATTTAGCAAAAATAGCGGAAGCTGCGGGTAACGCGTTTGCTTTAACTGTGACGAAACCTTCTGGGCTAAAAGCTGCATTAAAAGAAGCTTTTAAAATAGTGAAGGAAGGTCGTACTGCTGTTGTCGACGTGAGGATTCCCACAGTTTAAATGACAATGAGAACTAAATAACGATAAATTTAGCCAAATATGTTAATGAGTTAATAGTCTGTAAAAACAAATCAGGTTAATATTAACTCACAAGGGAATTAAAGGAGGTGCTATCTTTCTAATATTTATAAACTTGAAATTAGCAAGTGCGTTTGCAAAGAAATTAATTAATAAAAGAATAAATGATAGCGCTTTCAATGATCTTCTTTAATTATTAGAAATGGATCAATAATGCCCCATACCTCAAATAATAAATTTAATGACTGATTTACTCAGTCGAAATCTAAGGAGGAAAAATTATGAGTATACAACTTAATGAAGAACAGAAAAGAGTAGCAAATCTAGGTAAGGAGTTGGCTAAGGATTTCGCAACAAGAGCTGCTGAACATGACAGAGATAGATCTGCTCCAGAAGAAAACTATAAAAAATTGCAGGAAGCGGGACTGTTTGGTGTTGCTATTCCAAAAGAGTACGGTGGATTAGGAGTTGGGTTCTTAGGATATACAGCCTTCGTTATCGAACTGGCGCAAGGATGTGCTTCAACAGCAAACTCGTTTAATATGCATGCAAATGCAACTGGATCTATTTTGCAACATCCTGATATTCCTGAAAATGTTAAAAGAAAGGTGGCTAAATTAGCGATAGAAAAAGGAAAGCTTATGTGTACATCAGTGTCAGAGCCAGATTCCTCAAGTCTATTAGCAAGTGCCTATACACCTTCACTAGAAGCTAGAAAGGTAGAAGGAGGGTATACACTTCACGGAAAAAAAGCATTTTGTTCAATGGTCGAATCTAGTGATTATGTTTACTTATATGCTCATCCTGAAGGAGATGAAAATCTCCAGGCAAGTATTGGTTTTTTAGTACCTATTGATAAAGGAAACGCGCAAGGCGTAACCATCCACGACGTATGGGATATGCATGGGATGAGAGCTACAAGAAGTAACACTGTTGAATATGATGGAACATTTGTCCCTGATGAGCTGCTATTGCATAAAACAGATGAATTTTTAAACGACTTTATTATTCGGGGTGCAAATTGGTCATTCGGTGGTTTTGCTGCCGTTTACCTAGGTATTGGCGTTGGTATATTAAACTTTGCCTCAGGTTTTTTGAAGAATCGAGTGGCGAAAGGGTATGCACAGTCACAAGCTTATCATCCTGATATTAGGAGACGAATTGGGAATATTGCATCTGAATTACATGCATCAGAATTGGCTATAAAATATGCGGCCTGGCATAGCGATACTTACGGAGCGGGAATTGAAACATTTTATGAGTTTATTAAAGCAAAAAATAGTATTGGACAAGCTGTATCTAATACTGCAAAGTCAGCGACCATAGCCTGCGGAGCATCCAGTTTAATGAAGAAAGTACCTTTAGAAAGAATGATTCGGGATGCCGCTACAGCACCAATAATGCCTCCGAACATCGATGCTGCAGCTGATCAAGTGGGACTATTAACTATGGGACTCAATCCTGCAGATGCGCTACCACCTCTGCAGGCAAAACAAAAGTTAATTGCCCCTGTGACGACTAGCTAATTTTCATTTAGGACAAGTAATGAAATCTAAACCGCTATGGTTAAAAATTCACGTTATTAATCTTGAACACAGGTCTCGGTTTTGAGACCTGGCTTTTTTAAAACATTTACGATGAAATTTCTTAACGATACTTTCTGAAATTTAAGTCGTGTTTTTAGATTCCTATCTAATAATGTACATTCTAAGATGATAAATACTTTGCTTTAAAGAGGTGAGATTTATGACTGTTCGTAAACAACAATCTGTTGTGAACCTTCCCGACTTGTTATTTGCTAAGTATTGTAAAGAAACTTATGGATTGAACAGAGGTGTCTATAATATCATCGATGAATGGTTTTATAGACAAAGTCTAGAAAGTGTCGAAATGCGTCGTCAACAAGTACTAGAATTCCTCATGTTTCTTATGAGTTCAATTAACAAAGAAAGAAATGGAAGTAGTTTAAAATTTGGAAAAGGTGAACTTACAAATTTCTTAGTACAGTTTTGGAAACAGCAAAAAGTTTTAATGTAAATTAAACTAGAATTTTTTATTAATATTAAGTGGGCTTTATAGTATCAGAAGTATGTAGAAGTGGTAAATATCCCAAATGGAGTGATAATAATGGCAAACGATTTAAATACACGTTTACAAGAAAAGGTAGCAATTATTACCGGAGCTGGAAGTGGGATTGGTAAAGCAACCGCTATAAATTTTGCCAATCATGGTGCAAAGCTAATATTGAATGATATTAATAAAAAACGCTTAAATGAATTATTAAAAGAGATTCATAATAGTGAGGACCATATTATTGTCGAAGGAGATATATCAAAAGAAGAAACCGCGAATCAATTAAGTGAAATGGCGATAGAAAAGCACGGCAAAATTGATATTCTCATCAATAATGCCGGTATCCATTATATTGAAGACATAACAGATGTGACACCAGATGACTTTGATCGTTGTGTTTCTATTAATTTAAAGAGTATGTACTTATGTGCTAGAGCAGTGATCCCGCATATGGTTAAACAAGAAAAAGGGTCAATTGTAAACCTTGGTTCTATTTCCTCTTTCGTTGGTCAAGAAATGATGGGGAAGAGCACGTTTTTATATAATATTACTAAAGCCGGTGCAGTCCAAATGGCAAAATCACTAGCCACACGCTATGCAGCAGAAGGTATACGTGTAAACGCTGTATGTCCGGGTGCGACAAAAACAGACCAAATTACAGAAGAGCATACCCAAGGTATAGTGAGTCTTGAAGACTTTTGGGATGGAGCAGGAGAAGCACAACCGATGTTAAGGGCTGCAGATCCTTCAGAAATTGCAAATGCCATCTTGTTTTTGGCATCAGATGAATCCTCATTTGTTACAGGAACCTCATTAGCGGTTGATGGAGGATATTTAGCACGTTAAGAAAAAATGGAATTCTAGGAAGGGTGAAAATTTTCTTAGCTGAAGATGATCAATTTCCTTCCTTTTTGATTTAGGAGGATTTAATTGAATAAGATTAAGGTTTTCATAGAATACAAAGTTATTCCTGAAAAAAGAAATCAATATATTGAACTAACCGAAAAGATTATAGCTCGTTATCAAAGTCTTCAAGTGAATGGTTTTTCAATATACGAAGGAATTGAACAACCTAATTTATTTGTTGAAGATTTTACTGTGTTGAATTACGAGCAATTCAAACTACTTAAAACGGAACGCTTTGAAGAGCGAATTCCAATTTGGAAAGAAGTGCACTCATGTATTCATACTGGAGTAAAAAAAGTGAATGCTTATGCTTTCGAGATGTTATAGCAATAGGAAACTAGATAAATAGAACAAATGAAGAGAAATTTGATTAAATCTAAAACATGAGGTGGCTAACTATTGAAAAGAATTATTAGTTTAATATTTATTGTTTCTATTGTAGGTTTAATTATTTCAGGATGCGTAAATGAAACAGATGCTTCGGGAAGTAATGGGAAAACTAAAGGCCCATCGGATGCGATCACGTTAAGTTATTCTTTTTTTGCTTCAGAAAACTCGTTTCCAGCAAAACAAATGGAAAAATGGGCACAAGAATTGTCTGAACGTACTGACGGAAAGGTGAAAGTAGACCTTTTTCCAGGAGGCACTTTATTAGAGGCATCCAATACGTATGATGGAGTAAGAAAAGGGATAGCTGATATAGGCTTGTCGGCAACATCTTATGAACCAAACCAATTTCCGTTGCTAACAATCTCTGATTTACCTTCTAATTATCCGAATGCCTATGTCGCAAGTCGAACTGTTTATGATCTAATTCAAGAGTTTCCACCAGAAGCGTTCAATGATTTTAAAATTATTGCAGCATTCACTACTGAACCAGCCTATATTCAAACGGCAAAAAAAATTGAAACGACTGATGATCTGCGTGGTCAAAAGTTACGAATTGCCGGATCGATAAGTGAAATAGCTTCAAAATTGGGTGCAGCGCCTGTTGGGCTGTCTCAAGCCGAGGTACCAGAAGCATTGCAAACAGGAAATATCGATGGTTTTGTTACATCACGCGAGACCTTAAAAGATTTTCATTTGGCGGAAAATATAAAGTATATTACTGATTACCCTTTGCATATTACTACATTTGTCGCTGTAATGAATAAAGATAAATGGAGTTCACTTCCTGAAGATGTAAAATCAGTCATTGATGAATTAGGAGAAGAGATGGCGATCTTCACTGGTGAGTACCATGATAAGAATATTCAAGAATCGATTGAATGGAGTAATAAAGAACACGGAACAGAAACCAGCACTTTGTCAGAAGAAGAAAGAAAAAAATGGGATAAAATTATTGAACCAATCCAGGATGAATATGTTGAAAAAATAGAAAAGGAAGGATTACCTGCCAAGGAGTACAAAGAGAGACTGTATGAGTTGATAGAAAAATACAGTAATGAATAATTATTTACCAGGTTAAACACAGACCAAAAACGCGCTAAAAGAACCAAAAAAATACAGTAATCAGTACTTTAACAAAGGAGTGTTTATAAGTGGAGGTAATTGCTAAAACACCATCAAAAGGACTGGAGTTAACAGAAAAGTTAGATAAGTCAAATGTGTATTTAAATAATTTTTTAGCTGTAATGGCGGGTATTTCATTATTTTCCATGATGTTTCTGATTGTAGGAAATTCAATTATAAGAAACTTTTCTGTTCCATTTATGGGAACTACAGAAGTTGTAGGGTGGCTCGCCGCCCTTACAACAGCCTTTGCTTTAGGGCATACCCAGCGATACAAAGGTCACGTTGTTTTAGACCTAGTAATGGATAGATTACCAAGCGTTATACAAAAACTAGTAAATATTATAATTAGTATAGTCAATATTGTATTTTTCGCAGTCGTATTTTATCAATTATTCTTATACTCGTTGGATTTAAAAAGAAATGGTAATGTCTCTGAAACATTAGTATTAGCTTATTATCCACTAGTTACCTTGTTAGCGATAGGTTTTTTCGGATTATTATTCGCCTTAGTTACTGATTTAATACGTGATTTGAAAAGGGGGTCTCATCAATGAGTCCCACATTAATTGCAGTTTTAGGGATCATAGTTCTCTTTTTACTTATGCTTTTAAAAATGCCAATTAGTTTTTCAATGTTTATTGTTGGGTTTCTGGGTCTGCTTGTTATGTCAACACCGACCGCAGCGTTTGGAATATTGACGGCAGACTTATGGAATCAACTTTCTAGTTATAGCCTAAGTGTTATTCCGTTATTTATCTTAATGGGAGAACTCGTCTTCCGAACGGGCATAACCGAAAAGTTATTTCAATCAGCCTACAAATGGGTTGGACATTATAAAGGTGGAATGGCTTCTACAACAATACTTGCAAGTGCTGGATTTGCTGCGATCTCGGGTTCTAATTCAGCGACGGCAGCCACGATGGGTACAATGGCATTCCCAGAATTGAAAAAATATAATTACGATGACAAGTTGAGTACAGGAAGTGTTGCTGGTGGCGGTACGTTAGGGATCATAATCCCTCCTAGTACCGTTTTAATTATCATCGCCCTCCAGACAGAGCAATCAATTAAGGACCTATTTTTTGCAAGCCTCATACCTGGAATTACGCTAACGGTTTTATTTCTATTAATGATTATTTATATTTGTCAGCGAAATCCAGATCTTGGACCAGCAGGACCCAAAGCTGCAATGGGTGAAAGATTTCATTCCTTGATAGATGTTATTCCAATATTCTTATTGTTTGTCTTTGTTATAGGTGGTTTGTTTTTTGGTTGGTTTACACCAACTGAATCGGGTGCAATTGGAGCGTTTGGAGCACTCATATTGTCTTTAGTCATGCGGAAACTAACTTGGGAGAAATTGGTCATCGCTACATCGAGCTCATTACGTTCCTCGGCAATGGTCCTGATGTTAGTTGTAGGTGCTATGGTTTTTGGACGCTTTCTTACTTTAACGCGTTTGCCTTATGATGTAGCTGCTTGGGTTGGATCATTGAATGTGGCACCAGTATTGATACTGATAGCTATCCTGCTAATCTATCTAATCGGTGGTGCCCTAATGGATGCAATGGGATTCTTGATCATCTCTATTCCGATCTTTTTTCCTGTAGCAATGAGTCTAGGATATGATCCGGTTTGGTTTGCTGTTGTTTTATGTATGGTGACAAGTATGGGGGCAATAACACCACCGGTTGGAGTAAACGTTTTTGTTGTTAAAGGATTGAGGGCAGACGTTCCGATAGAAAAGATATTTATTGGGATTGTTCCATTTGTAATTGCTTATGTACTTTGTATAGCCATATTAACAATGTTTCCTGAAATTGTATTATTCGTTTTGTAGCTAAATCGCTTACATGAACTTTCGTAAAAACATGAAAATATTTAACTAGATCACTACTGAATTGATAAAAAATATAAGAGGTGGAAGAAATGACGAAAACTGTAGAAGAGAATGTGGAATTAGCGGGTAAAATAACCACTCCTACCTACAATTCTAATCTTGCGAAAAGAAATGTTGCTGATTTACAAGGCGTTGTCCAGTTACTAAAGGAAAAGAAAATGCTTGTTCGTGTGAAATCTCCAGTAGATATTAAACATGAAATGGCAGGTATTGCGACAAGGTTTGATGGTGGAAAAGCTGTTTTATTTGAAAAACTTAAGAACACAGATGTTTCATTATTGACAGGTTTGTACTGGAATCGAGAGGTGCTAGCAGAAATTTTCAACGTTAAAGAAAAAGACTTACCTTTCTTGAGTGCAGATTCAATAGAGAAGTGGAGTAAAAACCCGATTGAACCAATAGTCGTTGAGAACGGACCGGCAAATGAAGTAATCATTAAAAATAAAGAAAATTTATTAAAAGATATCCCAATCCCAACCCATGGCCTTCAGGATGGTGGTCCCTATTTAGATTCCTGTGTACTTATTGCAAAGGACCCGGAAACGGGAGTACGGAACGCATCCATACAACGTTTGATGGTCACAGGACCAAATAGGATGACGATGCTGATGGATATGGGAAGACATTTACGAGATTACTATGAGCGAGCTGAAAAAATGAATAAACCTTTAGAAATTACGATTAATAATGGAGTAGGTCTTCCTGTTCACTTTGCATCTACTACGCCAAGTAGTGCCGCACCTATTGATGCCGATGAACTAGGGGTTGCCTCACAATTATTGGGGGAGCCGTTAAAATTGCTTCGTTCCCAAACTGTTAATGTAGAAGGTGTAGCGGATGCGCAGTATGTAATTGAGGCAGAAATCCTGCCTCATATTCGAGAAAACGAAGGACCTGCTGCCGAAGTTACTGGATATTATGCTGCAGCGGACGATCGATGGGTTGTTAATGTCAAAGCTGTAACTCGCAGAAAACAACCAATTTTTCATACGATTATGCCTGGTAAGGAAGTTTATAATGCTGTCGGTTTAATGGCTGAAGCGAGCGTATATCAAAAAGTTTCTAGTATGGTCCCTGACGTTATAGACGTGTATTTATCATATGGCGGCTGCGGATTTTACCATGCAAATGTTCAAATTAAAAAAAGTAGTGAAGGGGTACAAAAAAATGCAATTATGGCCACGTTCGCTGCGTTTCCACCATTGCGTCGGGTGACCATAGTAGATGAGGATGTAAATATTTATGATCCCGAAGATATAGAGTGGGCTTTAGCTACACGTCATGATCCAGAAAGAGATATGATCCTTATATCTGATGCCCGCGGACATGAATTGAATCCAATAACAAATGACGGAATAGGCACGAAAATTGGCATTGATGCTACGGCCCCATACCCACGCCCTTGGGAATTTCAGCGCCTTGATATGAAAGAGGTTATGCTAGAAAATTACGATATCGAAGAATAAAGAAATATTATTGTGGAAAAATTGTGAAAAAGAGGAGATAAAATGGAAGAAAAGCGCATTGTTATTGGAATTACTGGGGGTTCTGGTGCAATATACGGCATACGTATGTTAGAAAAATTAAAAGAATTGGATGTAGAAACTCATTTAATTATTAGTAAATGGGGAGAAAAGACAATGCAAGTAGAGACTTCTTATCATTTGGATGACGTAAAAAAAATAGCGACGGTTCATTATGAAAATGATAATCTTGCTGCATCCATATCGTCCGGTTCATTTCGCGTTGATGGAATGATCATTGCCCCTTGTAGTATGAAGTCATTAGCAGAAATCGCAACAGGTATGACCTCTAATTTGATTACAAGATCAGCGGATGTGATTTTAAAAGAGAGAAAAAAATTGATTCTTTTGGCTAGAGAATCTCCATTAAATTTAATTCATATTCGAAATATGGAAACAGCAGCACTTGCGGGAGCAGTTATTTTTCCGCCTGTACCTGCATTTTATAATAAACCTCAAACAATAGATGACATTGTTGATCAAACGATTGGCCGTGTTTTAGACCAATTCGATCTCACACCAAATTGGATTAAGCGTTGGGGAGTAGCACCGAAAAAGAAGAAAGTATAAAATTGTTCCATTTGATAGAAAATATCGTGTGAATAGTAGGAGTGATTCAGGTGGAAAGTTTTGATTCAATAATTATAGGCAGTGGTATCAACTCATTGACTGCAGCAGCTATATTGTCCAAAAAGGGGCATAAAGTTGTTGTATTAGAAAGAAATGATTGGATTGGCGGTTGTATTAAGACCGAAGAACTGATAGCGCCTGGTTTTAAGACAGATGTATTTTCGGGATGGCATCCATTGTTTGTAACTGGTCCTGCTTATGCAGAGCTTAAGGAAGACTTGGAGAAATATGGGCTTGAATATGTCAATACAGATGTTCCAACTGGGGTAATTTTACCTAATAATCAAAGTGCTGTCTTATATACTGATCGAAAAAAGAATATACAGACCCTTAATCAATTGGCAGCTGGGGATGGTGATCGATACGCTGAATTGATGAGTAATTTTGAGGGTAATTCTGAATTTGTATTTCATATGTTGTCAAATGAGCCTTTATCTTGGTCTTCTATTCGGACTTTAGTAAAAACGGCAAGAAAAAAGGGGCTCAAGGAATTTAAAAGGGAAGTTGGTTCGATGATAAAGTCTGCTGATAAGTTACTTGATCAGTATTTTGAGAGTGATTTAATTAAAGCTCTTTTCGCTCCTTGGATTTTGCATACAGGCTTGGGTCCGAATGATGCAGCAGGAAATATTATGATGCAAGTACTCGTATTCTCTCTGGAGGCTGCAGGAATGCCAATCCCTAAAGGGGGAGGAGATCAGCTGGTCAAGGCACTAATGAAGATAGTAGAAAATAATAATGGGAAATTCATCACCAATGCCGATGTCAAAAATTTAATAGTCGAAAACGGCGTGATAAAAGGGGCTAAAACAGAGGAAAAGGAGTATAAATCCAAATATGTTCTAGCAAATGTCACGCCTCATCAATTGTATCAAGAACTGTTACAAGATACGTCATTACCTAAGTCTTTACAATCAGATGTGAGAAATTATGATTATGGCAATGCAGCAATGCAAATTCATTATGCTTTAGATACATCTTTAAATTGGGAAAATCCCGAGCTAAATAAGGTCGCAATGATCAATTTAACAAGCGGCGTTGAAGGGGTAAGTCAATCAGTAAATGAAGCTTACAATGGACTGCTGCCGAAAGAAGGAACGATAGCGGTCGGTCAGCATACTGCATTTGATCCGAGTCGTGCCCCAGATGGAAAACACACTTTGTGGATTCAGTTGCTAGAAATGCCACACGTCCTAAAAGGAGATGCATTAGGAGAGATCGTCACAACTAATGGATATACGAAAGAGGTTTTAGAAGCCTATGTGGATCGTATCGAGAAGCGTATTGTGCAACATGCTCCAAATTTCAAAGAAGCAATAATAAATAGGAAAATTATATCGCCAGTACAGTTAGAATCGGCTAATCGAAATTTAGTTGGGGGAGATCCCTATTCTGGCGTCGCTTCTATAGATCAATTACTGTTATGGAGACCTTCTTCAAAATACACAAAACATGATACACCTGTGAAGAATCTGTACCATATTGGCGCATCAACTCACCCGGGACCTGGTCTTGGAGGAACGTCTGGTTATTTGGCAGCTCATCATATAAAATGAATTAATTTTCTTGAATTAAAACCTAATGAATAACATATCATTAATAGTTTTAGACTATAAGCTTTATATTCGAAATGCTAATTATTCTATTGACAAAAAAAGGAGAGAAATGATATGGCGAAAGAGCGGAAACAAGATATATTCAAAAAAATCATGGGCAATTATCCAACAGGAGTAACAATTTTGACGACTGTGTCAGAGGATGGAACGCCAGTTGGACTGACGGTAAATTCATTTGCTTCCGTATCATTAGATCCCCTAATGCTTCTTTGGTCGATTGACCGTGGCGTTTCTTCGCTTAAAGAATTTACAGAAGGCGGGAAATTCGCAGTGCATGTATTAGCCGGAGAGCAACAAGAACTTTGTAAAGTATTCGCCAGCAAGCACGCAGATCGTTTCAGTACATGTAAGTGGAGTTTATCGGAAAATGGGTTACCTGTAATTGAAGATGTATTCGGCGTGTTTGAATGTAAGACATTTAAAGCAATTGAAGCGGGAGATCATATTGTATTAATTGGAGAAGTTCTCGATCTCAAAGTATCAAAAGAAAAAGATCCAATGCTTTATCATCGCAGAGTATTTGGTCCAATTCCTACAGACTTTTACAACTCAGAAATAACGGTGTCTTAATTCTAGACAGTTCAAAAGTTGACTGTCAGAAAATTAAGGGAAAAGACATTACAATTCATCTAAAATAATAAAGTAATATCTTGCTGAAAATTGCAAAAATGTTAACAGGTTAACGACTTGTACAATCAATAAGATGTAAAATGAAGTAAGCAATAAATATTAAATGGAAGATACGGGGGTAATAGGATGGATGTTCAATCGCAAGTAGTACACAAAACATCGCATGATCAATCACACGTATTAAGCCAATTACTAGGAAGTATTGTAAATGATTCAATTGAAGTCGTAGATATGACGCAAGTATTGAACGAAGATACACCAGTAATTCAACTTCCAGAACCATTTAAGAACACGGGCGGTTTTCAGTTTAAACAGCTTTCTAAATACGATGAAACAGGGCCTGTATGCTATTGGAATGATTTTGTCGCAGGTGAGCACTGTGGTACCCATTTCGATGCACCGAATCATTGGGTAACAGGCAGAGAAAATGCAAGTGTAGATAAGATCCCAGTAAAAAATCTGATTGGAGAAGCACGAGTCATTAATATTAAAGAAAAGTGTATAGAGAACCCGGATTATTGTTTAACAGTTGAAGATATAGAAGAATACGAAGCAGAATTCGGACAAATACCTAAGCATTCCTGGGTATTGCTATATACGGGTTGGGCGGAGTATCTAAACAGTGAAAAATATTTCAATACAGATAGAGATGGTTTGTCACATACGCCTGGATTTACACCGGAAGCATCCCGTTTTCTTGTCGAACGCGATATTTTAGGAGTAGGTGTAGAGACAGTAGGCACTGATGCGGGGATTGCCCATACTTTCGATCCTCCATTTCCAAGCCATCATATTATGCACCAAGCAAATAAATATGGTTTAGCACAGTTGACGAACGTTGATAAGCTTCCGCCTAAAGGAGCGGTCCTAATTGCGGCCCCGTTAAAAATAGAAAATGGGAGTGGAAGCCCAATTAGAGCCATTGCTTTAGTTTAATACAGTGCTAAATTTAAACCCGATAAAAAATAGATAAACCCCAGAATAAATTGTTGATTTTATATTAATGGAGGAGATTTATATGCAAACAATTAAAGCAAACACAAACGAAATCACATTAGATAGCCAATACGGTTCTTTTATTAATGGTGAATTTGTTGAGTCGGCAAATGGTTATATTGATGCAATTAATCCAGCAACCGGTGCCGTACTGTCCAAAATAGCTAGAGGGAATAAAGAAGATGTGGACCTTGCAGTAAAGGCTGCAAATGAAGCATTTAAAACATGGTCAACTCTATCAGTGGAAGAACGTGCAGCATATCTTCACAAAGTTGCGGACGCACTAGAAGAAAACACAGCACGATTGTCTATGATTGAATGCTTAGATACAGGCCGTCCTATAAATGAATTTGGGCTAGATTATGATATTGCAGTAAAACAATTCCGATACTTCGCTTCTGCGATTTTAACTTATGAAGGTACTTCAAGACCACTTCCTAATGGTCAGTTGATTGTACAGAAAGATCCTTTAGGTGTTTGTGCACAAATTATTCCATGGAATGTTCCGATGATAATGGTTTCTTTCAAACTGGCACCTGCTCTTGCAGCAGGTAACACAATTGTCATGAAGCCCGCTGAAGATGCGAGTTTATCTACTTTGGAATTTGCTAAAATCCTTAAAGATATTCTACCGAAAGGCGTCGTGAACTTTGTTACAGGTTACGGTATTGAGGCCGGAGATGCGCTTATTAACCATAAGGATGTTCATAAACTTTCTTTTACGGGCAGTGTAGGCGTAGGCCGGTTAGTTGGTAAGATAGCTGGTGAAAGACTGCTGCCGGTAACTCTTGAATTGGGTGGAAAGTCTCCACATATCGTCTTCCCAGACGTCAATATTGATGATGCTGTAGAAAACACTACTCTAGGTTACTGCTTATTTAATGGACAAAGTTGTATTCTTGGTTCTCGTTTATTCGTCCATGACGATATTTATGATGAATTTGTTGAGAAGTTAGTTGCAAGAGCAATAGAAGTTAAAGTGGGCGATCCAACAGATCCATCTACTCGAGTCAGTGCGCTTATCAATGAAAAGCAGGGAAAACGTGTATTAGGCTATATTGATATCGCTAAAGAAGAAGGAGCAAAACTTTTAGCAGGAGGCAACCGCGTAACTGTTCCTAATAATGAACACGGTTACTTCATAGAACCGACGATTTTTGAAGCAACGAATGAGATGAGAATTTCACAAGAAGAGATTTTCGGACCCGTGATTACAGTTATGCGTTGGAATGATGTGGATGCGGTCATTAAAGAAGCAAATGATGTGGAGTACGGTTTGGCGGCGGGTATTATGACGAATGATTTTAAGGCCGCATTGGATACTGCACAAAAAATGCAGGCTGGAAGTGTCTGGATTAATCAATATTTTAACTTCCAAACAGGAGCCCCTTTTGGAGGTTACAAAGACAGTGGCGTAGGAAGAGAATATGGCAAGGAAGCCTTAAGTGAATATACGCAAACAAAGACAATAGCGGCGAATTTCAACTTACCGCCGGCTGGTTTTTTTAAATAAGTCGTTTGTATTTGAAGGGTCCTTGTGTGACTTAAATGTTTAAGTGTTCATAATAATTTCATGTACCACTACCTGACAATGACAGAGGGGGGGAGCCCAATGCAAAGTTTGCAACGCGAAATTATTAATCCAAGTTCGATCCACGCTCCAATTGGATATACACATGTCACGATCCCTAAAGGGAATAAGATCGTTTTCATTGCCGGTCAAGTAGCATGGGATAAAAATTTGCAAGTGGTGGAAGTGGGTGATCTAACGAAACAAACAGATATGGTCTATCAAAATATTGAACAAGCTTTAATTGAAATAGGAGCAACTTGGGATCATATTGCGAAGACTACAATCTTTACAACCCAACCGCACGAATATGAAATAATAGGAAGCGTAACCGCAAGGTACTTTGGAGATACCCCTCCACCCTCCCAAACAATAGTTGGTGTGATGGGACTGGCGCTTCCGGAGTTCCTAATCGGGAGTAGTAATGGAGGAATAAAAATAGTACCCTGCAAATGATGAGGGGAAAAGGTAAACCCTCAATCAAACAACGCATAATCGAACGCAACACCACTTTGGTACGATCAACGTATCAAAGTGGTGCTTTCTCGCGAAGAGGGCCTGTGAGAAAGCTTACATACTCATGTTTGCTGAAACACGTATGAATTATTAAACAAACTATATTCTTTTATCTATTTAACATTATAGATACCCCCAATACTGTTTCCATTTAGATCAACACGATGCAAGGCATGCTTGATCTAGAAAAAGAATGCTTTTAAGTAGGCGACAATAACCATTCCTTTATTCGCAAAGGCTTTACCTCATTCAATGAATAAAAAATTCCTATCTGGACAAACTTTACGTACACTATTGGGAATAAAGGGGAGGTGTGTCTCTATGGATAATTTAAATTGTGATTTTACACCGATGAAGAGAACATTAACCGAAGATATTCGCCAAGTTATTACGGCATTACAAAATAATGTAGAAGCAATGAACGCTGAAAATTTCTGTGTACTTGGAGATTTCGAGGAAATTAAAGAGGCTTTTTTAAGCATTGAAATGAGAGCGGCTACTTTTTATTTGAACTGTTATTTGTCTCCGTTTACAGATAAGTATCCGGAAATATCACAGTGCATTCAAAATATGTCTAAGCGAAGACATGGCGGATTAATTGTAATTCAGCGTGAAGATCCTCTTGAATCTTTGGTGACATCAGGAATACCGATAGGCGCAGAATTAACTCATACTTTATTGGAATCAATTTTTTTCCCCGGCAATCTACTTCATGATGGAGCTGTGATGGTGAACTTTAATCACATCGTTTCAGCGACAAATGTTCTGCCGTTATCAGACAGATTTACAGGTGACAAAAAGCTGGGTACCCGACATCGTGCTGCTTTAGGATTATCCGAACGAAGCGACGCGCTTGTACTTGTAGTATCTGAAGAAACGGGAAGAGTTTCATTTGCTATTAATGGACAACTCCATCCTATAACTTCTCATGGAGCTCTATAAACATAACATGCAAGACACAATTTCTTGTATGTTGGAATAAAATTAACATTTTTCAAAAATCATAAAACAGAATTTCCAGCCCTTTCTTTCTATCTAGAAGAAAAGGGTTTTTTCATGTGCACCAACAAGGTGAAACCTCTTCAGCCTTCTTATCGGACAAATTTCATTGTTGCTCATTTGCAAAATACAAATTAAAGTAAAGGATAGATACTTATAGATTAAGATATTAACTAATACCTAATAAACTATGTAAGCACATCGGAGGAATTGTATTGGATAATAAAAACAAAACAGTGGTTCGATCAATGGATGTCTTAAATCTATTCATTAACCATGCAGAACTGACATTTCAAGAAATCATAGATTACTCGGGTATCCCAAAAACATCTGTTTACCGCATGCTTCGGTCACTTGAGGAAATGGGTTTTCTCGTGAAGGGGGAGGATTCAAAATATCGATTGGGACTTATATTTCTGAAGTTTGGTCATTTGGTCTCTTCTAGGATGAATATTCGTGCCATCGCGTATCCGATCATGCAGGCTCTTCATCAAGAAGTGAATGAAGCAGTGAATCTTATCATAAAACAAAATGATGAAGCCATTTACATAGAAAAAATTGATACACACCAGAAAGTTCGGCTTTACACAGCGATAGGAAGAAGAAGTCCTTTATACGCCGGAGCCTGTTCTCGTGCCATTCTTTCATTCTTACCGGATACGGAAATTGATGACTATCTTGATTCGATTGAGCTGACATCTTTTGGCAGGGGCTCTATTACAGATGAAACACAACTTCGAGAAACGATTAATCAAGCAAGAATAGATGGGTATACTGTAAGTCATTCTGAATTGGAAAACCATACATCAGCGATCGCAGCTCCTATCTTTGACCATAAAGGAGATGTCATTGCGGGAATCAGTGTTGCAGGGATCGAAGCAAATTATCAAGGAGAAAAGATTCAATATTTTGCAGAAAAAACGCTAGAAGCGGCAAAAAAAATATCAATGCAATTAGGCCACGAAGGATAGTGCCTTGAAGGGGCTGCCTTGAATGTTAGAAAACCTTTCAATGGCAGCTTTTACTCATATGAAAGGTGAGAGAAACAGTGAATCAAGCCAAAGTAAAGTTGCACTTGCCCCTGTCAAACCTTTAACTGAATCCCTATTTTGAGGCTTGCGATAATTTGTTCGTTTTTCCATAGTTCATTTTCTGCTTCCTCAATTGAAACCACTTCAAATTGGATGGTCCCTGGTGGCCGCAGTTGCGCTAAACTCGATAAATCGGCCGAAACAATTTGTGCGATCTTCGGATAACCACCAGTCGTTTGCCGATCTGCCATTAAAATAATGGGCTGTCCGTTAGGAGGGATTTGTATCGTTCCATAAGTGACACCTTCAGACAAAAGCTCGGTTTTTTCATTTAATGCAAGGGGCGGACCTTCCAAGCGATATCCCATTCGATCGGATGAATTTGTCAATACAAATAGTTCCTCGATTAGCCTTTGTTTACTCATTTCATCAAATTGATCATATTCTGCGCCTTCCGTGATACGAATGGTTTGCGCTTGACCAAGACGAATGATTGGTTCGTGGTTAGCGCTCCATGCAAAGTGGCGTTGCAACTTAGATAATTGTTGCAAAAATGATCGGCTTGTTGCATTTAGTTCACCGCAGGATAGGCTGTCCCCTTTTTTCAATGCTCTTCCTAAGAAGCCACCAATCCCAGCTCGGACATATGTACTTTTACTCCCCATAACTTTGGGGACAACTAAACCACCAGCAAACGCAATATATGCACGGCATCCTTTTCTTGCCGATTTAAAGGAGAGTAAGGAGCCTTTTCGGACTAATACAGGACGCCACATTGGTACTTCTTTGTCATCTACAGCCGGCATTAAATCACCGCCAGTAATTGCTATTAGAAGATCCCTTTCGAAGAGAAGCGTGCAGCCTACCAATGTCATTTCCAAAGTGCCTTCACCTTCATCATTTCCTACGAGTAAGTTTGCGATGCGAAGCGAATAGCTGTCCATTGCGCCGCCCACGATGACACCGTATTTTTGTGAACCGTATCTTCCCAAGTCTTGTATAGTCGTCAAAAGACCGGGGTGAACTACTTGGAAACTCATGATTTCAACTCCTTTATTCTAGTGTACTCCCTAACGGAAATAGACTTGAAGCGTATTTTATATCCTGCCTGCAGATATGTCGGAGGTTGCTGATCGGGAAGGAAAAGATCGACAGGAGTCCGGCCGATAATTTGCCAACCCCCAGGCGTTTCTAAAGGATAAACTCCTGTTTGCAACCCTGCGATTCCTACAGAACCCGCAGGAATAGAAGTTCTGGGTGTTTCCTTGCGCGGAGTGGCAATTCGCTCATCCATGCCGCCCAAGAAAGGAAAACCAGGAGCAAATCCAATCATATATACTAAATATTCATTTTTTGAGTGAATTTCGATTACTTCATCGGGACTCAGCCCATGATGGCTCGCAACATATTCTAAGTCTGGTCCATACTCACCGCCGTAAACAACAGGAATCGTGACGAGTTTTTCTTCGGAACCTGGTTGTTTACCGATTTTCTGAACTAAGTTTTCCATGTAAACGCTAACATATCGAAATGGACTTTTTGGCAATCCATCAGTAATCGACTGATGCACAATGTAAGGATTATAGTAAACAGTTAAACTGGTGTACGCAGGAACGGACTCGATATAGCCGTTAAATGGATGAATCTCCAGCAATCTAGTCAACTCGCCTACTAATTTGTGAATGGTAGGGTCGATCCCTTCACCTAACTGGACAATCAGGGCCGAATCTCCCAATGGTTTAATAAGTGCGTTATTCGTTTCTTTCTTCATTATCACAACTCCTAAAGGTCCGAAATTCGGTACACTGGTTTTAAATATTGGATCATATAGTTATTATAATAGACAGAAAACAAATTTCAAGTCGTCTAAACAATAAAAAGGTTTCGATACCTTATCGCAAACTTTTTTAAAATAAAATCTATTCAATTTCAAAACTTTATGATAAAGTGGACTTGTAATTCAAAACTAGAGTTTCGATTATCGGAACTAAACGATTTGTAAGCGTTTACGATAATGCATTTCATTTTATTTTTGGAGGGATTATGATGTATCAAGTTGATTTGAACTGTGATTTGGGTGAGAGTTTTGGACGCTATATGTTAGGTGAACAGAAAGAAATATTAAAATATGTCACATCTGCAAATATAGCATGCGGGTTTCATGCAGGTGATCCGCGTGTGATGAGAGAGACCGTCAGACTTGCTGTAGATCATAATGTGAAAATCGGTGCCCATCCAGGTCTACCAGATTTGAATGGTTTTGGCCGCCGCGAAATGAAAATCACTCCACAGGAAGCATATGATATGGTCATTTACCAAATAGGCGCACTGCAAGGGTTCTTAACTGCTTGCCAAACGTCTATGCAACATGTGAAACCACATGGCGCGCTGTACAATATGGCTGCACAAGATGAAAAACTTGCAGAAGCTATTGCGCAAGCTGTATATGACATTTCTGCCGATCTTATCTTATTTGGTCTGGCGGGAAGTGAATTAACAAAAGCTGGTGAACGAATCGGTTTACAAACAGTACATGAAGTATTTGCAGATCGGACCTATCAGGACGATGGTTCTTTAACTTCCCGCTCCCAGGCTGAAGCGATGATTGTTGATAAAGAACAATCTGCTGCACAAGTGATCAAAATGGTGACAGAAGGAAAAGTGTTAACGCAGCAAGGAATAGAAGTCCCTGTCAAGGCGCATTCCATTTGCATCCATGGCGATGGAGAGCATGCGTTGGATTTTGCAAAATACTTAAAAGAACAGCTACTGCAAAACAAGATAAAAGTTGCGGCAATGTCGTAAGAAGTGGAGGGTTCGTATGAAAGACAAGAATTTGGTGCATACACCGAAGAGTGAGAAAGTAAGTAAAAGTGTTTTATTCGGAGCGGCCTTTTTAATGGCTACTTCTTCGATCGGTCCTGGATTCCTAACGCAGACGACGGTATTTACGCAACAATTAGCGGCAAGTTTCGGGTTTGTGATTTTAATTTCCTTGCTGCTAGATGTCTTTGTACAAATAAATATTTGGAGAATTATTGCAGTATCTGGTTTAAGAGGACAAGAAATAGCGAATAAAGTGCTTCCCGGTCTCGGAGTCGTGCTGGCTGTTTTAATTGTCATTGGAGGACTTGCCTTTAATATTGGGAACGTTGCTGGCGCTGGGCTTGGACTTAACGCCATGCTCGGTATGGATCCCGTTTATGGAGCAGTTTTGAGCGCTGCTTTTGCAATCTTTATCTTTCTTTTTAAAGAAGCCGGTAAAGCAATGGATAAAGTTGCACAAGCTGCAGGCGGTGTCATGATCCTCTTGATGCTTTACGTTGCATTTACTACTTCACCACCGGTAGGAGAAGCGATTGTGAATACTTTTAAACCTGAGCAGCTTAGCATCTTTGCGATTATCACAATTGTTGGGGGATCTGTAGGCGGATACATTACATTTGCCGGAGGTCACCGTTTATTAGACGCTGGTGTGAAAGGGATTGACTCATTACCGGACGTTACGAAAAGCTCTGTTATGGGAATTGCGGTAACAGGTGTTATGCGTGTAGCTTTGTTCTTGGCAGTTTTGGGCGTTGTATCGATGGGACTGGCGATCGATCCTGCCAATCCACCTGCTTCGGTTTTCAAGCTGGCAGCAGGAGAGGTAGGATACCGAATGTTTGGTGTGATTATGTGGGCAGCAGCCATTACATCAGTTGTTGGAGCTGCATACACATCCGTTTCTTTCATACGAACCTTTCATCCTGCTATCGAAAAGTATCATAACTGGGTCATCATCTTATTTATTTTGATTTCAACACTGACATTTGCCATCGTCGGTAAACCTGTAAATGTTCTGATCCTTGTTGGTGCCTTAAATGCATTAATCTTGCCTCTTGGACTCGGTACTATTTTAGTAGCCGCTTATAAGAAAGAGATTATCGGGAATTATAAACATCCGCTTTGGTTAACCATTACAGGAGGAATCGTCGTGGTGGCAATGGCTGTGTTAAGTATTATGACATTAATTGAGCAGATTCCATTACTGTTTTAAAGAATGGCAAGTATGCATAGAAGAGGAGAATACATAATGACGAACTATGAAGAGATGTCTCCTGCAAAAGTTAGGGAACTGATCCGCGAACAGACGATTACAGGTCCTACTGCAGGAATGTCAAAAGGATTTGCACAAGCGAATTTGGTGATTCTAAAAAAAGAGCATGCGTACGATTTTTTATTATTTTGCCAGCGGAACCCGAAGTCATGTCCTTTATTGGATGTGACGGAGGTCGGTTCGTTCAAGCCGAACAAAATAGCGACGAATGCAAACATTTTAACTGATGTACCCAAATATCGGATTTATAAAGATGGTGTATTTACGGAGGAAGTGCTGGACGCTTCTTACTATTGGGAAGAGGACATGGTCTGCTTTCTGATAGGTTGCAGTTTCACATTTGAAACGCCACTCCTAGCAGCCGATATACCGATACGCCATATCGAAGAAAATTGCAATGTGCCTATGTACAAAACGTCGATTGCATGTGAGAAAGCGGGTGTCTTTGAAGGGCCCATGGTAGTAAGTATGCGGCCTATGACTTATGAAAATGCCATACGAGCTGTACAAATCACCACTCCTTTACCTGCTGTCCACGGGGCGCCTATTCACATCGGAGACCCGAGCCAAATCGGCATTCAAGATATTGACAAACCAGACTTTGGAGATTCAGTCACGATAAAGGATGGAGAAATTCCGGTGTTCTGGCCATGTGGTGTTACGCCACAGGCGGTTGCAATGCAAAGCAAACCTTCTATCATGATTACACATGCCCCTGGCTGTATGTTTATTGGCGATATTAAAGATACAACACTTAGTATTTTTTAACACTGTAGAAAACTAATTCAAATGCATGAAAGATTGGACATGAACGTGTGTCCGATCTTTTTTGCAGTATGATGGCTAGACAAAATTTTTCATAGTAGGTAAAGTGAAGAGCAGACTAGGGTGATTGGTCAGAGTATTATTAGGTTATACTCCGAACTAAACCCGATTTTAGTAAATAATAAGGAGTGAACGATTATGACAATGAGTAATAAAAAAGAGTTATCACCAGAACAACAAGAAGAACTACTAGCAATTTTGAAAGCACGTTTCGAAAAAAACATGGACCGTCATGAAGGACTGGTATGGACGGTGATACAAACGAAGCTCGAAGCAAATCCCGGAAAACTTTGGTCGCTCAATGAAATGGAAATGACCGGTGGTGAACCGGACGTCGTAGAGTATGATGAAAAATCAGATGAATATGCTTTTTACGATTGTTCAGCGGAAAGTCCTAAAGGGCGCAGAAGTGTGTGTTACGATCAGGAAGCGCTGGAGTCGAGGAAGAAACATAAACCGGAGAATAGCGCTATGGAGATGGCAACTGCCATGGGCATTGAATTGTTAACGGAGAACCAGTTCCGTGCATTACAGGAACTTGGGGATTTCGATTTGAAGACATCGAGTTGGGTTCAAACTCCATCTGATATTAGGAAACTCGGCGGAGCCCTTTTTTGCGATCGTCGATTCGGACACGTTTTCGTATATCATAATGGAGCGGAATCTTATTATGCCAGCAGAGGATTTCGTGGATGTCTTCTTGTCTGAATAAGGGACGTCGTGATTTAAGGAGATATCTAAACTGAGTTGTTAGGATTCTAATTTAGACATCATTATGGCACCACCGAAAATAATGAACCACACATCTAGTTATCATAGGTGTGTGGTTCATTATTTTTTACATACCCATCAGATGGATAAATTTCGTTTTCAATTCATATCAATGAATGGGGAGGTATATGAAATGACAGATAAAAAGAAAGATAACGAAAAAGATGAGCAACTTGAGAGTTTTCGGGTGAATGACAAAGGAAAATATATGACGACAAATCAAGGATTAAAGGTTTCCGAGGATGAACTATCCTTGACTGCCGGTGTCCGTGGTCCAACCTTAATGGAGGACTTTCATTTTCGAGAGAAATTGACACATTTTGATAATGAACGAATACCGGAACGGGTTGTCCATGCTAGGGGATTTGCAGCTCACGGTGAATTTGAGTTATACGAAGATATGTCGCGTTATACAAAAGCGAAGATATTTACTGATACATCTATAAAAACACCAGTATTTGTACGGTTCTCCACTGTCAACGGGGCAAGGGGTTCGGGGGATACGGCAAGAGATGCCCGCGGATTTGCAACGAAGTTTTACACGGAAGAAGGAAACTATGACCTCGTAGCCAATAACATCCCCGTCTTCTTTATTCAAGATGGAATAAAATTTCCAGATGTTGTTCACGCATTCAAACCAGAACCTCATAATGACATTCCTCAAGCATCTACAGCTCATGATAACTTTTGGGACTTTGTTGCCAATAATCCGGAAAATGCGCATATGGTGATGTGGATTATGTCCGACCGAGCGATTCCAAGAAGTTTTCGAATGATGGAAGGGTTTGGTGTAAATACATTTCGTTTTGTTAACGCTGCGGGGGAAGCATTCTTTGTTAAATTTCATTGGAAACCAAAACTAGGCGCCCACTCTTTAACTTGGGAGGAGGCCCAGAAGCTAATGGGAGTTGACCCTGATTTCCATCGCCATGATTTATGGAATGCGATTGAACGGGGGGATTATCCAGAGTTTGAGTTAGGTGTGCAAATTGTAAATGAAAAAGATGAATTTACGTTTGATTTTGATTTATTAGACGCAACTAAGCTAATACCCGAGGAAGAAGTTCCGGTGATAATCATGGGAAAGATGACATTAACTAAGAACGTTGATAACTTCTTTGCTGAGACTGAGCAAGTGGCGTTTCATCCAGGGAATGTGGTACCAGGTATTGACTTTACGAATGATCCATTACTCCAGGCGAGATTATTCTCCTATATTGACACACAATTAATACGCTTAGGTGGACCAAACTTTCATGAGATACCTATCAACCGTCCGATTTGTCCCTTCTATAATAACCAGCGTGAAGGTTATCATAGAATGACGATCAATGTTGGTCGTGTGAACTATCATCGTAACTCCTTAGCAGGGAATACACCGGCTCCCGTACCGTCTGAAGAGGGTGGTTATAAGCATTATGAAGAAAAAGTTGAGGGTCGGACAATAAGAGCAAGAAGTAAAAGTTTTACGGATTTCTTTTCTCAAGCAACAATGTTTTGGAATAGCATGAGTGGACCCGAGAAGAAACATATAATTGATGCGTTTAGTTTTGAACTAGGAAAAGTGAAAAGTAAATCGGTACGACAACAAAACGTGGATTTGTTTGCAAATGTTAACCTTGAACTGGCTAGAACAATAGCTAGAAATATTGGGGGTTCACCACCAACAAGTGGAGGATCAACCGTAACAAAATCTTCCCCGGCATTGAGCCAATTAAATATGCCTATGTCTGCGAAAACTCGTAAAGTAGCGGTAATTGTATCGGATGGGTTTAATGGTCCCTTAGTAAAGTCAGTACTTGAATATTGGAAATCGAAAGGACTTGTTCCGGAAATCATAAGTGAGGACCAAGGAATAGTTCAGGGTACGAAGAATGTTCAGTTAGAAGCGACACAAAATGTATATACTGCCGATTCAGTGTTGTACGATGCGGTCTATATGGTGCGGGGAAGTAGTGATGATATGGCTTTTAACCAAAAAATCGCAAATTTCCTTGATGAGGCTTTTCGTCACAAAAAGACAATTGGGGCTACCGGTCAAGGCGTACAATGGTTAAATGTCAATAATTTCATCAATAAACCAGGTGTTATTACAGATGAAAATATCCCTAATTTTGCAAATCGGTTTGTGGAAGCTGTTGCACAGCATCGTCATTGGGATAGGTAGTTTTCAATGGGAGGCGGTCCAAGGTTCCCTGAATAATAAGAGGTTGAGACAATAAAACCAACAAATTAAAATATTGGCGTCGTACTCCCACCATGTACTGGTGAAGGTACCGCGCCTATTTTTGTTTTTCCTATTCTTATATTTGTTTAGTATTCGAAGAGAATAACTTGAAAAAAATAAAGTGACACAATAACTAGCAGGACCTGTGAATATCTAGAATTTTTATTTAAATACTGCAAACGGCTGAGAATAAAAATTAACGAAATCAGCTCATGATTCTTCACTTTCAAAATGACTACAAATAAATAAGAAATTTGTAGTCTGAAAAATAGTTATTAAATTTTCAGAAAATTAACTTGATATTTAAAAAATGAATGTGTAGAATAAAAATTAATCAATTAACAGGGAGGTGAATCGCCGTGTCGTTGCGCCAGAAGAAGATAGCTAAGAAAAAAGAAGACATTTTACGGACTGCGGTTAGTATTCTCGCAGAAAAGGGCTATCAGGGGACGACAATGGAAGAGATTGCCTCTAGTTTATTGATGACAAAAGGATCTGTCTATTATTATTTCAAAGACAAACAGGATCTGCTTTATCAAAGTCAGCTAATGCTCTTACAGCAAAGTCTGGTAAATATTAAAACAATACAGCAGGAGAATTTACCGGTGGAGGACAGATTTAAAAAGGCTATGGTAGCTCATATCACCTATTTACTAGATGAAAAATCAGGGTTTGAGATGATGGTAAAGCTTGAACAGATTTTTTCAACTGAACAACTTGAAGAGATTTTTCAATTGCGAAATGATTACGAGAAGTGTTTCGACCAACTAATCCTAGAAGGTATCAATGAAGAAGTGTTTGAAGCTGTAGAAATCACAATAGTAAGGAACACAATATTAGGTGCCATGAACTGGGTGACTCAATGGTACTCGCCAGAAGGAAAAAAAGACCCGATAGAAATTGCTGAAACGGTTTCTGGCTATTTAACACGTATTCTGGTAAAAAAATAAACTACATCATTATTGGAGGGAAACAAATGAAAGTAGAAAATGCCGTCGTAGTAGTTACAGGTGGAGCTTCAGGTCTTGGAGAAGCTACAGTAAGGCAAATCGTTTCCAAGGGAGGCAAAGCTGTTATCCTCGATCTATCTGAGGAAAAAGCTCTTCATCTGAAAGAGGAATTAGGGGAAAGTATGTATTATGTACAAACCGATGTAACCGACGAGACCAGTGTACAGCAGGCTCTGGACCAGGCAGTTGAAAAGTATGGAAAAATTAATGGGCTCGTAAATTGTGCAGGTATTGGCATAGCAGAGAAGACGATCGGCAAAAAAGGGGTACATAGTTTATCTCGTTTTGCAAAAGTTGTCCAAGTGAATTTAATTGGTACATTTAATGTCATTCGACTGACATCAGAAATGATGGCTAAAAACGAACCGAATGAGGATGGTGAGCGTGGGGTAATCGTTAATACGGCATCTGTTGCTGCCTTTGATGGGCAAATTGGTCAGGTTGCCTACAGTGCTTCGAAGGGTGGGATTGTAGGAATGACATTACCGATTGCACGAGATCTTGCTCCGCTCGGTATTCGGGTAATGACAGTAGCACCTGGATTATTCGATACTCCATTATTTGCTTCATTGCCGGAAGAGGCAAAATCCGCATTGGGCAAAATGACACCGTTTCCATCCCGTCTAGGTTTTCCTGCTGAGTATGCACTTCTGGTAAGCAGTATTATGGAAAATCCAATGTTAAACGGCGAAACCATTCGTCTTGATGGCGCGATCAGAATGCAACCACGATAAGGATAGCCTTAAATAAGGAGGAAATCATATGGAAAGAGCCTATTTACATGGAGAACATGAAATATTCCGTCGTTCACTACGAAAGTTTCTTGAAAAGGAAGCTTTTCCATACTATGAGCAATGGGAGAGTGAGAAACAAGTTCCCAGATCTTTTTGGAAAAAGGCAGGGGCTCAAGGCTATCTTTGTCCTTGGGCTGATGAAAAACACGGTGCATTTCAAGCAGATTTTGGTTATACTGTTGTGCTTAGTGAGGAATTCGAACGAGTCGGTACAGGAATGGTCGGCGTAGGTCTCCATAATGATATTGTGATGCCATACATCGCGTCTTATGGGACAGATGCACAAAAAGCTGCTTGGATGCCAGGTGCAATCACCGGGAATTTGATTTCCGCTATTGCTATGACGGAACCGGGAACTGGATCGGACTTGGCTGCAGTCAAAACGACTGCAATTAAAGATGGCGATGAGTATATCTTAAATGGGGAAAAATCGTTTATTACGAATGGGCATAGTGCCGATCTAGTGGTTGTCGTCTGTAAAACAAATCCTAAAGCACAGCCTGCTCACAAGGGCATCAGCCTGATTGTAGTCGAAGCCGGGACACCAGGGTTTACAAAAGGTAAAAAGCTGCGAAAAGTCGGACAGCATGCAAATGATACATGCGAATTAATTTTCGAGGACGTACGTGTTCCAGCCAACAATTTACTTGGTGAAGAGGGCAAAGGTTTTTATTATTTAATGGCAAAGCTGCAGCAGGAACGTTTGATGGTTGCCATTCAAAGTATAGCAGCATCGGAAATTATGCTGGATTCAACTATCGAATATGTTAAACAACGAAAAGCGTTTGGCCGCAGTATCAGTCAGTTCCAAAATACGCAGTTTAAGCTTGCGGAACTGAAGACTGAAATTCAGATCGGCAGGACATTTATTGACCGACTGATTGTTGACCATGTTGCAGGCAAAGATGTCGTGACCGAAGTATCGATGGCGAAATGGTGGACGACTGATCTCGCAAAGAAAGTGGCAAATGAATGTATGCAATTGCATGGCGGCTATGGCTATATGGAAGAGTACGATATCGCGAGAAGATATCGTGATGTGGCAGTTTCATCTATTTATGCAGGTTCCAATGAAATCATGAAAGTGATCATCGCGAAAAACATGGGATTATAGAGGCTGACTGCAGCATCTAAAAAGAAAGATTCCAATGGAAAATGAGGACTTCTGATGTTGGAAGTCATTATTAAACATCAGCAGGACGAGGAAGTATTAACTTGCAGTACAAATGTATATGTGCAGGCTTCATGGAAATGTAAGGGCTTACAAAAGGTTGGTAGAAAGGGAGATAGCGATGCGTGAAGCAGTAATTATTGAGGCAGTCAGGACACCGGTTGGCAGACGAAATGGATTATTAAGTGGAATTCGAGCAGAAGAATTGGCTGCAAAGCCTTTGGAGGAAGTATTAAAACGGGCAGGTGTTTCTGCCGAATTGGTGGAAGACGTTATTTTCGGCTGTGTATCGCAAGTTGGAGAGCAAGCTTTTGACATTGCTCGACAAGCAGCGTTGATTGCCGGTTTTCCAGTGGAAGTTCCGGGTACAACAATTGATCGGCAGTGTGGTTCGAGTCAGCAAGCGGTTCATTTTGCCTCACAAGCGATTATTAGCGGAGATATGGATGTTGTGATTGCAGGCGGAATTGAAAGTATGTCGCGTGTGCCAATGGGATCCAATATGCAAGGAGTACAGCTTAGTGAAGCATTAACTTCAAAGTACGAGATCATTAATCAAGGCATATCCGCCGAGCGAGTAGCGGATAAATGGAACATAAGCCGTGAAGAAATGGATGAATTCTCATTGGAAAGCCATAGAAAGGCAATTAAGGCTCGTGAGGAAGGACGTTTTGTCGAAGAAATCATGCCGTTAGAGGTAACACTTCCAGATGGAACAATGACATTGATGAAAGATGATGAAGGTCCTAGAGAAAATACAAATCTCGAGAAACTTAGCGGGATTAAGCCGGCTTTTCGGGAGGACGGCAGCGTAACAGCGGGTAATTCCAGTCAAATCAGTGATGGCGCTGTTGCGATATTAATGATGTCACGAGAGAAGGCCGTTGAACTTGGATTAAAGCCGAGATTTCGTGTAATCGCGCGAACTGTTGTAGGTTCCGATCCGACACTCATGTTGACAGGACCCATTCCTGCAACAGAGAAGGTACTGCAAAAAGCGGGTTTGACGCTCGAAGATATTGACATTGTTGAAGTCAATGAAGCGTTTGCATCGGTTCCGCTCGCCTGGCTTAAGGAATTTGATATCGATCCGGCAAAACTGAATCCAAATGGCGGTGCGATTGCGTTAGGCCACCCTCTTGGTGCAAGTGGCGGACGTCTGATGACCACCATGCTGCATGAATTGGAGAGAAGCAATGGACGGTATGGACTGCAGACCATGTGTGAAGGCCATGGGATGGCAAATGCGACCATTGTAGAGCGACTTGATTAGTAAATTGTAAGTTGCCTGTCGTTTTATCATTTTACTAGAGTGACAGTTACCTTATAATATTTGCGCAATTAATTTTGTCTGGAGGTGTTCGTGTGGTATTAACGTCTATTCGTGTTCTCGATTTAACCCGCCTGTTGCCGGGACCGTATTGTACGATGTTACTTGCAGATTTCGGCGCGGAAGTGATAAAAATAGAGGACCCAAAAATCGGTGATTATGCAAGAATGTACGAACCTAAATTAGACGAGGACAGTGCACTTTTTCATTCGCTCAATAGAAATAAGAAAAGTGTTTGCCTTGATTTAAAAACAGAAGAAGGTAAACACAATTTTATAAAAATGGTCGAGAACGCAGATATAGTGGTAGAGTCATTTCGTCCGGGGGTTATGGAACGACTCGGCTTGGGTTATCAAACGCTGAAACTAGTAAACCCACGCCTTATTTATTGTGCGGTGACAGGTTACGGGCAAACAGGTCCCTATAAAGATTTTCCAGGACATGATATTAATTATTTGAGTTTTGCCGGCCTGCTCAATTTGATGGGAGAAAAGGATGGGAAACCGATTGTACCTTCCACGCAAATAGCCGATATTGGCGGTGGGGCCCTGCCGGCAGCAGTAGGTATTTTATTAGCTTTATTTGAGAGAGAAAGATCAGGAAAAGGGCAGTTTGTCGACATCTCCATGTTGGATGGCGTGATTTCCTGGTTGCAGACTATCCTCCCGAACTATTTAGCCGACTCTGTGACGACCAACCGAGGAGAACAAATGTTGTCCGGCGGGCTTGCTGCTTACAGCATTTATGAAACAAAGGACGCGCGCTTCCTTTCTGTAGGGGCACTCGAGGAAAAATTTTGGCAAGCGTTTTGTCATGGGATAGGAAGAAGTGATTTTATCCCTCGTATATTGGCACCTCCCCACGAACAACATCGCCTAAAATACGAAATACAAACGATAATCTATCAAAAAACACTGGCTGAGTGGATGGAGATATTTGAGAATAAAGAAGCCTGTGTCACTCCAGTGTTAACACTGGAGGAAATGACAAGCGACCCTCAAATAATGGCGCGTGAAATGATTCAATCCATGAAACACGAAACTTTAGGAACGATAAAACAAATTGGTATTCCCATTAAACTGTCTGAGACACCTGGTGTAATTCGTTTCATAGCACCAAAACTGGGTGAACATACAGAAGAAATCTTGAAGGAAGTAAATGCCGCTCGAAAAAAAGTATAAGTACATTATATTTTTCTGGAGGAATGTTCATGGATATTGGGACTACTTTAGCGAGGAACGCACGTCGGACGCCGGATAAAGAAGCAATTTATTTTAAGGATCACGTATACACATATGGTCGATTGAATCGGGAAGTAAATAAACTTGCACATGGATTGATTGCAAGAGGAATTGAAAAAGGAGACAAAGTTGCACTTTTGATGAAAAATTCCGACATGTTCGTAATTGCATTTTATGCAGTTATGAAAGTCGGAGGTGTAGCTGTTCCAATTAATTTCCGATTGACCCAAGAGGAAGTTCGGTATATTCTGGATGACTCCGATGCGTCCGCTGTATTCTTTGATGAAGAGTATGCGATGTTAGTCAATCAGGCTGCTGCGGATAACCAAAAAGTTATATTTCAGGTTTCTGTCGGAGAAAAAGTAGTAGGTGAACAAATCAAAATGGCAGAAATACTGACGAAAAATGACGAGGACCTGCCTATTGAAGTGGATGAATCCGACGATGCAGAAATTTTATACACCTCTGGCACGACCGGACGTCCAAAAGGAGCTTTATTCGATCATCATCGGGTTCTTCATGTAGCGTTTTCTACCGCGATTATGATGAAAATTAGTCCGGATGATAATCTGCTGCACGTAGCGCCACTTTTCCACTCAGCTCAACTCAACTTATTTATGATTACTGGGACGTTTTTAGGAAGTACTCAGGTAATTCATCAGGAATTCGACCCGCGTCACGTACTCCAATCAATTGGAAAATATAAAATTAACATTTTCTTCGCCGTTCCAACCATGTACAATTATTTGCTTTTAGTTCCTGATAGAGAGAGTTTTGACCTAACATCCGTAAAGAGATGCGGGTATGGTGCAGCACCCATGCCGGTTGCCCTGTTGGAAAAGTCGATTGCCATGTTTAAGAATGATCAGTTTCATAACATGTGCGGCTTAACCGAGGCGGGTCCGGGAGGTATTATATTACCGCCTGAAAAACATAAGGATAAAATAGGTGCAGGCGGAAAAGCCATGCTGAATACAGAAGTAAGGGTAGTAAGCGATACAGGTGATGATGTACTGCCGGGTCAAGTAGGAGAATTCATTATCAAAAGTGAGATGGTGATGAAGGGGTATTATAAAAACCCTGAGGAAACAAGAAAAGCGCTTCGGGATGGCTGGCTGTATACCGGAGATCTTGCGTTAATAGATGAAGAAGGCTATATTACACTGGTAGACCGTAAGAAAGACATGATTATCTCTGGTGGCGAAAATGTTTATTCTACTGAGGTAGAACAGATTCTATATAAACATCCAAAATTATTGGATGCAGCAATTATTGGCTTGCCAGATGAGTTGTGGGGAGAAAAGGTTGTGGCAATCGTTGTTCCGAATGAAGGAGAAGTAGTGGATGAGGAGGAAATAAAAACTTTTTGCGGGCAACATCTCGCAAAGTATAAAGTTCCCACCCAAATTTTTGTGGAAAAACAGATTCCACGTAATGCATCAGGTAAGGTATTGAAATATCGAATCCGGGAAGCACTTTCCAATGGTAAACCGGTCATTAATTGAACCAGATTAAGAAAGGGATTTCAAATGATGAATAAGCGGCTAACGTTAGCGTCTTTAGAACCGGTTAAGGGAATACCCCTTAGCCGGTTTTACGTGTTTCTTACCGGCCTTGATTTATGTTAACAAACCGTCGAAAAGTTATACCTAATAATTCAAATTAGAAAAGAGCAATACGGCTGAATTAATGCTATACTTACAAAGTATAATTTACAAGCGAGTAGGTGAGCGATATAATAGAAGTGAAACGATCTCCTGTCAGTGACGGAGAATTCAACAGGGGAGTATTCGCAACATGCGACATCAAAAAAGGCCAGCTCTTGCACGAGGCGCCTGTCATTGCGTACCCGAATGAACAACACCAACATATTGAAAAAACAATACTTGCCGACTACGCATTCGAATACGGAATGAATCATACGGCAATCCTTTTAGGTTATGGAATGTTATTCAACCATTCATATGAACCGAATGCAACGTACGACATTAACTTTGATCACCATACCTTTGATTTCTTTGCACACAAAGACATCAAAGCAGGTGAAGAAATTCTGATCAACTATAACGGCGATGTGGATGATCAAGAACAACTATGGTTTAATGAAGATTACGATGGAACTGCAAATGATTAATATTGGAACTTCGATTCTATACCTGAATCGAAGTTGTTAATCATTTTTATTACTGTGTCCTAGTAGCTCAGCTGGATAGAGCAACACCCTCCTAAGGTGTAGGTCGGGGGTTCGAATCCCTCCTGGGACGTAATTTAAATTAGTCGCGAACATTTTAGTTGTTGAATAAATTTTCTTTAAAGAGAAGAGAGTAGGTGAACAAAGTGGGGAAATATCAATTGGATGCTAAAGGTCAGGCAGCTGTGACAAAGTATCATGAAAAACACAAGCCTGCTAAATTTGATAAAAAGCAGCAACTAGAAAAAATACGTGCGGAGTATTTGGAAAAGAAGCAAAAACAAACAGATAAATAAAAGGAAGAAACATCTTCAAAATTATCAAAAATAGACCAACGGCAAAAGGCTATTTTAGAATTAGTGACGGTATAACACTTGTTTAAGTATTTAATATATTATAATTTAAAAGAGTGTATAGAGCAGATTCATGCGGTTGAGAAGCAAGAGAATAAGAGCAGCAATGAGGCGAGTAAACTAAGTGTTTATCTCGTTTTTTTATTTGTATTGTCAAAACTGAAATTGCCATTTGAGAACATCCGTTGAGCGTTCCTAAATTTGAACGAATCCCTTCTGAGAAGTCAAATAATACAAAAAAGAACGCTGATCCACTCAGCGTTCTTTTTTGTATACCATTTACCATTATACAGCATGCGATCCCCTGCGTGTAAACAACCGAATAATCCAATTAAATAAAGGCTCGATCAAACGACGTTGCCAAATAATCAAAAATGCAACTACAAGTGCAATGAAAGCGCCCGTCAATACATCAGTAGGATAATGGACACCAACGAATATTCGTGACAATGCCATCAGTCCTGCAAACACTAGAAGCACAGAGCCCATTTTTCTGCGTTTCCAGAAGAGGGCAAGGGCTAGGGCAAAGGAACCAGCTGTGTGATTACTTGGGAATGAAGGGTCGGAATCCAATTTGTCTACTAACATGGTGACATCATGGCTGACGAAAGGTCGTGAGCGGAAAAACGACATCTCAATGACCTTATCAATCCCGATTGTGACCACGGCAATCGTAAAAGCAAACAGCACGATTTTTCGGTTTTCTGCACGGTTTCCGTGTTTCGTGAACCATAGCCAGACGAAAAACAATCCGAATAAAAGCGGACCGTATTTCGTGAAAAATACAACGGATTGATCCAGTATATTATTGTGACCGGCAAATTGATTGATTGCTTCAAAAATCTTAAAGTCTAAATTCATTTGTTTTAATCCTCACGTTCTGTTTCGATAAATCATCATTCTTCATCATTTTTATTTGACGCTAAAAAGTCTTTTAGGATTTCTTTATTTTCTTCGAGATTAATATCCAATACAGCGCCTACATTTACACGTTTATCGGTGTAGGAGCCTTCTACAGGTATGCGCAGCGTCTCCATTTCTTTGGATTTCCCACCTGTCACCATACCTTTGCCGATTGCAAACAATATTTTACTATCTATATTCGTATCGAGATAGGAATCGACCACGCCAAGTAGTTTTGGTAAATTTAAGAGGGTGTGGACACTGATGGCCTGTTCTTTTAGTTTAGACAACGCTTCTTGCTGACGCTCTACCCTGCCAAAATCGCTATGGATGTCATGTCGGAAACGGACATACGCAAGCAGCTGTTCACCATTAAGATGTTGTTCGCCTGGTTCCAGTGTCATACCGATACCGTGCGACATTGGATAGGGGATATCGACATGTATGCCGTCAGGTGCAATCACATCTACAATCTTCGTAAAACCCTCGAAATCGACGATTGCATAATATTGAACATCTATGTCGAAATTTTGCTTGATGGTTTTGCGGACTAATTCAGGACCACCAAGGAAAAATGCTGCATTTATCTTCTGCATTCCATATTCAGGAACCTCGACATATGTATCTCTCATAAGGGAGACTAGCTTTACCTTATTCGTATGTTGATCGTAATGGCCGATCATCAGGGCGTCTGATCGTGCATCTTCCTCATCCGCTCTGGCATCGTTACCGATTAGCAGTACGTTTATTTCACCAAACTGAGGATCCGCGCCTTCAAACGGTTCGAACTTCGTATTCAAATCCCCATTGCCGCTCGAATTGCTATTCAGTTCAGTGTGGACGTTGCTCGTCGTATTCCCATTTGCCAAAGATACTCCACTAGTATATTGATTCACAAAGTAGATAGCACCTGCTAGTAGTATGAACGCAAAAATCAGGAAAAAGTTCCTCCGACCCTTGCTTTTCTTCCTCCTTCTCTTGCTTCTCGTCTCCATCCTTATCACCTGCTAACTTGGTTATTAATTCTTATTTACTGTGCTGGAAGCAATCTGAACAGCGATCGCATCATCGATATAGCCAATTGCGAATAAATAATCCGGTATGGCATCGATCGGGGCAATGAAATATAATAATGCACTGCCAATAATAGCAATTTCTCGTTTACTTCCATTTTGAGCTTTGAACCTGCCGAATAAGTATTTTAGCTGATCCATGAATGGTCCCGTTCCGCCGGTGCTTTGGAGTTTCTCCTCAAAATCATTCAGAATACGATTCTTGCCTTCTGTCGTTTGTGAATCGTCTTTGTACTCTGCCAGTTGTTTTTCTACATTAGAAATGGAAATAGTGGCGGAGAGTTGATCAGATATATCCAAGAGGTGTTGTATGGTTTTATCGTCAGCAAACGTTGATTCTTTTTTGTTTTCTATAGAATAGCCTGCAGCTTCCAATAGTTTCGACAACGGGATATCCAAAACAAATGAAAACTTCTCTAGATGATCAAGAGTCGCTTTACGTTTGTTGTTGATGATTCGAGAAATCGTAGCTGTGTCAATGTCCGTACGTTCACTTAGTTTGCGCATGGACAATGAATGTTTTTTTAAAGTATTTCGTAATAAATGCCCGATCGACAGTGTTTCAAATTCATTTGACATAAAACCAATCTCCTTTACAGAAAAACTGGAAGAAATTAAATGATCACCTAACGGCTTACATTGTAAAGAATTTTAAAGTAGTGTTGACAATTTGTCAACATGTGTAGAAAAATATTGCAGTTTGTTGGAAAATGCATTGAAATTCACTTGTTATTTTGCAGTAAGATTTCTTTTCATGAGATGTCAAATGTTTTTTCTGGTACGCTACAACATAGGATATAGAACTGTATAGAAAGGAATGGATAATTTGAAAGAAATGATAGTGAAATGCAGACAGATGGTTGAAATTATTTATAATAAATATGATGCGAGTCACGATCTAGATCATATTGATCGCGTGATGAAAAATGCAGAGAAGATCTTGCTTACTGAACCAACTGCTGATGAGCTCGTCGTTCGCTTAGCTGTTCTTTTGCATGACATAGAAGATGCGAAATATGAATCATTGCATGAGGCTACAACGGTAGAGATGCTCAAGCAAATTGGTGCTTCAGAGGACTTATCTGCGAACGTAATGTCTGCAATTGAAAGTGTGTCATTTAACGGAGGGCATTCGAAAGAGGTTACTTCTATTGAAGGGGCTATTGTCAGAGATGCGGATCGGCTGGATGCAATCGGAGCAATCGGTATTGCGAGGGCATTTGCTTTTGGAGGGGCGCGGGGCAGAAAGTTATACGACTTAGAGGAAGAAGCTCGCAGGAGTATGTCGGCTTCTGAGTACCGTTCAAAAGAAACAGCTTCTGTTACGCATTTTCATGAAAAGTTGCTATTGCTTAAGGATTTGATGGTAACAGAAGAAGGAATCCGACTGGCGAAGGAACGACATGATTTTATGGTTTTATTTTTAAATGAATTGAAGAAGGAGATTGAGTAAAAAGAATAGTTTGAAATTCAATTCCTTTTCTGGTCTTCATTTGGTAGAATAAAGAAAACAGCTTATTTTGTTCTATCCTGTGAAGAAAAAGGTGAGTACTTGGATAAAAATAATAGATTATTTATTATTACATTAATTGCAATTGTACTCTTTACATTGGGTGGTTTTGCAATGCAAAAAGGTTTTATTACATTTTAAGTGTCTTGTTTCATTCATTCCTCAGGGTCCTATGGTCGGTTCATCGACCAAGGGCTTTTCAACGTATCCTGCAATCATCAATGAAGGAAGGAGGGAATCAGATGAATATATATCAAAAACAGCCTGCAGAAATAGCGTCTATTTTTGTTGGGAAACCAAAAGTGATAGGGCAGCAAAATACAGATCATCCGATGGAACGTGAATGGAAAACCTCCATCTTTAAAGAGCCTTTTAACGGACAGATCTTTTTAGGAATGACCAATCTGGAAGGGGATGAGCAGGCGGATTTAAAACACCATGGGGGTCCTGAAAAAGCTGTGTTTTCCTATCCATCCGAGCATTATCATTATTGGCAAAACAAGCTCTGTAATTCGGAAATCAAGCCGGGCGGCATGGGAGAAAATTTCTCTACTATTAATTTGCAGGAATCTGACGTTGCGATTGGTGATATCTATGAAGTTGGGGAAGCCGTGATACAGGTGTCCCAGCCGCGTCAGCCATGCTGGAAGCCTGCCCGTAGATTCCGTATACAAGATTTGGCTGTACTTCTGCAAAACTCAGGCCGCACGGGTTGGTATTATCGTGTTCTCCAGGTGGGCTTTGTCGGGGCGGGTCAGACATTTCAACTGAGAGATCGTGTCGCTCCAGAATGGACAATTGAAAAATGTAATCAGGTCATGCATATAGAGCGAGAGAACTTCGAAAAAGCTGCTGCACTTGCAGCAGTTCCTGAGCTTGCGACCAATTGGAAAAAGACGTTGCTGAATCGAATTGAAATGAGAAAGGCTGAGGATATT
This sequence comes from Sporosarcina sp. FSL K6-3508, assembly GCF_038615825.1. Taxonomy (NCBI): domain Bacteria; kingdom Bacillati; phylum Bacillota; class Bacilli; order Caryophanales; family Caryophanaceae; genus Sporosarcina; species Sporosarcina sp. FSL K6-3508. Next base: position 1,988,185 of record NZ_CP152016.1, on the reverse strand, counting down.
CATAATCGAGTGTTCGGTCCTAATGTCGAGTGATATTCTTCGTATTTACATTGCATGATGTACAACAGGTCAATATAGTAAGCAATCCAAGCTGAAAACTTTTTTGTATTCAGCTTATTTTTCGTTGCAATGGATTTAACGTTGCTGTTTTTTTAACCGTTCTACTTCTTTCATTAAATATTCAATTTGCTGTTGCATCTCCAATTTATCCGGATCATTCGCTGATTCAGGTTCTTTTGAAATTTGCTGTAGTGCTAAGTAGGCGGAAAACGTGGTCAGTGCATCGCCAAGAAACCCGAAAGCTTCACCAAGAAAAGCGATTTCCGCAATTTGTTTATCGCTAACACCTTCGTTTTGAAAGAAGTCATTATCCACCCAAATAACCCCCCTTATTCTTTTATCTATTATATGAAAAGCCAGCTAATTGAGTTCGAAATAGAAGTGCTATAGTACATACTAGTTATGCTGAAACTGCATAAAACTCGACTTGAAAGGGCAGGCTTTTTGCATGTCCGTTGTTCGGGTGTTTAGAAAGCAGATTTTGGGTATACGTTTTAAATAGTATGACTCTTTGAAAGGGCGGAGTATAGTGGCTTTAAATGTTACACAAAAGCTAATTAAATCACATTTAATTTCCGGGGAAATGAAACACGGAGAAGAGATTGGATTGAAGATTGACCAGACACTTACACAAGATGCAACCGGTACAATGGTGATGTTAGAGCTGGAGGCAATGGGTGTAAAGCGTGCACAGACAGAAGCATCCGCCCAATATGTAGACCACAATGTCATTCAAGTAGACAACAAGAATGCGGATGATCACTTATTTTTGCAGAGCGCCACACAGCGATTTGGATTGTATTATAGCCGACCTGGCAATGGAGTTAGCCACCCTGTACACATGCAACGGCTTGCAAAACCTGGGAAGACCTTGCTGGGTTCGGATAGTCACACTTGCGCGAACGGTTGTATGGGGATGCTGGCGATGGGTGCAGGCGGTTTGGATGTCGCGCTGGCGATCGCCGGCAAACCCATTTATATTAAAATGCCACAAGTATGGGGTGTGAGATTGACTGGTGAATTACCTGATTGGGTAAGTGCCAAAGATGTCATACTGGAAATGTTAAGGCGTTATGATGTCAAAGGCGGCGTAGGTAAGATCATTGAATATTATGGCCCGGGGTTGAACCATCTAAGTGCCATGGATCGGCATGTGATTGCCAATATGGGGGCTGAATTAGGTGCCACCACGACTGTCTTCCCATCAGATGAAGAGATAAAACATTTTCTAAAGACTCAGGGGAGAGAAGAAGATTGGACAGAACTTACAGCGGATAAAGGCGCAACTTATGACTTGAATGAAGAAATTAATTTATCAGAACTCGTTCCCTTAATCGCTAAGCCTTCAAGCCCCGGAAATGTTGTTCCTGTATCTGAAGTTGCCGGTACACCCATTTATCAATCATATCTCGGTTCCTCGGCAAATCCGGGTTATCGTGATTTTGCTATCGTATCTGAAATTGTTAAAGGGAAAAGGGCGAAACAAGGTGTTTCTTTCGATGTTAACCCAACTTCCAGACAACTCCTAACTGATTTAGTTAAAGAAGGGCATATCGCCAATCTTCTTCAAGCGGACGCACGGTTGCACCAAGCTGGCTGTAATGGCTGTATCGGTATGGGACAAGCCCCAGCGACTGGGCGGAATAGCTTACGGACAACACCGCGGAACTTCCCGGGCAGATCGGGAACACTCGAGGATAGCGTGTTTTTGTGTAGTCCGGAAACAGCTGCAGCATCCGTTCTGAATGGAGAAATTACAGATCCGAGAACTTTGGGTATGCCGTATCCGCTAGTAAAAGACCCGGAAACGCCTACCGTGGATACGAAACTATTGACAGAACCATTGCCATATGAGGAAGCTCGAAAAGTGGAACTATACAAGGGACCGAATATCGCGTTGATTCCGGAGATGGATGAATTAAAAGACGAACTTGAAATTCCAATATTGCTAAAGATGAATGATAATATTTCAACCGATGAAATCCTCGCAGGAGGAGCGCGTGTCTTGCCTTATCGGAGTAATCTTCCTGAAATCAGTAAATTTGCATTTGAGATAATCGACCGTACCTATTACTCGCGAGCCAAAGCAAGTACTTTGGAAGGCGGACATGCCATTGTCGCAGGTTCTAACTATGGGCAGGGCTCGAGTCGGGAACATGCCGCTCTAGCACCAAGATATCTTGGTCTACGGGTAGCATTAGTAAAAGACTTTGCCCGCATACATTGGCAAAACCTAGTTAATTTTGGTGTACTTCCATTAACCTTTGTCGATCCAGATGATTATAAGTTGTTAGAAAATGGAGACGTTCTTCAACTTAGTAATTTACGTGAAGCGGTGAAGAGTGCAAAAGAATTTCTGATTGCCATAAAAGGGAAAAATCGTCAAATTCTTGTTCGACACAGCATGTCGGAGAGGCAAATTGATGTCATGCTCGAAGGTGGCATGATTAATTGGGCAAAAGCTCGACAAGATGAGACGCATGTTTAATTAAAGAGGGGGTATTATAAAATGGTTGATCGAGAAAGTACATGTAAGGCATGTGAAGGTGCAGGAATGTTAGCGGACGATGAAGGTTGGCAATATGCCTGCAGTGTCTGCCGAGGTAAAGGAATTCTTCACTCTGCTGTTTCTGCAGAGGAAGCAAAAGTCATGGAAGTAGACCACAACAACCGATTGTTAGATTAATGGACAGGAGGCTACAATAATGGAAAGAAGTTCATCAACTGAGCGTTTTCAACCGGTTACTTCAGAAAAGAGTAATCAAGGTGTAGAGGTAACGCCTGACCTGTATTGTCATACGATACAAATTGTGAACATCATCTTTTATGGTAAACCTGACGAGGGAGATTGGGTCCTGATTGACGCAGGAATGCCTAAATCCGGGAAAAAAATTGTGGAAGCCGCAGTTGCACGGTTTGGTTCTCACCGACCTCCAAAAGCGATTATCATGACACATGCACATTTCGACCATGTGGGTGGATTGATTGATGTATTGGAGGAATGGAAAGACGTCCCGGTTTACGCCCACGAGCTTGAAATGCCTTATATTACGGGTAAGCAAGACTATCCACAACCTGATACTTTGGTAGAAGGTGGCATGGTAGCCAAAATGTCTTTTATGTTTCCAATCGAAGCCGTAGATATTGGAGAACGGGCGCATGTCTTACCAACTGATCATTCTGTACCGTTCATGCCGGGATGGAAATGGATCCATACGCCGGGTCACTCAACAGGACATGTATCACTATTTAGAGAATCAGATCATGCGCTGATTGCAGGAGATGCATTCGTTACAGTGAAACAGGATTCACTTTACAAAGTGTTTACCCAAGAACTGGAGATGAACGGTCCACCACGCTATTTGACTCCCGATTGGGAAAGTGCAGAACAATCAGTCAAGTCATTGGCTGCTCTCAAACCAGAAATTGCGATTACAGGTCATGGCGTACCGGTTACGGATGCTTCATGGCTGCAAATAGAATTAGACAACTTAGCCAATCGGTTTAAAAATGTAGCTGTGCCCAATTATGGTAAATTTGTCGATGAATAATTGAAAAGCTTATCTGCAGACAGGATGTACTGCAGATAAGCTTTTTGGTTTGAAAACAAGAAAACCTTGAATTGACGAACTATTAAAACAACAGTAGTATAGTTAATGAAAGCGAATACATTCAGTTTGTATATAGATAAGCTACAGAGGGAGGAATCGGGATGGCGATAGAAGGAACAATACTTTGGAAACCAAGTGAATCCTACAAAGAACAAGCGAACATTACACACTATATGAATTGGTTGCAGGAAGAGAGAGGATTAGAGGTCTCTGACTATAACTCACTATGGCAATGGTCTGTAAATGAACTAGAGGATTTTTGGGAATCGATATGGAACTACTTCGCTATTGATTCAGCTTCTCCTTATAAACAAGTACTAGACACGAAGAGAATGCCGGGCGCTAACTGGTTTTCGGGATCAACACTAAATTACGTGGAGCATATTTTCCGACAGGGCGCTAATGAGAAAACTGCGATTTTTCATGAATCTGAAATTCGTCCGCTCGGAGAAATGTCATGGGGGACATTTAAAGAGCAAGTCGTGACCTTAGCGACGAAATTACGAGAGATTGGGGTCAAACCTGGAGATTGTGTAGCTGCCTACTTGCCGAATATACCGGAAACCGTTGTAGCAATGATGGCTACAATGAGCATCGGTGCGATCTGGTCAAGTTGTTCACCGGATTTTGGCAGCAGAAGTGTGCTGGATCGCCTTCAGCAAATCGAACCGAAGCTATTGTTGACGATCGATGGGTATCAGTATGCTGGTAAAACCTTTGATCGGCGTGAAGAGATTCGTGACATTGTAAAGCGTTTGCCAAGTGTTCAGCATGTGATTCATGTACCATATTTATATGCAGAAGAACAGGTAGGACCTACGAAAGATGCGTTAATCTGGAATGATGTGATCAATGAGCCCGCAGCAGTCTCGGTAGCCCAATTTACATTTGAAAAAGTGCCATTTGACCACCCTCTGCAAATTATGTACTCATCCGGCACGACAGGAATTCCAAAAGCGATTGTGCATAGTCATGGCGGAATTTTATTGGAATCATATAAGATTTTAACCTTCCATGCAAACTTGACTCCGGATAGCCGCTTGCTCTTTTATACAACGACAGGGTGGATGATGTTCAATATATTAACGAGTGGATTGCTTACAGGTTCGTCTATCATCCTGTATGATGGGAATCCGGCTTATCCATCGATCGGAAAGTTGTGGGAGTTAGCAGAAAAGACGAAAGCTACTGTCTTTGGTGCCAGCCCGATGTACATTAATTTAATGAAGAAAGCAGGCCTAACGCCAAAAGAGCAATATGATATTTCGGCTATTGATTCCATTATATTAAGCGGCGCGCCGGCAAGTCCAGATGTCTTTGAGTGGATTTATCAGAATGTGAAAGACGATTTATGGCTTTCCTCTCAAAGTGGGGGTACCGATATTTGTTCGGGGTTCGTGTCGGGTGTACCGACAGAGCCGGTATACGCGGGAGAAATGCAAGTCCGCGGCCTTGGCGTAGATGTCCACGCATTCTCCGAAGCAGGAGTTTCTGTCGTGGATGATGTTGGGGAATTAGTTGTACTGCAGCCGATGCCGTCCATGCCGATTTATTTTTGGAATGATGAACAAAATGAGCGGCTTCTGGAAAGCTACTTTGACACGTATGAGGGAATTTGGCGGCAAGGAGATAATTTGAAGATAACTTCGCGGGGTACTTGCGTAATTTACGGTCGGTCCGACTCTGTATTAAACCGCAACGGGGTCAGGATGGGGACAAGTGAAATTTACGCGTCGGTAGAATCACTCGAAGGAATCCAAGATAGCATTATTGTGAATTTAGATTTACCGGATAGCCGATCGTATATGCCATTATTTATCGTGGTAAAAGAAGGGGTTTTATTCGACGAAGAATTAAAGTCGAGAATTAATAAAAAGATAAGAGAAGGTGTTTCGCCGAAGCACGTACCGGACGCTATTTTTCCAATCCAGCAAGTACCTTATACACTTACCGGTAAAAAGATGGAAGTGCCTATACGAAAAATAATTACGGGGATTCCAGTAGAGCAAGCAGCAAACCCGGATGCTATGGCGAATCCAGGGGCGCTTGATTATTTCGTTCGCTTCTCTGAAACCTTGAACGCACCTGTTGAAGGATGAACCGATAAAAGAGCTGAAGTCTTTATGATTTCGGCTCTTTTCTATATGATTAAAAGCTGTTTTCACGATTTGCTTAGTATGAAAGGGACTAGCTGACGCATAGCAATGTATTAATAGAAAAGGAGAGTGATGGAAATGTATAATGCGTCTTATCATGATCAGCAAAGCCGTTCCATAACTGTTTGGGGGGAAGGGGCGGTGAAGGTAACTCCCGACACCGTTCATATTATTATGATGGTCAATTCGAGAGGAAATGAATTAAATGAAATTCAGCAAGAAAATGCGGATCGGATGAACAATGTCATCAGCTCATTGGTCGCTATGGGCGTCCCGGAATCCTCTATCCAAACGATCGATTATCAGATTCATCCTGTCTATGATTACGTGGATGGCGTACAAATCTTCAAAGGTTATGAAGTCGTCAATACAATACGCGTTACAATCAGTGAAATTTCACGTGTAGGTGAAGTGGTGGACACTGCTGTTTCGAATGGTGTGAACCAAATTGGCTCAATCCAATTTACGATCCAAGATCAAAGCGAATACTATCAAAAAGCTCTTGCGCAGGCACTGCAAGACGCCGAAACAAAGATGGTGACGATCGGTTCTTCGCTAAAGCTGCCCAATCGACCAATTCCAGTGAAAATTGAAGAACAACATGTTGCACAGCCGGTTGCCTTTCGTGCTGTTACGATGGCGGAAGCAGGGGGGACGCCGATTGAGTCGGGAACGATTACGGTGAGTGCTAGTTTGAAGGTTAGATATCAAATGGTTTGATCATGGGAATAGGAAGCAATACATGCATAACAACCACTGTTTATAAATAAAAGTTAAAAGCCAATATTTACGAATATAAACTTGTCTGTCTTTCGGTATTAGTTAGGCAAGTTAATATTCGTTTTTAAATATTTTAATAATATGAATAATAACTATTGATTTTGAAAACGTTTGCATTTATACTTTTACTAAATCGGTTTACTAAACCGGTTTAGTAAAAAGAAAAAGGTGAAGTGAAATGAAAGTGACTATGGCTGATGTCGCAAAAAAAGCAGGCGTCTCCAAAAGTACTGTTTCACAATTTATTAACAATAGATTTGAATTTATGGCGGAAGCGACCAAAGTAAAAATCGAGGAATCTATTGAAGAGCTGGGTTACATACCGAACAATATGGCGCGAAGTTTGAAAAAGAAAGAATCTAACACTATTGGTATCATTGTTGCAAATATCTTGCACACGTTTTCGAATGAAATCATTCGTGCGATAGAGGATGTATGTGAAGAACAAGGGGTTCATGTATTTGTTTGCAACGCGGATGATGATCCTAAGAAAGAACGTTCGTATATTAAAATGCTACAGGCAAAACAAGTAGACGGTCTAATCATTTTTCCAACAGTAGGAAATGAAGATGTCTACGCAAGTTTACGTAAGTCCAATTTTCCGATCGTATTTTTGGATAGAAAGACAGAAGGAGCTTATTACCCTACGATCATGTTGGACAACCACAAAGCTTCGGAAATTGCAATTAATCAATGTGTGAAAGCAGGCAAGATGAAAATAGCTATTGTTTCAACTTCTATTAAACGAAAAGTAGTCCCTCGGATCGAACGAATTGAAGGATATAAGCGACGAATGAAAGAGCTTAACTTGGCATATGAAGAATCCTGGATAGTTGCAACTGAACGGACAAAAATAGTGGAAGATCTTGACAGACTATGGTTGGCAGATGAAAGACCAAATGCTTTTTATGCGATTAACGACTTAGCTCTCATGGAATTAATGAAATTCATTAAGAAAAACAGCTTAACTATTCCTCAGGATGTTGCTGTGATTGGTTTGGATGACTCTCCTTTCTTGGAAGTTTTTACACCCCCCATTACCGTTATCACGCAGCCGACTTTTCAAATGGGTAAAGAAGCAGCGCAACTATTGCTAAAAATTATTCAGGCGAAAGATATTGAGGATGATTATGAGGTTATGAGACACATACCTCGTTTATTAAAAAGGGAGTCTGTTTAGAAATAAGGAGTTGGGAATATGTCTAAAAATTTTAATGTATTAACGATAGGGGATTCAATGATAACGATGAATCCTTTTACCACAGGCCCTATGCGATTCGTCTCTACTTTTGAGCGGAAAGTCGGCGGCGCAGAACTAAACTTCGCTATTGGATGTGCAAGACTTGGTATGAAGAGTAAATGGATTAGCCGTTTGGGAGAAGATGAATTTGGACGAGTGATTTACAATTTTGCGCGAGGTGAAGGTATTGATGTATCAGAAGTTGATTTTGTAGAAGGTTATCCAACGTCCGTTAACTTTAAAGAGATTAGAGAAAGTGGAGATGGAAAGACATTTTATTATCGTCATCAGTCACCTATTCTAACACTGAAGCCTGAAGATATTAATGACGAATGCTTGGATTCTGTTGATCTAGTACATATTACAGGAGTATTCCTAGCAATCGATCCACAAAATCTAGTAATTACAAAAAAACTTATCTCATTAGCGAACAAAAAAAGTATTCCGGTTTCTTTTGATCCCAATATTCGTTTGAAGCTTTGGACAATAGAAGAAGCGAAAAAAGTGTATTTTGAACTATTCCCACATATAGACATCTTATTAACTGGTTTAGATGAAATTGACACCCTTTTAGATGGAAGTTCAGAAGTATCATTGACCAAATTTGCGGAAAAGTACGGAATTTCAGACTTGGTTATTAAAGATGGAGCTTCTGGTTCTAGGTTGTATCGAAGTGGTCAATGGTTCTCAGCACCAGCATTTAATGTTCCCGTTGTCGACACAGTGGGTGCGGGAGATGGTTTTGATGCAGGATACGTGTACAGCTACTTGCATAACACTGAACCAGAGCAGGCTTTGCGATTTGCTAATGGCGTTGGTGCACTTGTTGTAACCGTTTCAGGAGATAATGAAGGTCTTCCATATTTGAGTGAAGTGCAGTCATTCATTCAAGGTGAAAAAGAAATTGAGAGATAGAGACTACTGAAAGGGGTGATTGAGGAAATAATGCTAGGTATGTCGGAAGTAGATTACAACTCTAAAGGAGAGAAAAACATGAGAAAATTTAAATGGATTGCAGGTTTAATGATCGCAATGTTGATGTTAGCGGCTTGTGGATCAGATAATGCAGAAGAAACAGCAGGTGGTAAAAGTGAGAAGGTTATTAAATGGAAACTAGGTCACTTAGCAGACGAAAATCATATTTGGCATAAAACCGCAGAGAAATTTGCAGAGTCCGTAAAAGAAAAAACAGACGGACAAATAGAAATTGTAATTTACCCGAACAACTCTTTGGGTGGAGAAACAGATACGATCAACTCGATTCAAGCTGGATCTGCCGATATGGTTGTTTCAGGGGAAACACTGCAAAACTGGGCTCCAAAAGCTGCTTTAATGGCTGTCCCTTATGCGTTTGACGGTATTGATCATGTGAAAAAAGTGGTTGAAGGCGATATAGGAAAAGAAATTGAAGAGCAGATTATGGATAAGGCAAAATTAACACCTCTTTATAATCATCTGAGAGCGCCACGTAATCTAACATCAGATAAAAAAATCGAATCATTAGCTGATCTAAAAGGTTTCACAATGCGTGTGCCAAATGTCCCTCTATTTTTAAAAGTGTGGGAAGCAGCAGGAGCAAAACCCCAAGTTATCGACTTTAACGAAGTATTTACAGGTTTGCAGCAAGGTGTCATCATGGGTCAAGAAAATCCAGTAGACTTAATCCAAAGTGGCGGTCTATATGAAGTACAGAAATATGTCAATCGTACTGAACACGTGTATTCTTGGATTTATGTATTGGTTGGAAACGATCAATTTAATGCATTAACTGAAGAACAACAAAAAGCCGTAAAAGACGCTGCAGCTGAAGCACAAGAATTCGGTGATTCATTATATGATGAATCAATTGAATCAATTGAGCAAGATTTAAAGGAAAAAGGAATGGAGTTTGTTGATGTAGATCGTCAGGAATTTAGTGATGCGATGTTACCAGCAGTTAAAAAGTCATTATCTGACGAGCAAAATGAAGTACTAGACAAAATTCTTGACGCGAAGTAATACAGAAACCAAAAGGTACGACTAGTCCATACCTAGTTGTGCCTTTCCTTAAGAAAGGAATGAATCACAGCCATGTTGAAGTTAGTGGAACGCATATTAGGCACACTTTCAATTTTGAGCTTTACTGGCGTTATCATTGTAGTGACAGTTCAAATTCTGTCAAGATTTCTGCCGTTTTCTTATGTCTGGACAGAAGAATTGACACGTTACTTATTCTTATTTGCAATTAGTTTCGGAACACCTTTAGCTTTGATGCGCAATGAATATATTAATGTTGATTTGTTGATTAATAAAATGAAAGGCAGTGTCAGAAAGTTTTATGATATAGGAATCTATATCGTTATTTTAATTTTAACTCTTGTGATTGCGAATGAAGGGTACAAATTTATGTTACTAGGACACAATCAACAAGCAGCAACACTACCAATTCAGATGTCGGTTGTACATGCGTCAATCTTTTTGATGGGTCTGTTCATTTCAATATTTTCAGTCATAAAAATTGTTAAATTAATACAGAATAAAGAGCCTTACGTAGATGGGAGTGAAGAAGAATGATGGCACTAGTTTTATTCCTATCTTTCCTAGTTTTGATATTTATAGGAGTGCCTGTCGCTTTTAGTTTAGGTTTATCTTCATTATTGTATTTATTCCTTAATGATATGTCATTTTCGATCATCCCTCAAAGAATGTTTGGCGGACTAAATTCATTCGTCTTACTTTGTATTCCTGGCTTCATTTTAGCGGGGAACTTGATGAACGCGGGTGGCATTACAGACCGGATCATTCAGTTTGCGAATAACTGTTTTGGTCATATCCGAGGTGGTCTTGGACTTGCTAATGTAGGGTCTTCAATGGGCTTTGCGGGTATCTCAGGAACGGCTCTAGCGGATACTGCAAGTATTGGTGCAGTAATGATACCGGCTATGAAAAAAGAGGGATATGGAGCAGGCTTCTCTGCAGCTGTTACTGCGTCATCTTCAACGGTCGGTCCAATTATTCCTCCATCCTTACCTATGATTATTGTAGGTACACTTGCATCTGTCTCGATTGGGGACCTTTTTCTAGCAGGTGCACTGCCAGGTATTCTCTTAGGTCTGGGCTTGATGATTCCAACCTACATTATTTCGGTCAAGAGAAATTATCCTAAAGGTGAACGGAAATCATTCAAAGAAATAACGAATAGTTTCTTGGGTGCTTTTTGGGCGTTATTTATGACGGTTATTATCTTAGTTGGAATATTAGGCGGTTTCTTCACTCCAACTGAAGCTTCTATCATTGCCGTTTTATATGCACTTGTCATTGGAATCTTTGTTTATAAAGAACTTCCTATTAAGAAAATACCAGAAATCATGTTATCTTCTATGACTAGCACAGCATCTATTATGTTACTAGTAGGGTTTGCAAACTTGTTTGGTTGGATTATGGTTAGTGAACAAATCCCGCAATTGGTTGCGAGTACGATTCTAGGGATCTCGAGCAATCCGATCGTCGTGATTATCTTAATCAATGTTTTGCTTCTATTTGTCGGTACTTTTATGGAGACGATTGCCGCACTCGTAATTCTCTTCCCTGTATTGCTTCCTGTCGCTATGGAAGTCGGAATGGATCCAGTGCAATTCGGTGTCATGATGGTATTGAACTTAGTAATCGGGTTGACTACTCCACCAGTAGGGGTATGTTTGTTCGTCGCTTCACAAATCGGAAAAGTTTCTATTGGAAAAACTACGAAAGAGTTGCTGCCATTCCTAGGGGTCAGTTTAGTCATCTTATTATTAGTGTCATTTGTGCCTCAGATTACATTGTATTTACCAAGTCTATTTAAGTAGGTGAAGGAATTGAAAGTGAAAGCAGTTCAAGTACCAGAAGCACATAAATTAGTGATTATCGAAAAAGAATGTCCAAAAATTAAGGATAGTTTTGACGTACAAGTGAAAGTGAAGCGAGTTGGAATTTGCGGATCGGACATGCATATTTTCCACGGCACCAATCCTCTTGCAACGTATCCACGCGTGGTAGGTCATGAGGTAGCTGGAGAAGTGATGGCGATCGGTGACTCCGTTAAAACTGTTCAGGTAGGAGATCATGTAGTGATCGAGCCGATCTCATTTTGCGGGAAATGTTATGCATGTAGAAAAGGTCGTCAAAACGTATGTAAATATTTATCTGTTTTCGGAGTACATGAAGACGGTGGAATGCAGGAAGTAGTTGTGCTACCTGAATGTCAAGTCCATCAAGTTAGCAAAGACTTAGATTGGGATGAAATTGTTTTGGCTGAGCCTTACACGATTGGTGCTCAGGCTGTCTGGCGCGGTAAAGTTGAGGCGGGTGATACGGTTTTAATCCAAGGTTGTGGCCCGATAGGTATTTGCATCTTAAAGTTAGCAAAAATAGCGGGTGCCATTGTCATGATGACGGATTTAGATGAAAAGAGACTGCAATTCGCGAAAGAAAATGGTGCAGACTATATTTTAAACGCTGGTAATGTTTCAATTGAGGATGAAGTCATGAGAATCACTGAAGATGAAGGCGTAAATGTTGTAATTGATGCAGTATGTTTGCCATCAACTTTTGAACTAGGTATTCAGGTTGCTTCACCGGCAGGAACAGTTGTCGTTCTAGGTTTTGATGAGCGACCAAGTTCAGTTTCACAGCTGCCTATTACGAAAAAAGAATTAACAGTAGTTGGTTCGCGTTTACAGACTAATCAATTTGAAAAAATCATTACGTTATTAAATGAAGGAAAACTTACACATAATGGATTGATTACACACAAGTTCAACTTGGCGGATGTTCAAGAGGCCTTTGACTTTATTGAGAAGAATCCAGATCAAGTTCGTAAAGCATGTATTATTTTTGACTGAGGAGATGAGAAAATGCTTCCAAAACATCAAGTGATCCAACATTTACTAGAACAAAAAGTAGTGGCAGTCATTCGTGCTTCTCATGCTGAAGAAGCGATTGAAATTTCGAAAGCTGCCATTTCTGGCGGAATCACAGCGATTGAATTAACTTTTACGACGCCATCTGTCGAGAATGTTTTCAAGGGATTATCAGCTGAACAGGCAGTGATTGGAGCTGGAACGGTCTTAGATGCTGAAACAGCTCGTATCGCGATTTTGTTTGGCGCTAAATTTGTTGTGAGCCCACATTATGATGAACAAATTGCGAAAATGTGTAATCGCTATGCCATGCCTTATTTACCAGGATGCATGACGATTAAGGAGATGAATAATGCAATGGAAGGCGGTTGCGATATTCTGAAGTTATTTCCGGCGAATCAATTCCAACCTTCAATTATATCAGCGTTTAAAGGTCCGTTGCCATATACAAACTTCATGCCTACAGGTGGTATTTCTTTAAATAATTTAGAAGAATGGCTAGATGCAGGAGCTGTAGCAGTCGGTATTGGAAGTGATCTTACAAAAGCTTATGCAACTGGTGGAGAAGAAGCAGTACGAAAACTTGCTGAAAAATATATTGAAAAATCAAAGGGGGGTAAGTCATGATGAATATCACCTTTCGTTGGTATGGCCGCGATAACGATACCGTTTCATTAGAACAAATAAAGCAAATACCTGGGACCAAAGGTATTGTTTGGGCATTGCACAATAAACAAGCTGGCGAATTATGGACAGAAGAAGAGATTCAAAATGAAGTTGCTTACATCCATTCACATGGTTTTCATGCAGATGTAGTAGAAAGCGTTAATGTTCATGAGTCAATTAAACTAGGATTGCCTGAACGAGATCAATTCATTGAGATCTACAAGCAAACGATTCGGAACTTATCAAAAGCAGGTATCAAAGTAATCTGTTATAATTTTATGCCGGTTTTTGACTGGACGCGTTCCGACCTGCATCATCCGCTTCCGGACGGTTCAACTGCACTGTTTTATGAAAAAGCGAAGGTAGAAGGGATCGATCCGGCAGAGCTTGTGAAATCTATATCCGAATCTTCTACTTTAACAATGCCTGGTTGGGAACCGGAACGACTTGCAAAGATTACTGATTTATTTGCAGCCTATAAAGAAGTCGATGACAATAAGTTGTGGGAAAACCTAGCATACTTTTTGCATGCAATTTTACCGATTGCCGAAGAATGTGATATTCAGATGGCGATTCATCCGGATGATCCGCCATGGTCTATTTTCGGTCTGCCACGTATTATGACAGGCGGAGATAGCTTGGAAAAACTGTTGGCGATCTCAGACTCTCCTTCAAATCGTATTACTTTCTGTACTGGTTCTCTTGGAGCCAACCCAGAAAACAATATGGTGAAGTTGGCAGAGAAGTATGCAAAATATTCTCCATTTGCTCATGTTCGTAATGTGAAAATCTTTGAAAATGGTGATTTTATCGAGACTTCTCATCTCACAGAAGATGGTTCAATCGATATTGCAGGCGTGGTCCAGACTTTAGCTGATCAACAGTATACAGGATATATACGTCCTGATCATGGTAGGCATTTATGGAATGAGGATTGCCGACCTGGATATGGATTATATGACCGTGCACTCGGAATAATGTATTTGCTTGGGCTGTGGGATGCATATCATATGAAAAATGGGGTGAAGTAACTGTGCACAATATTCACCACAAATTACACGATAAAGTTGCGGTAGTGACAGGTGGAAGCGGAGTGCTTTGTTCAGCGATGGCATTTGAGCTCGCGAGACAAGGCGTGAAAATTGCGATTGTCAACCGGACTCTTGAGAACGGTCAGCTCATTGCGGACCAAATTCAAGAAGCAGGCGGACAGGCTATAGCTGTTGAAGGGGATGTACTAAACCGAGCTTCTTTGGAAAAAGCGAGAGAGCAAATTCTTGCACACTTTTCTAAAGTAAACATATTAATTAATGGAGCAGGTGGTAATCATCCTGATGCTATAACTTCGGAAGAGACATATAGCGGGAAAGAAGTAGATCAGTCTTTCTTTGAATTAGATGAGTCGGGTTTCTCTAACGTATTTGCAAGCAATTTTACAGGCACCTTTTTGACCAGCCAAGTATTTGGAAAGGCTTTGTTGGAACAGAAGTCTCCAGTAATTTTGAATGTATCATCGATGAGTGCTTTCTCTCCAATGACGAAAGTGCCCGCTTATAGTGCAGCAAAGTCAGCGATCAATAATTTCACGATGTGGATGGCAGTGCATTTTGCTGAATCCAATTTACGTGTTAATGCAATCGCACCTGGATTCTTCTTGACGAATCAGAATCACGATTTATTGATTGACGCAGAAGGAAATCACACAGCACGATCCCAAAAAATATTAAACAACACACCGATGAAACGTTTCGGAATACCAAAGGATCTTCTCGGCACGATGTTATGGTTAGTTGACGAGTCGTATTCAAGCTTCGTTACAGGCATTACAGTACCAGTTGATGGTGGCTTTATGGCGTATTCTGGTGTCTAAATATAGGATAAATAACGCAAAGAGAGGAGAATTGTTCTTCTTTGCGTTATTTGGGTTTAGAACTAAACAGGTGGATTCAAGAGGACATATATGACAGCCCCCAACTGGAATCCTAATCTGCCCCTGTGCTATAGTAAAGTTAAAAGGCAGGTGAATGGATTGCGGAAAAAACCTAAACGAGTAATCCAGAAGGGGAATGTCGTAGTATTCCCAGGCACCTTGGAACGATTGCATAGAGAAGGAAGAGAAGCGATGGAGCGGGATCTTCATGTCGAAGCCATCGAGCACTTTGAGACGATCCTTGATATTGATCCCGAAGAAACTTCCATTCTTGACTTGCTGGCCATTTCGTTATACGAGACGAAGGATTTTGAACGTGCTAAGGGATATGCGCTTCTTGCTATCCAAAATCAATCGGGTGATTACATAGAAATATTGGAATTGTATTTATCGATTTCAATTCAACTGCGGCAGTATGAAGAAGTTGAGTTGACGATACAAGGTTTAATGGAAAAACAGATGATTCCACAAGACAGCATAAGGAAATTTCAATATTTGCGGGAATTAAATAATCGATTAGCTAATCGTTATATAGAAGATTCTACGCTTGAAGAACCTGCCATGGAGCTTGACGATTTTCTTCAAATGACAGCTCATGAACAGCAAGATTTTCTTTTGTCCTTGCAGAATCAACAACTGAAACCGTTTGTGCCTTTGTTGGTTGAACTTGTTCAGTATGAAGACAGTCTTCCCGTTGTAAAGACCTATGCGCTTCTTTTGCTGCAGCAAAATGGTGTGGAAGAAAGACTATATATAAGGAAGTATCATTTTGAGACAGAGACGATTCCGACAAGGCTTGTGTCGCCTGAGGATGATTTATTTATCAATGAAGTACAGTTTATTGCGAAATCACGATTTGAAAAAGATCCGACGGCCAGCGAGTTGGCGATGAATTTAATATTGAAGTACGGTATTATGCTTTATCCCTTTCATTGGGGTCCTTATACAGCAGAAGAAGTGGCAGAGGCATATGTCGCCTACACCAAACATTTATTGTATGGAAAAACGGTAGATGAAACTTCCCTGCTCCAATTCATCCGCTCTGTCGATGAAGAAATGGACGGCTGATGAGGAAATTTTGTTGAAAGATGATTAGACTATGTTATACTAAAATGGTTGTCAACTGCTTATCTGTCTCCACTGTAATTTTCGCTAAATAGCATGGCGGGGAACAATCTATTAGTGGTGTCCAGATAAAGCCTTCGAACGGTGTCACAGAGTTTTTTCAAGTGCTACTGAAAAAGTTTCGGACGCAATCACGCGGAGGTATAATTGATTAAAATAAAAGAAATAAAAGTTGTGTAAATGATTTGGAGGTCAGACATATGACAGTTAAATGGGAAAAATTAGAAGGCAGTGAAGGGAAACTTACGTTTGAAGTTTCTGTCGAACGGTTCAACCAAGGAATGGACGAAGCGTTTAAAAAAGTAGTAAAGAAAGTACAAGCACCAGGTTTCCGTAAAGGAAAAATGCCACGTAAGATGTTTGATAAAATGTATGGTGAAGAAGCACTTTACAACGATGCAATTGATATCGTGCTACCTGAAGCATATTCAAAAGCAGTTGAAGAAGCTGACGTTGAGCCAATCGCAGCTCCTGAAATTGATATTGAAAAGCTAGAAAAAGGCGAGCCGGTTATTTTCACAGCAGTTATCGCTTTGAAACCAGAAGTGAAATTGGGTGAATATAAAGGACTTGAAGTGACTCGTCAATCTACTGAAGTTACAGATGAAGAAGTAGACGCTCAACTACAACAACGCCGCGAAGGACTTGCGGAAATGGTAGTTAAAGAAGATGGCGCTGCAGAAAACGGCGACACGGCTACAATCGATTTCGAAGGCTTTGCAAATGGTGAAGCGTTTGAAGGCGGAAAATCTGAGAACTATGATCTTGAAATCGGATCTGGATCTTTCATTCCAGGATTTGAAGAACAAGTGGTCGGTATGAAAGCAGGAGAAGAAAAAGATATCGAAATCACTTTCCCTGAAGAGTACCATGCAGCTGAATTAGCTGGACAACCTGCTACATTCAAAGTGAAAGTTCATGAAATCAAAGCGAAAGAAGTTCCTGAGCTTGACGATGAACTAGCAAAAGAAATCGACGAGAGCGTTTCTTCAGTAGAAGAACTGCGCACGAAGCTTAAAGAAGAAGCAGAAGAAGTGAAAAAGAACGATTCTGAAACTGCGCTTCGCGACGATCTAGTTGAGCAAGCAGCAAGCAATGCAGAAATGGAAATTCCACAAGCGATGATCGATTCTGAAACAGATCGCATGATGCAAGATTTCGAACAACGTTTACAAATGCAAGGCATGAATCTTGAGCTTTACTTCCAATTCTCTGGTCAAGACGAGCAAACTCTTCGCGACCAAATGAAAGACGACGCATTAAGCCGCGTTCGCGTTTCATTGACACTTGAAGCAATTGGTGAAGCAGAAAAAGTGGAAGTAACAGAAGAAGAAGTCAATGCAGAACTTGAAAAAATGTCAGAGCAATTCGGCATGGAAGTAGAACAAATCAAGGCAACTCTTGGTGGCACTTCTGTACTTGAAAATGACCTTCGTTTCAACAAAACAGTTCAATTGCTTGTAGACAACGCAAAAATCGTTGACTAATCCAGCCATAAAACTAAAACAAGGTACGGTTTACCGTGCCTTGTTTTTCGTAAATAAAGGTAGGTATGCATAGTCTGCACAAATATCCATAAGCTATCAAGGAAACCGAATACATATTTGTCTTGGAGTTCTAAATAGTTGATTAAGTCATGGTAATCTTGTAGTATATTCACTTGAATAGGGGTGAGCATAATGTTCAAATTTAATGATGAAAACGATAACCTAAGCTGTTCTTTTTGCGGTAAATCACAAGATCAAGTCCGTAAATTAGTGGCAGGTCAAGGTGTTTATATTTGTGATGAATGCGTTGAACTTTGTGCGGAAATCGTGGAAGAGGAAGTTGGTCTTGAAGAAGACTTCGAACTGAAAGACGTTCCAAAACCAAGAGAGATCCAAAGCATTCTCGATGAATATATCATCGGGCAAGATCGCGCAAAGAAATCACTCGCTGTAGCTGTATACAATCACTACAAACGTGTAAATTCAGGAAGTAAAATCGATGATGTCGAACTGGCAAAATCGAATATTGTATTAATCGGACCAACGGGTAGCGGTAAAACGTTACTTGCTCAAACATTGGCTCGAATCTTGGACGTTCCATTCGCGATTGCGGATGCGACTTCTCTGACAGAAGCAGGTTATGTTGGTGAAGACGTAGAGAATATCCTTTTGAAATTGATTCAAGCGGCGGACTTCGATATTGAAAAAGCTGAAAAAGGAATTATTTATATCGATGAAATCGATAAAGTAGCTCGTAAGTCTGAGAATGCTTCCATCACACGTGATGTATCGGGTGAAGGTGTTCAACAAGCATTGCTGAAAATCTTGGAAGGAACTGTCGCGAGCGTGCCACCACAAGGCGGACGTAAGCATCCACACCAAGAGTTCCTACAAATCGATACGACGAATATTCTGTTCGTAGTCGGCGGTGCGTTTGACGGCATTGAAGATATCGTCAAGCGTAGAATTGGACGTAAAGTCATTGGCTTTGGTTCCAACCCGAACAAAGAAATTAGTGAAGATGAGAGCTTGTTGTCTAGATTGATTCCAGAAGACTTGCAGCAATACGGCTTAATTCCGGAATTCATCGGTCGTTTGCCTGTTATCGCTACATTGGACGCACTGGATGTAGACACGCTCTATCAAATCCTCACTGTTCCAAAAAATGCAATCGTCAAACAATACCAAAAGATGGTAGAACTTGATGAAGTAGAGCTTCGTTTCGAAGAAGAAGCTTTACGTGAGATCGCGAAAGAAGCCATTGCACGTAAAACAGGTGCTCGTGGATTGCGTTCGATTATCGAGAATATCATGCTCGATGTCATGTATGAGTTGCCTTCACTTGATGAAGTGAAGGAATGTCTCATTACAAAGGATTCCGTCCTAGGAAAAGCTTCTCCAATTTTATATAAAGCTGATGGAACCGTATTTGACATCGATCAAGAAAAAAATACGGCATAACGCCGATATTGGCAAAAAGCCGGCTCAACCTATGCGTTTTCACGCTAGGTAGTCGGCTTTTTCTTACATATGATTTTGCAGTTTATCTTTCTTACATATACATAACTTAATGGAGGTGGCTTGTAATGCCGAGTAATCAAAAGAAGAACATCCCTTTATTGCCACTTCGCGGAGTGATCGTTTATCCAACGATGCTTTTACATATCGATGTAGGCAGAGAGCGTTCGGTTTTTGCGATCGAACACGCTTTAGCTAATGATCATCAAGTTTTTCTTGCAACACAGATGGACTTAGGACTGGAAAACCCTGAAAAAGAAGACTTACACAGATTAGGTACGCTTGCGACCATCAAATCAATGACTCAATTACCGAACGGTACATATCGGGTGTTAATCGAAGGGGTGCAGCGCGCACACTGGTCTGCTTATCAAGAAGCCGATCTTTATCCCGTCGTAAATGTTCAAGGCTATGAAGAAGAGCAAGAGAAAGACGCTGAAACCGAAGCCCTTATGCGGACTTTGATTGCACAGTTCAAGCGCTATGCTAAAAATAGCAATCGGATTTCCGATGAGACAGTGGAAACAGTGGAAGGGATTCAAGAAGCAGGAAGATTAGCAGATATGATCGCCTCGAACCTTCCTTTGAAGTTGTCTGCCAAGCAAGAAGTACTTGAAATGACAGATGTCCAAGATCGTTTGGAATGGCTAATTAGCAGGATGTACAACGAACAGGAAATCATGGAGCTGGAACGCAAAATAAACGAGCGAGTAAAAGAAGCGATGGAGCGGACACAAAAAGAGTTCTATTTGCGTGAACAGCTTAGAGCAATTCAAACAGAACTTGGGGATAAAGACGGCAAAGGCATCGAAATCGCGGAGCTCAGGCAGAAGATTAAAGAGGCCGATATGCCGGAAGGAGTCCTAGAAGCGGCAGAACGAGAACTGGATCGGTATGAAAAGATTCCTTCGGTTTCCGCGGAAAGTGGCATTATTCGCAATTACCTCGATTGGCTGATCGCGCTGCCATGGTCTCATGCGACGGTGGACCAGCTTGATTTGGCTAAATCAGAAGCTATATTGAATAGAGACCATGAAGGTTTAGAAAATGTCAAAGAACGTATATTGGAATATTTAGCAGTGCGACAAATGACCAATTCGCTGCGCGGACCGATTCTTTGTCTCGACGGTCCTCCTGGTGTAGGGAAAACGTCATTGGCTCGTTCGATTGCAGAGTCCCTTGGCCGAAAATTTGTCCGTTTATCGCTCGGCGGTGTCCGGGACGAGTCTGAAATTCGGGGTCACCGCAGAACGTATGTCGGTGCGATGCCAGGCAGAATCATTCAAGGTATGAAGAAAGCAGAAACGATCAACCCCGTCTTTTTATTGGATGAGATCGATAAAATGTCGAATGATTTTCGTGGAGATCCTTCATCCGCAATGCTTGAAGTACTCGATCCAGAACAAAATAGTACGTTCAGCGATCATTATATCGAAGAACCATATGATTTATCGAATGTCTTATTCATTGCGACGTCAAATGATTTAGGTGCGATTCCAGGACCTTTACGCGACCGCATGGAAGTCATTTCGATTCCTGGTTATACAGAACAAGAAAAACAATCAATTGCTGTAAATTATTTGATTCCAAAACAATTGAAAGAACATGGACTGACGAAATCTCAGGTCCGTTTCCAAAGTCAGGCGATTTTAGAGCTTGTGCGCTATTATACACGAGAAGCCGGCGTTCGTTCATTGGAGCGGAAAATCGCGAGCATCTGCCGTAAAGCCGCTCGTCAAATACTTGCAGGTGACAAGAAAAGCTTGACGATCAGCCCAAAAACATTACAAGTCTTACTAGGGAAAAAACTATTTCGGTTTGGACAGGCGGAAACAGTCAATCAGGTTGGTATGGCTACGGGCCTTGCTTATACTACTGTCGGGGGCGATACTCTTCAAATTGAAGTTTCATTATCACCCGGAAAAGGTAAGCTATTGTTAACTGGGAAGCTTGGCGATGTCATGAAAGAGTCTGCTCAAACAGCGTTGTCCTATGTCCGTTCAAAAGCAGTCGATTTCGCGATTGATCCCGAGTTCCATGAAAAATGGGATATTCATATTCACGTCCCTGAAGGTGCTACGCCGAAAGACGGCCCTTCGGCTGGAATTACGATTGTGACAGCTTTAGTCTCCGCTTTGACAGAACATCCTGTTCGCCGTGAAGTCGGCATGACGGGAGAAGTGACTTTGCGCGGACGTGTACTGCCTATCGGTGGGCTGAAGGAAAAATCGTTAAGTGCCCATCGCGCTGGTTTGCGAACAATTATTATACCGAAAGACAATGAACGCGATCTTGATGATATACCAGAAAGTGTACGTGAAGAATTAACATTTAAACTCGTGTCGGATGCTCAGGAAGTACTCGATATCGCTTTGGAGGAAAAGAAATGAAAGTCCATAATGTCGAAATGATCATGAGTGCGGTGAAACCTGAACAATACCCTACGGAAGGCTATCCGGAATTTGCTTTAGCAGGCCGGTCAAATGTAGGTAAATCTTCGTTTATCAATAAGATGATCGGACGTAAAAGCTTAGCCCGGACTTCATCAAAGCCAGGGAAGACCCAAACTCTGAATTTTTATAAAATCGAAGAGCAATTATTTTTCGTCGATGTTCCTGGTTACGGTTACGCAAAAGTTTCTAAAACGGAACGAGAAGCATGGGGGAAGATGATTGAGCGCTATATTACAGCGCGTGAAGAATTGCGTGCGGTTTTGCTCATCGTCGATTTGCGTCACCCGCCCACTGAAGACGACTGCATGATGTATGACTTTTTGGCACATTATAATGTACCGACCATCGTAGTGGCGACGAAAGCAGATAAAATTCCAAAAGGTAAGTGGGAAAAGCATAAAAAGGTCGTACGTACAACGTTGAATATGGAGAAGCATCATCCACTATTATTGTTTTCATCCGAAAAGGGAATGGGAATTGAAGAAGCGTGGCGCGAAATTGAAAGTCGGATGTGAAAATAAGCGATTTTAACTGAACACTGCTAAAAATTGACGTCAAATGTTGTTCACAAATCGCATTCCGACCAGAACACTATGTATGTTATAATGTAGTTACGAAAAGATCTCGAAAGGTGTGAGCACCTAATGCATACAGTTGTCGTCGGTGTTAATCACCGAACTGCCCCTGTCGAAATTAGGGAAAAATTATCATTCGTTGAAGCTGAACTGCCGCAAGCGATGCAAACATTGCAACAGCAAAAAAGCATCTTGGAAAACATCATTATTTCCACTTGTAACCGTACAGAAATCTATGCGGTTGTAGATCAGCTTCATACTGGACGATATTATATAAAACGGTTCCTCGCTGATTGGTTTTCAATTCCGATTGAGGAATTCTCAAGCCACTTAATCATCTTTGAAGAAGATGGCGCGGTAGAACATTTATTGCGTGTTGCAGCAGGTATTGACTCCATGGTACTCGGCGAAACACAAATTTTAGGGCAAGTTCGAAGCAGTTTTCTTTCTGCACAGGAAATCGGTACTACCGGAACGATCTTTAATGAATTATTCAAACAAGCTCTAACAACTGCGAAAAAAGCCCATTCTGAAACAGCAATCGGCGAAAATGCTGTTTCGGTCTCTTACGCTGCCGTGGAACTTGGAAAGAAAATTTTTGGTTCACTGAAAAATAAACATATTGCAATTCTGGGTGCAGGTAAGATGGGCGAATTGGCTGTCAAGAACTTGCAGGGCAGCGGTGTCGGGAAGATCACAGTGATCAACCGTACATTCTCAAAAGCAGAATTATTAGCTGCCAAGTTCGATGGAGAAGCGAAGTCCATGCAGGAGTTACAATGTTTATTATTGGAAGCCGATATTCTGATCAGCTCCACAGGCTCAACCGATTATGTAATTGATTATGAGTTGATGGAGTTCGTTGAGAAATTACGTAAGGGAAAACCGTTATTCTTGGTGGATATCGCAGTTCCACGTGACTTGGATCCGAAAATAGGCGATTTAGCGAATATGTTCTTATATGATATTGACGACCTGCAAGGAATCGTGGAAGCAAATCTCGCAGAACGTAAGCGTGCTGCAGATGAAATTGGCATCATGATCGAAAGAGAAGTCGTCTTATTTAAAGAATGGCTTTTGACTCTCGGCGTAGTTCCAATGATTTCAGCATTGCGTAAAAAAGCAAGCCGCATCCAAAGTGAAACGATGCAAAGTATTGAAAATAAAATGCCTGATTTAACAGAACGTGAAAAGAAAGTGCTGAACAAGCATACAAAATCCATCATCAACCAACTTCTGAAAGAACCGATCTTACAGGCAAAGGAACTTTCTATAGATAAAAAAGCTGAAGAGAAACTGGCTTTATTTGAGCAGATCTTCGGAATTTCAGATGATGTCGTGGCAGAAAAAGAACAACAGGCTATTCAAGCGAAAGAACGCCTGCAAAAACGTGCTAACGAGAAAAGTAACACAATCGACTCAACCAAATTAAATTATTTGTACTAATACACTGGTGGTTCTGTATCTAGCTCTTTCACAAGAACGATACAGGCCACTTTTTTTATGCGGGTTAGTGGGTATAATGCTTTTTCATTTAATAGTTGATAGGAGTGGAGGGCAGACTAAGTTCGCCGCGTCCTGCGGCAACGGCTGTATGACTCACATCGTGTGAGCCCGCGGCAAAACCGACTCCCGGAGGATCGGGCGTGTGTCTTGAGACTCTGGACCGAGTAAAGCGAGGGAAGCGGCTCAAGACACGCTCTCCGGAAAGCGTCCGCCCGCAACGGAAATCAACGGTGCGAGGAAGGTAATGCAGATGCAATCATTTGCAGAAATGCCCTCTCATTTGAGAGAATGAAGGTAGAATACTTCTGAATACAAAGAGAGGTCTTCGCTTGAAAGGCAGAGAATAGCATATGGTGGATTTGACTATGGCAAGACTTCAGGAATTCATGATCGTCCTATATGCCCTTGGTCTTGTCTTTTATTTAATTGACTACTTTAAAAAGCAAAAAACATTGCAACAAATTGCCTTCTGGCTGATTGTTACGGTGTGGGTGACACAAACCGCAATTCTACTGCTGTATATTATCGAGATGAAACGGTTTCCGGTACTCTCACTTGTCGAAGGAATTTATTTTTACGTCTGGTTATTGGTAACCCTGTCGATAGTATTTCAATTGATTTACAAAGTGAATTTTATGGTCTTTTTTACAAACATCATCGGATTTATTTTCTTAATGATTCACGTGTTTTCCAACTTGAAATATACGGCGTCTACAGTCGGCGATTCGCTCATTTCGGAAGTATTATTCATTCATATTACGACAGCGATCCTCTCATATGCCGTGTTTGCATTAGCTTTTGTTTTTGCGGTATTGTATTTGATTGTCTATAAAGTATTGAAGAAGAAAAAGTGGTCGAAGCAATTTTCTAATCTTCCGAATCTGCATCAAACGATGATGGGGATGAAGATGTCGATTTACACAGGGATTCCGATTTTGTTCGTCAGTCTAATCTTTGGAGTGCAATGGGCATATGTGGCGCTTGTAGATTGGTCGATTTGGGATGTGAAGATCATGGGCTCGTTTGCAGTGCTCTTGATCTATACAGGGGTAATGTATTTCCAACACAAAGGTAAGCTTCAATCGATGGAATTTGCCTGGATGACAGTTTTTGCATTTCTCTTAACGGTTGTAAATTTCTTTTTGGGCAGTACATTGTCTGAGTTTCATTTATGGATATAAGGAAGGAAGAGTATTGTGAGAAAAATCATTGTAGGTTCTCGTAGAAGTAATTTGGCATTAACACAAACAAAATGGTTCATTGAGCAAATGAAACAAGCAGGTGCACCATTTGAATTCGAAATCAAGGAAATCGTAACAAAAGGCGATCAGATTCTAGATGTCATGCTGTCGAAAGTCGGCGGTAAAGGTCTGTTCGTGAAAGAAATCCAACAGGCGCTATTTGATAAGGAAATCGACTTTGCGGTACATAGCATGAAAGATATGCCTGCTGTCATTCCAGATGGTTTAACGGTAGGTTGTATTCCTGAACGTGTCGATCCGCGTGATGCGTATATTGCCAATGACCACGTCCGTTTCATGGACTTGCCGATCGGCGCGATTGTCGGGACATCCAGTTTACGCCGCAGTTCTCAACTATTGATGTTGCGTCCTGACCTTGAGATTAAGTGGATTCGAGGCAATATCGATACGCGTATACGCAAGTTGCGAGACGGTGAATATGACGCAATTATACTTGCAGCAGCGGGTATGAAGCGTATGGGCTGGGATGATAGCACTGTCACGGAATACTTGGCACTTGACGACTGCATCCCTGCGGTTGGCCAAGGCGCACTGGCTATTGAATGCCGACAAGACGATACGGAACTTTTGGATGAATTAGCAAAACTGACGGACCAAAAAACATGGATCGAACTGCAAGCTGAACGGACATTCCTCAACGAAATGGATGGATCTTGTCAAGTTCCGATCGCTGGATTTGCGAAGTATGATGGAAATGAAGTGGAACTGACTGGTTTTATTGCGTCACCTGACGCGATTGAAGTCTTCCGTGAAACGGTGAAAGGAACTGATCCTGTCTCTGTTGGTAAAGAAGTGAGTAAAATTCTTCGCGAGCAAGGTGCCGCCGAAGTAATTGAGAAAGTGAAGGCGGACATGGATGCGTAATGCGTTACCATTAACAGGGGAAACAGTCATTTTCACAGGTACCCCTAAAGCAAAAGAGGCAGCAGAACTCGTTAAAGAGTACGGCGGCACACCTATTTCAATTCCACTTATTGAAGTGGAAGAAATGAAGGACAAAAAAGATCTGCAAAAGTTAGAAGAAGCGTTGCACGCGGATTGGCTCATTTTCACGAGTCAATCCGCAGTCGGAGCATTTCGTTCGAAGATGGAACGCCATCGTTTGACTGCAGATTCGTATGCAGGAAAGGTAGCCGCGGTAGGAACACGAACGGCAGCTGCACTTGACCAGCTTGGTTTTACGGTTTCGTTCATTCCAACTGTTTTCAGTGCGGATGTCTTCGTTCAGCAATTTAAGCCAAAAGAGTCCGAGCAATTACGTGTTGTATTCTTAAAAGGTTCGCTCGCAGGCAACTTAATTCGTGAAGAATTGCCGTTTCATGTTACAGAATGGACAGTTTACGAAACGAAAAGCGCTACGAGTTCCATAGATAAATTATGTAAACAGATTATGCAGAAAAATCAGGTTTCTGTACTGTTCGCTAGTCCGTCAGCGGTAGAAGTTTTTGCTTCACGCGTAGTCCCGAAGACAACGTGGAACGGTTTTACAGTTTGTGCGATTGGGCATGTTACAGAACGTGCGTTACTGAAAGCAGGGACACGTGTTCATGTCAAACCCGAAACGTATACGTTAACCGAGTTAGTTCATGCATTAGCTAAACGAAAGGGAGATTTTAAATGAATCCAATAGAATTTAAGCGTCATCGCCGACTTCGCACGCATCCGACAGTGCGTGCAATGGTTAGAGAGACATCGATCAAAGCATCGGACTTCATTTATCCACTATTTGTAACGGAAGGTGAGAATGTTCGCAATCCGATTGCCTCGATGCCTGGGGTCGATCAGTTTTCGATTGATTTATTGCTGAAAGAAACAGATGAAGTAGTGGAACTCGGTATTTCATCGATCATTTTATTCGGAATTCCTTCCAGCAAGGATGCAGTCGGTTCGGAAGCATATGACGATGAAGGCATCATTCAGCGTGCAACACGTGCAGTGAAGGAACGTCACCCGGAATTGGTTGTGCTTGCAGATACGTGTTTATGTGAGTATACCGATCACGGTCATTGCGGTGTGATTCACGGAACAGATGTTGATAATGACGCAAGCTTGGAATTGCTTGCGAAAACAGCTGTGAGCCAAGCGAAAGCGGGGGCAGACATTATTGCACCTTCGAATATGATGGACGGTTTCGTTGCGGTGATTCGTCAAGCGCTGGATGAAGCTGGATTTAAGCAAATCCCGATTATGTCGTATGCAGTGAAATATGCTTCCGCATATTATGGCCCGTTTCGTGAGGCGGCCCAATCAACTCCGCAATTCGGTGACCGTAAGACCTATCAGATGGATCCGGCGAACCGTATGGAAGCAATGCGTGAAGCGGAATCGGATATTCTTGAAGGAGCAGACTTCTTGATTGTCAAACCGGCATTATCTTATTTAGACATTATTCGAGATGTGAAAAACCATGTGTTATTGCCTGTCGTCGCGTATAACGTCAGTGGTGAGTACGCAATGGTGAAGGCAGCTGCTCAGAACGGCTGGGTAGATGAGAAAAAAATCGTATTAGAAACGTTGACAAGTATGAAGCGTGCAGGCGCAGACATTATTATGACGTATCATGCAAAAGACGCTGCTCGCTGGCTGGAGGAGAAATAATTGGGTAGATCATATACAAAGTCTGAACAAGCATTCAAAAAAGCTGTAGATTTATTGCCAGGGGGAGTGAACTCTCCTGTCCGTGCATTTAAGTCTGTCAATATGGATCCGATTTTCATGGAAAGCGGAAAAGGCGCGATCATTAAAGACATTGATGGCAATGAATACATCGATTATGTCCTATCATGGGGACCCTTGATTTTAGGGCATACAGACCCGGATGTGGTCGCGGCGATTCAGAGAGTAGCCGAGACAGGGACGAGCTTCGGTGCTCCTTCTTTAATTGAAAATGAAGTGGCTGAACTCATTATCGACCGAGTGCCGTCTATTGAAATGGTGCGCATGGTGTCTTCAGGCACAGAAGCGACGATGAGTGCATTGCGGCTGGCACGTGGTTATACAGGCCGCAATAAAATCTTGAAGTTTGAAGGCTGCTATCATGGCCACGGCGACTCTTTGCTGATTAAAGCAGGATCAGGCGTTGCGACATTAGGCTTGCCAGACAGCCCGGGAGTACCAGAATCGATTGCTAAAAATACGATTACAGTTGCTTACAATGACTTGGAAAGTGTTAAAGCGGCTTTCGAACAATATGGCGATGATTTGGCAGGAGTCATCGTAGAGCCGGTTGCGGGGAATATGGGAGTTGTCCCACCTGAGCCTGGTTTCCTTGAAGGATTACGTGAGTTGACGGATGCCAATGGCACATTGTTAATTTTTGATGAAGTTATGACAGGTTTCCGTGTCGGTTATAATTGTGCGCAAGGTTATTTCGGTATTACTCCTGATCTGACTTGCCTGGGCAAAGTAATCGGCGGTGGGTTACCGGTCGGAGCATACGGTGGTAAACGTGAAATCATGGAACATATTGCGCCGGCAGGAACGGTTTATCAGGCTGGTACATTGTCTGGAAATCCACTTGCGATGACAGCGGGTTCAGAAACATTAAAGAAATTGACACCTCAATCTTATGACCGTTTTATTCAGTTAGGGGATCAATTGGAAGAAGGTTTCCGTAAAGCTGCGTCGGAAAATGGAATACCGCATACGGTGAATCGTGCGGGTTCGATGATCGGATTCTTCTTTACTAATGAACGTGTCTATAATTATGATCAGGCTAAAACTTCTGATTTGCAGTTGTTTGCTGAATATTATCGACTGATGGCAGAAGAAGGCATTTTCTTGCCGCCGTCCCAGTTTGAAGGAATGTTCTTATCTGCTGCTCATACAGAAGAGCATATTGCGAAGACAGTGGAGGCATTCCACACCGTGTTTGCTAAGTTGAAACGATAAAAGATAGCGCTGAGAGATGATCTGTTTTAGCATAGATCATCCGCTCAGCGTTTTTTCTGTGAGGCGAAGTGGGATTGGTGAAGTGTGTTAGGATTTTCGCTCGGATTGATTGGGCTTTGGTTCAGTTGTCTGCGGCTTTGGTGCTATACGGTGGTGAATTGGTTCGGTTCTCACTATGTTTGGTGCGTTCTCAATGATTTATACTACTTTTTTCGTTGGTAGTACTTCTATTCTTTTCGTTTGCTTCATATAGTAGCCTGAGTTAAGAAAAGGAGTGAAGCGGATTGACTAATCATCAATGGACGTTGAATGAAACGTTTTATTTTCCTACTGAATATGGTGCTTTTTCGGAAGCAGTTGAAGTGAAGGTAACACCTGGCTATACGGAAGACCGTACGGAGGAAGCGATCCGATTGCAAGGGATCTATCATATTGCAGCGAATGTTACATTTGACCAAGACAAGCTTGTGGAATTGTCTGCTGAGGATCGATTGGTAATTGATGATGTAGAAGTGGAGAACGGTGCAGGTTACTTTGAATATGCAGTGCCGTTAAATGTGGACTTACCCGGCGATATTGCGGGCCCTCTTGAATTGAATGTGGAAGGAGTGCGGGCTGCGCAGCTTGAAGACGGAGGTCTGCGTTTGGAATGGTCTGTAAATTTACAGGAAATAGCTGAGGCACCAGAGGAGATTGTAGAAGAGGTAGCGGTTGAATCGAAGAAGCCTGTACAAACAGCAATTGAATCAACTTCCCATTTAGAGTTTTTAGCCAACGCGGACAAAGCAGTTGAAAACGTCGAAAAAGAAATGGAAGACTTTCTCTTATACATCGCCGAGTTGGATGACGATGTGACGAGAAAGATCTTCCATTCAAATAATATTTTTGTAGAAGCAGAACGACAGGCCAGCGAGGAGACAGAATAGTAAAAAATCTCCGGTCGTTGGCACGATCAGCAAACGGATCAATTGAAACACAGTGAGCGGAAATATGAATCCTTTGCAATAAAACCTTGTCTTCCGAAGCCAAGGTGGCAGCAAATATGGATTATATCCTTTTCGCAATGCACACCCTCCTTTCTTGTTTGTCTAAAGTAAAACTTGACGGTTATGGCATCCTTCCCATATAATAATGGGTGATAAGGATAAAGATGCGAAGAATAGGAAAGTACATGTGCAAAGTTTTCTCTAGAGAGGGTACGATAGGTGGAACGTACCTGTAAACTACAGATGGAAAGTCCCCTATGAGCAGTTTCTGTGAAAAACGAGTAGCAGGAACCGGTGAAAGCCGTTACTGATTCATTAAGATGCATGCTTTTTAGCGTTCATAAATAAAGGTGGTACCACGAGCTCCTTCGTCCTTTAACCGGGATGGACGGGGCTTTTTGTATCCCTTTTTTTACCTTAAGGAGGAACTGAAATGACAGATGAACTAACGATGCCGACAAAATACGATCCACAAGCAGTGGAAGACGGACGCTACGACTGGTGGCTGAAAGGAAACTACTTTGAAGCCGATGTGACAAGCAAGAAAGAACCGTACACGATTGTCATACCGCCGCCGAATGTAACAGGCAGACTTCATTTGGGTCACGCTTGGGATACGACGTTACAGGATATGCTCATCCGGATGAAGCGTATGCAAGGCTATGATGCGTTATGGTTGCCTGGAATGGACCACGCAGGCATCGCGACGCAAGCGAAAGTGGAAGAAAAGCTTCGTTCAGAAGGTGTATCGCGCTATGATCTAGGGCGTGAAAAGTTCGTACAGGAAACATGGAAGTGGAAGGAAGAATACGCCGACCACATCCGTGCACAATGGGCAAAGCTAGGACTGGCACTGGATTATTCACGTGAGCGATTCACATTAGATGAAGGGCTTTCTAAAGCTGTTCGTGAAGTGTTCGTCAAGCTGTATAAAAAAGGATTGATTTATCGCGGTGAGTATATTATCAACTGGGATCCTGCCACTAAAACTGCGTTATCTGATATTGAAGTTATCCATAAAGACGTTCAGGGCGCATTCTATCATATGCGTTACCCATTGACGAATGGCACAGGACATATCGAAATCGCAACAACGCGTCCTGAAACGATGCTTGGAGATACGGCGGTTGCGGTCCATCCGGATGATGAGCGTTATCAGCATTTGATCGGGAAAATGGTCAAGTTGCCAATTGTTGACCGTGAAATTCCGATCGTAGCGGACGACTATGTCGAAATGGACTTCGGAAGCGGTGCGGTGAAAATTACACCTGCCCATGATCCGAACGACTTCGAAGTGGGGAATCGTCATAACTTGCCAAGAGTGCTTGTGATGAACGAAGACGGTACGATGAATAAACTGGCGGGTAAGTATGAAGGCATGGATCGCTTTGAGTGCCGCAAGCAAATCGTCAAGGATTTGCAGGAGATGGAAGTTTTATTCAAAATAGAAGATCATATGCATTCGGTTGGACATTCTGAGCGAAGTGGAGCGGTCGTAGAGCCGTATTTATCGACACAATGGTTCGTCAAGATGCAGCCGCTAGCAGAAGAAGCGGTCAAATTACAGAAAAATGAAGAAGAAAAAGTTCAATTTGTTCCGGAACGTTTTGAAAAGACCTATTTGAACTGGATGGAAAACATCCACGACTGGTGTATTTCACGTCAGCTTTGGTGGGGACATCGAATTCCGGCTTGGTATCATAAGACGACAGGTGAAGTATACGTTGGTCAGGAAGCGCCGGCTGATGCGGACAATTGGACACAGGACAACGATGTGCTCGATACTTGGTTCTCCTCCGCTCTATGGCCGTTCTCGACAATGGGGTGGCCGGACGTCGACAGCGAAGAGTTCAAGAAATATTACCCGAACGCTGCCCTTGTTACAGGATATGATATTATCTTCTTTTGGGTGTCTCGCATGATTTTCCAAGCTCTAGAATTCACGGGAGAACGTCCATTCAAGGATGTTTTGATCCATGGACTCGTACGTGCGGAAGATGGACGGAAAATGTCTAAATCCCTTGGTAACGGCGTCGATCCAATGGACGTTATCGATCAATACGGTGCAGATGCATTGCGCTATTTCTTGGCGACGGGTTCTTCACCAGGACAGGATTTACGTTACTCCACTGAAAAAGTCGAAGCAATCTGGAATTTTGCCAATAAGATTTGGAACGCATCTCGATTCGCATTGATGAATATGGATGGAATGAAATACGAAGAAATCGACCTGACAGGGGAAAAATCTGTTGCAGATGCGTGGATCTTAACTCGTCTGAATGAAACAATCGAACAAGTGACAAGCCTTGCAGATCGTTATGAGTTCGGTGAGATGGGTCGTGCGTTGTACAACTTTATTTGGGATGATTTCTGTGATTGGTATATCGAAATGGCGAAGCTTCCATTATATGGTGAAGACGAAGCAGCGAAGAAAACGACACGTTCGGTTCTCGCATATGTTCTCGATAACACGATGCGTCTATTGCACCCATTGATGCCATTCATCACAGAAGAAATCTGGCAGAACCTTCCGCATGAAGGGGAGTCGATCACGGTAGCGAAATGGCCGGAAGTAGACACGGCATTGTCTGACGCGTCTCGTGCAACACATATGAAGTTGTTGATGGACATCATCCATGCAGTGCGTAATATTCGCTCGGAAGTAAATACACCGATGAGCCGTAAAGTCGATTTGTATATTTCCGCGAAAGATGAAGCGACGGTCGCAGTGTTGGAAGACAACCGTGCGTATATCGAGCGCTTCTGTAATCCAGAAACATTGACAATCGGTGTAGGTGTAAATGCACCAGGCAAAACGATGTCAGCTGTTGTGACTGGCGCCGAGCTTTACTTACCGCTTGAAGGTTTGATTGACATCGACGAAGAATTGGCTCGTTTGACGAAAGAACTCGGCAAATGGGAAGGCGAAGTAAAGAGAGTTCAAGGGAAATTGTCCAATGAACGCTTTACAGCGAAAGCTCCTGCAGCAGTTGTTGAAGAAGAACGTGCGAAAGAACAGGACTACCTGGAGAAACGCGCGGCGGTTGAACGACGCATTGCGGAGTTGAAAGAGATTTAATTTGGAATAAACTTAGGCTGTCCTGTTGGTCATTGAATATGACTTTCAGGACAGCCTTTTTTTCATGGATAATGTGCGGACGCTCATAGAGCACGTCTTTGCGCTCATAGGCCGCTTGTTTGCGATCATAAAACGTGTCGTCGCGCTCATAGCCACCCGGTTTGCGATCATAAACTCTGTCACCGCGCTCATAACCACCTGGCTGGCGCTCATAAAGCATCTACACTTCTAATCGCTCTTTTATGTAATGCAACAGCTTTTCTGCAACTGAAAAATCATGTGTCGCATACAGAGAACGTGCCCCAACAGGATCTTCAATTTCATTGAGCAACCAGCCGCCTTCAGCAGGCAGCAGGAAATCGATTCCTATATAATCGCTGCGAATAGCACGTGAAATGGTCTGAACTTGTTTCTTCTGTGCTGTGTCGAGCGAATACTTTACCACTGACCCACCGAGCGTAAAATTGGATTTGAATGAATCTACTGGACCTGTTCGTTTTACAGCTCCAAGCACTTCTTCACCAAGCATAAACACACGGACGTCTTGTGCATCGGAATCGATAAAGGGCTGGGCGATTAGTTTTTGCTGATCAAAGCGGCTAAACAACTCCGCTATTTCTTTTTGGGAATGGCAGAGGAATACCTCGCTGCCACCATGCCCCCCTCGTGTTTTAAGTACTAGCGGCACTTTTGGAAGTTGTTGATCTGCCCGAAAAGTCGGCACTACGGGTATACCGAGAACGGTAGCCAATTCGAATGTTCTTAATTTATCATTTGCAATTTCTTGTACAGTGGATCTGTTGAATAGGCGATAGCCGGCCTGTTCCAATTCGCTTGCCACTAGTGGATTGCGGTCTCGGAATAAAATGAAATCAAGCGGTTCGGCTGGATATTTTGTCAGCAATTCAAGACAGATTCCAAGATTTTCCGCTTCTTTTTGTAAGTCCTTAATAAACGCATGATTTCGCTCAGCCTCAGCCAAGCTGTAATAGACTGCGCCTTTCATTGAATTTCCCCCAATATGTATTCAATCATTGCATCTGCCACATTGATGCCTGTAACCGTATAGATATTACGGATGTGCGCTGCGGCATTCACTTCACAGACGAGCGGTTCATCATTCGCCCCATACAGTAAATCGACGCCCGCAAATTCTGCGCCGACAGCTTTTGCTGCGCGTAAGGCCAGCGATTCCTGCTCGGCTGTCAGATCCACGACTTCGGCTATCCCGCCATTCGTGATATTCGCACGGAAATCGGTCTCTGAATACCGATACATCGCAGCGACGATCGTATCTCCCACGATATTAACACGCAAATCTCGTCCTCTGCTCGTTTCAATGAACTCTTGGAATACGTAATCCACTCCGCGCAATTCATCGACTTTTTCATAAAAACTTTCTTCTGACTCGATCAAATAAACCTTCATGCCGAATGAACCATGACCTTCCTTGATGATCATCGGCAAGCCGAGTTCGTCAAGCACTCGCTCATAATAGCCGCTGTCACGGATGGTGAAGTTCGCATACACTTTCGGTGCGATGATGGTCTTTGGCATTGGAATCCCCGTGTTTGCGAGTTCTAAATACTGCTTTGCTTTATTGTCGCATGTCTCGATCACATCTGGATCGTTAAATATTGGGATGCCCGCTTGCTTCAGGTAACTTGCGAGCAGCGTATCTTTATCGAGAAACACGACGAAGTCAGGAGGATTTTGAATCGGTTTTTGCAAATTCATTGGAAGTTCATAGTTTTTCAGTATCGTAGCCTGCACCCCTGCGCGTTCTGCCGCTTCTTGTATCAAATGCGCTTGATCGGCAAATTTATCGCTCGTCAAACTGCCGTTATAGATCACCCAACAACTTTTCAATCCCCACGCCACCTTTGCTATAATAAAGTTATATATTAATATTAGCACAGGAGGAATTCCTTTGATTCCAAAACTTGATGAATATAAAAAACAATTTGAATTAAAGAGCGATGACGCGATTAAACCGGGACTTGAGGCAGTGGAAGAGGCACTTGCGAAAGTTGGTCATCCTGAAAAAGATTTGAAGATTATTCATGTCGCAGGCACGAACGGTAAAGGCTCGACGATCGCGGTGATGGAAGCCGTGTTGAAAGAGCATGGATTCACGACCGGTGTGTTTTCTTCACCTGCTATTGTCGATTTGCATGATCAGATTCGGTTGAATGGCGTGCAGATTTCATCTGAGGAACTGTCCGTTGTGTTTGAGGAAATGAACAGTGCCGGTCTAAGTGGGACATTAACGGACTTTGAATTATTGACAGTGGCGGCGTTTCTGGCTTTTCGAAATGCTGCACCAGACTATATATTGCTCGAGACGGGAATGGGTGGAAGGCTAGATAGTACGAACGTTGCAACTCCATTAGTCTCTGTTATTACTTCAATTGCGCTTGACCATACAGGGTTTCTCGGTAATACAGTAGCAGAAATCGCCTCGCATAAGGCGGGTA
Source organism: Sporosarcina sp. FSL K6-3508 (assembly GCF_038615825.1). Taxonomy (NCBI): domain Bacteria; kingdom Bacillati; phylum Bacillota; class Bacilli; order Caryophanales; family Caryophanaceae; genus Sporosarcina; species Sporosarcina sp. FSL K6-3508. The sequence continues at coordinate 1,952,506 of NZ_CP152016.1, read as the reverse complement.
TCATTAAGCCGGGTGTGCCGGTAGTAATTGGCAAGTTGCCGAAAGACGCGAAAGAAATAGTCGAATTTGAAGCCAATCAAAAAGGAAGTCCGTTAGTTGTCTATGGACGAGATTTTAGAATGGCCAACGAAGAAATTGAAACTTTTAAAGGTATGCAGAATTTTGATCTTCCGATTAGAAGAATGAAAGGGCCGCATCAGGCGATTAATCATGCAGTGGCATTGGAAGCTTTACTGCAAGCAGGAGTTTCCTTAGAACAGGAAAATGTAGCCACAGCCATTCAGAATGTACAGTTGCCGTTTCGTTTCCAAGAAATTAGGGAAGGCGTGTTCATAGATGGCGCACATAACCCGGCAGCTGCTCGTATGCTGGTTCGAACGATAGAGGAAGAGTTCCCTGGTGAGAAGGTGGACTGGGTAGTGGGGATGCTGAAGACGAAGGATTATGAAGAGACTTTAAAGATTTTAGCGCCACTTGCTAATAACTTTACGTTTGTTGATTTTCCGCACCCGCAAGCTGCGAGAGCGGAGGATTTGCAGGCGGTGTGTCCGATTAAGCATGGCCAATTGATTTCTTCAGAAGATGTGGTTTTAATTAATAACGAAAAGTACATAAAAGTTGTTGTAGGCTCTCTTTACTTATTGAGTGGTTTAATGAGACAATAGACTTAATAAACTTTGAATATTAATCTTAAGTTAGAGTAATAAGGCATTTAGATCTAGGTTATAATGTGGAATCAATAGATCCGGAAAGAAAAGGAGGGGCGTCATGAAAACAAACAATGAAAAAGGAATGACATTGGTTGAGATATTGGCTGCTTTGGTGATCCTGGGTATTGTATTTATTGGCTTTATGACGATTTTCCCTCAGATGAATAATATGAATAATCGAACTGAAACTAAGTTGGAAACGATGAATTTGGCAAAAAAGGTTTTGGCTGATTTTAGAGAAGCGTCACCATCCTTACCGACCGATTATGAATTAATGCCAACAAATGCAAATCAGGTGTCTGAGAGATATACTCGAAGTAATAAAGATTATTTCATAGAAGTGATTTGTTCTCCTAGAGAAGATAGCGAGTTTAATAATCAAAAATGCAATAATAGTGAGAATAACCCCGATCGTAAAACGGACTTATATAAAATTCATATAGAAGTGAAAAAAGAAGAAAAAATAGTTAGTGAGTCATTTGGATATATAGTATTGGATTAGAGGAGAGACCACTATGAAAAAAAATGAGCAAGGAATGACGTTAGTTGAAGTGTTAGCGACGCTGGTTCTTCTTTCTTTAGTGGCTGCCGTGATTTGGACAACTATTTCTATAGCCTCTCAATTTAATATCTCTGAGACTTCAAATTTGCGACTTCAACAAGAAGCTAACTATATCATCTCACAACTTCAGCAAGTTCATAGAAATTGTTTTACGTATGATTTAACGATTAGTCAGAATGAAGTAAGAGTTGATAATTGCATGGAAGATAAAGATATACCAAAGGAATCTTATAACGGTGTGGTCAGTAATCAATTTGATTATCTACCCAAAATAGACCATGAAGAACAAACGCCAACGACAAAAGATTTAATCCTTACAAGCTTTAAAGTAACAGATCCTGTAAGAGTTAAAAGATTTGTTGAGATAACAACTGTAATTTCTCGTTATAAAACAGAAAACTAAATTGAAACAAATGAAACGAAAGAAAGGGGTTAACGTGATGGTGTATCAGAAAAATGAAAAGGGTTATGCGTTAATTATCGTTTTATTTGCAATTGTTTTTATTACTATAATAACAGCTGTATTTATGCGTGGAGCGTTGAATAATGCTGCGCAAGAAAAAACAATGGATAATAACAACTTAGCCATTGTGGCAGCAGAGTCTGGGATAGATTATTATTCTTTTGAATTAAAGAAAGCGTATGACGAAAAAGAATTAAATAGCTTGTTAAGAAATCTTTTAAAAAATGCTGTACAGGATATGATTGATAAAAAGAAAACTTCTATAGATTATAATGAAATCCAAGAAAAATTGGCTGATAGAGTGATAGATAATTTGATAGATATTATTCGTCGGATTGATCTGAAACAACAAAATAACACTTATGACATGTCTGATGATTATGAGCATATTTTACTTATCGAATCTACAGTCCCGGGTAGAGAAAATGTTATTACTCCTTTAATTTCTGAGCAGAATCTTGAGAATGGACAGACAAAAATTACTTTGACTGGAAAGGCGCTAGGTAAGCAAAAGAATGTGGATAATCAAAAAGATTTAGCTTTTGTTCTAGCTTTCTATATCCCGAATATTGAATTGTTAGTAGATGGTAATTTAGATGAAGATGATAATTCAAATGGATTTGATGATATTTTAATACCAAAAGACATTTGCAAAAACACAGTGAAAATCGAAAATGAAAATTGCCTATTCCTTACCAATAAAACATCAGATTTGGAATATGTTACAAAAAAATCATTAGTATACTTAAATGGAGATTACAGCGGTTGGAAGTCAGTTAAAATTGAAGATTCTACATTCCGTATGGCTAATATGACTAGTGGTAGTTATTTTGACATTCGAGATTCAAATTTTTATGTGAAGGGAAATTTAAGTAAGCATGGAAATACAAAATTACAAGATTCAACAACTTACATCGGTGGAAATTTTGCTGAATCAGGTTCTATAGATTTTCAAAAATCGAATATTACAATTGGAGGAATGTTTGGATATCAAAGCAGTCAAAATAATAAAATTCAAGATTCAGTTATGAAAGTAGGTTTAGATTTTAACTCACCTAATTTGGTTACTATTCAGGGAACCCACCTGACAGTAGGAGGAATGATGAAATTTAACAGTGGCGGAATTCTAGAATACTCCAATTTGAAAATAGGAGAAGAATTAAATGCCCCTTCAAAGCTTTATACCAAGAATTCACAGTTGGCAATAGGAAGATATCTACAATTAAATTCGGGAGCAGATTTTCAAGATACTAAAATGATTATTGGTTCATATTTAAATTCTCCTCAAGTATTGGATATAAAAAAATCAGAAATTTCAATAGGTGATTATTTACAAATAAACACTCCTTCTAAATTTCGAGGTGCAAATATATCGATAGGTGGGAAGTTTGGATCTCCGGTTAAGATTGAAATTCAAGATTCATCGTTACGTACAAGTGTTGCGGATATTGGGGCATTGAATTTACAGAACAGCAAATTTTGTGCGGAGACTTTCAAAGTTCGGGATTTAAATATGCAAAATAGTAAAATTTATTACGTTAATAGTTCAAGCCATACCGGAAAGGACATAATTAAACTGTCTAAACAAGATTTCGAAGAGACGTGTAAATTTTATTTAAAGCTTGATGACCCCAAGCAGCCTACTGATGGTTTACAGAAGCCGGAAGTTCCTCAGGTGCCTGACGCAGACATTAAATGGGAGGACTATAAACCGAACCTTGAGAATGTAACATATTAAAATAAACTTCATCGAAATTAAGCGGTAAAGGGTGATAACTTACATGAAACCAAAACTATACACAATAACCCTACTATGGGCAGCCGCACTCCTAGCACTCTCCACCCTATTCGTCCAAGACACCTACGCAGGCGATGGCTTTTTCTCAAACATCAAACGCTTCGGGAAGCACACATATGTTGGACCGTTTGATATATCGAAACTAAGTCGTAAGAAAGCAAAGGAAAAACTCGCGGCGGATTTTTCCGATCTGGAACAGAATCTCGCGGTGGAATTGCTTGTGCAGGATGAGTCCGTGGAGGTACCTTCAGAAGTCGTTACGTTTGATGTCGATTCCACGCTAAGTCAGGCTGCTTCAGGGCAGGATAATTCGTTAATTGCGAGTGTATCGCGAGATGGTTTGCGAACGGTCTTGAAGCAGAATTTTGATTCGCTGGCATTCTCTGAAGATGAAGTAGATACAGTCGCTACTAAAATAGAAGAATATGTGCGCAGCGGGATTATGCCACAGCGCATTCATTTGCCGGAGTATGTCCCGAATTTATATTCACAAACGCAAACTTTGGCTTCTTCTACCTATTCAATCAATGAACTACCAAAAGGGTTACGCCTGATTATGGAAGATCTGAATGGTACGGAAATTCAACCAAATACCACTTTTTCTTTTATGGAGATTTTGGAAGGAAAAGAATCGGCCAGTGCGAGTGATGAACAGTTGACGATCATGGCCTCGATGTTATACACGGCGGCCCTTCAAACGAACTGGATTATTGATGAACGTAACATCAGCAGTGAACTGACAGCTGAAGTCCAGCCAGGGTTTGAGGCGGCGATTAATCGTCAGCTTGGTTTGGATTTTATATTTTCGAATCCGAATCAAACTAGTTTTACCATTCATACGAAGTGGACAAACTCTCAATTGGAGTTGACGATAGAAGGGCTACCTTTTGTCCGTACATACGAACCGGAAGTGGAGAAATTGACCACATATGAGCCCAAAACGGTCATTCGCTACAGTGCATTTGTTTCTCCAGGTAGTGTGGAAACGTTGGAGGTGGGAAAAAAGGGATTGGAAGCAACAGTAAAACGAAAAGTGTTGCTGAACGGTTCGCTTGAAGAGTATGAAGACGTGTCTGTTGATTTCTACGTGCCTCAACCAAGAATTGAACGCCATCATTTGGTTCAGGCTGAGAATCCCTTTGACAACACAAATCAGGATGGGAATAGTAGCTCGGAATCAAACAGCGCAAATCCAGACAGTTCGGGATCGGACAATACAAGTAAGAACCCAAGCAATTCTGAAAGTAATACTTCAGGAACCCGGACACCTCCAGGAAATCCTTCTTTAAACTCTAATGCTTCAGGAGGCTCCGCTGGCGGAAAAGAAGACGATAAAATCATTTACGACAAAGGCGGAAATATTATGAAGTTCGATGAAAATGGGAATCCGATCGATTGATGAAGGAGGATTTAGATGGCTGGTACTAGAAAACGTCTCGGGGATTTATTAATAGAATCGGGTTTATTGTCTGATGAACAGCTAATGAGTACGTTGAAAGACAAACCGCGAGAACAACGACTTGGTGATGCGTTATTGCAGCGTGGCTACATTACTGAGCAACAGCTGATTGAAGTGTTGGAGTTCCAGCTTGGAATCCCGCACGTCAATTTATACAGGTATCCGTTTGACCCGAAACTCTTCAATATCGTGCCAAAAGGATTGGCTAAGCAAAAAATGATTGTGCCGCTAAAGAAAGATGGCGATAAATTATTCGTCGCGATGGCGGACCCAATGGATTACAATACAATTGAAGATTTACGTCTCTCGACTGGTTTCCATATCGAAACAGCGATCGCTTCAAAAGACGATATTACTCGAACGATCACTCGATACTATGATGATGAACTATTCGAAGATCTGACTTTTGAAGAACCAGAAGATCAGCAACAGCAACAACAGCAGGAAGAATTGGTTGACAACGACTCGCCAATAGTCCGTCTCGTCAATCAAATCATTTCAAGTGCTGTTTCAATGAAAGCAAGTGATATTCATATCGATCCACAAGAACACCAAGTGGTCATTCGTTTCCGTATCGATGGTAAATTGCAGACAGAACGCGTCTTGCCGAAACATTTGCAGTCTACACTCATTGCGCGGATTAAGATCATGGGCAATTTGAATATTACCGAATCACGTATTCCCCAAGACGGCCGTATTAAAGTAACCATCGATTTTAGACCGATCGACATCCGTTTATCTACTTTACCTACCGTCTTTGGTGAAAAAATTGTTATGAGGATATTGGATTTAAGCAGCTCGCTGAACGATTTGGCCAAGCTAGGTTTTGGCCATACGAATTTACAGCGCTTTTTAGAAGAAATCGAAAAGCCTAACGGCATTATTTTGATTTCAGGTCCGACGGGTTCGGGTAAGTCTTCCACATTGTATGCTTCGCTGAATCGTCTGAATAATGAAGAGGTCAATATTATCACGATAGAAGATCCGGTTGAGTATCAGCTCGAAGGCATCAATCAAATCCAAGTGAATCCTAAAGTGGGCTTGTCTTTTGCGGCCGGCTTACGTTCCATTTTGCGGCAAGATCCGGATATCGTCATGGTTGGTGAAATCCGTGATAAAGAGACTGTAGAAATTGCGATTCGCGCTTCGTTGACAGGGCATTTAGTGCTCAGTACGATTCATACAAATGATTCTGTGGCTTCCATTTCGAGGTTGCTTGATATGGGGGTAGAGCCATTCTTGTTGACGGCTTCATTAAATGCGATAGTCGCACAACGTTTGATTCGGAGAGTGTGTCGAGATTGTGGGACACGTCAGCCAGCTACAACTCGTGAGAAAGAGATTTTTGCTCGGCGTGGCATGGAGATTGAGGAAATCAATCGAGGAGCTGGCTGTGCGGCGTGTAATATGACGGGATACAGAGGACGAATTGCGATTCATGAAGTGTTGATCATCAATGCCGAGATGCGCGATGCAATCAATCGCAATGCCTCGCCAAGTGTATTGCGGGATATTGCTGAAAAAGGCGATACGATTTTCTTGATTGATGATGGTTTAGATAAAGTAAAGCAGGGCATTACAACTACTGAGGAAGTGTTGCGAGTGGCCTTGATTGAATAGGGGTGTGTGTGATGCCGATACGTATTGATCAATTATTAACTGAAGCATTTCAAATGAAGGCTTCTGATATTCATTTGACTGTTGGCGTACCTCCAGTCTTTCGTGTTCATGGAGATTTAAAACGTTATGGTGAAACTCCATTGACGGAAGAAGATACACGAGAGATCGCTTATCAAACAATTCCTGAAAAAGTGGTTCCAGACTTTAAAGAGGCGGGTCAGATCGACTACTCGTATGAAATTTCAGATGTATCACGTTTCAGGGTCAATGCGTTCCAGCAACGCGGAGCGATATCATTGGCATTCCGGACCATTCCGACGAAAATTCCGACTATCGACGATCTGCAGATGCCAGAGACGTTAAAGAATCTTTCGGGTACAGCGCAAGGACTTATTTTAGTGACAGGTCCCACAGGTTCAGGGAAATCTACAACACTTGCCGCAATGATACGTTATATGAATGAAACGATGAGAAAGCATATTATTACGTTGGAAGATCCGATTGAGTATATGCATGATCACGGTGCATCGATTATTGACCAGCGTGAAGTTGGCTTTGATACACTTTCGTTTGCGGATGGATTGCGTGCAGCATTGCGTCAAGATCCAGATGTCATTCTAGTTGGTGAAATGCGAGATTTGGAGACGATCTCCACAGCGATTACTGCGGCGGAGACCGGTCACTTGGTGCTTGCAACCTTGCATACTTGGAGTGCAGCTTCTACAATCGACCGGATTATCGATGTGTTCCCGCATGGACAACAGGCACAGATTCGTGTTCAGCTGGCGGGTGTGTTGACAGCGGTTATTTCGCAGCGTTTATTTCAAACGATGGATAAAGACGGTCGACGTGCCGCTACAGAAATTATGATCAACAATCCAGCTGTTTCAAATTTGATTCGTTCTGAAAAAGTACATCAGATTCCGAACGTCATCCAAACGAATCGTGCGCTCGGTATGCATATGATGGATCATTCGGTCAAAAGCCTCATGGAGCAAGGCATCATCTCGTATGAGGTCGCGATACCATACTTGCAAGGAGATGATTGACCGTGACGCGTTTTACATATGAAGGGCGTGACGCGAAATCGATCCGTCGCGGCACGATCACAGCTACGAATAAACGAGATGCGGCGGTAAAATTAAAGAATCAAGGCATTCGTGTCGTAAGTATTGTGGAGCAGAAAGAAACTGTTTTGACAAAAGACATCACAATCGGTAGTCCTGTCAAACGAGAACAATTGATCATGTTCTTGCGTCAGTTTTCCACTTTATTGCAGGCTGGAGTAACGATTGTGGACGCTGTTCGAATTTTGGCCATGCAAGTTGAACAGCCTGCATTTAGGAAGATTTTAAACGCCGTGCAGGAGGACTTGCGTACCGGAACACCATTATCCGACGCATTGGCAAAGCATCCGAAAGCGTTTGAACCATTGATTTTGAATATGGTTGGTGCAGGGGAGGTTTCCGGGACAGTCGATGAATCGCTCGATCAGTTGGCAGATCATTTCGAGAAAGCTTACCGAACTAGACAGAAAGTAACGTCTGCTATGGCTTATCCAGTTGTTGTAGGCATTTTGGCGCTCGGCGTTGTGATTTTCCTATTGTCATTCGTTGTTCCGATGTTTGTCGATATGTTCGATAGTATCGGAGGGGAATTGCCTTGGTTGACGCTTTTTGTGCTTGCAGCGAGTGATTGGATGCAAAATTATTGGTATTTGTTGGTGTTGCTGGTGGCAGCTAGTGTAGTGGGTGTTCTATTGTTGCGAAACAATCCGCAAGGAAAATATATGTTAGATTCTTTTTTATTGAGGATGCCTATATTCGGAAATATCGTCAAAAAATCCTCACTGGCAATGATGACACGTACACTCAGTTCGATGTTTTCGAGCTCGGTACCGATTCTACAGGCGCTTACCATGACGGAGCGAGTCATAGGAAACGAAGTGATCTCAAGAGTGGTTGGTCAATCCAGACAATCAATGGAACGCGGAGGATCATTAACAGAGCCGATGATGAATCACTGGGCATTTCCTCCGTTAATTCCGCATATGATTGCGATAGGTGAAGAAACTGGTTCTTTAGACTCTATGTTAGCGAAAGTTGCGGACTTTTATGAGAAGGAAGTAGAAGCAGCAACAGACCGATTAAAGGCGCTCATAGAGCCGATTATGATTGTTATTCTGGCTGCAATAGTAGGGACTATCGTCTTGGCAATTATGATCCCGATGTTTAGTATGTTTGGACAAATAGATAGTTTGTAATGCATTTTGTAATATTTTTTGTAGAATATGTGTTTTTTTGAGTTTACTAGTGTTAATTTCCTAAATCGTCTGCTATACTATATTCATAGAGTAAGTGAGAAAGAGGAGGAAACTACATGAAAAAGTTTCTACAAAAGAAATTGAAAAATGAAAAAGGTTTGACGTTGGTGGAGTTACTTGCGGTAATTGTTATTTTGGGGATTATTGCAGCGATTGCGGTGCCGGCTATTGGGAATATTATTACGAATTCAAAGGTTAATGCCTTGAAAGCTGATGGACAGAATGTGTTGGCTGCAGCGCAGATGTATTTTACTGAGAATGGTAGTAAGGATGGGACGACGGTAACACAGGAAGTCCTAAACACTGATGGTTTCCTAGAAGATGCTGGCGGGTTTGCAGCTAAAGAGGGAGCGACAGCAGCAGTAGTTACAAAGGCAGCAACAGGTAATACTATTACAGGGACTGCGGCAAATAAAGGTGTGACAGTGGCTTTTGCGGCTGCAACCAACAAAGAAATTAACGAGGTAGGTACTAAAACTTCCGGGAAATTAACTATAACTCGTTAAAGCTGTAGATTATTGTTACAAGGGAGAAAGAGTTACTAGACCTCCGAACAACCAGGACGTTGTTCATAGGTAAGGTACCTGTCCACTACAAAATTCAGAACCTTGTCAGATAACTTGTTAATCTAATTTTATATTAAAACCAGACTTCATATTGAAATCAGACTCTAAAGATATTATTCTCTTTAGGGTCTTTTTGTAAACTTAATAATTTGTATTTAATTAAACGCAAACTTAGGAAAATGAAGCCAAAACGCTAAAAGGGTTAACTCTCAGTATTTCTTGAAAGTGAAGACATATATTCACTTCGTGTGCTAGGAGGAGAAACTAAGAAAAAATTGTTGGAAGACAAAAAAGGTCTTACGCTTATCGAATTACTAGCGGTCATAGTGATTCTTGGTATTATCGCAGCCGTAGCTATTCCTGCAATCTCCAACATCATGGAAAAATCTCGAATTAAAGCGGAAAAGGCGAATGCACTTATGCTGATTGATGCTGCAAATCTATATTTTGTCGACTATGAAAGTCCGGATGGCTACATTAAGTCTGTCGGTGTCCCTACACTTATCGAAGAAGGCTATTTAGACGATGAAGGCTTGGCGAATGATTCACTTTATGTTGCAGATGCTCAGCCATCTTGGATTTGCGGAATGGAGTACTCTGGAAAAAATAAAGTAGAATTCCGTAAAGCCACACGTGAAATGATAGAGAAAAGCGATACGGAATTAAAGGTTGGAAAAGAACAATGCAGAGATATGGAACCATTGTAAAATGCTAATTAATAAATAAGTGCGATAAATAAGCACATTTCGCTATGAATCTTTCCTTCTCGCAGTCCATTTGCTATACTTAGCCTAACTAAACAGCAGTGAAAATCATTGATAGTTGAATGCTTGCTATTGCTTGTCCGAAAGGAGCCGCCTATGTCTATTCTTGAAAAACTTTCGCGTCCCATTTCTTTATTCGGTCGTAAAAAACGTACGGCATCTTTAACAATTGATGAAGACGCAATCCGTCATGTGCGTATTAAGTCTCGAGATCCGCTCGTGCTGGAAATGGCACAAGAACTTCCTATGCCGCCGGATGTCATGGAAGAAGGCCGGATTGCGGATCAGCCTGCGCTTGAACAAATATTGTCTGAGGCAGTGAAAGATTGGAACCTGGCAAAGCGAGATGTGGCGTTCCTTGCGCCTGATGCATACGTCATCATCCGACGAGTGGCTTATCCCGAAACAGTAGAAGACGAGGAATTGAAAGGACATTTCTTCATCGAAATTGGTTCCACCATTTATTTACCATTTGATGATCCGGTATTCGATGTTGTGCCTTATACAGCAAATACTGCCCAGCATGAAGCCATTTTGATTGCCTCGAAGGAAAGTGTCATGCAGACCTATGAGGATGTTCTCGAAGCGGTAAAACTCGTGCCGGTAGTGGCCGACATCGCGCCGCTTTCGTTGTATCGGCTGGCGTTTCATTCGCATCGGTTCTCAGGTGAAGAGCATATTCTACTTGCGGATTTACGAGGCCGCAGTTTGACGGTGTCCATATTCTTCAGTCATTTTCCTTTGTTCATCCGGTCGATGGAATTGGAAGTGCCGCTTAGTATGACAACAGGTGAAGAAATGAATGAACACCGCGTTGAGCCGTTAACTATTGTTATGGAACTTGAAAAACTGGCGAATTTCTATCGTTTTAATTTGGCGGAAAATGAAGTGTCGATTACGCATCTCCTGTGGAACGGATCATATGGACAACAGGACGAGTTGCTGCAGATGGTGCGGGAGCGTCTGGCGATCGAAACGCTTCCTTTAGTGAAGGAGCCGATTACATGCGTGGACGGTTCTGCGGTTTCTGCAGAGTTTCATCGGACGATCGGTCTTGCGCTGAAGGAAGAGGTGTAGGTGAAGTATGTTAGTCGATATAAATTTGCTGCCAGAGAAGTTAAAAGAACGGTCCACATGGTTATGGGTGGCGATAACAATTCTCGCAGCCGCACTTATCAGCTGGGCTGTTCTTTTTTGGCTTGCGCAAAAAAATGACGATGAAACCCAATCTCTTCAACAGCAAGCGTTTGAAGTGCAGAAACAACAAGAAGATGTCACCTCACAGCTGCGGCCTTCTTCATTTGGCCAGGAGAAAGCTCAGCTCGCCGCAACGGTAGAGTGGCTTGAAGGGTATCAGTATAAAACAGTTCCGCTTCTTCAGGAGCTTGTACACGCATTACCTGAGCGAGGATTCTTTATGGAGTTCACGTTCACCTCACCGAATGAAGCGACCTTCGATGTGCAGTTCGATGATATGTCGGAAACTGCTCATTATTTGACGAGAATGAAAGCTTCTTCATTGATCAATGGAGCGACCTTTGAATTAGTAGAGACAGAAGAGCTGACAGAGGAAGAATTGAGTGCAGATGTGCTGCCGCGCTACGTCGCTAGATATTTCGTTCAATTCCTCGATGAACGAGCTCAGACGGAGACGGACGCCATAGTTGAACCGGATGATGCAATTGATCAGCCGGAAGAACTGCCTGTAGATGAAGCGGAGCCTTCGGAGAACGAAGAAACGGAAGGAGGCGGCGTAGTTGAGTAAATACTTTACAAAACGACAGATGGAGATCGGGCTTGTCGTTTTAGCTTCCATTTTCTTTATCGCGCTCGCATTCTATTCCGTATATACGCTCTATTTGCCGACAAAAGAACAACGTGATCAAGCTGCGCTGCAATTATCTACAGAGCGGGATACATTGTTTGCTTTGCGAAAACAGTTGGCGAATAAGGATCCAGATAAAACCTTCACTTCCCGGCCTCTTCAGCAGAAAGTACCCGTCATACCGCTGGAAGATGCTCTTCTTCTGCAAATTGAAAAAGCAGAAGTGAAATCAGGAAGCAGAGTACACGGAATCGTATTTTCTAAAGAAGTGCCGGAATTTGAAGACATGCCGGAAGAAATGCAGAATGTAGAGAGAGTTCTAATGGAAGTAGAATTGGTTGCGGATACATACGACCAAGTGGAGATGTTCATTTACGAAGTCGAAGAGATGAAGAGGATTCTCAATGTAGAATCCATTCAATTTAAAGCGACAGCAGAAAAGACTGAAGAAGAGGTTGCAACAGGACCCATGGAGTTGGTTATCTCCTTTAACGCTTTCTTCCGTCCAGACCTAATCAACCTACAGAATGAAGCGCCGAAAATAGATGCTCCGCCTGCTGCATTAAAGGAAGATCCGACAACGCTCAATAAAATGACCGGCGACGAGAACGTGGAGTAGGAGGCTGTCTATGGAACTACTAATTAGCGTATTTTTCTTCCTCTACGGCATCACGTTCGGCTCATTTTTCAACGTGGTTGGCTTGCGTGTGCCGATGAAGGAATCCATTGTATCACCGCCTTCTCATTGCACGACATGTGAGCGCCGCTTGACACTTGCCGACCTGGTGCCGGTATTTTCCTACGTCTTTCTTAAAGGCAAGTGCCGTGGTTGTGGAGAGCGTATCAGTGCGATTTATCCACTCATGGAGTTGCTGACGGGGGTACTGTTCGTCTTCGCCTATTTACACTTTGGTTTTGAGCGCGAACTGATCGTGGCACTTTTATTTATTTCGCTGCTGGTCATTTTGACGGTATCTGATTTGAAATACATGCTGATTCCGAACAGAATCCTTTTGCCTTTCGGCGTAGCGATTTTTATCATGCGCATTTTCAGTCCGTTGACACCTTGGTGGGATAGCTTGCTAGGCGCGATTGTCGGTTTTGGTCTGTTATTGTTCATTGCGATCGTGTCGAAAGGCGGCATGGGAGGCGGGGACATTAAACTGTTCCTAGTGATTGGATTGGTTCTAGGGACGTTGCAGACCTTGTTAACGCTTTTTTTGGCTTCATTGATCGGCGCGATTGTCGGTATGATCTTTCTTAAAAAGACCAAGCAGGGCCGCAAGACGCCGGTACCTTTTGGGCCGTCAATTGCAGTTGCTGCACTCATTGCCTATTTATACGGCACGCAACTTGTCGGATGGTACACGGGTTTGTTGAGCTGAATCAGAAAATGTTCTAGGACAAGACGACAAGAGTCTTGTCCTTTTTCGCGTCTGCTTTGGTAAAGTGAAGAAAAAAGTGGAGTGAGTGCAGAATGAATTTTCGCAAATCCTATTCAAAATTCACAGTGATTCGGGCGATGGTGCAAGGTGTGGCAATTGGTCTTGCGGCCGTTTTAGTCATTGGTTTGACAATTTTCAGTACTGGAGGGAAAGATGCAAAGCCGTCTAAAACTGTTGCCACATCCGGCCCGAATACAGAGGAGACTGAAGAAAAACCTGCGGATGGAACGGCGATTCCAATGTACGTTAAGCAGCATGGCGTATTTTCAAGTGAGGAGACGGCGACTGAATTTATCACGTCTAATCCCGCCTTGGCAAATACGGCTATTATACAAGTAGGCGATCAGTTCTACATCTGGGGAGCTGTCTGGCTGAAGGAAAGCCAAGTGGTCTTGAAAGAAGGAGAAGATGCATTTAAGAAGAAAATCCAAGTTACCCCCGGAACGTGCAAGACGGCGGACATCAATGAAGTGAAAAAGGCGTTACTTGCGGAGGATTTATCGAAAATTAAATTATCCAAAGCGAAAGACGATGCCAAAAAAGAGTCGGATTTTGAGAAGAAATTAACCGCTATCACAGCATTCACCAAGGATTCTTCCATTGCCCGACTTCATTTGCTGTCACACTACTCGAGTCAGGACCCATGCTTCAAAATTCAATTTTGATCGAATATCCAGATCGAAATTCAATTTTGCTGCTTTTTCAAAAAGGGTGCAATAGAGTACACTATGGGAAAGGAGGTTTTCCCAATGAAATTTACAAGTACACGACCAATTATCCTCGCATCCTCTTCACCAAGGCGTAAGGAACTGTTAAAACTTGCAGGAATCGATTTTGAGGTGAAGCCGAGCCATGTAGCAGAAGATTTACCATTTACCCCGGAAGAACCGGATCTCTATGCGATTCGCTTATCTGAGCAAAAGGCGCAAGCTGTTTTTAAGGAAGAACCGGACTCGATTATCATCGCAGCAGATACGGTTGTCGTGATGAACGGCAGGCAGTATCCGAAACCCGCCAATAATGCGCAAGCGGTCGATTTCCTGATGGAACTTTCCGGTCAGACGCATGAAGTAATTACTGGCGTAACAGTATTGGAGAAAAATCGTAAGCTGCAGTTCGCAAGTTTGTCACAAGTGAAGTTCAGGCGGCTAGATTTGGAACTGGTTCACGCATATGTGCGGTCAGGGGATGCTGCGGATAAAGCAGGCGCCTACGGAATTCAAACAGAAGGAATGCTGTTTGTGGAAATCATCGCCGGAGATTATCAAAATATCGTCGGGCTGCCAATTGGAAAATTGGTTGAGCGTCTACGAGAAGAAGATTGGTTGTTTCTAGAAGAAGGTGACGCCTGAAATGCCGCTTGATTTAGCTCCACAAATGATGATCCGTGACGTTCATTTAGCGGACAGGCCTCGTGAACGTTTGATCCGGGAAGGGGCAGGAAGTCTTTCCAATCAAGAGCTCATGGCGATTTTATTACGCAGCGGAACGCGCTCTGAGTCAGTTTTAGTGCTCGCTAATCGGGTATTGTCGACACTGGACCGGCTACAGGATTTGAAAGAGCTGACGGTGGAGGAAATGACGGAGATAAAAGGGATTGGCGAGGCGAAGGCCGTACAGCTCTTGGCTGCGGCCGAACTTGGCAAACGTTTATATCGTACAGCACCGCAAGACCGTTATAAAATCCGTTCACCTGAGGATGCAGCCAATTATTTGATGACGGACATGTCTTCACTGAATCAGGAACATTTTGTCGCGTTATTTTTAAATGTCAAAAATGAAGTGCTACATAAGCAGACGATTTTTATCGGCAGTTTGAACTCCAGTATCGTTCATCCGCGCGAGGTGTTCCGCGAAGCATTCAAACGCTCGGCTGCTTCGATGATAATCAGCCATAACCACCCAAGTGGCGACACGTTAAACATAGTATCCTAAACTAGAGTACTCTAAGTACTCAAAGTTTAGGATTTTTTAATTTCATTGCTTTAACTATTAAATATATAAGGGTATTATTCATAGTAGTTAAAGTATTTAAGGGTGGTGGAAAGATGAAAGTTCAGAAAGTGATTGTGGAGGAAAAACCATATCCGTTATACATATTGCTGGATGAAGAATTTGAAGTGATAGAACCAGTTAAGAGATTTATAAAGTACTTGGATAATACGGGCAAAGCTCCAAATACCATTAAAACATATTGTTATCATCTCAAGCTGTTTTATGAATTTATGAGCCAAAGTGGAATCGAATTAGGAGATTTACAATTTGAGGATTTGGCAAACTTTGTAGGATGGTTAAGAAATCCAACAGGGCATTTAAAGGTAATAGATATACAACCAAAGAAGGCTAAAAGAGAGGAAACATCAGTTAATTCCATACTTAACGCTGTAACTAGTTTCTTAGAATATTTAAATCGCACAGAAAATTTTAAAGCTATAGATATGTCTAAAGAAGCAAAAGGAAGAAACTTTAAGGGGTTTCTTCACCATATTACTAAAGGCAAATCCTATAAAAAAAATATTTTAAAGCTTAGGGTCAAAACGAAACTTGTACAAGTATTAGAACATGGACAAGTCAAAGCAATAATTGAGGCATGTCATACCAAAAGAGATAAGTTACTTATTATGCTTATGTATGAAGGGGGACTTCGAATAGGAGAAGCATTATCTCTTCGTATTGAAGATATTTCAACATGGGATAACCAGATTAAAATCAGGCCAAGAGATCACAATGAAAATGGAGCTTATATTAAACTTAAAAAAGAAAGAACTATTGATGTAAGCAAGGAATTAATGGCATTATATACCGATTACTTAGTGTATGAATATGGGGAAGATTTAGATCATGATTATATATTTATTAATCTTAAAGATTCTTATTTTGGCCGGCCACTGAAATACCAAAGTGTATTAGACCTAGTGAGAAGGCTAGGAAAACGGACAGGGATTACTTTCACTGCCCATATATTACGTCATACGCATGCCACAGAGCTTATTAGAAGTGGATGGGATGCTGCATATGTACAAAAAAGATTAGGGCATGCCCATGTACAAACAACACTTGATACGTATGTTCATCTTTCAGATCAAGATATGAAAAATGAATATAAAAAGTATCTTCAAGGGAGAGAAACATGACAATGAAATTTCCAAGTGTAGCAACCAACCGAAAACTTATCGCTAGTACTGAGATTAATAAAAAAATAGCCAATATGACAAGTGTTTTAAAAGGATATTGGGCATCAGATAGGTGGGATATAAGAATTTGTCCACATCCTAGTGCAATTGAGTTAAGTAAGAATCCGTCACTGAGAAATCGTTGGGTAAATTTTGATAAGGTGGAAAATGTCTGGTTGAAAACAGAATTAAAATATTTTTATTACCTTCACTTGAATAATGGAGCTTGGAATGCAAAATCCGTTTGGATTAGAAAGGGAACAGTGATAAGCCGGATGATGGGATTTTTAAATTTAAAATATCCTAATATTACATCGATAACTGAAGTGCCTATAAAAAAAGCTTTGACTGAATACCGAACCTACTTAACGGAACAAAAAGTAAAAACTACTACTACTAATTACAAACTTGATGTAAATCAGCAGAAAATTTCTGTACATGCGAATTCCTATTACGTTACTCATCTTAAGCAATTTATGGAATTCTATGAGGACTTCTATTTTGATGGTGAAGAATGGGAAAAAGATGTTTGGAATCGAAGAAAATTATCATTACCGGAAGATAAGGTAAACCCAACATCCTACGAATATACGATCAACTTTAAGGGGTTTGAAAATAATTATTTTAAAGAAATAGTTAAGCGATATTGTAAACTAATGTTAAACACAGCCAGCTTTTCTCACGTAGTAGATATAGCTTCAAAATTAAAAGAGTTTTTTAATTTCATGAACAAAAATTGTGAAGATATACAAAGGATTCATCAATTAACTAGAAATGAAATTGAGCAATATTTTAATTTTCTAAATTTAAAAGGTTTAAAACCCAGCACTATAACTGGAAGAATATCTACTTTAGACGTTTTTTTCACTACAATTCAAAGATATGACTGGAAGGATACACCTTCTAAAATCCTTATCTTTCAAGAAGATTACCCTAAAGTGCCGAAGGCACTACCACGTTATATTGATGAACACATACTCGAACAATTAAATAGGAAATTAGATAAATTGGAACCTTATATTGCCACAATGATCATGGTGCTTCAAGAATGTGGAATGCGAATCAGTGAACTTTGTACATTGAAAAAAGGAAGCGTCATAACTGATAAAGAAGGGGATTGTTTTTTAAAGTATTATCAATGGAAAATGAAGAAAGAGCATATCATTCCTATTTCAAAAGAAATTGCTGCATTGATATTAGTTCAAGAGCAAAGAGTGGCTGCTGAACTCGATGATGGATGTGTATATGTATTTCCCCGAAAAGACGGCTCGCCATTGAAGCAGGATACCTTTAGGGTTAAATTAAATGAATTAGCTTATGAAGAAAAGATAACGGACAGCAAAGGAGAAATCTTTCGGTTTCATGCTCATGCCTTTCGGCATACAGTTGGTACAAGAATGATAAATAACGGAGTGCCACAGCATATTGTCCAGAAATTCTTGGGTCACGAATCACCGGAAATGACGGCGAGATATGCACATATTTTTGATGAAACTCTTAAGAAGGAATTTACGAAATTCAAGGAAACCTTAGTAACGAATAACGGTGACATTCTGGATTTAAGTGAGGAAAATACTGAAGCAGACAGCACAGATCTTCAATGGTTTAAAAAGAATATCAATGCACAAGCACTTCCTAACGGTTACTGTCGTTTACCAGTAATTGCTGGACCTTGTCCACACGCAAATGCTTGTTTAGATTGTACGAATTTTTGTACAAGTAAACAATTTCTAAATGAACATGAGGAACACTTAAAACGAACGAAGGAAGTACTGAATAGGGCTAAACAGAACCAATGGCAGCGTCAGGTTGAAACTAACGAACGTGTTAAGATTAGATTAGAGCAGATTATTCATTCGTTAAAGGAGACGAATTAAGATGACTAGAAAGAGTAACACAACTGCCATAATTCAACTATCAAAAGAAAAGTCGGAGAACACAAGAATTAGGGTTGAAAAGACAATTTCAGAGATGGCATTGAAAAAAGAGAAGATTAATTTTAATTCTGTTGCACAAAAAGCAAATGTTTCAAAGTCATGGCTTTATAAACAAAAAGGCATCAGAACTAGGGTGGAGACCTTAAGAGGGATGCAAATAAGTGAAGTAGCCCCTCGTAAACCAAGTAAAAGTCCCCGTTCAGAGGATGTATTAATAAAGACCTTAAAAAGCCGTATAAAGTCACTAGAAGAAGAGAACGAACAATTA
This sequence comes from Sporosarcina sp. FSL K6-3508, assembly GCF_038615825.1. NCBI lineage: Bacteria > Bacillati > Bacillota > Bacilli > Caryophanales > Caryophanaceae > Sporosarcina > Sporosarcina sp. FSL K6-3508. Next base: position 1,933,593 of record NZ_CP152016.1, on the reverse strand, counting down.
AAGGATCAGGTTCAAAAATTACATGGCAAGCTGTTTTAGAGTTATTGTACATCTTAGAACTAATATGGCGTTCGGATTAGTGTAAACCTTCGCTATAGGTATGTGTTAAAATAAACTTATGAAGTATGATTACGAGAAGGAATTTCAACAAACGGGCCAGATTGTGGGATTTGTAAATGAAAAAACTAAATTAAATGTGAGGTATAGCAAGGAGGGGTTCACTATAAAAAAACTTAAAACAGTTGTCATTTGTACGTCCATAGTGTTGTTCATTTTACTCGCTATTACTTTTTTTGAATATATTTTCTTAAGATTACTCGGATTACAATATAATTCTATTAGTGCCTTACTGTTTTTCTTTGTCCTATATATCTTTCTTGAAATACCACTATCACTCATTACAAATGCGATACCAAAGGCTCTGAAATCCGTGGGTATTATAAAAACAAGTAAGGGCTGGCTATCGTTTATCTTAAACACGGGGCTTACGTTTTTGTTAATCGGATTACTCGACATTTTTATGGTGAATATTGAAATTTCTATACAAGGTGCATTTGTATTTGCTTTGATCTCTGGTTTCCTAAATTGGAAATTAAGTAATGACGATAAAGAACCACCTGATGCTACTAGCAAAGAATTCAAGGAAATAGGGAATAAGTATAATTCATAAATACAGTGTGATTTTGGGATTTGTGTAATAATTTCAAATTACACAAACGGGCGCTTATCATGAACTAGAATCTGCGCTCTGTATTATAGAATCGGGCGCGATTGTCGGTGCGACACATTCCTGGCTCAAATGAATTGTGGTCAACACAATTCATTTGAGCCAGGCAATTTATTTTTAATTGAAGGATATTATCGAGAAGTCGAATGAAGAAGTAACGCTCTGAAAGGCTTCCCCTGTTTCGAGTAGAACGCTACTTAGTAAGGAAATGCGTGTTATAAGCTCGGTTAATAAGCGTGAGAATGGCAATGTAAACACAATAACATACTGTATTGCTGACGAGCTTCCGAATGTACGGGTCTAGACGCGCATTATATAGAAATGTATTTACTACCACATGTAGGGTTAGCTGTGGATGAGTAAGAATCGGCAATATAAAAATCCATCTTGTGTTACAGGCACATGCAATGCTAACAGGCTCAGAGGAAGCACCTAAGTCTGTTCCATAATAGATCAATATTCAACGTGGTAAACTGATGACGTGGAGGGCTTACTCCCTGCGAAGCGTTGAAAAGGAAAGTAGTCGTGAGACTAGCGGCTATATAACTTTTCTTTATATCAGGGGTCCTACCAACAAAAAGCGCAAAACATACGCTAAGCAAATTTCGACATGAAAAAGGCAAGTTGAAGAAAGATGTGTTCATTAATGGAATGAAAGAGCATTTAGCACACAAAATAAATGGTCGCTGAAATTAAATCAAGTGATAAAAAATATAAACATGACAATTTCTCACATAAACATTGTCCAAACTGCGGAAGACCAATGCTTGAAGTGAATGGTAAAATGGGTGAAATGTTAGTATTCCAAGATCGTGAATGTGGTCACCGCAAGAACGTGTCACGTGTAACAAACGCTCGCTGCTCTCTATGTAAAAAGAAAATGGAACTACGAGGCGAAGGAAAAGGACAAATTTTCGCATGTAAATGCGGTTATCGCGAAAAACGATCTTCTTTTGAAGCTCATCGCAAAAAAAAGAAGGAAGTGGCAGAATTGATAAACGTAGCGTACAGAAGTATTTAAAGCAACAAGAAAAAGAGGCTGAACCACATATTTGGGGTCATAGCTATCGTAAAGATAGGAATGCTCCCTGAAACAAGTTGGCGCGAAATTCCAATCAAATCCAATGGGTTCTGGTTCGTTTCGCTTATTATAAGCGATGATAGATCGATGCCCCATACGGTGTACTTGTGCATAGATCGCTTCAAAGTCATAGCCGGCGTCCATCGTATGATACATCAGATTTCGAAGGGGAAGCCGTTCTGCCATTCCTTTTAACAATGGAATGGCAGCCTTACCGTCATTTAGACTACCGGAAGAAAACAAGGACTGCAGAATATACTGGCTGGATGCACCCACTGCTAAATGCCCTTTATAGCCGAACCAGAACACATTCTGCCTCTCACTGTTTTTCTTGACACCCCATTTAGGGTCTTGGGGGACTTCGGCACGAAGTTCGGCAAGCGATTCGTCCAGTTGTGCCTCGATCTTCTTTTCATATAGCGGAAGATTATCTTCAAGTTTCTCCTGTTCGACCAGCCATTGTTCACGTTCTTCCTTCTTTTTACGGCCGCGTTTCTTGGGTTCTTTCTTTGTTTTTTTCTGTTTGGCCGGCGCTTTATCACGTGCTTCGAAGTGAGTGGCGTCAATCGCTACTGTATCATCATCGATAAATCCTTCCGAGATGGCGTCCAGGACAATCGTCTCCTGTATTTTTTCCAAGATGTCAGTTTCACTAAGTTTCGAAAGCAGGCGACTGTATGAAGCTTCCGAAGGAACGTTGTCTGAAACTTTGAACCCGCAGTCCATCTTGAACGATAGATCGTTGTTCAAGCGCTTGATTAGATCTTTGTTTGTCGGAATCCGCTCGATGTAACGCGCAAAAACACTCACAACCATAGCGCCGTAATTTAATTCAGCAGGCGCACCCAAGTGGGATTTCTTGTTGATTTCGTGGAAAATGGCGTCCAAATAGATGGCAGCCATAATCTCTTCATATTTTTGGGTAGGTTCCATCTCGTATAATTCTTCGATGCTAAATAAGCTCTGTTGTCGTATAATGGTCATAGGGAGTACTCCTCCAGTCTTTTGGGATGTTTTTGTCGACTACCATTATACAAGACTTGGGGAGGTGCTTCCTTTTTTGTGTCTCCAAACCCTTGAGGGACAAGGGCTAGGAATTATGAGATTCATTCAGACTCTTTAATAATTTAAATGATGAATTTAAACAGATACCTAAGAACTGAATATTATCAGCCCATTGCACTAATAACAACAGTAGAAATAATCAAACTTCATGAAAGAACACAATACCCCCTAAGCATAATGTGTACTAAGTATATATTATGCTTAGGGGGTATTTTATAAAAAATACATATTTTATAATGAAATTTAAACGATTTCACTTTTATATATTATATACTTAGTATATAATGATTTTGAAAGAATAGGAGGAATTAAAACATGATTAAAATTAGAAATTTGAAAAAGGAATTTATACAGGGGCAAGAAAGAACTCAAGTCTTGAAGGGTTTTGATTTGAACGTTGAAGAAGGCGAATTTGTTGCTGTAATGGGCCCAAGTGGTTCTGGAAAGAGCACATTACTACAACTTTTAGGGGGTCTTGATGTCCCTACTGAAGGAGATATAGTAATAAATCAAAGTAATTTAAGTAATATGACGGAAAAAGAAAGAACGATATTTCGTAGAAAGTATATCGGTTTTATTTTTCAGAATTACCAGCTACTCCCTACATTAAGTGTAGAAGAAAATATAGCTTTCCCTCTTCATGCAGATGGCAGTTTAACTAAAAATAAGAACCAAATTATTGCAGAATTACTTGATTCTGTGGGATTGAAAGGGCTTGGTCGAAAACGTGCTAATTTGCTGAGTGGCGGTCAACAACAACGAGTTGCTATAGCCAGGGCATTAGTTAATAATCCTTCTGTTCTATTAGCCGATGAACCAACAGGAAATTTAGATAGAGGTAAAGCCGAAGAAATACTCGGATTAATATCAAGATTCAATCGAGAAAATAATCAAACAATCATCATGGTAACTCATGATATTTTCGCAGCCGGGTTTGCTGATCGAATTATTCTATTTAAGGATGGTATTATTGATCAAGTGATTTCTAGAAAGGATGATGATTATGCTAAATATGTGGCGAATTTCATGGCGTAATATTACACAAAATAAAAAAAGGTTTTTAATTTCCCTACTTGGGATAATCTTAGGTATAGCTTTTGTAACATCTATGCTTATTGCAGACAAAACAACAAATGATGTTTTCGATTATTATGAAGAAATGTATGTGGCAAATGCGGATTATTGGGTTCTTAGCGATGATCATACTTACTCTAAGGATGTGATTTCGTCAGTTTTAACTAGTCCAATTGTAACGGAAATCATGCTTGCACTTGATAAACAAGCTTTTTTTGAGCTGGAGGGTGATCAATCTCTAAATCAAAGATCCGTCCGAATTACAGGCGTGAATAATCAAAGCAGTTCTTTATTGAAACTTCCTGTTATCGAAGGGAGTTTGGATAATGAAGGTTTGGTGATACCAAAAGCTGTTGCAAATCTGTTAAATAAAAACGTAGGAGATACAATTAGATTTACCGATTTGGGAGAAGCCAAGGTTTCCGCCATTGTTGAATATACGCAGTTGCTTGCAAGTCCGAATAACTGGGAGCGTGCTGAATCAACCAGCTTCCGAATCATGGCTCCACTTGAATTGCTACAGGAATGGACTGGTATGGAGGACAAACTTTCCTATGTAAGATTTCAAACAAATGAAGAAGGAGAGCAATTTTTTCAATCTCTCCAGGAAGAATTTCGTAATTCAAATGCATATGTACAGCCAGTTGTCGCGGATGATCGGCAAAGTAACGATATAGGGGGACTATATACGTTCTTTTACTTAATTGCTGGATTATCTATGTTTATTAGCGGATTCATTGTTTTTAATATGATTTATACAAGTGTTATGGAGAGAAAAAAGGAATTTGCAATCATGAAAAGTTTCGGATATCTACAAAGTTCTGTTTCCAGACTTATTCTTATTGAAGTACTACTGTTGGGGCTAATAGGTACAGCTATTGGGGTGCCTATAGGAATTTGGCTTGGGGATATGTTCATGCAAACTTTACTAAGTGTATTTGAGTTTGACATGGTTTACACATTAAATTGGGAAATACCTACATTAATAGCCGTAGTAATTGGAATTTTATTTCCTGTTGTATCTTCATTATTTCCTATTTACAATGCGGGGAAAACCTCTGTGTTATTGACGTTAAAAATGGCAAATCAAACCCAATCATCGAGAAGCCTATACATAGTTAGGGCAGTTCTGGGTGTTGGCTTACTTGCTTTTGTATTTATCAATCATCCCATCTCTTATTTAGCGATTTTGGCAAGCATCATTTTGTTGTTTCCATTGTTGTTACTTGGTATGAGTAGGATATTTAAACCTATTTTAAAATTATTCTTCGGCTACTCTGGCAGTCTGGCAACGCAAAGCCTTACAAAACAATTAAATCGAAATGCTAATACTGCCGCTATTCTTGCTGTGGGGATTGCAGTGATATTATTACTAAGTGCTGTTATTGAATCTGCACCTGAAGGTTATGAAAATGAAATCAGGAATACGTATGGAGGAGACCTAAGAGTTTCATCAGAAGCACCTTGGTCTAATCAGGATAGAGAAAGGTTACTATCGTATGATGCTGTTGCAAATGCTGATCCTTTAACGGAAGCTACGCCAATTACATGGGTAACCACCGATGGAGAGAAGAGACAGTTCTCCATTTTTGCTGTAGATGAAGAAGGCCCCACATTGTTTGAAAGCTCTAAAGAGGAAAATTCATATAATGAACTGGCCAAAAAACCTTCTGTTATCCTCGGCGAAAGAGCTTTCGATGAATGGGGTGGAAAAATAGGAGAATATATTTACATTAATACACCCTCAGGTAAACAACAACTAGAAGTCCTTGAGGTAGTGAAAACATCGAATTACTCAGGCTATGTGGCATTTATGGATGAGAATCATTTAAATAATGAATTTGGTTGGGCGAATCATTTCGACATGTTATTAAGTTTAAATGACGGATATAATGGTGAACAATTACGTAATCAGTTATGGTTGGATTTCAGCACTCATCTCTCAAAAGTAGAAACGGTAGAAGATGAAATTAAATCAACTACTTCAGCATTGACTGGTATGAATGAGTTGATTTTAATCATGTTAGTTTTAATCATTGGACTAGCTAGTATTGGTACAGCAAACACTTTATTAATGAATACGTTGGAACGCACCGCCGAGATAGGGACAATGCGTGCTCTTGGATTTACGAAACAGCAAGTTAAAAAGATGATCATTGGAGAAGGTTTACTTATAGGATTGTCGGGGGTTATTGGTGGTATAATTTCAGGTGTAGTTTTACTTTATACAACTAGTAAATCTGAACTATTAGAAGGATTTATATCTTTTCAATTACCTTTAGGGAATATAATTCTGGCACTAATTGCTGGTGTTTCTTTAAGTCTCTTTGCTTCTTGGATTTCAAGTACTACCGCTAGTAAAATAAATATTATATCATCACTCAAAGAAGGTTAAGCAATTATGTCGGTTAAGTACGGAATATTAACATTGCTATTTCTACAGAAAAATCATGGGTATGAATTAAAACTAGAGCTAGAATCTCTTCTGGGAGTTAAAGGAAAAATTAATCCTGGTCAAATTTATACGACTCTGGACCGTCTAATACGTGATCAACTGGTCTTATCTGTAGGAATTGATGACCAAGAAAGAAAACTTTATGAAATCACTATAGAAGGAAAAAAAGAGTTGGAAAATTGGTTACTGGAACCCGTTCCCTATCATTCTACTAAAGAAGACTTTCATTTTAAATGGAGCTGTGCTCGAAAGATTGATTTCGAAGAAGAAAAGAAAATGCTTGATCAACAAAAAGTGATGATAATGAAAGATGTCATGGAATTGACTAAATTTAAAACGGAATTTCTACTTCAAGGTGACGAGAATAGGTATTTATTAATCACTGGTACACTCTTGCATTTAGAAGCAGATTTAAACTGGATAAATCAAGTTGAAAATCGAAATAGACCATAATTCTAGGTGAAGTTTTCCCTTTTTAAAAACCTTTACCTTTATTAATCTTTTGAAAGGGAGTGAACATTCTTTTGGATGTTATCCTTGATTATAATTGGGAATTGTTTATCTCTTTAGAGGTATTGTCATTAGGGTCCCTGATCTTTTTCGGTATATTTCGCTATTTTTTTAAAAAGCCTCAATTTAGCCTAATGTTCATTTTTTTATTTCTGTTTTTGTTGATAATTGAGGGGTTACTCGGACTGTATGTTTATCGTCAAACAGGGGAAATTTCCACTTTTCAAATCGTTATTATCATCTTTATCATCTATGCTTTTACATTTGGTATAACTGATTTTATCAAATTGGATCGTTGGATGCGTAAAAAGGTTGGAAAGTTACGTGGCGTTGAATTATTGACTGATAAAGATTATGAGATTATTGAAAGAAATAGTAATCCTAAATATATTGCGAAGAAATATCGTGTATCATCCTATATTCATTTAGTTTTGTTCATTACAGTTCAAGCTATTCTGTGGGTAATTGGTACAGAAAGTTTGGCAGAAATAAAGATGTACTTAAGTGATTTTTCGTGGCTAGGAAATGAAAATGCTAAAGAATCACCTTATCCAAATGATGCTGCGTTTGCAATAGGTGTAATTTGGGGAATTGTATTTATTGCTGACTTTATTTATTCATGGTCTTATACATTGTTTCCTAAAAAATAGGCAGAAGCAAGTTTGAACTTCAAAATTCGCACAATTATGGCATATACAAGTTATAATCGCCTTTTAATAATTAGTGGAAACAAGATATTAATCTATCCTTTGAATACATGTCCACAATGAAATAGTGTTGTTTATTTAAGTATGATTACGAGAAGGAATTTCAACAAACGGGCCATTTTACGGAGTAAACCAGGGGGTAGCGCAATGCGATTTTATGACAGATCGCTTAAAGCCTATTTATTTAACGATTTGAGTGCTGTTGAAGAACATGACGGAGAATCCATTTATCTTTTTGAAGAAGGGTATGTAACAGTCCTTGGCGAGTTTGAACACGAGAAATACGGTGGAGGTACAGCTTGTATTATTTTTAATCACGAAGACGTTATTTCTGTATCAAAAAAAATGTTGCGCTTTGTTGATGATAACCAATCGTAAAAGTGATGGGATAACCTTCTCCAAACGGGCGCGATTGTTGCAGATCAAAAGCCTAATTCCTCGGTGAAATATAAAGAGGAATTAGGTTTTTTATTTATGGTACATTCTTATTGACTGTAATCAATTGTCATCTAAAAATTACATTGTGTTTTTCCGTTTGATTTAATACGTTAAGTATATGTCCTTAAAGCAAGAGTCTTGATATTAATGGATTTTTAGTAGTTTACTCTTGATAAGACCCTACGCCATCCAGGGAGGATATCGAAGTGACGAAACGACTAATGGAAGCGGGGGCGATCATGGGCATAGACGTCCTTGATCACATCATTATCGGCGACCAAAAGTTCATCAGCCTTAAGGATAAGGGATATATTTAAGAGGGATGATAGACTGTTAGATGCATGCAAGAGACTGGGGAAATCGGTCTCTTTTTTCGTGTTTTTTGCATTCTAGTGAGACCCCACTGTAAATTTAGTTACCTTTCCGTTATAATGTGGTGTATGCTTTTAAGAAGGCCGTTGACGGTTATGCAGAAAGGAAGAACTAATTTGTTTGGAATCGGAACTAAAGATGTAGGAATCGACCTGGGTACAGCCAATACATTGGTCTTTATCAAAGGAAAAGGTATTGTGCTGCGGGAACCTTCCGTAGTAGCTAAAAACACTGTGACAAATGAAATCGTAGCAGTCGGTAGTGCTGCTAAAAATATGATTGGACGTACGCCAGGCTCCATCGTGGCGACTCGCCCGATGAAAGACGGGGTCATTGCGGATTTTGAAACAACAACTGCAATGATTGAGCATTATATGAAAGAGGCAACAAAGGCTTCCGGCGGTTCATGGAAGAAGCCGAATGTCATGATTTGTGTGCCATACGGAATTACTTCCGTCGAGCAACGTGCAGTCATTGATGCGGCACGTCAAGCAGGAGCAAAAGATGCATTCACGATTGAAGAGCCTTTTGCGGCAGCAATCGGAGCAAATTTGCCGGTTTGGGAACCAACGGGCAGTATGGTCGTCGATATAGGTGGCGGTACGACAGAAGTCGCAGTCATTTCACTTGGCGGTATTGTAACGAGCGAATCAATCCGCGTCGGTGGGGATACGATGGATTTAGCGATTATCAGCTATATTCGCAAGACGTACAACTTAACGATCGGTGAGCGTACGGCAGAGGCGATCAAAATTGAGATCGGTTCCGCTAAAGATGCAGTGAAAGCGGAAAAGATGGATATTCGCGGTCGTGACCTATTGACGGGTCTGCCGAAAACATTGGAAATTTCTTCAGAAGAAATTGTCGAAGCGTTGCGCGAATCTATTTTGCAGATTATTGAAGGTGTGAAAAAGACACTGGAAACTACTCCGCCTGAATTATCTTCAGACGTGATGGAACGCGGAATCGTCTTGACAGGCGGGGGCGCGATGCTTCGCAATTTGGACAAGGTTATTTCGGATGAAACGAATATGCCTGTGTTTATCGCAGAAGATCCATTGGACTGTGTGGCTATGGGTACCGGAAAAGCATTAGATAACTTAGAAGTTATCAAAAAAATGCAAGTAAAATAATTGGAGGAGATGTAGGCAATGCCACGTTTTTTTTCCAATAAACGATTAATCATTTTATTAGTAGGAGTAATCGTCCTTGTGGCATTAATTGCATTCTCACTTCGTGACCGGGATCATTCAAATTTACCGGAGCAAGTAGTGAAGGATGTTGTCGGTTTCGGACAGTCAATGTTCACGAAACCGGCTCATTTTGTTACGGGGATTATTGAAAATATTGATACGATGCTTAATACATACGAAGAAAACAAACGATTGAAGGAACGACTGGATGCGTATGCGGCTACGCAAGCCGAGCTGGTCGATGTGAAATCGGATAATGTGAAATTGCGGGAGATCGTCAAGAAGCTGGATGATTTACGAGCGTACGAGCCGATCCAATCAACGGTGATTTCACGAAATCCAGATCAATGGGAAGATAAGCTGATTGTCGATAAAGGAACGACGGACGGTGTGGAAGTCAATATGGCCGTCATTACTTCTCAAGGATTGATCGGGAAAGTTGTGCTTTCCAATCCATTCACATCTACAGTGGAATTGCTATCAACTGAAAATATCAATTTCCGCGTAGCTGCAATGATTGCAGGAGACGAAGAGATCTTCGGTCTGATTGAAGGATTTGACCGACAATCACGTCAATTGATCATGAAGCGAATCGACTCTAGCTTTGACGTGAAAAAAGGCATGCAGGTCACGTCTTCTGGTCTAGGCGGGATTTTCCCTAAAGGTATTTTAATTGGCGAAATAACGGAAGTGTCAACGGATGACTATGGTCTTACGAAGCTTGCGTACATTCGGCCAGCAGCTAATTTTTCCATGCTGGATCACGTGATGATTGCCAAACGTTCATCGACTATCGTGGATGGAACGGATGGAGGCAGCTCTGCTGACACAGAGGGGGACGATGAATCATGACTCGGTTCGTCATCCCTCTCATTGCAGTTGTATTGTTTTTCTTGGAGCCGATTTTTAGTCTGTTCTCGCCAATTGAACAGAACGGAGAATTATTTGTATTCGTTCCGAGATTTTTGATTGTTTACTTGATTTTCATTGCGGCTTATTACAGTCGTCAGCGGGCCATTTTATATGGTTTGATACTTGGACTCTTGTATGATATGTATCACATTGATATTATTGGACTATACACTTTTATGTACCCGCTCATTTGTTATTTATCTACGTTGGTGATCCGCCAAATTCAGCGGCACACATTGACGGTCATGGTATTATCATTAGTGATGATTGTCTTGCTTGAAATTCTTTCGTACTTTTTTGCTAGCGTGATCGCGCTCACGTCGATCGATTTCAATGAATTCTTGACGAGTCGACTCGTGCCGACGGTGATTGCCAATTCAATATTCATTGTAATGTTTGGCTGGACGTTTAAGCAAATTACATTAAAACGATTTTCTCAAAAACAAGCTGGTTTTTAAGTATTGCGAGGTGATGTGGGTGACAAAATCACAAATGGTAACCATAAAAGGAACAAAAGACGGCTTGGTGCTTCGGCTGGACGACCATTGTTCGTTTTCCGAGCTGCTGGAAGAGCTGGAGGAAAAAGTACAGGGCACCGGACTCGAAGGCGTTGCAGAAGTGCAGTTGCATACAGGGCACCGTTATTGTGACGAACAAGACATGAAAAGCATTCTCTCGGTCATTCATCATTCTCCTCATTTACGAGTTTCAAAGGTTCAGAGTGATGTCATATCGTTGGAAGAATGTCAGCAAAAGCTGATCGAGAAGCAATCCGAAACCTATATTGGGATTGTTCGATCAGGACAAATCGTAAAGGCGGCTGGCGATTTAGTCATTATTGGCGATGTGAATCCAAATGCCCAAGTTATTGCGGGTGGGAGTATTTACATTTTGGGTAGGCTGAAAGGCATAGCGCATGCGGGAGCCAAAGGTAATTTGGAAGCCGTGATAGCTGCTTCTTGGCTGGAGGCTACGCATTTGAAAATTGCGGATAAAATGGAGACGATGACGGATGAATTGACGATCCTTTCCGAACATCCTGAAATGGAATGTGCGTACATCCATGATAATGGACAGATTGCGATTGACCGCCTCCAAGAACTCCGACATTTACGTCCGGGCCTTGCTACATTTAAAGGAGGTATATAATTTGGGAGAAGCAATTGTTATTACTTCTGGTAAGGGTGGCGTCGGTAAAACAACTACGTCCGCCAATCTCGGCACCGCCCTTGCATTACAAGGAAAAAAAGTTTGTTTAATTGATACTGATATCGGTCTGCGAAATTTAGACGTTATTCTCGGCTTGGAAAACCGGATTATTTACGACCTTGTCGATGTCGTCGAAGGCCGTTGTAAGATACATCAAGCCCTTGTAAAAGACAAGCGCTTCGATGATCGTCTGTTTTTATTGCCGGCTGCTCAGACGACGGATAAAAGCGCCGTGTCTCCAGAGCAGATGAAAAAACTCATCACAGAATTAAAAATGGATTACGATTATATTTTGATCGACTGTCCTGCAGGAATCGAGCAAGGATATAAAAATGCCATTGCCGGAGCGGATCGGGCAATTGTTGTCACGACTCCGGAAATTTCTGCCGTTCGTGATGCAGATCGGATCATCGGACTACTGGAATCAGAAAAAGATATAGAACCACCAAAATTGATCATCAACCGAATAAAAGGCCGTTTGATGGAGAGCGGAGATGCGCTTGACGTCAATGAAATCACAACACATTTGTCGATTGACTTGCTAGGGATCGTCTTAGACGATGAAAACGTGATTTCTTCTTCCAATAAAGGCGAGCCTGTCGTGATGGACCCTTCCAATCCGGCTGCTGTAGGCTATCGGAATATTGCACGCCGCATTTTGGGTGAATCTGTGCCGTTGATGTCCATGGATACAGGGAAAACAGGATTTTTCGGTAAATTGAAATCATTGTTTAGTAAATAATTGAAATGAAACTCAGTGCCATTAAGGTACTGAGTTTTTTTGCGTCTATTTTCCACCCGCATTTCTAGAGCCGTTCTTTCATACACTGCAGGTAAGGGAGGGGAAGTGGTGAAGTGGAAAACCAAATGGATAATCGCTTTTCTTTTGACTGTGTCTGTAGTCGCTCTGTCAAAAATGGAAGAACGCCAACTCGTCAACATACCTATAACGCAATACGTCACAACAGGTAAAGATTTTGTAGTCATGAAAAAATGGGTTTCCTCCTGGATTGCGGATGATGAATCCATCACAGTATCAGCTGAAGCAGCATTCGACCCATTCGCCAAATATGAATCGTTTCAGCCTTACCAAGATGGTGCGATTATTTCGTACACTCAACCATTATCGATAACGTCACAAGGAAACGGACTCGTTGTATTTACAGGCTATACCCGCCAGTCAGGCAAAACGGTGACGATACAGTATGACAATGGAGACGAGGTGACGTACGGATTTGTCGGTTCTTTTTCGACGTTACCCTATACAACCGTCAGACGAGGGGATGAAATCGCCATGATGGATGAAGACGCTGTGTATATACGTGTGAAACGCAATGGTATTCCATTGGAGCCTACAGTACTCGCAACCTATATGACAGGCGACCTCGAATGAAATTTCGCATTCATCCAATTTTATTGCCGATTTTTTTATTTTTTATGATTGTCGGAGGCGTCTCATTGTATGCCATGATCTTATTTTCACTATTATTCCATGAGGTTGGACACATATGGGCTGCCAAACAAGCAGGGATGAATGTTCGCAGCTGCACAATCTTGCCGTACGGAGGAGAATTGCAAATCGTCAATCGTCAGTTGGCAACAAAACAGCAACGGCTGATCGTAGCACTTGGCGGACCGCTCGCGACAGCCGTTCTGTTACTCATTGCTTTACTCGTCTCATTCCCGGGAAGCGCTCAGCTTATTCAAATTCAACTCATATTGCTGGCCGTCAATTTGTTACCCATCCTGCCTCTAGACGGTGGACAAGCACTCTCCGTATTACTGGAAAGTAAAGACGATAAATACTCCTCACGCTCGATATTCACGCTCTATTCCATCATCGCGTCAATTGCCTTGTTTTTATTTTTAAGCATGTATCTGCCAGAAAGCCTTCCTTACACAATTGTAGCTGCTTTCCTAGCGGTTCAAAACATCATCTCCTATCGTTTCCGAAAGTACGAGCAAGTATTTGAACAAATTTCTTCAGCAAGACGGCGTTCATAATATATAAACTGAAATAGATGACTTGCACTCAAAGTAAAACGTAGAACCCGTTGATTTCCGTTCCAGGCGGACGCTTTCCGCGGGGCGCGAGTGAAAAGGAGCACATCTTTGCTCTGACAGGTGAGACAGCCAAGGAGCTCGCGACGGCTGGCTCACCGCGCGCCCTCCCGAAAGCGTACCTGCCTGGAGGGCAAATCCCGGATCACTTTCAAATTATTCTTTCACTCAATAAATATATCCCTTGACCAAGAGATTTCTATGTGATAATATTTTACTGTTATTGTTTGTAGCACCCGTGCTACAACCGCACTGATCAGGTACAAGCATTCGAGAGCGAATCACCTGTGAAGGCGAGTCTGAGTAAATAGAGGAGGTGCAAGTATGTACGCAATTATTGAAACTGGTGGAAAACAAATCAAAGTTGAAGCGGGCCAAGAAATCTTCATCGAGAAAGTTGCTGGTGAAGCTGACGAGGTTGTAACATTTGACAAAGTCCTTTTAGTAGGTGGGGATGACCTGAAAGTAGGTGCTCCTTTCGTAGAAGGCGCTACTGTAACAGGTAAAGTTGTCAAGCAAGGCCGTGGAAAGAAAATTACGGTTTTCAAATACAAGCCGAAAAAGAACTACCACAAAAAACAAGGTCACCGTCAGCCATACACGAAAATCGTGATCGACGGAATCAATCTATAATTCGGTATGATACATGTCCGAATTACAAAAGAGCCTTCTGGGCGCATCTCAGCTTTTGAGATGGACGGTCATGCTGAATTTGCAGAACACGGTAAAGATTTAGTATGTGCAGGCGCTTCAGCCGTATCCTTCGGGGCGGTCAATGCAATCGCTGAACTTACTGGAACTACACCTATGATCGAGCAAGGAGCGGACGGTGGATACTTGCGAGTGTCGTTTCCGGAAACGGAGCGGGACACGGAAGTCCAACTGATCGTGCAAGCAATGATCGTTTCTTTACAAACGATTGAATTAGACTATGGGCAATATATACAATTATCCTTTACCAAGTAGGAGGTGGCAGCTATGTTACGTTTGGATCTTCAGTTTTTCGCATCCAAAAAAGGAGTAGGTTCTACAAAGAACGGTCGTGACTCCGAATCGAAACGTCTTGGCGCTAAGCGTGCAGACGGACAATTCGTTTCCGGTGGTTCAATCCTTTATCGCCAACGCGGAACAAAAATTCACCCAGGTGAAAACGTTGGTCGCGGTGGAGATGATACTCTTTTCGCAAAAGTTGACGGCATCGTTCGTTTCGAACGCCTTGGCCGCGACAAAAAGAAAGTCAGCGTCTACCCAGAAGTGCAAGAAGCATAATTGGATAGCATGACGAAATAGAAAAAGGACTGCACTTGATGCAGTCCTTTTTCTATTTCTTTGTTGATTATTTTAGTGATTTCCGTACGTAAATGCTATACTAAGAAGTACGAATTCAGCTGGCGGTGAAAACAATGGGAAATATCGAATTAAATGTGTCCGACACCATGAGATACAGTCGGCATGACCATATGAATGACCTGCAATTATTGCTCATGTATTTGGACATGGGCAAGTATAAGGAAGCCAGAAAATGCATCCTGGACAAAACAGCAGAAATGCAGCAACTTGCAATGCTTCAGAAACTTTGTATGCCGCTAACGGAAGAGTGGTTGACTACATTGGACTGGAGATACCCAGTCTTTAAAAGCCACCTGCATTGCGACATCGCATCGAAAATAGAAGTGCAACAGATTGACGAAGTACTTGTGGATTACTTGGAACGTCTTGTACAGGACGTTATACCGAAGATCGACCAATATGCAGAATGTCCAGTGGAAATCACAGTCAGGACAGATGCAGCAGGGTGGAGTATTCAAATGACGTTTTCAGAAATACATGCAAAGCAAATGAACATAAGCGAGAATTCATCTCTGCTTACGGTTGAAGTCTGCGCTGAAGAGGGTCAATGGACGTTTATCATCAGTGGACAATTAGGAGGATTATAAATAATGTTTGTGGATCACGTAAAAGTATTTGTTAAAGGTGGCGACGGAGGCGACGGTATGGTCGCGTTTCGCCGAGAAAAGTATATTGCATATGGCGGCCCTGCTGGAGGGGATGGCGGAAAAGGCGCGGATGTAATCTTTGTCGTTGACGAAGGTCTACGTACGTTAATGGATTTCCGTTATCAGCGTCATTTTAAAGCACCGCGTGGAGAGCACGGAGGAAGTAAGAATATGCATGGACGCGGTGGCGCGAATTTAGTCGTGAAAGTTCCGCCCGGCACCGTCGTAAAAGATGCGGAAACTGGCACAGTCATTGCAGACCTTGTAGAAGACGGCCAGCAAGCTGTCATCGCTCGCGGGGGACGTGGAGGACGCGGCAATAGCCGTTTTGCGACACCTCAGAACACAGCTCCTGAGCTATCGGAAAAAGGTGAGCCAGGTGTCAGCCGTGATATCATACTGGAATTGAAAGTATTGGCTGATGTTGGATTGGTAGGTTTCCCGAGTGTCGGAAAATCCACCTTGTTATCTGTCGTTTCGGCAGCCAAGCCGAAGATCGCCGATTATCACTTCACTACGCTTGTACCGAACTTAGGGATGGTGGAAACGGATGATCACCGTACATTTGTTATGGCGGATTTGCCTGGCCTGATTGAAGGAGCGCATGAAGGAATCGGCCTCGGCCATCAGTTTTTGCGACATATTGAACGGACGCGTGTTATCGTCCACGTCATTGACATGTCTGGACTCGAAGGGCGCGAACCTTTCGAAGACTATCAGACCATCAATGCGGAGCTTGAGCAATATAATATGCGTCTGACCGAACGGCCGCAGATTGTAGTAGCCAATAAAATGGACATGCCGGATGCGGAAGAGAATTTAGCGGAATTCAAAAAAGCGCTGGGAGACGAAGATATACAAATATTCCCGATTTCGGCATTGACCAGAACAGGATTGGATCCATTGCTGTATGCAATTCTGGATTTATTGGAAACAACGCCTGAATTCCCAATGTTGGAAGAGGAAGAAGAGGAAGCGAATTCTGTCTTGTACAAACATGAGGCAACCGGTCCTGACTTTGTTATTTCTAGAGATGACGACGGTGCGTATGTATTGTCCGGTTACACATTGGAGCGCTTGTTCAAGATGACGGATTTCAATTTCGATCAATCTGTGCGGAAGTTTGCACGACAGATGCGCGGTATGGGTATCGACGATGCATTGCGTGAACGAGGTGCACAAGACGGCGATATCGTACGGATCTTGAACTATGAGTTCGAGTTCTTAGAATAAGTCGTCAAATGTAATTGCTCGTTGTGGGGGGAGCCAAATGGAACAAATTGGGGAAGGCCAGTTTTACTTGGTCCGTGAAGATGTTTTGACAGAATCCATGCAAAAAATGCTGGAAGCAAAGAGAATGTTGGCAAGAGGCGAAGTGACAACGATCCAAGAAGCTACGAAGCGGGTCGGTTTGTCACGTAGCGCCTTTTACAAATATCGTGATGCCGTGTTCCCGTTCGAATCGATCGCGCGGGACCGCATCTTGACGATTTTTATTCAATTGGAAGATTTAAAGGGGTCATTGGCCGTGCTGCTGGAAATTATTTCAGAGGCAAAATGCAATGTGTTGACGATCCACCAGACGATTCCTGTACAGGGGCGTGCCAATATCACGCTATCGCTCGATGTAACGGAAATGGAAATTAAAGTGGAAGCTTTTCTACAACGACTGAAAGCTCCCCGATTCATTGATTCCGTTGATTTAATCAGTTCAGGTGTCTTCTGAAATAAGGCAAGACGAACTAGTTAGGAGATGAAAATACATTGAATGATACTAATTACACACCATCTGTTGCATATTTAGGGCCGGAAGCATCTTTTACTCATATTGCAGCAGCTGAGTTATTCGGCCACAAAGGCTTGACGCCCCGTCCGACCATTCCAGATTGTATCGAAGCAGTGACGGAAGGTCATGTAGCTTATGCTGTCGTACCTTTAGAGAATGCGCTGGAAGGCTCGGTGCCGTTGACAATTGATTACTTATTCCATGGCGGAGAATTATTCATCACAGCGGAAATTTCCACGCCGATCGGACAGCATCTAATGGTGAATAAAGCACAGAAAGACTTTACGGATCAATTGGAGTCCATTCAATCGCATCCTCATGCGCTTGCGCAATGTCATAAGTTCTTGCAATATCGTTATCGCAAGATTCCTTTGATTCAGACGACATCCACAGCGGCAGCAGCAAAATATATTTCTGAGCAACCCGCACTGCATATTGCAGCAATCGGCAATCGGCTTGCGGCAGAAACGTACGGCTTACATATAGTAGAAGAAAATATTCATGACTTTCATTTCAATCATACGCGGTTTGTCGTGCTATCGTTAAGGAAAGAAATACTCGATCATAAAAATCATGCGGCATCAAAAAAGACTACGCTTATGGTCAAGCTGCCGGAAGATGACAAAGCAGGGATGCTCCATCAGATTTTATCCGTATTTTCATGGCGGCGCCTAAATTTAAGCAAAATTGAATCGAGACCACTTAAGACTGGACTCGGTCATTATTTCTTTATTATCGATGTTAATGAATCCGACGATCATCCGATGATGAAAGGCGCCATGGAAGAGTTGGCTGCGCTCGGTTGCACCGCTCGATCATTCGGCTCCTATTACGTCTATGAAACAGATCCATCCTCTGAGTGAGGGAGGATCTGTGCTTTTGGACGAAAGAATTGACAAGTGGCTAATGGTAACGTTGATCTTCGTTTCAGGCGGGCGCTTTCCGGGGGCGTGGCTTGAGCCACCTCGCTCCTAACGCTTCGCTTTTACTCGCAAAAGCGAAGCGTTACGGCTTTCGCTACCTGCGGGGTCTCAAGGCTTACGGTGATCCCTCAAGAAGTCTGTTTTGCCTTCCACTGCGATCAACTACCATATTTTACTGAAATTAGTGAGTTGACTGTCTATCCCGGGAAAATACGAAGTGCAGTAAGTAATAGCCCGGGAAAGTACAGATGTTTTTCTGTCGAAGGAAGCGATAACTTACACTACATACAGTGAGTTCGCTATGTACTACAGTTCACTTTATAGGGATTGGAGCGGAAGATGGGCGAAAGGCAAAGATGTGCTCTCAACGCTTCGCTTATGTTCGCAAAAGCCGTTCTTCGTGACGACTTTTCCTGTGGGACTTAGTGCGAATGATGAGACCCTGGACTGAGCGAAGCGAGGGAAGCGAGGGAAGCGGCTCATCCGCGCCCCACGGAAACATACTAACATTAGTAGTACAGACCAAGTCCATGGTTTGTGCTACTATTTTTTATGGTAGAAGTGAAGGAAAGTCGCAGGGACGCTGGGATCTTAGAATCCGTACAAGGAAACCGACTCACTTCACATCCTTATTTGAATCAGTTTAGTATGTTGGATCTTCGAGATCGTGTATAAGAAAGTGGAATCGATGAGGCACTGTGAAGACTTCTATGAATGGTCAAAAGGAGGAAACAAGATGAGTTATGTAATGGCGTTTGATGTCAGTATGGGAAAAAGCGCGGTGGTGATCTATGACGACAATCAGCAGTGTCATTACGAAGGTGAAGTGGAACATACAACAGTGGGGTTCCGTTCACTAAAAGAACAGATTAATTTAGTTAGGAAACTAGACGGTCAACTACCAGAAATCGTATTCGAGGCAACCGGTGTTTATTCGCAGGGCCTAGAGCGCTTCCTACAGAACGAGCAATATCCTTATAGCCGTATAAATCCTCTACAAGCTAAACTACAAATGGCTACAGGTAGTATGCGGCGACACAAAACGGATATCAGCGATGCACATGAACTAGCTAAATCGCATTTCAAGACAGAGCGGAATAAAACCTATGTACACGAAGAATATTTTGAACAAATGCGGGCATTGGGAAGGTACTACGACGATTTAGAACATGAAAGTCGACAATATGCGAACCGATTACATGCATTTCTGCAGTTAAGCTTTCCCTTATTGGAAGACGTGTTCTCTAGGAGTTCTCTTCACTTCTTACAAATCGTACAACATTACCCTCATCCAGATTTGATAAAGGGTTTATCGTTGGAAGAGATACAGAGCCGAGTGAAAGAGACTTCGCTCAAAAATATATCACTTCAACAAGCGGAGAAAAAGGCAGCACTTCTACTGGCAGCTGCTGAAAATTCCTATCCAGCCATTCAGGCGACAGATGTGCGGTGTCAGCACCTAAAGGAGTGTGCCCAACGAGTCAAAGAACTGAAACGCCAGAAAAAAGAGATCATCAAACAGATGGTCCAACTTTCAAAGGAACGTAGCGATTTTCAAGTGCTCATATCTTTTCCAGGCATTGGAGAAGCTACCGCTGTTCGGATTATTGGAGAGTTGGGAGACATTCGCCGTTTTCAAAATAACAAACAGGTGAATGCGTACGCCGGTATTGATATTCAACGGTATCAGTCAGGGAAGCTCCACTATCAAGATCGAATCAATAAACGTGGGAACCGTAGGTTAAGGAAGATTCTGTACTTCATGGTTATTTCCATGATTTCTTTACGAAAACGAACACAAAATACCATTGTTGATTACTATGACCAATTAAAAAAGCAACCCCAGAGTAAGCCTCATAAGGTTGCGGTGATCGCTTGTGTGAATAAGTTCCTGAAAGTCGCATTTCACCTTATTCAACACAGCATCCCCTATAACTATGCATTCGCCATGGCTAGTGCGTAAAAGGATAGCTTTACTATAGCACATTTCTCCTTTCGAAAAACAGCAATTCGTTAGGTCTATTTAGCATATGCAAAAATAAAGCTCAGATTTTACTAATTTTTTCAGTTTAAGCAATTAGATCATGACGGGGGATGGCTTCTTTCGCTCGCTATATAGGATTGGAGCGGAAGACGGTCGACTCCTGGGGGATCAGCGTGCGTCTTGAGACCCCGCAGGAAGCGAAGCGAACGAGGAGGCTCAAGGCCACGCCCCCCGGAAAGCGTACCGTCTGGAGCGGAAATCCCGGGGTGCTCACTAGCTGTGGTTTCACACGCCTATTCGGATAGTAAATCATAGTACGTATCTTTTATTCTAACAAAACCCTTGACTAGAGGTAAGAAAGCGTCCCATCTGGAGCGCAAATCCCCGGACCACAAGCCTCATATTCTTTTCTTGCATTTCTATCTTTATAACTTTAATAGTTATCTACATTTTGCGATCCACCTCCATGTGAGGGTGGATCTTTTTTTGTAATAAAGAATTCCCTGCCGAATATACATAACAAGAGAGGAAGCCTAAATAAGAGTCACCAATCTAGGCGTCCGTTCATACGATGGATTGATGGAAGGGGGAAATGTTAGTGGAAGTTCATATTGTCGTTAAAGGTGATACATTATGGAAAATTGCGAGGCAATACAATATTCCATTTGAAGAATTGAAGCGAGTGAATGCGCATTTGGCCAATCCGGATTATATTGTGCCTGGGATGAAAATATTTTTACCGATGGATAAGAAAAAGCCGACTCATAAAGGTGAATCATCCAAACCGCATGATAAGACACCACAAAAGCCAGCGAAACCAAGTCAACCAGAGATGAAACCGCCGACGCCGGCACCGAAGCCAACGCCAAAACCTGAAAAACCGCATCCTCCAGCACAGCAGGTACCGCCACTGCCACAGATGCCGCAGATGCCACAGACACCGCAGATGCCACAGACACCTCAGAAGCCGCATACACCGCCGCCACAGAAGCCGCAACTGCCGCAGAAGCCACAGACACCGCAAACGCCGCAATATCCGCAACAGCCATTGGAGCCACAAACACCGCCGGCACCTCAGATGCCGATGATGCCGAATATGCCGAGCGTACCAATGTGGCAAGCAGTTTTCCCGATTTGTGGATGGATGCCGATTTTCGATGCAGACTGCCACCCACATATGCCGCAACAACCGATACATCCGCCTATGCAAGCGCCGATTAAGCCGTTGCCGCCAAAAGCACCGATAGATTGTCATGATGAGTCGCCGCATCATCATAAACCTGCACCTATGCCGGACGGCTGGCAGTTGCTCGAGTCCAGTTCTCTGCACATGCCAATTAAGCCGCTTCCGACACCGAAACCGCCCGTCATGCAGCCAAAACCACCTGTTACGCAACCTAAGCCAATTCCACCAAAAGTAGAGCAGCCAATGCCGATGCCGATGCCAAATCAGCCGTCCATTCCGCCGAAAGCTTGTACACCTGCCTCATGGTGTCCGTCTAATCAGGATTACTGCTCGCCGCAGTGGCCGATTCAGCCGCAATGGCCGATGAATACGGAATGCATGCCGTCGCAGCCGCCAATGCAATGGTATCCAATGGCGTGTTACCCGCCAGCGTCGATGATGCCGCTGCCGTATCCAGGTCCATACCCACAGCAGATGCACCCGCCATTCGGACAGCAGAACGAATCGCATTATCCGATGCCCATTCAGGATGATTGGTATAGAAACCAATAATGGGATATGACAGCTGAACAACGATTTACAAAGATAAAAAAGAATGTATGGAAAATGGAAGCCGGCGGACGGGTATATTCTGTAAAGAAGTATGCATCCCTTGCACAAGCTGTGAAAGTTCGACAACTTCATCAATTACTTAATGTACATCATTTCCCGCATATCGTGTCAGTGTTAGAAGAAAAGGACCCATTACTCATCATGCAGCCATGGCTTGAAGGAGCGAAAGCCGTCAATTTCAAACGAAGGATTGACCGGATCGATTCTTTCAATGCGCTGCAGGCATTGCATGATACAAATTCGTATATTGATTGGCCGTCGATGTCATTTCTCCCTCATTATCATATGCTGGAGAAATGGGAGGTCCGACTGGCCAGGTTCATGGAGCTTCGAGAAATTTGCCAGCAATTTCTCTCTCCGAAAATGTATGAAGAGTTGCTTGTTTATGGCAAAGAAGCCTTGAAAATCAGCAAGAAACAGCCTTCATCAAATAATTCATTGACCTTGTTACATGGTGATGTCGTCCATCATAATATTTTGCGTGATGGATCCGGCCTAATTCGTTTCATTGATTTTGATTTAGCGTGTCTCGGAGCTGAGGAAGATGAGCTTGTATTGTGGATGCATCGTGTGTTACCGCAGATTACGTACAATCCTTCTTTTTTAATGGGCGAGCATCCCGCATTGCAGCACTTGTCCAACCAAGCGTTGGCAAAATTACTGTATCCCAATGAAATGCTGCGTGAATGGCTGCATTTACTGTCGCTTCCGGCAGCTCAGCAACAACGTATGGTCAGCAAACTCCTCCTCTTTACGGAGACCGCACTCTCGCAATGGCCGAGATTATGGTATGATGTAGAGCGAATGATGAAGTAGGAGGTTTGATCCATGGCTGGCCATTCCAAATGGAAAAATATCCAGAACAGAAAAGGCGCACAGGATGCAAAACGAGGAAAGATCTTTCAGAAGATGTCACGAGAGATTTACGTCGCGGCAAAGTCTGGCGGAGACGATCCAGACACGAATCCCGCTCTACGTCTAGCAATCGATAAATCGAAAAGCGCGAACGTCCCGAATGATGTAATTCAGCGGGCGATTGATAAAGCAACAGGGGCTGGTGCGGATGAAAATTACGAGGAAGTTATTTATGAAGGCTATGGACCGGGCGGAGTAGCTGTGCTCGTCTATTGCCTGACAGAAAATCGTAATCGTACAGGTCCGAATATCCGAGTTGCTTTCAATAAAAATGGCGGTAGTTTAGGGGAATCCGGCTCTGTCAATTATTTGTTCGAACGAAAGGGACGACTTTTTATCGAACGTACAGCAGAGATTGATGAAGATGCGATCATGCTGTTGGCTTTAGAAGCAGGTGCGGAAGATATACTCTCTACTGAAGACGGATTTGAAATCCTCACGGAGCCGTCTGAGTTCCTGACAGTGAAAGAAGCACTGGAAGCAGAGGCGTTTACGTTTGTTTCAGCGGAAGTCGATATGGTACCATCTGTGTATGCTGAATTGTCGGATGAACAAGAAGAGCAATTCGAAAAAATGATCGATACGCTTGAAGATGACGACGATGTGCAAAATGTTTATCATAATGCAGACAACTAAAAACTCAACCCGACAGGAGAAGTCTTTGTCGGGTTTTTTGATTTGTCATTGTTGGATTTCAAGCGTTTCCAGCATTTGAAAAAATCGGGCACCATGACCTTCCTGTACTTCAAGTGAATAGGCTTCAGTAATGAGCAAAGTGCCGGCTTCTCCAGCATCCATCAAATAAGCCATAAAAACTTGACTGTCCGGCTCAATGCCAGAAGTACCGTGAAGCGAAGTGGCTTGGACAGGGGATGTAACAGTTTCTTCTTCTACTGTAAAACTAAGATCCTTTTTTACTTCTTCCTTTACTTCATCTGGAGATTGATTGTGAATGTATCGAATTTCCATTTTCACTTCGGGATATGAATCAGGTAATGGCTCGACAGGAGTCAACACATCAAAATTTTCAAGCCTCTCAAATTGATAGCGCTCTTTATCCACGTAAAAGGAATAAAGCGATTCTCTGCCTTCCATTAAATCCATTTTAATCGTCTCATCCTGTCCTTCTACTGAAAACACAACGTCTTTCGTAGGTTTGCGCTCTGTTGGGGCAGCAGTGGCAGAAGAACCCGATGGTGTTTCTTCCATTGTTTCTTTAGGCGGATCTGCTTGGTTTGTAGAATCACAGCTGACTAATAGGATGGATGCGATCACGCCGGAATATAAAACTTTGCGCATATACTTTCCTCCTCAATTTAAATTCTAACTATTCAATCAGACGGATAAGAAACCCGAAATGTTACAGAATATAAGCAAATGATTCGTGATTTGAAACTACAAGCGCTATGATAATAAGTAGAATTTAAACACACAAAAAAGGGGCCATTCTTTATGACAATTAAAGTAAAAGCAATCATCGGCAGCACAAGTTCTACTTCGTATAATTTGAAGCTGGTCAACTACATGGCAAAACGCTATCAAGACGAATTGGAGATTGTTCCTGTGCTCATTAACGATTTGGAAATGTTTTCTATTGATATCGAAAGCGATCCATCTCCTGCAGTCCGCGCATTCAAAGAGGACGTCAAAGATTCCGATGCTGTATTGTTCGCAGCGCCGGAATACAACTACTCAATTCCAGGTGCAATGAAAAATGCAATAGATTGGCTATCTCGTGGAGGAGATTTCACGTTGCACGGAAAAACCGGCTTCATCGTCGGCGCCTCGATGGGTGTACTTGGTACAGTGAGAGCACAAATACACTTGCGCGAAATCTTATCCAACCCTGCGTTGGCACCTACTTTATTGCCCGGAAACGATGTGTTTATCGGGGCGGTCCATACAAAGATGAATGAAGAAGGCGACTTGACCGATGAAGCGACGATTCAGTTCTTAGATACAGTCGTACAAAATTTCATCGCATTTTATAAGAAGCAAAAAGCGGTCTCATTAGCATAAATTCTTATAACGAACGGACCGAATGGACACGATGTTAACGTGTCCATTTTTTCTGATGAATTTTAGAGGTCTGACAAGTAGAAAACTCGTTCGTATGCTATAATAACAGGTATACTTAGGGGGAGAATGTATTGTACGATTACATAAAAGGACTTGTCACAAGAGTGACACCGGAATATATTGTCTTGGAGCAGCAAGGAATCGGCTGGCAAGTGATGACGCCAAATCCGTTTGCTTTTCATGTCACGGAAGAGTTGCAGCAAGTATATACATATCTGCATGTGAGGGAAGACGCCCAATTACTGATTGGTTTTAAGACACTTGAACAGCGCGAATTGTTTCGTAAGCTGATCACCGTCTCGGGAATTGGTCCTAAAGGAGCGCTCGCTATTTTGGCGAACGGTCTGCCTTCTCAGGTAGTCAGCGCAATTGAACGTGAGGATGAAGGATTCCTCGTGCAATTCCCGGGGGTCGGCAAGAAAACAGCCCGCCAAATGATCCTGGATTTAAAAGGCAAGCTGCATGATCTGTTTACGGAAATCGATATGCCGGATTCGGAAGATACACTGTTGACGCTTGCCGAAAGTGATGCGCTGGACGAGGCACTGCTTGCTTTATCTGCGCTTGGCTATTCTGAGCATGAATTGAAGAAAGTGAAGCCGAAACTGGCGGATGTTGATCTCGATACAGAAGGCTATATGCGTCTCGCTTTGCAGTTATTATTGAAACAAGGCTAAAACGACGGAGGTGGTTCCAATGGAAGAACGCATATTAACGAATGAAGCAACCCATTTTGACGATAGCTTCGAACAATCATTACGACCTCAATTGCTGCAGCAATACATCGGTCAACAGCAAGCGAAGGACAATTTATCAATTTTTATTGAGGCGGCAAAAGGGCGTGAGGAAAGTCTGGATCACGTCTTATTGTATGGTCCGCCTGGTCTCGGGAAAACGACATTAGCTACCGTCATCGGCAATGAGATGGGTGTGAATGTTCGGATGACGAGCGGCCCAGCTATTGAACGTCCAGGTGATTTGGCCGCCGTTGTTTCTTCCTTGGAACCGGGAGATGTGTTATTCATCGATGAAATCCACAGGCTGAACCGTGCGATTGAAGAAGTTCTATATCCGGCGATGGAAGACTTTTGCTTGGATATCATGGTAGGAAAAGGACCGACTGCACGTTCAGTCCGTCTAGATTTGCCGCCTTTCACTTTGATCGGTGCTACAACCCGGGCAGGTTCATTGTCTGCACCGTTGCGTGACCGATTCGGCGTGCCGCTGCGGCTTGAATATTATGAAGTGGAGCCGCTGACTGAAATCGTAATCCGAAGTGCAGGCTTATTCGAAGTACAGATTGATCCGCAGGCTGCCGTGGAACTCGCGAAACGATCGAGAGGTACACCGCGTATTGCCAATCGACTGTTGCGTCGAGTTCGGGATTATGCGCAAGTACGAGGCAATGGAACGATTACGCTCGCCATTGCGCAGGAAGCACTCGACATGCTGCAAGTGGACCATCATGGACTCGATCAAATCGACCACCAGCTATTGCAAAGCATGATGGAGCGGTTTCGCGGCGGTCCCGTCGGTATTGATACACTCGCAGCTAGTATAGGCGAAGAATCGGTGACGATAGAAGATGTATATGAGCCATATTTATTGCAAATTGGATTTATTCAACGCACAGCGAGAGGACGGATGGCGACAGAAAAAGCGTACGCGCATTTCGGTTATCCACTCCCGCAGTGACAGATAGGAGTTACAATGATGGATGTACATGATTTTGATTTTGACTTACCCGAGCATTTGATTGCTCAGACGCCGCTTCTCGACCGCACAGCTAGTCGGTTGCTTGTGATGGATCGTCAGAATGGGGAAGTGTCACATCGACATTTTCGTGATTTGGTCGATGAACTGGAAGCCGGAGACCTGCTCGTTTTGAACGACACGAAAGTCCTTCCAGCTCGTTTGATCGGAACGAAGGAAGACACGGGAGCTACGATAGAAGTATTGTTGTTGAAAGAGATTGGTGAGGATCGATGGGAGACTTTGGTCAAACCAGCGAAGCGTGTGAAAGTGGGAACGGTTGTGACGTTTGGAGACGGGCGCCTGCAGGCGAAATGTACCGCTATTGGTGAACAAGGCGGGCGAGAATTTGCGTTTATGTATGACGGTATTTTCTATGAACTGCTCGATCAGCTAGGTCAAATGCCGTTGCCGCCTTACATTACGGAGTCACTTGAAGATCAATCACGTTATCAGACGGTCTTTGCGAAAGAACGAGGATCGGCTGCCGCACCGACAGCAGGTTTGCATTTTACAGATGAAATCTTGGATGCATTGCGAGATAAAGGTGTGAAAATTGCATTCATTACACTGCATGTCGGGCTCGGCACATTCCGCCCGGTGAGCGTGGATTCGATTGAAGATCATACGATGCATGCCGAGTATTATGTGATGACGGAAGAAACGGCAGCACTAGTGAGAAAGACGAAAGCAACTGGCGGCCGAGTAATTGCGGTCGGCACGACGTCTACACGGACGTTGGAGACGATTGCTTCAGAGAATGGCGGAAACGTTGTAGCTGCAAGTGGTTGGACTTCGATTTTTATCTTTCCAGGATATGCGTTTAAGGCGATTGACGGTTTGGTGACGAATTTTCATTTGCCGAAATCGACATTGTTGATGCTATTGTCGGCTTTTGCAGGGCGCGAACCGATACTCGCAGCATATGAAGAAGCCGTGAAAGAGCAATACCGCTTTTTCAGTTTTGGGGACGCGATGTTTATTCGCCCCGCTAAAAGAAAGGAACGAGATTAATTGGCAGCTATTACGTATGAACATATAAAAACTTGTAAACAAACAGGCGCGCGCCTTGGAATCGTTCACACACCGCACGGTTCTTTTGAGACGCCTGCCTTTATGCCGGTCGGAACGCAAGCCTCCGTCAAAACGATGGCTCCTGAAGAACTGAAAGAAATGGGTGCAGGAATCATCTTAAGCAATACGTATCATCTTTGGCTGCGTCCAGGTCACGAGATCGTCAAAGAAGCTGGCGGACTTCATAAATTCATGAACTGGGATCGCCCGATTTTGACAGACTCCGGTGGTTTCCAAGTGTTTTCATTGAGTAAATTTCGGGATATTAAAGAAGAAGGCGTTCATTTCCGTAATCATATAAATGGTGATAAGTTATTTTTGAGTCCGGAGAAAGCGATGGAGATACAAAATGCACTCGGCTCGGATATTATGATGGCGTTTGATGAGTGTCCTCCGTTTCCGGCGACACACGAGTATATGAAAGCGAGTGTCGAGCGGACTTCTAGATGGGCGGAACGTTGTTTGGAAGCACATCAGCGTTCGGGAGACCAAGGCTTGTTTGGTATTGTACAGGGGGGAGAGTATGAGGATCTCCGAAAACAAAGCGCAAAAGATTTGGTGTCTTTAGATTTCCCAGGCTATGCAATCGGTGGCTTATCTGTCGGAGAGCCAAAAGATGTCATGAATCGTGCGCTTGAATTCACGACACCTTTATTGCCCGAAAATAAACCGCGTTATTTGATGGGTGTCGGATCTCCTGACTCCTTAATCGATGGAGCAATCCGTGGAATCGATATGTTCGACTGTGTATTGCCAACACGTATTGCACGAAACGGTACGTTAATGACAAGTGAAGGTCGTCTTGTTGTGAAAAATGCAAAATACGAACGAGATTTCGGTCCGCTTGATCCGAATTGTGATTGTTATGCATGCAAAAATTATAGTCGTGCCTATATTCGTCACTTGATTCGTGCAGGAGAAACTTTTGGTATTCGTTTAACGTCTTATCATAATCTCCACTTTTTATTGAATTTGATGGAGCAAGTACGACAAGCCATTCGTGAAGACCGGCTCGGAGATTTCCGCGAAGAATTTTTTGAGCAATATGGCTTCAACAAACCGAATGCAAAAAACTTTTAAATCTTGTATAATAAATCTTGGTGCTTCAGGAAGGGGGAATTAGATTATGGAACAATATGGTGGAATTTTGACTATGGTGCTTATGGTCGCTATAATGTGGTTTTTACTTATTCGACCTGCACAAAAAAGACAAAAAGCAGCGAAAGAGATGCAAAACAGTTTGCAGCGTGGAGACGAAGTAGTAACAATTGGCGGTTTACATGGAACGGTAGATGCGGTGGATGAAACATCTATCTTCTTGCGTGTAGCTGACACGACAGTCTTGCGTTTCGACAAGCAGGCAGTTGGAAGAGTTGTAACGAACACATCAGCTTAATAAAAAGCGGTTATCTACTGGAATGTCCATAGATTGCCGCTTTTTTGTTTGCATGCGTATAGAACAAATGCCTGAAGGAACACTAGTTGTTTAAGGAGGCAGATTTGGGATGCATGAGTATGTGATTATCGGATTGCGGACGATTTTTTTATATGTCTTTTTATTGGTCATTTTACGAATTATGGGCAAAAGAGAAGTGGGAGAACTGGGTGTCATCGATATTGTGGTCTTCATTATTATGGCTGAAGTGGCGGCAATGATTGTAGAAACTCCTGACAAACCAATCATTGTAGGGGTTCTCCCTATTCTTCTGTTGCTCGTTATCCAATATATTTCTTCATTAATTTCTCTGAAAAGCAAGAAATTCAGGGATGTCGTAGACGGCAATCCGACCTTAATTATTAAAGATGGACAGATTCAAGAACAAGAAATGCGAAAACAACGGTATAATTTAGATGATTTATTTCAACAGCTGCGTGAAAATCAAATCGGCTCGATCCATAACGTCACCTATGCGTACCTAGAGCCTTCCGGTAATTTATCAGTGTTTACACGAGATGGCGATCTTCCCATAGTAGGTCTTGTTCTTGATGGAGAAATTCAAGAAGAACATCTCCGCTTAGTCGGAAAAACAGAAGAGTGGTTATTGAAACAGTTGCAAGACCAAAATATTTCGGATGTCTCGACTGTTTTTTATTGCTCATGGGAACAAGGCGATCTAAAGATTCAGATGAAAGAAAGTTAATACAGCAGGCTCAAAGCGCGACCTCTAGAATGCGTCCCCGCCTGGAGGGCAAATCTCGAGGATCCATAATGGCACACAAATTAGCTAATCCACACGTTCATTAATACCGTTTGACTAAATTACGAAGCATAATCCAATCTTGCTTTTTTATTTGCCCTGTCAGCAATAAAAGGGCTAATAATACAGCGGATGTGATGACACATTCTGTAAATAAATGATAGGAACCAACCGGGATAAAGATAGGCCGCATGATCGCGGTTAAAAGGAAAGCAGCATAGGTCATGGCGAACATTGAGAAGCCGGTTGCCGTGGCTTTGTTTTGCCGGATTGTCGCGATATGTAAAAACGAAGTGACCAATACGCCGAAACCGATCGCTAGGACCGCCCCTGTTTCCTGTAGACCAGGTTGCGATGCAAGAATGAACATGACCGCGAGTTTAGCAATTCCTCCGTACACCGAATTCATCATACCAGCTTTTGCGTCACCGGTAGCCTGCAAGATGGAATACAATGGACTTTGAATATAATAAAAGAAAAAGACGGGTGCCAAAATTGTCATATAACTGGCCCCTTCTACTACATGGAACAGCTTTTCGGCTAGTTCTTGACCATGAATATAAAATACCGTCGCTGCAAAAGCTCCAGTTAAAGCAGATAAGCGGAGTGCTAAATGAATGCGTTCCTGCAGCTTCTTTACATTGCTCGATGCGGCAGCCCCACTGACAGCCGGTACAAGCACGACAGATAATGCATACGGAATGAATGCAGGAAACAATAACAAAGGAATCAATACACCTGATATGACTCCGTACAAAGAGGTGGCGGCTACAGCTCCGACACCTGCCATACTTAGTGCACGTAAAAATATGATCGGCTCCAAAAACCAAGTGAAAGTACCGAATAGTCGACTACCCGACGAAGGAAGCGCGACGGAAAGGATGGGTCCCATCGGATAACGCGGCTCTTTTTTACGTTTCTTCGGCTGTTTGTGCTGATGTTGTTTGTATTTGTAAAGGAGATAGAGTACCGACAACACTTCTGCCAAAAATGTGACGACCATCGCATAGGCAGCATTGATCATCGGATCGTTTGGCGCCAGAATATAAGGCAGCATCCATGTAATAAGCAGGATTCGGAAGATTTGTTCAATGACCTGAGCCCACGCCGTTTCTTCTATCCGTGCAATCCCTTGAAAATAACCTCTTATTAAACCTCCAATCGCCGCAATCGGCACAATCGCAATGGCTACATAGAGAGCGGATGAGGTTGCTTCATTACCAAGCAGATTTCCCGCCAAATAAGGCACGAATAAAATACAGGCCGGGATGAAAACCGCTCCTGATAAAATCGTAATGAACGCCGACGTCTTCATCACTTGACGCAACTGCACATTTCCACCTTGCGCCTTCAGTTCAGCAATTACTTTCGCCATCGCAATCGGCACGCCCAACTGTACAAGGGAAAGAAAAAATACAAAAGCAGGATATGCTGTCATATAAATTCCAACTGTTTCTTCTCCAGCTACCCGCATGAACTGAATTCGGTACACGAAACCAAGCAACTTCGATAGAAATACAGCGGCCATCAAAAAAACTGTCCCGCGGATAAATGAAGACACCTCAAACAACTCCTTCTCAATTCCAGACTTTTCAGTTACACTATGAATACGTATTTTAAATTCCAAATATATGTTGAATTATAGTTTAAACATGAATTTATGCAGTAATGGACACTTAGTTGATTGAAGTGAAGGGCGGCGAAAGGCAAAGATATGCTCCCAACGCTTCGCTTGTGCTCGCAAAAGCCGTTCTTCGTTACGGCTTTTCCTGGGAGATCAACGTGCATCTTGAGACCTCGCAGGTAGCGAAGCGGACGAGGAGGCTCAAGCCACGCCCCCCGGAAAGCGTCCGCTTGGAACGGAAATCACCGGTTTCTACGTTTTACTTTGTGTGTAAGTTATTTATTTCAGTTTATCTAGTTAAGTGTATGTACTAGCATCCGAAATATTCCGCAAAACAGACGAGGCAAAGCAGAAGGGGGAAGCGCCAATGAATCAGAAATTAGACGAACTGTACACACATGTATTGCCGGCACTAGAAAGCAAAAAGAACGAATTTCATCTATATGGTTACACCGTAGTTACAGAAAAAGGACTGTGGGACTATCTTGTACAAAAGAAGTGGCGTAGAAAAGATATCTCCAATATGCGCCCTTATGAAATTGTTCAAGATTTATTCAAATTATCTCCTGCTCAATTTATGACGTATACACAGACAGAGGCTCAGCGCAATAGCAGCGCATTTCCAGAGCTTAGTGAAGAAGAGCGGGCCATTCTATTTTCCCCGAGGAAATCAAATTGATTGGCATTTGACATCATGAACTATTTGACACAGACTTCCGACTGTTTCATAATTGGTATGTTGTACAATGAGAGAACGAAGTACATAACAAGTGCTGTGCCGCTCTAGTATATGAGGGGGAAAAGGAAATATGAAAAACAGAGGCAGGATTGTCGCGTTTTTGCTGCTGATTGTGATATTTGCATCAACGATCTTTTCAACGACAAATCCGATTTTAAAAAATGTCAAGCTAGGCCTTGACTTGCAAGGCGGTTTTGAAGTTCTGTACCAAGTGAATCCGCTGAAGGAAGGGCAAAAGATTACGGAGTCCACGGTAGCGGATACCGCGCGGGCATTGACGAATCGGGTCGACGTTTTGGGTGTCAGTGAACCAAGCATCCAAATCGAGTCGAACAACCGTATTCGTGTACAGCTTGCCGGGGTAGAAGATCAGGAATCTGCCCGAAAATTGTTGTCCACTCAGGCGAATCTTTCATTCCGTGATGCGGATGATAATTTGATGCTTGACGGGAATGACTTGAAAGAAGGCAAAGCCAAAGCCAATTTCAATGAAAACAACAGTCCAGTCGTCACGTTAGAAATGAAAGATCCAAATAAGTTTGGAGAGGTTACAACTCAAATCCTGCAGAAGAAGCCGGACAATGTGCTGGTAATTTGGTTGGATTTTGAAGAAGGCGTGGATTCTTATAAAGAAGAAGTCACTAAGCCTAAACCGGCATTCATCTCTGCTCCGATGGTGTCCCAGACGATTAACTCATCCAATGTTGAAATTTCGGGGAACTTTACGGTAGAAGAGACGAAGAACCTTGCGGGTATTTTGAACGCGGGTGCGTTACCGGTTGATCTTGAGGAAATTTACTCCACATCAGTTGGCGCACAATTTGGTGAACAGGCACTTGATAAAACGATATTTGCCGGAATAGTTGGTATTAGCTTAATCTTCATCTTTATGGCATTCTATTATCGTTTGCCAGGGATTGTTGCGGTTATCACTCTGTCCGTTTATATCTACTTGATCTTATTGGTGTTTACACTGATCAATGGAGTACTGACACTTCCAGGGATCGCTGCATTGATGCTCGGGGTCGGGATGGCAGTAGATGCCAATATTCTTACCTATGAGCGGGTTAAAGAAGAATTACGTGTCGGAAAATCTGTTAAGTCATCCTTTACAGCTGGTGCCAAGTCATCATTCACCGCAATATTGGATGCGAATATTACCACTCTTTTAGCAGCGGTTGTATTGTTCATATTCGGGACAAGCTCTGTTAAAGGGTTTGCGACCATGCTGATCATCAGTATTTTAGTCAGCTTTATCACCGCTGTCTGGGGATCCCGCCTATTGCTTGGACTGCTTGTCCACAGTGGCAGCCTGGATGGAAAAACCGGTTGGTTCGGTCTTTCCAAGAAACAAGTCCATTCGGCGGATGAAGGACTTGAAACATTGGACCTTACAACGAAATTTGACCGTTTTGATTTCGTTGGCACGAGAAAACGTTTCTATACGCTCTCAATTGTCCTGCTGATTGTCGGTGCCATTATGCTTGGAGTCTTCAAGCTGAATCTAGGGATCGATTTCTCCGGCGGTACGCGTGTAGAAATCCTTGCTGAACAGGCATTGGATCAAACGGAAGTTGAAAAAGAACTAGAAGCGATCGGTCATCCGTCATCTGATGTCGTCATATCCGGTGATGAGAAGAATATTGCCGTTGCTCGATATAAGGAAGACTTCGCGCAAGAAGAAGTGAATAAGATTAAAAAAGAGCTGAATGGTGTCTACGGCTCAGAACCGAATGTTTCAACGGTTTCCGATACTGTCGGTAAAGAGCTCGTGCAAAATGCGATCAAAGCATTGGCTGTCGCTGCACTCGGTATCATTATCTATGTTGCCTTCCGTTTTGAATGGCGGATGGGATTGGCTTCAATCGTCGGTTTATTGCATGATGCATTCTTCATGATTGCGGTCTTCAGTATTCTACGTTTAGAAGTCGATATCACATTCATAGCGGCCGTTCTGACGATTGTTGGGTATTCCATCAACGATACGATCGTTACATTTGACCGGATCCGTGAAAACCTTCATCACATGAAGCACATTGACAGTGAAGATGAATTGGCAACGATTGTCAATAAATCCTTACGTCAGACACTTGGACGCTCAGTCAATACAGTCTTGACTGTAATCTTCGTAGTTGTTGCATTAATGGCGTTAGGTGCAGAATCCATCCGTCCATTCTCGATTGCATTGCTGATCGGTTTGATTGCGGGTACGTATTCTTCCATCTTCATTTCCGCTCAACTTTGGTTTGATCTGAAGAAGAAGCAGATCAACAAGGGTAACGGTTTGAAAGTAGAAAAAGAGAAAAAACAATGGGGCTCCGACGAACCAGTCGTTTAAGACGTTTGCAGCCTATCAAAAACAGGGTATACTCCGGTATATCCTGTTTTTTGATTGGAGGAATGAGTGGAATGAGTAGAGAAAGTGGAAAGAATTTTCAGTGGACTGTGTTGTTAAGTTTATTGTTTGCGGTCATTATTGCAGTTTTCGCAGTTTTCAATGTCGATTCGGTACCTGTTAATTATCTATTCGGCACGGAAATGATTCCTCTCGTGCTGGTCATCCTCGGCTCGGCATTGCTAGGTGCCTTATTTAGTGGATTTTTCGCCATCTTCAAATCGTATATAGGCAGCCGACGCATTAAAGAGCTAGAGAAGAAGCTGCAAGCGAAAGAAGAGGAACTGACAAGGCAACAACGACAAATGCAAGAGATGGAAGAACAGATCGATACGCTGATGGCAGAAGTGCCGGTTGTGGAAACAGAAATTCTTCCGCCAAAACAAATGTGATGCAAGAGCGGAATGGGCTGTGTTTCTCGCCTGACCGCTTTTTTCATGTGGTTTCCTTTCCGTCTCCGCCAAGATTCGATATAATACGAGATGAGGATGTGAACGTAATGATACAATCCAAAAAAAGATGGCAAATTGAACGTCCAGACGAACAGCTCGTTGAACAGTTAGCGAATGATCTGCAACTCTCTACGATGCTTGCGAAAATTCTTGTTGCACGGGGCGTCACGACCAGTGAGCAAGCAACAGCGTACTTGCATATGGATGAAACCAATTTGCACGATCCTTTTTTATTATATGGTATGACAGAAACGGTCGAATGTTTGAAGCAAGCAATCAAAGAACAAAAGCAAATTACGGTATATGGCGACTATGATGCCGACGGAGTGACTAGCGTAACAGTCCTCACGACTGCACTAGAACGTCTCGGAGCAAATGTAAACTTCGCTATACCGAATCGTTTTGAGCACGGCTATGGGCCGAATAAAGACTATTTTGAGCAATTACATACAGAAGGTACCGAAGTTCTCGTTACAGTAGACAATGGCATATCAGGGATCGAAGAGATCGCATTTGCTAAGTCGCTCGGCATGACCGTCATCGTCACGGATCACCATGAGATGGGCGAACAATTACCCGAAGCTGACGCGGTCATTCATCCGCGCCATCCGAAGGGCGAGTATCCATTTGGCGAATTGGCTGGAGTAGGGGTAGCATTTAAACTAGCTTCTGCATTATTAGGCGAGCCGCCACTCGATCTGCTGGAGTTTGTTGCAATCGGCACCGTAGCTGATCTTGTTCCGTTAGAGGATGAAAATCGCTATGCCGTCAAAGAGGGAATACGCAGATTGCGGCGTTCTAAGCGACCTGCTATTAAAGCATTGATGCAAGTGAGCGGGCACGAACAAGAGGCTTTATCGGAAGAGACCATCGGCTTTACGATTGGGCCTCGTTTGAATGCACCAGGACGTCTGGGAGATGCAGATCCTGCTGTTCATTTACTAAAATCAAAAGACGAGCAGCAAGCGATGGGGATCGCCGAGGAACTAAATGAACTCAATAAAGAGCGACAGCATTTGGTGAAAGAAATTGCAAAAGAAGCAGAAGAGCAAATCCAAATTCGCTACGGTAATCAGGTGCCGTACGTCTTGGTCATTGAAGGAGAAGGTTGGAACCCGGGGGTGGTCGGAATTGTCGCATCCCGATTGACAGAGAAATTCTATCGTCCTGCTATTGTGTTATCAATCGATCATGAGACAGGTTTAGCAAAGGGGTCTGCACGAAGCATTGAAGGATTTGATCTGTATAAGGAACTTTCAAAGAATGCTTCCATTCTGCCGCATTTTGGAGGCCACGCAATGGCTGCCGGCATGTCGTTAGAAATAGCAGACGTCGAATTGCTGCGGAGCAATTTAAATGAGCAGGCAAAAGAACTATTGACGGATGAATTGCTGCAACCTAAGTTGTCGATTGACGTTCCACTTTCACTTCATGAAATTGATATTGCAGCCATCGAAGCGCTCGAATTGATTCGGCCGTTTGGTGTTGGATTTCCGAAGCCTGTCTTTCTGCTCGAACAGCTGGAGACGGCTTCCGTTCGAAAAATTGGAGCGTCAAAAGATCATCTGAAATTGGAGATGGCAGACGGAGACGAGCGATTGGATGCCATTCATTTTGGTGCGGGCGCATTAGCGGATGAAATGGCGCCCACCATCAAATTAAGTCTAACGGGCGATCTGCAGATCAATGAATGGAACGGACGAAAGAAACCGCAAATGCTAGTGGAAGATATTAAATGCGACGAATGGCAACTATTTGATTATCGGGGAGTGCGGGACCCGGCAAGATGGCTGCCGCTTATACCGGAACAGGCTGCATTTGTGGCGTTTACGGAAGAGGCAATCCATCATTTCACTCCGTTTCTCAAGGATGTGCCGATTCAGTTAATCGGAAGAGACACACTTTCACCGGTGGATTCAATCGTGTTAATCGACTTACCGCAGGACGAAGAACAGCTTAAATCAGCGATCGGATCATCGCAGGCCAATCGAATCTATTTGCATTTATATGTCCATGATTCGATGTATTTCGAGAAAATGCCTGACCGCCAACAATTTGGCTGGTATTACAGCTTTTTGAAGAAGAGAGGGTCTTTTCACCTGCGAGATCAGATGGATATGCTCTCGAAACATAAGGGTTGGAAAAAAAGTACGATTAAATTCATGACAAAAGTGTTTTATGAGCTAGAATTTGTTACACTAGAGAATGGTGAAATCACTATGATGGAACCTGCCGAGAAACGTGATTTGGCAGAAGCGCCATCTTATAAAAAACGCCAACAGCAGATCAAATTGGAAGAGTTACTTCTTTATGCGCCGTATCAGGATTTGAAGAAGGTGTTCAACTCATTACGCAAGATTGAAGCTGTTGAGGAGGAAAAACTGTGGATTTAAAAAAGTTTGTAACGATTGTCGATGACTATCCAAAACCAGGAGTAAGCTTTAAAGATATTACAACGATTATGGACAACGGCGAAGCATACAAATACGCTACCGATCAAATCGTGGAGTATGCGCAGGATCTGGACGTTGATATCATCGTCGGACCGGAAGCTCGCGGCTTCATTATCGGTTGTCCCGTGGCATATGCGCTGCAAGTCGGTTTCGCACCTGTTCGAAAACCTGGAAAACTGCCGCGTGAAACGATCTCCGTTTTCTACGATTTAGAATATGGTCAAGATGAATTGACCATTCATAAAGATGCCATTAAACCCGGCCAGCGTGTGTTGATCGTAGATGATTTGCTCGCAACAGGCGGAACAGTTGGTGCTACAGTTGAACTAGTCGAAAAACTTGGCGGTGTTGTAGCAGGTTGTGCCTTTTTAATCGAACTTTCCTATTTGAATGGTCGAGAAAAATTGACCAATCATGACATTCGGGCATTGATTACGTATTAATTTAAGAATCCTTCGCATATTGCGGAGGATTCTTACTATATTTACCAAGCGCTGTAATTGATTCGTTTTACATTTAAGTGATACTATACATATAATAATAAAATTAAATTTCGGAATAGGTTGAAAGGGGTAAGAGAATGGCGAAGAATCAAGACATGACAGAACAAGATATTTTTGAGCTTGTCGCCAAATACATGAACGAAGAACATGTCGACTTTATCAAGAAGGCGTTCGTCGTGGCAAAAGCTGCACATGAAGGGCAGT
The DNA here is from genome assembly GCF_038615825.1 of Sporosarcina sp. FSL K6-3508. Lineage (NCBI taxonomy): Bacteria > Bacillati > Bacillota > Bacilli > Caryophanales > Caryophanaceae > Sporosarcina > Sporosarcina sp. FSL K6-3508. The sequence goes on along the minus strand of NZ_CP152016.1, from coordinate 1,894,913 downwards.
TTAGAAGTTCAGGTGAGCCATACATCAACCATCCGATTCAAGTGGCTGGGATTTTAGCAGAACTTCAAATGGACCCTGAAACGGTAGCAGCCGGTTTCTTGCATGATGTGGTGGAAGATACTGAAGTCAGCCGTGAAGACATTATCCGCGAGTTCGGGGATGAAGTGGCGATGCTCGTAGATGGTGTGACGAAACTTGATAAATTGAAGTTTAAGTCAAATGAAGAAAAGCAAGCGGAAAACCATCGTAAAATGTTTATTGCAATGGCCCAAGACATCCGAGTCATTTTAATCAAGTTGGCAGATCGCCTTCACAATATGCGAACTTTGAAACATGTGCCCGCTGCGAAACAACGTCGAGTCTCCGAGGAAACACTGGAAATCTTCTCTCCGCTAGCGCATCGTCTAGGAATCTCCACAATCAAATGGGAACTCGAAGATATTGCATTACGTTATTCCAATCCCCAACAATATTATCGTATCGTGAATTTAATGAAACAAAAACGTGTCGAACGAGAAAAGTATTTGCAGGATGTTATGGAGCAAATGCGGGTAGAGCTTGATAATATGGGAATCGCTTCCGAAATGCATGGAAGACCGAAGCATTTATATTCGATCTATCAAAAAATGGTCATTCAAAAGAAAGAATTCAATGAAATATACGATCTATTGGCTGTTCGAATCGTGGTCAAGAGTATTAAAGATTGTTACGCAGCGCTCGGTATTATCCATACTTTATGGAAGCCAATGCCAGGCCGATTCAAAGACTATATTGCCATGCCGAAACAAAATCTTTACCAATCTCTCCATACGACGGTTGTTGGTCCAGCGGGAGATCCACTGGAAGTACAAATCCGTACGGAAGAGATGCACCGTATTTCCGAATTTGGAGTGGCTGCTCATTGGGCATATAAAGAAGGCAAATCCGTCGCAAAATCTTCCAATGATATTGATTCAAAATTAACTTGGTTCCGTGAAATATTGGAGATCCAAAACGAATCTTCCAATGCACAGGAGTTCATGGAGTCGTTAAAGTTCGACCTGTTTTCCGACATGGTCTACGTTTTCACGCCGAATGGGGATGTCGTCGAATTGCCGCAAGGATCTGTGCCGATCGACTTTGCTTACCGAGTACATTCGGAAGTTGGAAATCGGACGACTGGCGCTAAAGTGAATGGCAAAATTGTTCCGCTGGATTCTTCTCTTGAAACCGGGGATATTGTAGAAATCCTTACATCGAAACAATCATTCGGTCCAAGCCGGGATTGGCTGAAGCTTGCTCATACTTCCCAGGCGAAAAACAAAATCCGGCAATACTTTAAGAAACAATTGCGAGATGAAAATATTATTAAAGGCAGCGAACTCGTCGAAAAGGAATTAAAATCCCAAGAATACGACGCTAAAGAGGCGTTAAGCCATGCGAATATTCAACGGACGATCGATAAGTTCAGTTTCACTTCCGAAGAAGATATGTACGCAGCGGTTGGATCTGGTGGCATTACCGCCCAGCAAGTCGTCAACCGGTTGGCTGAACGTATGCGCAAAGAACGCGAGCAAAAAGAGACCATCGATAAAATCGTTTCGGATATGAAAACGCCTCAGCCTGAGAAACAGACGGAATCAGGAGTCATCGTCAAAGATGTCGACAATATGTTGATCCGAATCTCAAAATGCTGCAATCCGGTGCCTGGGGATGACATCGTCGGCTTCATTACGAGAGGTCGGGGAGTCTCCGTGCATAGAACGGATTGTACCAATATTTTATCGGAAGATGGTCAAAGTGAACGATTGATTGACGTGAAATGGGCATTGCCTGACGAGAAAATGCGCAAAGAATTCCAAGTCGACATTGAGATTTCTGCATTCGATCGTCAAGGTTTGCTGAATGAAGTAATGATGGTTGTAGCGGATATGTCGACACCAATTATTGCAGTCAGCGGCAAAGCGGATAAAGACAGTATTGCGCATATCCATATGTCAATAAAGATTCAGAATATTACTCATTTACAACGCACCGTCGAGAAAATTAAACAGATTAAAGATGTTTATTCAGTAGAACGAGTCATGAATTAAAAAGGAGGGGCTGACTTATGCGCGTGCTATTGCAGCGGGCGAAAGATGCGTCTGTGACAGTGGATGGAGAAATTGTCGGCTCCATTGCTAAAGGTTATGTGTTACTGGTCGGGATTACGCACGAAGACAGCGAAAAGGATGCGGCCTACTTGGCTAAGAAAATAGCGGGGTTGCGAATTTACGAGGATGACGAAGGTAAAATGAATCGCTCCATTGAAGAAGTGGAAGGTGCCATTTTATCGGTATCTCAATTCACTTTATACGGCAATGTTCAAAAAGGCAGACGACCGAGTTTTATTGGCGCCGCAAGACCAGAGCAAGCTGAACCATTATGGGAGTACTTTAACGAACAGCTCCGCAACGAAGGACTTCATGTTGAAACCGGACAATTCGGAGCCATGATGGATGTTCAATTGACCAATGATGGACCTGTGACGTTGTTGGTGGAATCGCCTAAGGCGTAACTTCGGCGTAAGATTTTTATTTAATTATCTGCGGGCATAGTAGTTTTAGTTCTAGTAATGTTATTGAAGCTTGGCAAAGGAAAGCATCTTAAATGATGCTTTTTTTATGTAGAGATTTAATGGAGATGAATTGCTGCCGTTAAGGATGATCAACATTCTAAGTTTGATAATTACTTTAAAAATGAACAAATTGTGATTTGCTAATCGTCTAAAACCGGAATTGGTTACAACTTGCAAGAAGATATTCAAGTAAGAGGTAAATAGAGTGTCATTTGTATTTAACAAGGGAATGAATCTTTGCAAGGCGAAGACGTTGTATTATTAATGAGGGCTACTACAGTGTGAAATTACACTAGGGGTGGAATGAAAGATGAAATGATAGATGCGGCTTACTATATTACCTTTGAGAAAGACTTTTAAATTCAATTTCAGAAGAGTTAACTACATATAATTCAATATAAAACGAGAAATTTTGAAAAAGTATTAATGATTACATCTACAATTTAGTTGGGTGGTGTTTCTGGTTTTATTGTTGGCGCCGGATTTGTCAGCACTTGGGTACTTAAAAAGCGTTAAGATAGCTTCAGTTCTGTATAATTTAGTTCATACCTATACCATTCCAGCTATACAAATGATCTGCGGTTTATTGATAGACCACCATCATGCTTTAAAGGTTAGCTTAATCTGGATTGCTCATATCGGGATGGATAGAATGTTTGGATATGGATTGAAATATCCAACAAAATTTCAAGATTCTCATCTTAATCGTGTTTGAGCGCTATACTAACAAAATTTATTTAGGTAAGAAGGTAGTATGTGTTGGATATAATTACTGCAAAATTAATGTATATTGCCATATTTATTTTTATCATTCACTCAATCGAGACACTCGCTTATGCCGTGAGATTATCAGGTGCCAGGGTAAAGATGATTGCTTCCGCTTTATCCCTTTTTAATATCATGGTGATGTTTTCAAGATTGGCAAATATGATGCAACAACCTTTTACGGGAAGTTTAATTGACACTGCACCAGGTAGTCATGCACAGGAGTTCGTAGCAACGCAATTTCGATTTCTTATAGGTGCATCAACAGTTGGAACAATTTTTGGCATGTTGTTACTACCTACTTTTATCGCCCTATTTTCAAGAGCGATTATTCATTTATCTGAAGAAAAGGGATCTGTTCCATCTTTAGTTAAAAGGTTATTTTCCTTACAGTATATAAAACGCGGTGTAACTCATTTCAATTTGCCTAAATTTTCGTATCTAAAAGATACAAAAATGAAAGATATTCCAATACGATTATTTTTCGTCAATATGGTAATAACAGCGATCTATACCATTGGTGTGTTATCTGCGTTGTATGCAGCCCTGCTCGCACCTGAACGGGCATCGACAGCTATTATGGCATCTGGCTTAATAAATGGAATGGCTACCATACTGCTAGTTATTTTTGTTGACCCAAAAGTTTCTGTTGTTGCTGATGAGGTTGTAAATGGAAGAGGGAGTTATCAAAAGCTTAAAAATCTCTCCTTGATGATGGTTTCGTCAAGGTTATTGGGAACGTTGTTGGCACAATTATTTTTTATTCCAGGAGCAAAATATATTGCTTGGTTTACTCAATTTATCGTGTAACATTCTTCGTCAAGCGGGCGTTTTAACCGCATTATGGAGCGCCTGTTTTTATATGAAATACTGCAGCCGTAATAGGCTATATTGCAAATTACTGAATGATTTTAAATTATTGATTTAAAATAGTGTGCTATTCTTCGATAGGGAGAGTAGCTTTTTTGTTTCACCAAATATATTTCACTAAAAACTAAGACAGTATTCTAGATTTTAGAATTTTTTCTCTTTGTTGTAAACTTTCTTAACGAGTGCATTTCATGAATACTAGAACGCCTACTACGATGTGAAAGATTTAAATATAGATAGTATAGAAATACTAGAAAAAATCACTTATGGTACAAAGGATGAAATAGCAGATATTATCAATAAAGCATCATCAGAAGGGGGCAAAGATAATTATTAACAAATACTTGCTAATCGGTAGGAGATGCTCCTCTCAATTGAAGCAATAGGCCAGAATGAATACACATCCTTCAATTTAGTAACTTCATCACGAATCCGAGATGTTTCTCTTGCACATTTATCAATTGAGTAGTAAAGTGAAGATGACACAAGGGAGTGCTGGACAATATGAAAAAGAATACTCGTGGATCATTAATCTGGCTGCGACTCGCTCGATTTACACATCAAAGTAACTTACTTTCAAATGACTTTTTAAAGCAATTTGATTTAACAACTGCACAATTTGATGTGTTAATGCAAATTTCAACATACCAACCATTAACACAAAGTGAACTGGCTGAGAAAGTAACCGTAACGCAGGGTGGTATTTCGCGTATGCTCGCTCGCCTTGAAAAAGAAGGGCTTATTGAACGTAAGCAAGATTGGAAAACAAAAACGATTTCCTTAACAAAGAAAGGGCAGGACAAACTGGACAATGCGTTTGAAGCTCAGCTGGAGTTTCAATCTTCATTCTTTGATGAGTCTTTATCTGAAGAGGAACAAAAGACGTTGTATTCGCTCATATCACGCGTGCAAAAAAATAGCGAAAAAAAGAAATTGTCAAACAGATAATTTTTTTACCACATCACTTGATTAATCAAATGAAAAACAGGAGGAAAACTTATGAATACAATTCCAGGACATCATCATATTTCAATGATTACAAAAAACGCAAAACAAAATAACCGTTTTTACCGTGACATACTGGGTTTACGGCGTGTGAAAAAGACGGTAAATCAAGACGAACCATCAATGTATCACTTATTTTACGGCGATAGAACAGGAAGCCCTGGTACGGAGTTATCATTTTTTGAGATACCGATGGCTGGCCGGACGCATCGAGGCACAAATGCGATCACTCGAATCGGCTTGCTTGTACCGTCAGAAGCGAGCTTAATTTACTGGAAAGAACGTTTTGAGGAATTCGGCATACAACACAGTGACATCACAACCTATGCCAATAAAACTGCTCTTCACTTTGAAGATTCCGAAGGCCTTCGCATGGTGCTTCTTGTGTCGAATGGAGAGAAAGTGGATCACTGGGAAACATGGGAAAGATCAAATGTGCCTGAAGAACATCAAATTCAAGGGATGGGCGCTGTGGAAATTACGGTGCGCCGACTCGATAAACTAGCGCGTACGCTTACGGAAATATTTGGCTATACACAAATTTCACGTACAGAAGATGAAGCGATATTTCAATCGATAGAAGGTCAAGTATTCGGTGAGATCGTTGTGAAATCTATAGATGGACCTAGTGAAAAACCAGGGCGCGGCAGTATCCATCACTTAGCGATTCGTGTGAAAGACGATGCAGAGATCGCTTACTGGGATGAACAAGTACGAGCAAATGGTTTTCACTCATCGGGGATTGTAGACCGTTTCTACTTCAAGAGCTTATACTTTCGCGAATCAAATGGTGTTTTATTTGAAATTGCAACAGACGGACCAGGTTTTACAATCGATGGAGATATCGAAACACTGGGCGAAAAATTAGATTTGCCACCGTTTTTAGAAGGCCGACGTGCGGAAATTGAAGAAAAACTACAACCTATTGAGGAGGACTAATTATGAAAAACTATCGTATCGACCCGTCAAAAGGGATGGAATTTGGATTGTACTCATTAGGAGATCATATGCCGAACCCACTAACAGGTGAGCGGATGTCGGCCCAACAACGAATCAATGAATTAATTGAGGCAAGCAAACTAGCGGAACAAGCTGGAATTGATGTCTTTGGCGTTGGTGAAAGTCATCAAACATATTTTACCACTCAAGCTCATACCGTTGTCCTTGGTGCGATCGCACAAGCAACAAGTAAAATTAAAATCACAAGTTCTGCAACCGTATTAAGCGTATCAGACCCTGTACGTGTGTATGAAGATTTTTCCACAATCGATTTAATATCCGACGGCCGTGCAGAAATTGTTGCTGGACGTGGCTCCCGTGTAGGGGCCTATCAATTACTAGGCGTCGATTTACAGGATTATGAAGAAATCTTTGAAGAGAAGTTGGAACTCCTTAAAAAGCTAAATGAAGAAGAGTATGTGACATGGCAAGGAGAATTCCGTGCCCCATTAAAAAATGCAAATATACTTCCTCAACCCAAAAATGGTTCACTACCAATTTGGCGTGCGGTCGGTGGCCCGCCTGCAAGTGCCATTAAAGCGGGTGTAATGGGAATTCCAATGATGCTGACTACATTAGGCGGACCAGCAAGCAACTTTAAACCTTCTGTTGATGCATATCGCGAGGCAGCTGAACAAAGCGGATATGATCCAAAAACATTACCGATTGCGACAACCAGCTTGTTCTATGTAGCTGAGACTACAAAAGAGGCTTTGCAAGGTATGTACCCTCATATCAACGGCGGATTCCTGGCAATTCGCGGCGGCGGCTATCCTAAGCAGCAATTTGCTCAAGCACCTGATACACGCGATGCACTAATGGTTGGCAGTACACAACAAATTATTGAAAAAATGCTGTTCCAATATGAACTCTATGATATGCAGCGTTTTATGGCGCAGATTGACTTTGGCGGCGTACCTTTTGAGAAGATTATGAAAAACATCGAGATCATCGGGAACGATATTATTCCAGCCATTAAAAAATATACAGCAAAATAACGGGAGGTAATAACATGAAAATCGTAGTACTTGCTGGATCAATCGTCGGTTCAAAGACAAAAACCGCTATGCTGAAAACAGTGGAAATCCTTAAACAAAACTACCCTCAGCATGAAGTCATGCTCATAGATTTAGCAGAATATACAGTAGAGTTTAGTGATGGACGTAATTACTTTGAATATGAAGGAGATACGAAATACATTACAGAGACCATCATGGCAGCAGATGCCATGATTATTGGAACGCCGACATTCCAGGCATCGATTCCCGCAACACTTAAAAACATCTTCGACTTACTCCCTGTTAACGCTTTTCGAGACAAAGTCGTTAGTAGTATCGTGACAGCTGGTACAGCGAAGCATTATTTAATGGCGGAACAGCAATTAAAGCCAATCTTGGCGTATATGAAAGCACACATCGTTCCAACATATGTATTCATAGAAGAAAAGGACTTCTTACGTAAAGAAATTGTGAATGATGATATCCTATTCCGTTTAGAACGATTGGTTGAGGATACAGTACTAACAGTAGAAGCATTCGAAGCCATTCGTAGGAATAAAGACGAAGAATATGATTTTTAAAAGGAGCGCATATGATCATTAACAAAAATTTATATGGGCTGTTCTGTTAATCATTTTTTGGATAGGTATGGATTATTCGGTTAAAATTATAAACTAATAATAGAAATCTTATTTCTCAGTAATAATTAGATTTAAAAAGTAATTCTCGTTTTCGAGACGTTTAATTTGATTTCCAATCGATTGATTGGTAAAGTGAAACAGAGTTAACGAATGGATTTTATTTTTTGTCCAATATCTCTAATACGAGACATATGAAGTGGGTGCATTAAAAATTGAAAAAAACGCTTTTTTTAGCTGATCTTTATCAATTCAAGAAAATACACGTGTTTTTTCTTGTAGCTAACCCAAACTAACCCATGATGAAAAAGAAAAAATTACTTATTTAGATAAGAGAAAAATGAGGGATATATAATGGAAATCAAAGGAATACATCACGTTACAGCGATCACTAGCAGCGCAGAAAAAAACTATGAGTTTTTCACTTATGTTTTAGGCATGCGTTTAGTTAAAAAAACGGTGAATCAAGACGATATTCAAACGTATCATTTATTCTTTGCCGATGATAAAGGCAGTGCAGGCACAGACATGACCTTCTTTGACTTTCCCGGCATTCCAAAGGGAGTGCATGGTACAAACGAGATTTCAAAAACATCATTCCGAGTGCCGAGTGACGCTGCATTGGATTATTGGGTAAAACGTTTTGATCGTTTAGAAGTCAATCATACAGGGATCAAAGAACAGTTTGGCAAGAAAACTCTCTCTTTCGTTGATTTTGATGATCAACAGTATCAATTGATTTCAGATGAAGTGAACAAAGGGATTGATTCCGGTACGCCTTGGCAAAAGGGTCCGATCCCACTTGAGTATGCGATTACTGGTTTAGGACCTGTTTTTATCCGGATTGCGAATTTTGATTATTTTAAAGAAATGCTGGAAAAAGTTTTATTATTTAAAGAGACAGCTCAAGAAGAATCATTTCATTTATTTGAAGTAGGTGAAGGCGGAAATGGTGCCTCAGTCATCGTGGAACATAATACGCTTCTTCCTGAGGGCCGCCAAGGCTTTGGTACAGTACACCATACGGCTTTCCGCGTAGAGGATCGTTCAGTACTTGAGGGATGGATTGACCGGATGAATAGTTTTGGATTTCAGACATCTGGTTATATAAATCGCCATTTCTTTGAGTCATTGTATTCAAGGGTTGCACCACAAATCTTATTTGAGTTCGCGACAGATGGTCCTGGTTTTATGGGAGATGAACCTTATGAAACGCTTGGGGAAAAATTATCTTTACCTCCATTCCTGGAGCCTAAACGTGAAGAAATAGAAAAATTGGTTCGTCCGATTGATACAGTAAGAAGCACGAAGGAATTCATTAAAGAATAAAACCAGAGGCTGGAACACAAACTTTCACTAGTAATTTTGGTTTTCAAACGAATGGATGAATTTTTGCGGCTCTAGCAAGGTTTACAGTAAAACAACTTAGAATACACATCCTCTCAACTATTTTGTACTTGAATTATGTTGCAGGGCAAAATATTGAATATCAAATATATTCAAAGGAGGTGGTTATAACTAAACGAAAAGAGGAAATCATATATGGGAATTTTAAATAAAATATTCGGGAGAACAAAGGAGAATAAAGATATGTCAAACGTCAAATTAGCAGTAGTTTTTTATAGCATGGGTGGAACAAATTATCAACTATCAAAATGGGCAGAAGAAGGAGCCAAAGAAGCTGGAGCAGAAGTAAAATTACTAAAAGTACAAGAATTGGCACCGCAATCCGTTATCGATGGGAACGAAGGATGGAAAGCTACTGTTGAAGCAACGAAAGACGTTCCAGTTGCAACATCAGAAGATCTTGAATGGGCAGATGCAATCATCTTTAGCGCTCCGACTCGATTTGGAAACATGCCATCACAAATGAAGCAGTTCCTTGATATTCAAGGCGGGCTTTGGGCTGGTGGAAAAACAGTGAATAAAGTGGTAAGCGCAATGACTTCCGCGCAAAACCCACACGGTGGTCAGGAAGCGACTCTTTTATCATTATATACTTCCATGATGCACTGGGGAGCTATTATCGCAACTCCTGGTTATACAGACCAAGTCCTATTTGGAGCAGGTGGAAACCCGTATGGAACTAGCGTAACTGTAGGACAGGATGGAAAAATGATTGAAGATGTCCAAGCGGCTGTCAAACATCAAGCGAAGCGTACAGTGCAAGTTGCGGAATGGGTTAAAAAAGGAAATCAATAAGAAAATACAAAGGCTGACCGATATTTATTCGGTCAGCTTTTTTTACGTTGTGAAGTATTATCGTAAAGGTCAAATTGAATTGTTTACAGTGATCAGCATTTCTTTTGCAATGAGGAATGCTATTTACCTTTGGCTGAAATTCAAAGAGCTTCACAACAATGTATGGAAATCGATAAAGATTTATTGCAATTCGATAAATGTTGTATTATTCTCAAATAGAAACTAAATATGCGAGGTGCTTTTTGTGAAACATGGTTCAACATTATTTTTAAAGATAGCTGTTATTTTTATTGGCCTTCCTGTTCTTGCTTTGTGCATCTTTGCGCTGCCCCAACTCGCGAGTGTAGCGATTGCAGAGGCCGTGAAAGGTGCAAAGTTGGGTTATGTGATAGTAGGCCTTTTAGTAGTTATGTATGTATCGGTGCTCCCGTTTTACTTTGCATTGTATCAGGCATTTAGACTATTAACGTATATTGACAAGAACCAAGCCTTTTCGGAATTGTCAGTAGGGGCACTGAAAAAAATTAAAACTTATGCCCTCTCAATCAGCGGTTTGTATGTGATCGCGCTGCCATTGGTTTATATCATCGCGGAGTGGGATGACGCACCGGGTCTCATATTAATTGGGCTGGTCATGGTCGGTGCATCCATGGTGATCGCGGTCTTTGCTGCTGTTCTTCAAAAGCTTTTAAAAGATGCGATCGATATTAAATCCGAAAATGATTTGACGGTCTGAGGTGAATAATATGGCGATTATAATTAATATTGATGTGATGTTGGCTAAAAGGAAAATGAGCGTAACGGAGCTTTCACAAAGAGTTGGTATCACGATGGCCAATCTTTCTATATTGAAAAATGGCAAGGCAAAAGCGATTCGATTATCAACTTTGGAGGCAATTTGTAAGGCTTTGGATTGTCAGCCAGGCGATATTTTAGAATACAAAAGTGATGAAAACGCTCAAGAATGATGAAGGTATATATTTAGTGCAACCTTCTACTAAGAGTACGGCACTTTTGACTTGGTGGTTCTCGTCTAACATTCTGCGCTGTCACCTTTTAATTAGCAAATCCGAATAATACTTTACGAACTGGATCTACTAGATGTAAACCCCAGCAATCTTCCTATGTGAAGTTTGCTGGGGTTTTAAGTTGGATGTGCTGACTATCTGTTCAACATCTCGTAATCTTCAATTCAACTCAATTAAAATAATCCAGCAATCCTTGATAAATACCGTGTGTAGCCTGTTCACGGAAATGATTGGTCGTGATTTGGCGTTCTTCATTGTAATTCGATAAGTATCCTAGTTCTACCAGCACGCCAATTCGGTTATTTTCGCGCAACACATGAAAATCTCCGAATTGCGTACCGCGGTCTCGTAACGTGATCGTAGAAGCTAACCCTTTATTGATAGCTTCTGCGAGCGGCTGTTGTTCAGATCGCGTGTAATAACTCGTGAATCCTGAAATCGATGGGTCTACATGCGCGTCATAATGAATACTGACGAACGCATCCGCATCATGGTACTGTGCAATGGAAGCACGCGCTCCAAGCAATACATATGTATCCGAATTCCGTGTTAATACTACTTCAGCCCCTGCTTTTTGAAGCTTCGTTGCAAGCAGCTCTGCTGTTATAAGCGTCAAATCTTTCTCGATCGAACCATGGGCGCCTGTTGTCCCTCGGTCATGTCCACCATGTCCCGGGTCCACCACAATCGTCAACCCTTTCAGCGTCCCTTTGACCCGAGCTTGTTTTGTCTGCTTTTGCCCAGTTGGGGAAGAAGAATCCGTTGTGGTCACTACCCATTCCGCTACAAATGCTTGCTGGCCGTTTGGCAATGAAATTTTATACCAATCGTCCTGCTTGTCGATAATTGGATAGTTCTCACCTGCGTTCACTCGGAAAACGACCGGCGATGAAGTAGAAGGCTCTTCACGTAAATTCGTTCCATCTGTCAGGATGGTAACGATTCCTTGGTCGGTCTCATCAGTCGATGCTACTTTTGTTTGATTCGACGAAAGATGCCCATGGAATGAATAGACCCAACCTGTCTTTTTCTTATCCAATTGGACTTGCACCCAATTGCCATCAGTTGCCACTACAGGGAACGTATCGCCTTTGTTAATCTGTGTTAGTTTTTTTGACTGCAGTGTCGCTTTTTTACGAACATTGAGCTTTTCAACCGCCACTGTAAATTCATCGGGATCAGTTACTTCTTTAGATACGGTAGGCTGTTCGATTTCTTCCTCTTCACCCGACGCTGCGAATGAAGATTCCTTCGCTTCCGACACATACTCAGCAGAAACCCAGCCTTCTCTTCCGTCCAGTATGATTGAAATCCAATCACCTTCTTGACCGGTAGCTGTCGCAATCGCACCTGCACGCATTTTTCCGATGACCGCAGATTGAACGGAAGGACTGGAACGGATATTAAGTGAATCGACTTTCGATACGACTTCCTTTGACTGTTCGCTCGTTTCAGCAGAGCGCGTCAGCCACTTTGCAACCCATCCTTGTTCCTCTCCAAACTGGATTTTCAGCCAATCTCCATCGGTCTCTAAAATAGTTAAGCGATCTTGATCTTTTAATTGACCGACAACAGGATAGGTGAGCCCAGGCCCGCTGCGTACATTAAGGGTCGGCGAATCTACTTCAACGGTTTCCGCTAAGCCGCTTGGGAGACTACTGAAAAATAATAAGAGTGCTAGAGACATTATTAAACCAAAGCGATATTTTCTCATGTCTTCACCTCCTTACTTCGTATTGTACCGAACAAGCCGCAGTAAACGCCACAATTAGATAAAAAAGTTGACAGTTTGAGTAGAAGTGATTAACATAGGAAATAATCGAATCGAACTACATACCGATGAGATGGAAAGTAACTTTACGAACGGCTGGAAAGAGAACAGGGAACTTGGCTGAAATTCCTTGACAGAACAGTAAGGCGAACAACACCATGGAGGTTTTGTGCTGAAATTAGTAGGCATGAACGGAACCGGCCGTTATCCGGATTCGAGTGGGCACAGTATGTGTCAATTTGGGTGGAACCGCGGAAGCTACAAGCTCTCGTCCCTATGTTTTTAGGGATGGGAGCTTTTTTATGTTTTCTGAAAAGGACACCCGCAACTATTAGGTCATTGAAAGGGGTTATGAACATGAATTTCAAAGTTCCTCGGGGTACACAGGACATCTTGCCTGATGTTTCTTGGAAATGGCAACGTGTCGAAAACATCATCCAATCTGTTTGTGATGTTTACAATTACAAAGAAATTCGCACACCTATTTTTGAACAAACCGAATTATTCCAACGCACAGTCGGTGATACTACCGATATCGTACAAAAAGAAATGTACACATTCACAGACAAAGGCAATCGCTCGATGACATTGCGTCCTGAAGGCACAGCGGCAGTCGTTCGTTCATTCGTTGAGAATAAAATGTTCGGCTATGCAGATCAACCTGTAAAATTATTTTATACAGGACCGATGTTTCGTTACGAACGTCAACAAGCGGGACGCTATCGTCAGTTTGTACAATTTGGCGTAGAAGCAATCGGGAGTGATGATCCGGCTATTGACGCTGAAGTGATTGAGTTAGCAATGACCGTCTATAAGCGCGCAGGATTGTCAGACATCAAACTCGTCTTGAACTCACTCGGTGATAAGGAATCCAGAAACTCACACCGGGAAGCACTCATCGCACACTTCACTCCGCACATCGGAGAATTCTGCCAAGACTGCCAAAACCGTCTGGAGAAAAACCCGCTGCGCATACTAGACTGTAAAGTGGACAGAGAGCATCCGTTGATGGAAACTGCTCCATCTTTAGCAGACTATTTGAATGAAAGCTCATCGGCTTATTTCGAAAAAGTAAAACAGTACTTGGATATAGCAGGAATCGAATACGAATACGATCCAAACTTAGTCCGCGGACTCGATTATTATAATCACACTGCATTTGAGATCATGAGCACATCAAAAGGCTTCGGCGCCATCACTACGCTTTGCGGCGGCGGTCGCTACAACGGCTTAGCAGAAGAAATCGGCGGACCACCAGCACCTGGTATCGGCTTTGCCATGAGTATTGAACGCCTCCTGCTCGCACTAGAAGCAGAAGAAAAATCCTGGACAGATGAACCGTCACTAGACGTCTATCTCGTCACATTAGGCGACGCAGCCCGAACAAAAGGCTTCGAACTCATCGGAAAACTTAGAGAAAACGGCCTTCGCAGCGAAATGGATTACATGGACCGCAAAATGAAAGCCCAAATGAAATCCGCCGACCGCCTGCAAGCAAACTACGTCATCGTCATCGGCGAAGACGAAGTAAACGAAAACTCCGTCCAACTAAAAAACATGGCAGACGGACAGCAGAAAAAAGTATCCATAGATGATTTATTGGAAGAACTGAAGAAGTAATATAATTAGGATCGGTGTTTTTATTTATCTTCCAAGACTTTAGTTGATTGTAGTGGAAGGCGGCGACTCCTGCGGGATTAGCGGGACAGGTGAGACCCCACAGGGAGCGTAGCGACCGAGGAGGCTCACCGCCCGCCCCGCGGAAAGCGTCCGCCTGCAACGGAAATCAACGGTGGGTGGATATGATGTACCAGTTTTAAACGCTAATGCAAATGCAATTAAAACCAACAACAAAGAATTGAAAGGTAGTGTAGTCGTCATGCAACGCACACATTATTGTGGAAACCTAACAGAACAACAAATCGGACAAGAAGTCACCCTCCAAGGCTGGGTACAAAAACGCCGCGACTTGGGAGGACTCATCTTCATCGACGTCCGTGACCGTGCAGGAATCGTCCAAACTGTCTTCAACCCGGATATTTCTAAAGAAGCACTGGAGATTGCCGAAACACTGCGTAACGAATACGTCGTCGAAATCAAAGGACACGTCATCGAACGCGCGGAAAAAACAAAAAATCCGAACCTGAAAACAGGCGCGATCGAAGTCCAAGTAAGCGACGTCAAAGTCGTCAATGAAGCAAAAAATCCGCCATTCACAATTGAAGACAACACCGACGTAGGGGAAGAAACGCGTTTGAAATACCGTTACTTAGACCTTCGCCGTCCTGAACTTGCACGTATTTTCAAAATGCGCTCAGACATCACGAAAACGGTCCGCAATTTCTTGGACGATGAAGGCTTCTTGGAAGTTGAGACGCCAATCCTTACGAAATCAACACCTGAAGGCGCGCGAGACTATTTGGTTCCAAGCCGTGTGCATGAAGGGGAATTCTACGCACTACCGCAGTCACCGCAACTATTCAAGCAATTATTGATGGTATCTGGCTTCGACCGGTACTACCAAATTGCACGCTGCTTCCGTGACGAAGATTTACGTGCAGACCGCCAACCTGAATTTACTCAAATCGATATGGAAATGAGCTTTATGTCGATTGAAGATATTTTAGAGATGAATGAACGTTTAATGAAGAAAGTCATGAAAGATGTAAAAGGGGTCGACGTCGAAACACCATTCAAGCGACTTCCTTATGATGAGGCGATGAGCCGCTACGGTTCAGACAAACCGGATACTCGTTTTGGAATGGAATTGACGGATGTATCGGAAATCGTCAAAGACTCTTCATTCAAAGTATTTGCCGGAGCAGTCGAATCGGGTGGACAGGTGAAATTAATCAACGTCAAAGGGGCAGCAGAGAAATATTCTCGTAAAGATATTGATGCGCTTGGCGAGTATGCAAAAGTGTACGGAGCGAAAGGGTTAGCTTGGTTGAAAGTAACGGAAGACGGCTTTAATGGACCGATTGCAAAGTTCTTTGATGGGGAAATTGGAGAAGCACTTAAGGCAGCTGGAGAAGGAGAAGTGGGTGACTTATTCCTTTTCGGTGCAGATAAGAAATCTGTTGTCGCGGATTCATTGGGCGCATTGCGTTTGAAATTAGGAAAAGACTTGGACATGATCGATCAGTCTCTGTATAATTTCCTATGGGTTACAGACTGGCCACTATTCGAGTACGATGAAGAAGACGGCCGCTACTACGCAGCGCACCATCCATTCACTATGCCTGCTGATGTTGAGCAGTTAAAAACTCATCCCGAGTCGGTAAAAGCGCAAGCATATGACTTAGTGTTAAACGGCTACGAACTCGGCGGAGGATCATTGCGTATTTACCAACGTGAAGTACAGGAAGAAATGTTCAAGGCACTTGGCTTCACTGAGGAATCTGCTCGCGAACAATTCGGTTTCTTAATGGATGCATTTGAATATGGAACACCTCCACACGGCGGAATTGCATTCGGTCTAGACCGGATTGTCATGTTGCTTGCGGGCTCCACAAACTTGCGTGACACTATCGCATTCCCGAAAACAGCAAGCGCAAGTGATTTGTTGACGGAAGCGCCAAGTTCCGTAGATGATGCACAATTAAAAGAACTAGGGATTAAAGTGGTAGCTGAACCAGCAAAAAAGTGAGGAATCTACTATTTTTGAAAGACTGTATTCAAATTGATTGAATTATGAAATAGTATATGATAGGATAAAGATAGTAAAAATCCTGAAGTGTTCGTCATTTGCCAATCAGTTTTGACCCAACATATTATCGTCGGGAGTCTGCTGTTCCAACTTGGATGGCATGCCTTTAATCGGGACGTCAAAAGAGCTGGATAAGACACCCACCTGCTACATGCGGGTTCAAAGCGATATCCAAAGACGGCACAGTCGGGATTTTACTTTCTTGCAAACTTCCAACCTCTTGCATCTGCAGGAGGTTTTTTGCGCTTCAATTAAGTTAGTTGCACTGTGGGCTATGACTGCATTAACATAGGGAATAAGACAAATTACTTTAAAGGATGGGTATCTATGTTACATCAATTTTCAAGAAATGAGTTAGCAATCGGCAAGGAAGGCGTCGAGCGGATGAAAGGGAAGACCGTTGCGATCCTCGGTGTAGGAGGCGTAGGTTCCTTTGCGGCGGAAGCATGTGCCCGGACAGGGGTTGGACGCATTATTTTGGTGGACAAGGATACAGTTGACATTACAAATATTAACCGTCAATTGGTCGCTTACCTTTCAACTGTCGGAAAATCGAAGGCTGGCGTCATGAAAGAACGGATTGAGGATATTAATAAAGAGTGTGAAGTCATCTCGCTACATATGTTTTATACGGAAGAAACAGCAGAGGAATTTTTCTCTTATAAACCGGATTACGTCATCGATGCGTCGGATACGATCAGTTACAAAATTCATCTGATCCAAGAATGCCTAAAACGAGGAGTGAAAGTAATCTCCAGCATGGGGGCTGCAAATAAAACGGATCCGACTCGCTTCCGAATCGCAGATATTTCAAAAACTCATACCGACCCGCTTGCAAAGGTCATTCGCCTTCGTTTGAGAAAGCTAGGCATTGCAAAAGGAGTGCCCGTCGTGTTCTCTGATGAAAGTCCGATCGTTATTCGGGAAGATGTCGTAGAGTCCGTTGGAAATCCTGATGCTTCCATTCGAAAAGCACAGATGCCCCCAGCTTCCAATGCCTTTTGCCCTTCTGTCGCTGGTTTGATTTTAGCCAGCTGGGTATTAAACGATATAGTGGCAGATATTCCTGTTGAACGTGTAAACGATTCGAAATAAAGGAGAGATGTACGATGGATGTAGTTGAAATGATCATCAATGGAAAGCTAATCGGCTCAGATTTACCGCAGATGAATGTGACCAATCCTGCGACGGGCGAAAAGATTGCAATGGTACCGCGTGGCGGAGCAAAGGAAGCGGTGCAGGCAGTGGACGCAGCTTCTGCTGCGCTAAAAGAGTGGTCTGCACTGTCTGCATATGAACGCAGTGCGTTTTTGATGAAATGGCACGCATTGATCTCGGAAAATGAAGAGAGCTTAGCCACGACGATGACGACGGAACAAGGAAAGCCCTTGTCAGAAGCATTGGGTGAAATGCGCTATGCGAATGGTTTTATTAGCTGGTATGCGGAAGAAGGGAAGAGAATTTACGGTGAAATGATCCCTGCAACCCACTCAACAAAGCGGCTCTTTGTTCATAAGCAGCCCGTTGGCGTGATTGCAGCCATCACACCTTGGAACTTTCCGGCTGCGATGATTACACGGAAAGTTGGACCCGCTCTTGCCGCTGGCTGTACGGTCGTGTTGAAGCCGGCTTCTCAAACTCCTTTGACAGCTCTTCGTTTAGTCGAGTTGGCACACCAAGCAGGCATTCCTGACGGTGTTGTCAATATCGTAACCGGGAGTGCCAGTGAGATTGCGGGTGCCTGGCAACAGGATGGGCGTGTGCGCAAGCTGACGTTCACCGGTTCTACTGAAGTGGGAAAAACGCTGATGAAAGGGGCTGCCGATACAGTGAAGAAAATTTCATTGGAACTCGGCGGACATGCTCCGGCAATCGTAATGGCGAATAGCGACCTTGATAAAGCAGTAGAAGGGATTATCGCTGCGAAATTCCGTAATGCAGGCCAGACTTGTGTCTGTGCCAACCGAATTTACGTCCATTCGTCAGTAGCTGAGGAATTTACTCGGCGCATCGGTGAGAAAACGAAGGCGCTGAAGGTTGGGAATGGAGTAGAAGAAGGCGTGGAGATCGGTCCTTTAATCGATGAAGCTGCGATTGGAAAAGTAGAAGAACACGTAGTGGATGCGAAAAGCAAAGGAGCGACCATCGTGGCAGGGGGAGAACAGATCGATGGTTTGTTCTATTCACCTACTGTGCTTTCAGATGTAACGGATGAAATGCTCTGCATGAAGGAAGAAACATTTGGTCCGGTGCTTCCGATCACGTTGTTTGAAACGGAAGAAGAAGTGATTCAGCGTGCCAATGACTCCATCTATGGGTTGGCTGCCTACGTCTTCACTGAAAACATTTCAGAGGGAATCCGAATTTGTGAAGCCTTGGAGTACGGTATCGTCGGTCTGAATGACGGTCTGCCATCTGCCCCGCAAGCACCGTTTGGCGGGTTTAAACAAAGTGGGCTTGGACGAGAAGGCGGGCATCATGGGATCGATGAATATTTGGAAGTGAAGTATATTTCACTGGGTCTTTAATGAAATAAAGGTGCAGGTACGAGTTTTCATGATGAGAAGAAAACAATAATTAATAATATTTTTGGGGACTCAATTCGCATATGAATTGGGTTTCTTTTTTATTGTTAGGTCAACGTGTTGTGGTGTTTACCATATGAATCGATGTGCAATTCACATCTATATTAACGCTATGGTGTTAATTGGCATGATGGAAATGATTACAAATTGTATATATCTTAGGTAGCGGTTTGCTTACTATGAGAATAAATAGGTTTCTTGTAGGATTTAGGAAAAGTTGTGGTAAAATAAGTTAAAATATTAGAAAGGGTCTGTGCGGGGAATTAAGAGAGGGTTTTTTCTTCAACAAACTGGCCGTTTGACAGAATAAGGATATTAATATACGGGGCGATAATGGGAGATATAGTTTGTAAGGTGATATGGGAAACAATGTGAAGGAACCAGTTATTATTGGAGATTACAATTCAGATTGGTTGAGAGAAAAAAGCTATTAAGTTAAAACAAAAGCAAAGACGTGTGATTATAATAGTTCTATGTATAGTAGCGTTTTTAGCTTTATTTTATTTGAATTAGCACGTAAGAATTAACTCCCATGATTTTCGGTAATAGAACTATTAGAAAAATAAAAGTGTAAGGGTGATAGCATACGTGGAAAGAAATATTCTTGCGATTTCCGGTGGTGGTTTTTCTAAAGAAGAGAAAGCTTATATAGACGAGTACTTACTAAAAATTTCACGCAAAGAAAAAAAGTTAAAAATCGCATTTATTGCTACGGCAAGTGATGATGCTCAGGAGTATATTAATAAATTTTATGAAACTTTTAAAACAGAACAGGCAAGCCACATTATATTTCAAGACTTTGAATCAACAAACATCCAAGAAATTATAAACTCCTTAGACATTGTGTATGTAGGTGGGGGCAACACGCAATACATGCTAAGAACTTGGCAAAGAGCTCATTTCGACGCTGTATTAAGAAATGCATATCGAAATGGTGTCATCTTAGCTGGAATAAGTGCAGGAGCAATGTGTTGGTTCGACACTTGTTTTAGTGAGAAAAACGGGGAAGAGTACTACGAAGAATTTAAAGGCTTAGGAATATTAAAAGGTACTCTGTGTCCACATTACAATGACGTAAAACGTCGGAAAGCTTTCGATCACTGGGCAAAAGCTCAAAAAGACAGTAATTTATATACATTAGATGACAATGTAAATTTACACTTTCGAAATGAAAAATTAATCGCGAGAATTATAGTATGAAGTAACCTGATCTTGAACACAAATGCCATTTAATACAGCTATTAATGGAGGTGGGTTTTATGGTGTCTAATTATAATTGTTCTATTGATATTCGTTTCAGTAATGGAGATATCCAATTTGATGTTACAAATGGCACACAATTATTTAGTTTTAAATCAGGTATAGGTTTTATAGCAATCCCGGTTTTTTTCTCAACTCTTTCCTCGCTATATAAAGGAGAAATTAGTGAGGCGGAATTAGTTTGTCATGGAAACTATGATTACTATTTGTTTTCCATTGATGGTACAAACCTTTTTATTGAACATGTAAGCCATTTTCCAGATGGTGTTTTTAAATATGAATTTAACCTAAAAAAGTATATTTCAGCTATCTCTACAGGGTTTAAAAAATATCTGAAACAACTTGAAGAAGAAGGAATATTGCCTTTGAAATCTCAAGAAACTGCTCATCCATTAGGTGATGATATGGTAAATGCCTTCCATGATTTTTCATCACTTTTAAGTCATTAATTTCCATATTTTTTTGTAAAGTTCAACTATTAGCCCAGATTGTTTGGTCAATCATATTGAACGAGTATTCAACAAAGATCATGGCGATGTAAGCGAGGAGGTTAGAACTGTGGTTAAAACAGTAACTTTTTCTTTCAATAGTTCTGAGTATGACGGTACTGAGGTGACAGAAACATTTACCTTTGAAGAGCTGGAAATTGATGAGAAAATAGATAGAAGATTATTGGAGAAAGAATTAGAACAAATTTTTCAAGCCTGGGTTTGGCACAAACTGAATATTTCTTGCAGCATAATTATGGATAAATCAGATGCTGCCCAGTAAGACGATAAAAATTACAAGACACTTTTACAAGTGTTAAGTTAAACTAATGGAGACGTCGATTCCCAACATCGATGTATTAGCAGGAATGTGCTTAACGATGTAGATGTGTAAAGCGCATACAAGGTCATTCAGCAAAACTAGATTTGCAATTAACTAAGATGTGAATGTCGATACTTACCATTGAACATAGGATTCCAACGAAGGATCGGATGGAAGAATTAAATGAACTTCATTCATAAAAAAGGATGGTGCAGAAATTAAATCTGCTCCCATCCTTTTTATTGTGATCGATATTTTATTTCCTTAATTAACAAACTGATTGCCAAAAGGATACTTGCCCCCAAAATGATTGGTCCGACTTTAAAATAAAACATGCCGATCAAGTAAAAACCAATAGCCTGCGCGACTGCCACGCTTAAACCATAGACAAATGCTTGGTAACGGTTTTTACGAATAGCAAGAAATAGTTGGAGTATAATGATATTACCTAAAAGTAAGATACCTGCCGCAATGAAGTAATCGACTGAAAAAATGCTTGTTCCTTCTGCTGTGCCAAAGAGTGAAAATGAGGCTATCAAAATTGTGGGAATGTTAATGGCAACCAATGCCACTACCCAAATGATCCATTGTACTGGTTTATTCATTGTATTATCTCCTTTTATTTGAATGAATCGACGACTGCACCTATGCTCGATGCACGGACGCCGGATTCGTTCTGTAATTGTTTAAGTGCTACTTTTTTTCCGACCACAACCGACCCGATGACTTTAATATTTGTTTCATCAACCTCACCTTGCTCGGTCAGTGTTTCGTAGAACGTTGCCATATCTCTTTTATAGCGCCCCATGTGATTTTTCCCATACACCACAGATTCCATGAATTCCTTAACAGGATCCTTTAATCTGATGCCTGTTTTGTCTACCAATGAAAACCCGAAGACTTCGTTTTCCGTAAATATATTTGCGGGAGGCTCTGAAGTTTGTAACGAGTTGACTTCTTCGACGGAATAAACATCAACCCACGCCCATTGTAAGGATATATCTTTTGGTAACATTGCTTTCACTTCATCCAATGAATAAGCTTTATCAAATGAAAGTCCCATTTCAATTAATTGATGATCCTGAAACATATCGATATTCTTTAATTCGTTCGGGACGTGGTTTAATTTCACTTCTGGGTGAATAAAATTCATCACTTTTCCGCCAAGGTAACTATACGTTTCGTATTCGTTCGGCGTGAGATGCACTTCGATTTTATCGGAGTTATTCGAGATTTCTCCAAGGTATACAGGTCGCCCGTCCAATAATTTATACTGAGGAGCTGTCGCTTTGCTTCCAATAATCTGAATTGACTCTTCCCAAGGACCAATAAACGAATTGGCACCGTGCACTTCATAGTACGTTTCTTGGGCTATCAATTCCTTGTTCAACAACCAAGGTGTCACTTGCAGTTTCACTAATATGATGAGTGTTAGTACCAACAGAGAGACTAATCCACTAATAAAGACCATACGGATTGTACTTTTTTGTTTTGCTTTCGTAATGAGGTTTTTTTCGTTTTTCTCAAAACTGAAAAGATCGTCCAATTCATGATTGTCTTTCAACAAACTCACTCCATTTCTGTTTAAAAGTATTCCGTGAGCGATATAGCGTCGTTCGGATTGTGTCAACTTTCATATTTAGTAGGACACTTATTTCTTCGTACGATAAATCGAGCTCATATTTCAAGAGTAGCAAGTTCGATTGTGTAGGCGATAATTGATTCAAAACTGTTTCAATTTCATTTTTATGTTCTTTCTTCAGCACAATTTGTTCCCCGTCCTCATCCATCTGGTACATATTCTCAAAGAAACTTTCATCTATTTGCGCATGCGGGTATCGTTTTTGTTTCCTGCATAAATCGTAATAATTGTTTATAGATACCCTAAAGAGCCACGCAGAAGGATTGTCCACATTCAGATGAATCATATGCTCAAATGCTTTAGAAAACGTGGTTTGTACGATATCTTCAGCATCCTCTTTCGGACATCCAATTTTTATTAGGTAACGGAATATGACACGAGACTTCTCCCGGTACAGGTCCTCAATCGTTTGGATTTGCAAGTGGCCACCTACTTTATGTTGTTAACATACATCAGACGCA
This sequence comes from Sporosarcina sp. FSL K6-3508, assembly GCF_038615825.1. NCBI lineage: Bacteria > Bacillati > Bacillota > Bacilli > Caryophanales > Caryophanaceae > Sporosarcina > Sporosarcina sp. FSL K6-3508. Next base: position 1,871,574 of record NZ_CP152016.1, on the reverse strand, counting down.
GAGGTTTGAAAAAAGTATACATGTTTTTATTTATTTTCGTTAAAGAAATATTTCACTGCCAGTATTTCTGCCAAATTTAATTAATCTACACTAAGTCATTGTAGTAACACTGATCTACGGAATTTAGAGAGAAACGAGTTCTTTCAACCGTATCACAAAAGTATCAAGGCATTCAGGGCTTTGGTGCTTTTTTGTTTGTAATTTGTTAAGAAATCTACTTAAGATAACGACGGAGGTTGGTGAAATAAGTATAGTAAACATACGTCAAAAAAACGCTCATATTTCTGAGCGTTTTTTGCTATTTACATTAATATTTTATGGATAATTTGAAAGGAAATACTTATTTTGTGTTAAAATGGATTATAAGAAAATGTTTTATTCAACAAACAGAGCCGTTTCGTTGTAATGCTCTTTAAATTAAACCTTAATAAATCCGTGAATTGTAAAGCGTTATAGGTTGTATGATGTGCAGGTTTGTCTTTTGAAGAAGGACTATAATACAGACGAACATTTAACGGGCGCAAGAATAGCATTTAATTTAGCGCTGTTTTTGCTGATATCTTTAACCAGTTTAGTCGGTAACTTCAGCAAAACTTTTTTCTTGAATATAAATGGTTTATTCCAACGTTATTGTGAATAGATATTATATTTTTGTTTCTTTACTACTTGAACGTCAAAAATAAAGGCTATCGTAGCGAAGGTATTTATTATTTCATTCTACTATTGCTTTTAGAAATTGCATCGGTAGGAATAATCATTTCTTACATTTTAAGCGGTTTTCTGAAGTATGCTTATCTCAACGAGAGGAATTAAATGGCTATAAAAAGTATACGGATTTTTGGGGGCTGGATACAGTCGCAGTGCTATTCATACTTTTCATGTCTTGGTTTTATCCATTTTCTCACTTCAGTATATATAAAATTTTTACATACAAACCGACTGAGGTTTTATACCATAACGATAAAACATATGAAGATATTCTCAATAAATTCACTGAATCATACGAGAAGAACTTGGCTAAAGGAATTGAAAAATATAGTAACCGTGATCAGGACGTAACCGTAATGCAGACCCAATATATTCTGCCGATTTTTGAACAGGACTGGCTAATCGGTACAGATCCAGTATCGATGGATCAACATAAATTAGATGAGATGCTTGTCGATGTAAAACAGAGCAGAGACACATAATTGAGCTTGATTGCTAAGAAAGATTATTCAAGTGAAGTTAAAGTGTACTTGGTTGATACAATAAATAATTTTTTAAGGCTGGAAGAAGAAATCAGGTATATAAAAGATGGGAATAAATTTTCGAGAAGTGAACTGAATATTTTATTTGGTAATTTACGTAATACTTTCAGAAGCAACTTTAATATTTTTGCAACGACCTTTTATGAAAGTTCCCACTTGCAGCGGCAGTGAATTACCTTATTGTTCAATCGGACCAATATTGTTTAATAGCTTATGTGGAAATTTCATGCGTCAATTTGAGGAGGAGAAATTATGAAATATAGAGTAGGAAACGTTCAACTTGTTTGCCCTTGCTGTCAAAATGATACTTTCGATAAAGACTATAGACAACTCAACACAAGGGGAGCAACGCTGTTTGGCCTTGACTGGGCAAACCGCGATGCGACTATATTGATTTGCAGACAATGTTCCTATATTTCTTGGTTTATGAAGGAACCAGAAGCGGTTAGGTAAAAATTTAAACGATGAGAATTGGAGACGACAGTGGTGTTTCCGTGATTATACTGTTTTCATAAACAGACCAATCTGTTTAATAACAATTTTAAAGTGAAGTGGATATTATGAAGGTTTGCCGGTTTAACCTTATATATCCACAATCTTAATTACATTTGTTTGTATATTGGTTAAAGGTAGGTTTGGAATGGGGGATTAAATGGTTGATTTCTTCTTAATACTTAGGGGTTTCTTTATCGTTATTGCAAATATTATTGGATTTATATACTACAAAAAAAGAAAAACCTATATTTTGCTGCATTTACAATATTACTACTAGCAGTTTTATTTAGTGCAATTGGTGGTGCATTAGCAATAGTTATTATTCGTGATCCTTTTGCAATATTTTATGGCATGCAAGTGGGACAGTATTTATTGGCAAATAGTGTCATCGTTTTTATTATTGCAATTTTGGTAACTGTGATAAGAAAATATAACAACAGTAAAATTTAAATCATGATTATATTTAACTAACTCGGCGCGATTGCTTAACAGGAGAGTGAGCCAAACGTGCAAGGAGAGTTACTTATTAAAAATAATAGAATAGTATTTTCTTTTAATGCAAAGAATGGGGGATTTTTGGTTTTTACGCTGACCTACTTGTTTCAGCTATATACTATTTTTATTATTTATTTACAGTAAGTACTTTATTTTCTCCTAGTTTGATTTTTTGGAACGGTCTATTTGTTTTCTTTGCAGTTGAATTCATTTCGAGCATTATACACAAGGAATCGGAAAGGAATTTATAATTGAATTGTACTGTTTTGCACTCAGGCGCTTTTCTTCAATAAAGATCAGTGCCAATCGTCGTTTCGATTATACTATTATTCCCTTCTATTAATAGACAAAAAATCAACTTGAAAGAATTGAAAAAAGTTGATGATCTGAATCAACAATTAAAAATGGATAATCAAGAAGTGGGAAGTTATTAAATTAACGGGCGCAGTTGCTTTACAAGGATTGTGCCGCAAACTGGCCATTTTGTTAAGTACTAACTCGTTGGAAGGGAGCAGATTACATGGGCTTATGGTATATAATTAAAGATCGTTACATGCTTTTTTCAATTCTTCTAATAATTCTTCTTGTATGTTTATTTTTACTTTTAGCTACTTGGAAAAGACGCTCTGACATACCTAAAATCTTAACCTTAATAATAACTACAATTTGTACAGTTATAATCTTTTTATCAATATTTGCATTGGTATTTGCAGTTTCCTTTGGATATAACTCTTAAAAAGATTTTCAGAAGCGGATGCGCTTCCGCACTAAGGATTTGCGCCCATTCATCACTCAGGCCAGATTGCTGAAAGAGGTGATAGACAGGATGAACGATATGATTTTTATGGGAGCAGGAAATTGGATTGGTATGCTCTCAACAATTTTAATCATTATTTGTTTTTATTTTACTCTTACATTTTTCCAAAGTTTAAGATCGAATAATGAACGTCTTGCTAAACAGTCAAAGTTAGCAGCAGTTACTTGTTTGGCACTCGGATTGTTGTTGCCCGTTTTATATGGTTTTTATATTTATAATCAGATGATGCGATGAAGAATTAATATTTTGGGTTTTGGCAATCAGGGATGGCAACAGTTATGTAGGAGAAGGTGATTGACATTAAAAACTGGTTTTGGATACTTTTTAATTTAAGCTTTGCGTTCATCCTTCTTGGTTGTGCAAAGGGGGGACATATATTTGATCATAGAGTTTAGTGATCGGTTTAATATGTATATTATTTAAGATGACTTTCTATTACCGGTTTGTTTGTCGTGCTAAAAGTGAATGTATAATCTAGGCTAGTTCAGTAGCTTCTCCTATTTACAAAACAATAGTACCGATAAGAATCGACAATGTTTGGTATTTTAAAAATCATTGTGTTGAAATGGAATTACAAATTGTGGCCATATCATTATACAACTGCCCGTGTGAAACACATTCATGATTATTTAATTTAATAGGACGGTTTAAACAAAAGAAATAGTTTCGTACACAGGTATCCTTCATCGGCTTATTTTAGTCAAAACAGGGAAATATACATATGACAGTTTCAGGAACTACAGAAAGGAGATGAATAAGATGGGCGTGCATCACTATTTTAAAAGCTTGTCAGATTTGGAACAAATTATCCGTTGTCCAGGAAAGTTTAAATATCAAGAGCATTCAGTGGCCAGTCATTCATTTAAGGTAGCAAAAATTGCTCAATTTCTTGGGACGGTCGAAGAAAGATCTGGACAGGAAGTAGACTGGAAAACCTTGTATGAAAAGGCATTGAACCATGACTATGCGGAACTTTTCACAGGAGATATCAAGACACCCGTAAAATATGCTTCAAAAGAGTTGAAGCAGCTGTTCAGTGAAGTAGAAGAAGAAATGACAAGAAATTTTGTGGAAAAAGAAATTCCGGTTGAGTATCAGGCCATTTATTTGGAACGGTTCAAAGAAGGGAAAGATGAAACACTGGAAGGACGTATTTTGGCAATTGCTGATAAAATTGATTTGCTTTATGAATCATTTGGTGAGATTCAAAAGGGAAATCCGGAGCCGTTGTTTTTGGAAATCTACGAAGAAGCATTGCGGACCATCCTGCTGTTTCAAGATATGAGCTGTGTGGAATACTTCATGGAAAATATACTTACAGATATGCTTAGTGAACAATTTACTGAGCATGACGAGCTGACGGACATTACGATGTGGATAATTGGCGAATGCAAGATGTAAAAGACATCCAGCACTGTCTTGTTTGAATTTAGATGACTAACTTGATTCTATAATCGGTCCAAGATATATTATTTAACGACAGATCGAAAGTACAATACCATCCGTATTTTAGTGAATGACGAAGAAATCTCTATTGATAACAAAATGAGTCTATAATCTATATCAATGATCTTCGTTATTCAATTATAGAACGCGATTGCTGGATAAAAACTCCAAGCGGTCTCCTAGGTGATTAAAAAGGAAGGCGGCGACTCCTGCAGACAAGTGAACAGCTAGTCTAAATTCGATTAACAGACATGATTGTTGAGCAGAGAACGCCACTCTTATGAATAAGATAGTGCATCAAAAACGCTCAGATTTCTGGTCAGTTTTTGATGCTATTTATATTTTTATTCTCCCGATTCTGCTTCTTTTTACTTCGTTTCAATCTCCCGTAAAATGCCATGGCCATCTCGCACTTTAAAATGTGCAGTGGTGGTTCCGTCCTGAAGCCCTTGCGCTGCTACACGATGTCCTTTTTTCGGGACATAAAAAGGATCCAGGCCGAAGTTCACGATATAATGTTCGCTTTCCCGGTATTCCCGTTCAGTTGTTTGAGGTAACCAGCCCTCTAAATAGACACCGTCTGTGGGTTCCTTCTCGCTTAAAGTGACCAGCTGATCTATTCCATCTTGCTTTTCCAATACGCCGAAGACTTTTGTCATCCCCAATTCGGACGGTTGTTTCAATGTTTCCACTAAACTGTCCGTCATCTGTTCTTTGAGGACCTTTTCAATTTCATAACGTAAGACGATGTAGTTTTCATTTGCGTCCTCTTTCGTGATCGGTTCGGTTTGCAAATAGACATCAGCCCCCGTTTGAAGTGTTTTGAAATGAGGAACTGCGAGACTTGCCAGTAGAAGCAGGGGAATTACAAAGAGAAGTGCAACACTTATTTTTCTATGCCGATTGCTCAAAGCCGGGTCGCCGCCTTTCGGTAGATTTCATAAAAATACTTCTTATGTATGTAGAGCATGTGCATAAATGTATGGTTTTAGTAGTAATTTACCCATTAATTTTATCCAGGAAACATTTTGAAATTGGTATTTCAAGCACGAAAAAAGCCTGATGTGGTAAGCATCAGGCTTTTTCGGTATATATGACTTAGATCAGCAGTCCGAATAAAGAGCTGTCTTTGTTCACTTCTTTATAAGGAAATCCATTCTGTTCCATTCGTTCGATTAGACCTTTATATTCTTCCTTACGTTTAATCTCTATACCAACCAGTCCAGGACCGCTTTCTTTGTTGTTTTTCTTCGTGTATTCAAACATCGTGATATCATCATCAGGACCGAGCACGGTGTCGAGGAATTGACGTAGAGCTCCTGCACGCTGTGGAAAGTCGACGAGGAAATAATAGAGCAAGCCTTCATAAATCATCGACTTTTCTTTGATTTCCTGCATCCGTCCGATGTCATTATTCCCGCCGCTGATGACACAGACGACGCATTTTCCTTTGATTTCATTTTTATAGAAATCTAGGGCCGCAATTGGAAGAGCTCCTGCTGGTTCCGCGATGATGGCGTGTTCATTGTATAAATCCAAAATGGCCGTGCACACTTTACCTTCAGGCACGCTGACAATATTGTCTACGTAACTCATGCAAATATCAAAGTTGAGGTCACCGACACATTTAACAGCAGCTCCATCGACAAACTTATCGATCGTTTGCAACGGTACCACTTTCTGTGCGTCAATGGAAGTTTTCATACTTAAAGCACCTGCTGGTTCTGCTCCGATCATTCGTGTATGTGGAGATAAGTTTTTGATGTATGTGCTGATGCCCGACATGAGACCGCCGCCTCCGATGCTTGCAAAGACATAATCAATGGGTTCTTCAATATCGTTCATAATTTCTACCGCGACGGTTCCTTGTCCGGCCACGATGTCCCGATCATTGAATGGATGAATGAAGATTCGTTTCTCTTTCTCTACCAATTCAATTGCCTGTTCGAAGCAATCATCAAATGTGTCTCCGACCAATATGATTTCGATACGGTCGCGTCCAAACATTTTCACCATATTCACTTTTTGTTTAGGTGTTGTCTGAGGCATGAAGATTTTGCCGTCAATATCGAGGTGAGCACACGCATACGCAACGCCTTGCGCATGATTTCCAGCGCTGGCACAAACGATACCTGACTTCCGTGCTTCCGTTTCTATACGTTTCATCTTGTAGTACGCACCGCGCAGTTTAAAGGAACGGACATGTTGCAAGTCTTCACGTTTAATATACACATGACAGTCATATTTTTCCGATAGACGCTCATTCTTTTGCAGCGGCGTATGGGCTACTACATCTTTCAGCAGCTGGTTGGCAATTAAGATATCTTCCACTTGAATACTTTTCGACTCCATAGTTTTCACCTTCATAATTAATCATCTAACCTCCGTAACAATTCAACGTTTACTCATAATAACATGAAAAAATCCGAATGAACATAAGAAAGTTCCAAATTGTTCGTTTATTTTAACGACACCTCAATATGTAAGCGTTTACTTGGTTTGAAGGGGTTTCAATGGAGATTAATGGGACAAGAATTTAATATTTTTAGTACTATTCTTCGTTGGCGATTGCTAGATCTAATACAGTTAGTGTTTAATTTAAAAAGCGAGGGGAAAACTACTCAGAGAAGAGGCAGCCAGCTTAAATAAGAAAGGGAGCGTTACTGTATGCAAAAATGGGACAGCAGGCCCGAGAAGCCGGATAACGCGCAGTGGACAGTTTTTGTGGTCACTCTCGTTATTATCGCAGCCGTAATTGTGTACGGCTTAATGATGTAGGAGTCAAAAATTCGGAGCGCCGAGTAATCAGCGCTCTAAATTTTTATTCAATTCTAAATATTTATTCATTCATCCAGCTCTTTTGCATTCTATCGCGGAATACTAGCTTTTATCCAAAAGCAGTGACAAATCTATTCAACCTGTTATATATTAGTATCAATAAAAGTTGCTGTATCAGTACAGTGTATCACAGAAAATGAATGGAGGAATTAAGGATGAAAATGAATAATGAGCAAAGACAAAAGGTTGAAAAGGTTTGCCCGGAGTGTGGAGATAAGTTCACGGAAAAACACGAATCGGTATTGGTGGAGTGCGAACGCTGCATCGGCCGTCATGAAGAGTAAAAGCAACTGTATCCTATGCTTCCATTGTGGAGCATAGGATTTTTAATGTTTTAGAAAAACCCTGAGTGGTATAGAATGATAAGATGTATACAGTCTGTGGAAAGGAGGAAGGATGTATGGCGTATCTTGGCGTGCTATTTATAGCCATTGCGTTTTTGATCGTAGCCATCTACCTCTCCATGTTGCTTGTGAAGTCGTCCCATTTGTTACTGACGGTCACCAAAACAGCGAAGCGAGTGGAAGAGAACTTGGATCAGAGCTTGGAATATGTGAATGGTTTACTAAACGAAACGGAAGAGTTGGCAACAGATGTTCAAGTGAAATTGGATGCGACGACGCCGCTTTTCTCGTCAATTGAAAACGTCGGACGTTCTAGTCAGTACTTGAGTGAAGAATTGACGAAACGAACGAAGCAATTTGAAGAAGATGGATCACTTCCAGGAACGAAACCATTCGTTCAAGCGATTCAATATGGGGAATTTGGCTCCGAACTCTTACGTTCATGGAAACGAGGAAAACAAAGTACGGAAAATAGTCGATAGAAATGAGGTAAGAAGATGGATCTCGTAGGAATTGGCGTCGTATTGATTGGTATCGCCTTTATAATTTTAGCCATTTATTTCTCTAAAGTCTTGCAGCAGGTAGGGAATATCTTGCAGGACGTAGATAAGACGGTAGGGGAGTTACCTCGCCAACTGAATGGCATTTTAGATGAAACGGGAAATTTGATTCAAAACAGTAATAACACGTTAGCGGATATGAATACGAAATTGGAAAATTTGACTCCGCTGTTTCAAGTAGTTGGAGATCTCGGTGAAACCACACAAGGTTTGACTTCTTCTCTAGTGGATGTAACTTCATCGGTACAGCAAAAAGGTGAGCATGCTAATAAATCCGAGCAAAATAAACGACTTGGTAATATTTACGGCTCGGCGATGTTAGGTTACTATTTCTTGAAAAAGCGTAAAGAATCTTCTACAGGATCAACCCATTCAAGAGTAGCGCAAGATCAACCCTTGAAAAAGTTACCATCACCTGAAAACACCGGTTACTGAAAGCTGGTGAATTCGATCCTTGGATAGAAAATAATATATAACAGCTTAACGGGGACACCATTCGTATATGAATTGGTATCCCCGTTTTTATTGATGTACACAGTTTCAAGGAATTTACTGCACGAATGTAGAACTCATAACCAACTTAACTGTATTGCCTGCATCTAAATAAAGGTGCAGAATTGTTTTATGTATCTTGTAATTTATAATTGACATTTGGATACTATATATTACAATCAAAGTAGGGAATTGAGGTGAAGGTTTTTGAAAGAAATCTCAGTTAAAAATAAAGTAAAAATTACTCGGATTGAAAAGGGAAAGATGACCCAAATAGAATTAGCCAACTTGGTCGGAGTTACCCGACAGACGATGAATTTAATTGAAGCACAAAAATATAATCCTTCCATTCGAATATGTCTTCTAATCGCACGGTTTTTAGAAAAACCATTAGACGAGCTTTTTTGGATTGACGATTAAAACTTATTAACAAGAAAGGAGAATTCAGTATGCGTTTACCAAAGTGGGGATTGTTGATATTCAATATGTTATTGTGTGCGGCATTTGCATATGTAAGTATTTCATCATATTCCAATGGGGCGATGATTTGGTGGTTATGGGGGCTAATCTCTATCCTATATGGATTTACCACTATTACTCTTTTTGTAAAGGGGGTTAAGGAAGGTTGGTCTTCAACTGAAATTGTGGAGGATGAACGGACTTGGAATGTTCGACTCGTATCATGTTTCATCTCTTTTATTTTTATCCAGCTTTTCTTAACCGTTGGTATTATTGCCTATTACACAGAGAATTTATCCTTAGATCCTGTTGCTTACATGATTCTTGCAGTCACTGCAAGTGTAGTAGTATTTGCCATAGCTCAAGTTGTACAGTCGATTCAAAAGTAATTTAAGGGCTGTGATTTTGTGCGCTTTAACGGCATAAAGAAACGTGGATTTTTTATTATCGGGCCAAATTTTGGAGGGATTAATATGAAGGACAGGGTATTGTCCATGGTAATATAATCTTTTATTGTAGGAGGTGTAGCTATAAGTAGCATGGATTCCCTAAGTCATGCTTTCAAATCAAATTTTTACATCTTAGCTATGGTTATTTTAGGGGCGATTGTGCTACTTTATCTTTTTGAAAAGGTTAAAAGCATTGGAGAGTAGCCTATATATAGTGTCGGCAATCGGGTGGGCTTAATGGAATAAGCGATAGAGTGAGGTGTTAAAATGAAGTTCCATCTGTTAGGAGAGAAAACTGTATTAGAAATAGATGTCTTAGCTCGTATGTATCCGAACAGTTCTGATTATTGGGACGGAAACTGGCTTAGTTCAAATGTGAAAATTGAAATTCCAGGGTATACAGTTGACTTTAGTGCAAGTTTAAGAGCAGATGAAATTAGAGATTTTTTGAATGACGTAAAGTTAATGCATAGGAATTTATCTGGGAAAGCGAAATTGACAAGTTTAGAAAACTATATACATCTTGAAGGTGAAATGGATAAGCGGGGTCATATAGATTGGTCTGGAGAGACATGTTATCCAGCAGGAAGCGGTGCGGTACTAACCTTTGAATTTGTATCAAATCAATCCTATTTAGAAGAGGTTATTAAAGAGTTAGAGGATATAACCTATGTATATCCAGTAATAGGTAAGCCGTAGTCTTCAATTATGGGCGTGACGGTTTAAAAACATATACTATAATCGGTCCCAATTGTTGAATGACATGTTTTACAAGGTGGGGCAACACCACTAAAATAAACTTGGAGGTTTAAAAATATGAAACCATCAGGGACGCTATACTTTTTCTGTGGAAAAATGGGCGCAGGAAAATCAACTAAATCAAAACAAATGGCAATAGATAAACATGCGGTACTGTTATCTGAGGATGAATGGCTTTCATCTCTTTATCCCAATCAAATCGGATCATTTGAGGATTATCTAAAATTTTCGGCGCAGATCAAGCCGTTGGTGAAAAAGCATGTCCAAAATATATTAAGCGTCGGTACAGATGTAGTGATGGATTTTCCAGCTAACACTCAAAAGCAACGAAAATGGTTTTTGGATATGGTATTAGATGTCAATGCAAGCCATCAATTAATTTTCCTTAATCTTAATAACGAGCAATGCTTACGTCAAATTGCACAAAGGCGTAACGAACAACCTGAAAGAGCGGATTTTGACACGGAAGCGGTGTTTACTCATGTTACTAACTTTTTTGAAGCACCAGAGGCATTCGAGGGTTTAAATATTTTAGAGTTTAGTGGAAAAGAATAATAAGGAGTTCAACACAACATTGGGGTAGCTTTCAACAAAAGGGAGCTCTTCTTAAATGGTAAATGATTTCTGATTGAGCCTGCCATAGGGCATTTTTTTCATTAACGCATCATGGCTTGCGAAATAATAGTATTTGTTATAAAGGGGGAATTGGAGTGGCAGTAATTATTAGGAAATATGAAGACGCGGACTTATCACACATGATCACAATATGGAATGATATTGTGGAAGAAGGTATGGCTTTCCCAGAAGAGGAGCCATTGACAATTGAGGAAGCACGTTCTTTTTTTGCAGAACAATCCTATACAGGTGTGGCCGTCGACAACGGTGAGATAGTGGGTCTTTATATTGTACACCCGAATAATGTAGGGCGTTGCGGACATATTGCCAACGCTTCCTATGGTGTCAAAGCTGGACAAAGAGGTAAACGTATTGGCGAAAGGCTAGTGGTTGATTCACTGGAAAGAGCAAAATCACTGGGTTTTCGAATCATGCAATTTAATGCGGTGCTGGCTACGAACGAAGGGGCGATTCACCTATACAAAAAACTAGGATTTACCCCGCTAGGTTTAATTCCAGGAGGATTTAGACAGAAAAACGGTCATTATGTCGATATTATTCCTTTTTATATTGAAATGAATACAAATAAAGGTCTTTCTTGAGTTCCGCAAGATGAAGTTGTTCCACAAATGGGGCATCCACCCTGTTAAATGTAGTTTGCATGCAAAATGCCCTCCTGCAACATACTACAGGAGGGCAATCATGTCTTATAGTTTTTGAAGTTTCTTCAGTTCTTTACGCTGTTGCAACAAATAAAACACGATTGTCACTAACCCGTATAATCCTTTGTATTCTTTCTCTTTCACAAAGTCACTTGCATTTCCGACACGCTCTTTCAATCGTACGGAACGATCGAGCGCAGCTGTTGTTACCTCACGTGACGCTTCACCAACATCGCCGACGATTTCGAAAACAGGCGTTACTTCTGTAATTTGCTTGTTTACATTGCTGATCGTTTCATTGCTTGTGTGAAGTATTTGCTGTGTCTGTCCCGTTAAATCCGCTACCGTTGACGGCAGGGTATCTGTCGTCTTTTTAACGCTTTCCAACACCTCGGTTAACTTCCCAAGCGGTTTGATCAGAATGACGGCTACTATAATAAGTGCAATGCCAATTAGTAAGACGCCTATGCCTAGTACCCAATCCATCAAATTCACCTCTTTCCTTTCTGTTGCTTCGCGCTGTAATACATACGCGCTGCTGCTTCAGATAAAACAGTTGTTTGTTGCATCAGTTTTGCGTATTTTCCTGGGGGCGCAGCTACTTGATCGGCTATTTTCGTTAAGGAATGCTGTACATACTCTGTAGAATCACGAAGTTCCTTTGCCGAAGCCGCCAATCCATCAACAGATTGTAATTTGGCATTCGCATCTTCCGCAATTCGATTCGTCTGATTCATCAGCTGATCCGTCTTATCTGTAATGCCACCCACTTTTAATTCTACGCGTTTCATCGTGTCCGTTACGTCTTTCATTGCTTCTTTGACCGTTTTGGCCGTTTTGATAATAGCAATTGCAATGACTACTAAGGCCGCTACGGCGACTATGGCACTAATATACAAGAGCACCTTCAATCTCGTCACCTCCACATAATAAAAACATGAACTATTTTATACAAAACGTCTGCCGAAATGCAATTGCGGGTTGACGTTCCATACCCTTGTCTTTCCACAAATGAAGAGAATCTAAACCCCAGCTTGCTTGTGGCTTCTATTTGATATGCTTAACATATCATAAAAACAGGATTTATCCACTTTGTATCTATCTCATTTTCGAAAAAAATTTCGTTGCGCCAAAAGGGAATACTTTTCTGCCCTTTTTGTGAGTTGAAATCATTTACTGCGCTTATTGTTTAATGTTAAACTAACTGCATGAAGGAGTTGTTGATTATGAAACTAGAAAACAAAGTTGCCATCATTACCGGGGGAGCAGGCGGCATCGGCTTTGGAATTGCAACAGCCTATGTAAAAGAAGGTGCAATCGTTGCCATTGTCGACTTCAATCAACAAGCAGGTGAGGTAGCGATAGAAAAACTGAAAGAAATTTCTCCTCAGTCCATATTCATTCAGGCGGATCTATCCGATCATTTGACCTTACCATCTATTGTGGAAAAAGTAGTCCAGACCTTTGGGAAATTGGATATCTTGGTCAACAATGCGCACGCTTCACGTATGAAGCCATTCGAGGAAACAACTAAAGAAGACCTAGACCTTTCATTCGGCACGGGATTCTACCCTACTTTTTATTTGATGCAGGCAGCGCTTCCACATTTAAAAGAGACAAAGGGAAAAGTCGTGAATTTTGCATCAGGCGCAGGAATTAACGGGGACGTCAATCAAGTTTCCTATGCAGCCGCAAAAGAAGCGATCCGTGCGGTTACTCGGGTAGCTGCAAACGAATGGGGACAATATGGTATTACATGCAACTTGATTTCCCCGATTGCGAAAACTCCGGGGATTGAACAGTGGGCAGAAGAACATCCTGATTTCTATAAAGCCATGCTCAGCAAGAACCCTTTAGGCCGACTTGGAGATCCTGAAAAAGACATTGGCCGGACTGCTGTTTTTCTTGCTAGCGAAGACTCGGATTATATAACAGGTCAGACATTGATGGTGGACGGCGGTTCCATCAAACTTCGATAATAACGCATGCAAAAGGCTGTTGCCGAAAGAAAATTCTTTCAGTGACAGCCTTTTTTGACGCATTAAAAATCAGATGAATGTCTCATTCAACTTCGTATAAATCTTTAACAATTGGCTCTGCTCGGCGGCAGATAGATGGCTAAAAAATTCGGTTCGTACTTGTTGACCGTATCGTTTAGCTTCATTCAAGACCTCCAAGCCAAGAGGTGTGATATTCCAATACTTCGTACGTCGATCTTCTTTATCATTTCGTAGCGTAATATATTCATTTTTGATGAGTTTGGTCGATAAATGAGTAAGAGAGGCTGGCGTATAGCCGAGAGTCTCTGCCAGATCGGATGGACGCAGTTCCCCGTTGTTATGTAGTTCTAACAGCACTAGGATGTGAGAAATGCCAAGTGACAACTCAGACTCACGCTGGAAGCGAATGAGCATTTTATTCGTTACTTGATCCATCGTATGGAGCAAATTGAAGAAGGTTTGTTCATCTTTCAAATGGGACACCTGCCTTTCTTTTATGATCAATTATGTCCCGGCGGTATTGCGCCCAAATTTTGGATTTAAAATTTGTGACATCTGCCGGAAGCTTTATCTTTGTTCTGGAAATCCGTTGAACAGGAAAGAAAACCGTATTCCTCTCACCAGCCATAAAGGCGGGGGTTTTCTGCTGAATAAAGATAAACCTTATGTTCATATACTATTCATTATACAGCAATTTGAGTATTTACAACATTTCTATGACAAATTCGCCATGAACTACTTTACTATGCTATCGAAAATAAAGAGATTTACATTTTCTACTTTTTAATTACAGATTGATAGCGTATTATTAAGACAACGAATGAACTAGATGATTAGAAAGAGAAAGGTGGGCAAAAAGATTGATGAAATTTAGAGATTCACTAACATTTCAACTAGGAACGATTATTGCCGGGATCTTAGTAGTAATGCTAGCGATCACATCGATTGCCACGTACAAAACAGCATATGATAAATTATATGACGCAGCTGGAATTGAAGCATATGGCTGTGCCAATATTACAACCGGTCTGATTCGTCCGGATGAAATGGAAAAGGCGATGGCTGGTGATCTTCAGACGCAGGATGAAATTGGAAAAACATTGAATTGGACAACTGATCACAAAGATATATTTGAAACGCAATATATTTTGGATTTGGATGGTAATTTGATTGCATTGGATGACAATCTGAAAAGTAAAGGGTTTAAGCCTGGAGATGCGTTCCACATGGATAAGAAAGCAGTGGACGATTTGCTGGCACACGCACATCCTTCCTATTCCGAACCTTATGAGTTTGGCGGCATGAAGAGATTATCCGGTTATGCGCCTATCCATAAAGACCATGATCCAAGCAAGGAAATTATTGCGGTCAGTGTCATTGATTTTGATGCCGATATCGTGAAAAATCGTACGTGGGATGTTGTGCGCGACGGCATTTTGATCAGCATTATTCCGATGCTGCTAGCTTCCATTGTAACAGGCTTCCTCATTCGTCGAAAAACGAAGCCGATTTCCAGCTTGATTGTCCAAGCGAAGAAAATTGCGGATGGAGATTTGGCAGTGGAAACCACAACCGTCCACTCGAACGATGAAGTAGGGGACTTGGCACGCACGTTGAATCGCATGACAGTGAATTTGCAAGAAATGATCGCGACGATGAATACTACGTCGCATCAGTTGTCAGAGAACTCGAACGAAACATCCAGTTCGTTGAATGAAATGCGAGAAGCTGTCTCTATGGTTGCGAATAGCATTGAAGAAGTGGCAACAGCGGTGACAGATGGAACAACTACCGCCGAAAGTGCAACGGAAATCTTAACGAATTTGGCCAACGACTTACGCAGTACGAAAGAAGATGCAGATGCTATGCTCGTCAATTCCAATGAAACGATGAACATTGCGTTGGAAGGCGCACAGCGGGCTAACGAAATCAGCAGAGACATGGAATTGATTCGAACCGGGTCACAAGAAGTTGGAGATACCATTCAAAACTTGGTGGAATCCACAACGAAAATTCAAGATATTACAGGGTCGATTGCCGGAATTGCGGCACAAACGAACTTGCTCGCCCTGAACGCATCCATTGAAGCCGCTCGTGCCGGCGAACATGGTAAAGGATTTGCGGTAGTTGCCGAAGAAGTACGAAAATTGGCGGAGCAGTCCAATCAAGAAGTGCTGGAAGTGGAGAAATTGGTTCAGGATATTTCAGAACGAATTCAGCAAGTCATCACTTCCACATCAGAAAATACGAAGCATATTACCAAAGGTACAGAAACTGTACGACTCACCTCTCAGTCATTGAGCAATATTTCTTCCGCTGTGGCAGAAACTGTTGAAGAAATTAAAAACATTTCACGCCTGATGACTTCAGAATCAGAAAAGTCGGGTGAAGTCGTGCAATTAATCGAGAATCTGACGCACTCGGTTCGAGATATTGAAGATATGACGAATAATATTGCTGCAGCTGCAGAGCAGACGACCGCAAGTATCGAGGAAATTGCTGATCGCTCAACGCAGACGAATCAAATGGCACAGGATCTCGAAGTGTTTGTCGGTTCCTTCCGATTGCCAGAACAAAATTAGACGATCTATTGAGAAAGAATAATAACTGAAAAGCCTGTATCTTTGATTACCTTGTAATCAGGATACAGGCTTTTTTATTTAAGCTATACTTGTGCTTAAATTAATTTTATAAAAATTGAACCTAATATGATTTGATAATCGTCTAATTGCTGAATTTGAAGTGGTTTGAAGGGGAGGATAGTCGATTGAACAAAGAAGAAAAAGATTTCGAACTAGAGAGAGTGATGATTAAATACGGTAATGAGTTGATGTGGCTTGCATTCTCTTACGTGAAAGACACAGAGACTGCTAAGGACATGGTTCAAAATTCGTTTATCAAATGCTATAAAAACCTTGATTCATTCCGTTATGACTCACAAATCAAAACCTGACTATATCGCATAACAATCAACGAATGTAAAGATCATTTAAAAAGCTGGAATTACAAAATGGTACAAGTAAAAAGCTTTATAAATGAAACAGCAAAATCCATATTGCCATCAACAGAAAAAACAGTTATCGAGAAATACAGGAATAAAAAAATAAAGGATACTGTCTTTTCTCTTCCAAAAGTGTATCGGGAAGTAGTTTATCTATATTACTATGATTCACTAAACACGGAGGAAATTGCCGAAGTGTTGGATATACCGGTCAATACAGTGAAAACCCGATTAAGAAGAGCAAAACAAAGATTAGAGTTAATGATAAGGGAGGCAGAGCTGAATGGGAGATAAACGATTAAGAGAAAAATTTTATAATGCGGATGACCCAGAACTACGATTTACGAAAGAAGACCGTAATGAGGTATTTGAAAAAATTCATAAACTGGAGAAGCATAATACAAAAAAGAAATCCATTATTTTTTCTTCAAAAAAGTTCGCCCCACATGCAGCATCTTTAGTAGTAGCGGGCTTGTGTATAATTTTGTTTATTCCATCAATCCTACCTAAAGATATTGCCAACCAAAGCAACGGAAATATTGACGGTAATGCAAATGCAAGCAAATCAGTGGTACAAGAAAATGAAGTTTCAACTACTTTATTAACGGTGAAAGATGAGAATAATAGAATACCAATTAACCTTTTATTTACTTATAGTAAAGATAAAAATATGATGAAGATTCTATCGATTCCTCGTGATACCTATGCTCCGATATTGGATAATGAAAAAACTACTCCATATGATAAATTGTCGCACGCTTATGTAAATGGTTCGGGAGGGATTGAAGATGTACGAACAACCATTTCTAATTTATTTGATTTACCAATTGATTATTATGCTGTGATGGATGTAGAAGCTTTTTCAAAGATGATTGATTCAGTGAATGGTATAGATTACGACTTGCAAGAAGATATTCGAGTCCGAGCAATATCCAAAGTAGCATTTGAATTCAAAAAGGGAACGCATCGTTTGAATGGAGAAGAGGTTTTGGCATTACTGATGGATGCTACAGTGGGAAATGAATTGGGTGAAAAAGACCAATTAAACCTCATTAATGCGGTTATAAATCAAACAATAAACGTGTTACCACAAACGCAATTAGAACAATTTGCAACTGAAATAGAAGGTGATTTTCCAATTGAACAATTATTGGAGAATCCATTGGAACTTCCCTCGATACAATTAGTATCTTTAACCGATGGAATGATAGGTTCCATGATGAATGAGTCATACTATATTAAATTTGAGAAGAAATTTTTAAATTCAGTTTCAGAAGAGTTAACTACATTTAACTGATAAGAGTTTTAAAATAAGGGAAACATCTTTGATTTGAGTTCGATTTGGGGAACACGTCGATGGTTCTATTGCTTGTCTGACTATATAAGTAAAAGAACTGATCCAATCAAGTTGAAAGAAATGATAGCGTTATCTATTTAATGAAAAATTAAATGAAACTGGGTCCTCAAGTATCAAGACGAGTTTGTGGCATAGCAATATACCAGGATCGGGTCATTATGCTGAAATTATGAAACTGCTCACTATCTCGTTTCGTCTTAATTAATAAGAACTTTCAGTATGAATGGAGGATGTGTAATTTTGTGGCTAATATTCGGACTCCTAGCAATAACTGCAACTTTTATAAATTTATATATGTATGGAACAGGCAAAGATTATAAATTGGCAATGGCGATGGGGTTATCTTTTACTGCTCTAACCCTTGTTGCAGATTATAGTATGGTCTCCAATTGGGTAAAGGCGGAAGATTGGGCTGCTTTATCAGACGTAGTGCCTACGATGGAAAAAGCGTTTTGGATTTTAACGAGTATAGCGATTTTATTAAATATAACTCCCACACTTTTAGAGTTAAAAAATAGAAAATAACTCTTGCGTTAACTTTTTTGTGCAATTAAAGGGCGCAATTGTTGATAAGGACATTGCGTCACCGAATCATGAAATTGAACAAAAAGAGATCATCAATTGTGATGGTCTTTTTTTACATTGCATTCAGAATATATGTTCTGTATAATCACGAACATATATACGGTTTTGGAAGGAGCATTATATGGAGCGAAATCGTGACCGAGGAAATATCAAATGGACTTCTCTGATGCTTCCTGAACATTTAGAACGTCTACGCGACTGGCAGCAGGAAGATCAGTACACTGAACGATCAGAGCTGACGGACTGGGAGCTGCAATCGATGCAGCTGACGCTGGAACATGGCTGGCGAAGCAAGTGTGAACTGTTGATCAAGACATGGCATGACGGTGAAGTGCGTTATCATCAGGGAGAGATCGAAGCGCTTGATTCTGCTAATTCCGCAATTCTGCTTGGCGATCCTTTCGGTACGGAAAGAATCCCTGTTGCCGACATTATCGACGTACAACTGGCAAAAGGTACAGATGGCGCATAAACGAAAATAAAAACTGTCTGCGAGTGCAGACAGTTTAGTCTCTGTAAAATGCTTTTTCTGTATTGTACTTTGCGCGTTCCGTATTGATCACATACGTTTCATAAATCTCGCGCTCCATTGGATCATCCACAAGAATAGCAGCTATTTTCGCTACTTCTTCACGGTGATTGCGCAATGGAGATACTTGGTCTTCAAAATGCTTTTTTAGACGCGGGCGCAACTTTCTTGCTTTCCCTACGAATAATAGCTCGTCACTTTGGTTGTAAAACAACAACAGACCGCCTTTATCCCGGGGAATTTCATGGAAATCAATAAAACCGAAGATCGGCTTGATTGGCGTCGTATCCGGCGTCAGTTCCTGCTTTCTGCGAACGATTGTCACAGCTGGTTCTGGTAATTGAATCGTAATCAATTTTACTTCACATCCTCATATGATTAAGTGTCCATCCTACCATATGGCAGGGGAAAAAGCGAGAAACTTTCCGTGTGTTCCTTGCATATGGTAGACAAATGCCTTGGAGAGGATGAATCCATGAAATTGCCTGCTGTTATACAAGCGTATCATGTGTCGCATACGAAACCCAAAGTGAATATTTATTATCCTGTCATCATTCAGCTGGAGGACCCGAAAATTCAGCAGCAGCTCAATCAAGTGATTTTCACGGAGATGAATAAACTGCTTGTGGAACAAAATTATTACGAACCCAGTTTGGTCGAATTAGTAGCTGATTTTGAAATAAAAAACAACCAACGAGGGATCCTCAGTTTAAATCTTATTGTCTATTCCTTCACTGGCGGGGCGCATGGGATGACAGTCTGTAAGTCACTGACGTTCGACACACGTACAGGCAGAAGCTATAGCTTGCCCGATCTCTTTAAGCCAGGCAGCCCATATGTGCAGCGGATTTCTGAATATGTCCGCCGACATATTGAAAAATGGAAAACGCCTGTATTGGAGCCGTTTAAACAGATCCGACCCGACCAAGATTTCTACATCGCAGATACTTCCCTCGTCGTCTATTTCCAGCTCTATGAAATCTCACCTTACGTAGCCGGTTTCCCGTATTTCCCGATTCCGCTACTCGACCTGGAAGACCTCATCAAGCCAGGAAGTCCTGCAGATAGAATGCTGCCATTTATCGGAGTTTAACAAAGTTTCATGTGGAAGATATGTAGGAATATATGAAGTATTAATGCTATAATTTGAATATACAGACTATACAAATGAGGTGGAACGTATGCTAAGAGATCTCTTTATCGGTTTATCGGAAAATCAATTGTTGAACCGCGCCGCTCGGAACTATGGCTTACAGCTTGGAGCACAGCAGGTAGTGGCTGGAACAAATATTACAGAAATGATGGACAGCGTAAAAGAACTGAATCAAGCAGGGATTGCGTGTACCATTGATAATTTAGGTGAATTTGTTTACAACAAAAGCGAGGCTATCAGGGCGAAAGAACAGATCTTAGCAGTAGTGAAGGCGATCCACGATCAGCAAGCAGATGCACATATCTCCTTGAAACCATCTCAGCTCGGCCTCGACATCGATTATGAGTTTTGTAGAGAGCAAATAAAAGAGATAGCAGAAAAGGCAAGCCGCGACGACATCTTCGTGAATTTGGATATGGAGAATTATCCGCGGCTTGAACCTACCTTCCGTCTGGTTAATGAATTAGCAGAAGAAGGGTATACGAACATTGGAACTGTCATTCAGGCATATTTTCATCGCGCATTGAAAGACACGCGTGCCTATCGTGACATGCGAATGCGTCTGGTGAAAGGTGCATATAAAGAATCGCCTGCTGTTGCCTATCAAAAAAAGCAAGAAATTGATGAGAACTTCATCCGAGTCATCGAGTGGCATCTGCTTCATGGAAAGTTCACTTCAATTGCCACGCATGATGATAGGATCATCGATCATGTCAAACGCTTTGCAGCAGAACATGACATCGAGCGTGATCAATTCGAATTCCAGATGCTGTACGGATTCCGCAAAGACTTGCAGCTGGCGTTAGCGAAGGAAGGCTACCGTTTCTGTACATATGTACCATTCGGTGAAGATTGGTATGGGTACTTCATGCGCAGATTGGCGGAACGTCCGCAAAATATGAATTTGATGGTGAAGCAAGTGTTTAATAAGAAGACCAATACAGTAATAGGTTTGGCGGCAGGTGCATTTTTGCTTGGGCGGTTGTCGAAGCGTGGGAAATGACGAAATCATTGAATAGGGCTATCCGGGAAGTCGTTAGACGATTTCTTGGATAGCCCTTTTTTATATCAAGTGTTTCTTTAGGACCCTCACGCTCATAAGATGCCCGTCGGCGATCATATTTTCGGCCGGGCGCTCATATCCATCCGTTTGCCGCTCATACGGACTCGAAACTCGCTCATATGTCTTCTCCCCGCGATCATAAAGGGAGTATTCTCGCTCATACGCCGAATTGCCAGGTGTTATTTTTCTTATGATTCTACTAAATAAAGCTTCATTTAGTAGAAATACACTTATTTTATCAAATGATTTGAAACTTTTATAGAAAATCTCCGTCTGTAGGGTTCTAAATAAAATAACAGATAGCGGAGTGAATATATAGTGAGAAAATTGTTCGGAAAAATAAAGGTCGTTCTTTTCATTAGTTTGTTATTTGTTTTAATTACCCTGGCCAGCCTGTCTTTTTCCCATTTCGGTGCTGCGGTGCAGGACCAGCGATTTTCGGATATAGACAATACATTCTGGGCCAAAGATGAAGTGATGCAGCTGGCGGATGAAGGGATTATTGCCGGGTATCCGGATTTTCAATTTAGACCGAGTGCTGTTATAACACGTGGTCAGGCGGCCAATTTATTAGCAAGTGCATTACAACTACCCGATACGCCATATGAACCGATATTTACAGATGTCAGTCAGGAGTCATCCTTTTTACGTGGAGCGATGGCGACATACCAGGAAAAGATATTTGCCGGAAAACCGGACGGCGCGTTCGGCGTCAGTGACCCCTTAACAAGAGAACAGATGGCCAGCGCAATCGTCAGCGCGTTCAATTTAAAAAACACAGGGACGGCAAGTGGGTTCACGGATGAAAATGAAATCGGCATATCTCATAAACAAAGTGTAAACGTGCTGAAACAATATGGTATTACGACAGGGAAAGAAGACGGCTCGTTTGATCCGAAATCACCTGTCACAAGAGCGACCTTCGCAGTATTCTTACATAGGACGATGATTCAGTCGGGCGCATTGAAAGAACGGGCAGCTGTAAAGCTCACTGAACCGGAAACAATCGGACCATTTGAAGCCGTCCCTCATTCGGAGCAATTTATTGAATTACCATTGGGTGAGGAGTGTAAAGTATTTCTGCGGTCCGATCAGCAATTGCAGTTGATTGAAAAACGGACGCAGGCTCACGGTCATGCAACCGATCAAATGTATACGTACAGTGTGAACGGGCAGGATTCTGTAACTATGACCGTGGTCAAGCGCCAGTTGCCAAACAGTGACTATTTCTTATTTACAGAGTTACGGAATCCCGAGACGACCCCGATCCGTATAGATCTTGTACAGACTGAAGACGAAATTAAATCAAATGCACTCGAACCGTTCAGCAAGTTTTCTGCGAAAAAAGAAGTGAAGAAACTAGTCGGCGAAGATGTGACGACATTTCCTGTTGGTCTACTGGAGACGGTGACGGATGACAAAATCAGTCAGGAGCTGATCGGAAAATCGTATCGTTCCCGTGAATTGGAAATAAACTATGCGCAGGGGAGCAGCCGTACCCGCGAATTTCTGGCAGAAGAAGATGTATACAGCAGCATAGTGATGGGCGGCACGCGTGTGTCTGTATTTGTATTGCAATCGCATGGTGATGATGTTACAGATCAATGGCTTCTTTCATCCGGAACCAAGTTGTTCTCTACAGATGAACAAAGGGATAACTGGATGCATGAATTTGCCCTCCATAGTAAAAAACGCAATCAATGGTACACTGCCAAAGGAGCTTACAGTAAAATGGCCGAGACCGTGGAACCGATTGCTGCTTCCGGACGTGCGTATGGCCGTAATTTGCTGATGATGAAAGAAGACCGTGCCATGGAACTGTACCAACAGACACAAGAGCGGTTCTATGAAGACCTGCTGCATAATGCATTTGTCAATTTACAGTTGTTCAAAGGAGAGGAACAGTATTGGGAAACAGAAGTGACCAGTACCTACCTGAAAGACTTGTACGGCTTTACGGCTCCGTTTATTGATACGCGTTTTAATGAACAAATTGCCTTGTTCTTGAATAAAGCCGGCGATGCTTTTGAACATCCGGATGCGAGTGAAGGCCTGCGCAACTATGCTGATTTGCTTGTCGCTCAGCAGGAAAAAGGGAATATCAGTGGTTTGAAGCCAGGTGCTTATTATATTCCAGATTATTTCCCAGTGAAGCAGAAGGTGGTTACGCATACATCTATGAATCATCAGCTTGGCGGGATGAACATTCTTTTATTGGCCTATCAAGAGTTTGGGGATACTGTTTATCTAGAAACAGCAAGTGCGATTGAAAAAGCGATCGCGCTGGAAGAAAAAAGCTGGATCCGGGATGATGGGGATATATGGTATAAGCGGACGCCCGATGGAGAGTTTGCAGGAAGGGACTATACCCATCTGACATTGGAAGATTTGATTGATTCCTATGAGAACTGGCTTGCTGTAGACGAAGCAAAAACGCCTGTGTTTAAGCGGATGATCGAGTCAAAAGCAGGCTATTTAGATAAAAATAAGAAAGGGTATACAACTAAAATTAAAGAGGGGCTGAAACGGATCGATATGTCTAACTTATTACCTAATGGAATCGAGCATACAGATGCTTTGTAAAGTAAAATGGTGTGAAGATGCCTTTGTAGTAAATTAGTGGATACGTTCTGAAATAAGACTGCTCATGCGAAAAAATGTGTTGAAATGAACATTACATACCTTAATTGGTTGAAGGGGGTAAAGAAGGGGACAAGAGGTTTTGCGCTAAAAATATTGATTTTAGTGCAAGTTTAAGAGCAGATGAAATTAGAGGTTTTGTGAATGACTTAAAATTAATGAATAGGGATTTAACTGGGAAAGCAAAATTGGAGAGTTTAGAATGAGGCTAAATGAGTTAAGAGATTAATTAAAGGACTGGTTTTATGGAAAATCAATATACAAGTCGCTTTGTTATGGATTTTGGATCAGGACATGTTGAAATTAATCTGCAAGGAGATGACCAAAATATTTGTTTCAAATTTATGCTTGGCTTCATTTCGATACCTTCTTTTCTCAATAAACTCTTTCGGCTATGGGATGCGGAAACTTGCAGAGCTGAAACAAACTTAATATGAATGCAGGATATTGCAAAATAATAGGGACGAGGAGGTACAGGTATCAAGATTCGTAAAAATGATCATGTAGGTATAATCGTAAATGATCTCACTGCTGCTAAAGAATTTTTTCTCGATTTCGGGCTTGAAGTGCTGGGAGAAGCAGAAGTAGAAGATGAGTGGATTGAACCGAAAATGGGGTTAACTGACCTTAGAAAGACGGTTGTAATGTTAGGTATGCCGGACGGTGAGACAAAATTGGAGCTAGTCAAATTCCACACACTTTCAGATAGTAAAGATTTTCAACACTATTTTCCGCTAATTTTGGGTGTATGTCATATTGCATTAGCTGTCGAAAATATTGAAGCCATTGTTGCCAAGTTGAAAAAAAGTGGCTCAGAACTTTAGGTGAGATACAAAACTACGAAAATGTTTTTAAATTATGTTACGTTCGTGGGCCGGAAGGGATTGTTTTGGAATTGGCGGAGAAAATCAATTAAATTTTGGTTGGCGGTTTTCTCCCCATCAATCACTCGTGATTCTAATGCTTTTTTCTTTCATCTAAACTTCATGTTCTCAAAGTGAAAAAGATACAATCGATTTCTAAAAATGAAAGTTGGATTTTTCGCAATCTTTGTTACAATGGATAAAGCCATTGCCACTGGTCCACACCAACGAAAGTGTGAGGCATGAAGCGCTTTAAAAATGGCGAATGATCGTATCAGGGAGGTTATGTACATGACAGAAGATCGTTACCAGCAAGGTTTAGAGAAATTAAAGGAGCT
The DNA here is from genome assembly GCF_038615825.1 of Sporosarcina sp. FSL K6-3508. Lineage (NCBI taxonomy): Bacteria > Bacillati > Bacillota > Bacilli > Caryophanales > Caryophanaceae > Sporosarcina > Sporosarcina sp. FSL K6-3508. The sequence continues at coordinate 1,846,364 of NZ_CP152016.1, read as the reverse complement.
TACGTTATCAGGTGATGAAAATCCAAACGGCGAGATGGACATTGGGGAAGGATTTAAAGACATTGCGCCCGATTTAAGCAAATACGTTGTGGAATTCGCTTTTGGAGAAATCTACTCACGTCCGGGATTGGATAACAAGCAGAAAGTCCTTACCACCATTACAGCGCTTGTTGCACAGGGAAAGCCGCAGATTGAGATGCATATCAAGACCGGGTTGAACGTTGGCTTGACACCGGATGAAATTGTAGGCTGCATCATGCACCTGATCCCGTATACGGGATTCCCGAGTGTTTTAAATGCTTTAACCGTTGCAAAGAAAGTTTTTGCAGAACGCGGTGTATCGGTTACATTGCCGGACGATAACTAGATTCTTTAATGAGACAGTTGAATGAAAGTTCAACAGAAACGGATAATTGGTTTGCAACTGTTCGAAAAATAAAATGGTTCTAATCCGCATTTTTTCAGGTGGGTTAGAACCATTTTGGCAGTAAGCACACTTCTAAATGTATATGCTAAAAAAGGGTTGTTGTATGGAGTACATGTGAAGGAAGCAACTAAAGGAATTATGGTACTTATTAGAGATTGAAGCTAATTTCTAGATGTTGAATTGTTTAGATATGCCTATTGCACACGAGCTGTACATGAATATGGGGGTCTCACCAATGATTGAGAAAAAGATACAATCATCAGAGGGAACAGTTTATTACTGGACAAATGAATTGGATGTCCGCAATGAATTTGCAATTGTTTTTTGCCACGGACTAACAGCAAATCACACACTTTTTGATAAGCAAGTCCAGTATTTATCTGATAAGTATAAGTTGATAACTTGGGATTGGCCTCTGCATGGAAAATCAAGACCTTATACTAATTTTTCTTTCTCGAATGTTAACGAGGAGCTATCGACTATACTTGAACAAGAAAACATAAATAAAATCGTCTTAGTGGGACAATCAGCAGGCGGGTATATTGCCCAGTCATTCATTCGGGATTACGAAGACAAAGTAACAGGATTTATAGGAATAGGAACAACGCCTTTTGGTAAAGGTTATTACAGAAGTTCAGAACTCTTTTGGATTAAACATTATTCTACCATTGCTAGACTGTACCCGTTTAGTTACTACTGTAAAGCAGGAGCAAAAGCCATTACGCTAACAGAAGAAGCAAGGAAAAGTATGTACAATACGCTGCTTCATTTAGGCAAACAAGACATGCTAACGGCAACTGGGGCGGTTTATGATGAATTTTTAAAAGTAGAAGATGAAGTCCAGTTTAATTGTCCAGTCCTGATCACCTATGGAGAGTACGACAAAACAGGCTATATAAAAAAGTATTGTAATAACTGGGCGGAAAAAAGGGGTTATCCATTAAAAGTAATTCATAATGCTTCTCACAATGCAAATTATGATAACTATGAAGAATTTAATGAATTACTGGATAACTTTGTTCAATCCATATTATAAAAGACTATTCAACGGACAAGCACTTTTGCAGAATAAGCATAACTCCTATTCTTGCTGAATCGGTTAATAATCGAGGAGGTATTTATAAATCAGCTCTTTTATCTAAATATTACGAAACCCGAAAGTGTCACTACTCAGGCAAATCAGATGGCACCACATCTCATAAAGTTACATGAATGGGAAAAGAGCCGTAATAGGTTGATTCCATTAAGTTGATGAACAGAATGTTGGCAATTCTACAATCAGATTGAAAACGAAACCTTCACTTGGTGTTTTCCGTACCATTAGTTGGAAGGGAAGGATACGGGAAGATGAGAATTTTTAAGAATACTGTGTTTTAAACCATGATTTTTTTGTCATTTTGTATTTAAATACTCTCATTTTTAACCCTCGGAATATAACGAGTATTTTTGAAAAGGGATTTTACCTGGCGTGGGAGTCATCTTGTCTGCTGTGGCTTTGTTATTTCTACTTATACTTTTCGTCACGCATATCAGCAGACTAAGGGCTACGTCGTAAAAAGAATTTGCAAGGAGGTAGTTCCAACGTGTCAGCAAATTTACCCAACTTACATACCGGCTACACCGTCGTGATCGGAATCGACGGCTTGGGAGGTTCAGGAAAATCGACATATGCGCGGGATCTTCAGCAGGCGATAAAAGGCGTGCACCTTTTTCATCTGGATGATTTCATTCATCCTAAAAAGATCCGTTACAACGAAGAGTATGAAGAGTGGTATGGCTATTATTATTTGCAATGGCGCTATGAATATTTGATCAACGAGCTGTTAGTCCCCTTAAAAAATGGGGGCAAAGTGAGGCGGACAATCGAGCTCTATGACAAGGAAACAGATGGTTATATCGAACAAGAAATTGACATTCCGTCTGGCTCGATCGTACTTATCGAAGGGGTTTTTCTGCAGCGTCCTGAGATAAGACCGTATGTGGATCATGTCATTTTTCTTGAAGTCGACAAACAGACTAGACTCAAGCGTGTAATCGACAGAGATGTCTATATCGGCACGAAGGAAGAGATTATTAGCAAGTACGAACGCAGGTATTTTCCAGCAGAGGAGATGTATATGAAGTTGTGTAATCCTCTGGCATCTGCTCACTATATTGATAGATGAGGTTGAGCGATTTCTGCCTGCTGGCGAACTGATGATACAAGGCTGTACCAGAACCGAACTTATTAATTGAATCGGGAAGGAATAAAAAATGATATGAAGCGTAAAAGGAAAATTATGAAATACCTTATGTATAGTGCCCTCACCAGCGCGGCATTACTCGCGATAGCGCTTTTCTTTCCCACCTGGACATCCACTATAAAAGGTGATGCGAGTATCAGTACACTAGAACAAGTGGAAATAAATGGGGTGGAACATGAAATTATGATACGTGGAGCGAATAAAGATAACCCTGTTATGATTCTTGTACATGGCGGACCTGGATCACCTGAAACACCGTACGCTGTTCAATATGAAGATTTATTGGAAACAAATTTTACTGTGGTGAATTACGACCAGAGAGCAAGCGGGAAGTCGTATCATTTTTTTGAGGACTATTCCAATTTATCCACGGATTTATTGGTTAATGACCTATTAGCGTTGACAGACTATATAGCAGAACGTCTTGGGAAAGAAGAAGTCATCCTTGCGGCTCATTCGTCAGGTACATACATTGGCATACAAGCAGCCAATAAATCTCCTGAGAAATATAAAGCGTATATTGGGATTGGGCAGATGGGTGATACACTCGAAAGTGAGAAAGAAAGTTTGGCTTACTGTATCGCGCAAGCTGAAAAAGCGGGAAATCTTGATGATGTGGAGTATTTACAAGGGATAACAGAGCAAATTGAAAATGGCAAAATGGTCACGCCGAGAGAATACGTGATGAAATATGGCGGATCCACAAAACAAATTGATCATCCTGATGGCAATAATATTGGAGTTTTATTTAGCAATGAATATAATTTGTTGGATGTTATTCGCTACAATATGGGAATGGGGTACTCTCAAGAGAAGTTAGTAGGCCATATGCTGGAAAATCCATTGCCGGAAATTGTGACAAAACTTGAAATCCCTTTCTATTTCGTCATGGGTACAGATGATTATATGACCACATCAAATGCAGCAAAAAAGTATTTCGATACGATAGAAGCCGAATCCAAGTATTTTGTCCCTTTTGAGAAATCAGCTCATTACCCGCATCTTGAAGAAAAAGAGAAATTTCATGAATGGATGTCTGATACATTTATTAATGAAACTAAGTAATAAGCTTAACAATCCTTAGCAAAATCATTAACCATGCCGCATCGAATCGTTCTATGATCTGTGCACATGTGAAAGAGAATCATTCTGATCTGTAAGGATAAGATCAGTATATCGCTTAGAAAAAAGACTCTTGACCACTGGAAAACATATGTTTATTTTGTTTTACCGATCATTCTGCTAGCCGCATTACTGGAAACATACATAGCTGATTTCTTATTCAATTTATTTCAGTAGCTACAAAAGAGAGACTTGATCGAAACTAATGTAGGTAATTTTCAGATCATCTTCAGCGCGCTAAGTACCGTAAATGAAGGAGGTCTCATTGAATTGGATGCAAAATGTATTACATTTCACGAGTTTGGAAGTCCTTTAGACGTATTGAAAATTGAACATAAAAGGATCGAACCGCCGAAGGACCATGAAGTGTTTGTTCGGATGTTAGCACGTCCTATTAACCCATCTGACTTAATCCCAATTAGAGGAGCGTATGCTCATCGAATTTCTTTACCTAGTATACCGGGGTATGAAGGTGTCGGCATTGTGGAAGATGTAGGCGCTTCCGTTTCTCAACATCTTATTGGCAAGCGCGTGTTACCTTTGCGAGGGGAAGGTACTTGGCAAGAATACGTCAAAACAGCAGCGGAATGGGCAGTGCCTATCCCTGATTCTATCGATAATTTTACGGCTGCGCAGATGTACATCAATCCACTTACCGCGTGGATTGTGAGTACAGAAGTTTTACAATTAAAACCGAATGATACGTTATTGGTGAATGCATGCGGTTCTTCCATCGGGCATATTTTTGCTCAATTATCGAAGGTCTTGGGTTTTCGTTTGATTGCGGTGACGCGAAATAACGTCTATACAGAACAACTACTTGATCTGGGAGCTACTGATGTCATCAATACAGCAGAAACCCCTCTACAAAAGATGGTGATGGAGCTGACCGACGGATGCGGTGCAGATGCTGCTGTTGACTCTGTAGGCGGATCATCTGGAAACGAATTGGCTTTTTGTGTACGTCCTAATGGAAAGTTTTTAACGATTGGCCTGTTATCAGGAATCCAAGTAAACTGGGCAGATATTGTAAAAAAAGCAAAAGTACACGCGAACATTTTTCACTTGCGGCATTGGAATAAAAATGTTTCAACGGATACGTGGCAAGAAACATTCAATCATTTATTGACATTACTAAATGATAACCAATTAAGACTGACGGAAATGGACTCTCACTATGATTTAGTAAAAGTAAAAGAAGCGGTTCGTGTCGTAGAAACTTCCAAAAAAGGTAAAGGCAAGGTCTTTTTAACAAATAGGACGTAATTTTATAAAAAACAACGATACTTTTAGAGAGTTTAAAAAACTAAATAAAACCCAAAAGAACAATAAGATAGGGGAAACAGTAATGGTATCTATACCGATGGAAGTATTGAGAAAAAACATTTAGAGAAAGATGGGGATGAGAGCTTCCAATATGTGGTTAATCGGCAGGCGTGTTAACGTACAAAAGATTCCCACCTTCGTATGAAAGTGGGAATCTTTTGTTTACTTATTATTATTTCGAATTTCTTTCTGAATTTTACGAAGTGCTTTTTTCGATCCTCGCTCTATATCATGATTTAGTTTTCTAGTATTGTAGTCAATGAATAAAGTGTCTAAGTCATAGCCCTCTGGATATAACTCTTCAGCTTTTAATTCTAATACCAAGCGTTTTCCGTTTACTTCAATAAATTGATTTTGATAATACACAGTAACGTTAGAATAGTTGTCCTTTTCTTTATACACTATTCCAAAGTCATCGTGGTCAAGCAGTTTTACCCGGTCTCCTTTTTGATAGTCGATATTATTTTTAACTTTCTCAACCTCTGTTTTTGGCTTTAGAATTTTGCTTTCATTTAATCGTTCCAAGCTATACTCTTTATTTTTCATATAATCCTCTGCTCTTTTTAGAACATTTTCAGGAACATTCATTTTTCTAGAGATCCATAAAGCATTACTATCCCCAGACTGCCCGATGAGAAGTTTAAATAATGGATTCAATGTTTCATTATTAAATTGCATAGCGGCGTTCATAAAGTCACTATGCATTTCGGAAAAACGTTTTCTTTCTCCATAATGCGTTGTTGCAACGGTAATACATCCTTTAAGATAAAACTCTTCTAAGAGGGAGATTGCTAATGCTGCTCCTTCATTTGGTTCTGTTCCGCTGCCGATCTCGTCAAATAGTAACAGGGTATTGTTATTTACTGATCGAAGTATCTCTGATAAGTTCTTCATGTGAGAAGAGAACGTGCTAAGTGCATTTTCTAAACTCTGATTGTCACCGATATCGACAAACATACGCTCAAATACTGCAATTTCGGTTTCTTTCGAAGCGGTAATATGGAACCCAGACATAGTTGCCAAAGTAACAAGGCCAATTGTCTTCAGCACGATTGTTTTTCCACCGGCATTAGGTCCAGTTATGATTAAGCTGCGATAATCGCTCCCAATCTGAAACTGTAGCGGTATAACATGACCCGATAGTAATGGATGCTTGCAATTTATTAATTTTATATTCCCATAATCGTTTATGTTTGGCTCAATTCCATCCACATGTTTGCTGTATTTAGCTTTAGCAAAAATCATATCATACTGGGATATAAGCTCAATATTAATATGAATGGCTTGAAGGTTTTCAGTCACTAACCCTGTTAAAGTAGCTAGTATTTGATATTCCAACATGGCCTCTTCGGATTTTAATGTTGCTAATTCAACACTTAATTTTCCCACCACACTAGGTTCCATAAAGACTGTCGAACCTTTAGATGATATTTCAATGATAGTTCCTTGTATTTGATTTTTGTAGGAGGATTTAATTGGTATGGTATAGTGACCATTCTTGATACTTATTATAAATTCCTGAATATAATTTCTGTTTGTGCTACTGTTGAGAAATTTATTTAATCGTTCCTTTATTTTTTGTTCGGTTGTTTGGATATGATGACGAATACGTTTGAGTTCTTTACTGGCATCCGAGTCAATCTGATTATTTTTTATAGAAAAGTTAATATCCTCTTCTACCGACATGAATTCTGTCATGGAATTGGCATAGGACGATAATGTCGGAGCAAAAAATTCTTTACTGGACATGAAAACTTTTATTTTTCGGCAACCTCTTAAAAAATCGGAAATACTTAAAAGCTCTGATGGAGTTAAAATTATGCCCTTTTCCAATTTGTCAATTGTATGTTCAATGTTGGAAACACCCATGAAAGGTACGTTACCACCTGCATTCAGAATGGCACGTGCTTCAGATGTTTCAGTTAATCGATGTTTGACTACTTTTAAGTTAGAACTTGGAATTAATTTATCAAATAGTTGTTTGCCTATTCCGCTAACACAATAAGATTTTATGATCTCTTTTAGTTCGTTATACTGTAATTTTTCAAAAGTACTTTCATTCATGTTTTTCATTCTCCTCCATGTGATGAATAGATCAGCAATGAAGAAACCTAGCAGGAAATTTCAATGAGTTGAATATAAATATAAAAAAGCTGCAGTATCCACCGCAGCTTACGTTTACAATGCAAAAGTAAAATACATAAATAAAACCATCAATAACGATAGTTCTAATCATGAAGTGATGCACTTTTTTGTAAAGTATGGTAGGTATCTTCATAAGTGGAAATAAGTCCACAACAAAATAAGGGGCGTGAAACTAACTGAAATCCCCTGTTGTTAATACTTCCTTATTTCCTATAATGTTTTCTTATTTAGAAACTACCGCACTCACAAAATTCACCTCTTGTATATAATTGAAATGCTCATTGAAATCGACTTTACAGGTCTATTATACTTAGTCGAAAGCGATATGTAAAGAATGTCAAATATTTCGTAAACGTTCTTACACAAACGGGCGCGCACGACAAGTTCTGTAATAAATGCTTTCCGGTATGAAAACACAGAAGATTTATTAAATACATTTCAACCTTACAACGAAGATTGGTGGGTATCAAGGCCATTTGACGAAGCATTTTATATACCCGAAGGCTTTGAAGGATGCGCCAGTATTGTTTACAACATTAATAATTTGTTAGATGTCATTCGTTATAAATATGGGATGGGGTACTCTCAAGAGAAGCTGGTAAATCATATGCTAGAAAATCCGTTACCAGATATTGTATCAACTCTTGACAGTCCTTTATATTTTGTTATGGGTAAATACGATTACATGACGTCATCTAATGCAGCAAAAAAATATTTCGATACGATTGCAGCCGAAGATAAGCATTTTATTACTTTCAAGAAGTCAGCTCATTATCCGCAGTTTGAACAGAAAGAAAAATTTAATGAATGGATGTTGGATACATTTATTAATGAAAGAAAATAGGATACGCCCTTCTGTTAATGAGTCATTTTGTTTAACAGTTATGCTAAAACGTTGATAAGTCATTATTTGGGGAGGGGAAGGTAATGCGTAAAACTAGTACAACCGTGTTGGGCATTTATGATGTATTTTTGGCGATGGGTGCAATTTGGCTGGGAGTCCAAATGATAACGTCGAGTAATGGAACGTTTTTTGCCGATCCGTATCCCGACAGTTGGGTGTCCAATCTTCCTTTTAACAGTTGGATTATGCCTGGGATTTTAGCGATCGTCCTATTTGGATTCGGTAATCTTATAGCAGCAGTGTTAAGTTTTAAAAAAGAACAGAAGAGTTCTTGGTATGCATCTGCTGTTATGGGAACAATTTTCTTGTTCGGTTTGGCTTTTCAGTACATTGCCGTTGGTGAAATGTATATGGTAACTGGCCCCTTTTTAATTATTGGCATGGTGCAGCTATGTCTTAGTGGCTATGTTTTTTGGAGTTATAGAAAAGGTCACAACTTGAACAGAAGATATCATTAATAAATCTTCCTCAAGCGGGCGCAGATTGCAGTGGAGCAGATCTACGCCCATTCGGCAGTTAGTGCCTTTAGCTGAGAAAAGTGGGCTTACAATAAGAATATGAAGGGTGGATGGCTTTTGAATAAAATATTACTGCATGTTGAAGGGTTTGCAGTTCTGGCGTTGAGTATTTATTTTTACTTCCATCTACAATTTAGCTGGATCGTGTTTCTAGTTTTATTGTTAGCACCAGACTTGGCAGCGCTTGGGTATTTAAAAAACGTTAAGATTGGTTCGATTCTGTATAACTTATTTCATACGTACACCATTCCAGCAGCACTATTGATCTTTGGATTAACGACGCATAACAATATTGCTTTGATGATTAGCTTAATTTGGATAGCTCATATTGGGATGGATCGGATGTTTGGGTACGGGCTAAAATATCCAACAAAATTTCAAGAAACACATTTAAACCGTGTTTAAGTGACTTTCTACAAAAGGGCGCAGATGTTGAATAAACGTTGTGCCTGAATTAAGCCACTTTGCAGATTATAGTTCTTAGGAGGCGAAGAAATGAACAGAGATAACGAAACTCCTGAAGAGAAAAGAGAGAGGCTAAGGCAGAAGGAATTAAAACATCCTGCCAGCAGTATTCACGGAAGCAATCTTTCCGATTTGGTCGGTGGATTAGGTTGGAAGGGTACTGGGATCATGATTTTGGTATTAGTAGTAGCTTTTGTAGTATATTCTGTATTCTTCGGTTAATGGGCGCTTTCCTTCAAGAGTGATCAGCATCCGATTTTCATAAGCAGGCCAAATAAGGGAGGGATAGTAATATCATCTATTATTGTTCAAAAAGCTAAAGGCATAGTAGATGGCTTGGAGTATGGTGCATTTATAACCTCTAAGAAATGGGAATGTCAAAACTTTGAGTATTAATTTAAATACTTCTCTAGTTCAGATACAGAGGTATAAAAGTATTCTCTTCTCGTTTTTGCGGCCGGACTTGGAAATTGGTATTCAAAATCCACTTTTATATTTTCTTCGTTTGAAGAATTACAAAATGATCCTTTGTTTGATCCAAATGCATTTTATTATTTTCCGGATTACATTGATTCTTTCTTAGCCAATCGAGAGAGCATAGAATCAGATTATCCAGAGTTGTATAGAATGATCGTTCTCTTTTTGTTTGAATTTGACACTAGGGAGTCATTTGATAAAATGTTTCCTGAACAAGAATTCTTTAAACAGCTCCGAAAGTTTTTAAATAGCACAGGATTCGGAGAAGAATTAATTTACGATGGTTTTCAAAGGTTTCTGTATAACATAGGATTGCCCAATTTTTATAAAAATATATAAAAACCTGACATTGTCTGTAATTCAGGAATGTATATTTTGGGCCGATTTATCAAAACTTGCTTTCTTCAATACATCTCAACTCTATTGCATTTAAGGGCGCTTAATATTATAGCACACACTTAGTTGATTGGAGTGGAAGCCTTAACGAAGTAAGGTTTTTGCAAGTGAAGCGGAGCAAAAGGAGCACATCTGGTGAAACACCCAGCGAGCGAAGCCACCGCCCGCCCTCCCGAACGCGTCCGGCTGCGGGGCAGATCAACGGTTTAGAACCACCTTGACGGTATCGTGCACAAATATGAAATAAACGCTGTGTTTGAATCAGAGCATTTTGTTAAATATAATATGCTGAAGATAATTAAATAAAAGGATGGATATTCATGAAAAAATTCTTTGTTTTTACGATCGGCTTTGTATTTCTATTTTCGCTACTTGTTTTTTCTACTGAATTATTGTCTGGAATATTCCTTACGTCCAGATATGTTCCTGATGTAAGTAAAGCCTGGAATGCAAGTGCTAGTTTACCTCAAGAAGTTGAAATATTCAGTAGTAGCAGTTCTTTTTCACTTACCTTGTTGTTTGCCCTTTTGTCTGCCACTGTTGCTTATTTTATAGCACAAAAGTTTCCACGACATAACTAGAGCTGAAAATGACAGATACTAAATCTCTTGTTACGGAATCTGACCATGCTTGCTGGATAAAATAAACGGTTCGGAATGCTATTCGATTATCAAAGGGGAGCAGTTGTTGAATGAGCAATGTGCTTGAATCTGTACATTTTGTGGGACTGAAGGAGGGATTTAAAGAATTGGATATGGGTAAGTATCTTCAAAGTATCATTGCGATCTCTTTCATCATACTTTTCTCCTTATTTTCATTTACTTATTTGCCTGGTCTAAGCTTAGGATATGAACAAATATTTGTACTCCTCCTTGGAGGATGTGGTATTTACCTTAACTTTATAGAAATGAAAACAGGCTAAGTGCAAATGTAACTATTTCACTGAAATCTGGCTGGATTGTGATAGTTATAAAATCTTTAATAAAGTAGTGATGGAGATGGTTAACAAGTTTTTTCTTGTTGTAGTCGTGGGATTCGGAGCTTTTATGATAATCACAAAAGATATAGTAATGATGCCTCTTTTTATAATACTGTTAGGTGTTGCTCTTGTGCCTGGTGCGATCAAAGAAATTAAAAGTAAAGAAGATGAGAGCGGAAATTTTGGGGCATATATGAATATAACGATATTTGGTTTGATTTTTGCTTATTTTCTATTTCTATTACTATCTGGTCACCTGTATCAATGAATCTAAAGTGTTAAGCAAAAGGGCGCTCTTACGGAATAAGGGCTGTGCTTCAAACGTGCCATCTTATTTAAGAGGAAAGATAGCTTTTGAGGTGGAGACCAAGGTGGTTAGTGCGTCTTTTTTTGTAGGTATGTTTTTAATGCCTATACTATGTATTATTTTTTGTTTAAACTTAGTATCTATATTGAAAAAGGTGAAGAGCGAGGAAAAAACTACGAGTAATACTGCTTGGCTCACAATCTCTTTTACACTCATAGTGTGGAGCATAGGGCAACTCCGTATTAATTTAACAAGGGCGTTAACTGAACAATGTTGTTTCAGAAAAGGGCCATTTAGTTCGAAGCTGTCGGTTGCCGAAAACTTTATTCCATTCTCCACAAAGAAAAAACCCAATGCAAGTGCACTGGGTTTAAACATTGGTACAACCGCGTTCGCCAAGTAACCGAGATCTGAACGGCAAACTTCGGTAGACCAACAGAGCTTAGAGGATGACTAGCTCCGCGAGCTTGACCGCGACGTCTGCCATTGGCTCTTCTGCAGTGTTCAGGCCGCTTCGTGATCCTAGCAATGGACTGACTTCTCGGAGGGCTTCATACGTTGTCTCGTGCACAATAGGAATAAGCCGGTCACCCGCCAGGAGTGCCGAAAGTTCTTTGTCGGCGACACCCTCTGCTGGTAGGCGGCGTAACAACGCAGGGGTCACCAGCACAATCCCAACTCGCGAGTTCGCCAAGCCTTTGTCGATGGCGCGAAGCATTGGCACACCGAGGCCAAGGTCTTTCTCGCTGAACCAGACGGAGACACCACGTAACTCAAGTAGATCGTGCAGCTCTTTGGCTGCGCCCTTTCGGTCATTCCACGCATGGCAGAGGAAGACGTCCCGAAGGTCAGGCTGATTCGCCAGATTTTCGACTCTGTTGCGGACTGGTGTGAGTGCCCGAACTTGTTCAGGTGTGTACAATATAGATGAACCTGCTCCTGACCAGCGCGGTTTTGAACTACGGACAGAACTTCCGCCGCTACTTCGGCCGCCCTCACTTGTCAGGAATGGGGAATAAGATGAGGGTGAGTACGACCTGTAACCGCCATAACTTCCTCTGCATGCTGGACAGTTGGCTGCAGCATGCGCTGAGCTATGTCCCCTTACTGGAGCTGTACATCTAGCCATGTTTCTACCTCCCTAATTGAATGATGGTTCTGACAAATTACATCACTTTTCTCCAATAAAATACAGAGTATTTCGGATACTCTGCATTTCATCATGGAGATCATTTAAGTGTTATCTTGAGAGTCTATGAGGTATACCTTTCCTGTAAAATTTGAACTCAGGGCATTAGATGTTTAGCAAAGAGAACTAAAATGCATGGTTTTCTATTTTTAACCATATTACACTAACGGAAATGTTAGTTTAACGAGCAAAAGGCAATACTCACTATCTTGATCTTCCATTATCGGGCGCTTTTACGACATAAAGAAGGGCCGGATATTCAATGATTAGCCATTTTCTTAAAAAGGGCGTTTATATGTTTGCAGAATTCACTCTATTCTATCTGATAAAGTGATAGAATAGAGTGAGCAGCTACATATCAGCGGATGGGCGGTTGGCACTCCCTTGTGAAAGGGGGTGTTTACATGGTGACATACGAAGCAATGAACATGCTATTCCAATTTGGAATGTTCCTCGCAGCAATGGCAACAGTGATTGTAGCGATGATTGCTCTATTCATCAATAGAAAAAAGTAACCACCCTCCGCTAACGTGCAAGAAAGCAGGGTAGTTACTCTTTATGAAAACACCTTGATTACTGGCCAACCGCACTTCAAGCGGATGTCAGCTGCACTGACCGGGTGTTCACAGCACTCGGTCTTTTTTTTATATCTTCACCTTACCACAATTATGCTGAAAATACACTTGTTTAACCACTATAAATTAATGCGCCTTGCCATCAGTAGCAATAATCGAGAATCGAGCACTATTGCCTCATAATGTTGTGTTGCAATGATGCCATGTTGTTGTCGTGTGAAATGAATTGTACTGGTTCTTAGATAACTGGTTTATTTAATAGTGAAATTGGCAAGAAGTCGAGGGGGGAATTCATGTCATTTTTGAAACGTTTTTCTTTTTGGCTGCCTGTATTGGCGGTGATTCATTATATAATTGAACTGTTGTATAACCCAGTTAAAGATATAATATTCGCCCTTGATCCCTTGCTAGGAAAAACATTTTGGGCGCTTAACATTCACGATTTTCTTTATGATAGCGAACATTCCAAAATCTTATTTCCAGGCTTATTGGTGCATCTTTTCGTGTGGTTAATCTATGGCATTATTATAGATTACATTTTCAAATTGTTATTCAGACAAGATACACGATGATTAAGAGTGCGTGCTTATTGGTTTGCAACTATCGAGCACGTTTGCTGCAAAGACCTGCCAGAACAGGACATTCTACCAGAGTTAAGAAACACTCTTTTATATCCAAGAAAGGTGGACGGGAAAAAATGAATTCAACAATCGAAATACACTCAAGTCCTATAGTGAACCTGAACGAAGAGCTGAAATCTGCGAATCCTGTTTCGATTGCCATCGGCCATGATAACGATCTATTCGTCCTGCTGGCGGAAGAGCGGCCACCTTTAATTAATGGCTGTTTTCCTGCAACGGTTACGGAAGAAAGCTATAGTTATCATGTCGTCCATGTGAAAGACGGTCAGAAGACAGTTGTGCATTTGCCGGAAGAGAAGTGGAATTATCATTATATACAGCCGATCGATAATGGACATATATTGCTTGTCGGTGCGCGATCGTATTACCATGATGCGCAGAATATTGAGGAAAACGCAAGGGTGTATGATAAAAATGGGCGTTTGATCCGGTCGTTTTGCCTAGGCGATGGGATTGAGCATGTGTACGTTACGAAGAACCAGGAAATTTGGACAGGGTACTTTGATGAAGGGGTTTTCGGCAATTATGGCTGGGAGGAACCAATCGGTCGTAGCGATCTTGTTGGCTGGAATGCGTCAGGTCATAAGATCGACTCAATGGAAGAGGACAAGGAGTATTCCATTTTTGAGTGTTTAGCGCTTACCAGTGATGCTGAAAACAGGATTTGGTTTTTCTTCAGTATTGATTCGAAGATTGGAGTACGAAAAGACGGACGGACAGTGTATTATTCGCCCGAAGGTCTGGGTTTCCAGTCGTTTGCGGTGAACGGGGATACCATCATTGCGTATCGGGAAAGATGGGGTCGGTCACTTTTTGAGATGCAGCGTGAAGGTGATGAATGTAAGGTTGTTCATGAAATTGAGTTGATCAAGCCGAATGGTACGGCTGTCGAACCGGAATTGGTGAGCAACCGGGAGAAATGGATACTGTTTTTGGACGGAGATGAGTTGTATATGTTTGAAGCGAAACCGGGCGTGTGATGAAAAGCAACTGGCTAAGATTTTAGGGTTCATTTTTATATAAAACTAATAGGCGAGTATAGAAAAAATCCGCAATTCTACTACAAGGCTTTGTTTCCTCTCACCAACCGGGCCACTTTGTTCTGAATGGAGGTTCTATGACTAGTAAAAATATACTCAAAAAAGCGTTATTTTCGTAGTTCAGTGCTTTGTTATTTTTCTGATTAAGGATTGGGTTTTCAAATCTGAGGTTCGATGGCCATGTACTTTGTTTGGTGTTATTTTAGCCACTTTAGTTTTCTTTGGTTTCTTTTGGCAACAAGCAAAAGGAGAACGAAAGGAAGAGTAAGATTCTAACCAATAAGCTTTAAAGCAATCGGGCACAGATGTTGAATAAACGCTGTGCTTGAAACGGGGCATTTTGTAAGGTTAAGGGAAGTGACAAATAATGTTCTTCAGGAAAATGAGTGTTAAGGAATCATTCAACTCTAAAAAAGGAATGATTTTTGGTTTTTATGCTTACTTGCTAGTTTCTGCCGTAAACTATTTTTATTATTTATTTAAAGAAAGTGGCTTGTTCTCTCCAACGTTTATTTTTTGGAGTGGGTTATTAGCTTTTTTCTTGTTTGAACTGATATTAAATGTTAAAGACAAATTGGTTAAGAAAAGTGTTAAAAATTGAGTACTACAATTCCAGAATCGGGGGCTTTAACAGCATAAAGAAGCGCCCATTTTACATTATCTGGCCAGATTCTTGGATAGGGGTGTATTTTAGTGGGGACTGAAAAGGTACCAAGAAACGAAAAAAAGAAAGTTTATAAAACGATTTTCTTTACAATTGGAGTAGTAGCGCTGCTTTTTGTAGGGCTACTTGGTTATGGAGTATATTGGGCATTCTTTGATATGAATAGGTTGCCGACAGGTGAATATCTTACGGAAGAAGTTCTCCTGATGGTAAGGTAAGTATACGTTAAAGGCATACGTTGCTAACGGTGGGGCTACAACGTCATATACAGTACGTGGCGAGTTAGTCTTTAATCAAAAAGATAGAAAAGCGAAGAATATTTACTGGAATCACAAGGAAGATAGTGCAGATATAAAGTGGCTTGATAATGACACTTTAATGATTAATGGACATTCGCTAGATGTACCGAAAGATAAGTTTGATTTTAGAAATCAGTAATTCACTATACTGTTATCGGGCGCTTTAGTTGAACAATCGGCTGCCTTTACAGCGCAGCTTTTTCTTATTGAGTAGTCAAGCCCGTTCAGCAATTGAATCGATGTTTTAAGGATGTACTAATGAACGATTTCAGTTGTTTGTACAAGAAATCCGGAAAACACATCGCCAATTTAAATTGAGTTAATGAACAGCTCTTACAATAAATAAACAGCCACCGACTCGATTAAGAAGGTGGCTGTTTCATATTGGCTCAATAAGTAAGGTTAGTCTAAGTCTAATTGAGAAGATGGATGTTTTTCCAAATAGAGGAAGTGAGTGTTAAAACTGAAGGTGGAAACGAATTTAAAGCCAACATCATTGAATATGGCGATGACCCAAAGCTTTGGTTTTTAGTTAATGATGGAGAAAAAATAGACTATTGGAATACTTACTCTATGATATTTTCGACCTTGATAATCGTGTCTGTTGCATCTAAATAAGTGAAACGATAATTCTCCCCTTTATATATTAGGGAATCCTCAAAATAGAGTGTCATTTCACCTTTATCGGTTTCAATTAGTACACTATTAGAACGAAAAGACACTTTATGTCCACGAGATCCCCTATATATATCCATAACCAATACGTCTTCGACTTGCCATTCGCCATTTTCATAATCTTTCATACTCTGGATAGACTTTTTAGCTGCAGTTCCACCGAAAACTAATAAAACTATGGTAATGATTAAGGTAAATATCCCACCACATGCAAATTTGATGACCGATGATTTTTTGATCCTCTGAGGATTATAAACAGTAATCAAAAAGACGTGATACAGAATAAGTAAACAGAATGTCAAACCAGCAGCAAACAAAAAGGACATTCCAATAAAATGATAGACGAATGCTTTATAAAGATCCGTCCCAAACTTATTGGTTGTAATAAAACTGCCCCCTATTATAACCAAAACAATCATGACCATTAAAAAGAGAAGAATGATTCGTAGTCGTTTTTCATTCTTTTCATTATGTAACTTTAAGGATTTCTTCCTCATAAACATCAACCTCTCGTTCGCCTATTGCATTTAGGTATGGTCTATGGTCTATTGCCAATAAACTTTTACCTATTTTCATAGTGAATACGAATGAAAGCGGTAAAAAGTTTTAATTGGAGAAGAATTATTATTTGCAATATCTCCTTCCCATCATTTTATTGATAAATAGTTTCACCGTTCCAATTAACTGGTGCACTTGGTTATACGCATTGTACAGAAAATCCACCAGTAGTGTGTTTTAAAGAATTTTTAAGTTACTATTTTATCGACCACTATTAACCCCATCTCGACTTAAGACAAGTTCGAAAAGAGAAAATAAGACAGATTAATCTACTTCAATTAATGGGCGAAGATTGTTTAACAGCTATAGATCGCACTCGGCCTATTTAATTGAACAATGCTCGCATGGCAAGAAGGATTTAGTATGGAGATTTCATTAGTCAGGCATGGTAAATCCAAACATGCAGACAATAATAATATGGCTTGCAATGAATTTAAAATCATTCTACCAACCATTGCGTTTCTTAATTGAAAAAGGGTATGTACTTAATAAGCTGTTCTTGGCGTTCACACTACAAATAAAAGAGGGATAAACAATGCAATCCTATCTAATGCCTATTTTCATTGCCGGCGTCGTTTTTGTGTTCCTTGCCGTATTGCTGACATTGCCATTTTCCATTTTTCAATACCGCAAGTACGGGTATTTCAGCTTTTGGAAAACGGCACTTCTTGTCAGTTTTATTTTTTACAGCTTAAGTGCGTACTTTTTAGTCATTTTTCCGATGCCTTTCAGTTTTCAAAACTGCGGAGAAGTTCCGCCCGGCAAGATTCTTGTCCAAACGCGTCCGTTCCAATTTATCCGGGATATTCAGCGGGAAGTTAATTTCCATTGGATTGTTCCTTCTACGTATGCTAATTTGCTGTCGGCACCTTCTTTTTATGTCCGATTTTTCAATGTTCTTCTGCTATTTCCGTTAGGTGTCTATATACGGTACTTCTTTAAGAATAGGGAAAAGTGGCAATACGCTGCATTGATGGGGTTAGGCGTTTCGCTGTTTTTTGAAATCACTCAGCGAACCGCTGTATTCGACCTGTTTGCCTGCCCTTATCGTGTGTTTGATGTTGATGATTTACTGGCGAATACAGCCGGCGCCGTTCTGGGTTTCTTGATTGCCCCGCTTTTTCTGATGTTCATTCCGTCGAAAGATGCCTTGGACAGGCAAGAACAGTTTTACGATGGACAGCAGCAGGCGACATTTGGCGCGCAGCTGTTTGAAGTGCTGTTAAATGTGATGGTAGCTAAACTGCTCGCTAATCTCATAAGTCCATTGTTTGCGCCGACGAGTACATTGGGCAAGGCCCTCATTTTTGCCGTTGCCTTTTATTTCTTGATCGTTATCCTTCCGGCAGTTTGGAGGGGACAGACAATCGGCGGAAAAATCATTCGTGCCCGGCTTATCGCAATAAAAGGAAGTCAATTTAGGAGATACAATCGACGATTTTGGATTTTGTATATGCCGTTTTTATTTTCCGCAACCAGTAGAGTCTTGACTTCAGAAATGAAAGATGACATCATTCTAAACCTAGCTGCTTTTGGGCTGGCTGGATTTTCCTAGCTTGTCTGGCTAGTGTTTATCGGGCATCTCCTCGTCAGGTGGGGGAAAAAAGATGACATGCCGTTTTATAACCGCTATGCCGGTGTTATGGTTGAGCGGATGGGGAAGAGAATGGATGGCGAAAGGAATAAATACATCTAATTTATAGGGTGCCTGTGTAAAAAACAAACATAATAGTTTGACGCACAGACATCCTACATGTTAATGCTACAATTGAAGATCTGAATAGCGTATCAAAACTAGGGGAATTGCCCTTACAGAAAGCAAAAGATTTTGCCATTGAAACTGGAGCTAAAAGTATTAGTCAGAATATAGCTCCAGATCAGAAGTTAAAAGTGAAGTTGCCAAAGGTGTATATTGATTTGATCAACGAGCTACAGGAACTACTAAGAAAAGGCGGAAAGTTGAAGCGGATAATCGAGCTACATAATAAGGAAACGGATGGCTATACGGAAAGAAATTGAAATTCTGCCTGGTTCGACAGTACTTATAGAAGGAGTTTTTTTACAGCTACCTGAATTAAGACAGTAATTTGATCATGTTATTTTTCTTGCCGTGGGCAAACAGACTTGACATAGGCGTGTAATCGACAGAGATGACACCTTGTAGTTAAGCATCAAGCACAAGTGTAGTTGAATTGTTATAAACGAAACTTGCATAGGTACCAAACAAAAATAGGGAGGAATTAAAATGAAAAGAATTGTACCACATTTAAGGATTAAAAATTGTAAAGAAGAAATTGAGTACTATAAAAAAGTTTTTGGCGGAGAAATAAAAAACACCCAGTTATCGGATGGCATTGAAATGTTCAAGGGGTATGAAGGTAAGTACATTCATGCTGAATTACATATTAACGAAAATTGTATTTTGTATATGGCTGACGTTTTTGGTGAGGAAACCGTACAAGGTACTAGCATTTTGCTTGGTCCTGATCTTGAAAGTGAAGAGGAAATTACCAACGTCTATGAAGAGTTGGCCAAGGATGGAGAAATTAAAATGGAGCTCCAAGACACATTCTGGGGGGCGAAACACGCTATTGTCACAGATAGAAATGGGATAACGTGGGAACTTAACTTTACAAAGTAGACAATTTACTTGTGTTTAAAATACATTGGACAATCAGTCATGATGTTTGTTAAGAAATTTTCAACATGTAAATAAAGTCAAAGAACGAAATTTAAAACATCTTTCATCTAATTATGACGAAATCCCTCCTGAACTCTTCACATCACAGGGGGGATTTTTTAATTCTAATTATTTTTAGCTTGCCCCTTCCCTTACGTCACACGTTAAACTAAAGTTACACCAATAGTAATGGAGGGATAGTTTTATGGATACTGAAGAATATGCTTTCACAATTAGTGAATTTGGAAAGCGTACCACAACAACGGTTAGAACGTTAAGATTTTACGAGAAATTAGAATTACTGATACCTACAAAGCAAAATGCCTCTGGTCACAAGTTGTATGGGTTTAAAGAGTTAACGAAACTGCAGCAAATCCAGTCCTTGAAGTTTTTAGGATACTCGTTACAGGAAATCAAAAACTTAATTGATAACGACTCAGACGCATCTCAACAACTTGAAAAGTCATTGCCCTGGCAGCATGCACTCCTAACGGAAAAGAGAGATGAGTTAAATCGATCCATCGAAGCAGTTGAGCATATACAATTTCTTTTGAAAGAAGGAAAGCCCATTACATGGAAAGTGTTAAGTTCCCTTCTTTTTAAGATGGAAAATGAACAAGATCAACTAGAATGGGTGAAAGAATACTATCCAGAAGACGTGGCTGAACAATTTGTTTCCCTTCCGAAAGAGCAGCGAGCTCAAATGGATATTGAAATGCTAGATTGGTTATCGACAATCAAGCAATTGATGAGGGATGGGTTATCTCCACATTCACCTGAAGCGTTTGAAGTGGCCGTAAAATTATCCGAGATTGCAATGAAACATGTAGATGACAAAGAGGAATTGGCAAAACAAATGCAGAAAGCACAAGAATCAATGAAAGCTGATAGTGTGAATTTTACGTTTCCTACAATTCTGACACAGGAAGAGGAAGCCTTTTTGGAAGCAATAGCAAAGTCGATTAAAGCGTTATATGGTGAAAATGTTGACCAAGAATAATAGGCACACGTGTAATCCTTCACTCAAGAAATTCTAAATTGATTCCTTCCAAAGTAAAAAGACGCTATTCTTTACTAAAGAGTAGCGTCTATTTACTCTTTCCGTATATGTAATTGTGATAGCTGTATATTAAATATTAATATTGGATTTATTCTGACTTCTTAAATGGTAAAATAGATTATAGAGCACATACTTTCTTTATTCAAGCAAATATACACAAACCTATGTTCTTGGATATGGAATAAACTATTCATACCAGTAGGTACAAGTGAAGCAATTTATATTGTGCTTTTTTTTATTTTTAATACCTATACCAGTCTAACTTTTCTTTGCGTTATTTTCTGAATCCGTTAGTGAGTTTATCACGCGGAAAAAAAATGCGGCTATTAACATTCCAAAACTTATCACAAGCAGTCCCATTCCAAGCCATCTGCCAATTATAAAAGAAGCGACAATTAATAAGATCGTTGAAATGACTGTTGAACTAGTTGCTCTTTTTTTATCCTTTAAAATGCCCAAAACTATAAGGTAAATAATCAGGTTACTACCAAAACCAATCCCAATTGGAACTAATATATCCACTCTATTCACCTTTTTCTCATCTTTTTATCGTATAAAAATCGTAACACAAACAGATGTGCACTAACAGCGATAAAGAAGAAAACTAGAGAGATTGTTTTTTGAGCACTTAAAAGAATCAATAAGCTTAGTAAAGAACAGAAACCAATAATTTCATTTATTGACGAGATTTTAAAAGGAACAAATACGATTGAAAGAATCTCCGCATCGCATGATAGTGAGTTAACAGAAATTGCAGGGGAATTGTATAGCAATTATCATTTCAGAGAATCGATTGAAGACGGTAAAGTATTATTTGATTATAAAGTTCACGAAGGACCTTCCACAACAAGGAATGCCATCAAACTGCTGGAGGTTCTAGATTATCCTGAAAGTGTAACTACTCAGGCAAATGAGATGGCACGGCATTTCACTGATGTGCATGAATGGGAAAAGATCAGTAACAGATTAACTCAATTAAGTTAACAAGTAGAATGGTGGCAGTTCAACGATTATGAAATCTTCACTCGATGTTTTTGTAAAAAGAATTATATCAGACATGGGATCGTGTCTACTGTGGCATTTCTATTCTTGGTTATACTTTTAATTACATATATCAGAAGATTAAGGGGGAAGAATTAAAGAGTATCTTTGAGAAAACCACAATGGAACAGCCTGTGGGTCGTTCCATTGTATCCCTTATCAAGTAAATGAGTGTACACTGCAAATTACTTTATTCATCTATTAGAAAACAAAAAAGAATCTTTCCATTTATAATTCCCACTTTATCCTGGCATATACAACGAGCATCACGAAGTTCGCCGCAGCACTAATAACCGTACCATAAGCAATTGACGATGCACCAAATGAGTCCATCATCAAATAAATAACTGCTACATTGATACCCAAGACGCTAATTACACTAAATAGTACCGGTACCATCGAACTACCTTTAGCATAGTAGAATCGCGTGAGAAAGGTATTGGCTGCAAGGAAAAACATTGACAGAGAAAACGCACGAAATATAGGCACTGTCAATAAGACGGATTCTCTTGTAAATTCTCTACGTTCAAAAACAAGACTTATCAGCGGTTCTGCAAAGACGTAAGCGACAACTGTTGCCGGAACAAGTAATGCACATAGATAAATCATTCCTTTTTTATAAAGTGCACGGATTGTCTCGATGTTGCCTTCTCCCTCTTTTTTACTAAGAAGAGGATAGATGACGGTTGTCACAGCAGTCATCAAGATCGCTTGCGGTAAACCAGTCGACTTCGAAGCAATGTTAACTGAAGTAATCACTCCTTCTCCAAATCGCTCAGATACAATCCGATGAATGAGAATATAGAATTGTAACGAAGCACCGCCAAACAGTATCGGCAAAGCGATAACCCATAATCTCTTAATATCTTCCGTCATACCAAAAGATGGTTTCAACGAATAGAGTTTCGATCTCCGAAGTCCTGTATAAAGAAATCCGCCCATCAACAGTGCACCACATAATGCACCAATCCCAAATGATTCAGGACCGAAATAACTGGTTAATAAGATAGCAATTCCGACAAAGGCTGCATTGTATAGAAGAACCGCAATACTCGACAGGCTATATTTCCCGTTTACGTTCAGTACCCCGCTCATCCACGTGGATAGGACTAAAATAATTGAGGACGGCATCATCCAGAGATATAGGGTGCGTAACAATGCATATTCTTCAGGACCCCGGTTTTTGA
The DNA here is from genome assembly GCF_038615825.1 of Sporosarcina sp. FSL K6-3508. Classification (NCBI taxonomy): domain Bacteria; kingdom Bacillati; phylum Bacillota; class Bacilli; order Caryophanales; family Caryophanaceae; genus Sporosarcina; species Sporosarcina sp. FSL K6-3508. Next base: position 1,823,446 of record NZ_CP152016.1, on the reverse strand, counting down.
AGAACAGTTTCAAAGTCGGATCTACAAAGATGATTAATACAGCAGTTACGGAAATTGCAGTTGCAAGAACAGTTGTAAGCGACTTTCGAACATACAAGGCTTTATCAGATGTCGTTGAATGATAGACAGATATAAATGCTGTCGTCAATCCACCACCCACCACAAGATAAATAAAATTTGGAATCGTATACGCTGTTGCAATGGCATCCGCTGTGTTCGACGTTCCATACTGATTCGTTATCACAATTTCCCTATAAAAACCAAGCAACCTGGCCAGTATATTTATGATAGCAACGGCCCCAACAACTTTCATTATTTTACTCATTGAGACAACCTAGCCTTTCTTGAAGGGACAAAATTAACGGCAAGTCTCCTATGTATCGTCATGCAAATACTGTGCGACTTTCATTTACACAGCTGTTCCATAGATTATATCAGAATTGTCTTGCATGCCCATCTTTTTCCTTTCGTAAAGTTGGGGAAATTTGTAGTTGACATCAGAAAGTTGTTAGCTGAATTTTTATTAAGTCTGGTAGCCATCTATTTATTTCCAATAAGTGAGAGAGAAAGGGAACTATTTCTGGTAATATATATATGAATTAGAGTTTTGGTAAATGGGTAAACCGAAGTTGAAACCAGCGCTTCCAAGCCTTCGTATATAAGCTAAAGGGGGGTATTGAGATGATAAATAAAGCTTGGATATTTTCTGTATTCACTCTACTTTCTATAACAATGTTACTGATTTATGATTTCTTTCCTGAGTTAAACAAATTTTTACGACTATCAACACCAATTTTCATTGGACTATTTCTAATGATCTTATTTTCTGGATTCTATTTAAATCGTATTAAAATGAATCTTCCTTGCCATTCAATTTGGCATGGCAAGTTACACTTACATCGTATTTGTTCATTTTAATTATAGTATTTACATTGCTTGGGGGCGTTTCCCAAGTAGGAATATCTTTGTCCAATCCTATTCTATGGATTGTTCTTATGTTTACTGTTGTTGAAGATATCAGGCAGTATAGGAAAATGAAAAATGCTCAATCGAATTTAACTCCATAAATACGTTTTTATGGCATGTTGGTTTTAGAAAGGGTGAAGATAATACTGCAATCGATCGCTTTAAATAACTTACCGATGCTAAAGCACCCACGTTATAACTAGATGCTTGGGTAGTAATATAGATTTCCCCAGCTTTTGTGCTCAGTTGTTTTACTGTAGTTTTTTTGTAGATCTAGTATCTGATCAATTTTTGTTTCGTTTCGAATATTTTTCTTCATCAATGGCATAAATCAATTACAATTTATGCCATTGACGATTCACATGAAACTTGATATTATTTTCCTATTGTTTTTAAAACAAAAGATATACCTTGTATAAATTCAAGAAGATGGCTTGAAAGTTTCTACCAGCTACCGATATTAGCTGACTACAAGGAATGGGGAAATACTGGTATATTTTACTTCCTTTATGTAGAAAAGCTTTGGCCAACTAGTGGTCGAAGCTTTTTTTAGATTATAGGGAAATAAATGAATTATTTCTAAAATGACAGGTAGGCACATTCCCGTTTAATCTTTAATTTAGCAAATAGGAGATTCCAATATGAAAAACTTTTTTAAATTTGCAGAACGGGGTACTTCCTATAAAACGGAAACACTCGCAGGGATTACGACCTTCTTATCGATTGCCTATATTTTGATCGTCAATCCGATTATCCTTAGTCAATCTGGAATGGATCACGGGGCTGTATTCACCGCAACTGCGCTTACTGCAATTATCGGCACACTACTGATGGGGGTACTTGCGAACTTCCCGATCGCCATTGCACCGAGTATGGGATTAAACTCATTCTTTACTTTCTCAGTATGTATTGGAATGGGCATTGATTGGCAAGTCACTTTAACGGGGGTTTTTGTTGCCGGCATTATTTTTATGCTATTAAGTTTATTTAAAATCCGAGAGAAGATTATTAATATCATCCCAATCGATTTAAAATATGCGATCGCTTCGGGTATTGGATTCTTTATCACATTTGTCGGGTTAAAAAATGGTGGCATTGTGGTCGGTAATCCAGATACAATTGTGTCGATTGGCGATTTAACGTCACCGATGACACTACTAGCTGTTCTAGGTCTTATTCTGACGATTATTATGTTAGTACGCGACATTAATGGCGGTATTTTCTACGGAATGGTTATTACAACGATTGTTGGTATGATTTTCGGATTAATCGAAGTGCCTGCATCGATGGTTGGCAGTATCCCGAGCATGGAACCAACATTTGGTGTTGTGTTTGGCCATTTAGATGAGATTTTCACGCCAGAGATCCTGACAGTTATTTTCACGTTCTTAATTGTAGCCTTTTTTGATACAGCGGGTGCATTAATTGGCTTAACGAGTCAAGCAGGCATGATGAAAGACAATAGGATTCCGAATATCGGTAAAGGCTTGCTTGCAGATTCGGCTGCGGGTGTAATTGGCGCTGTTTTAGGTACATCAACACCTGCGACCAGCGTTGAATCTTCAGCTGGTATTGCTGTCGGAGGAAAAACCGGCTTTACCTCTGTCGTGATTGCTGCTTGTTTTGTCGTTGCTTTATTCTTCTCACCACTTGTTCACGTTATTTCAGTGGAAGTGACATCAGCTGCATTAATTATTGTAGGTGCACTAATGGCCATGGAAATCCGTAGAATCAACTGGACAAAGTTAGAAATTGTGATCCCGTCATTTTTAACAATTATTATGATGCCGCTAACTTCCAGTGTGGTCATCGGGATTGGGTTAGGTTTTGTTCTGTACCCAATTTGTTTAGTCGCACAAAAGCGTTCTAAGGAAGTGCATCCAATGATGTATGTGCTCTGCCTGTTATTCCTTTTATACTTTGCTTTTATCGTGTAGTAATAGGATTCGAGTACAAGGAGAATACAGTCGCAGGGAGATAGAGAGCGACGCCTGAAGGAACATACACCATGAAAGAACATAATGACCTCCATTCTTTTTAGGCAACGAAATTAATGGGTTTCAACCATAGAAGACATAGGTTAGTTCAGCTAATCTATGTCTTTTTTTACCTCATAAATAACTTAGGAACCTTATTGCAAGTAAAATTATTGAATAATCCATTCTTCAACTATCGGACCAGATGGTTGAAGAATAATTTTATTTCAACGGTTTTTTACGGGGATATTCCTAGTCGTTTGCACCAGCTTGATTCAATTAAGTTAACGGCCAATATGGTGATAGTTCAACTAACGGATAAGATTAGGAAACCTTTACTCGGTGTTTTCCGTATCACTAGTAGGTAGGAAAGGGTCAGTGAGGATGAAAGTTTTTAAAAACACTATATTTTTATACTATTATCTTTTTTGTCATCTTGGTTTTAAAAGCTCTTATTCTGAATCCAGAGAATATCAAAAGGGTTTTTGAAAAAGGAATTTTAACTGACTTGGGAGATTTCGTGTCTGCTGTGGCTTTGCTATTCTTGGTTATACTTTTAGTTACGTATATCAGTAAATTAAGATTAAAAAAGGAAGAGACGATTTTCAGAAATTCAATAAAAGATATGAAAGCGATCAAGGAGTAATTGGGGAATCATTGAAGGTTATTCAATGATCTATATTCCGTAAACAAGCACACTAACTAAAATGCAAACGCTTCATAAAACGATTGGATTGTCTAAGAAAAAATTGCCAGGAAGGAAATGAGTTTATTGGTTGAGAAATCTAGTGTTGATTGTGTAACGCCTACTAATTTTGGTCTTTTATTTCTTAATGGTGACAGCGAGTTGATTTACAAACAATGTATAAAAGACTTTCAAAGACTGATTACAGCTGATCAATTTGAGGAACTAATCACCAGCTTTAATGAAAATGTGACAAGTTATTCAGTGAAATTCACTTCTCAATTTGGCCCGCTCACACATTATATTTGGGTGGATGCTGCTGAACGTAAAGCTATATCTGTATATTTTGATGAAGAAAACCAAATCCACAGATTGCTAATTAAACCGTATGCAAAGTATCCTCAAACCGATGCAGTTTATTCGAAGCAAACTTATACGATGCCGGTTAAAGAAGATTGGACGGTCTTTTGGGGAGGCGTCAATGAATTCTTGAACTATCATTATGTATATGAAAATCAGAGATATGCCTATGATTTGGTTATCACTCACAATAGAGAAACGTTCAGCAACAATCGACTGAAAAATGAAAACTTCCATGCATTTTCAAAGAATGTGTATGTACCTAATGATGGAAAAGTTATAAAAATCGAGAATACCATACGTGATAATATTCCGGGAGAGATGAATGAAGAGGCCTTTTTAGGTAATTATGTAATTATTAAGCATGACGTAAATGAATATAGTCTAATCGCGCACTTGAAAAGGTATAGTATTACTGTACAAGAAGGTGCAAATGTTAAAACCGGTGAATTGATTGGACTGTGCGGAAACTCGGGAAATTCTTCGGAACCACATATCCACTTCCAGGTAATGGACAATGCTTCTATTTCAACGGGGCAGTCGATTCGTATGAAATTTTATAATGGCAAAGAGCCCATCCAAGGAGATCTCGTGAATTTTTCAGCTGCTATTAAAGAACAAAAGTTGGACAGTTTAGATAAAGCCGAGATGGCCTTCTCCTTGTCGGATATTTTACTTTTCGTACCTCGCCTAATTGTCACTTATTTTAAGTCGTAATTAGCAACACTGGTTGGTGGTTTGATTGAAAAGAATTTATTTGTACAGAGTATGGAAAAAAATAGTGATCGTTTCAGTAAACGGGGCATACAGCGGCATTAAGAAACGCTCAATTTTCATTAAAAATCTAAGCTATAAGACTGATTAGCAACCAGTGGTGGGTATATTGATTATTGAAATTGATGGTCATTCTTTTCAAGTATTGCTTACTGGAGAAAAATGTAATAAACGACAATTAAGGCAAACCTATATGCGGGCAAAAGAATTATCAGGTGATCTCAAAAATCTCCCTGCTATATTTTGCAGAATTTTAAACTATAAAAGTATTCCTTATGACAGTGCTATACCTGTTGATTTTGTCATCGATACTGATACGGAAAGAATTTACTCACCAACTTATTAAATTAACGGATACGTTTGCCGTACAAGATTGTGTCAGAAAAGAGCCATTTAACAGCGACAATCAATCAATTCGGTGGTGGTATTAGTATATATCTTGTTCACTGAATCATTGAACAAGTATTCCAGGAAGAGATATTTGTGCAATTAAAAGCTATTATGGTGTAAGAATTAGACCCACTTGAAATAAGGATAGATTGCAGATTTGAGGTGTTAAAATAATGTTCTTTAGATCAATGAATAAAAAAGAGTCGCAAAATTGGAAAAAGGGTGTTGTACTTGGTTTCTACACGTACATGCTTATGTTGTCTGTTAACTATTTCTATTATTTATCAATGGAAAAAGATTTCTTTTCATCCCATCTAATTTTCTGGGGTGGTTTATTAGTTGCATTTGGATATGATGCTTTTTTGAATCTTAAGGACAGAAGAAAGTCTAGCTATAAGAGTTCAAGTAATTGAACAGTACTCCGCTTGAGTCGGATCAGTAAAAGACTACCCTAGGAGGAAATACTGACAATGATTAAATATTATCTATACGATAAATCGGATAATTCTTTGCATGAATTTGATGCAGAAAAGGCCCGTAATAAATTCTATAAGAAGCAGAGCAAGGAAACCAACTTTCCATTCAGCATTGAAATGGAGGATAATTTTGTAATTACAGAAATCCCAACCACGATTAACCTGTATATGGATGATGGGGAAGGATATTCATTGGGTTATTTGACAACGATATCTGTTAGGACATGGTTGTCCGGAATAGTTGCTAAAAGGGGGAAATATGATGAAGCCCCCTTTACTTCTCAGAAAAAAGAGGATAAAAGCTTTGATGAATGCCTGAAGGATTATATATTTTACATAATGCAACCGAAATAAAACGTTGCATGAAACGAACAATAATGTGGAATATCATATGCAAGAAAACGAAAAAGGTCATGGGTATTGGGCTAATTATCTAAGGAATTCTAATAATAATTTCTAGATTACTAACTCCTATAAAAATTTTACCTACTAGTGTACTTGTTTATTTTGTTCTTGCTTTTACCATGCCTTTTGATGATTTAACCATGTAAAAGTTCTTCCGACTGACGGAGAATTTAGCGTGATATGTTTTTAATATTTATACTAAGGGAGTCTAATGAAATGGTGATAATTGTAACGATTATTTTGTTAATAACGCTGTTTTCGATAGAAGTTCAATTAAGAAGATTAAATAAGACAAACAAAAAAATAGTAGAATTACTTGAAGAAAAGACTGAAGAAGAAGATTTTAAGTAAATGGTTCAATGGACAATAGAGCAGACCAAGCAAGAAATGGGGACCAAAATTCATGCTGTTGAAACGTTTTGCCTTTTGGCTGCCTATATTAGCAGTCGTTCATTATATATTTGAATTGGTATGGAACCCAGTGAAAGACATAGTATTCGCCTTCGATCCCTTACTAGCAAAAATATTATGGATGTTTAACATTCATGGTTTTCTGTATGACAGTGAACATTTTAAAATTCTATTTCCGGGATTTTTGTTACACCTTCTTCTCTGGTTAATCTATGGTCTAATTATTGATTACATTATCAAATTTCTCTTTAAGCAAAATGAAGAAGCCCACTACAAGTGAATGTCTCTTGAGCTTATAACAATCAGGAGCAAGAGTCGAAGAAGTGCTGTACCTGAATTGATCCAGATTGTTAAAGTAGTTAATACGAGGAGGTACAGCTTGAATATACTTAGTATAGTGTTGCCAATTACAGTCGTAGTATCAGGCATTGTCATATTCGCCACAAAAGGTTTTGAATATTTGATTTACTATGTCCTGTTACTAGGGTGCTTTACTTTATTTACAGGATTAAGAGGTATAAGAAAAAAAGAAGATGATTTTTCGAAATACATGAATCTAACTATTTTAGGAATTCTTTTGGTTTATTCCTTTTTTTTTTAGTATCACGTTAAGGAGCACTTACTTGAAAGGATTCAGCAGCAGGACCATCCAGCAGATGAAGAGAAGGGGGGAGAATTGCATTAAGCGCTTTATTGTTATTCTACTGATGGCAGGTATATTGCTTTTAACTGCTTGCAGCAAAGAACATATAAACTATTTTCCATCGAAAGAAGCGGCTTTGGAAGAGTTAATTCGAAGCGAAGGAATTAAAGGGAATATTGACTTGATTACAACGATGAATGATGAAGAATTGTTAGTAATTCAAGAAGATCAGAATAATTATTTTGTAGGTGAACTGTTGGAAGAAAAAAAGGGCTTTGCTGCTAACAAAATATCAGCAAATGTTGTCATGGAGTTAGGTGGAAGTTGGGGGTTGAATACCTTGGCCAATCATAATTACACAATCTATTTTGAGAAAGAGCCAGAGAACCAGAACTTTTTACCTTTATCGAATGAAAATTATTATATCTCGATCGTAGAAGGAGATCAGGTGAAAAAGCAAGATCCGATTATTACAAATTCAATAAAAGTAATTGAATCAATCAAGGATTAATAGGTAATTATTCAATGGAATATATTCCAGAAACAGACGCTCTAACAGAAAAGCAAACACCCTTTTAAAACGAATAGAACATCTAGAAGAAAAGTTGCTAGGAAGGAAATGAGTTTATTGGCAGGGAAATCTAGTGTTGATGGTGTAACGCCTACTAATTTTGGGTTTTTATTTCTAAACGGAGACAGCGAGTTAATTTACAAACCATGTGTAAAAGACTTTCAAAAACTTATAACAGCTGAACAACATAAGAACTAATCACCAGCTTTAATGAAAATGTTACAAGTTATTCAGTGAAATTCACTTCTCAGATCGGTCCGCATACACATTATATCTTGGTCGATGCTGCTGAACGCAAAGCCGTATCGGAATATTTTGATGTTGGAAGGAAATTAGTCTCGAAACAAAAGTAATGGGTTTAATCAATTGTGCTTTATTCTAAAAAACAAAGGGAGGCGATTTTAATGAAACGTTTCTTTTACTATTTTGCTTGGTCCATTGGGATTGGTCTAATCATTTACTTAGGAATGAAGTGGGAGTTCCAGTTAAAAGAAACGGCAAGCATGAATTTTAATATCCTGCCGGTTGTCCTGTTTTCTGCAATTTTCCCTATTGTACTAGGGATGCTATTACGGTTACCGCAACTGTTTATTGAAATAAAGGAAAGTAAAAAATGGTCATTCGATTGGACAAAATTTCTTGCAGTAGCATTGCCGGCTCTATTAATAGTAGTTCTGTATATTTTATCTTACCTAGCAATCGTGCCTGTTGTACATTTTCTATTAATTGGCGGTCAAACACTTGTAACAGTAGCAGGAATCATTTTCGGGTACACGTTGCTAGATAGTTTTAAAAAATAACTATAGTCCTTATCGGGCGCTAATCTGACATAGGGATTAGCGTTAATGCTATAAATAAAGGCGATATTGCTGGAACAATGCAATGTAACTTTTTACGTCAAACCGTGGGCCGGATAACCCAACTGAAACCCTTAGCTCACAGAAATTCAAGTTATGTCTCCATTAAATTAAAGGAGTGAAATTAAAATGAACGGAGATGCTCTGGTTTGGATTGTTTTATTTCTGTCTATTGGAATCTGTGATTTTGTAGCAGTGTATTTATACAAACAAAAGAGATTCCCTTTATGGCTTTCTGCAATTGGTATGGCACTTTTAGTTCCGGTAATCGTCTTTTCCTTTGTGTCTGTTGGGGTTAGTTATAATAACATCGTTGGGCTTGAACCGGATGACACAGGTGAAGGGGTAGCTTTTGCCGGAGGATTTATAGCAGTAGTCCTTGGATTACATTCGATTATTGTGTTTGTTATAGGGGTCATAGTAAGTATTTATAATTTCACAAGAAAAACACAAAAAGTCAAAAAAGATCATGTGTTATAAACGCATGATTTTTTATATATTTTGCATGCAAAACACATAACTGCTTGTACTTTATATCTATTGAAGAAAGAAACTCCTGCGAAGTGGGCATTTTTATGTGGTTGAGGAGCGTGCGTTTTCAATATCAAATTAAATTATGAAACTTTCACTTGATGTTTTCCGTACCAATAGTTGGAAGGAAAGGATTGGTGAGGTTGAAGATTTATAAACAGACTGCGTTTTATACCGTTATCTTTTGTATAATATTGTCTTTAAATGCTCTTATTTTCAACCCGCGAAATATCACGAGCATTTTTGAAAAAGGGATTTTACCCGGCGTGGGAGTTCTCATGTCTGCTGTGGCATTATTATTTTTAATTATACTTTTCGTCACGTATATCAGTAGATTTAGCCCAAAAAATAAAGAGGTATAACCTTCATTATCATGCCAATTAATAAAACAGAAAAAGATCGGTGGCATTCCTATGTACTTCACTCAATTGTATTTATTTACGTTATCAGCATTAGTAAGTTCAGTTGGCGGTTTTATTTTTTATAAATTAAGCAATAAGTTTCTGTTTCCTAAAAAGCTTAGTTATATATTGGGAGGCGTAGTGTCCTTACTATTAAGCTATAGTTTTGCACTATTGTTTATCTTACCTTCACTTTTTTATGGGCTTCTCATTGGATTAGCAGTTTACATTTTATTTCTTGTATTATCAGAAAAAAAGTCATAAAAGTGTTTGTGTCAAATGGGCATGAGAGCTGAACAAATAAATGCTACATTTCAACCGGATTGTGAAAGTGTCTAGTACCAGGAAAAATAATCAATATAGTGCTACCAATCATGGGCACAGTAGCAGGTATTATGTTGCTAGTCACAAAAAAAATATTATTTTCTATTACTAGTCAGTTGATACTTAGATCGGACCATTTTCTAAGAAGAAATTCGATTGGCAAATTGAATAATTTAGGGAGAAGATTTGGAATGAAATATTTTGTAGATGATGACCATTGGGATCTATTGGGCTACGTAGAGGAATTAAAAAAGATCTTACCTAGATTTAATAAAGAGACCTCAAATTTTTTGAAAAAACACTCATTCCATGATGGAAAGGTCATTTCCATTACGGCTGTAAATCAGGAAAACGGTCAAACAAAGGACCCTACCACCATTAAAATGGTCATTGAGCAATATGAAGAGGGTGCGGGGATATTTGAAATACAATGGTTAAACGTCCGTAAGTTTTTGATGGATTTTGATATAACACGAAATGTTTACGGTAATAAGCCCAATGAAATTGTCTTCGGTGGAAGAAAAGGACTTGATGATTGGGGTTATGATGAAATTCTACCGTTGAGTAAAAAAAAATTACAACATGAAATATTTTTATTTTCACAAACGAAAATACTTATACATTGCTCTGATATTAAAATCAGAAAAATTAAGACCTAGAAAACAAGATGATTTTTTTCCATATTCCGACCTTTTATTAGCATTAAGAATTGTCTGTTTTTATCATTGGAGCATTTGTTGAAATTCAAAAATAGTATGTTCATTACTAAACTAGGGGGAATCCTTCTGGGAGAGACTATTCTTTATGGATTTTTTCTGATCACTGTATATGGCATTTTAATTTTAGTCTATATTTTTCCAAAAGAAAGTCTGTAGTTGTTCGGTAGATCGAAGTATAAAATTGAACCTAAATTCTCAGATTTTAGGATTCGTTTGAACAAGTTTCTTGCGCTCACGGTTATCCTCTTTTTAATATTTATGACAGTTAGCATGTTTGTCGACAATGTAGGTGTACGTATGGTATTTATATTTTTGTTTGACGCCTACTTAAAAATGGAAAAAGGAGATCAAGAGAAATTTAGAGTGGAGTTAAAATATCCTACTATTGTATTTGGCTTATGTGCACCTGTTTTAGTTTTACTGCTATTATTTTCTGGCATCTTTTCAGCAACGAAGCCGATTCAACATATTGGGGCGATATTGTTGAGCATTAGTTGTTTATCACTATTTACTTTAAGCTCATTAGGGCGGAATCGAATGAAGAATTGGGCTCTTTCCTGGTCATTTGTTGGCTAAAGGTCTCCTGGATTCTTGATTCACTGAGGGGGGAATGCTGTGAAAAAGGGAAGCGTTGGAATGATAATATTCACTTGTATATTTGTTATGCCCATAATGCTGTTGTTTGAATTTTTAATTCCTACTACTAGGATTATCCGAGTAATAATTGCTGGGTTATCAGCTTTAGGCGGTGGTTTGATAGGAAATAAATTATTTCCAAATAAAGAATGAAAGAACTTTTACTGTCAGGAGGAGTATTGCTTATCGTTATGGGGATTACTGAACTTCGAAAATGAAACCTGTACCTTTCACTTTTTTTCTTGCAGCAGGATATGTCCTATTTTTTGGTACTTATATTTATATAGAAATGGTTATGTTCCCTAAATAGAGAGAGACAATAAACCTTTAATAAGATTTCAATAAATACATAGCAAGAAGATACAAATCAAATCTGGCGGTGATAAAGTGAATAAAAAAGTATTCAACATATTCGGTTGGGTATTGCTTATAGGGTTGGGTGCTTCGTGGATCTGGTTTGGTTATTTGGATATCTACTTATTATGGCTCCCCGTGACGTATCTCTGTTTTGCCATTAGCGATGGTCGGATCAAGAGATTAAAGAAGATGAAAAAGCTATCCGTATCTCAATATTTACAGCTTGTCTTTTCATTTATTTTGTTTGTAATGGTGGCATATGTCCTTATTCAACTAGCTAATTACTTGATCAGGGATATTTTGCATCTTCACGGATCGCTTAAAACCTTTAGTCAAATAATTGCAGTCATTCTTGTGTTATACCCTGTTAAATTTATGTTTGGCAGTATAATTTATAAAGTGAATGAAGAATTAAATTCCAAAAATTAAGGCTAGAGGAATTGAAGAGAACTCCAACAGGTAATTTTAGTGATGCTTTTAATAGGGCTTATATTGGTAGACTTGAAAAGTAATTTAGCGTCTAATTAAAAATATTGGTGGGGATCAGAGGTTGGAACATCTTAAAATAAATGGATACATTGTCAAGGTGGATAAAAGGAAAACAAAGGAGTTATATAAGGAACTTCCACTTGTTTCAGAAAAAGCCCATTGTGGATGTCCTGAGTGTTCATATTACGCCAGGGCGATTATGCAAACAACACCTGATATTAAGCAGTTTTTTGATCAGCTTGGTATTGACCCAAGAAAGGAAGCAGAGGTATGGAGAGCTGCTAAAAATGAGGATGGAACATATTATTATGTAGCCGATTATCATTTTATGGGGGAGATTCAGGATGTGAGTGAATTGGATTGGATCGAAATAGATGGAGCATTTTTTGGCTTAACAAATTTTACAGGAAACTTGCATTCATCAATGATACCGGATACTTTTCTTTCACCTATAGTTGAATTGATTGTAAGGATAAATTTACGTAGTGATTTTTAGTTTCCGAACTTTGAGAAAGTTATCACCAAAAATATTGGAACGTTTTCTAATTGTATAAGTAGATAGTGAGGAGGGCTTATCTTGATGAAAAAGAAGAAACAAGTAATCAAATTATCGTTTATAAGCTTGATGCTCGTGCTATCTGGAGTTTAATTAGCTGCTTGCTCAAAGGCGGGCGCAGAAGATGTAAATGTAGGAGTTATAAAAAATGTTCTGGAACTTCAATTCAATGGTCCAGACGAGAATTTTATGGCACTTATTCATGATCCTAAGTATACGACTGTTATAGACGGTTATGGAGTGAACTCTGAGTTGGGTAAGTATGTACAAGAAGTATATGGGCCTTACTTTACAGAGTTATATGTCGAAACCTTTCTTAACACCATTGGATTGAGTTATCCAGTCAATGCTTATATATCAGGACACCAGTTGAATTTAAAGAATGCAGTTATTGAGAAATCGAAGGAAGCTTCCAATCGCTATACCTTCTCAGCAACAGTCGGATATCAGAAAGATGGAGAGAAAGAAAAATCTGCTGAGGTATCAGGTGTCGTTCTCTTTTCTACAAAGGAAAAAGGGAAAATCGGTAAGTTTGAATATGAGGATGACAATGGTTTTTCTGAAGAATTAACGGCAAATGAATAATTGTTTTAATGCGTAAGCATCAGAAGTATTATCATTCCAACAATCGGGCCATTTAGCGAAATAAATAGCCGTGGCTGTCTATTGCTAGGTATATATGATGAACAAAAACACAGAAGGGCTTGAGTAATATGATGATTTTAGCACCTTTTTTAACAGCTGTTATATTGGGGAGTATTATATTGTTGATTACTTGGTGGTTTAAGAAGATGCACTTTTCTTTGTTTGTTCAGACATTACCCGGAATCTTAACAGCTATAACGGCGATTGTTCTGTTTTACATTGGTTTTGTAAACATTAAGGGATTCGAAGGAGCAGCTTACGGATTTCTTGCTTTCTTTTTAATTAGTTTTGCAGCTATTTCTTTTGAAATGGCCAAGAAGAACAAGGAGGAAAAGTAATGTCCAATAAAGTAAAATCAAGAAAAATAATTTTAGATTTAGCCGTTACTCTAGATGGATTTATTGAAGGAAAAAATGGGGAAGTTGATTGGTGCATAATGGACCCTGAAATGGAGTTTACTAATTTCCTACATCAAATCGATACAATTTTATATGGAAGAAAAAGTTATGATTTATGGGGACAATATACTCCCACAATCAAAGCTGCTGATGATGAAAAAGAAATGTGGGAGTTGATTCACAGTAAGGAGAAATATGTATTTTCCAGAACGCAAAAAGGGTCTAACAATAAAGCACTATTTGTGAATAAAAATATATCCGAAGAAGTAAAAAAATTAAAGAGTAAGCCTGGTAAAGATATCTGGTTATACGGTGGGGCAAGCCTCATCACCACTTTTATGGATTTAGGGCTTGTTGATGAATTTAGATTATCTGTTCACCCTGTGGTTTTGGGGGAAGGGAGACCACTGTTTATTGATATAGGACAGAGGTTGAATTTGAAATTGATTAATACCACAACTTATTCCTCCGGCGTTGTACAATTAATCTACCATTTGGATAGAAATTAAATACAAAAATGTCATTAGGCAATATTCGTTAGTAAATTTCACGACAATCGTGTGCAATTCTTGAACGAGAATTCTCGCTTGTTCAGAAATAGAGCCAAATTGTTAAAAGAGGATTGTCCTGTTAAAAGAAATGAGGATGGAATATGTCAGTAGATCAATATATGCAAGAAAAGTTTCCTAACTTAAAACTTAGACCACCTCTATTTTATAATTGGAGTATTGGTATTCGCTATGAATTAGGAGTGAATTACGAATTAGAAAATATTCATGAAAGCCATTCTTATTTAGAAGAGGTTTATAAAAGAGCGAGTACTTTATTTAAATCTATCCATTCGTCGAATGATGATGTTTACATCGTAGTGGATGTGAATGACTTTGGGGAGCACAAAGCTTACAAGAGAAAATTAAACATCTTTTCTAAGTATGTAAAGGAAAAAGCAATCCTATTTAAGTTACAACACCATATAATTCCTTACATTTTTCCAGAAGATGACGAGGAAGGAACATATAGCACACATAGATTCAGTTTAAAATGTAAAGTATCTGATTTTAACTACTCTCCTATGCTTAAAGCAATTTGCAACCAAGATATGGGAGTAAGGCCAAGTATTTTTCACAGAATATATTTTATCAATGTCAGTAAAAAAACGATCTTTCACATATATGATGATCGTGGTTGTGATTTGCTAGCTAACTCACTGGATGCAATTCGAGGTAATTTTGAAGAATACAATGAATGGATATTAGATTATGACCGAGACGAGATTGATAACATCTTTAAGAAGAGCCACTGAATTACTCGAACAATCATATGTCAGAATCGATTCAGACTTTAAAGCAACATATGACCAAATTTTTCTTAAGTGGTAGGAAAGAATAAGAAGAGATTTTAAATGACATGAGCTATAATGAGACATTTAATCGCTTTTCTCTCTATTTTTTAGCGATGTTGATTTCCCCCATACTTTTTGGGGTTCTCTTGGCAATCTATTCAATAACATTTTTACAAGATTCTTGGAATTTCGGTCCAGCCATAATGGTAGTGATCCTTTATTCATTTCCGTTCTTTATGTTTGGGGCTCTCCCAGTTTCATTGTACATCGATTTTTCCGCTAGAATTAAAAATTGTTCGAAATGGATGAAGAAGTTTTTATATGCGGGTTTCGGCAGTTTGGCAGGTCTTTTGGGGAGCGTAGTTCTATATGATTTATTTCCAATTTTGTCTATGCTTATTTTCGGCATGGTCGGTGGAGTTATTCACTATTTCATATTGGCATTAATAAAAATGATTATCAAATAGCAACGTTGCCGGTGATTTGTCTGGAGGTAAAAGCCGGACAACGTTGTGCCAGAAAAAGTTCATTTAACTGATTACAATTAGGTAAATTAAGGAGGGTTTTAATGAAGTTGTTGTTATCCGTTCTCTTAGCAGGGTTTTTAGGCACCTTGGTTTTCCTCGGTCCTATTGGAATATATATTATATGTGCAATTATTGTTGGAGTCATTTTCAGGTTATTTATCTTAATTAATGAGATACATAAACAGGTAGTACCAATCAATAGCAATAACAGAGCGAAAGATGTTTATGAAAGATACATAAAAGAAAGGGAAGAAAGGGAAGAAAGAGAACGAGAGACTAATGTATGAAGTTCTTGTATCATAGAGAGTATCTGTATAAAAAATGATCGCGAAGTTCCAATAGTCAAGCCTATTGAAACAATCGTGAATGTTTAAAAAAGGAGTATGATTCCAAATCGTAACGTCTACTATGCCAAACATAATCGATAAGGCTTTATTTAAAAGAGCTATTAAGTTTTTCATATTTGCAGCATCCATAACAATACTTGCCGCAATCATAACGTACATAATCAATCCGGATTTAAAAGAGGTAATGAAAGGAATAGACAGTAGGGCGTCCGAACAAGTTAAAGAAGCTACTGGTGTGGATAAAGTATGGTCATATATTGTAAATAACGGTTTCATGGTACCTTTTCAGATGTTTATCCTAGCCTTGATTCCAATACAATTTTTGTATTTTCTCAATATCATTACAACAGTCTCCTTGCCAGGAATTCTTTTTGGAGTTGCGTTGCAAAGTGATTTTGGAAAAGGCTTTGAAATTATACTTTCTTCTCTTCCTCACTATGTTTTTGAGGTTTTTGCGTTATGCTTACTTGCAGCGGCTCTATTTGAATTGAACCGAGTGATTAGAGCGAATATAAAAAATATATTTAAGAAAGATAGATTGGGATTATCATTTATTAAGTCATTTTTAGCAACTGTAAGGACGTACGCTTTTTTTGTTTTACCCATCATTATTTTAGCCGCATTACTGGAAACGTACATAGCCGATTTCCTATATAATTTATTTTAATTGATAGAAAAAGCTTTTTAAAAGGAGCGGAGCGTCATGGAATATGCTGCAGACAGGACTCAAAGCAAATATATGATCGGGGTAGCGGCTCTCATATTATCGGCAATCCTCACTGCGCTAAGTCAGGTTTATTATGGGAATCGGGTACAATCTGTTCATCCTTTTTTATTCACCGGTATTAGTTTTTTTATTACGACTTGTTATTTTCAATGGTTTGCACGTAAGCAAAGGCTGCCTTATTATTGGCGGAAAGCCATTTCTCCATTAGTAAAGTTGAATCTTTCATCCGCGTTAACGTTCATGGGTTTTTACTATGCGTTGAAGTATATTGAGCCAGCCATTGTCAGTTCATTGGAGATGGGGATTGGCCCTTTGTTTGTCATCTTGATTGCCCTTTTTCAAAGAAAAGCCGTTATACTAGAAAAATGGGGAATAGCAGTTGGAACTTTGCTTACGACTTTTTTGCTAATTTATGCAGTTTTCACGGGACAATCCGCTACCGCAATACAATGGGATGTGAATGTTCTTCTTGGTATTTTTGCGAGCGTGGCATGTGGTTTAGGCGCAGTGTTATGTACTATTTATTCCAAGCAGTTAAGCAATGAAGGCTGGACGAGTTCAATGATATTATCAAAACGATTTTACGGCATTATTTTACTATCATTCTTTTTTACATATGATCTGATTTTTGATTATGCGCTAGAGAATATTGGATGGATTTTGGTAATAACATTTACAGGTGTTCTCATCCCCATGTACTTACTGCAAAAAGGAATACAGTACTGTGAAACTTTTTTGGTTATGATGTCTTTATGTTTCATACCTGTTATTACCTTTTTCTTGCAATTGTTTGATTCGAGATTGCAATGGTCGAATTTAACTCTAGTAGGGGTATTGCTGTTATTCGGGCTAGGAATTTCGAGTGTGTATGTGGAAAGGAAAGCTTAACTCCCAATATCGAACTTTCCTATTTTGGTGATTCGCTTTCTCTAGCTTAATTTTCCCAATAGATTGCAACGATCCTAAAGAAACGTCAATAAAAAATTAATTAGAAGATGGTGGATCGGTCATGGGGAGTATTTTTGTAAAGTTAATTCTAATGATATCTGTTTTCAGTCTTTTCGTCTTTTTTCTTAATAAGATTCTTAGGAAATGGCTGAACGTGGAAAAGAAAAAGCCTTTTTCGTATGACCATGTAAATGCCAAACATAAAAAGATTGATTGGACAATTAGAATTGCTTCCATTGTTTTGCTGTTAATTGGTTATTCCGTTAACATTACACGCGTACCTACAGAGCGTATTTGGTTTTTGGAGACGTATTTCATT
This sequence comes from Sporosarcina sp. FSL K6-3508, assembly GCF_038615825.1. Classification (NCBI taxonomy): domain Bacteria; kingdom Bacillati; phylum Bacillota; class Bacilli; order Caryophanales; family Caryophanaceae; genus Sporosarcina; species Sporosarcina sp. FSL K6-3508. The sequence continues at coordinate 1,805,666 of NZ_CP152016.1, read as the reverse complement.
TTATTCGCCTTTATGATTGTATCTGAAACAGTAGAGCTGTTATGGAAAAACGATATGCTGAAAATGGGAATAATTATATTTTCACGATTATTCAAATGGTAGTTTTCTCAATACTTTTATTTTCGTTATTTATAACTGATTTTTTCGGCTTATTTGGATAACCTTAATTAGGCGCGATTTATACAAATTTTATGATTAGAGATGCTTTATCAGTTAATTAAAGGGAGAGTTATATTATGATCATCGGTTTACACCATGCACAGATTACAATTCCCACTGGGGCTGAAGAAGAGGGGAAAAAGTTTTATTGCGAAATTCTTGGTTTAACGGAGAGAGAAAAGCCGGATTCCTTAAAAGGACGTGGGGGATTTTGGTTAGAAGTCGGAGATCGAGACGTTCACGTGGGGGCAGAAGATGGGTTTGACAGAGTCACAACAAAAGCTCACTTAGCTTATCAGGTACAGGATATTTCATATTGGCGTAGCGTGTTAAAACAGCATAACATTCAAGTGATTGAAGGAGTTCCCATCCCAGGTTTCGAACGATTTGAATTCAGAGATCCTTTTGGTAACCGAGTGGAGATGATCCAGGAAGTATGAGGTTGAGATTCAGAAGCTTGAATTGAACCGGAAAAGAAAGGATGTTAGACCATGGATGGTAGTATATTTTTTGCTTTTCTTCCCATTTTAGGTTTGTTATTTTATATGGTTCCGGCTATATTCATTGTTTGGTTTCTAGTGAAATTCATTAAAATACAGGACCGCAGAAATGACATACTGCAGAATATTGCCGATAAGTTAGATAAGTGATAAGGACTCTGAAGGTATATCGTATGATTTATCAACAAAAGGATGCTAATTCACCTAATGGGCGCTGTTCTTGAAAAAAGATCAGCGCTCATTCTTCATAATTGGAGCTGATTTGTGAATAGAGTTCAGAAAGGGAAAATGCCAATGAAGAGAAGATTATTAGTAGCATCGGTAGTTATGTTTGTCAGTTTAGGCAGCTCTCTCGTGTTCAATTTGAATTCACTTAGTTGGACGTTTAAAACGACTTATTTTGTTATTGTGCAAGTGTTTTTAACGTTATCGGGGTAGTCCTTCTCTTCTGACTCTTCAGAAAACCGGAAAAACGTGTAAGACTGATAGTGCAAAATTAATGGGTTTAGTCTACGAGGAACACTGTGCCTGAATCGGATCCAGATTACAGAATAAAATATAGTAATATCTCATTGAGTAATTATGAGGGGTGTAATTTGTTTGGGAAAAGATCGTCTGTGTGGAGGGGTAAAATGATTAATAAGCGTATTTTAAAAACAATTAATTGGTTTGTGTTCATATCCCTTGTTTTGATAGGGGTTATTACAGCAGTTTTTGCATTTTTAGATATAAATAGTACATCACATTCTTTTGATGCTGATCAATCTCGCGCTGAGTTTCGTTGGAGTTCAATACACACAGCTTTCTCGGTAGTATTAATTCTTCTTTTGACCTTTTTGGGATTAGGTTGGAAGCGACTGTTTCCTTTCAATGTTCCCATTGCTTTGATCATAGCAGGATTATTGTATTCGCTATTTTTTTTAACGTTTACAGTTGGCTGGGTAGGCATGGTGGGACTACTTGGCTTAGCCATTGCTATCGTGGTAGGAATGATATTAATAATAGTGTATTCCGTTTATTTATTGAATGAAAAACGGAAAAGGTCATCTAATAATACGTAGCCACCACTTTTTTCTGCAATTATTATAGGAAAATTTAATACGTCGATTGAAGTCTAGTGAGGAGTAAAGTAGCAATTTTAGGAACCCTTTCGGACGGTTGTTTGATAGTTATTAGCCTTGTCAGAGATAAGGGCTTTCGCGAGCAATAAAATGTATCAGAAAGTTATACATCCAGTTCAATTGATAGAAAAAGGGGGGGAACAAAGTGAGTAATCACAATAATAAGTTCTTTAATACTTTCATTTGTTTTCTACTCCTTTGGATCCTATTTGGATATAACCCTCAGTCAACGTTTTCTGCGAATGAACATATTGATTTAGAAAATAAATTAGAGAATTATATGCTAGAACACGAGGGAAATGTTGCTGGATTGGCAACGATTGTAATTGACCAAGGTGAAATCATTTACAAAATGAAAGGTTATTCAAATATAGAAGAACAACACCTAGTTAATGAAAATACGGTTTTTGAATGGGCATCCGTTTCTAAAATTCTAATTTGGATCAGTGTTTTGCAATTAGTAGAGTCAGGAATGCTTGATTTAGAAACAGATATTGAGACTTACTTGCCAAATAATTTCCGCTCCAAAAAAAAATTTGAGGATCCGATCACGATGCAGTACTTAATGCATCATACAGCGGGATTTGATGATAGTTATACAGATTTAATGATTCATCGTCCAACAAAAAAGAGCTCCTTACGAGAAGTACTTGAAGAGGCCGATATTAAACAAATATTTCCTCCTGATGAAGTCGTTGCCTATTCAAATTACAGTAGTGGTCTCGCTGCCTATATTGTTGAGAAAGTGAGTGGTCTAGACTATCGGGAATACGTACGGAAGAATATTTTAGAACCACTTCAAATGACGAAAACCGCAATAGATCCTGAACAAGACGATAACAAATGGGTGAAAGAACGGCGGAAAGAAGTGCAGGGATATTCGAATACGCTGCAATTAATCAAACCTAATTTTTACTCGATTCCTATGTATCCAGTAGGTAGTGCTATGGGAACAGCTACAGATCTGCAAAAGCTGTTACAAGCGTTATTAGCCGAGGATGGAGCCCCCTTATTTAAAGATAAAAAAACGATTAATATAATGTTTGAACCAACATTATATTACCCAGAAATCAATATCCCAAGGGTTGCAAACGGTTTATTTTATTTACCTTCGAAAAGTCAGCATGTTTATGGTCACAGTGGGAATTCTAAGGCTTTTAGCTCCTCATTTTATGTAGATAGAAAAGAACGTATCGGAGTTTTAGTGTTGACAAACATTAAAAATGAAAGTACGTTCACAGCGGGGATTCCTGAAATCATTTTTGGAGAATATGAACATGGAGAAAATGAAGAAAAAGTAGAAAATTCATCTCAGTGGAAAGGTATTTATGAGCCGGCCCGGTTACCACGACACGGATTTAGTAGAGTGTACGGGTTATTTTTAAGAAGCAAGACGAAGCAAAATGGGTCACACGATTTAATGGTAAACGACTTGAAGTATTCACAGCTAGAACCAGGCATCTACAGAACAGAAGATGGATTCAGTATACACAGTCTGGACCTTTATTCACATCATCCGCAAACTAAAAAAATGTTATCTAATATGTATTCAGATTTACTTTACGTCCCTTACTATAAACACTTCCTAGAGTGGGGAGGAATTATTCTAGGATTATTCACTATACTGTTTTCTTTACTCTGTAGTATAGTCACGATTTTTAGAAGAATATGGAATAAAAAACATCTGCACTTATTACTATTTACTCAACATATTTTAAATCTACTTGTGTTTACTAATATTCTTTGGATAGTTTATAAGGCCTCATCTATGGTAAGTTATTCATTTCTTAAGCCATTTTTAACTTTAAATTTTGTTTATATAGTGATCACTCTTATCAATAGTGGGTTTATAATTGTTAAAATAAAAGTTAAAATACTATCTAAATATAAGAAAATCGTTTGGATTATGACAATTATTTTTACAGTTATTTTGTGCGTAAATATTTTGTATTGGGCGTTTTATTATTAAATATTTCATGTCGATAATGAGAAAATAATTTGAGTTACCAAGTATAGATACAACCAAAATAGAACGACAACTTTAAAAACAGATTGTATAACAACCAGGCCATTTAGTTGAATAAAATAGCTAAGGGAAGTAGAAGAAAATATCATTGATTAAAAGGAAATGGTGGAGAATACCTTGAATAAAGTTGTCATTCCCATATTAGGGGAATAAGAATTTAAAGGTTCTTTACCTCACCTAAGGAGAAATAATGAAATAATATTGATTTAATTACTGTCCAACTCAGAAGGTTGGTTCAGTTCAAGAATTTACTTAATAACAAGAGAATAAATCTATGCCAGTTATACCAATAATAAACATTGACGAGACACCATTTAGTGACCTATTATAAAGACACTGAATGGTGTCCTATTTGTGAGGGGGGGAGGTTTTGAGCGAGAAAAAAGAAGGTCGTGATGTTTATGAAGCCATCGCAGACCCAACGAGACGTAAATTGCTACGTATATTGGCAGATGCAGGGGAGTTACCTTTGTACGAACTAACTGCCCCATTCCAAATAGGGCGTACTGCAGTTTCTAAACATTTGGCTATCCTGAGAGAAGCGGGTTTGGTTACCGTTCGTAAAGTTGGAAGGGAAACAAGGTATCGAATAAATGCGGCCCCCTTGCAGGAAATTAAAGACTGGGTATCCTTTTATGAGAACTTTTGGGTGAAAAAGTGTCGCATTTAAAAAAATTACTATCGGAGGAATAAACTATGGCAGACGTAACATTAGATTTTCAATTTACAAGTTCTATTGAACAAGTGTGGAAGGCATTAACAGATTCAGATATGTTGGCAAAATGGATATGGAACAATGACTTTAAACCAGCTGTCGGAGAAAAATTCCAATTCCGTTCTGAGCCAAATGAATGGTGGGATGGAATTGTTAATGGAGAGGTACTCAAAGTTGAGGAACCTCATATATTGTCTTACACTTGGGCAAGCGCTGGAGAAACCACTACGATTACATGGACATTGAAAACAGGTGCGGACGCTGCTACACATTTGCATTTTGAACAAACAGGTTTCAGTGAGGAAACAAAAGCAACCAAAGGAGCTATTGAAGGAGCTAAATATAGTTGGACGAACTTTGGTGAGCAACTTAAAAAAGTGTTGGAACAATAATCGTATTTTGCTTTAATTAAATGAATGGATAAAATAGATCATGTTAAACAGATCACTAAAATGATCTGTTTTTCGTTTTAAGGAGAACAGGATGATGAGCTTTATTCAAGATACCTTATCAATATTCAAAAAGAGAGAATTGTTATTAATAGAAAGCAAAAAAGAGTCTGAAGGGGTATATTCCTTTCTATTCGAAAAAGAACAGGGTTTAACCTGGAAAGCAGGACAACATGGTCTGTTTATGATTATACATAGGAAGACAAAAAAACCGATACGGCCATTTTCTATTGCATTTGCTCCAACCGAGAATGTGATTAGACTCACAATGCGTATTAGTAACAACCAAGCGATTTTAAGAAAGCCATGTTAGAGTTAAAACAAGACATGAAACTTAAAATGAATGGACCATTAGGCGGGGGGGCGGGTTATCTCCAAAATAACAGTCCTTCCCTTCTAATTGCAGGCGGGATCGGAATAACACCATTTCGGTCGATAATAACACAATTGAAGACTGAAGAGATTGGACAGAATAATTTACATCTGCTTTATTTAGATAGCAATAAAGCATTTATATTTAAAGATGAACTTGATGGAATTGCCGAAAATACTTCAATAAGTGTAACTTACCTTGATTCAAGAGATGAATTACATCAGGAAATAGACAAGTTTACCAATGTATATAAGAATGGTAGTAAATACTATATTGCGGGACCGAAGCCAATGGTAGATACAATTTCAATATCCCTAACAAACAATAATATTTCAAAACAAAATATCAAAAAAGATGCCTTTTTCGGAAATTAAAAATTAACACACACAACCAGACCATTTTCTAGAAGAAAGGAGTTTTAATTTGAAAAAAATTGATGCATTAAAAGCCGGGGTTGCTGTAATTATTTTGAACCAAGAGAATCAAGTTCTATTGCAAAAAAGAGCGGATGTGGGCCTGTGGGGTATCCCTTCAGGACATGTGGAAATTGGTGAAACCGTGTCTGAAGCAGTTATAAGAGAAGTAAAAGAAGAGACGAATTTAGATGTAAGAATTGAAAAGCTAATTGGTGTTTATTCCGATCCTAATTCACAAGTTTTCAATTATCCAAATGGCAAGACAGTTCATTTTATAACGACTTGTTTTCTTGCTGAAATTACAGGTGGGGAATTGAAATGTAATTCAGACGAATCGCTTGAAATTAAATTTTTCGGCCAGGATAATTTACCAGAAGATCTGTTAACAATGCACCCTCAATGGTTAGAGGATGCTCTTTCAAAAAAGGAAGCAGCATTTATTCGCTGACCAATATTCTGGAATCGTTTTTACGTTATCCGTTTTTATATTCCGTAATAATAGGGTATGTATTTAAGGTAAACAGAAAAGAATAGTAAAAATACGTGAATGAATAGGAGGAAAACAAACCAATGGCATATATAATATTAATTATTGGATTTGCATTGTTAATAAAAGGAGCTGGCTATTTTGTTGACGGGGCTTCCAATATCGCGAGACTGCTTCAGGTTCCGCCTATTTTAATCGGGTTAACAATTGTAGCTTTTGGGACAAGTTCACCGGAAGCGACGGTCAGTATTATTGCAGCACTGGAAGGAAGTGCTGAGGTTGCAGTAGGAAACGTAGTTGGAAGCAATATTTTTAACATTACTCTCGTCGTAGGAGTGGCTGCTTTTCTATATCCTTTGAAGGTTGAAAGTGAGACTATTAGAAAAGAAATTCCATTTACCTTACTCGCAAGTGTGGCATTGCTTATTCTTATGAGTGACATGGCATTGCAAGGGTTCAGCAGCAACATGATTACACGTGGTGATGGATTCATCTTCTTATTGTTCCTTTCCATTTTCATGTATTACGTTATCGAGATTGGACTAAAAAGCCGAAAAAATGCTGCGAATGAACCCGTACCTGAGAATATCAGCTGGGGTAAAAATATATTAATTACCATATTAGGCTTGGCTGCTATTATATTTGGAGGGGATTTAGTAGTAGATAATGGTACAAAAATCGCCTACTCTCTTGGCATGAGTGAAACATTGGTGGGACTCACAATTATTGCAATTGGAACATCTCTTCCTGAACTTGTCACATCTATTTCGGCGGCACTGAAAAAAGAAAGTGAAATAGCACTGGGGAATATTGTAGGGAGTAATATTTTCAACATTTTATTTGTACTTGGTGCTTCGGCTGCAATCTCTCCATTAGCCGTGAATGATAAGGTGTTTATTGATGTGATGTTCATGATCGTCCTAACTGTTGTGTTAATGATTTTCTCAAGGACCAATTTCAAGATTGGGAAGCGGGAAGGATCAGTGCTTGCTGCCGCCTATATTGTTTATTTGGTATATATTATAATACGGAATTAATAGGAACCGATATGCCCTGGGGTGCTGTATGAAACCCCGGGCTATAACAAGTTTCACATTTGGTGATGAGACTTGGTGAAAGAAGTCGCGGTATGACCAAAGAAGATGACACGGTTGATGAAATTGACCTTGTGTTATCTTCTTTTCTATATGACGGAAAGATGATAGAGCCAGGTCCTTTTAAAAATTGCGTTTTTTACATAAGGAGAGAGTCGGCTTCGAATGTTAAAGTATATTATTTTTTATAAGGTTTAAGGAACTGTTGAAGAGACTGATGGAACTAACATCCTGCCGTCGCGTTCAAAGTGGAACAAATAGAATAAGAACTTGATTCAGGCGGAAATTTTCTTTACCAAACTGCCTTTTTAAAATAAAGTATAACAAATATAATTAGATTTTTTTGGAGGTCAAAATGAGTGAGTAGTTCCCCAAATAAAATGAAACTTATCATTCCAAAAGGATGTGATAATGCTCCAAGAAAACAAATAGTCATTGACTTTACAGTAGCTATAGTTGAGCTGCAACATGAAATCATTAAGGAGTATGCAGTTGAATCAATTATATGGTATCAATTAAAAGATCATAAAAAAATAGAAGGTATAGGTTCATTTGTTACTACCTTGCAAGAGGAAGTAAAAAACCTTGTTTCCTGCCTTGAAATTTACCAAGTGATAACTCACGGGAAATTTGCTTCTATAAATGGTGTGATTTCATTAATAAATGGTACAGAAATTGACTTCTGTGATGTATATACATTTAGTAATAGTTCGAGGACTGGAAAAGTTAAAGAAATTAAATCCTATAGGCTATAATCTGGAAAGTGAAGTTTTTAAAAACGGAACTAGAGGTGAAGTTGTGTATATTTTAGACCAAACGAATGAATTGGATATCGATTCACCTGAGTTCGATGTGCGAAATAACGAAGTGAAAAATCAGCGGAAAATGCTTTTTGATTATTTTATTATGAAAGCCTGTACTGTGGATATATTGATGTACAAAGGGTTAACTGAAGAGAAGATACTAAAGCAGATGAAGAAGCTTTTTAAAAACCAACGAGTAAAAACAGATCATCATGGTAAATGCTACAAATTCTTTTTAGATGACGCTGCCAGGAGTTGGATTACAGCAAATAATATCAGTGAATGTACGAGCGTTATATATGATAAACATGACAAAGTGATTGCCGATTTTAATAGACATGTATCGTTTTATGAACAAGTGCCTTTGCCATGTGGTGTGTTGCCAGTGAAAGAGCTGCCATTTCAACTGGAAATTTATATTCCCGATAAAGATAGAGAACGTGATGTAGATTTACAAGAACAGGCTAAATCGTATTATATCAATACGGACTATGATTGTATGGAGAAATTTGCTTTTGAAACAATTGAAAATCTTTATTTTTATCCATTGTCTATCTATATTGAAACGCACGACGGAGAGCAACGTCAAATGCAGAAGGATTGGGCGGAGTATGATGTAGAATATATAGACTCTGGGCAGCGTGTGTTGACCCTCTCTTCAAAAGGGATGTATCATGCGGCTTCTTTTTAACAGTAAAGAACACCGATGAATTAAATATTGTGTTCGAAAAATTATTTTACTTAGCATATCAAAACGACACGTTCATTGTATCTCAAAATAAGCTGGAGAACCGAACTGGCCGTAACCGAATTTTCAAATCAAGTGATAAAGTCGTTTTAACGTTCGATCATGATGCACAAGGGATTGTCCTATACAGCGCGCTGAATCTAGAAAAAGTAAAGAGCTATTTTACAAATTATATGATTACACATATACAACAAGAGAGTTAGGCAATTAACTTGCCTCTCAAATTCTTACAAAAGAATATTTTGTATTGGGCGTTTTATTAATAGAAATGGGGTGTTTTAATGAGCAATTGATAAGAACTCATACAATTTAGCACGCAATACTATTTGAATACCGCCTAGTCAGGGTCTTTTTCATTGGTTGGCCAGCAAAATCACAAAATACAAAAACATCGCAAGCAAGCCAAGTATTAAACCGACGCGGGCCCACTCGACGATGTGTATATTTAATTTGCCGGGGGATTCAACATCCCGCCACTAATGAGCAATCAAAACAAAATCGCCTAAATCTTTCGAGTCTTGTAGCTGGGAGGAATAATACTCATTATCTTAAGTTGCGTAATATAAGGTATTGATAAGTCTATCATTGGAAATGGGCACCTTTATATAGGGATGCATATGCTAATTTATAAACATGCAAAGGCTAATATGGGGGTGCTGGGGTGGGTAAGGTTCATAGTGGGAATTTAACGTTTGATTATATCGTAATTGGTACTGGACCAGCTGGATCAGTCATTTCGAAAAAGCTGACAGATGATAAAAAAACATCCTTGCTTGTTTTGGAGGCGGGGGATCATAACAGTGGGGAGCAGCCAATAAGGAATTCGCTTTTTGCCCCGCCATTCATTCTAACGGATAATTATTTGCCTGAATATTTTTGGCAGGGAAAGGGTGTCCCACAGAAAAACGTAAATAGCCGTTCCTTTGAGTGGACGGGTGGACGGACTCTAGGCGGCAGTTCCTCAGTTAATAATGAACAATATGTACGACCTTCGCAAGTGAATATAAAACAATGGGAGAAAAGCCTTGGACCGCTTTGGTCGCCTGAACAGGAAACCTATCAATTTGCAAAGTTGGAGAACTACAACGGTGCAACCTATAATCCATATGCTCGGGGATACGGCGGTCGATTGAATATCAGACAGACTCCGGCGTACCCAACTGAAATGGTAGAAAAGATGGTTTCGGCTATGGAACGGGCCACTGGTCTTTCAAGAATTCTTGACTATAATGACCCGAATACGCCACTTGGTCCCTTTACGAGATGGCAACTTTATCAGATGCCTGACGGTCAACGAGAGAGTGCGGATACCGCCTTTCTATCGCCCGATGTTATGACTGTGAGTGGTCAAGGCGTAAATGAGAGAAAGCTAACAGTATATTATAATTCAACAGCTCTTCGTGTGATTTTTGATAATGAAAAACGCGCAATTGGCGTCGAGTTCCTTAGAGCAGGGAAGTGTGTCCGTGCGTACGTTCACAGAAAGGTCATTGTATCCGCTGGAATCAATAGTCCTCAGCTGTTAATGCTTTCTGGAATTGGATCGTCAGACATCCTGGATAAAGCCGGAATCCCCATTGTGTTTCATAATCCCAATGTCGGAATGAACCTAACCACCCACTCCGCCAATACAGCTACTTTTACAACGAATCCAAACGACAAAGCACTGCCAGCCAATGATCCATTTGCACTTTATACAGGTGGAGCCTTTTTACCGGACCCAACGCCTGGATCTGATCCAAATCGTCGTGGGGTACAAATTATTGGCCAAATTGATTCCAATGGAATGTTAAACATTGTCTTTTTCCTGTTAGAACCAAAAAGCCGTGGTTCTGTTAAAATCCAAAACTATGATCCATTAAAGATTGTGCTTGCGGACGAGGGGTTTCTGAATAACCCAGCCGACCTGGAATCCCTTAAAACAGTTTACAAAATCTATATTAGAAATATTGCGGCGGAGCTATTAAAGATTGACCCAAAGTATCAACTTGTTTCGCCCACACTTGATACTATTAACGACAATAGCAAGCTTGAAATGTATATAAAGAACAACCTTGCCCCCACACATCATGTACAAGGTACGCTTCGAATGGCACCCAATGAAAAGAGTGGGGTTGTAGATGCCAGGGGACACGTTTTTGGCGTACAGGATTTGATAGTTGCAGATGATTCCATTGCACCGTTCGTTTCGGACGGTAACACCTCGGCGCCTGCATTCTTCATTGGAGCAAACATTGCGGATCATCTCCTTGCGGGTCATTAAACGAGGTGACAGTGGCTGCTATAATACAAGGTACCTAATGTGAAAAATCTTGAGATTTTCGAATTGTTTAAACAAACTCAATAGTTTCGTGCACAGGTACCTCAACCAAAGAATCGACGAAGGAGGGATATGAGATGATTGAAGCACGCGAGCCGATAATTGTAGAGTTTCCTTTAAGAGGAGAATGGTACTCTCCTAACACGCCAGGGACAAAAATTCCTAGTCACGGCACAAACCAATTAGGATCAAGATATGCTTATGACTTTATTCAAGTGGATTGGGAAAGAATGGGTTGGCCCGCCTATCGCACTAGTTTGGCGCAATATTTACTTTTCGGGGTTCCCTTAGATGATTATTATTGTTGGGGGCAAGAAGTATTTGCTCCTTGTGAAGGAATCATTGTCCAAGCAAAGGACGGTTATAAAGAACGAGCAAGAACAAAATTGCTTTCAGATATGTCTAACGCTTATAAAAATGCTCATTATTTCGACCTAAAAAAAGACGACATACAATCAGTGGCTGGCAACTACATCATTATAGAATGTGCCGACAATATATATGCTGGATTAGTCCATCTTCAAACAGGGTCAATTCAGGTTTCAGTTGGTCAGCGTGTAAAAAAAGGTGAAGTTATTGGTAGAGTTGGTCACTCGGGTAACTCCTTTGCTCCGCATTTGCATTTTCAACTTATGGATAGTAGTGACATAGCTACCGCAAATGGATTGCCTTTTGCTTTTGAACAATACGAAATATTTAAAAATGGCCTATGGGAAAAAGTAAATAATGGGATTCCAACAAATAAGGATAGAATAAGATTTTAAAAATTCTGATGAACAGGAATAAATGAAAATAGGCTCGTATAATGTACCTGTGTGAGAAACTAACAGGAAGGTTTCAATAGTCGTGATTGTTTCATTAATCGCGTAAGTTTAAACAAACTCAATGGTCTTATGCAAAGAAAAGATATAAATAGTCTCCTCATTGCTTAAAAGAGCTTAAGTATTACAAAGGCATCCTGAATAGATCTATTCAGGATGCCTTTGTCTATCTAAAACAACCATGTCATTAGTAAATGGTTTATAGTCTACAACTGAAGATAATTTTATTAAGGTAGTCGGTTCTCCGAAAGATAAAGTAGCATCAATAAATTCTTCAAGTATTTTCACTGATTCCGTTACAACCTTTACTAAGTAACTAAACTGGCCGGCTAAACGATGGCACTCTACTACTATAGGTTGTTCTTTGCAAAAATCTTTGAATTTTCCCCCTTGTTTTGTATCGAATAAGATAAATGCTGTTATGTTTTTATTGAGTTTTTCAGGGTCAATGATAGCACGATACCCTTTTATAACTTCTTTATCTTCAAGTTTTTTTACTCTTTCATTTGTTGCAGGCGTTGAAAGCCCAATTTTCTTTCCTAATTCTGTCATTGATATTCGAGCGTTTTTTTGAAGTTGTATAAGAATGTTATGATCAATCTCGTCCAAGTTTTTTTCCTCCTTATAATTTTAAGTACATATATACTATTAAAGTTTTAAATTAGGTATCTTTAAAATAAACCTTAAAATGGTTATGTATTCAGAATAATATACCATATATAATTGTGATTAAGAAAAAATTATATTATATAGGAAGGGGAGAGGAATTTAAATGAAAATATATCATGCTATCATTGAAGATTTAGAAGGAGTTTCAAAATTATTTAATTTGTATCGCATGTTTTATCAACAACCATCGGATTTAGAAGGGGCTAAGACTTACATAAAAAAACGTTTAGCAAGCAGGGATTCTGTTATATTAGTTGTTAAAGATAAGCAAGGATACGTTGGATTTACTCAACTCTATCCAACATTTTCATCAATATCGATGAAAAGAGTATGGATATTAAATGACTTATATGTGGATGCAGAAGCTAGAAACCAAGGGGTAGGAGAAATGCTCTTAGACAAAGCTAAAGAGTTTGCTGCTGAGACAGGGGCAAAAAGTATTAGTTTAAGCACGGCACCGGATAATTATTCTGCACAAAGACTATATGAAAGAAACGGGTACGTTCGAGACTCACATTTTTACCAATACGAATTAGGTTTGTCCTAATAAAACTTCAAATGTATTATTTGTATAGAGTACTTGTCTGAGAAACAAATTCAATAATTCCATGTAATCCATTTCCCAACCAAACACTTCGGAGTGACTTCGTCTAATTGCATGCAAATAGAGAAAAGACCGCCAACTGAGCGGTCTTTTTTCATTGCCTAGCCAGCAAAATCACAAAATACACAACCATCGCAAGAAAACCTAGCGGCACACCGACTCGCGCCCATTCACCACTGCGTATATTCAATTTACCTGCCGCGATGATATTCGGGATATTCCCCGGTATCAGCATCCCTCCACTAATGAGCAATCCAAGCAAAATCGCCTGAATCGTCGCTTCGTCCATAGAAGGACTAATTTCCGCTGCAGCCAGTGTCGCATTATCGAGAACGGCAGAAATCATATTGATCCAATACAGCGTCAGTGGATGAAGATCGAGTAAGTAAAGACGAATCAACGGTTCGAATCCGGCGCCGAGAAGTGTCAAAGCAAGGACAAAAACATACACTTTCATGCCTCTCACCAAAATACTCCAATAAGATTCCGCCGCTTGTCCGGATGATTTGCGGACGGTTAAGCGAGGACGGATGATGAACAGTGCCAACAGTCCGAAGACAAAGACCCCTGCTATGATATCCGTTCCGAGCAAATTCATCAGATAATAGAAATCTTCATTCAGTTTATTGGTTGCAATCGTTGAAAGCGGCTCTCCGATGGGTGTAAGCACTGCCCCCATGCCGATCGCATAACATGCCAAAATGACGAAGCGAATTTCCGAACGGCGGTCCATTTGGAGTACCGAAGCAATCGCAACGAGGACGAGTGCCGCGATAATTGCGGTGATGATACTGGAAACGAGACCTAAAATCATAATAATACAAGCTAAATACAGACGAAAAGGGATAAGCCGGCTGCCGTATAGAATGGCTTTTTCAAACGGCACACGCACCCAACGGAATACAATGCCGGCTGCGACGACTGCTATTGTAATATGGAGCGGGTCACGAAGCGCCTGCATGATTAATTCGGGTTGAAGCACTCCGCTAATATATGCGGCAGCACAGCCCATGAAAAACAGAAAAATTTCCAAGTTTCGTTCTATACGAGTAACGGTAAAAGGCAACAACAATACAAGCATTAGAATCACTATCAAGCCAGCAACCATAAGCTACTCCTTTCTTTCATTATTTCCTACTACTCTATGCAAAGTGCCGCCTCATTTTGCATAGAATGTCCATACGATAGAAAAAAAGGAGAGACGGAACATGGAAGCGACGGATATCGTATTAATTCCCGTCATTATCGGCTTGATTGAGCTGCTGAAATTATATGGTTTGCCAAAAAAATTGATGCCCATTTTCTCACTGGCACTAGGTATTGGCGGAGGCATGTTCTATTTGTTCCCGAATGATTGGAAGTCCGGTGTGTTAAGCGGGCTAATTATGGGATTGTCCGCGAGCGGGTTGTATTCTGGAAGTAAGACGATGGTGAAACGGAAGGATTGCGAGGAAGATGGCAATGGAAAATAAGATGGGCAAACTAGGCGAATAGTAATTGCGAGAGTGGAGGCAAAAAGCTTCGACTCTATTTTATTGTTCATTTTCAAAAAACAGAAAATAATTTCAACAACAGTGTATCCTTTTCCAAAAAAGATTCTATATGACAGATAAAGAGGTACCCTCTGTTCAATAAAAGGTGGTGAAATAATGAACTACTTAAAAGAACTTGTTTCGTTTCATGACTGGCTGGACACAAACCCTCTATCGAGCGGGGCGATTGCTTTATGGCACACACTGATGGCGATCAACAATAAAACTGTCTGGTCGGATGAATTTACGGTCGCAAACTTAACATTACAAGCAAAGTGTGGTTTATCCCGACAACAACTAGACAGATCCAGAAAGCAATTAATGAACGCAGGACGAATCGTCTACACAAAATCCGGTCGGGCCAATCAAGCTGGTTGTTATGCGCTGGTACGTTTTGATACACAGGACGATCACAAAGCGAGCACAGTACGGACACGAAACGAACACGACGTAACCACATTAAGTAAACCTAAACAAAATGAAATAAAACAAATCGTTAGACAACAGCAAAGTCTTTCGGATGAACGAATTAAATCGACTAGAGAAAAAAGCTCGGCTGTTGTGGACGCTGGTTTTGCAGAAATCGCTAATTTTTATGAAACCAATATCGCGCCGCTTACCCCACAAATTGGACAGGTTCTCGGCGAAATGTGCGACGAACTAAATTCCGAACTTGCATTACTCGCTTTAAAGAAGGCTGTATTGGCGAACGCGACGCATAAAATTAATTATTCGTTCGGCATCATACGCAGCTGGAGGTCGCAAAATTTTACAACGATCACCGACGTGGAAAATGACGAAAAGCAAAAAGCGCGCAAAGGGCAACCAAAAGCCAAGGTTCGGTCGTTATTCGATGCCTCGTCGGAAACCCTTGAGCGACAGAGAAAAACAGTGGAGAACTACAAACCGAAAGAAATCGATTACTCGAACTTGCCATTCTAGGAGGGATTGTATTGGTTCATGCATTTGAAAGTGTATTTGAGAAGCTGAACGTCCGCAAAGTAGAGGATTTATTTTTTAAGATCCATCCGGATTATGTGCAAAGTGTATCGGAAGTGCGTATGGAATTTGTTCAATGTCCAGCTTGTCAACAGCATACAAAACAAGCATGGGTATATTGCTTTGACGGTGACCGGCTTCAAGAAGACGTTTGGTCGATTTGTCATGAATGTCAGAAACAATTTTATACCCTTCAAGTGGGGGCTAAATTGATTCAGAAGCGCCAGGATATCGTGGATGGTGATTGGTATTACATCAATAGCGATGACAAAGCAGGCTTTAAGAATTTTGAAGAACTGAATCCTGAATTGACGGCGGCGAAAGGAAAAGCTACCGACTATATCAAAGATTTGTTAGAAGGTAAGATCCGGAATTTACGGATATCAGGAACGCCAGGTACAGGCAAAACGCATCTCGCTAAGGCGATTGCGCGGACACTCAAACATAAGGGCAGAAAAGTGGCGTTCATCGAATCTCGAAAGCTCTTCGACAATATCAAAAATACGTTTGGCAATCGGGTGGCGCAAGAGCGTTTTGAAAAACAATTTGCTGACTTTGATCTAGTCGTGTTAGATGATGTCGGAGTTGAAACAAATAAAGCGGCCGACGAACTCTCCTGGTCTAGCCGTGAATGGGTAAAACTAATTGATTTGCGACGCGGTAAATCAACCGTATACACAACAAACTTCGACAAGGAATCGCTAAAAGCGGTGATCGGCGCTCGTTCTGTTTCTCGGATAGGTGAGAATTCAGAAACCATCGAATTATTTACTCCGGATCATGATTATAGAGATCGATTATTATATTAGGGGTGTTGGAAATGACTAATTGGATAAACAACAAAGGGATTTACACGGTGTGGCCCGTTGCTGAGGTTAGCAAGCAACAAATCAAAGCGGACATGGATGCCTTGGAAAAGCGTCTGCAAATTGCGGAAGCGGCAATGGCTGCACGAAGGGGGTTGGCGGTAGTTGAAAAGGTATCCGGTCAGTAAATGGTTCAAGCGCAGTTCGGATTTTATTTAAATTGTACTGGAGGCAGGTGTCTTAACTTAACTTTCTTAAGCATACCTAGGTGTAGAGATCGTATTAATGTGGTAAGATAACTATATACTAAAAAAGACTAGGGTGCGACTACACCCAGTCAATGCAGCTGACATCCGCATGAAGTGCGGTTGGCCAGTAAAAGTTATAAGGTGTTACAAAGAGAGTAACCACTCAGCTTTCTGGACAGTTAGCGGAGGGTGGTTACTTTTTTCTGTTGATGAATAGTGCAATCATCGCTACAACTGCTGTTGCCATTGCCGCGAGAAACATTCCAAATTAGAATAACATGTTCATTGCATCGTATGTCACCATGTAAGCACCCCCTTTCAAAGGGAGTGCCAACCGCCCATCCGCTATATGTCGTCTACCTATTAATTATACCATTCTAGCGGATGAAATGACATACTGTTCATATTGCTGCCTATTTCATGCTCGTCATTACTAGTTCTGAATTTCTATGCTAAATCAGGTGTAGAGTTCGTATAAGTATGGTAAACTGAACATATACTGAAAAAGACCAGGTGCGCTTACACCCGGTCAATGCAGCTGACATCCGCATGAAGTGCGGTTGGCCAGTAAAAGTCTTAAGGTGTTACAAAAAGTAACCACTCAGCTTTCCTAGTCATAAGCGGAGGGTGGTTACTTTTTTCTGTTGATGAATAGAGCAATCATCGCTACAACTGCTGTTACTATTGCTGCGAGAAACATTCCAAATTGGAATAGCATGTTCATTGCTTCGTATGTCACCATTTTAACACCCCCTTTCTCAAGGGAGTGCCAACCGCCCATCCGCTATATGTCGTCTACCATTCAATTATACCATTCCTAAGAGTGAAAAGAAACATAAATAGACCATATGTTCGCCTTCTGTTGATTAAGAAACCATTCCGAATTTAATTTACTATAAAAGCAACAAAAGAGTAGATAAGATGAAAATCTCCACTGAACACGATAAGATAGAAACGTAATCGATTAAAGAGAGGCGGAGATTTTTAATGAACGCATACGATGAGTACATGAGGGGCATTGTACAGCCCATGCGCGAAGAGTTAGTACAATCGGGCTTTACGGAATTAACGACAGCTGAAGATGTGGAACATACATTACAGGACTTAAAAGGTTCTGCAGTCATTGTGATCAACTCGGTCTGCGGTTGTGCAGCAGGTTTAGCGCGTCCCGCGGTTCGCGAAGCAGTTGTGGAAGTAAAACCGGATCATTTATTGACCGTATTTGCTGGACAGGATAAAGAAGCGACGGAAGCTATGCGTTCGCATTTCCCTGAAGTGCCGCCAAGTTCACCATCTGTCGCGATCTGGAATGATGGGAAATTAGCATACTTCATTCCACGTGAACAAATTGAGAACTTTCAAAAAGAACAAATCAAAGATCACCTCGTCGATGTGTTGACGAATGTTGTTAGTCAGTGAACGTGATTATTACGACTGCCGGCCGACCTGATGAACAATCTGCTGCTTTATTGAAATATGCCGAGGATTGTTTGGGTGCTCCTGTTGTCGAACGAAAAAAGCGGTCCGTGTCCAAGTTGCAAGACGTCTATCAATCGGACGTCTTGGTGGCTGGGAAGGACCGCTATTCGTTTTACAGACGCGGGATGTCGGAGCCATTCTTTTTTCATCCGAATTCTGCTACGTATCGATTGAAGCGTCTGTTGAAAGGTGAACTAGATCCTTTAATTGAAGCAGCAGAGTTAATGGCGGGAGATTCTTTTTTGGATTGTACGTTGGGTCTTGGATCGGATGCCATCATCGCGGCTAGTAGCGTAGGTCCGAATGGGATGGTCGAAGGAATCGAAGCAGATAAGGTAATCGCTTTTTTGACTGCGACTGGATTACGCAGTTTTCCGATTGATTTTCCTTTGCTAAAGGAATCAATGGAACGGATTGAAGTCATTCATTCGGAAGCTGTTCAGTTTTTGAAGCAGTGTCCGACAAGTTCGCGTGACGTGGTGTTTTTAGATCCGATGTTTACAACACCCATTGAGGAATCTTCCAATTTTGAGAGTTTGCGTGAAATAGGCGCTATGTATCGTTTGTCGGAAGAGTGGGTAGCTGAGGCTTTAAGAGTGTGCAAGCGACGCGTGGTATTGAAAGACCATTACCAGTCACCAATGTTCGAACGTTTTGGCTTCACTCAGCAAATTCGTCTGCATACGAAAGTGCATTATGGCGTGCTGGAGAAGTGAGTGACGGAGAACCGAACGAAAACTCGTCCGCACCGCACCAATCCAAGACAGAGCCGCACCAAACTGCTTTGTACCGAGCGAAATTCTACCACAAACGCTCGTAACTCGCACCACACCGCACCAAAACAACCGTAGTGCGAGCGTAACAACTTCTTTCCATAAAAAAAGACTGCACAGGCCGAATTCTTGGCTTGTACAGTCTTTTTTGCGTTTCGCCTGTCGAGGCTAGACGGCATCTTTCGCTTTTGTACCATCCAGCTGCAGGCGCCAGTCTCTCGGGACACTTCTGTCTTAAAGATAAAGGCAAAGAGCGCCTTTATTTTTAAGACCTCCAGTGCCTGTCGAGACTAGACGGCGTCTTTCACTTTTGATCAGTGAGTGAAGTTTAAGGAACTTAAGTATAATGTCAAAACGAGCATTCCGATTCCTAGTAGGAAGTTAACGTCCATTCGTGCGACCTCCTTTATCCTGCGTGTTGGTTGGTTGAATTCCGCTTAACTTGCAATCAACGAACTTTTTGTGAAAAGAATGATTGAAGTTTGACTTTATTGTACAATGAATTGGAGAAAGAAGAAACCTTTTGTCGGCTTTTTCGTATGAGTTACTAGGATGTATGACGAAATGTTGAAGGGAGTGGTAGCATGAAACAATGGTTGCAGCGATTTATGATCGCATCGGTCGCAGTCTTGACGCTTGGGGCCATTACGTCCAATCATGAAATTTGGTCGAACTTTCAGTCGAAGGACGAGCCAAATGAAATGGATTCTACAACTGGAGATTCGCACTATTCAATTGAACTCGACGACTCGCCTACGGAATTTTTATCTACACCTGATTATCCGATTCATTCAGAAGAAGACCAACTGCTCGATCTCGCGCGTTCGCTGTCTTATGAAAAATTCGGTCAGCGCATCGGTCCGGTGATTCAAGATGAATTTGATTCGGAGATTTTCCCTAGAATCGAAGCAGTGATACAGACCACTATACATAATGCAGCAGAACGTCGTCTTGCGATCACAGAACAGCCTTCCGGCGATTACGCAGAAAAGATTTTCCATGTGCATGATAAAATGGCGGGACAGGACGTTATTCGTTTCCACGTTCGCACCGAGAAACGTCCTCTTGATGGGTACTTTTACAATTTCCATTATCATACGGCTGACGATGGGTTCACAGCTCATCATACATTGGGCGACATTTACTGGTCCAAAAACACACCACCGAAATGGTTGTCTTAAAAATGTTGAAACACTCGTTGTGAAAACGGGTGTTTTTTTATTTTATTAATTTACGGTAACAAAAACAATGAATAAATTACTATCCCGGAGAGATGATAATAACTCTACGTACTATAAATCATAGGAGGTGCCATAATGAAAGGGAAATTTTTAGCATTGCCATTGGCGGCAGTATTGTTGTTGAGTGCTTGTGGAGAAGACAATGACAAGGATAATTTCAAAGTAGAAGATCCGCTGACAGAGGACAACGGAGAAAATGATGTAGGTACGTGACAAGAAAGAAGTAAATAAAAAGCGGAGTCAACGCGATCCACTTGATGTGAGCGTACAAATATTGTGTTTATATACAACCAAACAGTATAAACACCACCAAAATTCAGTCCAAAAACACACCTCTTTAGATGGCTTTCGTAATTCGCCATCTAAAGAGGTGTTTTTTTGTTCTCGATTTAACGAATGTCATTGGTAGGGTCATGACTAAAATAATGCTATACTGTATGTAATTTAGAAGCAGTTGCTTGAAAAAAGGAGTCTGAAAATGAAGCAATATTTAAATCTTTGTCAACATATTCTGGAAACAGGAACGAAAAAAGGAGATCGGACCGGTACGGGGACATACAGCGTTTTCGGTTACCAAATGCGCTTCGATTTAGCCAAAGGCTTTCCTTTATTGACGACCAAACGAACAGCATTTCGTCTGATCGTCTCCGAGTTATTATGGTTTTTGAAAGGCGATACGAATATTCGGACGCTTATCCAAGACCGCAATGGAATTTGGGATGAATGGGCGTTTGAACGATATGTAGAGAGCGATGCATATACAGGGCCGGATATGACGGATTTCGGGCATCGTGTAGTGGAAGATGAGCAATTTGCGAAAACGTACAAAGCTGAACTTGCTGCATTCAAAGAAAAGATTCTCGCAGATGAAGATTTTGCAAGGAAGTATGGCGATTTAGGTCCTGTCTATGGCAAACAATGGCGGGCGTGGGATACAGACCACGGTGTCATTGACCAATTGGCTCAAGTCATCGAAAGTATCAAAACCAATCCTGATTCACGTCGCCATATCGTCACGGCTTGGAATCCGGCGGAAGTGGATGAGATGGCGTTGCCTCCTTGCCACCTACTGTTTCAATTTTACGTGGCGGATGGAAAATTATCTTGCCAGCTCTATCAACGAAGTGCAGATGTCTTCCTAGGTGTACCTTTCAATATTGCTTCATATGCGTTATTGATTCATTTGATTGCCCATGAATGCGGTCTGGAAGTGGGTGAGTTCGTTCACACACTCGGAGACGCCCACATCTATCAAAACCATCTGACGCAAGTACAGGAGCAGCTATCGAGAGAGCCTAGAGACTTGCCGAAACTCAACGTCAATTACGCAGGGCGTTCCATCTTCGACTTAAACGTAGAAGACATTACGATAGAAGGCTACGATCCGCACCCGAAAATCACTGCACCCATTGCTGTGTAAGGAGGAGAAAAATTTTGATTTCACTACTAGTTGCACATGACGTACAGCGCGTCATAGGAAAAGACAACCAAATGCCCTGGCATATTCCTGAAGAATTGGCTTATTTTAAAAAGATGACGATGGGTAAAGCGATCGTTATGGGGCGTAAAACATTTGAATCGATCGGTCGTCCGTTACCTGGGCGTTTGAATATTATTGTCACTCGGAATGAATCATATGAAGCAGAAGGTATTACGGTCGTGCATGATCTGCAAACAGCTATCCAAAAAGCTAAAGAATACTCCGAAGAAGTAGTCATCATTGGAGGAGCACAGATTTTTGATATGGCAATGGGCTTGGCGGATCGACTGTATATCACCGTTATTGAAAATTCCTATCCAGGCGACACGTTCTTCCCTGAATATAAAGAAGGCTGGCAGCTGACCAGTGAGTCCGACGTACAATATGCAGAAGACCGCACAGCATATGTCTATCAAATTTGGGACAAAAAAGAATAGCGCCCCTCTTATACATACAGAAGGACGCTAAAATACATGGCTGCGCTGCCGGCAATGACGAATAAATGCCAAATTGCATGATTGTACGGCAGGCGCCGCCACGCATAAAAAACAGAACCGAATGTGTAGAGAACTCCCCCAATTACGAGCAGCCAAAAGCCTGCGGGCGGAAGTTGTTCATACAATGGCTTGATCGCAATAATGATCAGCCAGCCCATGACGATATAAAGCGCCAGTGAGGCTTTCTCAAAACGGTGAATGAAAAAGATTTTGAACAAGATCCCTAATATCGTAAGTCCCCAGATAATGCCGAACAATGTCCAGCCGAGAGCCCCTTTTAATGTTACGAGCAAGAAGGGCGTATAAGTTCCCGCGATTAAGACATAAATGGCGGAGTGATCCAAAATCGAGAAAAACTCTTTCACTTTAATAGGCATACTATGTAGTAACGTGCTCATTAAGAAAAGCAACAGCATAGAGACCCCGAAAATCGTGAAACTAACAACGGCTATCGCGGTTCCGCGCTCTATACCTGCCAATATCAGAAAGACCAGCGCAGGTATGCTGAGCAAGAAACCGATTGCGTGGGTAATCGCATTCCAACGTTCTTCCGAAAAATTCTTGAAATCAAATGCATCTGACAAAAAGCAACAACTCCTCAAACCTCACTATAGCAAAAAATGAACAGAAAATCGCATTTCACAGTACGCGAAGGAGACCATAAACATGAAAAAAATACACATAGTCACGGATTCTACCGCTGATCTCACTAAAGAACTCATAGAAAAACACGAAATTCACGTTGTACCTTTGACTATCCAAATTAACGATCAATCTTTTGTGGATGGAGTAGAACTTCAGCCCGACCAATTTTTAGACCTCATGCGAGAGTCAAAAGAACTTCCAAAGAGTTCACAACCCGCTGTCGGTGTCTTTCAAAAATTATACGATGAACTAGGAGCGGACGGCTCTCAAATTATCTCGATCCACATGACGGGTGGGATGAGCGGCACAGTGAAATCTGCCCAAGCGGCAGCCCAGGCTTCTTCTGCAGACGTTACGGTCATTGATTCCATGTACATTTCACATGCCCTGACGTTTCAAGTACTCGAAGCATGCCGTATGGTGGAAGAAGGGAAATCTGTCCAAGAAATTGTGAACGGGCTTGACAGCGTTCGTAAACGTTCTTCACTATATGTAGTGGTGGACGTACTGGATAATCTAGTAAAAGGCGGCCGGATCGGCAAGGGGAAAGCGATGTTCGGATCATTAATGAACATTAAACCGATCGCTACTTTGAAAGATGGCGTTTATACCCCTGTCGCGAAAGTACGCAGTCACAAACAAGTCGTCACATATTTATTGAATGAGTTTAAAAAAGAGACTGCGGGGAAAGTAATTCGTAGCGTTGGCATCGCCCATGCGAATGGACTCTTGATGGCCGAACCTTTGAAAAAAACGATTGAAGAAATGGGTATTCAAGTAAAGCTTACATTTACAACGCCAATTGTCAGTACCCACACGGGCGAAGGCGCGATTGGTTTTATGTTTTACACAGAGTAACACTATCAAAACAAAGGGGAAGATAGAGTTTATGAGAAGAATGGTTTTATTCCTGTTTGTCTTCTCATTGTTTTTATCCGGGTGCCAAGCACCATTTAGCCAAAAAGAAACGGCTTTGCCAGAAAGAGAACCAGTTCTCTTCGAACCTTTCTCAATACCGGAATATTTTGTTCCAAAGCGGGTCAACGTACTCGGTTTAGGAGATTCATTGACACAAGGGGTAGGGGATGAACGTAAAGAAGGCGGTTATTTCGGACGCTTAACAACAGAGATGGAACAATGGAAAGGGATAATGGAAGTAGATGCTGTGAATTTAGCAAAGCGAGGAAAGAGAAGCGATCAGCTGTTAGATCAGCTGGAAGATACCGACGTGCAAGAAGCAATCGTGCAAGCCGACTATATCGTTTTTACAATTGGCGGCAATGATTTGATGAAAGTAGTCAAAGGGAATTTCATGAAAATGAAGCTTTCCGATTTTTATAAGGAACTTGGTAAATTTGAAAATAGAATGGAAGAGTTATTTCAGTTGATCCGTTTGCTCAATCCAAATGCACCGATCATTGTAGCCGGTCTATACAATCCATTTTCTGTCGTTACGGATGAAGTGCAGGAATTTGAGGAGATTGTCGATGATTGGAATGCTTCATTGGAAGAACAAGTACGGAAAGACGGAGCAGCTTGTTTCATTCCTGTTAAAGATTTATTTAATTCGAATACAAATATGGTTTATCATACAGACTTCTTCCATCCAAACAGTAAAGGCTATGATTTGATGGGAAAACGATTTGTGGATGAAATGAAGAAATGTTCAGCAATTGATTTGGAAGTGGAGTGAGCAACTAATGAATTATTGGAAAATAGCATTCTTCAGCCTTGCAGGATTAATCGCAGCATCGATCGTCGGGCTGATCATAGTAATCGGCAATACCGCATCTTCACCTCCTCTTCCTGAATCAAACGCTTCCTCGAAGGCAGGATATTCGCTGGAATTAAATACGACGAAGGAAAATTTCGAAGGCATTGCGAATACGTACATTCGGAAAGCGGTCAAAGGCGCATTACCTGTTGAGTTGGAAATGCGTGATGATGTACTGCTGACGTCAGAACTAACCGTGTTTTCCTATACGTTGCCACTTGCCATGCACTTTGACCCGATCGTGCGGGAAGATGGAAACTTAATCCTGAAGCAATCGTCTATGGAATTAGGGGATTTGAATATTCCTCCTTCGACTGTATTAAAGCTATTGAAAAACTCTGTCGAATTTCCTCCATGGATGATCGTTCGACCGAAAGAAGAAGAAATTTTCATTGATTTGCAAGATTTGCCGATCTCCGGTGACGTTAAAGTGAAAGCAAAAGAAGTGAATTTAGCTGAAGATGAGATTATATTGGAAGTATTGATTCCGAAAAATTAAGGAGGCAACATAGATGGCGACACAATACGCAACATTTGCAGGTGGTTGTTTTTGGTGCATGGTCAAACCGTTCGACCTATACGAAGGCGTACATTCTGTTACTTCAGGCTATACAGGAGGACATAAAGTCAATCCGACGTATGAAGAAGTCTGCTCGAACACGACGGGACACCGCGAAGCAGTGAAGATTGAATTTGATGATGACATCATCTCGTATAACGAATTATTGAATATTTTCTGGCAAGTGATTGATCCTACTGATGCAGGCGGACAGTTTTACGACCGCGGCGAGTCCTACAAATCTGCAATCTATACACATTCACCTGAACAGCAAAAAGAGGCTGAAGAATCTAAAGCAGAGCTGCAGGCGAGTGGGAAGTTTGACTTGCCAATTGTCACAGACATTTTACCGGCGCATCCATTTTACCCGGCTGAAGAATATCATCAGCAATATTATGAAAAGAATCCTGGGCATTATGAACGTTACACCGTAGGATCAGGACGAGCAGGGTTTATTGAAAAGCATTGGGGGGATCCATCATGAAAGAGGACTTGAGAAACCGATTGACGGATATGCAGTATTATGTAACGCAGGAAAGCGGGACAGAGCCGCCCTTCCAAAATGAATTTGACGCACATTATGAAGAAGGACTATACGTGGATGTCGTTTCAGGAAAACCATTGTTCAGTTCCCATGATAAATTCGATGCGGGCTGTGGTTGGCCAAGCTTTTCGAAGCCAATTGAAGCGTCTGAAGTGACGGAGCACTTTGATACCACTCATGGGATGCGCCGCACAGAGGTCCGCAGCAAAACGGCAGATTCTCATTTGGGACATGTCTTCCCGGATGGTCCAGCTGATCAAGGCGGACTGCGCTATTGCATCAATTCTGCAGCTATGCGTTTCGTTCCTGTCTCCGATTTGGAGAAAGAGGGCTACGGAGAGTATAAAGGGCTATTTACGTGATGGATCGATCCTTTTATCATTTTGCGTTGAGGTATCGTGGCGGTGGAAAAGACGATGTGAAGGCGATGTTTGCAGAAAAGATGTTTCGTGATCCGAGTTTTCCAAAAAATGAGGAGGAATTCGATACGTTGTCACGTTATGTCGAGGATCAAGCCGATCACGATTTAAGCTCCACTACCTTTGATGAACTGTACGCAATCTATCAAGACGTATGCAGCAGATAAATGGCGAGGTCTTCATTGCATCTCGCCTTTAATCACTGTATGATAAAATTAAAATAGCGAAATGAGGCTGAAAAAGACATGAGCATACATATTAATGCGAAAAAAGGCGATATCGCCGACACGATTCTTCTTCCTGGAGATCCACTGCGTGCAAAGTATATTGCGGAAACGTTTTTAGAAGATGTTGTTCAGTACAATGAAGTACGAAACATGTTCGGGTATACAGGTACATACAAAGGAAAACGTGTTTCAGTGCAGGGAACAGGTATGGGCGTTCCTTCTATTTCTATTTACGCAACAGAGTTAATGCAGGAGTTTGATGTGCAGAAATTGATTCGTGTGGGTACATGCGGTGCCATCCAAAAGGACGTAAAAGTTCGCGATGTGATTTTAGCACAGGCTGCGACAACGAACTCATCGTTAAACGATACAACGTTCGGTCCCATCCGTTATGCTCCGATCGCAAATTTCGATCTTTTATTGAAAGCATTCCATGCAGGGAAAGAAAAAGGCCTTCATTTGCAAGTGGGGAATGTTTTCACAGAAGACTTCTTTTATAATGAAGACGCACAGCATGAAAAATTAGCACGTCATGGTGTATTGGCTGTAGAAATGGAAGCTGCTGCACTTTACACGCTAGCTGCTCGTTTTGGCCGTCAAGCGCTTGCTGTGCTTACGGTTAGTGATCATATCCTTACAGGCGAAATCACTACGCCTGAAGAACGCCAATTAACATTCAATGACATGATCGAAGTAGCACTAGAAGCAGCAATCGCTGAATAATACACAGTATTTCAAACAGCGGAATAGCTGCACATAAAGAACCTTTGAACAAAGACCGCTCTAGACAGCGGTTCTTTTCATGGGAGTTTAGAAAGTAGGGAAGACGATGAACGAGAACGATTCAAAAGAAAACGGAGAGGTAGAGCCGGAAAAGAAACCCGAACCTAGCCGGTATATCCGGATTAAGCCGTTTTCGCTGATCATGCTCATCTTTGCCCTTGTACTGGCGACAGCAGCGGTTACATTCTTCGCATTAACAGTCGGTGATGATAAAGTCGTAGAGGTCGTCAAACCCCAACAAGTGGGAAGTGAACGAAAAGAATTTAAAAAGCTTTTCGATGCGTATGATCAACTGAAACAAAGTTATTTCGATGAGGTCGACGAACAAGTCATACTGGACGGAGCAATCAACGGTATGGTCGATGCGTTAGGAGATCCTTATTCGGACTACTTGAACGAAAAGGAAGCGAAGCAGCTGAATGAGAGTATATCATCCAGTTTTGAAGGAATCGGCGCAGAAATTCAAGAGTCCAATGGCTATATCAGCATTGTATCTCCTATTAAGAATTCGCCTGCAGAAAAAGTCGGGCTATTGCCGAATGATACCATCCTTTCGGTAGACGGAAAAAGTATCCAAGGTATGTCCTCTTCGGAAGCTGTACTGTTAATTCGCGGGGAAAAAGGGTCAACGGTCACATTATCGGTCCGACGTGGGACAGCCGCAGAGCCGTTCGAGGTGAAAATCGTACGAGATGTCATCCCCGTTCATACGGTATATGCCGAAATGCTGGATGACAATATTGCACATATTAACATTACGTCCTTCTCTGAAAATACGTATCAAGAATTACTGGAATCTTTAAATGAAATGACGGAAAAAGGGATGAAAGGTGTCCTGATCGACGTACGTCAAAATCCAGGTGGTGTGTTGAGTGCCGCTATCGATATTTCTGATCTATTTGTAGAAGAAGGGAAAGCTTTATTCCAGACACAAGAAAAGGGCCGACCGGCAGAGATTTTCCCGGCGTCAGGCGGTCAGAAAATTGATGTGCCTGTCACGTTGATCGTGGACGATGGCAGTGCGTCGGCTTCTGAAATTTTAGCAGGTGCATTGAAAGAATCCGCTCATATTCCGATTGTCGGTATCAAGACGTTCGGTAAAGGGACTGTGCAGACACCGACACAGCTGCAAGATGGTTCCAATCTAAAGTTGACGACAGCCAAATGGTTGACGCCGGACGGCAATTGGATTCATAAAAAAGGGATTGAGCCCGATGTTAAAGTGCCATACCCTCCTTATGCATCACTTCCGTTCCTAGATGCCTCTGAAGAAATGAAGGAAGGCATGGTATCTCCTGCGGTTCAAGCAGCTGAAGAGATGCTTGAAGTAGTAGGATACCATCCTGGGGAAACGGACGGACTGTATGACGCAAACACTGCACAAGCTGTTAAAGCATTGCAGAAAGACCTTTCACTCGAACAAACAGGCATACTGACTGGTGATTCGACGATAGGCTTAATGCAAAAATTACGGGATAAGATGAAAGAAGACGATCCTCAATTGCAAAAGGCAAAAGAAGTCGTCCTGAAGAAAGTAAAATCATAATCCGTTTAATACGGACAAGAAAACGCGTCCAGCCTTGTTTGGACGCGTTTCTTCTATAGAAGGGATAGAGGTTTATGATCGATGTATATTTATTGAGTGGATTTCTCGGCAGTGGAAAAACTTCCTTGCTTGTTCAATTGATTGACCAAGTAAACAAACAAGGGAGGCAGCCCGCTGTTCTGATGAATGAATTCGGCGAATTGAATATAGACAGTCAAATCGTTGAAGAGAAAAAGGAAGTGCCGTTAAAAGAGTTGCTGAATGGCTGTATTTGCTGTACAGGTGCTGAATCGACGGAAGCCCAACTGCAAAGTCTATTGACTGACTATCCAAACGTTGACGTGCTGTTCATTGAGACGACAGGCGCTGCCCATCCGGTAGAGGCGTTAGATGCCGTCTATTCACCCTTATTCGCCGACCAATTAGATGTGAAGGGTATTATCACGGTTGTAGACGCCATGCGCTGGCTGGATCGTGATAAGCTTTCTCCGCGTATGCTCGCATTATTCTTGGAACAGGTCCGACATGCTCATTTCATGCTGCTGAATAAAGCAGATTTACTAACAGCGGGTCAATTGGCATCTGTAACGATGCAAGTGACACAATTCAATAGCTTTGCTCCTCTCGTACAAACAACGAATGCGAAAATCGATTTTAGCTATATCGAGAAGATGGTGGATGCCGCCTCTGCTCCGAAACATGCCGTCAGTACAGGCAGCGGCCTTCCACTCGCTTCGAAGGTACTGTCTTTTGAGAAACCGATTAATCAAGAGCATTTTGAAGATTGGGTGCGTTCCTTGCCAGACACCGTATATCGGATGAAGGGCTATATCCAATTAGAAGGCTCCAGATACTCACACTTGTTTCAATATGCGTATGGAATGGTCAATTGGATACCTGAATATATGCAAATTCCTTCAAAACTTGTCATCATAGGTGAGCAGCTTTCAAGCATCGAATATCCGCCTGAAAAGTAGTTGTCAATAGCTTTTCGCTGCCAATAGTCTTCATGGAAGGGCATATCTGCCAATTATAAGGAAGCTGAGGCTCTTGTCTCATAGGTTTGTAGATTGTATTGGGCGAGTTGGCAATTTCCGTCATATTTTCTTCTTTTCTAAAACGTTATGATAAGTTTCGTAGAAGAGGAGGTATGAAGATGAAAAAACCATTGACAATCATCTTATTAAGCTCAGCTATTTTATTGCCTAACCATTCAGCGGAGGCAAGCACGATCAAAACTGTCCACATCAGCCAAACGTACACGTGGAATATACTCCAAGGACAAGATAAGGGGATATTCTCTAATTTCTGGGATAAGTATTGTAGCATCTTGAACAACGAGATTCAGAAGCCAGTAGAGAAGCCACAGCAACCGAATAAACCAGTAGAGAAGCCAGAACAACCGAGCAAACCAGTGGAAAAGCCAGAACAGCCTAGTAAGCCGGTAGAGAAGCCGGAACAACCGAGCAAACCAGTGGAAAAGCCAGAACAACCGAGCGAACCAGTTGAAAAGCCAGAACAGCCTAGTAAACCAGTAGAGAAGCCGGAACAACCGAGCAAACCAGTGGAAACACCACAACAGCCAAGCACACCGGCTGAAAAACCACAGCAGCCTAGCACACCGCCAACAGCTGAAAAGCCTGAACAGCAAAAGCCGACTGCAAATGTGTCTGCTGAAGAACAAGCAGTTCTAGATCTAACAAATGCTGAACGAGCAAAAGCAGGTCTAAAACCATTGCAATTTGACGCAACTCTTCAGAAGTCTGCTAAACAAAAATCAGCAGACATGGCCAAGAACAATTATTTCTCACACACAAGCCCTACATATGGCTCACCATTTGATCAAATGAAGATGAATGGCATCACATACCGTAAGGCAGCTGAGAATATTGCACAGGGTCAACGGAACGCACAAGAAGTCGTAACAGCTTGGATGAACTCAGCAGGTCACAGACAAAATATCTTGACACCAGAGTTCACTCATATTGGAATCGGTTATGATGCGAACGGAAATTACTGGACACAACAATTCATTCAAAAATAAGCGGTAGGACGATGGAGAATATTCCATCGTCCTTTTTGCATATAACAGATGAATTTTATGCATACTGACTTGCATAGAGGTGAGTTTCATGAAGAACCCCGCATCAATGATAGATAAATATTTTTTGGAAGACTTGTTTTATGGATCATCTGATTTAGTTATCCAGGAAGTACAATGGACGATAGGGAAAGGTTTCGTTTGTTATTTCACAACCCTAGTAGATACTGTTGAAACGGCTAAACAAATTGAGTTGATGCGTTCGCGCTCTGAACAAGCGTTGAAAAACTGGGGCACGACAGCTATTTCAACCGTTCAGACCTTCAATCAAGAGCAGTTAATCGAAAGCATTTGTTCAGGCATGACCCTACTGATCTTCCCGGAGATGAACATTCAAATACAATTATCAACCCAACAGTTCACAGCCCGTTCTCCCGATGAACCAATTGGAGAAACAACCGTCCGCGGCTCACACGAAGGTTTTGTAGAGTCTTTGGAGCAAAACCTATACATGATTCGAAAAAGGCTTGCCATCCCTGATTTAGTGATTCGTACGGTCAAGATGGGTAAAGAAAATAATTCTTACGCAACATATATTTATATTGATTCTCTTGCAGATCCGGATGTGGTCCTTGAGGCGGCAAACCGACTTAAGAATATTCCCGGTGAATATGCCCTAGGCTCTGGACAAATGGAAGATTATCTTGAAGACACGGTTTACTCTCCGTTTCCTCAGCTATTGAATACAGAACGACCGGATCGGGTAGTGGAAAATTTATTGGAAGGTAAAATTGCTTTTTTAATCGATCATTCACCTACAGTATTAATTGGACCGGTCACGTTTTTTTCGTTTTTCCAATCCCCCGATGATTATAATGCCCGCCCTATTGTCGGTACGTTTTATAGACTATTGCGTTTAGGCGGCTTGGCAATGGCTGTTTTACTGCCAGCATTCTATATAGCCGTTGTGAGTTATCATTTTGAAATTTTACCGAATGATATTAGTCAAAAAGTAAAGCTTACGGTAAATGATCTCCCATACCGGCCTATTATCGAAGCGTTATTTTTAGAACTCTTCATTGAACTAATTCGGGAGGCCAGTCTCCGATTGCCTACTCCTATTGGTCCGACAATTGGGATTGTGGGCGGACTGGTAATAGGGGATGCAGTTGTAAACGCAGGGCTCGTATCGAATATCATGATTGTTGTGGTAGCCATAACAGCTATTTCGAGTTATGTCATCCCTTCACCAGAAATGAATATGAGTATCCGAATTATTCGTTTCCCGTTTATGATCATGGCCACGTTATTTGGTTTTTTCGGGATGAGTATCATGGCTTTGCTTTTGTATATCCATCTACTTAATCTTTCGTCACTGAAGCAGCCTTATTTTTCTCCATTAATACCATTTGATGCGTCCCGTCTTTGGGTAGTTTTCTTGAGGCTTCCTTTTTTTCGTCATCATCCACAGCAAAAGACATTTTCGTTTTTTCGGAGAGGTAGGAAATGATGATGTTTGAACTATCCAAAACTCAATTCTTCTGTATATTATTTTTTATACAGACAGGCGGCGTCTTTATCTCTTTTCAGCATTACTTGATTCAAGATGCGAAACAAAATAGCTGGTTGGTATTTTTAGTGATTGCCCTCATGCAATACTTGCTGTTTCTTCTCTTTGAAAAGACTTATCACGCGTTGCGCGTACCCACATTCATTCGCTGGGTATTCAAAATCTACTGGTTGCTTGTCATCATCAGCGGACTCAGTTTTATCATCTATTTATTGTCGTTATGGACGTTACCAGACACGCCTATTATTGTGACAACGGCTATCATTCTTATTGTTTCGTATTATGCGAACTACGGAAAGGTAACTGCTGTATTAAACATTTGGACAATCGCCATACCTGTAGTTATTTTTATCGTAATCACCTGGCTATTAGCCGTCCCTCATTTGGATTGGTACAGGATGGCTCCCCAAATGGATTTTAATGTGGTGAAAATGGCAAGAGCGTTTTTAGTCGCGACAGCACCGATGATTGGCTTGGAGTTTTATTTATTTTTACGCCCCTTTGTTAAAGAAGTAAGATCATTGGCGGGCTGGCCGTTATTCTCCTATCAAATGAGTTGGACGTTTTTTTATTTAGCAACCATCCTCGTCAACCAATTATTCTTTGGGATAGAGGAAATCAAGACCATCCCGCAGCCCACTTTATACATGATGAAATCTTTAACATTGTCTTTCATTGAACGGGCGGACTTGTTTTATATGATTGCATGGATCATATGGAGTATTGTCACAGTCATTTTATACATTTTCTTCGTTGTGATGACTTGGCCAGCCGACAATGAGAGCAAACGAAGACGGCAAAATATAGGTATCCACCTATTTTTATTGGCAGTCATTGGTTTTTTTGTTTCAAAGGAAAGAAATGAATGGATTCGGGAAATAGTGAATTATCTACACTTAGCAATAGGTATCGTCTTGCCTATCATTCTCATTCTTCTAAAGAAGGGGCTGAATAAATGGATAAAAGACTCCTCGTCTTAATACTGTCCTCTTTACTGCTCAGCGGTTGCTGGGATGAGCTTTTATTTAAAGATGTGACCATCGTTCCGCTTGCGGGAATGGAAGGAGGCGATGACGATGTTCACATGACATTTGCTTTCCCAGTATTTGATGGTAATCAGATCAAATTTTCAACATCCAAAGGGAAAGGGAATTCCATGAAGGAAGCTCAAATGAACGCCAACTACAGTACGAAGGAAGCGCTAAATTTATCTAAAATGGAAGTTCTTCTTGTCTCTGAAGAGATGGCTCGAGATGATCTATATCAGTATCTAGATAACGTCTATAGAGCGCCCAGAAACCGTCTGCAAAGTTACATGGCTTTGGTAGAGGGCGATATCCAGACATATTTTAATCCTTCTGGTGATTTACAAGGGGAAGTATCCAATTACTATACAGAGCTTTTATTGACCGGAAAGATTTACACATATTTTCCCCCTGCAAACCTGCAGCGTGCAGGTACCTTGTTATTAGAAAACACACAGGACCTTGCATTGCCTTATCTAAGAATAGATGAGGGAGGGCTACCTCAATTGGTAGGTGTGGGATTGTTTTCGGGAAAGGATTTTACAGGTTATGTTTTAGAGAGGAGAGAAGCAATGCTCGCTACGCTCTTAAGTGGGGAGAAAGGAAAATTCACCCGCTTCAGCTATAAACTAGAGAATGATGAAAAAGAAAACGAACTGACATTTGACGTTTTGAAAGTAAAAGATAATTGGGATATTTTGAACGATCGTATAATAATCCGCATGAAACTGAAAGCGACTATGGAAGCATTTCCTGATTATCACCATAATACACAAGCAGTAGAGAAACAACTATCGGAAAAGTTAACGAAAGACTTCAATGATGTGGTCGGCAAAATGCAGGAAGCAAAAAGCGATATGATCGGTCTCGGTCGCAAAGTACAAGCATTTCATCCTGAAATTTGGAATCGCGGAAGATGGCAGGACACTTTTTCAGAGCTGCCGATCACGGTGGAAGCAGAGCTGACATTCCGTGATTTAGGTATTCTAGAATAAAAAGGCCAGCAGAAAATCACTGCTGGCTTTGTCTTTTTTGGATATAGCGTAAGCGAAAAGAAAGAATGACCGCACCGACTGTCAATCCTGTGATAAGTCCGACCCAATAGCCATACGCTCCTAAACTCGTATAACCAGCCAAAACGTACCCTACCGGCAGACCAATCACCCAAAATGAAATGACACCAACCAAAAACGTCATCGTTACGTCTTTGTAACCTCGCAGAGCGCCTTGAATAGGTGCTTGCACTGCATCGGACAGTTGGAAGAACGCTGCATAGACAAAAAAGTGAATGGCGAGTGCAATAATTGCTGGATCCGGCGTATACATAGAAGCGATGGCTTCACGGAACGTCAGTAAGATGAATATGGATAGGAAACTGAACAATACAGCAAATCCAATTCCGAGATACGTAAACTCCCGGGCATCTTTTGGCCGATTGCCGCCAATTGATTGACCAACCAAAATCGTCGTACCCATCGATACGCTTAGCGGCACCATATAAAGTAAAGAAGTAAAATTCAAAGCGATCTGGTGCGCAGAAATCACCTGGGCAGTATAGCCGCTCATGAGTAACGTTACAACTGAGAAAATACTCGTTTCCACGAAAATCGAAAGTCCAATCGGCACACCGACCAATAATATCTCTTTCCACTTCGTAAACGATACAGGTTGCCATTCTTGGAACAGAGCAAATTCTTTAAAGTGCTTAGATGACCAAGCGATTAACGTGGCTATGAAGAATACTAACCAATATGTAATTCCAGAAGCATAGCCCGCACCTGCGCCGCCTAATTCAGGAAAACCAAAATTCCCGAAAATCAATAAGTAGTTTAAGACAATATTAATCGGAGCAGATAATAAAATAATGAACATGGACACTCGAGTTGCACCTAAGGCATCGAAAAAAGAACGCAACACGGTATAGGCCATCAGCGGTACCAAGCCGACACTCATACCGGTCAAGTAATTCGTAGCAACTTCCACAACTTGATCATCGAGCGGCATTTTGGTGATCGCAGGCAAGATTCCCCACTTGATCAATACAAAAATGATTGCCGAAAGAGTGAGGGAAACGTATAATGCTTGCTGGACAGTAGGCCGGATCGCACTTTTATTCTTCGAGCCAATTTGCTGTGCAATAATAGGGGTAAGACCCATCAAGATACCAGATAGCCCTGTGTAGACAGGAATCCAGAAAGAAGAACCGATCGTGACGCCTGCTAAATGATAGGTATCATAGCGTCCGGTCATCAGGATATCGAAGAAAGACATCAAGTAGAGTGCAACTTGAGTAATTAAAATCGGCAGCATGATTTTAATGAATAACGAGCTTTTCTGTTTTAATGTGTTCTCAGCAATAGACATAGTTTTCATTTCCTCTATAATTATTTTTCAATGGCTATTGTATCATGAAAAACAAAGCGAAAATTACATTACATAAGATTTACAAGGAAGGATGGGAAGAATGAAGCGACCGGTAATTGTATTAACAGGTGGCGGTACGGCAGGGCATGTATCCGTCAATCAAGCTTTAATCCCGGTTTTATTGGGTAAAGGATATAGTGTGCACTACATTGGTTCACATGAAGGGATAGAAAGAGAGTTAATCGGAGATGGACATCCTGAAGTGGTCTATCACTCTATACAAAGTGGGAAGTTGCGGCGTTATTTTTCCATGAAAAACTTTACCGATCCATTTCGCGTGGGAGCAGGTACCTTTCAGGCATTGTCTATTATAAGAAAGCTCAAGCCAGAAATCATTTTCTCTAAAGGTGGGTTCGTTTCGGTTCCTGTTGTGATGGCGGCTAAGCTGGCTAATGTGCCCGTTGTAGTCCACGAATCCGATGTCACGCCAGGATTAGCAAATAAACTCGCATTGCCGTTTTCTTCGCAGATTTTCACCGTGTTTGAGCAAACGCTACAATATGTGCCGGCTGGAAAATCTACTTGCACGGGTCCTATTATCCGTCCTGAACTTTTTAACGGCAGCAAAGAAGAAGGTTTGCGCATAGCGGGGTTAAAATCCGACCGTCCAATATTCATCGTCATGGGCGGAAGCCAAGGCTCAGCCGTATTGAATGAAGCGATACGCGGTGAATTGCCTCAACTGTTGAAAAATTATCAGATCATTCATTTATGCGGGAAAGGAAATGCAGTTCATGAGCTAAACGACTTAGCAGGCTACGTTCAATTTGAGTATGTAACAGGGGAATTGCCTCATTTGCTGGCGGCTTCCGATTACGCGATCTCACGCGCCGGCTCCAATGCAATTTTCGAGCTGCTCGCTATCCATAAACCTATGCTACTCGTTCCGCTCGCTGCATCCAAAAGTAGGGGAGATCAACTACTGAATGCATCTTATTTCGAATCGAAAGGATTAGCGCTTAAAGTAGAGGAAGAACAGCTTGCAGATCAGCCGATGGATGAACTCTTCAAAAATCTGGAGCAAGAAAAAACTCGACTGCTGTCGAATATTGAAAAAACGACAGAACCAAAAACCCCTGAGAAAATGGCTGAAATGATTTTGTCTTTTCAGAAATAAAAAACAATAGCAATACACCTTTGTCAAAGACTTTGTCGCGATTTTCATGTTTTTTTCGTGTCCTTTATAGAAAAGTTCACAACTTTGTATTAATCCCTTTCAGTTCTAGGATTTGCGTGCTATTATTGTATGGAAGTATATAAAATAATCACAACAAGCCAATAGGCAAATGTGGAGGTAATATTACATGTCGAACATTGTGGATTCCCATCGTTCCCCGTATTCTGCTTTTTCGGGTCCAAACCTTGGGTATGTAATGGAAATGTATGATCTGTTTAAAACAGATCCAGATGCAGTTGATCCTGAGTTAGCAGAGCTATTCAGGAATTTTGGTGCGCCTCAGATCGATGAGTCCGGCGAAGTAGCAGTTGTAGCGCAAGGTTCACAAACAGATCTGCGCAAAGTACTTGCCGTCTATTCTTTACTAGAAGCCATTCGCTCGTATGGGCATCTTGCAGCAGACATTTATCCATTAAACGATCGACCAAAGGATACATCACGTCTAGAATTGTCATATCACGGATTGACAGACAGCGATCTGGTCGGATTGCCAGCATCTTTGTTCTTGAAAAATGTTCCACCAACAGTGGAAAACGGATTGGATGCAATGAATTACCTGAAATCTTTATATACAGGTTCCATCGCATATGAGTTTTCACACTTAATCGACGAAACTGAGCGTAACTGGATTCAAACTAAAATTGAAAACGGTGACGTGCAGTCAAGCTTGCAAGGCGATGAGAAAAAGGAACTTCTCGAACGCTTGACGAAAATTGAAGGTTTCGAGAAATTTATTCACCGTACATTCGTCGGAGCCAAGCGCTTCTCTATAGAAGGAGTGGACACTCTTGTCGTATTGATCGATGAATTGGTTCGCCGTTCTGAAGAAGCGAAAGTACAAAAAATGTTGATTGGCATGGCTCACCGCGGACGTTTGAACGTGTTGACACATAATCTAAATAAACCATATGAAATGATGTTTGCAGAATTTGCAGGCGTACCGGCATCCCCATTCTTACCAAAAGACGGCTCATTGGAAGTTACGCGCGGTTGGTTTGGCGACGTAAAATACCATATGGGTGCTCTTTACAAAGGTGAATCCGGTCTAAACCGTTTCTTAGCCTATAACCCTTCACATTTAGAAGTTGTGAATCCAGTTATTACAGGACAAACTCGGGCTGCACAGGAGAACACAGATCAGCCAGGGATTCCAAAACAAGATACAAATGCAGCGTATGCGGTACTTGTACACGGTGACGCAGCATTCCCAGGACAAGGTATTGTACCTGAATCATTCAACTACAGTCGTGTACGCGGCTTCAGAACAGGCGGATCTATTCATGTAATCGCCAATAATACTATTGGCTTTACGACTGAATACTATGATTCTCGTTCTACGCATTATGCGTCCGATCCAGCAAAAGGCTTTGAGGTGCCTATATTCCACGTGAATGCAGACCACCCGGAAGAAGTTCTTGCTGTAGCGAAGTTAGCATTTGAATACCGTCAAAAGTTCGGTAAAGACGTCCTAATTGACCTGATCGGTTACCGCCGTTACGGACACAATGAAATGGACGAGCCGCTCGTAACAAACCCAGTGATGTATCATGAGATTCATAAGCATCCAACAGTTCGCCAAATCTACGGACAGCGTCTGGTGGAACAGAAAATCATGACAGACGAAGAAGTGCAGCAGATGGACCGATCCGTCATCGCGTCTATGCAAGAAGCTTACGACCGTGTGAAGGAAGATTCTGCAGACGCTCCAAAAACTTCGAATGCCACTCCAGAAGGGGTACTTGCTGGACTACCGCGTGATCTTGAAACAGGTGTTGCAGAAGATCGTCTTCGTAAAATGAATGAAGATCTATTGACATATCCATCTGAATTCACGGTATTTAGCAAACTGGATAAAATCCTTAAAAGACGTGAAGAACCGTTTAACGGAAAAGGTAAAATCGACTGGGCGCACGCTGAGCAACTCGCATTCGGTTCTATTTTACAGGACGGCAAACCAATCCGTATGTCTGGTCAAGATATCCAGCGCGGTACATTTGCTCAACGTCACCTAGTTCTCCATGATGAAAAAACAGGTGAAGAATTCGTTCCGTTGCATCATATTGGTGGCTCCAACGCTTCGTTCGTGGCATACAACAGCCCATTAACGGAAGCGGGTATCGTCGGTTATGAATTCGGCTACAACTTGGAAGAAGACAAAACGATGTCCATCTGGGAAGCACAATACGGTGACTTCTCGAACATGGCACAAGTTATGTTTGATCAGTTTGTATCTTCCAGCTTCTCCAAGTGGGGTCAGCAATCAGGACTTGTCTTGTTATTGCCGCACGCATTTGAAGGACAAGGACCTGAGCACTCCAGCGCTCGTATCGAACGTTATTTACAACTGTGTGCAGAAAATAACTGGACAGTTGCGAACATCTCAAGTGCAGCTAACTACTTCCACGTATTGCGTCGTCAATCGAAGATTCTTGGAAGTGAAGCAGAGCGTCCGTTAGTTATTGCGACACCTAAGTCGTTATTGCGTCATCCACTAGTTGGGGCAGACGTCAATGACTTAGTGGAAGGACACTTTAAAACAGTGCTTGAACAGCCGGGTACGGGTACGAAGCCTGAAAAAGTCAAGAAAATTTTATTTGCAAGCGGTAAGGTAGCAATCGATCTTGCAGAGAAAATTAAAGATGGCGAAGGATTTGACTACTTGCACGTCATTCGTGTAGAGCAGCTCTACCCATTCCCATCCGACAAAATCAAAGAAATCCTTGCTCGCTTCCCGAAAGTGAAAGACTTGGTATGGGTACAAGAAGAACCTAAAAATATGGGTACTTGGTCGTTTGCATATCCGTACTTGGAAGAGTTGGCAGATGGCAAGGACATTTCATATGTTGGTCGTATTCACCGTTCCAGCCCGTCAGAAGGCGACGGAGCTTCTCATAAAGTTGAACAAAATCGAATTATTGAAGAAGCATTAAAAAAGTGATATAACAAATAAGGAAGCTTTTCAAAAACAGTCAAAAACTACTTATAAAAAAGTAGCTATCCGTGAAAACGGTACACCTACGAGGAGGAATTTATTGTGGCAGAGATCATAGTACCTGAACTAGCAGAATCGATTACAGAAGGCACAATTGCAAAATGGTTGAAACAACCCGGTGAAAACGTAGATAAAGGTGAATTCATCGTTGAATTGGAAACAGACAAAGTGAACGTCGAAGTCATTTCAGAAGAAGCAGGTGTTGTATCTGAACTACTGGCTGCGGAAGGCGACACAGTTGAAGTTGGCCAAGTAATCGCGATTGTAGGCGAAGGTTCAGGTGCACCGGCACAGCAAGCTCCACAAGCAACAGAAGCAGCGGCTCCGGCAGCAGCTCCAGCTCCAAAACAAGAAGCTGCAGTTGAGCAAGCTACTTCTACAGACCGTACAATTGCAAGCCCGGCAGCACGTAAGATGGCACGTGAAAAAGGAATCGATCTAGCAGCGGTTTCACCTGTAGATCCAATGGGTCGCGTACGTGCACAAGACGTATCCGCTCATACAAACGCTCCTAAAGCACAGCCACAAGCTAAACCGGCTGTAACTGAAGCTAAAGATGACGGCCGCATCACACGCGAAAAAATGACTCGCCGGCGTCAAACGATTGCAAAGCGTCTTCTTGAAGTGAAGCAATCGACTGCAATGCTTACTACGTTCAACGAAATTGATATGACAAACGTGATGGCTCTTCGTTCACGCAAGAAAGATCAGTTCTTCGAGCAAAACGATGTGCGCCTTGGCTTCATGTCATTCTTCACGAAAGCAGTCGTTGCGGCATTGAAGAAGTATCCTTATGTCAACGCGGAAATTGATGGCGATGAAATTTTATTGAAAAACTATTTTGATATCGGTATCGCAGTTTCCACTGAAGGCGGATTGGTTGTACCAAACGTTGTGGACGCAGACCGCAAAAACTTCGCTGAAATTGAAGCTTCTATCGGAGAGCTTGCGAAAAAAGCACGCGACAATAAATTGACAATTGCCGATATGACAGGCGGTTCATTCACAATTACGAATGGTGGAGTATTCGGTTCATTACTATCTACTCCAATCCTAAACGGTACACAAGTAGGTATCCTAGGTATGCATACTATCCAAAAACGTCCAGTAGCTGTTGGCGACAACATCGAAATCCGTCCAATGATGTATGTAGCACTTTCTTACGACCACCGTGTAATTGATGGAAAGGATTCAGTTGGATTCTTGAAGATGGTTAAAGAGTTGCTTGAAAACCCTGAAGACCTTCTACTAGGTTCTTGATCGTCTGATTCAAAATAAAGCGACCCGCGTTTCAATTCGTGGGTCGCTTTCCTTTATGAAATATGAGAGGGGAGATGAAACTATGTCTTATCTGAACTGGTTAGAGGCACCTACTTTGAAAACTGTCACGTGCACACACACCGACGCGGAAAAATATGTCGTCAATCATATGTTGACAGCAGGGAATACGTACGAAGTAAAAAATGAAACAGATGAATTTTTATTCATCGTCGACAATTCTGGAAAAGTCGGCGGCTATTACAAAACGTACTTTGCAAACGAACAGATCTAACTGCAAAAATGTCCTTATGAGGTAACAAGTTCGGTTGACATGAAAAAACGCTCAGATTTCTGAGCGTTTTTTCTATACTTTTTTACGAATAGAAGGTATCCATAATGTTTGTTCCACAATCGCGACCATTTGCTTTGAAAAGCTATTTACTATTGCAAATTTAAAAGGTCTGTAATAATTTCTGAGCTATTAGGCGTTAATAAGAAAACGGATAAGATTACAAATAGTCCTCCTGTAACTAGTGGAACAAACGCTTTAATTCCTCCAGCTGTCTTTATTTTAACTAACCCCACAATAAAAACGACAACACCTGTCAGAAGTAAAAGTAAGTACCAGAACCTCATAAAATCACCCATTCCTTTTTAGATTTTGATTAAAGTTGTTCCTATCGAACCCCTTCTCGAAATCGTTGTAATATAAGACGGATTAAATTCATTACGAGTTTCATACTTGCAACACTAAATAGCCAGTTCATTAAACAAATTTC
This sequence comes from Sporosarcina sp. FSL K6-3508, assembly GCF_038615825.1. Lineage (NCBI taxonomy): Bacteria > Bacillati > Bacillota > Bacilli > Caryophanales > Caryophanaceae > Sporosarcina > Sporosarcina sp. FSL K6-3508. Next base: position 1,763,541 of record NZ_CP152016.1, on the reverse strand, counting down.
AATTCCTTTTTTAAGGGATGATTGCACTATTCATCAATAGAAAAAAGTAACCATTCTCCGCTATGACTCAAGATTAGAAACCCTTCCTCGAATAATGCATACATTTTACGTTAGAATGGGGGCAGATAGTAAAAGATAGAAGAGCTTGAACTCTCCCGCAACCTTAGCCATCCAGGTGAGTGGTTGTCAATTTAAAATTCCTTTTTATCTCAAGAACCACCCTTTTGCTTCTTACGGCGCAGAGTGGCTTTCTTTTTGTCTAAAGTTGACTATTTCTTCTCTGATAAAGCATTCACCTATTTCCTATTGATTTGTCAAATAACTAATATCCCAGGAAGAAGTAGTGAAGATATAGAATCATTTGTTAAGGATTTAGGAAAAGGAATTAATACACTAGGGATTAACAAAGCTAAATCTTTAGGTCCGTTTATTAATGAAATTGTAAAAGAGTTTAGCAAAATAAACGATATGTTTTCAACGGTTGCTTATCCGGACATTTCAGTAGAACCTATTGCAGTTTACAAAGAAATGAAATTATAATTTTGAATATTATTTTTGTGGTTTTAACATTGGACTTACTCAGGTAACGGGCGCAATTGCGGAAGAAAAATTTCAAACAGACCCCCTTAGTTGATTGGAGTGGAAGGCGGCGACTCCGGCAGGATTAGCGGGACAGGTGAAACACCTAGGTGAGCGAAGCGAGCAGTGTGGTTCAACGCCCGCCCTGCGGAACGCGTCCGCCTGCAACGGAATTCAACGGCTGCCAGGCTGTAACCCGTTAGTCAGGTTAAATTCATAGTTCAATTAAAAGGCACGATTATCGGACAAACAACTCCCAACATCTGTAAACTATTGAAATGCAAAAACGCTCAGAATCAAATCTGAGCGTTTTTATTTGCTATGTGTTTTGTCGTTTTACTAGTGAACTGCATACTAATTAGAATAATACTTATAGTACTAGTTCCTTTCAACCGAACTTCGCACTTTACGAAGGACGGTTTTTTGATTCTTCATATACAGAAAGCAAACGAGTTTTAAGATCTTCTTCCATACGCGCGATCTCGTGTTCCGCGGCTTTACGTTTCGCTCGGCCATCAGCTTGGATGACAAGTGTTTCTTCAATTGTTTGAATCAAGTTCTCTTGTGTCTTTTTCAGCGTGTCGATTTCAATTATGCCTTTTTCATTCTCTTTGGCCGTTTCAATACTGTTCGTTTTCAGCATCTCCGAATTACGCAGTAACAGATCATTCGTAGTCTTTGTTACAAGCTTTTGAGATTCTACAGCTTTTTGCTGACGATTCAACGTCAATGCGATTGCAATTTGGTTTTTCCATAATGGAATCGCCGTCATAATAGATGCTTGGATCTTTTCTGCCAACGTCTGGTTGGTTTGCTGAATCATCCGGATTTGCGGAGCACTTTGAATCGTAATTTGTCGTGACAGTTGCAGGTCGTAGAGACGTTTCTCCAGGCGATCGACAAACTGTGCCATATCATTGACTTCTTGAACCATCATTTGATCATCCGCAAGCTCTGCTTTTCTGTGCAATTCAGGAATAATCGTATTGTTGATTTCCTCGACTTTCAGTTCTGCGGCCGCAATGTAGACGTTAAGTGCTTGGAAATAAGTCTTGTTCTGCTCATATAGATTATCAAGCATGCGCACATCTTCCATTAAACCGCGTTTTGAATGTTCCAATTGCACCCCGATTTTATCAATCTGGGTACCTAATTTTTGATATCTCGTCATCATTTCCTGAACAGAGCGTGTTGCTTTACCAAATAGGCGGCTTAAGCCAGATTTCTTTTTCTCCGATAAGTCATCCGGGTCAATTTCGGATAGTTTATTCATCAGTTCATTGAGCACATCGCCAACAGGTCCTATATCTTTACTTTGTACATGATCCAGCATTTTATGGGAAAAGCGGGACAGTTCGTTTTGAGCATTGGCACCATACGTAATAATTGCTTCGTAATTGCCTACGGGAATTTGCGAAGCCAACTGTTTCGCTTTGTCTTGTTCTTCTTTTGATAGGCGGTCTACGAGCTTAGTAGACGCGCCGCTTTCCGCAAGGGTAGTCTCCATTTCTTGCGGTAATAGGCTGGCATCCATGTCGAATGGATTGCCGAGTAAATCATCAATTGTGGTTTCCTCTTGTGCATTTTTATCTGTCATTAGAATGTTCTCCTTTCGATTCGAGCAACGGTTTATCTTTATTGATTGTAACATCAACAAAATCAATTTCCATTTGTAGTTGCTCTAAATCTGTCGCAACTGCATTTCGTAAATCTCTTTCCATCTCTTGACTTAAATCAGATAACGTCTCCCGTGTATGCTGAAGAGCTACTTTGATTTCTCTATCTTTTAGCGGTTGATTAACTAATAGTCCATACTTAGAAGTCAATTCTACTGCAGAATCTAGATGTGCGTAGAAAAACGTCTCCACCTGATAAAATTTACGTGGATTCGTTTGAACAATTTTAATGATCCTTCTAGCCATCGAAGACATATCATATACTTGTCTAAACGCTTGGATAGAACGCACTTGTCCATACATATTGGCCAAACGTTTCAATTTTTGCTTGGATTGGGTGAGTTGGTGTTCGATATGCTTATATTCAGTACGCGTCATTCCAAGTTGTTTCAGGTTGGAACGTAATTGTACTTCTTTGATGGCCACATTTCCACCTGCATACAACGCGATACCAATCGCAGAACTCACAAAGAAATTCAGACTCGTAGCTCCGATCAGAGTGAACCAAGTCAGGAAACTAGCAGGAGCCATAATTGCGTGTCGCGTAAAAAAGTTTTTTATTTTATTCATAATTTGTCAGGCCACCTTCCATTCTATATACATTACTTACGGATTAACAACGAAAAAGTTTCATTCGGCCCAATGGGGATGTTGACCATAATCCATCCTATCCTAATTATAGCTGAAATCGGATAAAAACTCATATATTTCGTCGCGCCAATCTTTTTACTTTGCTATAGGGAATAGATTTGCTAGAATAAGTGTCATTCATGCATAGAGCGGATAAAGGGGTGCATACTAATGTATGAAGTGGTCTATATGAAAGCTGATTTTGAACCATGGTGGATGTTTGAAGAGTGGAGAGACTTTACAATCTCTGCGAAAACATTTCCAAATAAAATTGAAATGCAAGAATATGTGAGTGCTATGGTTATCGATATGAAAACGCGTTACGAGCACTATGAGACACGCAAAGGCTGTTTTCATGCATTTTGGTCGCCATCTGAAAAGCATTATTGCGACGGCTGTGAAGGCGATTTGCAAATTTATCATGGACTTATTGTATTGGTGAATGATCAGCCAGATATATCGTAAAAAGATTCTGTAAGTTCGGTATGCTTTTTATTGACAATCCATCCAATTATGATATACTTGCTCTAAGTAAATTAATCGAACGATCGTATGCTAATTGATTCACCTATTACAAAAGGGATCGGCGACGTCGGCACCTTTTGTAATATGTGAATTTTTTTATGCGAAAGTTCATGTATTAACAAGTACTTATACATTTTTGGAGGTTATCGAATGAAACAAGGTACAGTAAAGTGGTTCAATTCTGAAAAAGGCTTCGGTTTTATCGAAGTTGATGGAGAAGACGATATTTTCGTACACTTCTCAGCAATCCAAGGCGACGGATTCAAGTCACTTGACGAAGGTCAACAAGTTGAATTTGAAGTTGTCGAAGGAAACCGTGGTTTACAAGCAGCTAACGTTGTGAAATTATAATCCACTTGCAGAAAGGCGCCTATAGAGGCGCCTTTTTATGTGGGATAAATCATTCAGGTTGTGTTACTGTTTCCAGCAGAGAAGTTACTACAAAATCTTCTTCTGATGTCATGATCGACTCTCGTTTTACTTCGCCGAATCCTTTCACTAAATAGATGCGATTGATAATGTCTTTATCCTCTTTTTCGATGACGATCGCATCCTCAAATTGCTGATAAGGTGTTTCTACAGAAGCATCCATTTTTACAATAGTCCAATCATCAAACGTTGTGCCTTTTTCGATCGGTCCCTTTAAATAGACGCGGATCGGCTTCAATGCCTCCAACTCTTCTTTAGAAGGAACGCCGGCATTCAATTCGACCGGCTCTTCCTGAAGAACCTGGATTTCATCTCCTTGAAGCTTGTATACTTTCTGAATGAAAGACCCACCGTTATTTTCATGGATTACAATATAATCCTCAATAGGGGAATTCACTGTGATATCCAATTCAGCAAACTCATTTCCTTCACCTTTATAATGGGCACTTGATCCATCAGGAAGAAAGTAGTCGAGTAATTGCACTTCTGTTTTTTCTGCATCCTGATGATCTGTTTGGCTCTCATTTGTTTGTTCATCCTTAGTCGGCTTATCATTTGTGCTGCCACTGCCATCCAATGATGTAGCGGGCTTAGAAGAACAACCGGCCATTACAAGCAGAAGCGCAAATACAAGAACGATTGAATTGCGTTTCATGTAAAAAACCTCCTTTATTCTGTGGTATACCCTCAATGAAACCAAGTATTCATGAAAATTAAAAAGCCCGCTTTCTCAAAGAGAAAGCGGTCATGAAACAATTATGCTTTTTGACCTTTCCATTCCAAATACTCATCATACGACATCATTTTATCGAAAATTGTTCCATCTTCATTGATTTCGATAATACGGTTGGCGATTGTCTGAATGAACTGGTGGTCATGAGATGTGAAGACCATTGCGCCTTTAAACGCAATTAAACCATTGTTCAATGCTTGGATCGACTCCAAGTCCAAGTGGTTGGTCGGCTCATCAAGTAAAAGAACGTTAGCACTTGTCAGCATCATTTTAGAGAGCATGCAACGTACTTTTTCTCCACCTGATAATACACTTGGTTTTTTCTTTACTTCTTCACCCGAGAAGAGCATACGGCCCAGGAATCCACGCAGGAAAGTTTCCGTTTCATCTTCTGGAGAATATTGACGCAGCCATTCGACCAATGTCTGCTCAGATCCTTCAAAGTATTTCGTGTTATCAATAGGGAAGTACGCACGTGTCGTTGTAACACCCCATTTAATCGATCCTGTATCCGGCTCAGTTTCTTCTGCAAGCAAATCGAGCAATGCAGATTTAGCAAGCGGATTACCTAGTAAAACGACTTTATCTTCTTTGCCAAGTGTGAACGTAGCATCTTTCAAGAAGGTTTTACCATCTACTGTTTTCGTAACGTCTTTGATCGATAATACATCATTCCCGATTTCGCGGCCCATTGTGAAGTTCACAAAAGGGTAACGGCGGGACGACGGTTTGATATCGTCTAATTCGATTTTGTCGAGTGTCTTTTTACGGGAAGTTGCTTGTTTGGACTTCGAAGCATTCGCACTGAAACGCGCAATGAACGCTTGGAGTTCTTTAACTTTTTCTTCTTTTTTCTTATTCTGCTCTTGAGAAAGCTTTAACGCAAGTTGGCTGGATTCGTACCAGAAATCATAGTTCCCAGCGTAGATTTGAATTTTACTGAAATCAAGATCCGCAATATGCGTACAGACTTTATTCAGGAAATGACGGTCGTGGGAAACGACAACGACAGTATTTTCAAAGTTGATCAAGAATTCTTCCAGCCATTGGATAGCTTTCAAGTCCAAGTGGTTGGTCGGCTCATCGAGAAGCAATACATCCGGCTTGCCGAATAAAGCTTGGGCTAGCAATACTTTAACTTTATCCGATCCAGTTAATTCGGACATTTTAACATGGTGCATACTTTCAGAGAGTCCCAGTCCTTGAAGAAGAACAGAAGCTTCTGATTCGGCTTCCCATCCATTCATTTCAGCGAATTCGCCTTCTAATTCAGCTGCACGCATACCATCTTCATCTGAGAAATCTTCTTTCATATAGATGGCATCTTTTTCTTTCATAACCTCATATAGACGCTTATGTCCCATGATAACCGTTTCCATTACTTCAAATTCTTCATATTCGAAGTGGTTTTGCTTCAATACAGCTAAGCGCTCGTCTTTACCTAGGATGACATTACCTGTTTGAGGTTCAAGTTCACCTGAAACGATTTTGATAAAAGTTGATTTTCCCGCACCATTCGCTCCAATTAATCCATAACAATTGCCTGGATTGAATTGTATATTGACGTCTTCGAATAGCTTGCGGTCGCCGAAGCGAAGACTCACATTACTGACTGCTAACATAATTAAATCCTCCTAAATTCACAATGCTCCTATTATACATGAAAAAACGATGGAATGGAATGTTTGGGCTGGAACTGTTTGCATTTTGGGTTTACGATAAGAGAAGCAGGAGTTTGCTGACACAGCAAATCATCAAGCCTTATTATTTGTATTTCCACTTTTATTTTCGGCTATGCTTATACTGACATTGTAAAATCGCGAATCAATTTGAAACGCATAATCCAGACGCAACCCACCGGAGGCAAAAACGTCATTATCTATATTCAGCAGGAGACTCCCACCTCTACAGGTGGTGAGATGAATGGGGTCTTATTTCCTGTTCGATGGGTGTTTAAACGCCCGCTGAACAAAGATAAAGCCTCCGGCGGATGTCACAGATTTTGAGAGATGAAGTTAACCAATGATCGCCGCGTCCTGCGGCATAGGTTAACTGACCTGCATCACGTAGGCCTAAGCACAATTCAAAATCTGGACGCAATTACGCCGAGGCGTAATTGATTAAAGGACTACAGGGTTATTGGAGGAATGAAGGTTAAATGGAAGAACACTTGGAAGAACAACTGCCGCGTCGCAGAAAAAAGAAACGCAAGCTTCGGGTCGGCAGGGTTTTTATTACCCTTTTATTGCTTGGCACGATCACAGTTGCAGCGTATTGTTATTTTCAATACAAGCAAGGTAAAGCGATGACTGCGGGAAATGAGATTGACCCTGGAGACTTTCAAGGCGATTTACTAGATCCCCAAGACCCCACAACGGAAAATTATTTGTTGCTTGGAATTGATAATGATGGTTCTGGTAAATACCGTACGGATACGATGATGGTACTTTCTTGGGATCAAACACACGGAAACGCCAAGTTGATTTCATTCATGAGAGATATTTATGCTCAGATACCGGGTTATCAATCCTATAAATTAAATACGGCATACTACTTAGGCGGTGTACAAACCGCAAAAGAAACCATCTCAGGAATGTTTAATATTCCAATTCATCATTACGCGGTCGTCGATTTCGAAAACTTTGAATCAATTATGGATATTATGTTTCCAAAGGGCTTGGAGATGGATGTAAAAAAGGAAATGTCTGAAAAAATAGGCGTTACGTTAACTCCGGGGGTACAGAAGCTTAACGGCAAAGAATTATTAGGTTATGCCCGCTATCGCGCGGACAACGAAGGAGATTTCGGCCGAGTAAACAGGCAACAGGAAGTTATTTCAGCTGTTAAGAATGAATTATTTAGTTTATCTACTATTTTGCAGGCACCTAAAGTAGCAGGCGCACTTGATAACTATATCCAAACCGATCTCACTTCGAAAGAAGAATTGACCAAAGTCTTGACCGTTTTGGCGAAAAGAAAATTGGATCTCGAAACATTGAGGATACCAGTAGAGGATAGTTATTCGTTCACCTCTTACCGGCATGCAGGTTCTGTTATAGAAATCGATCTAGATAAAAATAGGGAAGCGATTCATTCTTTTTTAGCCGCACAATAAAGGGTCGTACAGAAGGGGGAAGAGGATCTTGAGACAGCCACCAAAAAAGAATTCTTTACGGGATTTTTGGTCTATTCGTTCAGCGTCACCGATCGTTGGATTTCTTGGTGGTCAATCTACATTGTTTGTGCTGCTTTGTTTATTGCTTATTGGATTGATCATTTTGATATTCACTCAAGTTTCATTTATTTTTTATCCGATCCGTGTGTTTTTCTCAACAGTTGTCCTGCCTATGGTGCTGGCAACCATTTTGTATTATTTAATGAGACCCATTCTGCGTTTTTTGGAAGTACGACTGAAGATACCACGGGTTTATGGGATATTGATCTTATTCCTAGCTGCAGCCGGATTGCTCACATTAGTCATTTTCCTCGTGCTGCCATTTCTGCGTGAGCAGACGATCAACTTATTCGATGAATTTCCTTCGTATTTCAAACAGCTGATTTTGGATATGGACTTATTTTTTAGAACTTCCATATTCGCTCCTGTTTATGAAGGATTTAATTTCAATGTCAACAGCTTTTTGGATTCAGGATTTGAGAGCATCGGAAAATTCTTCACCGAAACAATTGGAGGGATCGCTTCCGGTGTCACGTCCTTTATTTCCGCATTGACTGGTATTATTTTAAGTTTGTTTACGGTTCCATTAATATTGTTCTACTTGCTAAAAGAGGGCGAGAAGCTGCCACAGATGATTTTGCGTATGTTGCCGCCTCGTTTACGTGACGACGCATCAACTATTTTCAGAGATGCGGACAAACAGATCAGCGCCTATATTCAAGGACAGATTTTAGTGGCAATTGCGATCGGTATTATGGTTTCAATTGGATTCCTAATCATTAAAATGAAATATGCACTTTTGCTCGGTGTTCTGGCAATGTTTACAAGCATTGTGCCTTATTTAGGACCTGTCATCGCCATTACGCCTGCGGTTATTATCGCCATTGTGACGTCACCTTTCATGTTGGTCAAGCTGGCGATTGTCTGGACCATTGTACAAGTCGTGGAAGGTAAATTTATTTCGCCGCAAATCATGGGCAAATCCCTACATATCCACCCGATTACAATTATTTTTGTCTTGTTGACCGCCGGATCGTTATTTGGCGTAGCCGGTGTCATTCTTGGAATCCCTTCGTATGCATTGCTGAAGGTAGTAGCGACACATGCCTTTCATTTATTCACACTGCGCTATAATCGCTTCGAAACCGAGGAAGAGATGTATTATGATACTTTGGAAAACTATGAGGACATAGAATAACCCGCCATGTACGGCGGGTTATTTTTATGGTGTTTCGTATAAAATGGAACCTGTATTTGATAAATCATAGCCGCCGATTGCAGAGATTTTCTCTTGGAAATTTTGAGAATTTAAAGTTTCCAAAACCAGATCACGCAGTCTTTCATTGTCCTGTGTTTTCAGCAATACAAGATCATACTGCTCTTGAATCAACGGAACGAACTCCACATCAATGAGACGCGAGGCCTTTTCAATTCCTACTCCCACATCTGCCTGACCCGAGGCAATGCGCGCCGCTACGGCCATATGATTCAACTCTTCGTCCTCATAACCTTTTATAGCAGACGGGGCAATACCTGCAAGACGCAGCTGTTCATCTAGCAGGACGCGTGCACCCGAGCCTTTCTCACGATTGATCAGGCGAATGCCGGGCTGTCCTATATCAGACCAGGTACTAAACTCTTTCGGGTTGCCTTTTTGTACATACATTCCAGCTGTTCTACCGAGTAAATTAACGACCAAATAAGATTGGCCAGTAAGTAAACGTGTAATATACGGCAAATTATACTGTTTCGTTTCACCGTCAAACAAATGCGTACTGACAATATCTGCTTCTCCTTGAACCATTTTAATTAAGCTATTGAGACTGCCTGTAAATGAACGTAATGGACGAACGCCTAGTCCGGCATCTTCAATCGTATTGGCTAAAATATCAAGGCTCAAATCTTGCCCGCTAATAATAATCGAGGAAGCTCTAGATAATCCAGGTGCCTGTTCTTCCGAAACTGCTTGGACTGGCTGTCTTGTAGGAAAGTCACCTCCGCTTTTTAACCGCTCTTTATAAGCCGATAAATCCACTGCATCTACACGCATTTGCCTTCCCACACGATAGGCACGTATTTCGCCTTTCTTAATTAAATCATAGACCGTAAGTTTTGAAACTTTCAGTAGTTGGGCAATTTCTTCTGTTGTATACGATACACTGTTATCTAGATTGCTCATTTCTTCATCCTCCAATGCACATTCATTCTATCTTCCGTCATTTCTATGAAAAATGCAAAATTGACAAGTATAGCAAACCATATTAAGATAATTTTAAATATAATTAACTATAACTAGTTATAGTTAGTTTTATTCAAGAGAAAAGGAGGAATAACAGTGAAACGTTTTTTACTTTCGGTTACATTCGCCGTGCTGTCTGTCCTATTGTTCGGATGTTCGAATAACAATGAGCCAGAAAAAACAGATGCGACCGTAGATCAGGAAACGCCTGAGTCAAAACAGCAACCTGATGAAGAAGTGGCGTTATTAATTTCTGCTGCAGCCAGCTTGACAGACGCATTAGAAAATTTAAAATCGACTTTTGAAGAAGAGCACGAAGGAATTAAACTGACTTATAATTTCGGTAGTTCTGGAAAATTAGCTAAAAACATTGAAAACGGAGCACCATCTGACGTTTTCTTATCTGCAAGCTCAAAAGATATGAATGATATGGAGGAAAAAGGATTAATCAACAATGAATCTAGAGAAAATTTCACATCAAATGTACTTGTATTAATCACACATAAAGATTCGGACAGTACGATTGACTCGTTTGAAGATATCGATCCAGCTGCTCTCGATCACTTTGCAGTAGGCGAACCTGAATCCGTTCCAGTAGGACGCTATACGAAAGAAGCATTTGAAACTCTAGATTTATGGGAGCCTTTGCAAGATAAACTAGTGTTAGGTTCAGATGTTCGTCAAGTGTTGACACATGTGAAAATGGGTAATGCGGATTATGGCGTGGTTTATTCGAGTGACGCATATATTTCGTATGATGTAAAAGTATTGGCTGAATCAGATCCTGAATGGCATGCGCCAATTGTTTATCCCGGAGCAGTTGTAGAAGATTCCAAACATCAGGAGGCTGCACAGCAATTTTTGGATTATTTGACGAGTACTACAGGAAAAGAAACATTGCAAAAATTTGGATTTAAGTAAGAGGAAGGGGGAGTAGGCTTGCTTGAAATGGATTATTCACCTTTGATTTTATCGTTGAAAGTAGCTGCCATCTCCACTTTCTTCGTGTTTTTAGCAGGAGTTTTCATAGCTTATTTACTGTCAAAACGAGATTTTTTTGGTAAAAGTATATTGGAAGCTTTGTTTTTGTTACCTCTCGTATTGCCGCCTACTGTAGTGGGGTTTGGTCTGCTCATTTTATTCGGGAAAAAAGGGTGGATCGGTAGTTGGCTATTGGAATGGTTTGATTTTCAAATTGTTTTTACGTGGATTGGAGCGGTCATAGCTTCGATTGTTGTGTCATTTCCGTTAATGTACCAGAGTGCTGCAGCTGCGTTTGAGAGTCTGGATGAACGGTTTTCAAATGCCGCACGAACGATGGGCGCTTCCGAATGGCGTGTATTTTGGACTGTGGTTTTTCCACTTGCCTGGCCAGGCTTGCTGGCAGGATTGGTTTTATCGTTCGCAAGAGGTCTTGGAGAATTTGGAGCAACATTGATGCTTGCGGGATACATACCAGGCAAAACGGATACGATCCCAATGGCTATTTATTTTGCAGTGGAGTCCGGTCAAATGGAAAAGGCGACATTTTGGGTCGTCATCATCATTACATTCGGATTCAGTCTGATTTTGTGGGTGAACTGGTGGAGCAAGCGTAATATTCGTCGATTTAGCAGGATGTGAATGAAGAAATGGGGGAAGCGGATGCTGAGCGTACAACTAACTAAACGGCTCGCGCATTATGAAATGGCTATTCAATTCGATGTGGGAGCAGAAATCCTCGTGTTGGCCGGTCTATCCGGTTCAGGAAAAACTACAGTGTTAAACTGTGTTGCAGGACTTGTGCATCCTGATAGTGGATTGATCGCATTGAAAGATCGGTCATTTTACAAGAGTGGTGAAAAACCAGTACCAGCGAGAGAGCGTCAAATTGGTTATTTATTTCAAGATTATGCTCTGTTTCCGCATATGACAGTCGAAAAGAATATTTGGTATGGCGTCAAGAAAAAGCACTACAAAGAGGAACAGGATACAATTAAGCAACTTCTGCACGTGCTCGGTATTGAACATTTGCTGCAAAAGTATCCCCATCAAGTGTCAGGCGGTGAAAAGCAAAGAGTTGGGTTAGCGAGAGCGCTCGCCACGCGTCCATCTGTTTTATTACTGGACGAGCCATTGTCTGCACTTGATAAAGAAACCAGGCAACAATGTCAAGAAGAACTGCTTCGCCTGCATGAAATTTGGCAAATTCCTTTCATTATAGTGACGCATGATCTGGAGGAAGCCGAGAAGCTAGGTGATCGTATACTTTATTTAGATCAAGGTCATATCGCAGATGAAAAGCGAATTAAACATTTGGTAACCGCTTATTGAGGTAACGAACCAATCAACGAAGCTCCGATTCAATGGATCAAAGCTTTTTCTATGTCTTGCTGGACCTAGACATGGCTTGTATTTAAAACAAAATATCGCCATACTAGTAGGTATCAATCCATTGAAGAGGGGCCAATCCTGTGAGCAAACAGCTAAATGACCGCAAAGCAGAACATATCCAAATCGTCTTAGAAGAACAAGTGACAGGAAACACGATTACAACGGGCTTAGAGCACTATCATTTTATACATAATGCACTGCCTGAACTGGCATTTGACGATATTCAGATAGAACAGGCTTTTTTCTCAAAATTATGCAAGACTCCATTTTTAATCAGTTCCATGACAGGAGGTGCTAATTTTGCTGAAACGATCAACCGAAACTTGGCACTGGCCGCAGAGCAAAGAGGCTGGGCCCTTGCACTTGGCTCGACGCGTGCTTTAATCGAAAGTGAAGCATATAGACAATCTTTTGATCTGAGAGAGTATGCTCCCACCATTCCGATCATCGCAAACTTGGGCGCAGTTCAGTTGAATTACGGCTTTGCTGCAACAGAATGCCGAAAAATCATTGATTATACAGACGCAGATGCGCTTGTCCTTCATCTTAATATTCTTCAGGAAGTCATTCAGCCGGAAGGAAACACAAATTTCAGCAGTTTACTGCCAAAAATAGAAAAACTATGTACTGATTTGTCCATTCCAGTTGGTATTAAAGAAGTGGGATGGGGAATTGATCGGTCCACTGCTGAAAAACTGCTGGATGTCGGTATTTCTTTTATCGATGTTGCAGGAGCAGGAGGCACATCATGGAGCCAAGTTGAAAGATTTCGGACGGACCCAGTTAAGCAACAAGCTGCCGCCGCATTCAGTGAGTGGGGCATACCTACTGCGAGCTCTGTGGAGTTAGTGAAACCGACTATGGATGAAAAAATATTAATTGCAAGTGGTGGGTTGCACACTGGCGTAGATGCTGCAAAGTGTTTCGCATTAGGTGCAGATTTTGTCGGTTTTGGAAGATCGATTTTAGAGGAAGCTACCGTTTCTGTAGAAAGCGTTTTACAAACAATGGAAATTAGAGAACTCGAATTACGGATGGCAATGTTTGCAGTCGGCGCACAAAACCTTACTGAACTGCAGCAAACAGAACGACTTCAAAAAACAACTCCGTGAATTTTTGGTCACGGTTTGTTTTATATATTAAAAGGAGGAATTATCATGTGGAAATTAGTGAACGGAAAAATGATTCAAACAACCGATGAGACGCGTGTGAAATTTCGTACGAACATCAGCAAAGAGATTTTACAGCGACTAGACGATTTATCCGAGGAATACAATACATACAGCAATTATTTATTGGAAAACGGTTTACGAAATATTATAACGCATGATGTGATTCAGTATGATAAAAATTTACGCCCGAAAGATCGAATTCAATATAAAACTACATATGACAAAGAATTATTGGAAACCGTCAAACAGCTGGCAAAAGAACAAAAGCTGTTCGTCAATGATGTCATTGAGTATTGTGTGGATCATATTGATTTTAGCGATTTGAAAACAAAAGAACATAAAAACCGCTTAGAAGAGTAGCGTGGAAGGTATTAGAGAGTGCGTAAAATATAGAGTGTGTAGAACGCCCCGAACATAATATAAATTATAGGAAGTTAAGTTTCAGTTATAAGTATACTTGTGATATTGAGATATTAGCGGTTTTTAATGTACAAGGACACCAAAGTCCGGACTATTACTATACCCTTAAATTTTTTCTAACCAAAATTCACCATTTTAATTTCTAATTATTTTTGTTTTTATTCATCAATTATACTTTTGTTGTACAATTAAATGCTTCAAAAATGGACAATCGTTGTTTCAGATTGCGTCCTTTAGTTTTAGAGTCTATTTACATTACTCTAAAACTTTATCATCAAAGTTAGAATTTAAAAGTTGTGTTGTCAAAATCTACTTGGATCCTATATTTATGCGGAACAAGAACCTCATCACCAATCTGGCCCATCGTTATTATCGCCTATTTTAAGATTAAATGAATTAGAATCCAGATTGTAATTTTCAACTGACTCATAAAAAATTGATTTTACTTCTTCTTGTACAAATTCAGTAGCCCCTTTATTTTCTAATACATATTTCACCTGAATATCATCACTGGAATAAACAGCCACCAACGTTTGAAACTCATAGCCTTTACCTTCTAATTTTTTGCCTATCTGTTCAATAAAGCCATCCTTTTGATAAAGTCGAGTTAAAATCTCCTCTACTTCTTTTTGTTTCTGTTCTGCCTCCACATCTATTTCGCGATCTGTGAAGTTCGCAGCTGTTTTCCCATTTGTTAAAGGGGTACCAATATACAAAAAGGTTACAACAAATAGAATCGCTATGAATCCTGCTGAAGCAATTCCCCCCTTTTTCACGTTGTACACATCCTTTTTTTTATTTTAAATATATGACTGTACCAAAGGGTTTAAAACGACTTGAATTATTGAAAAACTAACCGTAATTCGTTATGCTGCCTTATTCTACAAAGTGGTCCGATTGATGAACGGACGCAAATGGTTGCTATCGCAATCGCGCCGTTTTATTGAAGATTGGCAATCCTTCGCACAAGAATTGCGACTATGTATGTAAAACACTAATCATAAATATGAAAAAGTGACTAATTTACACTTTTCGCATCGATATGCTGGAACTTTGCCTATTTTAAAAACTGAATCATTTATCAAGACCTCGTTTCCATCATCAAAGAAAACGGAATCCCCTGATTCTGACCAGCAAATTCGACGAGGAGAAAATATATATCCTTGCTGTACTTCATCACCACATTTGTGACACTTTAAAGTTTCGTTCATATTACTAACGCCGACTTTCCTAGATATTTTTTATAACTCACTATAAAACAAAATGGCCCTATTCTGCAATACGAGGCGCAGATCCTTATTCAAGAGGTGCGTCCAGTTTCTTGTAGAAAGTTATATAACGCTGTTAAGTAAAAAATATAAAACTCCCTATTTTCTTAACACCTTTTCGCATTTTAAAAAAGAACAAAGTAGCAAGTGCTAAATTAATACCCCCCATAAAAAGAAAAATAAAGGTGAAATATTTTCCCCCTACAGTTGGTGAACTGAATATTGTTATTCCGAAAAAAACGTAGATTACACTAATAGCTGAAAGAAAAACTGTTAATTCTTTGATATTATTTTTAAGTAGTAAGTAACCGCTTAAAATTAAGATATAAGATAGACTTAACAAAATTAGTATAGGGTACATGGGATAAAACTTTGCCGCATAGATGAAATGGTCCAATTGCGATATCTCTGAATTATCCGTAACTTCCCCATTAAACGTTTTCGAAAAAAATGCTGTGTATTTCCATTCCCAAGGAACATCTCTTATCATGCTTCCTTCATACCAAGATATTAATGTTGAAAATACTAGCAGCATTAATGCTAATAGATATTGAATGGCATACTTCATTTGTAACCCCCTCATTTACTTTATTTTAAGATGGGGCCCATCTTAAAATATCTAGCCCTGATATAGATCGAGCGGGATTACATATCATGAATTACGCCTAATTGCGGAAATAACATCTGGTTATTTATAAACTGATTTGTGCTTCCCCTGTGCATTTTCTCTAAATTCCCATTGGTTTTCTGAATACCGATACACAATGAGTTTGTAATGCTCTAAATCCTCCTTGGATAGGTTATTTTTTAAATAACTTTCGACCTCGGTAATATCTTTTTCTTCGTAAACTGATACATCAAGAACAGGGTCAGTGTCACCGATTGATGTGCTTTGAACATTATGGTTATCCCATAATGAGTCCATTACTGCTTCTGTACTGTACGGTTCTTTTTGCATAAAACCAACTAGTGCAATCCCTATGACGGCAAATACAGAAAAGAATACGCCAAACTTTGTTTTTACTCTCATTTTTCTCATCCTCACTGTTTGCTATTTGTTACCTGAAATATTTCGTAAAAGTATTCACCGTACCAATATAGGAACCACTTTTACTACACAAAATGGCTCCGATTGCAATACAGACGCAATTGCTTTATTGTCTATTATTTGCTGCGTTAATTTTCTTTACATCAGAAAATCCTATTACTACACAAATAAGTACACCTAAACCAAAGAATCCTGCAAGCAGCCAATTATGTTCCCAGTTGATAATCAGGCAATATTGGCAAACTAATGCAGTTATAAATGCTCCATACTTTTCATGCCATTTATATGATTTTGAAGGATTTTTATTGACCAAGAACCCATCCCCTCTCTTGAGTGCCATTCCACAAAATGGACCGATTGCTACATACTAACTAATTCGGAGCTTTCTAACTTATGAAACAAGTATACACTATTCATTAGTTAAATTGGGGTTAAATTATGGAAGCGTAAAATGCAATTAAGCATTTTTTTAATGCCTATACCTTTAGTAGTTCCTGCATTAATATAAAATTAAAGGTTCTTCTTTATTATTATCAGGAATGACAAGTATTTTACTTCGACAATTTCTTCATCACCATTCTATTGTTTCCAAATTTAGTAGACGCATTGTGTATAATAGGCTTATACATTTGTACACCTCCTTGGTATTTACTAATAAAAGGTCTTAACTTTGGTGTCCAAAAAGTTGGACACCAAAGTTAAGACTAAAATTGTAATAATGCAATATTATCAAGGTTTCATATCTGATTATATAGTTCGAACTTTGATGTCCTTCAACACTTTTTAAGGTAAATTTTACACTCGACTTATTAATAATAATTGCGAATTGTACATATAAAAATGCAAAGCTCGATTAAAAATGAGCTTTGCTTAGTATAACACTATTTTAGCGCCTGTACGTTCGGTTTTTAAACATTAACTACGTATTTGAGTGAAGCTGACACATATTAAGTCATTGCGACTTACGTTATCCAGTCCTTCATCTTTTTATAGACGGTTTGTGACGGTAATGATCCACCTCGTTCAATATTGCTTATATAGGATGTCGAAATATTCAATTCGTCGGATACTTGTTTCAGTGTTAAACCACGGTTAATGCGACACTCCTTAAAAACACTACCAATGTTCTTGCAAACTTCTTCTTTAGTTTGCGCTAAGGAAAAATTGTTTGGTGTCTTGATTGATTTCTTTCTCTCAATCGGCTCATAATAGCTAACAATCTCGTCAGGTGGCGCGATGATGATCGTAGCATCTAACCAGATACGTAGCCATCCTTTTTTCGACATACCGTCCTCGTTCCAATGATTGTACTGCCAAAATGTGATTACGCCTTCTTCTTCCAATAGGTCAAGGGCTTTCTCCAGTCGGTCCCGAATACGTGAAGGTGCTTGTGAATCTATTTGTATACCGATTTTTTCGAGTAATGTACTGATTTTATGCGGCTGCAAATAGCTTGCTTTTCGTGCCTGAGTACGCCAACGCCAGCTTACATAACGGATGAGTTTCTTCTCCCATTTCCTTTGATACGGATTGAATTCAATCGCTTGATTCGGTAATAACTTTACTTGTCTGGCAGCACCTTGCAAGAAAGGCTCAAAAACTTCCCCAATCGTTACATATAGACGTTCGGGTAGTGACTTTTCATTCAATTCGCATGGACTGCCGTCTTCATTCGAAAAAATGAACGCACGCCCTTGCATCTTCTTGTTGACAGGTTTACCTTGTTCATATACTAAGACCGTCTCAAGTTCCATCCATAGCGATTGTATAGTTGAAAGCGCTTTCAATACTTGGATACGTTGTTCTTTTTCATAACCACCGCGCCTACCTGTTCCTCCAAGTTTTGTCTTCAGTCCACGGATTGTCAGTAGATCATCGAAGCGGATTTCTACGCGGTCACCTAATTGCGCCAAATACAAATGGCATAGAGAATCTAATACGTCCACATCGACTTCTGATAACGTCTGAGCATCATTATGCAGTTGATTCATACGACTTGCTGTTCGATCCTCTTCACGCGGAAGTAGCTGTAAAGAACCTGCTAATCTAGCACCTTGAATAGTTGCTCGTGGCCATTGACCGAGCTCGCAGACAAAGTTTTGGTTAGAAATCGCTTCCGTAATGAATTGATAGATAGCATTGCTCATGACAACAAGATTATTCGTTTTTGCTGTTGATTCAATAGGCTGATGTACGGAAACCTGCTCGCCGACTCCGAGTAATTCATTGATCTGTTCCATTGAATTTTTTTCTAATTCAAACACCGCAAGTATTTCCGAAAGCATTTTTTCGATGTAAACGTTGACGTCAGCGGTAAATTTATTCAGAAAGCTATCGTTGGAAGCGAAATTCATCCTCATTTCTTCGAGGAATAATACATTCAATATTTCTCTTTCAAGAGCGTTCAGAGTATCGTATCCATGCTTTTTGATCATCTCACTGACGGTATGGTTCATTAAATACGTCCTATACCACGTGCTGAATACATTCCAAGAATTCTCATCATTTAGACGTGTATGTGCACGTACCATTTTATCGTATTTAGCATATAATTTATTTAGGATTTCCCATTTGAGTGTTGGCTTATTCACAAACAACGGTGCAAGATGACCTTCATAAGTACTAAAAAATTTAGCGACCATGAACTCTGTCGATTTCGCGAGCACTTCGCGTCTCGCATCAACACGAATCTTGAAAAATAAATCAATATTGTTTTCGTAGTCTTGCTGACGGACGATGAATGTCTCGTTTTTCCCCCTCGGGAAAATACGGTTGGCATCCACTTTTTTTCGTACGTTTTCAGATGGAAAATTAATTAAGTAGTTATAGTCAAAGAAGTTATGCCGGTGATCGTGTATAATGATCACTTGGAAGTGGTCGATTTTATTTGCGATGTTTTGATGATGGGTCAGTTCACAGTTCGTGTCATTTAACAGTAAATCGTAATTGTTCAAAATAGTCCCCCCGATAAACCGTAAGTTTCAAGTAGTATATCATGAATTTACAGAATTATCTATTCGCTTTCGCGGTAAAAAAGTTAGTCGCGTTATAGACTAAGCCAAAAAAGCTCGTACAGTTCATAAATTGAACTGTACGAGCTTTTTATGGTTAACAGGCACTTATGATACGAGCGCACCTTCTAATTTTATTTCTTTGATGAGTAACGCAAGAACTTCGAACAGATCTCCAACAATACCGTAATCTGCCATCTTAAAGATATTCGCTTCTTCATCGCTGTTGATTGCGACAATCACTTTGGAGTTCGACATGCCTGCCATATGCTGGATTGCTCCGGAAATACCTACCGCGATATAGAGATCGGGCGTAACCACTTTTCCTGTTTGACCGATTTGCAGCGAGTAATCGCAGTAATCTGCATCACAGGCACCTCGAGAAGCCCCTACAGCGCCGCCTAGCAAGTCCGCTAGCTCATACAATGCATTGAATCCTTCGGCGCTCTTGACGCCGCGTCCGCCAGCAATAACGATTTTCGCTTCCGATAAATCTACGCCTTCCGTTTTCTTACGGATAACTTCTTTGACGATCGTACGCAAGTCTTTGACATCTACTTCTTTTGCTATGATGTCACCCGTTCGGCTAGAGTCAGGCTCCAATGCGGAAATATTATTCGGACGGATCGTGGCGAATAACAGTCCATCGTCTTTCATCACTTTCTTTTCAAACGCTTTACCTGAGTAGATCGGTCTAGTGAAGACTACTTGATCGTCTTCTTTTTCAATTGCCACCGCATCCGAGATCAATCCAAGTTCCAGGCGACTTGCGATTTTAGGTGTCACATCTTTACCGACTGACGTATGGCCCATGATGATGCTGGATGGCTTCTCGTCCTCCATCACTTCCATGATGACCTGTCCGTAGCCTTCCGATGTATAATTGCTCAAGTTGGCATGTGAGACGGTAATGACACGATCTGCACCATAGTGAATCATTTCTTCAGCCGGTCGCTGCAAGTCTCCGTCACCTAGTACCAGTGCCAGAATTTCTACGTTTTCGTTTATTTGTTTTGCCGCTGCGATCGTCTCATAACTTACTTTACGCAGAACCCCTTGCTGCAATTCCCCGATTACCAGTATCTTTTCACTCATAGTAAAACTCCTTTCGTTTCGTAGATTGCTTAGATTACTTTCGCTTCATTGGACAATAAGTCGACCAGTTCTTTGACTTGCTCTCCTGTTTCACCTACCAAAATGCGTCCTGCCTGCTTTTTAGGAGGCAAGAAAATAGAAATCGTTGCCGTCTTCGCTTCGACGTCGTCTTCATCGAGATCCAAATCATCGAGCTCGAGTTGCTCAAGTGGCTTTTTCTTCGCCTTCATGATACCAGGAAGGGACGTATATCTTGGCTCATTCAGTCCTTGCTGGCACGTTACGAGCACCGGCAAGGATACTTCAATTTTCTCGAGATCCCCTTCGACGTCCTTCTCAATTTCCGCCGTGCCGTCTTCAATATCCAGCTTGACGATCGTCGTAATAAAAGGCATATTTAGGCGCTCCGCTAGACGGGGTCCTACTTGTCCGCTTGCTTCGTCAATTGCCACATTGCCTGCGAGGATCAAATCCGCTTCTTTTCCTTCAAAAAATGTCTCAAGAATCTTCGCTGTCGTGAATTGATCACCTTCATCAAGGTCGTCACTCGTATCGATGAGTACCGCGTCATCTGCGCCCATCGCAAGTGCCGTACGCAATTGCTTCTCCGAGTCCTCATCACCAATCGTCACAACAGTCACCGTTCCGCCGTGCTTGTCGCGTTGCTGGATCGCTTCTTCGACTGCGTATTCGTCGTACGGATTAATAATGAACTCCGCACCACTTTCATCTATTTGATTGCCTGACACGGAAATTGCTTCTTCCGTGTCGAATGTTTTTTTCAGTAAGACATAAATATTCATGTATAAGTCTCCTCCTTGTACTCTAGAGTTACCATTATTTGATTTCTTCAGTGTTTAAAGGTTTCGGCAATATTTTCGTACCAACTAAATCCTCTTCACTTGTATGGATCCCGTGAATTGTTTTAGGAATTAACGGCAAGAATAATAGTGCAATGACGATGAAACCCATGATGACGAAAGATGTATTCACTACCGCGCCGACGTTATTACCGCTTGCAGAGAAGATTGAGAACGCGACCAACGCAAACGAAGCACCCATTCTCTGTGCAAGGTTTTCTATTACCGTGTTCGTAAACGTCACGACATTCATCCGTTGCACGGAAGCTTTGGAAACGACCAATGCTTTGACGACCGGCGTTTTGAGACCAGCTCCAACCCCCACCAGACTCATCGCCGTGAACAAATAAGCAAACGATGTCGTAAGATTAACGAAACTCAACATGATGATCCCGGAAGAAAAGATGAGAATTCCCGATCCCATAATGGTCCGGGCCGAAAATTTCTTTAAAACTCTTCCACTGCAATATGCTGCGACCGACGTCCCGAGGAACACTGCCATCTGCAGGAAACCTACAGTCGTAGCGTCTTTTCCTTGTACGTTTTGTACAAAGAATGTCAGCAAGTACATCACACCTGCGTATCCAATAAGGATGAATACAGCAATCGTCGTAGGTACCCAGAAGTTCCGATTCGCAACATACTCTAAATCGAGCAACGGTGCTTTTTGTTTTTTCTCTACAACGATCAAGATGATCAACGCAGTGACGAATACTAGCAATGATGGAACCCACATTCCAGATTCGATTCCGAAGCTGTTAATGAATGTTGGAATCGTCAGCAAACCGAGCAATAGAGCGATAACGAAAATCAAACCAAGAACATCCAACTTCTTACGTGCTTGTGCTTTGACGTGTGGAACAAAAGCAAAGAGTGCAATGCCTAAACCACCAAGAACAGCAGTGAATATAAAGCTTGCCTGCCAGTTCATCGTATCGACGATCATACCGCTGATGACCGGACCAAATACCGCACCGATTGTAATAAACGCCGCAAACGTTCCAATCGCCTTCCCCCGCTGTGTCCCGACCATGAATTTACCGGCATAGGCAATCCCCGATGGCGCAATCGCCGCGCCCGAAATACCTTTAAAGAATAAACCGAGAACGAGCACCCAGAAAGAAAACGAGAATGCTACGAGCAATGATCCGATTACCATGAAAATACCGCCAATTAGGATGACGATCTTCAATCCGAACGAATCTCCAATCCATCCAAGTAGTGGCTGGAATCCTGTTAAACCAACAGCCAGACCCAGTTGCATCCAGACTGCGTATCCCGGCGTCAGATTAAATTCGGCAATCATATGCGGGTATGCGGGAAGATGGGTTGCTAAACTTAACATAATAAAGAATGCTCCGAAACTTATGAATAAAAAACCTCTATTAATCGATTTATCTTTCAATGCCATTTCACTCATATAGTGGCCTCCCTTTATCGATGATGGAATGGTTTTCAAGCTTTGGTTATTATGTCACATCTAGCTGTGGTCTAAAAAAGTAAATCCGCAGAAGGAGTTTCAGTCTGCTCAGAGCAAAACCGAAGCTCTCCCGCCACAGATCAGAGTGTTACTGGCTATTTAGCCGATATTAATGACACAAGCTTTTTCCTGTGAATAATCCAAAATCGAGTCCGTACCGTAACCACTTTCCTTTACACCGCTAAACGGCAGGTCCGCTCCTACTCTAGCGTACGTATTGACCCATACATTACCCGCTTGAAGCTTATCAATCATACGATGTGCAAGACCGAGATTTTGCGTCCATACGCCCGCTGCCAGACCGAAGTTCGTGTCATTGGCAATTTGAATGGCTTCTTCTTCCGTATCGAACGGAATAGCAACCGCCACAGGACCGAAAATTTCTTCACGAGCTAGTTTCGTGCTGTTGTCCGCTACTTTCACGAGTGTAGGCTGTACCCAGTACCCGTCCGCGAATTCAGGTTGACCCGGCAGAACCTCCTGTCCGCCGTATTTTCCGCCGAACACTACCTCATACTCGTCTTTTGACGCTTCGTCGATATACCTGCAAACCGACTTGAATTGCGCTTCATTTGCGATAGGTCCCATTGTATTAGTAGTATCTAGTGTGTTACCGTGCTTGACAAATTCCTTGTCCGTCATCAACTCTTTCAAGCGACCTATCACCTCATCGTAAATAGAGCGCTGGATCAACATGCGTGAACCACCCACACAAATCTGGCCGGAGTTCGGAGTAAAGATTCCGTTGATCAATCCATGTACCGCCTGCTCGATATTTGCATCTTCAAAAACGATATTCGGTGACTTGCCGCCCAGTTCAAAAATCAATGACTTCGGTGAATGGGCAGTTGCTTTTGTGATGCGTTCCGCTGTTGCCTTTGAACCTGTCAAACTCACTTTATTCACTTCTTCGTGACTGACAAGATAATCTCCAATTTCGCGACCGGAACCGGAAATGACATTGAGTACGCCAGGAGGCAGAATTTGTGAAATCAATTCACCGTAGCGCAAAGATCCAACCGCTCCGCTTTCAGCCGGCTTAATCACTACTGTATTGCCTGCTGCGAGCGCATAAGCAGCTTTGATCGTAAATGTAAACAATGGTGCGTTCCAAGGTAATATTCCGACTACTACTCCGTACGGCTTGCGTACAGTGAAACCGAAATCTCCTGTACCCATCTGTACAGTGCGCCCTTGTCCGCCTACTAATGTTGCCGCACTCGCTGCATCGTACCAGACTTGCTTCAATACTTCCGCGAGATAGCCATATTCATCCAGTACCCAGCCGTTGTTACGCGTCTCAAGTTCAAGCAGCTCTGCAGCGTACTCGGGTATCATATCCCCGATCTTGCGCATATAATCGCCGCGTGTACGTGCCGGTAGGTCAGCCCAGCCTTCAAATGCTCCGCGTGCCGCCTGGATCACGAGTTCTGCATCTTCTTTCTTACTTGACGGGATCTTTGCCCACACTTCGCCTGTTGACGGGTCGATACTGTCGGCTACGGCCCCGTCCTTCGCTTGTACGATCTTGCCGTTGATGATATTGCCGTAAGTCGTCAATTTGGATTTCTCGGATACGTTCGTCATATATTTTCCTCCTTCAAATTACCAGCCTAGTGAAGAGACTACTTTTTCTTGATAGAAAGGGGTGGAACCTAAATACTGATCATAATAGCGAGCGCGCTTTACAAATAGATGACAATCGATTTCTTCCGTGATTCCGATTCCGCCGTGAATCTGGATATTATGTGCCGAAACTTCGATGAATTTCTCCGTCGCATATGTACGGGCGCTGTATACTGCTGCTTCTCGATCGAATTCGTCCGTATCTACTACCCAGTTGGCATAATGACTCAGTGAACGGGCAATTTCCAAATTCACTTTCATGTTGACGATACTGTGTTTGATCGCCTGGAAACGTCCGATCGCTTGGCCGAACTGCTCCCGAATCTTCGCATATTCCGTCGCCATATTGACAACACTTTCCATTGCGCCGACGATGTATGAACTAAGCGCAGCGTTGAAGTACAACAGACCTTCTTGAAGCTGCATCCATCCCTTGTCTACTTCACCTATAATTTGATCTTCTTTGATGACTAGATTATTGAATTCGATTTTGGCTACATGTTTTGATTCGTCAAAGGAAGATAGTTTCTCGATGTTCATCCCTTCTGTCTTGTCGATCAACACAAGAGATAATCCGTCCTCTTGATCCTCCTGGTTTGTGCGTACCAATATGAGGAATGCATCCGCAAGTTCCGCTTCCGGTACAAGCGTCTTCGTGCCGTTAAGCACATACTGTCCATCCTGCTGTACTAATGTACATTGGATACCTGCTGGGGAGAAGTCGTTGAAAGGCTCCAGTGCTGCGAATGAAACCAGTTTCTCTCCTGAGGCAACCGCTGGCAGATACTGTTGCTTCTGCTCCTCTGTGGCGTATTTCTTCAGCGTCGGTACTACCAACGCTGAAGTTTCCATGAATAAGCCGGGTACTAGTGAACGTCCCATCTCTTCGAACGTCGGAACGAGATCGAGTGCATCCAGATCCATACCATCGTATTCTTCAGGAATGTTGATGCCACTGCATCCAAGTTCAGCTAATGTCGTGTACACCTTCTTCAGATTTTCCGGATTATTGTCAATCATTTCTCGAGCCAACTGTGTACCGCCGAATTTATCCAACATTTTGCGGATATGTCCACGGAACATTTCTTGCTCTTCTGTCAGTGAAAAGTCCATATTTTATCCCTCCAAGTCAATTAACGTCCCATGTCTTTCGGCAAGCCTAGTACGCGCTCGCCAATCGTATTGCGTTGTACTTCACTCGTACCGCCACCGATTGTCTGTCCGAATGATGCGAGGAATAAATGTTGCCACTTCGGATCCGCTGCGGCATCCTTATCAAATAGCACGCCTTGGTGTCCTTGAATCTCCACTGCAAATGCAGAGAGTGCCTGGTTCAATTCAGTTACCACCAATTTATCGATGGATGTTTCCGCTCCTGGTTGACCGTTTTTGATCGTAGTGGTCAGGTTTTTATAGTAATTCAAGAGCGATCCGCGCACGCGGGCATAGAAATTCGCCAATTTTTGTCTGACTAAAGGATTTTCAATCAATGGTTTGCCATTTACTTTATACTGCTGTGCCAGTTCCACTGTATCGTTGAATTGCTTTTCGAGTGTGAAGAGTTCTGCACCGATCCCCGTACGCTCATGGAGCATCAAGGCAATCAGAACATGCCAGCCCGAGTCTACTTGTCCGACGATATCTGCATCTGTCGCTACAGCGTCTGTCATATACACTTCGTTAAAGTCTTTGTGTCCGTCCATCTGCACGATCGGAAACGTTTCGACTCCTGGTTGATGCATATCCATCATGAACACCGTAATACCACGGTGCTTCTTTTCTGGGTGCGTACTCGTTCTTGTCAGAAGAAAGCATTTATCCGCCACGTGGCCAAAACTTGTCCAGACTTTCTGACCATTGATGAGCCAGCGGTCACCGTCTTTTACTGCACGTGTTTTCAGGCCTGTTAAATCCGACCCTGCGCCCGGCTCTGAATAGCCTTGGCACCATATTTCTTCACCTGTTAGGATTTTTTTCAAGTATCTCTCTTTTTGTTCATCCGTCCCAATGTCGATCAATGTAGGACCTACCATATGGATCCCGATATAGTTGATGAGTGGCGGCGCTTTGACGCGTACCATTTCTTGGTGGTAGATGATTTCTTCCATCAAGCTGGCGTTGCGGCCGCCATATTCTTTCGGCCAGGCGATGGCTGCCCATCCGCCTTCATACAATTTATTTTGCCATGCACGTAACACACGTGAGTATTCATCCAGGTCTTCCGGCAAGTCGCGCTTGCCTTCTAGCCAGCCTTCAGGAAGGTTTGCTTCAAGCCATGTTCGTAGTTCGATTCTAAATTTTTCTTCTTTTTTTGTAAAAGAGAAATCCACACTCGCTCATCCTTTCTATCTCATTTATCGATCAATTTGTAGCCGGAATCCACTGTGGCAATGCACGGTCTTCCGTAATATCCACCCATGTCATTTGGATCGGCATACCGATTTCCAAATCTTTTTCTTCGCAATTCAAGATGTTGCCCATAATTTTCACTTCTGGCACTTTGTCAAGCTGTGCGAGTGCGATAATCGTCGGTAACTCATCCTGGAAACCTGGTAAGAATGGACGGTAGGAAACCACATACGAATAGACTGTGGCTTTAATATCGTCGCCGAACTGTTCCCAGCTGACGTTTTCACTTCCGCATTTTGCGCACGTAGGGCCCGGCGGTTGTGAGTACGCATTACAGTCATCACATTTTTGCAGAGCTAGTTGGTGTTTGTCCGCTGCATCCCAGTACGGAGCATTATCTATATCTTTCAATGGAATGGGTTTTTGGTAAGCAGTCTTTGCTTGTGTCATAGTTATTCCTCCTAGTTTCGTAAGATCATGGCGCCTGCGATATCCGGTCCAGCCCAACCGGTACAAATACCGATCTTGCAATCTTCTACTTGGCGGTCGGTTCCTTTGTAGTCATGGCGCAGCTGTCTGACGATTTCAATGGCATTGTTCATTCCGTGTGTGTAACCTTCGGATAGCATGCCGCCCGCTGTATTGGTTGGTAGTTTACCGCCGATCTTCAAGTTGCCTTCTGCAACGAAATCTCCCACTTCTCCACGTTTCGCAAATCCGTATGCTTCAAGCTGTCGCATAACAACCCAGCTGAAACAGTCATAGATGGAGGCAACATCGATATCGTCCGGTGTCACACCCGCGTTTTCATAGAGCTCTTCCGCTACGTAATCAGAAGCAACCTGGTCGATATCGTTCCAGTAGTGAGCGTGCGGATGACATTGTCTTGCCGCCATCCCCATGATATAGACCGGTTTTGACGCGCAGTCTTTTGCTTTTTCAGCAGACGTTACGATGATCGCATTTCCTTCATCGAGTTCCAGGCACGAATCATGAATATTGAATGGAGAACTAATATCCGGTGTAGCGAGATAGTTTTCCATCGTTAACGGCTTACCATGCAGGAAAGCTTTTGGATTTCGTTGCGCATGCTCATAGAAGCTCAAGCACACGTGCCCCAGATGTTCTTTCGTAATGCCCGTTTCATGCATATGACGTGTCGCATACATGCCGAACCATTGCGATGGGCTTGCCGATCCGTATGGAATCACGAAGCTTCCGCCTGTGAGCGCTCTCTGCAGCATATCGGGATCATATCCGCGACCTACACGAGTTCCCGAGCTACCGTTCATGGAACGATAGATCAATACCGTGTTCAGCTGGCCGGCTTCAATGAGCGCCACTGCATCCGCAATGAGCATTTCCGTACTCGCTCCGCCGCCCTGGATATCCTTAACATACTTCGGTCGTACACCAAGATAGGTTGCTAATTGGTGGGACGTACAGGAATCCCCTTCGTTATAGTTCATGAATCCGTCGATGTCCGTCGCTTTCAAGCCCGCATCTTTGATTGCTGCGTTGGCCGCATCGAGCGCCAAATGCAGAGGCGTTTTTCCCGATTTTCTTGAGCGTTCGCTCTCTCCTACGCCTACAATGGCATAGCGGTCCTTAATAGTTCCCATAGATATATTCCTCCCATTTCACGTCTGTTTATGTCAGTTGTAAGATGGCGCTGCCTGATCCGACTACTTCTCCCGATACTTTCTCGGCCGTCAGATCCAGTGCGATCCATCGCTTGCCATCTTCTTCATATGTTCGTTTGACAACACCCGTGCAGCGTATTTCATCGCCCGGTACCGTCATTTTGCCGAAACGCATCTTAAAATTTGCAACGCGTGCTTCCTTGCCAGCAATTTTCATCACATATTCCCCAAGGAAACCCATTACGAGCATGCCGTGCGCTATGACGCCATCCATTCCGATTTTCTGCGCAAAACCATCGTCCAGATGCAACGGATTAAAATCCCCGGAAGCACCTGCATATTGTGCTAGTTGCACTTTCGTAATCGGCGGCTTCACCATCGGTTCAAGTTTCTGATCCACAGTCAATTCTTCCAACACCCAATCTTTGATCATACGAAGTCCCTCCCATTAGTTTTTCGCTGCGCGATAGACGATATTCATTCGGCTAATACAGACCAGTTCGCCTGTTAGATCTTTCATTTCCGTATCAAGCTTCAAGAACTGCATTTTTCCGCTCTTTCCTTCTTTGTCATACAGACCACTTACTTTGATCTGGCAACGTAGTTGATCTCCTATGCGAATCGGTTTGTAGTAGAGGAATTCTTGCTCACCGTGCAACATCCGCCGGTGGTCAAGTTGTAAGGGCATTTCTACTTTGCTGTCGTTCATCGCAATCGGGAATGTGGGCGGGACAATTAGCCCTTCGTATGCCGACTCCTTCGCATATCTGTCGTCTGTATAGAGTGGATTGTCGTCTCCGATGGCAGTGGCGAATTGGCCGACATGCCGACTTTCGACTTCAAACACGTATTCGTCGCTCATTAAGCCTATAACACTTTTATCCAAGTCCATTTTCCATCCTCCTCTTATTTGGTGATGATCAATGCATCTGCCGCTACAATTCCGTCTTCGTAAACGATTAACGGGTTAATGTCTATTTCCTGAATAATATCCGAGTAGTCTTCAATTAATCTAGAAACCTTCAATAACACGTCGATGATTGCTTCTTGATCGACGGGCTTTTTATTGCGTACGCCTTGTAGGATTTGATAGCCCTTCAAGCTTTCCATCTTATCGATAGCATCTTGTCTTGTGATCGGTGCGACACGGAAAGATACATCTTTGAAGACTTCTACAAAGACACCGCCGAGACCAAACATAATGACAGGACCGAATGTCGGATCACTTGTTACACCGACGATGACTTCCACGCCTTCCGGCAACATTTCCTGGACGGATATGCCGTGAAGATCCGCTGTCGGGCAATGTTCTTTTGCACTGCCGTAAATTTCCTTGAACGCCTGGCGCACTTCCTGCCCGTTCTGGACATTCAGCCGAATGCCGTTGACTTCCGTCTTATGCGGAATATCAGGCGAATCGATTTTCATGACAACCGGATACCCCATGTTATTAGCAGCTTGTACTGCAGCATCCTCCGTCTTGGCAGTGATTCGCTTCGCTGTGCGGATACCGTACGCGGAGAGAATTTCGCTCGACTGCGATTCGCTCAACGTTTGGTTTGCGGGTAACAAGTGCCGGATGTTCGATACGTCCAGTTCTGTTCTTGCCGGCCCATCGCTGATTTTGTGCGCCTTTCTGTAAGCCTCTGCATAATCCACTAATTTTGCCAACGAGCGGATAGGATTCATGTCACCGAGAATGAACGGGATACCGTTGTCCTCGAGATACTGGACGCCTTTTGGAATAGACATGCCTTTTAGCGGGAAGTTCGATATCATCACGAACTTATCCGAGTTCTTGCATATCTCAACGAATTCCTGAAGGAGCGGTGTGTTTTCATCCCAGTGAATAGGGAACTCAGGGAATAAGATGATGTCCGTATCCGGATCATTGACTAGTACTTTTAATGGTGCGAGATACAATTCTGGATTGGTAATCGATGCGGCTGCAGTTAAATCAACCGGATTGGAAGCGCTTGCAAAATCAGGAATATTTTTCTCAATTTCTTTTCGTACTTTATCGCTAAGCGCATGGATGTTTAATCCGTACGACTCACAACGATCCGCTTCGTTGATTCCTCTACCGCCTGAACTCGTGACGATAACTGTATTTTTGCCTGTCGGGAGTTTATTGGCCAAGAATAATTTAGAGAATGAAAGAATATCATCGTAATCGTCCGCACGCACAATGCCTGCTTGCTTGAAGAATCCGTCATATACTTTATCAGCACCAGCCAATGAGCCGGTATGTGATGCCGCTGCACGACTGCCTGCGCTGCTTCGTCCGGACTTCATGATGACGATCGGTTTATTGATTTGAAGCGCGAATTTCGCTAGTTTCCGTAACTTGGCTGCGTTTTTCTCGCCTTCCAAATAGCCGCTTGCTACTTTTGTTTTTGAGTCATGCAACATGTATTCAATAACATCGGAGAAGCTCACATCGACTTCATTGCCGACACTGACGAAGTAATTAAACGTCAAACCATGTTGAGCTGCCGCAATATACGTCAACACGCCAAACGCGCCACTTTGCGTAACAAATCCCACTTCACGTTTCTTGCCAAGCGGCACATTCGTGAGTCCTGGAGAGAATGTCCCCATCAAGCCATTTGTTGTATTGAGAAGACCTACACAGTTCGGTCCGATCAATCGCATATGGTATTGTTCCGCGATTTCTTTCAGGCGGTTTTGTGCAACAATTCCTTCTTCTCCGATCTCCGAGTAGCCGGATGCAAAGACAATCGCCGCCTTGACACCGCTTTCACCACAATCGATCAAACATTTCTCTACTTGATTAATACCGACACAGAGAATAGCTAAATCGACTTGTTCCGGTGTATCGCCTACGCTTGCGTAACAAGGCAATTCTCCAATTTCTTTCGATGTAGGATGGATGGGGTAGATCTCGCCTTCAAATCCTGCGTCTAATAGCGCTTTCAATTGCAAGTAACCAATTTTATTCGTGTTTTCCGAAGCACCTAGTACGGCAACTCTTTTTGGGTTGAATAAGGGATCCAGCTCAATATTCGACGGTAGTACTTCATTCAACATTTTCATCATCTCTTCACCTCTACCCTTTCTTATCAACTTTTTCTTTTTACTTGCTTGAATAGAATCATAGCAAAGTGGTTTTTCCATTACTTTTTCTTTTTTGAATTAAGTAATTAATTTTATTAGGTCTGGAAAAATAGTAAATGGAGTGGCGGACACTCGACAGTAAAGAGTTTTTAAATTTTTCAATTTTTCAATCAGTATGCGTGCCCCCGACTCTCGTGAACGATCACCGCGACAATGGAGCGGGACAAGCGCTTTTCTTGTGCTTTTCCATACCATTCACTCTACAGCTGAAAGTCTAGTAATCAAATCAAAAAAACGCTTTGCAATAGGGTCGCAAACCGTTTTTTATCTCTATTTAACTTCTTTCCTCATCACAAATCGGTATATTTCGAAGATGCCAAAAGTTATGATCCCACAGAAACAGCAAGCCGCATCGCCAACCGTATAGGAAGTGCCGGATTCGCCATTTGATTTACATCCCCAACAAAAAGCATGTCCTGCATAGGATGATAAAAGGCAAACGAACCCGTTGAGCCGGAATGCCCTACCAGCTCCCCTTTACCCGTAAACAGAGTAGCGAGACCACTTAGGGGTACTATCATAAATCCAGCGCCATATTGAATAGGATACATGCTGACTTGCAACTTGTTCATTGTATTCAATTCATTGAAAATGGTTTGATTAAATAACTTTCCTCCAAAGAATGACTTGAGGAATATCATTAATTCACGTGCCGTAGAAATACCACCACCACTGGCACGGCTGCTTCTTATGAATTTTGGACGATACAAGACGATATCCTTATAATAAACAGCGGGAACGACATCGTCATCACTTTTCAGGAGACAGGTTTTTCTGAGTTCTAATGGGTCAAAAATAAATTGTTGATACACATCTTCCAATGTCGAGTCCGTGACAGTTTCGATAATCTCTCCAAGTAAATCAAAGTTTATATTCGAATAGTGAGCCCTTTTTCCCGTACCAGGCACGAAATGTGGTTTCAGTTGCTTAGTCATCGCGATCTTATCATCAAAATTAAATTGCCGATCTTCGTAGATCGCACGTTTTTTTGCATTGTTACTGCCTTCTTCAAAAATATCAGGCAATCCACTAGTTTGAAATAATAAATTAGATAGGATCAGCCCCGTGGAATAGTCCTGTCTTTTGTACATATGAAGTTGGCTCAGCGTATCCTTTGTTAAATATTTTGCTACTTCATCATCGAGCGACAGTTTTCCCTGCTCTTTCAAAATTAAAATACAAGCAGTAGTAAATAGCTTTGTGATGCTTGCCATAAGGAATGGTGTATCGATATTCTTTCCACCGTATCCAGTGCCGTAAGAAAAGTCGCCATCCATGTTTTCCACGAAGAGCACGGCTTCATGTATTTGATTGGTTTTTGTCGTTCGTTCAAAGATCCTGTCGATTTTTTGTTTAGTTCTTTCCATAATAAAATCTTGATCCTCCCCGGTCGTATTGCAGACAATTAAATCTTTTTAAAACTACGTCTATTTACTACCCAATATGCCACAATCCGGAGCCGCTACTGAAAAATTTTTGTTACAACATGCAGGACATAAAAGGCAAGTCCGCCGACCGTGGCAATGTATCTTTGCACCGCACCAAAACACAGCTGAACCGAACGAAAAACCTCCCAACCGAACATTTACTCAACCGCACCGCACCAAACCACCCACAGAACGATCCAAACTAGCCGTCCACCGCACATTTACTCAATCCAACGTTAGAGAGAGCAATCGTTTTGCTCGCACAAAAACAAAACCCGCTCGAATTATCAGGTAATCCTGACATTTCGAGTGGGTTTCGATCTCCGCTTTGTTTGTTTCTTCACGATATGCTGCATCGGTCATGCATCCGACTGTCAGGATTTAATACAGTCTATCAATTCACCTCGTCAATACTCAATCTGCACGATTTCTCGTTCACATATCGAATGACCTTCTCCACCAATGCCTCTGCATTCTCCGCTTCAATGGTTTGCAATTGAATCTGGCAAAACGGTTTGACTCTACAGCGCAGACAGCGTCTGAAGCATCCCGTTTCATAGACGTTCACAAGTTCTGAATACTCCTTTTGAAGGGTTTCCTTAGCCTGCTCAGATCCGGTTCTGCGAAGATTGTTTTCACAAAATTTAACAGCGCGCATTAAGCTTCATCATAATGCGTGAATTGAATATCGAGTGTGCGCAGATAGGTTTGCAGGCCGGCATCTTGAATAGGTATGATATAAGCTGCTTCGTCCGATTCGTTATGATGAGAATGCCAAAGCCCCGGCGGTGTAACGAATGCCTTGCCTGTCACCCAGTCGATGCGAATTGGATCAATGATTTCATTGGTCTTCGGATCAATTTGATCGCCAACCAGTGTATACGTGCCAGGTGCCGCATACGCAACAAAATCGAGAGCAACCGATTTGTGGCTATGGGGAGCCTGATTGGATCCGACCGGTACAATGCCGAGCATCGCCCACAACACATGCGTAATCGTCAAGGTTTGATCAAACTTTTCATTGTTCAACAAAATAGAGATTCGATTTTTCAAATGCGCATCCGGAGCATTCGCCACTTCTTCCAAATGCTTTTTCGCCATTTCCGCTGTATATACCGTCGGTTTGAAACGGGCCTCTGTCGCCTTTACGCCTAAATAATCAAGAAGAGGCGTATCTACAATATAATAAATCGTTGTATCTTCTTTCGCCGTATGAATACTATTCGATCCAGATGGCAATGTGACAAAATCTCCTTGTTTCCAGTCAATGGTTTCCCCATTCACTTCCGTGTGCCCTGCACCTGAAATAATATAGTAAAGTTCACTCGTCGCATTCGGTTCCGTTTGAATGGAATCCCCCGCATTGATGCGCATAAATTGCGCAAGCAGCGAAGGACTTGTCGCCAAATAATCGGTTTTTAATTCTCTACTCAGGTCTAATGTGACGATTCTCGTTTCACCAGCATGATAAAGCTCCGGACAAAATTCTTTGGCGGGTATCGGACTGATGATACCGCTTCCAATTGGATCCGCCGCATTGGTATACTCCAAAAACCGCGCGTCCCCCGTCCAATTTTCCACCGCTTCCCCAATAGCAAATTTTCCCGCCTGTGCATTTGTTGACAATGACATCTCCTCCATTCATTTGTTATCTGTAAGTTTAGCTTGCTAGTCATCATTCGTGAAGTATATAATTCATATAACAACGATACGTTTTTCGAATAGTTAGAAAGTTGGTGACGCAACAATGGAATTAAGACAGCTCCGCTATTTTATAGCTGTGGCGGAAGAATTAAATTTCAGTCGCGCGGCAAAACGATTACATATTACACAACCACCATTAAGTATGCAAATTCAAAACTTGGAAAAAGAATTGGATATTCTACTTTTTTCTAGAACGAACCGAAGCGTGGAATTAACAGAGGCAGGACAACAATTCTATCAGGATATCGTCAAAATTATCGATTCCCTAGAAGGTTCAATTGAAAATGCAAAACGGATTCATCTTGGAAAACTTGGGTCTTTGCGTGTCGGATTCGTTGGTTCTGCTACCTATGACATTCTCCCTGCTGTGTTACGGGAATTCCGACACCAATTCCCCGACGTCCAAGTTCACCTTTCTGAATTATCGACACCTGACCAACTCGAAGCACTGCGACAGAACGAAATCGACGTCGGTGTCCTAAGACCCCCTGTCCTCGATGACACACTCCACACCGAAATCGTCTCCATTGATCCTTGCGTACTCGCGGTCCCGAAACAGCATCCCTTACTCGAATTAAAAGCAGTCACCCTGGACGATTTAAAGCCATACCCGTTCGTATTATTATCACCTAGAACATGGCCCGGCCTCTACACCGAAATCCTAGGCATATGTAATCCCGTCATCCAACAAGAAGCGCTCGAATTTCAAACAGTCATCGGTTTAGTTGCCGCAGGAATCGGCATCACCATTGTTCCTCAATCGACCATGAACCTTCATACACAAGAAGTCGTCTACATTGAGTCCATTCAACAATTGCCTCTCGTCTCGATGGGCATTACGTATCGGCGCAGTGACCAATCCATTCTTGTGAAAACTTTTTGTGAGATTGCAGATCGGGTGGCTCGGAGTGTTGTGTAGAATCCTCAGAGATGCAGAGGCCTATTCTCGAAAAAATGCCAGATCCTAAACAATTCGAAGTTGTTTAGGATCTGGCATCATTTCTTGAAACTTGAAAATGTTAGTTACTTTTATCCACAACTGCAAAATAATTTTGTTCACTATCGGCAAAGTTAAACACCCTACCAGTCGGCATTTCCATAATCTCTCCGACAGTAACACGTTGATTTGCTAAGTCGTTATATAATTTATCGAGGTTTTCTGTTGTAAACATCAAAGATGGAGTACTAAGATTTAACTCAGGAGACATCTTAGCAATTACTTCTTTATTGTGTAATACGATGCTGGTCTCCGCATCCTTTGAGGGAGCTATTTCAATCCATCTCATTCCTTGTCCATTTTCTTCCGCAACGATAATAAAGCCTACTTTTTTCGTCCAGAAATCAACTGCTTCTTGTTGATTAGTTACATAAAGCATAATTTGACCGATTTTAGTAATCATTCACGTTTCTCCTTTTACCTTTTATTGTTTACCCGTTTTCAATGATCGATTCTTAAAACTTTCAAGTATAACAGCAAAATTAAAAATGATCAATTCCGTCAAAGTACAACGAAATTGATCATTCATTCACGTCTTAATGTTCCTCGGCTTCTGCATCAGCTTTCGTTTCTTGAACAGTACCGAATGGGTGGTGCGGCGGTGCATAGATTGAATAAAGCTTTAACGGAGAATTACCCGTATTGGTTACATTATGCCATATACCAGCGGGTATCATAATGGCGGAATCATTACCGACGTTTCTTACATAGTTTAGGTTATTCTTGCTTTTTCCCATCTGGACAAGTCCTTGGCCTTCCTCTATGCGCAGGAATTGGTCAACGTCTGGATGAATCTCCAATCCTATATCTTCCCCAACGTTAATACTCATTAAGGTAACTTGTAGGTGTTTTCCGGTCCAGATAGCGTCACGATAGGTATTATTTTGCTTGGCAGCCTGACTGATGTTTACTACATAAGGGTTTTCTCCATGATCTTTTAACACGAAATCGCTTGTATTTCTAAAATTATTTGGATACGTTAAAGAATGGTTCGGAGAGTCCGCTGCATCTGAAATATTCCAATAGCCGTAATTCCAAATAGTATTACAGTTACACATTGGTACATAACTGTAACAAAGGTTTAGACAAGGATACATAAAATAAGGGTTATTCACTGTAATATACCTCCTAATCCATATGATCATAAACTTAGCATATGCACTAGGTAGGTAGGTTGTTATTATCGATACTGATATTTGGCTTCGACAGCCTACTGACTTAGTTTTCCATTCAACTTATAAAGCATGTAAGAATTTAGTGTTTTCTGTAATTACGCTCCGTGAAAAAAATCTTTTATCAGCATAATTGTACTGCATATTCCAAATTTCCATATCTTGTGCCAATGCTACCAGATATCTAAGAAAGACAATGAGAAGATCCTTGCCAAATGCCCGCTGCACATTTACTTGATCTGACGATGAAAGGGCAGGTTGTCACAGAAAAAGAAAATCCGCCCGAAATGTCAGCTAATCCTGACTCTTCGGGCGGGTTTCTGTTTTTATTTATCTTCCTTCTTCATTACAGCCACTTGGACAATCTTTCCTTCTTTCGCTTCGTCCACAATAGAACTACCAGTGGATTGTCGATTCGTATTCTTCAATGACATCGGATCAATCTCAATTTTTTGGTCTTTTGTCGTCAATAATACAAATTGTTCGTCTTCCTTCACTGCCTTCATATCCACAACCCGATATGGATTGGATTTCAACTCTTTTAGTACCGTTACGCCTCTAAGTGCTCGTGAAGCCACTTCGAACTCTGAAATGTTCATTCTTTTCACCGACCCGCGCTGAGTCGCAACGAAAATATTCTTGACTTGCTCTGTAATCACTTCAAATGCTACCAGCTCGTCTTCTGCCTTCAAATGAAGCCCTCTGACGCCTCCTGTACGTATGCCAGTGATGGCCAATTCAGATAAAGAGAATCGCAATGCATATGCTTGCTTGCTCACTAATAACACGTCTTCTTGACCTGTGACCACCTGCGCACCTACGAGTGTCTCGCCTTTTTTCACATTCATTGCTTTGAATGAACGATTATAGCGCTGCACTTGGAAGTCAGTCAGTTTAGATAATTTCACATTGCCGTTTGAAGCTGCAGTTAATATACTCAAGTTTTCATCAAACGTTTCGAGCCCGATAACGTCCACCAGCTCTTCATTCGGCTCAAGTCCGACAACACTTGATAGATGCTGCCCTAAGTCGCGCCAGCGGATATCAGGGAGCTCGTGGACAGGCTGATAGATATAATTCCCGGATGACGTGAACAATAAGAGATGATGCTGTGTATTCATCGCAGCTTCCAATAAATTATAATCGGATTCCTTCATCTCCTGGCCTGTACCATTCGACGCCGAATACGAGCGCATGCTAGTGCGCTTAATATAGCCGCCTTTCGTTACAGACACCATGACTTCCTCGCTTGGCACTAAAATATCCAAGTCCACTTTCAACTCTTCTATTTTTTCTTCAATTACAGAACGTCGCGGTTCAGAGAACTGTTTGCGAATAGCCTTCAGTTCTTTCACCAGAACAGCTACAAGTTTCTTCTCACTTGCAAGAATTTCTTCCAGTTCATTAATCAACATGCGCAGTTCTTCTTTTTCCTCTTTCAATTCGGTGATATCCGTATTCGTCAGACGATATAACTGCAAAGAAACAATTGCTTCGGCTTGGACTTCCGTAAATTGATATGCATCGATCAAGTTTCGTTTCGCATCTTTTTTATCTTTTGACGCACGAATGGTCTTAATGACCTCATCCAGTATAGACAAGGCTTTCATTAAGCCATCCACGATATGCAAACGGTCTTTTGCCTTTCGAATATCATATGTGGAGCGTCTTGTAATGACTTCTTTTTGGTGATCGATATACGCATCGAGCAGCATTGGAAGCGACATGAGCATAGGACGTCTTCCAGCAATCGCAATCATATTGAAGTTGTACGTGATCTGCAGATCGGTATGTTTCAATAAATATTGCATGATGGCATTGCCGTCCATATCCTTCTTCAGTTCCACCACAATTCGCAATCCGGTCCGGTCGGATTCATCACGAATTTCTGCAATTCCATCCAATTTGCGGTCATGGCGCAATTCATCCATTTTTTTCACTAAGTTCGCTTTATTGACGTCATACGGTATTTCCGTAACGACAATTTGTGATTTACCGGCTTTCAACTGCTCGATTTCCCACGTAGCGCGGATAACAAAGCGTCCTTTGCCTGTCTTGTACGCATTGCGTATGCCGTCGGTTCCTTGAATAATGGCGCCTGTTGGAAAATCCGGTCCTGGAAGCACGGTCATTAAGTCTTCAACGCTAGCTTCGGGATTTTTTAGTCGCATAAAGACCGCATCGATGACTTCATGCAAAGCATGAGGCGGAATGTCTGTCGCATAGCCTGCTGAAATACCTGTCGCTCCGTTGACAAGTAGATTAGGAAAGCGTCCCGGCAAGACCGTCGGCTCAAGTTCCGTATCATCAAAGTTTGGAGCGAAATCAACCGTTTCTTTACGGATATCGCGCAACATTTCACTGGCAATGGCAGATAGTCTTGCTTCCGTATAACGCATTGCCGCAGCTGAATCGCCGTCAACAGATCCGTTATTTCCGTGCATATCAATCATTTCATGGCGCAGCTTCCAGTGTTGACTCATCCGTACCATCGCATCGTAAACAGATGTGTCACCGTGCGGATGGTAGTTACCAATGACATTACCGACTGTTTTTGCCGATTTACGAAATGCTTTATCATGGGTATTTCCTTCATGATACATCGCATATAAAATCCGACGCTGAACTGGTTTTAAACCATCTCTGGCATCGGGAATCGCACGGTCTTGAATGATGTATTTACTGTAACGCCCAAATCGGTCGCCAATCACTTCTTCTAAGGGAAGATCTTGAAAAGTTTCTGAATGGGTCATTCCATATCCCCCTCAACATGTATAAATGCATTATCTAATATATTATGTTCTTCAATTAAGCCGAAATCGACATTTTCTTCGATCCATTTTCGACGCGGCTCCACTTTATCACCCATTAATGTCGTGACACGACGTTCGGATTTCGCACCGTCTTCAATCGTCACACGTATGAGTGTCCGTGTTTCCGGATTCATCGTCGTCTCCCATAATTGGTCAGCATTCATTTCTCCAAGCCCTTTATAGCGCTGGAGCATATAGCCTTTACCGATCTTCTTCATCGCTTCATCCAGATCGTCTTCTGTCCACGCATACTCCAGCTTCTCGCTCTTGCCTGACCCTTTGAACACTTTGAACAATGGCGGCAGTGCGATATACACTTTCCCTGCTTCGATCAAAGGTTTCATATAGCGGTAAAAGAATGTCAGCAATAATACTTGGATATGGGCGCCGTCTGTATCGGCATCCGTCATAATAATGATTTTGTCGTATGCAGCGTTTTCGATTTGAAAATCTGCTCCGACTCCTGCACCGATCGCATGAATAATTGTGTTGATCTCTTCATTTTTCATGATGTCTTCGAGCTTGGCTTTTTCCGTATTGATGACTTTACCACGCAGCGGCAGAATCGCTTGGAACGTACGGTCACGTCCTTGCTTTGCAGAACCGCCTGCAGAGTCACCTTCCACTAGATATAATTCATTTTTAGCTGCATTACGGGACTGGGCAGGTGTCAGTTTTCCTGATAATAATGTATCGGATTTTCTGCGTTTTTTGCCGGAACGTGCATCTTCTCTCGCTTTTCTTGCTGCTTCGCGGGCTTGATGTGCACGGATCGCTTTACGCACAAGATTCGCACTTAATTCAGCATTTTCTTCCAAGAAGTAGAGTAACTTTTGAGACACTACTGCGTCCGTCGCGGTACGGGCTTCACTCGTTCCGAGCTTGCCTTTCGTCTGGCCTTCAAACTGCAGAATTTCTTCCGGGATACGAACAGAGACAATCGCTGCAATCCCTTCTCGGATATCCGCGCCGTCCAGGTTCTTATCCTTTTCCTTCAGCAAACCGGTCTTGCGTGCATACTCATTAACAACACGTGTCATCGCTGCTTTAGCGCCTGTTTCATGTGTCCCTCCGTCTTTCGTCCGGACATTATTGACGAACGAAAGAATAGTTTCCGCATAGCCATCGCTAAACTGGAAGGCGAATTCGACTTCAATGCCTTCCACTTCACCTTCTAGATATGCAACGTCATGCAGAACATCCTTCTCTTCATTCAAATACTCGATAAACGCTTCAATACCTGATTCGTAATGAAAAACATCTTTTTTATCGGTACCTTCTTCTTGCAGGACAATCTTTAATCCTTTCAATAAAAAAGCTGACTCACGTAATCTCTCAGCTAGTGTGTCATATTGATATTTGATCGTTGAAAAGATTTTTTTGTCCGGTTTGAAATGAATGATCGTGCCCGTTTCTTTTGTCGTGCCGATTTGCTCTAGCGTGGTAGCAGGATGTCCGCCGTTTTCAAAACGCTGACGGAACTTTTTGCCTTCCCGAAAGATCGTCACTTCCAACCATTCAGATAAGGCGTTAACCACGGATGCGCCTACACCATGCAATCCGCCGCTTGTCTTATAGCCGCCTTGTCCGAATTTACCGCCTGCATGCAGTACAGTTAAAATGACTTCCGCTGTAGGCTTCCCGGACTGATGCAAACCTGTTGGCATGCCTCGTCCATAATCTCGAACACTGACACTGCCATCAGAGTGAATCGTCACATCAATCTCTGCTCCGAACCCTGCTAACGCTTCGTCTACCGAGTTGTCGACTATCTCGTAAACTAAATGATGAAGCCCTCGAGTATCCGTGGAACCAATGTACATTCCCGGTCTTTTTCGAACAGCTTCTAAGCCTTCTAAAATTTGAATGGAACTATCATCATACGTATTTTGTATTTTCTGTTTCGTCAAAATGAA
This sequence comes from Sporosarcina sp. FSL K6-3508, assembly GCF_038615825.1. Classification (NCBI taxonomy): domain Bacteria; kingdom Bacillati; phylum Bacillota; class Bacilli; order Caryophanales; family Caryophanaceae; genus Sporosarcina; species Sporosarcina sp. FSL K6-3508. Next base: position 1,722,043 of record NZ_CP152016.1, on the reverse strand, counting down.
ACCCCCGTCAAACAAATGTTCTCTTATTTTTATCATACATCTTCTGATAAACCTTGTCAAATCAACGTTTTGTTTCAGCTCAACCTATTGTATAGAAGAAATCTTAGGATTGCAACGCGGAAAAGGTGACAACCTAATGAACGACATCTTCCGACAGATATTTTTTAAAAGCGTTCTTCAACCTGCACAAATCAGTCATTGTCCAGAACTTACTCTTCTGCTAAACTTAATGCAAACATTTAATCACGCAAAAGGGGTTCATTATGGAAAATTATATGATCATTCTGGCAGCCTATCTGCTTGGGTCGATTCCTTCCGCTTTGTGGATCGGGAAGATTTTTTATCAAACGGACGTCAGGCAGCATGGCAGCGGAAATATGGGTGCTACGAACACTTTCCGGGTTCTCGGAAAAAAAGCAGGGATCGTTGTCACCTTGCTCGATATCTTAAAAGGAACTGCAGCCGTTTTATTGCCTTTATTACCGTACTTTCATGATACTGCGGTGCATCCATTGTTGCTCGGGGTTGCAGCCGTGCTCGGACATATATTCCCTCTTTTTGCGAACCTTAAAGGCGGGAAAGCTGTGGCCACCTCAGGCGGTGTCCTGCTAGGATACAATTGGCCGATTTTTCTTTTGGTAATCATTACGTTTTTGATCGCATTGAAACTAACAAAAATGGTATCCTTAACTTCAATCATTGTTTCAATTCTCGGACCCATCTATTGCCTCATCTATTATCTGATGACAGAAGACCTATACTTATTCTTAGTCGTTGCGTTAATGGGCTTCTTCATTTTTTACCGACACCGAGACAATATCAGCCGCATCAAAGCAGGAACAGAACCTAAGATCAAATGGCTGTAAATCATGAAAAGAAAGGACGTATCCATCATGAATATCAATATATCCGAAAAGGCAGTTCATTGGTTCAAAGATGAAATGGAAGCCTCTTCAGGCGATTATGTAAAGTTTTTTGCACGGTATGGAGGATCTAGCCCATTGCACGACGGTTTTTCGATGGGAATAACGAAAGAAACTCCCGATGAATTGGCTGTGGAAACGGTCATAGATGGTATACATTACTATATTGAAGAACGGGATCTTTGGTTTTTCGATGGTCATGATTTACATGTGGATACAGATGTAAATCATGGAGAACTTGCTTTTCACTATGAGAAGGCATCTTAAAATCACTACATAAAATGGTAAGAATAACTCACATGTTATTCTTACCATTTTTTAATCGCGTCAATTGATCTAAACAATTTTCCTGTTTCAAAATCTCCACTTGTCGTTCACCCATCAAATCAAAGTGCGGGTACTCGTCTCTTGCATGAATCCACTCTTGGCGCAAACCATACTGCTTCCCCCAATTGATAAGCTTCTTCAGGTCGCTGCACCCGACTTTTGTGACTGTGTTCGTATCCGGAAACCGATCGTCTAGCCAATAATGCGTTAAAAAAGCAATCTCCCCTTGTTCTACTGCTCTTTTCCAAGCATACAGTTCCTGTCGCTTAATTCCGAAAGCCATCAGCCTTCTCCACGCTGAACTTCCATATATTTTGCATCCCATTGCGGATGAATTCTCCGTAATGAAACAGGGCGGAAATTGTCTTTTTTTACTACTACGTGCTCAGAGACAGCAGTTGCAGCAACCGTTCCATCTGCATGCAAGATTTCATAGCCATAGACGGTACGCAGTTTACCATGCGATTCCACCCATGTCCGGACGGTTACGGTCTCTCCGTATGTAATGGATGTCTTGTACTTCACTGACAGCTCGGTAACCGGCGATAAATAGCCATCCTTCTCCAGCTGTGCATAATGAAAGCCTAGGTCCTGAATGAGCGATGTACGTCCAACCTCCATCCAAATCAAATAATTGGCATGATACACGACACCCATCTGATCTGTTTCCGCATAGCGAACTTCAATTTCTTTTTCACTGTAAAACATCCAAACTCACCTCATCCTCTAGTATAACGAACGCAAAAAAACATTGCTTGCAATAACATTCCAAACGACACGAAAAAAGATGCCCAACAAAGTCGGACATCTTTTTCTTAAATCATATACTTAGTTTGATTTCAACTTATCACGTAGAACCATTTGCAGGATTCCTCCGTGACGATAGTAGTCGATTTCAACTTCAGAATCGAAACGTGCAAGCACTTCAAATTCAGTTTCCTTGCCGTCTGGAGCTTTCGCTACGACTTTCAGGATTGAACGCGGCTTAACACCTTCTGCGATGTTGATCGCGATTTCTTCTTCGCCTGTTAAGCCAAGAGATTCAATGTTCTCGCCATTGATGAATTGAAGTGGAAGTACACCCATCATCACTAGGTTCGAACGGTGAATACGCTCGAAGCTTTCTACGATAACTGCTCTGATTCCAAGCAAGTTTGTTCCCTTAGCAGCCCAGTCACGTGAAGAGCCCATTCCGTAGTCTTTACCGCCTAGAACGACTAGTCCTGTGCCATCTTCTTGATACTTCATAGCTGCATCATAGATCGGCATAACTTCTTTAGTTGGCCAGTACGTAGTGAACCCGCCTTCTGTACCTTTAGCGATTTGGTTACGAATACGAATGTTCGCAAACGTACCGCGCATCATCACTTCGTGGTTACCACGGCGTGATCCGTATGAGTTGAAGTTACGAGGCTCTACGCCGTTTTCACGCAAGTAGATTCCCGCAGGTGTATTTAGACCGATTGCCCCAGCTGGTGAAATGTGGTCAGTCGTGATGGAATCACCGAACTTACCGATAACACGCAAGCCTGCAAGTGTTTGGATATCTTCCGGTTCTTTCGAAAGGTTTTCGAAGAATGGAGGGTTTTGGATATAAGTAGATGACTCATCAAAATCATAAAGAGAATCATCAGTAGTTTCGATTGCATTCCATGCTTCGTTTTCCGTGAATACGCGCGCATATTCTTTACGGAACAATTCAGGCGTTACAGTAGCTTTCACTACATCCTGAATTTCTTGAGTGGAAGGCCAGATGTCTTTGAAGAATACATCGTTGCCGTCTTTGTCTTGACCGATTGGGTCTTTTGCGAAATCAATGTTCACTGTTCCAGCTAGTGCATATGCAACAACTAGTGGAGGTGAAGCCAAGTAGTTCGCTTTAACAAATGGGTGTACGCGTCCTTCGAAGTTACGGTTACCGGAAAGAACAGAAGTCACGAGTAGATCTTCGTCACCGATTGTTTTTTCGATTTCAGGAAGCAATGGACCGGAGTTACCGATACATGTTGTACATCCGTAACCAACTGTGTTGAATCCGATTTTGTCCAAGTACTCGGATAGGCCGGAATCATTCAAGTAGCCAGTAACAACTTTTGAACCTGGTGCCAATGAAGTTTTGACGTATGCTGGAGGAACAAGTCCTTTTTCGACAGCTTTCTTCGCAACAAGTCCCGCGCCTAACATAACGTAAGGGTTGGAAGTGTTTGTACAAGAAGTAATTGCTGCGATCGCAACATCACCAGTTTTCAGTTCTACTTTACGTCCATCTTCGAATTTGATCGTTCCAGACTTTTCAAGCTCTTTCGGTGTAAGACCAAAGCCTTGTGTTCCTTCTGGTGCAACTACTGCGTCTTTGAAAGACTGTTGCATTTCAGATAGAGGAATCAAGTCTTGTGGACGCTTAGGACCAGAAAGATTCGCTTCGATTTTACTTAGATCGATTTCAACCACATTTGTGAAGTTCGGCTCTTCCTTTTCAGGAGTGAAGAACATATCGTTTTCGATCAAGTATTGTTTCACTACTTCGATATGGTTCTCATCGCGGCCTGTTAAGCGCATATAGTTCAGTGACTCTTCGTCAACCGGGAAGAATCCACATGTAGCACCGTATTCAGGCGCCATGTTTGCGATTGTCGCACGGTCAGCCAATGGCAAGTTCGATACGCCAGGACCGAAGAATTCTACGAATTTTCCTACTACACCTTGTGCACGAAGCGTTTCAGTTACTTTAAGTGCTAGGTCTGTTGCAGTAGTTCCTTCAGGAAGTACTCCAACCAACTTGACACCAACTACTTCAGGAATTGGGAAGTATGAAGGTTGTCCAAGCATTCCTGCTTCTGCTTCGATACCGCCAACACCCCATCCAAGTACGCCGATACCGTTGATCATTGTAGTGTGGGAGTCTGTTCCGACAAGTGTATCCGGGTATGTTTCGAAAGATCCATCTTCATTTTCAACCGCATGGACAACGTTAGCAAGATACTCAAGGTTTACTTGGTGAACGATACCTGTTGCAGGTGGTACTGCTCGGTAGTTATCGTATGCTTTTTGTGCCCAGCTTAAGAATTGGTAACGCTCAGCATTACGCTCGAATTCAAGCTCCATGTTCATTTGAAGAGCTTGTGGCGTACCATAGCTGTCTACTTGTACGGAGTGGTCAATTACTAAATCTACTGGAATTTCAGGGTTGATCTTGTTTGGATCTCCGCCTAATTCATCCATTGCAGAACGTAAAGATGCAAGGTCAACTACAACAGGTACTCCTGTGAAGTCTTGAAGGATTACGCGTGAAGGTTTGAATGGCACTTCAGCATCTGCATTTACTACAGATCCCCATTTCGCCAAGTCTTCAACGTGCTCATCTTTGATCACATATCCGTCGTGTTGACGAAGAACAGATTCCAGTAATACTCTCACTGAATAAGGAAGTTTCGAAACGTTTGTAAGACCTGCTTCTTCTAAAGCTTTTAAATGGTAGTAGTTATACGTCTTTCCATTTACTTCGAAAGACTTTCGGCTATTGTGTAAATTGCTTTTTGCCATGATTTGGTTTCCTCCTTTATGTACTGAAAGATTATAAATGCACATCTTTCCTCTACTCCATCATAGTATAGCAAAGGAGATTAGTAAAATACATATAATTTATAGGGCTCCATAAGAAAAGGTAATGACTAAATCAAATTTCATTAAGAATTCTCAATTAGTCTTTTCAATTCTCAAATAGACCGCTTTTTCCTACTTTAATGTGCTTTTTTGTTACATTATGGCAGATTCGTGAAAATCCATTTTATAGTTCTCTCATAGTCTTTCACTTAAAAATGGATATCCTAATTTGGAAAGGAAACACACAGGGAGGAACGGGTGTATTCCTCGGGATTTGCCCTCCAGGCAGGGGCGCTTTCTGGGCACATCCCCTTTGGTAAGGCATTAATATTTGCCTTGTGAGTAGCGAGTTTCATGGTGTTCTCCTTGGGAAAAGAGAAATTTCTCACCGCATTGTCTTTACATATGTCTAGATATTCAACCGCCACTATGGCAAACTAACAGAAAGGAGATGATGGAATTGAAGAAAGCATTGCTTGTCGTGGATTATACAGTTGATTTTGTGGCTATAGACGGAGCCTTAACATGCGGCGAACCCGGTATCGCGTTGGAGAATCATATCGTACAGTTAACAAAAGATTTTCTTGCACAGCAGCAGCCTGTTTTTGTCATTAATGATCTTCATGAAAAAGACGATCCGTATCATCCTGAAAATGCTCTGTTCCCCGCCCATAACATCCGCGGCACATTCGGTCGGAATCTTTATGGTAAGATGCACGATCTATATAGTGAACATTCGGATGAAATCATTTGGATGGATAAAACCAGATACAGCGCATTTGCAGGAACCGACTTGGACATCCAATTGCGCGCACGAGACATCAGGGAAATCCATTTGACTGGTGTCTGTACAGATATCTGCATTTTACATACTGCGATAGACGCTTACAATCTAGGCTATAAAATTTTTATTCATGAAGGCGGCGTCGCAAGTTTCAATCCCGCGGGCCATGACTGGGCATTGTCTCATTTCCAAAACACGCTTGGTGCAACAGTGATCTCTAATTAATTTCCCCTTAAAGTTCAACAGAAATTACTCTGTCTGAACTTTTTTATTTCGCCAAACAGAATAAAAGATGTTTCATGTATTAAAAAGACGGTAATACAAATAATAAGCACGTACTAGATACAAAATTTTAAAGGAGATGAACAGCATGAGTTTTATTTGGTTCTTAATTATCGGAGGGATTATCGGTTGGTTAGCTGGCCTTATCGTAGGTAGAGATATTCCAGGCGGTATTATCGGTAACATTATTGCAGGTATCGTGGGTGCATGGATTGGTGGTGCGCTGCTGGGTGAATGGGGTCCTCAGATTTCCAGTTTCTACTTCTTGCCAGCATTAATCGGTGCGATTGTTCTTGTCTTCATCGTAAGTCTGATTATGAAGAGTATGCGCAAAGCATCCTAAATTAGACGCTAAAAAATGTGGAGCTACCTTTAACGGTGGCTCCACGTTTTATTTAGCTGCTTGTATTTTTGATTCTTTTTCCTTGCGTTGGTCTTCAAATTCCTTAAAATACCAGAGAACGTCTTCTACATAGGTTTCACTGTGATTGTAATGAAAAATCGCTTTTTCTATATCTCCGTCTGCTGCTCCACTTTTGGAGAGATAATTCGCTGCGCTGAATATCGCATCTTCAATATCAAACGGGTCGGCAATACCGTCACCATTTGCATCTACACCATAGCCGCCATATTTCTTTATCACATCGGGATTCGTTTTATCCTTTTGAGGAATATCACCTTTCCCAAGGTCTTTACAGCCAGGATAACCCCATCCTACAAACGTGCACGGCATGAACTGCATTGGTCCTTCGGCTCCGGCGGGTGAAACATCGGTATTCATTGTGGAAAACCTCGTCTCGATCCGATGATGTGCAGCGAGAAGCGTCCATGGGATATCATATTTTTCAGCTGCAGCTATATAGATGGGGATGTATTCTTCAGGTATCACGGTTCCTGTCTGTCGATCCTGGATACTCAAAAGCGTGGAAGCAGACTTGCGAATGACATCGCTTTTCTCAATGCTCGTCCAAAGTATCGCAGCAATCGTGAAGACGGTGACGGCAACGGGAATTAATAAGATCAAGAAGGCGACTTTGATGCGGATCGACCGGCTGACCTTCTTTTTCTTCATTGCCCCACCTCTTTCTAAAATTAGTTACCTTCTTTAATCAATTCTTTCATGTCTTTGACGATTGTATCATATGGTACGTCGCTATACCCATCATATAGTTTTACAACCTCGCCTTTTTGGTTAACTAAGCCAAAAGCAGTACCGTGTAACACTTGATCACTATTTGGGATGTCTTTTACAGCAGTCTTAAATGAACTGGCCGCTAGCTTCTCAATTGTTTTCATATCATATCCCGTTAGCATCTCCCATTTACTTTCATCAGGAGGGCCAAATGCTTGCATATACTCCTTCAAAGCTTCCGGTGTATCGACATCAGGGTCAATGCTGAAGGATACGATTTTGTAATCCTCCACACCTTCTGCTTGTAAATTTTCCTGCAACTCCACCATATTATTCATCATTGGAGGACAGGCAGACGTACAGACCGTAAAAATGAACTGTGCCAACCACACATCACCTTTCAAGTCTTCATTCGATACTTTTTCATGATTTTGATTGGTAAATTCAAATGGTTCCACCTTATACTTATGGTCCGCTTTGAATCCGCCGCCACACGCACTCAGCATGAGTACAAAAATAAGCATCAGCGGTACAAAAAACTTTTTCTTCATAATCAATTCCTCCAGCTTCTGATAGTCACTTTATCATATCGAAAGTTCGTTTGCCAAACAAGGCGGAGCTCTGTTCCTATTTGGCTAAACATTGACGGTTTCATGAAGTTCTGATGAAGTTCAGCGGTTTTTAATATCTGAGAGAACTTCATGGATCGCTTCCAGCTTTACTTCCAAACGATGTAACAGGTAAAACGATACAAAGACCGGAAACCCGATATCCTGGATCAGTTGCAGCCATTGCTCCATAGTCCACTCCTCCTCTCTTTTCAAAGTAAAAAAACCGGCGTCCAGTAGAGAACTGAATGCCGATTTTCTTGCATTATTAACGAGTCAATATGGTGCGCGCATCCCGCTCAACGATCCGTGCACTTTTAATAGACGCGAGTTGAGAGTCATCTGCCACAAAGACACCACTTTCGATCACTCGCTGCATGACCGACTCAACTTGCTCTTCCGTGATGTCTTCTCGCGGCTCATCGACCGTTAGTTTGACCGGTGTTTCTACTGCAGTCAGAAATGTCAATTCCAATACTTTTGCCATGTGTGAATTCCTCCTTTTGTTTTTTTAGTCATCCTGCACTTCTTCCGTTACCACTTTCTCCGCCTTCATCATCAAATAGCTAGAAAGTGACGCTAATTGCGTGAATGCTACGCTCAAGTCCGTTGCAGTAGACTCTCTTGTAATGTGTTTATACGTCTTTACCTTACGAATGATGTTACCCTTTTCATTCGTCCCTGCATTGAAGTGAATCTTGCCTACTGCCTGACTGAATTCTAGTGAAGCTGCCATATGTCTCACCTCCTTTCATCCCTTACATAGAACGAAAGAACAAAAAAGATACTTTGTTAGTGAAATATTTTCGAAATGCTTTTATAATGGATAGTAGAATGGAAGAGGTGAAAAACAGTGCAAGACCTATTTATGTGGTTTATCCTATTTTGGGGCGTTGTACTAATTGGCTTATTCGGTATCGGCGGATTCTTTATGTTCCGAAAGTTTCTTAAAGTCTTTCCGAAAGAAGACGGCAAATCGACGCTCGATTGGGAAGAGCATTATGTCAATGAATCCCTGCATTTATGGAATACGGAAGCAAAGGGTATGTTGAATGAATTGGTTACACCGGTTCCTGAACTATTCCGGGATGTAGCAAAACAAAAGATCGCTTCTAAAATTGGCCAAATTGCGCTAGAAGACCGAGCAAAAACAATTGAATTCGACCATATTATTAAAGGCTATATTCTTGCGACACCCAAACGAGACCATAATTTTCTGCGTAAAAAGCTGAATGAGATGGAAGTCGACATGCAGCCGTATGAACATTTATTCGGCTAGTAAATGATAAAAAAAGCAATCTGTCCAAACGATCAAAAGTGATCAATGGACAGATTGCTTTTAGTTTGCGCTCTTTTCAAGCTTTTTAAATTTCACAAGCATGCCGACTCTCCACGGCAAAATCATCGAGAATGCCAATATGAAAAACATGCCACCTAATTCTCCTACATCTATCGAACTGCTGAGCACGAGCTTGCCGACCATCCGTAAAATCAACAAGCTGAATAGGATCACGAGGAAAGCTTTCGATTTCTTCAAGTAAATTCCGTCTTCCTTCATTTCAAACATTGTGGTTTTAATGAGAACAGCAGAGAAAACCAATCCCACGAGGCTTGCTTCCAGCACTTGTATCCATGGCACTTGAAATTCATCGAACAAGAACATCAGCATTCCAGTTGACATGAACAACGGCGGCAAAATGATCTTCTTCGCCTGAATGGGTTTACTCGCGGCTCTTGCACGCATTGTATAGACGAATGTTGTCATGACAATAAAAATCACGGTAGAGCCAATAATCAAATAAACCGGCGGAATGCTTGTGAAAATATAATCTACCAACTCTTGCAACTTAAGCATCCTCTACGTTCCCCCACTCAACCAGTTCATCCATCCGTTTCGTCAAGTCATTCATTGGGACTATTCGAGCAAAACGAGCCAGTTCTTTCTTCTGATGAAACAGCAATACGACAGGTGCTGTAAAGAGTGCCAGCTGGCCAGCCATTTCAGGAACTTCCGCTGCATTGACTCTGTAAAAAGGAAAAGGGTAACGGCTTTCGAGCGCCGCCACTTGAGGGTAAAGCCCTTCACAAACAGAACAATGATGGGTCTTGACGAACAATAGGAATTGCTTGGATTCGTTCAATACGTGTTGCCATTCTTCAAAAGAAGTAAGTTCCTGCATAGTACACCTCTTTTCTGTTTCATGACCTTTAATTAGAAACCTTGGAAATCACCAAAGATCGGGCTGAGCAAACTAGTCAGGTACACCATTCCATTAAAGAACAGCAAAATCCCAAATGCAATCATGAGATATCCGCCCGCTTTGGTAATTTTCATGCTGTGCTTTCGAATCCAACCAATTCTTGTGATGAAGAAAGACAAGAAGAAAAACGGAATCGCAAAGCCAAGAACATACAACATCATATACAACATACTAGAAGCCGGATTTGTAGCCGCCAAATAAATGATCGCTCCAATTATTGGCCCCATACAAGGCTGCCAGCCAGCGGAAAACGCTAACCCGATTAAAGCAGTGCCGAGATAACCGGCCGGCCGATTCTTGAATTGCAGCTTTTTCTCCTTCATCAGAAATTCAGGTTTGAATAATCCAATGGTCATCAAACCAAAAAGGACAATGAAGATCGCACCAATTTGACGGATTAAATCTTGATACTGTAAAAATATTGCTCCGATAAACGATGTACTGAATCCCAGAAAGACAAACACAACGGAAAATCCGAGTAAAAAGAATAACGTATGTAAAATACCGGTACGGTTCATACCTTTTGACTTATCTCCCAGATCATCCAACGACATTCCGGTGATGTACGATATAAAGGCTGGGTATAACGGCAAGACGCACGGAGAAATGAAACTTAGAAAACCCGCTCCGAACGCAAAAAATATATTCACATCCGTTCCCAAACTATTTCCTCCTTCACGCTAAGCAATAGTAGATAGACGGCAGACATATTTTATCCCGCCAACTCTCCCACCCTATCGTAACAAAACCGCGTATAGATTACGCCCCATTTGTTTGTGAAATCTTTTTGACAACCTCTCAGCCATTCTCCTGTATGCTGTTCTGAAGTTCATACATTGTGAATTGTATAGTACCATCCTTTTTGCTCAAGCAATTTCGGGTGAGTTCCTAACGCCGGTCGAGGCTCGACAGCGTCTTCCGCTTTTAACTTCTATCCAGCTGCAGACGCCAGCCTCTCGGAACGTTTCAGACAAGCAGTAAAGGCAAAAAACGCCTTTATTGCTTTCCTTCCAACGCCTGTCGAGGCTAAACGGCGTCTTCCGCTTTTATTTATATCCAGCTGCAGACGCCAGCCTCTCGGGACGTTTCAGACAAGCAGTAAAGGCAAAAAACGCCTTTATTGCTCGTCTTCCAACGCCTGTCGAGGCTAAACGGCGTCTTCCGTTTTTATTTATATCCAGCTGCAGACGCCAGCCTCTCGGGACGTTTCAGACAAGCAGTAAAGGCAAAAAACGCCTTTATTGCTCGTCTTCCAACGCCTGTCGAGGCTAAACGGCGTCTTCCGCTTTTATTTATAATGCCCGCCAATTAGCTTGTTTCGCCTGTAAGCAGTCCCGCCGGAAGTGATGGAGACGGCGCGGAGTATGGCTGTGGAGCCGTATTTTAGGCGGAGTTCATCCATTACATGACCGATCCGCTGTTGTTTCCAGTTGGTTGGTTTGAACAAGTCGAGCTGGATGCCGTGTTCAGTTTCTAAATTGGTAAGGGTGACGGAAATGTGGCGGACGGGTCGGCCATCGTGGTAAGTCTCAAGCAGTTCTACACATGTGTGGTAGATGACCAAGGTTTCATTCGTTGCTTCCGCCAGCGTTTTTCTGCGTTGAAATCCGCCACCTAAGGCATGTTTGGAATAGCCGAATGACAGTTGCACAGTGCGACCTTTCTTGCCTGCCAATCGTGCGCGCATAGCAGTGTCCTCACACATCTCCAGGAGAACGGTTAAAATCTCATTCATCTTTATGTAATCTCGCAGCAAGGTCTGACCTTTGCCGTAACTGATTTGTCCTTTGATCAAAACCGATCCGAGCGTTGAATAATCAATTCCGTGCGCATGGTAATATAACTGGTTTCCCATGACGCCAAATTTCTTTTCCAGACGCTCAAGCGGTGTTCTTGCCAGGTCGCCCACAGAATAAATCCCCATGTCTTCCAATGTGCGTTCCATTCTTCTGCCGATTCCCCACATATTCCGAAGAGGTGATACTGGCCAAAGCTTCTTCGGCACATCTTCGTATGTCCAGTATGCCACACCTGTTTTCTTCGCCTCCAAATCAAGCGCCAGCTTAGCTAACAGCATATTCGGACCAACCCCGCAAGCGGAATGAAGTTGAAACTGCCGATACAACTCATCCTGTATCCGATAGATGATGTCATCCAAGGGGCCCCATAACTTTTCTGTCCCTGTGAAATCGACGAAACTTTCATCAATGCTGTATACATGGATTGCTTCTTTCGGAACATAGCGATTCAATAACTTCGTCAGTTCCATCGAAACATCAATAAAAAATTGCATTTTCGGCTCAATCAAATGAATACTTGCATCGTTTGGAATCTCATATAGCCGCATACCTGTCTTGATGCCGAACTGCTTTTTGAGCGGCGGAGACGCAGCAAGGACAACCCCGCCTTTACGCTCAATATCGCCGATAATCGCAATTGGCACCTTCATCACATCCAACCCTTCCATTGCAGCAGCACAGCTGGCGTAGAAGCTGCGCATATCTAAACAAGCGATCTGTCTGTGTGGCAAGTGCTCTGTCATGACCTTCACCTCCATAAGAACGAATGTTCCTCACCCCTATATTACCCACCCACACAGAGTTCAATCAATGGGAGTTGGCGGATAAATGACATAAAATTGGGCGTAGTAGGTTTTTTGAACAAAAAAACAGCCAAACAATAGGCTGTTTTTGTCCTTATTTAAAGAGAAATATCCTGTGGCGGTTCTCCGGATTTATTCATTAGACGAATGGCTTCAGGTTCAATTTTCAAAATCACCAATTTCGGATCCTCGGGACCATCAAACCATTTTTTTATTTGATTATTCCAAATTTTCTTCTTGATCTGTTCATCTGAAGAAATGGATACACGCCCTGCGTATTCGACATACGCATCACCAAATCCCTCTCCCTCATAACCGATTAGAATATGGGTATACGGATTATCTTCTAGATCCTCCACCTTATCCGTCTGGTTGCTCGTAGGTGTGTAGAGCGACAAGCCATCATTCACAAACGTCATATACCGACTATACGGCTTATTATTATCAACCGTCGCCATCGTACCAATAAAACTTTCATCTAAAATTTTCTTCACTGTATCCATCGCATTCATCAACGATCGCTCCTTTCACGATTACTTCTACTCTTCCCAAATGATCATTTTCTAAACTTTGAGAGAGAAGCAATCCATTCGAGTGACCGGACAAACCACGAATTCCAAGATCAAGAAGGCTTCTTGACATTATATCCTTGCTCATCATAAGGCTGAAGACAGCCCAACCACTTATCCTCCAGTTCCATCAGCGCTTCTTTTGCATTGTAAAATGGACCTTCCTTCTTTTTAAGGGTTTCCAGGATGTCTATTTGAAACGCTTCTTTTCCAAATGTGTTCCACTCTTCTTGCAGCGCTTTATTCATATACACACCTGTATTCAGACTGAATTTCACCCCATTTAATGTTTTGAAATTCGGTGTACTGCCAATAAACAATTTTTGATTTACGGTGTTTTTAATTTGATATACACCTGCCTCGATCTTCGTCTCTTTATATAACTGTTTCAATTCTTTTTTTCGATCCATTTGCATCTCCTGCTTCCTCATTATGATTTCAGCCAATATTGACTCCCATCTGACGTACGGTCCAGTAATCCATACTCGATTAAATACCTTCTGATCAGCACATAATCTTCATAAACTTCTTCTAAAATACAATTTGTTTCCTGTTCACTGTAAGTGACTTCATTGTCAAATCGCTTCGTAAGCTCCCGCAGAACAATTAGGCGCTGTTTTTCTTTTGGCGGGAATTTCTCTAACCGTCCTGTCGTTCCATCAGGGAAAAACTTCTTAATGGTCTCCTGTTTTTCTTTTTCCGTCACAGCGTATCGGTCATCGACCATTTTAGCCGTCGTATGAGGCGGTATGAAAGCTGGTGCATATTCGTCCTTTTCTTTCAGTAATTCCATCATCGCTAAAAACGTCTTCGCTTGACGTTCCTTCTCTTTCAAGACAAAGCGATGATGCCGTACAGTAGACGTACTGCCGATCCCTAACGTCTGCTGTACGTCTTTATCATTCCTGCCTTGATAAAAGAGATGAAGAAGCTGGCTTTGATGACTTGTAAGACCAGTCAATTTCTTATCCAAACCGATCAAATAATCAAATACCGATCCGTGAGTACGTTCAATATGCAGCCTCATATATCTCTCCGCTTCATAGAGGATATTTTCAGAAGGGTAAATAATTCCCTTCTCAACTTCCTTGCCACACAGCAAGCAAATGTAACAGTCTTTTTCCAAAATATAGCCTTGTTTTAATTCTGGCATCGTGGCATTCCAAAAAAGTTCAGACAGATCCATTACTAAACACATCCAATTAAAGTTGATTTTTAAGCAAACACATTCACGATTCGTTTGCATTATATTGATTATAATAGCTTCAACATATCAGCGTGTCAATAAAAAAACAAACATTTTCATTCTGCGTTTTAAAATATCCAAACGAAACGAATGAATGTCTGTTAACAAAACAAGAAAATTTATCTAGCTAGCGTTTACATGGTACACTAACCAAAACTACATAAAAGGCGAGGTTCGATAGAATGTGTCTACTAGCTTTCCAATTACAGAACCATCCAAAATACAAGCTCATCCTCATGGCAAATCGAGACGAAGCGTATGATCGCCCGACGGCTCCCGCCGAATTTTGGCAAGACCATCCGGATATCTTAGCGGGGCGAGACTTAGAACAAATGGGAACTTGGCTGGGCGTCAATAAACAAGGTAAAATTGCTGCGTTAACCAATTTTCGTGACTTCTCACTTCCGATCAAAGGAAAACAATCACGAGGGCATATTGTCTCTTCCTATTTACAATCACAGACTCCGCCACGTGAATTTATGGAGCAACTGCATGCCAATCATGACGAGTACACCGGTTTCAATGTATTGGCCGGGTCAAGCGAAGAACTGTTTTATTACTCAAATTTGGAACAGTCAATCAAGCATCTAACAACAGGCACATACGGACTTAGCAACGCATTGCTCGATACACCTTGGCCAAAAGTCGAAGAAACGAAAAGGCTTTTGCGCGATTATACGAAAACTACAGATAAAATCGATGTCGATATCTTGTTCGAAATGATGCAGCGGGCGGAAGGCTTTCCACTTGAACAACTGCCTGATACAGGGGCGGGCGAAGAGTTGGAAAGTTTGCTATCCTCCATATTCATTGCTTCTGAAGGGTATGGGACTCGTTGCACAACCGTAGTTTTAATAGATTCAGACGACCGCGTATATTTTGAAGAGCGAACATTCAAGAATGGTGAATTTACCACCACACAAAAATTTTCATTTGAAATAGAAGAACCGGCAACCTCATAACACAGGTAGCCGGTTTTATTATTCCAATAAAACAAATAAACTATTTTCATATAATCAATTTCGTAATTATATCGAAATAACTAAGATGTTATATCCATATATTTCTTAAATTCCGTTAACGCTTTTTCTCGATCCGCAGTGCTGAAGAGCCGCCTATCCTCTTCCCCAATAATCCGGTAATGACCGCCCGTCGTATGTTGTTGGAGCTTATAATGCTGCCATTGCCCGATCTCCGTCCACCAATTGACAGTTCCACTTGTTGCGAGCTCACGTATATGGACCTCTGGATGTACAGCAATCTCGGCCAACTCTACCGGATCATCCCCTAGGACAGAGCGCAGCAAGGCACTTTCCCTAAACAACGCGCAAATCGCCACAGCAACCGTCCAACTCAACTCTTGACGACCTTTCTCCAGTTGCACAAGAGTCTTCTTCGAAATCCCTAATATATCCGCCATCTGATCTTGCGTATAATCCATTTCTGTACGAATCAACTTCAGCCTAGGTAACACTAGATCAATTACCGTTTGTTTATTCATCTAAACACCCCTTTTACACTAAAAGTGTATTAATACACTTTTAAAGTATTTAGTTACTTTTAGAGAGTATAGTAATAAATATTGTAATTTAGTTGAATATCTTATTGCTAGTCTACCATAGGCATGCAGTATTTATCGAAATATCTTTAATTTTAGCATTCTCAAAAATGTTTAATTCACAAAGAAAAGAAACCTGCGGAGGCTAATTCACTCAGCAGATTTCTAAAATAAAAAATTCAATTAGAATGCTTTTCGTTGGTAAATGGTAGTGGTAACTCCCCAAGATACAGTATAAGCTACCAGGATAATAGCTGCAGCGCCCCAATATAAATATGTAGTGGGTACGTTGACAATAAAATCAGTGATCGCTGTTAAATGTTCAGCAAAAAACATCACAATAGGCGGTACGACACCTGCCAAAAGGATAAAGCCAATAAGAACAACCGTTGTAATATTACCCGGTTTAAATATATGGAATAACGGAAAGGTAAACGCGGAAAATAATAAGAATAAGCCGCCACCAATCGCAATATCAGTCATCGTAAATGATTTATCCAAAGCAAATAGTGCCAGACTCGTCACCCCAATAGCTAATATCATATAGATGATAGCGCCAAGATAGCGTGACGCGATAATTTCCCTGCGCGTGTAAGGTAAAGAATTTAATAGTATATTCGTCTCCGCTTTTTCATCATAACCATACGCATTAAAGGGAATGAAAATACTGGCAACGAGAAAAATCAGGGCTGGATGTGAGTCCATAATAATAAAGAATGCGATAAAAGGAATAAAGGTTAACAGCAGCCTTTTCTGAAGTATGACATCTCGTCTGATCAAATTAAACATAGCTCTCTCTTCCTTTCATGTAATACATGATATCTTCCAATGATGCCCGTTCAATGACAACCGAATTCCCGAACGTATTATTCACCGCATTCACATTATTCGTTAATGCCTCAAATCCTGTTGGCGCACGATGTATATGAACGAAGGCCTTTTCTGTATCTCGATCCAGCAGTTCCACCCTTCCCTTAACGAGCGCATAGTTTTCAGCTACATCGTGAATCGATTGATTAAATACTAATTCGCCTCTCTGCAGGAAAGCTATATAATCTGCGATGCGGTCTAAATCAGTTGTAATATGAGTAGAGAAAAAAATCGTCCGATTGCCGTCCACCATGAATTCCTGTAAAAGATTCAGCAACTCGCGTCTGAAAATGGGATCTAAGCCTGCTGTCGGTTCATCCATAATAATCAGCTCTGCATGATGTGAGAGCGCGATCGCTAATGAAGCCTTCATTTGCATCCCTTTTGAGAATGTTTTTATTGCTTTATTAAGCGGTAGTTCAAATTGGTCCACAAATTGCTCAAACAACGTATCATCCCAATGTTTGTAAGCCGGCGCAACGATGCGTTTTATATCTTTTAAATTCAGTCCTTCAAAAAATACATTGCCATCGTAGACAAATCCAATACGCTCCTTGATCTCCTTCTCATGTGTCTGATAGTCCAACCCGAAAATTTTAATTTCCCCGGTATCCGGTTTTAGTAGATTCATGATCATTTTTATCGTTGTCGACTTACCAGCTCCATTGGCTCCAATGAATCCCGTTACAAAACCTTTCTTTACCTGCAAATCAATGTTTTCTACGGAAAAACCTTTGAATTTCTTCGTGACATTTTTTAATTCAACCACATTTTCCATTCATTTCACTCCTCGGATAAAATGTTCAATAATTGTTGCAGCTCCTCAGTCGACATGCCAATCTCCCTGCTATTCGCTATGACCATACTAAGTTGCTCCTCAATGACCTTTAACTTCTTCTCTCGTATCATCTCTAAATTTTGCTCAGCGACAAAAGATCCCTTTCCGACAATCGAATAGATAAAACCTGCCTTCTCCAATTCCTCATAGGCCCGTTTCGTCGTTATTACACTGATGTGTAAATCCTTTGCGAGTTTTCGCATGGAAGGTATTACATCCCCCTCCTTCAGTTCTCCTGCTAAAATAGACGATTTAATTTGATTCGTGATTTGTTCATAAATCGGCTCCTTTGAACTATTGGAAATGATTATTTGCATGCCAATCCCTCTTCACTATTTTTTTGAAAATATAATAGAATGAATGTCCTGTATCGCTTGAATGAATATCGCCAGAATATGGACGATTGTAAACATATTAAAAAATGGATAGGAATACAGAGTGATCCATTCTGTAAAGATTTTTAAGTTCAAAATCCACCTTCCTGTCCTGGCGAACAAGTTGCCGCTATCGTTTATGTTTGGTTCAAGGAACGTGCCATCCACAGCAATAAAGACCAACTGAACAATTAAAAATATTCCAATGGTGAGCATCCAGCGTTTCGCTCGCTTAGTAGGAAATGTTTTTTCTGTGCCTAGCAATTGGACCCATCTCCTCTCTACTTCAATATTTGATCGTTTTTTAAATTCGAACTGCACAATGTATATGTTCTATATACACACTATATACAAACAGGAAACATTATTCAACTAATTTAAAAAGAATAGATCAGAAGCACGGTAAGACTACAACAGCATGAAATAAGGCAAGCTGAAATATATTGGATCTCAACTCCATTTGTTTAAGAAGCAAACAAAAAAAGCACGTTTTGAGGTTTTCCCCCAAAACATGCTCCTATTAAGTAAAAGTCCTTTAAAAAATCCGCCTACTTCCAACTTCTAATTGTACTAATTTACATCCGCTCAAATTCATAAAACCTATTTTTTCATAAATTGTTTTTTATAATGATCTGTTAAAGGGATCAATTCACCATCTTCGATAACAAATATTTCATCACATAACTCTTCAATATCAGCAAAATGGTGACTTGTCAGTAATATGGTCTTCTGCTGTTCTTTTAAGTGTTTGATAATTTCTTTTACGTCTTGATATGTCTTATAATCCAGTGCGTTGAAAGGTTCATCTAAAATTAAAATATCTTGATTTTCCATAATAGCTTGTGCAATTCCTAACTTTTGTTTCATACCCAGGGAGTAATCCTTTACTTTTGCCTTATTTTTAGGGTTTAAGCCAACTAATTGCATCGCCTTCTCGATCTGCTTATCGGTAATACGATTCGTAATGGCAGCCAAGTATTGTAGATTTTTAAAGCCACTAAAAAGTTCGATGTAGCCAGGTTCGTTGATAAAGACGCCTACACCTTCCGGAAAATCGATTTGTTCTCCTAGAACTTGCTGTCGTATTTTTATTTGCCCACTAGTCGGCACAACAAATCCACATATCAATTTAAATAGAACTGATTTACCGCTACCATTCCCACCGACAATCCCAACCGTTTGACCTTGTCCAATCTTTAATTGAATATTTTTTAATACTTCGTGACCTGAAAATTGTTTTGATATATCTTGTAATTCAATTGCATATACCACCCATTTCACCCTCTCTCAAAATATTTATACGTTTTCCATTTTATAATGCCAATCATACAGATGAGGGCAATAAAACCACTACTCGACATGTCTAACATCGTTCTTCCCATTTCTTCTATACGTGCTAATTGACCAATCCCTGCCACATTGTACGACAACCAACTTACTGGAAACACATTCAATAGATACAAACTCATGCTAGCTAGAAATGACCATGTCACTCGATTGGTTACAATAAATAACAAGAATACTAACGTCAGCATGCAACATAATTCTAGTATTTTAATAAGGATAACATATGTCAGTAAATGCCAATCGATCATCAAAATTTTATCAAAAGATATACCTACAAGTAACAAAATGGCGACTGACAATACAACATAGACAACTGCTAATAATAGTATATGACCTAAAACAGTTGTTCCCCATATGGATTTCTTTCGTATACGTATAAACAATGCCATATTTCTTGGATGACACCATGACTGCAAAAATATACTGAACATATAAATCGGTGTTCCGATATAAATCATTTGTTCCAACCATGTCATGACATGTATAGAACCTAGGGGTAATCCGTAAAAGAAACGTATTACATACTCATTCAATGTTTCCTCACTAAAAATTGCCTTTGTCACTGCTAAAATAACTAAACTTGCACACCAAACCAGTACTAATCTAGGCGTCCAGAAGATACGAGTGTAATAATAGAACAATCCCTTTTTTAACTTTTTAGGATATGCTGGTGTCCAGTGCCAAAACTGTACAATGCAAAAAATTTGCAAGAGACTTAGTATGACTATCGCTATAAGTGTCCACCAAAGCGGATAATCCCCAGAATAGTTATGATGTAACACGATATAACGATTGATTGTGATGAAAGGTATCTTTTCGACCCAGGGCACTTTGATAGATAATATCATAAGGATGTATAAAAATACGATACATAAATAAGTAGCTTTTCTTGAGAAAAAATGTGCCATAGTTACAAATGTACAGCCAATGAAACTGTAACCCGTGACTAAAAATAACACGGTATAAAGAATACCTTGTAACGGGCTACTAAATGTACTCATATAGTACTGCATCATATCTGCATCCAGCGAGCTATGCCAGTCATTTCTCATAGGCAATCCAATTGAGACCACTAGTGAAATCATACCAATAATCCCTACAAATACAGTAGAAAACAGCGTGATTGTTACCCATCTCATAAACATAAAACGATAAAACTTTTTCATACGGATTAATTCAAACATACGTGGCATTGTATATAATTTTGATACGCACAGGAAGAAAACCGGCGTCATAATAAAAATTATGATATAGTGATTCGTCATGAGATGAAGAACAAACAAACTGAAATTCCCTTCGTAAGTTTTGCGGTCTGCTACTGCTGTTAATGCGAAAATGATCACTACTAGCAAAAGAGATTTCGTCATTACTAATTTCAAATGCTGCTGAATGAGCATTTTCATATGTTCACCTACAATTCATAAATGCGTGCATTTACTATTTTTCGTTTGTACACAAGATATCCGAGAATAACTAATAAAAGCAAAACAGGTCCCGTGACAAAACTGGTCCATGAAATAGCTTCTACCCACACAAGTGACGGTTCAAAAGCCGTAACCAAACGATACTTCTCAAGTCCAAAAACAGACCAACAAAAATTCTCTAGTAATACATAAACAAAAGGTCCTGTTAAAATAACAAATAAGTTTTGGCTATATAAACTAAATACAAACCCTAGTGTTGCAACCAATGCACCTATAATGCCTTTCCATAAACTTAATACAAGACCATATAGGAAAGGCTGCTCCAAAAATTGCTCTCCATAAATATGAGTTTGTACAATTTTTCCCATCAACTCACCTGTTTCAGGATTAACCAATGACAATTGGACCGTAATGGGTGGGACAACATATAATGCAACAAGTACACTTATCATCGAAACGCAGAAAACAACTAAGTATCCGCTTCCTGCACTTACGATCCATTTCGAAAATACATAGTTCTTTTTATTCACACGTGGTAGCGTATAGTTAATAAATCCATTTTTGCGCTCAAAATACATAAGCCAACCTGTGGGAATGACTGCAAGCAACGGGAAAATTAGATTAAAGATCTCAAAACCCACCTCATACACTTCCAGTTGTGCTTCTAATGCATAATTTTTGTAAATAATTAATGTACAGATTATAGCGGCTAGCATAGCAAGTACGGCTGTGAAACCGAATGCCACTCTTACTTTCCGCCATTCATTCCTAATTAATCGCTTCAAGCTTTATTCCTCCTTCCTGCCCTCACTATAACGAAGCCGTTTACTGGCTACAATGGTTATAGAACAAAGAAAGGTTTTACGGGAATGAAAATATTTTCATTCCCGTAAAACCTTCGTTTATTCCTGAAAACGTAAACCAATTGTGACATAGTTTCCTGTCCTCTGCTCATTTTTCAAAAGAATATGAGCCTTATATTGTTTGGCAATTTGTTGGACATTGTGCAACCCAAAACCTCGCATGCCTTTTTTCGTTGAAAATCCAATATCGAACATCTTTAGGAAATGATCGTTTGAAATATAAGGTGATGGATTGCTTACTTGTAACATATATTGATTTTCTTCTTGCTTAAGCGTGACATATACAGCGTCTCCACTTTGACTAGCATCAAAGGCATTATCAAGTAAAATACCGAGCACCTCAATTAAATCCACGTCTTCACAAGCCATTTCATGAAGCGAGATGGAATTATCTATCACTACCTGAATCCCCATTTGTTCGGCTCTTTTTACTTTTGTATATAAAAAACCAGCAACAATTTTATGATCCATCGTTAACAGTTGTTGTTGATGAGAAAGCATTTTTACATTTCCAGTGTAACGAGTAATTTCATGCTTTGCCTCTTCTAACGTATTAGCCGTTTCAAGAATACTTGAAATAGCCAACATTTTATTAGAAAATTCATGCTGTCTCGCACGAACCTCTAGTACTAGCTCGTCAATAATCGGTAAATATTTTTCTGTAGCTAAGATTCGGGCTTTCAACGCGTGTTGTTTCTTTTGTTCAAAAAATAACCACGTTAGTAATAAAAAGACAAAGATCGATCCTAACAGCATAAGCCAGCTACCCAATTGAGTAATTTCTGTTGTTTGGAACAGATACATACCCAAAAAGGAAAAAAAGATTATACTCATGAATAGCTGTTGCATCAATGTCATTTGTTCGAATTCTGTATAGGCAAAATGTCTGCGAATGAAGAAAACAAGACCTAGTACCATAGCTAAGCAAATCAAATGATTCCAATCGATTTCTAGCGGTAAAAGCATCGTCAACAAGACTGCTTGCATTCGGACCATCATCCAGACCATTAAACTGAGCATTGTCATCAAAAGAATGGTTAAGTGACTACGCTTAAATAGATAACTATTCGCTACGAGTGTAAGAAAACAAAAACCAATCAGACCAGGTACATATTGCACAGGTAAAACTCCAAGCCCCTTAAGCGTCATGATTAACCCTCGCTCATCGGTATCACTTAGCAAACAAAATAATGAAATGATGCTCACCCAGAATACGTGTGCCCATTTAAATTTGATGGGTTCACGGAAAAACAAACAGGTAATAAGCCAAAGAGCCAGAATATCTGATAGAATGCTCATACTATTTCCTCCTATAAGATATACTGACGATATTTTAAGCCAATTGGAATAAGGGTATCTACGCCTCGTAAACGGATTGTTTGCCCCACTTTATCTATTTGTTCTACCATGTCTTGATTGATAATAAAGCTTTTATGTACTTGCACAAACCGATCATCTAGTAATTCCATGCTAGCCTTTAATGAATAACTTGAGATCATTTCATTCAGTAAGATTCCATCACGTTTTATATGTAAACAAATTTTCTTACCAAAAGATTCGATATAAAACAAATCTTTTAATAGGTACTCAAAAATGAATCCTTTCTGTTCAATACGGATCTTTCCCTCATCCATCTCAAAGTGTGACAAATACTGCAAGACATCTTGGATCACCTTTTGGCATTCTAACTGAGTAAACGGCTTCACTAAATAATAAAAACATTTAAGCTCTCGGTATGCATACAATTCTTCCGTTAAAACAGCCGTTTCAAAAACAATAGGAGTATACATATAAGCGGGCATGGTGCGTAACTGTTTGACTAAGTCCGTTCCCTTGTAATCAACTAGCTGAATATCCACAATAAAGAAATCTATTTTAATATCTTGTGCCAAATTCATAGCTTTTGCCGCGCTGTCTGTAAGATAAACATTAAATACTTGTGGTAACGTTTCTAATGCATTTTGTAAAAACTTTTGGATAGCTTGATCATCTTCAACGATTAATACATTCATTACAAACACCCCTCTAATGTGATAAGTGCTGTTTGTCAAAAAAACAAAAACGAGTCAGCAAGAAAGCGAAAGCTAGGATCTTGTCGACTCATTCGTATTTACTAATGAATAAATCCAGCATCGCCATCTCCACTTTACTCGTATCATTCGTCTTATTTAGAACGCATCGCTTGATTCACGACAACCATCACTTCAGTCCGAGACATTTTCTCCCGACCTTCTTTCAGCGCATCCAATGTACCGTGCGCCAAAGCTAACGGTATCTTACAGAAGTTCAGGATCGTTTTCGTCTCGATGTCTTGAATATATTCATCCGCTAACGCCAAGTTCTCTTCTGCAAAGCTGAACATTTCATCCAGTTTCCAACCGTCCGGGAAGAAGTTCACATCGCGCTCCGCGTCTTCTTTATAGTTACGCAGGATATTGACAGACTGTAAGCCTCTTCCAAAGCCAATTGCCAAATCACGATCTGTTTCGGTTCCATCGTACCAACGCCAAATATCCGTCAGCATGACACCTACCAATCCCGCAACGTAGTATGTATAATCTTCTAAGTCTTCACGCGTATGGATCACCCAATCTTTTTCTGCCCACTTCGCCATGCCTCTGCCCATAATCGCAGTCGATTCAAGTACTTTATCGGTGACCGTGTCAGGGCAAAATTCCACCCAATCGGCAAGGCGCAATGTCACTTCCGGCAATTGCGATTGATAAGGAGCAAATAGCTTGTCCAGCGCTTCCGCAATGGGTGCGCCTGTTGCGATTTTATTTTCCAGTAGTTCGCTGACTTTGTTCAGTAACGTTACGACATCCGCAACACCCATTTGTTCATGATCTTCAATTTCATCGATGGCCCGCATGCACAAATAAGCGGATGCTACAGCTTCTCTTACTTCAGGTTCAAGAAGTTTAATTGGAATAAAAAATGTGCGGCTTGTTTCTTTCAATACTTTCATCGCATCTTTTTGTAGTTTTGTATCAGTTTTCACTTTGGGATCCCTCCATCAATAATCATGGCTGTCAAAAAATATTCTCAATTGAATATGATTCCTTCATTATATCATTCATTGTAACATTAAGACGTTTATAATGGATTGTCAAAATCCAAACAAAAAGCCGGATGCGCCCTTCAGCACCCAGCCTTTATGACGATATCATTCTGCAGATGGTTTCTCCATCGAGACAATGCTAGTTTACATAATATTATTATGCGCAACAAATGCTTACATAATAACAACGTAAGCATTTTCTTCACTTTCTAACTATCCAGTTACTTCTTATAGAAAAAAGGACGTCCAATAACTTCTACTAAAGAAGGAGCAAGAGCATATAGTTTACTGGTCAGACCCATAACTTTAGGTAAGTTTACTTCTCGCCTCGGTTCACGAATCGTCTGTAAGACAGCACGCACTACCGTATCGATGGAGAGCAGTTGGGACCCCATAGCTTGCTTATACTTTCCTGTTTGATCCGCTAATTCGATAAACGGTGTATCTATCGGTCCAGGATGAATGACTGATACATCCAAATGATACGGAGCCGCTTCCATTCTTAATGCATTCGTATAGCCAATAAGTGCATGTTTCGTCGCCGCATAGACCGATGTTTTGGGTGTTGCGACTTTCCCCGCCTGCGAACCGATGAACAGCAAGTGTCCGCTTTTTCGTTCCATCATAGCAGGCAGCAAACGTTTCGTCAGCTGCATCGGAACAAGCACGTTCGTTTCAAGCATTTCTGCCATCTCTTCGTCGGATGCTTCATGAGCGAAATTAAATCTGCCAACTCCTGCTGAATAAACGATTACATCCGGCACTTCGCCTATACGTGACACGAGCCAGTCCAGTTGTTTGGCATCCCGCAAATCAGCACAAAAACCTTCCACCCCTACTTGCTGCAGTTCTTGCAGCGCTTTCGCATTGCGACCAGTAGCCATTACGCGCATCCCTTTTACCGATGCCAGTCGCCTGGCCAGTTCAAAACCGACCCCGCTCGTTGCACCGGTAATTAAGATGGATTTAACAGCTGGCATATTGATGAACTCCCGACTCATCTGCCGTTTCCCTAATCAATTCCTTGGAAATCAAATAATCAAGCTGACCAATCGTTTCGGACAATGTTAATCCAAGCTCTTTTTCATACACTGCCGGAAACAAGCGTTTGGTCACTTCAAAAACGGTCTGTGGCTGTTCACGCAGCATGCCGAGCACTTTCATCGCCCGATCATTCTGCTTCTCCAAGCGTTCCTTGATAAGCGAATGTGCGTTATGGACTTCTCCGGCATGCCCTCCATAAACAATGTTGACGGGCAAATCGAGTAAACGTTCAAGTGATGCGTTATATTGAAGCAACGCCCGAGGCCGGTCTTCTTCTTTTCTAAAAGGTGGTTCGATCAGCGGATTGGACGAAACCTTTTCCAATAAAAGATCGCCACCGATTAAGATTCCCTCTTGTTCATTCCAAAGCGATAAATGACTCTGTGCATGACCTAATGATTCTTGCACTTTCCAGCCCGGATGGCCCGGCAAATCATCCCCTTCATTCACCATCCGATCGACAGGACGATTACCCATCAAATCGACAGAGCGACGAAATCTTTTTATCCATTTAGAATATTCTTCAGGCACGCCTTCTTCATGAAGAGAATTTTCATAAAATCGATCATGTCGATCCAGAAAATCTTGATCGCGCGTCAGCCAATAATTGAGATAGGGATGGCCGAGTACTTCTGCACGATCGAATGCTTCAATCCACCCGCAGTGATCGGGATGATGATGGGTAACGAAAACTTGTTCTATGTCCTTGAATGAGTAACCGATTTCTCGTAATCTATGTTGCAGTGCTTCGTATGCCTCTGGTGTCTTCGTCCCTGCATCGACTAATGTCAGTGTATCGCCTTTTAGTAAGAAACAATTCACATCTCCGACTGCAAATGGAGTAGGTGTTATTATCTTTTCTATCATAAGAAAGTTCCCCCTTGAAATGAATGACTGTTCAGTACATTGTACTCTTTATTTTCCTATGCGTCACGTATCCATTCTCGTTATTTTTGAAATATTTACATGTAGTTGAAACCAAATCGTTTATTCTTCGTATGGTATACTACAAGAAATAGCGGTATTTGCAATATGCTGTCTAAATGGAGGGGTTTCAATGGGGATTTTCAACTTTTTTAAAAACCAATTTATTGAAGTAATCGAATGGCAGGATCAAGATGCCAATACACTAGTTTATCAGTTTCCAGTTCACAATAATGAAATCAAAATGGGCGCAGAACTGACAGTCCGGGAATCACAAGTCGCAATTATGGTGAATGAAGGTGAAATTGCGGACGTATTCACTCCTGGCAGACATATTCTCTATACACAAAACATGCCGATCCTGACGAAGTTAAAGTCTTGGAAATATGGCTTTGATTCACCTTTTAAAGCAGAAGTGTACTTTATCAATACGAAGCAATTTATTAACCAGAAATGGGGTACGTCCAATCCGATTATGATGCGTGACCCGGATTTCGGTATGATCCGTCTTCGCGGCTATGGAATTTATTCATATCGGGTATCTGAGCCAGTTGTGTTCTTACGCGAATTATTCGGTACGAACAGCTCCTATGATACGAATTCTGTTGAAGGTCAGTTGAAGAAAATGATTATTTCGGGGCTATCCGACTTATTTGCAGAGTCCCAAATACCGGCACTCGATTTAGCGATGCATTACGATGAACTAAGCGAACAAGGCAAGCAAAAGATGATGCCGCGTTTCGCTTCATTCGGATTTGACATCACGTCCCTTTATATTGAAAACCTCTCACTTCCTAAAGAGGTCGAACAGGCGATGGATAAACGGACGACAATGGGCGTCCTTGGCAATATGCAGCAATACCAGCAGTATCAGGCGGCAGAAGCAATTCGGGATGTAGCAAAGAACGATTCCAGCGGTTTGGCGGGGGCAGGTATGGGAATGGGCGCAGGTGTTTCAATGGGTCAGGTTATGGCAAATGCGATGGCACCGAATACTCAACCCACACAAACCACTGCCCCTGCAACGAAATCCTGCCCACATTGTCAAGCTACCATTAATGCAGATGCAAAATTTTGCGGTCAATGCGGGAAATCTGTTGAAACTGAAAAAGTCTCATGCGTCAAATGTGAAGCGCAGATTCCGAAAAATGCAAAGTTTTGCAATGAATGCGGTTCCGCGCAAATTACCGAAAAGATCTGTCCAGCGTGCTCACATGCGAACCTACCAAACGCGAAATTTTGCGCTGAGTGCGGTGAGACATTGGACGCGAAGTGAGGGATGAATGTTGACTTCATTAGATGAACAATCATCCACAATCGTTGAAGAAACAGAGAATATCAAGTGTCCTTCTTGCGGTAGTAATACAAAGTTCGATCCAGAGACAGGAGGGTTGAAATGCCCTTCATGCAGTCATGAGATGGCGATTGAAGCTACGAGTAAGCACAATGTCGAGCTGGACTTTAATGCAGCCGGCGACAGTCTTTATCACTTATGGCAAGAAGATAAGCGAGTCTTTTCCTGTGATAGCTGCGGTGCTGAGTCTGTTCTCGATGCAAATGCCATAGCAGACTTCTGTTCATTTTGCGGATCATCGCATATTGCGGTAACTGAAAAAGATGCGGGCATCCAACCAGGGCTCATGATCCCTTTCCACATTTCCAAAGATGAAGCACATGCCAAATTCAAGGAATGGATCAAAGGACATTTCTTTGCACCTTCAAAACTGAAAGTGTCCTATCGTCTTCAAAAAATTTCAGGAGCCTATCTACCCTACTGGACATATGATAGCGAGACCAGTTCCCGTTATGTTGTACGTGTAGGAAATTATTATTACGTTACAGAGACGCGTACCGTTTATGAGGATGGCAAGGCAAAACAAGTGACGGAGCAAGTGCGTAAAATCCGCTGGCATAGGGAGAGCGGGAATTATCGAAAATTTTTCGATGATGTGCTCATAAAAGCCTCTACTAGAGTAGAACCTAAATTACTGCAAAAAGTGCAGCCTTTCCAAATGGCCAGCTTAACGGATTACAAAGTAGAATATATGTCTGGATTTTTGGCGGAACGCTACTCTGTCTCCCTGCAACAAGGATTCACGGAAGCACAGGATTATATGAAACAGCGGATCATCAATGGAATCGAAGGAAGCATTGCGGGTGATATTGTCGAGGTCGTGAATGTCTCGACCGATTACTCGGATATTACATATAAACATGTCTTGCTGCCATTATGGATTTCATCGTTTCAATTCAATCAAAAGGTCTATCAATTTATAGTGAATGGGCAAACAGGTAAAGTATCAGGAAACTATCCTATTAGTATTTTAAAGGTAGTTCTAGTATCGATCAGTGTCTTAGTTGTTTTATTCATCGTCTATCTGTTTATTGACAGCTGACGGCCCATCCGACCTCTGTTTGACATTTCGTTAGGTGCATGACATAATTCAGTGAAAATAAAAACGTACGAGCAGTAAGGATGGATAGAAATGGAGAAAATTTTATTTGTAGGCGCCGGTTCGATGGCGGAAGCAATTATTGCGGGAATCGTGGAACAGGACGTACTCCCCGGCAAACAAATCTATGTAATGAATCGTTCCGATGCGAATAGGCTATGTGATTTGGAATCTCGTTACGGCATCACGAAAGTATGCGAAGATCGCTCGTTCATGGAAGAAATCGACTTGGTTGTTTTGGCAACGAAACCAAAAGATATTCAGCAAGTCATGGCTGATATACATCCGTTCCTAGCCGACAGCACAGCAATTCTTTCAGTCATTGCGGGAACCTCGATTGACACATTTGAACAAGGTCTTGGTAAACGCCCCATCGCCCGTTCAATGCCGAATACTTCCGCAACGATCGGAAAATCGGCTAGCGGCATCGCATTCAATGACGAAGTTTCTATTGAAATGAAGCAGTCGATCCTTAGCCTGCTCGGTGCGATCGGCATCGTCAAAGTGGTGGAGGAAGATGATCTACATGTGGTGACGGCTCTTTCCGGCAGCGGTC
Organism: Sporosarcina sp. FSL K6-3508; assembly: GCF_038615825.1. Taxonomy (NCBI): domain Bacteria; kingdom Bacillati; phylum Bacillota; class Bacilli; order Caryophanales; family Caryophanaceae; genus Sporosarcina; species Sporosarcina sp. FSL K6-3508. The sequence goes on along the minus strand of NZ_CP152016.1, from coordinate 1,692,394 downwards.
CCGCTTATATTTATTACTTAGTCGAGGCATTGGAAGAAGCTGCTGTTGCAAGAGGTTTGGAAGCTCATGATGCCCGTGAACTAATCGTACAAACACTTGAAGGTGCTGCGGCTATGCTGAAAACAACCGGCGAAGAACCTAGTACGTTACGCACGAATGTTACGAGTCCAGGCGGCACGACAGCTGCCGGATTGCGAGCACTGGAAGATCGTCAATTCAAATCGGTGATTGCAGATTGCATCAACAGCGCGGAGGCAAGATCACGCGAGTTAGGTGCATTAACCTAATAGAAAAACAAGCATCCATCCCCTAAGGCGGGCATGGATGCTTATTTTTTTGTCAGGCAAGTCAACTGGCCGTTCTTCCATTGAAAACGCATGAAATCTTCTGCGATGGACAACTGCGGAAACACCGCTTCGCCTTCAGCAAAAAATGCGGCCATTTCACCTGGCATAAAGCGAGCACTAATATGATTGACAATCAAATTTTTGACATGTGCTTCTTTTGCAATTTGAGCTGCATCGACGATCGTTGAATGACCGTATTCCCGAGCACCTTTTGCATATTCCTTTGTAAATGTGGCCTCATGAATGAGAATGTCTGCATTTTGGGCAAGATCGATGGATGATTGACAATAGGATGTGTCTCCAATCACGGTAATGATAAAGCCATTTTTCCGTTCCGACGTCACGTCTCGGCTGAACACTGTCTTGCCGTTGTCCAGTTCGATATCCTGACCTTCTTTCAAGCGCTGCAACAACGGACCTTTTGGAACCCCTTGTTCAATGGCTCGGTCAATCAATAACGTGCCCGGCAAATCTTTCTGCTCGATCCGATACCCGTAGCTTTTTACGACGTGCTGGACTTCCATTGCATACACTTTAAATTGATCGCTTTCAAAAATCAGTCCATCTGCTACTTCATGGATGTTTAGCTCGTAAGGCAGATGAGTGCCGGTGATTTGATAGGTGTGCTGGAGCCATTCTTTTAACCCAGCCGGACCGTATAAATCGACCGAGGCTTCACCACCTAAAAATGCGCGTGAGCTGAGAAATCCTGGTAAACCAAAAATATGGTCGCCATGCAAATGGGTAATGAAAATTTTCGTGATTTTCCTTGGCTTGATTGCGCTGTAAAGCATTTGGTGCTGGGTTGCCTCACCACAGTCGAATAGCCAGTTTTCTCTATTTTCATCTGTAAGGTCCAGAACAAGTGAGGAAGTGTTTCGCTGTTTGGAAGGCATTCCGGCTCCTGTGCCTAAAAATTCAATATCCATTTAGTCAGGCTCCTTTCTATTTATTTGTCCAACCTTTTTTAATGACTCCCTCTCCGAAGCGGTCGGTTAGGCTGGATACAAGTTGATCCATTTGGTATTCCTTTTCTTGCTGTTCGAAGTTATCGAAGGTTAGTTGCTCGACCATCTCATTTCGTTCGATGAGATTGCCGACAGTGACACCCAGAAGGCGGATAGGTTCATTGTTCCAATGTCTACGAAATAACTCCAAAGCGATTTTTGTAATGTCTTCAGCTAGATAGACAGGCTGATGAATGGTTCGGCTTCTCGTGGTGTTTTGCCAGTCCGCATAGCGGATTTGGATTGAGATGGTGACGCCTGCCAGTGATTTAACAGCTAGCCGGGTCGCCACTTTGGCTGCCAGTCTTTCGAATATAGGAATGCAGTCCTCCATTTCCGTGAGGTCTACGGGTAATGTAGTGGAGCTCCCAATACTTTTGCGTTCATCCGCACGTTCCGGATCGACCGGTCGTGTATCGACTCCATTTGCACATTGCTGCAGGCGCATACCATTCTTTCCTAGAAGTGCTTCTATTTTTAATTTTTCAGCGACCGCAAGTTCCCCGATTGTATGGATACCTGCACTATGCAACTTTTCTTCAGTTCGCTTTCCAATGCCATGCATTTCGAGGACAGGCAACGGCCACAGTTTTCTTGCTACTTCACGCTTCCGCAAAATGGTTATACCCATTGGTTTTTTCATGTCGGAAGCTGTTTTCGCCAAAAATTTATTGGGTGCAATACCGATTGAGCACGGCAAGTCAAGTTCCTGAAAAATACGCATCTGTATTTCGCGGGCGAGTTCATAAGCATGTGTTAAGCCGCCGATTTCTGTCGTATCGATGTACGCCTCGTCAATGGAAACGGGTTCTACCCATTCTGTATAACTACGCAGCACTTCAAAGACAGAATCGGACATTTGGCGATACAGTTCATGGCGCGGCGGTACGATATGTAAATTAGGACAGAGTCGCTTGGCTTCACCTATCGTCATTGTAGTATAGACACCAAAAGCCCTCGCTTCATACGAACACGTCACTAAAATCCCTCTTCGCTCCTTTGGATTACCTGCCACCGCAAGGGGAATTCCCTTTAATGCCGGATTGGCAGCCTGTTCCACCGAAGCAAAAAAGCTATTCATATCAAGATGCATGATGACTCGTGGATTTGCTGCTATCAGATCCGTCATATGTACACCTTACTTTCACTGAATTCTCTCCCTATAGTATATCAAACATCCAAAGAAATGAAAAAAGGCAAGCCAAATTTAGCTTGCCGCTTTTTCTTAATATGTCGACATTCTATTCATGTGATATTCAATCAATCCGTTTCCGACGATTGGCGCTGTTCGTTCACATATGCAGATATTTCATCCATACCTGCAAGAGAACTGGCCAATAAATTAGGGGCGATGACAGTAATTACACGATTTTCTAAGTTCGCGACTGTCGTGAAGTAAGGTGTTTTGGAATAGGCTTTGAGAGCCGTTGAAGTCAACTTTTCTTCAGGCAGATCCAGTATCTCTTTCGCATCCAGCACGAGTAGTCCCACTTCCAGCTGATCAGTTGCCAGCACAACGACATGAGATTCTTCATCTCGTGCCGTTGGCTTGTGATAAAGAATTTGACTGAAATCTAAAATAGGCACCAATTCCCCACGTGACTTCATCAGACCTAGTAAATAATCGGGTAAATGAGGAATGGGTGTGATGTATTCAAGTTTTTCGATAGAGACGACCGATTCTACTGGTAGCGCGTACTCTTCATTGCCAGTTCGCACAATAACAGTTTGCATAGCTGCACCTTCTTTCATACAGGAGAAGTAAGTTCTTAGTAGTTTTGTTATTCAGCAGTCGTAGCCGCTTGCTCGACAATCTCAAGCAATAATTCCGTCAGCAAATTCAGTTCTTCGATTGGCATGCGCTCATTTTTCGTATGGATCTCTTCATATCCTACAGATAACGTCACTGTCGGAACACCCATTCCGTTAAACACATTGCCATCACTTCCGCCGCCGCTCGTCATGATGTTCGGCTCCCGGCCAATTTTTCGGATCGCCTTCATTGCGACTTGTACGACCGGTTCCTGTTCAGTTAAATTAAAGCCCGGATACATCAGCTCTGTCTTCGTTTCCGCCTGTCCGCCTAACGAGCTGGCAGTCGTTGCAAACTTTTCTGTCATGGAATCAATTTGCTTTTGCATTTTTTCAGGATTAATCGAGCGAACTTCCGAAAGAATGAATGCTTCTTCGCAGACAATATTCGTTGCTTGTCCGCCTTCAAATCGTCCGATATTCGCTGTCGTCTCGTGATCGATTCGTCCAAGTTTCATCCCCGCAATGGATTTAGCCGCAAGTGAAATTGCAGAGATTCCTTTTTCCGGAGCTACGCCTGCATGCGCGGTTTTGCCGTAAATTGTTGTCCATAGTTTTGATTGGTAAGGAGCTGCGGTAACAATTCCGCCAACCTTCCCGTCACTATCAATTGCAAAGCCGTATTTTGCTTTTAATGCGTCGGGATTCATTTCTTTTGCGCCGACCAATCCGCTTTCTTCGCCTGCCGTAATAATGAACTGAATATCGCCATGCGGTTTGTTTTGTTCTTGAAGAACTTTCGCCATTTCAAGAAGTGCTGCAATCCCGGCTTTATCATCTGCACCTAAAATCGTTGTGCCGTCACTGTAGACGTATCCATCATCCTTAACTACCGGCTGGATCTGCTGGCCCGGTACGACCGTATCCATATGACAAGTGAAATAAATCGGGTCTGCTTCAGGAATAGAGCCTTTCAAATTGGCAATTAAATTTCCTGCGCCATGACCAGTTTTTTCACTTGTATCATCTTCCGTCACTTCAAAACCGAGCGCTTCCAACTTCTTCGTCAGGACATCCGCAATTTGTCGTTCATTTTTCGTCTCTGAATCAATTTTCACTAATTCCAAAAATTCATCTAGTAATCGTTGTTTGTTCAAAAGAAAGACTCCCTTATCTTTATTCAGCAAAAGACTCACACCTCTATGGCTGTTGAGATGAATGCTGGTATATTTCCTGTTCAGTGGGTGTCCAAACACCCGCTGAACAAAGATTATACCTCCACAGATTTTGAATTGGGCTTGCACAATTCAAAATCTGGAAGCAATTACGCTAAGGCGTGATTGATTTATAGAGGTATATTGCCGTGCTTTTTCTTCGGACGGTCTTCTGTTTTATTGCGCATCATTTCCAATGCTTGCAATAATTTAATACGTGTTTCACGAGGATCGATGACATCATCAATCATACCATGTGAAGCTGCTACATATGGATTGGCGAACTTTTCACGGTATTCCTCAATTTTCGCTGTACGAGTTGCTTCCGGATCTTCACTTTTCGCAATATCACGCGCAAAAATGATATTTGCCGCACCTTCTGCTCCCATAACCGCTACTTCAGCATTTGGCCAAGCATAGACAACATCTGCACCGATGGACTTGGAGTTCAGTGCGACATAGGCACCGCCGAATGCTTTACGCAAAATCAATGTGATTTTCGGCACGGTTGCTTCAGAATATGCGTAAAGAATCTTCGCTCCGTGACGGATAATCCCCCCATGTTCCTGTTTGATGCCCGGGAAGAAGCCCGTCACATCTTCAAACGTGATCAACGGAATATTGAATGAATCACATGTGCGAATAAAACGTGCGATTTTATCGGAAGAATCGATATCCAGCCCCCCAGCCATGACTTTCGGCTGATTACAAATGAAGCCAACTGTTTCACCTTTCATACGTGCATACCCAACGACCGCATTTTTTGCGAATTCCGGTTGAATTTCAAAGAACGTACCTTCATCCACTACCTGCTCAAGTACTTTACGCACGTCATATGGACGGATCGTCTCGTAAGGTACAACGTCCGCTAAATTCTCGCGGTAATCATCCTGCTCTTCATATGGCTGAACCGGTGTTTTTTCATTATTATTTTGCGGCAGATAGGACAGTAAATCACGCACCTTATTCAGTACGACTTCCTCGTTTTCACCACGCAAGTGTGCATTCCCACTAATTGTGTTATGCACTTTCGCGCCGCCAAGACCTTCTGAAGTAATTTTCTCACCTGTAACGGTTTCAATAACTTTCGGTCCTGTGATAAACATTTGGCTCGTTTGATCTGTCATAATGACGAAATCCGTAATAGCAGGCGAATAAACTGCGCCACCTGCACAAGGCCCTAAAATAACAGAGATTTGTGGAATCACGCCGGAATAAATCGAGTTACGATAGAAAATCTCTCCATATCCATCAAGAGATAATACGCCTTCTTGGATTCGCGCGCCACCCGAATCGTTTAATCCAATGAACGGTGCACCATTCTTAGCTGCCAAATCCATCACATTCGCTATTTTCATTGCATGCATTTCTCCAAGAGCTCCACCGAACACTGTGAAATCTTGTGAGAACAAGTAAATTGGACGGCCGTGGATTTTTGCATATCCTGTTACCACTCCATCCCCAGGCCCTACTTGCTTGTCCATGCCAAAATCACGAGTACGATGGACTACGAATGGGTTTAATTCCACGAAAGATCCTTCGTCCACCAATAGTTCAATTCGTTCCCGCGCTGTCAGCTTGCCTTTTTCATGTTGCTTAATGATTCGCTCGTCCCCGCCGCCCAGCTCAATTTCTCGCTTTTTGTCATACAACTCATTAATTTTATCGTAAATATCCATCCCTTACTCCCCCTTTGTCTTTTCACATAATTCATACAGCACACCATAAGATGATTTCGGATGCAAAAACGCAACTTCCGCTCCGCCAGCACCAGGTTTCGGTTCATCTTGCAGCAGCTGAACCCCTTTTTCATGTAATTCTTTCATTCTAGTGCGAATGTCCGAGACGCCAAATGCAATATGATGTACTCCTTCACCGCGCTTAGCTATAAATTTAGCGATTGGACTGCTTTCCGTCATGGGCTCAAGCAATTCGATTTTCACATTATGCGCATCGATAAAAGCCACTTTGACACCTTGGCTCGCCACTTCTTCAATCGCCATGACTTCCAATCCGAGTGTATGTATGTAGTAGTCCATTGATTCTTCTATATTCTTAACCGCAATCCCGATATGATCTACCTTATTCATAGGACATCTCTCCCCTTGGCAACTTGTAATTGATTCTTTCTATAGAACAGTCATTCTAGTTGTGAAAATCCATGATTCTGTTAAAATAGAGCTAAACCTATTTCAACGTGTAAGGAGTCTTGTTGCGTGAGTAATAAAAAAATTCAAAAAGTAGTTGTCTATATTATGGTGGCGGCTATGGTTGCTTCCACTCTAGTCATGGGCCTCAGTATGTTACTTTAAGCTATAATGACAGTTCGCATGTAACACATGCGAACTGTTTTTATTTTGCAGCTGTTGGACATCCAGCGTTTGTCGAAGCTAAACAGCGCATTCCGCTTTTGTTAGAGTTCTTCACAATACTCTTCGAACTGACTTTGCAAGTTCACGACGACGGACATTGGATCGTGACCTTCAATTTCGAAACGACCTACTTCAGAGACGAGTTTTCCGTCCTTCAATAGTGCGAATGAAGGTGAGGATGGAATATGGTCTTCACCAAAGTGCATACGTGCTTGAGCTGTCGCTTCTTTGTCTTGCCCTGCAAATACGGTTACCAAATGGTCCGGGCGCTTATCATAATGAACCGCATGTGCAGCTGCCGGGCGTGCAATTCCGCCGGCACAGCCGCAAACTGAATTCACCATAACGAGAGTAGTTCCTGGACGATTGAATGCTTCCTCCACTTGTTCAGGTGTTTGCAATTGCTCATAGCCGCTCGCTTCCATCTCAGATCTCGCTTGGCTTGTAATATCATTCATGTAAAAATCAAAGTTCATTGTCATTTTACAATATCCCCCTTCTTGTTACGTATAATTGTGATAGCCGTAACCGTTAAACAACGATTGGCCATCCTCTTCAATCATAGCATATTAGACTAGAAATCAAGAAGTAATCAAGAAGAAAACAATCGATCGATTGCACCGGATACAGTGACTGTACCTTCCAATAATTCTTCTTCCAACCCTTTAACTTGAGTTTTCCGACCTTGTTCCGCAAAAAACGAATCAATCAAATGATCTTTTATCATTGAGTGGAACCAATCTCTTGTTTGAAGTTGGCGTCTAGTTTGCCAATAATCCGTATCGATCATCTCTTGTTGAAACTGCAGAATGGTCTCCCACACTTCCTTCAAACCAGTTCTCTCAATGGAGGAAACCGCCTGGGCAGTGGACGTCCAGCCAGGAGAAGCCGGCTGTAACATGTGTAAAATACGATTGTATTCTCTGACAGTCTTCTTCACAAGCGGCTTATTGCCTCCATCGTTTTTATGGACAACGATGCCATCTGTCAGCTCCATAATCCCTTTTTTCATCCCTTGAAGTTCATCTCCTGCGCCTGTTAACACCAGGAGCAGGAAATAATCGACCATGCCTCGAACGAGCGTTTCACCCTGCCCAACGCCTACCGTTTCAATCAAGATGACATCATAACCCGCAGCTTCACAAAGTAGCATCGTTTCACGTGTTCTCTTATGCACCCCGCCAAGTGTACCAGCGGAAGGAGAAGGCCGAATAAATGCATTTTGATGACGTGCCAGCTCCTCCATACGGGTTTTATCACCTAATATGCTACCGCCGGTCAACGTCGAACTAGGATCAACCGCGAGCACTGCGACTTTATAGCCCATATCGGCAAGCATCAAACCAAAGGCTTCGATAAATGTACTTTTACCTGCACCGGGAACTCCTGTAATGCCAATTCGAATACAATTACCAGTCTTCGGCAACAGTTTTGTCAAAATATCTTGTCCTAATCGCTTATCACTCTGTTTTGTACTTTCCAGCAATGTAATTCCCTTGGCCAAATGCAAGCGTGAACCATTTTCAATTTCCGTGCGTAAAGAATCAAGGTTTGTATCGGTGGGATCTTTCTTAACAAAGCGTTTACGTGAAGAGGCAACAAACCCATCATGTGTCGATTCTATTCCGCGCATCACATGCATTGCTGAATCATCTCGTCCGTTTTGCCTGTTCGTCAATCCATCACTTCCTCATAACCTAACTGTCGGTAGATTTCCTCAATTACTTTTTGAGCCGCCACCGGAATCACCGTACCCGGCCCAAAGATTGCGGAAGCGCCATTCTTACGCAAGAAATCATAATCTTGCGCAGGTATTACCCCACCGACGACGACTAAAATATCTTCGCGCCCGATTTTCTTCAACTCTTCCCGCAATGTCGGCACCAATGTCTTATGACCTGCCGCCAGCGAACTAACTCCGATCACGTGAACATCGTTTTCTGCTGCCTGCAGCGCGGTTTCTTCCGGAGTCTGAAATAAGGGTCCGATATCCACGTCGAATCCTAAATCTGCAAATGAAGATGCAATTACTTTCGCTCCGCGGTCATGTCCATCCTGCCCCATTTTGGCAATCAAGATCCGCGGACGGCGCCCTTCATTTTCAAGAAACTCGTCTGTCATGTCTTTAACTTCCTGAATCTCTTCTTCATTGGAGAAGTTGGAACTGTATACACCACTCACTGAACGGATCACCGCCTTATGTCTGCCCGATACAGATTCAATTGCATCTGAAATTTCACCGATTGTCGCACGCGCCCTCGCTGCATCGACTGCCAATGCCAGCAAGTTGCCTTCTCCACTTTCAGCAGATTGCTTAAGCGCCGACAGTGCAGCTTGGACATCTTGTTCATTACGACTCTCTTTCATTTCGTTAATACGGTCTATTTGCTTTTGGCGCACAAGCGTATTGTCGATATCTAAAATATCGATTGCATCTTCCGTATCGAGTCGGTATTTATTTACGCCTACGATTGTTTCTGCACGCGAATCAATTTTAGCTTGGCGTTTCGCAGCCGCTTCTTCAATCTTCATTTTCGGCAACCCTGTCTCGATTGCTTCTGCCATGCCGCCTAACGACTCGATTTCCTCTATTAAGTCCCAAGCTTTCTCCATCAATTCTTCCGTCAATTTCTCTACATAATAGGAGCCGCCCCACGGATCGATTACTTTTGTCATCATCGTCTCTTCTTGCAAGAACAATTGAGTATTCCGTGCGATTCGTGCAGAGAAGTCTGTCGGCAATGCAATTGCTTCGTCCAGCGCATTCGTATGCAAGGACTGAGTATGGCCCATCGCTGCTGCATTTGCTTCCACTAGCGTACGTGTGACGTTATTGAATGGATCTTGCTCTGTCAAACTCCAACCGGAAGTTTGTGAATGAGTACGCAAAGCAAGCGTTTTCGGGTTTTTCGGATCAAACGACTGCATCATCTGCGCCCAAATTTTGCGTGCCGCTCTCATTTTCGCTATTTCCATGAAGTAGTTCATACCGATCGCCCAGAAAAATGACAATCGCGGAGCAAAGGAATCAATGTCAATTCCTGCCTGCAATCCGGTACGGACATATTCGAGACCATCCGCGAGCGTATAAGCAAGTTCAATATCCGCTGTCGCTCCGGCTTCCTGCATATGATAGCCTGAAATAGAGATGGAGTTAAACTTCGGCATGTTTTGGGAAGTATAAGCGAATATATCTGCGATAATCCGCATGGACATGGCTGGTGGGAAAATATACGTGTTCCGCACCATGTATTCCTTTAAAATATCATTTTGGATAGTTCCTGACAGTTTTTCAGGAGAGACGCCTTGCTCCTCTGCCGCTACGATATAAAATGCCATTATCGGTAAGACTGCGCCGTTCATTGTCATCGAGACAGACATTTGATCAAGCGGGATTCCGTCAAACAAAATCTTCATATCTTCAATTGAATCAATCGCAACACCTGCTTTTCCCACATCACCTGTTACACGCGGGTGGTCGGAGTCGTAACCTCGGTGGGTTGCCAAGTCAAAAGCGACAGATAATCCTTTCTGTCCCATTGCGAGATTTCGGCGATAAAAAGCATTACTCTCTTCAGCAGTCGAGAAGCCCGCATATTGTCTAACCGTCCATGGCCGTGCCACATACATCGTTGGATAGGGACCGCGTGTATTCGGTGCGATTCCAGGATAATCGGATAAATGTTCCGTTGATTTAATGTCTTTTGAAGTATAAACCGGCGATACAGCAATTCCTTCATTGGTCGTAAAAGCTTCTTTAGACTGCGTCTGTTGTGACAGCTCATTCAATGATCGTTCAAGATCCACTTTACGAAAATTTGGTTTACTCAACTGAATGACCTCCTTTCTTGATGTCTGCAATTTCATTTAGCTTAGCTATTTTATCTTGACCGGCAAAAATGAAGCCATGCAATCCATTTGCAATCCACTGACCGGAAACTTTTTGATCATATTTTCCAGCAACATCGACGATGCATTCGGCTGATTTTTCTTTCAAGAAGTCTGCAACTATATCTTCTACTTGTGTTGGAGGTGCGCAAATCACTGCGTAATCCGGCCGTTCTTTTTGAATCCAAACGAGCGCTTGGTCGATTGAATCAAAAGAAGGGCTCCATATCGCTTCGATTCCTCCAACTGCCAGAAATCCACTGACAAAGTCCGCACGAGGCTTATAATCTTTCAACGCACCAAAGTTCAGTAAAACGGTCTTTGGCAGTTCCTCTTTTCGGCTCGCACGTAGATTTTCAAATGGCTCAGCCAAGCGTTTGGAAACCGCAATAGCCGGGGAATGATCAAAATTCGCCTCGGTCAATTCCGCATAGACATTCGTTCCGATCAGTGACTTTTTACCGCTAGCTGTCTCTTTTTGCCGATTCGCATACAACACACTAAGTTCGCCAGACTGCAAAAATGATTGATAGCCGCCGCTCTCTTCTATCGCTAAAAATTTGTTCCACGCTTTGCGAATCAAGTCCGCTGTCAATGTCTCGATAAAATACGAACCACCTGCAGGGTCGAGTACTTGATCGATATGCGTCTCTTCCTTCAATATCAACTGGATATTCCGCGCATAGCGATTCGAGCTGGACGAAGTGCCTGTCAGCACGTCATGCGGAAGCACCGTCAACCAATCCGCTCCTCCAAGAACAGCAGCGAACGCGGAATTCCCGCCACGCAATAAATTAACGTATGGGTCGAGTTTCGAATAAGAGCGCAAGGAAGTAATCGCAAGTAATGGGACTTGCTTCGGATCTTCGACTCCGTACGCTTCATTAAATAATTTCCATAACACACGGAAAGCACGGAATTTCGCAATTTCCATAAAGAAATGCGTATCTGTAGCAAAACGGGCATAAAATCCATTTGTAAATTCTTCAAAAGTCGCAGCTTCTTCGGCAAGTTCAGCGGCAATAGCCAGACTTACAGCTAGTTCCGTAACCGCATCGGCTCCTTCATGATGCGCTAACCAGAGATCTGCCCCTTTCGTCTTGATTTCAGAAAATCCTTCTGGCAAAACGCCGATGCTGCTAGTAAAGATACCCTTTACATTTCCACGATCCTGTAAGTCCACAAATGTAAAGGCTTGCAAAATAGGATCCTCTTTTTCAATCTCTGTAAAAAGAATCGGATATTTCGTCAGCAACTCCGCCAACTCCCGCAAATCCTGCTCACGCCAGGACAGAGGCGTTAAACCATTGTAAACGATAGCTTGGTTGCCTCTTTCCAATGATTCTTTTAAATTCAACAGAAACTGCTGCCCATTTTCTGCACTGACAGGTTGCGCGATCGTCCATCCAAAATGAGGCTTCGTAACGCGTGAAACCTTTTGCTGATCCAGATGCTCTTTCGTGTACAGGGGCATCAAATCAATTCCTTCTGCCGTCTTTGTACGTAGCGATTCAAAAGGTTTCCCTTTTAATGATTGCACAGCAGCATGTTCCCAGTCTTCGTAAGAAGGTGCTGTAAATGTGAATGTTTTCATTTTATGTATAGGCATAATGGTGCTCCTTCCCTCTTTTAAACCATCTATATTTCTAGTGTACCGTAGAGAGCTATATGAAGAAAGAGAAAAATCAGAAGTTTTCTCCTGATCTTCTAAATCATTCCTAAAAAACAACCTTCAGGTGTTAGACTGAAAGTTGTTTTTTCTCAATAAAGTGATGTCGTTTCTTTTGACATATTTTCCAATAACTCTTTTATGCGTGCCAGGAAACGACCGCATACTAAACCATCCAATACACGATGATCTAAAGATAAGCATAAATTGACGATATCACGCACAGCTACCATCCCATTATTCATGACAACTGGCCGCTTAACGATCGTCTCCACTTGCAAAATAGCGGCCTGAGGGTAATTTATAATCCCCATAGACTGTACAGAACCGAACGAACCTGTGTTGTTAACGGTGAATGTGCCGCCTTGCATGTCTTTCGTCTGCAATTTGCCGTTGCGGACTTTCCCTGCCAGTTCATGTATATCACGCGCAAGTGCCTTGATCGTTTTTTCATCTGTTTGTTTGATGACCGGTACATACAAAGCATCATCTGTCGCTACAGCAATCGAGATATTGACATCTTTTTTCATGATGATCTTATCCCCTGCCCACATAGAATTAACGGCAGGGAATTCCTTCAATGCCTGGGAAACAGCTTTGATGAAGAATGCAAAGTAGGTTAAATTAAAGCCTTCTTTTTCTTTAAATTCAGCTTTCACATTTTCTCGCAACAATACCAGGTCTGTTACATCTACTTCCAACATCATCCATGCGTGCGGAGCTTCCGTTACTGAACGAACCATATTTTTGGCGATAGCACGTCGGACACTCGTCACAGGAATCTCGATATCCCCATTTTCGAGTTGAATAGTTGGTGTAATGTCTTGCTCAATTCCGGACTGTCTATCGTTAGAAGAAGCTAGTTCTTGCTGTGCCGGCTGTTCTTGTTTGGAAGGAACTTCCGGCTGTTCATACGCGGAATTTCCTCCGCCATCAATGAACGCTAGAATATCTTTCCTCGTAATTCTGCCTTCACGACCTGTTCCTACCACTTGCTTCAGATCAATATCGTGTTCTTGCGACAGTTTTAAGACAGCAGGCGAATATCTTCCAGCCGCTTTCCCTATAGCTGCTGGTTTCGCAGGTTGTTTCTCTTTCGGCTGTTCTGCTCTTTGATCTTCAGCTGGCTGGACATTTTTTTGAACAGATGCTTCGACAACTGGTTTTTGGCCGGTCTCTTCTGCTTCAATCAGACAAACCGTTTCGCCAACTTCTATCGTCTCGCCTTCTTGTGCGACAATTTCAGTGATTTTACCAGCAAATGAAGATGGAATTTCGGCTGTCACTTTATCCGTTGTAACTTCCGCTAATGCATCATATTTGCTAACCGTATCACCGACTCCGACTAACCACTTTTCAATCGTACCTTCTGTCACACTCTCACCGAGCTGTGGCATGGTAATTTTTTCAATCCCCATAACACACGCCTCCTTAAACTAGAATTCTGCTAATTCCCTCGCCGCCTGCTCTACTTTTTCCGGATTCATCATGAAGAACTTCTCCATAGAAGGTGCATAAGGCATGGCAGGTACATCAGGTGCTGCTAACCGTTTAATCGGAGCATCCAGTTCGAATAGGCAATGTTCGGCAATGATAGCGGAAACCTCGCTCATGATGCTGCCTTCGAGATTATCTTCCGTCACTAGCAACACTTTCCCCGTCTTCGAAGCTGCTTCGATGATCGCTTCACGGTCTAACGGATAGACAGTACGCAAATCCAGGATATGGGCTGAAATGCCGTCTTCCGCCAATCGTTCTGCTGCTTGCAAAGCAAAATGGACACACAGACCATAGGTGATGATGGTAAGATCATCCCCCTCACGTTTACAATCTGCCTTGCCGATTGGAAGAACATAATCTTCATCCGGAACTTCCCCTTTGATTAAACGATAAGCCCGCTTATGTTCAAAAAATAGCACTGGATCTTCATCCCGCACAGCTGCTTTCAACAGTCCCTTGGCGTCATAAGGCGTGGATGGGATGACGATTTTCAACCCCGGCGTCGAGGCGAACATCGATTCAACCGATTGCGAGTGATAGAGCGCACCGTGCACTCCGCCGCCGAATGGAGCTCGTATCACGACTGGGCAAGACCAATCATTGTTCGAACGATATCGAATCTTTGCCGCTTCAGAAACGATTTGATTGACTGCAGGCATGATGAAATCTGCAAATTGCATTTCCGCAATTGGACGCATCCCATACATCGCTGCACCAATCGCAACACCAGCAATTGCCGATTCCGCAAGAGGCGTATCCAGAGAACGATATTCTCCAAACTGATCGTAGAGTCCGGTCGTCGCTTTAAATACACCGCCTTTTCGTCCGACATCTTCCCCTAGTACGAATACCTGATCATCACGTTCCATTTCTTCTTTCATCGCTAAGTTGATGGCATCTATAAATGAACGAACGGTCATTAGGCTTCGCCTCCCTTTTCATCATACACATAGCGCAATGCATGTTCAGGTTTTGCGTAAGGAGCCAATTCCGCATATTCCGTGGCCTCATCTACAATTTGGTTGACCCGTTCTTCTATTTCATTGTGCTTTTCCTCGGTCAATACATTTGCTTCTTGTAAGTAGTGGATAAATGTCAGTAACGGATCCAACTTCTTTTCGTTTTCCAATTCTTCCGCATCTCTGTACAGGCGTTGATCATCATCAGATGAATGTGCTGTTAGACGATAACACACCGCTTCTACCAATGTTGGTCCCTCTCCGCTTCTTGCGCGGTCTGCCGCTTTTTTAACTGCTTCATAGACATTCAGAGGGTCCGTACCGTCAATCGTTACGCCTGGCATGCCATAGCCTACAGCGCGATCCGAAACATGTTCACAAGCAAGTTGTTTACTGGCAGGAACAGAAATGGCATATTTATTGTTTTCAACCATCACCACGGTCGGCAATTTATGGACTCCTGCAAAGTTCATCCCTTCATGGAAATCTCCTTGATTCGATGAACCTTCGCCTAACGTCACAAAAGTGATAAAATCTTCTTTATTCATTTTAGCCGCAAGCGCTACTCCAACTGCATGCGGTAATTGAGTCGTAACAGGAGATGAACCTGTTAAAATCCTATTTTTACGCTGGCCGAAATGACCTGGCATTTGTCGACCACCCGAGTTTGGATCTTCGGCTTTTGCAAAAGCTGACAACATCAACTCTTTAGGTGTCATACCAAAATGCAAGACTACACCCATGTCCCGATAATAAGGTGCAATCCAGTCCTTCTCGTGATTCAGCGCAAATGCAGCGCCAACTTGAGCCGCTTCCTGCCCTTGACATGAGATGACAAATGGGATTTTTCCTGAACGATTCAACAACCACATCCGTTCATCCAAGCGACGAGCCATTAACATGGTCTCGTACATTTGTAAAACCGCTTCATCTGTCAATCCTAATTCAATGTGCCGATTGTTCATTTCGCTTCCCCCTTTACATATGAATGGCGAGTCCTTCTACAGCTAGTGCCGCTTCACTGAATGCTTCTGACAGTGTTGGATGGGGATGAATGGTCGTGGAAACTTCCCAAGGTATCGCATTCAGCACCATGGCGAGCCCCGCTTCAGAAATGAGGTCCGTGACATGCGGACCTACCATATGAACACCTAAAATATCATTGGATTGTTGATCCACTATAATTTTGACAAATCCATCCGAATGTCCATTTACCAAAGCTTTTCCATTTGCTTTGAACGGGAATTTTCCGATTTTCACTGCTAAGCCGCTGTTCTTTGCCTGCTGTTCAGTCAAACCTACAGCAGCCGTTTCAGGAAATGAGTAGACACATCTAGGTACCAACTCATAATCGATCGAGTCTCGCGTGATCCCCGCGATATGATCGACAGCAAATAGTCCTTCATGCTCCGCGACATGCGCTAATTGAAGGCCACCGATGACATCGCCGATCGCATAAATATGCTGATCTTTCGTTTGATAGGTTTTGGCAGTCTGAATAAACCCATTCTCTACCTGAATATCCGTGTTCTGAAGCCCGATGTCATCTGTGACCGGTGACCGTCCAACAGAAACAAGCAGTTTTTCACTGCTGACCGACTGTACGTCTTCCCCTATTTTATAAGAGATCGTCACGCTATCCGTTCTTTTCTGGAGAGTGTCGGTCTTGATATCGGCCCCTAATGCAAATGTGACGCCACGCTTTTCTAATGCTTTTTGTACAGTTAGCGCCACTTCGCGATCCTCAGTAGCTAAAATCTGCTTCAAACGATCAAGAACTGTTACTTTGACACCAAAATCATTCAGCATGGATGCCCATTCAATACCAATCACTCCACCGCCTATGATTGTAATCGAAGCTGGGAGGTCCTTCATTGCAAGTGCACCGTCTGAAGTCAACACTTGTTGTTCGTCAATGTCCAGTCCAGGCAGCGTTTTCGGTTTTGACCCGGTCGCTATGATTAAATTCTTTAATAATAAAATTTCATTTTCTTGACCATTGTCCATCTCTACTGAAATGGTTCCAGGCATAGGAGAGAAAATGGAAGCTCCAAGGATTCTTCCCTTTCCTTGAAAGACGTCAATTTTTCCCTTTTTCATTAAACTTTGGATGCCTGCATGTAATTGATCCACGATTTTATTCTTTCTTTTTTGCACTTGAGGGAAATCTAACGAGACCTCACCTGTTTTGACACCAAATTCGTCCGCTTCTTCACGAGCAAGGCGGTATACTTCTGCACTTTTCAGCATCGCCTTGCTTGGAATGCATCCATTATGCAAGCACGTTCCGCCTAGCTTTGATTTTTCCACGATGGCTGTTTTTAAGCCGAGCTGGGCTGCACGGATGGCTGCCACGTACCCGCCAGTTCCGCCGCCTAAGATCACTAAGTCGTATTCATTGCTCAAAATATAGGACCCCTTCCATCTATGTTTTGAATGTCCTACTGTAAAGAAAGCACGCAATTTCAGCGGCATACAGTTTACTAGCTGTCTGCCGCTTCCTTTACTTAGGTAGTACTATTTATTTTTTATTTGAAAGAATGTTCTTTTCGTTGCGCAAGAAGGTGTTTCTCGTTGCGCCCACTCTTGCGATCCGTTCTTCTGCTAAACGATCGGCAGCCTGATAGGAAGGAATGCTGTCTCTTTTTGAAATTTCAAAGATCTTGGCGATTGTATCGTAAATTCCTTCGACACGCTTCAATGCGCGTTCTTTATTGTATCCTATGAGTTCGTCTGCCACGTTGATGACGCCGCCAGAATTAATGACATAATCCGGTGCGTAAACGATTCCCATTTCATGCAGGCGATCTCCATGCTCCGGTGCTTTCAATTGGTTATTGGCTGATCCAGCGATCACTTTCACTTTAAATTGCGGGATCGTTTCATCATTGATGACGGCGCCTAGTGCACATGGAGCGAAGATATCTGCTTCCTGAGAATAGATTTCATCCGTCTCGACAGCCTTTGCATCGAATGCTTCTACTGCGCATTGAACTGCTTGCTTATTTATATCAGCAACGATCAGATGAGCACCTTCATTATGTAAATACTCACATAAAGTATACGCTACATTTCCGACACCTTGGACCGCAATCGTTTTGCCTTTCAATGAATCATCGCCAAAAGCTTCTTTGGCAGCAGCTTTCATCCCTTTGTAAATCCCAAGAGCCGTGACCGGAGATGGATTCCCTGAAGTGCCTTGACCGGAGGAAATGCCTGTTACATAGTCTGTTTCCAAGTGAATCAAGTCCATATCGAATTCAGTAGTTCCTACGTCTTCAGCTGTAATGTACCGACCATTCAAACCTTCGATGTAGCGTCCTAGCGCACGGAATAATTCATCATTTTTATCTTTTTTCGGATCGCCGATAATGACCGTTTTTCCGCCACCTAGATTTAGACCGGCCGCCGCGTTTTTGTATGTCATTCCTTTTGCTAGACGTAACGCATCTTCAATCGCTGCTTCTTCGCTCTCATACGTCCACATACGCGCACCGCCTAATGCAGGCCCAAGTGTTGTGTCGTGAATCGCGATGACCGCCTTCAATCCAGATGTTTTATCATAGCAAAGCACCAATTGTTCGTAGTCGTGATCTTCCATGTAAGTAAACATTTCCATTCGTATATCCCTCCAAGTTAGTAAAATAGTATTTGTATGTAATTAATTTTAGATTTCTTACCGCAAGAAAGCAACTTTGACAAATATCAATATACTTTTCATGCTTGTTAACACAATGTCTATATCTCCATCCTACATGATGCCGCAAGCCTTGACAATCCATCCTTACACGGTAAAATTAAATAGGATAAGGGGTTGAATCTTATGGCACGTCTAGCTGCGTTTATCGTTCTTTTAATTCCAGGAATTGCAGCAGCGCTCGGTATTAAATTAATGCGTGATTCTTTGTTCGGGCAACTTTTTCAGCCATTTCCATTCATCTGGCTGCAGTTTTTAGGCGGTTTTCTATTATTCGCAGCAGGGTTAGGATTCTTTGCAGGATTTTTGCTGCGACGCGATCGGAGAAACGGCAGAGTGGCTGACCGATTTAAAAAAGACATGAAATAAAAGGATCAAGGTATTTCAACTACCTTGATCCTTTTATTTTTCTCTGAACACGCGCAGGGTAATCAGTGA
This sequence comes from Sporosarcina sp. FSL K6-3508, assembly GCF_038615825.1. Classification (NCBI taxonomy): domain Bacteria; kingdom Bacillati; phylum Bacillota; class Bacilli; order Caryophanales; family Caryophanaceae; genus Sporosarcina; species Sporosarcina sp. FSL K6-3508. Next base: position 1,673,551 of record NZ_CP152016.1, on the reverse strand, counting down.
TCCATCCCTCTATTTGGGGCGACTGACTTAAGAACGACTCCTTGCCCGTCACGCCATACATTCGCAGCGTCTTCTGACTTTCCAACAAAGGCGTCAGATAAGGTTCTTTCCATAAACGCTTATGGAAATGGAAAGCATCCACATCATATGCAGGTAAGCAATCCCAATCCACTGTTGCTTTCTTCAAAAGCAGGGCCGTTTCCACAGAAGGGTCTTGTTGTCTGACCAGCTGCAGCGTTGGATAGTCAAAAGAGGATATATGAACATCTGGTACTCCCTCGATATAATGCAAAATTCGTTCGATGACAGCTGGCTGCCCATAGACAGTTTCCTTCAGCTCGATATTTAACGATAAGCCGTTTTGCTGACAAAAAGAAATTACGTCAAATAAAATCGGGATAGGATGCCCGAAAAGAAATCTACTTCCACCTTTCCCTATCCTGATCTGCCCCAGCTCTTCTGCGGTTAAGTTATCAACCTGCTGATCAATCCCTGCCAGGCGCAGCAGATTATCATCATGAATGACGACCAATTGTCCATCCTTTGTTTGCTGAACATCCAATTCAATGCCGTCTGCTCCCTTTTTTGCTGTTGCCTGAAAAGCACTCATCGTATTCTCGAAATGACTCCCAGATGCACCTCGATGTGCAAACACCTGACTTTTAGACATTCAATACTCCTTCGCTAGTTAGTTCAAAAACCCCTTTTGTGACACGATTCAACATCGTAGAAATCTTTCCAATTTGGATGTTCACTCCAGGATAAGCTTCTTTCGTTATGTTGATCTTTGGAGAGCTTGCTGTTTGTACGAGCTGCAATTTTGTTTTGATCATTTGATCTAGATCCATGATCTGTTGTTGTTTTGCTTGCATGGTCGTTTTCATCTTCTCCAACATGTTGAGTTGTTCACCAGTCAAACTTGCCCTGGTTCCTTCCATCTTCTTCAAAGTAAGCTCTATTTTCTTTAAATCTTCATGTTCGTTCTTCAATTGCTCGGCCAATCTCTGAATCTCTTCAAGTTCCATCTCTTTATTGACACCTTTTACAGTGAGTTTTGTCAATCGTTCGTGTGTATTCCCTGCAAACGCACATTCAATCGAAAATAGTGCTTCCGTAATACCCCCAATCACTTTTCCTTTATGAGGGTCGATGCTGATGTGATCGGCGTATATTTCAGAGCCTAATGAATACAATCCGATATTCACTTGCTTGCCATAAATTTTGCAGTTGTTTGCATGTTTGACGTATACGTTATTTTTCGCTTCGATAACCGTTTCTCCTGCTCCAAACACACCGCCTTTAATATAGACATCCCCATCTTCTGAACGGATTTCTTTAGCGTTTGTGATCCCCTCTTTGCCCTCGATTGAAATATCACCGGTCGCATTCACGGAAAAACCCGCCAAAACAGTTCCATAGATTTGGACAGAACCATCAAATGTAATGGATCCTGTCTTTGTCCCGACATCGTCCGGTATAACCAGCTGCTTGCCTACCCCGATTACGCCGTTCGTCTGTTCCAATGCCCCGCCGTGCAGAGCACGAAGAATCACTTTCCCGTCCTCTTCAAACTCGCCGACGGACTTGCGATCATAGAACAACTTCACATCTTCGCCTTTTTTAGCGGCAATCACTTCTCCGAATACATTAAATCCAGGGATGCCTTCTTGTGCAAGTTCTTTCTCTCCTATCCAATCACCCTTCGCAATGGAGGTAACAAAGTTTAATTCATAATGATCAGCCGAGCCATCATCCCGGATAATTGGCTTGCGATCCGGCATTTCGATATAGCGGACAACGGCATCTTGCCCTTTTACAGGTTCTTGACCGACAGCAGCCGTCATTGGATTGCCGGGAACAAAAGGGATTGTACGGAGTTGTTCAGATTGATATACCACTCCATTTTGCTTTAATAGTTCCTCTGCCTGAAGCAAGAAATGCTCTTTACCTTCTGCAAATTCTTCTTTTGTCGCATAAATATGCAGTTCGACTTTCATTTTACTAGGAGAAATATACAACTCACAAGGAGCGGCATAAAGCCCTATTTCATGATCTCCTTCATTTTGTAGCGCTTTCATTAATTCTTTGAATGAGTGCAATTTCAATCTCGGGAAACCAGATGTTACTGTATCTAAGGACTTGATAGGAAAGCCTTCTTTTTTTGTTCTCATGATGACTTTATTATTTTCTTCAAAAAGGATAAAATGTTCATTTTCTACTAACAACAAAATCCCTCCCCTACTCTCCCTTAGTATAGAAGATTAACAGACCGGGGGAAAGGTCTTTCTGCTTGAACTATTTGCAAATAAGCATTTCCACTCACTCACATAATCTTTATTCTAATAAAATATTTTCAACCTGACGATTCACCCATGGCCCGTCTTATCAATAGAAGAGTCTTTTTGTCTTTATTGCTCTTTCTCACATTGAACATAAAAAACCAATGAATGTAACTATTCATCAGCTTTTTAAGTATAAGACTATGGCTTCACTATTGAAGTGCAGTATACTACTGTGAATATTTCAGTTTACCAACCAATTAAAGCGCTATCATTTCAATGTTTTAGCTCACCATATGCTCCAGACGGATTTTGTCAGCAATCATTGCAATGAATTCACTGTTGGTAGGTTTACTTTTTAGATGATGCACTGTGTAACCGAAAGTTTTGGAAATTAAATCGTAATTCCCTCTATTCCAAGCCACTTCAATTGCATGTCGAATTGCTCGTTCCACTCGAGAAGGGGTAGTATTGTATTTTTTTGCAATATCCGGATATAAGATTTTAGTGACAGAACCTAAAAGCTCTACGTCGGTATATACCATCTGAATGGCTTCACGTAAAAATGCATAGCCTTTAATATGCGCAGGTACGCCAATTTCTTTAATCATGGATGTAATGGCAGTGTCCAATACTTTTTGAGTGACTGCTCCTGTCGGCTGTGTTGATTCCTGAACAACGTATGATGGTGTAGTCGTTTTTGGTTTTCCAGCAATTTTCAAGATTTGTCCAATCAATCTATCAAATTCAAAAGGTTTTAGCATGAAGTAGGATACACCTAATCCAGCTGCTTGCGTCATGACATTCTCCTGACCAAAAGCAGTCAGCATCATAATCTGCATATTCCCCATGCCGCCGGTTTCATGTATGGTTTCCAATACTCCAATACCATCTAAGTGAGGCATGATAATATCTAATAATAAAATGTCCGGGCGTTCTTGCTCCAACATCGATAAGCATATTTGTCCATTATTCGCTGTCCAAATCACATCGATCTCCGGATGTTTTTCAAAATAAGACACCATCGTTTTGACCAACTCTTTATTATCATCCACAATCGCAATTTTAACGTTATCCATTATCCATTCCCCCTGAAATAATATCTGAGCAAAAATGCTAGCATTCGTTGAATCCCTCTTATCATCGTAAGTGAAATTTCTGGCAATTTCTACTTTAACTTTTAATTTCGTTCAAATTGATACTTCTGTACGATGGTTTCTATGTATTTCGACGTTTTTCTTTTTTATTTTCAACAGGCAGCACATAGGATGGAAAACTGCCTATGCAAAAACTTTGCATAGGCAGTTTTGTCACTTTTCGTTCGTTCTCATCGTTTTAAGAAACAAACCGGCCCCTTTTTCCGGCTCATCGACAAACATATGAGTGATTGCACCGACAAATTTTCCATTCTGGATCACAGGACTTCCGCTCATGCCTTGTAATATGCCGCCAGTCTTTTTCAACAACTTTTGGTCTGTCATCAGGATTTGGAATTGTTCTTCTTCTATCTTCGTGATTTGGATAGTGAATTTTTCTACGGTCGACCCTTGTACAGTCGTATAAATTTCTGCAGGACCTACCGTTAGGTCAAGAGGCTGCATAATTTCAAGTGGTTCTGCCAACACTTTACTGTAAGCATTTTTCCAACTGCCAAAAATCCCATAGACATTATTGATCCGAATATTCCCAAGCAAATTATTTGGATCTACAATCGAAGAGATTTTATAACCTGGGGAACCCGGCGAACTTTTCTTGATTTGATTAATTTCCGATAAATAGATCGCGCCTTTTTCAAAAGCAGGAGGCGATTCGAGCGTACTGTCGATAATTTGATGGCCTAGCGCTCCGTATGTGTCGGTTTTCGGATCCACATACGTCAGGGTACCTGTCCCCTCAGTCCGGTCTTTCAAAAAAGGCGTGACGCGCTTAATGAGCTGCAAATCTGCCTGGAGTGTTTGCTTTTCTCCATTACGCATAATGCTTATCTTCATCGTAGCAGCATCATGCTTTTGCACCGACCGTTCAAAATGGACGAGTTGCTTTATTTCTTCTCCATTCAATTCTTGAATGATATCCCCTTTTTTCAGCCATTGTTCCTGACCAATCAAAATGTCGCTTGTTACGTAAATCCCACTTAAATCCATCTCGATTCCGATTGAATCCCCCATCGGAATAAGGAATTCCTCTTCGGCATTGGCAATTACAGGCAGCATGTAGAGCATCAGAAGTGTGGCCAAAAAAGTCTTAATTGATTTATTCCATCCCATGATTCACCTCCTCAACGAAAGATACCTTTGGTATGTCCGATCGCCCGGAAAGTATGAAAGGGTAAAATAAACAATGCGTGTAAATTGAATTGGTTAGGGAATAATTTAACTAAATATCTTTACGAAAAGCTTGTTTCCTTTGGCTGGCCAACGTCAATAATTCATCTGCATGTTGAAGTGTCAAAGGTGTGATTTCAGCACCCGACAACATTCGAGATAATTCTTCTGTCCGCTCTGTCTTCATGACATCATGAATCGCTGTTGTTGTTCGGCCGTCATGGATATCTTTTTTAATTAAATAATGATGATCTGCCATCGCGGCAACTTGCGGTAAATGCGAAATACAAAGGACTTGGGAGTGACTGGCAATCATTGCAATTTTTTCTGCGATGGATTGTGCTACTCTTCCGCTTACACCCGTATCGACTTCATCAAATATAATGGACGTCACGCCTTGATGCTGAGAAAATATGGTTTTCAACGCCAGCATCATTCGTGATAATTCGCCGCCTGAAGCTACTCTTACAAGTGGTTTTAACGGTTCTCCTAAATTGGTGGAGATCATGAAAACCACTTCATCAAAACCGTTCGCATCAAATTGTTTCGGCTCTTTCTGTTGAATTTGCACTTTGAATGTTGCTTTTTCCATATAAAGTTGTTTCAGTTGTTCCTCTATTCCTTTTTCAAGACGAAGCGCAGCTTTTTTTCGAATAATCGATAATTCATTCGCTTCTATTTCCAAGTCTTTTACGTATTGTGCTAATAATTCTTGGTTTTGATGCAATCTTTCGTCACGATTCACCAATTGATCAAGTGCATCGGCAATTTTATCCCGATACAACAAAATTTCTTCTAACGATTTTCCATATTTTCTTTTTAATGTCAGAAATAACGCTAAACGCTCTTCGACAAAATTCAAACGATCTGGCTGAAATTCCATACTGTCGATCAGCCGTTTTAAATCATGCGAAACATCTTGCAGTGAATAAAATGAAGAATTCACAGTCTCCGACAACGGTACCAATTCCGTGTCAATCGATGCTGCTTCTTCCAGATCACTCATCGCATTACCAACCCAATCCAAACCATGAGATTCCAGGGCAATTGCCTCATAGGAAGTATTCAAGCGATCAAAGAGTCGATGGAAATGCTGCAATTTCACGCGTTCAGCCTCTAATTCCTCTTCTTCTCCAATAACCAAATTTGCAGCATCGATCTCTTCCAGTTGAAATGAATAAAGATCAATTTTCTGAGCGATTTGCTGTTCATCCTGTGTTTTCGCAGCGATGAGCTGTTGAAGTTTTTTATATTTATCATAAATCTCGGTATATGTAGACAGAGCACGCTCAATTGGTTCTCCAATATAAAAATCAAGTAAATGAATATGGCGGCGTTCATTCATTAATTCCTGATTCTCGTGCTGCCCATGAATATCAATAAGCATACCACCAATCTCACGCAAGATTGCTATGGTCACCAATTTGCCGTTGACACGACAAACTGACTTTCCATTTACGTTCAGGTCTCTGCGCAAAATGACGACGCCTTCCTCTGCTTCTATACCGAATTCTTCTAATCTGTCCATCACAGCCTGTCGATTGACATCAACTGTGAACATCCCTTGAAGTTCAGCTTTTGTCGTCCCATGTCGGATAAACTCCTGCGAGCCTCTCCCACCTGCCAATAATTGCACTGCATCAATAATGATTGACTTTCCGGCACCTGTTTCACCTGTCAGAACGGTCAAGCCTTCTTCAAATGTGATTTCAAGTTGTTCTATAATGGCAAAGTTTTTTATCGAAAGTTCGCTTAACAAAGAACTATTCACCTCACTTATAGCATTGCTAATAATTTATCTTTTACGTAATCGGTCATCGATTCTTCCCGGCAAATGATCAGACATGTATCATCGCCGCAAATCGTCCCAAGCATTTCTTCCCAATCCAAATTATCAATTAACGAACCGACAGCTTGCGCGTTGCCGGGAAGCGTTTTCAACGTGATAAAATGACTTGCGCTGTCGATACCGACAAATGCATCCTCCAGCATTCGTTTTAACTTTTCTTCTGTGTTGTACCGATGAATAGGCGGGAGACTATATTTGTAATTGCCTGAAGGCGAAGGTACTTTAATTAGATGTAATTCTTTTATATCTCTAGATACAGTCGCTTGTGTCACATCTACTCCTGCATGTTTCAGACTGTCTACCAGTTGATCCTGCGTCTCGATTTCATTATTCGTAATAATCTCTCTGATCCGAAGATGGCGCTGTCCTTTGTTCAATTTTCAATCACTCCGATTCTCTTCTATACCTAACTTCTAACATGTTGATCAACTATTTTAAAGGCCCTTCACTTCGAATTCAGCAAACTAATTCGTGTGCTGTTTTGGAAAAGGCACGACAAGTATATGAACAGGTTTCTCCTAATTACAAATGAAAATAATATTGCCTAGCTTATGCAATTTAGGGATTGGAGCGGAAGACGGTCGACTCCGGGAGGATTAGCGTGTGCCTTGAGACCCCGCAGGTAGCGCAGCGGACGAGGAGGCTCAAGCCACGCCCTCCGGAAAGCGTACCGTCTGGAGCGCAAATCCCACAGCTACACCCATGCTGTACTCACTTGTTAAAAGGACTCACTTGCTGCATTTACTATGCATATTTCAAAAATAACTATGTGAATTATTGGTTAACCAACATGCCTGACCTGACCTAACTTAAAATTATACATAGCATGTAAAAAACGCGCAACTCTCTGCGCGTTATGTTAATTCGTTATGTGCCTCTTTGACTAATTGATGGAAGTTTTCTGATGTAAAAAGTGACGTAGAGGGATCTTCTGCTTCTAAATAAAACAAGAACTCTATATTCCCTTCTCCACCCGTAACAGGAGAAAACGTCGCTCCTTTTACTGAAAACCCTTCAGCAACCGCCATATTCGCAATTTTTTCAAGAACTTCTAGATGTGTAGCCGTTTCACGTACGATTCCTTTTTTTCCGACTTTCTCTTTCCCCGCCTCAAATTGTGGCTTCACGAGAGCAACAACTTGACCGCCCGGCACAATGATTTTCTTTAGCGCAGGCAAAATCAGAGATAAAGAAATAAACGATACGTCGATGGTAGCTAATTCAGGCAAGCCCTCGCAAAATAAATCAACTGTTGCATGGCGGAAGTTCGTTCGTTCCATAACAGTCACTCGTTCATCTTGTCGAATTTTCCAAGCAAGCTGGTTATAGCCGACATCCAAAGCATAGCAATGAGCGGCACCGTTCTGTAGGGCACAATCCGTGAAACCGCCAGTGGAAGCGCCGATGTCCAAAACGATTTTTCCTTTCACAGAAATAGGAAAAGACTCCAATGCCTTTTCTAATTTCAAGCCGCCCCGACTTACATATTTGATAACAGGTCCTTTAACGGTCAAAGGCGCATCGACAGAAATTTTTTCTCCTGCCTTCTCAATTCTTGTCAAATCGGAGTAGACGAGACCTGCCATGATGGAACGTTTTGCTTGTTCACGAGATGCGATCAAGCCGCGTTCCACCAGTAAAATGTCTACACGTTCTTTTTTCATCGAAGGGTTCATACGGTTTCTCTTTCTGCAGCCTTTTTAATAGCTTCCATCGTGACTTCGGCGACATGTTCCGGCGTCATGTGGATCTCCATTAATAAGTCATCGACATTTCCATGTTCAATGAATTCATCCGGAATACCAATTCGCTCAATAATCGTAGATGTGTGATTCACTTCTTCCGCATATTCAAGGACCGCGCTGCCAAAGCCGCCCGCAAGCACTGCTTCCTCAATTGTGATGATCGGCTTGCCCTGTTTAAATAATTCATCCAATAAATCGGTATCAAGTGGTTTAATGAAGCGCGCATTGACGATCGATACATTTTTCCCCTGCTGTTTCATTTGCTCTGCTGCTGCAAACGCCATTGGAATTGTCGTACCGAATGTTAAAATGGTCGCGTCTTCACCTTTTTTCAACACTTCCCATGTACCGATTGGAATGGTGTGGAGTTCTTCATCCATTGGAACGCCATAACCGTTTCCACGAGGGAATCTCATAGCGATTGGACCTTCATTATGCTCGATCGCCGTCTTCACCATATGCTGACCTTCGTTTTCGTCTTTAGGCATCATAATGACCAAGTTCGGCATATGACGCAAGAATGCGATATCAAAGACCCCATGATGTGTTTCACCATCTGCACCGACTAAACCGGCTCTGTCAATTCCGATGAAGACATTCAATTTTTGTCTTGTAATATCATGCAGCATCTGATCATAGGAGCGTTGCAGGAACGTAGAATAAATAGCCAAGAACGGCTTCATTCCTGTTGCTGCAAGTCCAGCCGCCATTGTCGTCGCGTGCTGTTCAGCGATTCCGACATCAAAAAAGCGATCCGGAAATTCTGCCGCAAAAGACTCAAGTTTTGAACCTACAGGCATAGCAGGAGTAATTGCAACAATCCGTCGATCTTTTCTCGCAAGCTTACGAACGGTTTCAGACACTAACGCGCTCCATGCTGGACCTTTCGCCGGAGACTTTACGAAATCACCCGTCTCGATCTTATAAGGACCCGTGCCGTGCCAAGTACCGATTTTATCCATCTCAGCCGGACTGTAGCCTTTTCCTTTTTTCGTAATCACATGAAGCAGGACCGGTCCTTCCATTTTCTTTGCATACTGCAGTGAACGTTCTAATTCGGTAAAGTCATGTCCGTCAATCGGACCTAAATAGGTGAACCCTAATTCTTCGAAAAACACACCATTGACGACCAAATATTTCAAGCTGTCTTTTACACGCTCTGCAGCTGTTGCAACTCTTCCACCAACCGCAGGAATTTTCCGCAAAATAAATTCCAGCTCGTCTTTAACATTGTTGTACTTTCCAGCCGTACGTAACTTACCCAAAATGGAATGCAACGCACCAACGTTCGGAGCAATGGACATTTCATTGTCGTTTAAAATCACGGTAATATTCGTCTTCTCATGACCGATATGATTCAATGCTTCCAGTGCCATACCACCGGTAAGCGCTCCGTCTCCAATGACCGGAATTACATAGCTTTTTTCATGTTTAATATCTCTCGCAACAGCCATTCCCATGGCCGCAGACAAAGATGTTGAACTGTGACCGGTTTCCCACACATCATGAATGCTTTCCGACATTTTCGGGAAACCGCTCAATCCTTTATATTTTCTAAGAGTATCGAATTCTCCGGCACGACCTGTCAAGATTTTATGGACATATGATTGGTGCCCAACATCCCATAAAATTTTGTCAGTCGGACTGTCAAAAATCCGATGTAAGGCGATCGTCAATTCAACGACACCTAGATTGGGTCCGATATGACCGCCTGTCACCGATAAATTTTCAATTAAGAAACTGCGGATATCTGCCGCCAATCCCTGTAATTGTTCTTTATCGAGCTCTTTAATAAAAGATGGATTTGTAATCGTTGTAAGATCCATCGTGATCACACACCTTCATCAAGTAAGTAATTCTTTCTATTCCTGCACAATCAATCGCATGAACCGTCTTATACGTGTTGCGTGCGACTTCCAAAAGGGAACTTTTTTTACCCAGACATTGAGTTTACTGTTTGTTTTCTACATTATAACAGTAAGATCGCCGGTGACAAATATAATGGTCTCGTTCTACTTATTCCGCTCAATAATATAGTCCGCCAACAAATGCAATATAGAATGCTCCAAATCAATCGAACGCAAGGCATTGATTGCTTCTTCATGACGTGCTTTTAACTGAGTTTGTGCGCCTTCGATTCCAAGTAAGGATGGATAGGTCGATTTCTCACTCGTCATATCACTGTTTGCAGGTTTACCCAGCTGTTCAGTTGTAGCCGTGACATCTAATATATCGTCTTGAATTTGGAAGGCAAGACCGATATTTCGAGAAAAACGAGCCAACTGGAATCTTTGGTCAGCCGTCGCTTCGGCTAAAACTGCACCCGCATCGATGCAATATGCCAACAATGCACCTGTTTTATGCAGATGTACTTCTTCTAAATCAGCTAAAGGCAATACTTGCTGTTCGCCCTTCATATCCAGAACTTGCCCCTTTACCATGCCTTGAGCGCCGGAAGCTTTTGCCAATAAACCGACCAATTCAATTGCGGCAGCTGGCGGTGTTTCCCGCAGGTCTGCCAATGCTTGGAATGCCAAAGCTTGCATCGCATCGCCTGCCAATGTAGCCACGTCTTCTCCGAATTTCTTATGGTTGGTCGGCTTCCCTCTTCTGAAATCGTCGTCATCCATGCAAGGCAGGTCATCATGTATCAATGAGTATGTATGTATCAATTCAACAGAAGCAGCAACTTTTAATGCATCTGCAGAATCCAAATGTAAGTCTGATAAAACAGCTAGGACTAGTAAAGGCCGAATTCTTTTACCGCCTGCTTGTATGGAATACGTCATCGATTCATGCAAAATATCGGGAATATCCGACTTTGCCAATTGATTCGTCAATTCTCTTTCGATTTCAGGGATTTTTTCATCCATAAACGTTTTTAATTTCTCATTCATTCGATTCACCTTCTGTCGGATCAAATGGAGCTTCTTTTCCATCTTGATCAATCATTCGAATCAGTTGTTTCTCTGCGTTTTGCAATTTCTTTTGACAATAGGCAGAGAGCTCCATCCCTTGCTTATACAATGTAATTGTATCTTCCAGGGGAGCCTCCCCAGCCTCTAACTTTTGCACAATTTCTTCTAATTGATGCATTGCTTGTTCAAATTGCATTTCTTTTTCTTCTGCCATCCCTACTTGACCTCCTTCGGAATTATGTTTTCTACAACAGCTTGAACTGACCCATCTGACATTTGTACGGTCATTTTCTCACCAACAGAAAGGTTTTCAATCGATTTGACGACTTCATCTTCCTGATAGGCGATCGAAAATCCCCTTTCCATTACTTGCAGTGGATTTAGTGCTTGCATCATGCGTGTGAGCGAGATAAAACGTTGTTGCTGATGTTTGACGTTCTGCTCGGCGGCACGATTCTTTCGCATTGCCAACTGTTTTGTCTGTTGTTGTTCGAGCTGGATGCGGCGAATAGGTGTGTAGTACTGCAGACCAGCATATAAATTATCGAAAACCATACGCTTTTCCTGGATCAATGTGTTGCCGCTGCGCCGTAGTCGTTCTTCCAGATTGTCCATTTTTTCTATAAATGGCCGATACAATCGATCAGGATATTGTAGAGGATAGGCAGACCGTGCGGTTTCTAAACGCTTGTTTTGCTGTCTGAGTAATGTTTGGACAGCTAGATACATGGAACGCTGCTGATTTTTCAGATGCTGAAATAATTGCAATTGATCTGGAACCGCCATTTCAGCAGCAGCAGTCGGCGTCGGTGCACGAAGATCTGCGACATAGTCCGCTATTGTCGTGTCTGTTTCGTGTCCTACCGCACTGATGATCGGAATTCTGCTGGAGAAGATCGCCCGTGCGACTTCTTCTTCGTTAAAGGCCCATAGATCTTCTATGGATCCTCCTCCTCTGCCGACTAATAATACATCGATATCCGCTGTTCTGTTTGCCTGTTCGATTGCCTGCACGATAGATGGCGCTGCAGTACGTCCCTGAACTAATGCAGGAAACAAGTACATCTTAGCCATCGGGAAGCGGCGGGTGATCGTAGAGTACATATCTCGCAGAGCCGCCCCGGATTCTGCAGTGACTATCCCGATCGTCTGAGGGGTTTGTGGGATGGGTTGTTTGAACCTGGCTTCAAAGAGTCCTTCTTGCTGCAGCTTCTTTTTCAACTGTTCAAAGGCTAGATAAAGAGCCCCAATCCCATCTGGCTCCATCGTTTGAACGTATAATTGGTAGGACCCGGCAGTTTCATAGACCGTGACATCTCCTGTTATCAATACATTCATGCCGTTTTCAGGTTTGAATTGGAGTGTATTGGAACGCGAGCGGAACATAGCTGCCTGAATTCTCGTTTTGTCGTCCTTTAACGTAAAATAGATATGCCCAGATGGATGGAGCTTGACGTTGGAGAGTTCTCCTTTTACATAGACGTTTCGCAGATGTGGATCTGCGTCGAATTTGCGTTTGACGTATTTTGTTAGCGCTTGAACGGTTAAAAAAGTTTGATTGGACATGTTGTTGTCACCTGCCCTTTTATGTATAGAGAGGCGCCTGGGATTGGCGTCTCTCGGTTAAAGTTACTGAAATGAGTGCTGATTTATTTTGATTATGCACCTTTGATTTAAGAAAAGACAATAAAACTACATGATTCTTAGTTCTTAGTCCGGGAATTCAATTTGTTTTCTGCACTTTCTACTGTGTTCTTCAATAGCATAGTGATGGTCATCGGGCCTACTCCGCCTGGGACTGGAGTGATGGCGCTGGCTACTTGTTCTGCAGATGCGTAGTCTACGTCTCCGCAAAGTTTGCCGTTTCCGTCGCGGTTCATGCCGACGTCGATGACAACAGCACCTTCTTTAATGTAATCGCCTGTGATAAATTTTGCCATGCCGATGGCAACGATCAAAATGTCCGCTTGTTTCGTGAAGCTTTTAAGATCATTTGTGCGTGAGTGGCAATAGGTGACAGTGGCGTCTTTTTGCAACAGCAGCTGTCCCATCGGCTTGCCTACGATATTACTTCTTCCGATGATGACAGCGTGTTTGCCCGCGATTTCTACTCCTGAGCGTTCGAGCAATTGCATGATGCCATATGGTGTACATGGCAGAAACGTTTGTTGACCGATCAGCATTTTGCCGACGTTCATCGGATGGAAACCATCGACGTCTTTTTCAGGACTGATGGCGCGAATGACTTTGTTTTCGTCGATATGCTTCGGTAATGGAAGTTGTACAAGAATCCCATCGATCGAATCGTCTTGATTCAATTTTTCTACTTCTTTTAAAAGATCTTCTTCAGAAACCGTATCAGGCAATTTGATCAGCTCAGATTTCATGCCTGCTTCGATACTGGATTTTTCTTTGTTTTTAACATACGTCTGAGATGCCGGATTTTCTCCAACTAAAATAACAGCTAGTCCAGGTTGATAGCCCTGTTTCACTAAAGAAGCCACTTGTTCTTTCAGTTCTTCTCGGATTTCTTGTCCAATTGCTTTTCCATCAATTTTTTTACTAGACATGATTTTCCCACCAAACATTTTGTTATTTGTATTGAAAGTTGATCGAGCTCTAACGTGCATACTTCACTTCATATGGGAAGTGAGCCGAAATCAGTTGAATTTAGATAATACACCGTTGACAAAACGACCGGACTTTTCGTCTCCAAATGTTTTACACAATTCAATCGCTTCATTTAGGATCACTCGGTCAGGAACTTCTTTATTGTGCAGGAGCTCGTAAACAGCAAGCCTCAGAACCGTACGTTCTATTTTCGGCAGTCTGTCAATCGACCAGTTTTCCAATTTATTTGTGATTTCGTTATCAATTTCCGTCAAGTTTTCCGCTGTGCCTCGAACCAATTGTTCGTAAAACGTATTAAGAGGCGCATCGACTACATATCCGATGGCTTCGTCTACATTCATTTCACTATTGTCCAGCTGAAACAGCGTTTGAATTGCCTTTTCACGTGCTTCTCGTCGTTTCATATTTCTTATCTCCTCTGCCGCGCATCTTCAAAACCTAATGATAGCACAAAAGCCACGAAAAGAACTAGTAGAATCCTGTGATTTTGTGCGAACCATTGCGATTTAGAGACAAAGAACTTTGAATAGATGCAGATCAAGGAAAAAAGAGGCTGCCCGATATGTTCACCTGACTTGCAGACGGCTATTTTCCGGCTGCAAGAAATGCTTTTTTACAACTAACTCGTGACAGTCGATATCGTCAGGAAATGTGCGTTGCGCTACCTACTCTTCTGAATCACATAAAAAGACTATCACTGAAAGATATTTCTTTCAGGATAGCCCCTTTTACTTTTCTATAGATTATTCATCGAATTGAATGCCCGTAATATGAACATTCACTTCATGAGTAGTAAGTGAAGTCATATGATAGATCGCTTGGCGAACTTCATTTTGAATTTCTGCCGCAACTGCAGGAATTGAATGGCCATATTCGATAATGCAATACACATCGATCTTCAGTCCTTCATCTGCCCACTCGGTCTTCACACCCTTACCATACATCACTTTACCCAGTTTTTCCGCAACTCCTGTCGCAAAATTCCCTTGAGTGGCAACAACACCACCGACTTCCGCCGTGGCAATGCCTATGATGACTTCAAGTACTTCAGGCGCGAGTTGGACACGTCCAAGTGCAGCATCTCCAGACGGTGTCATTCCGACAAACGATGGATTTGTTTTATCAGCCATTACACTTCTCCTCCAATTAATTCATGACGTCATATTTCTCTAAAAACTTCGTATCAAAGTCACCGGATTGGAATACTTCATGATCCATTAATTTAGAATGGAATGGAATCGTCGTATGTACACCTTCAACTACGAATTCATCCAATGCACGTTTCATCCGAGCGACCGCTTGCTCGCGCGTATCGGCATGTACAATCAATTTCGCGACCATTGAGTCATAAAATGGCGGGATCGCATACCCTGGATAAACAGCTGAATCCACACGTACTCCAAAACCGCCAGGGGGCAAGTACATAGTCACTTGACCAGGTGAAGGCATGAAATTCTTTTCTGGGTTTTCAGCATTTATACGGCATTCGATCGACCAGCCGTTCACTTGGATATCTTCCTGTTTGATCGATAGTTTTTCGCCAGAGGCTACTTTCAACTGTTGTTGGATTAAATCGACACCAGTAATCATCTCTGTAACAGGATGTTCCACTTGGATGCGCGTATTCATTTCCATAAAATAGAACGTTTGATTGATATGGTCGAAAATGAATTCTACTGTACCTGCACCGCGGTAATTGACGGCTTCAGCAGCTTTGACAGCAGCTTCCCCCATCTGCTTACGCAACTCCGGAGTCAAAGCTGGAGATGGCGCTTCTTCGACTAGCTTTTGCATACGGCGCTGAATCGAACAATCACGTTCTCCGAGGTGAATCGTGTTGCCGAATTTATCTGCTAATACTTGTACTTCTACATGACGGAAAACTTCGATGTATTTTTCAAGATAGACCCCTGGATTACCGAATGCTGCAGCAGCTTCTTTTTGCGTGATGTTCACGCCTTTTACAAGTTCTTCTTCATCGCGTGCGACACGGATTCCTTTCCCCCCGCCGCCAGCTGTAGCTTTAATGATAACAGGGAAGCCGATTTCTTTTGCAACTTTTAAAGCGTGATCTGCGTCATCCACGATTCCGTCAGAACCAGGAACAATCGGAACGCCTGCTTCTTGCATCGTGTTTCGCGCTACATCTTTCGTACCCATTTTCGAAATTGCTTCAGATGTAGGTCCGATGAATTCAATATTCACTTCTTCACATAATTCTGCGAAGCTGGCATTTTCCGCGAGAAACCCATAGCCGGGATGGATCCCGTCGCAATCAGTTGCTTTCGCTACACTGATGACATTCGAGAAATTCAGGTAGCTGTCAGTTGATAAGCGAGGTCCGATGCAGTAAGCTTCGTCGGCCAGTTGGACATGCAGCGCCTCTTGATCGGCTTCTGAATAAACTGCCACTGTTTGAATGCCCAGTTCTTTACAAGCACGGATAATCCGTACTGCGATTTCTCCTCGGTTTGCAATTAATACTTTTTTCATTTGTCAGTCCCCCTTAATTCTCTTTAACAAGGAATAAAGGTTGTCCGTATTCTACAAGTTGACCGTCTTGCACTAACACTTCAACGATTTCCCCGGATACTTCGGATTCGATTTCATTAAATAGTTTCATAGCTTCTACAATACAAACAATGGATTCAGCTGTGACTTTATCGCCTTTTTTAACATATGGAGCAGCGTCAGGTGAAGAGGCTTGGTAGTATGTACCAACCATTGGCGAAGTAATTTTGTGCAATGATGCATCTTCTGCTACTTCAACAGGTGCTGATGCTTGTGCTGGTGTTTCTGCAGGAGCCGGAGCTGCTGGCGCTGCAACTGGAGCCGCAACTTGCGGTACTGCCTGTGGAGCTGGAGCTGCTAACGGAGCATCAGAAACCACTGTAAGCGTTTCCCCAGAACTTTTTTCTAGTTTAATTTTTCCACCGTCCGATTCGAACGTGAACTTTTGGATGGATGATTGATCGATTAGTTTGATAATTTCTCGAATTTCTTGAATTTTCAACATAACTGATTCTCCTGACTATTTTATTCTTCCTATCTTCTACTATGATAGACGTTTTACTATAAATTTGGAATAGTAAAATCGTATTTTATTCATTAATCAAAGAAAAGTCCCAATTATTTCTAACATACACTTTACTAAATGATCAATAACATCGTGACTTTATTGCGTTCAGTTTTTGAATTGTGATTAGGTCTGCGTGACGCAGGATGTAGCGATCTTATCCTGCATTCTATTGTTCAGTGAGAGTTTTCTGCTGAATAAAGATAAAAACCAGAAGCCATCGAGGCCCCTGGTTGAACTGTTTATTCTTTTGATTCAGCAAAATCCACTTTGACAGTTTGCGCGCCATCCCAGCTTGACATGATGTATTGAGTGATTTCATCTGCCATTTGTGGTGAATGCTCTTCATTTGATAGGACTGTAACGTTTACACGTTCTTCCTCCCCGCGGACAAATACTTCCGGGTAGCCCAGTGCTTTGATTTGCATTTCCATCAAGGCTTCTGTGGAGCTTACTTTGCGCAATTCTGCAATCTCATCAAAGATCTCATTTTTTTCTTCTGCTGTAAAGTCGGAGGAAGTCATTTTTGCGGTTAACTGTTCCACCATTTCACTGCGCTCGTTTCGTACTTCCATTCGCATATCCTGGAAGATATACGATTCGGCAAAGACTGGTTTCACTTCATCCGTTTTACCTTCTTTCTCCAGTAACTTCGTCGCATCTTTTGTTTCTTTCGTGAAGATCGCGATTCCATCAAACGGCATAGGTGCCTCTTTTTTGACGTAGTAGATGGAGATGACTGCTACAAGACTGAGTAATGTTAAAAACCAAACTGTTCGTTTATTTGCTTTCAAGATGATTCCCCCTTTTCTTCATTTCCACGATAACAATACGATGTTCAGGCAATTGAAGGACGTTGGCTAGTAATTGTGAGAGTTCGTTTCGCACAGCCTGATCTTCGGCTCCTTCCGCCACAACGAGCAGGCCTTTTAACTTAGATTCATTTTTAGCCTGAGTGTCGGAGATCGAAAAGTACCCAGCCAATGAACTCTCGACTTCTCTCTCGTCATAATGAAAGTAAACCGTAACTTTCCCTAGTCCCTCCATTTGTTCAAGCGTTTCTTCTAATGTGGATTGCAGACGCTGCTCTTCTTTTTTTCGGTTTTCCCCTCCTAGACTTTCCGTGCTGGTGATGTACAAGATGCCAAATACAATCATCATAAGACCGACTAACAACATTTGGGATTTTTTCTTTGTTTTTTGCATGTTTCCATCACCATCTCATAGTGGCTTTCATTCAGTTACCAAATGGGATTCTACATTTGCATAGTATGTAGAGTTAAAACAACTTATGACCTGCAGCCTGTAAAAAAAATTGTAAGATCCACAATCCAATCGCTAATTTAATTAACGGAACAAAGGCTTTCTCCATTTCCTTCGATGCTACCAATTGGAGAATCAACGCAAGCAACACCAGGTTTGCAAGACCGGTTAGAAACAGATGCATCAGAGTACCCCCTCCTCACTTCCCAAGCGTCATCATTTTAATAAACGTTACGATAAAGATCGTCGTATAGATGAACGCAAATGAAATGAGAAAAGATATAGCGCAGAGAACAAAAAGAGTACGTCCTATATCATCAAGTAATCCGCATACTTCTTTTTGAGAAAATGGTTCGATTAACGCCGCAGTCCATCTGAATAAGAAAGCAGTACATAATATCTTCAATGCCGGCAACAAAGCTACTGTCCAAATGGAAAGCAACAGCCAGATGCTTATATAGGCGGTTGCACCGGAAGAATAGCGGCCGATTGAGCCGAGTGTATCCGTCAAAAGTGAACCGATCAGCGGGATATTCTGGCGGATCAACTCCTTTATCGGTTCATTTAATGTACCGGACAATGTCCAAGTCAACGCACCGCCAGCTGTAATAAAAATCGAATAGGCCGCTACCATAGCAGAGACTATCGCAAGCAACGATGTTCTCAGTAAATCTGCCATCCTAGTAAAAACGATTTCAGGCATCAACCGAGTAAGGATATCCAGTAACAGCGCCGTCGATAAAATCGGCAGCAAAAACTTTTCCGCAAAGACTACAGCACCTTGAGCAAACAACAACATCGCAGGCTGGAAATTCACCACACTGAACGTAGCGCCTGATGCTAAAATCATTGCTGCGATAAGTGGATACATTCCGAGAAATAAAGAAGCGATCGAGTGGGTGATGAGTTGGATTTGTCGAAAGCTTTCGGTTGCCGGTTCCATCAGTAAAAGTAAAACGAGGAGAAGCAGCACAAACCTCGTCCATTTTTGGAACGCCGGCAGAAAAAAATCGACTAGTAACGTGATCAGTAACATGACCATTAGCAGGAAAAAAGGTCCTAATACTTCGGCGATTATGGAATTCAGAAAATCAGGCATAGACGTCTCGTCCATTCGTTGTAGTAGTTTCCGATCCTCCTACCAAGGAATCAAAGCGTGAATGGTTTCAATCAATTGTTTAATGGACGGAAACCAAAGCGTCAGAATCACGATTTTCATGACCGTCTGAAATAACCGCGCAAACGCTCCGTATCCCTCATCTTTCATTTGAAGTGCCAGTAGCTCACCCATATAGTACAGTCCCGCGCTGACAACTAATAAGGTGGTGTAAGGGACCGGCACCTTCTCGACTAGTGACAGGACAGAAGTAGCAAAAGGCACTAAAAATGTAAATAGAACATACACTGCCGTAAGCAAAAATAGCGTCGTATAGAGAATCGGATGCAATGCGGGAGCGGCAAAAGATAATAAGAGCAACAAGATGTAGACAATAAACAGTTGAAAGATGACCGCCATTACATCGCCATCGACAACCAGCTGAAGAATTCTGTAATTTCCGTGAAAAACACGCGAAGAAACATCAGCAATTCAATCGAAATATAAAGATACGCTAGGAAAAATAGAAAAAATGAAAATTCTTTCTTTCCTGTCTGCTCAAAAAACACATGCAAAACACCAATCACCAATCCGACGCCGGCGATGCGCAATAAATCGTTCAATTCCATCCCGCTACGCCTCCTCCATGGTCCACTGTATGAATAGCGTGCGGGCGATATGACAATACGCAAAAAAACACACGAGAGCTATTCTCGTGTGTTTCGGGTATGTTTGATTGCTTTATGCGCGTGAAACGTATTCTGCTTCTTCTGTATTGATGATCAGCTTATCGCCTTGATTGACGAAAAACGGGACCTGTACAACTAATCCAGTCTCCATTTTAGCCGGCTTGGAACCACCGCTCGCTGTATCGCCTTTGATACCAGGCTCAGTCTCTGCTACTTCCAATGTTACAGTACTCGGCAATTCAACCCCGAGCACTTCATCTTTATAAGAGATGACATGCACTTCCATATTCTCTTTCAAGAATTTCAATTCATATTCAAGCTGTGAAGAAGCAAGTTCAAGCTGTTCATACGATTCATTGTCCATGAAAACATGCTCATCGCCATTGGCATATAGATATTGCATACGACGGTTATCGATCTGTGCTTTTTCTACTTTTTCACCTGCACGGAACGTCTTTTCATTGACGTTGCCTGTACGAAGATTACGCAATTTCGAACGAACGAATGCTGCGCCTTTCCCTGGCTTTACGTGTTGGAAATCCATAACACGCCAAATATCACCGTCAAATTCAATTGTTAATCCTGTACGAAACTCGTTTACTGAAATCATTCGTATTCCTCCAATTAATCGATTATAAAATAAGCAGTTCTTTTGTAGACTTAGTCAATCGTTCATTGCCCGTTTCAGTGATCAGAATGTCATCCTCGATCCGAACACCGCCGATCCCAGGCAAATAAATCCCCGGCTCCACCGTCACGGCCATATTCGGCACCAAGACCGTTTCTGAGCGGTACGATAAGGCGGGTGCTTCATGGACTTCCATGCCAATCCCATGACCCGTTGAATGACCAAATGCATCTCCGTAGCCTTTTGACTTGATGTAACCGCGAGCAATTGCGTCTGCTTCAATCCCTGTCATGCCAGGCTTGATATTTTCAACCGCTAATTGCTGTGCGGTCAATGTCACATCATAAATCTCTACTAGTTTAGCAGAAGGCTGGCCTACAGATACTGTTCTGGTAATATCAGAAATATATCCATTATAGAGCGCACCATAGTCCATTGTAACAAAATCACCATTCTCAATCACTTTATCAGAAGCAACCCCATGTGGTAAAGCCCCTCTTTCGCCCGAAGCGACAATGATGTCAAATGAAGAGGATGTTGCGCCTTGCTTGCGCATGAAAAACTCCAGTTCATTGGCGATTTCCAGTTCTGTTTTTCCTGCTCTGATGACGGAGCAAATATAAACAAACGCAGCATCCGCAATGGCGGCAGCTTGCTTTAATATTTCAATTTCTTCCGGTGTCTTAATCAGACGAAGTTTTTCCACCAGGCCGGCAACAGGGACTAGTTGTGCATCTACATGTTCATCATACATTTGGAATTGACTGTAGCTAAGATGCTCTTTTTCGAACCCTAATTTGCTGATTTTCATTTCTTTCACTTGATGGGCGACTTCTTGAATCATCGTTCCTGTATGCTGCACGATACGATAGCCTGTAAGCTGAGTATTCGCTTGATCCATATAACGAAAATCTGTAATGAAAACGGCGTCGTTGCGAGAAATGATCACGGATCCCGCAGAACCTGTAAAGTTGGTCATATAGCGGCGGTTGTAAGGGCTCGTAATGAGTAATGCATCCAATTCTTGTTCTTCTAACAGTTTGCGCAGTTGTTCAATTTTCAAGACGTTCTCCCCTCTCGTTTTAGCAGAAATGCATGGAAGGCGAGATCATATCCTGCTGTACCAAATCCGCAAAGCTGCCCTGCCGCAACCGGCGCAATGACAGAGGTATGACGAAACTCTTCGCGGGTATGTATATTTGAGATATGGACTTCGATTACTGGAACAGATATGGATGCAATGGCATCCCGGAGCGCAATGCTGTAATGTGTGAACGCACCTGGATTAAAGATGATTCCGTTAATTCCCGCATCTTCTGCATCGTGGATCCGATTGATGAGTTCTCCTTCTACGTTGGATTGGAAACAAGACAGTCCTATATCTGATTCGTCAGCCAACCGCTGAATTCTTGCTTCTATATCTGCCAATGTCTCCGCCCCGTAGATATCAGGCTCTCTCTTGCCCAAACGATTCAAGTTCGGACCATTTAACAGTAACAGTTCCATCTAATTCCCTCCCACTCATTTTCCTTCCTATTTTAGCACAATGAGTTAGGCTGACAAACTAATTCTATTTCTGTTTTAAAACGTTTTTCTCATATAGACGGATGTGCCGATAACAAATCGGACGACCATCGCGAGTAGACAAGCAAATGGGATGGATAGTTTTTTCAAAAATTGCTTCATTGTTAATTCTGCGTTTACATGGATTGCCCATTCAATGAAAACCAGCGCAATGATGGTGATGATCAGAGACGATACTGAAGGTGGAATTTTGGATGTAAAGAGCGCGATCATATATAAAAGAAAAAAAAGTACGAAGCAGACAATTCCTAATAAAGTCCACTTGAACCAGCCCGGAGTCGTAGTGAATATGTGTAATCTTTCTGACCAACCGACTGGAGACCATTTGATAAATTTGAAGACTTGCAGAAATTTTAATGAAAAGATAGATAAGACAGCAGCCATCAGAGCTGTCCAGAAGTGTGTTGCAGTTATTCGCATAATAATCCCTCCTGCTTCATTGTCGGATTTTTTTGCTGTTTTTAAACATCTCAATGGTGCATTTTCAGTTTTTTTAGTACACTATAGATATCGTTTCTAACGACAGAAAGTGTGGGTATGTAATGGGTAAACCTAAAACTCCTCCTGCATACGGAGGACAAGCACTTATAGAAGGTGTAATGTTTGGCGGTAAAAAGGATACGGTAACCGCCATTCGCAGGAAAGATGATACGATTGAATATTTTCATGTACCGAGGGAAGAACATCCCGTCCGTCAAAAACTCAAGAAAATCCCTTTAATTCGGGGAATTGTTGCGTTGATCGAATCTGCTGGGAATGGTTCAAAACATCTAACATTTGCGAGTGACCGCTATGATGTAATGCCAGGAGAAGAAGATGAACAGCAAGGAGAAGAAGAAACATCGAAGCTCGTGATGGTTTTAGGTGTAGCCGCAGTCGGAGTGCTGACATTTTTATTCAGCAAGTTCGTCTTTACGCTCGTGCCAGTCTTCTTGGCGGAATTATTCCAGTCGGTAGCGCCTGGTAAAACCGCACAGATTATGCTGGAAAGTTTTTTCAAGTTAGTCCTTCTGCTGACATACATCGGGCTTATCTCTATGACCCCGCTCATCAAACGTGTTTTCCAATACCATGGTGCGGAACATAAAGTGATCAACAACTATGAGAACCATATGGAGATGACGGTTGAAAATGTCCAATCGCAATCCAGACTGCATTATCGATGCGGCAGCAGTTTCATATTGTTTACAGTCATCGTTGGAATGTTCATCTATTTCCTAGTTCCAACCGACCCGCTTTGGCTACGTGTCGTCAACCGGATTTTATTGATTCCTGTCGTGTTGGGTGTTTCTTTTGAAGTACTTCAGCTAACCAATGCTGTACGAAATGTACCTGTTCTTCGTTATCTAGGCTATCCTGGACTTTGGTTGCAATTACTGACAACAAAAGAGCCGGACGATAAGCAAGTGGAAGTAGCGATTGCTTCTTTCGAGAAGTTATTGGAAGTGGAACAATACGGGGTCAGTGCGTTGAACTCGGAAGTGGCGGTTGAAAAAGAAGCAGTGGAAGAACAGAAACCTGTAACGATTCTGTCATAAGTTAAATGGCACCTCAAAGGTCGGGTAGTATCCTGACTTTTGGGGTGTTTTTGATTCTAGGCAAACCGGAGCTTTACCGTGAAAGTATGATTGAAATTATGCGGAACATACTATACTCAAATTTAATTTAGGATGATGAAATTGAAAAAGTTTTTTTCGGTTCTACCGGTTTTATTTGGTGCAGTAGTTTCCGTATTGATTTTTGGAACAGCTAAAGTGAATTCATCCAATATACCGCCCTCCCTTGAGGAAGTATACACTCGAATTGGATATACATCCCCGGATGAAGCAGTGAAAAAGTTTGAAAGTCATTTTAACCATGTTTTAATATTGCCAAGGATCAAGCCTTCTATTTCTTTCACCCATCAATTGGGAAGATTTTCCGAAGACAACCTCAATGACTCTTTGGAAATCAAGTTTATTAATAGTAAAATTATAGAAAACCATTATAAAATTGTTATCCGACCTTTGGAGAATACATTAACTTATAAAAGTAATGCCAATCAGAAAGATTACACACTTAAAAATGGACAAAAAGCCCTTTATATTGAGCATCCGTTATTTAATTTTTTGATTTTTGAACATGATCATTGGCAATACGTGCTCACAATTGATAAAAGAGTTTCTAAAATAACAGCTGATACATTGGTTGAGATTGCCAACTCAATTGAATAAGTCGTATCTCTTCTTACATCAACACTTCTGAACGTTAGGTATATACAAACATTGTAAAGACCGCTAATCCATTATGAATTAGCGGTCTTTGTGTTTTATTGTACTCAAATTAACCAGATGTATCTTCCTTACAGCCCGCACTTCAATTGCGCTTGGCAATTCGTACATGTATTGCATCCGCCAATTTCCTCAACTGTACCTTGTCGGCAGACCGGGCATGTATCGCCTACTTCAGAGCCGATTGTGACGTTAGTTGAACGCAATGCTTGAATCGTATTGACGAGTACGACTTTCGGCTGTTCCGTGACTTCTACTAACTCTTCTGTATCCGGAATATTTTCTTCCGCTTTTAGAGTCAAGACTTGCGAATCACGGCTGCCGTCGACATATACTGTGCCGCCTTTTGCTCCACCTTTATACAATCTTTCATAGACGCTCTCGACTTGCTCAACAGTATAGCCACGCGGCGCGTTGACCGTTTTCGATATCGAGCTGTCGATCCAGCGTTGGATGATGCATTGTACGTCCGCATGCGCTTCAGGTGCAAGCTCCATTGATGAAATAAACCAATTTGGTAAATTTTCCGGATCAGCATCTTGATTGTTTTGCAAATACTCTTCTACGATTTCCGCTTTCACTTCGATGAATTTACCGAGACGTCCGCTTCGGTAATACGTAAAGGAGAAATATGGTTCAAGGCCGGTAGAAACTCCAACCATTGTTCCAGTGGACCCAGTCGGCGCAACTGTCAGTAAATGGGAGTTTCGAATACCATGCTCTAGAATCGCTTCTCGAATATCTTCAGGCATACGTTTCATATAACCTGTCTCAATAAATGCCTGACGCAATGCTTTTGTTTCTTCATCTGTCTTGCCAATCAAGAATGGAAAGCTTCCTTTTTCTTTCGCAAGTTCAATTGATTCGCGGTAAGCAGTAGTCGCAATCGCTTCAAATACTTCATCCACCAATTGATTGCCTTCAGGCGATCCGTATTCTTTTTCGCAATAGATGTGAAGATCTGCGAGTCCCATGACGCCCAGTCCTACTCGGCGTTCGCCAAGGGCTTGTACTTTATTTTCTTCTAAGAAATACGGGGTTGCATCGATGACGTTATCTTGCATGCGCACACCGATTCGAACGGTTTCTTTTAATTTCTCGAAGTTCACTGTCTTCGTTTCTTTATCTGCCATCTCAGCAAGGTTGACAGCTGCCAAATTACAGACAGAATATGGTGCAAGTGGTTGTTCACCACACGGGTTCGTCGCTACAACTTGCTGTCCATACGCTTTCGCATTCGTTTCGTCATTCGCATTATCAATAAAGAAAATTCCCGGTTCCGCAGAATATGTTGCGCAAATATTGATAAGATCCCATAATGCGCGGGCTTTGATCGTACGGTACACGCGGACTTCGTGACCAAGTCTTTCCCATTCGCGCACATCACCGACTTCGTGCCATTGTTCGTTGTAATGCGCCATTTCTTCAGGTGAATAATTTTCAACTGCCGGGAAACGAAGATCGTAATCGCCGTCTTCCTCCACTGCTTTCATGAAATCATCCGTTAATGTAACGGAAATATTCGCACCTGTTAAAAATTCCGGATTATGAACTGTAAATGTTCCGCCATCCTGCAATTTCAGCTCTGCATCGCGAATGATTGCATCGTTGAAGCCGCCTTGGCCAGGAATTTGCTTATAATTCGTGATACCTTGATACATCGCTTCTTCTTGCGGTGTCAATGGTTTGAAATTCAATTTTTCATTCGCGAGTTTCTGAATTAACTCGTCTTCCGTGTTTTCGATCAAATAACGCAAAATTCGCGGATTCTGCATCTTGGAGATGATAAATTCACAAATGTCAGGGTGCCAGTTAGCTAACATAATCATTTGTGCTCCTCGTCTTGATCCACCCTGCTCAACAAGATGTGTCAATTTCGCAATATCGTCCAGCCACGAAACAGAACCAGAAGATCTTCCGTTCACTCCGCGTGCCAGTGTGTTGCGCGGTCGCAATGTCGAACCATTCGTTCCTACACCGCCGCCACGACTCATGATTTCCATCACTTGCTTGCGGTGATCTGAAATTCCTTCACGAGAATCCGGAACGAAAGGCATGACGTAACAATTGAAGAATGTAACATCCGTTTCCGAACCTGCTCCGTACAGAACTCGTCCAGCTGGAACATAATTTAATGATTTCAACTGCTCGTAGAACATCTCATACGATTGCGTTCTTCTGTCCGCTGTTTTCTCTACAGTAGCTAAGCCTGTCGCATTCCGTTTTGCGATTTGTTCGTAATACACTTCAAGAGGTTTCTCTAGCACATCTAACGGCCGCGAGATGATTCCTTTGTGTTGTTCCTCAGGATCGTCAATGGAAGAGCGGTATTCTTCTTCGATCCAAATTTCCGCCTTCCCTTCTGCCTTGTCCAACTTTGTAATATATCCCAATCCGCGTGCAGGGAATTTCGGATCTTCCCTAACTGTCAAGACAACAAAGTCTCCTACCTTCAACGTCTTTTTTTCAGTGTCTTTAAATGAATAGCGATCGATCATCACGAGACGCGACACCCCGCTATGCGTCAGTTTCATATCCTCAGTGATCGGGTGCACTTGATGAAATTGTGAAATGTCCTCATTTAACTGCTTTTTGTCCAGAAATGGCTCGCCTTGTTTCGAAACCGTAACCATATAACATCCTCCTTCGACTTCATAGAACACAACATGTTGTGTTCTTTCTATTCCCTAATCTACTATATCTTGAAACTTTGTCAATCCACAAATTTTTTATTCGAGTTTAAAAAGATTGATACAACAACCTTCCTTTAAAAAAATAAAGCAAAAGAACTAACTTTACTTTTTGTAATTCCAGTCATCATTGGCATATTTTTCATTCTCAATTTGACGCACCAATGCCATTTGTTCTTCCGTTAGTTCGAGTGGCTCCAATGAAATATCCAGTGCCTTTTCAAAGCCTTGTGAAAAGGCCACTTTGCATTCATCGACTGTGATGTCTCGATCTGTCAGCCGATCAATTGCAATTGCCCGGTCTGGCAATGTTCTGCGCACACGTTCCTTCAACTCCGGAGATGAATATTTAAAAATAGACGTCAGCTTGTCTACATCTAGACTCATCAGTATGGCACCGTGTTGGAGAATCACTCCTTTTTGACGTGTCTGCGCACTGCCCGCGACTTTTTTTCCTTCCACCACTAATTCATACCAACTTGGCGCATCGAAGCAAACCCCACTCTTAGGGTTCCTTAATTGGTCCGTCACGTCTTTATCCGGAATGGAGAACTCCGCCTGCAAACCTAAGTTGCGGAAGCCTTGGAGCAGACCGCCTGAGATCACACGATATGCTTCTGTGACGGATTCCGGCATTCCTTTATAGTGCTCACTGACAATCACACTGTAAGTCAATTCATGCTCATGCAGAACGCCTCTGCCACCCGTCGGTCTGCGGACAAAGCCCAACTCCAGTTCTTTTACCTTTTCCATATCGATATCTTTTTCTATACGCTGAAAATAACCGATGGATAATGTTGCGGGAGACCATTCATAAAAACGCAGAACCGGTCCGATTTCCCCGCGGCTATGTAAGTCAAGAAGCGCTTCATCCAGCGCCATATTGAAAGAAGGTGTACACTTACCCGAATCCACATAATGCCAAACTGCTTTTGTCATATTCATTCTCCTTCGTCTATCGTACTGCATTTATGCTATATGAAATCGTGAACGAAAAAAACAATAACGCATTACATTTTATCATTCCGATTGAACTGATGCTAGAAAATCTTTATACTAGAGATATTGATAAAAGGGGGAAGTTTTTTGACGTATTATATTTTAGGAGCCGTTGTGCTCGCGATCATTCTTTATTTCGTTATTACATATGTTCGGGTGGGAAAAGCTCTTACCACTTTAACACAGGAAGAATTCATTCAAGGATACCGAAAAGCACAATTGATTGACATCCGTGAACCAAAAGATTTCGACGCTGGACATATTTTAGGTGCACGAAATATTCCATTCACTCAGTTCACCCAGCGCTATAGAGAAATACGTCCTGATAAGCCGATTTATCTTTACGACCAAAACACTAGCCGTACAGGCCGCGCAGCTTTATTCCTTAAGAAAAAAGGTTGTACGGAAATCTATCAACTACGTGGCGGGTTCAAGCAGTGGACAGGCAAGATCAAAACAAAATAATAATACTAGATCCTCCTTAACCGGGAGGATTTACTATTTCTAAAGGAGAATTACACAATCGATGAAACAGGAATTTTTAATCTCTCTCAGCTCGGACCACTATGAAAAATTGCCTCATTACCAAAATTACAGCGTCATCATCCAGGCCATTATAAATAAACTTAACAAGCACTCCGCTGCGGGTTGGCGGATTGTTCAAGTAGATGAATTCGCTTCGTATACAGAGACGATGCTCCCTGAACTGATTCATCGTAAAAAATTGCCCTATCAATCACTTTGCCACATTTATGAGACACTGCCCACAGAAAAGATTCAGCAAGATGGATCTACAAGTGGTTTTGCCTTGCAAAGCGCTGAAACAATTGACAATCAGTTGATCTTTTTTCCTGACCATCAAATAGCAATAGCTAATATTAGCTACTATGTCGCCACTGGTTCTACATGGTCGGAACATACGGTCTTTGCTCCGTCGGCAGAGCATGTGAAGAACTTTATTGAAGAATTGAATAATCTGCAACGCGAGTCGATGAAGACGAATATCACGTATTTAGTCGACACGGAAGAAGGAATCGAAAAGAAAACTTACGGCTTAGGAGAACAAATTGAACGAAGCGACGTATTATTGGATGAGCATTTAAAAAACGAGCTTTACCGCTCAATCGATGAATTTTTCCATGACGACGGTGCATTTTTCAAAGAATACGGATTGCCGTATAAACGGGGGATTTTGCTCTATGGCTCTCCGGGTAACGGCAAAACGACACTTGTTCGCTCGATTACCGGAACGACCGACGCACCTGTTGTTTATTGGCAAATCACGGAATTCACAGGCAGTCATTCCGTACAGGAAGTGTTTTCTACAGTGGAACGGCTGGCGCCTGCAATTCTCGTTATTGAGGATATTGACTCCATGCCTGAACATATGCGAAGTACTTTTTTGAATATATTAGACGGTGTGCACGTCAGAGACGGCTTATTCATCATTGGCACGACGAACTACCCCGAACGGATTGACCCTGCTTTAATCAATCGGGCAGGACGCTTCGATAGTACGTATGAAATCGTCTCTCCTATTGAAGATGTACGCAAACAATATATCGAAAAACTTGATCGTAAGAAACTATTAAATGACAACGCAACGAATGAAATCGCTAAAAAAACAAAAGGCTTATCGATTTCTCAATTAAATGAATTGTATATGTCGATTGCTCTAACCTACCATTACGAAGGCATTATTATTTACGATGAACGCATCCGGCAACTACAAAAACAACATAGGCAAGCCACTCGAAATGATTGGGATACCGATTCTTCTATCGGATTCTAATGTTCGCGTAAAAAAGGAGAGACGAGTCATTCCGTCTCTCCTTTTCTTATTGGTTAAGCTTCCTTCGTGTAACGCAATACCGGCTTGCGAGCTGCCTTTGTTTCATCCAAGCGGCCAATTACTGTCGTATGCGGTGCTTCCTGGACGATTTCAGGGTTCTCTTCTACCTCTTTCGCAATTTGAATCATTGCCTCAATAAACGCATCCAGTGTCTCCTTAGACTCTGTTTCCGTCGGCTCGATCATCATACCCTCTTCAACGTTCAACGGGAAATAAATCGTTGGCGGATGGTAACCGAAATCCAGGAGGCGTTTCGCCATATCGAGCGTGCGCACGCCTAATTTCTTTTGACGACGACCCGACAACACAAATTCGTGTTTACAATGTTGTGTATACGGCAAATCGAAATAAGGCTCCAGACGACGCATCATATAGTTGGCATTCAACACAGCGTATTCCGTCACGGCTTTCAAGCCATCCGGACCCATCGTACGGATATATGTGTAAGCGCGTAAATAAATACCGAAGTTACCGTAGTATGGTTTCACGCGGCCGATTGACTGCGGTACATCATAATCAAGAACATAACGATCTTCTTTCTTCGCAATAATCGGTTTCGGCATGAACGCGGCCAATTCCTCCGTTACGCCAACTGGACCAGAACCTGGGCCACCGCCGCCGTGTGGACCCGTAAATGTTTTATGCAAGTTCAAATGAACCGCATCAAAGCCCATATCGCCAGGCCGTGCTTTTGACATAACGGCGTTCAAGTTCGCTCCGTCGTAATACAGTTTGCCGCCCACTCCGTGAACGATTTCCGCCATTTCTAGAATATCTTCCTCAAACAGACCAAGCGTATTCGGATTCGTCAACATCAACGCGGCCGTATCGCTGCCTACTTTAGACCTTAAATCTTCTAGGTCCACCAGTCCGTTGTCATTCGACTTCACTGTCACCGTATCAAAACCAGCCACTGTGGCAGAAGCAGGATTCGTACCGTGAGCTGAGTCAGGCACAAGCACTTTTGACCGCTCCGTATCGCCGTTTGCTTCATGGAAAGCACGGATCATCATCAATGCCGTCCATTCACCGTGCGCCCCGGCTGCAGGCTGTAATGTGACCGCCGGCATACCTGTAATTTCAGCCAGATGTTCCTGCAGATCATATGCTACTTCCAAAGCACCTTGTACCGTTGATTCATCTTGCAGTGGATGAACACGTGCAAAACCAGGGAAACGTGCGACGGCTTCATTGATCTTCGGGTTGTACTTCATTGTACAAGAACCGAGCGGATAAAATCCTGAATCTACTCCGTGGTTCCGTCTGGATAGCGCTGTGTAGTGGCGCATGATGTCCAGTTCCGCTACCTCCGGAAGTTCAACGTCTACTTGACGAATGAGTGGCTGCGGCAAAATAGACGCTACATCTACTTCAGGTACATCCAATTCGGGTAAACTGTAACCGACACGTCCAGCTTTTGACATTTCAAAAATGAGTGGTTGATTTTCGTTATGCATGGAAAGCCTCCAGTTCTTGCACGAGTGCATCGATTTCTTCTTTTGTACGTTGTTCTGTTACGGCAATTAACGCATGATTGGCTAATTTTTCATCGACCAAGCCTAGATCATACCCGCCAATGATGCCAGATCCGAGCAAACGCTCATTAACTTCCTTAATAGGCGCTTTGCAATCGACAACGATTTCATTGAAGTGTGCTGGACCAAATTTCACTTTAAAGCCGGCCTGTACAAACGCCTGACGGGCATAAGCTGTTTTAGCGATATTTTGATAAGCAATTTCTTTAATTCCTTTTTTACCAAGTGCCGTCATTGCAACGGATGCTGCAAGTGCTGTTAGCGCCTGATTCGAACAAATATTAGAAGTCGCTTTATCGCGACGGATATGCTGCTCACGTGCTTGTAAAGTCAATACGTAGCCTCTGCGTCCTTGATCGTCCGTCGTTTCTCCGACTAATCTGCCCGGCACTTTACGCATCAACTTCTTCGATACTGCAAAATAGCCGCAATGCGGGCCGCCAAATGATTCTGCAATCCCAAACGGCTGAGCATCCCCTACAGTAATATCCGCACCAAGAGCTCCTGGAGGCGTTAAAACTCCGAGTGCAAGCGGATTCGCAGATACAACGAACAAAGCACCGTTCGCATGCGCGATTTCACTCATTTTCTGAAGATCTTCCACTTGCCCATAAAAATTCGGGTATTGAACGAGCACAGCAGCCGTTTGATCGTCAATCAATTCCGTAAGTTTCTCAATGTCTGTCACGCCGTCTGTATTTGGGATGGTCACAGTTTCAATAGATTGCCCGTTAGCATACGATTGGACGACAGCTTGAGATTCCGGATGAACAGTGGAAGAAACGAGTAGTTTTTTCCTGCGTGTATACCCAGCCGCCAGAGTTCCCGCTTCAGCCAATGAAGTTCCGCCGTCATACATGGAAGAGTTCGCAATGTCCATACCCGTCAATTCGCAAATCATTGTTTGAAATTCAAAGATCGCCTGCAATTCCCCTTGCGAAATCTCCGGCTGGTAAGGTGTATAAGCCGTATAAAACTCTGAACGCGAAATGACATGATCGACAATGATCGGCTTATAGTGATCGTAGACACCCGCCCCCAGGAAAGAAGCATAGTCCTGTGCATTCACGTTTTTAGCAGCCAAGCGGCTAAGTTCTTTTAACAATGAAGTTTCAGATTTGGCTTGTTTTATATTATACTCCCCAGTAAATCGGACTTTTTCAGGAATAGCTGAAAACAATTCTTCGATTGAAGAGACTCCGATCACGTTCAGCATATCTTTCTGGTCTTGCTCCGTCATTGGAAGATAACGATGCTTCATAATATTTCTGCCCCTTTTCCCTTATGATCTTTTATAGAAAGGTGTTTCAACCACTTTAGCTTTCAACCGCTTTGCACGGACTTCGACTTCTACCTCAGTTCCAAGTTCTGTATAATCGATAGCCAGCAATGCAAATCCGATATTTTTCTTTAATGTAGGAGATTGAGTACCCGTCGTCACCTGACCGATTTCCAGACCGTCCGAAAAAACTTTATAACCTGTGCGCGGAATTCCTTTATCAATCATTTCAAGTCCCACAAGCTTCCTAAGCAAGCCGTGCTCTTTCTGCATCTTTAATGCATCTTTTCCAATGAAATCAACCTCTTTGTTTAATTTCACTACGAAACCAAGTCCGGCTTCCAGAGGTGAAATATCAGCCGACAGTTCTTGACCATACAATGGAAGTCCAGCTTCAAAACGCAAAGTATCCCGGGCGCCAAGTCCTGCAGGCACGACACCTTCCGCTTCACCCGCCTGTAAAATCTTCGGCCATAATGCTTGAATGGCTTGTGGTGCCCCATAGATTTCAAACCCATTCTCCCCGGTATAGCCTGTGCGTGAAATGAGTACGTCTTCTCCGCTCACTTGTACATGCTCTTTAAATCGGAAAAATTTAATCTCTTCTAAAGCTTGATCTGTCAGTTTTTGCAGCACTGTCTGAGCCTCCGGACCCTGCAATGCCAATAATGCATAATCCGTGGATTGATTGTCAATGACAACATCCTCTGTTTTCTGCTGTTCCATCCAAGCAACATCTTTATCGATATTGGAAGCATTGACAATTAACAAATAGCGATCTTCCGCTAACTTATAAATTAAAAAATCGTCGATGGTGCCGCCTTGTTCATTACACATCAC
Source organism: Sporosarcina sp. FSL K6-3508 (assembly GCF_038615825.1). Lineage (NCBI taxonomy): Bacteria > Bacillati > Bacillota > Bacilli > Caryophanales > Caryophanaceae > Sporosarcina > Sporosarcina sp. FSL K6-3508. The sequence continues at coordinate 1,640,004 of NZ_CP152016.1, read as the reverse complement.
TGTATATTGAGCTTGACCAATCGCTAGTTTCGATACATCATTTGTGACGAGCATTTGCAAATACTCCAGAGCTCCGCTTCCGCTGACCAGCACTTCACCCATATGAGAAACATCAAATAAACCCGCTTTTGTACGAACTGCTTCGTGTTCAGCTTTAATGCTCGAAAACTGAACAGGTAATTCCCAACCTCCAAAATCGATGGTCTTACCTCCATATTTTTTGTAACTTTCAAATAACGGGGTGCGCAATAATTGATTCGTCAATCTGTTTCCTCCTTCATTGTCTGATCGACGCTGATGTCAAGATGATCGATCAGTATGTAGTAGTTCAATCAAAAAGGACAGAGGTCCCCTGTGATAAGAGAACCCCTGTCCTTTTGCCTGAAAACTTCTTCGGTCTTGTCCAGAGATGCGTCCTGCATGCGTTTTTTTACCTGAGAGATTCATAACATTCGTTACTTGCTCCTTCGGCGGCGCCCAATGCGCGCTCTCCCCATGCAATCATTCGCATTATTTCATTAACTTACTTGTCACTGATATCTTAACATTAATTATAAGAAAGCGCAATCTATTTCTGAAAGTGCTCAGAAGGCGAATGATAATCAAAATATCCCAATCATCATTCGCCTTCTAACTTGATAATTATTGATATCTTTCTATTTGAAAGATAATATACTCTGCAATTTCTGTCAATGACTTCCCAGTCGTCTCTACTGTGAAATGACTGGCCTGCAAATATTTAGGCTTTCGCTTCTTGTACAATGTCTCTAGCTCCATTCGCGAAGATTGTTGAACAATTGGCCGATTGACATCAGTCGATATTCTTCGCCAAATATCCCGGAACGAGGCATTTAAGAAAAACACCATGCCGGTTTCTCTCATAAGCTGTATATTTTCTTCTTTTACTGCCACGCCCCCACCTGTTGCGACGATACAAAACTCTTCAGGAAACGAGCGCAAAAACTCAGTTTCTAATTGACGAAAGTATGGTTCTCCATATTGATTAAAGATTTCAGGTATCGTCAATTGCATCTGATCTGCAATTACATGATCCATATCATAGAATGGAATGTCTGTGAGCGTATGAAGTCTTTTACCAATCGCACTTTTCCCGCACCCCATGAATCCTACTAAGTAAATCCTTTTCATTTTCATCCATCCCGTTTCATTAATTCGACTGCTTCTCGCTCATAATAGCGTTCGAGAGAATCGTATATTCCATAAAGACTATCATGCCATGAAACGAGGGAGAAAAGAAAGAGGCTAACGAAAAATAATAGGACAATGGCAAAAACAAACATCCCTCCTTTTTCATTCTGTATATAATCCAATGGCAAACGTCCTTTCTTTCTTGGTCCCGTCAACCTTTTCTACAGATACGTGCAAGCGATTGCCATCCACTATAAATTCACATGATTTCACACCAATCAATAAAGGTACATGGCCTTGCCCATTTACGAGCTTTCGAATCAGCTGCTGGTATACTTGAATGGTAACCAACCCCCTCTCCGTTGCAAACGAGACACTAGTACTGGTAGGTACTGCGACAAACTCTACTTCTTCCAATAATTGCTGGAGTTCTAAAGAGAATAACTCCCACTCACCTAGAAAATCATTCTGGTAACTCGTTTCAATAGGTGCTTTCCAATAAAAGAAAAGAACCGTTAACTGGATAAGGATAGAAAAAATCATCAAATGAATTATACTCTCGAATAATGAAAACCCTTTTTCATCCAGATTCTTCATAGGTTCACACATTTACTGCCAAGTCCTCGTACTTCTTCGTACGTTACGCAGATTTCTCCGCCAGCCACCGTCCAATGATAGTCACGGCCTTCATGCGTTCTGCTGCCTGAAAGCTGGCCGTTTGCCCGAAAATGAATGGCAGCCTGAAAGCTTGTTTCGGCGGCAATCATGGCGTTTTTCTTGATAAGGACAGAGGATGTTAACTTCGTAGCCATAGGCAAGAGCGAGCTAAAAATCACCAGGATAATTACTAAGGACAGCATCGCTTCCGGCCAAGATTGTCCTTTCTCATCCACTGATCATCATCCTTCCCCTTTCAAACTGAAAACTGATTGTTTTCTGCCCGGATTTTTTTGTGCGAATCTTGATTTTGCCTGTCGGATACATATTCCCAGAAGGACTAAAACTCAAATCTCTTAAGCCATCGTTCGGGATTTTCATCATTCCTTCTGGAAATTTGCCTTCTAATAATATCGTCCTATCACTTCTATACGCCCTATAACCATTTCCTTCATCCCTAAACTCAACTCGAGTAGCTTCTTGATGCGTAATGGCATACAACTGCGTCTCATGGACTGCCACCATAAACGATTTCAATGCGTCTTCTTCAGTCACCTGGAGGAGACGTTTTTCACTGAACGGCAGAATGACCGCAGTTAATATAACGATGATGGAAAGAACGAGTAAAAGCTCCAGGAATGTGAAACCCTGTTCTCCTTGCAATATGCGTTTATCCTCCTGCATTTGCAACCTTCACTTTACCTTCCGCATCGATTTCTAATGAGCTACCATCCGGGCAAACCGGAGTTTCGGGTAAATAGTCCTTTGACGTGAGATCTGCTAAACTAGGAGTTTTCTTTTCGTCCATCTTATACGCTTGTATTTGTCCTTCCACCATTTTTACATAAGCACCGCAGCCTTTTTCATCTATTGATTTCGAATGTTTTGTGACATTTGGTATAGCAATAAGAACTAAAATAGTAATAATAAGTAAAACGATCATCATTTAGAGCTGTTTTTCCGACAGTTTTCAATACAGCCTAAAACGTTATTACAAGCGGCGTAGAGTGATTTCTACGTCACTTTTATTTCCTGTATTAATCTACACGTGCCTACTTCCGTGGTTTTTATGTGAATAGACCACTATAAAAGACCACATTTTCAAACGCTTTATTGTGTTCCTTTTAAAAAGACCACATTTCATGAAAAAACAGCCGCTCCTCGATGAGGATGACGGCTGTTCATTTTCATTTTTTATTTTTCAATTTCTCAAGCAGAGCATTTACTTTGTCACGCGTGATTTCTGTTTCTTCTTCCTGGACTTCGATTTCATAGCCGGATTCTGATTTGCTGATCAATACAATATTGCCCTCAGCAATCTGACCTTGAATCTCATTCACAGGAATGATCAATTGATTGATTTCTTCGGGATGTTCCAAAAATACATACTGCCTTTCTTCAACACGATCTAATGTATATTTTTTACTCATTCGCATGCCCACCCATCTTTATCTCGGTCCATTTTAGCTTGGTAAGCCGGATGTCCTTTGGCTACGCCTTTTGGATATACTTTCTTCAATTCTGTACAGTTTTTAAAGTTAGTTTGGGTCACAGGCTTTGCAGCTGGTTTAGATGGAGCTGGTTTGACTGGCGTAGGCTTTGCTGCAGGCTTAGACGGTGCAGGTTTAGCAGCAGGAGTGGAAGCCTTTCCGCAGCTATTCGTCACAGAATGTTTAACGCCGTTAGTTGTAACTGTGATATCGCAGTGTACTGCTGTTTTGTAAGTTTTGGCGCCAACATTTTTATGTCTCGCTTCAATCGCTAGGTGCGGGTGTCCATAGCTGTTGTTTTTACCATACGACAAGATACCAACACTCGGTTTAACAGCGCTAATAAATGCCACTGAACTGCTTGTATTAGATCCGTGATGACCGTTTTTAAGAACCGTAGCTTTAACATCGTACTTAGAGCGAATATAATCTTCAATCTTTGTATCTGCATCGCCCATCAGTAAAAATGATACTTTATTATAAGTGACCTTTAAAACGATTGATGCCGCATTACTATCTTTTGCGTTTTCGTCAGCATATAAAACACGTGTTACTAGTTGTGGATCCAGCGGTAGCTTATCCAATTCTTTTGCAACCTTAAACTTAATATTCTTCTTGTCAATCAACGCCAACATATTATAGTAGGTTTGTGAATTATGCGCATAGCCAGAATCAACAAAGTTGGTTACTGGGAACGCATTTAGTACAGCTTCCAATCCACCGATGTGATCCGCGTCTGGATGAGTTGCTACTACATAATCAAGACGCTTAACACCTTTAGCCTTTAAAAATGACACTACTTTACTTCCAGAAGCTTTAGGTCCACCGTCGACTAGCATGTTTTTGCCGTTTGGCGATTGGACTAAGATTGCATCTCCTTGACCAACGTCAATAAAATGTACTTTCATGTCTTTTGCTGCTGCATCCGTAGAAAACGGCATCAGACTGACGGCTAGCACCATAGTCATGATGAGTGTTACTAGTTTTTTCAATTTATGCACCCCTTTTGTATTATGTTATTTATCATAATCTGTCAGGAGTACGTTGTCTAGATATATTTTCCAACGATAAGTGCACCTGTTAGTAAACAAAACACAAAAATACAGCCATCTTCTATATGAGAGGAATGGCTGTTTTATTTCAATGTAATTTTGTCCTAACACTGATCGACGCAATCATAAAATCAAGTGCAGACATTTGTGGAAGTTCATTTACAAAGGACCAGGCTTCTTTGGAATCAATAAAAGAAAACGACTGAATGGCATGTTCTACCTCACCGGCGACACACAGATAAAGATATACGCGAGATAAACCTTCTTTCTTGCCGTCCATGTTATCTCCGGTTACTAAAATCATCACTGCATCATTTGTTGGGCTAAAAAATGTAGTTAGAAATTCAGTCCCATCCAACTCCATTCGTTCTTTATAATCCACTCCATCTCCCCCTTTAATAGTCAATTCGACATAGGGAGTTAACATCCTTCAAATTATCTAAATAATATGTAAATTAATTTCTGACTTTTGAAAAGTACTCTTTCATCAGCTCTTCTGTTCTGTTGCGTAGCCGATAACTTAGGTAATTGCGAGAATCTTCATACCCATTATGAATAAATATATATTCTGTGAAAATACCTTCTGTTTTACCTTTGATTAGTTTCATTCGATTCTTACTTAGATAATCATGTGTATTTTTCATATCTGTCTGCACCGCTGTCATTACCTCATTGATAAAATTAATATAAGGACCGTTAAACTTTAATGGGAGTTTTTCAAAACGTTCGCGGTCACTCGACAGGATTGTCATGATCATTGGTAGGTAAATCACATTCTCAAAATACGGTATTGCCTCCTCAGGAATCATGCGCATTAGATCACCGCACTCTCTCTTTGCGTAATGGGAACGGCTGCTAAAACATTTTCAATAAGAAAAGTTCGTTTGGATTTTCGTAAAAAGCAATAAGCTCTGAATGAATTATCTCCCACCTGTAGCACTTTGATTTTCCTTTTGCTGATTGATCCATCTTTCGCTAAATACATCATTTCCAATACCTCTCCAAAACTTACCGCTCTTTCTAATGTTTTACGCACACTCGTTCCCCCTTTTTAGTTATTATAAAGAACGAACATTCGTTTGTAAAGGATGTAATAACACTTTCCAGGGACCTCCTTATTTATTTAAATAATTGCTTATTATATAATCCTATGGTGAAGCCTAACTGTGCAGAGGAGGATTTTGAATGACTACTTTAGGCGTTGATATTGGTGGAACAAAGATGTTGTTAGTAGTTGAATATCAAGGTGAAAAAATCTCGAAAATAGTACCGACCGGAAAGATGTATACAGCTGATGAAATCCTTAGAGAAATTAATGAATTCGCCAATCAATTACCTTTTACTATTAATTCTATAGGAGTTGCTGTTCCAGGATTAGTTGAGCAAAATCAAAAAATAGTGATTTCAGATGTGCTGCCTAACATTGCTGGCATGGATACTGATTTCTTAAACATAAATAATATTCCTGTCTATTTGATAAATGACGTTAAGGCTGCGCTTATCCAAGAAACAGTTTTAAATGAAAAAGTTGATACTGTAGTAATCATGATAGGAACAGGTATCGCCGCAGGAATTAACCAAGGTGGACAGTTTGTAGAGGGGTGCAAAGGATGGGCCGGTGAACTAGGTAGCATTCCTATTTCTACTATGGACGGCATTAAAAAGCTAGATGAATTAGCAAGCGGCGCTAGTATAATCGCACAAGCTAAAACTGATGCCGAAACTCTACATAAAAACTTAGAGCAGAATGATGCGAGCGCGCATGAATTAGTCCGGACAGCAGGAGGATATTTAGGATTAGCTATTGCAACAGTTATCAATCTCTTAAATCCTCAAAGGATAATTTTAGGGGGAGGAACAATTCAGTATGAAGGATATTTTGAATCTGCAATAAATGTTGCTAAAGAGAACACACTTCCAGAATTATGGGAGGTATGCACTATTCGAAAATCAGAGGATGCAAAATATATGGTTGCTCAAGGAGCGATGAAATTCGTAGTTGCACAAGAAAAATAAAGCTTTTAAATAATAGAGTACGTTTATAAAACAAAAAAGCGACTCCGTCCGATTATGGATAGAGTCGCTTATGTTATGGGTATTTTGCATTTTTCAGATATTCCGTCGTTTCTATTTCTGCACCCTTTTCATAAGCGGCACCGAAGAAACGTTCTTTTGAAAAATAATGGTATTCGTATGTTCTTTCCGGGTATTTCTTAAAATATACGCGCGTATAAAATTTACCCATTTTAAAGTCATACTTGGTTTCTCTTGATAATATATCATTTTGATAGCTGTGTTCCTCTAAATAAGAATCAAAATGGCGTTCTACTGTTCTTTTTTCAAAATATTTAACTGTTAAAAAGATCGAACCAATTATTAAAAGAACAATAAATAAAATTACTAATACTTTTTTCATAAAAACCTCCAAATTTGGAAAATAGTTTGTTTTATTATTCATCTATGATAATATCATATTAACATTGCAATGTAAAAAATTTCTAAGGGAGACAAAAATGAAGAAAATTCTAAGTTTATTATTTTTATCGTTACTAATTACTATCTCACCTATTTCTACGAAAGCAGATACTACCTTATCTAAAGATACAGTTGGGAACCCTGAGTTGACTTATGAAGTTTATTTAGAATTAATTGATTCAGGTATTTTAGATGAAACTATTACTTATGACGTTTGGGTTCAATTAAATTCTGAAGAAAGAAGCAATTCTATAAAAGAAGAAGCTGAATTATCTTCTCTTCCTACAACTTTGAGTGGATCAACCTCTTCATTAGTGAGAGGCGATATTTTAATATCTAATGGATCAAGCTCCTATGGTTTAACTGGGCATGCTGGGATTGTAGTGGGGAATGATCGAATACTACACATAGCTGGGCCTGGATATAAAACAAATATTATTAAGTTTAGTACGTGGACCAATAAATATGGAAAGCCAAGAGGCGGTATAGTTAATACTGAAGTTTATCGAATTAGTAATTGGACACACAGGAATGCTGCGGCCGACTGGGCTGTTGCAAAATATGAAAATTTGGGAGCTAGTTATAGTCTAACGACCGGGTTATATACTTTTAATCCAACATATTGTTCGAAAATTGTTTGGCAAGCATATCATTATGGACCTTCTACATCATTAGTGAACGCACCTGGAGGACCACTTGCAACGCCTTATGGTTTACCGACGTACTTTAAAAGTACAGCAAATATAAGTTACCAATTTAATTTTTAATCTAAACGCTGGAGGACACAACTCTTCCAGCGTTTAGATTTTTTTATTTTGCAACTAAATACATATTTTTTATCTTGCTATTAAAAATAGTATATTTTGAAGAGCTGACGAGCCACTACAAATTAAGCAACGTAAAACCCATTTATGGATGGACGTCAGAATTTATTTATTCGTATCGATAATATACTTAGCTGCTAGTCCTAACAAATCAACATCTGTGATCTGGCCATCTTCTAATTTCTTTTGCCACGATTCGTGAGCGCCAGCTTTTACAGCTGCATTTACAATAATCTTGCGTCTGGCTTTACTACCTAACGTTAGCTCAGTTTCAGCTTTTAATGCTGGACTGGAAAATCTCAATTCGTCATCCTCCTTTGAACTGTTTGGCGTTGCTACTACTGTCTTAATGCCAAAATAGTCATTGATGCCCTTTGCAGTTAAACGTGCCAGCTTGTCCACTTCAGTGATTAGTAGCGACTCATCGTTATTGTTACTAATAAACGCATACTCCACCAGACAGGCCGGCATGTTCGTCTCACGTAATACAGCAAAGTTTGCACGCTTCATACCGCGATCGCGCAAACCAATCTCTTTGATAAGAGCGTTATGAATGGCTCCTTGAAGTTTAATTGTTTTTGCGTTTGAAGTCTTATCAAAAATAAACGTCTCAAAGCCGGTTGCCGTTTTGTTGGTTGCGCTGTTGTCATGCAAGCTAACAAATATGTCTGCCCCCCATTTATTCGCCGCAGCTGCTCTTTGCGATAGCGTCAAATAGACATCAGTTTCTCGCGTTAAATTGACCGTATGACCATGTTGCTGGAGCAGCGTTTTCATTCTCAAAGCAACTTTCAAGACGTTATTTTTTTCGTAGGACCTTGCTCCTCCTGCCCCACTATCGTGTCCGCCGTGTCCTGGATCGATCAAGATTTTTACCATCAGTCAAACACCTCATTCTCCGAATCCGCATAGCATTCCTCGCACATCGGCTCTCCGTTGTAATTTTCCAAAAGCCGGATCTCTTTTTCACACACAACGCATTCGATTGTATTACTCATTACTTATCATCCTTTCTTGGCTTCTTGTATCGCATAACCTGCTTACTGTCATCCACGCCATCAGTAGTTGGATCAACCACCACACCGATAATGACTAGCAAAGCAAATAAGGCGTTAATAAAATTGGCCGCTTCTTCTCCAATTAGGTCTGCAGCTAATACATACCCAAACCAACTCGCTACAATCTGTGCAACCAATAAAAAAGCCGGCACCAAGGCCAGCCAAAACAATTTATTCTTTGCTCGTACTTTCCAGTTAATTTTCATCTTATAGACCTCCATTATTTTAATATTTGAAGCAAGCCCGCTATGCCTGCTAGTATTCCACCTGTTCCTGCAAAAGCTCCTACTATGCCTAACACAATTTTCTCACGCGTGGAAAAGCGTTTTAGCGTGATCCGCTCATCCTTGTGGATGACATCAGATTTCATCTTCATTTTCTGCATATCAACTTCGAAGTAGTGTTCCATGAATCTACTTAGAATACCCCTTGTTTCCTGACCATCCTTCATAATCGTTAGTTCGAGATTAGTTTGCGAAGATTTTATTTCTTTCACCTGACTTGTAATTTCCTGTACTTGCGCGCTTACGTTAAGCTGTGATTTTTCCACTTCTTCCAGACGCGGCAAGATATTATGGTGTATCAATTCGTCATGTCTTTCAAGCATTTCAAGCTCCTCCTCTGTTCGAGCCATATCTCACCCCACCACACTTTTCTCTTTATAAATGGATTTAAAAAAGAACGCCCCTAAGGACGTTCCTGAATTATTCTTTTACTTGCTCCATCATGAAAATATCGGACATAGTGATTTTTTTGCCAGTAATGGATTGCAATGCAGAGTTTTTGCTTATGCCCATCCCATATATCAATTGCATAAAATCCCGTGGTCGACCTTCCACTATGCATTCTTCCCCATCAATAAGTGTCAGTTTTGTTTTCATTACCCCGTCCCCCTCTGTAGTACTAATATACGACAGGGAGGAAGTATTACCCTTCTATTTACCCACAACTATTTACACAGTTACCTAACATTCTCCAGCTGTACATTATAGCCTTAAAGGAAACATTCATGCATTTGCATAATTTCTTGATGATTAGCCATATTAATATAAAAAGTGGTGATCAAATGTTTAATCCCAGAACGAATCGTTTCCTGGTAGGCAGCGCTATTTTATCCAGCGCTCTAAGTGTGGTCGTTGTTGCATTAACGATTTATCATCATTTTGTTATTCAAGATAAGATAGATGATTTAAAAAATGAAAAAATTAAATAGTCGGATCTGAATAAGCGTCTATGCAACTTTAGACGCTTATTTACTTTCTTTTTCAACCTCAGCAGCCAAATACTCCGCAACCGGCACCTGGTACTGTTTAGGCAGGCTGTCGATTTCACGCGCTCCTGCTTTCACCAATAGACCGTACACTGGAACCATGTATTGATAAACCATTATTCAGCACCCCCTTTTAGCGCTTTGACTTCGGCTTTCAATTCCTCGATTTGTTCTTGCTGCCCGGCCATTGCTTCTAGGAGGACAAGAACAGTTTCATCAATCTTAGGTGGTTCGTCAGGAAACAAAGGTTCCAACGGGCCATACGAACCGTTTGGCTGCTTTCGTCTAACCATAATCATTGTGTCAACGCCCCCTGAATTTGATGGATTGGTTTATCGCCAGTCCAAGAGAGTTTGATAGCGATCTTCTCGGCTGAAACATCTGAGCGGAACTTGTAGAAATCTTCCACTGTTCCAATTTCATCTGGACCAGAGGAATCGAATTCCATTGGCTTAAAATCTTCCGGTTCTTTACCGTTCGTCATACTGATTTCAACCGTTACGTCTTGCGCTTCGTCCCTTTTGATCCATAACAAAACGCCTTGTGCAGATCCAGCCGGGGGTACGATGGTGTAACGCTGCACGGCAGATGCTAAAGGCGTTAGGTTTGCTTTCTTATTCAGTTTAATAGTTTTGGAAAACTTGAAATCGTATGTGTCAGAGACTTCGACGACAATACTATTTTCACCGTCTGTCAGCTTGGACAATGGAATATCAAATGAAAACTCCCCTGCAGGTCCATTGTGAATCTCAACGTTTATACCGTTGTTAATACGATAACGTACCACTACATCGTTGTCATCAGGATCAAACGACTCCCCAGTAACCGTTACTTTATCAACATTGATTAAATCAGATTGATCTGTGATCGGATCGATTGTCAATAATGGTGGGCGATTTGGAACAACATAAAACGTCCGCTTCTCGACATCCGATTTCCCGCCCTGGTTATCCTCTGCCCAGACTTCAAGTGTATGAGCCGTGCCCTCTGTCAGCTTGCCAGTGATTTCCGTCTCGCCTTTATAAAGTTTTCCAGACTTGAAGAGCAGTTGCTCGCTGAATGGAATTGCTGATCCGTCAGATAGCTTGGTCTCGATCCCTCTAGCAGTGCCGCCGTTAATACGGTAATAAACGATCAGGACGTCTCCAATATCCAATTCCAATGCAGAACCTTTGATTGTAAACGTGTCTTTTTCGTAGAGAGTTTTGTTGTTTTCGGTTTCGAGCGTTAGAGTCGGAATCTTGTTGTGCTGGATCGTGAACGCTTCGGAATAAACGTAGTCGGAATAAACGCCGCTTGTGTTTTTAGCCCTTACCCTAAATTCGACTGTTGTAAGTGTCTTGTCAGTTGTTACGGTGAATGAACGAGTTAATGCACTTGTGTGCGAACCAACATTTTGCCATGCACCGTCATTGTATCGGCTTTGAACCTCGTAGGTGCTGATACTTGGTGCGGATGAGGCGCCGAACGCGAGCGTTAGAGCTTGTTTCGGTTCGAGTACTGCATTGATTGCCGGCGCTGTAAATGCCGATGGTGGTGCAATGGATTGCGATACGCGGGAACCTCGGACGTACCAAAATCCATCAGAGTGCCTGCCGTCCGTTGGGTAAGATCCTTCTATGGCCGTGATATTAGATTGTACTAGACTACCCCGTGAGTAAGTAGGAGAATAGATATTTTTTGAAGGATCTTTCACACTCACCAGGTTATTAAAGTAATCCCCTGTCCCACCCATGAAAGACGGGCTATTGCTACCTGTCCCATCATAGGCTTGATATCTGTAAAGATATCCCTCTCTGATCTCATAGGCGATATCCGTGTTATACACGTTTTCAAATCCGGTCCATAAGTCAGATATTCTGTACTGATTAGCAGCTTTATCATAGAGGTACCTTTTTCCCCTAGATAAAAAGCTTTTCTTATCCCCATTAACGTACCCTTCTGAAAAGGTTGCATTTTCTATCCAGTTAGAGGTTGTTAAAGTATTGTACTTACTCCAGTAGTAAGTAGGCTTCGAAACGGTAAATACCGCACTCTCCCGATACCCGGATTCTAACCCTCCTGAATCCACGGCTTTGACGCGCATTTTTAGAGATGTAGCTGTCGGGATTGTGTAAGTAAAGCTTGGTGTCGATGTTTCACCGACTTTTGCATATGAACCGCTGTTGATAGCCGCTTCCCAAATATATTTCGAGAGATTGCCCTCTGCATCCGATGAAGCGCCGACGGAAAATACTTTGGCGTCTCCGATTTCTAAAGTGCCGGTCGGCTGAGAGAAAGCTCCTGGCATTGTTGGGGCTGTATTAATTAATTCTTTTCTAACGTACCAATAACCATCATTATGTTTGCCGTTATTTGGGTAAGTACCGTTCTCGGCAACGATATTAGACTGAACTAGGTTTCCTCTACCATCATAGAAAGAATACTTTGTTCTTGGGGCATGCCTTACGCAATTTGGAAAAACTATATACAAGCCCTCATCAAAGGGTTGACCTCTTAAAAGCACCGTTTGGTTGTAATCGACAAAGACAAAATACCCGCCTTTATTTGCAGAATTATAGCCCTCAACACGAGAAGAAAAGCTATCCAAGTCTAGCTGACCATTACTTTTTATAGTAGGTATTCCGTTAGTCATTTGGTACATCTCATCTCTTTTGAGTGACCAACGGTGACCATCTTCCGTTACACCCAATTCATAACCATCCGGATAACTAACTCTTGTTACAGTATACTTATCGTAATAATACTTGGCCATCTCACACCACCTCCATTACTGAATAGGTACCCCAAGCACCATTATCCATCCGACCATCCGCAATCGTCACGTTACTCCGAGCAATAACAGCGCCTTTGACGTAATCATGCTGTAACGGCTGGACGGTGATCGTAGACTCCGTTACATCGGTAATCAGCACGTCCTCATGATTGGTAGCGTCATAGATTGTCACCTCTGTAAATGGTTTAAATCCGTCTGTATTATCAACATTAAGGACGGTAGTTCCCGCCGACCGTGGGGCTGTTAGGACCGCACGAGCAGTTTGACGTACTAACTTATTTGGCTCGCCGTCGAATGTGTCTGCGAAGGTTCCGCTATTGCCTGGCGCCTTGCCGTCGAGTTCCTGCTGAATCTTAATGCGTAGGATGTCATTAGCATGACCGTCTAGGCGTTCGTGAGACTTTGCTATGCCTTGTTCAATATGGTTATATCTTTCCGCTGCATGCAGTGTCCCATCTTGGAGTCGTTTCCACTTCGGAATCGGCTCACGTGTAATTGGGTGTAGAATCAAATTACCGTATGGGCCGGTTTCATATATGATATTCCCTTCATTATCCCTTAAGGGAATTGGTTGCTTGTTTTCATCCAGCTCGATGATATCGTCTTTCCACAAATACGGATCGTAAACATACGGTTCAGCCACTCGTAACTCCCTCCCTTATTTCCAAACTTAAAAAGAACGTGACCATTAGTCCGTTCCCGTCCTTTTTGATATCCATTGTTTGCTCACGGATCCGGCGTCCGTGCTGATCATGGACGTAAGCATGCGTAACATGACCGGATTCCGATTCCAAGTACACGAATTTCTTTAGAGTGTTCCCTTCTATATAGGATGACTCATGAATCGGATAATCCTTTACGATACCGTCAATCGTCACTTTTGCACCGACAATCAGCCGATCCCAAAATTTCAGTGTTTCGTCTTCCAATAGTGAAACCATTTAATAACCCCCTTCTGAGGAACAATAAAAAGTCCCTGTAACTGGATACGGGACTTGGTAGGTGTATGATTTTGATTCTGCTTCGACTGTTACCTTGTCTGCTACTCCGTTAATTGGTGCTGTATGGAACGTGCCGGTGGTCTGGTACGGGACTGGGAAGGTGTATTGTTTGGTACGAACTTCCGCAATCAATCCAATAGCAATGTGTATTAAAAACTCCAAATGAGCCGGTTTTACTTCGTTAATTGCTTTATAAATATCAGCAGGATTCATCTCAACAGTTTCATCGGCCGGAAATATTCCTTCGAATCGATATTCGTTGGGATATTCTACAATAAAAGCATCTTTATTTTGCGTATACAAGTTCAATATCTTTGTCAGATTGGCTTTCGTTGCTGGCTCTGTTCCATTTAATTTCACAAGAATACGCTCACGACGTTTTCGGATGGACATTCGCGGGGCAGGCGCTAAGTCTAACACTCGATCCCAATAATCCAATCCCCAGGTCGCAGTAGACACAAACATCTGATCCAGCAAATCTTGCGCTTCCGCTCGTTTCCGTTCAATTTCCTGCGCGTTCCCCCGCATGATCGCATTGACTTCCGGCGACTCCTTATAATAAGACGGCATACTATCAAGCATTTCCTGTTTCCGACGTTCGATGTCGTTTTCATTTACTCTAATCATGTCAAGATCACCTGCCCAACAACTGCTACGTCATCGGCAGATATTAACACATTTTCTGCACCCATTATGCCGTCTGCCCCGATTTCTACATCATCATAGTCTTTGATTCCTTCCGTGCGTAAAATAGCGCGTGAAATCTGCGAATAACGTATTTCCATACCCGCTTCAGTCAGATATTCAGCAATACTTTGCTCTACTGCTTCTTGTACGTCTTCAGGCAGTAGACCACCTTCCAATACGAGAGAAGCTATTACATCAACCGGCACTTCTTTGATGGCGACAACCGTTACGGTAGCGCCAATTGGACGTTCTTTTTCAATGTGATCCGCAACCGCCTGAACCTGTTCTTCTGTTGGTGCTCGCCCTTCCGAGTTGATAACCGTGACTTTGACCGTGCCAGGACCATCCCATAAAGGCGTGACTCGCGCCTGGCTGATTCCGGGCACTTGTCTTGCCCATAATTCGTAATGGTATATATTGCCGGATGTAATAGGTTTTCGGACCTTCAGTAGTACACGAGATTTCAATTCATCATCAGATTCGCGGTCAACGCCCCCCTGAAACTCAATTGGATTGGTGATGATCGCTTCCGGCAAATCTACACAAGTCATATCGCTGTAAGTCGGGATATTCCCTTTTTCTCCCGGGAACTCCGCAACCGCTTGTACGGTTACTTCTCCACTTTCCGGCACTACTGCATATTCTGTGATTAATAGTGTCAACAGCCAGTCGTCATACTGGACTTGTACCTGTGTATCGATGTTGATTTCACGACCAGGTTTATCCGATATCAATAGCCACCCTTGCGCAAACTCTGCTTGCTTCCGATATTCGCCGAAGTGCATGGCGTGCTTATCGACGTACTCCATTTGTGCTGTATCAAGAAATCCGTTCTCCGCTTGCGCATTCAGCACAACGTTGAGTACTTCAATTTCCCCTGCCGGCGCCGCCTGCATGTCATACACGATGGCACCTTCCCGCTTGTCCACATCATCACGAGTCGACGCAAGCATGTCAGCCAGAATCTCGTCTTTCGTTCGCTCGATGTACATTAGATCACCACCTCCTGACGTACCCTGCCGTAAATTGACAGAACGTCAGCATAAATAAAAACAGCGTCACCTTCGCGGTGCGCTGTAATGTTATCGACTGATAGTATACGGTCATCATATTCAATTGCCTCACGGACCATCCGCGGAATTTCAGAACGAAGGAAACCGTCCGTAACATCTCGTCCTAGTAGACTGGGGAGTTCGCATCCGTAACCATCTGTATAGATCGGCCACTTACTTCGCTCTGTGATGATGGCTTTGCGAATGAATTGTTTGACCGCTTCCAAGTCGTCCACGAAACCACGGATCCTTCCAGTTTCAAAATCCAAAATGTATGTCTTAGTTGGTTGTTCTGCATCATCGCCAGACACTCTTTCAAGATACTCGTCTAGCAATTCTGTTTCATTTTTTGGCAGGAGACTCATTTATAGCTCACCACCCTGTCCACTATCGTAAATTTTGCGCGTTCGTTGTCACATTCAACGATGACGCGGTCGCCTTCTTTGAGAACATCCAAGTAGGATATTTCGGCGTTTTTCAGGCTGATGCTTGTTAGCTCATGTGTATGTGGCCCCTGACCGTTTGCGGTCATAGGTGAAGCAACTACCAGTCCTATGATATCTGCCTTACGCTTGTGAGCCGTAAGACGTTCTGAAACATAGATGTCATCTTTGTCATAGGTGTTTTCGTCGTGGTCAATGTGCAGCTTAATGTCGGGAGGCGCGCTTATGATCGTGCCAAACTCCATGGTGGATGTTTCGTTTCGTCCGATGTCGCGCATGGCCTGTACCATCTGCGAGTATGGACTGCCTTCATATTTCAATCGTTTTTGCATTTGCATCATAACGCCCTCCTTATCGACATGTAGTGCTGGCCCCAGTAACCCGTTGTGTAGGTGTGCTCTGTGCAACCTTTGTCGTGCATGCTGATGCAATAACCTTTACGAGTGACGATACCAACGTGTGAAACGCCCTTGCGGTAAGTGTTTTGGAAGAATACCAAGTCACCCGGCTTTGCATCCGCTTTATTGACTGACTTGCCAAGTCTGATCTGTGCAGATGTTCCATGCGGCAACTTAATACCGTGCTTGTTAAAAACATAGCTAGTAAATCCGGAACAGTCTGACGTTCCGTTTGGCAGGTTTTTGCTGCCGAATACGTAGCGCAATTTCCCTTTATAGGAATTGGCAGTCTTGATAATGCCGGCCGCTTTTCCTTTGGCAGCCTTGTCTACTTCACGTTGCTCCTTCTTTGTATTCCACTTTTTCTTGATGGAATTCCACGTCTTAACTTTCGCTCGTGCGTCTGGTGCACCTTTCCCTTTTTCAAGGATGGCTACTTCGATTTCTCGGCGTCCGAACGTGGATGTTGCATTCTTACCTTGAATGAGGATGTCGATGCGTTTACCTTTAATTGCACCACCTGAATCCTCTGCCAAATACATGCCATTATACTTTGGCATGCTGGGTACCTTGATAGCGACAACCGAGCCATGAGGAATCACTTTTGGATCAACCGCGATCGTCCGATTATACGCCCAACGCGTACTAGTTGCTGTCGTGCGCGGATCACCACTTGTATTGATGCCTCCAAGCATTGGATCATAAGCTGTCGCAATCCAACCTTTTGTATAGGCCACGTCATACTCAGCGCTACTCCCGCTATCAGAATCCGTTTCTTCGTTTGGTGGCTCATATTCGAGTACCGGCAAATCAAGCGTTTTAGATAGCGTCAAGTCCATGACATGCACACCACCTGCACTAAACTCATGGTTATCTGCCAGTACGAAATAAGTTCCGCGAATACCTGTCAGGTTATCCTGTACGACTACAGCCATGCCAGCCACCATATTGCGAATGCCCAGCACCTTGATAGACATTTCTTTCTGCGGCTTGGATAGTTCGGCAAGCAATGCATTTGCAAGTCCCGGCAATGCCGATTGATTGGCGTCTGAATTATGTTCGACATGTTGCATGATTCCATATTTGTCTGTGTCCTTTTTGACGACAACCTTGTATGGTGATTTTTCATCGCCGCCTGTATACAACACCTGCGTCCGTGTATCATCAATAGATTCGGAATAAGATGCGGAAATTAGGTTCTTCCCGGCTTCGTAGCGCAACCATTCCTTTGCCGGTTTAACTTCTTCAAGGGTTAGCTTACCTTTGACGTTATGGAGCATGTATCGCTTGCCAGTGACCTTCTGCGTCATCGTGAGCGCCGTAATAAATACGTCATAGATCGTTTTACCGCGCATGATAAAACGCGGGATTTTATGTTTGGTGTCAGATAGTTTTCCGATTGCTAAGCCGTAATTGCCGCATAGCGTTTTGATAATATGTGTCGCGGTTTTCTCAATAAACTTGACGTTGACCGTGTTTTTAATCAAATATTCATTGCCATCTTTGGCAATCAGGCTATCCCGACCATCAGAATGGCGCTCGAAACTGCGCACCGTGCCGCGAAATACTTCCATTTCACCTGACAAGACGCGGATCTCTTTGCCGTTCACGATATCAAATATCCGCTGAATGCCCTTTGTTGTATTGGCAAAAGTGACGGAACACTCTCGCGCCGCTTGTGCGACATCACCTTTAATGGACACTGATTCGACGACCTCACCCATCTGATGAAGCGTTTTCCCATCGTAATACAGTACCTGTACGTCCGGTCGGTCAGATTTATAATCAATTGGTTTCGTTGTCATTTCGGCAACACCAACTTCATACCCGCCGTGATCTTATCCGGGTTATTACCGATCAATTTTTTGTTGGCGTTAAAAATATCCTTCCAACGGTTTGCGTCTTTATAGACCGCAAAGGCGATCTTACTGAGGCTTTCCCCCGCTTTAACAATGTGTGTGCCGCTCGGTGTAGCTGTCGAGCCTTTATTGACAACCGGTGGTCTGTCGGTCTGTTTGGTTGGTGCAGCTGGTTTAGTAATGTCTACTTTCTTTCCAAGCGTCAGGAATTCATACTCTTTTAACACAATGTTGAAATAGACATCGCCTGGCTCGCCCGCACGTTCCAGTTCATAGTTGAAATCACGAACAGTCACTGGCAAGTTAATATTCGTACCTGTTACCATAAAACGGATCGGGCGCTTACTATTGCGCCACCGCTCAATCCAGTTGATAAATTTGTACGGGTCCGGTATATCGACATAATCGCAATAAGTGGAGTTATAATCACGCGGCAAAAAGGACTGGAAGGAAAACTCCTTCAGCCCTCTGTCTCCGATAATCGTAAATTCTTTTCCCGAAACTATTTCAATGTCTGTATTCGTAAAAGGCGACGATACATTAACTACAGGAGGGGGCACTGGAAAGCGCAGCTTCTCCGCTCCGTTGTTATAACTCAACCAATACTCCGGTATCGCCATTATGCGCCCCCCTCTCCTGCTGCAATGAATTTGCGCACCATTTTGTCAGCTAGACGATCAAGATCTGCTTCCTCACGGATGACCGTACCGTTCATTTGAATGATGAACGGACGTCCTCCCCCACCGCCTTTTTGACGTTCTTTATTTTCTTTTGCGGTAAGCACTGCTTCCCCGCGGTGGAGTCTGTACGGCTTGTTATCACGCGGGACGTATTTGATACCGTGATAGCGACCTTCGCCTTTTTCGTCTCCGCCGCCCCCGCCTTCAAATTTAACCGTACCACCTCCACCTAGCTTTGATAGCCAGTTCGGCACTTTGAATTTCGCCAACGCAGACTTGAAGGTGTCAAACCAACCGGCGACCTTTTCGATTGCCCCGCCGAAAACTTCAAATTTACCTTTCAAAGCATCCATTTTAGGATTCAGTGCTTCGAGGGTTTTGGTGAAAATACCGCTCAGAAATTTCACAACCGGCTTTAGGATGGTGTCCCAAACAATCTTCAGTACTCCAAACGCCACTCCAATTGCTGATCCGAGCAGTTTTAGAATCGGTCCTACAATGGTCCACAGTAATTGAAAGTTCTTCATGGCAAATCGAAGAGCAGGCGCAATAATGTTTGTCCATGCAACCACTGCAATATCCGCCACAATCATAAAGGCGTTCTTTAACGCGCCGAATATCGGCTGTAGAACGGACCACAATGTTGTGAATACGTCTACCAATACGTTTTTACCGATGGAGAATGCTTCGGCTAATAGATCCAAAGTAGGCGCCAGCTCGTCTTTCTTCTGCAAAAGGAAGTCTCCGAGTTGCTTGAAGCTTTCTTTGACCTTGCCAAACGTCTCCACGATGCTGTCTACAAAGTTACGCGCCATTTGGATCTGGTCGTCGCTGAATCCCATCTTCTTCATGAGATCACCGCCGCCTGAACCTGTTTTAAGCACATTGAAAACCTCTTTGAATGTGCCAAGAAGGTTCTGTACCGCATTACGGAACGGCTCAATTTTTTGGTAGGCTACCATAAACCCAGTTACTAGTCCCGCAACTGCAAGAATTGCAATACCGACGCCCGAACCGATGACAGCGAACAATGCCCCAATTCCCGCAATTGCTCCTGCAGCCATCGCCATGCCACCGAGGACGGCGCCAAATACCAACGCGGCTTTTGCGATTTCTTTGAGGATGGGGTGGATGGGTTTGGTTGCATCATAGATTTTTTTCATCTGCTTGGCAAAAGCACCTAGTTTTTCATTAGCGTTTTCAAAAGTTTGACTAATGACAGGCTTGATTTTCTTGATGATATTCTCAATTTTCCCTGTACCGCCGAGCGCTTGGTCAATAGCAGTGATTGAACCAGCGACCCCATTCGTTATGGCTGTACTAATGTTTTTCCAAGCTGTAGCGAGGCCCCCTGAACTATTTAATGCGGCTTCAGCAAAACCATCTTGCGCCTTACTTAATTCGATCAGTTTGTCATTGAATTGCTCGAAAGTAATTTTCCCGTCTTTAAGTTTATTATAAAGTTGATCTTGAATTGCGCCCTCTGTTATGCCGAATGATTTAGCTAGGTCGTTTAGCCCTAGCCCCATTACCTCTTGCAATGTTGTCCAAGAGTCCATATTAACTTTACCGGTAGATAACATCTTGAGATATTGTTCAGTACCCCGCGCCGCCTTGTCCGCATCTGCTCCTGACGCTATTAATGCATTGTTCAGTGCGAGAGCTGTCTCCGTCGCTTTATCCAAATCACCCGTCATGATTGCTATTCTCTGTGTGGTTGCCGCTATCTCATTTAACGTTGTCGGCAAACCATCAATACCTTCTACCAACCGGTCGATGGCCTTTTTTGATTTATCCGTGGAAAAACCGATTTTCTCCATTACCTTCGGAAACGCATTTAAAGTATCATATCGAGCGACCGCGCCCTCAATTGCTCCTTTGAGCAATTGGAAACCTTTAGACGCGACCGCAACTACCCCTACGGCAGATGCTATACCTAGTATGGCACTTCTAGCGGATGACGCCGGGCCTTTTATCCCTGTATTTATACTGTTTTTAATCTTGCTGCCCATTCCGCTAAATTTGCTTGGCAGCTGAGAAGCACTATTGCCTATGCGACTCAACGCATCACGTGAGCGGCTGCCAAGATCAGTAAATTTTCTCCCAACATCTTTCGCCGTGGTAGTGATTGACTTTAATGATTTAGAAGAAAAGTTGCCCGCTTTACCAACTGTGTTTTGCATTTTACTAGCATTGCTTTTTATTTTATCCAAGCCTTTGGAAGCGATTTTGCTAGCATCGGAAAACTTTTTCCCCATATCACTGGTCGAGCTTGCCGCTTTACTCACTTGATTCTTTAAGCGATCCAGCTGCTGTCCAACTCTTTTCAGTCGATTGGTGAAGTCATCCTGCAATTTCAGCTTGGCGACCAAATCAAATGCCATTGATTATCCTCCTTTCTGCTTGCGCCGTTTTTCTTCTTCCGCTCGTGCCTTCTCTTCTTCCTCAAATGCCAATTCCTCGGAAGCGTAGATCAGTTGCTTGTCATCCCATGACAAGGCGTGTATTTCGTGCGGAGGGATGCTGTGACGTTGCCAAATTCGATGTAGCATCGTCAGTTCGCCACCCTCCTTTATCCGTTTTTTACTTCTTCGATTGGATCATCTTCAAAACCTGACAGGTCCATGATTTTAGAAGACAACATGGCAATTTCTCCGAAAAGCAAAGCTTTCTGTGTACAGTCGCCAGGTGATTCTGCCCGGTAGTGATTCATCAGTTCAGGATTCGAAAAGTCCGGCTCGATACATGCTTCTGCAACAATCAGTTGTCCGAGTTCATCCGTATTTTCATGTTTTTCCATCTTGCCGCCTTTGCCTGGGCGTGTGTAGGTGCATTGCTCGCGCAACTCATTTATTTTTTCACCTGTTAGTGCTTTGATAACGAAATCAGTTTCCAATCGCTTCATGTAGACCGGCTTTTGAATATCCGTAGAAGTACCGAGAAGCGCTTCGAGCGCTGACTTCTTCTTAGGTTTTTCCTGCGCTTGCACTTCTTTGTATTCAAATTCAGCTGTATTTTCTGTCATGATCATTCTCCTTTTTTAGGTAAAATAAAAACGCCCCCGAAGGGCGCTTAATTAAACTGGCTCGTAACCTGTAAAAACGAATGGGATTTCCTCTTTTACGATTTCTCCGTGGGTGTACCCCATGCCCGGAATCTTCTGGAACTGCACGCCTTTGATGCGGTAGAAACCTTTCATTTCCGGATTATCCGGATCACTCATTTCAGACATAAGCTCTGTTACAAATGAAGGGCTGTCATCGTCAAGAATTGTGGCGATTTTGTCAGCCAAAACGCGGGAAACTGTATACCCTGAAATTGTTCCGTTCATATTGATTTTCATGAGTTTTTGCCCCGGTGTTCGTCGACCAGGAAGCGGAACCTCTTCGTATTCTGGTTCGATATTGACTTCTAGGTCTGTAACATTCATGAGCCATTCGCCGTCATGATACGACTTTCCAAAAGCTCCATTGAGCACCTTTGTGCCGTCTGCTAATTGCGTCATTTACATTCCCTCCCTTATACTCCGAATTCCAAGAAGATGCGCTCCATGGAGTCGACTTCGTCTGCTTGGATATAAATGAACACACAATCACCTTTTGATTCACGTCGCGAATCTAGCCCAGCGTCTATATTCATCAGTACATTTTCTGTTTCGAGCGTTTCTAAATACTGTTTAATCGCGGCGATCAGCGATGCCTGTCCAGCTGGATTGTTGTCAATCTTGCCGATGTAATGATCTTTTGCAACCGCCGGGATGTCCGTAGCGATTGCCTGTCGCGCTCTCATGGCCCGGATCTTGCCACGCGATGTCTCGGTTGTGTTTGTCGTAATGCCCTGCTCAATCTTGACGTTTCGGCCATCGTTGACCAACACTAACGAACCTGAATCAAGCGCTGTAATGATTTCTGCGTTGGTCATACGGCGATTCACATCAGACAGCGGTAGATCGTCGTATGTGATCGACTGATTAATTGGTGTGCCTGCAATTCGACCGGCGAGAAATGATGCATATTCTTCCGATGGGATTTCATTCCCTGAACCGTCGATGCCCCCTACAATCAGGTTGACGACATAATCATCTTTTAGCAGAATAGATCGCGCATTTCCTACTTCCGGGTCTTGGTCATCCTCTGCACTACCACCGGCTACATACGTAAAATGCTTACCGTCTTTCCGGTTCCTTTCCGTCCATTCTTTCGTCGCTTCCTGCTCTGCCGTTGAAACGGCACCAGGATACACAAAGACATTAAAAGACCGCGCCTCATATGCTGCCCGGATACCTGTAAAATCATATTCTGATTCCGGTTCTTTCGCGGGTACGCCATAAATTAAAACTTGCGCGGCGCCTCCTGAAA
This sequence comes from Sporosarcina sp. FSL K6-3508, assembly GCF_038615825.1. NCBI lineage: Bacteria > Bacillati > Bacillota > Bacilli > Caryophanales > Caryophanaceae > Sporosarcina > Sporosarcina sp. FSL K6-3508. The sequence goes on along the minus strand of NZ_CP152016.1, from coordinate 1,616,775 downwards.
GCACCCGAATGATAGGCGTTGCATTTACCTTGCCCACCGCTTCAACTGCCTCAATTTCAGTTTCCACCGTCAAAAATTTGCCGGACTCTAACTTCTTTCCGTCACCTTCTGCTGCATACGTAAAAATCGGAAGCCCCACAACTCCCCTGGGACCTCCGACTACTTGCGCGAGTGCGCGATTGACGAAGTTAATATATAACCCCGGCCGCTTTGGCAGGGATAATGGATCCCATTGTCCGCCGTTAGCCATGTTTACATCTCTCCTTTTCTACAATCTTCACCTATAACAATGTCATCTTCGTAACCAGGCGGCGTAATGCCACCGTCCTCACCGCCCGAATCTCCATTTTCACCGCCGCTTTCTCCATCGCCATCGATAGGTGGAAGAATAGGGCGAATGATAATTCCGCCAATCGGTGGGTGTACTTCTTGCGCTGCCATCTGCCGCACTTGCGCGTGCAACTTGCCTATAGACGCATAGACCACCTTGTCCTCTGTCAAAAATGGACGGGACGGCAAAAAGGACCCAATTCGCATATAGCGACTGGACCCTTTGATTTGCAATGAATGTATGTTTGTAAATAATTTTTGCAATGCGTCTATTTGTTGCAATGATCCGAACGGATTTTTTGCGAAGGACAGGATGTTGAATACTCGATCGTACCGATCAACTACCCCCGTCTCACGTTCCACGTCGTCACCTTCCCATTGCACTACGCATAGACCAGGCTTATATACTTTAGGCAAGTCCTGACCTTTCACTTCATCGAAAAGAGGACTCACATACTCCGCAATCGTTTGTATTTCGAGTGCGATATTCGCTGTAATGTTCGGCAGTGTTGTCATTCCGACCACTCTCCCAGCGCCTTTTTAACTTCATCTTCCATCCAGCCTTGCCATTTATCCAAATTGTCTTCAGCTGGCTTATCCAAGAATTTTTTGATCGCATTCGGGTTTTTATCGGTTCGCAACGACTTGCCGCCTGCGTTTTGTTCATGGATGTAATAAGCATAGTTAAAACTGTCGCCGCCCTTCATGGTGTCGGCGTTGCCATCTATCTCGATAAAGCCGTTCGCGCCTTGACCACGCACTTCGCCTGTAATCAAATCATGTAAATTTCCACTGTCTTCAGGAGCAACGTGTTGCGCTTCCTTGACCCAATCATCTTTGATCTTTTCAAGTCCCGCCTGCGCACCTTGGCCGACCTTTTCCGGCAACTGTTCCATCGCCTTTATAAACGCCGACATATCCAGTTCAAATTCCTTCGCCATATGACCACCTCACAAGTACACCGATGTGTATAGCGCTTTGCCGTTCAGTTTTCGAGCGGGCGCTATCAATTCGGGTTCGCGTTTTAGGCTATTACCGCGTTCGTTGATAAACTCAATCTTGTCGTCATAGTCGATGTCTGGCAATCCGCGAAACATGATTTCCGCACCAACTACTACTTCATCGCCCATGCGGTTTTTAACCACTTGCGTCTTTTCATCGACGCGGCACTTTATGATCAACACAACAGCGTCGCCGGCGTTGCTCCAGAAATCATCTTCGCCTGGTTTATAGACGGTCACCGTATGCGGTGTAGGAAACATTAGATCAGCCTCCCAATCGCCGCACGTAGTGTACCGACAAGGATCCCGATGACATCAGGCGAAATGCCCGAACCGTCAAACGTGACAGATATACCTTTCACTGAGTAGGACTTGACACCTTGACGTTTGAGCATGGCAAACTCTTCACCTTCGCCCTCGAGCATGTACAGGACTTGCAGAGCTACAACGCGGTCTGTCAGCTTTTCGACAGGAAAGTTATCTTTGAGCAATTCAAACGCGCTAAAAATTGCCTTGTCTTGCTCCAGCAGATCCAATGCAAAAAAGCCGTCCGTGTTGGACAGCTTCTGCAAATAAAGCTTTACAGTTAGATCAGTGACCATATAGATCACCCTTTCTTTTTCTTCGGTTTTTCTTCCACTTGTTCTTCAGCTTTCACTTTCGCTTCTTGAGCAGCCGTCTCTTCACCTAGAATCTTTACGTAACCGATTCTTTCAAGGTGTTCAGCGGAACGAGAATCAATAGCGATAGTTTCACCACGTCGCGCTCCATCCACAATCGTATTAAGAACTTCTACTTTTGTTTTAGCCACAATATTTCCCTCCTACTATTAAGGTGTATATGCATCGATGTGATACACGAATGAGATTTTTTCAGGTGCAGGGAATCCAGCTCCAACTGCACGCAACACAGACTGGATCGGTTCTTTTTTGTCGTATGCTTCCAAGAACAAACCTGGTTGGAAGTTGTTTTCAAGTGTTGGGCCAAGTAAATACTCCCCAACTCCTTCGGATAGCATGACAATACGATTGACAGGCATTACTTCTTTGCGAACGATATCGCCTGTGTAAATGTCCTTGTATTGCACGAAACGGTCTGTAATGACTTGTACAGGTGGTAGGCCATGCGCTTCAAATACAGCGGTTAGTTCCGCTTGTGAAATACGATTTGCCCCTTCTGGTCTGCCTGCTTCAGCAACCACTAAACCATGTTTAAGTAGCTTCTGATTTAGTTCACGCGATACCCACATAACGTCTGGCTCTTTGCCATTCGCTTCCGCATATTTTTGCACGTTGTCCTGTAACATTCCGATAACATCAAAGCCTGGAGCATCCAAGTCTTGGCCGGACGATAGAGCAACCTTGTGATCTTCCAGAATGCCGAAGTCGAAGTTGACCTTCACGTTATTCGCATCATAGGAATGCGTACCACGTGTGAGAGCTTCCATCTTTGCTACATAAATCAGCTTGCGTAATCCGTTCAATAAATCGATATTCTTCACGGTAATCTTCTCGATGACCGCTGCTTGCTCTGCGTTGTTACGAGCTTCGTTGATGGACTGTAATTCTTCATATGTGACAATGTCCTTCAAACCGAAGTATGCAATCTCACCCATCTTGTTTGCCACTGCATTACGGTCAACGACAGGCGGCTCTGCACCGTATCCGATGTATGCCGCGATGTATTGATTGTTTTTAATGATATCGTAAGCAAAACGACGGTCATATGTCGGCACAGTCGGCAAGAACCGATCTGCAATTGTTTCTTGTACGTCCTGCTCTGTTAAATCTACCAGTGCTTTAAGCGCCGGCTTTTGAAATACTTCTAAATGCGTAATACCTGCCATAATAAAATTCCTCCTTCAACTTCCTTATTGTTTTATGTGTTTGACATAGCGAATTTGCGGGCTAGTCGCCGCCTTGAATGCAGCTGTGACAGTTTCAGGTAGCTTTGCATCATATACAGATCCACGAATCAGTACTTCCCCGACCACGATATTTGTTCGTCCGTCTGATTCCACGTCAATATTCAGTAATGACAATTCGTCAAAACCTTCCGGGACTGCATCTTCCGTATCCTTATACGGCTCGAAAAACCCTGTTGTTGTATTGCGTGCGATCGGCGTACCTACCGGAATATAAACCGCACCAAATTTAGCGGCGTCCAGTGTGGCGCCCCCCTCAATAAATTGAAAATGTTCCGAAGCGAGAATATTGAGTCCTCCTCGGAACTCAGTAGTAACCGTTTTGCCTGTGTAGGGCATAGTAATTCCTCCTTTAAATTCTTTTATTTAGTTTTAATTGCTCGTACATTTTCACGCCGGCTTGATAAGCATCTGGCTTACCTGGATCGTTATGCTTTTGTTGAGTGCCTGGAACATGACCGGCTGGTTGAGTCTGCTGTGTTTCATCAGCGAACAGATACGGATCCGATGTCTTAAGCCCTTCCAGTTGCTCCGACAGTCCGACGACTTTGCCATCCTCACCCAACTTAATGAGTTCGGAATCAAGCAATGCACGAACCGCCCGCGGATTGCGAGCCTTGTTAACAAGGAGCGCCCGATCCAATTCATAATTCAGCTTAGTTTTCGATAGCTCGGCTTGATGTGCAGCCTTCGCTGATTCATTCGCTTCTTTGAGCGCATCGATTGTTGCCTGCAAGTCATCGTTGCCTTGTGCTTTGCCACGTAAGTCTTCCAGCTGTGTGTCACGTTCTGTCAATTGTGTTTTTAATGAATTGCGCTCTGACTGTGCACCTGTCAGTTCTTCTTTCATCGGATTCACAACTTTTCCGTGTGCCGCCATAATGCTATCAATTTGCTCGTCAGATAATCCGAGCGCTTTAAGTTCTTCTCTTGTCATTTTGCATATCTCCCTTTACGTTTGATAACGCAGTATCGGCTGCGTAAGGTTGCACGGTAACGCTGTGCGGGCGAATGATTGCATAATAAAAAAGCCTTTTATGACGTCGTGCCGAGGACGTGTTTTCACAAGATATTATCTAGTTCGTATGCGGAGCCGTAAGACATGCCTTTGATGTAGACATCTTTGTTCATTACGTGTTTCAAGTCGTCAGTATAAGCGTTGATATAGAACTTTTCTTTTGCGTCAAGGGAATGTCGCGGTACGACAATTACCTCTTCAACACCTTCTGCTACAATATTTACGAACAAATACTGAAAATCTTCACGTCTTACTTTTTCAAACGTGTTAATTAAAGTTTCTTTTGTCAGCATTTCCTCAGCCTCATACTATCTAACACATCTTCCTCGCCACATCTTAGTAAACCCAATATTTCTAACGGACTGCCTTGGCTGTAACCAGTACCGACTTCACCTGTTGGTTTTTTGGTGACGTAGACCACGGATTCAATTTCCCCACGTTCGATTGCCATTGCTAGATTCTTAATCAATCGTAGGGCAGTCACGATGCCTTCTGACTCGGCTTTCTTTTCTTTAAAGTCGATAGGTTTCATTCGCCATCCCTCCTATTTGTCTGGTTGCATAACGGAGCAACGAACCGAGATATTGGATCACTTCCTTTCGCTTAATGGAAACGGACTGATTCTCCACCTCTTCGTAAGAGGACACTGAACGGCTAACCGGTCTTTGCGAAGTTTGAATTTCACTTTAAGGTCGCTTATGTTCATTCGTCATCCTCCTCAGTTTCGATGATTTTATAATCTTTATGGACAATGGCATCCTTTTCAGAAATAGACGCGATCAGTTCGTTTGTTTTGGCATCCACAACGTTGATCACCTTCATCCCAATCCCTCCCATCTCACTTAGTTTTAGCACCCTTGCGTCGATTGGTAGCCCGACTGACCACGCGCAGATTGCTTTTCGCATTACTGCCACCCTTGGACAACGGCTTCTTATGATCGACTTCCCGCTTATCCCCGACTTCCAAGCCCATCACACGACGAGCCTTATTCCTGGCAGCTCGGTTTTTCCGTTGCGCAGGTTTCGAATGATAGTCGCGGTACTCTTTCTTATAATCACGTTTCTTCGCCAACTGTATCAACTTCTCTCATCATCTTTTGAAGCTCCTTATACTTAGGTGTCTGACCGCGCTTCATCCGTTTAAATGCGCCGAGGGTAGCAGGAGCTTCATCACCTAGCGCTGCAACCATGCGAGCATAGGCTTTCTTTTCGTAGTTATTCTTGCGATTACTCGCCTGTTTCTTGTCATAGGCTTTCTTGATATTGTCCGGACGCCTGTCCTCTTCAGGATTGAAGTTCTTTGAACGCTCAATGTCCGCTTCGACATAACGGTCATCCAATTCAGCCTCTTTGTACTCTTCCACATAACACATGCAGTTCGGATGATAAGGCGGAGTGCGCTCTTTCGTCAGCGGCGGAAATCGCTTGTCCTTGCCAGAAATAGAAAAAACCACGCCCCTGTGAGCGTAGCAATGTCTGCATGTAGGCGTGACGCCATTGATAATGACTAAATCCTTGCCGTTGTCTTCAAACCAGTCAACTCTGCCACGATTCTCCGCGTTTTGCATATTTGTTCTGGTGACAACTTCGGAATAGAAATCGAGTGGCAGGTTTTTACCGTCAGACGTAACAAAAGAGGTCATGCCATGTTCTGCAAATGATTCTGCGACTTTTTCAGTCACTTTACGTTTCTTTGCAGCGCTCGCCACACCTGATTGAAGTTCACTCTGAACCTCTGACAATGCCTTTCTGATGGACTTATTCGTATTCAACTTCGCTGTACGAATAGCTGCCTTTAAATCAAGCATCACGTTATCTGTCAGTTCGGTAACTGCATAGAGACTAGCACCAAGTACGGCACCTGCCGTTCCCGTCATGTACGACTGCAAAATAACAGGCGGAATCACGTCCTCGATGACAATACCAAGCTTATCAAACAGTTCGTTGATCCGTTCCATTGCTCGTTTGGCATGCGTCTCATCTGCCATGTTGTAACTGGTGAGGATGAACAGGATTTCATCTTTCAACTGCCTGATGACTTTTAGGAGTTCTTCGTTCATCGGTTATCACCTACTCGTGCTATTACTAATACTGCCCATAATGGAACTAGCAATGCTATTGGCTATGGCGCTTGCATCAGACTTCGGTTCATTCCCTCGCGCCAACTTTTCCAAGGATCGAGCTATGCTTTTCAACGACCGGTCGATGCTTTCAGCTGTTCGTTTTTCCATCATTCCTCATCTCCAATCGGATTCATATTTTCATCACGATTCCCATAGAAATTCTCAAGTGTCTGGAAGCCACGTGCAGTTGAAAAACTATCAGCACTCGAATGTTCCGCCTCTACTCTGGCCAACTCTTCCATTACCCATTCTTCAGATGCCGTCGGGTTATTCCTTCGAATCGTCACTTCAAGTGACTGCGTGCCATCTGTGTACGCTTTGTTATTCTCTTCCACCAATTCTTTGCGACTGATTGGAATCATCGACTTAATTTGCACTTCCGGCTCTTCGATGATGATAGCCGGGTCCAGTTCGTGCTGAATCCATAAGGCTGATTCAAACAATTGCTGAAGAAAGTAAATGTACTCCTGCTGGATCTGCTCCGCTTTAAGTAGTGAGACGAATAAATCATAAAACTTCGCCACACCTGATTGAGCCGCTCCTGTTGATCCAGATACATCCGAATAAAAATCAATCATTTTTTCAGAAGTCTGTGTTTCCATGAGCACCAGTTTGATTAAGTCCTTGACCCAGCCGATGTCTCCAATCTTGGTTACATCTATCTGGATGACTTCTAACGCCTTGCCTTTGTCGTCAAACGTCGTGATTTCTAAATCTCTATGATCAATCCTACCCTCGTCACCGTAACGCTCCATCGCTTTGTCTTGCAGCGCTCGCATGACTTCAGGCGATACAGCTATACGCGGCTTGCCGTTACGTTCAAACGTCAACGAGTTCCTGGTAAGCGTCCAGTTGATTTCATCTTGCTTGCCCTCTTGGTTTTTCAGGCATGACACGCCGAGTTGATTTATGAACGTCTTCTGATTCGGCCAGTAGATGACAAACGGTCGACCGCGACCAATGTAGACTTTCTCCAATTCATTCATACCTAGAAGTTGCTTAACCATTGGATCAGGCAGCTGCCGAGCCTCATTACTGGCATTCAATTCATAAAGCAAGTGAGACGTTCGCAAATTCATGTCCACGCCATTTCCACGCTCTACACGTTCCCGGTACACTTGCAGATAGTCCTTCTCATCAATCTCTCGGCGATAGACTAAATCCACGCCCATGCCGTCCTCATGTGGAAAGTACACGTCCCGCGCTTTAAACTCAATGCGCAGTCCCGCATCATCTAGCCAAGGTACACCGACCAAGCCGCCATCTACTTGTTGCTGTACAATATTGCCCCAGTGTTCGAATGTCAGCTTGGAGTTGTTCTCGATCTGACGCACAACTTCCTGTTGCGCATGAATGATTTTGCTGGATTCTGTACCGTCTGCAGGGCCATCAATCATATCGTCCGTTTCCTCATTGACTTCATCATTCTGAAAATCGTCGGGTGATACCGACGTCTGAATCGTGCCGATCGACCGACTGACAAGCATGGCCGGAATCTCAGGAATCAACTTACAGATGTTCGCGACGATATACGGTGTCTTGACGTTTGCCGTCTTGGGTACGCCATTGATAATGTTGTCGACAATCTCACCTTTTTCAATAAGTTCTTTCGCACGCTCGAATATTTCCGAGTGCCTACCCTCGTATAATTTACGGTAGTAGTACACATTGCCGTGCAGTTCCGTCACGGTCTTTTCGTCAAACTTTTTCCATTCTAGCGGCATGTTGCCCCTCCTTTACCATGCGGATGCACTGCTGATACCAGCTTGCGGCGCAAATATAATAGTCGACACAAAATAGCGGTCGCTATCGAGCGCGTGATCAAACTGTTTTACCGGTTTGTCCTCGCCCTTAGCGGCCGCTTTGGTGTCCCACACATATGAAGAAAATTCTCTGAAAGTCTCTTTACAGCAATCGTTATATAAAATCAGACCTTCGCTTAATGCCGTCTGTACATTGCGTATGCCATCCAGTACGTCATTCTTTGCTTTCATAACGCTGAATCCATCTTTTTTTAACTGCGCAATGAAACTAGCAGCTGATGGATCCACGATGATAGACGAAACACGAATATCTTTCACGAACTTTTTCAGTTCCGCGCTGTACTCTGCATCTGTCTTTTGTCTGCCGGCATTGCGTCCGTCATGGTAATATTCCTTGATCTTGTACCACACCTTGCCACTTCTGCCCCACAAACCGAATGTGGTTGGGTTCTGTGTCCCGTAGTCAATTGCTACATGGTATTTTTCATAACGTCGCTCGACAGTCGGCACCACATGTTGCTCTTGATTAAACTGATCGAAGATAACACCCTCTGCCAGCACCCATAGACCGAGAATGAAACGCTTGAAGAAGATGCCGCTATACATACGGTAATATCTTTTCATCACTTCAGCTGACAGCGAAAGGTTGTCCTCCATCGTAAAATGAAGATGCACCAGTTTCTTTTCCTCCACTTTATCCAGCCAGTTGAGCTTGAACCAATGGTAAGGGCCTTCTGGGTTGCAGTTAAACCAGAACTTTGCTCCGGCAACGGAACAACGCGCAGTGGCTTGTGACACAAATGATTCCGGCATCAAAGCCACTTCGTCAAAAAACATACCAGCAAGCGTGATCCCCTGTATCAAGTCTTGGGACCCTTCGTCTTTTCCGCCGAATACATAGAAGAAGTTTGTTACACCGTTTCTGCTGATTGACAGCATATTTTCAGAACGATGATCTTTTACTTTGTAACCTCTCGCTTTGAGCATTCGTTTTAACGGCGTAATGACGTTGCGTCGGAATGAGCCAATTGTCTTTCCGGCCATGCCCAGGTTTTCATTCTGAAAGGTTTCCATTGCCCACATAACGTAAGAGAGGGACATGACCACCGTCTTCCCAGCTCGCACTGAACCATCGCAAATGATGCCATCCATATCTTTGACCGGAGAGTCGTTTCTCCACCAAGTGAGTACTTGTTTTTGTTTTATAGAGAATGGCTTAAATTTGAATGGTGCCGGTTTTTTCTTGAACTGTTTACGATTCGTGAGGAACGAGAAGTGTTTAGCTTTCTTCTTCGATTTCGTTTGAAGTAGCATCACCCCACACCTCCACAGTCGTAGAGTCTAAGGCTTCATGGAATCCATCATCCTCATACTCTTCTTGATCGTCTGAACCGAAGACCTTCGCATGAGCAATCTTTAGCTTTTCCTCTTCTAATTGACGCTTGAAGTGATCAGGCACCATATCGAAGTGTTTCGCTAGGAAGTCCATAGCTTTCATCTTGTCAGCTAGTTTGACAGCTACACCCTCACGCCCCATCTTTACTTCCGTTATGATAGTGCCGTCCACTACATCATGATTCTTTAAATCGACATAGCTTTCGCGGTAAGTAATCGGTTTGAAGTTGTCATCTAGTTTAGGCCTGCCTGTCTCCTCGTTAATGACTTGACGCTCGACACTACCGAACATAACGTAATCTGTGATATCAGCAAAAGCTATCTGGATGTACTTGTTGAGCACGTCCATAGCATCGATGAAGATACCTTGTTGCATTTCACCTTTCAGCCTGCGTATCTCGTCAGCCACCTTAGCATTTCTTAGCAAGCGACTCCCTTCAACGTGGGCACTGTTCGTAGCATACCCTGCCTTGATAGCCGACATCGTAGCATTAAAGCTTTTAATGTAGTAAATACAAAAAAGCCGTTGTTTATCGGTTAAATCATCCGACTCTACAACAGGCTCAAATTGTTCTTTTTTCGGTTGCATCCTTTTCGTAGGTGTTGCAACCTTTTTCTTTCTAGTTGCATCTTTTCTAGATGAACCTCTTACCCAAGCTTCACGGCTTTTTCTGCTCTTTAATGTCCCTAATTTCACACCATGCTTTTCAGCCAACGCAGCCAGTGTTATCTTTGTCATTTCCCACTCATTCTGAATCTCTTCCCAATTCAGCATGTCACATCACCACTCACTCCTTTATTCAGGTATAAAAAAACCATCCAATAATGGATGGAATTAATACATTATCTACCTAACATATCAAGTAGTTCTTTTTCAATTTCTTCTTTCGTCATCTGATCTACAGGCTTGTATTCCCCTTGATAGTTATAATCAGCTGGATTATCTGTGGGCCCATTTTCAGGAACAAATTCCCCATCATTATTATAGTCATTCGGATTTATTGACGGTGCTTTAGGGTCAGCTTTTAACTCTTCTTCTGAGTATACTGGCTTTATATCCCGCTCTGTATCTGCTACTCCTGAATCTCGTTCCTCTTGCTCTGTCGGAACGTCTTCTTTATCCTTTATTGTATCCTCGCCATTGCAACCGACTAAGGAAAAAAGGACAAACAAAGCTAATGTTGTCATATTGATAAATTTAAACAATATATCACTCCTTTTCTCCTATAATACCTTATCATTCATTAATACCCAGGAAAATCATTCGACAAATACCGACATATTTTATTTTGGGAATAGAAAAAGCACCACTAGGGGTGCCTAATCAAAAGATTCTTCATATTTACTTGGTATGTTATAACTCATATAATCTTTTACGTCATAAAGAAAACTATATAAATTTTTATAAGACAACGGACCAGTTATCGATGCAATTGACTCGTGTACTGCCGGGCTGTAATTACTCTGAAATAGATCGTGATCAGCATAAGCTTTTCTAATTCTTAATAAGTCATTATTTTTATATTCACGCTGAAGTTGTTGGCGTATTTCTTTCGCAACGGACATAGCGCCCTTTTTATCCGTTTCAAATAAACGCATTCCCTTTTGTGCTTCTTCGATATAATAACGCATTCTAACTACTGCTTCTTCATTAGCTACTTTGTGAATGCCATCAAACAAGATATCGTTCATAATATCACTCCTCAATGACAATATTCGTCAAAGAAGGTGATATTCCTCTATTTGCTTCGTTCTGATCGCAACTTCAATTCATCGAATAAATGAATCAAATTATTTACCTTTATTCCCATTAAATATGACTGGAACTACCTTCCAACAAAAGAAAATCCAAAATATAAACCAGGAAGTTATGATGGGTTGATTGAATATATTTTCCACTCTTTCCACTCCTTCATAGTATACTTAATTTGAGAGGAGGTGCTAACAATGACAGAATCGAATGATAATAATGTTGAAAAAGCTGTTGTAGGTTTAGTGACAGAATCGGCCAGACCTTTATCGTTATCGATAGGCCAATCATTAACTGATATATATTTCGGTCTGGTTGGTAGTAGAACACAAACCTATGCCAGCAATCGCATGGCAGCTGAAATGATGAAGCGAGATCAATTCGTTAAAGATTTAGTTACTAAATCCGAAAATATTGATGATAAAGATTTAAAAGAACCTGAAATGCACATCATCGGTCCGGCCATTGAAGCGACTAAATTCTACATGGACAATGATGCCTTAAAACAGATGTTTGAAGAATTAATTTTATCATCTATGCAAATTTCAAAAGCTAAACATGTTCATCCTTCTTTCGTCGAGATTATCAAACAGTTATCACCACTAGACGCTGCAAACTTATCTTTCTTTAAAAAGTCACATGCATTGCCTATAGCAAACTACAGATTGTCCACTTCTAAGAATGACGGAAGTGTAGATTTGCAAACTAACGTTTTCTTATCTAACCCCTCGCAGAGTGATATCGATCTCCAAGCTAGTTCGATAACGAATCTTAACAGGGTTGGACTTATTTCGTTGAATTACACTTCAAGCATTCTAGATCAGAACGTATATAATGACTTCAATAAAACAGAACTTTTCTTGCATTACGAGAAATTGCTATCCTTAGATGAAGAAGCTAAGCCCGAAATATTGAAACGTTTTGTAAGAATAACATGTACGCATGGGATAGCAAAACTAACTCCATTCGGGGAAGACTTTGTAAAAATTGTTCTAAAATAAATCTAGAACCAATTAAGTATTGAATTTACGTGCAAAACGGGGAATGGATACATGTGCATATCACGCACTACCCAACTCCCCGACCTGCCTTCCAGTTTACTCTCTTTATTCTTTAAGAACAATTTCTCGACGTATTCGGCGAATTCGGCATTTTCGACATTTCAGACATTTGCCATACAATAGAATCTTTCAGGCGTCTGATATGCCGCTCTGATAAACTCATATGCCTTGCAATCCATGAGTACCCTTTGCCTTCGAGTAACCAATGCAGAACTTCCGATTCTCGAATGTCTGTAATAACGTGGATTCTTTCTTGAATCATTTTCACTTTAGTTTCATAACCAGCTATTTTTTCGTGGTGCTTACTACGTCTAATCACCTCTCGATAGACTGGATCGCTTGCTCCGCCTTTTCCTTTTGGCATGATAGATTCTATGCCATACTGGGCTGTCAAACCGTCTCCTGCGTCCTTTAAATATTCTCGCATTACTTTTACTGAGTTAATCATCCAGTGATAATCCTTTAAAATCTGCTCAATCTGTTTCTCCGTCATGCCACTTCCCCTTTTTTATCGTCTCCGAATCGCTCCGCCTGGACCGCGTCTGTACGTATCGCGATTTGTCCCCATCAAATCAGCTAGTTCACGATCGCTGAATTGTTCGCTTTTCTTGCGTTCCGTACCGCTTGAGACGTTTTTCATGTCACTTTTAACGGATTCAGTATCACTTACATCCGATTTAGTACCACTTCGAATCATTTAGATCACTCCTTTTCTGAAATAAAAAAAGAGGACAACAAATGACACAGCGCAATGCTGTAATCATCGTTGTCCTCTGGTTGGCCAGGGGGACTGGTTATTCGTTTTAAATCGTATTGCTATGTTCTTCTTTTTTTTCAATCAACAAATCCATTAATTCTATACAATATGTATTTTTCTCCACAGATTTTCGAAAAATTCGATCTATAATTAAATACGTAACAAATGCAATAACTAAAAGAATTGCCAAGTATAAAGCCATATAATTTTTTTCAATACCAGCTCTTAGAATAATATTTATATTAATCGTTAAGAATAATCCTAAGAATAACAAACCAACTTGAATTGCTTTCGAGCTTTCACTTTTCGAAACTATTTTTGCTCGTAATAACTGAATTTCAAAAATCGATTTTCCCGAAACCCTTTTACTTTTGAAATACTTAGATCCCCTTAACATTCCATCTATTTCCTTCTCCAACAATTTCAAGTCATTCAATATACTTCCCCCTCCGACATTATCACAAAAAACTAATTATCTAGATTTATTATATCACTCTATAATTTTCCATTAAAGTTTTTCACTACAAAAAAAGACAACAAATGAAGCAGCGTAAAGCTGCCATCAAATGTTGTCCTCTGGTTAGCCAGGGCGGACTACTTAATCCATCTTTAAAATTCTTCTTGCTTCTTCGATTTTCTTATCTAATTTATATTTTGAATTTGTGAGCAATATTGTATTAGCTTTCAAACCAGTAATCACTGATTTCTCATCTGCATTGTCTAAAATAAGTTCTATGTCATCACCAATTATAATTTGTATTTCTGCAAGCGTTAACTTTATAATCTCGAAGTCTAAACTAATCTCAGGGAAAATGATATCTTCAATCGAATGTATTTGAGTCAATATCTCACTAATGTTTTCAACGATATTTCGATTCCCAAACTTATCAAGTTTGTCCACCATTTGTTGAATTTTTTCATCTGTCAAATCTTCTAGCAGTCTATCCAGTTTAACAATTAAAGGATAAATATATTTGAAGTACTTTTTATAGTCGTCTTCGACACGTAATTTCTTGTTATTATAGAACTGAATGAGCAAAACTGTTAAAGCTATTGAACCTGACAATAAGGCTCCCAAGAATGAACCTAAGAATGAAGAATCAACAACAATATCTAGAATTTTAGTCCGAAAAGCAGATTTAATACCTAAGTCAGTAATAAGAAGTACAGAAATGCTTGAGAAAGTTATTAATAACAAGCTGGCAATTATAATGTTTTTCACTAAATGCGAAATATCATCCCTCAAAACTCTTCCCCTTCTTCCCTCCGCATCCGCCGAACTTTCCTCTGGTGCGTCACAATCTTAAATTTCTCATGTTTCATTAGGATCAACAAATGACGCAACACAACGCCGTAATCAAATATTGTCCTCCAGTTGGTTGGTAGGATAAAATGTGTCAATTATAAATATTAAGATATTAATTAATCTTTTTAATATCAAAGCCAATTTTCGCTTTAAAGTTTCCTGAACCCATGATAGTTGATAATTTGGCTATGCTCATTTGAAATTCATGACTGTACTTATTATTTATGATGTCTTCAAACTCAATTTTTATTATTAATTTTGGTAGTAGATCGAAAGGAATAAAGTTCAAATTCGAGTTAACGATATATAAATTGTATAAAACCACAAATGTATTTGGTATTTTAATTTTTTTTCTATCCCCATCTGCTCCAATAAAAACCAAATCTTGATTTATAAAATTTTGCAGGTCGTATCTTCCTGAAAAATTTGGTGAAAGATTACCATTATTACGGATGAACTGTTGAATAAGCAAAACCTCTAAATCAACATTTTCCGGTGCTTTATCCAACAATAGTTGAAGTTCTTCCTTACTATTGTCTGTTAATTTTGTGAGAAATTCATTGGTATACTTAATTGACGTCTGAACTGAAATATTCTTTGCAGTTCCTTTACTAATATTTACTATTTCCAATTCGGGTAATAAAAAAGTAGTGTCTAAGGCTAAACTATATTCACCTGTATCCCAATTCAGATTGAAATAATCCTTCTGCAAATCAAACTCCAAATTATGTTCTTTGTTATCAACAACTAAAAATGGCATGATAGCCCTCTTATTATTTTTGCCTTGCTCTTCTAAACTATTTTTAGCCGCATTTGCACTAACTAAAGCAGCTATAGCAGCTGCAGATGAAGCACACATAGCAAATATAGAAACTACGAATTGAGAAATCTCTATTGAATTCAAAACTCCTCGCCCTCCTCTCTTCGTATACGTCTCACTTTCCCCTGGTTAGTTATAATTCGTTATTCCCCAATTCCATAATGGACAACAAATGACACAACGTAACGCTGCAATCAGGTGTTGTCCTCTGGTTGGCCAGGGCGGACTATTTGTACTCTCTTAACATTTTCTCAAAATGCTCAAACTCATTAAGATATCTTTGCAAGGAAGAAATTAATTCTTGTATTATCCATAAGTCAGGAAATGATTCAATTGAATCAATATCGTTTACTTTCTCAAAGCCCGCTTCTATTTTTGTAAGTAGAAATTTATTTTCACTAATCATTTTAATGAAGTCGAAATCATTGATATGATCGTAAGAGGAACGCTCCAATCTGCTCTTAGTTTCGCGTAGCAACGAAAGCAATTGTTCATTCTTTTGAGTAAGCAAATTTAACACTGGACTAAATCTCTCAATTTCATAATTTAATTTTTGTTTATCTGGATATTGTTCATGATGGCTTTTCATCAAATCGAAAAACTCAAAATTAAAAGCTCTGAAAACTTCCATTAAACTCCATGAGTCTTTTAAGTAATCATTTAAATAGATAGCTTTCTTTACAATTTGCTCGGCTTGTCTTTTATCCTCTTCATGCTTAATATTTTTCTTGAATAAAGCAACTGATAGCTGTCCTGCTATCAACGCCCCTAATCCTGCTCCTCCA
Source organism: Sporosarcina sp. FSL K6-3508 (assembly GCF_038615825.1). Classification (NCBI taxonomy): domain Bacteria; kingdom Bacillati; phylum Bacillota; class Bacilli; order Caryophanales; family Caryophanaceae; genus Sporosarcina; species Sporosarcina sp. FSL K6-3508. The sequence continues at coordinate 1,600,742 of NZ_CP152016.1, read as the reverse complement.
AATGTTGATAAACTTAGAACGACAGTCTTAAAATCCAAAATTTTCTTAACCTCTACATTGCTTTCAAGTAGTATAATTAATGATAATGAAATGACTATTAAAACTAGTGCTCCTATAATAACCTCTTTGACATACGTTCTCAAAACTCTTCCCCCACTCCCCTCCGTATACGTCAAACTTCTCCTTGATGCGTCACAATCTTATGTTCCCCATTATCCATAAGGAACAACAACTGAGGCAGCGCAATGCTGCACTCAAATGTTGTCATGTGGTTGGCCAGAAGGTGTACTATCTATTTAACGATTCTAAGAATTCTCCCTCTTTATCTTCGTCGGCTAATAATAGCAATAATTCCTTGTTTTCAAAGTTACTTGAAATTCTTTCTAATAATATCTCGCCTAGCGTTCTCAGCCTTCGAAGTTTACTAGGAGTTCTTATCAAGCGTTGAATACTCCTATCGGATTTAATATAATGTACAAAGTGCTCAGATGCAGTATCATCAAACTTTTTAAACATATCAGGAATAATAAGCGCCGCCCCATCTGCATAAAAATCCGTACGGGCATGGTAATAAGAGCTTCCAATAAATCCAATAAAGCTTTTAGTGATTACTTTTACATATGTTTCTAATATCTCCTGAGGTATGAAGCTCGAATACTGCAATAGTTTTCGAGCACATTCATTCTCTTTAGAAAATGTACCTAAGTTCTCCACATACTCATCTAAAACCGGTTTAATGATATACTCTTTTGAGAACCTCGATAGATATTCATTTCCATTTACAATTTCTACAAAGTCAAAGGCTGCATCAATTTTTTGTTTTTGACCCGCTGTAATTATTTGATCTAAGCCTCTTACAATCTGTAATTTGTCTTCCTTTGCCAATACTTTCCATAAGAGTGGAGCACAGAACTCTATATTAGACTTCAATATGGTTGAAGCGTTTGGTAGTAGGTATGAACTGAATATCCTATTAGATAATTCAACCTTATACCGCTTGGGAAGGTCAAAAAGAGCATTTTCAATTGCTATTTCATTTCTATCGTACGATTCGGTATTCATTATTTCTAAATAGTCATCGATATCTATGATCTTCGATGGATATTCATCGTTAAGGACATACTTAATGCAATCTTCCATTACAGATAAAACTTTAATCATTGAAGGTTCGGAGCTCCCCGGATGACCACTAAAGAAGTGCCTTGTTTCTTTTGCATGCTTAAGAATTTTGCTTGCTTCGTAACCAATAACACCTATCTTATATGCTCCCTCGATAAGTTCATCATCATTAACATAGTTTTGAAAATCTTCGTAGCTTTTAATCTCTCTTCTCAACGTCATTTCTTTGTTAAACATCTCTAAACTTCTAAACATTATTTTATTCCTTAAATCGTCCACAACTGCATTCCAAAACGAACCAATAGAACTTCGATAACCGCCAACAGCTAATACTCTTACAGCTTCATTAATATAAGTATTATCCCTCATGTCACTCCTTACGTTTTCAATAGCCCTTGTAAAGAGTAACTCGACTTCGTTCGTATTTATCGCTACAACCTTTGCCTCGTTCATATGCCTAATTTCATTCAAAATTCTTCTCCCTCTTCCCTCCGCATCCGTCTCACTTTCCCTTGATGCGTCACAATCTTGTATTCACCGTATTCAGGTAATTCCCTCACTTTGGCCTTCCCCTCCGAAATTACCACAACACAGTTAATCGGTAGTCCTATTGTATCAATACTTAGCAATCCTTGGTAGTCTATTTCTAAATCTTTCATGTGAAGGTCCCTCCATGCTATAATGTAATTGTCTGGATCAGGAGGGACACTCCTGGTCTTTTTTTATTTACCAAATATCCCACGTTTCCGCGGCCGAATATTACTTTCTTCCGCCTGATCCATGACTAGAAGCGCAATGCTAGTTGAATTACTTCCCAGTTCTTCCGCTATCTCCTCAATTGAAGATCCCTCTCGCCATAACTCCCGAAACCTGATAATCTGACTGCCATCCCAATACCATTGGATATCTGCATTTTCGAGAAGAATATGAGTGTCTTCGTGTTTCAAAGCGTTAACCATTTCTATTCTCCTTTCAGGGCTTGCTCTATAGCTTCAAGGACATTATCCGAAGTCTCGACAAAAGTGGTCTGAAATTTTATTTCTTCCAACGCTTCCCGCAGACATGCGTTTTCGCGTTTGTACTTTGAAGCCGCTTGAAAGTTCCCTCGTGATTCTTCAGATAGAGAAATGTTTAATTCCTCTAATTCCTGCGCTCGTTCGGCTTGTTGGATGAACCAGTCAAAGTCTTTATTTAACAACGGATAACCGCTTTTCCGGTCTGCAATAATTTTCCTTACACGCTCTTCATTCGTTTCAGTCGTCAATTACCTCTCCCCAATCTCACTATATTTTCCGCATACCGCAACTGTTGCCAAACATACGGATCATCATGGTTACCTCCGCTGGCACGCCAATCAGCTATTCGTTGATGTATATCTTGCAGTACTTCTAACGGCAGTTGCTCTCGTATGTTGTTGATTTCATAAATCGGATTTTTGCTCATGTTCTTCTCCTGTTGTCCAAAATTTACAAGGTTTATTTACAGCCTCACTCGTTGAAACTGCAGTTACACCAAATGGTGAGTGTAGACCGCGCTTTGCGGTCTGTTTTTAATGGGCTTTATCTTCGAAATGTGCATTAACGGATTCCGTATTTTTCTTTCAATTCTCCGATTTCATTCGTAATTTTATCTAATAATCGACTTTCCTCTGCTATATCTTTTTCCGATGCAATTGGTCTTAGGATATATCGTTGCAAAGCATGTTTGATTATCTGTAACTACTAATACTTCAAGATTCATCACCCTTTCTTTATAACGCCTTATTTATCTTGTACTTATCATCTTCGTACTGAGACGTTTATTTTACATTTACATTATTATGAGTATATTTTATAATCAGGTTGTTCCTAAACATGGAAAGGACTGAACTATGCGCAGATAGATGTCAGTATTTTTAATCCACCATAAATCACTAATTGGGAGGTAAAAGTATTGATAAAAGATTTATTTACAGAACGAATACATTTAAGAAAAATTACAACCGCTGATTCAGCTAGCTTATTCAAAATATGGTCTGATCCCGATGTTGTTAGATTCATGAACATCGATTATTTTACGGATGAAGAACAAGCTAAAGAAATGATTAATCACATTAATAAGCTGGCTAATGATAATAAAGCGAATCGATTCTCCATAGTTGAGTTAAATACTAATGAAGTGATTGGTTCATGCGGATACAATTCATTAGATTTTGAGAATGCTAAAGCCGAAATTGGATACGATATAGCTAAAAAGTATTGGGGCAATGGTTTCGCAACAGAAGCTGTATCTACTTTATTGAATTACGCATTTGATTCTCTAAATCTCAATCGAGTCGAAGCCAAAGTAGAACCTGAAAACATAAGTTCTATAAAAGTCCTTGAAAAGTTAAATTTCACTTTCGAAGGGACGTTAAGACAAAGTGAAAAATCTAAAGGAAAATTTGTTGACATAAAAATTTTCTCTAAACTAAAAACAGATTGATTTTTCCGCCTCTATTTCACCTGAAGTAGAGGCTTTTTATTTAATAAGTAGTTGCACAGTATCCGTCTACCGCGCCATACCTTCTAAATATCCCAACACGTAGGCAACCAAGAAAATCAAGGCTGCCGATAAATACAACATCATTCCCTCACCCACTCTTTATGCTTTAACCTAACGACGACCAATTCTTGACCAGTCGCTTGCTCAAATAATTTTCTTCTTAACGGAAAGTCCCTAGTAACAGGCCCTCCCTTGACGTCCACGTACTCTACAAATCCATCAATATACGTAACTTTGAAATCAGCTGTATACACCGCGCCTGACTTCTGACGTTCACCCTTGCCGCGACATAACGAGCAATTGATAGGATTGCCTGTCTTTATGCTTGCCTGCCTTCCAGAGCCTGCACAACGCTTGCAAGTAACACTGTAATTCTCAATAATTTTGAATTGAGGTTGTGTCACGATGTCTTTAACTAATGGATCACGCTTTAGATGCTCGTAATAGGCGGCTTCCGTGAGTGAATCAAATGTAATGCCGTCGATTTCAACACTCTTTTTATGAAACTGGCGAGACTGCTTAGGTGCTCTTGGTCGTCTGTTCGTTCGTTGTCTCATCGCTCCACCTTCAACTGATATTCCATCTCTTCGTCCAATGTGATCTGCCGTTTGAGAAATTCTGCTTCTGCAGCATCGTGCTTTTTCTTACAGACAGGACCATATCCATCATCGATACTCTTCTGTGTTTTCAGCTTCTTTCCACATAATTTGCAAGCGTGCATCAAACCACTCCTTTCATACGCCGAATCGGTATGCCGTGTTTGTTAACTTGCGGATTAACTTCCTCGCGCCAGTGAACACGGTAACCCTCACTCCGTAGCTGTTTGATCTCCTGATTAGACAAATGCCCGAATGCCACTAACGGCTGTTTATAGTCGTCTTTGATAAGCATGGAGAGCATTGCACCCCGCCCCTTTCTTCCATGACTTGCTCTGCGATAGCGGAAGCTACAGCTGCCACATGAATTAGTTCGGTATACAAATCATCTGCGTCCGTATCTTTACTCGCTACACTGCCTTGTTGGATTGCCTGAGCGACCTCTCCAACCTCTTCGACCAAGATCGCTAGCCAGTAACCGTAATCATGCCGTTGCACGCCCCATTTTTTATTTTGTCTATATCGCTCATTTATCACATCTTGATTAACCACTTGCATTAACATCTCTTCTTTTTTCAATTCGTCATCTCCAATACTTTTCTAGCACGCTCGCCCTTATCGGTCTCGATCAGCGTCATTTTCCTAACTCCCGAATATTTGCCGCGCTGCCCTTCATATGTTTTCTCGTCTGCGTAAAATGTGAGCTCAGATCGTAACCGTGCGTTTTCCTGTTGTAAAGACCAGATCAATTCATTATCAAGTAGCTCTCTGGATTCCACGGCGCTCACCCGCCCTCCGCATGACCACGCAAAATCTACTTGTAATCACTGTCGATTTTACGCGCTGTTGCTTACCGTCCTTGTCCACATATCGCTGCTCCGTGACGCCAATATATTCCGTTTGTCGCTCAAAAAACTTGATTGGCATATAGCCCCGACTGAGCAATTCGCGCACTCTCATGTTTCGCTCTTTAACTGATCTGGAAGGAATAGTAATTGTGTGATCTTGCATTTTGGTCATCCCCTTAACTCAAAATGGTAAATCGTCATCCGTGACTTCGATAGGTCCGCTCGGATTGTTGAACGGATCGCCTTGCGCTTGTCCACCGTAGCCACCTTGGCCTGTCTGGTAGTTTGATTGAGTATTTGTCTGTCCGTAACTTTGCGTCTGTTGTGGAGCTTGCTGGGCGTTGTTCGGCTGTTCCGAACGGCTAGATTTCGGCTCCAAAAATTGAGTGCTATCTGCAACAACTTCCACTGTGAAAACTCGCTTCCCATCTTGCCCCTCAAAACTACCTGTCTGAATTCGTCCATCTACTCCGGCTAGGCTACCTTTATGCAAATAGTTCGCTACGCTCTCGGCTTGTTTACGCCATGCCACACAGTTGATGAAATCAGCTTGTTGCTCGCCGCCTTCAGTTTTAAATGGGCGATTACAAGCAAGAGTGAACCTGCAGACTGCGATTCCTGATTGAGTGTATTTAAGTTCCGGATCCTTCGTGAGTCGGCCAACTAATACGACACGGTTGATCATGATTTCACCTTTTCTAATTCGTATTGATTTCTCATCAATTTTCTCCAGCAGCCATCGCATAATTTCTTAGTGCTTGTATGTTTAGGGAAAGGAAAAATTCGACCCTTTTCTTTAATATCTCTCACACTTTTAATACACAAATCACAATTTTGGTATTCGATTTTTGAACCTAAATAACTAGGGTTAAATTCAACCTCTACTTCGAATTCTTTTTCACAAATTTCACATTCAGTATCAAATCTATTGTCGCTTGGTAAATCAGTTAAGCCATCCGACATATCGTTTTCATGCTCACAATACGGACATTCGACTGTATTCCAATTCACACCCTCACCGCCTGTTCCACTGCCAACATGTTCCGCAACGTGTAGTAATTCATATTTTCCAAAGGCTCACTTTTCACAGTTTCATAGATTCCGAGACGGTTTAATTCATCGATCAGGAATTGCTTCTCGGTTTCTTTGCTCATTTCGACTCTTGCTCCGATCATGGCTGCACCTCCAGGAGTTCGGGGCGCTCGTGTATGTTGCCAATGATTTCAAATTTGGTGCAACCACACCCTGTATAAAAACAACTAGTAGCATCGATCTCAGCGAACAACTCTCGTTCTCCGATATAAAATCCTGCGTAATCTTCTCGCCACTTAACTTCTTGGATGTCCTCAACGTCTTCTGGTGGATCACTGGTACCAAATAACCTTATCGTTACGACACGTTTTAAAATGTCCCCCTCATAAATCTCCACACCGTTCTTGTCTTTCAGGCCAGTGAATTGGCAAAACGTATTCGGCTTGACGTTTTTTCTTTCGCCATGACAATCAACAATCTGGAATACATCTGCCCAACCATAAATTAAAGGGAATCCGTAAATCCAATCTTTATTATTTGTGCTTAGTGCGCGGAACTTAATCTCCCTCATGCCGTCATCCCCTCCCGCGCAGCAATAGCCGCCTCTGCAATTTGCAACCGTATTTCCAACTCGTCCATCTCCCGCTTGATCTGCTGCTTGTCCACTTTGTCAGGACGTTGCACCATGTAGATGCCGCCGTTGTTAGTCCACATTGGATTCACCTCGCTTGATTTCAGTCAGTGCATGAAATGTGTTCCTTCCAACTTCGTGCAACATACCTATTGCCTCGTGCGGCGTATACCCTTCCTCTTCTACAAGGCGAGCGAGTCCAGTGATCATCAACTGTAATCCGTAGCTGTTATCTACTTTTTCCATAAAACTCATTCGTCTGCACCTCCTGCAATCTCAAATTTTATAGTCACACCAGCTATCTCAAATTGCCGCTTGCCTTGGATGATCACATAGTCAATATCCTGCCCCGGCTTGATCGTGCCGTCCGGATGTAAATGTTTGAGCGGGATCCAGCAGTTTTGATTTGTGCCATTGATTGTGAAGCGTCTGGCTTTCGCTTGCCCATACCCTCGGTCGATCTGCTTTAGCGGAATACCCTTGTAATATTGTGTTTCAAAATTGCGCTGCAAGCCGTTTAGATTACGGCTGTCGTTATGGTGTTTGTATGGTTTGGTCGTCATTTTGCTTCCTCCTGTCATAACTCTTAGCTCCGCCTTCCACGGCTTCTGTAGCGCATTCTGTGCAAATCAAGTGATTCTTTTTTCCTTTCACGAATGCCAAATGCGCCATGTCTTTTTCCGTGAAATCTCGATAGCATAATTCGCATTTCTTTTTATCTTGTCGCACACGGTAAAAATCACCAAAGTTCATGAAGTTAAGACAAACTGAAGTCACTTCCCAACGCTTCGTAAACGTTTTTTCGAATGTGTAGCTCATTCCGGCGCACCTTCCAATCTGTGGTTTAATACCTTTCTGTCACCTTTGATGACAACTGTGTAGTCTTGGCACATCTCGTAAATTCGAGTGCCCAGCGCCTCATCGATATTAGCCAACTCATTCACCGTCAGTTCTGAGGAAATCATTATCGGTTTATGGTTCAAGTAACGATGATTGATGACTGCGTATAGTTGCTCGACTTGCCAATCTGTCGCCCGCGCCTTGCGCTCTTTTCCGGTTGGCTTGAACAAATCATCGATGAATAGGACATCGACCTTCTTCATACGGTTGAGCTTTTCTTCCAGCATGTCAAAGTCGTCTTTAAGGTCATTGAATCCCTCTACGTATGGGAAATAGAGAACCGGTATATGTTTTTTCATGATTAAGCTATTGGAAATTGCCGTAAGGAGATGCGTCTTGCCTGCTCCTGGTTGACCTAGCAATGCAACGCTATTACGTCGCTCTTCTCGGATCTTGTCAAAGTCCAAATAATATTCCATCGCACAATCGTAAGCGTCCTTGATTACTTCAGGTTTGTCTTCTATCACGAAGTTCTTAAAAGCCAGTTGCTTAAATGCATCTGTAATCTCGCTTGAACGCATCATTCGTACGGCCTTTCGCCACTCGACACATTTACATACAACCCATTCTTCACCATGCTCTTTTTGCTCAATATAGCCGGTCTTGTCTTTACATTTAGGGCAGTCATATCGATTGGCGTCTTCTAATCCGACCGACTCGATCTCTGATAATTGACTCATCTTCAGTGCCCTTTCCTGTAGCTGGGCCATTACGTCGCTGATCTTTTCCATGCATGCCCCTCCCTTCGTTTAAGTAAGATTCGAACTTAGTTCCAAAAAGCGTAAGTGGACGGAGGAAAGCGTTCATTTTCTCGTCTGTCAACCATTGGTTTGACTTGATGTCTATCACCAACTTGAAATCATCAAGCGTGAAGCCTTCCTTCCAGCGTGCTTTGATCATGTCTTTTGTTTTTTGGGTGCTCGCTTTAAAATCACGATTACATTTCTCATTCAGGTAATCGACAATGTCCCGGTACGGGACTATATCTTTAATATCTTTATCTAGTTCTAGTTCTAGTTCTAAATCTAATTCTTTGTCTGTTACATTCGCGTTACACGGTAACGTTACATCCGCGTTACTACTTTCAATCTTCTTTTTCTCACGATGTTTGGCTACTCTTTTGCGATTCTGTTCACGGATTTTATCCAGCCCTTGGACACTCTGATGTTTGTCCCAGTTTGATATATTTATAAAACTTTCATCATCAATTTCTATCATGTCGAATTGCTTGAAAACCTCTAAAGCCATCCGAACAGTTCCCAGTGGGCGGTTGAAAATAGTTGCCAACATTTCATCTGTGTATGGGATATTTTCGCTTAGATAGATATAGCCGTTCGCGTTTGTCTTGCCAGCTTGAGAAAGCAGTTTAACCCAGATAATGAGAATGGTGTCCGCGTCGGGCATTTGTTCAATCAATTTTATCTTTTCATCCTCAAACATCTGCGTGCTCAGCTTTATCCATTTCACATTACTCATGGTGAATCACTACTCCTTTAAATCAATTCGCCTATCTCAATCGTGTCCGTCAGCTGCTTTGTCTGCCTGCAATAAGCACACCTCTCACATCGGGAAGGCACTCCATTACCAGCCTTCAATTCCTTGTACTGATCAATCAAATGCTCCACGAAGTCCAATTCAAACTGAAATCTCGTATCATCGAAATGGAGCACCGCTTTGTCGGGCGGATCTTCTTTCGTCACCGCGACAATGTATGGTGAGTAGTAATTTCCTGTAGATTGATAGATAATCTCGCGATACATAGCCATCTGCAGCACGTAATCCCACGCCTCGATGAATGAGACGTACTTCTGGTACTTGTCCGACCAATAGCGCTGTGTAAGGCTTCTAGTGGTCTTTAAATCGGTGAAAGTTTTACGCTGGTGATTGATCGAGTCGATCTTTGCTTTCCACTTCACACCGAACAATTCAGCGGTCAAAATACTCTCTTTTTCGCCTTCCATGGCAAACATAGCGAACTTGTCCTTTTTGATCGTCTCGATCATTGTGTCGGCCATTGCAAAGTCTGCGTATTTTCCACCGCGTGTATTGAAAATTTGATCTTGATTTTCCTGATTGAATAAATCGAATGCGTCACCGCTTTCAAACGCTGCGTGAGTGTAAGAGCCGACGACCAATGCCTTGCCGTACGATTCTTCATATTCGCCTTTCAACTTCGCTACAGCTTTCGCCTGACACGCCATAAAGCTTTTAAATTGCGAGACCGAGAAATATTCCCGGTCCGCTTCTAATGAATGGTAGTTACTCTGCGTCAGTTCCAGCGTCATCCGCCTTCACCTCGTCTTGATCTGACCGCTCTTCTTGCTTGAATGATTCTGAAAGCTCGCTAGAATGTTTCTTCTTCACATCTTTATCGAACCAATCGTCAACTTTACTCATTCCATCTTTCAGACTGTTAATGATAGTTTTTACATTCACCAAATCAATTTCAGTGAAAGAGTCTGCGTTATATCCGAATCGTTCTTCAATCATTTCCTGCGTAACGTTGTACGTTTCTTTGAAGAAAGAAAGCATGCTCGTCACCCTGTCTTTTAAAGGCTTTTCAGACGTTCCCTGTAATGTTTTTTCACACTGGTTAACTGCGTTGTCCACGATGTCTCCTGGAACGATCCCGAGGATGCATGCACGGACACGACGTGCCCCGCTACTCGCGACCAATTCATATATATCTCGTGGATCTGTGAGTTTCTGAAGTTGTCCTCTTGCCTGCCTACTATGCTTAACCGTGAATACTTTTTCTTGACGTACATTCGTTTCTAAATCCCAGGCATAAGCCATAGCAATTGATTCACCTTCACGTTGTTCGAGTTCTTTTACACCGAATGAAATGTTGCCCCAATTCTGCGCCAATACTTCAGCGAGCCGAATGGACGGTCCCATCACTTTCGTTCCGCCGCGTGGATATTGATACATCGCTACTTCTGCTAACGATGTCCGTTTACATGAATCCAAGATCCGTTGTTCCGCCTGAAAGATGTTCCGCGGAAACTGTTTCGCAAGGAAAATTGCCCCTTTGACTTCTTCCATTTCACGTGACGCAGTAGCTTGTCCAAGGACATTACCTTGTTGACCTTGTTGCTGGTACTGCATAGATAATTCGCTCATATTCAATCGCTCCTCTTGTATTTTGTTGAGGTTCTTATGTATAATGGAATTAATTGATATGCATAAGAACCTTACTGACTCGCTGCCCTACAGCGGGTCTTTATTTGTTTTCTGGGAATACATTCAAAAAGAAATCGTTCATGTCATCGAATGGACCGCAGTAGACTTCCTCTTCTTGTTCACGTTCGTACTCCAAATACTCATTGCTTGGATAACCCGTGAGCATGGCATGCTCGATATCCGGATGCATCACAGGTCTTCACCTTCTTCTAACACGGCTTCAATTGCCGCTTCGGAATGATAGTGATCACAACCTTCGCACTTGGTTGGGTGACCTGGTTCCTGCCCTGTGTAACAGCCGCAACTTTCACAGTAGACACCTTGTTGGATTAAGTTTGCATATTCACCCACTCAAACCGCCTCCTCAAACTCAATGATTTCAGCAGCTTTTCGAATGGCGTAAATACTGATGTGGTTGCCGTAATTCTCTTCGAATGTTTGAGCTGCTACCAACACACTGTCTGCAGAAGTCAAAATAAAAGTCGATTCACCTTCCATTGGGATGATCTCCCAGCGATATGTTTTCATTCCGCGTCACGCTCCCTCTTTAATTGATGACTAGCCTCATTCCAGAGGATTCCTAAACCGAATGCAACGATTGGCAACAAGATCGTTACCAGCAGCCAATTTCCGTAGTCTGTCATCTTGTCATCTCCTTTCTGATGGTTGAATCCCATCAAGAAGCCCAGGTGTCGCGACGAGTAACCAACTCAATCGGAAATCTTTCAATGGCTAACCAACCACCTGGACTTCTTGACAGGAGCCAAAGCTCCCGACTTGTGTTATAATGAACTTACATAAATTTGAGTTTGCCGATTAGTGTTGGACGCACTGGTCGTTTTTTTTATTGCCATAATGTCGACGCCTTCCAACTGCATCTTTTCTACGAACAACGCTAGCTCTTTCCGTAACTTCTCCGACTGTTTTTCTGTTTTCATGACTTCCTCCTAATACATAAAGTTGATAAATCCGCCGATGATCGACGTTCCGACTGTCGATAAAATACTAGTAAGCACCGTTATACCTTCGACTCCGAGCAAGTACGCAACCAATATGTCTTGCGAATTCGTGAGCACCGCCCACCTTTGTAGCAATGACATATTCGGCTCCTTGGTGCTGTTTTCATATTTAGATATGTCAGACTGATTGACATGTAGCTGCTCGGCCATTTCCGCTTGACTCCATCCCACTCGCTCTCGACACGCTCTCAAAATCGCTCCATTCTTCAAATCTTTCTCCCCCTTATATTCCAATCTGGAATAACAACTTACATATTCCAAGTTGGAATTTCTTTCTATCTAGGGCTGTTGTACTCTATAGATGTAGCCTCCAAAAACCTTCGCAACAACAACCCCTGAAAACACCCTTCCAATCTAGTGGAGCAAACCCCTCTGCTCCGCTAGATCGCATTTTTCAAACTCAGTAACTTATTGATAAAGTAAACTTGACCCTTGCCAGTCACTTTCGTTGTTTTACTGACGGAAATTGAACCGCTGTTATGGTGTATAGGTGTCTCCTTGATTTCAAACAACCCCATATCCATACTTCTCTGTGTCGGTGTATTGCGATCGGAACCAAGGCGTTTAACAAGATAACCATTTGAACGCAACCATTCATACAAGCGCCGCTCTCCAGTGTCTATACCGTTCTGCTTGAGCAATACTGCTAGTTCTCGTACTAAAATAGAAGTTTTGCTAGCTTCAACTGATTCTGCAAATAACACTTTTGGTTTTTGTTCAGCGATGATTTTCTTTTGGTCTTCTATTTCTTTGTTTTTTCTAGCAATCGTTTTGTTAGCTATTAAAACTGCTTTTGCCATGATTGATTCATCATCGTCATTTTCGGAGACCATGATATATCCGCCGTCTTTTCGTATAGAAGGAATCACCTCGACTGCCAACCAATCTTGGAATTTTTCCGCTACATTGTTTTGCGCTTTGAAAGCCAATTTGTAAACCAAAGGTTCGGGAATTAAATCTCCTTTCGCCACTCGTGGCGAAGTTTCAGGAAGATGAGAATTCACACGGTTCCATCTGACATATTCAACATCATTCTTTCTGTCTATGAAGCCCAAAGATCTAGCAACCTGCTCTACATCAAACAAAACTTGTCCATTTTCTAAAACAGCTCCAACTTCGAAAATCCCATTCTTAAAAACTTTTAATTGATTCATCTTCATTCCTCCTTTTCTTGATGATTTCTATTATAGTTTTTGACCTTTTACCACTTATGGATAAAAATGTTTTTCTGTGAGTGTCTATGCTTTTCAAATAACTGTTTTTTAATGATTTTCAACGTTTTACTGTTCTGTGGTTCCCTGGGCATTTCGGAAATATTTCATTTCTGGAAAATTTGTCGATAAGGCTTGTCAAGTACTTTTTTATAAATCGGGAAATAAAATTTCAAAAGGCCGTTTAAAATAGCTTTCTAGGCCTAATGAGATATCAAGCCCAGGTTTTACTCTCCCCAGTTCCAAGTGTGAAATTGTCGCTGTTGAACATCCTAACTTCTTGGCTAATTGTGTTTGGGTTAGCCCTGCCCTTTTTCTTTCTGCAATAAGACGCTCACGTTTGGAGCCCTTGAGATTCCTGTACTCCATCGAAATTGAAGTCGATCGATTTGAATTTCTTTTATGTGCCATAACTGATTCCTCCCTATCCGCTAAAGTTATAAACTAAATCGTAATTGCTTCGCTTCTTAATCCATTCCAGCAACTGATCTGTCACGACCTTTGCGTGACCAAAATCATGAGTGACTGGGAAACCTTGAATCTTAGCTGCTCTATGGATCGTCGTTTGACTCACACCCAGCAGCTCAGCAGTTTCTTTCAGAGATAGCAAGATTGGTAGTTGACGCTCTCGCAATGCTTCGCCTACGGCTTGTTTAACGGCCGTGTTGACAAGTTCGTTCAATTGCGTTGTAGTCGTCACGATGACTTCTGACATGTTTTTCACTCCCTATACGACTTCTTCGACACCACTTTGTAAACCTTGTATAACGCCAGGATCAAAAAAAATATCCCTTGGATCAACTTTCAAAGCCTTTGCAATAGACAGCGCCAAATAAACGCCGGGCTCTTGTCCATGCAACTCAATATTTGTAAGAGTTTGTCTGGATGTCTTTGCCCTTTTGGCCAATACCGTAAGAGGCATTCCAATTTCCTCGCGAACCTTTCGAAGTTTGTTAGACACGTATAACACCTCCTTAAATAAAATGTAACACAAGTATAACAGTGTTGTCAATAAAGATTTACAACAACATTATTTAATTTTACTTTAGAGTTGTGTAAAGTATGTATTACGGGTGATGATATGATGAAATTAGGAGAATATATAAAACAATTAAGAGGTAAAACCTCATTAAGAGAAGCTTCTGAAAAGATTGGGATCAGTCATACTTATTTAGATACAGTTGAAAAAGGCTTTGATAAGAGATCTGGTAAACCAATTAATCCAACTCCGGATACTTTGAAGTTAATTGCTCAAGCTTATAATTGTGATTATGGAAAGTTAATGGCTTTAGCAGGTTATTGGAGCGAAGAGGAAAGTGAGAATGAAAAAGAATTCCAAGCATTCGCCAACGATCCTGAATTGCAACGTTGGTATCGCAAGTTGCCGGAGTCTGATGAGGAAGATGTGCGGAAGCTTCGGGAAATGTGGGAGATTATTCGGAGAGATAAGTAGTAAAGGGAGGAATGAATTTGGCACAGTGTAATTTTTGCAGTAAGAAAGGTTTTTTTCTAAGGGTTTCTAAAAACGGTCTGTGTGATCCTTGCGAAGAACTTGTTGCTATAGCAGTTAACAGGCATATTGAGATCATACAAGAATCTGCTGAACTTGTTGATAATTCAAAAGTATTTAAAACAAGGATAAGTAGACTTGATGTGATATTAGAACATCTGGATATATTAGACAGCGAGTATATAGAAAAAGGCGTATTCTTAAACATTGACACTAAAGATATGAGAAAAACGATGAATGAAATAAAATATCAAATCTTCGATGAAGAAGCCTATAAGAAAACAGATGAGTTTTTGAGGAAAGCCGGTTTAGCGAAGACCCTTAATACTAAAATTAACAATGCAAATAAAGCTCTTCTGTTTTTAAAAGAGCTTCAAGATGATTATGGCTATTTAAATGAAGAACTAGGTATACGAGTTATGAAGTATATTCATGATGCAGAATACCAAGATCTTTTATTGAAGGCGGAAAGAGAAGAGTTCAAAGAAAATCACAAAAAAGCCATCGACAAGTATAAAGATGTTTTATTTTTTCTTGCCAAAGATGACATAGATGACAATCTACAAAGAGAGATAATACAAAATATTGAAAGAAAAATAGAAGATCTTACAAGTAGTTTAAAGAAATAATATTTTTAGATGCGCTACAGTTTAAGACTTTTATTTTTTACATAAATCATGGTTCTATCTCACTAAGTAATGTACATGAGACAAATGAAATAGAGGTGATGTAAATGAAAGAAAAGACCAAAAAACCGTTTTATAAGAGATGGTGGTTTATAGCGATTTGTGCGTTTCTCGCGTTCGGTGTAATAGGCACCATCTTCGAGTCTGAAGAATCTAAGCAAGAACGGGCAGCTGAAGAGGTGGCAGCGGAACAAAAAAGAATTGATGACAGAAACGCCAAGAAAGAAGCAAAGAAGCTAGCTGCAGAAGAAGAAAAGAGGAAAGAAGCGGCGGAAAAAGAAGAGTATGAAAAATTACCTTTCTACGAAAGACTAAAAAAAGAAAACGAATATATCGATGATGCTACCTTTTCAGATGGAAAGCTAACCATTTCCAAAGAAATCAAAACGTATTTCAGCGATACTCACACTATGAAAGATGACGTGTACGAAATTTTCGAAGTCATGGAAAAGGGTTTTAAAGATGAATCGGTTAATGAAGTAGAGGCAATTCTCTCAACCACTCTCCACAATGAACAAGGAAAAGAGTATGTGGACGATATTGTGAAATATAGATACAGCCGAGACAACTTTAAAGAGTTGGATATATCTAACTTTAAGTTTTACAGTTATAGCGAGACCTGGCGCATAATGAATCAGGCAGATCACTACTGGATTCGCCCTGGTATTTATAACAATATAGACCCTGAATATAGAAGTAAATTGCGAAATAGTGCAACGAAGTAAACGACAGCCCTCCTCCAGGGCTTTTCTTTCAACCAGAAAAAGAACATACGTTTGATAGGTGGTCATTTTATGTATCAAAACAGTCATTTAGAAGATTTCATCGAACAGCTGTATGCCAGTTTATCCATCCGGCAACCAGAACAGCTGAATAAATATCTCATTGCTGAACGCTTGAACATCGGTATCTATCTATCCCGCAACGACAGCGAGGCATTTTACTGGGATGGTCGTTATTATATCTTCATCAACCGCGATTTGGACAGCCGACAGCGATGGCAGGATTTCGGTCATGAGCTGTGTCATGTATTACGTCACAGCGGACATCAAGGCCGCATGCCTCCCCTATTTCGACAGTTACAAGAATGGCAGGCAGATAACTTTATGTACCACTTCTGTGTGCCTACATTTATGCTACAAAAAATTCACTTACCATATGATCAATTCGAAGCTATCAGATTAATCGCAGAAACTTTTAATGTTGAATACGACTTTGCCTTTAAAAGACTAGAAATGTACCAAAGAAAGGATGTGTTTCAAATGAAGTATGCTCTAACCAATAGATAAATATCAATCTTTTTTGAAAGGAGAAATGAATATGTACTGTCGTAAATTAAACAATGGTAAATGGTCGTGTACCACTGACGCAACTCCTAATCCCCTAACTGGTCAGCGACGACAAGTAACGCGGCGCGGTGATACCAAGAAGGAAGCCTTACAAAGAGCGCAAGCAGCGGCAGATGAATTATCGAAACAGAGGCAGCCGCAAAAACGACAGGTGTCAGAAGTTTATGAAGAGTGGTTGAGTGTTTACAAGGAAACGGTAAAGTCCTCCTCTGTCAAAGTAAGAATGGTCGCCCTGCGTCCCTTTATCGATAAGCACGGCAAACACCTAATAAGCAAACTTCAGATAAATGATCTGCAATCCTTTTTAATTGAACGACGCGATACTGGGATATCTAAGCACCACATTGCGGGTACTCGAACTGCATTAAATTTAATGTTTGAGTACGCTACGCGAAATGGGTACACCGAAAAGAATATTGTAAAAGATACTGTAATTCCAAAGGCAAAGAAAAGCTCACAGGTTTTTGTGAACTCAAAGAAAAAGTATCTTGAAAAAGAAGAAATTCAGACCTTTTTAACCGGAGTGAAATCTTCTGGCAGAAGAAACGCCTATCAACTGGCACTCACAATGCTTTCTACGGGCTTGCGTGTCGGAGAGGTGTTAGCGCTCACCTGGAATGATATCGACTTGGAAAACCATACACTCACGGTCAGTAAGACACTTTTTGAGAAACCTGCGGGTGAAGGCGGATTTGAGCAGATGCCACCGAAAACTCAGGACTCCAATCGGACGGTGTCATTTAACCAAGAGCTTGCTGAGGAATTGAAGAAGATGAAGGTACAATATAATAAAGAAAAGTTGATGGGTTTGCGTGATTCGAAATCCGTATGGCGAGATTTAGTCTTCACCGGAAGAAACCAGCAACCTGTCCGCGCTGTAACGATCAGTGCGATTTTCAATAAAATATATAAGGCCTATGGTATTAATGATGTAAGTGGCACTCATATTTTACGACACACGCATATCACCATGCTTGTAGAAGCTGGAGTGGATCTTCCTGTTATCATGGAACGTGTCGGACACTCGAACATAAATATCACCCTCGACATTTACACACATGTCACTAAGAAAATGCAGAAGCAAAGTGACGATAAAATTAATGAGTATTTTCGCCAATTTATCTAAACTGAAAATAAATGTGGTTTTTCTGTGATTTTATCTTCTGCGTAACCATCATATAACCCTTGTAGGACCTGTGGTTACGCCATTCCCTCTTTACAGTGTTTGAAATGATCATCATTTCGATTAGAGTGAAAGCTTGTTCGTTCTTTAAAAATCTTTTTACCAATTTCTATTTCCTCCTCTTTAAATACTATCGATCATGCGGTAAACAGGAAGTAGGATCGACAAATAGGATAGTAAGATACAAACGGCCAGTATGCCAAATAAGGCTGGTTGCAAAACAGCAATTCCTTTGTTCATCTTCTCTTCTAACTGTTCGCTTGTATGCTGGCTGTAAATCAGTAACTCCTTCGGTAAATATCCACTGTCTGCACCATGTTTCGCAAAATCCGCTAAGCTACTGGAGAGACCATCTGTTAACCGAATGGCTTCATGCAATGGTTCCCCGTAGATGACGTGGGCACTCAGCTGTCCTGATATTGCAGATAAAATTGGATCTTCTTTTTGCTCTACCAAGACATTCAGTGCGCTTTGCAGCGACAAACCGGATTGTAGTAAACTGCCTAGCTCGTTAGCGAAATCTCTCGTCTTCATCGCACTATAAAAAGGGCCAAGCCCGGGAACACGTAAAAGCTGCTTCAGCATTTGCTCAGCTGTCAGTTTCTTCAACCAGATTCTCAAGCCCAACATTGCAATACCTGCTGTCGTTATCAGGAGCAAAATTAAATCCGGTATAGAGGAAACCAGTCGAGGTAAATACCGGACCACACCAGATTCTTGACTAGCACGCATCAAAGTTAATGCTTCAAAGTTCGGCAGGAAAAACTGGCGAAAAGCAACCAACAACGCGAATAAAAGTGAAAATAAAACAGCGGGATAGGCTAGCAGTTTACGTAGTTGTTTTTGCTTTTCAGTGGTACGGTTGACACGCATTGCCACTTCGTCCAAAGCGCGAACTAAATTTCCATCGACTTCTGCAATGACAATCGGCAACATAATACTTTTGCTGAATCCCAAGCTTTTTAATATATAAGAGACACCGAAACCCATTTTTAATTCGGATTCAACTTTCGCCAATTTCTTTTCGTATTCTTTTGAATGATAAGGCAAGATAAGAATCAGTCCTTCATGAAACGTGTAACCTTCCCGCAGCAAAACAGATAGTCTATGCAAAAACTCTGCAGGCTTCACCAGCTTTTTCTTAGGCGAACGTCTGCCAAGAAGTTTAGACACCATTGTTTAGCACTCTTTCATAGAAAGCTGACTGTATATCGATTTTTCGTTCAGATGGCATTGAAAAACGATGTCCTTTCGAGATTGCTTCTGCCGCTTGTTCGATGTATGGGTCTTGCAAAATTTCAAAAATGGCGGCTGTTTCGCCTGTTTGCTTTGTAATCAAGCGCTGGGCGGAAATCGCGATGAGCGTTTGTCTAAGTTCTTCTAAGTGAACTCCTAGATCAAGCAATCGATAAAGACAGCCTAGCGGATCTTTCGCATGGATCGTACTGAGTACGAGATGCCCTGTCAAAGCAGCTTCTACCGCAATTTTGGCTGTTTCTGCATCCCGTATTTCACCAATCATGATGACATCAGGCGAATGCCGTAAAATAGCTTTCAATCCGGCAGAATATGTAATGCCGGATCTTTCATTCACTTGGATTTGCAGTAAATGGCTGTGCTTATTCTCCACTGGATCCTCCAATGAAATCACATGGCGCTTTAACTCGTTCACACAATGAGCCGTCAGTGAATACAATGTCGTCGTTTTGCCTGAACCAGTCGGGCCGGTGACAAGAAATAATCCCTGCTTATGAGCAGCAGCTTCTGATAATTGTCTACTCCACTGGGGATTTATACACAAATCTTGAAGGGGTACAACCTTGTCATGTTTCTGGATACGGATGGCGACACTTTCCCGCAATTGAATAGACGGAATGGTTGATATACGAAAAGAAAAGTTGTAGTCAGAGAACGACCGATGAAAGGAGCCACTTTGAGGCCGGCGTTGTTCACTAATATCCAGCGAAGATAAAAACTTATAAAACGAAATCAAACGGCCGCCTAATGTATGGGGGAATTGGCCAATTTTCGAGAATAATGCATGCTTGCGAATGGTCACATCATAACCTTCAGCGGTCGGCACAAAATGGATATCTGTAGCCTCTAAATGAATTGCTTTCTCCAGTAACTGAAAACACGTTTTTTCTATTGGATTCGCTATAATTTCCATAATTCTCCCCTTTCTCCGTATGATGAAAGACCACTTTTCATCTTACGCAGGAGTATACATTGGAAATGAATTGTTGGAAAATAGTATTCATTTAAGATAATTTAATTATCATCGTGAATAAGAGGACAAAATGTATTTTTAGAACTCAAAATCACAGAGAAAATGAATTTTCATATTATTTTTATTGGATGGTTCTGCTATACTGAGGATAGCTAATGTCTAAGTCACCGAAACAAGTACACTTTTTTGTCACAATGTGAAATTGATTGGAGTTTACTTTTAGGCTGACGTTCTATTATAATGGATAAGAGCTTATTGTATTGTTGTGAAGGAGGGACGCGTAGATGGATAATATGTTCAAACTTTGCGGATTCTGGACAGGTATTTTTGCGGTCATGTTCTATGTTGGACACATGATTCCTGCTTCTTTACTGCTAGTCGCAAGCACTATCTTCTTCGTACTACTTGGATACTTGAAACTTTCAGAGCGTATGTACATGTACTTATTCGGAGCATACTTAATGATCTTCATGGTTGGTTTCAGTTACTATTCCATATTTATTCATGTACCAGGTGGAGGACACTAATCCGTACATACAAAAAACAGCCTCATCACGAGAGCTGTTTTTTGTTTTGCTTTAAAATCCATGCAGGAACGGATTCTGATCTTGTTCGATCCCAGGTGTCGTCGCCGGGCCGTGTCCCGGATAAATCATCAATTCTTCATCTAATGATAATAATTCGTTGTGGATAGAAGACAAAAGCGTTTCTGTATGACCTCCCGGAAGATCGGTACGCCCTATACTACCTCTAAATAGCGTATCCCCCACAATGGCGAATCCCTCGTCTGCAAAGACATAGGACACGCTTCCAGGCGAATGGCCCGGCGTATGGCGGACCTCCATCGTGAAAGGCCCCACTTGCAGGTTTTTTTCATCCTTCAATAAAATATCGGCCGGTTTGCAAATCACGTCCGGGAACATCGGATATTTCCCTGATCCGTTCAGCTGCGGGTTGCCTAGCCAATCTTTTTCAGCTTCATGCACGTAGACCGGGATATCGTATGCACTTCGAATCGTCTCGATTGCACCAATATGGTCAAAATGTGCATGGGTCAGCATGATCGCGACAGGCTTTAGTGATAACTTTTGCAGTTCAGAAAGCAATGCCTCGCCTTCTTCACCCGGATCAAACACCAAACAATTTTTCTCTTCATCTTCAATTACATAACAATTTGTCTGAATTGGACCTAATGGATGTATATGTATCTTCAATTAACTCACCTCTTTTTCTAATATTAATGAAACCTTGCTCATATTTCAAACAATCGTCATTATTTAATCTCGACAAAACGTTTGTTTAACAGTACAATAGAGGAGGAATATCGCTATACGGCATTCATTTTTTCAATGTTGAAAGGAGTGTCTACTCAATGAACTTATTGGTCGTCATTTTTGGATTGATTGCAATCTTAGCAGTCTTTGGAACGGTCCAAGCTTTTAAAGAGCGGAATGTATTAAGTATAATTTTCAATGTGGTAACTGTTGTCGTTATCGGAGGCTTTACAATTGCTACCGTTATATATTCAGGATACCCGCCACAGCTACACAAATAATCAGTTCCAAAAAATAAGGACACCTCTATACTGGAGGATGTCCTTATTTTTTATTCTTCCGTTATTGCTTCTGCTGTTTCAATCACCGGTTCCTCTTCATTGAGTTGCAACCATTGTGTGGTTCCTCCCGTCTCTAGATCAATCAGTGTATCCATACGGTAGCCTACAAGACACGTTCCGCCATCTGGTGAACAATTCAGCAGACCGCCTTCCACCTCGGGATCATATCGCTTTATCGCTTCCCCATCTATGACTTGAACCATTGTAGACATACCATCTTGATCATCGGACGAAAGATTAGTTGACATAATAATATTATCGTCATCTGTGAATTCAACATCCTCCATTGTTTCCGATGGATGTTCAGCCTGCCATGAATGCTTCTCTTCCCCATTTGCATCGAGAACAGTAAAGCGTGTTTGTTCTTCGTCAGGTATCTCCACAACTAGTTGTTCTGATGAAGCATGAAAGCGATTAACCTCGGTGACTAGCTCACTTCTCTCACTCGTTTGAAGCGATTCCTTTACTATAGTAGTGTCTTCTAGGTAAACGAGCTGATCTTCTCCCATCCATTGTGGAAATGGATCAGTCAATTCGATAGGTTCTAAAGATTTTTCACTCATGTCATATAGGAAAACCTGATAACTCCAGTCTTCTCGAAAAGCAGAAATCAACAGTTTGGACGCTTCTGCATCGTTCCACTGAATCTCAAGTTCCGACGAATCGACAGTTAATTCATCCAGCACTTGGCCTTCTGTATCTATCACAGTCATATTCGCCTCTGTAGAAGTATCTGATGTTTTGACAAGCAGTTGTTTTTTTGATCGATGTATCAGTACTTCAGAAATTATCGAAGCATCCGTATAGATCGTATGTATTCCTCCCGTCTTTAAGTTGAATACCTGAAGACGGTCTTCTGCATCATGATGATCTACATAAGCTATATTCATATCGTCAAGCCAGCCCGCCACAAACCGCAAGTTCTCCTCGGATGTTTTCAATGTTTTAACAGACAATACTTCTTCATCAACCACAAGCGGGTTCTTTTCTTCCGTTTTCTCTATTTCATTTTGCTCACAGCCCACCAGAAAAAGAGCTAGTAAGATCATTATGATTGTCTGCTTCAAAACGTTTCCCCTTTTCAAGATGTATTAAATGAAAATGAAAAAAGCTGCGCGGCATAGGCGACCGCGCAGCTCCATCAACTTATTCTCTCTCTTTCATCTCCGGACTGCCATCTTTCTGATCTTTGAAACGAAGCAAGTCGCCATTGATGACCGTATCTGAGTAATTTAACTCAGTTGTGGCACGCTCTACATACGGCTCACATTGCGCTTCATCTGTCGGCTCTCCTGTTTCGATATCATAGCAGACTTCCTGAGTGTAGATGTTTTTATCTGTCACAAATCGGCCATCACGGAATATGACAAACGGTTCGTGATCTGGTGAAAACACGTCAGATCCAAATTGCATATCTGCTTTCGTGTCGATACCTAATAAGTGAAGAATTGTAGGACGCAAGTCGAGCTGCCCTGAAAGTTCATCCATTACTTTCCCTTTTCCGTAACCCGGAATGTGAACGAACATAGGAACTTTTTGCAGCTCCGCATTATCGAAAGGTGTAATTTCTTTATCCATGTACATACCCATCGCTTTATTATGGTTTTCGGAGATTCCGTAGTGGTCTCCGTACATGATAATAATGGAATTATCATACAAGCCATTTTCTTTTAAGTCCTCAAAAAACCCTTTCACTGCTTCGTCCATATAACGAACAGTTTGGAAGTACTTATTCAATGTATTGGAATTCGAAGTGTATTCAGGAATCAACTTATCTTCTTCATCCAAGTCAAACGGGTGGTGGTTCGTCAACGTAATCATTCGTGTAGCAAATGGCTTCTTCATATCTTTCATCAACTCTACAGATTGATCAAAGAACGGAATATCTTTCATACCCCAGTTAACAGCTTGACCTTCTTCGATTGAGTAGCTCTCCACGTCATAGAACTTTTGAATATCCATTGCTTTGTACATGATATCGCGGTTCCAGAAGCTTTTGCTGTTCGCGTGCATAACACTTGTGGAATAACCATTTTCACCCAAGCGATTGGATAGGGAATCGTACGTATTGCCGCTGTGTGTGAAGAATACTGCACTTCCGTTACGACCATATAGTGAATTCTCTACGATAAACTCAGAGTCAGATGTTTTACCAAGCCCTGTTTGGTGGTAGAAGTTATTAAAGTAAAATGTGTCTTTGTCTTTTGTTAATTCGTTTAAGAACGGCGTAATCACGTGGCCGTCCATTTCATTGTTGATCACAAAGTTCTGCAAGGACTCCAGTGAAACGATGATAACATTCCGGTCCTTTGCCACGCCGAACATTTCAGGATCCGGCTGCGCGTGATTGGCTTTTACATAGTTCTCTATTTCCGTCAACTCAGTTCCATCTGCGAAAGCTCGCTGTGCGTGTGATTTCGATTGGACAAATAAATCATAGAGATGATAGTTATACGTCCCGATGTTTTTCACAAGCAACTCACGGTCAAAGCTTCGAGTCAGAAGTTGTGGGCGCTGTGCTTCTGCCATCGCCAAGTTGAACATCAGCAATGTAGCTGCCGCCGCGAAATAGACTTTACGCCCCACTTTTCGCCCTGTTACTTGAACCGGCTCTTGTGGTATGAAGCGAATTGCCAGCAAGACAATGATGACATCTGTGAAGAAGAACACATCTAGAAATCTCATGTTCTCTGTAATTGATGAAGTCAAATCTGCAAAGTTATTCGTTTGGAATAGCAATGGCAGTGTAATAAAGTCTGTGAAAAAGCGATAGAACACAGCGTTACTGAACATAATAATCGATGTCAGCAAACTAACTGTTACTATATATCGATTTCTTGTCTTAGTTTTTTTGATAAACAAGGCGATTCCGTACACAAACAACAGGAATGTTAGTGGATTAATAAATAATATAAACTGTTGCATCGCATTATCGATCTTCATATTAAAACTGGTGAGATACCCGATATAAGTAGTCAACCAAGTTGCAATCACGGCGATAATGAGTACGGAATGCTTTGGCCATTCGAATTTTCTCATTCCTTCTCTTCCTTTCATATCTAAATAAAGAGTTGTAGTGTTATTTATCTAAATTCAGCAGAAAACTCCCACCTCTATAGGTAATGAAGTGAATGCAATTTTGTTACTGTTCAGTGGATGCTCAAACGCTTGCTGAACTCAGATAAAGCCTTTGGCGCACATTACGGATTTTTTACAGGAGCTTTTCAGGCAAACTCGAATATAATCCGGTCCCATTTATGCAAAAGCATAATTGATAGTTGCCTAACAGATAGACGGTTGACTGAAAGAAAAGTTTCAAATACCACCGGGAATGAGTCCATCCTCCTATAATTTGTTAGGGAAACTATCATTTTTTTGTTCTTTTCGCAATACTAAAACAGCTTGCATATATGTTTGCTGATCAATAAATTGATGATCAAATAACTCTTTTATTTCAGACTCCATTAGTATGCTGTCTTGCTTCTTATTGCCTGTATAGATAATGACTCCGAATCTTTTTAACAATTGGAGGACATCGTAGAAACTATTCATTCATCTCACGAGCTTTCTGACAGTCTATGATACGATCTTCTGTATAAAGATATGATACAGGAAAATCATGCGGCTCCCTAATTACATTATCCAGTATTTGACGTTCAAATGCTAGTGATATCGTTTGAAATGGATATCCTGCCAAATACCGATCGTAATAGCCGCCACCGAAACCAATACGGTAACCTTCCGGTGAATAGACAACACCCGGTACGATTTGCAAGTCAATCTCTTCAGGAGGGACAGATTCCGTCAGATCGACGCATGGTTCTTTTAAATCCATATAGACGACTTCAGTCTGGTCAAAGGAGTCGATTAAGCGAAAGTCCATTTCCCTCGTCGAAGAGATGCACTTCGGGATAGCAATTCGTTTCCCGCACTGCCAAGCGAATTCAATCAAATGATGCGTCGCCACTTCCGGAAATCTAGAAAGCGTGATCCCGATCGTCTTGGCATACTTAAATTCATCCGAAGCAAGAACGCGTTTCTGTATCAGAGCAGATTTCTGTTCGTGATCAGATGGACTTAATTGATGTAATTGCTTTAAAACCTGTTCGCGAAGTTTTTGCTTTTCCACTGCTTTACCTCCCGTAAGAAAAAACCAAAACCGAAGCAGGTTTTGGTTTCACTAATTATTTCGTTTCACGGTGCAAAGTTTGTTTTTGATCACGTGAGCAATATTTTTTCATTTCAAGACGCTCTGGATTGTTACGCTTGTTTTTCTTTGAAATATAATTGCGCTCTCCACATTCCGTGCAAGCGAGTGTAATATTTACGCGCATTACTGTCCCTCCCACTCATTAGCGATAGATATAAGATTAAATATGAGCATGATTTATACGACTTATAAATTATAGCATATTTTCTTTCATTGTACAGCAGAAAGATTGAAATTTCATTCGCCGGGTCGCTATGGTATTATGAAGGAAACTCTAGTTATTTTGGAGGGAAACGAAATGGATATCGCCTTAATTTTACTCATTATCGGACTGCTGGCTGTCTTGGCTTCTTTCTTTGTAGGGAACCCCACTCGTACATATGAAGATGAATTGGAAAAAGTTTCCGTCAGTCTTCATCAGGAAACAAGTAATCTAAAGAAAAGGGTGCGGGTGCTCGAAGATGAGTTGATGGTTGCCCCGCCTATGACAGAAAGTTACACGGCTTCCCCGAAAAAACCTGTTCACGCAATTATCGTCAATCAGATCACTTCTTTACACAGTCAAGGCTATACAATGTCTGAGATTGCACAAAGAGCTTCCATGCAGAAAGATGAAGTGGCTGCTGTACTCCGTTCAAAAGGAGTGCGCACATGATCAAAGAAGTATTTCGCTCGGTAGGCATCGGTTGTTTGCTGGCAGGCGGTATTTTATATACCGTTGACAATTTACCGAAAACAACGGAAGCATCCTTACAACAAGAATTGACGGCAACTCAAAAAGAATTGGAAGTTATTAAGAAAGAATTGGCCATATCCCAAACCTTGACGTCTGAAGGTGAACCAAACAAAGAAACTGCTTCGGAAACTAAACCAGTTGATCAGCAAGAGCCCAAGAAAGAAGTTGAAACAACCGTCATCAAAAAGAAAATTGCTGTGCAGGCCGGATCCAGTTCAGCAGATTTATCCGGAACGCTCGAACGTGCCCATTTAATAGAAGATGCATCGAAATTCGATACGTATATGAAAGAAAACGATTATGCCGGAAAAATCCAGATCGGCACATTTGAATTGAACTCTGACATGAGTTTTAAAGAGATGGCCGATGTATTGACAAAATGAAACAACCTCCTGTGAGTACAGGAGGTTGTTTTTTATTCGTCTTCTGGAGCTTTCTTGATTTTGATATCCGGAGAAGAATTGGGGATTTTTGAGTTTCTCTCTTTTTCCAGGTCAAAATATATATCGAGTGCTTCTCGGACGATTTCACTGGCAGTCGCAGAAGGATAGCGTCTTGTATTCGTTGAAATATATGGAATCATTACAGAGTAAGCAACTTGTGGATTCTCGGCAGGTGCATAGCCAACATGGGATAAATTGATTGTCGGAATGACTGGATTTGATTTATTACCAGTATAATAAAACGACTGTGCCGTTCCCGTCTTCCCTGCTCCATCATAGGAAGCCCCTTTTAATAATCCTGAAGCTGTTCCATTCGAACCATAATATACGTAATGCATTCCTTTTTTCACTTGATCGATTTCAGCTTGTGTATTGTTAATATGATTGAGAACCTTTACAGGAGTTTCTTCTACCAAATTTCCAAAAAACTCTCCGTCTGGTGAAGGCTCGCGAATTTCTTTTAAAATTTTCGGGGCGATTCGATTACCGTCTGCTGCAATTGTGGCAACATATTGCGCCAGTTGCAGCGGCGTATAGGTGTCAAACTGACCGATCGCAAAGTCCATCAGTTTACCTGTGATTGTTTCAGTACCCGTCACACCTGTGTATTCTCCCGGCAAATCGATACCCGTCTTAACGCCTAAGCCGAATGAAGCGAAATTTTGACGGAATGTGTCAAACGCTTTTTTGTCAATCGGCAGCGCCTGACCTGGTCGATAACTTGCACCACCTAATGCAAAAGAAATCCGGAACATATAGACGTTAGACGAACGCCCAATAGCTTGAATATCATTTAGTGCGACCCGGCCGTTCTGATTAAATAGGGATCGTTTTACCGTGCGGCCGATTCGGATCGGTTCGTCAATTTTGACATCTCCGATTCGGATAGCCCCTTCACTGTAGCCTGTTAGCATGGTAGCCAATTTTACAGTTGAGCCCGCTTCATAAGCAGAAGTGAACGTGCCAAAAGTATAATCTTGAATTGCCCATTGGCCAGTCGATTCGTCTCTTACGACTTTTTTGCCCACCAACGATAAGATTTCACCATTATTCGGATCCATCATGACAAGAAAGGCAGACTCCAGTGCACCTGCACTTGCATTCCGCTTCAATTTCAATAATTTATTGGACACGACTTCTTCCAGTGCCTTTTGCAGTTCACTATCCGTTGTCAAGATGAGATCTTTACCAGGCTCTCCTTCTTTCACCGTTTTGGTTTCAATCACTTTACCCGTGCGGTCCTTAATGTTTTTTACGATGGTCTTTTGCCCTTTTAATAGATCTTCATAGTAAGCTTCCAAATAACTTCTGCCGACCCGGTCGTTACGAGAGTAACCTCTGGCTAGGAAATAATCTAAATGGGAACGTGGAATCCCTTCTACTGGACTCGTTGTAGAACCGAGAATTGCGCTATCCGATTTCTTGACACGGTCCCAATCCGTCGTCGTATTGACGCCGGGCAATTCATTCAGCCGTTCCGAAACGACCGCAAATTCTTTATCGGTCACTCCATCACTCTTAATAATTTGAGGCGAATAGGCATATCCTGCCATCATTTCTCGATAAATTGCCAGGACCTTGATGTCTTCATCCGATAACGAATTGATTTCTTCGTCTGTGATCCGATCTCTCGTCAATTGGTTGATTTCCCTCTGGATATCTTTTTTAGATTTTTTATCGTCCTTACCAATACTGCTTTGTTCTTTTTTTGATACTTTCTCAGCAGCTTTCTCAGGGTTGAGCAAGATCCAGAAATCACGCTTATCTCCCATTGTCACTCGCTTTGTATCTTGATCGATTAACTTCGATAACTTCCTTGCGAGCTCCAACATATCTGCAGTAGAAGTAGATGAAG
The DNA here is from genome assembly GCF_038615825.1 of Sporosarcina sp. FSL K6-3508. Lineage (NCBI taxonomy): Bacteria > Bacillati > Bacillota > Bacilli > Caryophanales > Caryophanaceae > Sporosarcina > Sporosarcina sp. FSL K6-3508. Next base: position 1,571,863 of record NZ_CP152016.1, on the reverse strand, counting down.
TTTTCGTATAGGTAATTGCATTTTTCGGTTCATTGTCTACAAGTACTTGACCATTTCGATCGTAAACTCTTCCTCGCGGCGTACTCGTATTGACGGCAATTTCTTCCGTTCGCTCAAGCATCCGTGTATAATCTTCCCCTTTTACAATTTGCAGATAACCTAGCCGGAATATGAGCAAGGAGAAAAGGACGAAAATTGCCACGAAAAGAAAGTTCATTCGAAAAGCAATATGTTTACGTTGCCGGGCTTTCGCCTGATCTGCTTTTCTTGTTGTCTTTTTCAACGGGAATCTCCTTTCTATATTTTTTTATGTATGCCTCAGTATATCATGAACCCATAAAAGAACACACATCTTGACGAATCAGATGTGTGTCAGGTTTCAATTATTTATTGTCTTGGTAACGCTTTTCAACTTCATCCCAATTGATTACGTTCCAGAATGCTGAAATATAATCAGGACGACGGTTTTGGTAGTTTAAGTAGTACGCATGCTCCCAAACATCCAAACCTAGTAAAGGTGTTTTGCCTTCCATGTAAGGAGAATCCTGATTTGGCGTAGAAGTTACTTCAAGCTCACCGTTGTTCAGAACGAGCCAAGCCCAACCTGAACCGAAGCGTGTTGTTGCAGCTTTTGCGAATTCTTCTTTAAACGCGTCAAAGCTACCAAACTTCTTGTCGATTGCTTCAGCAACCTGCCCTTTAGGATTTCCGCCACCATTTGGAGAAAGGATTTGCCAGAAGAATGAGTGGTTAGAATGTCCACCGCCATTATTGCGGACTGCTGTACGCTTGTCCTCTGGAACTTTGTCCAAGTTTGCAACCAATTCATCAACCGGCATGCTAAGAAGTTCGTCATGACCTTCTAGTGCATTGTTCACGTTAGTTACATACGTGTTGTGATGTTTTGTGTGATGGATGTTCATCGTTTCTTTGTCGATGTGTGGCTCCAACGCGTCATAAGCGTATGGAAGTTCTGGTAATTTGTAAGCCATTTTCCATTCCTCCTCTAGTTATATCTGTTTTGCCCTACCTATTCACATTATCAAAATATGAGTCAGCATTCAAAGAAAATGGACTATTAACGGAGAAAAAACAGAAAAATAGCAATCATGATTCCCATCACGGTCCCTTTTACTACCACCGATGTCAGAAAACCGACAACAGAGCCTACTCCCGTCTTGAACGCTTGTTTGATACCCGAGCGTGTAACGAGTAATTCCGCTACGATCGCCCCAAGAAATGGGCCAGCTAAAATACCGGCGACCGGAATGACAAATGGACCGATCAGCAAGCCAATCGTACTTCCCCACATCCCTGCCTTACTGCCCCCAAAGCGTTTGACGCCTACGAGATTCGCAACCGTATCTGCTCCGAACAGCAAGATCACAAACAACCCCTCTATTACCCAGAACAGCCACGTAAGCTCTTCGAATGAAACAATGACGCCATACAACAAGAAACCGGCCAGTATAAAAACAACAGAAGGAATGACCGGATAGATAAGTCCGGCGAATGCTATACAAAACATCAAAATAGCTACGATCCAACCGATCCATATCATAAACTGTCACTCCTTCTTCATTATGCGTGCTTTCCTAAGATCGCTTCCGCAATATTCACTGCATGGTCCCCGATCCGCTCCAAATTCGAAACGATATCTACGAATACCATCCCTGCTTGTGCACTACAATGCCCTTCATTCAGACGGACAATATGATTTTTTCGGAAACGACGTTCCATATTATCAATCAAATCTTCCTTTTCGGAAACTGTACGTGCTAATCCCGTATCATTTTTATCCAAAGATTCAATAGCTTTTTGGACCGTTTCGATCGTTAACGTAAACATCTCTGTCAAATCATCGATCGCACCATCTGTTAGTTTTAATTTATTCGTCTCACGCAAATCAATTAATTCAATAATGTTTTCGAAGTGATCACCGATCCGTTCGATATCCCGTACGCTGTCCATCAACATAACATGACGGCCGGATTCCGCTGGGGATACGGTTACAGCTGAAATCTCGACTAAGTAATCTGTGATTTTCCGATCGAGATTATTAATGGCATCTTCTATCTGATAAGCCATTTCCGCGTGTTTTTTCTGTCCTGTTTTCAAATACTCGAATGATTGCTGTAGCCCTTGCACACTGAAATCACCCATGCGGATAATTTCTTCTTTTGCCTGTCCAATCGCAACTGCCGGCGATTGGGTAATGAAATGCCGGTCAAGATGCTTCGGTTTGTATTCGATCGTCACATCTTCCCCTGGAATCATACGGGTGACGAGATACGCCCAGGCACCAATAAAAGGAAATTGCAGTATTGTATTCGCAATGTTAAATGAACCGTGAGCAAATGCAATTTGCATCTTACTTTCTAAATTCAGGGCGCCAGACACCCATTCCACATATGCCGTAAACGGAATGAGCAGCAACATGAAGATGATTGTACCGACAATATTGAATAAAACATGTGTAGCAGCAGCCCGTCTAGCCGCTACGGATGCACCAATAGAAGCAAGAACGGCCGTGATCGTCGTTCCGATATTATCACCGAAAAGTATCGGCAATGCCGCTTTCATTGTAACTAAATCTTCCGCGTATAGACCTTGTAAAATCCCGACAGTCGCACTGGAACTTTGGACGATTAATGTAAAAATTGTTCCGGCTACTACACCTAACAACGAATGTTCACTCATCGCCAGCGTGAAGTCTGAGAAAGCTTCCAACGAACGCAGAGGTTTCATTCCGTTACTCATTAACTCCAAACCTAAAAACAAGCCACCAAAACCAAAAATAACTTCTCCCAAGTTTTTGACTTTAGCTTTATTAATGAAGAAAATAAGAAACGCACCGATCGCCATGATAGGCAATGCATAAGCCCCAACGTCTAAACCGATAATAAACGCAGTCACCGTCGTACCGATATTGGCACCCATAATGACACCGATTGCCTGACGGAGCGTCATGAATCCTGCGCTTACCAGTCCTACAGTAATAACTGTAGTACCCGAACTGGATTGGATTAAAACAGTTACAATAATACCGACAAGAACGCCCATAAATGGGTTAGTTGTAAAACGGTCTAAGATTGCACGGAGTCTGTCCCCTGCAGCTTTTTGCAATCCATCCCCCATATACTTAATTGCGAATAGGAAAATACCTAAGCCTCCAAGAAATTGGAACAGCACTTCCTGCCAGTTCACTTCCATTTAATTGTCAACCTCCATCAAACGATTATGTATAGTCTTACAGTTGCCCCTCCGCATGGATTCATGTGAAGTTTCACCCTATTATGTTCGGACCATACACCAATTGTAAAGTACTGAACACAAATCTTTACATCACCTTTACAAAGCCGCAATAATTTGTCATAAGAATGTCGAAATTTCACGTATCCTGCAGGTTTCACATAAATGATAGACTATACAGTAGAAAGGGAGGCCTATTTCGTGAAATTCCATCAAATATTCAAAGCTTCTTTGCATGAACCGAAAAAATTGGCTGCATTTCGCTTGCTACCGATCGGAAAAGTCATTCAATACATATTTATTTTTGTCTTTCTTTACACTGCTGTATCGTTTACCCGTTTTTTATTTGGTGATCATTCCCTTTTTCAATCGACACCTGAAGTAGCAGAAATCGGAAAAACAATCGGTATCTTAATATATCCTTTTGCATTCGTTTTGCAACTTGTGATTATCACGTCGTATTTATTTATTCGGGTCAGTATTTTTGGTATTATAGGAGTATTGCTGCTGAAACTATTGCACCGTCGCGGCGAGTTTCGATTTATGTGGCGCACTGCGGCAATTGCTGCCACGCTACCTATTTTATTGACAATGATTTTTGAATTCATACCAGACATGCAATCTTACGGCCTCTTGGTTGCGTCACTTGTCCATTTACTCTATGTTTGGCGCGCTGCAACCTATTATCCAAAAAAGCCGACAAAATGAATAGTCTTGTCCTTGCCTGCATAGTGTGATGCAGGAGGGATGATCTATGAGAATATTTTTGTTGGCACTCGCTGTATTTTGCATTGTTCATTTTGTGCGTGTGGATTTAACAGATGGGACAATCCCTCTTGCAGCCTTTTTCGATGAAGAATCGTCCTGTATAGAGGAAACCGTTAATCATTCAATTGTCATTCGGGCCGTTGAAGGTGATACAATAGAATCGTTATTTGCATTATATCCAGATCCCACGCTTAATTTTCTAGAGAGGCTGGAGAAATTTTATTCCTTGAATCCTCATCTGGAACGACAGCAGTTCCTGGCCGGCGAAGAAATCAAACTGCCGCTTGGCGAACAGCCGGATACGGAATGCGAGGAAAGCAACGAACGTTAATTTACCATTCCATCTATGATGGTATTTATCTATTTGAAGGAGAGAAAAGCAATGACCGAAATGATTCATCGTGCGAACACCCGTCCCGTTAAAGTCGGTAATTTAACGATCGGGGGAAGCAATGAACTATTTATTCAAAGCATGACGACTACGAAAACTCACGATGTGGAGGCAACTGTCGCTGAAATCAATCGTTTGGAAGAAGCAGGATGTCAAATTGTACGTGTAGCATGCCCAGATGAGCGTGCAGCGTATTCGATTGGCGAAATAAAAAAACGCATCAATATTCCACTCGTCGTAGATATTCATTTTGACTATAAACTAGCCTTGATCGCAATCGAACAAGGTGCAGATAAAATCCGTATCAATCCTGGAAATATTGGACGCCAATCCAAAGTAGAAGCGGTCGTCAATGCCGCCAAAGCGAAAGGCATTCCAATCCGAATCGGCGTTAACGCTGGCTCACTTGAGAAGAAGATCCTTGAAAAGTATGGTTATCCAACAGCTGAAGGCATGGTAGAAAGTGCCTTGCATCATATTAAGATCCTAGAAGACTTGGATTTCCATGATATTATCGTGTCGCTGAAAGCATCTGACGTCAACTTGGCGATCGAAGCGTATAAGCTGGCTGCAGCTGCATTTGATTATCCGTTGCATTTAGGTATCACGGAATCCGGTACGCTATTTGCAGGCTCCATCAAGAGTGCAGCTGGACTCGGTACGCTGCTATCAGCAGGTATCGGCAACACGATGCGCGTATCATTAAGCGCGGACCCTGTTCAGGAAATTAAAGTGGCGAGAGAACTTCTGAAAGTATTCGGTCTTTCTTCGAATGCTGCAACACTTATTTCTTGCCCGACATGCGGTCGGATCGAAATTGATTTAATTTCAATTGCCAATGAAGTGGAAGAATATATCTCCACTATTAAGGCTCCTCTTAAAGTCGCAGTACTGGGATGCGCGGTAAACGGTCCCGGAGAAGCTAGAGAAGCAGATATCGGGATTGCAGGAGCTCGTGGCGAAGGGTTGCTCTTCATGCACGGTAAAACGGTTCGGAAGGTTCCGGAAGAAACAATGGTCGACGAGCTGAAGAAAGAAATCGATATTTTAGCAGAAGAATATTTTGAAAAAAAACGACAAGAGGAAGCACTTGCCCAAGGTGGCGCAGCCGAATGAAGCAACTTCGTTTCGGCATCGATATTGATGGAACTGTAACATGCCCTACTTCTCTATTGCCCCATATCAATAAGCGCTTTGGCTCAAACCTGACGCTTGACGATATTAAAGAATACGATCTGACAAAAGCATTTGACGTAGATCCTGTGCAGTTCGGAAATTGGTATAAGGAAGCAGAGGAACTGATATACCAAACGTCTCCTGCACAGCAGTACGCGAAAGAAATATTAACGAATTGGCAAAAGAATTATGAGCTGTTCTATATTTCTGCCCGCGGGCAAAATGTGTTGGAATGTACGACCGCTTGGTTCCGTGAGCATCAAATTCCTTTTGATCACGTAGAATTGATCGGAACACATCATAAAATCGAAACAGCGAAAAAATTTTCTGTTGATGCTTTTTTTGAAGACAAGCATGACAATGCGGTAGGAATCCACGAAGAGCTGGACATACCGGTATTCTTGTTTGATACCCCTTATAACCGGAATCCGATCCCCAAAGGCGTAATCCGAGTCAAGGATTGGCAGGAGGCAAATCAGCAAGTTCAACGATTGTTTGCTTAACTCCTCGACACAAAAAGGCAGTCCCAAAAGTCGATTTTCCCGACTTTTGGGACTGCCTGTTTTTATTCAATACACCTCGGACATCTCCCATAAATTTCAAACTTATGGCCCTCTATTTCATAATCCGATAAATTTACTGTCACCTGATCCATCGGACAACTAGGAATGGATTTCGTATTTCCGCAGGTTGTGCAAATAAAATGATGATGGTGACTATCTGAAGCACACTGCATGCGGAAAAGACGTTCCCCATTCAGTTCTGTCTCATCCAATATTCCCAATCTAGAGAAGACCGCCAGATTACGATAAATCGTATCGAAGCTTATACCTGGATTGTCCTGTTCAACTGCATTTCGAACCTCCATTGCTGTAACATAACGATCAACTTGATCAAAAAAACGCAACAGGATGTCACGGTTTTTCGTACGTTTATAATCATGCTTCAAAAGAATTTTCCACGCTTCGTCCATTGTCATCCTGAACCGCCTCCTTTCTCACTCTTTACGCGCGAACCTTTTTCCAAAATAGTACGATCAGTAAGATGAAAACTGAAGTCACTACTATTGTTCCGCCCGGTGCGATATCTAAATAATAAGCAGAAATAAGTCCGATAATCACGGCAATTTCACCGAAGATTACTGAATAAACAAGCGCTCCCTTATAACTTTTTGCAAGTTGGATGGCTGCAGCAACGGGAAGTGTCATCAGCGAAGACACGAGCAAGATCCCGACGATCCGCATCGAGGCTCCGATGACAAGCGCTGTAATAACCATGAATGCCGCTTGAATGATCCGCTCATTAATGCCTGATACTCTCGCATACTCAGGATCAAACGCCAATGAAAACAACTCTTTGTAAAGAAAATATAAGAACGCTATAACGATGATTGCAATCAATAGCACAATATATAAATCCTGACGACTAACAGCTGAGACTGAGCCAAACAAATAGCCAACTAAATCCGTACCGAAGCCTTTTGCCAACGAAATAAAAATCGCTCCAAAACCGATACCGGCAGACAGGATAATCGGAATCGCCAATTCTTCAAAGCTGCGGTATACTCTGCGCAATCGTTCAATCAACAATGAACCAACGACAGCCGCTCCCATCCCTAAATATACAGGATTCAATGCTGCAAAGAACAATACTTGCTGACTTAAATACAAACTACCTGCTATCCCCGCCAAAGCAACATGGCTTAACGCATCTGATATCATCGCCATGCGCCGAACGACGATAAACAATCCAAGCATAGGCGCGATCAATCCGATGATCAGCCCGGACAGGACTGCGTTTTGTAAAAATTCATAAGTGAAAATCGCTTCAATCATCTGGCACGCTCCGTTTCTTTTTGATGAAGCCGGCGAACTGGATGTCCATACCAGCCGGACAACTCCGACTCACTCATCTTCTCGTAATCTGCATGCACGCCATGGAAATGAATGGTGCGATTTAAACAAGCTATATGCGTCGCAAGCTGTGTCACCAGATCAATTTCATGTGTTACCAATAAAATCGCAATACCATAATCACGATTTAATTCACTAAGCATAGAATAAAAGGATTCGACGTTTTGACGGTCAATTCCGACTGTCGGCTCATCCATGATAAGAAGATCCGGCTTGCTCACCAATGCTCTCGCGATAAACACACGCTGTTGTTGGCCGCCCGACAGATCACCAATACTTTTTCCATGATAGTCCGCCATTTTGACGACCTGTAACGCATCTAATGCCCGTTGTTCGTCTTCTTTAGTAAATCGTTTGAAGAGACCTTTTTTACTCGTCAAGCCGCTTCTCACGACTTCCAAGACCGTAGCAGGGAACCTTGTCGTAAAGGCATTGGACTTTTGCGAAACATAACCGATTCTCTGTTGTTGCTTGAACGAATCGATCGGTCCTCCAAATAATTGAATTGTACCTTCCGTCGGTTTCAGCAAGCCTAAAATGATTCTGAGCAACGTGGATTTACCGGAACCATTCGGGCCAATTAACGCCCAAAACTCCCCCTGTTTCACTTCTAGACTGACATCAGAAAGTGCAACGGAGTGGTGATACTTATGTGTAATATGATCTAATTTGATAATGGAATTTGTCATATACATATCCCTTCCTGTAATTCGTAATCATTACGATTACTTAATAAATTATAGCGGAATATGTTAAAGGATACAACCAATTGAAAGGATTTGAGGAGAATGGATTTACTACAGTTGATTCAGGAGATCAAACAGTTGTCCGATAATGAGGCGCAACAGTATGCGGCAAGTCATGGTGTACAGTTGTCAGTGAAGCAAATTCAGCAGTTGCGCCCTTTATTGGATGAGGTGTCGTTGTCATGGCTGTTCACTGGTATTCCATCTGTTTTTCTAGAGAAAGTATCTTCTGTCATCGGATACGAACAAACGATGCTTTATTTAGATCAATACAAGTTGCAATAGAAAAAGCGCTGCAAACTAGCAGCGCTAATTAGGTATGTTAGTTATTCAACTCTTGCAGTAACTCAGGTGTGAATTTTTTATTTTTCAGCATTTCGATTTCAACTGCATAAGGTGCTTTTTTGTTTGCTTTGTCCGTCCCGATGAAAGGTGTTTCCAAAATTTTTGGAATGTCTTTGAATGTTGGGTGGTGGACGATGTATGCAAGCGGGTCGAAACCGATGTGGCCGAAACCAATGTTTTCGTGACGGTCTTTTCCGGCGCCGCAGACATTTTTGCTGTCGTTGACATGAATAACGGAAATTCGATCCAAGCCGATGATTTTATCGAATTCGTCGAGTACGCCTGCGAAGTCATTGACAATGTCGTAGCCTGCATCGTGGACGTGGCACGTGTCGAAGCAGACCGACAGACGTTCATTGTGTATCACACCGTCGATAATTTTCGCAATTTCATCAAAGCTTCTGCCGCATTCTGTACCTTTTCCAGCCATCGTTTCCAGGGCAATCCGGACATTGGCGTCTTTAGAGAGCACTTCATTCAGACCTTCTATGATTTTTGTTATACCCATGTCCGTTCCAGCGCCGACGTGTGCTCCTGGATGCAGTACGATTTGATTAGCTCCGAGTGCTTCTGTCCGCTCTATCTCCTGCTGCAGAAAATCCACGCCTAGACGAAACGTTTCAGGCTTCGTCGTATTCGCAATATTAATGATGTACGGTGCATGGACGACGATTTTGGATTGGCCATTAGCTTCCATATGCGCCGTTCCTTTTTCTATATTCAATTCTTCGATTGGTTTACGTCTCGTATTTTGAGGTGCTCCAGTATAGATCATGAAGGTGTTCGCTCCATATCCTAATGCTTCTTCACTTGAGCCGAGAAGCATTTTCTTGCCGCTCATCGATACGTGGGAGCCCAAAAGGATGTCATTTGCTGTCATTATTTCTTTTTCATTCTCCTTTGTCTCTTTTTGAATTTTTCTTGTTCTTCAGCTAATTTTTTCTTATAGCCTGGCTTGACTTTATCCGGCTTACGGATTATAGATGCAGCCTTCTTATCAATTTCGTCGACTTCTCTTATACGTTTCTTCCGGGCTTGTCGTTCTTTCACTTCGATCCACTCACCATTTTTCACGTCTTCATGGACAAATGGAATGCCTAGTTTTTCAATACGGTTGATTTGATCTTCGTCTGATGGAGCATATAGCGTGATGGCCATACCGCCGAGACCCGCACGTGCCGTCCGCCCTACACGGTGGATGAAGAACTCTAGGTCCTCCGGTAATTCGAAGTTGATTACATGGCTTACGCCCGGAATATCGATCCCTCTCGCAGCAAGATCTGTTGCCACAATATATTGATACTCAAGGTCACGCACTTGTTTCATCATTCTTGTCCGTTCACGCGGCGTCAAATCCCCATGAATCCGGCCCGGCTTATAACCGTGCTCGGCTAAATAATCTGCAAGTTCATCTGCATTTTGTTTGGTATTCGTAAAGATGATCGCCAAATACGGTTGAATGGCATCCATAACGTGAAGCAACTTTTTCTTTTTGTCCATACTTCTGACTGGTACTAATGAATAATGCATATTCTCTGTCAGTGGTTTTTTATCATCCATCTGCACATGAACAGGAGAATTCATATATTTAGCTAAAAACGGTTTCAATTTCTCCGGAATGGTCGCTGAAAATACATACATGCTAAGCTTATCAGGCATTCTTGAGGCAAATTGATCGATATCCTCAATGAACCCCATATCAAAAGCGAGATCCGCTTCATCGATTACAAGCTGAGTAGCTGTATGAATCGGCAGCGCTCCTACTTCCGCCATATCTCGAATACGGCCTGGCGTGCCCACGATAATATGAGGAGTACTTCTCAAGCGCTCTGCTGATCTTTTCTTATCCGTCCCACCAATCAAGATGGCACTTTTAATATCTGTCTCTTCGATTAGTTTCTTTAATTCTGTATGGAGCTGCGTCGCCAATTCACGGGTCGGTGCCGTGATGACTACTTGCAATTCATCTTGTGCTGTATCGATCTTTTCGACGAGCGGGATCAGGAAACTATGTGATTTCCCTGTACCTGTATGTGCTTGTCCTATAGCACTTGTGTTCTTCATTATAAGCGGGATCATTTCTTTTTGAATGGGTGTCGGTTCTTCAAAACCCAATTTTTGAATCGCTTCCCTCAAAAATGGTTTGAATTGATAATCTGTATATTTCGACATATCGTTCCTCCTCTAGCGTATTTCTTATTGTACCATGATTCGGTGCCATCAGTAGTTTTTTTCGCATAGGATACTATGAGAAGTACTCAAAACGTTTAGAAAGGAGTTCGTGATGAGATATCAATCATTTTATCCGTTCAGTAATCAACAGTCAGCCATGAGGCCCAGTACTCCTCCCCCGCAATTTACTGGCGGCGGGATGCGGCAGCCATTTTCTTCCGGCATGCCGCCGACTTCAGGGTTCCCGCAAGCAGGCGCAAGCGGACAGCAGGCCGGCGCTGGTGGGGCTGGCGGGCCTTCACGAGCAGATCAATACATGCAGACTGCCAATCGATTTTTGAATACCGCTCAGCAATTTGCGCCGCTTGTACAACAGTTTGCACCTATGCTCCAAAATTTACCCGCCATGTGGAGATTATATAAAGGATTCCAGTCTATGCCAAATGCACCTGCAGCAACACCTACTGCACAACCAGGTAGTTCACCCGCGCCTAGTGCCCGAGCAAGCGCTGCACCTGTCAGCCAGCCTTCCGCACCGCGTATTTTCCAGCCTCCCTTCTGAACTCTTTGAATCACCCGCCAATCTCCGCTATAATGAAAGAGAAGTTAGTAGAGGAGTGGAGTGGAATAAATGAAAGTACTCAAGATTTCACCAAGAGGTTATTGTTATGGTGTGGTTGATGCGATGGTCATTGCGAGAAACGCAGCTCTCGATACATCCCTGCCGAGACCCATTTATATATTAGGCATGATCGTCCATAATAAACACGTTACAGATGCATTTGAAGAAGATGGGATCATCACCTTGGATGGGGAAAACCGCTTAGATATTTTGCGTAAAGTCGACAAAGGTACCGTTATTTATACAGCACACGGCGTTTCTCCTGAAGTGCGTAAACTGGCAAAAGAAAAAGGTCTCGTCGCGATTGACGCTACGTGTCCGGATGTCTCCGTCACTCATCATTTGATTGAGGAAAAAGTGGCAGAAGGCTATGACATACTTTACATCGGAAAAAAACACCATCCCGAGCCTGAAGGGGCAATCGGTGTGGCGCCAGAGTCGGTTCATTTAATCGAAAAGCTGGAAGATATCGAAAACTTGGAAGTCGAGAATGATCGTCTGTTGGTGACGAATCAGACGACGATGAGTCAATGGGATGTCGCACATTTAATGGAAGAACTGCAGCGCAAGTTTCCTCATATTGAAGTGCATCAGGAAATTTGTTTGGCGACTCAAGTGAGACAGGAAGCAGTCGCGGAACAGGCTGGAGAAGCGGATTTATTAATCGTTGTAGGAGATCCGAAGAGTAATAACTCGAACCGCCTGACGCAAGTATCTGTGGAGATTGCCAATACGCCATCTTACCGTATCTCCGATGTTTCAGAAATCGATCCCGCATGGTTGATGGATATCGAGACAGTTGCGGTAACGGCAGGTGCTTCGACGCCTACTGTAATCGTTAGAGAAGTTATTGCCTACTTGAACAAGTTTGATGCAGCAGATCCTTCGACACATCAACCAGAACGGCAATTTAAGTTGGAGAAAATCTTACCGAAAATCAAAAACCCGAGTCCCGTCATTCGGATTGAACCTTAAACGCAACGTACGAATAAACCGGCGAGAGAATAAATCTCTCGCCGGTTTTTTAGAATAAAAATTGAAAAGGCTCCGTATTCACTTTTGATTCGATGAATTCTATATCGTATTTCATTTCGTTGCAGAGTTTGGATAGGTTTCGGGCGACTCCCTCAATCATAATCTTCTCTATGTTATGTCCAGGGTCGACTACAGCCAGTCCTAAGCTTTGTGCATCTTGTGCGACATGGTAATATAAATCGCCGGTCACCAGCACGTCCGCGCCCTTACGCTTAGCTGCTGTGATGTATTTGTTGCCGTCGCCGCCTAACACCGCTACTTTGCGAATAGATGTTTCCGGATCCCCGACAAAACGTAAAGCTGGCACCTTAAAAGCGTTTTTGACATGCTCTGCAAATTGTTTTAGTGTCATCTCTTCGGACATGCGACCGACTCTTCCGATGCCATGCACATTTATTTTTTGTTGCATTTTGAACAAATCAAATGCCGGCTCTTCATATGGATGCGCTGCAAACAAGGCTTTAATGACTTTCGGCTGAAGACTTTCCGGAAAAACGACTTCGATTCGTTCTTCATCCACTGAAGTAGGCTCTCCCACTTCACCAATTGTTGGATTCGCTCCGTCAACCGGCGTGAAACGTCCGATTCCATGCGAGCTGAAACTGCATCCGACATAGTCTCCAATAGCCCCGGCACCTGCTGCCGCTAACTCTTTACGGAGCTGATCTGCATCTGTCTGCGGACAAAATACAGCCAGTTTTACTAAGTGCTCAGAACTCGTTTCCTCGATTGGTTCTGTATCCGTAATGCCGAGACGGTCTGCCAGCATATCATTGACACCGCCTTTTGCGATATCTAAATTGGTGTGTGCCGCATAAACGGCTATATCATGCTTGATGCACTTTTCAATCATCTTTCCTTGCGGTGTATCTGTCCATATCGTTTTCAATGGCCGGAAAATGGGCGGATGATGCGCGATGATGAGATTAGCTTCTTGTTCAATCGCTTCGTCAATTACTTGTTCGTTAACGTCAAGCGTCACAAGCACTTTATTCACATGTCGATTTAGTTGACCAATATGCAGACCAATCGGGTCTCCTTCAAATGCGAGCTTCTTAGGTGACCACTTTTCAAAAACCTCAATAATCTGATATCCATTTACTTTTTTCATTCAGCTAACACCTTCCTGACTAAATCGTAATTGGTTTGGATTGATTGCTTTTTCAGTCGAATTTCGTTTGTTTGTTCTGCTTTATCCAAAGCTTCTAATACACGTACCCATTCCCGTGTTTCCCTCTCCCATTTCGCACGGAAAACGGGTGAAGATTTTTGTCGCAAGATGGGTCCCAGCAGAAGGTCTGTTGGCGAATACTCTGCTGATCCCCTTTCCAATACCAGAATTTCATAAATTTTACCGTCTTCTTCTAAAATCTCTTCATCCACAAGTTGAAATCCGTTTTCTATCGCCCATTGTCGAATGGCAATCGCATGCAAATTCGGTTGAGCAATAATTCGTTTTACATGACGCAGACGTTCTTTCCCTGCCTCTAAAATCGATGTGATCAACGTTCCGCCCATTCCCGCGATGGTTACGGTTTCTACTTCATCTGCATCTTCAATGGCCAGTAAACCATTCGCTAGACGCACTTCAATACGATCGGCAAAACCATTCGCTTGTACATTGCGTTTTGCTGATTCGAATGGACCTTTCACGACTTCTCCTGCAATCGCTCGTTGAATAACGCCTTTATTCATCAAATAGCATGGCAAATAGGCGTGATCGCTGCCGATATCAGCGAGCACAGTGTTTTTTGGAACGAACCTTGCGACCATTGCAAGGCGTTTGGATAATTGGTTGGTATTCATAAGTCCCCGCCTTTCATTCCATTCTATTGTATATTTGACAAACCGTACATGCAATGCAAAAGAGCCATCAAACCAAGGAAGAGTGGTCCCCCTCCTGGTTTAATGGCTCTATTAGTAAGTAGATACTCAGTCTAACGATAAAATGTATTCAACCATTTCATCTATGTTCTCGTCCGGAACAAGTCCAGCTGGCATAGCAGTTCCTGGAACGCCATCTTTGATTGCGTCATGCATTTCTTCCGCAGGGAATGCTTGTCCGTTTAGAGCAGGTCCCATTCCGCCTGATAAGTTATCTCCGTGACAACTTACGCACTTTTGTTGTGCGACAGCTTCTGCGTCAAATTCGCCGGTATTTGCATTTTCTTCAGTAGTGGCTTCTTCTTCATCTGGTCCAGCAATTTCTTTCTTTTGATCTAAACCATAAAGTGACATGAAGAAAATCAGTCCAATTCCTAGCGCAAAAATCAAAAGATAAGGTACAACAGGATTTTTATTCATTGGATTACCCTCCTTCATCAGAATCTATTCTGTAAAAGATACAGTACACAATTAACATTGTACTGTATCTATGAGAAAACTGAAAGTGTTATTGAACGACTTTTCACCTTTTGTGACAGATTGGACATAATTCAACATTCAGCAACCAATTTGTCGTGCAATCACCATACGCTGTACTTCTGAAGTACCTTCCCCTATCTCGAGCAGCTTCGCATCCCGCAAATATCGTTCGACTTCATATTCACGCATATAACCATAACCGCCGTGTATCTGAATTGCTTCGTTGGCAATTTCCATGGCGATTTCAGATGCATATAATTTACACATCGATGCTTCTGTCGTGAATTTCCTGCCTTGGTCTTTCAACCAAGCTGCCTTATAAACCATATTCCGCGCCAATTCGATTTTCACAGCCATATCTGCAAGCTTAAATTGGGTGATCTGAAATGAAGATAGGCTCTTACCGAATTGCTTACGTTCTTTTGAATAACGCAACGCTCGGTCATAGGCTGCCTGCGCAATCCCAACTGCCATTGCACCGATTCCGATACGTCCACCATCCAATGTCACTAAAAATTGTTGAAACCCTTTCCCTCTTACACCAAGCAAGTTCTCTTCCGGCACGACAACCTGATCAAGTAACAACTCAGTCGTATTGGACGCATGAAGACCCATTTTTTCATAGTTATCCATGACCGTAAAGCCTTCTGAATTTGTCGGCACCATAATTGCACTTATTTCTTTTTGACCGTCCGTGCGACCTGTGACGGCTGTTATAGCTAAGTGCTTCGCATAGCTGGCATTTGTAATATAAACCTTGGAACCATTGATCGTGAACTTTCCGCCTTCTAATCGTGCTGTCGTTTCTGTCCCTCCAGCATCTGACCCGGCATTCGGCTCCGTCAGCCCGAATGCTCCAAATGATTCCCCTGTGCAAATAGGTGTCAAATACGCTTGTTTTTGCTGTTCCGTACCGAATAGATGTAACGGGGCACCTCCAAGCGAGATGTGGGCTGAATACGTTATCCCTGTAGATGCACACGCACGGCTCAATTCTTCCGTCACAATGGCGAAACTGATCGTATCTGCACCTCCCCCTCCGTATTTCTCAGGGAACGGCAAGCCCATCATGCCCATTTGAGACAGCTTCTTAAAAATTTCGATAGGGAATGTACCCGTTCTGTCTCGTTCAACCGCGCCAGGAGCGACTTCTTCATTCGCAAAATCCTTCATTAACTTCTTAACCATCTGCTGTTCTTGAGTTAAATCAAAGTTCATTTTGATCATCCTCTCTATGAAAGCCCTTACATAACATTATATAGAGATTGGATGAAATATAACAATGAATATATTATCCTTCATCCTATTTATCTTTATTCAACAGACAACTCCCATCTCTATAGGTCGTGAGATGAATGCGGTTTATTAATCTGTTCAGCGGATGTTTAAACGCCCGCTGAACAATAGAAGTACAAAGGCTAAGATCGCCCCACAACCTGCGGCAAAGGCTAACTGACCTGCGTCACGCATGCCTAAGCACAAATCAAAATATGGAAGCAATTACACCGCGGTGTAATTGATTTAAATCAAAATGATAAAA
The DNA here is from genome assembly GCF_038615825.1 of Sporosarcina sp. FSL K6-3508. NCBI lineage: Bacteria > Bacillati > Bacillota > Bacilli > Caryophanales > Caryophanaceae > Sporosarcina > Sporosarcina sp. FSL K6-3508. Next base: position 1,555,539 of record NZ_CP152016.1, on the reverse strand, counting down.
TTAAAAAGCCGACGATCGTCAACAAGCCTAAAGAACCGGAAATCGTAAAGTATAGTAAGTTCATTAGTCTGCCTGTAAATAGCCACAGACTGCAATTCAAAACAAGTAATCCAATTAATAATGTAGTCTCACCATTAAAAAATGCTGTCCAGATTTTCAAGGACATCATCAGCAACAGAAAGGCCATCGATATGTATAGGAAAGGAGCAAAACCTTTCTTGATGAACAATTTTCCTGAGGAAATCACGAGAAAAAGCAGCGAAAGGACCGTGGCTGAAAGTAACGTGGCTATCGGATATTCTTTCAGTAAAAACATGGCGACGGATACCAAGCCTGCCAGCAACAAACTGATGAGCAGAATCATCAATTGCTTTGTTCGCAACTGTTTTTTCTCTTTGTGCAGAGCGGAAGATTCCTTTATGACCATCTCGTCAGGATCTTCTCCTTGCGCGTACAGTGTAATCAAAAAATCACAGTAGTGTTCAGGAAGAAGTTTATTCTGTTTCCAATAGCGGATTTCTGAAATGATTATTTGCTTCTTTTCTTTTGTCATCCTTTCTCCCCCATTAATACCAATCAATAAAATTGTTCTTTTTATGGATCCAGAAGAAAAAGCATCGGCTAATTTGAAGCCGATGCATCTATTACTCTAAAAAGTCTTTTAAGCGTTTGCTGCGTGATGGATGACGCAATTTTCTAAGTGCCTTGGCTTCAATCTGGCGAATCCGCTCACGTGTTACGCCGAAGACTTTACCTACTTCTTCCAGCGTACGTGTACGGCCATCATCCAGACCGAAACGCAGACGCAAGACATTTTCTTCCCGGTCTGTCAATGTGTCCAAGACATCTTCGAGCTGCTCTTTTAATAATTCATACGCCGCATGATCTGAAGGAGATTGTGCTTCTGAATCTTCGATGAAGTCACCTAAATGAGAATCATCTTCTTCTCCAATCGGTGTTTCCAAAGAGACAGGTTCTTGTGCGATTTTCAGGATCTCACGTACTTTTTCAGGAGTTAAGTCCATTTCCTCTCCGATTTCTTCTGGAGAAGGCTCTCGTCCTAAGTCTTGCAGAAGTTGACGTTGTACGCGAATCAATTTATTGATCGTTTCAACCATATGCACAGGAATACGAATTGTACGGGCTTGGTCTGCAATCGCACGTGTAATTGCTTGGCGGATCCACCACGTAGCATACGTACTGAATTTAAAGCCTTTTGTATGGTCGAACTTCTCGACAGCTTTAATCAGACCCATATTCCCTTCCTGAATCAAGTCAAGGAATAACATACCACGGCCGACATAGCGTTTAGCGATACTGACAACCAATCGCAAATTCGCCTCCGCCAATTTCTTTTTGGCATTTTCTCCACGAATAATAGCTGCATCTATTTTAGGTGTCATTTCGTTTGTTTCTGCCAACTCTGCTTCCGCTTCAATACCTTCTTGAATCCGAATCGCCAAATCAACTTCTTCTTTACCTGTCAATAAGTCGACACGCCCGATTTCTTTCAAATACATACGAACGGGGTCGTTGATCCGGACTCCTGGCGGCACACTCAAATCATTTAAGTCGAATTGTTCTTCCGCATCACTCTTGGCATCTGCTTCTTCTTTTCTATCCATTTCGATACCTTGTGCTTCTATCTGATCGAGAAACTCTTCAAATTGTTCAGGTTCCATTTCAAAAGATGCCAGTTTTTCTGTTACATCCTCTAGTGTTAGTTCGCCTGTTTTTTTACCAGCCTCTATAATAGCTGCCTTTGCTTCTTCAATAGTCAATTCTACTTCTCCCGTTTGTTCTTCTTTTGTCATAGCGACTATACCTCCTTACAGAACCTTTAACGATCTCACAAGTTGGATTACCTCTGTGGCCAACTCCATTGCTTTTAGTAGGTCGTTCTTTTTTTCTGCTTCTTTTGATTCATGTTGTTTTTGTTCAATCAAACGTTTTAGTTGATTGCGTTTTAAGTGACGGATACAATCTTCTACTTCTTGCCCTGTATGCTCTTGTGAACGTTCTGTCAAAATAGCTTCCATGACGATTTTCTTCAATTGCCGGTCTTCCAACATTTCAGCAAATCGTTGATAGTTGGGCAAGTCATATTGTTCATAAAACGCGGCCAACTTGAAAAATATTTTGATGACGTCGTCTCTGACAAATAAATCTTGAAGTTCTGCACGCTTTTCTTCAAACAAGTCGGCGTCCATCAATAGGTGAGCAAGGAGCAGCTGTTCCGCTCGATCTGTCTCCGTTCTGTTCGCTGTAGCACTGGTTAAGCTTACCGATCGGCTTTCTTCCACTGGATCTGCATCACGTGTCTGTTTCGCCTTTCGTGCTATAGACTTTGTAAACTCCTGTCCGAGTGACTCTTTGGAAGCATTTGTTTCACTATGGAGTTGTTGAATCAATAAATCCTTTTCAATAGGAGAACAACGGTGAGCAAGTTCATTGAAAACTTCATGAACATACTGCTTAATATCATGATCAATCGATAAGTTTTTGTCTCTTCTATAATAGGCAGCGACAAAAGAAATATACGAAAGTGGCTGATCTAAGATTTTCTCTGTAAATGCGTCGACTCCCTGTTGGGCGATGAAATCATCGGGATCCATTCTATCTGGCAGAGTGGCCACGAGCACATCCATTCCACTATCAATCAAACTGTCGGCAAATCGTTTGGCGGCCCCCCAGCCAGCAGAATCTCCGTCACAGCAAATGACCACTTTCTTTGCCATTCGCTTCAGTTTCACGATATGATGTGATGATAAAGCAGTACCCATGACTGCGACCGTATTCCCGATTCCACCGCGGTCTGCAGCAATCGTATCCATAAAACCTTCGAATAGTATTACTTTACCCGATTTCCGAACATTAAGACGTGCCCGATGAAAATTAAACAAAACCTTGCTCTTTTCGAATATCGGAGTCTCTGGACTATTGATATATTTAGCGTCTGAAGACGAATCCTCCAATCTTCTTCCAGAGAAGGCAATGGTCATGCCATTATCATCCTGAATTGGAAACATGATTCTTCCCCTGAAGCGGTCGAAATATCCCGATCCATCCTCTTTTTGAAAACAAAGTCCTGCGGTTTCCATTTCTTTCAGATCAAAGCCCTGCCTAGTTAATAATGAAGACAAAGCATCTGATTGAACAGGAGACCATCCTATTTCATACTGTTCGATTTGATCACGCGTAAACCCTCTATTTTCTAGATATTCTAATGCTTTTTCGCCTTCTATGGTGTTTAAGAGCAGATGGCTATAAAAATTGGCGGCAAGCGTATACGCTTTAAGCATTTGTTGGTTAGAAGAGGTTTTCGTCGTTTGCGCATCGTTTGTTGAAGCTTCTAGCTCCATTCCAATACGACTTCCGAGTTTCAGAATGGAATCGATGAACGAACGGTTTTCCATATCCATCATAAAGGTGATGGCATTCCCGCTTGCTCCGCATCCGAAGCAGTGAAATAGTTGCTTGTCTTCGGAAACAGAGAAGGATGGGCTGTTTTCTTCATGGAACGGACACAGTCCAAACCAATTCTTTCCCCTTTTCGACAATTGGACATATTCACTGATCAAATCGACAATGTCTGTTCCTGAGCGGATTTCCTCAATCGTGTCGTCAGATATTCTTGTCATTCTATCACCATTTCCACTCTATATACATAAATTCGAGGACTTTCTCAAAAACCCTTTTTTATCGACATCATTCGCCTCGAAAACTTTTAACTTCGCATGAATTGAGTATTCAAGTAGGAAACATGTACTTCCCAACACAGTTGACCGCTGTTCCAAACAGCTGTTTCCAATTCCCCCTATAGTTTGCTAATAATGATCAATTCATATACTCTGTTGCTACATTTCGGCCTACTATCCAACTAGACACAGAAAAAAGAAGACCTAACCATCCGTTAGTTGGCCTTCCTTGCTGTAAATGTTTTGAGAATCGTATTGGCTGTTTCTTCAACTGCGCGATTGGTCACATCAATGACTTCGCAGCCGACTTTTGTCGTAATCTCATTAAAATAGTCTATTTCTTGTTGAATACGTGCTATTTTCGCATAGTTTGCGTCATCTTTCAAGCCCAACGTTTCCAAACGCGCTTTTCGAATAGAGTTTAATTGATTTACTGATATATAAAGTCCGAAACATTTAGTTGGATCGATTGAGAATATCTCTGCTGGCGGATCGACTTCAGGGACAAGCGGCACATTAGCCACTTTATATCCTTTATTCGCCAGAAATTGTGACAGCGGTGTTTTGGATGTCCTCGATACACCGAGCAGTACAATATCTGCTTCCAATACACCGCGCATATCTCTTCCGTCGTCGTATTTTACCGCAAACTCAATAGCCTCGATTTTTTTGAAATAATGAGCATCCAACTGCCTGACCAAGCCTGGTTCCTCAAAGGGTTCTAGGCCTAACTGATTTCCAATTTCGTCGATAAGCGGTCCTAACAGATCTACGGACTTTACGTCCAATTCTTCACAAAGAATACGCAAATGATCGCGCATTGACTCTTTGACTAAAGTAAAGACAATCAAAGCTTGCTGTTGTTTAGCTAAAAACACAATTTCCTCTAACTGTGAATTCTCCTCAATATAGGAGAATCTCTTTATGGAAACGCTCTCCAAATCATGCCGGAATTGACTAGCAGCCGCCTTCGTAACAAGGCCAGCTGTTTCCCCGACAGAATCAGAGACGATGAATAATGTAAAATTCGGCATACCGTCACTCCTCATAAGTCATGATCTTCCGCTAATGAAAGAAATGCGGCTGTTATATTGGTCTTTGTAATCCGCCCGATTACTTCCAATCCGCCCTCTTTCTCATTGATGATTGGCAATGAATCAATTTGACTGTCCATCATTTTTTTTGCTACTGAAATGAGGGTATCCTGCTTCCTGCAATACATAATATTCGGCATTCTTGTCATGATGACATGCACAGGAATTTTATCTAATTCCGTTCTTCCGATACTTGTCCGCAACAAATCTTTTCTGGATAGTACACCTGTCAATAAGGATTGCTGATCCACTACGAAAAGGGTTCCGACATCCTCCAGAAACAATTGGCAGATCGCATCATAAACTGATAGATTCTCCGTGATCACGACCGGTCTTGATTGAAAATCCGCCGCTGTCATATCTACCATACCGTCCGCTACCGATTGAATAGGTTTTTTGCCAGAATAGAAGTAACCCACACGCGGTCGTGCATCCAAATAACCCGCCATCGTCAAAATTGCTAAGTCAGGTCGGATAGTTGCACGCGCTAAGTGTAGACGCTCAGCTATTTGCTCTCCTGTAATCGGTCCGTTTTCTTTGACGATGTCAAGGATTTCATTTTGACGTGTATTTAATTCCAAACATGTCACCGCCTTCACACTTCAAAGTAGTATTTACTAACCAATTATATAACAAGACGCTCACTATTGCGAAGAAAGGAGAACCATGCTAAACTAATTTTGAATGAAGTAAGCGAAGAACGGTCAATAAGTAGTGTAAAGATGAGCGAACAGGGACAGTGAGAGCCTGTACTACACGAAGACGGCAGCCGGGAGTTGAACCATTCATTATGAAAGTGGGTTGAAAAACCAATCGGGGTGGAACCGCGGGTCATCATGCACTCGTCCCCGGACATGTCTATGTCCGGAGACGAGTGCTTATTTTAATTGGAGGGATTTATAATGTTATCTATGGAACAAGTAGTGAATCTTTCAAAGCAACGGGGTTTTGTGTTCCCAGGCTCTGAAATCTATGGCGGTTTGGCGAACACATGGGATTACGGTCCGCTCGGCGTTGAGTTGAAGAACAACATCAAACGTGCTTGGTGGCAAAAATTTATTCAGGAATCGCCTTATAACGTAGGGCTGGATTCAGCCATCTTGATGAACCCGAAAGTTTGGGAAGCATCTGGTCATATCGGGAACTTCAATGATCCAATGATCGACTGTAAAAAATGTAAGACGCGTCACCGTGCGGATAAATTAATCGAAGAAGCATTAGATGCCAAAGGGATTGAACTCGTAGTTGACGGCTTGCCATTTGAAAAGATGTTCGAACTAATCCAAGAACACGGCATCGTGTGCCCGACTTGCGGTGCGATGGACTATACAGAAATCCGTCAATTTAACTTAATGTTCAAGACGAGTCAAGGAGTGACGGATTCATCCGCAAACCAAATTTTCCTTCGTCCTGAAACAGCACAAGGAATCTTCGTCAACTTTAAAAACGTTCAACGTTCGATGAGAAAGAAAGTACCATTTGGAATTGCGCAAGTCGGTAAAAGTTTCCGTAATGAAATCACGCCGGGTAACTTCACGTTCCGTACGCGTGAATTTGAACAAATGGAACTGGAATTCTTCTGTAAGCCTGGTGAAGATGAGCATTGGTATGGATACTGGCGCGACCAATCCAAGAACCTATTGTTGAACCTTGGATTGAAAGAAGAGAATATCCGTCTTCGCGAGCATAATGAAGACGAACTTTCCCACTACTCTAAAGGAACTGTAGATATCGAATATAAATTCCCGTTTGGCTGGGGAGAGCTTTGGGGTATTGCCAACCGTACGGACTTCGATTTGAAGCGCCATATGGAATATTCAGGCGAAGACTTCCACTACCAAGATCCTGTAACGAATGAAAAATACGTTCCTTACTGCATCGAGCCTTCTGTTGGTGCAGACCGTGTTACACTAGCTTTCTTATGTGACGCATTTGACCAAGAAGAGTTGGAAGACGGCGATACACGCACAGTGTTGCGTTTCCACCCGGCACTTGCTCCTATTAAAGCTGCGATCTTGCCATTATCTAAAAAGCTTGCAGACGATGCAGATAAAGTGTATACGGAACTGGCGAAGCATTTCCCAGTACAGTATGACGATTCCCAATCAATCGGCCGTCGCTACCGTCGCCAAGATGAAATTGGAACTCCTTTCTGTATCACATACGATTTTGATTCATTAGAAGATCATCAAGTGACTGTCCGTCACCGCGATTCTATGGAACAAGAGCGTATGCCGATTGCAGACGTTAAAGCATATATCGAAAAACATCTACAATTTTAATTTTAAAAACCCGGAGAATCGGCATTAGCCTTCATTTTCCGGGTTTTCTTTTGGTTTTTGTAATTCTGGTGTCCGTTCCAACTGCTCGATAAATTTTCTGGATTTCAAGTAAATCCCCACTTGTTCATGATAAATCGTCGAGACCAGTTTCTGCATAAAGGTTTTCGTCGGTTTCTTTAATTCCAGCTTACCGATCTGATCCAATGGCACATTATAAAACATCCGAATCAACTTGATCTGAGTCGGAGACAAGCGAATAATGTATGGATCCACTCCAAAACAACGATGACAAAGAAAGCCGATTTGCTGAAATGAAAAAGCAAACTCCCCTTCCGTCGCCCCGCAATTGGCGCATTCATGAAGGATGGGGTGAATACCAGCGACGGGCAGCATCTTCCATTGAACAAATAACGAAATTGCCTCTGCATCATAACCCTCTTCCATGGCATGGAACGCCTCTTCCAACAGTCGAAAAATCCCAGCATTCGGTTGCTCCGATTCGGTTAAGCGATCTATCAACTCAACGACCAGTCCCGCATACGCAGTTGTCTCCAGGTCAGCGCGAATATGCCGTACACTGCTGATCAACTCACCTTGTTCAAGAGATCCCATTCCCCTGCTTGCCCGTATCATAAAAAAACCATGTGTGAACGTTTGCGTAATGGCAGCTAGTCGACTCGCCGGCTTTTTCGCACCTCTTGCCATCGCGGTTATTTTACCTGCCTCTTTTGAATAAATCGTTACGATTTTATTTGTTTCACCGTAAGGGATGCTCTTTATAATAAATCCTTCCACCTTGTTTAACAAAGTGCTCTCCCCCAATCAAACATACTGGACAGATGAAGAATTAATAATCTTCCTCATTGAATCCAAATTCTTTTAGGCGGCTTGGACGATTGCGCCAGTCTTTCTGAACTTTTACCCATAATTCAAGAAATACTTTTTCTCCAAGCAGCATCTCAATATCTTTTCGTGCTTTCGTTCCAATTTCTTTTAGCAATTTACCGCCTTTGCCAATGACAATCCCTTTTTGTGAATCTCTTTCCACTATAATCGTAGCTCGGATATGCGTCTTTCCAGTGGATGCATCCTGTTCAATGCTTTCAATGGCCACCGCAATGGAGTGAGGAATTTCTTCACGTGTCGTATGCAGCACCTTTTCCCGAATCATTTCTGAAATGATAAAGCGCTCAGGATGGTCGGTAACTTGGTCGGCAGCATAATATTGAGGACCTTCCGGCAAATAACTTTCCAGCGTTTCCACTAAACGTTCAATATTATTGCCGTTTAAAGCTGAAATCGGAACGACTTCAGCAAACTTCAGTTCATCTGTGTACGTCGTGATGATCTCGAGTAATTGATCGGGATGCACAAGGTCGATTTTATTAATGACCAGGAATACAGGAGTCTCGGACTTTTCAAGCCATTCCATAATAAAGCGGTCCCCTGTACCGATCTTTTCATCTGCATTCACCATGAACATGATGACATCTACTTCACTCAATGTACTGCGCGTCACTTTCAGCATGAAATCGCCTAGACGGTGCTTTGGTTTGTGGACGCCTGGCGTATCGATGAAAATCATTTGGGATGTGTCACTTGTCACAATGCCCTGTACTTTATTTCGCGTTGTTTGCGGCTTATCACTCATGATGGCGATTTTTTGACCGACCATCCGATTGATGAATGTTGATTTCCCGACATTCGGACGACCAATTATTGAAACAAAGCCTGATTTGAATGGTTTATCGTTCTTCTGCATAGTCTAAATCCTCCTTAGAAAAAGCGCCTGGCAATAGTTCTGCAACGGTCGTCTCTTGAACGTCCCCTTTAAGATTCGTTAGATAGACCGGCATGCCCGGTGCGCAAAACTCCGCGATCACTTGACGGCATGAGCCACACGGTGCAATCGGTCCTTCTGTATCCCCGATAACAGTAAGCGACTTGAAAGATTTAACGCCTTCAGAGATTGCTTTAAAAATCGCTGTCCGCTCTGCACAATTCGTAAGTCCGTAAGCAGAGTTTTCGATATTACATCCTCGGAAAATCGTACCGTCTTCTGTTTCTAAGGCAGCACCCACCGGAAACTTAGAGTACGGGACATATGCAGTTTTCATTGCTGATTCTGCTTCGTTTTTCAGTTGTTCAAATTTCATCTAGTTCACTCCAATTCATTTGATTCAGCCAAACCATTTCGGAAAAAAGATCAAACAGCCAATGACTGCACTGGCGACAGCGAAAATCAGTACCGACCCAGCCGCGATATCTTTGGCCTTTTTTGCTAGTGGATGGTATTCCTTTGTTACGAGATCTACGACGTACTCAACAGCAGTATTCATCAATTCCAATGCCAGCATTCCGCTGATCAATAAAAGAACAATCAGCCATTCGGTCATAGAAAGAACAGTGAACCAGCCAGCAAGGATGACGATGATGGCTGACAGGGCATGAGATTTCATGTTGCGTCCATTGACGAAACCGTCTCTCATCCCTTCCCACGCATAGACAAAAGATTTGAAAAATCTTTTCATCTGATCACTGTCGCTCCAAGCCAAAAGAAGTTAAGATTTCTGTTTGTCTTCCGAACATCTCTTTTTCATCATCCTCTTCAATGTGATCATATCCGAGTAAATGAAGAAATCCATGTAACGCCAAAAACCCTAATTCTCGTTGAAAGGTATGATTGTATTCAACCGCTTGGCGTTGCGCCGTTTCAATAGAGATGATGATATCACCAAGTACAACTGGCATATCTCCTTCATGTACGATCGCCACTTCCCCTTCAGACAGTTCTTCTAAGGCAAATGAAATGACATCGGTCGGTTTATCCTTGCCTCGAAATTCTGCATTTACTGCTTGGATCGCATCATCATCCATAAAAGTGATTGAAAGCTCGTATAAACCTTCCAAATCTTCCATTTTCGCTGCGTGATTCAATAGATCGGTAATTAACACTTCCGACGTTTCGTCAACTGCATCTGTATCATCTTGAAAATAAAAGTCTATCATTGCCCATACTCCTTTTTTAATCCGGATATTCGATTCGATTATGGAAAATTCCATTCAAAGTCTCACATATCACTTTTTTCACCTGTTTGATTTCTTTCATCGATAAATCGCATTCTTCAAATTGATCATCTTCAACTTTTGACCGAACGATCGCTTCGACGAGTACCGCAATCTTATCGGGTGTCGGCTCTTTCATGGAACGTACCGCTGCTTCTACACTATCCGCAATCATAATAACAGCGATTTCCTTCGTTTGCGGCTTTGGACCCGGATATCTGAATTGATCCTCCGCCACATCTGAACCTTGTTCTTTCGCTTTTACATAGAAAAACTTCAGTAAGCTTGTTCCGTGGTGCTGCCTGGCAATCGCTATTAACTCTGCAGGCATATGATGCTTCTCCAATATTTTCGCACCATCTTCAGCGTGAGCTATAATCATATCACGACTTTTCTCAGGTGGCAGGGAATCATGTAAATTCTGTCCGGCATGCTGATTTTCAATAAAGAAACCAGGGTGAACCGTTTTCCCGATATCATGATAATAACTCCCTACGCGTGCAAGCAAGCCATTCGCTCCTATCGACTCACATGCAGCGTCTGCCAAATTCGCAACCATCACACTATGATGATACGTTCCTGGCGTCTCCACTAAAATTTTCTTCAGTAACGGATGGTTTGGATTCGACAACTCGACCAACCGCATGTTGGAAAGCAATTGAAAGCCAGATTCGAAAAACGGCAATAGTCCGATCGTCAACGCACCTGACAGTACTCCTGATGAAACCGCTGCTACTGCATAAAAAGTCAGCTCCGGTAATGTATAACTAGTTTGTGTCATTAACAGATAAAATATGATGAAGATCGTATTAGAAGCCGCGACTGCAAGACTCGATTGTAAAATCGTTGAGCGCCTGCCATGTGCGCTGAGAACATATATGCTGACGATCCCACCAAATAAAATATACAAAGCGACTTCCATCTGCAAGATGGCGGCAATGCCTTCCTGCAACATAATGCCTGCGGTTGCTGCGGTAATAATTACAGATAGTATGGCCGTTCGCTCATTAATCAGCAGCTTGATCAACATAGGCGCCAGCGCAGTCGGAAATAAAAACGCAATTTGCACGTCAAATTCATGATCAATATAACTGATGATCTTCATGAGGACAACAACTGCGAAAATTATGACGTAAAACATCAATACAGCTTTCTTTTTGAACTGATTATTTTCTGACCATGTAGAGAAATGAATCCCTATCAGACTAGAGATAAAGAGTACGAATAACCCAATCCCTAAGATTGGTTTAATGGATGACTGATTCGTCAGGACACCTGATAATTTCAATTGTTGATAAATATCACGATCAATCAGCTGCCCTTCGCGTACAATGACTTGTCCTTGAAGAATACGAATCGGCTCAATCGACTCACGCGCATCGGCTTTATTTTTTTCAGTCAGTTCTTCATCTATCACTTCTGTTTCTACGACAGCCGTTCGACCTAAGGATAACGCCACGTCCAGTAATCCACTTGGTAATGTACTGGATTGACGAATCTGTCTTTCCACTTCATATCGATGAGTGGATAATTGATCAGACTTGAAAGGTTTGGACAGCTCTTCACCAATAATCGTTAGCAGTTGTTCATGCAGATTGTCTATTTCAGTCTGATCGGATGCCAATAATTGTTTCAATTGGTCATCTGATAAGCGTAAAAAAGATTGTTCTTTCTCCAATCCTTCCAACTTTCCCCTGAGTAGTTTCAGTTTCTTACCGGCCGTCATATCAGTCTCTTTGTTTTCTTCCATTTTCACTTCACTGACAGCTGTGAATATCGAGCTGATGATAGCTTGTCTATTTTTCATGATATCTTCTGAAAAACGATAGGACGCCGGGACCGCTTGCTCCGCTCGAACACGTTCAAGTTCGGTTTTCTCAGTATCTTCAATCGTCTTAGGCGATCGTATCGTTTTTGGAGAGATCTCATATGCTGAGATTTCATAGGTTTCATTTGTACTGTTGCCATACATCAATACGAATAAAAGGATACTGGAAAGACTAATGACAACGAGCAATAGGAATGTAAACTTCACCTTCCTCATTTGTGAAAATAACCCCTTTAAGTCCGCCAAATTTCTTGCCCCCCTCGACAATTTTTGCCGCCTTGCCTTATGTATATATATATTTAATTCATAAAAAAGCAGTCATTTACTGGATGACTTAGACCGCTTAATGAATGGAGACCGATAATGAAAATCATACGTTTTACTAGTAAATACAGCTATGTTAGCCATTATACCTTATTAGAGGGTCAAACTGCATTTATTTTCCTGACACTGAAAATCTGAGGATGAGATTAACTATTGGTTGCTTAGCCTAATTCATTACTCAATTCTAAATTTAGAAGTATTTCAAGCGATCCCGACCTTTACGAGAGCATGTAAATAGAAATTCAAATGAACTTCTCTTCACTTTTTAGCAGACACTTAAAATGTCCGTACTACAAACCGAAAACCCTCAAGCCTTTAGTATAAAGGCTTGAGGGCTATTCAGCAGTCATCAGTTCGATTTCTGTTCTTTGTCATATGCATCAATGATTTTTGCTACAATTGGATGCCGTACAACATCCCCTTGTTCCAAGTAAATGAATTCGATGTCTTGTACTTTCTTCAATATGTGTTCCGCTACATTTAAGCCAGAGTCCACGCCGCGCGGCAGGTCAATCTGTGTTTTATCTCCGGTGATCACCATCTTCGAACCAAAACCGAGACGAGTCAAAAACATTTTCATTTGCGCTTTTGTGGTATTTTGAGCTTCATCCAAAATAACGAATGCGTCATCGAGTGTCCTGCCTCGCATATAAGCCAGCGGAGCGATCTCAATCACGCCTCGCTCAATTAGACGCTCTGTATGCTCTGCCCCCAGTATATCGTGGAGTGCATCGTACAGTGGCCGCAAGTATGGGTCCACTTTTTCTTTTAAATCTCCTGGTAGGAAACCTAGGCTTTCTCCTGCTTCTACGGCAGGACGAGTCAGAATAATACGTTTCACTGAGCCTGTTTTCATTGCCTGCACTGCCATGACGACTGCAAGATAGGTCTTCCCCGTTCCAGCCGGGCCAATACAGAAAACCAGGTCTCTTGAGCGGATCGATTGCACATACTCCCGTTGGCCAATTGTTTTCGCACGAATTACTTTACCTTTAGTATTGCGTGCGATTTCCTCATCATATAAAGATGAGAAATATTCAATTGTACCGTTTTTCGCCATTTCAATCGCGGTGGCAACATCACGCAAATTGATGTTGATGCCTTTACGAATTACTTTCAATAACTGTTCCAGCAGTGCTTTCGCTGCTTCACTTTGCTCGATTTCCCCGCTGATCGATATTGTTTCTCCTCTTGTTCTAATGGAGATATTCAATTCTTCTTCAATTAAATTCATATTTTGATCGGAAATTCCAAGAAGCATAATCGCTTCATTCGGTTCTTCAATATGCAGTTGAATGATTTGTTCGCTCAATATATTCAGTCTCCTTGAGTTATCGGTCGTTTTTCAGCAATGTTTTCATTAATCAAAAACAAAAGAGTCCCACTAACTTTATCATTAGTGAACGATACATGTAAAATGTTTTCCTCTTTAATTACAAGTTCATCCGTCTTCTTTGATAATAGATCGTGCTTCAAAAGCGGAAGAATAACGGTCTCTTCCATTCCTTTTTCTAAACGGACGGTATGAATTGGATCCTCTCGTGACTCTTTAAAAAGTATTGGGTTTCTGAGACGAAAAACCCCTTCTTTACTTTCATGCCATGGAGTTCTCCAATTAATATTGACTTGTTCTTCGCCTTGCGTTGAATACTTGACGGTTCGCGGTAATTCAAAATGATATTCTAACCAATAATCCGCAAAAACTTCTCCATCCGCTCCTACAACTGTCGTCTTCTCTCCTTGTTCCAGAATACCTGTAGCGAGCATATCTCCCTTTTTTACAGTTTGGTGAACAATACTCGCACGCTCACCTCTCGTCAACGCAAAATGAGTGATCACCCCTCCTGTTTTAGCTACTAAATGAGATGGTTTTTCTTTTTTATCTTCTTTCACTTCAGCAGACAACGGAGCCAACATAGGTGAAACAATTAAAGAAGTCCCCATTTTCTTAAAGCGTATCCACGACAAGGAAGACTCGTCTTGCATGAGCAGTCGGCGAATCTCATCCTCTTCAGGTAACTTGGAGAGAAGAGATGGAACCCTAATATTCGCTTTTTCCATTTTCAGCTCCATGCGTTCAGCTAATTCAGGAACCTCACTCTCTACTTCAATGTTCCACAAAAACAAGGAAGCACAGAGGGGTAGCATACACCCGATGATAAATAGAAAAGATGAGAAAAGCCGATAATTGACGGTGTCGTTTCCTATATGTGAAACTTTCACTTTCACATGATACTTTTTTCTGAAACGACGAATCGTTTGAATCCCTTTACTGTCTGTTTCAAAATACACGGAACGTCCTGCCACATACAAATTTTTTATTTTGACTTGCTCTACTTGCAATTTTCCAAGGAATGAAGATGTTCCACCAACTGCAGTCAATTGAACCTCAAAACGTTTAGGACTCATACATCGGCCCCTCATTGGGTTTATATCGAATTGATAAATCTTTCAGCTCTATGATGGAAATATGGGCATTTTGTTCAGTTAATGCAAGTACAGTCACTTCTTCACCTTGGATCGTTAAAAAAAAGTCGTCTGTTTGAAAGGACACGGATTGTTCGCTTAACGCCTTCAATTGGTAGAAGCCCGTAATCCGTAATGAATTGAATTCATCTAAAATAATAGATGGATGAAGTGCGAATAATTTTTTCACGAAAAAACCCCCTATCTCAACATATGACGGAGATGGGGGTCGCATGATTACCGTTTTGCTTTCGGTGGTCCTAAAATTTCCGAATACACAATTCCCTGCAGGACCTGTTGCGGAGTTGTCGGGATTAAATCTTCTTGTAAGATACGATGGTCTTCCTGAATGACCGATTGTCGTTCCGTCTGGAGTCTTCCTCTTCCGGATTGACGTTCAGATCTCGGTACAGAAACCGGCTTTGCAGCTCGTTCAGGACGTTTGTTTTCAACCTTAGGCTCCGGGTAGAAGATTTCCGTTTGCGGCGCCTGAGTCTTCTGTGGAGCTTCTGGTTGCTGAGTTTCTTGCTGCAACTCTTTGAACTCTTTCTGGATATCTTCGAAAAGACCTTTTGATAGATCTTTCAATGTGCGCGGCTTATTCGTCGGTTCCGCATTCGCGCGCTGCGGTTCCTTTCTCGCCGGCTCATATACTGTCTGCGTATGAACAGGTTTTTGCTCGCTAGGCTTTTGCTTCGGTTCAGGCTTTTCTTTCTTTTTACTGAACAGGGAGCCTAACGCCGCCATGATTACCAAAATAATGAGCTGTTCCATTATGCATCCCCTTCCCGGGAATTCATTGTTTTACTTTAGTCTTTCTTCTGTTGCGGTGGCTGCTGGTCTCCGCCAACTTTGCTGATGGAGTCACGCATACCTGTATCGGCTTGGATGTTCTTGTAGTTCATATAATCCATAATACCAATGTTTCCTGAACGCAGTGCTTCCGCCATTGCCAAAGGCACTTCGGATTCCGCACCCACCACTTTCGCGCGCATCTCCTGGGTTTTCGCCTTCATCTCTTGCTCATTGGCAACAGCCATCGCACGACGTTCTTCAGCTTTCGCTTGGGCGATATTTTTATCTGCCATTGCTTGTTCCGTTTGAAGTTCGGCACCGATATTTTTACCGATATCTACGTCCGCAATATCAATGGATAAGATTTCGAAAGCAGTTCCGGAATCCAACCCTTTCGTAAGGACCGTCTGAGAAATCATGTCTGGATTTTCCAGCACTTTGGCATGGTTGACGGAAGAACCAATCGTACTGACAATCCCTTCGCCGACACGGGCAACAACCGTTTCTTCACCTGCGCCCCCGACGAGTCGATCAATATTGGCACGAACCGTAATCCGTGCTTTCGCCTTCACTTCAATACCGTTCATCGCAACACCTGCAATGAATGGTGTTTCAATAACTTTTGGGTTAACGGACATTTGGACTGCTTCCAACACATCTCGTCCTGCCAAGTCAATCGCTTGTGCTCTTTCAAATGTCAGCGCGATATTCGCTCGTTGTGCTGCGATTAATGCATTCACGACACGGTCTACGTTACCACCCGCCAAGTAATGGCTTTCCAGTTGATTAATCGTTACAGTCAACCCCGCTTTATGTGCTTTGATCAGCGGGTTAACGACTCTGCTCGGGATTACTCGACGCAAACGCATCCCAATTAATGTGAAAATACTTACTCGTACTCCTGCCGCCATGGCGGAAATCCATAGCGTCACAGGAACAAACGTAAAGAATATCGCTAATACGATAATGATGATAAAGACTGCTGCTACCAGTCCTATTGTTCCTAGTCCCATCATAAGCCTTGTTCCTCCTCATTCTTCTTTTCTCTAACAACGATTCTGAAGCCTTCCACCGCTACGATCACTACTTCTTTATTACGATCAATATAGCGCCCTTCCGATACAACATCAATCCGCTCGCCGTCTAAATCAGCGACACCGGATGGACGAAGAGGTGTAAGCGTTGTCGCAACTTTTTGCAATAGATCCGTACGGTTCTCGTTGGATACATAACCGTTTTCCGTATCCATCGTATCCATTAGAATGATTTTATTCAACAGATGAAGTTTTTTTCCGAAGAATTTCATAATAACCACCGCTCCTATACTCGCCACGGCCATCGCAATCAGCACTGAAACCGCCATGAATGCCAAGTTTGTGCCTGCCAGCAAAATACTTCCTATGATAGCCAAGACTCCGAAGATTCCCGCTATCCCACCTGCAATAAAAAATTCGGCGATGATGAGTCCTACACCCAAAAGGAACAAGATCAAGGTCTCATAACCCGCCAGACCAGCCACTGTATGACCGTAGAAAAATAAGAATAAGGCAGTCAGCCCCATACTTCCCGGTACACCAAAGCCTGGTGAGTACAATTCCACAATCAGTCCAAGACTCGCAACAGAAAGTAAAATCGGGACAACTATCGGATTCGTAATGAACCGAGCTGCTTTTTCCGAAAATGTTTCCGTCGTAGAAATGACTGTTGCCTCTTCCAAGTCCAGCTTCTGCAGCAATTCATCAAATGTTGCAACCGTCCCCTCACTATAACCTACTTCCTCGGCTTCGTCTGCAGTGAGCGTCAACAGTTCTCCTTTAGGAGCACGAAGCTCCGGCATGTCAATTTCCGGATTGGCCATCGCGAGAGCATACTTAGGTTTTCGGTCGTTGTGCAACGCAGCATTTTTCATTTGTGCAAGCCAGTAACTGTTGGCTTTCGTTTCTGCTGCATTTCCGGATCCATCGATGACTTGAGCAGCACCTATGGAACCATTTGGCGTCATGAAGATTTCATCCGCATAGAGTGCCAAGAACGCACCTGCTGATAATGCCCGATCATTAATGAATGCGACGATTTTGGCGTCAGTCGATGTCATTAGCTTCGCGATTTGATCCGCAGCATCCACAAATCCGCCGGGAGTATCTATATCCAATACAATCGTCTCTGCACCTTCGTCAGCCGCTTCTTTAAATGAACGTTGCAGGAATGCATGCAGTCCCTTCTCTACCTCTTGATGGAGCGGCACCCGATATACTTTCTTTTCAGCTGCATCCGCCGTGTGTATAAAAGGCAAAGCGATTGTTCCGATGAATAAAATGAGCAGAAAAATAGACCTAATCATTTTAGTCATTGTTTTCTCACCTCTCTCTACTGCCTATTATACTAACTATTTACGTTTGAAAACCTTTTTGGTTTCATTTTATCGAAAAAAAAAAAATATCAATTACGCCTAGGCGTAATTGTGTCCAGATTTTGTATCGAGCTTTAGGCCGGCATGACGCAGGTCAGTTAGCCTTTGTCGCAGGAAGCCGCGACTTTTGGCTAACTTCATCTTTTAAAGCCCATCTCAAAATCTGTGACATCCGCCGGAGGCTTAGGCCTACAAGAAGTAGGTCATGCAGGCGTTGCCACAGGATGTGGCGATCTTAGCCTGCGTACTTCTATTGTTCAGCGAGTTTTTAAACACCCGTTGAACAAAGATAAGGCCACACTCATCTCGCCACTTATAGTGTGGAAGGCAACCGCTGCATAAAAATAAAATAAACCGAAAATCCTTTGATGGATTTTCGGTTTATACGAAATTACATTAATAGTTAATCTCAAAATTCAATGTAGGCAGAAATTAGAATTTACGCTTACGAGCAGCTTCTGATTTCTTTTTACGTTTCACACTTGGCTTTTCATAGAACTCGCGCTTTCTTACCTCTTGTATTGTACCACTTTTGGATACAGTACGTTTGAAGCGGCGAAGAGCGTCTTCAAGTGATTCATTTTTGCGAACGACTGTCTTAGTCATATCTCTTGTCCCTCCCTCCGAGCACACTTCGAAACATAGCTGTTTGCCATGTACTAGAAAATTATAACGTAAAATTTCCGATCGGTCAATAAAAAACTATTAGAATATTAATAAGAATTTCTACCGCTGGCTGCCAATTTCAAACAAGTGCCTGTCGAGACTAGACTGCGCTTTGCACTCTTGAGATCAATAGTCCGATGTAGATTCGAGACCTTCCATTATTGCGACGCCTGAACTTGCTCCGATGCGAGTGGCTCCCGCTTCGATCATTTTGTTGACGTCTTCGATGCTGCGGACACCGCCAGATGCTTTAACACCGATTTTCGGTCCTACTACGGAGCGCATCAGCTTGACATCTTCAGAAGTAGCGCCTCCTGTTGAGAAACCTGTGGAAGTTTTTACGAAGTCTGCACCTGCAAGTACTGACAGTTCGCAGGCCGTACGTTTTTGCATAGCGTCCAGCAATGACGTTTCCAAGATTACTTTTACAATCGCTTTTCCTTTTGCCGCTTCAACAACACCTTCTATATCCTTTTGAACATATTCAATTAATCCGCTGTGAAGAGCACCGACGTTCAGTACCATATCAATTTCTCCTGCTCCGTTTGCGATGGCATCTTTCGTTTCGAAGATTTTTGTTTCCGTCGTACTGGCACCTAAAGGAAAGCCGATCACGGTACAAACTTTGACATTTGTATTCTGTAATGCTTCCGCAGCTGTCTTAACCCATGTCGGGTTGATACAAACAGAAGCGAATTCGTACTTTTTCGCTTCTTCACATAACTCAATTACTTGTTGCTTTGTAGCGTCTGCCTTCAATAGCGTATGATCAATATACGCGGCATAATTTTTCGTCACTGAAAGCGCTCCTTTTTTAACATCTTTTCTTTTAGTATAGCAAAGCTTCATTTTGCTTGCACGAAAAAGACCACCCATACAGGTGGCCTTCATCAGATCAAGATTTCTTGATCTTCAATAATTCGTACCGGCTGTCCTTCATTGTAAGGATACCCAGCTTTCGTTAATTTCACTCGGACAATTTGGCCGACCACCGTTTCATCTGCCGGCAAGACCACTTTCAAATAGTTGTCTGTATAGCCTTCAAACAAGTTTTTTTCAGGGTCTAGTTTATAGCGCTCTTCCGGGATGACTTCCAGCACTTCGCCTTCAAATCGAGCCGCATAGTCTTTTGCCAGTTGATCGTTCAATGTAATCAAACGATGTACACGCTCGTTTTTAACGCTTTCATCAATTTGATCTTCCATACGAGCTGCCGGTGTACCTGTTCGCTTAGAATAAGGGAACACATGCAGTTCAGAGAATTTATGATCGCGGATGAAATTATATGTCTCCATAAATTCCTCTTCCGTTTCGCCCGGGAAACCGACGATGACATCTGATGTAATCGCAAGCTGCGGTAATGCTTCATTCAAGCGGACGAGACGTTCAGAAAAGAACTCCATCGTATACTTACGGCGCATCCGTTTCAGTACTGTATTGGAACCTGACTGAATTGGAATATGCAAGTGACGGACGATGATTTTGGATTCTCTCAATACATCAATTACTTCGTCAGTCAATTGGCTCGCTTCGATTGAACTGATTCGAAGACGTTTGAGTCCTTTGACGTTCTTCTCAAGATCCCGCAATAGGCGTGCAAGATTATAGTCTTTCAAATCTTCCCCATAGCCGCCTGTATGAATCCCCGTCAAGACGATCTCCAAGTAGCCTGCATCAACAAGCTGCTGCGCTTGATGTATGACTTCTTGCGGGTCACGTGAGCGCATCAAGCCTCTTGCCCAAGGGATGATACAGAACGTACAGAAGTTGTTGCAGCCTTCTTGGATTTTCAATGAAGCGCGGGTACGGTCCGTGAATGAAGGTACATCCAGTTCTTCGTAGACACGGTTCTTCATAATATTCCGCACAGCATTTATCGGCTGCCGTTCTTCACGGAATTGTTCAATCAGCCCCAAAAGCTTCGTGCGGTCTTGCGTGCCTACCACGATGTCCACGCCAG
Organism: Sporosarcina sp. FSL K6-3508; assembly: GCF_038615825.1. NCBI lineage: Bacteria > Bacillati > Bacillota > Bacilli > Caryophanales > Caryophanaceae > Sporosarcina > Sporosarcina sp. FSL K6-3508. The sequence continues at coordinate 1,534,950 of NZ_CP152016.1, read as the reverse complement.
GTATCGCCATAATTTCAGCAGGAGAAGTTTGTGCATAACAGCCTGTCACACAAATTACTGCGTCCGGATTTTGACGGATCGCACGACGTATCACTTGGCGGCTTTTTTTATCTCCTGTATTCGTTACCGTACATGTGTTGATCACATAGACGTCTGAGTTTTTTTCAAATTCAACCCGACCATAGCCTGCCTCCTGAAACAGCTGCCAAATCGCTTCTGTTTCGTAATGATTCACTTTGCAGCCTAACGTATGAAAAGCAACCGAAGACATCAGTCGCTCACCTCTTTCATTCAAATTCATAAGACATAGCGGACAATAAATATAAAGGGGCCGTTTCCGTCCGTAAGATTCGAGGCCCGAGTGCCATCGGAAGGAATCCCGCATCTTTCAAAAAATGCGCTTCTTCCCTGGCTAAGCCGCCTTCGGGTCCAAAAACAACCAATACCGATTGTTTATGATACACGTTTTTCAGACGATCTGCAATCTTATGCGGCACTTCGCTTTTTGCATCCTCTTCATCAGCGAAAAGCTTGACGTCAAAGGAAGCCGCATATTCTGCAAGTTGCTTAATAGATTGGACAGGGAGAATCTCGGGTATGTGATTACGGTGGCATTGCTCTGCCGCTTCTTTTGCAATCTTTTGGAGACGTTCCACTCGCTTATCGCTTTTTCTAAGGTCCCATTTGACGACTGATCGACTAGCCGCCAAAGGAATTAGACGCTTCATGCCGAGCTCCGTCCCTTTTTGCGTGATCAAGTCCAGTTTATCGCCTTTTGGAAGACCGCAGGCGATCGTGACATGTATAGGCATCTCATTGTGTTGATCGAGTTCCTCTAGCTGAGATACGATGACTTCATCATCAAGAATCTCTTCAATAGACGCCAATGAGACGACTCCGTTATATACTGTCAGTAACTGTTCGCCGGATGTCATTCGCATAACCTTAACGATATGCTTATAATCGTCTCCGCTGATCGCTACCCGCTGTTCTCCATCGAAAGGCTTTTCAAGAAAATAACGTTGCAAAATTATCCACGCCCTTTGCGCGCAATAATTGCTACCCAATCTTCCATGAGCACTGTCTCGACAATTTCAAAACCTTGCGCGATTAAATCTTCACGTACTTCATCACGTTTCTGAAGTATGATCCCAGATGTGATGAATAGCCCGCCCGGCTTAATCAGCTTAAATGCATCTTTCGAAAAGGACATGATGACATCCGCAAGTATATTCGCGATAATCAAGTCAGGCGGCTCTTCTATCGCATCCAGCAAATTCGCTTCCAAAACTGTAATCCGATCATCCACATGGTTGTATGAAACATTTTCCTGCGCCGCCCGGACAGCAACTTCGTCTAAATCCAGCGCAGTAATATGTTTCGCACCGAGAAGAGCGGCACCAATCGCCAGAACGCCCGAGCCTGTTCCGACATCTACAATACTTTGATCAGGCAGCAAATACTTCTCGAGTGCCTGCAGGCAAAGAACTGTTGTCGGATGAGTTCCTGTACCAAACGCCATCCCCGGATCAAGTTCAATGATTAATTCATCCGTTTCCACCGGTGTATAGTCTTCCCAAGTAGGCACAATTGTAAAACGCTTGGAGATTTTTACCGGATGATAATACTGTTTCCAAGAGTTTGCCCAATCTTCTTCGTCGACCTCTGTAATTCCAATTGTGAAGCGCCCTGGATCGAGAGAAAATTGACGGAGCCCCTCGATTTCTAATTCTAATTCCTGAACCGTTTCATTGATGAAACTATTAACCGGCAAATAGGCTTTGATGATGACACCTTCACCCGGAAAATCTTGTTTATCCAGCGCATAGAGTTCACCGTATTGGTTTATCCGTTCTTTATCCGGCTCTGTGGAATCTTCTATGATGACACCACTAGCTCCCGCTTCATGCAGTATATTGGCCACGGCTTCGGTTGCTTCATGCGTGGTATGGACGGAGACTTCTGACCATTTCACAGTTTTTCAATCCTTTCATTCGCCTTTGAAAGTACGTTTGATTTTGTCGAAGAATGAGCTGGAGTATTCATCAGGTGTTTCGCCTTCAATTGAGGCAAATTCTCTCAGCAACTCTTTTTGTTTTTCTGTCATCTTTTTCGGAGTAATTACTTTGACGATGACGTGCTGATCCCCTACTCCATGTCCGTGTACGTTCGGTACCCCTTTACCGCGCAAACGGAAAGTCGTGCCGTTTTGAGTACCAGCCGGGATTTTCAACTTTACTTTCCCATGTACGGTTGGAACTTCGAGTTCATCGCCGAGTGAAGCTTGCGGGAATGTTAAGGACAATTCTAGGATAATATCGTCTTCCTCACGGATAAAACGTTTGTGTGGACGGACGTTAAAGACGATATATAAATCTCCTGGAGGTCCTCCGTTAATTCCTGCCTCACCTTGACCTCCTACGCGTAAACGCTGGCCTTGGTCCACTCCTGCCGGAATTGAAACTTCAATAATCTTCTTTTTAGTGACTCGGCCTTTACCGTGACATGTTTCACATTTTTCAGGAATGATCTTTCCTGTTCCTTGACAAGTGGAGCATGTTCTGCGGTTCACTACTTGGCCAAACGGAGTATTTTGCGCCACTGAAATTTCGCCGGAACCATTACATTCTGTACATGTTTTGACACTTGTACCTTTTTTGGCACCTGTTCCGTCGCATGTGTCACACACTTCTTCACGTGGAATTTCGATTTCAGTCTTTTTGCCGAAGATGGCATCCATGAAATCCACTGTCATCGTATATTGAAGGTCATTTCCTTTTTGAGGAGCGTTTGGATCTCTTCTTCTCGCACTGCCGCCAAAAAATGTACTGAAAATATCTTCGAAACCGAAGCCTTCAGCACCGCCGCCGCCAAAACCGCCAAATCCTTGGCTCGGACCTTCATGACCATATTGGTCATAGCTGGCACGTTTGTTTTCATCGCTTAGCACTTCAAATGCTTCCGTTACTTCCTTAAATTTCACTTCAGCATCCGCTTCTTTGTTCAAGTCTGGATGGTATTGTTTGGAAAGCTTCCGATACGCTTTGCGGATCTCTTCCTTTGTGGCGGACTTAGAGACCCCCAACACGTCGTAATAATCTCGTTTACTCATTCACTGCACCCCTCATCGCATTTTACCTGTGGTCCATTGTAACATGTTGAAATGATTTTTGTTATGATAACAGACGAAAAAGTCAAAGCCGGAATTTCGGACTTTGACTTTTCCGTCAACATCTATTTCAATTCAATTATTTCGTGTCTTTATCGTCTACTTCTTCAAAATCTGCATCGACTACATTATCGTCTGCTTCACCTGGTTGCCCATCACCTTGAGCAGCTTGAGCTTCTGCTGCAGCTTGCTCATAAAGCTTGACGGAAAGCGCTTGTACCAATTCGTCGAGTTTTTCTTTCTTCTCGCGGATCTGATCAAGATCTCCAGATTCATTTGCAGTTTTCAACTCTTCTAATGCTTCTTCTGCGCTTTTCACTTCAGCTTCATCTACTTTGCCTTCAAGATCTTTTAGTGTCTTTTCAGCCATGAAGACTAGCTGATCTGCTTCGTTGCGCAAATCTGCTTCTTCTTTACGCTTCTTATCATCTTCAGCGTGTGCTTCTGCGTCTTTTACCATTTGATCGATTTCTTCATCAGAGAGACCTGAAGAGGATTGGATCGTAATGTTTTGTTCTTTCTGTGTTCCTAGATCTTTCGCTTTTACGTTAACGATACCGTTTTTATCGATGTCGAATGTTACTTCGATTTGCGGTACACCGCGTGGTGCCGGTGGAATATCCGTCAATTGGAAACGACCTAACGTTTTATTGTCAGTTGCCATTGGACGCTCACCTTGCAATACATGAATGTCTACTGCTGGCTGATTATCCGCTGCAGTGGAGAACACTTGTGACTTACTAGTCGGGATCGTAGTGTTACGCTCAATCAATTTCGTGAAGACCGAGCCCATTGTTTCGATACCTAGAGAAAGAGGTGTAACGTCAAGCAATACAACATCTTTTACGTCTCCTGTCAAGATCGAACCTTGAACTGCTGCACCCATTGCAACGACTTCATCCGGGTTAACGCCTTTAAACGGCTCTTTCCCAGTCGCTTTTTTGATCGCTTCTTGTACAGCTGGAATTCGAGTAGAACCACCAACTAGGATAACACGATCGATTTCAGACGGAGACAGTTCAGCATCTTTAAGCGCCTGACGAGTCGGCACCATTGAACGCTCTACTAAATCTGCTGTCAACTCATCGAACTTAGCACGTGTTAACGTGATTTCTAAGTGAAGTGGACCAGCCTCTCCAGCAGTGATGAACGGCAAGGAAATCTGAGTGGAAGTTACACCCGACAAATCTTTCTTCGCTTTCTCAGCTGCATCTTTCAAGCGCTGCATTGCCATTTTATCTTTTGATAGATCGATTGCATTTTCTTTACGGAATTCTTGTACAAGATAATCGATGATGATGTCGTCGAAGTCGTCACCGCCGAGCTTATTGTCACCCGCTGTAGAACGTACTTGGAATACACCGTCACCAAGTTCTAGGATAGAAACGTCAAATGTACCGCCACCTAAGTCGTACACAAGGATCGTTTGGTCTTCATCCGTCTGATCCATACCGTATGCAAGTGCCGCTGCTGTCGGCTCGTTGATGATACGTTCTACTTCAAGACCAGCGATTGTGCCTGCATCTTTCGTAGCTTGACGCTGTGCATCGTTAAAGTAAGCCGGTACGGTAATTACCGCTTTCGTTACTTTTTCACCTAGATAGTCTTCCGCATAACCTTTCATATATTGAAGGATCATAGCTGAAACTTCTTGAGGTGTATATTCATTATCTTCTACTTTTACTTTGAAGTCCGTTCCCATATGTCTTTTCACGGACATGATCGTATTCGGATTCGTGATGGATTGGCGCTTTGCAACTTCCCCTACTTGGCGCTCTCCATTTTTGAATGCTACGACTGAAGGAGTTGTACGGTTACCTTCAGGATTTGGGATAACTTTCGCTTCTCCGCCTTCATATACCGCTACTACTGAGTTTGTTGTACCTAAGTCAATACCAATAATTTTACTCATGTTCAATTTGCCTCCTAATTATTCGCAAGTTAGTTTTGTCTGTTTTTATTCGTTTACTTTGACCATGGATGGACGCAGCACACGTTCTTTCAGCTTATACCCTTTTTGAAGTTCTTCCAAAACAATGCCGGAAGCTTTCTCTTCATCATTTCCTGTCATAACTGCTTGATGGAAATTCGGATCAAACTCCTGATCAATTGCTTCGATTTCTTCCAGACCTTCGGATTTCAATGCTTCGACCAATGAGCGGTAGACCATATCCATGCCCGTCAAAATCGACTGACTTTCTGTTTCTGTTGCCTCAACAGATAGAGCGCGTTCGAAATTATCCAATACAGGCAAAATATTGACCATCACATTTTGTGCACGATAGGTCTGCAACGCTTGATAGTCGAGGGAAGCTCGTCTTTTTACGTTTTCCATATCTGCCAATACACGCAATTTCTTACCCTCTTCTTCCTCAAGGGCTTTTGTCAATTCATCTATTTTTTTCTTTAGTTCGTCTTCTTCAGTGACTTCTTCAGCTTGTTCTTCTGGCTGATCTGTCGTATGTTCTGCATCTTGTTCTTCTTCAGAACCATTCTCAAGTTGTTCATTTTCATTGAGTTCTTCTTTTTCAGTCACGTGTCTTGCCTCCTATCTGCGTCTTGTCCGATCGTCAATCTATGAAGTGCAGAAGATAAATCACTGCTTAAAATATCGAGCAGCGTGATCACTCTTCCATAATCCATTCGTTTCGGACCGATAATTGCAATGGAACCTTCCATATTCTCACCTGCAGAGTATGTGGATGTGATAACACTGTAATCTTCCATGTCGATCACTTTGTTCTCAGAACCGATTCGAACTTGAATCCCTTGTTCGTTCTTCTGAAAAATAGCCATGGCAGGATTGCCTTTTTCAATCAGCTCAAAGAAGGACTTCATTTTTTGAAAGTCATGGAATTCCGGTTGCTTCCACATATTCATTTTCCCACCGAAATAAAGACGTTCTTCGGGTTCTACCGCAACCGCTTGCTGCAGCGAGCTGAAGAGTTTCTCGGCATGATGAATATGTTGTTCAAAAACATGCTTTGCTTCCTGTAACAACTTTTGCTGCAGCTGTACAAGCGAGGTGCCTATTAGGCGTTCATTTAAAATATTGACCGTCTTTTCAATTTCTGAAGCAGTCAATCCTTCTGGAACATCAAAGATCCGATTTTCCACATGACCATTATCTGTAACGATAATGGCGACTGCCTTCTTTTGATCCAAAGGAACAATTGAAAACTTTTTGACGGCGTGCGTCGAAGTATCAGGTCCCAGCAGAATCGAAGTGTAATTCGTCAGCTCCGATAAAATCGTTGCAGACTTACGTATTAGCTCTTCAGATTCCCCTACTTTTTCCTGAAACAGTGTTCGCAGCTGCAGACTGTCTTCCAAGCCTAGAGTTTGCGGCTGCAATAAATGATCCACAAAGAATCGATACCCTTTTTCAGAAGGCACTCTTCCGGATGAAGTGTGAGTCTTTTCAAGAAACCCCAAATCCTCGAGGTCCGCCATGTCGTTCCGGATAGTGGCCGAACTAAACGGCGCCTCCGGTTTCTTTGACAGTTGCCTAGAGCCTACGGGTTGAGCAGACTCGATGAAATCTTTCACCGTCAATTGTAGTATGAGCAATTGTCTGTTTGTCAACATGATCATCACTCCTGTTAGCACTCATTAACTTCGAGTGCTAATACTACTCATAATTTATCAAATTACATTTTACCTGTCAATGAATCAAGCTCACTCTTCAAGTAAAAATTGTTCAAATACCGTATTTCCTTGAAAGACACCTTTTTTCGTCAGACAGAGACGATCCTCTTTCATTTGCAGTAAGCCTTGCTGCTGCAACTTTTCAATGGATTGTCCGAATACTTCTTGAATCGGTCGCCCGTATTTCCGTGCGAAATGCTCCATGGAAACACCTTCGATTTTTCGCAGACCTAAAAACATTTCTTCTTCCATCGATTCGCCTGCTGTAACTTCATGTACTTCTTTAAGAGGTAATATCCCCTCTTCCAAATGGTCGATATAATGTTTTAGCGGACCTACGTTGGCATAACGTTTCGTCCCTAAATAGCCATGTGCGCCTGCACCAATACCTGCATAGTGAGAGTTTTCCCAATAAATCAAGTTATGAAACGAAGGATAGCCCGGAATGGCAAAATTACTGATCTCGTACTGTTGTCTATTTGCTGCATTCATCAGGTCAATGACCATTTCAAACATTTCTGTTTCGGTATCTACTCCAGGCAACGGCAACTTTCCTTTGATCATTCGGTTGTAGAATACAGTTTTCGGTTCGACGATTAAGGAATAAGCAGAGTAATGCGGTAAGTCGAGAGCTAGGGCCCGGTCAAGCGTTTCTTGCCACTCTGAAACTGTTTGGTTCGGCAAGCCATACATTAAATCTAAGCTGATGTTTTCGAAACCAATGGATCGGGCAGTAGTAATCACGCGTTCCACATCCTCAACAGAATGCGTTCGACCGATTTGCTTTAATAAGCGTTCATTAAACGACTGGACGCCAATCGATAAACGATTGACCCCTTTCTCCTTTAAAATGAAGAGTTGTGCTTCGGATAGATCATCCGGATTTGCTTCTGTCGTAAATTCGCGCAACGACGGGACATCAATGTACTGCCCGACTATTGTCAACAATCGATCGAGTTGCAGAACAGAAAGGGCAGTCGGTGTTCCCCCGCCTAAAAAGACCGTTTCCACTTGTTCAAATGAATGACCTGCCTCCTTCATCAATTGAAACTCTTTTCCGATCGATTCAATATATTGATCGACAGGCTGATTCTTTAAGAAAACTTTATTGAAATCACAGTAATGGCAAATTTGCTGGCAAAACGGTATATGGATATACACACCCCGCATGCGGTCACTTCCTTCTATCTTAATTCAATATGTAAACGTCAAAAAGAGGGCGCTTCTGCCCTCTCTTTAAAGTCGTAGTTCATCTTCATCCATCTTCAGAACCGCCATGAATGCTACTTGCTGATTAGACTTAACAAACTGTATCATACAGCATCGCGAGATACTATACAAACGTTTTAGCCATGCGTGTTTGTCAAGGTTTGTTTTAACACAAAGTTACTTAGGGTCGCTTAGTGAAATTTTCGCTGTTCGCTTGGCTGGATGGCAATAGGAGGAAAAATCTATTCAAGCATCCATGCAGTGATTTCATGACTCTTATTAAAGGGTCACGATTTTTATTGGTATTAGACACATTAAAAATCTTCTATATGGACACACTAGATGTGAATACGCTATAAGGAGGAAAGTAAATGAAAAAAACAAGTTTTTTAATGATTGTTCTTTTGGTTGCACTGGTCGTGATGGGTTGCGGAACAAAAAAGGATAACACAACTCCCGTTGAAAAAAATACTACTACGAATGAAACATCAAATGATACCGTTGACGAAGATGCTACTTCCCCTAGTACTAACGAGACCAAGGTAGAGACTGCTGATGAAGCTGCAGACAAAATCACTGAACTGACAGAGGTGGATAATGCCACTGTACTGGTTACTGATCATAACGCTTATGTTGCTGTTGTCTTAAAGGATAAGGCAGTGGAAGAAGCGACAAAAGAGCTGGAGGATAAAGTTGCAGAAAAAGTCCGATCTTCTAATTCTGCTATCGAGAATGTCTACGTTTCCCTTAATCCAGATTTCGTCGAAAGAATGACCGATTATAGGGAAAAAGTTAGAGCGGGAGAGCCAGTAGAAGGATTCTTTGATGAGTTTTCAGAAGCAATGAAACGAGTATTCCCTGATGCACATTAACATCTCAACATAATTAAAAAGTAATTAACTACTTTTATTCCTTTTTATAAAGACGGCTTTAAACAATAAAGATGCCTCTATTATTGGAAAAAAGCGGTCCGTCCAATTAAGGATATGATGTACACCCCGAAAGTTAGAGTTTCAAAACCTAACTTTTGGGGTGTTTTATTATGGCTAAGTATAGTAATGATTATAAGAGGATAATTATTCATGAATATCTTGATGGTAATTCTAGATATAAGACATTAGCCAGAAAATATGGCGTGAAGGTTGATATACAAATTAGAAATTGGGGGAAGTCTTACGAGAAGTATGGTGTTAAAGGAGTATTTAGAAAGAAAAGTAAGGAAGTTTACTCTTTTCAATTCAAGCTTGATGTACATAGCTTTATGAAAAGGACAGGTATTTCTTTAAATGAAACAGCACTTCATATGACCTCACTCCCTTTTTGCGAAATAAAAAAGAGGACAACAAATGACGCAGCGCCATGCTGCAATCAAATGTTGTCCCCGGTTTTTCCAGTAGACTTTTATAAAATAAGAATATTTTTTTCATTTTGTCTGATACTGAGTATTACAAACAATAAATGAGGTGCTAAATTTGTATTACTACAAAGAAGAATTGATTAACCCTATCACTCCTCCCGATCAACCAGACCCTGCAGCTGCGAAGGTACTGCAGGAAATTCTAGGAGGTCATTATGGAGAAATGAGAACCATGATGCAGTACTTCTTTCAAAGTTCTAATTTCCGCGGAAAAGACACACAATATCGAGATTTACTCCGCGGTGTATTTTTGGAAGAAATCGCTCATGTTGAGCTTGTGCAAAATACAATCAATCAATTACTAAATGGCTCTGGTGATACCGATTTACCAGGTAATAGCGGAAGAGATCATGCACCACTAGAAGATGCGGTAAGACACGCAAATCCTCATCATTTCATCATGGGCGCTCAAGCTTCTCTTCCCGTTGACGCCGCAGGAAATCCTTGGAACGGTTCTTGGGTTTATAGCCACGGCAATTTGATTGGTGATTTGCTTGATAACCTAGTATTGGAATCAACTGGTGTCTTACAAAAAACTCGAATTTATGAAATGAGCTCCAATAAAACTTTCCGTGAAACTTTAGCGTTTCTTATTGTCAGAGATAATGCACATCAAAATGCATTCGCTAAAGCGTTGGAAACTCTAGGCGTTGAATGGGGCAAGCTTTTCCCAGTCCCGAATTACGATATTAATAAATATCCTGAATGTAGAAAATATGTTGAATTAGGTTATCATAATGCACAATTCAATTTCAGATTAGACCCGACTAGAATCGGTGAAGTTTTCCAAGGCCAGTCTCCTAGTAGAAATAAGGAAGAACTTAACGTAACCCCTCCACCAGCTGGCTTCCCGGTCCCACTTATGCCTGACATGCCTAATGAGCACAGCCCTGGTATACAAGACATGAATAATTAAGTGAGGTCAGTCCCTATTCGAGGGACTGATTTTAATCTTTTTGTATAACTAACTTCATAAAACAACGGCTTATCATCCTGCCAGTTGAAGATTTGCTTCCCGAATCCCTCTCCCGGCTTGTCCGACTCATCTATGAACTTATCCATCACTCGATAAACCGCGTTTTTCACTTTTACAAACTTGCCTGCTCTCTTAACGTATACATCTTCTTGAATAACACCCAAAGGACCCCTCCTTGTGTGTTATACTAATGTCAGCCATGATGGGAGAAATCCTGTCTTTTTTATGTCTTAATACTCCATCGATAATGCAATAAACGGCTTGCACTTCTAATTGATACACATTTACATTTTCCATTCCAATCACTCCCCGATTTTTAGTTTCCAAACAACCCAAACCGCCGCTGCTCAATTTGCCCCGCTCTGCCTGATCCATCACAACGAGCGCAATGCTGCGCTTATTCGTCTTAAATTCCTTCGCCGGCTCACTGTTATCAGCGCCAGCATTCCACATCTGCCGGAAACGGAACAGCTCGCTCACTTTCCACTTCCACTTGACTGTCGCATCCTCTAACAATACGTAGAATGGCTCATACCTAACGCTGACCACTTATTTCATCTGCCATAAACTCATTTATTACATCAATGATTTCGTAAGGTTGTATCGTTCTTCCATCAGCGTCGCAATGTGTAGCAAGTAGTTTCAATATCTTTACCAATTCCCGCAGACAGGCGTTTTCCCGTTTATAATTTAAAGCCGCTTGACAGTTTCCTCTTGATTCTTCCGACAGGGATTCATTTAGCATTTCCACATCCTGCGCTCGTTCTGCTTGCTGGATGAGCCATCTCAAGTCATTTAACAATAGTTTCCGTATCGATTCGACCTAACGCACTACCTCCTGCAACCGTGCCGCATTCGTTTCAGTTGTCATACCAATACCTTCGTTCCTTTTAACGCATTGGTCAGCTGCATAAAACGATCTGCGTCCCCACAAATCCAACGCATGGTCAATCTGTACCAACAACATGTCCCTATCGGTTATGATCGTTTCACTATTTGAAGGAAACTCTTACTCTTGACGTTTCGATGTAGTTTCCTCGTGCACAACTACGACGTTTTTTAAGAGACTTGGGTGTACATTCATGTATGTCCTCCTCATATAAAACTCTTCACTGTTCATCCTGATTCCTCCCCACTATATTTTCCGCATATCTCAACTGTTGCCAAACATACTGATCATTATGATTGCCGCCGCTAGCACGCCAATCATCTATGTGTAGGTGTATGTCTTGAAACACCTCTAACGGCAACTGCTCCCGCATGTTGTTGATTTCATAAATCGAATTTTTGCTCATGCTCTTCTCCTGTTGTCCAAAATTTACTATGTTTATTAATAGCCCTACTTGCTGAGACTGTAATTACACCAAATGGTGAGTGTAGACCGCGCTTTGCGGTCTGTTTGTCATGAGATTTCAGCGTAAACATTCCATGACCTTTCGTTTCCCTTTACGGTTAATCTTTTGTCCTGGTGAACCATCAATCCGCATGGTGTCTTCCAGTGAACCGACACGCCCGTCCAACACTTTGTATTGCTGTTCCTACAAATATTGAAAGCGGGGATGAAATTTTAATCATTTGTTTATTTGAATAATTTTAAGGAAGCGGAAAACATGCATGGGTGACTATGTAATAGAGGTAAAAACTGTTTCTATTATTTTGACTTGGGCATGGCGGATGGCAAACGGTAAAGGATAGAACGCGTGGTAGTGCCTGACAAGAAAGAAACAGAGCGAGCATCGAGACAAGCAATAACAGAATATGAAAACACGGGTATGTATTTCGAGCCAACTACAATGGCCGTTGCAGACTTTATGGATTACTGGTTCAAAGGATACACAGAAGTGAATCATAAGGATAATACGCAGCTGAACTTTGAAAAGGCTATTCGTTTTCAAATTAAGTCGGCAATTGGAAAGTTCCGGTTTCGGTTGCGGTCTTTGACTCACGCTATCTTGCAACAATTTGCGAATGATTTATATAGAGAAAGTTATGCCAAAAAGTCATTGAGTATCTTTGGAAATGTCGTTAACCACGCACTACGACGCGCTGTGCATCCATGGGGCTTAAACAAAGAATAATCCATCTTATGACGAAAGAAAGCGTTTTGAGAAGGAATTAAAGATTTTACCGATAGAGGACTTAAAGAAGATTAGCGAGCAGTTGAAAGAAGATCATCCGCTATACTTTCCTTTCCATATTGGACTGCATACAGGTTTGCAGGTGAGTGAAGTGTGGGCTTGCGGGGACATATCGAGTTAGCGAGAGGTCATTACATGTAGAGCAAGCTATGATCAATGAAAACAGTCAGTGGGTATTCGACACAACTAAGGCGATATCATCTGAACGTCAGATTTCATTGAGCACTACAATCGTCCAGACATTAAAAAAACACCGCACTTGGATTCAGAAAAATCAGCTCAAGTACGGTGCCCATTATACAAAATCAAACATGTCTGAGTGAAAAAATGTGGTAGCATTATCACGCTAGTGTCATTAAATATAATACCCGGGAGATGCAAGATACTCCAAGTATTGATTTCAACTTCCATACACTGCGTCATACCCATGTAACAATACTCATGGAAAATAGTGCAAAGGTGAAAGTTATCCAAGCAAGACTCGGTCATAGTAGATCAGCCATTACCATCGGCACCTATTCACACTTAACGCAAAAGATGCAAACTGAAACGATTGATATCTTTGAACAATTCATGCAAGCTTTAAAATGAAACACAGTTTTCACTATTTTGCACTGCCACCGTATTTTTTATATGATGGCAACACGGTGGCAAATCATTTATATTAACAACCCACACAATATACAAATCGCATACCTACGCTAGTTAATCCTCATCCATCTTCAGTACCGCCATGAATGCTTCTTGCGGAACTTCTACAGAGCCCACTTGCTTCATCTTCTTCTTACCTTCTTTTTGTTTCTCAAGAAGTTTACGTTTACGTGAAATATCTCCACCGTAACACTTAGCTAAGACGTTCTTACCCATTGATTTGATTGTCGAACGTGCAACGATCTTTTGACCAATCGCTGCCTGTACCGGCACTTCAAATTGCTGTCTTGGAATTAAGGACTTCAACTTTTCTACGATTGCTTTGCCGCGTTCATAACTGAAATCATTATGGACGATAAAACTCAAAGCATCGACTTGTTCGCCATTCAACAGGATATCCATTTTCACGAGTTTCGAACGTTTATAGCCGATTAGCTCGTAGTCAAGAGATGCATAACCTTTCGTGCTCGATTTTAATTGATCAAAAAAGTCATAAACAATCTCAGCCAATGGAAGCTCATAAATCACATTGACACGGGTGCTGTCCATATAATCCATCGTAATGAAGTCGCCGCGCTTGTGCTGGCATAATTCCATTACAGCTCCTACATAATCATTCGGCACCATAATGGAAGCTTTGACGTACGGCTCTTCTACGAAGTCGACTTTTTGTGCGCTCGGCATCATGGATGGGTTATCTACATTAATGGAAGAACCATCTGTCAAATTGACTTTATAGATAACACTTGGTGCCGTCGTGATCAAGTCGATTTTAAATTCGCGCTCGATCCGTTCCTGGATGATTTCCATATGTAGTAAACCTAGGAAACCACAGCGGTAACCGAATCCAAGTGCTTGTGAAGTCTCCGCTTCATATTCGAGGGCAGAGTCATTAAGCTCCAGTTTTTCAAGAGCCTCACGTAAATCATTGTATTTTGATGTGTCAATTGGATAAAGACCGCAGAAAACCATCGGATTCATCCGACGATAACCTGGCAACGGCTCACTTGCAGGATTGTCAACAATTGTGACCGTGTCCCCTACGCGTGTATCCCCTACATTTTTAATGGACGCCGATAAAAACCCGACGTCTCCAACTGTTAATTCTTCTCGTGGGGAAATGGTGGGCGTAAAGACACCCGTCTCAATGACTTCAAATTCTTTCCCTGTCGCCATCATCCGAATTTTATCGCCAGGCTTTACTCTTCCTTCAACAATCCGGATATTGACGATGACGCCTTTATATTGATCATAGTGAGAGTCAAAGATTAGCGCTTTCAATGGAGCATCAGGATCTCCTTGTGGTGCAGGTACTTTTTCGACGATTTGCTCAAGGATCTCTTCGATACCGATACCAGCTTTTGCTGATGCAAGAACTGCTTCAGACGCATCGAGTCCGATAACATCTTCAATCTCTTGTTTGACACGCTCTGGATCAGCAGCCGGAAGATCGATTTTATTAATAACGGGTAAAATTTCCAAGTCATTGTCGAGTGCCAGATAGACGTTTGCCAATGTCTGAGCTTCGATTCCTTGAGCGGAGTCCACTACTAGGATTGCACCTTCACAGGCAGCCAAACTTCTCGATACCTCATAGGTAAAGTCGACGTGTCCTGGTGTGTCAATTAGATGAAAGGTATATTCTTCTCCATCTTTAGCGTTGTATGTCAATTGGACGGCATTCAATTTAATCGTGATGCCGCGCTCACGTTCCAAGTCCATGGAATCCAATGTTTGTGATTTCATTTTTCGTGAGCTTACTGTTTCTGTTTTCTCCAAAATCCGATCAGCCAGCGTCGATTTCCCGTGGTCGATATGGGCGATAATAGAAAAATTTCGTATATTCTTTTGACGTGCCAATCTTTGTTCTTGATTCATCCCTGTTCACTCCTACGTTTACGAACCTATTTAGACTAATTGAATTATAGCAGTGAACCGTGCAGACTTCAATATTTGAAAGATTATTGCACAGTCAGTAAAGCAGATACGGATTCTCCAATAATCGAAACTGTCTGATTTAGCTCTGCTTCGTTATTTCCCACACCGCCAAGCTCGACCAAGATCATGCTCGTGTCCAAATCCTGATTGTATTTGCCATCTACTCCACGGCCGCCTTTAACAATAATCTCCCTTGTAATTCCGGGTACTCGCTTATCCATTTCACTTTTTAATTGTTTTGCCTTAGTTAAGTTTTTTTCGAAAAACGGATGATCCCTTCCGACAACAAACGCGACCTTTGCATATCGTTGGTTGTTATGTGTAATTGTCGTCTTTGAAGGTCCTAAAGAATCTCGATGCAGATCAATAACCAAGTCGTATGATTTACTCTTCACTTTTTCCTCAACATAGGGACGGATGGCCGCATAAGAGCGGTGATAGGGAATTTTCTTTTGTTGCATAATTTTCACAATATCGATATCCAGCTGTTCGGCCGTCACTCCATTGACAAGTAGGTTATCTTTCAGTTTGCCGCCTACTTTTACAATATTTTCTGAATGATGAGAGGCTGCCACTTTTCCATCGACCGCTTTAGTAATAGGTTCGTACGCTTCATGAGAATGGGTAGAATAAATGAGGACATTGCCTTCTGCTTTCGGCTGAATGTCTTCCTCTAGCACATTGGATGCGTAGACAATCATGCTGGGCTCCTTCAAAGAGAGGGTGGATGGAATATTGGACTGTTTGGGTAGGAACTGCAGAACTACAGGGAAGATGAACAATAGAAAAATGATGCTCATCCAGATTTTTAAAGTTTTTTTCATTATGATCCCTCCATCTTCCACTCTATGCAGAAGAAAAAAGGACCATGACTGGACTAGGCTTTTACTTTATGGACCCAGTCCATCAAAGAAGACGACAGGGCAGAGGCATATTGCGCTACCCACGAGTCAATTTCTTTTGGCGAAATAAATGTAGACAGTTCTTGACTCGTAAGTACTTCTTCAAATAATTGAATACGCTCATCATGCGTCCAAGAAGACCAATCTCCAAATATAGGTGCCAATGAAGTACGGTCTGCATCTTTCGTCGACCGCTGTGGAAAACGACCAGTCGCAAGCTTAGACGACGGCATGCCTTCCTCCTCGATTTTCGCAGCAATATAACCGAACATTGTATCAATTGCGTCCGCTACGAGCACCGGACCATCCACAACAGTCGGGACACCGATCGCAATGACAGGGATCCCAAGACTTTGTTCCGAAAGCTCTTTCCTGCTATTTCCTACTCCAGAGCCCGGATGGATGCCGGTATCTGTCAACTGAATCGTACGGCATAGACGTGAACTGCTCCTAGCAGCCAGCGCATCCACGACAATTAAGACATCAGGTTTCCCTTCGTCCACAATCGCTTTGACAAAAGAAGCTGTTTCGAGTCCCGTCTGAATCGTAACACCCGGTGCATAAACTATTACACCACTATCATCCGCTTCATAATAGTCCGGAATGATTTCCTTCACAGAATCCATCGTGATTGGTCCTACTGCGTCAGGGGTGATATCCGGATTGCCTAATCCGACAAATAACAGCTTCCCGACTTTTCCTAGCACTTTTTCCTTGATCAAAGCGTCCATTTTTTCTACAACCAGTTTGCAGAGCTTTTGTAATTCATCCGTTTCATGGACAGCGAGCGTTGGAATGGTCAGCGTAACGTATGTGCCTTTTGCTTTCCCAATCTCTTCTTGCCCTTCAGCAGTAACTTTTACGGTGGTGGATTTTATCCTTCCGATCACTTGTTCTTCTACTTTAATGCCTGATATTTTCTTTAGTTTATTTTCTTCACGATCCGATTGATGCTTGACAAATTCATCACTCTCATCGATCAAATCGGTCCGATAGTAATTGATCTTGTCCATTGTCTTCACCTCTTTACTTGAAGCTTGTGCAAAATCCGGACGTTTATTCTAAAAGTAATTGCTGTAAAGCCAATAAGCTTTACCTTTTTTTCTTGCAATCTAACAGAAGCTTTGTTAAAATTATGCTTGTTGTAAAGAGATGTCCGGATGATTGTGGAAACACTCTTGCCTTACCTGAAAGCTGGAGGTGAATGAAATGCCAAACATTAAAGGTGCAATTAAACGCGTGAAACAAAGTAGCGCTGCTAATGAGCAAAACTCTCATGTCAAAGCTGCTATGCGTACAGCAATCCGTAAAGCGGACGCTGCTCTAATTAATAACGAAGAGAACGCACAAGCGCTTTTGAAAGACGCTGTGAAAAAAGTGGATACTGCTGCCCGTAAAGGTCTTATCCATAAAAACACTGCTGCTCGTCAAAAATCACGCTTAACTAAAAAAGCTCAATAATGAACTGTTAAAAGACTGCCTATGTGGGCAGTCTTTTTTTCTTTATTATAATCCGTTCAGTAAAAACAATTCCAATCTTCTCTGCCGATTGCCGCTTGTCGTCTTCAATTGAAGATCGATTGTCGCTAAATCATCCAATGCCTTTAAAAGGATCTGCAAAGTAGGCAGATTTCTCTGCATCATCAGTTTGACCCGATACGGATGAACGTGAAGCGTAGTAGCAATTTGCTGTTGCTGATAGCCTTTTTTACGCAAATTCACTATATGAATCATTAGACGGACTTGGCTTGCAATCAATGACGCCAGCATAATAGGCTCTTCTCCGTTACGAAGCAAGTCGTGATAAACCGATAGTGATTCCGATTTTCTGCCATTTACAAACGAGTCAGTCAGACGAAATACATCCATTTCAGGAGTCCGCGCCACCAGTTGTTCGATCATTTCAATCGTCACGATCCCATCAAAAGACAAGTATGCGGCCAATTTCTCCACTTCCGTCGATAACGTCAGCAAATCTGTACCCGCCATTTCAAGTAGAAAAGCAGCTTCTTTTTTATCAATTTTAATTCCTTTGTCTGTTCCTTGCTGCATAATCCAAGTGGTTAGATCCTGACCTTGCAGCGTCTCCGCTTCCACTACAACGGCATGCTTCTTAATCTTCTTAGTGATTTTTTTGCGCGCATCGAGCTTTTCATAAGGCGCCACAAAGACGACCGTCGCAGTAGGAGATGGATTCTCCAACCACTTTTCCAATAATTCCAGTTGATGCGGTTGTTTCTCTTTCGAGTTATCGGTAGCTTTCAAAAATGAACAGTTCTTCGCAACAATTAATTTATGTTCGACTAAAAAAGGCAGTTCATCCGCTACTTCGAGCACCGCCTGAATCGGAAGCTCTTCCAGGTCAAAACGATTCACTTCAGAAGAAGTCATTCCCGGCACCGCACGGATTAACCTTTTCACTGTTTCATCAATCAAATGCTGTTCCGTCCCGGTTAACAGATAAACGGACTGGATCTTACCTTTTTCAATCTCATTCCATATTTTTGTGACCATGTTCTTCACCTCGATTGACAACTATCTTTTAGTATAACGTAAAAAGCTTTACGCAAAAACCTTTGTCCACTATACATTAAAATCAATACGTTCTCCATACTAACTTCAAAAGGAGGTTTTATTGATGACAGAAAACAAACGAAAGAAAACAGACCATCGTGCACCAGCTAAAACGAATGAAAGAGAAGAAATTTCAAACGAGCTGACTGAACTGGGTCACTTACAGCCAAAACATGAACCGATGACACCGAACCATCGAGAAACTGCTGAAAAGGATAAATACTACGGATAAAAGCCATACAGTCTTTGAACAAATTGTGTCATCCGTCAATGAACCGCCATTAAACTGCAATTTTTATGGATTTTTCATTCACTTTCCTCTATACTTAGTATGGAATTAGGAGGTGTAGCAATGAATGAATTTGAACATGATGTCCAATCAAAACGGAATGACGCGATTGATTCAGGCATCGGCTTTATAGTATCGTTTATCGGTTTTTCTGCAATTTTTGTTGTTGCTACGATCATCGATATCGTCGCCCGCTAATCAATATTGGATAAAATAGACACAACCGTCTCTTGGCGGCTGTGTCTATTTGCATTTTTAGGATTCTATCGACTGGAAGAAACACTGTATGACTGACCTTTCACTCGAATTTCGATTGTACCTCTCTCCGCTGTTGACCAATATGGAATTCCATGTTCATCAAACCGCTCAACTACTTCGGCATGCGGATGTCCGTAACGGCTATTTCTACCTGCAGAAATTACGACGAATTCCGGTTCTAAGAAACGAATGAACGGCTCAGTACTCGATGTTTTGCTGCCGTGATGCCCGGCTTTTAAAACTACTCGCCCAAAATCCGTTGTTGGATATCTGCGCAAAAATCGCTGCTCTCCATCCGACTCTAAGTCTCCAGGAAAGATAAATGACAAGTCTTCTGTTGCCATCATCATCACTAACGAGCTATCATTCCCATCATATTCTCTTTCTTCAGGTGCAAGGTATTGAAAATGATAAGTCCCGAGTTTCCAATGCGCCCCTTCACCAACCAACTGAACCGGGACATTTTTCTGCTTCGCCAATCGCAGCACTTCATCCATCGTTTTCTCTCGCTCGCTCCCGGGCGGAATATGAATTTTCCGTACCCGCAGTTCTTCTAAAACTTCATCCGCTCCTTCCATATGATCGAGGTCTGCATGTGTAATGATCAACTTATCGATCGTCGTGATGCCTTTCGCCTTCAGATACGCAACGACAATGTTCCTGCCGACTTCGAATGACTGTTCAGGCGTCTTCCAATTCTTCTCGCCAAAATGAATCACTCCCCCTGTGTCGATTACATAAACTGCTTTCCGAAAAGGCATTTCAATGATCGTGCTGTCCCCTTGCCCGACATCTACGTACGAAACAATAACATCTGTATGCAATATCGGCTTGAATTCTAAATAAACCGCTGGCATGAGCAAGCAAATCACGCCAAAAACAATCGATTTCTTCCTTTCAAGACAGACCAAAAACAGTAAAATACCTACCACGGCCAAAGCTGCACCGATTCCGTCCGGTTGCCCGGGAGTCCAGACCTGATAAGGCAATGAAGCGAACCAAGACGTCATACTTCCAATCCATTGGCGAAATGGTTCATACACAATGAAGAGTGTGTTTGACAAAGGAGGTAACAAGTAGCTGCAAGCAAGCAGAACGAGATTTGCAGGCAGAATGACGACAGAATACAGCGGTACATAAAGTAAATTGGCCACAAACGAAGAAATCGACAGTTCGAAAAAATGGTATAAGAGCACAGGATATAATGCCACTTGCGTGATGACCGTCACTAAAAACGAGACATGCAGGCTGTTTTTTGCATTTGTGAGAATCTTAGATGAATAGAGCAGCGAAAATGCGGCTAAATAAGAAAGTTGGAAACCTGGCTGAAAGACGATAAACGGATGCAACCAAACAAAACCCATCGCACTCAATGCAAGCGCATCATCGAGGCGCAGCTTCAGCCTTCCCGATGCAGCGAGCAAGAGAATCATCGTCACTGTCACTGCACGCCATACCGAAGGAGCCCCACCCGCAATACACGCATAGATAGGAAGAAAGATCAACAGACAATACGTCACCCATTCCTTGCGAAAACCAAGGCGCAGCAAAATTTCCCGAATGAAAAAAGTCAGCAATCCTACATGCAGCCCTGAAATGGCAAATAAATGTGTGATCCCGAGTGTCCGATATTCTTTTTGCAACGCTTCCGTCATACCTGAACGATCGCCTATCAGCAAAGCTTCCGCTTCTGTAACGAGTGACTGTGGAAAATTCATCTCAATATGCTTTTTTATATCATGTCGATAATAGGATAATCTTGAGCGGACAGTGGACAAACGTTCTCCTGATTGAAGTTCTGTCACTTCTAGAATACCTGCAGCCCCATTCATTCGTAAATAGCGCTGCATGTCAAACGCATACGGATGCGCCGCTGGTTCCGAATCTTTTTGCTGCACCACGGCAGTAAATTGGTAAGCCGCCAAATTTATCGACTGGAAACGTTCCTTCTCATGTTCTGACTCAAATGGATACATCAGATACACAACCGTGCCATCTACCAAACGTGCGAAACCTTTTACTTTGCCGCCATCTATTTTCGCTTGATCTTTCCATTGAAAAATAACAGTTGAAGAGTGGTCTGGAAGAGATGATGTCTTATGGGAGAAATAATAAAATGAAAGAAATACAGTTGCAGTGCAAAGAAAGAGATGCAGAAAATCTCTGCGCAAAAAGAGGAATGGAATGAGGAATAATAAATTCAGTAATAAAAGCGACCCTGAGAGCTCAGCTGCAAATGCAGAAATCGCTATAAGGATCGCTATATACATCCATCGTATCGATCGGATCAGTTGCCAAATAAATGATTCACCCTTTGCGAAAGGGCATCCAATTCTTCATCGTCGGCGCCAAGCGCTTGCATTTTTGTCAGCATTTCACTGAACAAAGCAAACTTATCTTCACTCGCGAAGTCGATCGAACGTTCATCAAACGAAACTTTTTCAATTTCTACTCCAGCTTGCTCAAATAGCTCCAAGGCATATTCGCTGTTGCGATAATCCGTTGCATAGTTGACACGCTGAATCCCCGCTTGAATCAATGCCTTACTGCACTGCAAACAAGGAAAATGTGTCACATAGATCGATGCTCCCGCAACTGGTATGCCATATTTCGCACATTGCAGCAAGGCATTCATCTCAGAGTGGATCGTCCGTACACAATGATTATCTACCACATAGCATCCATGCTCAATACAGTGGTCACCGCCAGATATTGATCCGTTGTAACCCCCTGCAATAATTCGTTGATCGCGCACCAAGATGGACCCGACTGAAAGCCTGGTACATGTGCTGCGCATCGCCAGCAAATGACTTTGCGCCATGAAGAACTGGTCCCAAGTAATTCGCTCCATACGGTCGCCTCCATCAATTAAGTGTTATAGATGATTCTAATTTCTCAAATGTTTTATCGCCAATTCCTGAGACATTTTTCAAATCGTCCAATTGCTTAAAAGCACCATGCTCTTCTCTGTATTGGACGATTGCTGCCGCTTTTGACGGACCTACGCCAGGCAGCGTTTGAAATTCCGTTTCATTGGCTGTATTGATATTCACCTGTGCTGTCTGTGTGCCGCCAGTAGCGGAAACCGCAGTTGCCGCGGGCTGCGAATAGGCGGGCGGTTCTTCTCCCGCAACGGGTACATAGACCACTGACTCGTCCAACAATTTCTGTGCATGGTTCAATAAACGAGTATCTGCTTCCTCCGTATAACCGCCTGCTTTTTGCACAGCATCAAGCAAACGATCTCCTTCTTGCAAAGAATAGAGACCTGGATGTTTCACAGCACCTTTAACATCAACCAAAATCGCAACAGACACTGCTTCTGCCACTAATTCAACAGGTGGTACGACTTCTTCAATTGGTTCAACAACTTCTAACGTTTCAAAAAGGGATTGTCCTTGTTCTACGGATACTGAATCCATTTGTTCTCGGGGAAAGAACAGAACGAAGGAAAGTACAGCGAGTGCTGCAATAGGAATGATCAATTTACGCCATTTTTCGGTAATGAATGAACGGATAGTTCAACATCCTTTCTTTCAGCACCGTATGGAGTCCCCTTAACTATAAACGATTTTCTCAAACTTTGGAAGGGTTATTTACGCACTTGAAAGAATACTCTTTCACTTTCATCCGTCGGCGGTTCATCTTCCCAATCTGCAAAAATCCTTTCGATCTGGAAGCCGGCATCATTGAGCATCCCAACATACTCGGTAACCGAGAACGTGCGCTGCATATGTACTTCGTCAAATCGTTTGAACAATCCATTTTCCTGTCTGACAAAAAATGCAAGCTGCGAATAAATAGAATGCTCTTCGTCACCAGGAGCAGTTTGCCACATATATGTGATGCGCTGATCATCAAAAACAAACGGCCCTTCCAAGAAGATTTCATCCATTTTGAAAATCGAATGAACGTCAAACAGCAAGACGCCATCCTTGCCAAGCGCTTTATAAATTCGGCGGAATGTTTCTCTTACATCAGTTTGAGAGATGACATAATTTAACGAATCAATCGAAATGACCGCAATATCGTATGTACCTTCCACTTCCAGTTGTTGCATTGGCTGCTGAATGAATTCAATATCGAGCCCAAGCGACCTGGCACGGTTCGAAGCAACTTCCAACATATCTGCGGATAGATCGACACCAGTGACACTCGCACCCTTTTTTGATAGCATCGCGGACAACAAACCCGTACCGCAGCCAATATCCAAAACTTTTTTCCCCACAACGCCAGTAGACGCCAAATCGAGCAAATCGATGTAGGCGTCATATGGGATATCATTCATTAATTCGTCATAAATATGAGCGAACTCTTGATAGGAAGAACTCATTGTTCATTTGCCACGTTTAATAACGGCGCGTCTCCCCAAAGTTTTTCTAGATTATAGAAGCCGCGTTCTTCTTTGTGGAATACGTGTACAACTACATCCAATAAGTCGACCAATATCCAGCGTCCAGAATCAAATCCTTCCATCCGCTTGACAGTAAAACCTTCTTTTGCTGCCTGATCTACGACTTCGCGCGCGATCGCTTGTACTTGTCGCTCAGAGTTTGCGTGGCAAATGATGAATTGGTCGGCTATTAATGAAATGCCCTCCATATTCAACACGACAATATCCTCTGCTTTTTTACTATCTACTGCTTGATAAGCTAATTCCAATAAAGTTGGCATATTTCACTGTTCCTTTCTTCTGCGTACATGTTCATTATAGCAATCAAATGAATAAGGGAAAATGACTGCGTACTGATGAACTAAAAATTTAAGTGTATGTTGAATACACTCCGTCATTTGATCTTCTAATAATTGACCGTTGATGCGTTTCCGTAAGTCTTCGATCCCAGGAAACTTCCTGCCCGGTTCGATTAAATCTGCAATATAGATGACTTTCTCTAAAGGTGACATTCCTGCCCGACCTGTCGTATGAAAACGAATCGCTTGAAGAACGTCCTCATCTTCTACTCCATATCGCTCTTTTGCAAGCAATGCTCCTACTGGCGCATGCCATAACTCGGCATGATATTGTGAATACAAATCATACTCTTGATCTTGTTTCAATAAATCATGTAATTCCTCTTTATCCATGAACTTAGCGTAATCATGGAATAGTCCGGCGATTTCTGCTTTTTCTACCGACACGCCTACCTCTTTGGCTAACTCCACAGCAGTCGCAGTTACACGCAGGACATGTTCATAGCGTTCTTGCGGTAAACGCTGCTTCAGATCATTTCGAACTTGTTGAAGATCCATATAATCTCTCCTCTCGAATGTATGCCTCGACAGCAGGAGGGAGCAGCAATTGAACTGTTCCTCCCTCTAAAAAGCGTTGGCGGATCAAAGTGGAAGATAAATCAAGCTGTGGCGTCTCCACCATTTGGACCGGAAAATCAGATGCACTCACGGCGCCAGGACGCTTCACGCCGATAAACTTGATGATTTGCAGCAGCTCGTCAATTTTGTACCACGTCGGCAACTGATCGATCATATCGCCACCGATGATGAAATAAAATTCATGTTGCGGTTCATCTTGGATCAATTGCGACATCGTATCGTATGTGTAAGATACACCGCCGCGCTCAATCTCAAAAGACGAAGCACGCAATCCTTCTATCTCATCCACTGCCAATTTTACCATGTGCAAACGTTGCTCCGCTGTAGCGTCTCCAGCCGCAGTTTTATGGGGTGGAACCGCAGTCGGCATCAGCCACACTTCGTCTAGATCACCTGCATACCGTACTTCGTTTGCAATCAACAAATGCCCTGTATGAGGCGGGTTGAATGTTCCACCTAAAATGCCGATTCGTTTCATCCGACTCTCCTTATGGTAGTAGTATGCGTTTCTTCTCTTTCGATTCTCTGTACAAGACGATGATATTACCAATGACTTGCACTACTTCGATTCCTTTGAACGCGCCAATTCGTTCTGCTATTTCGTTCTTGTCCTCCTCACAATTTTGAAGGACGCTGACTTTCAATAGTTCACGTGCTTCCAGCGCTTCATCAATTTGCGCCAGTATCGCTTCTGTCAAACCACTTTTCCCAATTTGGAATAATGGTTGCAAATGATGTGCTTCACTGCGCAAAAATCTTTTTTGTTTACCTGTTAACATGTTTACCCGCCAACTTTCATTGTAATCGTTTCAATCATTTTTTTCGTATCGGGATAGACGCCTGTCCATTTTTCAAAAGCGAGTGCACCTTGGTGTACAAACATCCCGACACCATTCATAATACGCGCGCCTGCTTGTTCTGCCGCCTGTAGAAATTCTGTTTCCAGCGGATTGTAAATAATATCCGCCACTATTGCATCTCTTGCTATGTTTTTAGGATTTAACGGCATACCTTCCTGCGCAAAATTCATCCCGACAGAAGTCGTCTGGACGACGAGACCAAATTTGCCTAGCCGTTGTTCCGCTTCCTCTATCGAGAAAACGTACGCATTCCGCATTTGTGCAGCCAGTTCTGCCGCCTTGGAAGCTGTCCGATTTGCAAAATAGAGAGGACCGTAGCCAGCAGATTGCAGTGCAAATGCGATTCCTCTCGCCGCACCTCCAGCTCCTATGATCAGCACAGGTGCATCTACACCGTCGTCTCCCGCAAACTCTTCCAACGATCTCACAAAGCCTGCACCGTCCGTGTTGGTACCAATCAGTTTCCCGTCATTTGTTTGATAGACCGTGTTGACTGCGTCCATGAGTTTTGCTGAATCGTCCACTTCATCTAGGAACGGAAGGATCGCCTGCTTATGCGGCACCGTGACATTCCATCCACTGCAGCCGAGCGTACGTAAGCTTTGAATCGCCTGCTCAAGATTTTGCGGCTCTACATGGATCGGCACATAGGTTGCATTCAGATTGCTCTGTCCAAACCACTGATCATGCATCGTCGGTGACATCGATTGAGCGATCGGGTCGCCTAAAACAGCATACCATTTCTTCATTGCTATCCCCTTCCGTCTCATAAGCTATTTGCGGACCTCAAATCAATGAAGGTCGTATAATCACATTCACGCCTTTAGGTGCATGCACAGCTACCTGTACATCCGCATGCTGAATCGTAATCCAGCCAAGACCTGAAATAACGACATCCGTCTTCGCTTCTTTAATTGAAAATTCATGACGAACGAGTGGCGGCAGTTTCTCAAGTGAAGCCGCACTCGGCGGAGACAGCATGTCCCCCAAATGATTGAGATAGAGCTCATCCGCATTTTCTAATTTTGTCCGATGCAGCGGCAGACCGTTCGCTACGTAGATATTGAATGACGAACGATCTCCTGCGATAAAATCAAAGCGAGCCAAACCACCAATGAATAAAGTTTGCTCAGCATTTAACTGATAAACTTTCGGCTTCAACTCTTTTTTAGGTGTGATGAGTTTCAAGTCTTTGGCGTCCAGGTCATGTGCTATTTGATGATCGTTAATAATGCCTGGTGTATCCATTAAGGACTTGCCGTCATCCAACGGAATCTCCACAACATCAAGTGTTGTACCCGGGAAGTAGGACGTTGTTATGACATCCTGTACGCCTGTCGCATCTTTTATAATGCGGTTGATGAATGTGGACTTCCCGACATTCGTACAGCCCACGACGTAGACGTCCTTGCCTTTACGGTAGGTCTCGATGGCGTCGAGCGCTTCCGACATCCCTGTACCTTTCACTGCAGATACAAGCAGGACATCGATCGGTTTCAATCCTAATTTTGCCGCTTCGGCTTTCATCCAGTTGGTCACACGTTTCGAATTGATCGACTTCGGCAGTATATCGGATTTATTGCCAATCAATAAAATGTCTTTCTTGCCGACGAAACGATGCAGCCCATTGATCCAGCTGCCGTTAAAATCGAAGATGTCGACCACTTTGACAATCAGTCCGTCTTTTTCACCAATACCGTTCAAGATCGCTAAAAAGTCATCTCCCGATAAGGACACCGGCTGCAATTCATTATAGTTTCGTAATTTGAAACAGCGCTGACAAATGACATCTTCCTTCTCTAAAGAGGAAGGCGGTGCAAAGCCTTCTGCTGTTTTATCTGTCGTCTGGATCGCAATCCCGCATCCAATACATTTGATCGATTCCAAATTTACTCCTCCCACGTGATCAATCCTTTTCTTTTAAACCTTGCCATAATCCTTCGTTCAATCGCTCTGTTGAATTTCGTAATAGGCGCATCAGAGCTTGCTACAGGAACGACCAATATCGTCTGCAGACCGACCCGGTTCGCACCTAAGACATCTGTCAACAGCTGGTCACCAATCATCACAATTTCATCTTTTGACAATCCTAATGTCGCGATTGCTTGATGAAATGCTTTTTTCAGTGGTTTCCGTGCTTCACAAATAAACGGAATGCCTAATGGATCACAAAAATGACTCACGCGTTCTATATGATTATTGGAAACAATCGTAATTTGTAAACCTGCATCGTGCATCGACTTGAACCACGCCATAATATCCTGCGTAGCATCTGCACGGTCCCATTCAACAAGTGTATTATCCAGATCGGTAATGATGCCCTTAATGCCTTGTTTCACAAGCTTTTCCGGCTTGATATGCAACACCGATTTGACATATTCACTCGGTAAAAAATGTTTTAACACGTTATCCTCTCCGCCCTGCATCAAATTCTTGTCTGATTATAACATAGTTGCGTATTCCACACGCACTCCTATGTCTAAATTCCCCGGTTTTCTTGTCGGGTGATAGTCCCTTACATCTTCGCATATGTTGAAGTATTAAGAATCGGAGGTGGTCACATGAGCGGGTTTTTCATGGCCGTCGTGCAATTGTGGTTAGAGATCCCCGCATTACTCGGCTATATCAGAGGGCAAGCATTCCTTCGCCCACTCTCAAAAAAGGAAGAAGCAGAGTGCCTGAGACGATTAGCTGAAGGCGATGAAAGTGCGCGCGATGAGTTGATTGAACACAATATGCGGTTAGTAGCTCATATCGTGAAGAAGTTTCAGCCGAAACATGAGTTGTTGGACGATTATATTTCCATCGGCGTCATCGGCTTGATGAAAGCAATCAACAGTTTCACACCTGACCGAAAGACGAAACTCGCAACGTATGCCGCTCGCTGTATCGAAAATGAAATTCTTATGTATTTGCGAACACAGAAGAAAGTCCAGAAAGATGTCTCCCTTTATGAACCCATCGGCCTCGATAAAGACGGCCAATCCTTAGAAATCGCGGATCTTCTCCAAACAGATGATATTCCTCCACAAACCACAGTTGAACAGAACGAGCAAAAAGAGCGCTTGTATAAGCATTTGGGTAAGCTTGATGCCCGAGAGCTGGAGATTATCCAACGACGCTATGGCTTGCTCGACGACAAACCAATGACCCAAAAAGAGATTGCCAAACAATTGAATATTTCCCGTAGTTATGTTTCTCGTATTGAGAAAAGAGCCATTGTGAAATTATATCAATCTTTTAAGCATGAGTATCAATGAGTTTCTGATTCGGCTAGCTGCAAACGCCAGAGGCTAGGATCATAAGTCAAAACAGCTGGGTGTTCCAAAGGTCGCCACTTCGCTGTTTAGCCTTATGCCTGTCGTCTCTTACACGGCGTTTGCAGCTTTTGAATTTAAAAAGCGTTTCCACTGGCCAGGGTCCCGGGGTTCCGGGGGTCCCTGCACATCGGAAACGCTTTGTTTATCTTTATTCAGCAGAACCTCTCGCCCTGTAAATAGAGAGTGGAATAAGGTTTTATATCCTGTTCAGCATGTGTACAAATACGCACTGAACAAAGATATAGCCTTCGGCAGCTGTCAGTCCGCCTTGACCTCACGTAAAATTACTGCCGCCAAAATTGCTGTTACTACAAATGCACCACCCATAAGGAATCCCATCGGTTGTCCCTCCTTTCGACGAAACTATCATATGCTTTGTCTACTAATTAATTTTACCATAACCGAATCAAAGTTTCGAGATGACGCGTAAAACAATCTGTGACGAATGTTTTGCTGCAAGTGGTAAAAATTCATCAAAACTGATAGACGACTCTTTCCCTGCGATATCGGAGAGCGCACGAATGACTACGAATTTTGTGTTGAATTGATAACACACTTGAGCAACGGCTGCTGCTTCCATTTCGACAGCGATGACTCGCGGAAATTTCTCTTTTACTGACAACACTCGATCAGCATCAGACATAAATACGTCAGCAGACGCAATCGTTCCTACCGCGTGCTTGTATGTATCCAACTCTGTAACTGTTTCCTTTGCCAGATTGATCAATTCCTTATCTGAAGGGAACGTAGCAGGAAGTTGAGGTACTTGGCCGAGTTCATAGCCAAATGCCGTGACGTCTACGTCATGGTGAAGGACGTAATCGGAAATTACAATTGTCCCTACTTCGAGGTCGGGATGTGTACCGCCTGCTGAACCTGTATTTAGTACGATGTCCGGCTTGTAGTTTTGCAAAAGAATGGTCGTAGCCATAGCAGCGTTTACTTTACCAATACCACTTTTTGTAACGATGACTTCATGTTTGCCAACTTTTCCTTCGATGAATTCGCAGTTGGCGATAGTAGTAATTTTCCCAATGCCGATTTCATGGCGCAGTATTTCTACTTCTTCTTCCATGGCTCCAACGATAGCTATTTTCATTGTTCTCTCTCCTTCGAAAGTTTGTTTCCATTAAAATAATAAAACCTAAAACATTGTGTATGTTCAGGGCATCGTTGATTTGCGCTGCGGGCGGGACGCTTTCCGGGGGGCGCGGCTTGAGCCTCTCGTCGCTACACTCCTGCGGGGTCTCAAGGCTCACGTTAATCCCCCTGGAGTCGCCCTCCGCTCCAATCAACTAGTAACGCTTTTTGGTATTGAAATAAAAACAAACCATAGCCACTCATAATAAATAGTGTAGGTCTATTTCGTCTCCAATGTATTCAGAACATCCATTTTTACTGGTGTCCAGCCTTCGCCGTCTACCCATTCTATGTAGACTTTGTATTTCTCTGATTTGTCCAGACTTGAGACGATGCCTTCTGATTTTTGGGGGCTTCCACCGTTTTGGATGCGCCAGTAGATCAGTTGGTCTTCAGGAAGGCCTGTGGCGTATGAAATCGCTGCTTTTTTCTCGTGCCAATCATCAGATTCCCCGTCATATTTAGAAACGTGCTCACCTGTTTGTTTTGTTCCGATTGGTTTCCAATTTGAATTCACTATCGTCTCTTTAACAGCACTGTCATTAGATGGAGTGACGGTAAGGGATTCGGATTCGTCAACGATCTTGCCGCCTTCCTCCTCTTCGTCCTCCACATTGGTATCTTCATCCGGATTTGTTTCTTCTGTGTCGTCTTCATCCGGCTGCTCTTCCACGAGCACATTGTCATCCGGTGCCTCTTCAGTCTGTTGCGGCTCCTGTTTCTGATCTTTGCTTGCTTCTTCCTTGTCATCGCCAATAATAAATGTGACGCCGACAATTAAAATGAGCAATACAACGATGCCGATTAAAATGTTTAATATCTTATTTGCCTTATTCCCTTTTTTACGTGACATTCTGGAAAAATTAGGTTCTCGATCTGCCATTTATCACATCTCCTTAAACACAGCATATACCCTTGTCCAATCAGACGTTTTATCCGACCAATTGGTTTCAAAAAAAGCAATACCGTCTTCTGCCAGTGAGAAGACGGTACATTTGTCATTTTATCTCGAGTATTTCAACTGACATTTCGCCGCCGGGAGTTAAAATCTTTACTTTGTCATCTTTCTTTCGTCCAATCAATCCCTTAGCGATAGGAGAATCATTCGAAATGAGTCCTTCCAAAGGATTCGCTTCCGCGGAACCGACAATCGTGTACGTCTCTTCTTCTCCATCTGGAATTTCTTTGAACGTCACCGTTTTGCCTAATTGCACTTCATCGTTGTTCAACTCATCTTCTGTGATGATCACTGCATTGCGAATCATAGATTCCAATGAAGAAATCTTTCCTTCAACAAATGCTTGGTCTTCTTTCGCTGAATCGTACTCGGAATTCTCCGATAGGTCGCCATAACTACGTGCTATTTTGATACGTTCAACGACTTCTTTACGCTTTACCGTCTTAAGATATTCTAGCTCTTCTTCTAACTTTTGTTTACCCGATACCGTCATAGGGAATTTTTTTTCTGAAACCATTTAAACAACACTCCTCAAATTTCTGTTCATAAAAAATACTATGCCACACCAACTTCAGGTATGTGACATAGTGGAACTATTATTGTTTACGTTTACCTTACTCCAATTCAGTTTAGGCTAACTGAATTTCAGTAGACCGTGCATCCTTCCAATAGCTTATAGCGACAAGGTCTACGTTGAATTAATTTAAAATTATGTCATCATCATATTATACTTCGTCTGCAGAAGCAAGAATTGTTTTTATTTTAGTCACCATCAAATCGATAGCAACCGCATTCTCTCCGCCTTCTGGAATGATTATATTGGCATACTTTTTTGTTGGTTCAATGAATTGATTATGCATTGGCCTAACTACGGATATGTACTGTTCGATGACCGAATCCACATTTCGACCTCGGTCATTGATATCGCGTAATAATCTTCTGATGATCCGAATATCTGCATCCGTATCGACAAATAATTTAATGTCCATTAAATCACGCAGACGTTCATCCTCGAGCACGAGAATCCCCTCTAAAATGATCACGTCCTGTGACTCCACACAATTCGTCTCCGCAGACCTAGTGTGCAATGTATAATCATATGTCGGTACTTGGATCGATTGTCTTTCCAATAACCGGTTGATATGTTCAATTAATAAATCAGTGTCGAATGCCAGCGGATGATCATAATTCGTTTGCAGCCGTTCTTCAAATGCTAAATGTGATTGGTCTTTGTAATAGTCATCTTGCTCGATGACTACAACGGAATGACCTTGAAACACTTCATGAATCTTTTTGGTGACACTCGTTTTACCGGAGCCGGAACCTCCGGCAATGCCGATCACAACAGGCTTTTTCTTCACAGCGATTCCCCTTTGCTGCTTTCTAATTCGTTTTTCTTGACCGCAATCAAAATTCCATCTCCAATGGGCAGAAGAGACGTCTCATAACGTTCATGGTTCATTGCCCAATCAGTGAATTTTTGCAGATTGCGAATCATCGTGCGATTTCGTTTCGGTACTTCTGCATCTTTCAACAGCACCATACCATGCATGAACATATTATCACAATAAATTACACCTTTTGCGCTGATCAATGGACTATATTTTTCAAAGAACTTTTGATATTGTCCTTTTGCCGCATCAATGAACAAGGTATCAAATGGTTGCTTTGGCAAGTTCTTTTCGTCAAATACCAAAGCATCATCCTGGATGATTTGAATACGTTCTTGTAAACCGCTTCGCTCAATGTGCTCGACAGCTTTCGCATAACGTTCCGCGTCTCTTTCAATTGTATAAATTATCGCCTCAGGAAACGCTAGAGCTATTCGGATTGCCGAGTAGCCAATTGCGCTGCCGATTTCTAGAATTCTTTTTGGCTGCTGTATTTGAAGCAGTCCAATCAACGTATTCAAACCTGTATCATCCATGATCGGTACGCGGTGTTCTGCCGCATAGCGCTCCATTTCAAGAATGAGCGGCTCTTTCTCTTTGGCAAAACCGTTAATATAGGCACTGTAATCCGCCATATAATTTCTCCTTTATAGAACCTTCTTATTTCTTATTTATGCTGACTATCAATATACTCAGCTTTGTTTTTCAAATGCTCTTCATAAGTCTTCGCGAAATGATTCACACCATCTTTATCTGCCAAGAAAAATAAATACTTTGTTTTGGAAGGTTCGACAGCTGCTTGTAAGGACGCGGCTCCCGCATTGGCGATAGGACCCGGTGGCAATCCTTTATTTTGATAGGTGTTGTATGCATTTTCCACTTTTAGATCCTCGAGTAATACACGGTCTTTATGCTCTCCTAAAGCATACAAAACAGTAGGGTCTGTTTGCAGAGGCATACCTTCATCCATTCGGTTAATGAACACACTGGCGATGGTTTCACGATCTGCTTTGCTCGTTGCTTCTTTTTCAAGCAGGGAAGCAAACGTTAATAGCCAGTGCGCGGACTTTTCTTTCTCTTCTAAAAAGCCTTGGAACGGAATGATATTTTGCACCGTTGCATCCACCATCGTATCCACTACTTCTTCCACTGACGGCGACTCATCATAAAATGGATACGTGGCCGGGAATAAATAGCCTTCTAGAGCATAGCGAATGTTTTCTTTTTGTATTTCTTCGGTAATAATATCGGGATACTTCGTCATATATCGCAAAACGGCGTCTTCACTCGTTACAAAATCCATAAATTCCTCTTTTGTGAACGATGCCTTTGCGCTTGTCCTTTCTGCGATCTGATCTAGCGTCAAGCCTTCCGGTATCGTCAGCGTGAAGGCAGGCGTTCGATACACCACACCTGTTTTCAAACTCTGAAGTAATTCATCAGGCGTCATAGATTTAGTAAGACCATATGTTCCAGCTTGGAAATCTGCTTCATTGTTTACTTTTGCATAGTATTTAAACACTCGAGCACTTTTGATAACGCCCTTTTTTTCCAGAATCTCAGAAATAGTATCCAACCCCGAACCAATCGGTACGACCACTTCTACGACTTTTTCAGAGTCCGGATCAACTGGCTTTAATGCACCTTTTATGTATGTATAGATAGAGAAACCGCCAATTATCCCAATCACGAGAATGACGGATACGATCCAAAACACGATTTTTCGAACTGTCCTCACTTCTTCCTTTTGTTCAAGCATCCGTTGAAACATAACTTCCTTTTTTCTTTGGGGCTCTTTTTCCATAACCCTCACCTCTTTTTCACTACTGCTGAATTAAGTTAAAAAAGACGGAACGGTCCGCACCATTCCGTCCGTCACATGAATAGAACTCTCAGTCGCCTTCTTCTTCAAGGAAAGTATTCAATACTTCTTCAATCATATCCCATTCTTCATCGGATTCGATTTCGAGTAATTCTCCGCCTTCTTCGCCTTCCTCCGTAGGAATGAAAGCAGATGCGTGGATTTCGACATCTTCGTCATCGTCCACTTCTTCACCGTCTAAAATGTGGTAAAGTACATACGATCTTTCATATTCTTTCGAATCAAATGTTAAGATCACTTCACAAACATGCTCTTCACCGTTCTCGTCAACTATTGTCATTGTTTCTTGTCCGTGTTCCATTCTAATCACCTCTAAATTTTTTTTGAATCCAAATACCCTTGAAGTATCATGACAGCTGCCATTTTATCAATCACCGATTTCCGCTTTTTACGGCTTACATCCGCTTCGATTAAGACACGTTCGGCAGCCATCGTCGTCAGCCGCTCATCCCAAAGAACAACTGGAAAACCAAATTTCTCGCGTAAACTTTCGGCGTATTGTTCAGAGGCTTGTCCCCTCGGGCCGATTGTATTGTTCATATTTTTAGGATAGCCGACGACAAATTCATGTACTTCGTATTCTTTAGTTAGTTCTTCGATCCGCTCAAGACCGAAAAGACCTTCTTCTTCGTTGATTTTGATCGTCTCGATGCCTTGAGCAGTCCATCCGAGACCATCACTAATTGCGATGCCGACTGTTTTCGTGCCGACATCCAATCCCATTATTCTCATTCTGCTTTTCCTCTATTCTCTCGAATGTAGAACTTCACTAATTCTTCGAGAATTTCATCTCGTTCTAACTTTCGTATTAGACTGCGAGCGTCTTCGTGGCGCGGAATATAGGCTGGATCTCCGGATAGTAAATAGCCGACGATTTGATTGATCGGGTTATAACCTTTTTCTTCCAATGCTTTGTAGACATGGAGCATGACTGCTTTGACTTCTTCCTCCATTGATTCCTCTGGAAAGTTGAATTTCATCGTTTCATCAGATGAATTCATACTCGACACCCCGCTTTCCGATTCCATTATGTGTATACCAACCAATCGTTCTTTCGCTTCCTAGACACCGTTGATTTCCGCTTCGGGCGGACGCTTTCCAGGGGGCGTGGCTTGAGCCTCCTCGTCGCTTCGCTCCTGCGGGGTCTCAAGACACACGCTGACCCCCTACGAGTCGCCGCCCTACGCTCCAATCAACTAGAGATGTGAAATAATAAGCCTATTTCAATAGTGTATATCAGTAGAACGATTGCTGAAATTGGTTAAACAGATTTTACATAATCATACACGGATTGGAGCGCGTCATCAAGTTTAGACGCGTCTTTTGCTCCGGCCATTGCCATGTCGGGACGGCCGCCGCCTTTTCCGCCGCATAGGGATGCGACGTGGTTGACGATTTTCCCTGCGTGATACTCGCTGCCTTTTAAGTCGTTCGTGATGCCAGCCGCGAGCATTACTTTGCCGTCTGTGACGGTTCCTAATACAATGACGCCTTTGGATGTTTTTTGTTTCAGTTCGTCGATCAGCTGGCGAAGGCCATTGTTGTCTTTTACCTCTACATTGGCTGAGATAACTGTGATGTCTTCGATTTGTCGAGCTGTTTCCATGACGTCCGTCAATTGGCTGTTGCCCATTTTTGCAGCTAATGATTCGTTTTCACGCTGCAAGTCTTTATAGTCCGCCAAGATAGATTCGACTTTCGTTACGACCGTTTTCGGTGTTGCTTTCGTCGCTGTCGCTACTTGATCGATGACGGCTTGGTCTTCTTTAAAAGAATGGAATGCTTGTCCGCCTGTCAATGCTTCGATTCGGCGTGTTCCTGCTCCGATTCCGCTCTCCGAAACAATTTTGAAGACATTGATGTCAGATGTGTTGTTTACGTGACAGCCGCCGCATAGTTCGATAGAGTAGTCGCCTACTTGCACCACTCGGACGATGTCTCCATATTTTTCACCAAACAGGGCCATTGCACCCATTTCTTTAGCTTCTGCAATTGGAGCAAGTGATGTATTGACAGGAGTTCCTACCCAAATTTGTTCATTCACTTGATATTCAATACGTTCGAGCTCCTCTTTCGTCACTTGGCCGAAATGCGAGAAGTCAAATCGCAGTCGATCGGGGCCTACATAAGAACCCGCTTGATTGACATGCTCTCCAAGGACATCTTTCAATGCACGGTGCAGCAAGTGAGTAGCTGTATGGTTCTTGACCGTCAGCTGACGTAAATGCTCGTCGACCACGGCAGTAACTGCAGCGCCCCCATTCATTTCTCCGGAACTGATGAAAACGGTGTGCAAGTTTTGGCCATTCGGTGCTTTTTGGACATCCTGGACTTCTGCAATGAATGCCTCATTGGTCAATTTCCCTTTATCTGCAATCTGTCCGCCACTTTCTGCGTAGAAAGGGGTCTGATCTAAGATCACTTGCACAGTTTCACCTTCAGCAGCATGTGAGATACGCTGGCCATCTTTTAAAAGTACGATAACCGAAGCATTCGTTTGCAACTGCTGATAGCCGATAAATTCACTTGGAACATGGATTTCACCAAGCACACCGGATTGGATGTGCATGGAATCTACGTCCGCTCTCGCAGCGCGTGCGCGATTTCTTTGTGCTGCCATCTCTTCATCAAAGCCGATACGGTCGACTGCAACATTCTCTTCCAGGGCGAATTCTTCGGTTAATTCGAACGGGAAGCCGTATGTGTCATACAACTTGAATGCGTCGCTTCCTGAAACCACAGGCACTTCAGAAGCTTTAGCTTTCTCGATGATTGTTGAAAGAATCGCCATTCCGTCATGCAATGTTTCGTGGAAACGGTCTTCTTCGTTTTTTACAACCTTCATGATAAACGCTTGTTTCTCATGCACTTCAGGATAAAAGTCTTTCATAATATCTCCTACAATTGGAACGAGCATGTACATGAACGGCTTATTAATTCCTAATTGCTTAGCGAAACGGACCGCTCTTCTTAGTAGTCGGCGCAAGACATAGCCACGGCCTTCATTGGAAGGTAGCGCTCCGTCCCCTATCGCGAAGGCAACAGTACGAATATGGTCCGCGATTACTTTAAATGCAGTATCTGCTACCGTTGTTTCCCCATATTTCTTGCCTGAAACGTCTTCTACTGCTTCGATGATGGGCAAAAACAGATCTGTATCGAAGTTCGTTGGGACATCTTGGATGACTGAAGCCATCCGTTCGAGGCCCATCCCTGTATCAATATTTTTCTTAGGAAGAGGAGTGTACGTATGATCCGGATTATGATTGAACTCAGAGAATACTAAGTTCCAAATTTCCA
Source organism: Sporosarcina sp. FSL K6-3508 (assembly GCF_038615825.1). Classification (NCBI taxonomy): domain Bacteria; kingdom Bacillati; phylum Bacillota; class Bacilli; order Caryophanales; family Caryophanaceae; genus Sporosarcina; species Sporosarcina sp. FSL K6-3508. The sequence goes on along the minus strand of NZ_CP152016.1, from coordinate 1,497,599 downwards.
AGTAGCGATCATTCTCTCCTCCCGGATATAATTCAGGATCGGAGAAGTCGTCTCCATAAGCAGGACCGCGGTCATAGAAAATTTCTGAGTTTGGTCCGCTTGGGCCTTCTCCGATATCCCAGAAGTTCCCTTCCAAACGAATGATCCGCTCTGTAGGGATTCCAATCTTGTCTTTCCAAATGGAGTATGCTTCTTCGTCTTCCGGATGAACGGTGATCGACAACAATTCCGGATCAAAACCGATCCATTTATCGTTCGTCAGAAAATCCCACGCACGAATAATTGCTTCTTCTTTAAAATAATCACCGATCGAGAAGTTTCCGAGCATTTCAAAGAACGTATGATGACGCGCTGTATAGCCAACATTTTCGATATCGTTCGTACGGATCGATTTTTGTGCATTGGCAATCCTCGGATTCTCCGGTATGACTCGTCCATCAAAATACTTCTTCAACGTTGCAACGCCACTATTGATCCATAGAAGCGATGGGTCATCGACAGGCACTAAAGCGGCCGATGGTTCTACTTTATGCCCATGCTCTTTAAAATAGTCTAAAAAAAGTTGGCGAATTTCAGATGCCGTTAGTTTTTTCATCGTTTACTCCTCCTAAAATTAAAAAAACTCCACCCCTGTATAAAGGGGCGAAGGTTAAAGAATCGCGGTACCACCCTAATTACCGCAAGTTGCGGTATCTCGAGTTGCTTTAACGCAGCAAAGACGGCAGGGATTAGCTGCAACTTCGGAATAGCGTTCCTCAAGTCCTGCGAGAGCTTTTTCAGCCTGGAAGCTCTTTTCTAAACACAGAATACACGAGTACTCGTTCCTTCGACGTTTTTCAATATTTCTAAACGAATTATAGGAAAGTTCTACTGCTTTGTCAATCGGCCGCTTCCAGAAAGTCGAATGGCGACACATCTGACATTCCAATCATCGGATCAATCATACTGAAATTGTCCATCGTTAACTTTGCGAGTGTGGTTTCCACAGCCTGCTCAATTGGTTGTTTCGCCTCTTCAGAGCCAGTCAACTGAACTGTTTCTTCCGCTTCTTCTATATCAATAAAACCAGCAATCCGCTCTTTCAATGTCGTTTGACGCTCGGTTTCATCCGTTCGCTCGATACCTGCCTTGAACTCTTCCGCCTCACCACATAGTATCAAGAAGTTTTTGGCTCTCGTGATGCCTGTATACAGGAGATTGCGTCTCAGCATTTTACGTTGACTTCGTACAATCGGCATGACAACGATCGGAAACTCACTGCCCTGAGACTTATGGATCGAACAGCAATAGGCTAGCGTGATTTGATTCAAATCGCCGCGTTCATAGTTCACTTCATTGCCGTCATACGAAACGACCAACATCGCTTTTTTATCAGTCGTCTCTTTGGCCAACATGATGGCTACAACTTCTCCCATATCGCCATTAAAAACATTGCTTTCCGGCTGATTGACAAGCTGCAGCACTTTATCCCCGACCCGATACGTCGTTTCACCAAAAGTCATTTCTTTTCTGCCCGCAGCGGGCGGATTGGTGATTTCCTGGATCATTTTGTTCAGACCGTCTATGCCAGCCGGACCTTTATACATCGGTGCTAGCACTTGGATATCTTTGATCGAATGTCCTTTAGATGTCGCACTTTGAATGATTTGTTTGACCGCAGGGAGGATTTGCTCACTGGAAGCCCGTATGAATGATCGGTCAGACGTCTTCTTCGTCACATCCATCGACCATGTCCTCTGCTTAATCATATGCGCCATTTCGATAATAGTAGAGCCTTCACTTTGACGGAAAATATCGGTCAATTCAACAACCGGAATCTTGCCTGACTGCATAAAATCATGCAGTACTTGGCCTGGTCCGACAGACGGCAGCTGATCTTGGTCACCGACGAATAAAAGCTGTGCATCATTTCGGACCGCTTTCAATAATTGATGCATCAGCCACGTATCGACCATCGACGTTTCATCGATGATGATTAAATTGCCCTCTACTTCCCGCTCAGTCTCTTCTTCCGATTCCTGACCGGTAAAGCCGAGAAGGCGGTGAATCGTCATAGCGGGCAATCCTGTGGCTTCTGACATACGTTTTGCTGCCCGTCCGGTAGGTGCCGCCAATATAATTGGAAACGGTTCTTTCTTACGTGCGTATTCTTCAAGATCCAATGAGAGTCCATGTAATTCTGCATATACTTCAACGAGACCTCGGATAACGGTTGTTTTCCCCGTCCCCGGTCCTCCCGTCAAAACGAGCAAAGAAGAATGCAGCGCCCGCTCAATTGCTTCCACTTGCGTTTCCGCATACTCCACTTCCAAACGTTCTTCAATTTCGCCAATCGCTTTTCTGATCTCAGAAGCAGGGAACTGTTCATCCACTTCATTTTCCAGAATGCGTTGTACTTTTGCAGCGATTCCGATTTCCGAATAATAAAGGGAAGGTAAATAAAGCCTTTGCTTTTCGGCAGACAACGTCCCTTCCTCAACCAATTCGATAACCGCTTCCGAGATGGATTCATACGATATGTCATGAGGCTGACTTGCTTCGAGCAATTGCTTCGCTTGCGGTAAGATCTCTTCAGATTCCAAATAAACATGACCTGAAGACTGCACTTCACTATGTACACTGTAATAAACAGCAGCTTTTATTCGCGCGGGATGATCGCCTACTAATCCCAATTGTTTCGCCAAATCATCTGCGCGCTGAAAACCGATCCCCTCGATTTCCTTTATGAGCCGATAAGGATTTTCCGTCAAGATGTCGATTGCATCGTCTTGATAAGTCTGATAAATCCTCATGGCGATTTGAGGTCCGAAGCCCCATTCATTAAGTTGCACCATGGTTCGTTCAAGACCTAAGTTTTCTTGTAAAACTGCTACAAGCGTATCTTTTCGTTCCTCTGACAAACGCGGGACCTGATCGAGGACGGACCGATCTTCCAAAATCTTCTGTATGACGTTATTGCCTAAAATCTTTACGATTTCTCCTGCCGTCTTCTTCCCAATGCCAGGAAATAAATCACCTGATAAATAATGAATGAGCCCGGCTTCGGTTGCCGGAAGCTCTTTTGAAAACGTTTGGACGTCAAATTGCTGACCATGGACAGGATGGTTCACCATACGACCCGTAAACTTATAATCCTCTTCAGCAATCAATGGAGGAAAGGAGCCTTTGATGACGATCTCTTTATCCCGATAATCTGTATTGGTCGATGTGACTTTCATTTTCACTATGGAAAATAAGTTCGTTGCGTTATGAAAGATCGTTACAATCGGTCTGCCGATTATATACTGTTCAGATTCATTCATCAGGCCCTCACCTCCTTTTCTCTGCTATTCGCTTTGTTCGTCGCCGAGCTGGATCATATCGTAAATATATCGCGCCTGTGTGTGCTCCGGCTCGACCGTAAAGGCTTGCTCCAAGTGGGACAATGCGCGCTTTTTATCCTCCGTGGAGACTGCAAACAACACGCCTAGGTTATAATGGGCGTCCGCATGTTCCGGTTCCTTTTCTAAAATGGTCTCAAAAACCGGCTGTGCCTCTGGAAACAGTTCCAGTTTCGCCAGTAAAATGCCGTAAGACAATAAAACTTCCTGATCGTCTTCGTTCAATTCAACAGCCCGCTGCAAGTAAGGCAATGCCAGACGGTCATTGCCTGCCTGTTCCATGCTTTTCCCCAACATAAAATAGACGTCTACCGTTTCCAGTCCCGTCTGGATGGCTCTCTCATAAAGTTTGGCCGCCTCTTCAAAACGCTCTTGATTGTAGTACAGATTGGCGAGGCCATAAAATGCTGTGCCTGCCTTCTCGTCAAGAGTCAATGCTTTTTGGAAAAATGGTTCCGCACGCTCTGTGTCTCCGAGCGAAGCGAAAATATTTCCAATATTAATATAGCCGGTTGCATCCTCAGGATTTTCCTCAATGGATTGCATGAACAACTCGACTGCTTTTTCGTAATTGCCTTCTTGCATTTCTTGAATTGCTTCATTCTGTAACGACATCATATACCCTCCTTACCCAACGTATGTCAGCTTTTTGCCATCTTTAAACACTTCATCAATCGTTCCGCCGCCCAAGCATTCCTCGCCGTCATACAGGACGACCGCTTGCCCCGGGGTAACCGCACGTACTGGCTCCGCGAATGTAACGATGGCCCCTTCACCTGACAGTTCCACAGTCACTTGTGTGTCCGGCTGACGGTAACGGAACTTTGCCGTACAAGAAAATGTCTTCGGCAATTCCTTTGTTGTACAAATATTCATATCTGTCGCTTTTAAGCTGGTCGAATACAAGGCATCATGATGAAACCCTTGCTCCACTAGTAAGACATTGCGCTCCAGATCCTTACCAACCGCGAACCAAGGCTCCCCTGAACCGCCGATCCCAAGTCCATGGCGCTGGCCGATCGTATGATACATCAACCCATCATGTTTCCCCATGACTTTACCGTCCATAGTTTGCATTTCCCCTGGAATCGCAGGCAAGTATTCACTCAGGAATTCTTTGAAGTTCCGTTCGCCAATGAAACAAATGCCTGTAGAATCTTTTTTCTTCGCTGTCGCCAGTCCTGCTTTTTCCGCGATTTCTCGAACGCTTGATTTTTCCAAGTGACCCAGCGGGAACATAACTTGCTGCAGCTGCTCCTGTGTCAATTGATTCAAGAAATACGTTTGATCTTTATTGTTGTCAACTCCACGAAGCATCGCGACGCCATCTTCACGTTCTACGACTTGTGCATAATGACCTGTCGCCAAGAAATCTGCTCCCAAGCTTTTAGCATGCTCTAGAAATGCATTGAATTTTATTTCTTTATTGCACATTACGTCTGGGTTCGGGGTGCGTCCTGCTTTGTATTCATCCAAGAAATACGTGAATACTTTATCCCAATATTGCTTCTCAAAATTAACGGAATAGTAGGGAATGCCGATTTGATCGCAGACACTTCTTACGTCTTCAAAATCTTCTGTCGCTGTGCAATGTCCAGATTCGTCTGTGTCATCCCAGTTTTTCATGAAGATTCCAATCACTTCATAACCTTGTTCTTTCAAAAGTAATGCCGCAACCGAAGAGTCCACTCCGCCAGACATTCCAATGACTACCCGTGTATCTGCTGGGGCTTTTGTCGTTCTCATTTCCACTTCATCCTTTGCTGGTTCATTTCACTAGTCTTTTCACTACAGCGGAGATTCTCTCTGCGGCTTCTTCAATCATGGATTGCTCCAGACCGTATCCAAAGCTGATGCGTATCGAGTTTCGAGCGTTATCGGAGTCGTCACCGAACATAGCCGTCACGACATGCGACGGTTCAAACGAGCCCGCTGTGCAAGCGGAACCGCTAGAAACCGCAATTCCTTCTAAATCCAAACTCATCAAAAATGTTTCCACGTCTGTCCCCGGGAACGAAACATGGTAAATATGCGGCAGTACCGGAATTGATTCATGTACTGTCGGCAAAAATTCTATTTCATTTCGTTTGAAAATTTCACTCATCGTCCGCTTGTATGACTGATAGGTTTCGGCGGTCTCATCCTTTGTTTGTTCCGCGATGGACACAGCTTGTGCAAACGCTGCTGTCGCCGGAACATTTTCCGTACCAGCACGCCGTTTTTTCTCTTGTTCACCGCCATGCAATTGAGCATCCAGTAATTTTCCGCTTCTCTGATAGAGGAAACCGATTCCTTTTGGACCATTCAGTTTATGTGCAGAGACCGACAATAGATCCACTTGCAGTTCATTTACATCGAGCAAGGAAGTTCCATACGCTTGAACTGCATCTGTATGGAAGATCGCTTGATGCGACTCCAGAAGATTGCCAATTTCGGCAATTGGCTGTATCGTGCCTACTTCATTGTTTCCATACATGATCGAGACAAGAATGGTTTCGTCTGTCAATGCATGCCGAACTTGTTCCACAGAAATAAGGCCGTTTCGGTCAGGTTGCAAATACGTCACTTCATAGCCTTGTGACTCCAGTCGTTTACACGGATTTAACACCGCGTGATGTTCGATTTCTGTCGTGATGATATGACGTCCATGTGGCTGCATTATTTGTACAGAGCCGAAAATCGCTAAATTATCCGCTTCGGTGCCTCCTGAAGTGAAGATGATTTCATTAGGCAGAGCACCGACTGAGAGAGCTAACGTTTTACGCGCTTCCTCCAGCATTTTTTTCGCGTTCCTGCCGAATTGATGCGTGCTCGACGGATTGCCGTACGTATCTGACAACGCGGAAGTAAAACGTTCCAAGACTGTTGGATGCATAGGAGTCGTAGCAGCGTAATCTAAATAAATGGCTTGTTTCATCTGGTAAACTCCTTTAAATATAGAACATGTATTCATCTTGTGTTGGCGTGTCTTCATACTCGATCAGATCTTTAATTGTCGTATGGTCGAGTACTCCGCGGATTGCGTCACCAATTCGTTTCCATAATTCGCGCTGTGGAATTTCATCATCCTCAAGTCCTTCCACGAGCTGGATCGGTCCTTCAAGCAGACGAATGATCTCCCCCGCTGTAATTTGTGAGGGATCTTTAGCTAGTTTGTAACCTCCGTATGCTCCGCGAACACTTTTAACGAGTCCACTGTTGCGTAAAGGGGGGATTAATTGCTCCAAATACGCTTCGGAAAGATTTTGCTCTTCTGCAATTTTCCGCAGCGGCACAGGGCCTTCCCCAAATTTTCGTCCTAATTCTACAATAACCGTGAGGCCGTATCGACCTTTGGTGGAAATTTTCATTTTGGCATCGTCCTTTACTAAAATTGCTGTCGTTAGTATAGCATAATTCTAGCGTTCGTTCTTCGAAATGACTTCATTCAGATTTTACGATATAATGAAAGAACAGATGTACGGAGGATTGATATACATGCATAACGAACCTTTGGCCTTCCGCATGCGGCCTGAAACGATAGATGAAGTCATCGGACAAGACCACGTCATCGGGGAGACGACCCCCCTTTATCGAATGATCAAAAATGGGCATGTCCCATCTCTTTTATTATATGGTGAACCTGGCATAGGTAAGACTTCCCTTGCCTATGCCATCGCAGGAACTTCCAAATTGCCATTCATTGCGCTGAATGCGACAGTGGCAGGGAAAAAAGATGTAGAAGATGTCGTCAAAGAAGCAAGAATGACAGGAAAAGTATTGTTATTTTTAGATGAAATACACCGCTTCAATAAATTGCAGCAAGATACGCTGCTGCCCCACGTAGAAAGCGGATCGATCATTTTGATCGGAGCGACGACAGAAAATCCTTTTCATGACGTCAATCCGGCGATACGCTCTCGATGCGGTGAAATCGTGCAGTTAAAACGACTGCAGCCGGAAGATTTGCTAAATTTATTGAAACGCACATTAGAAGACAAAAAGAAAGGCCTTGGACAGGAAGACATCGTCATAACGACTGAGCAGCTTCAGAAAATCGCTGAAGGGGTCAATGGAGATGCGCGTAAAGCGCTAACGTTCCTCGAGTCGTTGCTCGCTGCGAGCGATGAAGAAAACGGACAGATCATTGTTGAAGATGATTTGCTGCAACAATTGCTCACAAGAATCAGTTTGCTAGGCGACAAAAAAGGCTCCCATCATTATAATTTGTTATCCGCACTGCAAAAAAGCGTGCGAGGCAGCGATGTCAATGCGGCGCTTTACTACTTGGCACAACTTCTCGAAATCGGGGATTTGACGGCGGTCACGAGACGATTGCTCGTCATGAGTTATGAAGATATCGGCTTAGCTGCTCCCGATGTCGGTGCGCATGTCGTCGCCGCTACGGATGCCGCTTTGCGCTTAGGTATGCCGGAAGCCCGCATTCCTTTGTCGGTCGTTACGGTGGAGATGTGTTTGGCTTCGAAATCGAACTCGGCTTATCGGGCAATCGATCAAGCGACCAAAGTTCTTCACGAGCAACCAACCGGCGAAATCCCAATGCACCTTCGCGATACTCATTATGGCGGAGCAGCACAGCTCGGCCACGGAGGATATGTCTACCCGCACGATACGCCAGTCGGCTCATTCGGCGGCTGGACGGATCAGCAATACTTGCCCGACAGCTTAGCAGGCACAGAGTTTTATTCCCCAGTTGAAGCAGGTGATGAAACGAGAATGGCCGCCATCTATAAACGACTGCTCTCGTTTAAAGGCAAAAAAAATCCACGATAGCTTAAGGGCTTCGTGGATTTAAATTGCAGAAAAAAGTTGCTATTGGAGAAGGCACCGTTGATCTACGTTCCTGGCGGAGGCTTTCTGTAGGGTTTAACGAGAATGATGAGACTCTGGACCGAGCGAAGTAAAGGAAGCGGCTTATTCGAAAGTGTCCCGTCTGTAGCGCAAATCCCCGAACCACAAACCTATTTTCTTTTGCTATATTTAACACTTTGACTTCCCAACTGTATTAGTTCGGGATTCGTCTATATGAGAAAATCCACGAAAGCTATTGGCTTCGTGGATTTTTTTATTTCAATTCAGCAATTCTGCAAAGCCCGCAGGCGTTTGAATTGGATCGATGTCGTTGAAATAACTGTAGTTGGCATCTAGTTTTTGTTTATAGCGAATATAGTCGCGACCGAAATAGCTTGTAATATTTGCGGACAGCTTCATACCTGTAACGAAAAATGTTTTTTCATTCACAGTCAATTCCAGATCCATTTTCTCAACGACTGGAAAACCAGTATGGGTATGTATGAACTGTTCAGGCATCGGACTGTTCACCGCCACTTCTTTCATGAATCGTCGGTACTCGGCCGGCGTTAATGAAAACTGAAGAGCATAACCATAATCGATTTTTTCCAACTCTGCGCTCTCTATGAAAGGCTCCAGTAGAGAGAGGTCCATAGCAGGAGCAGTGAATGGCACCCATACATCCAGTAATTCTTTGCGTTCTTCCTCTGTCATCGCTTGCCAGTCGCCCTTTTCTTCCTGTACTGCCAATTGATCATCCTGTCGGAAAATATGAAGGTTTTTTGGCTGTTGTTTCGGAATCTGTAAAACTACTTCTTCTGAAACTTTCACAGGATCCAGTTCGACATTCGATTGGATATGCAGCTTTTTACTGTCGCGCTCAACCGGATCAGAAGTGACGCTGCTCTCATCAAAGACAATGCTCGTATGTACAGATTTCAGCTCCTTCATCGCTGCATCTGCTTTCTTCAGCACATCTTCAGGGCTAGATGGTGCCGAAGATGTTTTTCCGCATCCTGCCATCGTAAATATTACGAATGTCAGGAAAAGAACGAAATATCGTTTGTTCATCAAGAAACTTCCTTTCAATCAAATCAATCAAAACTATTTACAGTGTACTGCACGGGAGCGCACTTGTCACGAATGATTCGATATCCGTTCCATCTTCCTATAAGAGGAAGATCGATCAATCTACTTTGACAACCCAATTGAACGGATCTTCCACTCTACCTGTCTGAATTCCTGTAATTGTTTCATATAATTTCAGAGACAATTCTCCGATTTGATTACCATTGATTTCACATTTTTCTCCGCCCCAAGATAATTCACCCATCGGCGAGATTACTGCAGCAGTTCCTGTGCCGAACGCTTCTTCCAGAGTTCCAGCCGCATTGGCATCGAATATTTCTTGGATGGATACTTTACGTTCCGTTACTGGAAATCCCCATGATTGCAGCAATTCGATGACGGATTTACGTGTGATCCCTTCTAAAATGCTGCCGTTCAGACTTGGCGTAATAACTTCTCCATTGATTTTGAAGAACACATTCATCGCGCCGACTTCTTCAATGTATTTATGCTCTTTTGCATCCAACCAAAGCACTTGCGAATAACCCGCAGCTTCTGCTACTTCTTGCGCTTTCATCGCACCTGCATAGTTCCCTGCGGTCTTCGCACTTCCTGTCCCGCCTACCGCAGCACGGACGAACTCTGATTCTACCGCAATTTTCACAGGGTTCATACCTTCTTTGTAATAGGCACCTACAGGAGATAAAATGATCATCAATCGATACGTCTTCGAAGGCGCAACACCTAAATAAGGCTGTGTCGCAAAAATGAATGGACGGATATACAGTGAAGTGCCTTCCCGATCAGGAATCCATTCTTTATCTAAAGAGACCAATTCCTTTAATGCATCAAGCACCAATTCTTCATCAAAGTTCGGCATGCATAATCTTTCATTGGAACGGTTCAGGCGTTTCATGTTTTCATCCGGTCGGAACAGCACGACTTTTTTATCGTCAGTTACATAGGCTTTTAATCCTTCAAAAACAGTTTGACCGTAATGCAAAACAATCGCTGCCGGGTCAAGCATGAACGGCTCGTACGGTACAATGCGTGCATCATGCCAGCCTGTTCCTTCCGTATAATCCATTACAAACATATGATCCGTAAATACTGTGCCAAAAGCCAGTTGATCGGTTGCCGGTTTTTCTTTCGGTTGTGCGTTTCTTTTGACTGTTATCTTGTTCTTCGCTGTCATATCTATACCCTCCTGAATATTTATCTGATTTGGCCAGTGCCGCGGATGACAAATTTGGATGAAGTCAACGCTTCTAATCCCATTGGCCCCCGTGCATGTAGCTTCTGCGTACTGATCCCAATTTCTGCACCGTAACCGAACTCGAAGCCATCTGTGAAACGAGTCGATGCATTAACATAGACAGCCGCCGCATCCACGCTATTCAAGAACTTTTCCGCATGCTCATCACTTTGCGTAACAATACCTTCTGAGTGTTTTGTACTGTATTGCTTAATATGATCAAGCGCTTGTTGGAAGTTCTGTACATTTTTCATCCGCAATTTCAAATCCAGAAATTCGCTCGACCAGTCATCTTGCTCCACTTCAGCAATCGAAGGATCAAATTGATGGATTGTCTCGTCTCCCACTAACTGGACATCTTTTTCACGCAAACTATCGATCAGCTTTTCACCGTGTTGCTGTAACCAATTCTGATCAATGATCACCGTCTCAATTGCGTTACAAACTGAAGGTCGGTGAGTTTTTGCATTCACAACGAGGTCGATCGCCATTTGCGAATCCGCTGATTCATCAATGTATAAATGACAGTTTCCAGCTCCCGTTTCAATAACCGGAACAGTGGATTCACGGATAACTGTTTGAATCAATTTCGCACCGCCACGTGGGATCAACACATCCAAATAGTCATTTAACGTAAACAATTCCTTCGCAGTTTTACGGCTCGTATCTTCAATCAACTGCACGGAATCGACTGGCAAGGAACCTTTTTCCAGTCCTCGCTGAATGACATGCCATAGCGCGAGATTTGAATATTTGGCTGACGAACTACCACGTAATACGACTGCATTCCCCGTCTTCAAAGCGAGAGATGCCGCGTCAATTGTAACATTCGGACGCGCTTCATAAATCATCGCAATGACACCGATCGGCACACGCTTTCTGACGATGTGCAAGCCATTTTCCTTTTCGATCTCTTCCAAGGTCTCCCCGATTGGATCTTTCAAATCAATCAGTAAACGAACGCCTTCAGCCATTGCTTCAATGCGGTCCGGCGTCAATAAGATCCGATCGAGCACAGCTGCCTCGATACCGTTTGCACGGCCTTCTTCGATATCTTTCTTATTTTCCTCAAGAAGATGTTCTTGCTCCTCCAGCAATTGATCCGCAATCAAACGAAGTGCTTCGTTCTTCTCTTCCGTCGTTGCCGTGTTCAACACATAACTCGCTTCTTTAGCCGCTTTCCCTTTACGTCTGATCTCACTCATTGCCCAATCTCCCCTTTAAGTTAATTGTACCCAACGATCTCTGTGAATCACTTCGATCATCGGTGCTAACACTTCCTCATTTTTGTCTCTCTCGGTCAGGACTTTTTCTAATTGCTCTGATGAATACGTCACTTCTCCTCTACCGATCAAACCATCCACACCATACACTTCCACGACTTCCCCTGCTTCAAAACTTCCTTTTACTTTAAAAACACCAGCCGGTAAAAGACTACGGCCATTGTGTAAGATTGCCTCTTCTGCACCTTTGTCGACATACAAACGGCCGGTGGATTCAGAGTGCAGCGCGATCCATTGACGCTTCGTATTGATGACACTGCCGAGCGGACTTGAAATATACGTACCGTCTCCATTACCTTGCAGAATCTCTAAAAATTTAAAAGAGCCGCTGCCTGTTCCAATAAAGACGGGGACTGCCAAAGTGTGTGCAGTTTTTGCAGCCAGTAACTTCGAGCGCATGCCGCCTGTACCGACTTTCGAACCGAGATCGTCTGTACCGCCAAGCAACTCATCCGTAATTTCATCGAGCTCCGTCAAACGAACAGCGTCAGGATCTTTTCTCGGATTACTCGTATAAATTCCATTGACATCCGTCAAAATGATCAATTGATCCGCATGCAAAAATCCGCTTACTAACGCAGATAACATATCATTATCGCCAAATGTCAATTCATCTATGGAGACAGTGTCGTTTTCATTGATGATCGGCACGATGCCTCGCTCCAATAATTCCGACATCGCCGCAAACGCGTTACGGTAACGGTCCCGGTTCGAAAAATCTTGACGGGTTAAAAGGATTTGAGCCGGCACGACGCCATGCTCACCGAATCGTTCGATATACGATTGAATCAAAAGACTTTGACCAACAGCTGCTGCTGCCTGTCTTCCTTTGATGGTTACAGGGCGCGATGGGTATCCAAGCCGCGCAAAGCCTGCAGCAACAGCCCCGGATGATACGACGATGACCTCATGACCGGCATTTTTCAACATTGCCAACGCATCGACATGGTCATTCAATTTTAGCTGATCGATTTCCCCGCTGTCGTTTGTTAAAGAGCTACTGCCTATTTTCACAACAATTCGCTGTCTCTTCATTTTAATTTCGCCTGCCATTTCTGTAATTCATAATTAAATCTTTTGTGAATTTAGTTCCTGTCGAGGCTGATCGGCGCTTTCCGCTTTTGATACATCCAGTTCCAGATGCTAGTCTATCGGGACGTTTCAGGAAAGCAGTAAAGGCAAAAAGCACCTTTACTGCTTTCCTTCCAACGCCTGTCGAGACTAGACGGCATCTTTCACTTTTGAACCCATCCAGCTCCAAACGCCAGCCTCTCGGGTCGTTTCGGTCTTTCCGAAAAGGTGCAAAGACCGCACCTTTGCCAGCAAGCCCTCCAACGCCTATCGAGGCTAGACGGCGTTTTCCGCTTTAGATACAAAAAAGCCCAGTCGTCCCGAAGTTATCAGGACGAAAGGACTTTGCTTCCGCGGTGCCACCATCATTGGATCCAGTTCATGAATCCCGCTCTCCCCATAACGCCGAGGTACGCGCCTATGTTTTCATAGGACTCCAAAGGCAGGTTCAACAACTGCCATGTGACGGAATTTTTCAGCCGATGAACCCCGCTCTCTTGCACACGCTGTTTGTCTACTATTCCTTCATCAACGTTCAACATTCATTTCACCCATCATACAATATTGGCGGTGATTGTCAAGCGTTCGTTGTCAGAGTTTGGGCGAATGAAGCATCCGATCGAGGGCCATGATTGCTTCTGCAGAAGTTGAGACATCAACAGCGATGATATTGCGAGACGCTCCTACTGCAATACTTTCCAAACACCAAAGCAAGTGCGGCAAGTCGATCCGGTTCATCGTTAAACAAGGGCACATAAGCGGGTTCAAAGAAATAATATCTTGCTCTTTATGTTCTTCTTTCAATCGATTCACTAAATTCATTTCCGTTCCGATTGCCCATTTTGTGCCGGGCGCTGCGGCGGTGATTTGGTCGATAATATATTTCGTCGATCCATTATCATCCGATTGCATCACGACTTCATGAGGACATTCAGGATGGACGATAATTTGTCGATCCAGTTCATTTTCACGGATATGGCGGATATTTTCGACCGTGAAGTTTTCATGTACGGAACAGTGGCCTTTCCAAAGAATCACTTCGCAGTCGTCATCGGGTCCAGAGTATTCCAAAACGTTCGCAATCGGATTCCAGACTGCCATATGATCTAACGAAACCCCTATATCATATGCCGTGTTGCGTCCTAAATGCTGATCCGGCAGGAAAAGGATCCGTTTCTTCTGCGCGAATGCCCATTCCACGATTTTCTTCGCATTCGATGAAGTGACGGTAGCTCCGCCATTTCGGCCGACGAATGCCTTAATCGCGGCAGTCGAATTGACGTATGTCAAAGGCAGTATCGTATCGCCAAAACGTTCCTGTAAGTGTTCCCACGCTCTTTCAGTCTGAAAAATATCTGCCATATCTGCCATCGAACATCCGGCACGCATATCCGGCAAATATACTGTTTGGTTAGGTGTGGTCAGAATATCAGCGGTTTCTGCCATGAAATGCACTCCACAAAACACAATATGCTCTGCTTGTTCATTGGAAGCGCAGATCTGAGCCAATTGCAGTGAATCTCCTGTTGCATCTGCAAACTGAATGACTTCATTTTTTTGATAATGGTGGCCTGGAATAAATAACTTGTCCCCGAGAGATTCTTTTATTTTCCGAATTCTGTCTTCCATTTCACTGACAGAAAGTGTTTTATATTTTTCAGGCAACATTACATCTGCATGCTCTTTCGTTAAATCAAGTATGGACATTGTCTGATTCCCCCTGCTTTTTTAATTTGTATAGTTGCGCTGATGTCTGCAGCTCTCACTGAATGTGTCAGCGCACCAACCGATATGTACTGAATGCCTGTCGATCCATACGCAGCGATCGTTTCCTCCGAAATCATGCCGGATGCCTCAGTCACGATTTGTTTCGGCACAACGTGAAGCCACTCTTTGATTTGCTCGGGCGAACAATTATCGAACATGATAATATCCGGTGCTGCGTTTACTGCTTCTTTGAGTTGCGCAAGCGTTTCGATCTCGACTTCTATTTTCACAGTATGCCCAAGCCGACTTCGCAGCTGCTTAACGGCTTCAGTAATTGATCCGGCATAGGCAAGGTGGTTATCCTTCAACATCACCGTGTCGTAGAGTCCATTGCGGTGATTAAATCCGCCACCAGTACGGACTGCATATTTATCCAGCATCCGCAAACCAGGCGCTGTTTTCCGCGTATCACAAACCCTTGCTTTCGTACCCTTCAGAAATGCAGTCAGTTGGGAAGTCTTGGTGGATATTGCACTCATCCTTTGTATACAGTTCAAGATAACACGCTCTGCTGACAGTAAATTCTTCACAGAGCCTATAGCAACAGCCAAAACCTGCTGTTCTTCCATCTTCTCTCCATCCTCAATAAAGCAAATCACTTCAACGGCAGGATCCATGACTAAAAATCCTTCTCTTATGATGTCGGTTCCGCAAAAGACTCCTGACTCTTTGGCAATGATCTGCAATTCTCCGACAGCAGTATCAGGAAACAACGTCTCGACAGACAAATCGCCATCCCCTATATCCTCAATGAAAAATTGCTCAAGCATTGATCTCAGTTTGATTCTATTCATACGCACTCTCCCTACTAACCTTTAATTTTCAGTGTCTTTACATCTATCTTTACACATTTACAGAACTATGACAAGATGAATAAAACAATTAAACTAGGAGGTATGTACATTGAAGTATTTCGATTACGCAGCTACGACTCCCCTTCACAAGGAAGCTGCCGCAGTTTATTTATCTACAGCACAGTATCAGTTCGGCAATACGACGAGTCTCCATGACGCGGGCGGCATGGCTCAAAACGTACTGGAACGATGCCGGAAACAACTGGCCGCTATTTTAGGTGTTCATTCGGAAGGTTTGTATTTCACGTCTGGAGGGACCGAAAGTAATTCACTTGCTCTGCTTTCCCTCGCACAGGCTAATATGCATAAAGGCAATCATATTATTTTGACTGCCGCAGAGCATCCTTCTCTTCATTCCGCAGCAGAGTATCTTGCAGATCAAGGGTTCCACATTACGACCATTCCTTTTACCGCTGACGGCTTCATAGACTTGCAAGCATTGGAAAACGCCATCAACGGGCGGACGATCGTCGTTTCTGTACAGCATTGCAACCCGGAGATCGGAACCATTCAGCCGATCCGCTCCATCTATGAGACATTGCAGCCAAAAGGGATTCTCTTACATAGTGACTGCGTTCAATCATTCGGCAAGTTGAATGTGCAGGACATCACACCATATGTTGACAGTCTTTCTGTTTCCAGTCATAAAATCTATGGTCCAAAAGGCGTTGGTGCACTGTATATCAATCCGCGCTTGCGTGCTGTGCCGCTATTCCCAGGGACTGTCCAAGAAAAAGGCTTCAGAGGGGGGACGGTCAATGTTCCCGGTATTGCAGCATTCCTGATAGCAGCACAATTGGCAGAAGAAACGGGAAACCTCGCCCATTACCAAAAACTCCGGACTATATTTTTCAATGCGTTGTTGCCGCATAAAGAATTTTTTACTTTTTTCGGTTCGGATCAAGCTGCAGAACAGTTGCCGCATATTATCGGATTGCGTGTCAATCATTCGGAAGGCCAGCTGATTATGTTAGAATTGAATAGACGCGGATTTGCGGTATCGACAGGAAGTGCTTGCCAGGTCGGCAAACAACAGTCTTCGACCACGATGAATGCTATGCAGATTCCAGTTCATCTATCGAAAGGATTGGTCCGTATTTCATTTGGACAGTCTTCCACCGGAAAAACTGTTCAACAATTGGCAGATTGCTTGGTGGAAATTGCGAAAGAACAAAACAAAAAACACTGACAGCAGGTGATTTAATTGCAAAATAAAGAAAAAGTATTGGGAAAAGAGCGTCGAAAACTCATTTTGCGCACGTTACAAGAAGCAGGACGTCCTATTACAGGACGCGAGTTAGGAGAACTGACTAATGTCAGCCGGCAGGTCATTGTCAGCGACGTTAACTTACTGAAGGCGAAAAAACAGCCGATCATCGCGACGAATCAAGGATATCTCTACACTGCCCTGCCTGAAACAGCAGAAGAGTATGAAAAGATCATCGTCTGCCGTCATGAACCTGAAGCAACGGAAGAGGAATTGAATATTCTCGTAGATCACGGAGTAACAGTGAAAGATGTTCGTGTGGAGCATCTCGTATATGGCGATGTCCGTGCCTCCATCATGGTCTCCAATCGCCAGGAAGTGAAGGCGTTCATCCAGCAGATTCAACAAGCGAATGCACCCTATTTACTGAATTTGGATGAAAGTGGCATTCATTTGCATACTATCTCAGCTCCCCGAGAAGAGCAACTCATCGAAGCAGAGCAAGCATTGAAAAAAGCGGGATTCCTAGTCGAATAGGAATTCCGCTTTTTATGGGAACAGTATGAAACCAAACAACGGACCCACCAACGCACCGATGATCGCCGATAACGTCATGGCAACCGAGCTCATAGAAGCTTCCTGTTCGCCGTATTCGAGAGCTTTAGAAGTACCGATGGCATGCGCTGCCACACCAAGACCGATGCCTTGTCCGAGCGCTGTATCGATCTTCAACAGTCGATTCAATTGCGGGCCTATTAGGATTCCAGCCAAGCCGGCAATAATGACAAAAACCGTAGCGAGCGAAGGAACGCCACCGAGTCCTTCGGCAATTTGCATCGCGATTGGCGAAGTGATCGACTTAGGCAAAATTGTAGCGAGAAGTACATTTGAAAACCCGACAAGCCGCGCTGCTAAAACGCCTGTCACCATTCCGACGACTCCCCCAACGACCACTCCACTTGCGATCGGCAATAAATTTTTCTTAATCAAATCACGCTGTTTATATAATGGAATACAAAGAGAAACAATTGCTGGTCCGAGAAGTGCATCGATCCACTTTCCTCCAACCATATATGTATTATAGGAAGCATCGAAAATCGTTAAAGTGACTATCACTGCGATGGTAGTTGTTAGGATCGGCACCAAAAAAGGTGATCGTAGCCTTACGTACAATGCATTCATTATGAAATACATTATCACCGTCAAGAGGATCATCGCGAGTGCCAATAAAAATGAATTCATGACAGCTCCACCTCATCTTTCTCATTACGTTTCGCCATCGATTGACTCACAAGACTAGCCACAGCCATTGTGATATACGTGCTGACGATTGTGATGACAACAAGCAGCAGGCCTTTCCCTTTAAAGACATGACCGTAATTCATCACACCGACCGTTGCAGGTATCAAATAGAGCGGCAATGTGGATAAAAAAACGTATGCACCTTTTTCCACCCAATTAAGCGGAATGATTCGGAATGATAGCAATCCCCATAAAATCAATAATCCAATAATGCTACCAGGCAGAGGAATCGACAGCCTTTGACGCAAAAAATCCCCTAGCATGAAAAATAGATATAGAAAGACCACTTGAATAAGCGTTTTGACTATTTTCATTTGATTGCTCTCCTTCCCTAGTCAATGAACACTTATTCATTATAGTGGTGAAAAGCCTAAAAACCAATACCTTGTTCCAAATAGTACAAATCGATTGAAAATTCTTCGGAATTTATCTTTACATCGTTGACCTGATGTAACTGTTCATGTATAGTGTAGGGAGCTATATAGGTATGTTGGGGCTATTTTGCTTTCCAATACTTTTATATGGCCGCTATGAATTTCTGAATTGCCGAGGAGGAATTTACATGCACCAAGGTAAAGTGAAGTGGTTCAGCAGTGACAAAGGTTATGGATTTATCGAAGCAGATGATGGTGAAGACGTGTTTGTCCATTTCACAGGAATTGCAACAGATGGATTTAAGACACTTGCTGAAGGTCAAACTGTTTCTTTCGAAGTAATTGAAGGGAACCGAGGTCCTCAGGCGGCAAATGTATCTACACTCGAAGAAGAAGTTTAAAGACAGCTCGGCAGGCAGAGCAATTCCACTCAATCATTATGGAATTTCAGCTGAATGAAGATAAATAAAGCATCCACGCGTAAAATGCGGGATGCTTTTTCTATTTAATCATTTGGAAGATGTGCCAATTTTATTGATTTCTGACCCTAAAAACTTCAGTTGGTCGCCGATTGTACATTCGGATATGCAAAATTGGTGAGCTCCTGTCTTTCCGCGTTCCTTTATCAGTTGTCTTTTGACATAGCATCCTTCACAATATATATCGAGCAATTGATTGATATCTTTCATGACCATTACTTTATTCATTAGAAAAGAACTCCCACCTTTCTTTCTTCTATTTTAGGTGGGCTTATGGAATGTTGCAACCTTTTACTGAGTCTTCCCCATTCATTTCCAGAGAGGAGCGATGAAGACCGTGTTGGAAATATACATAGATGGCGCTAGCGCAGGAAATCCAGGATTGAGCGGAATTGGCGTTTACATTAAAGGCGAAGGACACGATGTGAAAATCAGTGAACCAATCGAACCAACGAACAATCACAATGCAGAATTCCAAGCGCTTTTAAGAGGTTTGGAAGAAGCAGTGAAGCTGACGAGCGGCATGGTGTCTGTCAGGTCGGATTCCAATGTCGTTGTTCAGGCGATGGAAAAGGAGTTTATCAAGAACGAGGAGTACGCTCCTTATTTAAAAAAGGCAATGAAACTCACGGAGCAGTTTGATTTCTTTTTCATCAAGTGGATCCCCGATCACACAAACAAAACAGCAGATGTCCTCGCTCGGCAGGCGATACTCCAACAAAAAAAGGCTAAGGGTTAAGGTCCTTAGCCTAGCTTAAAGACAAGCATCAGAATGATTTAGCATGGGAGAAACATGGGCTTGCGGTCCTGGGATTTGCGCTCCAGACGGGGATGCTTTCCGGAGGGCGTGGCTTGAGCCGCTTCCTTCGCTTCGCTCAGTCCGGGGTCTCAAGACTCACGCTGATCCTCTCGGAGTCGCCCCGTCTTCCTCACAAATCCCAAAACAGTACGTTCTAGCACATAGTAAAGCTCGCTGTATAAAGTATGTGTATCTGTAACCATAGACAAAGAAGTTTGCATTCTTTTTGAGATATTACTTCTTGCCCTTTTACCTCTCTCTAAATGGACTTGCAACCCACTAACATTAGGAAAATACGCAAGTTGATCGTAGTGGAATGCGGCGACTCCTGCGGGATTAGCTCGACAGGTGGGACCCCGCAGGAGCGAAGCGACGAGGAGGCTCACCGCGAGCCCCGCGGAAAGCGTCCGCCTGGAACGTAGATCAACGGCGCCTTTACCACTCCCCCAATTCTTTTCCACTGCCTAATCCCCTTATCCTCTTTGTGCTCTCATAAACCGCACCGTACGTTCTTCCGCATTAAACAGTACCCATTCCCTTGACCCGACAACAGCGCCAACATTGACAATATTTCGCTTTCCAGACAGCGAAATTTTGCCGCGTCCTGAAATCAACATTTCTTGCTGATCTCGCGTGTAGCCGGCGCGGTGTGTATGCCCGTGGAAGACGATTGTTTTGTCTGGTATTTGCGCGTTCAGCCAGGCATTTCTCTCGTCTGAGTTCCATTGATGCCCGTGTATGATGACGGCTTCCCCTGCCGAAAGAGTCTCGGACAGGTCATGGAGATAATCACGCAGCGGCTCCGCATGTTCCGTAAGCAACAAAATCCGCTCTTCTTGATTGCCGTAGACAGACGGGAAAGTTAATAACTTATCGAAGCCTTCCGGATGTTTGATCACTTCATTTACAGACGGATAAATCTGCCCGCGCAGATCTTTCTTGCTAACTGTACATTCATATAAATCACCCAAGCCAATGACCTCAGCATGCGGTGCCTCAATTGAAATATGTCCTAACACGGCTTTCAGGTCTTCGATCGATGAATGGATATCACCTAGTAATGCATACTGCAATTTTGTCAACTCCCATCTTCACGACGTTTCGATCGGGGCGTCATCTTCTGAGATCCAGTCACTGAAACTGCCTACGTACAATCGGACGTCCGAATAACCGAGCTCTGTAAGTGCAGCGAATAAAGGAGACGCCGTCACGCCGCTGCCGCAATAGACAATCACTTTATCGTCAGGCGCTGCCATTTGCTGGAGCTGTTTTTCTGCAGCTTGCACGTCATAACGGCCATCTTCTTTTAAATCTTCCCAATTAAAATTGCGGGCCGTCGGAATATGCCCTGCCTTATGATCAATCGGTTCCTTTTCACCGCGGTACCGTTCAGGAGCACGTGCATCCAGCAGCACTGCGTCCTGTTCTCTAGCAACCACTTGTTTTACATCGCTTCTGATCGCATATAGATGATCTTGCCATTCCGGCTGAACAGATGACTGTGCAGGCGATACAAACGTCTCCCGATCGACCGCGCAACCTATCTCCTTCAGCTGGTCATAGCCTTCAAGCAAAATACGGGCATTTTTAAATCCTCCGTATTGTAAGATCCACCAAGCACGTGCGGCAAATGGACTACCCCCATCATCGTAGATCAGAATCGTATCTTCTAACTGTAGGCCGCTTGCACGATACAGCTCTGTCAATTTGTCTTTTGCCGGCAGCGGATGCCGACCGCCGGAGACAGATTCAGCGGAGAGGTTCTCTGCTAAATCCCAATGAACGGCATTTTGGATATGCTCTTTATTATATTCATCAATTCCGTAGTCTGGATTTTGAAGGGAAAACCGTGCATCGATCCATTTCACTTGCTCCACGTCAACATCTTTAGCCGATACGAATACATGCATTATTGAGCCAGCTCCTCCAAACGTATTTTTTCATAAATACTTTGCCAGTGTTCCAGTTGCTCCGAACCATCGAGCAATGTGCGTTCCGATTCAATTTGCACAAGACTTTCCTGCAACAGATGAAGACGTAATGCTTCCGCTTCATCTTCAATCCATAGATCCGCCCATTTTTCTATACGTTCTTTCTGTTCACCTAAATACTTCGACGCATCGGTCTTCAATGCCTCTTCCAGCTTGTTTTTCAGTATATCCCGGTCCCCGCGCTCAAAAAACGCTTTTTGATTCTTGAATGATTTATTGGCCGCGCTGTATACTGTCGGGTTCTCATAAGGCGTTTCAAACGATAGCATTTCTTTGTCGTTCGGCTCATATGGAGAAGGTACGATGGACTGATCCATGTCCGCTAATGAACGAACTTCCATACGTTGACGTTCCAGCAATTGCTTCTTCATATATTGCAAAATCCGCAAATTCGTCACTTTCAATTCTTGAGTCAAGTCAAACCCAACCATTTCGACTGTTTCCGCCAAAGCGATTTTCAACGCGCGGTCGGAAGAATTCTTAGCGAATGTCGATGGGCTGTACCCTTCCTTAAAGAAATCCCCGAAACGCAAGAACACACGCTGTAAAATATAGTAGACGAGTTCGCTCAATTCATCCTGTGTCGCTTTCACTAACACTTCGCTGGCGCTCTTCTCAAAGCGTTGCTTGATCGCTTGTTCAGCAATTGCCAACTCTTCCAATCGTTCTGCCTTACGTGAACGGTTCTGAATTGTCCGGTCGATCAATGAAGCGAGACGGTCAATCGTCTTCGTCGTTTCCTCTTCCAATGCCTGAACGACTTGCGCACGCAAATCATGCTCAAGGAATGCATAGAACTTCTCTTCAAAATGCTGCATTAAAGGATTCGGCTGTTTATTCAATTTACCTTCAAGCGCTTCAAGGCTTGAAATCCCATGAACACGCGGGTTACGAATACCGAACTTCTGAAGTTCATTGGCCACAAAGCTTTTTACTTCTTCGGATTCTTCTTCGTTCGACGCCAGGTCGATAGCATTGACGATGAAGAACATCTTATCGAGTTCAAACGCGTCTTTCACACGTCCGAGCTGGATCAGGAACTCACGGTCTGCGCGAGCGAATGCGTGATTATAGTACGTCACAAATAAGATCGCGTCGGCATTACGAATATATTCGAACGCCACGTCGGTGTGGCGGGCGTTGATTGAATCCGCTCCAGGCGTATCAACGAGTGTGATTCCGTGGCGTGTCAGCGGACAATCGTAGAAGAAATCGATCGATTCTACGAAACAACTGCGTTCTTCCTGTGCTACAAACTTTGTGAACTCCTCCCGCTCTACAGTCAACGTCGTACCGAGCGCGGATGTATATACTGAATAGCCTTTCTTGAACGCTTGGATGAATGACTTATGGATATGCAAATTTTCATTTTCGAGCGGCTGTTTCAATGCTTCATCCGTCTTCGCGAACGCTTCTTCAAGAGTCGAAATATGAATACCCAAAGCTTCAAATGACAATGCTACGTCTTCCGTCATCGTTGCAGCATTTTTCAAATGAACGTCCGCTGTATTATGCAGATGCGTTTCACTGACAGGACGGATTCGGTTGATTGCCGCTGTTGTTGGATTCGGTGACACCGGCAACACCTTTTCCCCGATCAACGCATTGGAAAATGAAGATTTCCCTGCACTGAATGCCCCGAATAATGCAACGGTGAACTCCTGCCCTTTCAATCGGGCGGCTTTCGTCTGCAAGTATAACGCCGTTTCCGCAAAGCCTGGAATCGTCTCAACGGATTGTGCAATATGTTGGGCGTAGGTGATCGCTTTTTCGGAATCGACAAATTGGCGTTCCTCTTCTTCTTGTTCGACTACTTCAGTCGATACGGATTCTTCTTTTTCCGAACCCGCCACATAGTCAATGATCTCAATCTGTTTTGGCTTTTCCCATTCTTCTAGCAATTTGTCTCTACCAATGCGTGTAGGTGCAGACGGATTCCCGATCTCTTTATCCACCCACTGCATACGCTCTTGCCACTTGTTCATTTCGTTGATCGCATCGACTTTTTCCTGAAGTGACCGAATTGCAAGAGCAAGCGGTGCAGACTGTTCGCCTCCAACTGATTTCGCAATGACGGACATTTCTTCCTTCCATGCGTCGGTCTTACGTTTATAAACTAAATGGATTGCACGCTTCATTTGTTCCGTATAATTCAGGATGGTCTCTCCTGTAATGACTTCCGCCACATGAAGCTGCTCATCTACCTCATCAAAAGGCAATGACAGATCCATGGAATCGATTTCCATTGACCGTTCATCCGTCAAGATTCCCGCTTGCTTCAAAGAGTCTTTCATCAACGTCTTCATATAGATTTCAATTTGTGTATGGGCCAGTCCCGTGATATTTTCCTTCAATTTTTGACGGCGTTTTTCGCGCTCCTCGGCAGTTTTCTTCGCGCCGAATAAAAGTCCTACCTTAAACTTCGGAGATTTTGATTCCAAGTAATCCTTCAGCAATTCTCTTGTTTCAAATGGCCCGAGTCCGGCGCTTAATAATAATTCATTGCGCTCTTTCTCAAAATTGACGTAGAATTCATCTCCAGACAGAAGCTCCATCCGTTTTTTTGCTTCCTTCAACTCTCGATTAAGCTCCTCGAATTGATTCCATTCATTGTCCATAACGATATCGCGATTGTTTTCTTTAACGTCATCCAGCTGTTGCTGCAAGAAACTCATATGCTCGTCTTTCAGCTTATGAAGGGATTGATCGATATTTTGTTCAAAATTCTCCTCGCGGTGTTCAATTGAGCCATCCACGATCGCTTTTACTTTTTCAAAATCATTATGCGGATGTTCAAGCTCTTTCAATGACGTGTAGAAAATCCCTTTCGGCTCCACGCCCCACAGCTTGAACGAATCCTCTACTGATTTCTTGAATGCATCAAAAGACAATTCACTTTCCCGATGCTTATCGATTTGATTGATGATCAAGTAGACGTTGCTGTTATAGCGCATCAATTCTTTCGTGAAACGGAAATTCATTTCGGATTGTACGTGGTTGTAGTCCATCGTATAGAACACTAGATCCGCCAAGTGCAAAGAGGATTCCGTGGATAGTCGGTGTGCATCATCTGTAGAATCCACCCCGGGCGTATCCATTACTGTGATTCCTTCCGGCAATTTGGATTCGGTATGGCCGATTTCTACCAGTGAAACAGCCGCTCCATCTTTACTGAATTCTTTGACGGCTTCCGAGAAACCGTGCCCGCTGAATTTCACAGCACTCCCATCTACACGGTGGATGATCGCGAAATCTTCATCCGCCTTATGTACCTTTACAATATTCGCACTTGTAGGGATCGGGCTTGAAGGCAATAGATCATCGCCAGTCAACGCATTGATTGTAGATGATTTACCTGCCGAAAAGTGACCTGCGAACGCAATTGTATATTCTTTCTCAATTATTTTATTTGCGAGTAATGTGATTTTTCCTTTTCGTTCATCATCTTCATTGGTAGAGAAAATCTGTCCATAGGTGGCAGACTGTTGTAAAAATACATGGTTTGTAGACATAATCGTCGTCCTTTCACTTATAACTCACCCTATCATACCATTAATGATTGAAAAAATAGAAGCTTACTTTTATTTGAGTCTACAACTTTTAAGTAGGCTTTTCGACCCTTTAATGATATGATTGAACTACTACTATTTTCTGAAAGGGTGTCTTTATTCGTGAGCACTGCAAATAACGTGCAAAAAGTCTTAAACGCTACTATTTCTTCACTGACTACTGTCGTTCCGATAAAATTCGATGTCCTCTCTCCTTCGTTGATCAAGCAACCCTATGAACAGCGCGAAATCAGTGTGCTCATTGGTTTGATCGGAGATATGAAAGGGCGTCTTATTGTAGAACCTACCCATGGCATTATTGATAAAATTGGCCTAGCGATGTTTGGTATGAATATTGAAGGAGAAATGGCCGAGTCTTTTACCGGAGAACTCGGGAATATGATTGCCGGCAATCTCTGTACAATACTGGAAAACGATGAATTGACACTCGACATTTCACCGCCCACTGTTTTAACCGGGCATACGAAGTTTTATGGCTTCCAACAAGCCTTTAAAATTCCCGTGAAATTTGAAGATGGCGAGGTATTGAATCTTTTACTGACGATAGATGACGAGAGCTGACTGCGTCGTAAATTAAATAAAAAAGGCACAGACATTGATTATTCAACGTCTGTGCCTTTTGCTATTCTTCATGAAAATGGTACAGGTAAAACTCTTTCTATCACAGGCAGTAACTCACTTCTCTCCGGTTCAACGAATAAATGAATAGAACCCGCATCCTCACTCGTCCGGATCAGCCGGCCGATTCCTTGACGAAGCCGCAACAGCATGAATGGTAGATCCACTTCATCAAATGCATCTTCCGCGTATTGTCTTCTCGCTTCAAACAACGGGTCTTTCGGCGGGAACGGCAGATCAAAGATGATGACACGCGTCAGGGATTCATTCGGAAGATCTAAACCTTCCCATAAATGATAGGAGAAAAAGACTTGGACCTTGCGCTGCTGGAAGTCTTTCACCAATGAAGACAGCGAACGCTCTCCTTCATAAGCAACTAGCACTTGAAGCTCTAACGGCAGTTTTTCATAGGCTTCCATCATCGATTGCTTAGAGTTAAACAATACTAAAGTTTGCTCTTCCTCTGAAAGAAGCATTGACAAGCGCTCGATGTTGTCTTCGTGTACACCTTGTTCCAAATGGATCTTCATCACATTCTCATAATCAAAAGGCGATTCAATGGAAAACGACTGATACGACTCAATTCCGAGACTGTATGCCAAGTAATCAAACGATTTCTCAACAGATAACGTAGCGGAAGAGAAAACGATCGGCATTTCGCCAGTGAATAACTTTTCTTTCAAAATAGACGTCACGAGTCGCGGCATGATCAGCAAAGTACTTTCATCACGTCGATTTTCCAACCAATCTACAGCGTCATTCTGATCAGCAAATAATTCCATCGAATAAATATACTGCTCCAAATACTCCTCCACTATTTTCAGATCGTATTCCGGAATGACGTACAATTCACCCTCAAAGACGAATTCCTCAAGAAGTTCGTTCGATAAAGAGACGGCTCTCTTAGCTAGTCTCATCATTTCATCGTTCTTGTTAATCGTCAAACGCTCATTATCATTTTGCGTCGCATGCTCTCGTAATTGCTTAAAGAACAGTTCATGGACATCCAATAATTGCTCCATCAACTGCAGAGACTTCTCCCGAATGCCATCGACCATGATGCGCTCAAGCAATTGGACAATCGTCTGCTCCTGCACTTCATAAGTCAATGCCCGCTGCGCCGAATACTCAAGCAGGTGTCCTTCATCAAAGACCACCATCGATACTTCTGGCAGCAATGGCAACTGTCCTTGACGCACTCTCGATTCTTTCGTCCACAGATGTTCCATATAAAAATCATGCGAGCAAATGATTAAATCCACTGCTTCTCTATAGTGATTACGATGAATCGTCTGTCCGCAACGATTACGGATATCACACGCCGCACATTGCTGAATCGGATGGTAATTGATCATTTCCCACTCTTCATCTTTCAAATATGGATAGTCGGAACGCACTCCATATGGAAAAACAGACTGCAACGAACGATCGGCATAGATAAAATCAGGCAGCTCATCTTCAACTAAATCAACAAACTGTTCGTCTGTTCGATTACTTGTCTCTTCTAGACGCTTTAGGCAAATATACTGATTTCGCGCTTTGGCCAATCGTACATCGATCGATAAATCGAGTGCCTGACTCAATTTCTGAATGTCGCCTTCTTCTTTGATCAACTGATCGATCAACGTCTCATCTGCACAAGAAATCACAGCAGGCTTTCCTGTATAGCGTGCATATGCAAGGGCTGGAAGCAAATAGGCAATCGTCTTCCCTGTACCCACACCCGCTTCCGCCAGTAACACATTTTTGTCCTTAAGTGCTTGTTCGATTTGAAAAGCCATATAAATCTGCTCATCCCGGCATTCGAACCCTTTTTCCGTCAAATCATCATATAATGTATCGCCCAACCAATCATTCAGTGATTCAAAGAACGTTTGGTCTTTCACTAATTGAAATGGAATTTTTGTACTCATACTGACTCCTCCCTGAATGCAAGCGAAAGGAAGAGGAGTGCTTTCCTCTTCCCATCGATTTCGATATGGTTATACGCGCTGTCCCCAAAACTGATAATAATCAGTGCGGATGAAGCCGTTAAATAGTTTACGTTTTTTCGTCGCTCTTTTCCCATACATCGTCTCATAGTTTTCGAGTGAAGATAAAATATAGACGGACCAGGATGGGTGATGCTCCATAATTGACCCAAGGATTTCTGCTATATCTTCCGCTTCCTCTGTTTCGCCAAGTCGCTCTCCATATGGCGGATTGGCAATGAGGACACCATTTTGTCCTTCAATGTGCAAATCCCGGACGTCTTGCTGCTGCCATGAAATCAAATCTGCAAAACCGGCTTCCACCGCATTTTGCTGAGCTATTGAAATCATTTTACCATCGACGTCGTAACCGCGGATATCAAGCTCTTGGTCGTACTTCGCTACGTCTTCCACTTCTTCTCTGACGCGATCCCATACTTGCGCTTTCATCCAAGGCCATTCTTCACTTAAAAATGAACGATTATAGCCAGGCGCAAGATTCTGTCCAATCATCGCCGCTTCAATTGGAATCGTTCCCGAACCGCAAAACGGATCCACGAACGGGCGACTCGGACTCCACTTCGATAATTTCACAAGTGCTGCAGCCATCGTCTCTTTAAGAGGCGCATCTCCTTGTCCTAATCGATAGCCGCGTTTATGCAATCCGGAACCGCTCGAATCGATCGTAATTGTTACCTTATCCTTCAAAATTGAAACTTCCAATTTAAAGAGAGGACCTGATTCATCCAAGAAGCCAATGCGCTTATACGCGATCTTCAACCGCTCCACAATTGCTTTCTTCACAATCGCTTGGCAGTCCGGCACACTGAACAGCTTCGATTTGACCGACTTTCCTGAAACCGGAAAAGCGGCATCAACCGGCAGGAACTGTTCCCAAGGAATCGCTTTCGTCCGCTCAAATAACTCATCGAATGTATAAGCTTTAAATTCACCAGCCACCACGCGAACCCGATCTCCCACACGAAGCCACATATTGGCTCTGGCAATCGTTTCTGCATCTCCATTGAAGAAGACTTTTCCGTTTTCGGTCTGGCAATCATACCCAAGATCTTTTATCTCAGATGCTACAATCGACTCCAGCCCCATTGCGGCTGTAGCAATCAATTTATATTCACTCACAATAAAAACTCCATTCTCCGTTACTGGATCAGATGAAGAAATTCATCAAACTCCAGAGGTTTACTTATATATGTTCCTTGTGCATAGCTGCAGCCTAACGCGCGCAACCGCTCAGATTGGCTAACGTCATCTACACCCTCAAAAGACAAGTCAATCTCTAAAGCCCCAGCCATCGCTTTAATCGCCTGAGCAATCTTCCATTGATCTTCTTCAGTCGATAGCCGTTTCACTAGATTACGATCTAGTTTCAAATGCCCGATAGAGCTATCTGACAGCAAAGGAATTGATGAATAACCGTAACCGAAATGATCGATCAGCAGATGAAACCCCAACTTTTTCAAGGTCCTTAACTTATGGATGGATTGCTCTTCATCTAGCATAATAACCTTTTCATCCAATTCTAATTCAAAATTTTCAGGCTTAACATCAAATTGTCCGAGAATTCCACAAACATTTTGGATGAACTGAGGATGCGTGAAGTACATGCTCGAAATATCGACGGCAATCACTGTGCGCAAACGTACAGCTTCCGGCATACGGGAAAGGTCCTCGCAAATCCTCTCAATGGCCAAGTTGGTAATCGGAATATCAAGACCCATCTCTACCAGTTCCTCGTAGGAATCCCTCAGTGTAGTAACCGATTGTTTACATCCGCCACATCGCAACGAAATCTCCGCACCGCGGAACACACCTGTCCCAAGATGAAGTTTCGGCTCATACAGTAACTGAAAGTCCTTATTTTCGACCATGCCAATCAAATCTTGTTCCAGCTCTTGAAGCTTGGCAATGCGCTCCTCCAAATCTTGCTCAAACAGCGTCTGTCGATTACGGCCTTTTCGCTTGGATTCATACATGGCGACATCTGATTTTCTCATTAAGCTCTCTCTGTCGGTACCATTTTTCGGATATAAGCTAATTCCGATACTAGTCGACATCCCGACTTCATAGGAGGCACTGTGATAGGGCTGCTCAATCGCTTCAAAGATCCGATCCGCTAAGAGCACTGCTTCCCCTTCATGCTTAATGTCTGTTTGAACGATAACGAACTCATCGCCGCCTAACCGGGCAAACAAATCATTTTTCCTAAGAATTTTCTTCACTCTTCGTGTGAACTCTTTCAATAATTCATCTCCGACGAAATGTCCCATCGTGTCATTGACTTGTTTGAAACGATCCAAATCTAAAAATAACACAGCGTGCATTTTCTTTCTTTCGGGATCACCACAGAATAGCTTGTCCATTTGACTCGTCAAATAGTTACGATTTCCAATTTTCGTCAAAGGATCTGTACAGCCATCGCCTTTTGATGGCGGCTGGTTTATCATGGAAGCGGGTCGGCAAATTCCATAATAATATGCCTGGTCATTAGTGGTATCCAAATGGAAGAACAATTTGACGTCTCCATCTTCTCCATTTTCACCAAACGGCAGACCGCCTTCCCAATACCCTGTCTTTTCAGCTTCTTCCCAAATATCATGTTGCCATGTTGCCGGAAAAAGCTGAAGCATGGACGGATCTTCATTATTGTAATGGGTCAGTGTAAAGAAAACAGAGTTAGCAAAAAGCAGGTTTTTACTTTCATCTGTAACGAAAACGCCTTGTTTCATTTCCTCAATAATTGTATTATAAATTGTTGGCGGGAAGGCAGGGTTTATTTGAAAGAAATCAGACTCATTTACCATTACCTTCCCTCCTTATGTATCGCCTTTTCAATCGGTCTCTTCTCAGTATTATGTCAAATAAATGCGATTAGCAAACCTTCTGTACAAAAGAAAAACTCTCCCAATACTATAGGAGAGCTAATTGTGATGTAAACCATAGAATATTCTGTAAGCCATGTTTTGTTCTTCAGTACTCAAACGGTTTGCACCTCGTACTTGAAGCGGTAATCATCTATCTACAGACAATTGCCTGTCCCTTCCTCCATTGAATTCTTTCGGAAGAGCGCCCCTACCATAATTTGGGTTTCTCACTCGTGGGGTTTACCCGTTCCACTTGACATGTTTCCATGCCAACTACGTCACTGTGGCACTTTCAGAGAATCTCATCCATATCCGAAGACTTAGGATTTATTCTCGCCATCAATGCAAAAGCATTGCCCCGGCTTAT
The DNA here is from genome assembly GCF_038615825.1 of Sporosarcina sp. FSL K6-3508. Classification (NCBI taxonomy): domain Bacteria; kingdom Bacillati; phylum Bacillota; class Bacilli; order Caryophanales; family Caryophanaceae; genus Sporosarcina; species Sporosarcina sp. FSL K6-3508. Next base: position 1,466,572 of record NZ_CP152016.1, on the reverse strand, counting down.
TTTTTCACCGAGCACGAACACTACGGTCATCTCAGAACCGTGTGAGCATGGACTTTCCTCTACAATAAAATTGCAGCGATTACCTGAATAGACTCTATGGTACTCTTTAGTATACATCAATTCATCCCGGCTATCAATGATTTCGTTCAAACTGGTCATTTCCAATTTAAAGAAAATCAGTTATCAGACAGCTTGCTGCCGAAAACTTGTCTTTCCAAGTTGGATAGGCGCTGCAAGATATCAAAATTCGTTGGTTGAGGAGTCGGCGCAGACGTTCTATGCTGCGAAGTACTTGCTGACGCTTTCAACCGTTCGTTTTCTTCTGTAAGTTGCGCGATTTCTTTTTTGAAAGTCTCATAATCTTGGATTACATCGTCCAAAAATAAATCCACTTCTTCTTGTTTATATCCGCGCATTGCTGTTTTAAATTCTTTCTCTAAAATCTTCTTTGAATCTAACTTTAATTCCATGACAAAACGTCCCTCCGTCTGTGATCCCATACGGTCATTATAGCATATCATGTCATTCTTTGTCTTAATTGAGAAGGTCCTTAAGACTCTCTTGTCGGTTTCTGCGCTTGCCCGGGAAATAGTTTCTTCTTCACGCGTATTTCCCGCTTGGAAAAGGCGCTCTGCATGCTATCAATAAAGCGTTTGGATAGTTTATTTTGTTGTTCGAGCAAAGATTTCCCCTTGTTAATTCGATCAACCGCCAGCGGGAAATCTTTCAGCTTATGTTCATATAATTTCGCCAATTCTTCATAGGCAAGTATTTGTTCCCGGCCTTCTCCACTCGAAGCTACGATTTCAAATGATTGGACCGCACGATCGTACTCTCTATATCGCTTCAATAGAAACCCTAAATGAAAATGTGTCAGCGGATAACTCGATCCGTACACTTCTGCGATTCTTTCCAGCTCGGCAAAACTACGCTCAGTCAAACCAAGATCCTTGAACCATTTGGCGATATTCGTTGCGACTTGAGCAGTTGGTTTACTCTCCTCCTGCAAAATCATGTCAGAAGAAAGACTGAACAGCGTGACGAGGGAAAGAATATCCCATTCATTGTGCCACATAACCTTCATCAAGATTTCAGCCCGCCCATTCTTCACGGCATCCTGATAGATGATCGGCGCCATATGCCCTGGAATATCATCTTTCCGATGAAAGCCTAGCTGTTTGCGCTCGATTTCCGTAAGTTTGAAAGAGTCCATTTCGCCTTTCCAAATACGCCGCGAACCATGCAACAGATCAATTTGCTTTGGAACCGGCAACTTAGGGAGCTGTTTTCTATGCAGCGACCAACGTGTCTGCAATTGCGGAAAGTCAAAACTCTTTCCATTATAAGTGACAAGCGTCAGCCCTTCCTGCCAAAGTTTTGATGCATAGAGAAACGCTGCTTCGTGATCTGGATTCGGCAGCACGTACTGTGTCATGACGAATTCATCCGATTTCAGTTCCAATAACCCAATCAAAAAAATTATCGCTCCCGCCCCTTTAAGTCCAGTTGTCTCGGTATCGAAAAAGAGCAGCTGATCAGAAGAAGGAGCAAGCGGATGAGCATATCCAGTCTCCATCCAATTGGTCAACTTCTCTTGTATGTCCCCTAAGCAAATATCGCCATGCATATAGGTAAGCGGATAATGAATGACACGCTTATAAACGATACCTAAGTCATTTTCGATTTTTTCCAGTCCCGTCGTCAGCCATCTCTTTTCATATGATGGCGCCGGCGGTTTCGTAAACGTTTCAACCGACTCTTGCACGACTGTCGTTTTTTTCACTAGCGATTTCATGGCCATAAGTTTTTTCTCATAAGACACGGCAAATCAACTCTTCTGTATGCGGGCTTTCCATCGTATGCTCCGCAGCCCGGATATAGTATTGCTTATTTATCTTTAAGAACATCGATACACCTCACCCCTCGAAGCAATTACATGATTTGTATTGAATTATACTATACTTGAAGGACTTATTAATAGAAACACACTCGTAAACATACAGGCCAGTATTTCTTGGGGAATAAATAGCAGATGAGAATGAAAAGCATTGAAACGAAGTAACCGCATGCCGCATATTTCCTCCACCACAGTCATTCTCACTATTGCAGTCATAAACGTGGGACAACTTCACATATGTTGACATGGTAATGCTTGCGCAATTTATTTAATTAGGAGGAATTTGATAATGGCACAGTATAAGTACAGACTCGATTTAAGCAAACCTATGGAACAACAAGAGCAACCCGGACACAATCGTTGGCACCCTGATATTCCTGCTGTTTTTTCAGTAGAACCGGGAACCGCATTTCGAATGGATTGTAAAGAATGGACCGATGGACAGATCCATAATAATGACAGTGCAGAAGACCTTCGCACCGTTAATCTTACTCGTGTCCACGTATTAAGCGGTCCTGTCTACGTCAATGGCGTGGAGCCTGGTGATTTGCTCGTCGTTGATATTTTGGATGTCGGAGCCCATCAAGAATCAGAATGGGGGTTCAATGGGATTTTTGCGAAAGAAAACGGAGGCAGCTTCTTAACAGATGAATATCCAGAGGCCGCCAAATCGATTTGGGATTTCGAAGGCATTTATACGACGTCCCGCCATGTGCCTGGTGTCAAATTTGCGGGTCTCATTCATCCAGGTTTGATTGGAGTCGCTCCCTCAATGGAACTATTACAAAAATGGAACGAACGCGAACAAGCTTTAATTGATACGGATCCTAATCGAGTTCCCGCACTTGCAAATCCCCCCTCCGAAGAAAGTGTAGTGTTAGGGCATTTGGAAGGCGCGGAGTTTGACCGGATCGCAAAAGAAGGCGCGCGTACAGTCCCGCCTCGTGAAAATGGAGGAAACTGCGACATTAAGAATCTCTCCAAAGGTTCTAGAATCTTCTTCCCAGTATTTGTGGACGGCGCCAAACTGTCCGTCGGCGATCTGCATTTCTCTCAAGGCGATGGAGAGATCACATTTTGTGGCGGCATCGAAATGTCAGGCTGGATCGAATTAAAAGTGGATGTGATTAAAGGGGGTATGGAGAAATATAAGATCAAGGAAAATCCCGTATTCCAACCAGGACCTGTTGAACCGAATTATAATGATTTCTTAGTTTTCCAAGGCATTTCCGTAGACGATCGTACAGGAAAACAACATTATCTGGATGCTAATCTCGCTTATAAAAAAGCCTGCTTAAATGCCATTGAGTATTTAAAAACGCTTGGCTATACAGGTGAACAAGCCTTTATGCTTTTAAGCTCAGCACCTGTGGAAGGTCGAATTAACGGCATCGTGGATATTCCAAATGCCTGTTGCACGATTGCGATCCCAACACAAATCTTTGATCAAGACATTATGCCGAAATAATAGGAGGGTAAATCTTGCCAAACTACACATTTCGTTGTCCAGGTTGTGGAGAATTCACGCTGTTCTTCAATTCCATGTCCGGCAACAGGGAGAATACAGAATGTCCTACTTGTAAATCGGAAGCTGCCAGAGTTTATTTTGCGCCTCACCTCTTCACCCTTTCTCGTAAGCTCAGCTCGAAGATCGAGAAAGGGATGGAACCGCAACGAATGACTCGGGATGAACTAGGTGCAAAACAGAAGCAAACAAAGGTAAAAGCAAATCGTCCTTGGCAAGTCGGGTAGACTCCTCCATGAATCTTGAATCAATATAATAGCGTACAAGATAAGAGGCTTGGACATAACCAGCCTCTTTTTTATGTGATTAGACTTCACTGAATAAATGGGATTACTCAAACTATTGCAGGCAAAAATGCAACAAAAGGTACTACTCTCATCACTGAATCAAATTCGCCTAAGAGGAATATGTCACTTGTTCCATTATTGAACTACTACCACTTTCACTACGTTTAGAAGTGAGAGATTCCTAAGATCACCGGCGTAACCGCCAGTTATTGATTAGGCTATCCCCGCAGCCCCTGCGGTTAGAAGTCTGTTCGCTTCCTTTTCAAGATTTATACTTGCGTTAAGATCTCGGTCGTGATGACTTCCACATTTCAGACAGCTCCATTCACGCAAAGCCAGATTCTTAACGTCTTTGTTTCGATCTCCACACTTCGAACAAAGTTGACTCGATGGGAATGTTTTTCCTACGACTACAATCTGTTTGCCGTACCACTTCGCTTTATATTCAAGCATTGTACGAAATTGTGACCAGCTAACTTCGCTAATTGATTTAGCCAATTTTTGATTTTTAAGCATAGTAGTGATTTGCAAGTCTTCTATTCCGATTACATCGTGGTTTTTGATGATATCGGTTGAGAGTTTATGCAAGTAATCCTTTCGCTTATTCGCAATGCTTTCCTGGATACGCGCAACTTTCACACGTTGTTTTTGATAATTTCTCGCTTCACTTAGCTTACATTTTCTTTTGATAGCTAGTTCTCTCCGTCTTGAGAGAATCCGTTGCGCTTTCGCTAACTTCTTCTCTAATGAACGAAAGTACTTGGGATTGTTATACACTGTGCCATCTGATAAGACTGCAAACTCTTTCAAACCCACATCAACACCCACGGAGGAATTCGTTTTAGGTACTTCTTGTACTTCTGTTCCCACAAGAATCGAAACGAAATATTTGTCCGAAGAAGTATGTCGAATCGTTGCATTCATGATTCGACCCTTCACTTCACGACTTCGCGAAAATTTTATCATGCCCAACTTAGGGAGTTTAATTTTGTTGCCAACGATTGCGATATTGCCATTTGTTTGTTTTGTTGTGTACGATTGAACATCATGATTTTTTGATTTAAAGCGGGGTGCTTTGTTTTGTTTTTTGAAAAGTCTTGTATAAGCGTCAGCCAAGTTTTTTAAGGAAGATTGAAGGGAAATGCTATCCACTTCGTTTAACCAAATGGTACGTTCTTGCTTTTTTAACTGAGTTAGTTCAGCGGAACAGGTAGTGTACGAGAGTCCTTTCCCTGTCTCTTTATACGTGCTGTCCCATTTAGCCAAAAAGTGGTTAAAAACAAAGCGGCTACAGCCAATGGTTTTTGCGATTAAAATACGTTGTTCTTTGTTCGGATGAATTTGAAACCGATAAGCTTTGTGGATCAGCATGAAATTCACCTCCACCAAAAAGAATGTACGTTCTCATTATAACCGACTGACATACTCTTTGGCTAGCGCCAACCGATATTTATCACCCACTTACCCATTGGGCTACGCCCTACACATTCCTTGAAGTGGGCGTCTTCTGTCGGAAAGTAATAAATTCCCTATGAACGGACATACTTAAGGTATTCATGAAACATAGGGAGAGACGACTAATGACCAATCTCGAAAATACTTTGTCGATTTTTGCTTTAGGCGGGATTAATGAAATCGGGAAAAATATGTACGTAGTGCAATATGAAGATGATATCTTTGTTATTGATTGCGGCTCAAAATTTCCTGACGAAAGTCTTCTGGGAATTGATTTGATTATCCAAGATATTACGTACTTACAACAAAATAAAGACAAAGTCAGAGCTCTTATCATTACACACGGACATGAAGATCATATTGGAGGCATCCCCTATTTCTTAAAGCAGCTGAATATCCCCGTGTATGCAACGGAATTAACAGCTGGGTTAATAAACCTTAAATTGAAGGAACATGGTTTGCTTCGTCATACGGAATTAACAATCTTCCACGCAGCATCTAAGTTATCATTCGGAAACGTGGACATTTCGTTTTTCAGGACAAATCATAGTATTCCCGATTGTGTAGGAATCGTTTTCCATACACCTATTGGGGCAGTTGTTCATACTGGGGATTTTAAGTTTGATTTAACCCCTGTGAATAATGATGCGCCAGACATTCACAAGATGGCGGAAATCGGAAAAAACGGTGTGCTCGTATTACTGTCTGAAAGCACCAATGCGGAGCGCCCTGGATTTAACCCTTCGGAAATAACGGTCGGAGGACATATTGAAGAAGAATTCCGAAAGGCACAGAAAAAAGTTTTTATCTCTACGTTCGCATCCAATGTACACCGTGTTCAGCAGGTCGTCGATGCAGCACAAAAAACGGGTAGAAAACTCGCTTTACTAGGCAGAAGCATGATAAATGTGGTAAGCGTTGCCACGGAACTTGGGCATTTGAGAATCCCTGACGATATGTTGATCGAACCATACGAGATAGGTAAAATGGACCCTGAAAAAGTCGCCGTTTTATGCACCGGCAGTCAAGGTGAACCGATGGCAGCCTTGTCGCGGTTGTCGAGTTCCAATTTCAGGCATGTAGAAATACTTCCAGACGATACCGTTATTTTAGCTTCGTCCCCTATCCCGGGTAACGAAAAGAATGTTTCACGGATTATCGATAATTTATATCTTCTGAAAGCGAATGTAATTTATGGCTCAGGCGGTTCAACCGGTATGCATGTTTCCGGCCATGCAAACCAAGAAGAACTGAAGCTCATGCTTACACTGATGAAACCGAAGTATTTCATTCCCATTCACGGAGAATATAGAATGCTCTATAAGCATAAGCAACTGGCCGAATCTGTAGGCGTGGACCGAGAAAATATTTTTATAATCAACAACGGAGATGTAGTGGATGTCGATCGTACTAAGGCATATCAAACACGAAGAGTTCATGCTGGCCGTGTGTTTGTTGACGGATTAGGTGTAGGAGATGTGCGTAATATTGTGCTGCGTGACCGAAGAGTCCTGTCAGAAGAAGGGATGCTCATCATTGTGATTACGGTTAGTAAAACGGATGGTCAACTTATTTCTGAACCAGATACCATCTCGCGAGGCTTTGTTTATGAACCCGATGCGAAGGAACTCATTAAAGAAGTCAATGAAATTGTTAAAACCACGGTCACTAATTTGAGCTCGATACACGGCAGTAAACGAACGGCTATCAGACAGAGTGTAAAGAAGTCGGTGGAGAGTTTGTTATTTGAGCGAACGAAAAGAAGACCGATGATTCTTTCGTTTTTGATTGAGATTTGATTTTGAAAGGATTTTTATAAAACGATACTTTGTAAACTGCATAATTAAGGGGACTATCTTTTGAACGGCTTCTAATCCTTTTCATTTACTCATCCGGCTCTTTGAACATTCTTATTCTCTTTTTAATCCTCGTCCCCTATAAAGGGAGCGACTCTTTCATACCTAAATAGCGAGTATTTCACAACCGATTTCAATCCACGCTCTCTATAAAGAGAGCGACTCACAAACAAAATTAGCTTCGTATTTAACGTCAAATTTCAATCCACGCTCTCTATAAAGAGAGCGACGAATTTTGTGGCTAATTGGGGAGGTGAAGCGATTATTTCAATCCACGCTCTCTATAAAGAGAGCGACGTATATCTTAATGCGGTTGACCTTCGACAAAATTGATTTCAATCCACGCTCTCTATAAAGAGAGCGACTTGATGGTTTAATAACTCCATAAAATCTTGCAAATCGATTTCAATCCACGCTCTCTATAAAGAGAGCGACGATATTGTCACCAATAATGACTTAAAAATTTTCAAAATTTCAATCCACGCTCTCTATAAAGAGAGCGACATCACAAAGATCCTCCACAAATATGTACCAGCTATTTCAATCCACGCTCTCTATAAAGAGAGCGACGCTGCAGGTCGGTACAAAGCACTCAGCGAAGCGAGAATTTCAATCCACGCTCTCTATAAAGAGAGCGACAATATGCCGATCTGTTAATCATCGAAGACAAGTATTTATTTCAATCCACGCTCTCTATAAAGAGAGCGACCTAAAACTAAGTGCACCGTTGTGGACGAAAAAGATTTCAATCCACGCTCTCTATAAAGAGAGCGACGATAATAAGTATGAGGTGATTATATGCAAACAATTTGATTTCAATCCACGCTCTCTATAAAGAGAGCGACGTACAGGGTGCATTACAGAAGGTTTAATCTATGATTTCAATCCACGCTCTCTATAAAGAGAGCGACCCTAGACTTGTTTTTATCATCATGAGGACGTATATTTCAATCCACGCTCTCTATAAAGAGAGCGACCTAAAGCTCCAACGCCAACTAATCCAGATCCGGAAATTTCAATCCACGCTCTCTATAAAGAGAGCGACATTACAGGAACAGCTGCTAAAACATTTTCAATCAAATTTCAATCCACGCTCTCTATAAAGAGAGCGACCGCAAGATATAGACACAAGAAACACTATAGCTCTATATCTTGTGTTTATACATATATAATTCAAATATCCCTATCCATTTTATACCTATTAAAACAAAAAAGTATAGATTATCATGCAAATTATGCGCGAACCTCCCCGGGTTTTCATGTTCACTATAGGTTCGCACATTAGAACACAAGCGGATCTTCTACCTTAATTGATGGCTTTGCACCAACATGTCTTACTTTTTTATCATGATTATTTCCTAAACGGTAATAACGTAAGCTGTCAACATCGGGGTCAATGATTTCTTCTAATGCAATCTCTAATTGACGTAATTGAGTGCTATCTACAATACACTCAAAAACTGAATTTTGCACACGTACACCGTATTCTTCACATTTCTTTGCAATTTTTCTTAAGCGCTTTTTGCCGCTGCTTGTGTAAGTCTGAACGTCGTAAGTAACAAGTACTAACATTTTACAACACCTACCTTATTAGAATAGGAGGATAGGCATCAAGATCACCGCGTAAGAAACGAGCCAATAATAATGCTTGTATATGCGGAATTAGCCCCCAAGAAACTTTTTCCTTTAAAAATGGATGAGTGATCATTTGTTGTTTTTCCTTTTGCCATAATTGTAAAAACGATCGTCGAGCTTCATCCGTCAAAATCACCGCTTTGTTTTCTTTCACAATAAAATCATCACTGCTTATTTGCTGACGGTTAATTAATTTAAGAACAAATCGATCAGCGATTAGAGGCCTCAATTCTTCCATCAAATCAAGTGCAAGCGAAGTACGCCCAGGCCGATCTCTATGCAGAAATCCTACGTACGAATCCAATCCAACTCCTTCAAGCGCTGCCGCTGTTTCTGCTGCAAGTAGTGAATAGGTGAAAGAAAGTAAAGCATTCACAGGATCCAAAGGCGGTCTCCGATTCCGGCCCTTAAAAAAGAAGATATCTTTCTGTTGCAAAATACATTCTTCAAAAACACTAAAGTATGCACTTGCCGCGTTACCCTCGATTCCTCGCAGTGCATCTAAATCATTACATTTACTTGCTACTTTTCTCGCATCTCGTAGTCTCACAATGATCTCTTTGATTCGGTCACCGTTTACCCTTAATGCATGGTCTCTTATTGTACGTTTCAGAAGTTGTTCACTATTGAAAATCTTGCCAATGATCATGTTTTTGGCAATACAGACACACTCCTCTTCATTTTCTGAAACTCGATACTGTTTTTTTCGGAGAGTCACATTGCCATTCAGTTCACCAGTGACACGTCCCCGAAACCGACCGCTGCTTGTAAAGAATGTTAAGTTGATGTTCTGCTTCATACATTCACTCATTAAAGCCGGACTAGCTCCTTGATGTCCAAACGTACAGATTGCTTCAATATTATGCAATGGAATACGCGCTAAAGATTCATCCGCTTTCAATAGATTTAGGTTTTTTCCCTTTAAGGCAAGATATACTTCTGGATCAGAAACATATACGGTATTTAGCAATTGTTTCATTCCGCCAACATCCTATCCATATAAATTGATACCTTCTCACGTTCGAGTAGTTCAGGAAGACATCGATGACGAAGGGAACAGTGTAAACAATGTTTCCCTGTCTTGACACGCGGCGTATGGCGCCGCTTATAATAATGGTGCATTTCCTTTGTTATTTCTTTCACTCGCATCTTCATTTCTTCCGTTATTGTTACCGGCTCCCGGCGCTTTACTTCATGGTAAAAGAGCGCCGCTTCCTCAATGTGAGTTCCAAGCATTTCTTCTAGACAAATCGTTTGAGCTGTAAGCTGAAGAATATCGGCATCATGCGTCTTAGGTTTACCTCGCTTATATTCAATAGGTTTTACTCGATACAAACCTTTTTCTTTATCGAGCGGGACACCACCACTGTCTTGAATAAATTCAACCATATCGCATATGCCACTAATGCCCAAATATTGTGAATGGATCGGTAATGCCCTGACGTAAAGAGTGTCACCTCTTTTCTCTCTCGTAAAGGGATTATCTACTTTCTCATGCAAATAATTTCCTTCTATCGTCAGTACATTCTCTTCCCACTCCTGTTCTACATGTATGAGCGCCCACTGTCTTCGACAGAATGCAAAATGCTGGATACCCGAAAGCAATAGGTACTCTTCCTCGTTATATCCCAACATATTCTTCGACAGAAAGCCCTTCCAAAAGTGTCGCAGAAATTTGATAATTTTCAATAGACGACTTCATAGCATCGCCCACTTTTTCTATTTTCACAGTTCGATGCACTGCAGCCGAGGAATATTGACCTAGTTTTGAATTATGTTCCCACCAAAATACCTTATTGACTTCCATGCTGCCATCAGGTCTGGCAGATGAAGCGTCATTCGCAAATAACGTTTTTAATGCTTCTTTTAATTTTTCTGCATCTTCACAAGTAAAGCCAGTACGTTCAGCAAGTTGCGGGTTGATACTGCCATAGAAAACATAAACGCCAAAGTCTACTCGATGCTTCATACCCATCGTATCCGATGTTTTTTGGCTCGGATCCTTTTCATTGGTTGTTGAGTTTACACTTTTTGTGATTTGCATACTTGTAACATCGACAGGTTCGATACTTGTTGCTGTATGGATAGATACTGGACCGCGAACTCCAATCGACATCTTCGCGCCTTTAAAAGCGAATACTTGTCCAAAAGCACGCACATCAAACCAATTCCCACATGCGAGCATTTCTGCAGTCTGCTCATCTGTTCCTGTTGCTTTTGCTTTTGATAATAGTTTCTTTAACTCATCAATCGATTCCACTCGATCTTTTATGCTTCTGTATTCGTCGGATCTTCTCTCATCTGATTGAACCAAAATAGATTCACCTTCATCTTGAAGCCGATTTCTCAATTTGCGTTTGATCGCAACATCTGATACCTCACCGTGACCAAAAAAATCCTGACGTGGTCGGTTGCCGTTTAGTGGGTCACCATTCGGGTTAGCCTTATTCACCGTAAATGCTACCGCAAAATCAATTTTATTCTTCAATACTGACATGTTCTTTCTCCCCCTTTTTCGTATACATCTCTTGAATTTGACTGCTATAGCCGAGCAAGAACACCGGACCGAGCGGAGCGTCTGTCATTTGTTCCACTGTTAATCGGTCTTCAACTTTTTGCAATCTCATCGCATAATACCCTGCATTACTTCCAGATCTTTCGAAGTAAGGTGACAGCTGTTTACGAATCACCATCCATGTACGGGCAGGATGTTGGGAAAACGCATTGAAGTACCGAGTGGCATTTGTCGCTCTGTTTTCATCACGCTCTTTCAGAATACTTCTTTCCATGACTTCAGCAATTCCAAGCAAACGCCCAAATAAATAGTCTCGAGAATTATTCTCTTCTTGAATAGCCACGCTATATCCCTCGCTTTCATACTGTTTACTGACTAATGCACAGGCAATATTCAGCGTTGCATCCCATGACTCTGTTGTACCTTTAAAACTGAATGGATTCTTCACGCGATTGAAAATCAATGACACAATATCTTTTGGCAGGGGCTTCTGTTCCACGATACAAGGAAGCATCCTTGTATAAAAATCTTTTTTAATCCTGCTATCGGCTTTACTCCCGTAAACAGCTTCTGCCAATCTATAAGTAGAAGGTGTGCCGATGAAAGTTTGTATCTTATTCGTATTGGAATTCTTATGTGTTTGTAGCCATCTGCAAGTGCTATGCCATTGCTCAATCGAATCTAAAAACAAATCGACACTTAGTTCTTGATAGTAGACAATTGCAAGTCGGCCTTTGGTGGCTGCGTCCAGTGCCATCACAATAATATTTTCCAGATAATCTTGATTGAGCGTATGGCGCATACCATGTATAGCTTTGTTCAATTCTGCAGCTACCAACTCTTCAGTATGGGCAAGTTTCCGGCTGAATTCTGCGGTTTCATCTGCAAAAATATCCTCAAAACTTTCTATGCTACTCTTACATAGATCCAAGGTGCCATCAAATTGATTCGGCACGTCCGGCTGTTCTTTCCCAAATGTTATAAAATATCGGGAATCTACGTACGTACTTTGCCTTTGAATCAGCCACCTTAATGCATGATGCGCTTTTTGAGATGTCTCGTAGCCAATTTGCACCGCTTCCGTCGGTTTTGCGAAACGTCCCCGATATGTAAAACCTGAACTATCATTAGCAGAAATCAATTTGGACATATCGCCTGCATTTCGAATACGCGATCCATGCTGAGTCGTTAAGGCGGTTGCTTCTCCCGTGATGTAGCATATTCCGCTTTCCATTTTATTAACACTAGCTAGGAACTCAATAAAATTATCAAATATCTTTTTATCTTCCCATACGTTTGGATCGCTTGCTGTCTCATGCATAACGTCAAAACGGACAAAGGCAGAGGATGCTTCGGCAGGAATAACTTTATAAATGTCAGGCTTCTCTTCTTCGGCATTAGCCGGCCATTTATCCAACAACTTTCCCTCGGCATTAAGATAAAGAATTTTAGCTTCGACCAAATCTTTAATCATGTGGCCTTTAGCAATATAGTGATAGATAGATTGGACTTTATTAGAGCCTCCTTCCGATTCCGCCCATTCTTTCATTTGCTTCCTGTAATTCTGATGATGCTCTACGTATTTTGGATTTCCACCAAACTGCACGTAATCCCCTGCTACATAAGCCAATTTATCATGTATGAAATGTGGTGCACTTGCGTTAGCTCTATTTGCTGAATTAGGAGTCGCTGGAACTATCGTTCGAGCATTTTCCTTCTCAATCACCCTCGCACTATGGAATTCACCGTCTTGGGTCAGTAACACCGCAATTTGAGCACTCTGCATTACATGCGATACCGGCAATAGTGTCATCCGTTGTTTTCTTCTTTCCTCGAACTCTCCCACTCGATGAACGTTGTGATCATACACTTCTGCCAGCTGTTTCATCCAACTCATTTGTCCACCTCCTCAAAAATCATTACGTATTCTTCATCTACCGAAGTAAAGTTTATGCCTTTCTCAAATGATTTCACCAGCTCTTCGTGGATCGTTCTAATAATTCCGCATTCTTCTGGACGGTTAAATTGAATGATTCCATCTTTCATGACCGGTACACATAAGCGCGCTTGAAACGACTTCTGATCTCCTTCATCAGGATACGTAAATCCATGGAACATTTGTCCGAAACTGATCTCGCCGTACTGATCGTAGAACCCTTCTCCCTCACCAAACGTACACGCTTCGACGTACCCTTGACATTCTCTTGTCCCAAGATAAATATCTCGTCTTCCACCTCTCTCGACAGAACGCTTTGAAATATTATGATGCTTATGTTCGTTACGGTCATACGCAAGATCGGGTCTGTTTTCGTTAAATTCAAAATGTGCGCGAACTTGATATGCTGGATTACGTAAATAGGTGTAGTACATCAAATCATTTTCGTCGCTTTGATACTTAATAGGACGAATCGCTTTTACTTCTGTCTGAATCGGGTTCATCACTCGTACTTCATCGATGAACCAAGTGATTGTAGGTTTCCAGTAGATTGATTCTGTAATGCCTTTCAATGCCTGATAGGTTGGTATTTGATACGTAAACTTTTCCCCACCAATTCGAGTTACTGGATCTGTGAATAGTCCGTACTTGCCGTGCACAATAAATTCAATTTGATTTCTCACTTCATTCACCTCCCTAATAAAATTCCAATTGCAATCCTGCTTGTCCTTTTAACGTCACACCATATTCAAGATCATAGGCTTTCTTTGTTAAACAATAGATAGAATCCTCGTAAAGGGATTCGATCAACCCTTCATTATCTAATATCCTTAGTTCATGTGTGTAAAGATTTACGCTATATTGCTGTGCTTTTTTGATCAGCTGATTGAATAGCTTAAAATCACGTATATCTTCATTCAAGCTAGCGATAATTTCTTCTCCTTCTCCAAATGGCACCAAAACGGCTGTAGTTGGAGAATGAATCGCTTCAAAGTGCTTTTCTATCGTTTTGAACATCCCCGAAGATCTCGTTTGCTTCGACTGTTTTGCAGCAGATGTACCGTTCAACAGAGTAAACAAATCACAGTCCAGTTCTGGAGGCGCAATCCGAATTTCTCGTTCAGCCTGCGCCAGGAAGTGACTAAAATACGTTTCGATGGTTTTCGGATGAAGTAAGCGATCTATATATGCAGGATTCGTTAATATATAATCACTCGTTACTTCTGCACCTATCCGAATTTCAGGAAGCTTGGATAAATTTTCATCTTTGGAGCGAATGATAAACACCTCCCCTAGATCCCTTTCCCCATTACGATTACATCTGCCCGCTGCCTGCGCAATCGAGTCCAGTCCCGCGAGAGATCGAATAACCGATTCAAAACTGATGTCTACACCTGCTTCGATTAATTGCGTACTGACACAGACCACTTTCTCTTTCCCTAGCTTTTCTTTGATTCGTTCTAGTATTTCTTTGCGATGCATCGCGCACATCGAAGTGCTTAAATGGGCAACATACACATCTTGTAGTACTTCCAGTTCTTGATACAATTTTTTCACAGCAGTTTTTGTATTAAGAATAACCAAGACAGAATCACGATCTTCCAAAAGCTTTTTTGTAAAGTTTGCAATCTGTGCAGCATCCCAGCCGTCCGGATCTACTTCTGAGGAAATGGAGACCCTCTTGAACGCATCTACCACTTCATCCAATCCCGGAATCATTTCCGATTCCTTTTTCAAAAGCAATGGAACCTTTATCTGCTTTATCGACGCGTCATTGGCAGGCTGCGTGGCTGTACAAAGAATTATGCTGCTATTGCCGATTGCCTGAAGAAAATTGACAGCCGAATGAAATAGTTCCCTATGTTGATAAGGTACGGATTGCACCTCATCGAAAACAATTATGGCGTCTGTCAAATTATGTAGGCGCCGGCTCTTTCTCGTCCCTTTTTGATAAAAAGCATCTAAGAATTGGACCATGGTAGTAAAGATAATAGGATAATCCCAATTATCTCTGCCAAGCTGCATATTTTTGTGATAAGTCTGATTATAATAATCCGTTTCATTATCTATCCCTTCATCATCTACTACATTTGCATGATGTTCGAGTACAGCTTCTGGTTGTTGAATCATCTCCCTGACAGCTTGTGCGTTTTGTTCAAGAATCGTCGTATAAGGAACAACGTATATAATTCGAGATTTTTTGTACTTTAGGGCATGTTTTAAAGCATAGCGCAGGCTGGCAAAGGTCTTTCCGCCACCGGTAGGAACGGTAAGTGTATAAATGCCTGATGGATAATCAGCAAACATATCGCAACTTTCCGACATCTCATTGCGCAATGCGTTGATACCTTGGTTGTTTTGTTTAAATTCCGTAACCTTCTCCATCAAATGCTGGTATCCTATTTCAAAAACGTCTCCGGCATACATTTCTGAAGTATTGCTATTCTCTTCGAAACATCTTGTATTCGTACGATCCGCATCAATAAGACAGCTAAAGACTAACTTTTGCATTAGTGTTAAATATACATTTGCATTTCCAAGTGGTTTCACAAGCTGAATAAATTTTTGCATTTCTAGTTTTGCTTCGTCTATGAGTTGCTGAACTCTTTCTATATTTCCAGTTATACTTTCAAAATTCAATACTACTTCGTCATAATAAGGGAGTTGCTCATTCGTCACACGTCTTACATAATCGGAAGGTTTTAAATCTGGTTGCAAAAAATTTTGCATTCCCGAATGGTGAGATAAGACAGCCATTCCTACTGTCTCCACTACATAATCTTGTAAAGGATCTATGCCATAGTATCGTTCGTACAAATACTTTGCACCTGCTGTCGAGTGATCGATTTTTTCGCCGGCAATTTTATTTTTAAGCACTGCATTTTTCAGATAAGTAGTAAAGTGCTCCGTAAACTTCCCCATATCATGCAAGAATCCTGAAAGTTCGGCATGAGCCCCGAGATTGACCAGGTCTCCAAAACGACGAGCCAGCTCAGCCACCTCTTCTAAATGCTCTTGAACAGATTGTTCAGCGAAATCACTCTGTCGAATATGTGCGATTAACAATACATCCACCCCACTCATAGTCTATACGACTTATTTCACGTAATTAATCATTACCAATGTATCATAAATTATCCAAATATTGAAGAATATTTAAATTTATTTTGGAAAGTCCAATAAACTAAAGGCGTCAGGCTATGTATCATTCTTAGAAAAAGTAGTTGAAAGCACGTCGGTCGATCACTAGAACTCCGTGTAATTAATTTAGATGAAGGTCCCTTCAGTAATTTTTCCTGACTTCTGTCTATCGTTTAAGTAGAGAGTATTTCAAGATTAACTTGTTTATCGGTTGATGAAAACGTTTATATAGTGAATAAATTAAGAATAGAATTTGAACGATCCAGCTAAACTCAAGTGGAAGTAGTTGGAGAATAAATGCGCAAATAAAAACTTAGAATTTTTGTTTCCATCCAATTATTGTGATACATTGAATATATTCTGTAATGTGCGAACGTTAAGTGAACATGAAAACTCAGGGAGGTTCGCGCATATTTTGTATGTTTTTATGCCTCTTTTTATTCAAACAGGCATAAAGAAGAAGTGTAAAATTAATTTAAAGAATAATAAACACAAGATATAGTGTCATGTTGATGATAATGCCTATATTTTGCGGTCGCTCTCTTTATTGAGAGCGTGGATTGAAATAAGCCGATGATCTGGAATGACGAAGATACCAAAGGTCGCTCTCTTTATTGAGAGCGTGGATTGAAATGATCATTCTGACGCCAAAATAAAATGCAAAGGGGGTCGCTCTCTTTATTGAGAGCGTGGATTGAAATTCTTCGGTTTCGGCCGCTTGTGCATTTTGAATGGTCGCTCTCTTTATTGAGAGCGTGGATTGAAATATTTAAGGATTTAGCTGAGAAGCATGATGTAAAAGAGTCGCTCTCTTTATTGAGAGCGTGGATTGAAATTATAAGTAGATGGGAAAACGCACAAGCCACTCCAGTCGCTCTCTTTATTGAGAGCGTGGATTGAAATGCCCATGCCAAACGATGTGCCTTTTACAGAATCTAGTCGCTCTCTTTATTGAGAGCGTGGATTGAAATATATTTATTTCTGGTGTCTAGCTTTGTTACATTTGTCGCTCTCTTTATTGAGAGCGTGGATTGAAATGCATACGTTGGGCGTAGTCTTTAAAATCCTCTTTGTCGCTCTCTTTATTGAGAGCGTGGATTGAAATTGGTAAAAATGATAGCCGAATGTCTTTCGTAATGTGTCGCTCTCTTTATTGAGAGCGTGGATTGAAATCCATAAACTTTTGGCCGCTCCGCTTGAAAATTTGTCGCTCTCTTTATTGAGAGCGTGGATTGAAATGGCACATTGAAAGAATTGTCCTATGTCGAGTCCGTCGCTCTCTTTATTGAGAGCGTGGATTGAAATTGGATGTTTTAGATGTTTTCGAGGATAACGAACTGTCGCTCTCTTTATTGAGAGCGTGGATTGAAATATGAAATATAAAAACCAGACCGCATGATTTTGTGTCGCTCTCTTTATTGAGAGCGTGGATTGAAATGCTGCCGCTGCATCCGCGGAAAACGGCATCAGACGTCGCTCTCTTTATTGAGAGCGTGGATTGAAATAATCCAGACGAATTTAATTCATCCAATGCAAAAGTCGTCGCTCTCTTTATTGAGAGCGTGGATTGAAATTTCACTTTACGGCTATTCTCTTCTGCCGCTACTGTCGCTCTCTTTATTGAGAGCGTGGATTGAAATGGCAGCATCCGTCATACCAATAGAACTCTCCACAAGTCGCTCTCTTTATTGAGAGCGTGGATTGAAATATAATAATTACTTAACCCAAACAGACTATAGCCATCCACATGCTATCCTTCCCAAAGATTGTCTAGTTGCTTCTACCACTCAAAACCTATTCATACATCATCACCGAATCTAGGACTCCAGCATAAAAAAAGAACGCCCAAAATGGACGCTCTCTGTTAAAGGTTTACTGCTTCGGTATTGCTGTATACATCGGCACCCCGCATTGCTTTAGGCGGAATGTAGCTATCGCCGTTAGTAGCAAAATGATAACTATAAAGACTTTGCAGTAACAGATCTGATAGTTTGGTCACTTCTTCATTCATTATGAATCATTCCTCCTTATTTTCATAACTCGGAAATAACTCGAAGAAACTTATATTCAATATTTAATATTTCTGGGGCTCCCACCAGTATAGCTAAATCAAAATAGGAATCTAAGCCAAATCACCTTACAGCTTCATCCCACCAATTCCCTCAAAAGACTCTCCGCCCGGCTCTTATTCTCCGTCTGCCCCGCTTCCTGCGCACCAATGCAAACCGGACACCCATACTCACACCGACACTCCATCACATGTTCGGCCGCCAGCGTCAACAATTCACTCCATCGGCTATAAATATTCTCGCTCAATCCGATTCCACCTGGATAGCTATCATAAATGAAAAATGTCGGACGTTTCATATGAATAGCTTTCACTTGTGGTACAACGTGGATGTCACTACGATCACACTTGATAAAAAGCGGGATCAACGACTGAATCGCGTATGCCGCCGAAGTCATCGCATCTGTCAAATCTGATTTCTCCCAATCACTCGGCACATCGAATGTCAACCAAGTGCCGGATGTGTGCATTTCCTCAGATGGCAATGAAATCGGTCCTGATCCGATATTGTCATGTGTATCAAACTTAATCTTCTTAAAAATCGTCGGGATCGCAAGCACCGCCAAATCACCAAACGCATACGTCCGTTCTCCCGCGTCCTGCCTCTTATCTTCACTAATCACTTTCAATTCCACCGCTAAATTCGCATCTGTGAAATAATCAACGTCCACGACAGTAACATACGCCTTCTTTTCTTCCCAATCCAACTTCTCCACTTGATACTGCGTGCCTTGATGCAAATAAATCGCTTCCTCATGCAAAAGTGTCATCGCGCTGAAACGATCCATTTCTCCAATGACCCGGGTTTCTTTCGGAAATGACTGATCGATGATAACCACATTTTCCTGTGAAGCAGATCGCAAGCTGATTTCTCCTGCTGGAAAACGATCCGTCATCCAGTGCCATTTATCCGATGTTTGCATTAGCACGCCTTCGCTCTGCAAAAATGCCAGCAGTTCCTGCACTTCGAACTCACCGTATGTTTCTATTGAAGAAAACGGCAATTCAAATGAAGCACATTTCAAGTGATCCATTAAAATCAACATATTATCCGGATGAATATGAATTTCTTCAGGCTGTTGACCCAGCAAATACGACGGATGCTTAATAATGTATTGATCGAGCGGCATAGACTGCGCTACATAAATAATCAACGCATCTTCCTGCCGCCTTCCCGCTCGTCCTGCCTGCTGCAGGGCACTTGCTATATTTCCCGGATATCCCGTCATGATACAGGCTTGCAGCTGACCGATGTCGATTCCAAGTTCTAAAGCGTTCGTGCTGACGACCGTGCGTATATCACCGTTTTTCAGTCCGCTTTCAATTTTTCTGCGCTCCGTCGGAAGATAGCCTCCGCGGTACCCCATCACCGTCTCATCAAATAACTTCTTTTTCGTCAGTTCTTTCATATACGTAACGAGCATTTCTACGCGGACCCGGCTGCGTGCGAAGATAATCGTCTGAATATGCTGCTGATAAAGAAATGCACCTAAATCCCGCACTTCAAGAACGGCACTTCTTCGTATGCCAAAGACATCATGGACAATCGGCGGATTGTAGAAAACGAAGTGTTTTTTTCCGCGTGGTGCGCCATTTTGATCGATAAGCACCATTTCGCGATTCGTTAAGTTCTCGGCTAATTCTTTCGCGTTTGAAATCGTAGCAGAGGTACAAATGAAAATTGGATCACTGCCATAAAACCGGCAAATGCGCTGCAATCTCCTCAGCACATGCGCGACATGACTGCCGAACACTCCTTTATATGTGTGAAGTTCATCCACCACAATATATTTTAAGTTCTCAAACAATGAAATCCATTTCGTGTGGTGAGGCAGGATCGCCGAATGCAGCATATCGGGATTGGTCAAAATAATATGCCCGGATTTTCGAACTTTTGCCCGTAATCCTGGAACCGTATCTCCATCATACGTATGGCTTAAAATCGTCTCCCCGCTTGCTTCGATCAATTCATGCAAATCCGCCAATTGGTCTTGCGCCAATGCTTTGGTCGGAAATAAATACAATGCGCGCGAAGACGGATTATCCAAGATGGATTGCAGCACGGGCAGATGATAACAAAGCGACTTTCCTGACGCTGTCGGAGTAATCGCCGTAATCGAGTTGCCCTCACTGACTGCGTCGAACGCTTGCCTTTGATGGCTGTAAAGCTGTGAAATACCTTTTTCCGCCAACGCGTGTCGAATGGACGGATGCAAAGCAGGCGGAAATTCAGCAAGTTTTGCTTCTTGCTCCTTCAACGTTTCGATATAGGAAATATTCGGCCCAAAACGTGGATCAGCAAATAATTGTTGAATGGTTTCAGGTATATTTTGTTTATTCATTCGGACGGCCCTCTCCGGTTTCATTGCCCATTGCATTCAAAACAGTCTGTAATGTATAGCGCGCGGCATTGATCGATAAGATAAAACGCTTCTTCCCGGTCTCTTTATAAAAAGATTGGACGACAAATTGCGTCATCGAATCTTTTAATGAATCGATCTGCACTTCATGAACATATCGCGGTTTCGCGACCTTGATCCAAACCTTCATATCCGCAGACCAATCCGCGATCGCACGATGGCTGCGGTCCGCATAAGGCTTCACTTCTTCAAAAAACTCCGGTGAATGACCGGTTTCTCTCATTGTATAAAAACGCTGCTCACATTCGTCACAAATGGCAAGCAAGCTCTTTGTCTCTTCAACTAAACTCATCATATAAAACTCCTTCATCACTCTATGCTTATCTATATTTTATCAGAAAGCCAGCCCCTACTCCACTTATTACGAACAAGTATTCCGCAAGTTAATTTTCAAAGCTTTACATTGCTGTGAAACTTTCTTTTTGGTAACTCGTCTAGTAGTGGGTATGGTATGATTAAGAGCGCGAGGTGGTCACATTGGCGATTCGTTATCCTAACGGAAAAAAGTATAATCCGTCCGTACCAGCAGCAAAAAAGAAAACCTTTGCCCACTCCTTCAGTAACCGTGGTAAATCATTGGAAGACGAATTAAATGACACGAATGAATATTATTTGGCTAATGAAACGGCGGTAATCCATAAAAAGCCGGTTCCCATTCAAATAGTCAATGTCCGATATCCAGCTAGAAGCGCGGCAGTCATCACGGAAGCGTATTTCCGCACACCTTCCACTACAGACTATAACGGGGTCTATAAAGGCCGCTATGTGGATTTCGAAGCGAAAGAGACAAAGAATAAAACATCTTTTCCTTTGCAAAATATTCATTTGCATCAAGTGCTTCATATGAAGCACGTAATAGATCAATTGGGCCTTGCTTTTTTTATTATTCATTTCAGTTCCCTTGACCGTTACTTCTTATTGCCGTTCGAACAATTTCACCCTCTATGGAAACGTATGGAAGACGGCGGAAGAAAGTCGATCACATTGGAGGAAATGGAAGAGCGATCCATTGAGATTACAACAGGTTACCAACCCAGGCTAGATTACTTACAAGCCGTTGAACAATGGCTTCAACGCGAACGAATAGATCAAGACATTGAAAGGCAGGAAAAAGCATGAGTGACAATATAAACTCAAGAACCGCTAGAAGGAAGCAAGAGGAAGCGAAGCAAAGAAAAAAGCCTCGTAAAAAAGCGCCTAAAGGATGGTTCAAGAAAATCATAGTGGCGGTTGTCATACTAGGTCTCGCCGTCTTAGTCGGAGGCGCTTCATTGTTCGCCTATTATGCGAGTACAGCACCTGATTTAGATGAAGAGCTTCTAAAAGATCCGCTCACGTCCAACTTTCTAACAAAAGATGGAGATATATTCTTGAAATTTGGTGCGGAGAAACGAGATTATGTACCGTATGATGAAATACCCGAACAAATGAAAAATGCTATTTTAGCAACTGAAGACATCCGTTTCTTCAAACATCACGGGTTGGATTTCTATCGTCTAGGCGGAGCAGTACTCGGAAACTTACGAAGCGGTTTTGGTTCCCAAGGTGCTTCTACCCTCACGCAGCAAGTAATCAAAAACTCATTTTTAACGGATGAAAAGACATTAAAAAGAAAAGCTCAAGAAGCTTGGCTTGCGTTTAAATTGGAAAGAGAGTATTCAAAAGAAGAAATTTTCGAAATGTATTTCAATAAAATATTAATGTCCGGTAACCGATATGGTTTCGGTACAGGAGCAAACTATTTCTATGGCAAGAAGCTCAATGAATTGGATTTGCAAGAGACTGCAATGCTTGCAGGATTGCCTCAATATCCGAATGGCTATAATCCGTTCAAACATCCAGAACGTGCGGAGAAGCGCCGAAACATCGTGTTGACACTTATGTACCGACACGAAAAGATCACAAAAGAAGAGATGGAAGCAGCTAAGGAAATACCTGTCACAGCCACTTTATTACCTGAAGAAGAACGTCAAGCGAATGGTAAGTACCCTGCCTACGTAGACGCCGTATTGGATGAGCTAGAGGAAGCTGGTCTATCCGATTTATTGGCAGAAGGCATCACGGTACAAACCTCACTCGATCCTAAAGTACAGGAAACAGTAGAAGCCGCCCTCGATGATCCGAGTTATTATGAATCGGAAAAAATGCAGGCGGGCATGACCGTGCTGGATACAAAAACCGGTGCCATTGTCGCTGTTGGCGGAGGACGTGAGTATGCGGGACGGAACTTGAACTTCGCGGAGCAAAAACGGCAACCTGGTTCAGTCATTAAACCTATTCTCTCTTATGCCCCGGCAATTGAGAACTTCAGCTGGTCTACAGGTCAAACAGTTGTAGATGAACCATATAAATATAAAGGCACGAACAAATCCATCAATAATGCAGACGGACGATTCCTTGGGTCATTGACAATGCGGGAGGCATTATACTATTCCAGAAATATTCCTGCCGTTAAAACGTTCGAGGAAGTCGGAGCAAAAAATGCCAAAGCGTTTGCTGAGACACTTGGCTTACCTTATGACACGATCAATTCCAGCGACGCATTGGGCGGTGGCGGCGGATTCTCCACTGTGCAAATGGCCGGTGCCTATGCTGCATTCGGCAATGGCGGGATTTACACGAAACCACATGCCGTGACGAAAATCACGCTACGTGATGGGAAAACAGAGAAAAATCTTCGTCCAGATCCCGTGACGGCGATGAAAGATTCTACAGCGTATATGATTACAGATATGTTGCGTGACGTCTTAACTTCTGAAGGAACAGCTATAAACGCTGCAATTAGCGGAATGGACATCGCAGGTAAAACCGGGACGACCAACTACTCTTCCGATACGATGAAAAAGCATAATATGAAAAACACAGACGTACCCGATACTTGGTTCACAGGCTACACGACGGAGTATACGATCTCCACATGGGGTGGCTATGCGGATTATGTAACGCCAATTACAACATATGATAAAGGCCGACACGTACCGCAAAAATTATTCAAAACGGTCATGAGCAGCATTGCAAACAATCCTGACCGATTCACACAGCCAAACTCAGTGGAAGAAGCAAAAATTGTCAAAGGCAGTAATCCACTCGCCTTGGCTAGTTCGTTCACTCCGAGCAATTTAGTGCGGACGGAATTATTCGTCAGGGGAACACTTCCTACCATACAAGAAGTGCCAGAACAGATTGAATTGCCGAGTCCAACTGACTTGACAGCACAATTTGATGCCGATTCAAATTCCATTGAATTGCAGTGGAATTATGACGTTCCAGATGAATTTGAAGATCTTGGAGATCCTGAGTTCAACGTTAGCGTATCGATTGACGGAGGCGCAGCGCAAAGTATCACAACTACTGCCGATCACCAAGCAGTCTTCCAGGGAGCAGAATTAGGCAAGACCTATACATTCAGCGTGACTGCCAGCATGGGTGGCTATACAAGCGGCGCGACTTCCACCCAACTGCTGCTAGAAGGAGCAGATGAGCCGGACGTCGAAGAGGAGCCGGATGAGGATCCAGACAATGAATTTGAAGATCCAAACATTGATCAGGGTGATTCTGACAACGATGGCCAACCCGATCAAAATAACCCAGGTAATCCCGACCAAGACAACTCAAATAACCAAGGAAACCAGGGTAACCAAGGCAATCAAGATGGCCAAGGAAATCCGAACGATCAAGGCAACCAAGGGAATCAAGGGAACGAGGGGAATCAGGGCAACCAAGGGCAAGGGAATCAAGGCCAAGATTCCAACCCTTCTATATCCACCCCGAATTCTTCACAATCTAACAATAACTAAATAAAAGCCGCCCGAGAAGTCATTTTCACCTGACTTTTCGGGCGGCTCTTTTTTATGTCGGAAAAGCTGTTTATCAGTTTCAAGGTGTTGAAATATAGGCACGAAATCGGGTTGGTTTCGTTAACGGCACTTTAGTGCGTATCTACATTCAATGAAAAAAGCTGTCTCTGAAAGTCATTTTGACCCTCAGTGACAGCTTCTCCTTGTTTTGAACCTATATATTACCGCCGCACACGCAGTCGGGCTGCTTTCTTCTTTACTTCATCGTAGAGCATGTTCAATTGAACCAATGCATAATGACTTGTGTTTTGAAGTTTGATAAACTCTATGCGTTCCGTGTAATTATTCGGCTCCAACACATACTGAATTCTGTTTGTATGTGGATGTTCTTCCGTTCCGCTCTGCTCGATTAGCCGTTCCAATTGTTCAATCGCCGGCTGCAGTAAAAACATGCGGCTTTCATCCCGCACTGCGTAGGCTTTCTCAAGATTCGGCTTCTGTTCGTTCCACAACTCGAGTGTTTGTCTTACCGACTCTTTAAGTTCTTCATGATTCATTTCGCTTTCATCCTTTTCTGACCTTCCCTGCACAAATGCAATAGCGGGCATTCCGGACAGTTTGGATTTTGTGCTTTACAATGATAGCGTCCGAAGAAAATGATTTGATGATGCGCCTGCGTCCACTTTTCCATCGGCGTCCAACGCATAATTTTCTCTTCCACATCGATGGGACGGTCTTTCCAACGATTCATGCCGAGCCGTTTTGCAACGCGTTCCACATGCGTGTCCACCGCTAAGGCTGGGACGCCGAACGCGTTGGATACTACGACATTTGCAGTTTTCCGGCCAACGCCGGGCAGTGTCATCATGACATCGCGACTCGCCGGCACTTCCCCGCCATGTTCTTCAATCAATATCTCACTAAGCGCTTGGATATTTTTTGATTTATTGCGGTAGAGACCGATCGAACGAATGTCTTGCTGTAATTCCTCAATGGAAACTCCGAGATAATCTTCCGGGACCGTATACTTTTGAAATAGATCAGCAGTTACGCGATTCACCAATACGTCAGTGCATTGGGCGGATAATAACGTTGCGATAAGTAACTCGAACGGATTTTT
Organism: Sporosarcina sp. FSL K6-3508; assembly: GCF_038615825.1. NCBI lineage: Bacteria > Bacillati > Bacillota > Bacilli > Caryophanales > Caryophanaceae > Sporosarcina > Sporosarcina sp. FSL K6-3508. The sequence continues at coordinate 1,440,920 of NZ_CP152016.1, read as the reverse complement.
ATGCACGAGCTCACAATGAGCATCCGGAAACATCTCTTCGAACGCTTGCAGGCAGACTTGCCATTGTGTTTTTGTTAACATAGTATCCCCTATTCTCGTTCTTCCAACCAATTATAGAAAGGTACACGTTTTATAGATTTTTTTGTCATCTGCTGTGTTACCGTAGCAGACGCGACAGGACGGAACGATTGAACTTGCCTTTCGACATCTTTCATCGTTCGTACATTTTTCTTTTTCCATTCAAATAAAATGCGGTCGATGTAGCGTAAGCTCATCTTTTGGGCCAGTACGGCTTCCCTCAATGCGGCGCGTATAATTTCAGCCGAGTGGCCATCCTTATCAATCCACATCCCGATTGTTTCACACTCCATAGGAGAAAGAAACCGTCCGAATTCTTGCTCAAATAAAGAGAAGATTTCTCCTTCATCATTTTGTTGCTGTTGCTCTGTTATCTGCGCCTGATTTTTCGCAATAATTTCTAGTAGTCGTTCCCATAGGGGCAGTAAAGAAAAGCGCTCGTGCAAAACTTGATGTTCGTCCGTACTTTGTACAATCGAAAAAATTCCTTTTTGCATCAAACGTTGTAAAGAGTCCGTTATATCCTTCTCTTGCTGCTGCATACGGTTCGCAATATCGGTCGGAGTAGGAAAATGTTTTCCTTCTCCTTGAAATGCGATAATATGCAAAATCACCATCGCGTCACTATCTGAAATCAGCAGTTGTTTATAATGTTGAAAAAAGAGCTGGGAAATAGAGACATTTCCCTGCTCAATCCAAATTTTCAGCCGCTCATCTTGTTGCATGTATGAAACTTCCTCTCATCAGCAAATGAAAATTTGCTTCCGTACTATCCAAAGCGTGAAGGTTAAGCCTTCCAGTGATCTTTTACAAACTTTTCAATACGTTCCAAGCCTTTTTCAAGCTGATCGATCGATGTAGCATAGGATAACCGAATCGTCGTATCTGATCCAAAACCGGACCCAGGAATTACCGCTACTTTTGCTTCTGTCAACAGTGCTTTTGCGAATTCGTCGACGGACGCAAAGCCGGTATGCTCCAGTGCTTCCTTTACGTCAGGCAAGAAATAGAATGCGCCTTGTGGTTTCAACACATGGAAACCAGGAATAGCGGAGAGCTTCGGATAAATCTGATTCATACGGGATTCAAAAGCAGTACGCATGACTTCGACTGCATCTTGCGGACCGTTATATGCTTCAATCGCCGCATATTGTGATGTTGTTACAGGGTTTGAAGTCGAGTGGCTCGCCAAATTCGTCATTGCGCCCACAACGCTAGCGTCACCCGCGATATAGCCAATGCGCCAGCCCGTCATCGAATGGGACTTCGATACGCCATTAATGATGAATGTACGCGCTTTTGCGTCTTCCGTCAATTGTGCAATGGACACGTGCTGCTTGCCATCATAAACAAGTTTTTCATAGATTTCATCCGAAATGATCCAAATGTCTTTTTCACGGCATACATCCGCGATCGCCTGCAATTCTTCTTTTGTGTAGATCATGCCTGTTGGATTTCCCGGTGAATTGATGATGACGGCTTTGGTTTTCTCCGTTATCGCTTCGCTAATTTGTGCTGCCGTCACTTTGAATTGTTCAGCTGCCGTCCCCTCAATAAATACCGGCACGCCTTCTGCCAACTTTACTTGTTCTGGGTAACTCACCCAATAAGGTGATGGGATGATAATTTCATCGCCTTTATCCAGCAACACTTGAAACAAGGTAAATAGTACATGCTTTGCGCCGACGCCAACCAGTATTTCATTGCGTTCATACGTCAACCCTTGATCTGTTTTCAATTTGCCAATTATCGCATCTTTCAATTCCGGAAGACCGCCGGCTGGAGTATATTTCGTCTTGCCATCTTTCATCGATTGATAAGCTGCTTCCAAAATGTTTTCAGGCGTATTATAGTCCGGTTCGCCCGCCCCGAGTCCGACGATATCAATGCCGGATGCCTTCATTTCTTTTGCTTTCGCAGTAATCGCTAGTGTTGTAGATGGTGTTAAAGTACTTACTCTCGATGCTAATTGTTTTCTCAAATTGACCGCTCTCCTTTAATCCTAATTCAACAGTAATCTATAAATGCATAATTCGCTTTTGCCACTTGCCATCTTTAAAATTAAGATAGACATAATTCAAACTGTCATCTTCCCCAAGATATGTCACTTCCCAAAAAAGGTTTTCTTTTTCCATTCCGAGTGAAGTGTGTAGGATCTTTTGGACCTTATCTTCTTTTTTAACGATGTCTGCGGCTTGTTGCTTTGTAATGCCTGTAGAGGGCGTAATCGTACGGACGACTTTTCCTGCTTTTTCATCCACTAAAATTACTTTGTTCTTGCCTTTTTCATCTGTACCATAAACAGAGACCAATGCGGCGGTGCCATGATAAATATCTGCCCGGTCCACTGTCGTAAGCGCTCCTTCACTGAGCACGAGATCCATCGCTGCATCTCTTGTAGAAGCAAATGGCTTTTCAGCTTGATAAAAAACTATGATCGTAATCGTTACAAAAAGGGTGAATAAAAAGATGGATAAAAACTTAATCCAATTGAGCATAAGCAACCCTTCCTGTCGAATGAACCGCCAATTTTTTTCGATTCATTTTCTAACCTACTTTCGATTTTGGTAAAACCAATTTTGAGACATTTAGCTTTAAGCGCCAGCCTCTCGGGTCGTTTCGGACTTAAATTAAAGGTAAAAAACACCTTTATTTTCAAGCCCTCCAACGCCTGTCCAGGCAAGACGGCGCTTTACACTTTTGCATCATCCAGTTTCAAGCGCCAGCCTCTCGGGTCGTTTCGGACTTAAAATAAAGGTAAGAAGCACCTTTATTTTTAAGCCCTCCAACGCCTGTCGAGGCTAGACGGCGCTTTACACTTTCATAAATCAGTATAACAATTTTCTATCTCATTCACCAGACTCTCTAGCGATACTTTTTTTACATGAGACTGTGGTAATGCATTCAAGAATGATTTGCCGTATGATTTTGTATCGATTCGCCGATCTAGGATGATGAAAAATCCTTGTTCATCTGAAGAGCGGATCAGTCGGCCGAATCCTTGTCGGAATCTAAGGATTGCTTCCGGCAAGCCGAGGTGTGTGAATGCATTTTTTTGCTCTGCCTGCAATGCAGCAGAACGCGCTTTAAAGAGAGGTTCTTCAGGAGAGGTGAACGGCAATCTCACGACGACAACAGCTGACAGCTCATCACTCGGAACATCAACGCCTTCCCAGAAACTTGTCGTTCCAAACAGAATCGCTTTCTCTGATTGTTTGAATGTCTTAAGAAGCTTGTGCCGACTGCCTGAACTTACACCTTGCGCTATTAATGTATATTCATCCTGTAACGATTCGCTATCCACGATTTCTTCGTATGTTTTCTTCAGCATATCGTGGGATAGGAACAGAGCAAACACACGTCCATCAATCGCGACGGCCGTCTGAATCAAGGCATCAGCAACTGCCGCAATGTATTCGTCGTCTGAAACTTGCTGTATATCTGGCATATCCTCCACAATAAACGTATTCGCCCCTGCATAAAAATCGCTTGGCGCATCAAATACATAAATCGGAACCGTTTCAGGCACACCCATTTGATCCAACACAAATCGTTCGTCCTGACCTGCTGTTAACGTACCGGACGTCCAGACAATCCCCGCCTGCCCTTCAAATTGATCAATGAATGAACGGACAACGGAAGCCGCATGAATCGGGCTCTTTTTGATCTGCAAACTTCCCGGCAAGCTTCTGCTGTCTCTTTCCATCCAAATTGTCATGTGAGACTCGGTATCCTCCAAAAAAAGCTCTACCCAGTCCCCTGCTTTTATTTTCATTTCATCCAACCAATACAGCCATTCATTCAGCGCGGCTTGTTCGTCAAGTGTCAGTTCATTCGCGTGCTGCTGTACAGGTCTGATATAGTTTTCTGCGGCATGCAAAAACTCATTCAATTTCCGCAGCACCACACGGAAGCTTTCATGTTGCAGCAAACGCTTCTTCAGGGGTTTCACTGAACGTGTCGTCCGACGGTTCTCCTGCTCCATTTTCGTGTTCGCCAAGATCAGCATCGACTCATCAAAAGCAAGCATGAACGCGTCATACGCACTCTGCAGTTTTTCAGTGGAATGCCTATGGTTGAAATGAAAACGCGTCAGGATCTCTTGTATATCAAAAAGCAATTGCCCATTGCTGAATGAATTCAATTGGCTCATCACGTACTTCCAATTTGTAAAGGAGAAAACTTGCTCTTGCGTTCGAATGGCCGCTTGATACAATTGATGTGCCTCATCGATCACAAGTCCTCCCACCGACTTGAACAGGGGCGTGTGTCGCTCTTTGTCGTTCATCAGCATCGCGTGGTTCGTCAGCAATAGCATCGAATGTCGGCAACGCTCCAAAATCCGCGAATAAAAATCGGCCACTCGCTCATCCTGCTTCAACTTCATGGAACGCTTACGGATCCGGTCTATAAACAGCTGACCGCCCCCTGAAACATTCACTTCATCCAAATCACCTGTTGTCGTCTCCGTCAGCCAGATCAGCACTTGCATGATCGTTATGGAGTCATCATAGACCTCATCATTGAAACGTAATAACTCTTCAAACTTTCCGAATGAAATGTAATTCGCCATTCCTTTGACAACAGTAGTCGGAATGTTCATTTGCAACGCTTTCCCAAGATTCTGCACTTCCTCCGCTAACATGTCGACCAAATGGTTTGTGTAGGTGCTTATGACGATCGGTTTTTTCGTAGCAGACGCCTGAATAATTGAAGGGATCAAATAGCCCATTGTTTTTCCAACACCTGTCGGAATCTCGACAGCTACTTGTTTCTTCTCTACAAAAGCCTGCCATGTCAAATCCATTAATTCGGCTTGACCTCTTCTCACATGATACTTGGCATTGATCTTCTGTAAAAATTGTTCTTTTGTTTCGTCACTCGAAGGAAATGTCGGCAGCTCAGTAGGACATGGTGCCATCTCCTGTTCTTTCCGATAAGGAATCCCACGAAACAATGAATACTCTTTAGCAGTTTCTTTGCTTTGTACAGAGCGCAGTCCTTCATAAAACAATGTCGACAGATCTGATTTCATTGCAAATGAACGTTCATGCAGCCGACCGAGCGTTTCTTTCGGCAAATCATGGATCTTAGCCAATGCTTTTAAAAAGAATTCTGCAGTAGCTTTTGCATCATCGTCTGCTCGATGTGCTTGGTGCAGTGGTATGTTCAGAGCTTCCGCAATATCCTGCAATCGATATCCCGGCAATGTCGGATATAAAATCTTCGCAAGCTCCACCGTATCGATTTTCTTACCCTGCCACTTCGATACCCCGCAGCGCACGAGTTCTTTTTGTAAGAAGGAAACATCAAAGTCGGTATTATGTGCAACAAACACACACCCCGCAAGCATATACGCCACCTCCTCGGCAATCTCTTCAAAAGGAGGCGCGTCCGCTACATCTTCATCACCGATTGAAGTCAGTTGATGGATGAATGGAGGAATGGTGCGTTGCGGATGAACATAACGCATATATGTATCGATAATTTGATTGTTTTCAATAAAGACTATAGCAATTTGAATGATCCGGTCGCCTTTTGAAGGTGAGTGACCCGTTGTTTCCAGATCAACAACTGCATATTTGCTTGTAGACATACCATCATCAACTTCCTGTATTGGTTTCTCTAGCAAATTGTATCATACTTGGATCAGCTACTCACGTCTTCCCCTACCCAAAAAGAAGAGAACCCATTTGAAGTTTCTCAAATAAGTTCCCTTTTTGTATTTCTAGAGAAGAGCGACGCCAGGCTTCTCGGTAATCAGCTCTTTTATGCGATTATTTTCATCCATAATTAGGACATTCGGCTGATGTACGCGTGCTTCTTCATCAGATAAATAGACATAATTCAAGATGATGACAATATCTCCCGGCTGCACGAGACGCGCTGCCGCTCCGTTGACACAGATCACACCACTGTCTCGTTCCCCTTCGATAATATACGTTTCAAAGCGTGCACCATTATTATTATTGACGATCTGCACTTTTTCATTCGGCAACATGCCGGCGGCTTCGAGTAATGCTGCATCGATGGTAATGCTGCCCACATAATTCAGATTGGCTTCCGTAACAGTTGCGCGGTGGATTTTTCCGTTCATCATCGTTCTAATCATTTTTCTCATCCTTTATGGTTGACATAATAATATTATCTATTAATCGCGTTGAAGTGAATTTCACAGCTACCGCGATAATAACTTCCTCCGCTTCACTGAAATTTTCATCCAATGAAGGGTAAGCTAGCGCGGTCACATAGTCGATCGTTCCTGACGTGTCTTTTTCAATAGCCGTCCGAATGATCTTTTCAACTTCTTGCAATGGTACTCCGTCATAGTAACTTTTCTTTCCAAGACTTAATGCTTTATAAATCGCGCTTGCTTCACTCCGCTCCTGTTCTGTCAAACGAACATTTCGGGAGCTTTTCGCAAGCCCGTCTTCTTCCCGTACCGTGGGAACACGAGAGATCACCGTCCGTAAATTAAAATCACGCACGAACGTTTCAATGATCGCCAACTGCTGCGCATCTTTCATTCCGAAATACGATTCATCCGGATCAATGATATTAAATAGTTTCAACAACACTTTCAACACGCCGTCGAAATGGCCGGGTCTGGATGCACCGCATAGACGCGTCGCTTGCTCTCCAGGAAGGATACGAATCGTGCTTTTATTAGGATACATTTCTTCTACAGATGGGATAAATAAATAATCGACGCCAGCTGCAGATGCAAGTTCCGCATCACGTGGCTCGTTACGTGGATAAGCTTCATAATCTTCACCAGGACCAAATTGCGCCGGGTTGACGAAAATACTCATGACGACGATATCATGATCTCTTCTCGCATGTTCCACCAGCGTCAGATGACCTTCATGAAGAAAACCCATCGTTGGCACAAAACCAACTGTACGGCCATTGCGCTGTTTTGGGTTCACTATAGCTTGCAGCTCATTCACCGTGCGGACGATTCGCATCGTACCAGCCGCATTCATAACTTTTTACCTCCGTATAAAGCATCGAGTTCTTCTTCTTTCATCGTGAAGCGATGGCTTTCGGAAGGGAATGACCCCTCTTTCACGGCCATATTATAGAGCTTTATTGCTCCTTCGATATCTTTACCTACATCGGCATAGCTTTCTACAAACTTCGGCAATTTGTGATTACCATAGCGAACCATGTCATGGAACACAAGTACTTGTCCATCGGTATCTGCACCGGCCCCGATACCGATGATCGGAATCGAAACGGCCTGCGCCACTTCTTTTGCCAGTTGGAAAGGAATGCATTCCAAGACAATCATGAACGCACCAGCCGCTTCACATGCTTTTGCATCCTCGATCAATTGTTTCGCTGCTGCAGCTGTCTTGCCCTGTACTCTATATCCGCCAGTAACACCTGCCGACTGAGGAAGGAGCCCCAAGTGCCCACAGACCGGAATTCCAGCAGACGTCAGTAAATTGATTTTATCAACTACTGCACCGCTGCCTTCTACCTTTAGCGCGTTCGCAGCTGTTTCTTGGAATAAGCGCAGTGCATGCTGTAATGTAGTATCCTCCGATCCGTGATACGTACCGAACGGCATATCGACAATAACAAATGTTTCTTTAGCGCCTCGTCTAACCGCTTTTCCGTGATGAATCATTTCTTCTAACGTCACAAGTGCTGTAGAATCATAGCCCAATACGACCATCCCAAGAGAATCGCCGACGAGAAGTACATCGACCCCCGCTTGTTCTGCGATTTGTGCTGTTGGAAAATCATAAGCCGTCAGCATGCTGATCTTTTCACCAGCGACTTTCATCTTTGAAAAATCCGTTGTTGATTTCACTGTTCATCTTCTCCTTTTAACGAATTTCAGCGGGGGCTATTTATCTTTAAAACAAAAATAAAACCCTGCTGATCCAAAATTGGACAGAAGGGTTGCGTAAGCGTACATAAATTGCGTCCTCCGTCCCTGTCTTTGCAGATCAAGGCAGATCTCATCACTATTTCATTTTCAAAACAGGTGCAGCTCTTCAATGATACCGCCCTTCGATGTATACTATATCAAAACAGTAAGATTCTGTATAGTTTTAATTTTTCACTTCAATATCGGCAGAGTAAATTCCCCGGACCGATCCGTCAGCCAGTTGTAGCTCCAACATTCCTTCTGCCGAAATACCAAGTGCCACGCCTTCAACAGTTTCGTTCACCATATTGGCCCGGACACGCTTGCCTGTTATCGAGGCATAGCTTTCCCACAATAGTTTTATAGGAGCAAAACCTTTCTCCACATAAAGTGATGTGTATTGCTCCAAGTACTCCAAGATTTTGGCCACCAGTTTTGCCCGATCAACTTCTTCGCCTTTTTCAATTTTCAATGAAGTAGCAATCGATTGCAACTCTTCCGGGAAATCCGTCAGCTCTTGGTTAACGTTAATGCCCATGCCAAGAATAACAGCTTTTATACGGTCTGGGTCAGCTTGCAGCTCCGTCAAAATGCCCGTCACTTTTTTATTGTTGATCAGAATATCATTTGGCCACTTAATGACCGGATGGATATCGGTTATGTCTTCAATCGCACGCACAATCGCGACAGCAGCCACAAGAGTAAGCTGCGGAGCTTGTTGAGGCGCAAGATTCGGTCGGATGATCAGACTCATCCAAATGCCTCGTCCTGCATTTGACGTCCAAGGTCTAGCAAGTCGGCCTTTCCCCGCTGTCTGTTCTTCCGAAATGATCAACGTCCCGTCCTCTACACCGTTTTGTGCTTCTTCGTGGGCAATTTTCTGGGTCGTTGGACAGGTTTTAAAATAATGGATCGTCTGACCGTATGTTTTCGTTTCTAAATGCTCGTGAATATTGGCCTGATTGACAATGTCAGGAATTTCAATTAAATAATAGCCTTTTTTACGCAACGAGCCAATTTCATAGCCCTCTTCTTCTAATTCTTTAATGTATTTCCAAATTGCGGTGCGAGAAAGACCGAATTCATCGGCAATATCTTGTCCGGACACCGGTTTTCCCTGCGCAGCAAACAGTCTCTTCAACAGTTCATTCTTCACGGAAAATTTCATATAAAAACCATTCCTTTATCGCCTTTGCGTCGTTTTCAACTCTTCTTTCCACAACTGCTTCCTCAATCTTTCCAATCCATTCGCTCGTCCACTTCCCGCCACGCCGCCCCAACCAAACGAGCAGGTCATTGCCGGTGAACGCAAGCTCTGAACGCTGCTTGATCGGTAAATTGTTTTTCCGTTCGGCTAATTGTTCGAGAGTCCGTGTCGTTTCATCTGGAAATTGAGCATTATGGATTCTTTCACCAATGTCAAGCACTTCCAAAGGATATCGATAAAGTTCGAGATCTTGGAACGAATGATCGACCCGGATGGCAGATGCTTCCTCTATTTGCTTTAGAAAACGTTTCTCTTCGTTCGAAAGTTTAAATTTCCTCGCGAACTCTGCCGACGAAACATTACTGAGCAAGAGCATCGCAGCCCAGCCATGACGTGCATTCAAAAAAGGTGTGAACGAATCCAGCTGAGCAAAAGAAGAAAATAATTTTGGGAAAAGCGTCGGCAATCCGATTTCCCTGCTGTATTGGAAAGCGATCGAAGAGTTTTTCCCTTGCAATAATTTATCCATTTCTACTTTGATGCGCTCCATGGCGATATGACTCAATTCATGTGCCAGCTTTTTCATCGCTTCCAAAGTCTTTTCCTCGATTCGGAAATCCAAAACAGACGAAAAGCGTAATGCCCGAAAAATTCTCAATGCATCCTCGCTAAATCGTTCAGCCGGACAACCTACAGAGCGGATCAAGCGCTTCTCCAGGTCGTCAAGCCCTCCGAATAAATCGACCATTTCACCTTCCAGCGTCATTGCCAGCGCATTAATCGTAAAATCACGACGTTGTAAGTCTTCTTTCAGTGAAGTGACATAAAAGACTTCGTCGGGTCTCCGATGGTCGCTATAAGTACCTTCCGTCCGAAAGGTAGTGACTTCAATCGGTTCATCCATCATGAGAACTAACACCGTTCCATGTGCGATGCCTATATCGATTGTATGGTCAAATACCTCTTTGACTTGTTCAGGCGTAGCAGACGTTGCGATATCGATATCGGTAGGCTCCTTGCCTAACGCAAAATCTCGCACTGCTCCTCCGACAAATACAGCTTCGTAGCCCGCCGATTGTAATTGCTGAACCACTTCACGACTCGCAAGTGAACCAAAAGAAGTTGTCATTTCATCTCCGCCACTTCATAATATAACGCTTCGTATTGTGAAACGATGTATTCTGAACTAAAATGTTGTTGCACAGTCAGTTCCGCGTTTTCCTGCATTTGCTTATACAGTTGATCGTCCGTTAAAAGCTGAGAAACTTTCTCCGCAACCGCTTGTACATCACCCAATTCGACAAGAAAACCATTATAACCGTCTTCCACCACTTCCGGTATGCCGCCGATTGCCGTTGCAACGGCAGGGACTCTGCACGCGAAAGCTTCGAGTAAGACAAGCCCGAACGCTTCCTTTTCTGATAGCAGCAACATGACATCGCTCACCGACAGCAGCTCTGGCAGGTCGTCCCGTTTACCTAAGAATAAAATGTCTTCCTGAAGTCCAGCCTTCTGCACATACTGCTCCAACTCAAATTTTTCTGGTCCCTCGCCAACTAACAGCAATTTGACGTTATGCTTCCGGCGGATTAATTCAAAGCTTTCAATGATGTCGGGAATACACTTCACTTTCCTGAAGTTCGAAATATGAATCAATATTTTTTCATCCGGCGCAATCCCAAGCTCTTCGCGCAGGTATACCGTTTCATGCGGAAAATATTTTTCTTCGTCGATAAAATTATAGATCGTTTCGATTTCTGTCGTCGGATGCAGCAGTTCAATCGTTTCGTTTTTTAGTGAATCTGAAACTGCTGTGACTCGATCTGATTTATTGATTCCATATGATAATGTGTTTTTCAGCGCGGGGTCATAACCTAAAATGGTGACATCCGTCCCATGAAGTGTCGTGATGATTCCGATCGCCGAGTCTGCCATATCTTTAGCCAAAACTGCGGAAATCGCATGTGGTACGGCATAATGAACGTGCAGTAAGTCAAGCCCTTCAGTTTGAATAACCTGCGCAATGCGGTTAGCGAGCGCGATATCATAGGGTGGATACTTAAACACAGCATACCCTTCAATTTTCACTTCATGAAATTGGATATTCGGATGGGCATCCAGAAAACGGAAAGGCTTGCTGGATGTTATATAGTGCATTTCATGACCTTTATCTGCCATTTTCTTCCCAAGTTCTGTTGCCACCACTCCCGAACCACCTAATGAGGGATAACAAATCACGCCTACTTTTAATCTTCTTTGTTGTTGCATACGTTCAACCGCCTCACTGCCGAAGTTTAGTCGATAATCTTTTCTAGTCCGTAAACGAACTGTGTTGTCGAGACTGCTTCACGAATAGCCAGCAAAATCCCTGGCATGAATGATTTCCGATCGAATGAATCATGACGAATCTTCAGCAGTTCGCCTTCTCCTCCAAGTAATACTTCTTGATGCGCAAGCAGCCCGGGAAGTCGGATACTATGGATTTTCATTCCTTCTATATCTGCGCCTCTAGCTCCCGGAATCGTTTCCTGCTCTTCAGGATGCCCTTGAATATGCGCTGCACGCACCTCCCGAATCATCTCGGCTGTTTTGACTGCTGTGCCGGACGGAGAATCCAGTTTACGGTCGTGATGCATTTCGAGTATTTCGATGTCGCCTAAATAGCGGGCTGCCTGCTGGGCAAATTTCATCATCAATACAGCACCGATCGAAAAGTTCGGCGCAATGATACAGCTTTTCTGCCGTTCCTTCGAAAGTCTCTCTAAATCCGTTAACATTTCCGCTGTCAGGCCAGACGTCCCGATGACGACATGCATGCCGAGTGTTAATGCCTCACTTGCGTTTACGAAAACAGCATCTGGATCCGTGACGTCGAGCAAGATATCGGGATTATGTGCTGCTTTTAATGCAGTTAGTGATGTATAAATCGGTATCCCATCTTCCATTTCTGTTACCGTTTCATTATGTAAAAATTGGCCATCATATTTGTAGTCGAGTGCTGCCACCACTTCTATATCAGCTGCTTCATTCGCGGCCAGAACTGCTGTGCCACCCATTCGTCCGCGTGCGCCAGCTATCGCTAATTTAATCGTCATTCCATTTCCTCCTTTTTCGTCCATCGATTCGCATCTCGAGTGTTGAATTTCGTCAGTACATTTTCAAGTGCTTCCGTTAAATCTATGTTTTGCGAGTTAGCGAAGCAAATCAGGACAAACAATAGGTCGCCTGTTTCTTCTTCAAGTGTCCGTACGGCTTCCGAAGATTTTTTCTTCTTCATACCATAGCGATCTTGAACTTCACGAGATAATTCGCCTAGCTCTTCCGTCAATCTTGCCATTAGTTCCATTGGAGGAAAATAGCCTTCTTTAAAACTTGTTATGTATGCATCAACATCTTGTTGTAATTGTACCATTGATTTGGATGGTTCCATTACTATATCAACTCCCCTTTCTATCGTATGCATTCTACTCACTATTGTCAAAATAAAATATTTAGCACATACTGTCTATATTGGTCAAATCGCGGGGAAAGATTACTATGTGAGCAGGCGCGTGATTTGTGCTTAGGTCCTGCATATCGAGGAGTTAAATAGAATTGTACTGTCAATCCTTGATTATGTTAAATGGGAAATTATATTTGCATAGAAGGAGTGTTGTCGTTGTTTTCTGGCATCCGTATTCGCAATATATTGTTAATCTTACTTGGTGCAGCCATTTTTAGTTTTGGGCTCGTCAACTTCACGATTCAGCATGAATTGGCGGAAGGTGGATTCACTGGGATTACACTGATTTTGCTATTTGCGTTTCAATGGGATCCTGCTCTAATGAACTTGGTGCTAAATATTCCGATGTTTTTTCTTGGGTGGAAGATGCTCGGTAGAAGATCTTTCAAATATACGGTAATTGGAACGGTTGCTGTTTCGGTATTCATCAAAATTTTCATGAAGTATCAAATGCAGATTCATATGGAGGGCGATTTGTTTCTTGTTTCTTTATTCGCCGGTGTTTTTATCGGTGTCGGCCTCGGTATTATCTTTAGAAGCGGCGGTACGACTGGCGGCTCGGACATCATTGCACGGCTCGCTCATAAGAAGTTCGGCATCACAATGGGAAAAACGATGTTTGCATTTGATGCAGTTGTTATTTTACTGAGCTGGGCGGTTTATTTGGATTATCGTTCCATGATGTATACGTTGGTCGCTTTATTTGTCGGCGCCCGGGTCATTGACTTCGTGCAGGAAGGTGCTTACTCGGCGAGAGGGGCATTTATCGTCACGAATTATCCAGATGAAATGGCGGAAATGATTGGCACTGTCATGGGCAGAGGCGTGACGGTATTTAAAGGATATGGACATTTTTCAAAGGAAGACCGTGAAATCCTTTACTGTGTAGTTGGGAAAAACGAAATGATCCGACTGAAAAACATCATCAACTCTGTCGATCCTGAAGCCTTTGTATCGTTAATGGAAGTTCATGACGTGATGGGAGAAGGCTTTACATTGGACGAACAAAAACGTCCGATTCAAGATTAAAAAATCCGTCTGCTGACACTATGTCAGCGGACGGATTTTCATCGTACATGTTCATTTAAGTGATCAGTCGCGATTTACAAAAATCAGTACTAAACGCAGTAGCTCGAGAACAGCAACTGCAGTAGCAGCAACATACGTCATCGCAGCTGCGCTCAATACTTTCTTTGCATACGGTTCTTCGTCATTACGAATAACCCCTAATTCCACGATTTGATCCATCGCACGAGACGATGCGTTAAATTCCACAGGCAATGTAACAACTTGGAATACGACCCCAACAGCCATCAGCAAAATTCCGATCCCAAGCAATGAATTCATACTTGAGAAAATTAAACCGATCATGATGAAGACCCAGGATGCATTCGAAGTAAGATTCGCAACTGGTGCTAATCTGTGACGGAAACGCAGGAATGAATAGTCTTCCTTATCTTGAATCGCATGGCCCACTTCGTGTGCAGCTACCGCGGTACCTGCAACCGATGCTTCATGATAGTTACTTGAAGATAATGCAACAATCTTTGTCATCGGGTTATAGTGGTCACTTAAGAAACCTTTACTTTCCACTACTTTCACATCATGTAAACCATTTTGGTCCAAAATGAGACGAGCTACTTGTGCTCCAGTCATCCCTGACGTGGAACGTACTTTTGAGTATTTATTATATGTGCTTTTCACTTTAAACTGCGCATAGATAGGCAGCAATATGATCATACCAAAATAGAGCCAAAACACGTCAATCTCTCCCCTTTCTATCTTCTTCAATTTTATAATCTTTGTCGGCTTACTGCAACTTTTAACTACCGATTAGTTTGCAGCGGGTCCAATCTTGTTTTGAAGCTCCACATGGCAATTCCAATACATGCGATGGACAACCAAAACGTGAAGTATCCGATTTGTGGACTAAACTTCATCAAATCGTGATAAATCGGCATTTGACCAAAGACATAATCGATGACATCATTATGCAATGTCCAGATGGCGGCAATTGCAATGTGCCGCCCAGTGAATCGATAATTCGGTATATAGAGGACACCTTGAACAGCCATCGCAAAATGAGAACCAATGAGCATCCAGCCTACCCAACCGATCGAACCTGTTTCCGCTAATGTAAGAAAGTTCATTACGACTGCCCAGACGCCATACTTAACGAGCGTAATCAATGCGAGCGCTTCCATTAACTTGAAGTTTCGTTTCACTAACCAACCAATGATCGCCAAACAGAAAAACAAAGTAGCTGTCGGACTGTCGGGAACAAATATCCAAAATTTTGGTTCCGTTATTTCCAGCTGCCACATATACCAGTCATATCCGTATACCGTACCGAATATATTGATGAATAGAAGTATCCATAAAAATGATTTATGGGACAGGATGAACCACAGTTGCGTAAATAGGATGCGCAAAAACATACCCCCTCGTTTTTATTGCTGATTCTGTATGTATTATGATTATGCATCATTCAAACTGGATATATAGAAAAAAAGAGTCAGTTTCCTGACTCTTTTTTCATCAATCCGTATTCAAACCTTCAATGAACTCAGCAAGTACTTGAAGATCTTCATCCGAACCTTCCCATGTACCAGGAGGCATAGATCCACGGCCATCATGAGCAATTTCAATAATTTCATCTGCAGTCATGCCTGTGTTCGTCAACGGTAATCCCAAACCACCCTGGAATGAGTCCCCGTGACAGCCAATACAGGAAGAACCTTGATAAATCTCATAGCCCTCGGCTGTTTCATCAAATTCCACTTCATCAACGATCGCACCTTGAACTTTTGCTGCTTCCCAGTCGTGGTTCACAACGGACTCCCAAGTCAAGTAGAACATCGCCAAGAATGAAAGAATCATGAAGCCTGTTGGCAATGGACGCTTAAACGGACGTCGCTCTTTCGTCGTATCCGTGAAAGGAACCAGCATTAATGCCATAAATGCCAAACCAGGAATGATGATCGCACCGATCACGTTATAAGGACCGGATGCGAATTCATATTTCAATAATTGATACATGAATAGGAAATACCAGTCTGGAACCGGTATATACATTGTATCCGTCGGGTCCGCTTGACGCTCAAGCGGTGACGGGTGTGCAAGTGTGACGATTAGGTAACCGATCAAGAAGATCGCTCCGATCATCCACTCTTTCAATAGAAAGTTTGGCCAGAATGCTTCGGTTTTACCCGGATATTCTGAGTAATCTTTTGGAGTGTTCGGCATTTTATTCGTAGCTTTGATGCGCGAATCTCCAACAAATTTCATCCCTTTTCCGCGGTGCATGTTATTCCCTCCTTCTTAAATTTCAGATGACCCTAACCAATAAATTGGTTCTTATAGTGGTCCGGAAATACCTTGTCTTCTGATCATGATAAAGTGTGCTGCAAGCAACCCAAGCAAAGCAGCCGGTAGGAAAAATACATGAATCGCGAAGAATCTTGTTAACGTCTGTGCACCTAATATCGTGGAATCACCCGCGAGAAGAATTTTAATCTGTTCTCCGATGAAAGGTACTGACGCGGCAATCTCAATCCCAACTTTTGTTGCGAATAGAGCCTTCATATCCCAAGGCAATAGATATCCTGTGAACCCTAGACCCATCATGACGCCGAAAATCATGACGCCGACGATCCAGTTCAATTCACGAGGCTTTTTATAAGACCCTGTAAAGAATACACGTAAAGTATGTAGGAACATCATGACGATAACTAACGAAGCTCCCCAGTGGTGCATCCCACGCACAAGTTCACCGAATGCAACATCATTTTGAAGGTAGAAAACTGATTTCCATGCGTTCTCGATATCCGGTGTATAATACATTGTCAGGAACATACCAGACAAGATTTGGATCACCGTTACGAAAAACGTCAAACCTCCGAAACAATAGATGAATGCAGAAAAATGATGTGCAGGGTTTACGTGCTCAGGTACTTCATGGTCAGCGATATCTCGCCAAATTGGAGTGATATCTAACCGTTCATCCACCCAATCATAAATTTTATTTAACACTACGGTCGTACCCCCTTACCCTTTAGACTAATGTGTTCGGTATTACTCCACCAAGATTGACAAACCCGTCGATGACTTCAACTTCATACTCATCAAGCGGTCCAAGCGGCGGTGTTCCTGGAATGTTATCACCATTTTTTTTGTAACGTCCTGCGTGACATGGGCAGAAAAACTCATTTTTATGCTCATCGCCTTCCCAGTTCACTGTACACCCAAGGTGCTTACAAACTGGAGAAAGTGCTATGACCTTGTCGCCTTCTTTGTAGACCCAAGCCGTGTTCGATACATCAGAAGTATACCATGCGTCTTGTCGATCTTTGATTGTATAGTCTACGCGAACCGGAGTTTCAGTTAACTCGTCGGCTTTTTGTGGTGTCGGGATAAAATCCGAACCGCCAGCACTCGCCAATACAGGATCAATTGCGAAGCGAATCATCGGCATCAGCATCGCAGAAGCCATGAACCCACCAGTTCCCATTAGTGTATAGCTAAGGAACGTGCGTCTAGACACTTTATTGCTCATCAGTAATTTCCCTCCTCTTACTCCAAAGTCAGTCCCACGGACATTCTTTTGCTAATTGTAATACTAGGACATATCTATGATATATCAAGATGAAAGTAAATTCAATAATGCTTTTAGATGGCCTTTAAGTTTGTGAACAAATATTAAGATTTGGTGACAAACGAGAAAGGTTCTTTAATTTTTCTCAAATAGGTGGTTTGGATGAAATTCTTTCTTAACTGGACTGGGCTAGTATAAGTAAAATTTTAGCTAGCGGTCCGGGGATTTAGACCAAAGATGTGCTCGCAAAAGCCGTTCTTCGTTACAGCTTTCACTCTGGGTGGACGCTTTCCGCGGAGCGCGCGGTGAGCCCCCCGGAAAGTGTACCGTCTGGAGCGCAAATCCCGGACCGCTCACTTCGTTAGCTTTTAATGTTCTAAAGCTGACTCACTGCACATTCCACTCTTCCATAAAGTGCGTAAGGACTTGTCTCAGTTGATCTTCCATGATCGTTTGACGCAAATGGTTGTCCATTGTTTCTAACGGAATGGACGGCAGCCAGATCACTTTTTCTTCTAACGTCACAGACGTCCATTTCGAATCGGTTGTCAAGTAGAAGATGTGTGTGAAAGGCGATTGCTTGAGATCTTCCGACAGCGTATCGGCGAGTTGTTGGAGATCTGTTGACTGCGTGTACGAGACAGGAGGCAGGAACATCATTCTGCCTTTGAATTGCTTCTCGATGAACATCGATAGATTCATTAAAAACTCTGAGGAAGATGCGCTATTTTTCATTGTTTCCGGCCTTGTATCAATTGAGATCAATGGCACTACGAGTGTATCGATATAATCTTTTTGACTGATATATGTATCCACATCTTTTGGTACCCAATTCATTTTCTTCCCTCCCGTCATTGCTTCATAAGAGTTTAGCTCAAAATTTCCAGCAAGGCAAACCAATGACTCCACCGCGTTCGGCGAAGTCATTGGTTTTTGTCTTTTTTCATTTCGTTCAACAGAGCAGTCAAGCTGATAAAGAGCTCCCGGTCCCCATTATCAAGCGCTTCATCAATCCTCTTTAATAACATTTCATTGGTCATGAGCGTCACGCTTTCTTCAAGCAGGCGTTCGGCTATTTCCTGGTCTCTCTTTTTGGTCAGAATGTCTTCAGGCAGATATGGATTTTCTTCTGCAACACTCGCATACTCCGGACATTTATTGCTATCCCTGAAGTTCAATTGAATGAACATTTTTTCATCAGGATGCAACCGCAAATCGTGAAATGATTTCTCGGCATCTGCAGTCATTAAATTTCCTTTGTAAAATCGAAATGGGATACTGTCTACTTCTGTGGTGGAGATAATCATTGCCCGCGGACAGTGATGAGCCTCGTCTGTAAAGTGAACATTAGTCAATAAATGCTCATTGCTAAGAAGATAATTTAAAATCCATACACATTCCCGCCGCTTCAATCTGTAGCGTTTTAAAAACCACCTCAAAAAATCTTTTTTAGCGGTTACAGGAACCATGGCTTTCATTTCACACCTCCTCTTCAGATTGCGCTTCTAAGTATGCTGTCCACTCTTCTGCATCGGGAGCGATCTTGACGAGTTGTCGAATCACTCGCTGCGCTTCTGCGTGTTTGCCTTCCTCCAGTAAGAATTTCGCATAACTGTCTAAAAAGCCAGCATCTTCATTCATCCCATCATATGCTTTCCGGTACATTTCATATGCCTCTTTATATACTTCTGTCCTTTCATAAGCATACGCAAGGAATGCATGGAGGAGAGGGATCTCCAACTGATCGGCTTCTGAGTATGTCAGTAATTCGATTAACAGCTCATCTTCTTCCCTTTGGTTATACAAGGAAGCCAGAGTCACCAGCGCATCAATATATTCCGGATCAAGAACGAGTGCCTCTTTCAGATAGCGTTCAGCCTCTTCCGGCAACTGAAGTTTCAAAGCAGACTTTCCAGCAGCAAGCTGTAGCTCCTTATCAAATGTATCCCGCTCGATCCCCATTTTATAAAATTCCAAGGCTTTGTCATCTTCGTTCAACTGAGCATGACTTTGACCCGCAAGCATATAAGCGGAAAAATAATCAGGATCCATTTCAATCAACTGTTTTAATCGACTAATTGCATCAGCATAACGTTCTGTCTGATAATAGGCCAATCCTAGTCCAAACAGCTCTTCAGGATTCGTTTCCTGATTGAGCAACTCTTCATAGTACGGAATCGCTTCTTCGTATGCTGCACCCGCACTGTAGGCTTCCGCAAGGCGAGATGTCAATTTGACGCCTGCCAATTCTTCAGCCGTTTCGAGAAGCTTTTTATAGAGCCGTACCGCTTCACTGTACCGACCGGAATCCAACAGCAACTCTGCCTGGGCCAACTGGATGACTGGTTCATGCGGAGCCAACTCACTCGCTTCACGGACCTTGGCAAGCGCAGTTTCCGCCAGACCAACCATTTGATAATAGTCCGCCTGCGCAAGGAGTGCCTGCACATACTCTTCTTCATCCGGTCCAATTTCCGTCAATAAGAGCAATGCTTCATCTTCTTCACCCAATTCAAGCAATGCAGCGGCACGATCGATTTTCAACTGTGCTTCATCGGGAAAAACGAGCAGCAAGTGAGAGAAAATCCCATCTGCTTGCCCGATAAATCCATACTCGATCAAAAGATTTGCGACGTCATACAGAAGATCGTATTCCGTTGTAGCTTGAAGCTTTTCTATTCCATCGTGCAGGGCATTCAAGTCCCCATCCAATAAGAGCTGCTCCATATCTTGCAATGTATTCATTTTTTCACCTGAACTTTCTGTTGAACTTCATCCATTCGCGAGATTTGAAAGATCCTCGAAGAATTGCGGATAAGATATTGCGATGCATGAAGGATTTTCAATATGAACCGGACCAGAAGTGATCAAACCGGCAATCGCCGCCATCATTCCCAACCGATGATCGCCATACGATTGAAGGGTAGCACCAGTTAACGGCGTCGGTCCGTTGATGATCATACCATCGGGAGTTGTTTCAATGTCCGCACCAAGTTTGCGCAGTTCTGTTGCGACAGCTTCTATCCGATCGGTTTCTTTGACACGTAATTCTTCGGCATCCGTAATAATTGTTCTGCCTTTTGCTTGCGTGGCCAGTAAAGCCAACACAGGAAGTTCGTCGATCAATCTCGGAATCAGCTCACCGCCAATTTCCGTAGCGTTTAACTTCGAATACATAATTTTCACGGTACCGTAGCGTTCGCCAGAAAAACCTTGCTCCTGTGACTGCTCCAAACGCACGCCCATAGCCTTCAATACATCAAGTATACCTGTACGCGTCGGATTCAATCCAACCTTTTCGAATGATACTTCGCTATCTTCTACCATAGCGGCCGCTACCATGAAAAAAGCTGCGGATGAAATATCCCCAGGCACGACCACATCCGTCCCGGATAATTGCTGCCCGCCCTGAATGCGAATTGTCTTTCCTTCTTGTGTAAGCTCAGCACCAAACTGATTTAACATACGCTCTGTATGATCTCGTGAAACAACCATTTCAGTGACAGATGTTTCACCTTCTGCCTGAAGACCTGCCAGCAACACAGCGGATTTCACCTGTGCACTGGCAACAGGCATTTGGTAGTCAATTGCCGCAAGCTTTGTGCCGTGTACTGTCAACGGCAAGTAGTCATCGTGTTCATCACTTGTAATGTTAGCTCCCATTAACCCGAGTGGTCCAGTCACGCGTTTCATTGGACGTTTGGATAAATACTGATCTCCGCACATCGTTGAAGTAACAGGAGATCCGGATAATATACCGAGCATAAGACGTGCAGTCGTCCCTGAATTACCTGCATCCAATGTTTCGGTCGGAGTTTGCCATGCGGAAATACCAGGACTATCCACTACAACATCCGTTCCTTCACGGGTAATCGATACGCCGAGTTTTCGAAACATATCGATTGTACTCAGACAATCTTCTCCATCCAAAAAACCTGAGATTGTCGTCTTTCCTGTAGCGATGGAACCGAGCATGACTGCACGATGAGAAATCGACTTATCTCCTGGCACTTGCAATGTTCCACGGAGGACAGGTCGTTCAAATGAAACCGTCTTTTGTTCTGACATACCGCTCTCCTCCTTTAAAAATACATGCATAAATCAAAGAACATGCATGGAATAATCCGTTGCTTGCGCCAGCACTTGCCGGGCTCGCTTGCGCTCAGCTGCCGATTGGAAGCTGATCACCAAAATCCCATAGACGTCCGTGCGTGTTTCCACAATGCGGATATTCGTCAAACTGATATCCGCGTCAGCCAGGATTTTTGTAATTTCAGAAATGATTCCTGGGTGGTCAGGTATATCAATATGCAAATCAAATGTCATATACAATGCACCTTGAACCGCTCCCTCATACGTTGAAGGCAGTTTATCCCGATACGTTTTAGCCTGAGAAAAGAAATCGAAAATTTGATCCGGGTTATTTTCTACAAGCATCGACCGAATAGTATTCATTTGGTCCAGCCAGCCATCCACTTGGGTGAGCAGTTCATCTCTATTTTGGATTGTGATGTCCCTCCACATAACAGGATCTGCAGATGCAATGCGAGTTAAGTCACGGAAACCGCCTGCCGCCAGCCTTTTGACAAAAGGCTGTTGCTCTTCTTGTTCAGCCAACCGGCCGACCAATGAAGAGGCAACAAGGTGCGGAAAGTGACTGATAATGGCCGTCATCCGATCATGCTCTTCAGCCTGCAGCACGATGAGTTTTGCTTTCGTTGTTTCAAGCAACGTTTCAAGAAGCGTAATTTGATGTTCAGTCGTTGTTTTACTTGGAGTCAAAATATAATAGGCATTCTCAAAAAGATGTTCCATTGCTGCGGAAACACCACTTTTATGGGAACCCGCCATTGGATGGCCGCCAATGAAAGTAATGCCTTTTTCTTGTAGGGCGACAGCTGCATCCATGATTGGTTTCTTCGTGCTGCCGGTATCTGTGACAATCGCATGTTCTTTGAATGTCCACTCCAGTGCCTCTTCGAAAATCGCCACTGTCGTATTGACAGGCGTTGCGAAAATGACAAAGTCAGCCTGCTCGCAGGCTGATTTTGCTGAAGGTGCAATTGTGTCAATGATGCCTCGTCGGAACGCTTCGTCAGCAGTCGCATACGAGCGGTCGAAACCAACTAGGTGAACATCTGGATTTCGTTTCAATGCGAGACCGAGTGATCCTCCGATCAATCCCAGTCCTATAATACTTACAGTCGTTTTCATCGTCATCTATCCTTATTCAGTAATTAATAATTGATCAAATGCTTTGAAGAAATCGGTATTTTGCTGTTCAGTCCCTACCGTCACACGGACATACCCCGGAGTACCGAGCAAATTCCCGCTGCGTACGATAAACCCATGCTGTAACAGTTTTTCACAAGCTTCATCGGAATCCATCGGTACTTCTATCAATACAAAGTTTGTTTCGGAAGGATAGATGGCTATAGAATTTTTCTCTGCATAGTCGACATACCGTTTACGTTCTGTGTGATTTTTCTTCACACAGTCTTGAAGAAACTGCTGGTCTCCAAGCGCCACTTCTGCCGCTGCAAGAGCCAGAGAGTTATTATTGAATGGATTGCGTACTTTATTTAATTCTGCCATATTGGCTTTGTTCGTAACGCCATAGCCAAGACGGAAACTAGCCAGCCCGTACGCCTTGGAGAACGTCCGCAACACAATTAAATTGTCGTAATCATGGATCCAATTCATCGCATCTTCCTGTCCAGGATCCGTGACATATTCAAAGTACGCTTCATCAAGAACCACAAGAGCCGTTTTAGGTGCCTGATCTAAGAAATCTTTGATCTTTTTGCTCGATAGCAAGTTACCTGTTGGGTTATTCGGATTACATACCCAAATAATGGCTGTATGATCATCCGCTGCCTTCAAAAACCCTTCTAAATCATGATCCCCATTATCGAGCATAGGCACTTGACGGATTTCAGCACCTTCAATTTTCGCATTATGTGCATATTGAGGAAATGTAACGGAAGCCATTACGGTGTTTGTACCTGGCTGCAAAAGCGCTCTTGAGATCATCGTTACCATTTCATCGGAACCGTTACCGAATAAAATTTCCATCGGATCGACCTGATGAAATTCTGCCAGCTTCGTGCGCAAGCCAGCAGTAAACGCATCTGGATACATTTCAAATTGATCCGCTTTAGAGCGTAGATACTCTGCGACTGCGGGAGAAGAACCATACGGATTTTCATTTGATGCGAGCTTGTTTACTTCCTGCAGTCCGTATGTACGTTTTACTTCAGCAATTGAACGGCCTGGGGTATATGGTTTCATAGTTGATAAAATCGGCTTCCAATTCATTTTGGGGCCCCCTTTTAGAAATGAGTTATTTTTGTAGGTCCGGTCGTAATTGAACTGCATGATTTTGGTAGATGTGTTGGATATCACTTTGCTTCGTTTCGATATTGACGTTCATCATGACCCGGATGCATTTACGCATGGAATCTGGAACATCGATTTCATGTGTACACATGACAGGAACATACGTCCAACCTTCTATCGAACGAATGGCTTTAGCGGGAAATGCCGCTTTGACATCCACCGTCGTAGACACGATGACCGAAGCGATATCTTCTGGATCAAACCGGTTCACCTTCGCCATTTCCAACACAAGTTCTTCAGTTGCCTTCAATATTTCCTGTGCTTCGTCTTTTTCTACAGTCGTCGCGCCTCGAATACCTCTGACACTCACACAATCCCCCCGCTCTCTAGTTTCTGCTTAAACTCTTCAAACACTTCCCTGCATTGCTCAGTAGTAATTTCCTTGACAAATGGCTGTCCGATTTCTTTTAACAAGACAAAATTCATCTTTCCGAATGAAGCCTTCTTATCTTTCTGCATATACGACAACAACTCATCGAAGCTATATGAAAATACCGGTTCAAATGTATAGCCGTTTTGATTCGCAAATTGTAAGTATTGATTCGTGAAATCAGCCGAAATATCCCCATGTTTTTCACTAAGAAGAAACGCATAACCCATCCCAATCATGACACATTCCCCATGGCTCAATTTGCCGTATCCCGATGCCGCTTCCACCGCATGGCCGAACGTATGGCCGAAGTTCAAAAACTTACGCGTGGAATGCTCAAATTCATCTTCTCCGACAA
Source organism: Sporosarcina sp. FSL K6-3508 (assembly GCF_038615825.1). Taxonomy (NCBI): domain Bacteria; kingdom Bacillati; phylum Bacillota; class Bacilli; order Caryophanales; family Caryophanaceae; genus Sporosarcina; species Sporosarcina sp. FSL K6-3508. The sequence continues at coordinate 1,416,530 of NZ_CP152016.1, read as the reverse complement.
TCTGCGCTTTCACATGTATCCCTTGCATTAATTCACTTTCTAACCACTCGATCGATGGCGTGGAAAATTGTTCTTCTACGAGAAGCTGCTCAGTCCAGACCGCATCGGAAATAAACGCGTGCTTAATCAATTCAGCCATCCCTGAACGCATTTCAGAAGCCGGCAGCGTCTTGAAGACATCTGTATCAAACAACACTGCAGCCGGCTGATGAAAAGCTCCTACCATATTCTTTCCTTCCGGCATATTAATCGCCGTTTTTCCTCCAACCGCGCTGTCATGAGCGAGCACTGTTGTTGGACATTGAATAAAGCGAATGCCTCGCATGAAAGTTGCTGCAACAAAACCAGTCAAATCTCCGCAGGCGCCGCCGCCAAAAGCAATGAGAAGCGAATTACGTGTGAATCCTTCCGTCAATAGAAACGACTGGCAATCAACATACACGTCGGAACTTTTACAGCTTTCGCCACCCGGCACGATTTTGACCGAAATCTCGCGTCCTGTGCGTGCAAGCGCATTTTTCAATAACGGAAGATGCAGTTCAGCTACATGTGAATCTGCAATAATGCCGATTTTATCCGTGCTGTTAATCAGGTCCGCGTATTCTGAAGCAAATAATTCATACGTTTTTGAACCCACATAAACATTGTACTGATGCTCTTTGACGGAAACCGTTAACTTTTCCATCTTAAAACTCCTTTACATACTGTCTATATTGTTCAATGTCCTTTTGCAGACCGTCCATTGTATCAGAACGGAACTCATTCATGATCGCTTTAGCCATTTCTGTCGCAATGACATGCTCTGCCACGACAGACGCTGCAGGCACTGCACAAGGGTCCGATCGCTCGATTGTTGCTGTAAACGGCTCCTTCGTATCTATATCAACACTCTCAAGCGGCTTGTACAATGTTGGAATCGGCTTCATTACACCTCGTACAACGATAGGCATTCCAGTCGTCATACCGCCTTCCAGTCCACCTAAGCGATTGGACTTACGGTAGTACCCCCGCTCTGAATCCCAACTAATTTCGTCGTGCACTTCACTGCCCGGCATCCTTGCCATCTCAAAGCCTAATCCAATTTCAACACCTTTGAACGCATTGATGCTCATCATCGCGCCAGCCAATTTGCCGTCCATTTTCCGATCAAATTGTACATAGCTGCCAATCCCAGGAGGACACCCTTCAATAATCACTTCGACGACTCCACCAAGCGTGTCGCCCCGCTTTTTAATATCATCAATTGCCTCTGTCATTTTGGCCGAAGCTTCTTTGTCTGCACAATACACTGGGTCTTCCTCGACAGTCTGACGCAAGTCTTCAATCGTAAGGTTTGCATATGTAGAAGGATCCGTCTCGATTCCTCCGATTTCTGTCACATGAGCAACTGTTTCTATGCCTAGCTGACGCAAGAATTGCTTGGCAACTGCGCCGATTGCAACCCGCATTGTCGTTTCACGTGCAGAAGAACGTTCCAACACATTCCGTAAATCGCGATGTCCATATTTCATGCCGCCGACTAGATCTGCATGGCCTGGGCGCGGTCTCGTAATTTGACGTTTGACGTCCTCAGGATTCATATCTTCTGCCAAAGGTTCGATACCCATAATCCCCGTCCAGTGCTTCCAGTCATCGTTTACGACTGTTAGTGTGACAGGAGAACCGATTGTCTTACCGTGCCGTACACCTGAAGAAATTTCTACACGGTCTTTCTCAATCTGCATTCTTCGACCTCTTCCATGACCGCCTTGTCTTCTCTTTAATTCCTTGTTGATCATGTCTGCCGTCAATTCCATTTGTGCAGGTAAGCCCTCAATGATAGCTGTCAATTGTGGACCATGTGATTCTCCAGCTGTAATAAAACGCATGTTCAGTTCCCCCTTGAATGTTCGTATTATTTTTTTCTATAAAAGAATGTATCCACTGATTCAAAGTTGTATTTTTCAGGGTTGAATATCTGCTCTGTACTGCCGACAAATAAAACGCCCCCTGGCTTTAATGCCTTAGAAAAATTCGTATAAATCTGGTCTTTTGCTTCTTCTGTGAAATAAATCATGACATTACGGCAAACGATGAGATCATAATTCGAATCGTAACGATCTTCCAGCAAATTATGCTGTTTGAATGTTACGGTTTTCTTGATCTCCTCTACCACTTGATACGATTGCCCTTCTTTGACGAAGTATTTACTGACGATTGATTTTGGCACTTCTTTTAACGAACGTTCGCCATATAACCCTACTTTGGCACGGTTAATGACGCCAGCGTCCAAATCAGTAGCCAAAATTGAAATATCTCGCAATGGAATGTGCGTTGCCATCACCATTGCCAATGAATATGGCTCCTCGCCAGTGGAACAAGCAGCACTCCACACTTTCAATCTCTTATTCTTCTCCAATAATTGCGGTAGTATCTTTTTCTCCAGCACATTCCACCGGATTGCATTGCGGTAAAATTCAGAAACATTAATCGTCATGCGGTCCAAGAATTCATCCAACATCTCTTTGTCAGATTGAATCGCTTCAAAATATTCTCTGAAGTCCCGGAAGCCCTTCTTCTCATATAAGGAAGTCAATCGACGTTTCATCTGGGCTTCTTTATATAACGATAAATCAATGCCGGTCTTCCTTTTAATCCCTTGAATTAATATCGAATAATCAGACATGCAAAGCCCTCCTACTGCCCTATCTTTCTATGTATGTTCCTATTATAACGGAAAAAGCATGCCGTATGTATAAGAAAAACAGCCACGCGAAATTCGCTCGGCTGTTTTTGGCGATTAGTTAATCCAGCTGTTCACTGATTTGTCATAAGTCACAAGCTCTTCTTCTTTGAAGAACAAGTTGATTTCGCGGCTTGCTGACTCAGGTGAATCTGAACCATGAATAATATTTTTGCTTACCGTTACAGCGAAGTCTCCACGGATAGTTCCAGGAGCAGATTCTTTTGGATTCGTAGCACCCATCATCAAACGTGCAGTTGAGATGACATTCTCACCTTCCCAAACCATTGCGAATACTGGTCCAGAAGTGATAAAGTCTACAAGTTCACCAAAGAATGGGCGTTCTTTATGTTCACCATAATGTTGTTGTGCAAGCTCTTCGGAAATGTTCATTAATTTCCCGCCTACCATTTGATACCCTTTGTCTTCAAAGCGGCTGACAATTTCACCGATCAGGTTACGTTGTACGCCGTCTGGTTTTACCATTAAAAATGTTCTTTCCATCTGTCAAAACACTCCTTCATCTGTCTATCGGGGAATAACCCTTTTAAATCGTACCACTGACGTCTTTTTCTTTCAACTATAAACAAGATTCGTCAATATTTTCGTTGCCCGATGAAGTCTGCAATTTGGATTAATGCTTTTTTCGACTTGCCATTCGGGAGACCATCAAGTTCTTTTAGCGCCTTTTCTAAATAAAGATCGCTGACATGCTGTGCTTTGTCTATTGCGTCGCTCTGCCGGATGTAGCGTAGCATATTTTGCCGATCGGACTCCAGCATATTTCCAGCGAATGCACGTTCCATATACGGTCTGAATTCAGCATCGTCTTTTATGTATAAAATAGGTAACGTAATATGACCATTCAATAAGTCACTGCCCGCTGGCTTACCAAGCTCCGCGTCTGTTGACGTGATGTCGAGGATATCGTCCACTATCTGAAAAGCCATTCCTGTGAAATAGCCATATCTTCTGAGTTTCCGTACAGTTTCCGCATCCGCATCCGCACTCAATGCACCCAGTTCACAGCTGGAAGCTAGCAATAGTGCCGTTTTCCGCTTAATACGTTGCAGATAATCCCGCATGCCTTGGTCGGTTTGTCTCTGAAAATCAATTTGAATGATTTCACCTTTGCATATTTCCAACATCGTCTCCGCCAAAATTCGGTGTACCGCTTCTTTTTCAATGCTGCCAATAGAAGTCAGCGCACGTGAAAAGATGAAATCACCGGCATACATGGCTACACGGTTATTCCACTTCGCCTTAACCGTCTCCAAACCGCGTCGCATGTCGGAATCATCAATGACATCATCATGTACAAGAGATGCCATATGAATTAATTCAAGCGACACAGCTACCTTTGCTGCTTTTTCGAGGGAGTAGTTGCCGAATTGTGCAGCCAAAATAACGAAAATGGGACGAATTCTTTTCCCGCCAGCTTTTAATAAATGTAAAGAAGCTTGACGAACAATGGGAGAAGAAGATTGCACGGAACGTTCAAGCTCTTTTTCAATATAGGCCACATCTTTCCGGAAATCCGTGTAAAGTGACATCAACTTAATTTTTTCCAAACCCATTACCTTCTCCCATTTACTCATTATTTGTATGCGATATGTCCCGCCGCAGCCCCGCCACTGTAAGACTTATACGAAACTTCTTGATAGCCCGCTTCGACAAAAAGCTGTGCCAGCTCTTTCATCCCCGGAAAATCATTCGCCGATTCTTGCAGCCAGGAATATTCTTTATAACTTTTTGCGAAGAGCTTCCCGAATAACGGCATGATGTATTTAAAATAAAATCGAAACGCCTGACGATAAACAGGTATTTTAGTCTGAGAGGTTTCCAGGCACACAGCCATTCCACCTGGTTTTAGTACGCGATGCATTTCTTTCAGAACAGTTAGATAATCCGGCACATTCCGCAAGCCGAATCCGATCGTTACGTAATCAAATGAATTATCTGGAAAAGGTAGTGACATGGCATTCCCCTGAACTAACTCAATATTCGGATAGGGAGCCACTTTTTCTCTGCCTGATTCCAGCATATTTGCGCTGAAATCAAGTCCTGTCACTTCGCCAGCAGGACCTGCCGCTTTAGCTAACGCTACCGTCCAATCCGCTGTGCCACAACAGACGTCCAATGCCTTTGAGCCCGGCTGCACATTCATCCGAACCATAATATCGTTCCGCCATTTTATATGCTGATTGAAACTGATTACGGAATTCATTTTATCATAGTCTGTTGAAATCTTTTCAAAGACGTTATGAACTTTTTCTTCTTTTGAGACCGCCACGATTTGCCCCTACTTTCTAAATCAGTTTGCTTGCCCCTTGCTTTGCCATCTTCAGTACTTGATCGACTAAAGGTTTATGTAAATAAAAGTTATTGTGTAATCTATCATCTAAGTTTTCCTGCAATTGCTGAATCCATTTTTCCGTATCTCTTGCATTCGGTGCTAAATGCGGAAATTTCATTCGATTCAAGTCCTGTTGACCGCTTTCTATCAGCCAAATTAAAGGAAACAGCACTTCAACAATAGAAATATATCGGGTAAAACCGAACGTATGATAAAACTCTATTATGCAAGCACTTTCCACTTCACCAATCAATTGTAACCGATCCTCAATGGAATTTGGAGGTTCTTGCAGCAAAGTTGTCTTGCATTCATTGATCCTGCCGATCGCAACAGATAAAGAACGGATGAGATGGAAGTTTGGAATGGATGCCAATAGCTTATAATGAATGCCACTGAAATGATCACCAGCAAGCACCATCAGCTGCTGTTCCTTGGATGAAGCATCTGTACTATCGATTTGATCATGAATATCAAACGCCGTGTGAATTGCGCCAATTGCTAAAGACGCTTGATGCATTTCATCCGTCCATGACTCTCCATTCAACATAGGCAGTAAAAGCAAAAATGCCTTTTGTCTATCGATTGGTGCATGTCCCGCATCTCGCTCGACAATCGGTTGATAAATAGCGCTTCGCAAGTTTTGTATATAATTGTCGACTTGGTCAGTGAATCCTTTTGTATCCATCAGTAAACTCCATTCCCATCAGCCTTAAATTGCCGGTCATTCTTTTTCTTCGCTCGAAACGATTCCATGAGCTGTATGGATTTCAGCTTCACCCCGAATTTTAATGGCAGATGTATGCTCTGTAAACTGAGCAATCATGACCTCTCCTCGATCCAACTTCTCAGTATGGTGAAACTTTGTGTCGTTGCCTCTCGTCAACCCAATGACATTTACTCCGTCTTTTTTCGCTTTAATAACTAAATAGTCAGGTTGTGTCATCTTTGCATCTCCAGTCTCTATATGGTCTTAATGATAGCATATAAATCGAGCGTTCCGCAAAGGCCTCAGTTCGTTTTGAGCAGAGATAGAATTTCAGCACGTTTTACGTCGTCATGTTCATAAATTCCTCTAGCTACTGTTGTGATCGTCTTAGAACCAGGTTTTTTAATACCTCTCATCGTCATGCACATATGCTCAGCTTCAATGATGACATAGACACCGATCGGATTCAGCATTTCCATCATCGCATCTGCGACTGTCGATGTAATGCGTTCCTGCAGCTGCGGGCGTTTTGCAGTCGTCTCCACGGCTCTAGCTAATTTACTTAATCCAGCCACCACTCCATCACGCGGTATATACGCAACGTGGGCAACTCCGAAGAACGGGACCAAATGATGTTCGCACATAGAGTAAAATGGAATATCTTTTACTAGTACGACTTCATCATGGTTTTCATGAAAGACTACTTCAAAATATTCTTTTGGATCTTTATTCAATCCTTCAAATACTTCATGATACATTTTGGCGACACGCTTGGGCGTATCAAGTAAGCCTTCACGGCTTGGATCTTCGCCGATGGCTTCCAAGATCATCGTGACTGCTTGTTCTATTTTATTTAAATCTTGCTCATTCATCACAGTATGTCCTCCTTATAGGAACAAAACCTATTTCACCAAAATAGTAGCATATTCTACACATTCCGTACAGTTAGGGTACTTTTCTTTATCCAACAGACACGCCGGCGGATTTCACAGTTTTTGAAAGGAGTGAACCGAGCACACTTACTTCAAAACCGGGACGCCACTACACCGAGTGTAATTGATTATGTACAAACGTAAAGGAGTCCATCCATTGCCATCTGTTTGACAGATTCGCTGGACGGACTCCTATGTAAAATCTCGAATTATTTTACTGCGTCTTTTAGTGCTTTACCTGCTTTAAAAGCTGGAACTTTACTTGCAGCGATTTCGATCTCTTCACCCGATTGTGGATTACGTCCTTTACGGGCAGCGCGTTCACGAACTTCAAAGTTTCCGAAACCAATCAATTGAACTTTCTCACCCTTCGCAAGAGTCGCTTGAATTGTATCGAATACAGCTTCAACAGCTTTAGTCGCGTCTTTTTTCGTCAGACCTGCCGCTTCTGCTACAGAGTTAATTAATTCTGTTTTATTCACACCGTTCACCTCCTCTCAAAAGGGGATGCTATTGCTGTTAACACTGTAAAAAGAGTAACATAAGAAAAACGGCGGTGCAACAATATTATTGCGCTTTATCGCGATAAACAGTTTTTCTGTGCTTTTCTCCCTTTTTAAAGGAAAAACAATAGAAAAAAGACCCGCTTTTGTCGGATCTTTCTCTACATTATCTTTATTCAGCAGATTATTTCTTTCTCTAATAGGAGATGGGATGAATTCGGAGTAGTTCCTTGTTCAGCAAATGTCGTCAAAAGTGGAAAGCCCTGATTAGTCTTGACAGGCACTGGAGACTTTCCCGAAGTGACCCGAGAGACGGGCGCTTGGAATTGAACGTCACAGATTTCGAAAAGAGTTATACGAACAGGTTCGATTCGAAATCTGGACACTTCCTCACTGAGGCGTAATTGATTCATTAGACGATAAATGTGATCATGCCTTTATTGCCGTCATTCACCATTTGTTCAATTGTTTCTCTCAGTCGTTTTCTAGCTTTGTCCGGGACCGCTGCGGTCTTGAAACGAATACTTTCTTTCATCACTTCATGCAGCGGGGTTCCAAACAACTGTGTTTCCCATAGAGCATCCCGATCATGTAAATAAGCATTTTTCAATTCTTTAAGTAAGTGATGACTATGGAATTCCGAACCGATCAACGGAGAAAATTCAGCTTCCATATCGATTCGTATTATATGCAGCGAAGGCGCCTTCGCTTTCATTCGGACACCATAGAATGTATCTTGTTTGATCAGCTCTGGCGGTGTCGGCTGGAAGTCTGCGATCGTAGGGAGGGCAACACCATAGCCCGACTGCTTTGCTGTATCAATCGCTTCCGCATACATATCATAGGACTTCTTGGCTTTCACGGCTTCTTTTATGAAGACGAGCCAATCTTTTTTGGATCGCATCTCTTTACCCATAAACTCTTCACATACGGCAATATAAGCACGTTCATCCATATCTATATTAACGATCGCTTTTCCTTTACCTGCATCGACTTCTACGACGTCAGCCTGCCGTACAAACTCCTCTTCTTGCAATAATTCAGCAATCTCCTGTACTTTACGTATTTTTGAAACACCCAGGAAACCATCATTGATGACATGGTCGATTCGAGCATTCAGTTTGTGATCATCCCCCAGCTCTTCCATCCAGTCCGGACGTTGCAGTTCAATATCAGTGATCGGAAACTCATACAGTGCTTCTTTTAAGATCAGCTGAATTTCCGCAGCGTTCAATTGATCAGCACTGATCGCAATGACAGGAACGCCATATTTTTCATGCAGTTGCTGTTTTAAATCCAGTGCACGCTCATGCGCAGGCATTTTTGAGTTCAATACAATGACGAACGGTTTACCAATTTCCTGCAGCTTAGAGACGATTTCATTCTCCGCGACTTCCGCAGCAGAGCGAGAAATATTATTAACGGTACCATCCGTTGTCAGCAATATTCCGATCGTTGAATGATCCCGGATGACTTTGTCTGTGCCGATCCTTGCCGCCTCTTCGAACGGGATCGGTTCATTGTGCCAAGGGGTATGAACATATTTCGGTCCTTCCTCGTCTTCATAGCCTTTGACGCCGTCGATTACATAGCCTACGCAATCCGCTAGTCGAATCTGAAATGCCAGTTCTCCTTCTCCAATTGATACGTTTGTGCCTTGAGCGGGCACAAACTTCGGTTCTGCCGTCATGATCACCGGGCCAGGGGAACTCTGAGGCAACTCGTCTTGCGCGCGTATACGGTCGTTTGCATCGGTCATATTCGGAATAACGACTTCTTCCATGACTCGTTTGACAAAGGTGGATTTACCTACACGCACAGGGCCTACCACACCTATATAAATATCACCGTCTGTTCTTCTAGCAAGATTTTCATATAATTCTTCTTTCATCTTTCGCCCTCCTTTTTCTCCGCATAGTAGTTTATGAAACAGAAAAACGTTTCATGCATAATAAAGCATGAAACGTTTTTCAATATCTAGCTATTTATGACTGAGTGTGGGGGCACCATTGATTTCCGTTGAGGGCGGACGCTTTCCGCGGGACGTGCGGTGAGCCGCTTCCTTCTAAGAGCGTGTGCTCCTAACGCTTCGCTTTTACCCGCAAAAGCCGTCCTTCGCTACGGCTTTCGCACAGTCCAGGGTCTCACCTGTCACGCTAATCCCGCAGGAGTCGCCGCCCTCCACTCCAATCAACTAGATAGTCCGTTCTGCAAATTGATACAAAAACAAAACTTTCACTGCGATCAGTTGAACAACTTCCAGCAAAACAAAAAAATTATTTCTTCATAAATACCGGCTCATTGTCTTCGTTCACAGTATATGGCAATGAGTAGGCTGGTAGAATGGCTGAGGTTTCGGAAAGCAGGTAGCGGATGTCCGTTCCTTGCTCGACTTCAGGTTTTTCTTCCGTAAGAATCTTATTCAAATCTATAGAGTAGTCCACGTAGAAATGGCCGTCTCCTGCTACGACAATTGGCAGGTGAGCGTTAGAGTATGGGCTTTCTACAGTTAAAGGTTCTTTGAAACCCATTTTCTTAAAGTCCACTTCATAGACAAACTCGCCTACCGGGTCTAAAAATGGCAGTTCGCCATTGATGAATTTCCGCAAATTCAAATCACGTAATTTCTCTGCTATTCGGAGGTCTACAAGTTTCACAGTCGGGTTTTCTTCAACGTCTGTAAGGACATACTGAAAGATTCCACCGTTTTCGAAAGCATTGGATGGAATTTTTTCAGTGAAATCCGGTACGATTTTTGAAAACTCTATTGGATATTTGATATATTGATCGGTTTCCATGTCTCGCGTTTTGATCGGCAATAGACCACCTGCTTGTTCTTGGTAACTATCCACTGCTTTTTGAACTGTTTCCAACTGGTCAGGATATGGCGTTTCACTTACTTGTTTTTCTTCAGGTGTACGTGATATACAGCCCGACAACAGCAATCCAACACACAACATGACAGTTAATACGATTACTTTTCTATTCATATTTTATGCTCCTCCAGTAGGTCCATTGAATACTAAATAGACCATCGCAAAGAACGAAGTAATTAATAATACATAGGCTATAATGGCAAACAAGATTTTAAGTACGCGATTTTTCAATTTATAACGACTTGTATAGATCAAGCCCATTGAAATCGCCATAAAACCCATCGCGTAAAAAGATAGCCACATTTTATCTAACGAGGACAAAATTGTCACCTTCCTACTATTTATATACCGCCAAAGAACATATCGATTTCTTGTTTCTTCCCGCGGCTCATCAATTGGTCGACTGCTTGCTTCGGTGGAATGCCTCCAAATAAAATCGAGTACAAAGCTTCCGTCAACGGCATGGTCGTGTCGAAATGGTCTGCCAGCTGATAGGCAGCTTTTGTTGTGCGCACGCCTTCTATCACCATTCCCATTTCATCCGTCACCTTCTCCAGTGACTGTCCCTTGCCAAGGCGATTGCCCGCCTTCCAATTTCGTGAGTGGACACTCGTGCACGTTACGACAAGATCACCGAGACCTGTCAAACCTGAGAACGTTTGTTGTTCCGCTCCCATCTTAACACCCAATCTCGTAATTTCAGCCAAGCCTCGTGTAATAAGTGCGGCTTTGGCATTGTCGCCATAACCCAGACCATCCGATATTCCTGCAGCCAACGCAATGACGTTCTTCAACGCACCGCCAAGCTCAACACCCACTACGTCAGCATTGGTATAGACTCGGAAATAATTGTTCATGAATAAATCCTGTACACGCTCTGCCGCCTCCATATTGGATGAAGCGGCTGTCACAGTCGTTGGATGACGGAGCACTACTTCCTCCGCATGGCTCGGACCTGATAATACGACAATTGCAGAGCGAAGCGATTCATCCACTTCTTCTTCAATAATTTCCGAAATCCGTTTTAAGGAATCTGGTTCAATACCTTTTGAGACGTGAACAAAAATTGTAGGAGTTTTAAGTACAGCTTGAATTTTTTTGCACGTTTGACGCATGGCAACTGTCGGAACAGCAAGGACGATTATATTCGCATGCTGCACCGCCTTGTCCAGTTCACTAGTGGATGTAAGATTTTCGGGCAGCTTCACATCAGGCAGATATTGACTGTTCGAATGCTGTTGGTTGATTTCATCCGCTTGCTCAGCACGTCTTGTCCAAATCAAGCTGTCATGCCCATTTTCAGCGAGTACGAATCCAAGAGCTGTTCCCCAGCTTCCTGCTCCTATTATAGAGACGTTTTCCATTACCCCAACCCTTTCTTATCTAGTACTTAGCTTCTTGCTCTCGTGATCAAGCGAATCGGCGTACCTTCAAAGCCAAAAGCTTCCCGCAATCTATTTTGCAAGAAACGTTCATAAGAAAAGTGCATAAGCGATGGTTCGTTGACGAATACAACAAAAGTCGGCGGCTTGACGGCAACTTGTGTCGCGTAATAGATCCGCAAACGTTTCCCTTTATCAGCAGGCGCAGGGTTTCTCGCTACAGCATCTTCGATTACTTCATTTAAGACACTCGACTGGATGCGCAATGCATGATTTTCACTAATCATTTGAATATTGGAGAATAATGTATGCACTCTTTGCTTTGTTTTAGCTGACACAAAAAGAATCGGTGCATAATCCAAGAAACGGAACTGATCCCTGATATCGTCGATAAAATTATTCATCGTCTTATCGTCTTTCTCCAATGTGTCCCATTTGTTCACAACGAACAAGACACCTTTGCCGGCCTCTTCAGCGTATCCTGCAACCCGCTTATCCTGCTCACGAATTCCTTCTTCCGCGTTAAGGACGATTAAGACGACATCAGATCGATCAATAGCCTTCAATGCGCGGAGCACACTGTATTTCTCCATGTTTTCATACACTTTACCTTTTTTACGCATACCGGCAGTATCGATTATCTTGAAGAGTTGTCCATCCACTTCTTTAACAGAGTCGATCGCATCAGTTGTTGTACCAGCAATATCACTGACTATTACGCGGTCTTCGCCGAGAAGCGCGTTAACTAGTGACGATTTTCCGACATTCGGCCGTCCTATCAAGCAAAAACGGATTGTGTCTTCATCTTCCTCTTCAAGATCCATTTCCTTAAAGCTTTCAGCGACCGCGTCCAATAAATCACCCAGACCTAGCCCGTGCGAACCGGATATCGGATACGGTTCTCCAAAACCAAGTGAGTAGAAATCATAAATCATTTCTTTCATTTCCGGATTATCCACTTTATTAACTGCCAAGACAATCGGCTTTTTTGTTTTATAAAGCATTCTGGCTACTTGTTCATCCGCATCGGTTACGCCGTCTCTCCCGTTCGTCAAAAAGATGATGACGTCCGCTTCATCGATGGCGATTTCAGCTTGAGCACGGATCTGTTCCAGCAATGGTTCGTCACCGATGTCAATTCCGCCCGTATCGATTAAATTGAATTCATAATTCAGCCAATCCGCCGGGCTGTATATGCGATCACGTGTCACGCCGGACACATCTTCCACTATGGAGATCCGTTCGCCTACGATGCGATTGAAAATTGTCGACTTCCCGACGTTCGGTCTCCCTACGATTGCTACTGTTGGTTTTTTCATTTGTTTCATTACACCCTTCCGACCTATCTTTGAATATTATACACAAAAAGAATGATGATGCATATGAAAGCATCATCATTCTCATCGTACATAGTAATTAAGTTGTTGTTAGTTGATCACAATCGACTCATCACTGATAATATTATTCTTTGAATTTCTTTAGCTGATCGCCGATGACATCTCCGAATGAAAAGCCGGTTGTTTCTTCAGGCATTTCATAGCTGAAGTTCTCTTCGCGAGGATCGTCCTCTTTTTCCAAAAGATCTTTGATGCTTAATGAAATTCGTTTCTCTTCTGGATTGACATCGAGTACTTTCACCTGAACCGTCTGCCCCTCTTCAAGCACTTCGTGAGGTGTACCAATATGCGTATGTGCAATCCTTGAAATGTGGACAAGTCCTTCGACACCCGGGAAGATTTCCACGAATGCACCATATGCCACTAGACGCTTTACTGTTCCTTCTAATACAGAACCGATCGGTGCTTTTTCAGCGACATTTTCCCAAGGTCCAGGCAGCGTGTCCTTGATGGATAGAGATACACGTTCAGCATCGCGATCTACAGACAAGACCCTTACCTTAATTTCGTCTCCTTCTTTCAAGACATCGGAGACACTTTCGATATGTCCATGGGAAATTTGTGAAATATGGACAAGGCCATCTACGCCGCCAATATCAACAAAAGCTCCGAATGAAGCGATCCGTTGTACAGTACCGTCTAAAACATCGCCTTCTTGGATCGACGAAAGTGCTTCTTCTTTTTTCTTATCGTTTTGTTCTTGGACGACCGCGCGATGTGATAGAATCAATCGATTTTTTTCTTGATCCATCTCCACAATTTTAAATGTCATCGTACGTCCTTTATAATCTTCGAATGATTCAACGAAATGATCTTCAACTAGTGAAGCCGGGATAAATCCACGAACTCCCAAGTCTACGACAAGTCCGCCTTTCACTACGTCTTTTACTTCTGTTTCGATGATTTCACCGTTCTCAAATTGTTCTTTTAATGAATCCCATGCGTTTTCCGCGTCTACTTGGCGCTTCGATAAAACATATGCATCGTCCTCAACTTTTGTAATCGCTAACTTCAATTCATCACCGACCTCGACTGCATCGGCTGCTTTTTCAATATGCAAGCTTGAGAGTTCACTGATCGGAATGACGCCATCAAATGGAGCGCCTGCGATTTCAACAGTTACCGATTTTTCTTCAACCTTTGTAACTACACCTGTTACATGATCACCTTCACGGTATTCTTTTACTTCATCCATATTCATCTCTTCAGTCATATGTAGTCCTCCTCCATAATGAATCTTATCTCTATAGTATTCGAATCTACACTTAAAAACAAAAAATTGCACTTATTCTTTTATTTGTGTTGCGCTATCAACTTGGAGATCTCTGCCATAATCGCTTCTGTCACTTCTTCAGCAGAAGCTTTTCTTTCGCGAAAAGGCGTCATATCAATTGCATCGCCATAAACGACTTTCAGTTGTGAAAAAGCTTTATACGGTCCGATGATTGCACAAGGTACTACTTTTGCTTCGCCTCCTTTTAAGGCAAAGAAACCTGCTCCCGCTAACCCCTTACCGAGCTCCCCTGTCTTGCTTCTTGTACCTTCAGGAAATAGGCCGACAACTTTCCCATCACGAAGTAATTTGATCGTCGTCCGGAAGGCGTCACGGTCGCTCATGCCTCTTTTCACTGGATACGCTTGTACTTGCGGCAGAACGGACTTGAGAATCGGCTTTTTGAACAGTTCTTCTTTCGCCATGAAATGAACCGTTCTCGGGCAAGTGATTCCGACTACAGGCGGATCAAGATTATCTATATGATTGGTGCATAAAAGCACCCCGCCTTCTTTAGGGAATTTTTCTTTGCCAATTACTTTAATTCGATAAAGTGGATAACAAATCGTACTGATCAAAAATTTGCCTAAAGGATATAAGTTCATCGAGCTAACCTCTTTTCGGCATATTCAACGATACTATTTGTCACTTCTTCTATTGTTTTCCCCGTTGTGTCAATTATAATCGCATCTTCCGCTTTTTTTAATGGAGAAATTTCGCGTTCGCTATCTGCCTTGTCTCGCGCTGATATTTCTCCTTTCAATGTTTCATAATCCACTGTATTGCCCCGTTGCTTTTCTTCTAATAAACGTCTCTCTGCTCTTTCTTCCACGGATGCCGTCATGAAGATCTTCAATTCCGCATCTGGCAGCACAGACGTGCCGATATCCCTGCCGTCCATTACGACAGATGAATCTTTTGCTAAGTTCTGTTGTTTTTTCATTAAAAGTTGACGAACTGACGTAAGTGCCGCAATTGCGGAAACTTGGGAAGTCACTTCATGTGAACGAATGACCTCCGTCACATCGCGACCGTCCAAAATTACCTTTTGCGCTTGCTCACCTTGTTGCAACTCAATTTCTGCTTGTCCCACAAGTTGAGCGATGGCTTCTTCATCATGTGGATCCACGGCATTTTGAAGTACTTTATACGTGATGGCCCGATACATCGCTCCTGTATCGATATAAGTGTATCCTAATTTTCTCGCCACTAATTTAGCAATTGTACTTTTACCGGCTGCCGCAGGTCCGTCGATTGCAATTCTCATTCCACCAGTCATGCTAAAAACCCCTCCATTTTCGCCTTTATTGTACCATATGCAAAAAGGAAAAGTCTTTTGAAGATAGACTTTTCCTTAAGAATTACGCAACTCTAATTGACGTTCAAAACAATACCGAATGATATGCTGGCGATCTTTTTCATCAATTTCTTCAAACTTTAAAGAGCTTAGCCGGCGAGTGTCCTGCTCCCAATTTCTTACGACCTTCGCCTTGCAGGAAATATATTTGATTTCATTTTTGGAAAAATGAAGTACAATCATCAAATCCAACTCTGTTTGTTGGGGGAAATACTCATGATTTTTCATATTGACTGCCAACCCGCCTGCACTCAAGTCGGATGAAACCAATTGCAACGATTCTGAATCAGCTTGTAAGGCTACATCCAATGATGTCTCGACCCGGACAAATTCACGCCTCTGAATCTTGATCAGTTCTTTATCTCCAGGATATTTCAGTTTTAACATCGGAATTGTTCGATTCATCCTGCTGTGAATTTCGGTACGAAATGCATAGGACATTTTGAGGTCATCAACAAATGTGATCAATAACTGGGTGCCATCAATAAAGAAAGCCGTTTTCCCTGTCTCCATACTAATTGGATAGTCCATCATAAAATGAGTGTGATCTTCTTCGATATCTACAACACGGGATTTAAACTTCTCGGATTCCTCTGTGTAATCCTTCTCAATCGTCAACACCGTACCAATTGTTAACTTCATCTCTCCACCTGCCAATAGTTACTTTTGATACTATTATGTCACGCGGTGAAGAGTTTTCCAATCTATTTCTTATTGTTTTTCGGTTTTAATTACTTCTAATGTGTCCGTATCCACTACAATTTTATAGGTCTCTGGTTTTTTATCATTGGAAACGACTGTAAGATAATGAGTCAAACGTTGCTCTAATTGCTGATTTTCAACATATGCAAGCTCTTCTTCCATTACCTTTACGCCCGTTCGGAAAAACTCTTTCCAATTCACGTCCCGGATGGGTTGCGGCTTTAGTGTTTCTTTACGAATATATTCAGATGTATCCATACCTAATACTTCCCCATTATCCTTCGCCATTTTAATATGGATCGGATCGGAAAATACTTTTGCATTGTTATCTGGATTTACCCTGACGAAAACAAAATGCCATGCCACATCATTTTCCCTGGACTCCTCCAATACAACGTCTTTGTAATCCGCCTTATCTAGGAACTCCGAAGCCATTTTCTTTAATTCCTCAAATGACTTTGTTGGTTTTCCCATTCGACGTTCTACCAAATACGATAAGATATGTCCGCCTTTTTGGGTGATGTCAATATATCCGATTGATGAATTTTCGGAAAAACGAATGTGATAAAAAGGATAGGGTGCTCCTTTTCTGCTTTTCTCTGCAGCAATTACATCATTCGAGACTTCAGGTAAAAGCTTTTTAAATCGTTCGATTGCCTCATCTTCTGTAATTTTATGGTCTTTAATATTACGTAATTCTTTTTTCTTTTGCGCATCCGACTCACTTGCCGTCAAAGGAAATACAGCTTCTCCGTATTGTTTGATGGATGCCCCCATTTTACCCCAATTACCTTCATCCTCGACGTTACTGCCAAGTTTATTCTCCCAATGCTGCATGGTCATATCGCCTGATAATAAATCAGAAGTAGCCACTTGCCACTCACTTGAGAGTTCATCCAAGTTATCCGAAGCCCGTTTCATGACAGCATAATAATCATCTTTATTGCCCTGCTCCGTAGATTCTTTCGCATAATTCCCGAGACGGCCTAAATAGTTCATCCAAGAAGTTGAAAAGCTCTCATTCACAGGAAGAGCACCTATTGAAGCTTTGATATCCGACGACAGTCGCCAAACATCTTCTCGCTCTTTAGCTGAGCTTTTTTCGTCTTCAAACAGCAATGATTTTTTAACCGATTCTTCAAGTTCGCCTAGCTTTTGTGAAGCGTCCGAAATACTTTTTGAATACTGTGTATTTAAAGCCACCGATAATTGCTCGGTCTCTTGAGTTTTACCAAAGGCATAAATCCCGAGTACTATGAATGAATAGGTCATAATAAAGAGCATTCTTTTCATATCGTCGCCTCGCCCTCCTTTCCTTTAATTACAAAATATGTGCAGTCCGATTTTCTTAATTTGCGGTCGTGACCAGATCCACTTACTCGTTGCTGTAATTGGATTGAAATAATAAATCGCATTTTCAGATGGGTCCCAGCCATTGATCGCATCGATGACAGCTTCTTTTGCCCTTTCATTCGGGGTCAGCCAAATTTGTCCATCTGATACAGCGGTAAAGGCTCCTGGTTGGAAAATAACTCCCCCGACGGTATCTGGGAAATCAGCATGTTCAATCCGATTCAAAATTACAGCTGCCACCGCAACTTGCCCTTCATAAGGCTCCCCCCGTGCTTCCCCATAAACCGCATTGGCCAATAACTTTATATCCTGATCCGAATATTTCGCAGGTGTCTGCATTTGTTTCTGCGGTTTGCTGCCTTTCTTGACTTGCGCCTCTAAAGGCTGGCCGCCATAATACGTAAATTGATTCCCTTTTGCAATTTGCCCTTTGACATACTTCTCATCGTAATCGGAGATTCCCTGCAACTTCTTCTTGACGTTTTTACCAACAATACCGTCTACCGGCATGCCATATTGTTCTTGAAAGTTCCGTAATGCCCAGTATGTTCCATAACCAAAGTTGCCATCAATTTCACCATGATAAAATCCGATGTACTGCAGCCTTGCTTGCAATTCAATAACATCATCGCCTTTAGCACCTTTTGCCAAGTCACGCGCACTGAATGCTTCCGTTTGAATGACAAATAATGAAAGAACCATTACACCGGCGATGAGTAAAAATAGGAAGCGTACAGCAACTCGCTTCATGTAACATCCACCTCCAAATTTTTCTGCTTTGTTCTAGTTTGTCCAATGCTTTAAATTTTATGATAAAAAATAAAAAATCCGCCTAAGTAGACGGATTTTCTGGTTTTGCATTTATTTTCTTTCTAAATTGTTGCATCGCAAATGTATGGGCATATTTCACACGAGTCAAACCAAACCACCAAAGGAACAGCATAAAAGGAATCATTAAATATAGCCAATAGTCATATAAGAACAAGATTGCATTATAGAATGCGTGGAGCGTGAACGGAGCTAAAAAGGCAATCCAAACCCATCTGCCTTTTTCGGATTCTGTCGAAAACTTGGCTTTACCAAAATAATAGCCCATCACAACGCCAAATAAAGCATGACTCGATACGGGCAGCAACGCACGGATAAATGCTGTGTCCAGTCCGAATGAAAGAAGATATAAAATATTTTCAACGGTGGCAAAACCTAGCGAAACACTAGCGCCATACAAAATTCCGTCGTACGCATCCTCAAAATCAATGATTTTGTATACAAGGATAAAAATGATGATCCATTTGAAAAACTCTTCTAAACTACTAGTAAATAAAACGTTACGTAAAAATTCATTAGAAAATACATGTTCCTCTTCAAAAACGTGCTGAATGAACAAAATCGGAAAAGTCATAATAGCTCCATACATAAACGCATGAAACAATGTTCGCGATGGCTCTTTTGCGATTTGCTTTCGGAGATATAAGTAACTGAAAAGTGCTAGCCCTGGCGCAATCGCGACAGTAAGTAGAATAAACATAGGCGCCTCCCCATGACGCTAGTGTATCACAAAACCTACTTGCAGCACTCTAGTATTATAGTTCTCCTACTAAAGAACCGCCGGACGTTTTTCAGTCCGGCGGCTTTCTCATTCGTTCTGTTGTTTGATCGCTGCTGCAATCATCCCGCCGTGAAAGCGGCCATTCTCGATAAATATTTCATTGGCATTATTGCCCGCAGCTATCACACCTGCGATAAAAAGGTTTTCCACATTCGTTTCCATCGTCTCTTCATTAAAAATCGGACGTCCTGACGCTTCGTCCACTTGTATACCTATTCTGCGTAAAAAAGGATGGTCCGGATGATAACCGATCATCGCAAAGACGTAATCACTTGCCAAATCAAACGTCTTTCCTTGCTGAGTGACGGTTACAGCCGTCTCCGTAATCTCCGTGACACACGCATTAAAATACATTTGAATTTGTCCATTTCGCACCAAACTATCAAACCCTGGTAAAATCCATGGTTTTACACTCGCTGAATAGCTGTCTTTTCTATAAATAACCGAAACATGCGCCCCTGCTCGCTGCAACTCCAAAGCCGCGTCAACGGCTGAATTCTTGCCGCCGATCACAACAACATTTTTATTAAAATAAGGATGGGCCTCCTTAAAGTAATGATAAACGTTCGGCAACTCTTCACCTTTGACGTTCAGACTGTTCGGTTGATCGTAATAACCCGTTGCCACCACTACATAGGAAGCTTCATATGTCGCTTTATCAGTCTGGACAATGAATCCGTTCCCTTGCTTTTGAACGTTTTCTACTCGTTCGTGGCTATTGATTCGCAAATTCTTAAGTTGAGCCACCGTGCGATAGTACACCAATGCATCATTTCGCTTTGGTTTATCAATCGCCGTAATGAATGGAATATCGCCGATCGATAATTTGCTGCTGGAACTAAAGAATGTTTGGTGGGTCGGATAATTGTAAATGGAATGAACGATATTTCCTTTTTCAATGACAATTACGGACAACCCTATTTTTTGTAATTCGATTGCTGCGGATAAGCCACACGGACCGCCGCCGACAATTACTGCGTCAACAGAATACATGAAATCTACTCTCCTTACCCCATCTGCTCAGTAATGTATTTCCACTACATGACATTCAGGTTTGGCACCAAGCCGTAATGGCACCATCGTAGTGCCAAAACCATTACTAATCAACTTGGCACCATTTGTTGTTTTTTGAAAAACACCTAAATCTTGCAATCCCCATTTACCTAAACGGATTTGTCCCCCATGCGTATGGCCAGCCAACATGAGATCCGGCTTCATACGCCCTTCAATCTTACGAAATAGAGAAGGATTGTGGGCTGCTAAAATGAGATGTTTAAAACCAATTGTCGAGGCAACTGCCTGATCGACATCAACTGTACCATTTGAAGGGTCTTCCAATCCGCATAGTCCCCATGTCGGATGCCCTGGAATACGTATCGTTTGATCGACAAGCGTCACTCCGCCTGACTCTTCAATGATTTTCAAGAGCTCCTCTGTTCCCACCTCTTGGTCATTGTTTCCGAAAATATAATAAAGAGGACCAACCGTGGCCAACAGTTGAAAATTTCGTTTTACACGAGAAAGCGGCACTCCTTTTTCAGCCACATCTCCTCCTACAATGACTGCGTCAACAGGAAAAGTACGAAGTTTATTTATCAGCCCGTTTGAAAGCCGGCGCCTATGAATATCAGAAATAAAAAAAACCGTCAACTTCTTGGCAGTTGCGCCTTCTAAAGCAACTGTGTGCGTCAACACTCTGTTCCGATGTGCGAGTGAAAACATATATGCCAGCAGGCCAGCGCCAGACATTAAGACGGATAACAAAGTCGTTTGATACCTTTTCATCACACAGCTCCCATAGAAAAAAGCAAAGCATCCACTTTGCTTTTAAAATATTAGTAAAAAAACCATCATTATCATATCAATTTTTAGATAAAAGTCATAAAATGTTGCTCAATTGTACGTAACCTAAGGCAACACAAGTGTCTGCCCCACACTTATATTATTGGACGATAAGCCGTTCGCCTGTTGAATCTTCTGAACATGAGCGCCACTTCCATAATAATTGACAGAAATACGGTACAGCGTCTCGTTCGGTTTGACGACATGATGTCTAACACCCGTAGCAGGTTTATTTTGCGCCGGTTTTTCCACAGGCTTCTCCACCGGCTTGGGTGCTGGCTTTTCCACTGGTTTTGGCTTTGCTTCAGGTTTTGGTTTTGGTTTTGCTTCTGGTTTCGGCTCCGGTTGCTTGGCTGGCTGCTTATGTTTCTCCACCGGCTTTTCAGGCTTTACTTCGACTGCAGGCTTTTTAGCAGCATCCGCATTTGGTTTTTTTGTTTCTGCCGGTTGCTCTTCATTTCCCTTAGCAACTCCGGTCAAATTGCCATCTGCAACGGAATTATTGCTGACTGAAACCTTCGATTTTTCGACCGGCACTTGGTTCGGGACGGCAGGCGAATATAAATCGGATAAAACGTATACTAAAATCACAATCGGTATTAACGTAAATATAGCAAGAAGAATATTAATTAACTTCGTCCGATTCTGATTCTCCTTCTTTTTCTTTCTATGAATTTCTGAACGAGAAGGTAGTTTATCAGACTCTTTTTCTATAGTAATCTCTTTACGATTTTGCTCAAAATCCAGTTCATAGTCATCTTTTTTCATATGCAACTTCTCCTTCACATCTCATAATGTCAGTTCCAATTATGTGATGTAATTCATTTCTCAAAACTATCAAGAAATAGACATCATCCGAACGTATTCATACTTCCATTATGCCGAATTTTGTCGGAAAAGTAAATAAGGACAGAAGGCTTAGCCTAGTAATTGATGCAGTCTTTCTTTCCAATCCAATTTAGTCGAACGTTTTTGTTCAACTGTCGTCCTAACCAGCCATTCATCGGCGATATTCTGACATTGTGAACAACAATCGAAAGTTGTAGCAGATTTTTCACCGAAATAACTGAGAAGCTTTTCTCTTAAACAATCTTCACTTCTCACAAATCTCTCCATGTCCGCGATTTGTCGTTCTTTCACTTGAAAGATTTGACGAATTTGACGAATGACATTTTCCTCGTCAAACTGCTCGAAATAATAATCCAGCAGTCGGGCCGCCACTTCTGTCAGTCCGGATTGTTCAATCGCAAGCGATCCACTTACCCCCGTCTGCATCAATGAATGATAATAACGGATTTGTTGTTCGTCAGGCAAGTCTTCAAAAACGATGAATTTCAATTTTTGTATATCTCTTTCACTGTAAAGAAGTGTTGCTGCTGCTTTTTCTCCATCGCGTCCCGCCCTGCCTACCTCTTGTACATAAGCGGATGGAGTAGCCGGTAAATGCTCGTGGATAATTTGACGGATATCGTCTTTATGGATTCCCATCCCAAACGCATTGGTTGCACAAATCCACTCTAGGTCACCTTGTACAAACTGTTCTTGAATGATGGAACGTTCATCTTGTTCCTTGCCTCCATGATAACTCGCCACCCGGATCCCTTTTTCTTGCAGGACCGCCGCCAATTCATCCGCTCGCTTTCTAGAAGCGACATAGATAATGCCTGGACCGATCGTAACGTACAATCTTTCAATGATCCAGTCTGTTTTCGCCAATTGATTTTCTAAATGCAATACACGATAAGATATAGAAGGCCGATCGATCGGCTGACGTTCGATATGCGGTTGATTGAGCTGCAGATAAGACGTGATATCTTCTATTACCTTTTCACTTGCCGTCGCGGTTAAAGCTAAAACAGGTGCCCTTTTCGATCCTGCGAAAATTTCTTTCATCCGCAAATAATCCGGACGAAAATCGAATCCCCACTCCGATATACAGTGTGCTTCATCCACTACATAAAACGCCACGTTCAATTGCTCGATCAATTGTTGAACCGCTGTTTGCATAAGCATTTCAGGTGACAGAAAAATGAATTTATACTGATGCAATGTATTCAGAGCCAATTCTTTCTCTTGTCTCGATAAAAATGAATTTATCGCAACAATTCTTTTTTCTTTATGATTACGTAAATTAGCGACTTGATCTTCCATTAATGCAACCAGTGGGGAGATTACGACTACTGCGCCATCCATTACGTAGGCAGGAAGTTGATAACAAAGTGACTTGCCCATCCCGGTGGGAAAAATCGCGACCGCATCCCTGCCAGCTACAATATGACGGATCACTTCTTCCTGTCCGGGCCGAAATGCAACATAGCCAAACCTTTGCTGTAAAACGTCTTGTATGTCCATCAACTGTCCACCCGCTTTCCATGGATGATAATTAACCGAAGCTGAAAATATGATAGTTCCGCACACCGCTCTTTTAATACACGCAATCGTTTTGTCTGCAACCGGTCAATTTGCTGCCAAACTTTCTGGATCTGTTCAGCGGTGACAAATTCTTCATACGGAAAAGTTTTTACATTTGCAGCCATTTCCACCATATGATCCTCTATTGTACTGAGTTTCAGATTGCGCAGCGAAGCAATCTGCTCTATAGAATACCCTTGTTGAACCAATTTACGCGATCGTTCTGCAGATTGCGTCAAATAGTTCTCCACTCTGCACCCTACAGCCAAGCTTTTCACTAAAGGCATGTCCTCATGTTCTTCAATGAAATCTAGTACGATATGTAAGCTTTCCAGGAAATAGATTTGAACACTTGTGACAGGCGAATTCAGCGCTTCCGCTATTTGCTCCCATGTATAAGCCGTCAATTGCACACCAGTCAACCTATATGAAAGAATCGTTCGTTGCAGATCGGTCAGATTCGCTTCAGATAGAATCTGTACCAATTCTTTATGTACTCTTTTTGCAAGTTCATCCACCGATACCGTCTGTCTGCGAAGGAATTCTTTGACGAATTGCTGTATATGCAACTCCTTTTGTATCGGCGCAAACATTGTCTGCCCGGTCCGAATATACGATAATGTTTGTACAGTAAGTGCCAGCCGCTTAACGAATTCCCTTTCTCCGCCACGGTATTCCCACCCATTGAAACGCCATGGCGCATGCAGCGTATTCTTGCGGCCTTTATCTGTAACGTAAACGACTTGATTTTCAATACGTATTAAACCTTCTGCTATCAAACGTTCAATTTGTCGACGATAACCATCGGTTGATAGGTTTGGAAATAACGAATAAAATGGTTTCAATTGATAGTTTTCGACATCCTGCAATGTTTGCCCGGATCTTTTGCCGCGAAGAATATGATACACTCCTTGTGCAGATCGTTCGCCATGAAGGCGCTGAAACATCGTTAATAAGATTGAAATAAAAACCAATTACGCTTCCTCCCGAAGAAATAGAGTTTTATTGTTGAAAAGTGATGAAAACAGCTTTAGAATAGAGTAGATGCAAAATAGGTTGAGTGAATGGAAGAAGGGAGAAAGACAATGTCTAGCAAAAAGTACACAATTGTCGATCAGGATACATGTATAGCTTGCGGTGCATGCGGGGCTGCTGCACCGGATATCTATGATTATGACGACGAGGGAATCGCGTTTGTTATTTTAGATGATAACATGGGAAACACTGAAGTTCCAGAAGAACTGATGGAAGATCTCGAAGATGCGTTCGATGGCTGTCCAACTGATTCAATTAAAATTGCGGATGCTCCTTTTGAAGGCGATCCATTAAAATATGAAGATTGATTCATGAACAACAACACTTCCGAACGCAGGATGTGTTGTTTTTTGATTGTTATAAAAAGAATATGTTTCTAAACAATTAAAGTACATTGGATTGTGGCCGGGATATGACGTGAAGTATCAAGAACTTTATGACTCTTGCCTTTTCAGCTTTTCCTGTAAGTATTCTTCAGACGCTCCCTTGGGGATACTAAGGCTTTCCCAAATGTCCCCTTTTAACTGCTTACCAATATAAACTATCTGCCCTATATGATAAGCATAGTGAGCCATTTGCCTTTCAATCGCTTCTAGCACCGTATGACTTTCACCACGAATTGTTACCTTCTTTACTAAATCTTTATCATCTAAATCTTGTAATGTGCCGAATAGAGTATTCCAACCATTTTCCCAAACTATTATTAATTCTTGTTTCGATAAAACATGATCCACAAATTCCTGATCACGATTCCTATAGGTTTTTTCTCCATCCGAAGTTAAAAAGTCCGACCATCGAGATATCATATTTCCGCTTAAATGCTTGGCTATAACCGCAACACTATTGGAAGCTTCGTTTAACTTCCAATGAATGTCGTCTTCTGTCAATTGATTTATCGTCTTATCTCCAAGATCTTTAACACTTCTAAACCTTTCCTGCACAACTTTCAAATATTCAGTTCCAAGATTCATGGGAGCTCCTCCTAGTAAAATAATGTGACTTACTAATTTATCATCTGTAAGTTGATAAATGATCTGATGGCACAATTTTCATTTAGCTATAGCACTCTTTGCAGACGATATTAAATTAATTAACTAAGTGAGAATGTGGGTTCGTAAAACAACAAACCCACATGTTAAAATACTATTCCATTATGTTCCGAACAAACAAATGCTTATTCTTATATACAATCAACGTGACGATAGCAAGCATTAGTCCCGAAACAAGAAAAACACACCTGACCCCAAATAAATCTGCCAGAATACCCATACCAAGAGAGGATATTCCGAATATCCCTGTTGAAATCGCCCCCAAAGATGTATATACAGTAGACAACTTTTCCTTCGCTACGCTGGTTTGAATTACTGTTTGTTGAGGAATGCTCTTTAACTGTCCGAATAAACCAATTCCAACTGCCAACAATAAAGCAATCATCGGATTGCTGGTTGCACTAAATAATATAGTTATAAAAAAGCTAGATAAAGAGCCAATGAAAATTATTTTGGCAAGCTTTCTTTCGACTAGAGAAGAGTATTTTATGCAATAGATGCTTCCGATTATTAGCCCTAAAAAGAAGGAGCCGTTGATGAAGCCCCACCATTTTTCGTCTACGTGCAGTGCATCACTGACAAACACATACAAAATAGCGGCAATCCAAACTGTAGCAGCCACGGTTTCCAAGACTTCCATATATGCTATTTTCCGTAATACAGGGACATCAAACAAGGTTTTCCAACCAACTTTAATCCGATCGAGCTTTTTTTCCTGTTTCGATCTCTGATTTTTTACATTATCCAATAAAAACATCATGATACTTGATAGTGCAAACATGAGACTAACAACCCAAATTAACTGCTGTACATCCATGAAAATCAAAAATAAACTGCCTACAAACCACATCACCGTTTGAATGAATTGGGATATCGTTTCAGCTACACCGTTCGCTCGAACTAATCTTTCTGGCTCTACGTACTGCGGTATCATGGTTAGTTTTATCGGATTAGCACATCCGTCAAGGAACGCAATGCCAGAGATGACGAGAAACACCAAATAATAATTTGCTCCTGATATCCCACTTAAAAATAGTCCTAGTACTACGATCAGGCCTGTTTTTCCCAATTGTGATCCAGTCAGTAACCACTTCAAATTAACTTTACCCATTACTAGAGGTGTCAAAAGACTCGATAAAAACATCGAGGAGGTAATTGTAAAAGGCACAAAGGACGCAGCCGTTGCAGATCCTGTTAACGCAAAAATCGTGCTTATAATGCCAACCATATACAGAACATCACCAATACTTGCAAGTGACTGCCCTGTTATGAGTAAAATGAAGTTTTTATTCAATTGTATATCCCCCAATTAAAATTAATTAACTTAGAAAGCTGGGGATTCTTAAATTGGACTGTTCATATACCCTTGGCTCCTTTACCTTTAGAGATAAACCTCGGGGGATTAAGGTTTATCGTTTTTTGGTTAGACTATTTAAAACCTATTGGTATAACAACTAAACTTTGTAATCCAACATTGTTTACCATGTTACGAGCACCAAATCAAAAAATAAAACAGCAGCCCCTTTTTAAAAAGAAACTGCCGTTTGTTTAATTAAACTAATAACTTCTTCTGTTGCTGGAGAATCCACTTCTCCATACTTCTATATAACATCAACGAAATCGCCAATAATATGACACCTTTAATGAGGTTGAATGGCAAGATCCCTAAAATGACCATTTTATAAAGTGCATCACCGGTTACAGCTGGCATACCAAGGAAATAAGTGTACATCGGGAAAAACACAAAGTAATTCAATACACTCATACCAATTGCCATTGCTGTTGTACCTGCGATCAAACCTGCCGCCAGCCCTTTTGTCGAACGATATTTCATGTAGATCCAATAAATCGGCATGATGAACATGACACCTGTTGCAAAGTTTGCAATTTCACCTACAGGAACACCCGTTGGACTACCGGATAAAAACCAATACATGATATTCTTCAATAATTCCACACCGATCCCTGCAACTGGTCCCATTGTCATGATTGCGACGACAGCCGGAACTTCACTGAAATCAAACTTCAGAAATCCAGGCAATGCAGGCAATGGAAAGTTAAACTGCATTAAAACGGTGGATATACTTCCTAAAACAGCAATCAAAATTAACTTGCGTAACTTCATGTTTTTCATTTGTTCCTCTCTCCTTTTGCGATTCACTTCAAAAGAGGAAAGGCTTGCTCATCTGCTGCTTCGCTAAAAATCCCTAAAGCAAATCGCTTTAGGGAGAGTTAAATGCACTGTTAATAACAGATAAATTTTCAAGGATTTATCCGAGTTTAAACAAGCATCATTTTGCGTACACAAAAAGATGGCTGCACCTTCACCTTCTCCCATCCAGACTATACTGTCGGCTCCGGAATCTCACCAGAATCAGCTGTTAAGCTCGCGGGCTAAAAATAGAAGACTATTTTATTTCCGCCGGTCGGGAATTACACCCTGCCCCGAAGATGAATCAATATTATGTTATATTCCTATTGTAACTAAAAAAAACTGTTTTGTAAACTACTTGAGTCTACAAAACAGAATTATTTGAGAATAAGGAATTTCGGATTCGCTCCAATTGGTTTCGGCAGCGGCTGTGTAAAATCAAAATCCTGCCATTGCTCTTGCATTATTTGATCGAACTGTACTTGTCGATCAAAGCTTGCAGCAGTCAATAAAATACCTTCGATTAATTGCATAGCCTCTTCCACTTGCATACTATCCAAATCTAATACATCACTAAATTCCACATGGAGCACTTCCTTGTCTTCCGAGACTTTAAAATCTACGCCTTCTGGAACGACACTAGAATAAATGTCATTCGGCTTTTTCTTCATGCTCAACAAAGCTTCTTGTGGCGATTTAAAGGATTTACCGAAATTCGAAGAAAGCAACTCTTCCCCATTTTCTTGAGTGAATCGATAATAGGCTTGTTGCGATTTAGAGCCTTTCAGCACAATAGGTTTGCTCGCTTCACCGATCTGATCAAATACAATAGGCGATCCGTCTTCTCGAAGAAATTTGACTTCATCAAATCCGTAAAACGTATCTTGAACGGCTTGATTCAACATCTCTAGCGTAGCGCTCGCCATGTCGTACGAATGGTCTGCAGCAAACTTCATCCATACTTGTTTTTCATTCGATGAAATCACCGCGTTAAACGGGTGATACTCAGTGAAGCCGAGTGATTCCTCATCTAGTTTTCCGGCATACATATTGTAAAGTGCAACAGCATCCGGCTGTATCGTTCCTAAATCACTTTCTACCAACTCATTCGGTATAAGGAAGGTCACAGGTACAACCGTTGCCTGATTCGTCGCCAGACCTATATGAAAAGAATTCTGTTTAGCTACGTCAGACGGATAGACGGCATAATGCGGGGCCGTCGGTAAAGCTTTAGAGAATGTCGCCATATCTTGACTTGACTCGGTTGATTCTGAATTTTCTTCCAGTGATGCCGGAGCAGGGTCCGCATTATCCACCGGTTCTGCTTTATCCATCGATACTTGATTCGATGGATTGAGAAACGTCGGCACTAAAATACTGAGCAATAAAATCGCTGCAACAGCCACAAGAATCGGCTGCCATTTCGCTTTCATCCGCTTCTTCTTTGGCTGGGGTTCTTCGTTTACTCTCGGATCTTTCTTAAGTCTTGCTAGTACATCCTCTTTAGAGCGGTGATCTGAAATCGTAGGCATTTCGCGTAATGTAGTTTCAATTTTTTCTTCATTCCACTTATCATTACTCATTTGATCGCCCCTTTCTCACCGAACGTGCTTCTACCTTTTCCTTCAAAGCCTTTACTGCACGATGCTGGGTAGTTTTTACTTTACCCTCTGTCCATTCCAAAACTTCTGCAGTTTCAGCAATCGTGAGGTCTTGGAAGAACCGCATGAAAATGACCATTTTCTGATCGCCTGTACAGTTATGCAATTCTTCCAAAACTAGTCGTTTCTCTTCATCCGATTCGATAAGTTGCTCAGGCAGGAGATCGTGTGCAACCAATTCCTGTGTTTCCCAATCGAAATGAAGATCTGTATGCTTCTTCATGGTTGCTTGTTTACGGAAATAATCAATCGAGACATTTTTCGCAATTGCAAACAGCCATGTTTTCTCTGAACTTTTTCCTTCGAAGTTGCTGTATGATTTCAGTACGCGAACATATACTTCATGCATTAAATCTTCGGCTATGTCTCGATTACGAGTCAAATAGATCAAAAAATTAAATACATCTCGGTTATATTCTTCGTACAATCGCAGGAAAACGGAATCATCCATTTAATCCCCTCGCTCTATTATAGTAGTCGATTCATTTGAGGAAAGGTTTCAATTCTTTGGAGAATCAAATGGAAGTGAGCAAATGAAGACGGTTCCTTTCTCATCTCCATGTTTCGCCAAAATTGATCCGTGATGTGCATCCATGATGTTTTTTGCGATAGCCAAACCTAAACCTGTCCCACCTTTACCTCGCGTCCTCGCTTTGTCTGCTTTATAAAAACGTTCAAAGACAAATGGTAAGTCTTTTTCAGGAATCCCTACGCCTGTATCAGAAACCGACAGATCAAGCATCCCATTCGATCGATGGATTCCTAGTGTCACTTCACCTCCATTAGGTGTATGACGAATCGCATTATCAATCAAATTGGTAAATACTTGTTCAAGGCGATCCTCATCGGCAAGTATAACTAGATTTGATGATTCTTCTGTATTTAAGGTGAGATTCACTTGCGCGTCTTTTGCTACTTGAGAAAATTTTGTTACCATACGATTCATAAATTCGAAGATCGGCAATGGGTTCTCATGCAACTGGATATGACCCGATTCCATTCTTGCCAAGTCCAGCAAGTCTGTCACCAAGCGACTCATTCGCTTGGATTCATCATGAATAATTCGAACCATTTCCATGCGTTCTTCCTCACTGCTGACCACATCGTCAATAATCGCTTCACTGTACCCCTGCAACATTGAAATAGGAGTCCGTAATTCGTGGGAGACATTGGCAATAAAGTCTGAACGCAATTTATCCAATTTATGCTGTTCCGTCATATCCCGAAATACAGCGACCGCACCTCGAATATTATTTTCGCTATAGAGAGGACTGATGGAAATGACATAGAACTGTCCACCTAATTCAAGCTCATCTTCCACTTCCTCCGAAAATGAGATCGCATGCTCCAACATATGGAAGACTTCCTTTGGCAGAGGATGATGCTTTTTCTCATTGTAGCCATACCATTTTTTTAATAACAGCTCGGCTTGTGGATTCTTCAGCAATATCGAATAATCCTGATTAAACGTAACAACTGCATCTGTCATGGAAGTTAGAATACTGGATAATTGTTCTTTCTCCTGTTTGATTAACTCCATATTGTATTTTAATTGACGTCCCATTTGATTAAATGCTGTTGCGAGTTGACCAATTTCATCGTTTTGTGCAACTGGCAAATGAGTATCAAAATTCCCTTTGGACAATTCGAATGCAGCTTGTTTCATTTTCCGTAACGGCAGCGTAATCCGTGTCGATAAGAAAAAGGCAAAAAATGTAGTTAGTATGAATGCAATGAATGCTGATAAGAATACAATATTAGTTGTACTTTTCGTCGTGCGGTGTACTGCGTCCAAACTTTGGTACATGAGGACACTTGCTTTTTCTCCTGAAAATTGTTCATAAGGATAAGAAAGAATCAAATATTGCCCCATTACTTCGTCTTCGTCTAAAGATGGAAGGATCATTTCCTTTACAATCTGATCGCCAACTTCCGGTGATTCAAAAAGACTTCGTTCAGATAACAATTTTTTTTCAATTTCTTCTTTACTTGCAGCCGTATGGAACGAATAAAGAATTTGCCCTTCTTGACCCACTATTATCGCATTGGTCTCGGTGTCCAGTATGTCTTCTATGATCAAATGCATGGAACTCGTAGTTTGTCCTTCATGATCATTGACAATTTTGCTGATGGTGGCAGCTTCCCTCTGCAAGGATTCTTCTGCTTGTTTCGTATGAAAATTATCCAGAAACTCCAGCAGAAGCAATGTCACGATAAACAGGACAAATGAAACGAGAAGCAATATGGTGGCCCATAGCTTCCCGACAATTGAATTCCATATTCTAATCATTCGTTCGGAACCTCGAACTTATAACCGACGCCCCAGACGGTGACGATCATTTTGGCTGCCCGTTCAGATACACGACTTAACTTTTCTCGAAGGCGTTTGACGTGCGTATCTACCGTTCTCAAATCTCCAAAAAACTCATAGTGCCAAACTTCCTTCAATAACTGCTCGCGATCGAACACTTTATCCGGAGATTTCGCCAAGAAATAGAGCAATTCATATTCTTTCGGCGTCAAATTCACTTCTTTACCCTCCGCCGTTACACGGTGTGCATCGTGATCGATTGTTAATTGAGGGAATACGACTAAATCTTTCGATGTGGTAGACGATGAAACATTCGGGAAAGAAACCGACCTTCTAAGCATCGCTTTAACACGCAGTACCACTTCTCTCGGACTGAATGGCTTGACGATATAATCATCCGCACCGCTTTCAAATCCGCCTACACGGTCGGATTCTTCACCTTTTGCAGTCAAAAGAATGACAGGTGTCATTTGCTTATGTTCACGCAGTTCTGCCAACACTTCCAACCCATCTTTTTCAGGCATCATGACATCAAGCAATATGCAATCATACTGTTCAGCAAACGCTTTCTCCAAAGCTTCTGCTCCATCCACCGCTTCGTCGATTTCATAACCTTCGCGAGATAGATACATATTCAGCAGTCGGCGAATCCGATCCTCATCATCCACTACTAATAATTTCACTGTTTCTTCCACAAATCATTACCCCTTTCGACAATCTTCTATGTCCATTGTACAATTTCTAGTGTTTAAAAGAAATCAATTACGCCTCGGCGTAATTGCGTCCGGATTCTTTCGAGCGCACTCATAATGATCCATTAAAAATCCATGACATCTGCCGGAAGCTATAACTGAGCTCAGCAGGCGTCTGAATACCTACCGCTCAGTAATAAATTCACATACATCTTACAAACAATAGAGGTGAGAGTTTTCATCTGAATTCAGATAAAAAGACTGCATGACAAGTTTTGCCATGCAGTCTAAGCTTACGCGTATGAATGCAAGCCTGCAATAATCAAGTTAACTGCAATCAAGTTGAACATAATGATCACGAAACCGATCACTGCCAGCCATGCTGATTTTTCTCCTTCCCAACCGCGAGACAAACGCAGGTGAAGGAATGCAGCGTAGAATAACCAAGTGATGAGCGCCCAAACTTCTTTCGGATCCCAGCCCCAGAACCGTGACCATGCTTCATGCGCCCAAATCATTGCGAAAATCAATGCACCGAGCGTGAAGACAGGGAAACCGATTAAGACTGAACGATAGCCGATCTCGTCCATCAGCTGAGAGTTCGCTTTCTTTGCAAGCGGTTGGAATACTGCGGCGATTGGTTTGCGTGCAATTAAACGTAATAACAGATAAAGCACAGAACCTACCGCAACGGCCCAGACAAGAGAGGATAACTTTTGTGCGTTTACAATTGGCGGCATCTCAATCCAAGGAGTCATAGTATCCGGCGTCATCGCTTCGTATTCATTCATTCCGAATAACGGAGGAACATGATACGTAATTTCAGCAGGTGCCTGATTTTTATCAATATACGTAAATTCTGCTTCATAATTCATTACCTTGAATGTCGTGGATGTTACGACAAAACCAAGTACAAGTATTAATGTATACATAACAGCTTCAATCCAAAAACGTTGTTTAGATTTCTTTGTCATATCTATATTTTTCACTAAAAACACAAGGCCTGCTATAGCACTGATTGCTAGTATTGATTCACCAATAACCGTTGTAATTACATGGATGAACAACCATTTACTCTGCAATGCAGGGATTAGCGGAGTAACTTCTCTCGGGAACATCGTTGCGTATGAAATAATGATAATCGCAATCGGCAAAGCAAATAACCCAAGCGAAGGTGTCCGGTATATAATATATAACAGAATAAATGCCCCTACGAGCATCATCCCGAATGCAGTCGTGAACTCAAACATATTACTGAGAGGTGCGTGGCCTGATGCGGCCCATCTCGTAAAGAAATAGCCTAAGTGAGCAAGGAATCCAATAATTGTAATGACTAATCCAATCGTTCCCCACTTACTGTTATGGTAGGCCTTTTCAGTTTTCGATTTTTTGATGGCTCCGCCAAAAAATAATGTCGCCACTAAATAAGAAACAAATGATACAAACAACAAGTTACTACTGACAGCAACTAAATCCATTACTCTTCGTCCCCTTCCTGTTCTTGCTTGTCCAATTCAGGATCTTGACGATCTATATAAGCAGGCAAGACGGCAGACTCTCGAACTTTATCCAGATCTTTTCGTAAAGAGAACCAGTTTTTATTCGTATGGGCCGCAACCAATATATGACCTTCCGCATCTTTTTGGACCCAAATCCGGCGGTGTTGCCAATAAGATCCTTGGATGACACCAATCATGAAGATCAGACCACCCAATATCAAAATATAGAGCGTTTTGTCTTTTCGGATCGTTAAACCTGATATGTTACGTGTTTCAGCAGAAGCAAATTTAACGGCATAATCGTTCTCTTCCACTTCCAGCGTTTGGCGAATCGCAACGAAACTTCTTTCACCTTCCGGCTTATCCGGTGTCTTCATTTGGAAAATGAACGCTGGATTATTCGGAACTGGCGATTTAGAGTATGGTTCACCGTCCTTCACTCCGTCATAATCCGGATAGAATCCAA
Organism: Sporosarcina sp. FSL K6-3508; assembly: GCF_038615825.1. Lineage (NCBI taxonomy): Bacteria > Bacillati > Bacillota > Bacilli > Caryophanales > Caryophanaceae > Sporosarcina > Sporosarcina sp. FSL K6-3508. Next base: position 1,382,243 of record NZ_CP152016.1, on the reverse strand, counting down.
TCATCTTAACGGACGAACCATTCCCAAGATCATACTCTTTTTTAGGCTTACTCAAATCAACTGTGAACTCGCCTAATGATTTTTCCGTTGATTTGTTCACCAAATGAAAAGTCATGGTACTCAATTCATTCAGCTTATAGTCCATCTGGAAAACATTATAGCCATTAAATTTCAACGGCTTGTTGACTACAATAGAATAATCCTGCATTTTTTCGAGGTCGTCACTCCCCGGTAATGCGCCTTCTTTTTCTTTGTAAAGGGTGACATCTGTCTGATACGTCTTTACAATCGAGCCCACTTTATCTAGAGCCTCACCGAAAACTTCTTCAGCTTCGTCCTTCGTATAATTCTCTAAAATGAATCCTCGGTTTTCGAGTACATAGCCAGGCGCTCCTACAATATTACGCGTTTCCCCTTCACGCAGCCACATCGCTTCATCGACGTAGAAGCCAGGAATCCCTCTCAATAGAACTCCCGCAAAGAAAATGATCAAACCAGTATGATTTACATAAGGGCCCCAACGTGAGAAACGATGTTTTTCTGCTAAAATAGCACCATTTTCTGTTTTCACGTTATAGCGCAGTTCTTTCAACTTCTCTTCTGCCTTGGCAAGAGTCTCTTCCGTGTTTTCTACATCCCCTTCTCCATAAATACGCTGGCGCTTCATGAAGGATGGGTGGCGACGTGTACGTTGCTTTTTCAGTGATTTATATAAAGGTACCACACGGTCAATACTCGCAATGATAATTGAAGTTGCCAGCATGACAATCAGTACTTTAAACCACCAACTATTGTACATATCATAAAAGCCGAGCTGATAATAAATCTTTCCTACCACACCATATAGACGTTCGTAGTATTCCGCATACTCGGCATCCGTTGTAGCGGGGACGTAGAATTTCTGCGGAAAAATGGTTCCGATCGCTGAAGCAGCCAGTACAGCTACAATTATACTGACACCAATCTTCACACTGGAGAAAAAGTTCCATATTTTATCGACAATCGAACTTTTATACGTCTGGGATCTTCTGGAAGATCCTTCGTATCGCATATCCACTATGTCACTTTTCTTTGCCTTTTCAGACAAAGGACGCCCACACTTCTCACAAAGTTCCGTACCATAAGGGTTTTCATGACCGCATTGGCATTTAATATTGCTCATTGAGTAACAAACTCCTTACTTTGGTTGAATACTTTCTAAATATTCCCTTATTTGCTGTTCACTCATCCCTTGCTTAATAATCTTCGTAATCTTGCCTTCGGGATTAATCAAGAAGGTGGTAGGCAGCGGTTTGATGTTGTAAAGATCCATTACTGTTTTATTCTTATCCCATAACATCGGGAATGAGAGGTTCAAGTCATCTCGGAAGAGTTCTACCTTTACTTTCGGCTCTCCTACGTTGACTGTCAGTATATGTACACCTTTTGCTTCAAAATCTTTGTACATATCCTCCATATGAGGCATTTCTTTCTTACATGGCGGACACCAAGTTCCCCAGAAATTCAAAAACACACCTTCACCTTTATAATCCGATAGACGATGTGCATTTCCTTCCAGATCTACAAGCTCGAAGTCAGGAGCCTTGTCCCCTTCTGCTAAGACCTTCACTCTGTCTTTTGAAGTAATCGCATATACAATGATGGCTGCCATAATTAATAGAAGGACTGTCCTGCTAATTAGCCTGATCTGTTTTTTATTTTTCTTGGCCAATCATAATACCTCCCGTCGTAAATACGTTCCAATCGCTATTATACCAAAACGCAAATTCAGTTGACGTCGCACTAGTGATAGGTTTGTGAACTTTTGAGGCTTTCTTAGCCGATCTTCCCGGTTTCCGCAAGAACACGCAGTTGTTTAATTTCATGGGTCGTCAATTCTCGCGCTTCTCCTGCATTCAGCCCGCGTGTCGTCAAATTGGCGAACTGCTCACGCTTTAGCTTCTGCACAGGGCAGCCAATCGCATCGAACATTCGGCGGACTTGTCTGTTGCGTCCTTCATGAATGGTGATCTCTACAATCGCAGAGTTGGTTTTTTTATCGACAGTTGTCATTTTCACCTGAGCAGGCGCTGTTTTACCATCCTCCAGCTCAATGCCTGTCTCTAGTTTTTTAAGATTTTCTCGCGTAGGGATTCCTTTAACTTTTGCGACATACCTTTTTTGAATCTCAAATTTCGGATGTGTCATCAAATAAGAGAAATCTCCGTCATTTGTCAGCAACAACACGCCCGACGTGTCATAGTCCAGTCTGCCGACAGGGAAAATCCGTTCGCTAACTTCCGGTACTAAGTCAATTACTGTTTTGCGTCCTTTGTCATCTTGTACAGTGGAAATATAGCCACGTGGTTTATAGAGTAAGTAGTAGACAGGCGATTCTTTTGTCAGTTGAACACCTTCTACTGCAATTGTGTCCATTCTGCTAACTTTTGTTCCAAGTTCCGTCACGACTTTGCCATTTACTTTGACCAAGCCGTCAACTATGAGTTTTTCTGCCTTTCTTCTAGATGCGATGCCGGCCTGCGCCAATACTTTTTGTAATCTTTCCATGGTTTCCTCCTTGATGTTACCTAAATAGAACTCTGCGTGTAGATGATGCGTTGTTACTTCTGTATGAAGGTCGGTAAAAAACGACATACCTAACTTATTCTACTTTAATTGATACTGAAAAAATTATGTCACACTTTGCGGTAAATGAAAAGAAGACTGACCTAGACAGGACAATCTTCGAAATTGTGTGTATTCAATTCACTTTTCCGTTTCGATATCGACCGCTACTGTCTTGATCGGTTCTGTGTCCAAGTAAATCGACCAGAAACCTTTTTTTTGAGTTTCTTCGGTTTGGGGTATTTGTAAAACGTTGGATAGGTGTTTTTTCTCTTCTTTTGATACGAGTAATTTAATGGGAGTATCTAGTTTTGCGGTCATATGAGGGAAGATTTGATAGCGTCCTTTTTTTGCGATGGTATGGTTTTGATATTCGGAAAACGCTTGTTGCGATAAATGTTTGTGTACTTTCCAGTCGTCTCCGTTATTTAACGTTACAACAATAACGGACTTACCATCTTTTTCGAAATACGTAGCTAATGTTCGACCGGCCACCTTTGTAAAGCCCGTTTTGCCAGCAATTGCTGTAGGTTCGGATAGCAGCAAACGGTGCTTATTCTGCCAGCTGTTTTTGCCGTGTTCCGTCTCAAATGGATAATTCGTCGTAGTAGCAATCTTCCGGAATTTCGGGTTTTCCATCGCATAATAAAGCATTTTAGCCGTATCGTACGCTGAAGATAAATGTCGATCATCATGTAGGCCGGATGGGTTTGTAAAATAGGTTTGTTCTAATCCATGGCTTTGCGCTTTTTCATTCATCAAGTGAACGAAGCCTTCTACAGACCCGCCCGCATGTTCAGCTAGTGCTTGAGCAGCATCGTTCCCTGAACGAAGCATCAGTCCATAGAGTAAATCGTCCGTTTGCATAGCGCTGCCATATTCCAAGTAGATTGATGAACCTTCTGCAGACGCCGCTTCTTTTGAAATGATTGTTTCCTGACTTTCCGATTGCGACTCCAAAAATGTATAGGCCGTCCACATCTTCGTTAGACTCGCAATAGGCAAGGGTTGATGTTCATTCTCTCCTTTTAGCAGTCTGCCGTTTTCAGCGTCGATCACTGCCCAAGCTGATCCTGCCGCACTTGCAGCTTGGGGTGAAGCGAATAGCACGAATCCCAACAACAACAAAACAATGACTGAAGACTTTCTCAAGCGTCAATTCCTCCTTCGTCTTGAATCGAGAATGCTTCCTGAAACTTTGTCATAAATAAGTCTGGATCTTCCTGCTCCTTTTCTTCTTCCAAAGAAAGTGGCGGCAATTCTTTTAAAGACGCAAGACCAAAACGATCGAGGAAGAAATCCGTCGTACCGTATAAAATCGGTCTTCCCGGTCCTTCCATTCGCCCAACTTCCGCCACAAAACCTTTACCTGTCAATGAATGCAAAGCCCGTTCAGATTTCACACCCCGCAAATCATCTACTTCAACCCTTGTAACCGGCTGTTTATATGCGATGATCGCAAGAACTTCCAATGCTGCTTGAGTAAATGTTGAAGGCTTCGGATTCTCCAACATCTTCTTGATCTCATCTGCCAATTCACTTTTCGTCACCAATCGGTAGCTGCCGCCATAACTTTTCAAGGTGATGCCTCGCTTCGAGTCCTGATCATAGTCCTCATGCAAAGCAGTCAGTATTTTTAGCGTCTCATCTTCATTACGTTCCAATAAAGCAGCCAAATGAGTAAGTGTCAGTCCTTCCTCACCTGCTACAAATAAAAAACTCTCCGTCATGCTCAAGAGCTGTGATTCTATTTCCAATTTATACATCTCCTTGAATCAATGAGATTAGCAACTCTTCGAAATTATTACTTTGTCGAACTGTAACTTCCTGAAGTTTCATCAGTTCGAGCAGTGATAGGAATGTCAACACCAATTCTGCTGTAGTTTCGGTCTCAAAAAGCGCATGAAACTCGCATTCACCGCCACAAGTCTCCAGCTTACTCATAATGACAGACATCTTATCCCCGACAGATTGCTCTGTCTTTGTTATACTCGCTGTTAGGGGCAAGCGAAGTTTTTTTCTATGAAGCATCTTTTGGAAAGCACCGATTAAATCAAAGACGTTTAACGGATCTTCTGATTCCTGAACTGGCAGTTCTCCATAGCCCGATAGATCTTCAGGCTTTTTCGTGAAATGCTCATCGCGGTCCGCAGCAGATTCTCGCAATACATTCGCCGCTTCTTTGTATTTCCGGTACTCAATCAATCTGGCAATGAGCTCTTCACGAGGGTCCTCTTCCTCATAGTCGAAATCATCGTCAAATGCTTCCTCTTCATTGACCGGCAACAACATTTTACTTTTAATTTCCAGGAGAGTGGCCGCCAATACAAGATACTCACTTAGTTCGTCTAATTGGAGAACGCGCATGGCATATAGATGCTCTATGTACTGGTGTGTCAATTCCGCCATGGGGATATCGTAAATGTCGATCTCCAATCGATTGATCAAATGCAATAATAAATCTAGCGGCCCTTCAAAAACTTCTAATTTCACACTATAACTCATTTTAACTACCTACCTTAACAGAAAGGAATGATTTAGGATGCATCCTTACTCTCATCCTCTATTTCTACATTTTATTGTGTATTTCAACGACAATCAAGATTATTTCGAATGCCACGAAGTGCTAGAAGAATATTGGAAAATGCAAGAGGATTTTTCGAAAGAACATCCCTTGACCGGCTATATTCTTATGGCTACTGGATTATACCATTGGCGCAGAGGCAACTTAACAGGTGCGGCTCGCACATTGACAAAAGCACTTCATCGTTTTCAACAAATGCCGATTGAATACAGCGTCTACAAAGAAGAGGTAGCAGTGAATCAACTGATCGACCACTTGAAAGACAGCTTGGACCGTCTTGAAGGCGATGCAATCTTTACTCCATTCCTTCTGCCGATTTCACCAGCACTTCTGGAACTGTCTGAAAAAGCCAAGCCGACGATTTCACTTCTTCCGAAGAACAGCGCATCTGTCATTCATAAACATATGCAAAGAGATCGGTCTGATATTCTCATTCAACGCGAAGAAAAGAAGAAGGGCAGCAGTTAAATATCTGCGCCTTCTTCTTTTCGTTTACATCTTTCTATAAACTGCTCAGTGAAATCAGTACTTTGACATTGATAGCCGGGATAGATTAGCGCCAGTTCTTTTACCATATCATAGCCAATTCCTTCGCTACGAAAAGATGGATTGACCGAAATATGCTGAATGGTGTAGGTTTTATCGTGTTCATGTACCTCTACACCAATCAATCCGATATAATCCTCTGACTCTTTATAAAGAAATAGCTGCCAATCCTCATCACAAAGATATAGTTGGATGGTTTCTTGTAGTTTACGCAACATTTTTTCGCTAGGGATGTACGATAAAAAACCCATAGCAATTTTCTCATGCGCCTTTTTAAAACGTATAAGTTTCAATAGTAACCCCTTCTTTTCAGAAATCCTTTGTACAGTTTACATGAACATTCCATTATATTCAACTCATCACTTTACAGTTACCGGGGATCAATCACTGGCACAACAAAATACCAATAGGCAGCTCCCCAAATTAAACCAATGACGAGAATCGCTAGGAAAAGGATCAGATTCTTCTTCCTCATTGAGAAATCTCCTTCGCTTGCTGATGTAGCGGAAGATCCAATTTAATAATGTCTTCATAGGTTTCCCGTCTCACCACTAGTTGGTGCTGACCCTTTTCCGCGAATACAACAGCTGGCCTAGGCAAACGATTGTAGTTGCTGGCCATGGAATACGTATACGCACCCGTACAAAAAACAGCTAGCAGATCACCAGTCTCCACTCTAGGCAAAAAGGCTTCTTCAATCAATTTGTCCCCTGACTCGCAGCATTTCCCAGCGACAGTCCACTGTTGATCGTGCGGCTCATTCATCCGGTTGGCGATGGCACTTGAATAGTGCGCATCATACAATGCCGGGCGAATATTGTCAGACATCCCGCCATCAACTGCTACATATGTCCGGATACCAGGCACTTCTTTCGTGCTGCCAGCAGAATAAATCGTCGTGCCGGCATCGCCGACAAGAGACCGGCCAGGTTCAATCCAAATTTCAGGAACCGGATATTCGTATTCCCCTGCCATCGACTTCACAACTTCAGCCATTTCTTCCACATACACTGCCGGCTCAAGTGGATGGTCTTCCTCAGTATAACGAATGCCGAATCCGCCGCCTAAATTCAATACCGGACAAATAAACTGATGAACTGTTCGCCACTCCATCATTTTCTCCATCAATACTTCTGCCGCAAATTTAAATGCAGCCGTTTCGAATATTTGTGATCCGATATGGCAATGCATCCCTAGAAAATTAACGAATTCATGATCGAGCAACGCGTTAAAGGCTTGATCAGTTTGTCCATTTTTCAAATCAAAACCAAACTTCGAATCCTCTTGTCCAGTCGTAATATAATCATGGGTATGAGCTTCTACTCCTGGTGTAACGCGAATCAAGACATTCATTTTCTGCTTGCGCTCAGAAGCGATTTCCTTAATGATGTCGATTTCCAAAAAATTATCGATTACGATACAGCCGATTTGTTCTTCAAATGCATAAGTAATCTCTTCTCTGCTTTTATTGTTTCCATGGAAGTGGATGCGCTCGCGAGGAAAGCCTGCTGCAACAGCAGTATATAATTCTCCACCCGATACGACGTCAAGAGACAGCCCTTGCTGCTCTGCCAATTGATAGATCGCAATGGAAGAAAAAGCTTTACTCGCATACGCCACTTGCGCCTTCATGCCTTTTTTCTCAAATGTCTCTTTGAAACCTGACGCGCGTTCCTTGAACAACTCCGTGTCATATACCATGACAGGCGTTCCGTATTGTGAAACAATCTCGGTGACTTCCACTCCTCCGATTGTTAAATGGCCTTTTTCATCCACCGTTTGTGTCCCATAAAGATGCATCTTACATACCCCTCCCGAATTCTCTTAGATAAACTTTATCATAAGAATACGGAAAGAGGCAATGTTCGATCCAAACAGGTCCTAAGCATTCAAGACATCCTGTCACGATTAGAGGATTTTGTAACAAACGGCCGCGGATCATCGATTGTCATCGGGAATCGAATCAATACACGAAGCAAGGCTTTCGGGAAGAATGGGGTGAACGGCCACAAATACGGCACATTCATCGGTTTCAAAGAACATAAATAGTAATAAATAAAAGCAAACGCAAGGAAAAACCCAGGTGCTCCAAGCAAAGCTACGGAAACTAACAAGAAAACCCGAAAAACTTTCGTCGTTATACTTAATTCAAAAGAAGGTATCGCGAATGTCAAAATTGCACTGACAGCGACATACAATACGACCTCAGAAGAAAAAAGTCCCACGTCTATTGCAACTTGTCCGATGACAATAGCAGCCACCAACCCCATCGCAGTAGATAGCGGGGTCGGTGTATGGATGGCCGCCATCCGTAAAATCTCTATCCCTACATCCGCCAAGATCAGCTGCACAAATAACGGCACTTCACCCCATTCATTCGGTCCTATATATTTAATGGCTTCCGGAACGAATTCACTTTTGGTAGAGAGTAAATACCAAAACGGCAGCATCACTAAGCTGAAAAATGTGCCGATAAAACGCACTCCGCGAATAAATGTTCCGATCAAGGGTGCTTGCCTGTACTCTTCCGCGTGCTGCAGATGATGAACAAGTGTGACAGGCACCAGAATGACGGAAGGTGATGTATCTACAATAATCGCGATATGACCTTCCAGTAAATGAGCCGCGCAAATATCTGCCCGCTCGGTATAACGAACGAACGGCATTGGATGGAATCCTTGTTTGAATAAGAATTCTTCCAATGATTTGTCCGTCATCGTGAGGCCATCAGTTTTTAGATCATCCAGCCGTTTTCGCACGAAATCCAAATGCTCTTCATTCGCTGCGCCCTTCAAAAAAGCAATGGCAATATCCGTTTTTCCTTTTACAGATGTTTCATGCATTTCAAAACGAAGCTCTGTAGCACGCAATCTTCTGCGAATTAACGACGTATTGGTCAAAATATTTTCCGTGAAACCGTCCCTTGAACCGCGAATAACTTTTTCGGTGTCCGGCTCTTCTGGTTGTCTTCCTGGATAATTTCGAACATCTAAAGTGAATGTGAATCCATCACTCATGACGAAAACGGCTAATCCGCTTAATATAACCTTTGCCAGCGTATCTTCATCCTCGACTACCTCAAGCGCATGATATGGAAAATAATCGATCATCGCACGATCTGTTCCTTCGTCGGAAGAAGCATCTTTAAATAATTCATTGCGGTATTGCATTTCTGTCAGTAAGGTAGTTAAGACCTCGCCATCTACTAGTCCATTCATATACAGAAGAAGTATCTCTTTATCCCACAGGTGAATCAACCGACGTGTAGCGTCATATGTTTCGTCTTCGCCAAACTGGTTGATGAACCACCTTTCCCCTTCTCTTATAGACTTAAATAGATTCTTGGTCAAATTATTTTCTCCTCACCTTCTCGAGTGCCTCTTCGGCATTCGCTCCCATCCAAGTTTTCATCTGGGCCAAGATTTTCTTTTCCAGTCTGGAAACTTGTACTTGTGAGATACCGATCCGTTCAGCGATGTCACTTTGGGTGTAATCTAAGTAGTAACGCATATAAATAATTGTTTGGTCCCGTTTATTCAAACGAGTAATGATGTCTCGCAATGGAATATGATCGAAAACCCGCTCTGAACGGTCGTCACGTAGCTGATCCATTAAGGTCAGACTATCTCCATCACTTTCATATAACTGCTCATGTAACGAAGCCGGGTCACGCAACGCATCAGACGCTAATATAACATCTTCCACCGTTACTTCGAGTAATTCCGCTACTTCCGAGATGGAAGGGGAGCGACCATTTTTCTTAATGAAATCATCCGTCGCATGTCGAATCTTATAGCTCAGCTCACGGATAGTCCGGCCTACTTTCACCATACCGTCATCACGCAAATAGCGTTGAATTTCTCCTACGATCATCGGAACTGCATACGTTGAAAACTTCACCTCATACGAAAGATCGAATTTATCTATTGATTTCATCAAGCCAATACAGCCAATTTGAAACAAATCTTCTAAATCCGCACCACGCGAAGCGAATCGCTGAACGATAGACCACACAAGTCTCGTGTTGCCTTCTACCATCATTCTTCTAGCTTCTTTGTCACCCGTTTGTGATTCTTTGATGAGTTCTCTCATCTTCTCTTGGGACAGTAGAGCGTGTTGCTTCTCAACAGATGCTTCCATATGTCACCTCATTCTACTTACTTCTGTGACCGGCGAAAAGTTCTTTTCGAATGTCACGATAGTCCCGGCTCCGAGGGTAGAATCTACACGGATACAATCAGCGAAACTTTCCATAATAGTAAAGCCCATGCCTGAACGCTCCATTTGCGGCTTTGTCGTAAACATCGGCTCCATCGCCTGCTCTACGTCAAAAATCCCCATTCCTTCATCCTTTACAGTCATTTTGATGAGGCGGTCTTCAATCGTCGCATGAATGGTTACCAAACTTTTTCCATCGCATTCATAGCCATGAATAATCGCATTCGTGACAGCTTCAGATACGATGGTCTTAAATTCGGAAATTTCTTCTAAAGTCGGATCTAACGGTGTGATGAAGCAAGTCATCGCCATGCGTGCAAGTGCTTCATTTTCTTCGATCGCCAGAAACGATAAGGTCAACTCATTTTTCATGTACAACCCCTCCGATTTCGTCGATTGCTTCTTCGACTGTACATTTTCTAATCACAGCGCTCAGGCCTGAAAATTGAAAGATTTTCTCCATTGTTGGTGACGGATTAAGTATCAAGGTTTCTCCGTTGACGGGTGCAAGATCACGCATTCTGCCAAGTATGAGGCCAATGCCTGCGCTGTCCATAAAGCCTAGCTTGTATAGGTCCCAAATGATTGCGCGTGTTTTTCCTGTGAATATTGCGGTTGATACTTCAGTTCTAATTTGATTGGCTTCATGGTTGTCGAGTTCACCTGCCAGCGTGATCAAAACAATGCCATTTTCCAGTTGGGTAATAGTTGCCATGTGTTCAAACGCCTCCTTCATGAAGCTATCATTCCACATTTAGAACCCGAATCCTTTACTTTTGACAAAACTAGTCATGAGACGTTAAAACTTCTTAACTTACGACATTGAAAAGTAGTCTCGGCGCCGCTGGTACGGCAAAAATCATGCGTCTGCTTTTTCTTTTTACTGAACGTTGGCGCCTACCGCTTGTGCCGAAGTAAGTTCAACAACGTTACTCTTTTGTTGTCTCGTCCCTCGACTTTTTAATGTGTCCGAGATAAGGGACACTGGGATGCACATTGACACCGCTGCGCGGCTGGGGGATTGCCTCCCGCCAAGAGCCAACTAGCAAAAGCATGCTAGCTGTCTCATGGCTACGGCTGACCCCGCAGTTGCGGCTGCGCTGGTATGGTGAAAATAAGGTGCGTAGCGTTTAAAATTTTCAATGCTTCAGTGTCTGCTTAGTAGTCTGAATTCAGTTTGCAAGGAGAAGTTACCTTATCTCTTCCTCTTACTGAACGTAGGCGCCTTACAAGCGGTAGGCGGAGTGATGAGACAGACAGGCGGTCTTCCTGACTGGCTTATCGCGGGAGCCATCCGCTAGCGCCGAAGTGTATTCAACGACATTACTCTTTTGTTGTCTCGTCGCTCGACTTTTAATGTGTCCAAGATAAGGGACACTGGGATGCACATTGATACCGCTGCGCCGCTGAGGGATTGCCTCCCGCCAAGAGTACACTGGAGTTCACTTAGCTTTACAATTGGTTAAACTATCTCAAGCTAAATAAGAGTATGTACATTGAAAAACTGTTTTACACATAAACAACAAAAAAAGCCATATGTCCCGGCAGATTCCTTCTTCGCGGAATCACCTGGACATATGGCTTTATTATTTATAAAGAATGAATTAAGGATGGTGCTTCTGCTTTTTCGGCGGAGATGTATATATGGTCCTGCAGCAGCTTGATAGAATCGTCCACTTGCTGCTTATTCGAATGAAGAATGGCGAGTGGTTCGCCTTCTTTGACGTAGTCTCCGATTTTTCTGCATAAGACAATTCCAACTGACAAATCGATGACATCTTCTTTTGTGGCGCGACCGGCTCCTAACAGCATTGCTGCTACTCCTACCTCGTCTGCATCGATCTCGCTTACATAGCCGCTTTGTTTAGCAGGTACTTCGATTTGATACTGTGCGTGCGGAAGGAGATCAGGATTTGCTATAACTTCCGCGTTACCGCCTTGTGCTTTGATTAATTCGCCGAATAGGCGTAACGCTTCACCATTTTTAATGACGCTTTGCAACTGAGCCCGTGCATCTACATCGGATGCTGCTTTGCCGGCAGCCAGCAACATTTTACTGCCAAGAACTAAGCAAAGTTCCGTCAAATCGGCTGGTCCTTTACCTTGCAGTGTCTCAATCGCTTCTTTTACTTCTAACGCGTTACCTATAGCGAGCCCTAACGGTTGACTCATATCCGAGATGACGGCACTCGTGTTACGTCCTACTTCATTGCCGATTGCCACCATCGCGTCCGCTAACTGACGAGAGTCTTCCAATGTCTTCATGAACGCGCCGGCGCCCGTCTTGACATCCAAGACAATCGCATCTGCACCCGCCGCAAGTTTCTTACTCATAATGGAGCTTGCGATAAGCGGGATACTGTCCACTGTCGCCGTGACGTCTCTCAGCGCGTATAACTTCTTATCGGCAGGTGTCAAGTTTCCGCTTTGTCCGATCACGGCGATTTTTAGTTCATTCACTTGCTGAATGAACTGCTCCGTCGAAATTTCCACATGGAATCCTTCAATTGCTTCGAGCTTATCAAGCGTACCGCCTGTGTGGCCAAGTCCTCGACCACTCATTTTGGCAACCGGCACACCACAAGCGGCGACTAACGGAGCTAAAATCAACGTAGTCGTATCCCCCACGCCTCCAGTGGAATGCTTATCCACTTTCACTCCCTCAATGGCTGACAAATCTATCTGATCGCCTGACTCTGCCATAGCCATTGTTAAATGGCCTTGCTCTTCCGTTGTCATCTTCTGAAAAAAGACAGCCATCAAAAACGCACTTGCCTGATAATCCGGTATGGATCCATTTGTATAGCCAGTGACAAAAAATTCGATTTCTTCTTTTGTCAGTACTTCCCCGTCTCGTTTCTTCTCAATGATATCCACTATGCGCAGCATGCCGATTAGTCCTCCCTATTCAATAAAGATAAAAAGCTCTCTCCGTATTCAGGTTTGTCTACCTGGAAATTCTCAGCTATGGTTGCGCCGACGTCAGAGAATGTTTTACGTATCGGCAATTCCCCAGCCCCTTTATTGCCAGGTGAATAGACGAGCAACGGTACATATTCTCTCGTATGGTCTGTACCTTCATGAACTGGATCATTACCGTGATCTGCTGTAATGATCAATAAATCGTCCGGCTGAAGGGCTGCCATAATTTCCGGCATACGCGCATCGAATTCCTCCAATGCCTTGCCGTAACCGATCGGATCACGACGATGGCCATAAAGTGCATCGAAATCGACTAGATTGATAAAGCTGATTCCTTCGAATTCTTTTTGCATCACATCGACCAGTTTATCCACTCCATCCATATTCCCGCTTGTACGAATGGCTTCTGTCACGCCTTCTCCATTATAAATATCTGCAATCTTACCGATTGCGATAACGTCATATCCTTTATCTTTTAACTCGTTCATAACTGTTTTACCGAACGGTTTCAGCGCGTAATCATGACGATTTGTCGTCCGTTTAAAATTACCCGGTTCACCAACGAATGGACGCGCAATAATACGTCCAACCAGATACTCCGGACGCAACGTCAATTCTCTGGCAATTTCACAAATACGATATTGTTCTTCGATTGGAATGATTTCCTCGTGGGCAGCAATTTGAAGAACAGGATCAGCAGAAGTGTAAACAATGATTGCACCCGTTTCCATATGTTCTTGACCGAGTTCTTCAATGATTTCCGTTCCGCTTGCCGGCTTGTTACCGATCACTTTACGGCCCGTTTTCAATTCCAGCTCCTCGATCAATTCTGGCGGAAAACCATTCGGATACACTTTGAACGGCTTATCTATGCGTAAGCCCATGATTTCCCAATGCCCTGTCATCGTATCTTTACCGACTGATGCCTCTTCCATCTTTGTATAATATCCCAATGCATCTTTTTGAGGTACCAATCCTTTGACAGGCGCAATATTGGCTAGTCCCAGCCGCTCCAGATTCGGCATCTTTAAACCATCCATTTCTTCCCCGATATGTCCAAGAGTATTGGCTCCAACATCCCCGAAAGCCTCGGCATCGGGTGCTTCCCCAATGCCTACTGAATCTAGTACGATTAAATGAACTCGGTTATAACGTAATTTTTTCATAAAAAAACCTCCAATATAGTGGATTACGCTCTTGGATGATACATGCTGTATACATCCTTCAAACGCTTTTTGCTGACATGCGTATAAAGCTGTGTCGTAGAAATATCAGCATGACCAAGCATTTCCTGGACTGCCCTCAAATCTGCTCCATTTTCGATTAAATGAGTGGCGAATGAATGGCGCAACAAATGCGGAGAAATCACCTTTTGAATATTCGCTTTCTGCCCCGCATCCTTGAGAATCTTCCAACAGCCTTGTCTTGTCAATCGCTTTCCATGCATATTGACGAATAAAGCATCCGGGTCCTGCCCGGCTCTAATAAACTTCGGGCGCGCGTCATTCAAATAACTGCCACAAGCATCAATTGCAGAACGTCCCAATGGCACAATCCGTTCTTTGCTTCCCTTACCAAAGACCCTGACAAATCCCATTGTCAAATGAAGATCAGCCAAATCAATCGCTATCAATTCACTTACCCTCATTCCGGTCCCGTATAACAACTCCAGAAGTGCTAAATCTCGTAATCCTTGGGGTGCAGTACAATCCACTACATCCATCAGCTGCTCTATTTCTGGGATGGACAAGACATCCGGCAACTTCTGTTCAATTTTCGGAAGTTCCAAATGGATGGTACAGTCATGTGTCGTGAGTTGTTCTCTCACTAAAAATTGATGGAACGAACGGATTGAAGAAATATGTCGTGAAAGTGTGCGAGAAGACTTGCCGCTTTCCTTTAGCTTTTTTATATGCTGTAAAACAGTGGAACGTTCAATCGAATTAAGCGTTTCCAACTGTAAACTTTCTAGATAGCGTATGTAGGAAGTCAGATCTCGCTGATAGGATTTCACTGTATTCTGTGATAGCTGACGCTCCACTGTCAAAAAGTGTACATAGTCTTCCAGCGCAAACCGTGCTTCTTTCATAAAAGGTGACCCCTTTCTAATGAAAAAGTAAAAAAGGATAGCACTTATGCCATCCCATCGTCCTCTTTCTTCTTTTCTGTATCTTTACAACGTTTGCAAATTCCGTGGAAGGTCAGCCAGTGGTCTTTCACCGTAAATCCATAACGGCTCTCCACTACTTTTTCCACTTCACCAAGTAAGTCTTCTTGAATTTCATCAACGACGCCACATTCCAGGCAAATCAAATGGTGATGGAAACGCGCTGCGCCTTCTTCCCGCAAATCATAGCGTGCCACGCCATCGCCAAAATTAATTTTATCGACAACTTTTAATTCAGTCAGTAATTCCAACGTGCGGTAAACAGTAGCAAGCCCAATGTCTGGAGCTTTCTCTTTTACTAAGAGGAATACATCCTCCGCACTTAAATGGTCTTCTTTATTCTCAAGAAGAACGGCTACAGTCGCTTCACGCTGAGGCGTCAACTTATAGCTGGCCCCGTGCAATTGCTTCTTGATCCGTTCGATTCGGCTTTCCATACGACGCCCCCCTCAAATTGTCTCCATTATACCAAACTGTCTTTCAAGTTGACAATAGAAAGGAAATGATCAGTTCTATCTGGTTATTAATAGAGCTTATTTTATAAAATAAAAGATCGATAGTTCCAATAGCTGGATGATTAAAAGCAATCCGATCAGCAACGGAATAGCAGAAAGCGGACGATCTTTCTTGAGTGCCGGTGCAACAAAGAATGGCGGGTTCAATACGGTGCATAAGATAAGGTAAAGAAAGCAACCGACCAATTGAAACGGGAACCACCAAACGGCATACATTACAAGCTTCATGCCAGTCGACAGTAAATATGTAGAGGAAAGGCCGAAGAGTACGCATTTCGTTGCCCCGATCAACGGAAGGATAAAACGGACTCTCTTATATTTAGACAGAATGATGATCAACGTAATGAAAGTAAACGTCACGATTATAGGAGACCAGATGGACGCTTCTGCCCCTTTCACTACTCGCTGATCATATAATCCGACGATTGTTTCCAATGCATTGATCGGCCACTCCCTGAATAACAACGCCCCTCCAATATAACTGATTGCGAGTATAACGAATAAATAAATAAAAGACAATGATCGAGCCATAATTAGGACACCTCCGCATCGTTTTTACAACATATGCTTGTCCGTCCTAAATTAGCTCAATTTTAATCAAATTGAAGACTTTTTACATACCAAACCCCGACAACCGTTTTAGCATCATAGATTCGTTCGTTCGCGATCAATTCTTCTGCTTCTTCGACTGTCACTTCCAGTACATCGATAAATTCATCTTCGTCACTTGCAGCAGGTTGATCGACTTTTTCCAAATCTTCCGCTATGTATAAATGAATAATTTCATCCGCGAAGCCCGGTGAGGTGGAAAAGGTTTGGAGATATTTAAATGAATTCGCACGGTAGCCAGTTTCTTCTTCCAGTTCCCTGATCGCTGTCAGTTCCGGTTTTTCTCCTGGCTCGATTTTTCCTACCGGGATTTCAAGCATCGTTCGTTCCAGCGCTTTTCTGAACTGTTCCACTAAGACCAGTTTACGTTCTGCGGTAATTGCGATGATCGCGACAGCGCCCGGATGTTTCACCAGTTCTCTTTTCGCAATTTTTCCGTCAGGCAGTTCGACCTCATCCACTTGCATTGAAATCACTTTACCTGTAAAGATCTTTTCTGTCGATAGGGTGCGTTCTTCAAACTTCAAAACTTTCAACCCTTTCCATTGGTTTTCTATCTCGAATTCATTGTACCATGAAAGGTATAGGAGGGATGCAAATGAAGAAGCGAAAAATAGGTTCCAGTGATTTACAAGTTTCCGAACTTGGACTCGGCTGTATGTCATTACCTACTGACCTGAAAGCGGCTCAATCGGTACTCGATGCTGCCATTGATAATGGCATCAACTATTTCGATACGGCAGATCTGTATGATAAAGGAACAAATGAAGAACTTGTAGGAACTATTTTAAAAGAAAGACGAAAAGATCTGATTATTGCGACGAAAGCGGGTAATAAATGGACAGCAGGCGAGGAAGGCTGGAAGTGGGATCCATCAAAGCAACATATCATGAAAGCAGTAAAGCAAAGCCTACAGCGTTTACAACTCGATTATATTGATTTGTACCAACTACATGGAGGCACGATGGAAGACAACGTGGAAGAAACGATTGAAGCGTTCAAGGTGTTGAAAAAAGAAGGGATCATTCGGGAATACGGCATTTCTTCCATACGCCCTACTGTCATTCAGCGGTTTCTGGCACAGGGCAGTGCAGTCTCTGTCATGATGCAATACAGCCTACTGGACCGTAGACCTGAAGAATATTTCCCGATGATTGAACAGCACGGTGCATCCGTAATTACACGAGGTACAATTGCGAAAGGCTTGTTGACAGATGAAGGCAATGCACGAGCTGAAAAGATGAATGGTTTCGCGTCCTATTCAGAAACGGATCTTCAGAAGACTGTGCAGGCGCTTTCTGAAAAAACAACGGATCTGCATGCAGCCGCTATTGCTTTTGCATTGAAGCAGTCAGCTGTAGCCTCTGCATTAATTGGCGCTCGAACTCCTGAGCAACTTCAGCAAACACTGAATGCCTATGAGACAGTAATTGACCCGCAATTGCTAGATGAACTGACGCGCGCGACGGCACAGCATCGATATGAACAGCATAGAGTTGAAAGTTAAGATAATAATAAAAAGAACTATCCGAACGGTCGGTTCTACCTGACTTTTCGGGCAGTTCTTTATTGACTAGATGTCCATTTCCTTCTCCATCGCCTCCCATATCACCCGATGTTTGGCTTTAGGTATACCATAAACTTGCTCATATCGACAAAGCTTGCATGAACAGTGTACTTTTCCTTTGCTTAAGGTCCCCCGAATGGGCAAATGCCGTTCTTCGTATCCAAGAATATCCCGTAAAATCGATACTTTCTTTTTAATAATTCGCTCGCGTTGGTGGCGAGTATACGCTCTTGACCGGTCTTTCACATATATTCAGCTCCTTTGATCAACCCAAGCTTGCAAGGTGCCTCAAAGAATTATAGAGCTACTTACAAGCTAGGTATGGAGCTGAACAACACTATGATTAGATTCATTACGCAGTTTCCTTTCCTAATAAATTTTGCTCTACATAATAAAAGGATGAAACTACCCACAAATATTTGACCAATGATCTGCCACAGATACTACTGTTGAACGAGGATTTTATTTTAAACTAGTTTAGCTGCCAGTTTCGTATAAATTAAAGTTATAAAAAGAACTAACAAACCAAGTAAAATAGAGCCACCCCCCAAAAACAGGGATATTGCCATCCCATCCCATGCTCGCACGATTAGTAACCCATAGTTATGGGTTCCCGCTCCTAGCAAGAGTAGAATATAACCGATCAAATATCTCTTACTTTTCCTCACACTCCATCCAATCCCAATTAAAGCAATGACAAAAATGATTGTCGGGAAAATATAAAACAAGAAATTAAAAAGGTGAACACTCATCGTTAATCAATCCTTTCTTGATTAGATTAACATTGTACTCCGATCCGCTTCAGGTATAATTTTGTCCAACAAGCACGACCATTTGTGGGAGATTTACTACCGCATCTACAGTTCATAGTTTTAAGTTCAGTTAAATATATTATCTCGGAAACGCCGGCAGATCAGTATTAATGCTTTTGGCTTATAATTTTGTTCTTAATACTTCTTTAAATTTGACTGAGTCATCCACTCGTATAGCAACTTGCTCATATTTTTTCTTTATGCCCATTAGCAAAGTTGCTTCTCCTGGATGCTTTAATTTTATTATGACATCTGGATAAGTCTTCTCAAAATCGCGGGCCACAAAATCAATAGTGTTCTTTGACAGCTTTTTTTCCAATATAGAACGATCTTCTATTACCTCTTCGATATCCTCCCACCTTATTTCCATACGTTTCATTAATCCCAATGAAACATACATACGATCATTTTCAATTTGCAGGGGATTAAAGCGCATTGCCTGAATATCGCCTAAAAATAAAACAACAGAATACATATTTAAAACTAACAATATTAGCGATAAAATCAAAGATTTATCATGCAACCACCAATGAACACCCAGTGTTTCCACCACGATGGCGTGGATCATCATCACTTGAAATGCTATTAAACTTGAATTTTTATAGAGAGTAAACGTATTTTCTTTATACTTAGGTTCTTTTTTCCAAAGACTAAAAGCATAATAGAACATAAGCATTTCGGAACATATAACTTGTATAATCGGATGTTTTCTTACTTTTTGCTCTACCGCATTTGAAAAAGAGAATAAAAGCGGAATTGGATTCTTCTTTACAATGCGGATGATTTCAGGTAAATAGTTAAAGAGAGTGAACAACAATAATACCTCGAGTAAAACGATCGCACCCTCCATAACAAAACCTACTAGTGTAAGCGTCTTAAAGGGGGCTAGATATTGCATCGGAATCATAAATCGTGCGACGATCAGTCCTCCTGCCATCAAGGTAAGAAGAGACTTCCAACTTAATTTTCGTTGCCAAGCTAAAAATAAAATCGGGGCTACAATGGTTAGGTCAATTAGTGAACCAAGAACCACAGGATTGGTATTAGCCGGCAATATGCTGATTCCCAAAGAAGAACGGTATAATGCAAAGTTGGAAACAAGTACGATAAAAAATAAGGTTGGCCATATCATATGGAGTGAAACTTTTTTAAACACCATAATTTTCACCTCAGTCATTTTCGATTTTAATAATTTTCATAAAATATGACGTTACTTCTTTACAGATCCTGTATTCCTAACAAAAGAAAGCACAATTAAAAATCACTATCCCTAGCTTTTAATTATCCTTTCCGCAAAATCTTCTCCATCGTTTTTCCCTTTGCCAACTCATCGATTAACTTATCCAAATAGCGGATTTCCTGCATTATCGGTTCTTCAATTTCTTCCACTCGAATACCACAGATTACTCCTTTGATCAAAGCCCTTGCAGGATTCAATTGAGGAGCTTCCGCGAAGAAGGTCTCAAAGTCTGTCTGGTTTTCCAGTTGTACTTCAAACTCTTCTTGACTGTATCCTGTCAACCAACGAATGATTTCATCGACTTCTGATTTGGTACGCCCTTTTTTCTCCGCTTTCACAATATAATGGGGATAGACCTTTGCAACACTCATTGTATAAATCTTATGTTTTGTCATGATATTTCCTCCTAATTATTTCGTATTAAAAAAATTCAGTACTTTATGAAACTCAACGCAGGAACTCTTCATTTAATTTTACTTCATATAGCCGCATTGCCTGAAGATCCCCTCTGTATACAAAAACTTCTTTGGAAATCAACGCTCGGAGTCGAAATTCTATCCACTCATCTCCCGTATATTGCTGCATATGACCGATCACTTCGCCAATCAAGCGAGCTGATTTCATAAAATTATATGTACTTTGTTCTTTATGCAGGTACTTTGCACAACGAATAATGATATCATCGTCTCGATCGACATTTGAGTGCCAAAGTTCCCCATGCTCCCATGTTCTCAAAAGACTTTCCATTCGCAATAAGTTCTTCCCTTCGTCACAAAGCGCATGTCGTTTCGCTAAACGCATTGGTCTAAGTTCAAATTGTTCATAGAATAGCAGAAGTCGCTCGGGAGTCAGTTCGCCAGATGTACGAGGAAACAACTCCTCTTCAAGTTGCGAATACATAAAGTTTTCATGGAAAGCTTTAAATGTATTGAGCTCTAGGACTTTATTTGGTTTCTTGTCCAATAAATAAAGTACGATGCGTAACCCTGTTTGCTCTGCAGCGTTCTCACCGGTCCAAATAACGACCTGTTGATCAGGTGTTATTGCTTTTATTTTCTCAACCGCTTTTACCATACCTGCTTTATACTGTTCAAAATCATCGAAGAACGGATGATAATTCTCCTTAAACCATTGAAAACGAGATTCAAGCCCTTTTCTT
Source organism: Sporosarcina sp. FSL K6-3508 (assembly GCF_038615825.1). NCBI lineage: Bacteria > Bacillati > Bacillota > Bacilli > Caryophanales > Caryophanaceae > Sporosarcina > Sporosarcina sp. FSL K6-3508. Next base: position 1,361,300 of record NZ_CP152016.1, on the reverse strand, counting down.
GTATGAAGGGATTCTATAGGACCGACCGAAAAGTTGTCGGACAATACGATAATCTCCTCTGTTAATTCGTATGAAGTTTCACGAAATGAAGCTTTTAAACTCCCTCCCGTAGAATCTCCGAACACAATATGTACAGTCTCCAGACCTTCTATTTTCCCATCATTTTTTGAAAGACGACGCAATGATTCTTTCACCGACTGCAGTATTTCGCTCAGTTCATTTTCTTCATGCTGTTCAGAACGCACTAGCAACACATGCAATAGCGCCTTTGCTTCTTGCTCATCTAATTTAGAGATAGCTTGTTTCAACCAATTTATATCCTCCATTTTCATCCTCCTCTGCTTTAGTCCTAAGGAAAGACAGAAGTTAATTCAAAAGTCGAACCTTTCCATAATTATACCATACCAGCCACTTACCCCCCTGATATTTTTACCAATAAAAAAGGGGCTGGGACAAAACTAATTTGTTCATAATGAAAGACGAACGATCGCAAAAAACACAAAAAGGTTCGGGTTACTTAGTGTGCGGTTAGGGATTTGCCCTCCAGGCCGGGACGCTTTCCGGAGGGCGTGGCTTGAGCCAATCGAACAGCGAAGGGTTCGATTTGTATAATTTCTGCGCTTCTTTGCAGAAATTATACAGCACGTGCTCCTAACGCTTCGCTTTTACTCGCAAAAGCCGTCCTTCGCTACGGCTTTCGCTCAGTCCAGGGTCTCAAGACACACGCTGATCCTCCCGGAGTCGCCCTGCCTTCCGGGCAAATCCTACGTTTTGTTCGGTAGGGCAGTTGCCTTTGCCCCAAATACAGAAAGTTTGGCTATGTTCAATTATTAAGCATAGAAACTCGGTGCTTACTCCATATTTCAGGGTTTACAATTATGTAAAATTGCTATCAAACTGCCTTGTACACGAAAAATCGGGATTGAAGCGGAGGGCAGGGCGACTCCTGCGGGATGTAGCGCAAATGGTGAGACCCCACAGGAAAAGCCGTAACGAAGAACGGCTTTTGCGAGTATAAGCGAAGCGTTAGGAGCACCGGTTTCCGAAGCGGACGAGGAGGCTCACCTGCGCCCCGCGGAAACATACTAACATTAGTAGTACAGACCAAGTCCATGGTTTGTGCTACTATTTTTTATGGTAGAAGTGAAGGAAAGTCGCAGGGACGCTGGGATCTTAGAATCCGTACAAGGAAACCGACTCACTTCACATCCTTATTTGAATCAGTTTAGTATGTTGGATCTTCGAGATCGTGTATAAGAAAGTGGAATCGATGAGGCACTGTGAAGACTTCTATGAATGGTCAAAAGGAGGAAACAAGATGAGTTATGTAATGGCGTTTGATGTCAGTATGGGAAAAAGCGCGGTGGTGATCTATGACGACAATCAGCAGTGTCATTACGAAGGTGAAGTGGAACATACAACAGTGGGGTTCCGTTCACTAAAAGAACAGATTAATTTAGTTAGGAAACTAGACGGTCAACTACCAGAAATCGTATTCGAGGCAACCGGTGTTTATTCGCAGGGCCTAGAGCGCTTCCTACAGAACGAGCAATATCCTTATAGCCGTATAAATCCTCTACAAGCTAAACTACAAATGGCTACAGGTAGTATGCGGCGACACAAAACGGATATCAGCGATGCACATGAACTAGCTAAATCGCATTTCAAGACAGAGCGGAATAAAACCTATGTACACGAAGAATATTTTGAACAAATGCGGGCATTGGGAAGGTACTACGACGATTTAGAACATGAAAGTCGACAATATGCGAACCGATTACATGCATTTCTGCAGTTAAGCTTTCCCTTATTGGAAGACGTGTTCTCTAGGAGTTCTCTTCACTTCTTACAAATCGTACAACATTACCCTCATCCAGATTTGATAAAGGGTTTATCGTTGGAAGAGATACAGAGCCGAGTGAAAGAGACTTCGCTCAAAAATATATCACTTCAACAAGCGGAGAAAAAGGCAGCACTTCTACTGGCAGCTGCTGAAAATTCCTATCCAGCCATTCAGGCGACAGATGTGCGGTGTCAGCACCTAAAGGAGTGTGCCCAACGAGTCAAAGAACTGAAACGCCAGAAAAAAGAGATCATCAAACAGATGGTCCAACTTTCAAAGGAACGTAGCGATTTTCAAGTGCTCATATCTTTTCCAGGCATTGGAGAAGCTACCGCTGTTCGGATTATTGGAGAGTTGGGAGACATTCGCCGTTTTCAAAATAACAAACAGGTGAATGCGTACGCCGGTATTGATATTCAACGGTATCAGTCAGGGAAGCTCCACTATCAAGATCGAATCAATAAACGTGGGAACCGTAGGTTAAGGAAGATTCTGTACTTCATGGTTATTTCCATGATTTCTTTACGAAAACGAACACAAAATACCATTGTTGATTACTATGACCAATTAAAAAAGCAACCCCAGAGTAAGCCTCATAAGGTTGCGGTGATCGCTTGTGTGAATAAGTTCCTGAAAGTCGCATTTCACCTTATTCAACACAGCATCCCCTATAACTATGCATTCGCCATGGCTAGTGCGTAAAAGGATAGCTTTACTATAGCACATTTCTCCTTTCGAAAAACAGCAATTCGTTAGGTCTATTTAGCATATGCAAAAATAAAGCTCAGATTTTACTAATTTTTTCAGTTTAAGCAATTAGATCATGACGGGGGATGGCTTCTTTCGCTCGCTATATAGGATTGGAGCGGAAGACGGTCGACTCCTGGGGGATCAGCGTGCGTCTTGAGACCCCGCAGGAAGCGAAGCGAACGAGGAGGCTCAAGGCCACGCCCCCCGGAAAGCGTACCGTCTGGAGCGGAAATCCCGGGGTGCTCACTAGCTGTGGTTTCACACGCCTATTCGGATAGTAAATCATAGTACGTATCTTTTATTCTAACAAAACCCTTGACTAGAGGTAAGAAAGCGTCCCTGCCCGCAGCGGAAATCCCATAGGCAGCTCCAAATCTGCAATACCTTTGCATTAGAAAAAACCGAACAATTTTACAAAACTTCGTTGGAATGTTTTGTAATCGTTCGGTTTTTTATCGTTTTGAATCCTTTTGTCCCAGCCTCTTTTATTGGTTATACATTTTTCATTTATTCACTTTGAGCAGAAGCACTTACCAATACGGAAGAAGGACCTTCTTTCATCGTAACTGGCTGTGTCTTCGTTTCACTAGCTTTCTGTTTTGTCTGCTTCTTTCCCGAAGGCACCATATTGAAGATGATATTTAAGAAAATCGCAGTTAAACTCCCTAACACTATCCCATTACTCGTTAAAATTTGCACACTGTCTGGCAATTTTGCAAACAGATCCGGTACAACTGAGACCCCTAGACCAATTCCAATCGAACACGCAACAATCATTGCATTGTCCTGAGATTTTGATATGACTGGGCTCAGCATTTTAATTCCTTGAGCGACCACCATTCCGAACATCGCAACCATCGCCCCTCCAAGGACAGCATTCGGGATGATTGTAGCAAGTGCTGCAACTTTCGGTAAGAAGCCCAATGAAATCAGCATGACCGCTGTCACTAAAATGACGCGGCGTGATTTGACACCTGACAACTGCATTAAACCAACATTTTGTGAAAACGTCGTATATGGAAAGGCATTGAAAATTCCACCGATGACAGAAGCCAATCCTTCTGCACGGTAACCTTTTTCCAGTTTACTTTTATCAATCTCTTCATCACAAATGTCTCCAAGCGCGAAATACACACCTGTCGACTCTACTAATGAAACCATTGCAACCAACGTCATGATTGCAATCGGCAACAAGTGAAAAGTTGGTGTCGCTAAGTAAAACGGAAGCACCATATGCACATAGGAAGCATCTTGTACATTTGAAAAGTCCACGATGCCTAAGAATACAGCCGCCACAGTACCTCCTACCAATCCAAGCAAGATCGCAATCGACTGCAAGAAACCTGTAGAGAATCTATACATCAGCACGATAAACAACAAGGTACCAAATGACAAACCAATATTCGTCAGTGAGCCAAAATCAGCAGCCCCTTGACCGCCACCCATATTATTTATCGCAACTGGAATCAATGTAATTCCAATAATTGTCACGACCGAACCTGTTACAACTGGAGGGAAGAAACGAACTAAGCTTCCAAAAAACCGGCTGATGAAAAAGATAATCACTCCAGAAGCGATGACCGCACCGTAAATAGCCGAAATCCCATATTCATTTCCAATCAAAATCATTGGGCCGACTGCCGTGAACGTACAGCCGAGCACAACAGGCAAGCCAATACCGAAATATTTATTACGCGAAATTTGTAAAATCGTTGCAATTCCGCACATCAGAATATCAATCGACACGAGATACGTCAGCTGTGTTGGTGTCAAACCGATAGCGTTCCCAACGATCAGAGGGACTAATACAGCTCCAGCATACATAGCTAATAAATGTTGAAAACCAAGCAAGGTAGTTTTCATTAGAAGGTTTCCTCCCCGACGAATTGCACTTTTCCATCCTGCAAGGACTGAAGTTCCGCCAATGATTCCAGTCGAACTCCGGCCTTACGTATTAATTCCCCGCCTGGTTGGAATGCTTTTTCAATGACAATACCTACACCAGCGATTTTTGCGCCTGCTTGTTCTGCAATATCTATTAATCCGAGTGCTGCTTGTCCATTCGCTAAGAAATCATCAATCAACAACACGGTGTCTTCATTAGAAATGAAATCTTTAGAAACCGAAATATCATTTGATTCATTTTTCGTGAATGAATGTACTTTTGCGGAGTAGAGATGATCCGTCAATGTAAGAGATTTTCGTTTTCTCGCAAAGACGACAGGTACACCTAAAATTAGGCCGGCCATCGTGGCAGGAGCAATTCCTGAAGATTCAATCGTGACGATCTTTGTGATGTTCTGGTCACTAAACCGCGCGACGAATTCCTTCCCGATTTCCTGCATTAGTACTGGATCGATTTGATGATTTAAAAACGAATCGACTTTCAATACCTCTTCCGATAATACTTTACCTTCTTGTCGAATCTTTTCTTTTAACAACTCCACTTGTGTTTTGCTCCCTTCAAATGTACGAATAAAAAAAGCGTACATGCCATTTCCCCATATAAACTATGAGAGAGCGGCATCTACGCTTTTAAAGATGAAAAAGCATTTTCCTGTCGAACGACAAAGAAATCTGCTTTTCATACTCCTCATAGGCGACCCATTTACGGTAGATCGGTAGAAACTTGCGGGCCATATTCCCGCGATTATATGAGTTCTATTTAACTGAATGGTAATAGTATAGCATGATTCGACAACATTTCAATACTTAATTCTTCCAATTAAACTCATTGGATCCTTTCCTTTTGGAGCTTGGACATATTCCTGTCAAAAAAATATGTATCATAACTTCAGACGAGATGTAATAAAAAGCAATGACTGCTATTCCACTCTCTTTTTTCCCATTACTCAAACAAAAATGATAGAGGACAAATAAATCACCAAGCCGACTGTAAAGCTGCTGATCACAGTAGTGAACAAGACAATTTGCGCTGCCAGTTCAGCCTCTATGTCATACTCCAATGCCAGAGTGGAACTGTTCCTTGACGTCGGGAATGAACTTGCGATCCATAAAGACTGGGCTGTGACACCGTCAATCTTCAACAGCAAGATAAAAAGAAGCGCAACAGTTGGTGAAAGAATGAGGCGCCCAAATGCGCTCAGGAAAATCAGTCGATTCCATAGCGCCTTCACTTTTATTTGCGCCAATTGTGCGCCTAATGTAATGAGTGCAATCGCGATGAACGCGTTGGATAAATGCTCGATCGGCAATTCAATGAAGTGAGGCAATTGGATGTTTGCCAAGTTAAGAAGTGCCCCGAGCCAAAGTGCATGAATGATCGGCATCTTGATAAATTGTTTCAGAATGGCCGCTCCGGATTGTGTCGCAGAAACTAGATTATATAAACCATAGGAATACGTCAGTAGATTTTGATAGACGATCAAGACAATTTGAATCGAGACACCGAGCGGGTTTGCATGGAAAACCAATTGGCTGACCGGCAATCCATAGTTACCTGAGTTAATGAGGACAATACTATTTTTCATTACTGCAGATTGCTGGCGGTTCAGACGCAGCATTTTACTGAATAGATGACCAATGACAATCAGCGAAGTACTGAATAATACAACAAAAATTAAAACATCCAGCAAGACTTCCACATTGATTACTGTATGGTATAAATTCATGAAAACAGCAGCCGGGATGAGACAATACGTTAAGATATTCCCTAACGCCTTAACGTTAAAAGTAAATTTTATTTGCAAAACAACCCCAATTGCTAATAAAATTAGCATCGGTGTGATAACATTTACGAAGACTATGAGTAAATATTCCACTAGGAGATCTCCTTTCTGTTCTTATAGCCATATACTTCTTGGACCGATCTTCATTAATAGGAGGCTTCACTATTTTGAATTCAAAAAACGTACGACCGAACAAACATTTACATTTTCCAAAGAGTCAGTGGATCCTGTTAGCCGGCATTCTATTTATCGCCGCAACGATTCGATCACCACTTACATCTGTAGGACCTATTATCGGGGCCATTCGAGACCAATTGCAAATATCCAATTCGTTAGCGGGCTTCTTGACAACGATTCCGTTGCTCGCTTTTGCTATTGTTTCACCATTCGTGCCTCGTATATCAAAAAAATACGGCATGGCGCCCACTCTTTTTTATTCGCTGATTGTACTAATGGCAGGTATTACTCTGCGCTCTGTTGGATCTAGCAGCTTACTACTAATTGGTACATTTTTAATAGGTGTAGGCATCGCTTTTGCGAACGTCCTGCTCCCCGGCTTGCTGAAACTGAGTTTTCCATTACATATCGGATTGATGACAGGCTTGTATTCCGTTTCTATGAATATATCCGCAACACTCGCGTCCGGAATCGCTGCGCCCATTGCTAATAATACTGTATATGGATGGCAAGGTGCGCTCGGCATCTGGGGTGTCATTACATTCATAGCTATCATCGTGTGGATTCCGCAAATCCGAAAAAAACCGGATACCGAAAAAGAAGTAACGAAAGACTTGAAAACACGTCCGAAAACTCCACTTTGGCGTTCACCCATTGCCTGGAGCGTCACTTTTTTCATGGGCTTCCAATCCTTTTTGTTCTATACAACTTCTTCTTGGATACCCGTGGTTCTTCAGACGACCGGCTTATCAAACGAAGCAGCTGGCTGGATGCTGTCTCTAGTCCAATTCGCACAATTACCGATGTTGTTTATCATACCGATGATTGCAGATAGATTGAAAAATCAACGCGTGCTTGTCGTCGCTATATTTGCATGTTATTTTATCGGATATGCCGGCGTACAATTCGGCAGCGAAAACTTGACTGCGTTATGGATGATTTTCATCGGACTAGGTGGAGGCTCCGCATTTGGTCTATCGATGATGTTCTTCACATTGCGGACCAGCACACCAGAAGAAGCCGCTTCTCTTTCCGGCATGGCACAGTCCGTCGGATACCTACTTGCAGCGGTCGGTCCTGTTCTTTTCGGTTATTTGCACGACTGGACAGGATCTTGGACAACTCCGCTCTATGCATTCATGTTTATCGCATTCTTGGTATTCGTAAGCGGAATGTATGCAGGAAAAAATCGAATCATATCTCAAGATCCAAAGACTTCATGACTAAAAAAGCAAGTGCTGTTGCACTTGCTCTTTTTTCATTCAAATACAAACTCTGCAGAAATTGGACAATGATCACTTCCTAAGATCTCTGCATGGATTTCACTAGTTTGAAGAGCGGACTGAAGACGATTTGAAATGAGCAAATAGTCAATTCGCCAGCCAATATTACGGGCTCTGACATCCCGCATATAGGACCACCACGTATAAGCCCCTTCTTGGTCAGGGTGCAAATAGCGAAACGTATCAATGAATCCCGAATCAAGCAAACGTGTCATCTTCGCACGCTCTTCTTTCGTAAACCCTGAATTGCCATAGTTGGATTTCACATTGCAAATATCAATCTCTTCGTGTGCAACATTCAAATCCCCACAGTAAATAACAGGTTTCTGTGCGTTAAGTTCTGTTAAATGAGCGAGCATTTCATCTTCCCATTTTAATCTGTAGGAAAGACGTGCCAAGTCTCTCTGTGAATTCGGAGTATAACAGTTTACTAAGTAAAACTCTTCAAACTCTAGCGTCAGTACACGGCCTTCCATTTCGCTATCTTTCCCATTCAATCCAAATTGGACAGAAAGCGGTCGTTGCTTCGTAAAAACAGCCGTACCGGAATACCCTTTTTTCTCCGCATAATTCCAATAGTGTTCATATCCTTCAAACGGCAGTTCAATTTGCCCTTCCTGGCATTTGATTTCCTGGACACAGAAAATATCCGCTTCTATTTGCTCAAAAAAGTCATTGAAGCCTTTTTTCACACAAGCCCGTATGCCATTGACATTCCAAGATACTACTTTCAACTTTACACAACCTATCTAATTTAATTGCCATTGAAACTAACAGCTAATTTTGCAGCCAGTGCCGCATTCGATTTCACCAATGCGATATTCGCATCCAAACTTTTTCCGTCCGTCAACTCTTGGACTTTCTTCAACATATACGGGGTAAGTTCTTTACCGCTTATGCCTAATTGTTTCGCCTCAATCAACGCATTCGATACAAGCTGATCCATATGGAGCTGATCCATCGCATATTCTTCCGGAATTGGATTGGCAATTATCGCACTGCCTTCTAGACCGAGATTCCATTTGACACGCAGCATTTCCGCCATTAATTCGATATCGTCCACTTGATAGTCTACACGATGTTCGCTGCCTCTCGTATAAAAAGCAGGAAAAATATCCGTACGGTAGCCCATTACTGGTACTCCTTTAGTCTCCAAGTATTCGAGTGTCTTACCTAAATCAAGTATAGATTTAGCCCCTGAACAAACGACCGCTACACTCGTACAGGCAAATTCCTCTAAGTCCGCAGAAATATCCATCGTCTCCTCGACACCACGATGAACCCCACCAATTGCACCTGTCGTGAATACACGTATACGCGCCAAATCCGCGAAAAACATAGATGCTGCTACAGTCGTAGCGCCAGGCTGCTTGGTAGCGATAAGATAACTTATATCTCTTCTGGACGCTTTGATAACCCCTTTGCTATCTCCGAAACGTTCCAGCTCTTCATCCGACAACCCTATTTTAATCTTGCCGTCCATGATTGCAATCGTGGCAGGTACTGCTCCGTTTTCACGAATAATCTGCTGAACCTCACGTGCAGCTTTCACATTTTCTGGATAAGGCATTCCATATGTGATGATTGTCGACTCCAACGCAACTAAAGGTTTGCCATATTTCATCGCTTCTTTGACTTCTTCCGAATAAGATACATATCTTCTCATCTGAGTTCCCCCTTTACCGTTCAATAACTTTACCCCCCATACCAAAGATAAACATACTCTATCATTTGTTCAATGTTCTTCAGCAATGATTTGTTCGACCTGATAGCTTTCCAGATTCCATCCCGTCGGTTGATCCAACACCAACTGGGACAACAATTTACCGACGAACGGGCCCACTGTTAAGCCTGAAGACCCGAGTCCGTTGGCTACCCAAATCATCGGATGATCGGGCAATCGGCCAATGACCGGCATGAAATTCGGTGTGTGTGGTCGAATTCCAACTCTAACCTCAGCAATTTCAGCTTCCTTCAAACCCGGCGCCACCGGTAAAACATTCGTCAATACTTCTAGTATACCACCAGCTGTTGGCCGAGTATCAAAATTGTCTGTATTTTCATGTGTTGCCCCTGCAACAAATTTCCCATCTTCAAAAGGCACGATATATTGTGTGGCAGGTGGCATGATGACCGGCCAATCCCCTGATGATTTGTATGATGTCTGCAAGTGAAGGATTTGCGCTTTCTGGCCATAGACTAGCAGCTTCTTCCCTAAAGGCTCTGTAAATTCACTGGCCCATGCACCTGCAGCTAAAATGACTTGATCCCCTTCGATTATCTGATTTCTAACGATGACACCACTGACACTCCCACCTGTCATGTAAGGAACGGCAGAACCTTTAATCAACTGCACCCCTCTTTTTACCACGACTCGCTCTAAGGCTTCGCGCAACGCCTGGCCATCCACTTTGGCAGCCCCTGTGATTCTAACAGAACTATATTCGTCTGAGAGCGCAGGGAAATATTTCGCCGTTTGCGTCATGTCCAATAACTCCACTTCTCCGATTTCGGGAGATGATTTTTTGCGCCATTCCAATAAATCTATTTTCTTATGTAAACGTTCACGCTCGGTATGGATAGCCAAGGCTCCAACTTTCTTATATCCTGTTTCAGTTTCTCCTTCCTCTTCCAGTGATCGAATCAACTCGGGATAATAGGCTGCTCCTGCTGTTGCTAGTGCATACCATGCCTTGTTTCGTCGCTGCGAAGCCCAAGGACAGATAATGCCTGCCGCCGCTCTCGTCGCTTGCCCTGGTTCCTGTCGATCGATTACAATGACTTCCACATCTTGATTGGATAGATGATACGCAGCAGAAATTCCGACGATCCCCGCACCGATAATAATGATTTTCTTCATACTAAATTAACTCCTTTTTATATACTTTTCAAATTCGACAAATTTTTCACTTTATTTTTTCTAAAAAAGCAGTATAATGATTCTATTCGAAAGATTTTTCGGAATATTCTACATCCAGAGGAGATCTGATGATTATGACAAGAGTACCTATGCAAATACAACTTACACAAAGCAAAAAAGAAAAGCCAGATCCAGCAACTTTAGTTTTCGGGAAAACATTTACGGATCACATGCTCATCGTAGATTACGAGGAAGGCAAAGGCTGGCACAGTCACCGTATCGTACCCTATGCACCACTGACGCTTGATCCTGCAGCTATCGTCTTCCATTATGGGCAAACAGTTTTCGAAGGAATGAAAGCATATAAATCGGAAGAAGGAACGATCCGTATGTTCCGTCCTGAAGAAAATATGAAACGCCTCAATTATTCATTGGATCGTTTGTGCATGCCGCGAATCGATGAAGAGAATGCCCTATACGCACTAAACCAGCTTCTGCAAATCGACAAAGATTGGATTCCGACTCTCGATGGGACTTCATTATATATTCGACCATTTGTAATTGCAACGGAAGCTTTCCTTGGCGTAGCACCGGCAAAGAAATATCAATTTTTCATGATTCTTTCTCCGGTAGGTTCTTATTATAAAGAGGGAATCCATCCTATAAAGATTCTGGTTGAAAATGAATTTGTTCGCGCCACAAAAGGCGGAACAGGAAGCGCGAAAACAGCGGGCAACTATGCTTCCGCATTAAAAGCGCAAGAAGTAGCCGACCAACAAGGCTACTCACAAGTGCTTTGGTTAGACGGTGTGGAACGTAAGTACGTAGAGGAAGTCGGCAGCATGAACATTTTCTTCAAAATCAATGGAGAAGTAGTGACGCCTGCAATCAACGGCAGTATTCTGGAAGGTATCACACGGAAGTCTATCCTACAGCTACTGCGTCATTGGGATGTACCTGTGGCCGAACGAAAAATTTCGATGGACGAAATTCGAAATGCCTATGAAAATGGGCAGCTAGAAGAAGTTTTCGGTACTGGAACAGCCGCTGTCATCTCTCCAGTAGGCGAACTGAATTGGGATGGCTATAAAATGATCATCGGCAATGGAGAAACTGGAGAGCTTTCAAAAAAACTGTACGACACACTGACAAATATCCAAACAGGCAAAGAAAACGATCCTTTCAATTGGGTCTACGAAATCAAAAAACATATTGCTCAACTTGCTTGACCAAGATTGAAATAGCCCCTATCCATGGATAGGGGCTATTTCTTATTTATACAGATAGCAACGCAGCATCACTTGTCAACTGCTCACCACGAATTCGTTGGAATTCATCCATCAGCTTCGCAATTGTCAAGCCTTGCTTTTCTTCTTCTTCCACTTCTAATATGATCTGTCCCTTATCCATCATGATCAAACGATTTCCAAGGTCCAGGGCCTGCTGCATATTATGCGTTACCATCAAAGTTGTCAACTTATCATGCTCGACTAACCTCTTCGTCAAATCCGTGATCAACTCTGCACGAGAAGGGTCTAGTGCCGCCGTATGCTCATCCAGCAATAAAATTGACGGCTGAGTAAACGTAGCCATTAACAGCGACAGCGCTTGCCGCTCCCCGCCAGATAACAATCCCACTTTAGCGGACATTCGGTTTTCTAAATTCAAGTGCAATGTTTCAAGAGACGTACGGAACAATTCTTTCCGCTTTTTGTCTACACCGCGATGAAGCGAACGACGTTTATTACGTGAATAAGCCATCGCCAAATTCTCTTCTATCGTCATTGTCGGCGCCGTGCCTGCCATCGGATCTTGAAACACCCGCCCGATCATTTTCGAACGCTTAAACTCGGCTAATCTCGTTACGTCTTTACCGTTGATGAAAATACTACCAAAGTCAGGCGTCAATGCACCTGATATCATATTCATCATCGTGGACTTCCCTGCTCCATTACTCCCGATTACTGTAACAAAATCACCAGGATGCAAATGAAGATTAATCTGGTCGAGCGCCACTTTTTCGTCTGGGGTAGCTTCATTGAACGTTTTATTGATTTGATCCAGTTTCAACAATCCTATGACCCCCTTGTGCTGCTTTCATTTCCATTCGCTCGGCTTGTCTACGTGCTTTTCGGGCTTTTTCCCGTCTCTTTTCTAAAATTTGCGGGATAATCAATGCCGCGATCACAATGATCGCAGTAATCAATTTCATATCGCCGGAGTCAAGAAACTTCACTCGCAAGGAAAGACCTAACACAATTCGATAAATGACAGCTCCGAAGATGACCGCCAATGTCGTACGGAAAATTGTTTTTGTTCCGAATATCGCCTCACCAATTATGACAGAAGCCAAACCTATGATGATCATTCCAATTCCCATTCCATTATCAGCGAACTTACCATACTGGGCTATCAATGAGCCTGAAAATGCCACCAATGCATTGGAAATTCCTAATCCTAAAATTACGAGAGTATCTGTATTCGCGGAAAAGCTGCGAATCATTTTTTTATTATCTCCCGTCGCACGTATAGCCAATCCGACTTCCGTCTGCAAAAACCAATCGGCAATCAATTTAATCAGGATCGTCACCAAGATCATCAAGAACAAAGTGCCCCATGTCGCAGGTAAATGTTCAATACCCAGGCCTGACAGGAAGCCATTTATAGCCCCATCAATTCCAAGGTCGCTCCAAAAACCTTGGAACTTGCTGAAAATCGTTTCTGCATTCAAGAGCGGGATGTTCGGGCGTCCTACTGAACTTTCAGTAGTCAGTCCCATTATCCGAAGGTTTATCGAGTAGAGAGCTATCATCATGAGGATTCCGGATAAAAGTGGATTGATTTTTCCTTTGGTATGTAATAAGCCTGTTATACATCCCGCAAAAAAACCGACGACAATTGCGGTTAGTGTTGCAACGAGTGGATGGTAATCAAATACAATCATCGTGGCCGCCACTGCTGCTCCTGTCACAAAACTTCCGTCCACCGTCAAATCTGGAAAATCAAGCACTCGGAATGTAAGATACACTCCGAGCGCCATGATCGCATAGATGATGCCCTGCTCAACTGAGCCAAATACAGCTGAAAACATGCAAGATCATCTCCTAACTTATTCTACCGTTTCGGCATTCCAATCGTCTTGGATTTCAAGACCGATTGTTTCAACAGTCTTCTTATTCACTACTAATTTTAAATTCTGGGGAACTTGTACAGGTAAAGAATCAGGAGTTGCTTCCCCTTTTAGAATCTTCGCTGCCATTTCACCCGCTTCATAACCGATATCGTAGTATTCGAAGCCGTAAGCCCCCAGGCCTCCTCTTTCAACTGAATCGAATTCCCCAACCATCATCGGAATCTTATTATCATTTGCAACAGAAACGACGGATTCCAAAGCCGAAACTACTGTATTGTCTGTAATGATATACAGTGAGTCGACTGAACCAACCAATGACTCAGCTGCCTGTTTCACGTCAGCAGATGTAGCAACAGAAGCTTCGACTACTTCCATGTCCATATCTTTCAAAATTTCTTTCACCTGATCTACTTGAAGACGTGAATTCTGCTCTCCAGAGTTAAAGATCATACCTACTTTTTTGGCACCAATTTGTTCTTTCAAAAATTTCATTGTGTTCGAGATTGCATCAGGATGGTTATCAATTGTGCCCGTCACATTTCCACCAGGTTCTTCATTGGAAGCAACCAGTTCTGCCGCTACTGCATCCGTAACAGATGTAAAGACAATTGGGATATCTTGTGTAGCGCTTGCCGCTGCCTGAGCACTTGGTGTAGAGTTGGCGAAAATCAAATCTACTCCAGCTCCTGCCAGGTTATTAGCAATCGTAGAGTTTGAACTATTGTCATTTTGCGCATTTTGTTTATCGTATTCAACATCTAACCCTGCATCTTCAATCGCTTTTTCAAAACCTTTTAGTGCAGAATCTAAAGATGGGTGTTCAACAATTTGTGTCACGCCGATCGTGTATTTTTCTCCCTCTTTTTCATTATCATCATTTTGATCGTTTGCCGATGAACCTGATGACTCCTTTTTCCCTCCACATGCAGCTAAGATGAGCACGATACTAAATAGCGCTGCTGCATAAGTCATCCAACGTCTCTTCATAGAAAATCCCCCTATACTTTTCTCTCTATTACCTTGTCGATATATTCAGAAAAGGCAATAATTATACGTTATCGTACACTCTACTAAGTTATCCGTCAATGCATTATTCGATATTTTAAGTAAATTCCCATAAATCGAAGATCTTCTTGTCATTATTATGTATTAATTAAGAAAATTATAGAAGCAGAGAGATAATTAAACTGTAATTAGCCAAGCGCTAGTTACCTCGCTTGGCTAAACAAAAAAATTACTCTTATCTTTTATTCACTTAATTCATAGTTTAAAAATTGTTTCGTGCGCAGTTCCTTTGGCGATTTTAAAACTTTCTGTGGGTTCCCTTCTTCGACAATCAATCCTTTATCCATAAAAATCACTCGGTTTGCGACATTGCTCGCGAATTCCATCTCATGAGTAACAACTATCATCGTCATATGTTCTTCCGCAAGCTTTTTCATTACTTGCAGTACTTCTTTTGTCAGCTGCGGATCCAATGCAGACGTCGGTTCATCAAACAATAAAATATCCGGATTCATCATCAAAGCTCTCGCGATGGCCACACGTTGTTTTTGGCCTCCCGAAAGCCTAGAAGGAAACTCATCTCGTTTGTCAGCCAGACCGACTTTCTCTAATAATTCAATGCTTCTATCACTATATTCTTTCGCTTGTTCTTTTTTTACAAGCTTCGGTGCCAATTCTAAATTTTGTTTGACTGTCAAATGCGGAAATAAGTTGAATTGCTGAAATACCATTCCCATTTTCGCGATGATTTTTTTACTGTCTGCCGATTTAGCATAAAGACCATCCTTCACTAGATGATCGCCATCCACAGCAATACTGCCCCCTTCTACTTCCTCCAACTGAATCAAACTTCGAAGCATTGTACTCTTACCTGAACCTGAAGGTCCGATGATTGCCAAAACATCATTTTTCTCTACATTAAAGGTTAAGTCTTTCAATACTTCTAATGGTCCAAATGATTTCTTTAAGTTACGTACTTCAATGAAAGACATAATTTTCTCTCCTCAATCGTATTGCAGCTTTCTCTCTAAATACTTGAAAACAATCGTCAATGCAAAGGCAATCAATAAATAGATCCCCGCTGCAATGAAAAATGGAATGATCGTAAAATCTCGATTGACCACGGTCTGCGCGTAGTGGAGCAGCTCGGGTACCGCCACTGCATACAATAAGGCTGTGTCCTTTACTAAGGAGACAGACTCATTAGCAATCGGTGGTAACGTCACTCGGAACATCTGCGGTAGAATGACACGCGTAGTCGTTTGCCATTTTGATAATCCGAGGACTTGCGAAGCTTCGTACTGTCCTTTATCAATGGATAGGAGGCCACCGCGAAAGATTTCAGCAAAGTAGGCCGCATAGTTCAAAATAAACGCCAATGTGGCAGCGACGAACCGGTCTAACACGAGAAACTCCCCAATTACCGGAAGAAGTGGCAAACCAAAGACAAAAAACAATAGCTGCAATAACAATGGGGTCCCACGCATGATATAAATATAAGTTTGCGCTAAAAAAGAAATTGGTTTCATACTACTTCTTACGGCAAGTGTCAGCAAAAAACCAAGTGGAATCGAAAGAACGATAGCGAGCACGAATAATAGGACGGTCGCTTTAGCTCCTTCGAGCATTGGGATCAGCATAGACATAAAATAGTCAAAATTCATCGTTTAATTCCTCCAAAAACACAGTTAAAAACTCTTGGACTTCCATTATAAAATGCTGCAGAAAGTCAGTACTCTCAAATTTCTGCAACACAGTTGATACACTATTTTTTTGCTATATACGCTAAAATAAATAACTTACACTCAAAGTACAACGTAGAACCCGTTGATTTCTGAGCAAACTCATATAAAAACTTTAATACAACATATATAATTTCGAATCAACGAAGCACTTTATCTTCTCCAAACCATTCAGTGGAGATGTCAGCGGAAGTGCCATCTTCGTTCATCGTATCTAAAGCTTTTTGCAAGTTTTCGAGTAACTCTTCATTGCCTTTCTTGACACCGATTCCGTACTCTTCAACCGCTAAAGAACCATCTAGTTTCTTGAAGACTCCTTCTTCTTTTGTCATATAGTAGTCGATGACAACTTCGTCAAGTACGACCGCGTCGAGACGGCCTGTTTTAAGGTCTGTCAGTGCCAATACATTATCTGCAAACTCGGTTACGGTTTTTAATTTTTCATGGATCGGGTGACTCTCCAGTGCCGGTCCTGCTGAAGACAAAGCTTGCAAGCCAACTACTTTCCCATCTAGCTCTTCTACTTTTCCAATATCTGAATCCGCTAATGTTACAACCACTTGGTTATTATCCAAGTACGGCTTTGTAAATAATACTTTTTCTTTTCGCTCATCAGTAATCGTATAACCATTCCAAATTAAATCAATTCGTCCACTGCTTAATTCGGTTTCTTTCGTTTTCCAGTCGATTGGCTGGAATTTCGCCTCAGCTCCCATATGCTCAGCCGCTGCTTTTGCCATATCGATATCAAATCCTACTAGCTCATTTTTATCATCTCGGAACCCCATTGGTGCAAATTTATCATCCACGCCAATGATGATCTCTTTAACTTCTTTGTCTTTCCCTGTGTCTGCACTTGTTGCAGGACTATCCCCTTCAGCGGACTTGTCCGAACAGCCTGCCATAACTAGTAGTAAGACGGCGAACAGGAATATGAACGACTTCTTCATGTTATTTCCCCTCTTTCTTTCTCTCTTTAATACGCTAAAGAATTAACGTATTACTAAAATACCATTAGATATCCGAAATGAAAAGCCCCTACTTTACTAAATTTAAATTAATCATAGAAAAAAGAATAGACGTCCGTCTATTCTCTTCCGCGTTATTTAGATCGCCGGAACACTTTATGCCCATCATATGAAAATATGAGTGACTTGTTCTCAAGTACCGTCTCCATATGAACAATGCGGCCCCACAGCCGGTGGATATGCGGGAGGACGTGCTCTAAATAGGGCAGATCAAGCTCCGTCTCCTCGTAACGATGCACAAGATACAACTCACCATTTTTCATATAATCGCCATCTTCCACTACGATATACGGAAACCCTCCATTCACCCGCATCCCGATCAACTGATTTCGGACATTCTCTGCCTGCAGATCCGAAACTTTGTACATATTCTCCTGTTTCTGAAAGACATACATATTCTCTTGCTTAATAAAGTCATCGGTCAAATAATTGCGGATGAACGATGTGTCATTCTCTATTTCCCTCGCTTCAAAAATCTTTTCTCGCCCTGTCATAGGACGTTCACCTTTTCCATCTGCTCCTTGCGCAAGTAAATCATATCGCTTTTCAATATCCTCAAAAATTTTCACTCCAAGATAATATGGATTGATGGAAGTCTTGGAAGGTTGGAGAACATTAGCATTCAACTTTGCAAATTCAATCGTCTCAGAGGGCGTCAAATCCATTTCCCGAAGTATTTGTTGATGCCAATAAGAAGCCCATCCTTCATTCATGATTTTTGTTTCCAGCTGCGGCCAGAAATATAGCATTTCCTCACGCAACATCGTTAAAATATCAGCTTGCCAATCTGTTAAAATTCTGCTGTTTTCCAATATGAAAAGCAGTACATCCTTCTCCGGCTGTTCGGGAAACTTTTTATTCATCTCGATCGCTTGCTGTCCAAGGACAGGATGCTGATCTAAATTCCATAAGTCATCGTAAGCTGTTCGTCTTGCAATAGGCTCATCAAATGAGGAAGAGGATGGTTTAATGTCGCGTACGATACTTGGATCAATATGCTCCTGGATAGCCAATACGGCATCCAAAAACGTTTCAACTTTTTGCTTACCATAGCGTATTTCATATTCCGCGATGCGCTCTGCTGTCGCTGCCATACTTTCCACCATGTCTTTACGCGTCTTGGAAAAATAAATATTATTTTTAAAGAAATCACAATGAGCCAGCACATGGGCAATGATCAACTTATTTTGAATCAAACTATTCGTATTTAATAAAAATGCATAACACGGATTCGAATTAATCACTAGCTCATAAATCTTGCTTAATCCGATGTCATATTGGAGTTTCATTTTATGAAATTGCTTTCCGAAACTCCAATGCGTATAGCGGGTCGGCATGCCGTATGCCCCGAATGTGTAAAGGATATCTGCAGGACACACTTCATAGCGCATCTGATAAAAATCTAAACCAAATCCACTGGCAATCTCGGTTATTTCTTCAATTGCTCGCTCTAATGCTAGCTGATCATTCAGCGTAATCCCTCCGTTCGCTTTTCAAAGAACTTCTTAAGTGCAAAGTAAACATCTCGGTTTTTCTGTAAAATGTAATAATTAAATTTCGGATGCTCTATCGATTTATACGCGGACATTAACGTGGACATTCTACGGTGTTCATTCACTTCTGCGTAGCCGAACATATTGGATATCGACAGTAATTCGTCTACATACTCCAGGCATTTCCTATTATCGCTTGTCATGTTTTCTCCGTCTGAAAAGTGTACCGGATAAATATTATAGCTGGCTGGCGGATACGATTCTTTGATCACTTGCAAAGCTTTTTCATAAGCTGAAGAGCATTTCGTCCCCCCACTCTCTCCTTTATTGAAGAAATTCTCTTCCGTCACAACTTTTGCTTCAGTATGGTGTGCAATGAATTCGATTTCGACTGTTTCGTATTTTGTGCGTAGAAATTTTGTCATCCAGAAGAAAAAGCTTCTCGCCATATACTTCTCAAATTTCCCCATCGAACCACTCGTATCCATCATCGCAAGTACGACTGCCTTTGATTGGGGCTTCTCAACAGGATTCCACGTTTTAAACCGCAAATCATCTTCCATGATCGGAGCAATTTCCGCTTTCCCTTTCATCGCATTTCGTGTAATGGCAGATAGTAAAGTACGTTTTTTATCTATATTGCCAATCAATCCTTTTTTTCGAATATCCGTAAAGTCAATATCTTCAATTGTCGTCACGGATTGTTCTTTTTGTTCCAAATCCGGTAACTCCAGCTCCTTGAAGAAAAGCTCTTCCAACTCTTCCATCGACACTTCAGTTTCATAGATATCTTGCCCTGGTTGGTCTCCCGCTTCTTTGCCGTTGCCTTGTTGTGCTTGCTTTTGCTCTCCTTGCGCCACGACATCTCCAACTTTACTGTCTCCCTTTCCTTGTCCAACGTGCTTGGACTTCTCATGGTTGTAACGAATTTTGAACTCATCCAATGAACGAATCGGTATTTTCACTACGTCTTTTCCATTCGAAAGAATAATATTTTCTTCACTAATTAAATCAGGCAAATTACTTTGCAACACTTCTTTAATTTTATCTAGATGGCGTTGCTGATCCTGATGCCCTTTGCGATGGAGAGACCAATTTTCCTCAGTGACAACAAAACGACTTTTCTGGTTTTCTTCCATTCGAATCCCCGCCTATCTCTCGAACAATTTGTTTCCCTATCATATGCGGCAGAAGTTTGAATATTGACTAAAAAACAAGGTCCCTATTTCTGGGACCTTGTTTCTTTCGTCAACGATTCAGCAAACTGCCTACATAACGCAAAAGTTCATTAGCGGAAACTGAATTATACCCATGCTCATCAATCAGTCGAGCCACTACCTCGTTCATCTTCTTGAGCTGCGTCTCGTCTGGCGTAGCAGAAGTCGTTGTGATCTTGACGACGTCTTTTAAATCAGCAAACAGCTTCTTCTGTATAGCCTCCCGTAAGCGGTCGTGCGAACGGTAATCAAAGCGCTGATTCTTCCTTGCATAAGCGGAAATGCGAATCAAAATCTCTTCACGGAATGCTTTTTTGGCATTCTCAGAAATACCGATTTGCTCTTCAAGCGAGCGCATCAATTTTTCATCCGGATTTACTTCTTCTCCAGTTAATGGATCACGTAATTTATTTTTATTGCAATAGGCTTCAACATTGTCTAAATAGTTATCCATCAGCGTTTTAGCCGACTCTTCGTAAGAATACACAAATGCCTTTTGCACTTCTTTTTTGGCAATTTCATCATATTCCTTACGCGCCATAGAAATATAATTCATATACGTATCACGATCTTCGGCAGAAATTGACGCGTGCTGATCGAATCCGTCTTTCAATGACCGCAGTACGTCAAGCGCATTGATACTAGGTACTTCTTTACGAATAATGGCGGAGGAAATTCGGTTGATCACATAACGTGGGTCGACCCCATCCATTCCTTCATCCATAAATTCATTTTTCAATTCTTCTGTGTCCGCATCGTTAAAGCCTTCTACACTCTGCCCATCGTAAAGACGCAACTTCTTCAAGCGATCAATCCCTTGCTTTTTAGAAGCTTTCAAACGAGTCAACACAGAGAAAATCGCGGCAACACGCAACGCATGAGGCGCAATGTGGACATGCGCCATATCGCTTTCACGAATCATTTTCTGATAAATTTTTTCTTCCGCACTCACTTTTAGATTGTATGGAATTGGAATGACGATGAGTCGAGAATGTAATGCTTCATTCTTTTTATTGCTAATGAATGATCGATACTCCGTTTCATTCGTATGCGCAACAATTAATTCATCTGCACTGATCAACGCAAAACGTCCTGCTTTGAAGTTTCCTTCCTGCGTCAAAGATAATAAATGCCAGAGGAACTTTTCATCAAGCTTCAACATCTCTTGGAATTCCATCATTCCTCGATTTGCTTTATTCAATTCACCATCAAACCGGTAAGCTCGAGGGTCCGATTCAGAACCAAATTCTGCGATTGTGGAGAAATCAATGCTTCCTGTTAAGTCCGCAATATCTTGTGATTTAGGATCGGATGGTGTAAACGTACCAATTCCTACTCTTTTATCTTCGGATAATAAAATTCTTTCTATTATAACATCTTCAACCTTGCCATCATATTCCTCTTCAAGACGCAAGCTATTCAACGGGGATAGGCTTCCTTCAATCCGTATACCGTATTCTTCAAAAAATGAATCACGTAATGGCATTGGAATGAGATGCAGTGGGTCTTCGTGCATCGGACAGCCCTTGATCGCATACACAGCTCCTTCGTTCGTGCGTGAATATTGCTCAAGCCCGCGTTTAAGCATTGTAACGATCGTCGATTTCCCCCCGCTGACTGGTCCCATCAATAATAGTACACGCTTCTTAACGTCCAAACGTTTAGCTGCCGGATGAAAATACTCTTCTACCAACCGTTCAATTGACTCTTCTAAACCAAATAATTCTTCATTGAAAAACTGATAGACTTTCCGTCCATTTTGTTTTTCAACTCCTGCACTTTCGATCATCTCATAAATTCGTGAATGAGCAGTCTGCGCAACTTCTTTACGTTCCTTCAATAATTCCAAGTATTCCTTGAACGTCCCTTCCCACTTCAACTCATTTTCTTCTCTGCGATAATTATGCAATTGATTAATAATATCCAACGTCTCTCCTCCAATTAGGCTATGATGTATTATCGTATGCCCGTAGAAGAAAAATGATTCTTATCGTTGGAACGAGGAAAAATAAATTTACTTGATTTCATACTTTGTTCTTTTTTTTAGATTCCTTTAAAATAGAAAGTATAAGTTACGGAAAAGGGGAATTTTATGAACAAGCAGCATAAAAAAGAAGCAGCCGGCCATTTGATCAGGAGATATTTGTTTATATCAATTGGCGTTGTGCTGACCGCTGTCGCATTGGATTTATTTCTCATACCAAATTCCGTCATTGATGGAGGGATTATTGGTATAGCACTCATATTGAACTTTTTGACAGGCGTACCATTTGGAGTTCTTATATTGATCTGTAACCTTCCGTTTTTATTTTTCGGCTACAAGCATATCGGGAGGAACTTCTTCATTTCTTCATCGTTTGCCATCGCGTTACTTGCAATTGTGGAGTTCCCGCTAAAGACTATCGGTCCGTTCGTCACGGATCCGTTGCTTGCTACTGTTTTCGGTGGATTACTATTGGGTGCAGGTGTTGGAATGATTATTCGGAATGGAGGAGCCTTGGATGGTACAGAGATTCTGGGGATTTTATTGACGAAAAAGATTCCGTACAGCGTCGGGGAATTTGTTATGTTCTTCAATCTCTTTATCTTTACATGGGCTGGTTTTGTGCTTGGTCCTGAGAAAGCTATGTATTCGATCATTACTTACTATATCGCGTCCAAAGCAATCGATATTGTTATTCAAGGGTTGGATGAGACAAAAGCAGTCATCATTATTTCTGATGAATATGAGGAACTCGGTGAAGCGATTCGATTGAGACTGGGCAGAAGTATTACGAAGCTGCATGGTCGCGGCGGCTATACAGACAATGAAAAAGATGTCATCTATGTTGTGGTGACCAGACTGGAGATTTCAAAGCTCAAGCAAATCGCACAAGATATCGATCCCTCTGCATTTTTGACCATCATGAATACTCAAGAAACGCATGGAGCCACATTCAAATCGGCAATTCATTAACAAGTACCTTCTATATAATAGAAACACCCTCTCCGAAAAATTCCGGAGAGGTTGTTTCATCTATTAATGGAAGACAATCGTTTTATTGTTTTCAACGATAATACGATCTTCAAGATGCCATTTCACAGCACGCGCAAGAACACGTCTTTCGATTTGGCGACCAATTTTCTTTAATTGGACTGTGTCATCACGATGATCTACGCGTTCGATGTCCTGTTCAATAATCGGACCTTCATCCAAATCGTTTGTGACATAATGTGACGTTGCGCCAATCAATTTTACTCCTCGCCCGAAAGCTCTTTCGTAAGGACGGGCACCGATGAAGGCAGGTAAGAATGAATGGTGGATATTAATGATTTGATTCGGGAAGTGACTGACGAAGTTCGGTGTTAATATTTGCATATAACGCGCTAGCACGAGGACGTCGACGTCGTATTCTTCCATTAACTGAATCTGCTGCTGCTCTACTTCTTGACGAATGTCTTTATTCGCCGGAATGTAGTGAAAAGGAATTCCGAGCGCTTCGACCATTTCTCGTGCATCCTCATGATTACTGATCACGACGACAATGTCCGTGTTTAAGTCGCCATTTTGCCACTCCCAGAGCAATTCCATCAAGCAGTAAGGTTCTTTCGAGACGAAAATAGCTGTGCGTTTAAGTTCTACGGCGTATGAAAAACGATATTCCATCTCATACGCATCGGCGATCTTTTGAAAGTCTTTTTCTAATTCCTGCTTTTTCTCCAAGAGATTATCTGCATGGAATTCGATGCGAAGATAGAACGTTCCGCCTTCAGGGTCGGTCGAGTATTGGCTGGATTCCACGATGTTTGCTTGATGATTCAGCAAAAATGTAGAGACCGCTGAAACGATTCCGGGTCTGTCGGAGCATTGGACGAGCAATCTTCCGATATTTTGTAGTGCAGATGATTGTTCTGCTAGGTGTGTTGACATTCTACTTCTTGTTGACATGTATTCTCCATCTCCTACTTGATAAGTTGATTTGATACGTTGAATTGCTGCTGAAAACCGTTGATTTCCGTTGCAAGTGAACGCTTTCCACGGGGGCATGCGGTTAGCCTCCTCGTCGCTTCTGGAGGGCTCACCTGTCACGCTAATCCCGTTGAAGTCGCTGCTCTCAACGATAAATCAACTAGGTTGTTGTATAGCTTTGTAAATGGTTTCAATCCAACTTCCTGTAATCAATAAATTTCTCCAACCATCTAATAAAAGAAAGTTGGAGAAGGTTTTTGCTTCGTATAGTTTTCGAAAACCTATTCTAATGAAGCGTGACTCTTCTTTACAGTATGAAGGATTCGGCGCTTTTTCGCAAAGGTTTGTTATTCGGCTGGTTCATTCAATCCTTTTCCCATTCCTTTAAGGAAGTTCATGCCAAATGTCAGGGCACGGTTGATGTCGGGATCGTTTAAGGACTTCATTAATTGCAAGGCTCCGGTTTTTTGGTTTTCTCCATTACCCAACTCTGCTTCATGCAAACCACGTTGCACGCTTTGAGATAGTTTTTGGATCGTGGCCGGATCAATTGCAGTTAGAGTGCCGGCTGCGGCCATTAAGTTATTCAACATATTGGTGACCGGCTCTCTAGACACTTGACCGACCGCTATCCCTGCAATTTTTTCTTTTGCTTGAAGCATGGCTTGCAAAGCATCTAAGGCACCGATATCATGCAATTCACCGGTGATTTCCATTATTTTCTGGATAGAATCTTCTTGCTCTGCTAGTAACTTTTGCAGTTCAGCTAATTTTTCTTCTTGAACTTCAATTTCCGTCCGTTCGGTTTGTTTAATAGAAGTAATCGGTGTTGCCATTCCCATTCACCTCCCGATTCATTGATCTGTTAATTGCACATACCCCGGCCTTTTCCACTTACGCTCTACTTCCACTCCGTTTTGCGGATGCCTTTTCTTATCACGGTGATTGCTCTTCGGCAATGGATTCTCACCTTCTTGAGGTAAAACTTCCATACGTACCATTGTCTGCTTGTAAGCTGGTGTATTCGTCCGTTGATCGGTTGCCGGACCAGTTAGAAAATTGATGGCAGACTTTTTCTCTACAGAGTTCATCGGCAGGAACAGCTCATTTTTCTGTACTCGATCTGTGACAAGTGCCGGTAGCTTCAACGCACCATACGGTGAAATGAGACGTACAAATGTACCGGATACCACGCCGCGGTCTTTCGCTAATTCTGGTGATACTTCAACGTAAATATTCGGAACTTTCTCTTGAATTCCTTCTGATTTATTCGTCAGATTCCCTTCATGGAAATGCTCCAACATCCGTCCGTTATTAATATGAAGATCATATTCATCCGGGAACTTAACCGGCACTACCCAATCGGATAAAGCAAAACGGGCTTTTTTATCCGGAAAATTAAATCCATCTGTATATAACAAAGGTGTACTCTCCCCATCCAGGCTGCCCCAAAGGAAACTTCCCCATCCTTCTAGCTCTTCATAAGACGCTTGAGCGAAAATCGGGCTCAAGCTCGTCATTTCTTCAAAAATATCGCTAGGATGCGTATAATTCCAGTTTGCGCCTAGACGATTTGCTACCTCTTGAATGATCCACCAATCCTGACGCGAGTCACCTTTATTCGGCAGTGCTTTATATAGACGCTGAACACGTCGTTCCGTATTCGTAAATGTTCCGTCCTTTTCAAGTGAAGGAACAGCCGGTAAAATCACATCGGCATATTGCGCTGTTCGTGAGAAGAAAATATCTTGTACTACCAGGAAATCCAGCTTTGATAATACATCGTGCACATAGTTCGCATTGGAGTCAACAAGTGCCATATCTTCTCCGACAATATACATACCTTTCATAACGCCTTCATCAATCGAATGAAGCATCTGAATATTATCGAGGCCTGGCTTGCCTTCTATTTCCACGCCATAAGCACGTTCAAATTTTTCTCTCGCTGCGTCATCTGTAATATGCTGATAACCCGGCAGCCAACCTGGCAAACTTCCCATGTCGCATGCACCTTGCACGTTATTATGACCGCGCAAAGGATAAGCCCCTGCTCCCGGACGTCGATAATTTCCTGATGCGAGCAGCAAATTCGAGATCGCTGCTGATGTATCAGAGCCACCTGTATTTTGTGTAACACCCATTCCCCACAATATACATGTTCCATCTGCATCACGGATCATTTCGGCTGTTTTTATCAATACTTCTTTCGAAATACCGGTTACGTCTACAGCATAATCCAAAGTATATCGGTCGAGCACTTCTTTAAAATCTTCAAAATGCAAGACGTTTTCATCAATAAATTTCTGATCGTGCCAACCTTGATCGATTAAATATTTCGTAACAGCCATCAACCACACTTGGTCTGTTCCTTGCTGCGGCGTCATGAAGATGTCCGCGCGCTCCGCCATTTCATGCTTTCTAAGATCCGCGACAATCAGTTTTTGACCATG
This sequence comes from Sporosarcina sp. FSL K6-3508, assembly GCF_038615825.1. Lineage (NCBI taxonomy): Bacteria > Bacillati > Bacillota > Bacilli > Caryophanales > Caryophanaceae > Sporosarcina > Sporosarcina sp. FSL K6-3508. Next base: position 1,334,681 of record NZ_CP152016.1, on the reverse strand, counting down.
CAATTTATGTGCTCGTTTGACACGCGTAGCAAGAACGGGATGACCTTCTGCGGGATTTGCCCCGACAATAATGACAAGTCCGGCTTCCGCAATATCTTTAATCGTTCCTGCATCCCCACCCATTCCGACCGTACGGAACAATCCGTCTGTCGCAGGTGACTGACAATAACGAGAGCAATTGTCTACGTTATTCGTCTTGAATACTTGCCGTGCAAATTTCTGTATAACATAGTTTTCTTCATTGGTAATTTTCGAAGAAGAAATCACACCAATACCATCTCGGCCATGCTTCTTACGGATTTTCCCTAAATTTGAGGCGACCAAGTCTAATGCTTCTTCCCAAGAAGCTTCGACAAACTCATCACCTTTTCGAATGAGCGGCGATGTAATCCGTTCCTCGCTATTAACGAAGTCCCAACCAAATTTCCCTTTGATACATGTGGAAATTTGATTCACCGGCGCATCAGAAACCGGTTGGATCTTTAATATTTTACGATCCTTCGTCCATACTTCATATGAACAGCCGACACCGCAAAATGTACACACGGTTTTCGTTTTTTTGATTTTAGACTCTCTCATTGCGGCCTCTACATCGGATACTGCCATAATGCTGCTATAGCCAGGCTCCACATCTTTGATCAAGTCAATCATTGGTTCCATCAATTCGTCATCCATTTTCGTCATAAAGCCGGCTTCTCCGAGCATCGTCTTTTCCATCAAAGCATTACATGGACAAACTGTTATACAATGTCCACAGCCAACGCATGAAGACTCATTGATTTTTGCTCCGCCGTCCCAAAGAACAATTGGGCGATCCCGTTCCCAGTCAATTGATAACGTCTCGTTCACTTGCAAGTTCTGGCAGACTTCCACACATTGACCGCAGGCGATACATTGATTCGGATCATACCGGTAAAATGGATGGGTGAAATCCACTGCGTCCTTTGAACATTTTGGCTCGTAAGGATACTTTTGATGCTCGACCTCCATCAGTGCAACTGTATTGTGCACCTTGCAGTTGCCATTATTGTTGTCACATACGGTGCAATACAGTAAATGGTTTTCGAGTATCCGATCCATCGCTTCTGTCTGTGCTTCTTTTGCACGCGGTGAAGCCAGCTCTATATTCATACCGTCTCTTGCTTTTGTAGAACAGGCTCGCATTAATTCACCGTTTACTTCCACGATACATGTATCACAAGTTTCAATTGGATCCACTTCTGGCAAATGACATATTTGCGGATGTTCTATTTTATTCGCATTTATAATTTGGATTAATGTTGACCCCTCTGCGAAGTCAAAGGGCTTGCCGTTAATTGAAATAGACATATTCACGTCCCCTTTCTTAAACAAAGATAAAAATCCACCATGAAAAAAACCGGCGTAAGCGGCAATTTTCATGGTGGAATAGTTTCTTAACAGGACTTGCTAAAGAACCAATCCATACTTACTATTACATGTAGGCGATAAGAACCTAGCAATCACGTACTAGAATCTCATCAATTCTTACTTTAGTATAAAGTAAAATAGCATGTAATACAATGCCTGTAATAAAAATGTTAGACTATTCTGCTAAATGAATCGAGGAAATGATATGAAAAAAATCCACATGTTCAATGATATTATCAGGAAGTTACGAAAAGACCTATTCGGCAAAGGGCCCGAAAGAATTCATACAATATTTGTTGACAATATGGCTGTGTCGACGCTTTATGGAAATCTTACTCCCACAGAAAAATTTATCGCCAGCACGCCTGAAGGAAAAGAAATGGTTCACAGGGCGCGTACAGGAATGATTCAAGCTGTATACGCAAAGGCCCCCCCCGAAGGGCTTGAAGAATTGATGGAAGCTAAATTTTTACACTTGTTCAGTGATTTTAAAATTGATGATGATATTGCTGTATCGGTTTTTTTATTTGATCGTTCGATTGATTGAAAGGGGGAAAATAGTATGGAACAGCAACATCAGCGGCCGATCATTCGTTTTCAAAATGGGCATTTTACTCAAAAAAAAGATCTGGTGGCAGTAGAATATGCAATTACCATTAAACTGAATGAAAAAGAATTCGCAACGATTGTCTGCACACCAGAGTATATCGAGGATATGGTGGTGGGGTTTTTAGCGTCTGAAGGCATTGTCCCGAAATGGGAGCAAATAAAAGATATTCACTTGGACACAGAAAATGGTTTTATTCATGTGCAAACAGACACTATCTATCCCTTTTTCGAGCAATTACAGAACAAGCGCTATATCACTTCGTGTTGTGGTATGAGCAGACAAGGCTTTGTCTTTGCTAGTGACGTTTTGACCGCAAAAAAAATGAGCAGTGTCTCCGTGCAGTTAACAACCGAACAAATCTTTTCGCTGATGAACGAAATGGAAGAGCAAGCGGACATGTTTAGGCATACAGGCGGCGTCCATAATGCCGCCCTTTGCGCGCCAGACCGTTTATTGCTATCTAGAATGGATATCGGCAGGCATAATGCTTTAGATAAAATTTACGGACACTGTTTAAGAAATAAAATTTCCGTAAGAAATAAAATTATTGTTTTCAGTGGGCGGATCTCATCCGAAATTTTATTGAAAGTGGCAAAAATCGGTTGTGAAATCGTTTTATCGAAGTCGGCTCCAACTGAGTTGGCACTGACATTAGCCGAAGAACTCGGTATTACTACCGTAGGTTTTATCCGAGGAAATTCATTCAACCTATACACACATCCGGAAAGAATTGTCTTAAATAATTAAAAACCTTTTTTCAAGAGCGGAAAAAAATTAATATTGACAATAATGTGAATTGATAATAATATACAGCTTAATCCCAAATCACGTTCTTTATCTATGAAAAATTTGTAAAGACCTCTGTAATAAACATGGCAGAAAAGCTGTAAAATTAGCTTTTTCGACAAAGAACGAGACACTGGGCTCTTGCACATGTTACGTGGCTTATTAGACATCACAGAAACCGCTCGCTGAATTTATCAGTAAAAAAGGGAGGTTTATGAATGAAAAAGACAAAGAACAGATGGCTGATCGCATTGTCTGCAGTTGGGATTCATATTTCCATTGGATCGGTTTATGCTTGGAGTAACTTCACCAATCCATTGATCGATGAATTCGGCTGGACAACAAGCCAAGTACAACTGACGTTCAGTATCGCTATTTTATTCCTAGGATTGTCAGCTGCTTTTCTCGGACACTTCGTAGAAAAGTATGGTCCTAGAAAAGCCGGGTTGCTGGCAGCAACTTTCTTTGGTGTCGGAGTTACCGGAGCCGGTCTCGCAGTTAGTTTGTCTTCTTTGCCGCTGCTTTATATTTCTTACGGCATGCTCGGTGGAATTGGGTTGGGCGTCGGGTATATAGCCCCTGTTTCTACACTTGTTAAATGGTTCCCTGACCGAAGAGGCTTAGCAACTGGACTGGCAATTATGGGCTTCGGTTTCGCGGCTGCGGTCAGCAGTCCGATTATGGAATATTTAATTGTCAATGTGGGGCTGCAAAACACTTTTTATATTCTTGGAATCTCTTATTTTATCATCATGTTGCTTTCTTCTCTTTATCTTGAAAAACCTGAAGAAGGATGGGCACCACCTGGATTTATCGAAAAAGTTCGTTCTGGAAAAACTGAAATCAAAAAAGATCTTGCACAGCTAACAGCGAACGAAGCTATTAAAACGAAGCGATTTTATTATTTATGGTTCATGTTATTTATTAATGTCACCTGTGGAATTGCGATTCTGTCTGCTGCTAAACCGCTGGCGATTGATAGCATCGGAATGACTACCGTTCAGGCAGCCGCTTTAGTTGGAGTACTTGGAGTATTTAACGGGGCCGGAAGACTGGGCTGGGCAACAATCTCAGACTATATTGGCCGTCCGAATACCTATACTACATTCTTTGTCGTTCAGCTTATATTATTCTCAGTGTTGCCATTCACAACAAACGCGATCATTTTCCAAGTGATTTTAGCAATCATCTATACATGTTACGGTGGTGGTTTCGCATCCATCCCGGCATTTATCGGTGATATTTTTGGAACGAAGCAACTCGGAGCGATCCATGGATATATTTTAACAGCATGGTCCGCTGCCGGAGTAGCAGGCCCGATGTTTGCGGCTTGGATGAAGGATACTACTGGCAGTTACGAAAGCAGTTTATTATTTTTCGCCGGATTATTCGTTGTGGCATTTGTAATCTCTCTTTTGATTCGTGTTGACATGAAGCGACTGCGTAATGAACAAGCTGGAATCGATCCATCCGCAGTTCCACAAATAGCGGCTACGAAATAATGAAAAGCGCATCTCATTTATGAATTCTGAATGAGATGCGCTACTTTATCTTTCCGTTTCACTAAACGTGTCTCCGCCTTTGATGGTGCCAAGTTCAAATCCGTGTTCAAACCAATAGATCCGCTGCTTTGCAGTTCCGTGCGTAAAGCTTTCCGGTACTACATAGCCTCTCGCACGTTTTTGGATCGTGTCGTCTCCAACCGCACCAGCTGCCGTAATCGCTTCCTGTAAATCTCCTTGCTCCAAGTAGCCAAGACCTTGTGCATGATGCGCCCATACGCCAGCAAAATAATCGGCTTGTAATTCAAATCTTACTAAGTATTTATTGAATTCTGTTTCACTCATTTTTTGACGTAAAGGCATAACTTGATCCGATATTCCAAGTAAAGTTTGTACATGATGACCGACCTCGTGAGCTATAACATAGGCCATCGCAAAATCTCCCGGAGCTTTGAAAGAACTCTGCAATTCATCGTAAAACTCTAAATCAATATATAATTTACGATCTCCTGGACAATAGAACGGACCTGCCGCAGCACTTCCAAAGCCGCATGCAGTCTGTACTTGACCGGTATAGAGGACAAGCGTAGGATTTTCATATTGAAGGTCTTGTTGCTGGAATAGCTCTGTCCAAATATCTTCCGTATCGGCTAATACGACCGATACAAAATCCGCCAATTCTTTATCTTGTTCCGTCTCAACATACGGTTGCTCGGGTTCAGACTCGGATGCATTATCCAGTAAATCAGTCGGGTTTCCACCCAGCAATAAAAATAAGATGATTCCCACGATACCTAGGCCACCACCGCCTAATGCAATCGCGCCGCCACCGCTTCTACCTCTTCGATCCTCCACATTGGAACTTTTCCTGCGTCCATCTGTCTTCATGACATCTCCTCCACTCGTTCTTCCAGTTTAGTGGAAGGCTTAATGAGCATGTACTTGCACTTTATTTCAACATACCCAAATTGGTAAGGAGACAAACAAGGCGGCTGCACCAGATTATGATGAAATTATTGATAATTGACTGTTATCTATTTCACATGTTCATTTTTTCATATATACTTTATAATAATGTCTTACATTTATGAAGGAGTGATTTTGTTGATTAGTCAGAAGTCTGTATATAATTTCAACGCGGGTCCATCAGCTCTTCCACGTGAAGTGTTGGAGAAAGCACAAAAAGAGCTAGTGGATTTTAAAAATTCCGGAATGTCCATTATGGAAATGAGTCACCGTAGCGCGGCTTATGAAGAAGTACATAATCAAGCAATCCAACGCTTGAGATCACTTTTCGCTATACCTGAGAATTATGAAGTTCTTTTGCTGCAAGGCGGAGCAAGTCTTCAATTTGCTATGATTCCAATGAACTTTCTTACTTCCGGAAAAAAAGCCGGCTACATTATGTCAGGAGCTTGGTCTGACAAAGCATTAAAAGAAGGTAAAACAATCGGCGATGTGTTTGAAGCTGCTTCCACTAAAGAAACAAACTACAATAGAGTACCATCCCTTGCGGACATCCAGTTTGATGACAAGGATGCATATGTTCATATCACATCCAACAACACGATCTTCGGTACACAATTCCAAGAGTTTCCTGACACTGGAGATGTTCCATTGATTGCGGATATGTCGAGTGATATTCTCTCAAGACCTATAGACGTCAGCAAATTCGGCATGATCTATGCAGGGGCGCAAAAGAATCTAGGTCCTTCCGGCGTAACAGTTGCAATTATCCGTAAAGATTTATTGGAAAATGCGAATGTAGAAATTCCTGCTATCCTAAAATACAGCACGCATTCTTCAAACAATTCACTATACAATACTCCGCCTTCATTCGGTATATATATGTTAGGTGAAGTTTTAGGCTGGATGGAGCAGCAAGGCGGCCTTGAGCAAATCGCTAAAAATAATGAAGCGAAAGCTACGCTAATCTACGACGTCATCGATGAAAGTAATGGATTTTATACAGGACATGCTGAAAAAGACAGCCGTTCACTTATGAATATTACATTCCGTTTGGCTGATGAACAGCTTGAAAAGCAATTTTTACAGGAAGCAAAAGAGGCAGGTTTCGTCGGGCTGAATGGACACCGCTCCGTAGGCGGATGTCGTGCTTCTGCATACAATGCAGTGCCGTTCGCAGCTTGCCAAGCATTACAGCAATTCATGTTAAACTTTCAAGCGAAAAATCAATAATACTAAAAAACCAGGCACTCTAATATAAGAGTGACCTGGTTTTCTAATTGAGGACTACACTGAATTCCTTTGAAAATGCTTGTTGCAGAGAACTGAAGGTCTCGACATTACTAAAATCAAGACCTAGTTCTGTCGATGCTTGCGCAATTTCTGGACGAATTCCAGTAATAGTAGACTTCGTACCAAGCAAAGCCAACACTTGTGTAATTTGATAAATCTGTTGCGCAACCAATGTATCGATAACTGATACTCCTGATAAATCAATAAATAAATGAAGGATATTGGTTTCCATACATTTTTCTGGTATGCTTTCTAACATGATTTGAGCACGCAGTTCATCCATATCTCCAATCAATGGAACGACTCCAATCTGATTCGTCAATTTGATCACAGGAGAACTCAATTCATTAATCAAACTTTGCTGCATATCAAATCTACTGTTAACAAATTTATTATATGTCTCAGCAAAATCAACATAAATCTGATCAAACGCACTGTTAATTGTCTCGCTCCAACGTACATAATCTTCAATTGTTATGCTTTCCTCATTAGCGACGTAAAATTCTTTAATTACACCCCAATAAGTTAGGCGTACTTTGCTTAATGCATCTAATACATCTTCAATTGGCGTTTTACTATTGACCCTGCTCGGTGCAACTACTGCTGCCCACTGTTTTTTATTTTTCATAAATATTTCTTTGTCATCCAACAGACTGCTGGTAACCGTCAAATTGGTTAATCTGTTTTGTTCCCGAAGCGTCTCTTCCATTGACTGACTGGCGCTTAAAGAATAAACGGAGCCTTCCTCCACTTTTCTCATCGCAAGCCACGACTCAGTTATATTTGGAAATTCAGACAATAAGTATTCATACAGCTTAACATCAATCTCTTTCATTCTATATCCCCCACTGCTATTCTCGTTATACTTTTAACTTCTCCTTTATAGAAGAATTTGTTCATTGAATAAATACGAGTAAGCGGTTTTTTTCAAAGTCAAAAATATTCAAAATCACTCCAAGTGCAGTGACATATTTATATAAAGACTCATAGTAAATAGTTCCGTACTCTTTTTCATATTGCGCGATCATAAAAGGATAATGTTCATCATCAGGAATAGGTAGATACTTCCAAGGCCGCGGTGTATCTTTTGATTTCTCAGCATGAGCTTCATTCAATAAATTGTTAAGAAGTTCGACTTTTTCTTTCGGAAAATCAAAATACTGAATCTGCCCTTGCTCTGCGACAGGGATTAAATTCTTCCTGATCCAGTCTACAATCGGGTGTTCAATTGGAGCTCGATGAACTTCTCCAAGACTTTTCCCTAAAGTTCGGCGGCCCCTCATTTCGCTTTTATCAGCATAAACAATGTGTAAGAATTTCACAGTACGCCTCCTCAAACAGAAGATTATAGATCAACCCACTAAATAATTTAAACAGTGCCTGTACACTAATTATACAGCAGACTGCTCAAGTTTATATTACTTTTCAATACTTAGTTCCTTGGTCACCATATTCTTCAAGTAGCTCTTCAAAGCTTTTATTCTTTTCACGCTCTTTGCGTTCTTGAATTCTCTTTTCTTTATCTTGCTCTTTTTTCGTTTGCTCCGCTGCTGTAAGTTCTTGCTTGGCACTTTTTAATTTCGCCAGCATGTCTTCACTCACTAAGTCGGAAAGGGATGTGCCTACTGCTTCTGTATCCGCTTTTTGCTGTTTCGGTTGAACGTTATTTCTTTTTTTAGCCATAGTTAACCCTGCTTTCTCTTTTTTTATGTAATTTGCACTTGCTATTACGCAGCTGTAAAATTATTAAGGTTTATGGATTGCCCTATTTCTTCTTTATTACGTACAATAAGATAAGGGAGGGATGTTTATGTTTAGTTTACCAAAAAACGTTACACTAATCGAGGTCGGACCGCGAGATGGTTTACAAAATGAAAAAAACAATATCCCGACAGAAGTGAAATTATCCTTTATCCAGGCGCTGCATGATGCTGGGATAAAGGAAATGGAACTTACCTCATTTGTGTCTCCGAAATGGGTACCGCAGATGAAGGATGCGCAAGAAATAGTACAGCGAGTAAGGAAGAATGGCCGGCAGCTCGTTCTGACTCCCAATAAAAAAGGTATTCACGCTGCAATCAATGCCGGTGCTGAAAGTTTGGCTGTCTTTGTTGGTGTCAGTGATACATTCAATCAGAAGAATATTAATTGCTCCACTAGCGAGAGTGTGACTGCGCTACGACCTTTAATTCAGCAAGTAAAGCAAGATGGGCATTATGTCAGGGCCTGCATCTCGACTGCGTTTCACTGTCCGTATGAGGGCTTCATACGACCTGAACAAACAGTCGCGCTATGTAGACAATTTGTTGAAATGGGTGTCGATGAATTGAGTGTGGCCGATACAGATGGGATGGCGAACCCGTTGGCTAGTCATTCATTATTCAGTAATCTGAAAACGCAGTTCCCTGAAGTACTGATCACTGCTCATTTTCACGATACGCGAAAAATGGGTATCGCGAATATTTATGCTTCTCTACAAGCAGGCGTTGACCGCTTTGATACGTCTGCGGGCGGGCTGGGTGGCTGTCCATTTTCTCCTGGAGCTACAGGTAATGTAGCGACTGAGGATGTTTTATATTTGCTGCAGTCTTTACACATCGAAACAGGGATAGATTTGACTGGAATTTGCTTAGCTGTAGATGAAGTAGCTCCCTATCTTTCACGGCCAATTGAAACGGCTATGTATCAATTATATAAAAGGGAACAGTTAGAAAGAAAGGAGTAATTTTGTTGAAACGGAGAGTCATGTACATTACAGGTATTGTCTCAAGCATTTTCACGGCCATCTTTACTGTTTTTGGCATCTTGGTAACCAACCGGATGATGTATCTCAAAATAAAAGATTCCGAATTCATTTTGCAGCGGGAAACGCTGGCAAAACGTTTTGACCGACAATGGTACGAAACCGTTCGGAAAGATGATATTTGGATCCCTTCGCCGAATGGCTACAATTTACGGGCAGTCTTCTTACGCCCTTTGGACACAACGAGAACTGTCGTAATTTGCCACGGCGTCACTGAAAACAAAGTAAATTCCATAAAATACGCTCGACTTTTTGAGCGTCTCGGTTTTAATTCGGTGATTTTTGATCATCGACGGCATGGCGATTCTGGAGGCAAGACGACTAGCTTTGGCTTTTATGAAAAAATTGATTTAAAGGAAGTAGTAGCTGCTGTACGAAAGCGCGTAGGCAAGCGTGCATTGGTCGGCATCCATGGTGAATCCATGGGTGCGGCAACGACTCTTTTATACGCTGGGACTTATGAGGATGAGGCAGATTTCTATATCTCCGATTGCCCTTTCTCAGATTTCTCTGAACAGCTATTGCATATCATTCGAACGGAATTACCTCTTAAAACAGCGATGAGTTTGCGTATTGCCAACCTATTCTTAAAAATACGCGACGGTTACACATCGGCTGCAGTATCGCCTCGAGAAGTCATGAAGTATATCGATAAACCCGTGTTATTTATACACAGTTTAGAAGATAAATTTATCCTCCCTCATATGACGGAAGAACTGTATGCGTTAAAAAAGGGCGATAAAATGATGAAACTATTTGAGAAAGGTGCACATGCGAAATCTTATAATGACAATCCTGAAGAATACTTGCGTGTTGTCCAGACATTCCTGAATCGTTTCCGACTTTCTTGACCGAACTTGAATCTTTCTCTTCATTCAGCGGTCGTTTGAACATCCACTGAGCAGAATATAAAACTACATTCAGCTCGCAACCTTTTGAGGTGGTCTTCTGCTGAATAAAAATAAAAAAACTCCGTATAAGAGGGCCATAGAGCCAGCAACGGAGTTTTTGCTTATTTTTTTTTATCAGGCTTGTCTTGTACTTTGTTCATTTGAGCCATCATTTGATTAATTTTCTTTTGTGAAGGTTTTTGTCCCATTTGCATCATCATCATACGTAGCATTTGTTCATTGATCGGTGGATTTTCCTTCAAATAATTCATCATATATTTACGAGCGATGAAAAAGCCGAGTGCTACCCCGCCTATCAATGCGACGACGATTAAGACAATCGCTAGTACTAAATTCATTGCTGCTATACCTCCTTCACTAAAAATAGTTCGATTACATACTACCAAGAAGGATTATACAACATAGCAGCAGTGAATAGCAATGACTCTTCATAAATTATGCGGAAATTTTTACATTACGACATCTTCTAAGAGCATACGCTCTGAATATTTAACCGGCTTCAGCCATCCACATTCCTCTTGCTCATTCATTACCGCGAAAAATCGATCCGTCGAACTAGAAAGCGCAACAAATAAATCTAAATCTAACATCCTGGAGCCTTGACAGTAAACCTGTATGCAGTGAGTGCCCATTTTAATGAAAACTTCGCCTTTAATTAGATGTGTCAATCGATATTCATTATGATAGGAGTCCAATTCATCGAAACTTTTTCCCAATTTACGTTGGATCAATTGATCCAGTTCCATTTCATTTAGCCGGTCACATAAATATTCAATCTCTTGATAGTTCGTCGAAGGACCCATGGCTAACAAATCAAACAATAAGCGTTCACGTCCCATTATGAAGGATTGATATTCTGCCTTAATCTTAAAAATTTCATATTTCCTCATAGCGAACACCTCCTAGAACCTATGATAGAGCTTGTCCCTTCAAAATCATGTCACATTGCGGAAAACTTCCTCACTATTATTGTCGGAAAGTTACGAATTGAATTTGGCGATATAAAACAAAAAACACATCTCTCAGTCAGATAACTAAGAGATGTGTGGAGTGCTTTACTTATTGATCTAGCAATTCTTTCATTCGCTTCACAACATTGTCAACAGTAAAGCCATATTTTTCAATAACTAGATCACCAGGTGCACTTGCGCCGAATGTATCGATTGCCAAAACGGAGCCTTCGTCGCCTGTATACTTATGCCATCCAAGGGAAGCTCCCATTTCGATAGCCAATCTTTTCTTCACTTGCTTTGGAAGCACGGAATCTTTATAAGCCTGATCTTGTTTCTCAAACAGATCCCAAGACGGCATGGAGACTACGCTGACGTCAATGTTTTGTTCTTTCAGCGCTTGCTGTGCTTCTGCCGCGAGGCTGACTTCGGAACCGCTCGCAATCAAAATACCGTCCGCTTGTTCTTTAGAAGCTGGCGATACGATGTATGCACCTTTTTGTACAGAGTCCATAGCCAGTTCTTTAGATTTTGGCAACACTTTCAGGTTTTGTCTAGATAGTACTAGAACCGTTGGTGTGTCTTTTGAAGAGACGGCTGCATACCAAGCTGCGGACGTTTCATTACCATCAGCAGGACGAATGATTGATAACCCTGGCATAGCGCGTAATGAAGCCAACTGCTCGACTGGTTCATGTGTAGGACCGTCTTCTCCTACCGCCACACTATCATGTGTGAAAACGTACGTTACGGGCAAGCCCATTAACGCAGACAGTCGAATTGCCGGTCTTACATAGTCACTAAATACGAAGAACGTACCACCAAAAACAGAAACTCCGCCGTGTAAAGCCATACCGTTCAATGCAGTTCCCATTGCAAATTCCCGAACACCAAACCAAATATTGCGACCTTCATAGTTCTCAGAAGAGAAGTCTCCTGCATTTTTGATAGATGTTTTATTTGATCCTGCAAGGTCCGCACTTCCGCCAAATAAAGATGGTAAAGTTGAAGCCAGCGCATTAATGGATTCTCCTGAAGCTGAACGAGTAGCTACGGAAGCTCCTGCCTCATAGATAGGCAAGCTTTCTTTCAAGTCAGCGGGAAGTTCATTGGCAATTGCTTTTTTCAACTGTGTTGCCAATTCCTTATGTTCGTTCTCATATTGATCAATCAATTCATTCCATTGTTGTTCTTGTTTAACACCCAGTTCTTCGGACGCTTCTTTGAAACGGTCATATACTTCTTCCGGAACATGGAAGTCTTGATCAAATGTCCATTTATAGTACTCTTTTGTTAATGCTAATTCATCTTCGCCAAGCGGCGCACCGTGCGCATCTGCTTTACCAGATTTATTCGGTGAACCATAGCCGATGACCGTTTTCACTTCGATAATTGTAGGACCGCCCGTTTTTCCTTTAGCTTCTTTAATGGCTTCAGATAGTGAATCGATGTCATTGCCATCATCCACACGCAAGTAATTCCAACCGTAGGATTCAAAGCGTTTCTTAATATTTTCAGAGAAGGACATACCTAAATCGCCGTCAAGAGAAATATCATTGCTATCATAAAGTACAATCAGCTTGTCTAATTGTAAGTGACCAGCTAATGAGATCGCTTCGGCAGCAACGCCTTCCATTAAATCACCATCTCCGCAAAGCGCATATGTGTAATGGTCAACAATATCAAAACCAGGTTTATTGTAAGTTGCGGCTAGATGTTTTTCCGCCATAGCCATTCCCACAGCCATTCCGATACCTTGACCTAATGGACCAGTAGTCGCTTCCACACCTACTGTATGGCCGTATTCTGGATGTCCAGGTGTTTTAGAATCCCATTGTCTGAAATTCTTAATGTCATTAATCGTTAAGCCATAGCCACTTAAATGCAGTAAACTATACAACAGCATAGAGCCGTGACCAGCAGATAGCACAAAGCGATCTCGGTTAAACCATTGCGGATTTGTTGGATTATGGTGTAAAAACTTTGTCCATAAGGTATAAGCCATTGGAGCCGCACCCATCGGTAATCCCGGGTGACCTGAATTTGCTTTTTCAATCGCATCGATTGATAATGTTCGGATTGTTGTTATTGCCAGTTGATCGATTTTTCCGGTCATTCTGTACATCCTTTCCGTCCTGTCTCATCTGATTATTTTTATAAGTATTCCTTCTATAGTGTAGTCAATTACTTAATGAATTACAATATTAATCAGCAGTTGAGACTTAATTTAACGGCTTTTGGTTCTCTCTTGCTTCCTTAACCTTTTCAGGAGTTACATCATTTCCTTCTGCGTCGATCACTTTTACAGATTCAATTGTTTCACGCATGCTTGAACGGAAAGTTTCCAAGTATTCTTTACGCAATTGAGTTTGTTCTTTTGCCTCTTCAATAGATAACCCTGTAGTCTTGGATTTATTTGCCAACTCATTAATACGCTTAATCTTTTTTTCAGATAACATCTTTACACCCTCCAAAATTTCTTCATTTACTAAAATGTAAACAACCTGAAGGAAAAGTGCAAACGATTAGTGTTCCTGCTCTTGAAACTCTTTATATCTTCTATGGACAGTTGCTTTGCTAACCGAATGGCCAAGTCCGTTCAATACTCTCGAAATCTCATCGAATGTCATTCCTTTGTTGCGCAACGCGACAATTTCTTCAATAGGCAATTCGAGTCGTTCTCTTCCTGGGCCCCGGTCGATATTATGCAAGTTACGGGAAGGGTCGTAACCTCTTTGAACCGCTCTTTTCATTCCTCTTCGTATTTTGGCATTATGGAGTTTCCGTTGGTATTCTTCTACAATCGCTAAAATCTCCAGCAGCATCGTATCCATTTCATTTAACTCCAGTGCTCCATTTGTATGGTTTGAAATAACAGCTGTGTTCGATTTAGCAATGACATGCAGGATGGCCACCCTCGCATTGCCTCTTCCTAATCTTGTCTCATCTTGAATAAAGACAGCATCGATTGGTTCTGCTTGTATACGATCCAATAAATTCAACAGACCTTCACGGTCCATATCATAACCGCTCTGGCGATCAGTGAATATACCTACACATCCATAAAACATTTCTGCCGCCAATATTTCCAGCTCTTCCTGCTGTCTGACAATGGATTGTTCTTGACTCTCCTTTTCGGTACTGACCCGACAATAAATTACACACTTTTTTTTATTCATCCGCTTCCTCCCCCATCTCAGCCACACGATGTTCAGCTTGTGGGTTCATTTTAACAGGAAGGCGTAATAATTCACCCGAATTAATTTGATCAGTCTGCAATTCATTTAATGATTTAACTTGTTCAATCCAATGGTGCGCAGGTGTTCCATCTGAATAGTTGGTTGCAAGCCCCCATAATGTGTCCCCGTCATTGATGACAATTTCTAGATAATTATCTTCTTCAGACAGTTTGTCCAATTGATAAGCTGCAACACTAAGAAAAACGATTAATAGTACGATAAAGTAATAATTTTCTTTAAGAAATTTCATGATAAATCCCCCTAGTAGTCTACTTTTTAGAATGCACGTTCGGAATGCTTGTTCTCTATTATAAGAGAACGTACGATTGGCTGTCAAGCAGAATTCGAACCTTTGTTTGATTACTAATCGAACACATGTTATACTATATTCAAAATACTTGAGCTGTATCTCTATTTATTAGTAAACAATTTGAAGAGGTGAATAGATTGAAGAAAATATCTAAAAGACAAGAAGAAATATTAGCTTTTATTAAAGATGAAGTACGGCTAAAAGGATATCCGCCATCCGTGCGTGAAATCGGGGAAGCAGTAGGACTGGCATCTAGCTCCACTGTACATGGTCACTTATCTCGATTGGAAAACAAGGGGTTTATTCGCCGGGACCCTACTAAGCCGCGTGCAATAGAAGTCTTAGACCCGGAAGGACTAGACGAATTAAAGAGCGGCGTCATGCATGTTCCTTTGATCGGTAAAGTTACAGCAGGGACTCCGATTACAACTGTAGAAAATATTGAAGAATATTTTCCATTACCAGATACGTTCGGTTCTTCAGATGATGAGATCTTCATGTTGGAAATCGTCGGTGACAGTATGATCGAGGCAGGTATTTTGAATGGCGACCGTGTCATCGTCAGACAAACACATACAGCTTCCAATGGAGAAATCGTGGTGGCGATGACAGAGGAAGATGAAGCTACTGTAAAACGTTTTTTTAAAGAGAAAGATTACTTCCGCTTACAGCCTGAAAATTCTTCCATGGATCCTATTATCGTGAATCATGTGTCCATACTTGGTAAAGTCGTCGGTGTTTACCGAATGATCCATTAAAAAAAGTGTATCAAGAACCCCTATAGGTTCTTGATACACTTTTTTCTTTAGATTAATTTTCGCTCTAATAATTGCTCCATGGAAGTGAGTACAGCTGTTTTTACATGCTCATACGTTAAACCGCCTTGAATGTAAGCGGTGTAAGGAGGTCGAATCGGACCGTCAGCTGTCAGCTCAATACTGGAGCCTTGTATAAATGTGCCTGCAGCCATGATGACATCATCCGAATAGCCGGGCATATAAGATGGTTCAGGAGCATAGTGCGCATTGATCGGTGAGTTATCCTGGATCATCTGACAAAACTTGATCATTTGTTCTGCTGATGAGAAGTTGACAGATTGAATGAGATCAGTTCTCCGTTCACTATAATGCGGTGTAGTATCCATTCCAAACTGCTCGAAAAATGCAGCTGTAAACAAAGCTCCTTTAACGGCCTGGCTGACTACGTGCGGCGCTAAAAAGAAACCTTGATACATTTCCAACAGCGTATCCAATGAAGCCCCTGCTTCTGCCCCTAGTCCCGGTGATGTCATGCGATATGCACATTTTTCAACGAGTTCTTTCCTGCCTGCAATATAGCCGCCCGTTCTAGCTAGTCCGCCGCCTGGATTTTTTATTAGTGAACCCGCCATCAGATCCGCCCCTACTTCAGTCGGTTCCTGTTTCTCGACGAATTCACCGTAGCAGTTGTCTACAAATATCACGACGTCTTCTTTTATTTTGCGGATTTCCTTGATGATTTCTTCTATTTCATGTATACGGAAGGATGGATTGCTCGAATAGCCTTTTGAGCGCTGAATCGCAACCACTTTGGTTTTTGATGAAATTGCTTGTTTAGCCTTGACATAGTCAACAGCACCGCCTTCCAGCAAGTCAATATGCTGATAGGAAATTTGATAATCTTCCAGTGATCCAGTATCTTTTCCGTTTCCTGACACGATGGAATCCAACGTGTCATAAGGCTTACCCGTAATATAAATTAACTCATCGCCCGGACGCAGAATCCCGAATAAACTGATCGTGATCGCATGGGTCCCAGAGATGATTTGATTCCTGACCAGACAGTCTTCAGCGCCGAAGACATCTGAGTATACCTGTTCCAGTACGTCACGGCCGCTATCGTCATACCCATAGCCCGTTGATCCAGATAAATGAAAATCACTGACACGGTTTTGCTTGAAAGCCTGAAGAACCTTTCGTTGATTGTAGAACGCAATGTCTTCTACTTCCTTTACATACGGTGCAATCAACTGCTCTGCTTCTTGAGATTTCATGAGTAATTCATCATTAATTGGTGCTATTTGCATTTGTAGTACCTCTTTTCAATTTGTTCATCATCTAGTTTAACAGAAGGACTGCAGTTGACCTACTAAAGACCACAAAAAAACAGGCAAGCGCCTGTTTATTGTTCATCTTTTAAAATTACGGGTTTCGCAGGAGCAAATGTTGAAATTGCATGTTTGTAAATGAGCTGCTGCTTGCCTTCCGATTCAAGTAAGACCGTATAATTATCATAGGATTTAATAAGGCCTTTCAGTTGAAAACCGTTTAACAAAAAAATTGTAACGAATGTATTGTTCTTGCGTAATGCATTCAAAAACGTATCTTGCATATTTCCTTGTGCCATTCAATTGCCTCCCTGTCTCTGTTATCTAGTTATTCCATACTCACTTCTGAAAATCCTCTATTATTTTAGAGGTTCTTCTGAAAATTTCATCATTCGATTGATTCGCTTCGACCCATTGGATAGGTAATTTATTGCGGAAGTATGTCAATTGCCTTTTAGCATAGTTCCGAGTGTTTTTTTTGACGGCTTCAATCGCCTGTTCCTTCGTTAGCTGTCCATTAAAATGCGCGATCAACTCTTTATAACCGATCGCCTGAACCGCTTGTGTATCCCTGATTCCGCGCTCCCATAAAGCATGGACTTCCGCATACAATCCCGCCTCCACCATCAAGTCAACGCGTCGGTCAATCCGTTCGTATAACTGTTCTCGAGGTAAATCCAACCCGATCAGCAACTCACGGTACATTGGCTGATTTCCCTGTTGCTGTTCGTGCTCTTGCTTTGTTCGGCCAGTGACCTCCACTATTTCAAGCGCACGAATTAATCGTCGATGATTATTCGGATGGATACTTTCTGCACTTTTCGGATCCAACATTCGCAGCCTGGCATATAAATCATCTGACCCGGACGATTCCAATTCCTCTTCCAACCTTTGACGAATTACTGGATCGGCTGCCTGCTCCGTGAAACGATAATCAAATAAGACTGCTTGTATATACATTCCGCTGCCACCTACGATAATTGGCAATTTTCCTCGTGACTGGATATCCGCAATCCACTCTCTAACGGCTTCTTGGTATTCCGCTACGGAAAAACTTTCTGTCGGTTCTTTCACATCAAAAAAATGATGTGGTACTCCTCTCATTTCAGAAGGGTGGATCTTTGCGGTTCCGATATTTAATTCTTTATAGACTTGCATCGCATCGCCATTGATGATTTCTCCATTAAGAGCAAGCGCAAGAGCTGTACTCAATGCAGTTTTACCGGATGCGGTCGGGCCTACCACTGCAATTACGTCAATTGATTCATTCATAGTGTTTCATCCATCCAATTATATTCTGGAATACTTCAAGGCGATTCGTTTCCTGAAGCATTTCGTGGCGTCCGCCTTCATATAGCTGAACAGTCACGTATTGCAGCCCCGCCTCGTTGAACTGCTTTGCCACTTTCCAAACACCTTTCGCTCGATCACCTACTGGATCGTCTGTACCGGATACCAATAAAATCGGCAGCTCCTTCGGGATATTTCGTACGGATTCTTGATCTTCAATTGTATTCAAACCTTCCAATAAAACGCGAAACAATTGTGAAGTGGGAACAAAACCACAAGCCTCATCCTGTTCATATCCTCTGACTGTTTCACGATCCCTTGATAACCAAGCAAATGATGAACCGTCTTCAGCGAATGGTTTCGAAAAGTTGCCGAAAACCAATTGATTCAAGAATTCATCCGGTTGTTTATTCGGCAAATGATCTTCTCTCCACTCAGCCAGCAGTTTTCCGGCGTAACTGATGATTTTCGAATTACTTCCAGTTCCGGATAAGATCACTTTATCCACTACATTTCCATACAACTGAATAAAACGTCTGGCTACAAATGACCCCATACTATGTCCAAAAAGAACTACTGGAAGGTCGGGATATTCGTGCTGATAAAACTGGATGACTTCAAACACATCATCAATTAAATGATCAAAAGAGACTTGATCGCCAAGATCACCGTATGGCAGCTTATTTTCTCCAGCTGTTTTGCCGTGGCCTCTTTGATCATGTATCACCACAACATAGCCCTGTTCTACTAAATAATTAATGAACTCTCCATATCGTCCGCTGTGCTCTGCAATTCCATGTATAAGATGTACACGTGCTTTTCCGGATTCAGCAGACTTATGGAAGCTACTATACAGTTTTGTCCCGTCTCTCGCCTCTATCCAATACTCTTCCAATTAGCGCCACTTCCTTTCGCTTCCGCAATTGCATTCATCAGATCATTTACATATACCGTTTTCTCATTATCCGTGTAATGCAGCAAATTTGCCATATAGTCGGTTACTTGCTCCGCAAAAGTCTCCACGACATCGATTTGGAAATACAAATCGCCTTTTCGGCGAATAAAGAAGTCACTTGGTGATGTGACCATTTCATAATGAATGCCATATAGAATTTCTGCCCGCAAACTAATTGGCAAGCTATTCGTTTCCGCAGAAATAGAGTGGGCAAACTGAAATACTTTATCACTATTTCTCCCATAAAATGAAGCAATCCGAGCACCTTGCTGTACAGTTAAACCGTAGTGTGGTGCACTCACCGATTGCTCATCGATATAGTGTTGCAGTGATTGATCGTCCACAAAATCACTTCCTGAGACGGCAATTTTTTTCGTTTGACACGGTAGAATATTAGGATGCTTCAGTTTTTCAGAAACCCTATCGACGACGACTTCTGCCATTTGAC
Source organism: Sporosarcina sp. FSL K6-3508 (assembly GCF_038615825.1). NCBI lineage: Bacteria > Bacillati > Bacillota > Bacilli > Caryophanales > Caryophanaceae > Sporosarcina > Sporosarcina sp. FSL K6-3508. The sequence continues at coordinate 1,315,143 of NZ_CP152016.1, read as the reverse complement.
GGTATCCCGTCAGCTTCCCTCCAGCAATTGTCAGTAACCCCGGAACCATTTCCCATATTTCATCGCGTCTTGAAATTTCTGAAGCATCCTTTCCTTCTTGCGCAATTAATGGACGTAATCCTGCCCAAGTTGACTCGACAGCCCTACGCGTTAATTGCACGCTAGGAAAGACTTCATTAACTGCTCCAATGATGTATTGAATATCTTCTTCTGTAGCTGTTGGATGCTGTTTGTTCGCTGAATAAAATGTATCCGTCGTACCGACATACGTTTTATTTCCCCTTGGAATCGCGAAAAGCATTCGACCATCCGAATGATCAAAATAGATCGCTTGCTGTAAAGGAAATACAGATTGGTCTACTACAATATGGACACCTTTTGAGATATGAAGCTGTTTTTTCGGTTTGCTGCTGATTTTTTGCTGCAGATCGTCCACCCACGGACCGGTTGCATTGATGACCATAGACGCGGCAACCGAAAATTTTTCACCCGATATTTGATCTTTCAGCACCGCACCGACAACATCATCTTTTTCAAAATTAAACTGCTCGCATTTTGTATAATTAACACAAAGCGCTCCATATTCCGCAGCCTTTTTCAAAACTTCGATTGTCAGACGCGCATCGTCTGTCTGGTATTCCACATAGTGCCCGCCACCTTGTAACCGCTCTTTCTTAAGTAGCGGTTCCAGCTCCAGCGTCTCTTCATTATTCAACATTTCACGGCGTTCCGCATGTTTTACACCAGCCAAAAGATCATATGCCAACAGCCCGGCTGAGGTAGAGTATTTGCCAAATGTACCATCTTTATAAATCGGCAACAGCATCGGTCTCGGCTTCGTGATGTTCCGTGAATTCCGATAGACGATTTCACGTTCCCTCCCAGTTTCCGCGACTATTTTGACATCCAACTGTTTTAAGTAACGCAAACCGCCATGAATTAATTTCGTCGAACGGCTGGATGTTCCCGCCGCGAAATCTTGCATATCAATGAGAGCAACTGAAAATCCCCTAGTCGCTGCATCAAGCGCAATCCCCGCACCTGTTATTCCGCCACCTACTATTAACAGATCAAATGAAAATCTTTTTAAATCCTCAATACTGTCTGCTCTTTCAATAGTTGAAAACATCTGATTGCTCCTCTCTGATTTGCTACATCACTCGTTTAAACATTTTTTCCAATTCATACGTCGTAAAATGAATCAATACAGGACGGCCGTGCGGACATGTATATGGATTGTGACACTTTCCTAAGTCATCGAGTAACCGTTCCATATCGGCTTGAGTTAAATAATAATTCGCTTTAATGGAACGTTTACAACTCATTAGGATGGCACTCTCTTCTCTTAGTTTTTCTACATCTACCTTACGGCTATGCAGCACTTGCTCGATCATTTCCTCAATAATCGCAGTTGCTTGGCCGTCAGGGAACCACGCCGGATATTCTTTGACTGTGTACGTAGCGGGTCCAAATGCTTCTAAAAAAACCCCTACTCGTTCAAGTGCTTCTTTACATTCTTCAATTTTCACCTGCTCATCCGCAGAATAATGGAAAACAAGCGGCAATAAAAGCTGTTGTCGTTCATCCGCACTCACTTGACCTAATTTCTTTTTGAAATACTCATACTTAATACGTTCTTGCGCAGCATGCTGGTCAATCATATAAAAGCCATCCTCGTTTTGAGCAACAATATATGTACCATGTACTTGTCCGATCGGTACGATGGAAGGAAACAAACTGGTTTCCGTCTCTGTTTCATTGTGAATTGGCTCTTCTGTTGGCGGCTCTTCATGTTGTTCGAAAATAGCCTCTGGAAATTCAGGTTCGGTTATTTCTGAAAAAGGATTTTGAACAGGTTTTGCAGGGACGACAGGCTCTTGAACTTGTTGTTGACGAGCGGTAGCTTCTTGGCGACGGAACGAAGGCGACCAAATCGTTTGTTGCTCAGAATCTGTTTTCGTTAGTTTCTCTTTTTTAATTGCATCCGGAATAATCGAAGCTTTTTGGATCGCCTCTCTGATTGCCTCTTTTATTAAAGTAAACAATTCACTCTCCTTACTGATTCGAATATGGCGCTTAGCTGGATGGACGTTGACGTCGGTTAGGATTGGATCCGCCATGATATTTACAACCGCAATTGGAAAGCGGCCTATCGGCAAATACGTATGCAACGCATCGATCACAGCTTGAGTACCGGGGTAACTCTTTATCCACCGTCCATTCATCAGAAGTGAAACATAATTCTTCGATGCTCTGTTCAGTTCAGGTAATGTTATGAAACCATTAACCTTGAAATCTGCGTCTTCTTTTTCAAAAGGAATCATCTTGCGGGCAACCGATACTCCGTAAATATCAGACAGAACTCTCAATAAATCACCTGAACCTGAAGTCCGCAAAATTTGATGTTGATCATGCGTTAATGTAAAGGCGATATCCGGATGACTTAAAGCAAGCCGATTCAGTAAATCAATCGTATGGCCAAGTTCTGTCTGAATCGTCTTCATATACTTTAAGCGAGCCGGTGTATTGAAAAACAATTGTTGGATCGTGAAATCAGTACCTTTACGTAAAGCTCCCGGTTCATGCTTCAATACTTTACCGCCTTCGATTTCTACGACGGTTCCTTGGTCCTCACCATCGGATGTCCATAATGAAACTTTAGATACAGCAGCGATACTTGCCAGCGCTTCCCCACGAAATCCTAGTGTACGGATACGAAACAAATCATGTTCATTGGAAATCTTGCTCGTAGCATGTCGTTCAAAACAGCGAATCGCATCTTCTTCAGACATGCCTTTGCCGTTATCTGTTACACGTATGGATGTCAGTCCCGCTTCTTCAAGAGTCACTTCAATTTGGGTGCTTTGTGCATCGATCGCATTTTCCACTAATTCTTTGACGATGGAAGCAGGCCGCTCGACGACTTCTCCTGCTGCAATTTTATTGGCAAGTGTATCTTCCATAATATGAATGTGATTCATTCGCCTCAACCTTTCATTTCTGCGGATACACGTTCTTTCCATTCCGCAATTTTCTGCATCGCTTGGAGTGGTGTCATATTCAGTACATCTGCAGCTTTGATTTCATCCAGAAGTTTTTGTTGTTCTAAGGACGTCGCTGACTCAATTGAAGTATCAAATAGCGCCAATTGCTCAGACACGCTGGTGGATTCATTGGCAGCACTTTCTTCCTCAAATCGCTGCAATAGTTTTTTCGCCCGCTCTACTAATTCGGCCGGCAATCCTGCGAGTTCTGCCACATGTATTCCATAGCTTCGATCAGCAGCGCCAGGCAATACTTTATGTAGGAATACTACTTTGCCGTTTTGTTCTTTTGCGGCGACATGCACGTTTAATAAGCGTGCGAGTACATCTTCGAGCTTCGTCAATTCATGATAATGTGTAGAGAATAATGTATTCGCTCCGACCTGCTCATGTATATGCTCCATCATTGCCTGCGCAAGAGCCATTCCATCATACGTAGAAGTACCACGGCCAATTTCATCAAACAGCAATAAACTTCGGGATGTCGCATGAGCGAGCGCATATTGTGACTCCATCATTTCCATCATGAACGTACTTTGGCCAGACGCGACATCATCTGCCGCACCGATCCGTGTGAATATTTGGTCTGTAATCGGCAGCACTGCTTTTTCGCATGGTACGAAACAACCGATTTGTGCCATTACGACAGTTAAGGCAACTTGCCTCATAAAGGTGCTTTTCCCCGACATATTCGGTCCTGTGATCAGTAACATATTGCTATAGTCGGCTAATTCACAAGAGTTCGGTATATAAAGCGAGTGATTCATCATCTTTTCAACGACAGGGTGTCTGCCGTTTTGGATATCCAGCGCTCGTCCGTCATGAAATTCTGGACGTATATAACGATTTCTTTCCGATACCACAGCGAATGCCAGCAACACATCCAGTTCACTTACAACAGACGCGAGTTTCTGGATACGCTGTACTTCCTCTTTCACTTGTTCGCGGATCGCCAAAAATAAGTTCGTTTCAAGTATTTGACCATCAGCTTCTGCATTCAATATTAACTCTTCTTTCTCTTTCAATTCCGTCGTTATGTATCTCTCCGCATTTGCCAATGTTTGTTTTCGTTCATATCGTGTTAAATCCGCTAAATGAACATTGGATTTCGTTATCTCGATGTAGTATCCAAATATTCGGTTATACCCGATTTTCAATGTTTTAATCCCAGTTGCTTGGCGCTCTTTTTGCTCAAGTTGCGCCAGCCAGCTCTTGCCGTTACGAGACGCATCACGCAGTTGATCTAATTTTTCGTTGTAACCATCTTTGATCAGACCGCCTTCTTTACTCGTTAAAGGTGGATTTTCGGCAATTGAATCCGCTAGTAATTGATACGTATCTTCGCATGGGTCCATTTTATCCGCAATTTGCTGAAGCATCGGCCGCTTGGATTCGCTTAATATTTTTTGCAATTTCGGAATATGTGTCAATGAATTTCGTAGTTGTGCTAAATCTCGTGCACTTGCACTGCCCATTGAGATTCTACCGGCAAGCCGTTCTAAGTCATAGACATTTTTCAATTCCTCTACTAATTCTTCACGCAAGAAAAATTCATCGACTAAATTACTGACAGTTTCCAATCGATCTTCAATTGCTTTACGCTGTGCCAATGGCTGATGGATCCACATTCTCAGTTTCCTCGCACCCATTGCGGTGACCGTTTCATCCAATACCCAAAATAATGTACCTTCTTTCTTGCCTGAACGAATCGTCTGGACAAGTTCTAGATTCCGCATGGAGTTCGCGTCGATTGACAGTTTCGCGTTCTTTTCAATATAAACAAAAGGACGGATATGGCCGAACACCATTTTTTGCATGCGCATCAAATACGACTGCAGCTTACGGCAAGCTTCTTGTAGTTCATTGGGAAGGTGTCCATACGTGTCTTTTGCAATAGAGGCATTTTGCTCTGCATCTTCAATAGACAGCATAATTTCACGATTCTCAAACATTTCATGGAGAGTTAAATGCAGTGTTTGATCTACGACAATTTCCTTCATTCCGAGAGATTCGATTTCCGCTAGCAGCGAGCGCTCAGTTCCCTCGATTAATTCTACTTTCCCTTCGCCTGTTCCGACGTCTAGATAAGCGAGGGCAAACCGTTGATCTCCTAAGCTGTCGATCGCGCCAATAAAATGGTTCGCTTCCGTATCAATTGTTTTGCCTTCTGTCAGCGTACCAGGTGTGATCACTTTTACCACTTCACGCTTTACGATGCCTTTGACTGATCTTGGATCTTCCATCTGTTCGCAAATCGCAACTTTGTGGCCATTTTGGATAAGTGTTTCAATATAGCCGGTAGCGGAATGATAAGGTATACCACACATCGGAATCCGGTCCTTAGCCCCTGAGTCCCTGCTCGTCAATGTGATCTCTAAAATGGAAGATGCATTCACTGCATCTTCAAAAAACATTTCATAGAAGTCACCTAATCGGAAAAATAAAAAAGCATCGGTGTATTGTTCTTTAATTTGTAAATATTGCTGAATCATCGGTGTATGTTGTGACATGTAAAACCCTCATTTATTCGCTCATTTTCTTTTCATTATAACAAACCTATCCGGAGTTAACGAATCAAAAGGAGCCACCTCTCTAAGAAATTCATTCTTTCCATGATAAGGTCAAAATTAAAAAGCCGGTGAAAAACCGGCTTTTAAAAGGGTGAATCTTTTCTTCTGACTGGATGAGGTGACGGCTCTTTAGCATGCGGTTCATTGGCCTTTTTATCTTCCATCACAACAGAAGATGATTCTGCTTCAGCTATCGGCCACTCTTCTTCATATGGATGAGGATGAATCGTCACGGATACTTTCGTTTCTCCTACCATTTCAACAAGCAATTCCCTTTCAATTGAGATGGAGAAATTCTGGCCACATTCCGAAATACTCGCTTCCGTGCAATTCGGGTGTTGCAATACCGTTACGATCGTCTCTTCTTTGCTTGACGTAGGCTCATCTCGATAATGCAGAGCAATTTTATCTTTGTATGGTATGGACTCAGTAAAGACCGACGTTTTGGAATGATCGTGATGAGAGTACCATACATTTACATCGAAGCTCCCTGTCACTTCTACATGGTTTCCAACCTTCTTCGCTTGATGCGTGTGGTTGATCACCCAGCAACCCAAAATGCTGGAAGGGCGATTTGGCGGCTTTAACGTTACAGTAGAATCCGATCGATGCTTCCCTTTGGCAATAACAGCTTTCGTCACAATTTGTCGTAAGTTTTTCAGTTTTCTTCCTCCTTCTTAGGCTTCTATCCATCCTATGCAACAGCAGCCCAGAAAGTGAAAAAAATCGGCAAGGAATTTCTCCTTAGCCGACATTTTTTATTAGGAAAGTGATTTGCGTGCTGTATTTTCAACGTATGAACCTGTTTCGCCGCGTAATACATCGCCGCCTGTAGATTCGATAATCTCATCTGTTACGCTGTTAGCGATCGTATTTGAAACGAGCTGAAGCAAATCGTTCACTTCAACTTGAGATTGTTTGAATTCCTGAACCAATGGAATTTCATCGATCTCCCCTTGTACTTGTTCGATTTTCTTTTCAATATTCTTTAGTGCACGTTCTTTTTCATAGTGCTGGAAATTCACAGCTTGTGTCTGAAGCGATTTCAGGCTTGCTATTTTTTCACGCACTTTTTGGTTTTCGTTAATTTGTGCTTCTGCACGTTTATAAAATTCCACTTCTTCCGTGTTCGCAAGCATATGTGCCAAGTCTCGTGCTTTAGCAATGATTTCGTCTTTTGTATATAGTTTTTCCATTATGACATCACCTTTTCTTCTTTAACTACTCCGATGAATTCACCATCGAGTGACCATGTTTTCGCTTCTTTGATTCGAACTTCAACAATCTCGCCAATCACAGATCTTGGAGCTCTGAAATTCACCAATTTGCTTTTCTCAGTGTAACCTGCAAGTACATCAGGATTCTTTTTACTTTCGCCTTCCACAAGCACTTTCACAACTTGTCCTTTATAAGGCTTCATTGCTTCTGCAGACATGTCGTTCACAAGCTTATTTAAGCGCTGCAGTCTTTCTTTCTTCACTTCCATCGGTACGTTATCCTGCATTTTCGCAGCCGGCGTCCCTTCACGTGCAGAATAAATATACGTAAAGGCCATGTCAAAACCTACCTCGCGATAAAGCGACATGGTTTCCTCAAATTGCTCATCTGTTTCATTTGGAAATCCTACGATAATATCCGTTGTCAGTGAAGCTGTCGGGATAGCTGTTCTGATTTTATCGACGAGCTCTAAATAACTTTCTCGTGTGTATTTCCGAGCCATAATTTTCAGCATGTCACTAGACCCTGATTGTACAGGCAAATGAATGTGATCAACCAAGTTGCCGCCTTTTGCAAGCACTTCTATCAAATGATCATCAAAGTCTCGCGGGTGACTCGTCGTAAAGCGGATTCTCGGGATATCGATTTTTCGAAGATCATCCATCAAATCGCCTAGACGATACGTAATGTCATCAAAATCTTTACCATACGCGTTGACATTTTGACCGAGTAATGTGATTTCTTTATAGCCTTCCGCTGCTAGCTGTCTGACTTCTTGAATGATATCCTCCGGTCTGCGGCTACGTTCTTTCCCACGGGTATAAGGCACGATACAGTATGTGCAAAACTTGTCACAGCCGTACATAATATTGACCCACGCCTTGATTTTGCCATGACGTACTTTCGGCAAGTTCTCAATGACATCGCCTTCTTTTGACCACACTTCAATGACCATCTCTTTTGACATATACGCTTCGTGCAAGATATGCGGCAGGCGGTGGATATTGTGCGTACCAAAGATCATGTCTACTTGGTCGTAAGTCTTAAGAATCTTGTTCACTACTGATTCTTCTTGTGACATACAACCACAGACGCCAATCAATAAATCGGGGCGTTCCAGTTTCAATGGTTTTAGATGTCCCAACTCACCAAACACTTTATTTTCTGCATTTTCTCGGATAGCGCACGTGTTAAGCAAGATCACATCTGCGTATTTTACGGTATCAGTTGCCTCGTAGCCGAGCGCCATGAAAATACCGGCCATTACTTCTGTATCGTGTTCATTCATTTGACATCCGTACGTACGGATATAAAATTTACGTCCTTGACCCATACCTTTAAAACGTTGCTCTATTTGAAAATTATCGTGATATTCCACTTCTTCTTTCCCGCGTTTTTTTGCATCCTTCAGAGAAGGTGCACTATACACAGATTCAAAATATTTACTATAGTCTTTTTCAGTTGTTTTGCCTGATGGCGCGTCTTCTGTTGCGAGTCCAGCTTGCAAGCGCTGTTCTTCATTCATTATTGCAGTAGCCCCTTTCTATTACTTATCGGGAAATAAGCATACATGATGTTATTATACTGAACTTTTGGCGGATATGACAGTAAAGGGCCAAATTGTTGCTTGTTTGTCATGAAAAAAAGACCATGGCGACTTAGCCATGATCTTCTGGAAATTCTATTAACGAGTCTTTTTTTCAACGAGAAGTTTAAGCGCAGTCCGCCCTTCCCCATTGATTTCGATATCAGTAAAGGCAGGGGCGCAAATTAGATCCCCACCGCTTGGCGCGACAAATCCTCTTGCAATAGCAACTGCTTTGATTGCTTGGTTTAATGCACCTGCTCCTACTGCCTGGATTTCTGCATAGCCTTGTTCACGAATCACAGCAACTAACGCACCTGCTACAGAGTTCGGATTTGATCGGGAAGATACTTTCAAGGGACTCACGATATTTCCTCCTTATTTTGCAATGTCTATGGAAAGAGTGTATTCCATAAGTCATCCTATGATAGGTAAAGAGGATTTAGACACCATTCAGATTAGTTTATGAATGGATGGTCTTCGTTAATCCGGATTCGTTTGATTTTAAGAGCTTTTCCTGTCTTGTCATCCAGTTCCACAAATAAGCCATTGAGTTGCGGTCTTCCTTTTTTCGGAACTTCGAATCGAGTAGGTAAATTTGTATGGAAGCGATAGAGTACGTCTTCTTTTCTCATGCCCAGTATTTCATCATATGGTCCAGTCATCCCTGCATCTGTCAAATACGCTGTGCCACCTGGCAAGATTCGGTCATCTGCAGTTTGCACATGGGTATGTGTGCCGACTACAACAGATGCTTTGCCATCCAGATGCCACCCCATAGCAATTTTCTCACTTGTAGCTTCCGCATGGAAATCGACGAAGACTAATGGAGATAAATTTAGAGCTTCTTCTACCAATTCATCCGCTTTGGTAAACGGATCGTCATGGGGAGGTAAAAATGTTCGGCCATGTAAATTAATAACCGAAAGCGTTACACCATTCTTGGTTATTGTGGTCATGCCTTTGCCGGGTGCTTGCTCCGAAAAGTTAGCGGGGCGTATCAAATAATCGACCTCATCAATAAAATCAAAAATCTCTTTTTGATCCCATGTATGGTTACCCATCGTGATCACATCCACGCCTGCATGCAATAGATCATGATAGATTGCTTTCGTAATCCCTCTTCCGGAAGCTGCGTTCTCACCATTTGCAATAATCACATCTGCTTGGTATTTTCTTTTCAGGCGAGATAAATAATCTATTACCATTTCTCGCCCCATCGACCCTACAATATCCCCAATAAAAATTACTTTCATCAAAAAAACCTCTTTCCAAAATGAAAACAGCTTCCAATCGAACCGGAAGCTGTTTACTTAGTTATTCTTTATTTCGCATACTCTACTGCACGGGTCTCCCGAATGACCGTTACTTTAATATGCCCAGGATAGTTCAATTCTTCTTCGATCTGTTTTCGAATATCTCGCGCCAGACGATGTGCTGTAATATCATCGATTTGCTCCGGACGGACAATGATACGAACCTCACGTCCCGCTTGGATTGCAAATGACTTTTCAACGCCTTCATACGATTCGGAGATTTCTTCAAGCTTTTGCAGACGTTTAATATAATTCTCCAATGTCTCACTTCTAGCACCCGGTCTTGCGGCTGAAAGTGCATCTGCTGCAGCGACAAGTACGGCAATGACAGAAGTCGCTTCTTCATCACCATGATGTGAGGCAATACTGTTGATAACCACTGGATGTTCTTTATATTTCGTTGCCAGCTCCACGCCAATTTGAACGTGGCTGCCTTCTACTTCATGATCGATTGCTTTACCGATATCATGCAGCAAGCCTGCTCGTCTTGCGAGGGTTACGTCTTCTCCGAGTTCTGCCGCTAGTAAGCCTGATAAATAAGCTACTTCAATCGAGTGTTTCAAGACGTTCTGGCCATAACTTGTACGGAAATGCAGACGTCCCAGTATTTTGATAAGATCCGGATGTAAGTTGTGGATGCCTACGTCAAAAGTAGTTTGTTCACCTTTTTCACGAATTAGCTCGTCCACTTCTCTTCTAGACTTATCTACCATTTCTTCGATACGCGCAGGATGTATTCTTCCATCCTGTACAAGTTTCTCGAGCGCTAATCTAGCAGTTTCCCTCCGTATCGGATCAAATCCTGATAAAATGACTGCTTCCGGTGTATCATCGATGATTAAATCGATGCCCGTCAAAGTCTCAAGTGTACGGATATTTCTTCCTTCTCTGCCGATAATGCGGCCTTTCATTTCGTCATTTGGTAAATTGACGACCGAAACTGTAGTTTCTGCAACATGATCTGCTGCAAATCGTTGCAATGCTAGGGACAGAATTTCCCGCGCTTTACGTTCGGATTCTTCTTTTGCCCGCTGTTCGGATTCTTTGGTCATGACCGCAATATCAGTGGATAGTTCATCCTCCACATCTTCCAAGATGATACGTTTCGCCTCATCTCTTGTAAGGGAAGAAATTCTTTCAAGCTCGGTCTTCTGAACGGTAACAAGTTCTTCCGCTTTGCGTTCCATTCGTTCAATATGCTGTTGTCTTTCTAAAAGCGCATCTTCTTTGCGTTCTAGACTCGCTTCTCGTTTATTGAGCGCATCATCCTTGCGATCAAGGTTTTCTTCCCGCTGTAAGAGACGGTTTTCTTGTTTCTGTAATTCCGCTCTTCTCTCACGGACTTCATTTTCCGCTTCAATTCGCAGTTCGTGAGTTTCATCTTTCGCTTCTAATAGTGCCTCTTTTTTCACTGACTCCGCTTCACGCTTCGCCTCTTCGACGATTTGATTCGCTGTTTGCTTGGCACCAGTCACTTTTGAATCGTTCACATTTTTCAATATAAAAAAGCTAACAACTGCACCGACGATGAGACTTAGCAAAACGGAGATGAGTATTTCAACACCCATTGAGGTCACCTCCTCCTGCTTATTCTTTTCTTTTCAGTCGGCTCGTATTATCAATTTTGCCATGGCGGCTGTGTTCACATCACCAATTTTACTGGATAAGTAATGTCCCTATTAACTGTGAAAACGCCGAAGGCACTAACTTAATCCAACAGGTTTAAGCCTGCTGTTTCGGGACTGTTTGGCATTCAGTTTACTGCTTTTTAGATGAGCAAAGTGTTTGCTGAATTAAGTTAAAATCAACATACTGCCAAAAAAACAATTCATTGGTTTGATCAATGTAGGGCATATATAATACGCCACTTTAATTGTATAGTTGTATTTTTATTGTGTCAAGGAATGATGAAGGAAATTGAAGGGGGGTTCTGAACTATTTTGCAATAGTTGCGCCGCGATGCTTCTTTCATTTCATATGAATCTAGGGAATAGGCTAGATAATGGAGCGGAAAAAATCCGCCAATTTTCATTGGCGGACCCTAGCTGCAAAATTATTTTTCGTCAGGAATCAAGAGAAGCTCTTCTAGCTCGTCCTCTTCATCATGAGCCGCAATAACATAATCGGTTTTGTCCAAGCCGTATGTTTCCCGAATCTTACTCGCGATTTCCGAACGCATTTGTGGATTTTCTTTCAAAAATATTTTCGCATTCTCTCGTCCTTGGCCTAGTCGCTCGCCTTCGTAAGAGTACCAAGCACCACTTTTTTGGACAACTTCTAATTCTGCACCTAGATCTAGAATTTCACCTTCTTTTGAAATTCCTTCACCGTACATAATATCGACTTCTGCTGTTCTGAAAGGCGGTGCTACTTTGTTTTTCACTACCCGGATTCTAGTCTTATTCCCCATAATGTCGTTTCCTTGCTTAATCGCTTCTCCTCGTCGCACTTCAAGGCGCACAGAAGAATAGAATTTAAGCGCTCTACCGCCAGGAGTCACCTCAGGGTTACCGAACATGACACCGACTTTTTCACGAATCTGGTTAATAAATACTGCAATCGTATTGGACTTATTGATTGCACCGGAAAGTTTACGCAATGCTTGAGACATCAAACGTGCCTGCAAACCGACATGCGCGTCTCCCATTTCACCCTCAATTTCAGCTTTAGGAACCAACGCAGCAACCGAGTCTACTACGATAATATCTACAGCGCCACTGCGTACTAAAGCTTCCGCGATTTCCAAGGCTTGCTCGCCCGTATCTGGTTGAGACAATAGCAATTCGTCAATATTGACGCCTAGTTTTTGCGCGTACACAGGGTCAAGGGCGTGCTCTGCATCAATGAAAGCCGCTTGTCCGCCATTCGCTTGAACTTCTGCGATAGCGTGCAAAGCAACTGTCGTTTTACCTGAACTTTCAGGTCCGTAGACTTCAATCACCCGTCCGCGTGGATAGCCACCTATTCCGAGTGCTGCATCCAATGCCAATGACCCGGAAGATGAAGTGTCAATTTGACGGTCAGTTTTCTCTCCAAGTTTCATAACAGAACCTTTACCAAATTGTTTCTCTATTTGTTTTAATGCCATATCTAAAGCCGCTTTACGATCGCTCAATTAAAATTCCTCCTCAACTCTTTTTCTATTTCTATTATACCTTTTTTCGTTAGAATACACAACAAATAAACGAACGCGTATTCGATAATTTGTTGCCGGAAATTGAAAAACAGTCTGTATAACCGAGGCAAAATTAATTTTCAACAGAGAAATCGACCTCAAAAATCAATACTTCAATTCTTTTTTCTCTTTCATTTTCTGTATTAAATAATGCAATGCAAACTGCACGGAACGCTTACGATTTGAATTACGCGAGCCGGATAATTGCAGCTTATAAGATTCAGTCGCCATACCTTCAGTTGCAATGCCGATCCAGACAGTTCCTGGCGGCTCACCGTCATGTGGTTCTGGTCCGGCTGCACCTGTCAGTCCGACACCAAATGTAGTAGCAAATCGTTCTCTAACGCTTTCAGCCAAAGCTTCTGCACATTCCGAACTGACGATTCCGTGGTATTCGAGTAGAGACGGTAAAATACCGAGCTGTTCAATTTTCATCTCTTTATTATAAACTACAACACCGCCTTTTAAAGCATTGCCAATTCCAGGCTCTGATCCCAGTTCTGCCATAAACATACCCGAAGTTAAGCTTTCAGCAGCAGAAATAGACCAATCGTTTTGCAGTAAAAGTTCAGTAGTTTTCGATGCCAATGTATCCTCATCGACTCCGTATATATACTCGCCCACGATAGAACGTATTTGGTGTTCTACCGGCAAGATCAATTGCTCAGCCTCTTCTTCCGATGTCGCTTTTGCAGTGATTCGCAACTTGACCATGCCCGGTGAAGCAAGCGGAGCAATAGTAGGATTCGTTTGATTTTCCAGTAATGATTGAATACGAACTTCTAATTCAGATTCTCCAATCCCCTGCAGTTTCAAAACTTTAGAAAAGATAATATCTTGTTTGCCATAGACACCTAATAAATAAGGTATGGCTTCATTCTCAAACATCGGCTCCAACTCATGAGGAGGACCAGGCAATAAAACATATTGCTTGCCATCTTTTTCAATTCCCATTCCCGGTGCCATGCCATGACGATTCGGCAAAACTGTCGCGCCAGCTAGAACAAGAGCTTGCTTCTTATTATTTTCAGTCATCGTTTTTCCGACTTGTTTGAAATACTGCTTAATCGTCTTCAGTGCTTCTTCATCAGAAACTAGTTCTCGCCCCAGTTCACGAGCAATCGTTTCTTTTGTTAAATCATCTTTCGTTGGTCCCAGCCCACCGCTGAAAATGAGGATATCTGCTCGTTGTTGTGCAAGTCTTATGGATTGAGCCAGACGTTCTGGATTATCCCCTACGACGGTATGATAATATACATCGATACCCGCTTCAGCCAATCTAGCAGAGATGAACTTTGCATTGGTATTCGTAATTTGTCCTAATAAAAGCTCTGAACCTACTGCAATGATTTCAGCTTTCATGAATACACTCCACTCCTCACATTGACTCCACTAACACTTTACGATTCTTAATAAAATAATCTACGCCAGACCAAATGGTAAATAGCAGCGCGATATACAGCATAATTGTACCGAATGGAACGCCGATCGCTTCAAAGAATATATTGTGTAATAGTAGAAATGAAATAGCCAATATCTGTGTAACCGTCTTTATTTTCCCTAACTGATTCGCAGCTACAACTTCGCCACCGCCAGCCAAGATTAATCGAAGACCGGTCACTGCAAACTCCCTGCTTATAATGATAATTACAACCCATGCAGGTGCTGTTCCCATCTCAACCAACAAAATAAATGCTGCGGAAACGAGTAACTTGTCCGCAAGCGGATCTAAAAACTTCCCCATATTGGTTACTAAGTTATTTTTTCTTGCTAAATAACCGTCGAGCCAATCTGTCGTTGAGGCTATAATAAAAATAATCGCGCCCACTAAATGTTCAATCGGTAGTTCTACTCCGCCGATTTTAATAATTCCCCACCCAAAATCAACTGCCATGAAAACGATAAAAATCGGTATCATCAATACTCTTGATAACGTGATTTTATTAGGTAAATTCATAAAAATTCCACCTTTCCAGCTGTAGCGTCATAATTTCTTGTGAATAACAAAATAGTCATCTCTAGGGATGACTATTTTGCTACGGTTTTTTAATAATAATATTTTGAGTAAGACGTTCATTCGGATATTTGAGCACTTGATCATTCACGATCAGTTCTGTAGAATTTGTCCGTCCTACCCGGATTCGCACACTCACCGCTTCAGTTGCATCAATTTCAATGGTTTCGCCGGCAGTCATAATTCTACCTCCAGGCGCTGGCATTCTTTCTGTACCGGACTGATCGGTAACGGAAATCCAAGAATCGCCCGTTGTTTTAATGACCAACTTCAACTCAGCAGAATTAGATAACGTAAAAGTGGAAGTTTCTCCGGCGCTGGACTCCAATTCCAGCTGCTGTTCTGTTTCTTCTATCGGCTCTTCCGGCTCCTCTGGTGTTTCCTCAGAAGCATTCTTATCTTCGTCAACCGGTTTCTCAGTATCTGGCTGCCCTGGTGTTTCTTTGATCAGTGGAACATTTTGCGTTGGTGTATCTTTTTCTAATGGTGTTTCTGCAGCTTTTTCTCTAAATAAAATGTACACAATGACGATAATCATCACAATGAACAAAGCTACAATCACTTTAGGCATGATTTCTTTTAACTTGCTGTTACTCTTTAGTCCGCCGCTGCGCTGAAGTGTCGGCGGCGCAATATTTTCTTGCTCTTCTTCTGGAGTATCGCCTGACTCCTCTTTATAGAGAGCCAGCATTTCATCCGCATCCAAATCAACTGCTTCCGCATATTGTTTGATAAAAGCACGGATATAGAATGTACCGGGCATCATACTATAATCTTCACTTTCAATTCCCGAAAGATAACGTTTTTGGATTTTTGTGATTCCCTGTAAATCATCCAACGTATACCCTTTCGCTACTCTCGCTTCTTTCAAGCGAGCACCTAATCCGGTCAATTTTAACACCTACCTAATTCGTCAAGTCATTTTACTTTAGTTGAACATATTAAATCCGCCCATTGAACCGCGATCAGACATCTGGTCGTTTTTCTCCAGAATCTCATATGTAATTTCTTGATCTACACTAGACCGCAATTCAATAATGATATCAAAGTCATCAATTGTGTACTCGGATTGCTTCACGAACATATCTGGATGTTCTACCACTTTTATCGTAGGTAAACTCATCATTTCACGCACTAATTGCATATGACGTTCATCCGATGATTTTCGAGTCACAATTCCATCCAGGATAAAGATATTATCGCTTGAAAATTCTTCGCCCATCATACTCGTTCTCACGGTTTGTTTGATCATAGTGGAAGATAAAAACACCCACTTTTTATTCGCACACACACTAGCCGCAACCACTGATTCCGTTTTACCTACACGTGGCATCCCGCGTACACCGATTAGCTTGTGACCTTCTTGCTTAAAAATTTCGGCTAAAAAGTCCACTAAAATCCCAAGTTCACTTCGAATGAACCGAAACGTTTTCCGATCATCCGTGCCGCGCTGGATATAATGTCCGTGACGCACAGCCAACACATCTCTCAATTTAGGTTCCCTGATTTTATGGATTACAATCGTATCCATAGTGGAAGCAATTAATTCAAAGCGTTTAATTTGCTGGTCGTGATCCGTTTGTACAAGCATACCGCGATATCTGCCATCTACTCCATTGATGGTGACAATATCCACTCGCAACATGCCGAGCAGGGAAGCAATATCTCCAAGCAAGCCGGGCCGATTGACTTGAATCTCATATTCGACATACCATTCTCCCATTCGACACTCTCCTCGTTTGACTTCTTTATATAGGACGCATAAGTCTGCACTTAGTTCTATAATAACGGATAGCCGGAGTGAAGAAAAGAAAAAAAGAAAAGGACTTCACGAACCGTCCTTCTCTCTCGAGATCACATATACCAGCCACCGTTGATCTGAACGATTTCTCCCGTCATATAATCGGCTTTTCCACTGAGCAAGAATTCGACCATATTTGCTATTTCTTGCGGAGTACCAACCGACAGCAAGGGAATTTGTTCCAAGACCATTTGCCGTTCTTCTGATGAAAATTCCTGATTCATCCGTGTATCGATCCAGCCGGGTGCGATGGCGTTAACCCTGACACCTGAATAAGCGGCTTCTTTGGCGTACGCTTTAACAAAAGCATGTTGTGCACCTTTGACCGCTGAATACATCACTTCTCCCGCAGCACCTGCGCTGCCCCAGATCGACCCAATAAACAGCACATAAGAGACCGTATGTTTACGCAACTTAGCAGATAATAAGGAAACGAGCCGAGCGGGATTTTGCATATGCACCCTCCATAACTCAGCCATTTCCACATCCGTCGTATCGGACAATAACTTAACGACCGCTTGCCCATTTGCCACGACAATTGCTTGTAATCCTTGTATTTTCGAGGCTAGCTCAGCAGCCGCCTGCTCTGATCTAAAATCAGCCTGCACACTGAGAAACTCTAGGTTAGGATAGTCCTTTTGCAAATCCTTCAACAATAAAGCCAGTTGTTGCTTATTGGAATTATAATGTAAGTAAAGAGACCAACCAGCGGCCGCCAACTGTCGGCAAACCGCTTCCCCTATCCCACCTGATGCCCCTAAGACGAGTGCAAAACGCGCTTCGTTCATTTGTTGTCTGCTGGCTTTACTTCAAATACTGTATAGCTGCTGTCATCCGAAAACATAGAAAAGGCTTGCTTTAATTTATCCATAGAGAGCTTTTCCAACGTCGGCACTACATCGAATAAATTCATTTCGTTAAACTCATAGCGAGTATATTGGTTCGCAATAAATTCTATAGAATTCAGTGAACGCATAAACTGTCCGATTTTCTTTTTACGCATTCTCTCTAAATCTTCCTCTTTGACAGGCCAGTTTTCCTTCGAATCTTGAATCGTTTGATGAATTAACTTCTCTAATCGTTCTGGCTCCTCCGTATCTGATCCGACCATTGCAAATCCATAGCCCTCTTCCATTGAAAACTCATAAGAGAATGATTCATCAATCAAACCTTCTTCATATGCCTTTTCATAAAACGGAGAAGTACGCCCAAATAAACTGTCTAACACTAAATTGGCAGATAGCTCAGACTCAAGCATCTCTTGACCCTGCTGGTCTGTAGATGTACATTTCATGCCTACATTGAGCTTTGGCTTTGATACATCCATCGTAAGCGTGCGTTTCGGAATATCGGCTCCTTTTGTTTCAGTTGGAAATTGGCGTTCGATCGGCTCAGGCTGATCAAAGGATTTCTTAGATTGGTTTTCTTTAACGAAAGCCATCATTTCTTCAGGATCAACTGCCCCTACAATGAATAGCAACATGTTGGACGGATGGTAGAAGGTTTCATAGCACGTATATAAATGCTCTGCCGTAATATCTTGAATCGATTCTACTGTTCCTGCAATATCAATTTTCACTGGATGCTCTTTATAGAGATTTTCTATTGTACCGAAGTATAAACGCCAATCCGGTTGATCGTCATACATCGTAATTTCCTGGGCAATAATCCCCTTCTCTTTATCCACGGTCTCCTTAGTGAAATAAGGTTCTTGGACAAAATCTAAAAGCACTTCAGTATTTTCCTTGATTTTATTCGTTGCTGAAAATAGATATGCAGTCCTTCCAAAGGTCGTGTAAGCATTTGCAGATGCTCCATTTAGACCAAACTTCTGGAACACATCGCCATCTTCTTTTTCAAACATTTTATGCTCAAGAAAATGTGCAATCCCGTCAGGCACTGTTATGAATTCGTTTTTGCCATGCGGTTTGAACGTTCTATCAATTGAACCGTATTTTGTTGTGAACGTCACAAATGTTTTAGAATAACCCCGTTTCGGTAGAATGACCACTTTCAAACCATTTTCTAATGTTTCTGTATAAATTTTTTCTTGTAATTCATCAAATACTACTTCTTTCATTTGGAATCATCCTCCTTGCCTGACAACAGATAGACCACTTCTAACTGGATCGTGTTCGCCATTTCTTTCACGTCTTCCAATGTAACGGAATGCCATTTGCTGATCAGTTCGTCTGCAGTGAAATTCTCGTCTAACTCTTTATATTGGTCATATATTTCAATTTGACTGCGTGCAGAATCATTGGAGCTGCGAATACTATTCTCTAGCAATGCAACCGTTTGGTCCAATTCCAACTCTGTTATATCACCTTGCTGCATCACCTTTAACTGCTCAACAATTAATTGAACTGCTTTTTCTTCAAGTTCTGCATCAATTCCTGCTGTCACGTAGACAATACCATATTGGGAAGCAAACGCACTATTTGCGTAATACGCCATACTTTCTTTTTCACGTACATTCATAAATAATTTACTATGCGCAAAGCCGCCAAAAATTCCGTTCATCACTTGCATTTTATTGTAATCCGGATGACGGAATGTCACTGGCGTACTAAAGCCTAAATGCAGCTTACCTTGTTTCATATCCTGACGTTCTCTGACAGTTTTTACGACTTCAGAAGTATTTGCATGCTTTTCTTCAAGCCGTTCATTCACCTTACGAGCCTTGAACGGCAAGGATTCTTTAATTTTCGTGACAATATCTTGCTCTTCCACGTCTCCGACTACATAAATATCGATCAAGTCATGCTGAATCATGTCTTCATACGCTTGATGAAGACTTTTATTGGTGATAGCAGAAACAGCTTCTTCTGTACCGTAGGCGGAGATAGAAGCCGGTTGATCCGGTCTCATGATTTCCAGCATACGCTTTTGAGCATATCTTGTCTTGTCATCGTAAACTGAACGAATTCGATCACGTACTGTACGCTTTTCTCTTTCTACAACCGTTTGATCAAAAGCACCTTCTGAAGCTTTTGGCTCAAAAACGACCGCACGGATAAGTTCGAAAAGCTGTTTAAGAACGTCTTCACCTGCAAAAAACTCATCGTTCACACATTCAGCAAACAAAGAAACGATGTGCTGAGAGCTTCTTTTGGAAACGTCTGTATACAACACAGTACCGTATAGCTCATCTAACGCTTTACGCATCGCAATTTGCGTAGGATATTTCTCATTAGACTCTTCCAATACATTCGCAAGCACTGTCCTTTCTGAAGCAGCACTCTGTTCTAACGGAGCCTTCCATTTAATCGTGACATTCACTGTTTTAAATTGTTCAGTTTTTCGTATATACAAATTAACGCCGTCTTGTAACTTTATTTTATTGAACATACAAACACCTCTCGTTTACCTTATTATATGAATTCCTATCCTCACTATACATTTTAGCTTTTGAAATAGAAAATAAAACGCAACCCCAAGTGCTGAGAGCGCCGGTTAGCCTCGACAGGCGTTGGAAGAAATGACAGAAAGGCGCTCCTTGCCTTTTGGCAGTTCTGAAACGACCCAGAGGCTGGCGCTCGAAGCCGGATGAACCAAGTGCTGAGAGCGCCGGTTAGCCTCGACAGGCGTTGGAAGAAATGACAGAAAGGCGCTCCTTGCCTTTTTGGCAGTTCTGAAACGACCCCGAGAGACTGGCGCTCGAAGCCGGATGAACCAAGTGCTGAGAGCGCCGTCCAGCCTCGACAAACCTAGAAAAGCTATCTGAAGAGTGACTTCCCCAGATAGCTTTTCGTAACTATTATCGATTACCTTTAATGTACGGATTACCAAGCGATTTCGGTGCGCTAGATTTCCCAAGAAATCCAGCAAGCGCCAAGATCGTCAAGACGTAAGGGAATATGTGGAAATAAACAGCTGGTATATCAGCTAAAATCTTAATACTCGACGAACTGATTGCCAATGCTTGTGCAAAACCAAAGAATAAAGCGGCTCCCATAGCACCAAGCGGATGCCATTTACCAAAAATCATTGCGGCAAGCGCCATGAAGCCTTGTCCATTTATCGTAGCATGCCCGAAATCATTTGTGATAGTCTGTGAATAGACTGCACCGCCGATTCCCGCAAGTCCACCCGAAATAATCACTGCAATATAGCGAATTTTCGTCACCTTGATTCCCATCGTATCTGCTGCCATAGGGTGCTCACCTACAGAACGCAAACGCAAGCCGAATGGTGTTTTGTAAATAACGAACCAAGCAATAAATGCTACAGCAATCGCTATGATCGAAGAACCATATACCAGTTTAAAAAACATCGGTCCGATGATTGGTATATCTTGCAAATACGGAATGTTAAATCTCGGAATTTTCTCCTGAATGAAATCCGTCTGTCCTTTACCGAAAATCATTTTAACTGAAAATAAGGCAATTGCGAGACCAAGCATGTTAATCGCTACACCTGATACTACTTGATCTGCACGGAATGAAATAGACGCTACAGCATGTAATGTAGCAAATAAAGCGGATACCAGCATGGCTACCAGCAAGGCGATCCATGGGGTCCAAGCACCTAAAGACTCTGCAAAAAATAAGTTAAATAGAATCCCGATGAACGCGCCCATAACCATAAGACCTTCCAATCCGATGTTAATTACACCAGAACGTTCAGAAAACACACCGCCAATTGCTGTAAATATAAGAGGGGCGGCAGAAGCAATCGTTATAGGTACGATGAAATATAACACATCTAACATCTTACTTCGCCTCCTTCTTATTACGTAAACGAATTAATCCGATACGGATAATATACCCGCAGGCAACAAAGAAAATAACTAGTGCTATGATGATCGAAACAATTTCTACTGGAATCCCTGCAGCATTCGGCATGTTGTTTGCTCCGTATTTCAATGAACCAAACAATGTAGCTCCGAAAATAACTCCAAGCGGCGTATTCGCACCTAAAAGCGCTACGGCAATTCCGTCAAAACCGATGCCCGTAAAGCCACCCATAGAGGACATGTTACCGAATGTTCCAAGTGCTTCCATCGCACCACCTAAACCGGCAAATGCACCTGAAATAACCATCGCTAAAATGATGTTTTTGTTAACATTCATCCCCGCGTATTGAGAGGCATTTTCGTTAAACCCAACTGACTTCAATTCATATCCAGACTTTGTCTTCTCTAAAATAAACCACATGACGACAACCATCGCTAAGGCCACAAAAATTCCATAATGCAATGTAGAGTAATCGGTCAGGTTGGACAAAAATTCAGATCGCAGTGATGCTGTTTCATGGATCCTTTCCGTTTTGAACCCGCCGCCGGAAATGGTTTTTATCAATGCATTGACTACATGCAGCGCTATATAGTTCATCATGATCGTCACAATAACTTCATGCACTTTCAAAGTTGCTTTTAAAATACCCGGGATCAGCCCCCATAACGCTCCTGCAACTGCAGCCGCTAATAACGCAAGCGGTAAGTGAATGATTTTAGGTAGTTCAAACGCCATTCCGACATAGGCAGCCGCAAACCAGCCGACAATCAACTGTCCTTCTACTCCGATATTAAAAAGACCTGTCCGGAATGCGAAAGCGACTGCCAATCCGGCAAGAATATAAGGACTGATCTGACGGATCGTTTCACCGATTACATAAGAATCCCCGAAGATCCCATTCCACAATGCTATATAGCCTGTAACTGGGTTGTAATCACTGATGAGCATCACAACAGCGCCAACTAACAGTCCTAAAATAATAGATATCACTGGAACCAATATATTTATCATTTTATTCGACATGATGTTCATCACCATCTTTCCGAGCAGCTATCTGTTCTTTCGATACCGCATCTTTCGAATGGCCCGCCATCATTAAGCCTAACGCCTGTTCATTTGTTTCTTGCGGTGTCACAGTGCCCACAATTGTTCCATCGTAGATGACAGAAATTCGATCTGACACATTCATTACTTCATCAAGCTCGAAGGTTATGAGAAGAACGGCTTTACCACTGTCACGCTGTTCAATCAGACGTCTGTGAATAAACTCAATGGCTCCGACATCCAGGCCTCTTGTAGGCAGAGCAGCGATCAGCAAGTCTGGGTTACGCAAAATTTCACGACCAATGATCAATTTCTGCTGGTTTCCACCGGACAACGCTCTTGCCAATTCGTCTACGCCTTGAGTTCTTACGTCAAATTCTTCAATTAGACTTTTAGCCTTTTCATTCACTTCTTTATAATTCATTATTCCTTTTTTTGAAAATGGCTCATGATAATAGGATTGTAATGCGGCATTATAACCGACTGAGAAATCCAGTATCAGGCCATGTTTATGACGATCCTGCGGAATATGACCAATTCCTGTTTCTGTAATTTTTCTTGGTTTTTTGTTCGTAACATCTACAGAATTTATAAAGACTTTACCACTCTTCACTTTCGTTAACCCTGTAATAGCTTCGATTAATTCAGACTGTCCATTGCCATCAATCCCGGCAATACCGACAATTTCACCTCGGCGTACGGAGAGGTTGAGCCCTTTTAGCTTGGCAACCCCGCGATAATCATTGACAACCAAGTCCTCCACTTTCAATACTTCTTCCGTTGGATTAGAAGGTCCTTTTTCAGTCTTGAAAGTCACTTGACGACCGACCATCAGCGTCGCCAATTCTTCCGGATTCGTTTCTGCTGTAATGACAGTCCCAATTCCTTTTCCTTTACGAATGACGGTTACTTTGTTTGAGACACTCATGATTTCCTGCAATTTATGAGTGATTATAATGATGGATTTACCTTCCGCAACGAGCTTGCGCATAATATTGAGAAGCTCTTCAATTTCCTGAGGAGTCAGTGAAGCTGTCGGCTCATCAAAAATTAAAATATCCGCTCCCCGATAAAGAGTTTTTAAGATCTCCACCCGTTGTTGCATACCAACCGATATATCTTCTATTTTCGCATGAGGATCTACATCCAGCCCATATGCCTTTGAAATCTCCGCTACCTTTTTGGCGGAATCTTTAATATTGAGCATACCGGATTTAGTCGGTTCGCTTCCCAAAATAATGTTTTCTGTGACCGTTAAGTTTTCAACGAGCATAAAATGCTGGTGAACCATTCCAATCCCAAGATCATTGGCCACGTTCGGATCGGTAATCGCTACTTTTTCTCCTCTTACACGAATTTCACCACCGTCTGGCTGATACAAACCGAACAACACATTCATTAACGTGGATTTACCAGCTCCATTCTCTCCTAAGAGTGCATGGATCTCACCTTTTTCAAGTTGCAGTGTAATGCGGTCATTAGCATAGAAGTTTCCGAATTTTTTCGAGACATCCAGCATTTCAATTACATAATCCAATCCAATCACTTCCTTGCCAGTAATAGAGTTTAAGAGCACAAAGCAGAATGTTCATTAGCTTCTTCCTAAGATTTAACTTCACGTATAAGGCGATTGCAGAACAATGAATCTGTAAGCGTTACCACTACTACTATTCGTACAAGTCGTCTTTTCGCCAAACTGTATGCAAATTCAATTCAATATAAAATTAATAAAATAAAAGCTCCAGCACAATAATCAAGGAGCCTTTATTTCACAAACTTTAATCAAATAAAGGCCGGACAATAAACCGGCCTCTATCTTATTCAGAAGATTATTTCTTCTTTTCTACGAACTCAGGTACTTCTACTTCGCCATCAGCAATCTTTTGTGCATATTCATCAATCTGATCTAGCACATCTTGTGGAATGGCACCGCGTGAATCAGCAAGTGACACACCGTTGTCATGGAGACCGTAAACTTTCGTTTCGCCACCAGGGAATTTACCATCCATAGATTGTTGAGCAATATCTTTAACTGCGACATCAACACGTTTCAGCATTGAAGTTAAAGTGATGTTATCATCGCCAACTTTACCTTCGTCATACTGATCGGAGTCCACTCCAATTACCCAAACATATGCATCTTTATCTGCTTGTTTACGTTCTTTCGCTTCAGAGAATACACCGTTACCTGTACCGCCGGCAGCGTGGAAAATGATATCAACGCCTGAAGAATACATACGGCTAGCTTCTGCTTTACCAAGTTCTGCTTTATCAAATGCCCCAGTGTATTTAGTATCTACTTTGATCTCTGGTTTTACTGCTGCAACTCCAGCCAAGAAACCAGCTTCAAAGCGCTCAATTACTGGAATATCCATACCGCCGATAAATCCAATTTTATCTGATTTTGTCATCAATGCAGCCGCAACTCCAGCAAGGTATCCGCCCTCTTGTTCCTTAAAAAGAATGCTTGTGACGTTTGGAGCGTCTACTTCACCATCGATAATAGCAAATTCAGTATCCTTTTGCTGTGCTGCAATGTCAGCGATTGCATCCTCCATCAAGAAACCTACACCAAATATTAAATTAAAGTCACGACGAGCCAAGTTGTTCAAATTAGTTGTGTAATCCGCTGGGTCTGTAGACTGAAGATAATCAAATCCGCCAGTTCCCTTTGCCCAACCTTGTTCTTCCCCAAATTCTTTGACGCCTTTCCAAGCTGACTGGTTAAACGATTTATCATCTACCCCGCCAACGTCTGTAACCATGGCAATCGAGAATTCACTCTTTTCGGTATCATTTCCCGCTGCAGGTTTCTCCCCTGCGTCATTATTGTCCTTATCGTTTGAACCGCATGCTGCCAACATCGTACCTGCGGCTAAAACCAAAGACATGGCCAAACCAAATTTTCTTTTCTTCATCAATAATGACCTCCCCTTTGATAATTTTGGTATGAAATCAGGACGTTATACGTCTTATACCCTTCTTCGCACTACATGGAACTTGAATTTATCTGCACGAAAATAGTTCTCAGAATAAAGAACCATTTTCCCTTCCTCGCTGAAATGCTCTTGGGAAAGCGATAAAAGGGATTGAGAGGTATCACAAGATAGCGCTTTAAACGCTTCCGGATGATAGCTAATCGGCTCTATTTCAGCTACAGCCTGTCCAATCCGGGTCATTCCGGACCGCTCAATTGTATCGAATAATGATGCGTCAAGCTGACTTTCTAAACCGTCCGGCAAACATTCCAGCAGCACGTGATCCACACAATATACAACAGGTTCACCATCTGCTGTTCGAATTCGTTTGATTTGGACAATCTTTTTATCATTTGTTTTAAAACGTTCAGTTAACTCTTCAGTCAATGGGATGATAGACAAATTTTGAACAATGGTGCCAGGCTCCATATTCGCATTGTGGATCATCGTCGTTATACTTGAAAGCTGCTCAATTCCTGACAACACCATAGGCTGTGAAGTGACGAATGTGCCGACTCCATGCTTTCTGAAGATCACTTTCTCTTCTTCCAGTACCCTTAGCGCTTCGCGCAGTGTCGCACGGCTAACCCCCAGTAACTCTGATAATTTCGCTTCTGAGGGAAGCCGTTCATGTTCCTGAAATAGCCCAGATTCTATATCTTTTTTTAATCGCTCGATGACCTGAACATATAAATGTCGCGGATC
The DNA here is from genome assembly GCF_038615825.1 of Sporosarcina sp. FSL K6-3508. NCBI lineage: Bacteria > Bacillati > Bacillota > Bacilli > Caryophanales > Caryophanaceae > Sporosarcina > Sporosarcina sp. FSL K6-3508. The sequence continues at coordinate 1,288,954 of NZ_CP152016.1, read as the reverse complement.
TTTCTTCACGAACATTTAGCCACCTCCCCAGACGTCAGACATCTGATTACGTTCTGTCCTAACTATATCATCTTCTTAAGAAGAAGGAAATATCTAGTTAAGCTTACGAATAAAATTCTATATTTCAGTCGATTTCAACAATTTTACGTCAAGATTCTAGATCTGATTTTCCAATCATGACTTGTCTTGGCTTACTGCCTTCAGGCGGTCCTACTACTCCTCGCGCTTCCATTTGATCCACTATACGAGCAGCACGCGCATAGCCTACCCGGAAACGGCGCTGGATCATTGAAACAGAAGCTGTTTGCATCTCTACAACCATCTGGACCGCTTCATCATATAAATCATCTGTTTCTTCATGCGGTGGAACAATTTCCACTTCCGTAGGGATCATTTCTTCTTGATATTGCGCTTTTTGCTGTTCGATAATGAAGTCCACAACTGCTTCGACTTCTTCGTCCGATACAAAAGCGCCTTGCACACGGGTCGGTTTGGATGCACCCGCCGGAAGAAATAACATATCGCCTCGCCCTAACAACTTTTCTGCTCCGCTGCCATCCAAAATAGTACGTGAATCAATTGCAGACGAAACGGCAAATGCAATTCTTGAAGGAATGTTTGCTTTAATTATTCCTGTAATAACATCCACACTCGGCCTTTGCGTGGCAATGATCAAATGAATACCCGCTGCTCTAGCCATTTGCGCCAAGCGTGTGATGGCATCTTCCACTTCATTGGAAGCGACCATCATCAAGTCCGCCAACTCATCTACAATGACTACGATATACGGCATGCGTGGATGTTTTTCATTATGCTCTTCATTCCATTGTTCAATATGGTTATTGTATCCTTCAATATTCCTGGTACCTGTGTGAGAGAACAACTCATATCGTCTCTCCATCTCAGAGACCACCCTCTGCAATGCCTGTGCTGCTTTCCGAGGATCCGTGACAACCGGTGCCAATAAATGAGGGATGCCATTAAAGACATTGAGCTCCACCATTTTCGGGTCAATCATCATCATTTTCACTTCATGCGGTTTTGCACGCATGATAATGCTCATGATGATTCCATTGACGCAGACACTTTTCCCGCTTCCTGTCGCACCGGCAATAAGTACGTGTGGCATTTTATTCAGTTCCGTCATCATCGCTTGTCCGGTTACATCCCGGCCTAGACCGACAAGTAATTTGGACTGAGCACGATTGTTTTCTTTAGATTCCAACACTTCCCGCAAACTGACCATTGCGACCGCATTATTCGGCACTTCAATCCCTACGGCTGATTTTCCGGGGATCGGTGCTTCAATACGAATTCCATTAGCCGCTAAAGCTAATGCAATATCATCAGCTAAACTGACAATACGGCTTACTTTCACACCGGAGTCCGGCAAAATTTCATATTTTGTCACAGCGGGACCTAAATGGACTTGTGTCACACGTGCTTTCACACCAAAACTGAGAAAGGTCTTTTCTAACTTTTTAGCATTTGCTTGAATCAGGTCATAGTCACCTGACTGATCACTCGCAACGGGAGGTTCAAGCAGACTGGTGGACGGAAGAATATATGATTCATTTTCCTGTTCTCCGCCCATCACCGGATAATCAGCAGTTCCTTCCGGTTGTTCATTCGCTGCTGATGCTGAAGCTTTTGCGTCCGCCGCTTTTGTTTCCACTCTCTCTGGTACAGGTGCCTGTTCGATTTTCGAAGTGAAGGTTGAAATGATTGGTTGTTCGTCCGGCTCTTCACTGTGTATCATTTCGTCAGCAAGTTCCACAGTTTCGGCTTTGGGCTTTTGCTTACGGTTTCTTCGTGACAATTCTTTTCTGTTTTCTTCGGGTGACGGAACGACTTTTTTCTCTCGTGCTGTCCACTTTTCTTTCATTTTCTCCATCAATAAAGGAGTTTGCTCGACTAAGTAAGGAATCAGTGCTTTTCCTGTTAACAGAATTATCCCGATCAGCAATAAAAGAATTCCCGCCACTGTCGCACCTGCAGAGTCCACTAACGAATGGAACATCGCAAATAGTACAGCTCCGATCATACCGCCACCAAGCGTTCCTGATTGATTGAAGATTCCACCGCTTGTCACCAGGACTTTCCACGTCTCTTTCAAGGCCGAATTGGACATCAGTACCTTACTTTCATAGAGCGTTTGAAAAAGGTGGATATGACTGAATAACAGCATGCTGCTTAAAATGAACAAACAGCCTAACACGATTCGATGTTTATATCCCCCCACTTGCCTTTTTATCATAAATATTAGTGCCTGCATGATGATTAAGAATGGCAGGGCGGCATGCCAATTACCTAATAAAAATCGGGCAAATGCTGCTAATCCTCTGCCGATAACGCCATATTCAAATATCATGATGATGGCGATGCCAATCAATACCACACCCAGAATTTCGAACCAGAGCGGCTGCGTTGAACTTTGCTGCTTTTGCTGCTGTTTTTTCTTGACTGTGGTCTTTTTCTTCCCTTTCTTTTTCGCCATAAGCTTACCCCCTTTCTGAAAAAAAGATTTCCAGCCTGTGCGGCATGGAAATCCTGTAGATTTTTAAGGAAGCTTTTCGAGCGTACTCAAAAAATCCGGAAACAATCGATCAGTATTCCATAATGATTGGAATAATCATTGGACGTCTTTTCGTTTGTTGATATAAATAAGAACTTAACGTCTCACGAATCTCTTGTTTAATGTTTGTCCATTCGAATGTTTCCTTACTAACGTATTTCTCCACAATCTTGCGAATTAATTTCGTCGCTTCTTCAAACAACTCTTCCGACTCACGGACATAGACAAAGCCCCGCGAAACGACTTCAGGTCCTGCAGCGATACGTTTTTGTTTTCTGTTCAACGTCACGACGACAGTGAAAATTCCATCTTGAGATAACAGTTTACGATCTCGCAACACGATATTCCCTACGTCGCCTACACCGATGCCATCGATAAGGACATTGCCCGCCTGCACTCTTCCGCTCATTCGCAGTTTATCGTTTTTAAATTCGACAATATCGCCTTTGTCCGCGATAAAGATTCGGTTTTTCGGCAAACCTACCTCTTGCGCTAATTTTGAATGCGCAATGAGCATACGGTATTCTCCTTGAATCGGAATAAAGTATTTAGGACGCATCAAATTTAGCATCATCTTCAAGTCTTCCTGCGATCCATGACCCGAAACATGAACATTTCTAGTTGAAGTTAAAACTGTTGCGCCTGCTTTCGCCAATTCATTCATCATCTGGTACATGGAAATTTCCATGACAGGTGACGGAGTAAATGTGATCAATACTGTATCTGTCTCTTTAATATTAATTTCTTTGTGATGCTTACGGACGATTTTCTCCAACGCTTCAAGAGGCTCGCCCTGGTTACCTGTTATGATGAGCACGATATCTTGGTCGTCATAACGATCCAAATCTTTTACAGGAACGACGATGTCTTCTTTTACTTGCAAATATCCTAGACGCAAGCCCACTTCAAAATAACTTTCCAAGCTCTTGCCGATGACAGCGACCTTTTTATCCTTTGCAGCAGCTTGGTCCAGAACTTGTTGAATCCGGATGAAATTCGATGCATATAATGCCACCAAAATTCGCCCTTCCGCTTCATGGAACGTTTTGGATAGTCTTTTTTCGATAACAGATTCAGATGTCGTATAACCAGGACGTTCTGCTTCCGTCGAATCCGACATTAAAATGAAGACACCTTCTTCACCTAGCGTCGCCATCTTCGCAATATCAGGACGGTATTTGCCCTTTGCTGCCTGATCGAACTTAAATTCACCCGTATTGACAATTGCTCCTTCACTCGTGTGGAAGACGATCCCTAATGAGTCGGGAATGCTGTGCGTCGTATAAAAGAATGTTACATGTGTACGCTTGAAATTCATTCGGCTTCGATTGGTCACTTCAAAGAATCGCACATTTGAAGGTGCCGGCATCTTTTTCAAATGCTCTTTTGCGAGAGCTAACGTTAATTTTGTTCCATAGACAGGCGCTTGTACTTTTTGTAACAAGTACGCAATGGAACCAATCGCATCTTCATGACCGTGAGTCAAGAAGATTCCTTTAACTCGATCTTTATTTTCTTCTAAGTAGGTCATATCCGGAATAACGATGTCGATACCGAGCATTTCGTTTTCAGGGAACATCAGCCCTGAATCCATTATAAATAGTTCGTCGTCAATTTCAACGACGTACATGGATTTACCAACTTCTCCTACCCCGCCCAGCGGGATTACTCTAATTAATTCATTTTGTATTTTGGTCACATTGTTTCCTCCTAATGATCTATAAATAATGAGATAAAATCTACATACAACGTACAGATATGCTCCGTTGATATCCGTTGAAGGCGGACCACTCCTCATTTACTTCGCTCCCTGTACGGTTCTCTAACGCTAATCAATGAGAATAAGTTGTAGCAGAGAGCCACTATTACTGGCATAAGCGAAGCATTTTGAGCACTTCTTTGTATTTTACCGCGTTCCATTCCAATCAACTAAGTTTTCTTTTGCTCTTAGCGAGCTGTCTAGTATTGATATGAAAACTTTAACTCATCTTATAATATATTCCCGTCCACAACGACTAAAATCCATTATACGAGATAGTGGGCTTCTAGTACAAACAAAAAAAGCCGGATTCATCATCCGGCTTTACTTTATTCCGCAACAGATTGTGTTTTACTGAAATTTTCAAGTGCCAAATCGATCAGCTCAGATTGACTTGCGTCCATTGCTATGAGTGGTAAACGTACGCCGCCTATTGGGATACCCAACCTTTCAAGTGCATATTTAACAGGGATTGGATTCGGTGAAGAAAACAAGGCGCTGAATACAGGCAATAGAGCACGGTGTAGCTTTGCAGCTTCTTTCGTCTGTCCGTTTTGAAATGCTTTGATCATCTTTTGCATTTCATTTCCTACTACATGAGCCGAAACAGAGACAATTCCTCTTCCGCCGATCGCGAGAAGTGGCAGCGTCATACTGTCGTCCCCGCTGTACACTTGGAAATCATCATCTGTTCCTTCAATGATCGCAGCCATTTGTTCAAGACTTCCACTCGCTTCTTTAATGGCCTTAATGTTAGCAATTTCTGATAACGCAATGACCGTTTCCGGCAACAGATTGACGATCGATCTGCTCGGAATATTGTAGAGTAAAATAGGTAAAAATGTTTCTTTTGCTATAGCTGAAAAATGCGCATACATACCTTTTTGATCCGGTTTATTATAATAAGGAGTCACCAGCATGATGCCATCAGCACCAGATAACTCAGCAGCCTTCGTCAATTCAATCGATTCCGCTGTATTGTTTGTACCTGTTCCTGCAATTACAGGTACCCGTTTATTCACAACTTTCACGACAAAATCCAATAATTCTCTTTTCTCCGTAACTGTGAGTGTGGGCGATTCGCCTGTCGTACCACTGACAATTATAGAATCTGTCCCATTTGCGATTAGATGTTCAAGTAATTTTCCGGTGTTTTCATAATTGATGGTACCATCTGGAGAAAAAGGAGTAACCATTGCTGTACCTATATTTCCTAGTTCCACGTTGATCATCCCTTTTCTTATTCATTCATAACACACGACAAATCAGTTGATCAATTCTTCGGCAATCTGCACAGAGTTCAATGCAGCGCCTTTTAACAAGTTATCCGACACAACCCACAAGTGGAAGCCCTTTGGATGATTTAAATCTTTGCGAATTCTCCCGACAAACACTTCGTCCCTGCCCTCTGCGTATAGCGGCATAGGATAGAGCTGTGCAGTCGGATCATCTTGTAGAACGATTCCAGGAGCCTTTTCCAAGAGAGCTTGGATTTCGCTTGTCGTGATATTGTCCTGATCGATTTCAATATATACAGATTCTGAATGACCGGATACGACAGGCAGTCTCACACAAGTCGCCGCTACCGACATTTCATAATCATTAAATATTTTCTTTGTTTCATTGATCATTTTTAATTCTTCAAGAGTATATCCAGATTCATCAAACGAATCGATTTGTGGGATTGCATTAAATGCGATGGGATAATGACGTTTTGCAGAAGCAGAAGGCAATACTTCCGCTTGGATTTCACTACGGTCAGAGAATTGCTTGCTTTGTTCAGACAACTCATCAATCGCTTCCACGCCTGCACCAGAAACTGCTTGGTAGGTTGATACGATTATTCGATTCAAGCCGTATTGATCCTTTATTGGTTTCAACGCCGCCACCATTTGAATTGTAGAGCAGTTTGGGTTGGCAATTATTCCGGAATGCTTTGTTAATTCTTTTGGATTTACTTCTGGTACGACAAGCGGTGTGTTTTTATCCATACGGAAGGCACTTGTGTTGTCAATAACGACCGCGCCTCTTTTCACTGCTTCATGGGCAAACATTTCAGAGATACTTCCACCCGCACTAAAGAATGCAATGTCGATACCTTCAAAAGCTTCAGGTGTTGTTTCCTGTACAATGTACGTGTTGCCGCCAGCTTTGATTTCGTTGCCTGCAGAACGTTTAGATGCAAGTAACTTGATGGATTTGGCTGGGAAGTTTCTTTCCACCAATTTTTCAAGTATTTTTGTTCCTACCGCCCCGGTGGCTCCGACAATTGCAACATTTACATTCTTCATTTCTCTCTTCCTTTCAATGATTAACAAGTAATTATTTGGAGCCATCTAGATTGCTCCGAACTCGTTAATTGTTATTGAACGAATTATAACATATTTTGCGATATTTAAAAATCTATTTTTATGCATCTTTATGAAGGATTAATAAAGGTTGCAATTGTTTGCCTTGTATAGCGGACGCTGTCGTTTCTGGCAGTAAAGAGAAATCAGCGATTAATGAGTTCGGTTTTTTTATACAGTCATCCTGTCCGAATGGTATAAAATAAACATTTTTCATATTTAATAACTTCATTAAATTCATGCCATTCAACCCTAAGGCGTCATTTGTTGATACGCCAAGCACAACTGGTTTTTCATTGCGCAGTGTAGCTTTTGCTGCCATCAATACAGGTGAATCTGTAGATGCATTTGCAAATCTGCTCATGGAATTACCAGTAAGCGGTGAAATAACCATGCAGTCTAGCGGATTTGTTGGGCCGAATGGCTCAGCTTCAACAATACTAGACACAACTTTTTCACCTGTCGCCTCTTCAATTCGCTTAATCCATTCTTCTCCAGTACCAAAACGCGTGGCTGCATGGAGTACGGAATGCGTAATTATCGGTACTACTGTCGCTCCCTCTTTTTGCAGAGAGCTAATCATCGGAAGCAATTGGTCATAAGTGCAATGTGAAGCCGTAATTCCTAATCCGATTCGTTTTCCTTCAAGCATGTAACTCCCCTTTCTTCTATGTCCATTCTCAAAATCGCCTCAACCAGAGCTGCTGCTGCGTCCACTGGAAAATGAATTCCGGGCAATTTGAGGTGTATCGTATAGTATTCAGAAGAATAAGAGGGCTTTAGGCAGCCTGGAGCAGAAGCAAGGTCAAAAATACGTGTTTCACCGCTTTTTTCGGGGTCAAGCCATTGTGAGGGTATGGTGTTTACTAAGTAACCGTTCGAGAATACTGTACGTTCTGTTAATCGTAAAGGTTCATAACCCGCAATGGCCGCTTCCGCCAGCTGTTCATCAGATCTGGCGGCAATGGTTACGGTAGCTTGTAAGTTTCGTAAGACTTGTGCCACAGCCTTTCCTACTCTGCCAAAGCCAGCTACATAAAAATGCTTCCCTGCAATTTGCCGCTTCGTTTGTTCATAAAACACTTGGACAAAAGCCTCCGCTGTCAATCGGGCATTTTGCCAAATAAACGGTTCATAGTGCAAATAATTTGCGTGTTGTACTTTTTTTTCATCCAACTGATTCAGCCACTCTTGTGAAGCCTGGCCAGTAAATACTTTCATTGATGGTCCAAGTAATTCAGGAGGAATGGGGTCTTTCATCGGTAATAACGGAAGTATGATTTGATCTGGCTGCCATTCAGTCAACACCTGTTTCAGTTCTTCATTGAATGCATCCGCAGCAACATATCGGCTGCTATAATTTTGTTCAAGCAATATATCATTGGCCATCTTCAGCCGCTGATCCTTCCCCACTACAAGCCATTTAGTCATCTTCAGACACATCCTTCCTGTCCAGTTCATGTGTTTTGCCGAATAAAATTCGATCCTCTCCTACGAGCACAATTTCATGCCATGGAATATATTCGACAATGTCATGATCTTTTTGACGGAACAGATTTTTTCCAAGCTTTTTCCGGATTTCAAATCCAATGATCTCACCCGTTTTGTGATTGAAAAGGAGATCGGTATCCGCAAGAAATCCATAGCGCATACCTTCCTCCACTTGAATCAGCTCTTTTTGTGCCAGCTCTGATAACAACATAACAATCCACCCTCTCTTATGATCTTCTATCATCATATGTATAGAAAGAGAGAAGTCGACTACTTAATTGAGCAGGTTTTTAAATTGGAGAATGTTTTTTTCAGGGGCAACAATTGATGTGGAGCGAGCACTCGCCAAAACTTGCTGGCCAAGACGATAAACACTTCTTTTCTCCACTAAATCAATACGCTCCACAACTTCTTCAATTGTTTGATGCATACCCAGTACTAATTCATTGCGGCCATTTCGGTACATGCGGGACTCTGAGTTTTCCAGTCCTAGAACAAAACTGCCTTTTAGCTGTTCTTTTGCATTGCGCAATTCTTTATCCGTCAAGCCATCATGCAATAGTTCCGCGATGACCTGTTCGATCGTTTGATACGTCTCTTGAAAATTCTCAGGGGAGGTTCCGCAATATATGACAAAGCCGCCTGCATTCTCATATGCGGAGTAATACGTATAGACAGAGTAGGCCAATCCCCGATTTTCCCGTACTTCTTGGAATAGTCTTGAAGACATTGTCCCGCCAAGTATACTGTCGAACAAACTTAATTCATAAATTCGGTCATGCGTTGCTGGAAGAGATGGGTAACCAAAGGCAATATGGGCTTGTTCAATATCTTTTGTTTTGATCGTCTGTTTTGCTGCAAAATTTGGCAAATACATTTCATTTGGTCCAATTGTTGAATTTTTACTCTGATACGTACCAAAATGCGCTTCGATTAGCTTAATAAGCCGAACATCATAATTACCCGCGATGGAGATGACCAACTTATCGGGCCCATAATTTTGCGCCATAAATTCGTCTACCATTTCCTTGGTGAAACGCTTGATCGTCTCGCTTCGTCCACCTACTGGTTTACCGATTGAATCATCTGGGAACATCGCAGCCCAAAGTCTTTCATCGACGTCTTCATCCGGCATATCTTCTACTGAAGAGATTTCATCTAGAATAACGGATTTTTCTTTCTCCATTTCTTCTTCATCAAATACTGAGTGGAAAAACATATCCGATAAAATCGTCAACGCGTATGACGCGTGATGACTTAAAACTGTTGTGTAGTAACACGTCATTTCTTTCGATGTAAACGCATTAAGATCTCCGCCAATTTGATCGAATTGTTCAGCAATCATCCTGGCATTTCGGCTTTCTGTTCCCTTAAACAACATATGCTCAATAAAATGAGCAATTCCCTCTTGTTCTGCTGTTTCATCTGCAGATCCTGCATGCACCCATAATCCTACAGCTACTGACTTTACATAGGGCATCTTTTCATGAACGATCCGTACACCATTTGAACAAATATATTTTTGAATCATCGACTTCACTCCTTCTAAAAGTACAAAAAGCCTCCTTCGCCGCAACTTGTGCAGGAAGAGGCTCGTTCGCTTTTACATTACTCTTTGTTTGCTTTTTCTTGTGCTTCTTTTTCTTCTTGGATCACTACTTTTCTGGAAAGGTTCACTCGACCCTGCTTATCAATTTCAATGACCTTGACAAATAGTTCGTCACCAAGTTTCAATTCATCTTCAACCGCTTTTGTGCGGCCTTCTTGAATTTCAGAAATATGAAGCAATCCATCTTTGCCAGGGAAGATTTCCAAGAACGCACCAAACTTTTCAATGCGTTTCACTTTTGCTAAGTAGTATTCACCAGCTTTCGCTTCTCGAACGATGTCTTCGATCATCTTCTTAGCTTTCGCATTCATTTCAGAATTCGGTGATGCGATGTAAATCGTACCATCTTGTTCTGTATCAATTTTAACTTGAGTTTCCTCAATGATTTTATTGATAACTTTTCCTCCAGGTCCAATGACATCACGGATCTTATCTGGATTAATATGAATTACAACAATTTTCGGAGCGTATTCAGACAGTTCCTCACGTGTTGTAGAAATTGTAGTCATCATATGTTCAAGGATTTTAATACGGCCAATTTTGGCTTGTGCGAGTGACTCTTCAAGAATTTGACGAGAAAGTCCGTCAATTTTGATATCCATTTGAAGGGCTGTGATTCCTTTTTCGGTACCAGCTACTTTAAAGTCCATATCGCCTAAATGGTCTTCCATTCCTTGAATATCCGTTAGAATAGAGTAATCTTCTTCTTTTTTGATCAATCCCATTGCAATACCTGCTACAGGAGACTTGATTGGAACACCAGCATCCATCATAGCCATTGTAGACGCACAGATCGATGCTTGTGAAGAAGAACCGTTTGATTCTAATACTTCCGCTACAAGGCGCATTGTGTACGGGAATTCATCTTCATTCGGAAGGACTGGCAGCAATGCACGTTCACCCAATGCCCCATGTCCGATTTCACGGCGTCCCGGTCCTCGGATCGGTCCTGTTTCACCGACACTGAAGTTCGGGAAATTATAATGATGCATGAAGCGCTTAGATTCGTCTAAGCCTAATCCATCAATGATTTGAACTTCGCCGAGCGCACCCAATGTACAGACACTCAACACTTGTGTTTGTCCACGTGTAAACAGGGATGAACCGTGAGCACGTTGCAACAGACCTGTTTCTGATGACAATGGACGAATTTCATCCAACGCACGGCCGTCTGGACGCACCTTATCCACCGTAATCAATCGACGAACTTCATCTTTCACCATTTGCTCCAAAACAGCCTTCACTTGTTTCATCGTATCTTCATCAGCTTCATTCGCGATATAACGATCAAGCACAGCAGTCTTTACTTCATTGATTGCTTCTTCACGAGCGTGCTTTTCTTCAGTTTGAATCGCTGAAATCAAGTCGTTTTCACAGAAGTTTTTCACTTCTGCACTGATTTCTGGGTCTAGTTCGAATAGTTCAATTTCAAACTTTTCCTTGCCAATTTCTTGAGCAATTTTTTCTTGGAACGCAATCAATTTCTTGATTTCATCATGACCGAACATGATCGCTTCAAGCATGATCTCTTCAGAAACTTCTTTCGCTCCTGCTTCTACCATGTTAATGGCATCTTTAGTACCGGCTACGACTAAATCGATCTCTGATGTTTCCAGTTGCTCAGGTGTTGGATTGACGATAAACTCTCCATCAATGCGTCCAACTTGCACACCTGCGATTGGTCCATCAAACGGAATATCTGAAATAGACAGTGCTAAAGAAGAGCCGATCATAGCAGCAATTTCAGATGAACAGTTTTGATCAACTGACATAACAAGTGAAATTACTTGTACATCATTACGGAAGCCATCTGGAAATAACGGGCGAATCGGACGGTCAATTAACCGGCTTGTCAATACCGCTTTTTCTGACGGTCGGCCTTCACGCTTGATGAATCCACCAGGAATTTTACCGACTGCATATAAACGTTCTTCATAGTTGACTGTAAGTGGGAAAAAATCCAGAGGTTTTGGTTTCTTAGAAGCGGTTACTGTGGATAATACTGTTGTGTCGCCGTAACGAACCAATACAGCGCCGTTTGCTTGCTTTGCAAGTTGTCCTGCTTCGATTGTCAGCGGACGTCCTGCCCAATCGAGTGTATAAACATTTTTCTGTTCTGACATTGTAGAACTCCTCTCTAATGTGAAACTTGGTACATCATAGTTGTATGTAATTAGTAGTAGTGTATCAAACCAGATACATTTATGCGAAAGTTTTCATCTTAATTCCATAGAAAAAAGCGGGCAATGCCCGCTTTTTAGTCTTATTAACGGCGTAAGCCAAGTTTTGCAATAAGATCACGGTAACGTTGAACGTTAGTTTCACGTAAATATCTCAAAAGACGACGACGTGTACCAACCATTTTGTAAAGACCGCGACGTGAGTGGTGGTCTTTCTTGTGCGTACGCAAGTGGTTGTTCAAGTTATTGATCTCTTCAGTAAGGATAGCAATCTGAACATCAGCAGATCCAGTATCATTTTCATGAGTCTTGAATTCGTTGATCAATTCAGCTTTTCGCTCTTGTGTAATAGCCATCCTTTTCACCTCCTAATTAAAAGTATCCCCATCTCCCGAGCAATCGTTGGTGATTCGCATTGCCAAGAAGCGGTTTGTGTCATTAACACTACTTTATCATATCACGCCATTCTGTCAGTTGCAACATTCAACTCTAGCCATTTAACAAGTCCATGGCGGTTTGTTTGTCTTTGCCGATTTGTTCTTTTAACGCCTCAAGCGACTCAAATTTCCGCTCTGCCCGAATCCGATGCAGCCATTCAATCGCCACCTGCTTACCGTAGAGATCCATGTTCGCATTTAGGAGATGAACTTCTGCTGTGGCCACGCGGTGTTCCGGGTTATGAAAAGTCGGTTTGACACCCAGATTGCAAACGCCTGGATGCCACTTCCCGTCTACCAAACAATATACTGCGTAGACACCGTTGGCAGGCACGATATTCTCCTCATCTGTTTGAATATTGGCGGTCGGAAAACCTAACTGACGACCGCGTTTCTCTCCATGTACAACTTCACCAAACGTACGGAAAGGTCGTCCGAGTAACAGCGCAGCTTCCTCGACATCACCTTCTGACAGCAGTTGACGCACTTTAGTGGAGGATACTTTGCCATCATGATCATATGTGACTTTTTGAATCGTCGTCGTACCGTACAAACCTTCAGAAAGGTCATGCATCTCTTTCATCGTACCGGAACCTTTCATACCAAAAGTAAAGTCAAATCCAGCGGTCACGTGCTTGACACCTAATCCTTTAACAAAAATATCGATAAACTGCTGTGGGGATAAGCTGGCTAAATCCCAATCAAAACTAACGATGAAAAGAGTATCGACTTGAAGCGCTTCCAGGAGCCGAACCTTTTCCTCTAACGGCGTAATGTAGCCTACATTTCTACCGGAAAAAAGTTGTGACGGATGAGGATCAAATGTCATGACAGCTGTTTGTATTCCTAACTCATCCGCCTTTTTCTTTGCGGAATCGATAACTTCCTGATGCCCTTTATGTACGCCATCAAAAAACCCAATAGCCATGGAATAGGCATGATGCAATTGGATGTTCAGTTGATCAGGATATCGTAATCTGTAGATTTCCATTTCTATCTCTCCTTACTCATTAGGCAGTAGCATTTTTTCAGGTTTCATCAACCCTGGCTTCGTTGGATGGTTTTGATAGATAGCCAACACACGGCCTTCATGCGTCATACTAATTGACGGATAGGTTATCAGCAATGGATCTGCCGGCAGTACTTGTCCATTTTGGATCTTCTCCAATAAATCCGGAGCAATCTCCACTCTAGGGAAATCGGTCAAGACCTCTTCAATTGGACGTAAGATTGAATCAATATTGCCTTCTTCCATCAACTCAGCCACTTCGGATAATGTTTTACACTGTGCTTGTTGAAAGTTACCGGACACAGTACGAACCAATGATTCCATATGTGCAGGGAAACCGAGTTGCTCGCCAATTTGAACTGCCAGAGTTCGAATATATGTACCTTTCCCACAACGTACTCGAATAGAAAAAGTAACTTCTTCACCACAAAAAGTTTCTCCTTCATTTAAGAGCTCAATTTGCTCGATCAGTACTTTACGAGCTGGTCTTTCAACTTCCTGGCCTTTCCTCGCATATTCATACAATCGCTTCCCATTTACTTTAACTGCAGAATACATGGGTGGGATTTGAATAATTTCTCCTGTCAGCTTTTCCAGCGCCTCCAGGATCTGTGATCTGCTAAATTCTTTATATGTGTCGTCACTAGTTACTGTATCGCCTTGGGCGTCTTCCGTCTCAGTGGAGCGACCGATCGACACTTTCGCGATATATTCTTTTCCTGCATCGGTCACATATGAAGCGACTTTCGTAGCCTTGCCAATACAGATCGGAAGAACTCCTTCTACTTCAGGATCCAGCGTTCCTGTATGACCAACTTTTTTTGTGCGTAAAATCTTTCGCAATTTAAAGACACAGTCATGGGAGGTCATCCCCTTCTCTTTCCATAAAGGAAGAATGCCGTTCATCTTACTCCTCTTTTCTATAAGTCCATTCAAAATTAGTGATATATGTAAGAAGAGAGGAAGTCATTACGCCAAAGCGACAATGAACTTCCTCCTCATTTTTACTGCTCGTTCTCATCATTTACTTGACGGATTAAGCTCTCAATATGATTACCATACGCAACCGATTCATCCATCTCAAATTCGATTTCTGGTGTTTTACGTAAACGAATTCGCTGACCGATTTCCGTACGGATAAACCCTTTTGCTTTTGAGAGGCCAATTAACGTGTCTTCGCGTTCCTTAGCTGTACCTAGAACAGAGATAAATACTTTCGCCTGCTGTAGGTCTCCTGTTACATCTATACCGGTAACAGTAACAAATCCGATCCGCGGATCTTTTAATTTTTGGCCGATGATATCGCCCAGTTCTTTCTTCATTTGTTCGGCTATTCGATTTGCACGCACTGACATGGAAATTCACCTCTATCCATTATTAACTATTTGATCATCTCATAGATAATCGACTGTACACGCGGTCATTTCCCAATCTGGATTGGATTCGAACAGACGGATCGCTCTTCTCACTTCGCGTTCAGCAGCATCATTAGAAGATGCCACCGCCACTAATGCGAAAGTAGTTCTTTGCCATAAATCCTGGTGATCAATTTCCGCTACCGAGACATTATAGGAGTTTTTCACCCGATCTCTCATCCGGTTTAAAACGGCACGTTTCTCTTTCAAGGAAGCGGCTGTCGGTATGAAAAACGAACATTCCGCGTATACAATCATACTCGCTTAATCTCTTCCATTACATACGCTTCAATAATATCTCCTTCTTTGATATCATTGAATTTTTTAATCGTGATACCACATTCATAACCTTTTGCTACTTCTTTTGCATCATCTTTGAATCGCTTCAACGTATCAAGCTCTCCTTCAAAGATGACAATATTGTCACGCAGCACCCGTACTCCGGATTCTCGAGTAATCTTACCATCTATCACATAGCATCCCGCAATCGTACCAATTTTAGACACTTTAAATGTCTCACGAACTTCAGCCTGACCGATTACTTTCTCTTCATACTCAGGATCCAGTAATCCTTTCATAGCAGATTCGATTTCTTCAATCACTTTATAAATGACGCGGTGCAGACGGATATCGACACCTTCTGCTTCAGCAGCACGTTTCGCATTGGTATCTGGACGTACGTTAAATCCAATCACAATCGCATTTGAAGCAGCTGCCAATGAAATGTCGGATTCATTGATTGCTCCTGCTCCCGTATGGATGATCTTAACGTTAACGCCTTCCACTTCAATTTTCATCAGGGATGCCGCCATTGCTTCTACAGCACCTTGAACGTCTGCTTTAACGATCAAGTTCAATTCTTTCATTTCGCCTTGCTTCATTTGATCAAACAAATTGTCGAGGGTTACACGTGTTTTTTCTACGCGCTGCTCTTGAAGAGCTTCCCCTGCCCGTGCTTCACCAATTTGACGTGCGGTCTTTTCGTCCTTAAAGACGACAAAACGGTCGCCAGCTTGCGGTACGTCGCTTAAACCAGTGATTTCTACAGGTGTAGATGGACCCGCTTCCTTCACTCGGCGTCCCAGGTCACTGACCATAGCACGTACACGACCGTACGTGTTCCCGACTACTATAGGGTCTCCAACATGCAATGTACCATTTTGTACAAGCAGTGTTGCAGCTGATCCTTTACCTTTGTCGAGCTGTGCCTCAATTACAGTACCTCTTGCTCTGATCGAAGAGTCTGCCTTTAATTCTCCGACTTCAGCAACTAACAGCACCATTTCCAGAAGCTGGTCGATCCCTTCGCCTTTCAAGGCAGAAATCGGAACAAAGATCGTGTCGCCGCCCCAGTCTTCAGATACTAAACCGTGTTCAGTCAATTCCTGCATCACACGATCCGGATTTGCTGTTGGTTTATCCATCTTATTAACTGCAACGATGATCGGTACTTCGGCTGCTTTTGCATGATTGATTGCTTCAATCGTCTGAGGCATGACGCCATCGTCTGCTGCTACAACCAAAATCGTCAAGTCAGTGATTTTAGCTCCGCGTGCTCTCATTGTAGTGAATGCTTCGTGGCCTGGTGTATCCAAGAAAGTGATTTTCTTACCTTTTTCTTTGATTTGATAAGCCCCGATATGCTGGGTAATCCCGCCTGCTTCACCCTGCGTAACTTTCGTATCGCGAATGGAGTCAAGCAAAGTCGTTTTACCATGGTCAACGTGACCCATGATTGTAACAACTGGAGGTCTTTCTTCTAAATTGACCGGCTGCTGTTCTTCTTCATCCGGATCTTCAAAGTAAATCTCCAAATCCGTAACATCAATTCTGATTTCTTCTTCCACTTCTACGCCGTATTCAGCACAGATTAACTCGATTGCATCTTTATCAAGCTCTTGGTTAATTGTCGCCATGACACCAAGCATGAATAGTTTTTTAATGATTTCAGAAGGTTCCTTGCCCAGTTTTTGAGCTAATTCGCCAACTGATAGCGACTCATAGAAAGTGATTTTCTCTGGTAGTGGCTTCTCAATCTTTTGAGCTGGAACTGCCGGACGATATCTGCGGCGTCCTTGGTTAATTCCACGTGCAGGTGGTCTTCCTCCACGACCGCGAGCTCCGCCGCCTGAACGTGCTTGATTCGCACCTTGACCTTGTTTTGGCTGTTGGTTTGTGCCTGCTTGCTGACCGCCTTGTGTTCGGTTACCAGCTCCTACCGGGCGTTTCGCTCCTGTGTTGTTGCTTTGATTCGAATTTTGGTTCGAACGGTTCGCAGGCTGTTGTGTACGGTTCGCACCGCCTTTCGCTGCTGTCTGTCCTGAATTCGATTGCTGTGGTGCACTTTTACCTGCGTTATTTCCACCTTGACGATTTCCAGCAGGACGTTGTGCCGGACGGTCGGATTTTTGGTTGTTGTTTGTCTTATTTGTCGTTCCAGTCGTGTTTCTGGAGTTGCCAGAGAACTTCTTGTCCAGCTTCGTAACTGTTTCTGGATCAATTACGGACATATGATTGGTGACTTCCACTTTCATATTCCCTAATTCATTAATAATATCTTTACTCGATTTATTTACCTTTTTGGCATATTCATGTACTCGTATTTTCGTCATTAGCCCACCCCCGGTTATATTCGTTGAGGAGCTCGGATAATTTTTTGGCGAATCCTTTATCCGTTAGCGCCAAGACCACTCGCGCTTCTTTACCAATCGCATGCCCAAGGTCTTCACGACTCCCGAAATCATGCTTCTCAACGTTGTAAGTATTACATTTATTCGTTAGTTTCTTCATTGTATTAGCAGATGCATCTTTTGACAGGATGACAAGTTCTGCATGTCCCGAACGGACTTCCCGTACGACTAAGTCTTCACCCGTCACAATTTTCCGTGCCCGGGCTGCCATACCGAGCAGCTGATAGATCTTCGTTGGATCTGTCATTTGATCGCCTCTCGCCGAATGGCATGTAAGAGGTCATCGTACACTTGCTCAGGAATTTTCGCACCCAATTGATGTTCAATTGAGTGGTGTTTTCGTGCTTTTTCTACCGCATCTTCCGTTTTGGATACGTATGTACCACGGCCTGACTTTTTTCCGGTCAGATCAACGGAAACTTCTCCTTCTTTCGTACGGACAATCCGGATCATTTCTTTTTTAGGTAGCATTTCACCTGTAGCTGCACATTTACGCAAAGGGATTTTCCGATTGTTCGACATGAGCATGCAATCCTTTCCAATCAATCTTCTTTGGTATCTACATCTGCGTATAAATCATAGTCTTCTGTCTCTTCGACAGGTGTTTCTTCTTCATACTCATATGCTTCCAGATAGTCACCTGTATCTTCAGTGTCCCCGTCTGGCTCCTCTACACTGTATGCGTTCAATTCTTCTTCAGTGCGAGGATAGACCCCCAACTCTCTTGCATCTGTTTCACTCTTAATATCAATTTTCCAGCCAGTCAATTTTGCGGCCAATCTTGCGTTTTGACCTCTTTTACCGATGGCTAAAGATAATTGATAATCCGGAACAACAACAGTTGTGGAACGCTCTTCCTCATCTACTTGAACATCGAGTACTTTTGATGGGCTTAATGCATTCGCTACAAACACTACAGGGTCTTCAGACCATTCTACAATGTCGACTTTTTCGCCATTCAATTCATTGGATATAGATTGTACCCGAGCACCTCTAGTACCTACACAAGAACCGACTGGATCTACTTCTTCATTTGTCGTGTACACCGAAATTTTAGAACGGTCGCCAGCTTCTCTAGCAATGGATTTGATCTCTACAGTTCCATCATAAATCTCTGGTACTTCCAATTCAAATAAACGACGCAGCAAGCCGGGATGTGTTCTGGATACAAATACTTGAGGTCCTCTTGCTGTTCTCTCAACTTTTGTAATATATACTTTAATCCGATCGTGCGGTGCATACGTTTCTGTCTGGATTTGCTCGCTAGAAGGCAGGACTGCTTCTACTTTACCTAAACCAACAAATAGGTTCTTGGCATCCATTCGCTCTACAATTCCGTTCACGATGTCTTCTTCTCGATCGATATACTCTTCGTATATCAAGCCGCGTTCTGCTTCACGCACACGTTGGGTGACGACTTGCTTCGCTGTTTGTGCAGCAATCCGTCCGAAGTCGCGCGGGGTGACTTCTTCTTCTACAATGTCTCCGATTTCATATACGGGATTGATGACTTGTGCATCTTCCAATGAAATTTGCAGACGTTCATCTTCCACATCTTCTACAACATCTTTTCGTGAATAGACTTTCATCGTACCTTTATCTAAATTCAAATCAACACGGACATTTTGTGCCTGATTAAAATTCCGCTTATACGCTGTTACAAGCGCCGCTTCAATCGCATCCACCAACACATCTCTTGAAATACCTTTTTGCTGTTCAAGAGCTGTCAGTGCTTCGAGTAGATCACTACTCATGTTCATCACTCCTACATTCTATTATCATCCCGCCACTTTATAGTGATGGAACTCTTTGAAAAATCTTAGTTCCGATTCTTAACGGGGCTAAACGGCGTCTTCCACTTTTAAGTTAAAAGTCAATTGCCAGACGGGCTAGTGCAATTTTGGTTTTATCAATTTCTACTAAGACTTTTCGTGTTTTGATTCGTATTTCCACTTTTGCGAAGTCTGGCCCGTATCCAAGTAAATACCCTTCGAATTCTTTCATACCATCTATGGGTTCATAAGTTTTGATGAATACATATTGGCCGACTGCTTTTTCAAAATCTTCATCTTTTTTCAATGGTCTTTCCGCTCCGGGAGAAGACACTTCAAGGAAGTAATTCTGTGTTATCGGGTCTACGCGATCTAGTTCCTCGCTCAATTTTTCACTGACCGCCGCACATTGATCGATGTCAATATTTCCTTCTGGCGTATCAATATAAACACGTAAAAACCAATCTCGACCCTCTTTTACGAACTCAACGTCTACTAGTTCAAGGCCCAATTCTTCTACAATCGGACTTGTCAACTGTTCGACTTCCTCTGTAATTTTACTCAAATGTATCCCTCCCGAAATTAAAATCAATCACGCCTCGGCGTGATTGTGTCCGGACTTTGAATTGTGCTTGCACAATTAACTCCTTACAAAATCCGTGACATCCAGCTGCAACGGCTAGACCCTCGGGACGTTTCAGACTAGCAGTAAAGGCAATAAGCGCCTTTATTGCTAGCCTTCCAACGCCTGTCGGGGCTAAACAGCCGTCTCCGCCTTTGATGACATCCAGCTACAACGGCTAGACCCTCGGGACGTTTCAGACTAGCAGTAAAGGCAATAAGCGCCTTTATTGCTAGCCTTCCAACGCCTGTCGGGGCTAAACAGCCGTCTCCGCCTTTGATGACATCCGCCGGAGGCTTTATCTGGATTCAGCCGGAGTTTGAAAACCCATTGAACAAAAAAACACTTGCATTTCCACTGCTGAATTCAGATAAACAACAGAAAAGAGCGGGAAGCCCCACTCTTTTCCGTAAGACGTATAGCAAAAGTTGTCTCAATCGTATCACAACGCTATTTACAATGCAAATGATGTAGCCATTTACAAGCGTTAGAACAACGATAATTGATTCGCTTCTGGCATTCCTTCCAAGCAGCCAAAATTATCTAAGTACTCGACAATTGTTTTGGAAACTCGGCCTCTCTTCTGAAAATCTTCCTTGGATAAAAACTCTCCATCTTTGCGTGCTTCCACGATCGTCTTCGCTACGTTCGTTCCCAAGGAAGGAATCGCGTTAAAAGGCGGAATCAATTGGTTGTCTTCAATGATGAATTGCGTCGCATCCGATTTATATAAATCTGGTTTTGCAAATGTAAATCCACGTTCCACCATCTCCAGCGCAATTTCCAGGACGGTCACCAAGTTCTTTTCTTTTGGTGGGGCATCCAGACCTTTATCGTTTATTTCTTTAATCTTTGCACGGATTGAAGCAGAGCCTTTTGACATCGTCATCAAATCAAAGTCCGTTGCTCGCACAGTGAAATAGGTAGCATAATACATAATTGGATGGTGCACTTTAAAATACGCAATACGGAGTGCCATCAATACATATGCAGCTGCGTGCGCCTTCGGGAACATATATTTAATCTTCTTGCACGAACTGATATACCAGCCAGGTACTTTATTCGCTTTCATCTCCGCTTCGAATTCAGGCGTCAGCCCTTTTCCTTTACGCACCGACTCCATAATCTTAAAGGCAAGCGAAGGTTCCAGTCCTTGATAAATCAAGTAGACCATAATATCATCCCGACAACCGATTACTTCGGAAAGCTGACAAGTTTTATTCTGAATCAATTCCTGAGCGTTTCCTAGCCATACATCCGTACCGTGGGATAAACCTGATATCTGAATCAACTCAGAGAAAGTTGACGGTTTGGTCTCTTCAAGCATTTGTCGAACAAAGCGTGTTCCGAACTCGGGCACGCCAAGTGTTCCCGTCTTACAATCGATTTGCTCTTCCGTTACGCCGAGTGAAGACGTTCCGCTGAACAATGCCATGACACCAGGATCATCTGGCGCAATCGTTTTAGCATCAATACCGGATAAATCCTCCAGCATTTTAATCATCGTCGGATCATCATGTCCGAGAATATCCAGTTTCAATAAGTTATTATCGATCGAATGAAAGTCAAAGTGCGTCGTGCGCCAACTGGATTGTATATCATCTGCCGGAAACTGAATGGGCGTAAAATCAAAAATGTCCATCGTATCCGGAACAACAATAATTCCGCCGGGGTGCTGTCCTGTGTTTCGTTTTACGCCAGAACAGCCTTGCACCAACCGGTCAATTTCCGCGCCGCGCATTTGCAAATCATTATCGTTCATATAACCGCGAACATATCCATAGGCCGTCTTTTCAGCAACCGTCCCGATTGTTCCTGCTCGGTAAACATAATCTTCGCCGAATAATTCTTTTGTATAGTTGTGTGCGTGCGCTTGGTATTCGCCGCTGAAGTTCAAGTCAATATCCGGAACTTTATCCCCAGCAAACCCGAGGAACGTTTCGAATGGAATATCTTGTCCGTCTTTTTTAAACATCGTTCCACATTTTTCGCATTCTTTATCCGGTAAGTCATAACCCGATCCTACAGAACCATCATCGAAAAACTCGTTCGTTTTGCACGAAGGACAGACGTAATGAGGCGGCATCGGATTTACTTCTGTAATTTCCATCATGGTCGCGACGAATGAAGATCCTACCGATCCACGTGAACCGACCAAATAGCCATCGTCCAAAGACTTTTTCACAAGTTTATGCGAAATTAAATAAATAACCGCAAATCCATTATCAATAATGGAGGTCAATTCTTTTTCAATACGCGCCTCGATAATTTCCGGCAACGTGTCTCCATAAATACGTCGAGCCATTGAGTACGTCAACTCACGGACTTCATCATCAGCGCCTTCTATCGTAGGTGTATATAAATCATCTTTTATCGGTTTAACTTCACCAACACGCTCTACAATCTTCAGCGGGTTCTCTACGACAATCTCTTTCGCCGCTTCTTCACCTAAAAATTCGAATTCCTTCAGCATTTCATCTGTTGTCCTGAAATGAACAGCCGGGAGTGAATGACGGTTCATCGGATTGGCGCCTCCTTGCGAGCGAACCAAGACTTTACGATACGTAGCATCCGTCTCATCCAAGTAATGAACATTGCCAGTGGCACAAACCGGTAAGCCGGTCTTTTTACCGAGCTTAAGCATTTTACGCATAATATCTTCTAAGTTCCATTCGTCACGAATCAAATCTAGTTCCAGTAAATGCGAGTAGACAGGTTTCGGATGGATTTCTAAGTAATCATAAAAACTTGCAATTTCTTCGACTTCTTCCATCGGTTTTTGCATTAACCCTTCAAATACTTCGCCTTTGTCGCATCCTGATCCTACTAATAGCCCGTTGCGGTGCTTCACTAATAAAGAACGCGGGATACGCGGGACACGATAGAAGAAATCCATATGTGAAATGGAAACCAACTTGAATAAGTTTTTCAACCCTTCATTATCAGTTGCGATCAACGTACAGTGAGATGGGCGTGAACGTTTATAGGCATCGCCTTCACCAATGTTTTTATTCAGGTCATCCAACCATTCAATTCCTTTTTCCTGCGCGTCTGCTAATAACCTTAAGAAAAGATACGCAGTAGCTTCTGTATCGTAAATCGCCCGGTGATGCTGCGTCAATTCGATATCGAACTTTTTAGCGAGTGTGTTCAAACGGTGATTACGCAATTCCGGGTAAAGAAAACGTGAAAGCTCCAATGTATCGATCACTGGATATGCGGGCGTTTCAATTTTCGCCCGTTTACAAGAAGCGTAGAAAAAACCCATATCAAATGAAGCGTTGTGGGCAATTAGCACAGCATCGCCGATGAACTCAATAAAATCCGCCATAACTTCGGATACTTCAGGCGCATCTTTGACCATATCATCCGTGATACCTGTCAAGTTTGTTGTAACCGACGACAAGGGATGATGGGGATTAGCAAAACGTTCAAAACGATCAATAATCTCTCCGCCCCGTACACGGACTGCGGCAAGCTCGATAATCGTATCATACACTGCAGATAAGCCAGTGGTTTCCACGTCAAATACTACATACGTATCCGTCTCTAACAGTCTATGTTGTTCTTCGTAAACAATCGGTACACCATCGTCTACAAGATTGGCTTCTAACCCGAATAACACTTTAATTCCATGCTTTTTCCCTGCATTGTAAGCTTCGGGAAAGGACTGAACATTCGCATGATCCGTAATTGCAACCGCGGTGTGCCCCCATTTGGCGGCTTGCGCGACTAGGGCTTGAGCTGACACGACAGCATCCATTTGACTCATCGATGTATGGGCATGCAATTCCACGCGTTTTTGTCCCTCAGGGGCTTTGTCTTTTCGCTCAATCGAAGATATAACAGCTAAATCTTGCGCCATCATGATCAAATCTCTAACGAATGTATCATTTTGAATACTTCCTCTTGCGCGTACCCACATTCCCTTTTTAAAGGATTTCATTAATTCCGCATCTTCATTGTCACGCGAAAACATCTTCACTAAAATTGAGTCGGTATAATCTGTTACTTTTAGCGTCAATAGCGAGCGGCCACTCCGAAGTTCTCTAATCTCAGCGTCAAATACAAACCCTTCAATGATCAGCCTGCGTTCTTCATCTTGAATTTCATGAATGGGTACAATCGCCTCGCCCTGCTTAATTGGAGTACCCAGTATTAACGGACGGTCGGAATCTCCTTGTTCGCTCTTCATCGTTTCACGTTGCTGTAACTGTTCAAATGCTTTCTTTGACAGTTCTTCTTCCTCTTGTTGTTTTTGAGAAAGAAATTGCTGAAGCTCTTCTTTAGCATTTTGATTTTCTTCAATAGTCACATCAACTGTCAATTGAGGAAACCCGAATTGTTGATAAAGATTCGCTAAAGGTGCTACATATTTATTTTTCAATGTCTGGCATTCCAAATCACTCTGACAATTAATCAATAATTTTTCACCGTGTAACGTCGGCAGTTGCTCCACTAAGCATTGACGAAGGGGCGGTGAAATATCAGCCAATTCTTCCACTACAAGCGGCCAGTAGGCTTTGATCAACTGCTCATCCGCGGATGTTTTACGGCTTTCTATTTGTAGATGGACATTTGCTATTGATGCAAATGCTTCGTGAACACGCTGTTGCATTAAACGGAAAACATCAAGAGGTAACACTTCATCCAGTGTGATATTGAACTTCCACACTCTCGACTTCTTATGTACCGTCACACGGTTCAGTTCTCCATTTTGAAAATAAGGCATTAATTGATCATCCGTTAAGCCTGACTGCTGCAACAAAGTTAAAAACTTCTTTCCAGCATCCAATATAAATTCCTCCAATCTATCGCGAAAAGAAGGGAAGTTCCGTTAACGGACTCCCCTTCCTTTTTAATCTGCACTGAAGAAGGATTGCAACTTTTCTAAGACTTCTTCTTTTTGCCAATCTATAGACTCTCCGCTCTGACGGAATGTCACTTCTACAATTCCTTCAGCGGCTCTTTTACCAATTGTAATTCGTACCGGCAAACCAATCAAGTCAGAGTCTGCGAATTTTACGCCTGCTCTTTCGGCACGGTCATCGTACAGCACATCATATCGATAGGATTCCAATACCGCATACAATTCATCCGCCAGTTGTTTTTGAACTTCATCTTTAACATTGACTGTTACCAGATGGATATCAAATGGAGCTAGATGTTTTGGCCATTTCAAACCGTATTCATCATTGAACTGTTCAGCAATGGCTGCGATTAAACGAGATATCCCTAGCTCGTAACTTCCCATGATGAAAGGTTTAGCTCTTCCATGCTCATTTAAGAAGTTCCCTTTCATTTGCTCACTATAAGAAGTTCCCAGTTTACATATGTGGCCAATCCCTATACCTTCTGCAAATTTAATGGAGCCCATACCATCTGGAGATGCTTCTCCTTCTTGGATATAACGGATATCTAAATAATCATCGATAGCAAAGTCGCGCTCCGGATTAACATTAATGAGATGATAATCATCTTCATTGGCACCTGCTATTCCATTAACAACAGATGCTACAGCATGGTCCGCAAACACCTTGACACCCACCGGAAGTTTTACCGGCCCGATTGAACCCGCGTGACAGCCAAGCAATTCCTCAATTTCTTGTTCAGATGCCAACTCTACCTTTTCTACATTCAGTGCTTTTTTTAATTTATGTTCATTAATACTATGATCGCCACGACACACAACGACCGAAAGTTCTTCGTCAATTTTATAAACTAACGATTTCAGAATTAACTCAGGGTCGATAGCAAGAAACTCAATTAATTCTTCAATTGTCCGTTGGTTCGGCGTTGCAATCTTAGTTGTTTCTTTCAGTTTTTCCTCTGATGTCTCATATTCTACATTGACCTCTGCCATTGCAATATTGGCAGCGTATGTCGAACTATCACTATAGGCAATCTTGTCCTCACCGATTTCAGCCAAGGCAATAAATTCATGCGCTCCTTCACCGCCATCCGAGATAACCATTCTGAAATGCATACCTAGGCGCGTCAATATATTCGTGTACGCCTGCATTACCTCTAAATACTTTTCATCCAAGCTTTCTTGTGTAGCATGGAATGAATAAGCATCTTTCATAATAAACTCCCGGTTACGAAGCAAGCTATAACGCGGCTTATCCTCATCGCGGAATTTCGTTTGAATTTGAAATAGTGTCAAAGGCAATTTTTTGTAGGATCTTACTTCATCACGCAACAAAGAAATGATTACTTCTTCATCTGTGGGGCTGAGAACAAATTCTTTATCATGTCGATCTCGAAGTCGAAATAATTCATCTCCAAATGAATCTAAGCGTTCGGTTTCTTTCCATAATTCCGCTCGTTGCAACGCGGGCATGGAAATTTCAACTCCTTCGATCGCTTCCATTTCTTGACGTATGATCTTTTCGATTTTGCGAAAGACTCTTTGAGCAAGCGTTAAATATGTGTAGATACCGCTCCCATTCTGTCGGATGTATCCTGCCCGCAGGAGCAATTGATGGGAACGAATATCTGCATCTGCCGGGGTCTCTCGCATCGTTGGTATAAATGTTTTCGATTGTTTCATGATATGCTTCCACCTTTTTTAGAAGAAAAATCGTTGAATGTCATTCCATGTCACAACAAGCATCAAGACCATCAGCAACATAATACCGACAAAATGCACCATGCCTTCTTTTTGTTTGTCGATCGGTTTTCCACGTAAGCCTTCGAATAAGAAGAACAATAATCTTCCACCATCAAGAGCTGGCAGCGGGAGTAAATTCATAATCCCTAAATTGATACTTAATACGGCTCCCCAATTCATTAAATTGAAAATACCATACTGTGCTACTTCTTCAGTCGCTTTATAAATGCCGACTGGTCCTGACAATGCATCAATTGTAAATTGACCTGTTACGAGCATGCCTAACAACTCAAATATTTTCACAGTCCATGTATAAGTCTGTTCTGCTCCGAACACCACAGATTTAATGATACCTTTTTCTAAAGGACTAGAGTAAATCACACCTATTTGACCGAATTCACGTCCTGCATCTTCAATTGTCTCCGGAATTACTTCTAACGAAACTGTTTCTCCGGCCCTTTCCACTTCCAAAGCCATAGGAACACCAGGGCTTTCCTGAATTGCTTCAGAAAACTCTGTCCATGAGTCTATTGATTTCCCATCGACACCTGTTATTAGATCATCCTTTTTTAAACCTGCCATTTGTGCTGGCGTATCAGGTTTCACTTCAGAAATAATCGGTTCATTGGTCGGCACACCATTCAGTAAACCAAGTGCCAGAAAGATAAAGAACGCTAAAATAAAGTTGAAAAGCGGTCCTGCGAAAATAGCCATCGCTCTGCTGCCAAGTGACTTGGATTCAAATTGCCGATCATAAGGAGCAATTAATGTTTCTTGTCCTTTTTCTATAATCATAGCAGTTCTAGCAATTTTTAGACGTACTAATTTTCCATCTTCATCGTATCCCTCAATATATAACTCTTTATCCAAATCTGATTTTTCTACTTCCAGATTCAAAATATTCGGATTGGACACATTGCGATTTAAATAAATCTTTTCTATTTCGTCTTGCGCATTTAGCAACAAGCCAACTCGAAAGCCTGGCTGCAATTCGACTGTATCAAAGTCTTCTCCTGCCATCCGCACATATCCACCAAGCGGAAGCAAGCGAATGGTATATTGTGTTTCCCCTTTTCGAATCGCTAATATTTTAGGCCCCATCCCTATAGCGAATTCACGTACCATGATCCCTGCTCTTTTAGCGAAGAGAAAATGTCCAAACTCATGAAATGCTACAAGTGTCCCGAATATTACAATGAACGCAATAACGGTTTCCATTCAGTAACCACCTTCATCGGCCATCACAGCCTAAAATTAATCTCGTTACTTTACTATACCATACACTTTTTTTCGAGTAATGCGATCTGTCTCCAAAATCTCTTCTAAATTCGGCTCTTTTATCGTCTCATGTTGTTCCATCATTTGTTCAATGATGTCTTCGATTTGCATGAAGGAGATATGTCCCTCCATGAACAACTGAACAGCCACTTCGTTTGCCGCATTCATCGCTGTCGGCATAGTGCCCCCCTCCCTACCTGCATCATATGCAAAAGCAAGGGCCTTAAATCTCTCATAATCCATTTTTTCAAAATGAAGTTTACCGATTTCATCTAATCGAAGACGCTTTGCATTCGCCATCGGAATACGGTCCGGATAGGTCAATGCATATTGAATCGGCACACGCATATCTGGTGAGCCGAGTTGGCCCATGACACTCGTATCTTCAAACTCCACCATCGAGTGGATAATGCTTTCCTTATGCAGTAAACACTCTATCTGATCATACGGCATTGCAAATAGGTGATGCGCTTCGATCACTTCTAATCCTTTATTCATCATTGTTGCGGAATCAATCGTCAATTTATTCCCCATCGACCAGTTAGGATGTGCCAAAGCTTGCTCAACCGTCACATTTTGAAGTTGATCTCTAGTAGAGTCTCGGAAACTGCCGCCAGAAGCGGTTATTATCAATTTAGTAATACGTTTTGGATTTTCTCCATTCAATGCTTGAAATAATGCAGAGTGTTCACTATCTACAGGCACCAAAGGTACATTATGGCGTTTAGCTGCCTGTACGACCAGATCCCCTGCAGCAACCAATGTTTCTTTATTGGCAATCGCGATTGTCATACCTGCTTCAATTGCAGCGAGTGTAGGTTTAAGCCCAACACTGCCAATTACAGAGTTCAGCAATACATCCGCTTCAAAACCTACTGCTGCCTCGATTAAACCGTCTTCACCGAAAACGATCTTTACATCGGGAAATTCAGCTTGTAAACGCTCTGCATCTGTTTGCTCTAACACCGATACCAACTTTGGTTTGAACTGTGCAATAATTTCTCTCACTTTGTCCATGTTCTTTCCTGCAGACATTGAAACCAATGTGAACAACTCTGGATTGGCTCCAATAATATCGAGTGTTTGGGTACCGATCGAACCAGTCGCCCCGAGCAAATTGATTTTCTTCATATTTCTCTAACTTCCTTTCCATTAACCTACGAACTGAACAAAATGAAGTAATGGCAAGACGAACAGCAAACTGTCAAATCGATCCATAATTCCGCCATGTCCAGGTAATAGAGTACCTGAATCCTTCACATCATAATATCGTTTCAATGCTGATTCTACCAAGTCCCCAATCTGACCTACAATAGATGCCACAACGGTAACTAGAATGAACGTCACGTAGGAATTTGCGATAGGATAAAATAGATTGTAGATAAGTGTTAAGAGAACCGCACATATAATTCCGCCGATAAATCCTTCAATCGTTTTGTTCGGAGAGATTTCCGGCCACAGTTTACGTTTACCAAGTTTGCGCCCGACAAAATATGCGCCGGAATCGGTCGACCAGATGATCAACAACGCATAACCGATGTACTCCAAACCAAATAAACGCGTTTCGATTAAATAATAAAAACCAATCCCTACATATAAAGCACTCATTGCAGAAAATGCGACGTCTTCAAAAGTTGAACGGTTTTTCACTAGCACCGTGTAGACCAACAGCAATAAGACCAATACGTATACCATTTCCAACTTCTCTAAATGAAGATTGCCTTCCACTTGTTCAGTCCATTTGGAAGGCAATAAGATGACGAGTAATAGCAACCATGCTAGAAAGCCACGAACCGAGAAAATGGACATATTCCGCATGCGAAGTAACTCATATAAACCAATCGTAGAAATTGCATAGATCGCAATAATAAAAGGCAATCCTCCCATTACGACGACTGGGACAAAAAATGCAAGTGCTACGATTGCAGTTATGATTCTTTGTTTCATCCCTTCTGATCTCCTTCCAAGCTTCCAAATCGACGATCTCGATGTTGGAACTCTTCAATCGCTTGTAACAAACTTTCTTCATTAAAATCTGGCCACAGCACATCAGTAAAGATAAATTCTGCATATGCAAGTTGCCATAACATGAAATTGGACAGACGAACTTCTCCGCTCGTGCGGATTAATAAATCCGGTTCAGGTAAGTGAGCTGTCATTAATCTGGAGTTGATCAGATTTTCATCTATATCATCCGTTTGTAATGCGCCGTCTGTTACTTCTTGTGCAAGCTGCTTCATAACATGAACCAATTCTAATCTACTACCGTAATTCATGGCAAAATTCAATATAAGTCCTTTATTATCCTTCGTTATTTCGATCGCTTTTGTGATGGCTTTTCTAGTATGTCCAGGAAGTGCATCCATATTTCCGATCATTTCTACCTTTATTCCTTTTTCCATTAACTCAGGTAAATATGTATTAAGGAATTCGCCGGGAAGATTCATCAAGAAGTCGATTTCAATTTTAGGTCGTTTCCAATTTTCGGTAGAAAATGCATAGAGAGTCAGAGTTTTAACACCCAGTTCATTTGCGAAATTGGTAATTTGACGGACAGTTTTCATCCCTTCATGATGACCAGCAATTCGTGGCATTTTCCTTTGCTTCGCCCATCTTCCATTTCCATCCATGATGATTGCGACATGGAGAGGAATCTGTCTTTTTTTTACGGCGTCGATTCGTTCATCCAATAACTGAATGTTTGCCGTTTTTTTTCGCATTAGTTTTCTAAGCATAGCGTTCCTCCACTTGGCTCTTTTCGGATACTCCTACAGCCTATCCTACCAAATTGCATAGTAAATAGCATGCAAAAGACGGAAAAGAGCGTCCTAAAAGTAGGACGCTCCTCCTTATAGAAAGTTCTATACTTAAATTTCTAAAATCTCGTTTTCTTTATCTTTTGCAGTCTGATCGATTTTCTCGATGAAGTCATCCGTCATTTTCTGTACTTGATCATTGTAACGACGTAACTCATCTTCTGTGATTTCTCCGTCTTTTTCAATCTTCTTCAGTTCTTCATTACTATCACGACGGACATTACGAATAGCTACTTTTGCGTCTTCTGCTTCACGCTTAACTTCTTTCACAAGTTCTTTACGGCGCTCTTCTGTTAACGCGGGAACAGCTAAACGAATCACTGATCCATCGTTTGATGGTGTGATACCGATATCAGATTTCATAATTGCTTTTTCAATTTCACCAATCGTCGTTTTATCGTATGGCTGAACAACAATAAGGCGTGGTTCAGGTACTGAAATCCCAGCCATTTGGTTTAGAGGCGTCGGTGCACCATAATAGATGACAGAAATTCTGTCCAATAAACTAGCATTGGCTCTTCCAGCTCGGATCGATGCCAATTGTCTTGTATACGCACTATGTGCTTTTTCCATACGTTCACTCGTTTGATTCATAATTTCTTTTGTCATTATTTATTCCTCCTGACCACCGTACCAATGTCTTCTCCAAGCACGGCTTTTTTAATGTTACCATTTTCCATAATTGAGAATACTACGAGCGGTATATCATTGTCCATACATAAGGTTGAAGCTGTTGAGTCCATAACTTCCAGACCTTGACTGATCACTTCTAAGTAGGATAGCTCTAAATATTTTGTCGCATTAGCATCTTTCATTGGATCTGCTGAGTACACACCATCTACATTATTTTTCGCCATTAAAATAACATCTGCTTCAATTTCTGCAGCACGTAAAGCGGCTGTCGTATCAGTAGAAAAATACGGATTTCCTGTTCCGGCAGCAAAAATAACAACACGGTTTTTCTCCAAATGACGGATAGCTTTTCGGCGTATGTAAGGTTCTGCCACTTGTCTCATGTCAATGGAGGACATTACGCGCGTTTCAGGTCCAAGCTTTTCAAGAGCATCTTGCAATGCTAGAGAGTTCATTACCGTAGCTAGCATCCCCATATAGTCGGCAGTCGTACGGTCCATACCCATCTCACTTCCGACTTTACCTCTCCATATGTTACCTCCGCCCACAACTACAGCAACTTCTACGCCTAGTTCTACGACTTCTTTTACCTGACTGGCAACTGATTTTACAACTTCCGGAGACAAACCATACCCTTGTTCTCCTGCTAATGCTTCTCCACTTAACTTTAACACGATCCGTTTATATCTTGGATTACTCATTTAGACCCTCCTGCAATTCCCTATTCTCAAAAAAGAGGAACACATAATGGATGTGCCCCTCTGTACGATTGGTTTTAGACTTAGTTTCCTTTAACTTGGCTCATTACTTCGTCAGCAAAGTTATCTTCACGCTTCTCAATACCTTCGCCCACTTCATAACGAATAAACTCGATTAATGTTCCGCCTGTTGATTTAACGAAATCGCGGACTTTCTGATCAGAGTTCTTAACGAAAGCTTGGTCTAGCACACAAATTTCCTCGAAGTATTTTCCAAGGCGGCCTTCAACCATTTTCGCTACGATGTTTTCAGGCTTACCTTCATTCAACGCTTGTTCAGTCAATACTTTACGCTCATGCTCTACTTCTTCTTCAGACACTTGATCGCGTGAAATGTATTTAGGGTTCATCGCTGCAATGTGCATCGCTACATCTTTCGCTGCGTCCGAATCTGTTGATCCTTCAAGAACAGTTAGAACCGCAATGCGTCCGCCCATATGCAAGTAAGGTCCGAATGCATCTGCATCTATTTTTGTACGAATTTCAAAACGACGAAGAGTGATTTTCTCTCCGATTTTAGCTACTGCATTAGAGATATGTTGAGATACCGTCAAACCGCTGTCCATTTTAGCTTCATTCGCTTCTTCAACTGTTGCCGGCTTAGTTGCAAGCAAGAATTCAGAAAGTTCTTTAACTAATTGTTGGAATCCTTCGTTTTTCGCTACGAAATCTGTTTCAGCGTTCACTTCAAGGATTACTGCTTCGTTACCTTGAACTAAAATATTCGCTACACCTTCAGCAGCAATACGATCTGCTTTCTTCGCTGCGCTTGAAAGACCTTTTTCACGCAAGAAATCGATAGCTGCTTCCATATCGCCATTAACTTCACTTAGTGCTTTTTTGCAGTCCATCATACCTGCGCCTGTTTTTTCACGAAGTTCTTTAACCATTTGGGCTGTAATTGTTGCCATTTGAGAATTCCTCCTAATAAAATTCATTTACAAATATTACTTTAAAAAAAGACGATAAGGGGTACGCCGCTTATCGTCTCATCATTTACATTAGTCTGCAGCTACAGTTTCTGTTTCGTTCGCTGTTTCAGCAGTCGCTTCATCGTCTTCACCTTGACGGGATTCAATCAAAGCATCTGCCATTTTGCTTGTAAGTAAACGTACTGCGCGGATTGCATCGTCGTTCGCCGGGATGACATAGTCGATTTCGTCCGGATCACAGTTAGTATCTACGATTCCAACGAGTGGAATATTCAATTTGATTGCTTCAGCTACCGCGATACGCTCTTTACGTGGATCCACGATGAAAATTACATCTGGCAATCCTTTCATATCACGGATACCGCCTAGGAATTTCACCAGACGATCATGTTCTTTATTTAATTGAGAAACTTCTTTCTTAGGAAGTACGTCGAATGTGCCGTCTTCTTCCATTTTCTCAATAGCTTTCATGCGTGCTACACGCTTTTGAATTGTACCAAAGTTTGTTAATGTTCCACCCAACCAACGTTGGTTGATGTAGTACATTCCTGCACGTTCTGCTTCTTCTTTGATCGCTTCTTGTGCTTGTTTCTTCGTACCTACGAAAAGGACTTTTCCTCCATCAGCACCGACTTGGCGCATGAAGTTGTAAGCTTCCTCTAATTTTTTCACCGTCTTTTGTAGATCGATGATGTAAATGCCGTTACGCTCCACAAAAATGTATTTCTTCATTTTCGGGTTCCAGCGGCGTGTTTGGTGTCCGAAATGAACACCTGCTTCTAGTAATTGCTTCATTGAGATTACTGACATGGTAATTCCTCCTATTGGTTTTTGTCCTCCGTGTACTTCCTGCGAAAAAGCGACCATAATGGCACCAACTCTTTCTTCCGCACACGTGTGTAGTAATACCATCTACTAAAATAACACAGATATAAACCTTTTGCAACAGAAGCCAATTGTTTTAGCCAAATTTCAATAATAATTCGATCTCAGTCTGACCTTTTCCAAGCTCCTTTGCAATTTCCTGTACCGACTTACCTTCTGCAAGAAGCTGTTTCGCCTTGTCCCGATCACTTAATGGAGCCATTTCTAAAGAATCTGTCGTGGCAGCATTCTTCTGATACGAACGCAATGCGAATTGAACAGGGACTGGATGTGATTTTTGCTGAACTTTTTCTGGTTCAGCAGCAGTTTCTTCATTCTGTGAATGAGTCTGTGGAAAAGCAACCTTAGATGACGGTTTATTCACCGGTCTTTTATTCAACTGTTCAATCAACCGATCATTTTCTTCTTTGATTTCTGCCAAATAAGCCATGATAGACTGATCCATCTCGTGCATAAGTTTTTGCTGTTTTTTCTCCAAGTTATTGAATTTGGAGACTTTCATATACAGTAAGGTCATAATCATAAAACTAATGATTTGTAAAATAAATAAAATAGCTACTACGATTCCCATGATATGTCACCCATTATAATCGAAAAACGAGCCCTTAAAAGGATGTTTAACTCGCTGTTCCGCTTTCTCCTGTTTTTCTCTCTTCTGCTGTTCAGATTGCTCATCAGGTTGGGAGTCGTCAGCATCCAGCTTGGCATATGGATCGGATTCAAGGACAGTTTCTTGGTTTTTAATCACTTGTTTTTCCATCGACGTATTGGCATGTTGCTGTGCAATTTGTGATTGTTGCTGTTTTTGCTCAGCAATTTTACCTGCTTCAAACGTTTTAGGTATGGCAATTTGCAATTCGATACTTTTCAAGCTCATAAAATCCCTCCATCCGTAATCTCAGCTGCCAACAATGAACGCAATTTAAACAAAGCTTTCGAATGAATCTGAGAAATTCTAGAAGTTGATAAACTTAAAATTTCACCTATTTCCGTTAGTGTCATATCTTCTTGATAAAATAAACTTAAAACAAGCTGTTCATTTTCATTCAACTCTTTAATTTTTATCACCAGATCCCTAATTAATTCTTCTTTGACAGCTAACTGTTCTGGTGTTTTTGTGTGATCATCCCGTAAGACAAACGTTTGGTCATTCTGCTCGTCGTCATCGTTCATCTTTTCATCAATCGACAAAACGTTAGCAAAATACTGTTCATGAACAGTCTGGTAAACTTCATCCGCTGTCACGCCAAGATGATCTGCGACTTCTTCAGGCGTCACGGACCGTAAATAAGATTGTTCGAGTTTGCTGATCTCTTCATCCAACTTTTTCGACTTTTCTCTGGAAGAACGCGATAGCCAGTCTTCTTTACGCAAGCCATCTATAATTGTTCCTCGGATACGAAAGGATGCATACGTATCGAATTTCAAATCTCGGGTCGGGTCAAATTTTGTTAAAGCATCAAACAGGCCTTGATAGCCTAGAGATTTAATTTCATCTCGCGAGACATTTTTCGGCAATCCCGCACTAATTCGTTGAACGTGATAGTTCACTAATGGTGTGTATAGTTGGACTAGTGCGTCACCTGCATCAGGATCACGGTCTTCGAGCCATAACTTCCACTGATGCCGTTCAGTCGTCTCTTGCTTTGTCATCGAATTCACGCCTTTCCTGTCAGCTACCGTCTGTCTACTTTTATCTCTTATCTAGTAGTATAGCAAATCTCCATAAAGAAAGGCGACTAATGAAATAGCCGCCTCTGTTTTACATTGAACGCTTAGATTTCCTGCGTACCCGCGTTAACGGTACGTACATGGAGAATACAAGTTTCCGGATCAAATTCAATCGTTCGTCCGCTCGATCCCCCGGTATCTTCTGACACAATAGGAATGGAAAGTCTTTTCAATTCTGCTTTTACCGCTTCTACATTCCTTGGACCGATTCTGATCGTGTCATTGGAACCAAATTGGAACATTTGTGCGCCGCCAGCAATTTTCGCCTTCAGACTAAATGGCCGAACTCCTTTGGCTTTTAACATTTCCATCATGGCGTAAATCCCGGTATCCGCAAATTTAGCGGCGTTTATTTTTGTGGATTTTCCTAATTGGCTATCAGGCAACATGACGTGGACCATGCCTGCAATTTGTTTTGTTTTATCGTATAGCACTACGCCTACACACGAGCCCAGACCCGACGTACGGATTGTCTGGGGTGTTTTGGCTATATTCATATCCGCAATCCCGACACGTACTACTGTTTTTGTATTCAGCATTTACAAAACACCTAAAGAACTGAAAATCGTGCGATACGAGGGTGGGTCGGGTAATAAGAAAAAATGTCCCGCTAAACTCGAAATACCTTGTTCCC
Organism: Sporosarcina sp. FSL K6-3508; assembly: GCF_038615825.1. Lineage (NCBI taxonomy): Bacteria > Bacillati > Bacillota > Bacilli > Caryophanales > Caryophanaceae > Sporosarcina > Sporosarcina sp. FSL K6-3508. Next base: position 1,252,767 of record NZ_CP152016.1, on the reverse strand, counting down.
CTTCTTGCAAAATTTCAGTTTCGATGACAATGACTTCATCGCTGTACTGAGATACTTCAATCAGCCCAAAACTGACGATCGCACCAACCATATCCACACTCAAAGAAGGCACGGTTGGATAAATATTCAAAGAAGTGAAATCGGAAAGTGCAGATAAATAAGAACCTGAAAGAATATTACCTAATTCTTGCAATGCAGAAGCACCTAAACCTAAATCTTCTACTTGGGAAAACATAAATGTTGGATCGCCGATCAATTTACGAATAAACTCTGTAGCGGATTCAATCGTCAACACGAAGAACATACTGCCAGTCAAATCTCCTTCAATTCGCAAGAAAATCCCAGCAACAATCTTTTCAGTGCCTCCTGCAAGTTCGAACATTTCATCAAAGGAAACCAACTCTACATTTGGGACCCGCATATCAATCTTATGCCCTAGCAGCTGAGACAAAGATGTCGCTGCATGAGCTGCCCCTATGTTGCCGATTTCTTTTAACACATCGAGATGCATTTCAGTAATTTCATTGTCAGAGTTCATCTGCATTCGCCTTTTTGATCGGTTGAAGCACTTTTTCTAAATTCAACATGACGAGCAGACGTTTATCCACTTTAGCCACCCCAGAAATGAATTCTGATTCTACAGAACCGACTACTTCCGGCTGAGGTCCAATCACGCTTGTAGGTACGTCCATGACATCATTGGCGTCGTCCACGATTAAACCAACTTCCGAATCAGCATGTGAAACGATAATAATGCAGCTTGATTCATCAAATTCTTTTGGTTCCATATCAAAGCGTTCACGTAAATCTACTACTGGCGTCACGACACCTCGCAAATTCAACACACCTTTAACATATGAAGGCATTCTAGGTACCCGTGTAATGGATAAAGATTTCTCAATTGATTCCACCACATCCAAACCAATCGCATATTCCTTATTCATCAGTTGGAAGACAATTACTTTCATATCACTTACTTCAACAGCTTTTGCCATGCTTCTAGTCACCTCGATTTATTTAATCAGTGCATTACAGTCGACAATTAATGCCACTTGGCCGTTTCCGAGTATGGTGGCGCCTGATATTGCAAAAACACTCTGCAAGTAGTTTCCAAGCGATTTCAAAACAATTTCTTGTTGCCCGATAAATGAATCTACGACCAAGCCTGCTAGACTTTCTCCTTTGCGCACAATTACGATGGATTGGAAATCTTCCTCTTCGCGACGATCTTCCATTTCAAAAATCTCTTTTAAATCCACCAACGGCACGATAGTTCCTCTGAAATCAATGACTGGCTGATTGTGAGCGTTCAAAATATCTGATTTTTGAACGATTGCCGTTTCAATGATTGAAGAGAGAGGGATTGCATATATCTCTTGATCTAATTCCACTAGCATTACGGAAATGATTGATAGTGTTAGCGGTAATTGAACTTGGAATAACGAGCCTTTACCTTCTTTGGAATCAATCGAAATATGGCCGCCAAGTGACTCGATTGTGCTTTTCACAACATCCAAACCAACTCCGCGTCCCGAGACGTCTGTAATCGCTGCAGCAGTTGAGAAACCAGATGCCAGAATCAGTTCTGCTACTTGTCGGTCGGATAAAGTAGGCGCGATTTCTTCACTTACAATTCCTCGCTCGATCGCTTTGCCTAATACGCGCTCACGATTCACTCCGGCACCATCATCTTCCAATTCAATAAATACATGGTTCCCTGAATGATAAGCCCTCAGCGTAACAGTGCCTTCTTCCGGCTTACCTTTCGCAATACGCTCCTCAGGACTCTCAATGCCATGATCTAGCGCATTTCGAATTAAGTGGACGAGCGGATCGCCGATTTCATCGATAACTGTCCGATCGAGTTCAGTTTCTGCACCGATGATTTCTAAATTTATTTTCTTGTTTAAATCACGTGCCAACGTACGAACCATTTTAGGGAACCGATTGAAAACTGTCTCCACAGGAACCATCCGCATATTTAATATAATATTTTGTAGGTCGCCTGAAACTCTCGTCATTCTTTCCACTGATTCATTCAATTCGGGGTTATGCAACTCACTTGCAATCGATTGAAGGCGCCCCCGATCAATGACGAGTTCTTCAAATAAGTTCATTAAGATGTCTAAACGATCGATGTTTACTCGGATAGTCTTATTTGAAGAGGCGTGATTCGTCTTCTTGACTTGAGTAGCTTCCTTTGGCGCAGCTTTTGCTTTCTCTGTTGCCGCAGGAAGGGTGTCTGCGATATTTGGTTTTTCTTGCGGTTGCTCATCATGCTGTTCAAATTCGATTTGTTTATATTTCTTGATATATTCATCTGTAATATGCTTAATACGAACGTCTTCGATTTCTGAAACCTTCATAATTTTAGCTTTCAAGTCGTCCGCATCTTCATGAGTCAATAAGACAATCGTAAAGTTTTGATCGAACTCTTCGTTTTCAAGCTTCTCTACAGTCGGAACGGTTTTGATTACTTCGCCGGATTTTTCTAAGATCTCAAATGTCATGAACACCCGGGCTACTTTCAGCAGACAATCCTCACGTAACTCAACAGTTATTTCGTAGGCATTAAAACCTTGTTCCGATGATTGCGAGATCACCGTCAATTCAAAGTCATCGTAGTGAATTCCTGACGACGTAACGACTGCGGTTGCACTCTCTTCCGTAGTGGCAGCAATTGGTGCATTTTCTTCTAAGTCAAGCGGTTCTCCCGCCTCAATTCGATTTAGAGTATCCACTAAGACACTTACGTCTTTTTTCCCATTACCGCCTGCCTCGATATCGAGCACCATCAGTTCTAAATCATCGGCAGCTTCAAATACGACATCCAATATTTCAGTTGTTACGCTAATTTTGGAATTACGGATGGCATCCAAGACGTTTTCCATCTTATGTGTCAAGTCTGCTATATCTTCGTAGCCCATAGTTGCGGACATACCTTTCAATGTATGGGCTGCTCTGAAAATTTCATTGACAATTCCTAGATCGTCCGGGTTGTTTTCTAAAGCAAGCAATTGTTCGTTACATGCTTGCAAGTGTTCTTTACTTTCTTCGATGAACATATCCAAATACTGATTCGTATCCAATGTAAAGCCCCCTAGTCACTTCAAATTTCCCATTATTGCCTCTGCGATCTGTTGAACATCTTTTATCTCATCGCTCAATCCTGCATCTATTATGGCTTTTGGCATCCCATAAACTACTGAGGTATTCCTGGATTCCGCTATCGTCACCGTCTTGCACGAAGAGCGTAATAACTCCATGCCTTCTTTCCCATCAAAACCCATTCCGGTCATAATAGCCGTAACATACTCTAATTCCGGATGCTTGGCGGCTGATTCCAATAAAACATTGACTGCTGGGCGATGTCCGGAACGCGGAGCTTCATTGCCGTCCAGCAAGACTCTATAACCTGCAACTGTTTTTTCAAACTTTAAATGCAGCCCGCCTGGAGCGACATATGCTGTTCCGTTATATAGTAACTCTCCATTTTCAGCTTCTTTCACAGTGATTTCACTCAATCCATTTAAGCGTTCAGCTAGCGACTTTGTGAATCCCGGCGGCATATGCTGAACAATTAAAATAGGTGCAGGAAAATCCGCAGGTAGGCGTGTAATCACTTCTTGTAAGGCTCGAGGCCCCCCTGTCGATGTGCCTATTATAACAAACGTTTTGGTAGTTTGGGCTTTATTTTTAGAAAAACTTGCTAAATTAGCAGGCATTTCTGTGACACTATTCATTCTGACTGGGGATTCCTTCTTTTCTGCTGGTAGTGTATAGCGAGTTTTCTTCGGTGTTATTTTCCTAGTCAACGATGTGATTCGGACATTAGAGGCTGCAAAAACTTTTTCTACTATTTCTCTCTCGATTTCGTGAAGATTCAAAGAAATAGCGCCGCCCGGTTTGGCAATGACATCCACCGCACCATACTCAATAGCGAGTACAGCATTTTCGGTGTTGTGTTTCGTTGTACTCGATAAAATGACAACAGGTACTGGATGATGATCCATCATTTCCTTCAGTGCCTGTAAGCCATTCATCACAGGCATTTCAATATCCATCGTCACAACATCCGGTGTCAGTTCCTTCACTTTCTCTATGGCATGTTGTCCATTCCTGGCTATCCCAATGACTTCCATCATCGGATGTCGGTTCAACATATCTGATATCAATTTCCGCATAAAAGCTGAATCATCTACGACAAGTACTCGTTTTTTCTTGCCAGTAAGCACATCAGACACGCCCTTTCCGAAAAATGTTCTTTAATTTGCCAAGGAATCCTGAAGACTCAATAGAATTACTAGATTGATTGCCAAGTAGAAATGACTCAGTTATAGCTTTCATCCGTTTGGTAATTTGTGCATTCGGATACAACTTCACAAAGGGGGTTTGGGCTACGACTGCATTACGTACATTCATATCGTCTGGTAAAAATCCTAAAATATTTGTCTCCGCAGATAAGAACTTACGCATGGCCAGCTGCAACCGAGCCACGGAATCACGTCCATCTTCTTCTCTCAATACCCGATTACTGACAATATGAAAAGTTTTATCGGCTTCTTGCAGGCAAATGAACTTCATCATTGAATAGGCATCCGTGATCGATGTCGGTTCAGGAGTAGAAATTAAAATGATTTCGTCTACCGCCAAAATTAAATCCAGTGAACTTTTTGTAGCGCCTGCACCCATATCAAATAAAATCACATCATAGTCAGACTGCAGAATGGAAAACGCATCAATCAAACGATCGAACATGGATTCAGACCACTCCATCACCGTTTCTAAACCTGATCCACCTGCAATAAAAGCCAATCCGTCTTCAAGAGGAGTAATAACATCGTACAACCCTTTAGAGCCTGTCAAATAATCCTTCAAACTGTGATTGGGTGTGGCACCAAATAAAATATGAATATTGCCCATGCCAATATCCATGTCAATTATCAATACTTTCTTCCCTTTTTGTGCAAGTGAATAGGAAAAATTGGCGGTAAAGTTGGATTTCCCTACGCCGCCTTTCCCACTAATAATTGCTACAGATCGAGCTGCTTTGCCTTGGGCTTTTAACATTTTCAACCGCAATGCTTCTGCTTGATCATGCATCTTGATCACCTGCTAACAAAAGAGAAAATAACTTTTCCACGTTTGCCTCTATTATATCCTCAGGTACTTCTTGACCGTCTGTATAATATGCCGTACCAATTTTGTGCTTCAGCATCAAATTGATCATTGATCCAACAGAACTTGTTTCATCCGTTTTTGTAAAAATGAATTTTTCAATCGGGAATTTTTTGAATCGGTCAATGATGATATCCATATCTTGTTCTTTTGATGTAGTGGAAAGGACAAGATATGTCTCCATATCCAATGAAAAGTCTACGAGGCTCTGCAAATCTTCTACAAACTTTGCTTCCTTATAATTACGACCTGCCGTATCAATGAATATCAAATCGCGGTCTTGCAACTTTTCAATCGCAGCACGGAAATCTGTTTCATTGTAAGCAATTTCTACAGGCGCTTGCAGTAGATTAGCATACGTTCGTAATTGTTCAATCGCCGCGATACGATATGTATCTGTCGTGATAAAAGCAATCTTCTTTTTTTCCTCAAGTAATGCGCGAGCCGCAATTTTTGCGATCGTTGTTGTTTTCCCGACGCCGGTTGGTCCTAACACATTGATATATTTTTTGGTATAAGAAATTCCGCCGAACGGTACATCTTTCAGTTTGGCGGAAAACCATTCTTTCATTATTTGAAGTTGTTCGCTATTGGTGAAATCTTTTTTCTCTTTTTTCATTCGTTCATATAACAAATCACCGGCTTCCACAATGTATTCATGTGCAAGTCCTTGTGATTGCAACTTCATTAATAGTGGCACCAATTCATCTGGAAACTTTTCCAATGTCCGGTCGCTTTGTTGCATTCCCTTGATCATGTTCTTCATTTCCAGCATTTCTTTTTGTAGCTGTTCTGTCGTATTCGTCTGAACTGTTGATTGAACGACAGGACGTGTAGGTGGCTCAATTGGGTGTTTTTCTATTGTTTGATCAAAACCCGCCACTACTTCCACTGAGCGTTTTTGAAATAAACCAAGGAAGCCTTTTGTCTTTACAACATTTGAGCTGAGGATGACTGCGTCATCCCCAAAATCTCCACGTACTTTTTTCATCGCCTCTACCATCGTAGGGGCTGTATACTTTTTCATTTTCATTAAATATCCACCACTCCTACGCTTTGGACTTCCACAGACGCTTCGAGTTCATTATAAGACAGTACAGGTATTTGCGGGAAATACCGCTCCGTAATTTGACGTAAATACATCCGAATGGCTGGAGAACATAGAATTACCGGTGCTTGATCGAGCAAAGCGACTCGCTCTATTTCCTGAGCAATCCGTTCTAAAATAGCTTGAGATTGCGTAGGATCGATTGACAGGAAATTCCCTTGTTCTGTCTGCTGGATACTATCTGCAATAAGCTTTTCCACTTTACCGGAAACCGTCAATACTTTTAATGCCTCGCTGCCGACCACGTACTGATTGGTGATTTGCCTAGCGAGCGATTGTCTGACGTATTCAGTTAATACATCTACGTCAGAGGTATATTTGGAATAATCAGCAAGCGTCTCGAATATAATCGGCAAATTACGCACAGATACTTGTTCGCTTAACAACTTTGCCAGTACTTTTTGGATTTCTCCAATCGATAACGGTGTTGGTGTCAATTCATCGACTAAAATAGGATAGGTTTCATGCACATGATCGACCAGTTGTTTCGTCTCTTGACGTCCAAGCAAGTCGGCAGCATTGGCACGAATCACTTCGGTCAAATGGGTAGATACCACACTCGGCGGATCCACAACTGTATAGCCCATGATCTCAGCTTCTTCTTTCGCTTCTTCTGTGATCCATTTCGCAGGAAGACCAAATGAAGGTTCCACCGTATCGATTCCTTCAATCAGATCTTCACCACCAGGACTCATAGCTAAATAATGATCCAGCAACAACTCGCCTCTGGCCATTTCATTACCTTTAATTTTGATTCGATATTCATTTGGTTGCAACTGGATATTGTCACGAATACGCACGACTGGAATAACCAGCCCTAATTCAATAGCCAACTGTCTTCTGATCATCACAACTCGGTCCAACAAATCCCCGCCTTGTGTAGCATCGACGAGTGGAATTAAACCGTAGCCGAATTCAAACTCGATTGGATCAACATTCAGCAAATCCACTACGTTTTCCGGCCGCTTCAGACCTTCTGTTTCCACTTCTTCTTCCATCTCCAGCAGCTCGTTTGGATCTTCTTCTGATTTACGAGTCATCATAAAGGCACCTGCCGCTAGCGCAAGAGAAATTGGTATCGTTAAAATATCATTAATGGGTGTCGCCAAACCAAGTAACAGAACGGTTACTGCTGCTACATAAAGCAGTTTAGGCTGTCCTAGAAGTTGGTTGGTAATATCTGTTCCTAGATTCCCTTCAGAGGCAGCACGCGTCACAACGATACCTGTTGCCGTCGAAATGAGGAGAGCCGGAATTTGTGAGACAATCCCGTCCCCGACGGTCAACCGAGAGAATTGAGTTGCCGCTTCCGCAAAAGGTAAATCCATTTGCACGACACCGATGATCATCCCAACCAGCAAGTTGATTAAAACGATGATGATCCCAGCAATTGCATCCCCTTTAACAAATTTCGTAGCACCGTCCATCGCACCATAAAAATCGGCTTCATTACTAACTTTTTCACGTCTCGCACGCGCTTCAGTGTCTGAAATCATGCCTGCATTCAAATCCGCGTCAATACTCATTTGTTTACCCGGCATCGCGTCTAGCGTAAACCGAGCAGCAACTTCCGAAACACGTTCAGAACCTTTCGTTATGACAATAAATTGAATAATAATCAAAATCACAAAGACCACAAGACCTACGACAATATTGCCGCCTGTAACAAACGTACCGAACGTGTCGACTACGCCACCTGCGTCACCTTCAGAAAGAATCGCACGCGTTGTAGATACGTTGAGACCAAGTCGGAACAATGTTAATAACAATAACAACGACGGAAAAATGGAAAACTGTAACGCTTCCTGCATATTCATTGCAGTCAATAGGACCAATAATCCTAATGTGATATTGATGATAATCAAAAAACTTAATAACCAAGGTGGTAACGGGATGACGAGCATCGCAACAATCATAATAACCGCCGCAAGTACTCCGATATCTTTAAATTGCATGCCATCCCTACTTTCTTATTTCACTTATATTTTTCGCTGAATGCGATAAACGTACGCTAAAATTTCAGCAACCGCCTTGAAAAACTCTTCCGGAATGCGATCGCCAACTTCTACTTGATCATACATGGAACGTGCAAGCGGCCGATTTTCAACCATGACAATTTCATGCTCTTTGGCGATCATCTTAATTTTTTGTGCAATAAAATCTGCACCTTTCGCCACAACAATGGGCGAATCCATTTTCTCATCATCATATTTTAATGCAATGGCAAAGTGAGTAGGATTCGTGATGACGACATCCGCTTCTGGTATCTCTTGCATCATACGCCGCATCGCCATTTCTCGCTGACGTTGCTTAATCCGGGACTTAATGAGCGGATCCCCATCCATATTTTTATGTTCATCCTTAATATCCTGTTTGGACATTCTTAGGTTTTTTTCATAGTCAAATTTCTGATATAAAAAATCCAATATCGAAATAAAAAGCAAAACGAGTGAAGCGATAATTCCCATCATCCCCACTAATTTAGCGATTGTCAGCAGTGTCATATGAGGGGTTCGGAAAGCCAAGTCAAGCACTTGTCCGAAGTTCATCCAAATAACTAATGTAGTAACCGTACCAATAAACGAAATTTTTAATACTGATTTCAATAATTCTACAATGGCGCGGATTGAAAATATACGCTTCAATCCTTTAATTGGATCAATCTTTTTTAGATCAAATTTTAATGGTTCACCAGTAAATAACAAGCCAAATTGCAGTAGATTGGCTGCAACACTTGCAACTACAGCAATCACCATAATAGGCAATAATATAATCGCCATCTGTTTGACGATATCCATATAGACTAGCATGACTTGATCTTCGTTCAACGTATGTATAGGTATAAAATGCGTAAAAGATTCACGAAAAAAAACAAAGAAATTATCTCTCATGAATCCTGCCGCAAAAAACATGAACAGGAACACAGAGAGTAAAACAATCGAACTTGTGACGTCCTGACTTTTCAGTACTTGCCCTTTTTTTCGAGAATCTTCCCGTTTTTTCGGAGTGGCCTTTTCAGTTTTCTCGCCGGCGAAAAATTGTAAATCCAGCCTTAGTAACAATTTAGCCACCTCCCAGCAGTACCATCAAATCTCTCATTGTCAGGATCATCACTTCGAACAGTTTTTTCATTAAGGTAATCAGCACACCCGACATCGTCACGATTGCGAGAAAACTGACACCGATCTTGATAGGGAATCCGACAACAAATATATTCAGTTGCGGAACTGCCCTTGCCGTAATTCCAAGAGCCAAATCTACTAAAAACAAAGTAGCGACAACAGGAATCGCCATCTGAAACGCAATGGCAAAAGCTTTAGCAAATGTCAGAACCATGAATTCCGCCATTCCCTCGCTGCCAAACGGCGGCCACAACTCATTGACTGGGACAAACTCGTAACTGTAGAAGATACCGTCCAGCAGCATATGATGGCCGTTGATCGCAAGTAACAGCAACATCGCCAATGAATTGAAAAACTGACCGAGCAAAGGAGATTGAGCACCAGTTTGCGGATCGATGACGTTGGCGATGGCAAAACCCATTTGAAAGTCGATGAACCCGCCCGCCACTTGAATGGCAGCCATAATAATAAAGGCAGCAATACCAATCGACAGGCCAATTACCGCTTCTTTTATTACAAGCAATATGTATTGTCCGTCAATTTCCATAACCGGCATTTCCACAGTATAGGACATCATCCAAGCGAGAACCGCAGCAAAGATCAAGCGCTGAGTCGTTGGAATCGATCGATATGAAAAAAGCGGCAGCGTAACGAAAAAAGAAGTGACACGCGTTAGTATAAGTAAAAATGCAGGCAGTGATGGGATGAGTTCATTCATTTAATCACCCGATATACCTAGAGAGATTGGAAAAGATTTCACTCGCGTAATTGGTAACGTAAGAAAGCATCCAAGGGCCGAAAAATACAATAGCAACCATGACTGCTATGATCTTAGGCACGAATGCCAATGTCTGTTCTTGAATCTGTGTAGTTGCCTGAAAAATACTGACGGCTAACCCAGTCAATAACGCTACGATCAAAAGAGGTCCAGCAGCGAGAAGGATAACCCATACTGACCGTTCTGCAATGGAAATCACAAATTCACTCGTCAACTAAAACCCTCCCTAAAAGCTTTGTAGCAATGACTGGATAATGAGATACCAACCGTCCACTAAAACAAACAGCAATATTTTAAACGGCAATGAGATCATGACAGGCGGAAGCATCATCATTCCCATCGACATGAGGACACTGGCGACAATCATATCAATTACGAGAAACGGGATAAAAATCATGAAGCCCATTTGAAATGCGGTTTTGATTTCACTCAATGCGAAAGCAGGCACCATCATCGTTAATGGAATCTCTTCGATTGTTTCTGGCCGTTCCATTTGGTTGTAACGCATGAATAATTCCAAGTCTTTTTGTCTTGTATGTTGACTCATGAATTCCTTGAATGGCCCACTGGCGCGTTCGTACGCCTCGTCTAATGAAATTTCCTCATCGAATAATGGCGTCAAGGCTTCTTCATTCACTTGCGATAAGACAGGTGCCATAATGAAGAAAGTTAAAAATAACGCAAGTCCCACCAGCACTTGGTTAGGCGGCATCTGCTGAGTCGCAAGTGCTGTACGAACAAAAGACAACACAATAATGATCCGTGCAAATGAAGTCATCAAAATTAAAATAGCGGGTGCCAGTGACAGGACTGTCAGCAGCAGAAGCATTTTAATTGAAGTGGAGACATTGGCCGGATCACTGCTTGAAAATGAATTTAGAAAATCAGTCATCCCGGTCGCTCCCTTTCCCCTTCATTCGATCCAACTGCTGCTTGCGATCCGCTTTGATCTCTTCCATTTTGGATGAAAACAACTGACTGAAATCGGAGGCTTCTCCTACCGGGTCCCCAGATTTTGATTTCGCAAAAAATCTTTGATAAACCTGTGAGATTAACCCTTTTTGTACTTCACTGCCCTCTTGATCATAGCGTGCCAGCAAGTCGGCAATTTCATCTGGGTCTTCAATTTCCTTAAGAAGTTGGACATCTTCTCCTACGCCTACAACGAAATAATGATTACCCATTTTTACTAATTGGATTGATTTATGCTGCCCAAGCGGCACACCGCCCAAATTTGTCATCAAGCGAGTTTGATCGAAGTTCCGATTGCGTTTATTTAAAAAACGCAGCAACCATACTAGTAAACCTATGACGAAAATGAAGGCGAGAAACGTTCGGATATAATCCCAAGCAGTTAAACCCTTCGGCGGATCCATTGTAGTCTCCGGATCGGAAATTTTATTACTGTCTGGATTGTCCAAAAAGGGAGTATCAGAGCTACAATCTTTTCCTTTTCCGATGCAATCGGAGATTTTTGCGTCAGGATCTGTTTCCGCATATGCTTGGGGCATGAAAACAAGACAGACAAGCAACACAATAAGCCATTTGGTAACTATTTTTGCTATCATAAGGCGACTTAGCTCAACGCTTTGTCGATCGCTTCAATAACACGGTCTGCCTGGAAAGGCTTAACGATGAAATCTTTTGCTCCCGCTTGGATTGCATCAATTACCATTGCTTGCTGACCCATAGCAGAACACATAATGATTGTTGCAGAAGGATCCGTACCTTTAATCGCTTTAAGCGCCGCAATACCGTCCATTTCTGGCATCGTAATATCCATTGTCACGAGATCTGGTTTTAATTCGTTGTACTTCTCCACGGCTTGTGCACCATCTGCCGCTTCACCTACTACTTCATAATCGTTTTTCGTCAAAATATCTTTAATCATCATGCGCATAAATGCCGCATCGTCTACTACTAAAATTCGTTTTCCCATTCCTATTCCCTCCAGATATCTACTATCGTAAGTTATTCAAGCGGTCCATTTGGCTCAGTATATCCGTAATGCGGACTCCGAAGTTTTCATCGATGACCACTACTTCGCCTTTTGCAATAAAGCGATTATTGACTAAGATGTCTACTGGTTCCCCAGCCAATTTATCCAGTTCGATAATTGAACCGCTGGACATTTCCAATATTTCTTGTACAGAACGCTTTGTTCTGCCCAATTCCACAGTTACTTGAAGTGGTATATCAAGCAGCATATTTAAATTATTTGCTTCATCTTTACTTAAGCCAGGTGCTTGGAAGCTTGCAAATTCTGCCTGCTGCACTTGTACTTGCGGCTGTGTCGGTCTTGGTGCTTGTTGAACCTGTTGCTGCGGTGGTGCTTGATACATTGGTTCAGGCTGCGGTGCAGGTTGCTGAACCTCTTGTTGCGCTGGCGCTTCTTGAGCTACAGGCTGTGTTGGGGCCGGCGGTTCTTCCGTAACCGTCGCAGCCTCCTCTTCTCCCATTAGAGATGAGACAAGTTTCTTCCCAAATTCCAGCGGGAATAATTGCATAATATCCGAGTCGATCAATTCGCCCACCTTCAAATTAAATGACACACGGATCAGCAAATTATGCGGTGGAATATGTTCTGTTCCTTGATCTAGCTGAATGTTCATCAAATCAATGGTAGGCGGTGAGATATCCACCTTTTTATTAAATATGGTCGACATGGATGTAGCAGAAGAACCCATCATTTGATTCATGGCTTCCTGTACAGCACTTAAATGGATATCGCTCAACTCTTCATTCGGGGAAGTACCGTCCCCGCCGAGCATCAAATCAGCTATAATTGCTGCATCGCTTTGCTTAATAACAAGTAAATTGACACCACTCAAACCTTCGGTGTATTCGACTTTTATGGCGACATACGGGTGGACAAACTCTTTGTCCAACTCATCGCGATTAATCAATGAAATCTTCGGTGTTGTAATGTCTACTTTCTGTCCGAGTAACGCGGACAAAGCAGTCGCTGAACTACCGAATGAAATGTTCCCGACTTCTCCAAGGGCGTCTTGCTCCATATCTGTTAAGTAATCGCCGATTTGGATGTCTGCTGATTCCGATGCTGGTTCTTCAGCTGGCTCCAGCGTTTCACCGCGCAATAACGCTTCAATTTCTTCCTGTGAAAGAATGTTATCACTCATCATCCTCATCCCCTCCCGTCTTCAAAGTATCCAGTATTTGAACAGCCATCCGGTTTCTCAATTTCCCTGGCTGTGCGGTAAATTTCGGTGTTTCTCCTACCCGAATGACGAGCGGATCTTCAATTTTCGTATCCAATGAAATGACATCTCCCATTTGCAGGTAAAGGAAATCTTCTATAGAAATTTCTCCTTTTCCTAAATCAGCAACTACCGGTAATGTCGCTTTTTTAATGCGCCTCTCCAGAAGTATACTCTGTTCTGGAGTTGGCTCTTTTTTATTCGTCTGCATCCAATAACTGACAGATAAGTTTGGAATGATAGGTTCAAGTGCAATATGCGGAATACACATATTAATCATACCGCTCGATTCGCCTATAACGATATTAAATGAAATAACAACGACCGTTTCATTTGGAGAAATCATTTGCAAAAACTGCGGATTGACTTCCATCTCCGCAAGATATGGATCGATTTCAATCAGTCCCGACCAAGCCTCTCGTAAACTATCAAATGAACGTTCAAATAAGTTCGTTAAAATCTTTGTTTCAATCTCCGTCATATTATCTACTTTTCCAGAACTAGAGCCAAATCCACCCATTAAGCGTTCAAGCATGGAGTACGCAACATTCGGATTCACTTCCATCAAAATATTGCCTTCTAGAGGCGAGACATCGAATATATTGATCAATGTCATATTCGGAATCGAACTGATAAATTCTTCAAATGGAATCTGATCGACCGACACAACATTGATCTGGACATATGTGCGCAGCTGAGCAGAAAAATAGGTCGTCAGCAATCTAGCAAAGTTTTCATGGATTCGTGTCAAACTGCGAATCTGATCCTTCGAGAAACGCAGTGCCCGTTTAAAGTCATACACGCGTACTTTTCGGGTTTCTTCTTCTTTTTTCATTTCTTCCGCTGACATTTCACCCGTCGATAAAGCAGACAACAGCGCATCTATTTCATTTTGGGACAGTACATCTCCCGACATAAGCCCACCTCCTCTTGCGTAAGCACCTCTTACAGATCATAACTTTCGTCATTGAATAATGTAAGAGACAATATACACTTTCTCTATTTTACCATCTTGCATCAATTCATTCAGTTGGGCTTTAATAGAATCCTCGAACTGCTGCTTTCCTGCTTTTCCTTCAAAATCTTTCGCTGTCATCTCGGAAAGCTCTTGAATTACTAGGTTTTTCACTTGGAAGTCTCGTTTTGTCAGCTCTTCTGCCGCTTTCTTGCTGTCTGTCTGAATCTTGAGTGACACGCGAATGAAATTGCGACCTGATAAATTCGTCGTGATTTCCTCGATATCGACAGAGGACTCAAGAATTTCATCGATGTTCGGACCCTTCTCTGCAGTTTCATCGCCTTTATTAAAATTCAAAATTAGAACAACTGCCACCACGCCAATAAGTGTGATACTTACTAAAATAATCAATGAGATCGTCAATAATTTATTCTTCATCTTCTTCACCCCGGATATGCGGATTCGACAGCAACTGGACCGCTTGATAAAATTCAATGATCCGGCTGTTCACTTCCTCAACCGTATCAAGGACAATATACTTTGACCCTGTCGTCAATGTGATCGTCGTGTCTGGAAACGACTCGACCTTCTCTATGTACAAAGCATTTAATGTGAATGTCGTTCGATTCAACCGCGTTACTTTAATCATATGTAAGGGGCCAGGCCAAGGCCGGCCCGACCCTCCTTTTTTATTCTATGCTAGGTTTATCGTTTCAAGTTTACGAGTTCTTGCAGGATTTCGTCTGATGTTGTGATGATCCGGGTGTTGGCTTGGAATCCACGTTGTGCTACGATCATTTCTGTGAATTCTTCTGATAGGTCGACGTTAGACATTTCTAGGGAGCCGGATACTATGGAGCCGCGACCGCCTTGAAGAGGGTCAGTACCTGTCTGTTTACCGGCATTCGGGCTATCTTGGTAGAGGTTTCCTCCAACTTTTTGAAGTCCTCCTGGGTTACTGAATTTAGCAAGCTGTATTTTCTGAGTGCCTTGTAGAGCGCCCGCAGAGTCCACATATTTCACTTCACCATTTTGCCCGATTGAAATTGATTTAGATCCTTCAGGTATATTTATCTTGGCATTCGCACTATCCAACAAATATCTACCATCTCCATCTACCAAGTCTCCTGCTTTATCCATGTAAAAAATGCCGGCCCTTGTGTATAGGCTATTGGCACCTCCAGCCTCACCAACCACAAAAAAACCATCTCCTTCTATCGCAAGGTCTAGTGTATTACCAGTAAACTGTGTAGATCCAGGAGTGTGGATTGTATCAATGGTAGCCAATTGAGAACCCAAACCTACTTGCTTAGGATTCACACCACCACGTGGTCCCCCTGGAGCGGTAGCACCAGACACAGTCTGTGAATACAAGTCTTTAAATACAGTACGCCCCTTCTTAAATCCATACGTATTCACATTCGCAATATTATTACCAATCACGTCTAATTTCGTCTGAAAGTTTTTCAATCCTGATATTCCTGAGTACATTGACCGTAACATAATGTAGTTTCCCCTCTCGATTTTAAAGTGCACCGCGTCATTCAGTCGGCGGTGCGTTGGCATCCTCGTAAGGTCCTGCCAAGTTTAGCTGAGTAGTATCGTGCCATCGATATTCGTAAATAATTGGTCTTTTGCTTCCATGCGGTCCATCGCTGTGATGACGGTTGAATTTTTTGCACTGACGATGAGTGCAGCCTGGTCGGTCAACACAAGTGATTCACGTATTCCCTTCCTCTTCGCCTCGTCCACTTTCTCTGAGATGCGTGTCCATTCTGCATCAGTCATTTGAATGCCTCGTTCTTGTAGGCGGTCGTTTGCGTGTTTGCTGATCTTCAACTTCTCCGGTTGCGTCGCTTTCTGCAAATGTTCAATAAATGAATGATTAGGCTTGGCTGTCTGTTGGCTTTTCCCTTGGTGTATGAGTGGCTGTGATGGAATGCGATGGAAATCAATCTTATTCATGACATCGCTCCATTCTTGTCTTATTCACTGATCGAAGTGAATTGGTTTCCTTCAATCTTAATGTCGCCTTCCAAAATATAATGCAACTTGCCATCTTTATTCGTAACAGAAACTACCTTCCCTGTACGTTCTTCGTCGCCATCCATATAACCGACTGTCTTGCCAATAAGCATACTTGCCTGCACAAGATTGTTCGGTTGACTACCGGAACCTCCGCCTGCACCAGATGATAATACTTCAGAAATATTACCTGGAGTTAATTCTTTTCCATCTTCCAATGTAAACACAATCGAACCATTAACATATTTGATGGATTGAATATTTCCGGTTCCTTCATTGATGATCGGCTTGCCGTCTTCATCCTTCTTATCTGTCACTTCATGCCATTTAACGTCTTTGCCGATAAAGCTGTTGTATTGAATTAATTGACTTTGGTTCTGCGCTTCTGCAAACTTTTCAAATGCTTTTGCCATGTTCATCGTTTGTTCGAGTGACGAAAACTGGGCCATTTGTGCAATGAATTCATTATCTTTCATCGGATTCGTTGGATCTTGATTCGTCAACTGTGCAATAAGGATTTTCATGAAGGCATCCTTCCCCATCGTGTCGGGGCCAGTCTTTCGTTCATCTCGCTGCTTATTGATCAGGTACATTGAATCTGTAATCGGTTTATATCCTTCTGGTGAATTAATTTCGTTGGGCAATGTCTATACCTCCAGTTCAATCATGAACTCTTCAAAAGTCCGTTCTTGTTCATCCTGATTTTGATCTTGTTCTGTAAGCTGTTCTTTCTGTTGCTCGTTTTGTTTATTGAACGCCTGTTCCCGATCATTCTTAGAAGGTTCTTGTATTGTTTGTGACAAATCGATACGCTCTACCTGTAAGTTTTGCTGATTGAACGCTTGACGTAGCTGATGCATTTGACTGTCGAGCATTTCACGTGCCATCGCAGTGGATGCTAAGATTCTTGCCGTCATCACGCCATTAATTTCAAGCAACTCAATACGCACTTGTCCCAGATGTTCTGGATAAAGCTTGACCATCAGACGATTCGTTCCGCCTGTCTGTCCGAAATTTGCCCGATTCAATATCGCTTGGAACTCGCGCATCAACGCTTCACTGCGGCTTTCCGGCACTTTTTCTGTCTGCGTCATCTGGAATACAGGTCTTCCTTCTGTTTGGGTCAATGCAGGTTGCACAGCGGGTGTTTCATTCTTTGTTTGCTGTTCCTGTTGTTTTGTGTCCGTAGCAGGTTGTTCTGCCGCAAATCGGATCATATGTTGGACTGCAGTAGGTAATTGGATAGCTTGTTTCACTTCAGGCTGTATCGCCTTATCTTCTAAATGACTCGCAAATTGCGCCAGTAAAGGTTGGATTGTATGAATTAACTCTTCCTGTCTAACGAACAGGTCCTTTGAAGGGGCTGAAAGTTCAATCGCTTTGAATAATGCTGCGATATCTACTGTTATTTTTTCAGGCAACAGCTGCATCGCTTCATTCAATTGATCAGACGACAAATTTTGCAATGACTCGATCACAAACCAAATATCACCTGTTGCCTGCATTTGATCGATTGCTTTTTCATCTAACCCGGCTTCTTCCAACGCCTTCGTCATCTCTTCTATTAGTTTATCAGGATTTCCGCTAATAATAGATGCCAATTGTTGCAAACTAGGAAACTTCTGAATATTTTTCAAGTCTGCTAAAGACGCTTCTATGCCATTACTCCATTGTAAAGCTGTACCTAGGGATGTCTGTTCATCTTGCTCCAATTGTTCAAGAATCCCCGCAAGCTCCTCTAACGTTTCTGCTTGCAAAATACCTTCCAACAATTGAGCCGTTTCTACATCTTTCCCGGTTGACTGTTGTACATCCGACGATTGAGATGCTCCCATTAAACTTTGGAATACACTGCCAAAACCCGCTCCCTTTGCATTTGCAGATGAAGAGACTTGAGAACTAGCTGGAACACTAGAAGAACTGACTCCCATTAATAGTCCTAAATTCACTCTCTCACCTCCTTCCACTATGATTATACTACTTTGTGAGCATGGAAGTATATTTCGCAGCTTCTTCCGGTGCCATTTTTTCAAGTATCGCTGCTAAAGTCGCAGGTTTTAAGTTGGATAAAATCTGCACAGCTTCCGCATCGCCCATTTTCGTAATAACAGGAGCAGCAGATTTTGCCGACATTTGCTCATATGTGGTGACAATTTCTTTGAAATCTCTTTTGGATTCGCTTTGTGCGCGCTTCAATTTTTCGATTTCTTCATTCAATTTCTCTTTTTCTATTTCCAGCGTTTCGTTTGAATCCTTTACTTTCGTTAGTTCATCTTGGACTTCAAATAACTGTGCTTCTTTTTCTTGAATTTCTGCCTGCAATGAAATGACGCGTTCTTCTAAAATTAAATCACCTTCGACTTTTTCATCGGGCGCTTTTTCTTCTAAAAAAGGGATCTTAGATGTCCATTCTTTTGCCTGATCGAACACATTGATATCAGCAACTTTGGCGATGATTAATACGACAGCTGTTGTGAACATAAGGGGTATAATAATCCATGCCAATAAAATCTGAAAAAAACCGGCAGACTTTTTCTCTTTTAATTCTACTGATTTCGTTTCTTTTGTCTTCTTAGCTTTAGCCACTTTACCACCTGTCTTCTTTCGAGCGAAATTTCATCGTAGACAGTTCGTCGATCCGATTTGCCTCCACATGGTCCATTTCTGCATCATATTGTTGTTTGCCTTTTTCTTTCATTTTTTCGAATTTCTTTACTTCTATATTCTTTTCTAATAACTGCGACTCGTACCAGTTCATTTTTGAACGTGATTTCACCACTTCCTGTTGGATATAATCAATTTTCATATCCAACGTGTTAATAAAACGTGAATAGTGGTGCAAATCATCGATAGAAAAACCTGTGCTCATCCGCTGTTGCTGTTCTTCAAGCGTGTCTTCTTTCTTCTTCAGCTGATCATACAGCTCCCTCGCCACTTCCTCAAATTGCTGAATGGCCTCTTTATAAGCCATTTCTGTTTCATCCCGTTCTTGCTCGCGCAATGTCAGCACTTTTTCAAAACGATAGTGGTAAGAAGTCATATGTTGCCGCCTCCTCCAGAAGCTAAAGCTACTATCTCATTCACTGTATCTTCCAGCTGGACATTATCTTTATAGCTTTGCTTCAAAAAGTTCGTGATAATCGGCTCATATTCAATTGCTTCATCTATTTCTTTGGATGTCCCTTTTTTATAAGCTCCGATATTGATCAAGTCTTCTGATTTATCGTAAGTGTAATAGAGTTCACGCAATCGTTCTGCTGCCTTGACGTGTTCAGGGTCTGCAATATGATTCATTAGACGGCTGACACTTTTCAAGACGTTGATTGCAGGGTACTGTCCCTTATTTGCAAGCGTTCGGTCAAGCACGATATGGCCGTCAAGAATCCCCCGGACTGCATCTGCAATCGGTTCGTTCATGTCGTCACCGTCCACAAGCACTGTATAGAAAGCAGTAATTGCGCCTAGTTCATTGGTGCCTGTACGTTCTAGAAGTTTCGGTAAAATAGCAAAAACAGAAGGTGTATAGCCGCGCGTTGCAGGTGGTTCACCAACAGCCAGTCCAATTTCTCGCTGCGCCATTGCTACCCGCGTAACCGAATCCATCATCAGCATCACATTCATACCTTTATCCCTGAAATACTCCGCGATCGCAGTAGCTGTAAAAGCACCTTTGATCCGCATGAGCGCAGGTTGGTCCGATGTGGCCGCCACAACGATCGTACGCTTCAACCCTTCAGGTCCCAAGTCACGGTCAATAAACTCTCGCACTTCCCGGCCACGTTCTCCGATTAGTGCAATAACGTTTATATCCGCTTCAGTATTGCGAGCAATCATTCCGAGCAATGTACTTTTCCCGACACCTGACCCTGCGAAGATTCCGACCCGCTGGCCGTTTCCTACTGTCAGCATGCCATCAATAGCTTTAACTCCGACTGCAAGTTTATCATTAATTGTCGGACGCGTAAGGACATTCGGGGGGCTGTTTTCTGTCCGCACAGTTGCTAAACCTTTTGGCAATGCACTGTGATCAATCGGATTACCCATGGAATCGAGAACTTGTCCTATCAAGTTCATTCCAACCTTTACTTCAAGAGGTTTACCGAGCGTTTCAACTAGGCAGCCGCTTGAAATATTACTGATGTCCGTATATGGCATGAGCATGACGACTTCTTCACGGAATCCCACTACTTCCGCTTTAATAATCGAACGCCCTGTATCTGGTACATTTAAATGGATGTGACATACATCACCAATAGAAGATTCAGGCCCTTGCGATTCAATCATCAACCCGACTACTCGAATAACTCGGCCATACTTTTTCATCGTGTTGATATTTGGAATAATTCGGATAAGATCTTCGGCTTTTCTCAAAATTACGCACCACTTTCCATAATTTCAACAAGCTGTTCTTTCAGTTCGTTCAATTGTTCATCGACGCTTACTACTATGCGGCCGTGATTGGTTTCTATAAAGCAATCCGTGGCGTCAAAGTCTTCATTGACAAAAATCAAGAATGGCGTTTCAGGCGGAAAGATGGAGGATAATTCTGCTCGATTATCGGTCACCATTTTAAAGTGTTCTGTGGGAACAAATAGTTTAATTTCTTTCATTTCTTGTGCTTCTTTTATACCCTTCCGGACAATTGAAAGATATGTTTCTTCATCCTCTTCAATCGTTTGGTTGATAATTTGTTCAGCTGAACGAAGCGCAATATCCAAAATGACTCGTTCTTGGTTAATCAAATATTGCGTAGCGTTCTGATAGGACAATGTCGTTGTTTCATTTGCGGCTTGGATCATTTCCTGCATATCTGATATCACTTTATTGCGCCCATCTTCGAAGCCAGCCTGAAACCCTTCGTCATATGCCTGCTGCTGCAATTGCTCTTTTTCATTTGACCAGGCAGAGCGCATCGACTCGATATCTACTGCTGCACTTTCCATTCGCTTTTGAATATCAGCATTCGCAATATCGCTGCGTTGCTGAATTTCTTGAAGCATCTGATTACGCTCAGCGAACATCGCTGCATTGTTTACCGGTGCCTCAGAAGAAACTTGAGGCACCGGTTCATTTTGCAAACTGCGAATCGAGATTTCTTTCACTTGATTTTGTTTTACTACCGTACGTTCTGAACGAAATAGATTAGACAATGATGTCATCTCCTCCGCCGCGTGCAATAATGATTTCGCCTGCATCCTCTAGTCTGCGAACAATACCTACTATTCTTGATTGTGCCTCTTCCACGTCCCGCAGTCTGACCGGACCCATAACTTCCATTTCTTCCTGGAAGGATTCCGCCATCCGTTGTGACATGTTTTTGAATAGAATATCTTTTACTTCTTCGCTTGATACTTTCATAGATAAAATGAGGTCTTCATTCTCACACTCACGAACAACCCGCTGAATGGAGCGGTTATCCAATGTAATGATATCTTCGAAGACAAACATTCTTTTGCGTATCTCTTCTGCCAACTCCGGATCTTGAATCTCCAGTGCATCGAGGATTGTTTTCTCGGTTGCCCGGTCGACACCGTTCAATACTTCTACTACTGCATCGACACCGCCTGTTTCCGTGAAATCTTGTGTGACAGTAGATGACAGTTTACGTTCAAGCACCGCTTCGATTTCACTGATCACTTCTGGGGAAGTTGACTCCATAGTTGCAATACGTTTAGCTATATCCGCCTGCATTTCTTGTGGCAATGAAGATAAGATCAATCCTGCTTGCTCCGCTTCTAGATAAGACAGGATGAGCGCAATCGTCTGCGGGTGTTCGTTTTGAATGAAGTTCAAGATTTGCGAAGGCTCTGCCCGTCTAGCAAAATCAAACGGTCGTACTTGAAGCGACGAGGTCAGACGGTTAATGATTGCCTGTGCATGATCTTTACCGAGCGCTTTTTCAAGTACCGTCTTCGCATATCCAATCCCGCCCTGCGAAATATAATCTTGCGCAAGGGCAATATTATGAAATTCTTCTATGATTTCCTCTTTTACAGCGGAATCTACTTTTTTGACACCTGATATTTCCAATGTCAATCTCTCAATCTCTTCTTCATTTAAGTGCTTATAAACCGCCGCTGAGACTTCAGGTCCGAGAGAGATAAGCAATAGGGCAGCTTTTTGTTTGCCTGACATACCTTTGTCTTTCTTTACCAATTTTTACCCCTCCGTTACTCCTCAGCAATCCACGTTCTTAATAACTTCGCAAATTCTTCTGGTTTATCTTTCGCCATTTTTTCGAGCTGTTTTCTACGTGCAGTAGCTTCCGTCTCTTGTTCCAAGTTAATATCATCCACTTGGATTGCTTCCATTTCTTCCGCCAATGCCAGTTCTTCTTCCTCTTCCGCATCTCTGCGTCGCTTACGCAAGAACAGAACAACAAGGACGATAATTGCTAGCAACAAGACACCGCCAATTACGTAAACCCACCAAGGAATAGCTGTCTTCGTTTCTTCAAACGCCATATTTTTACCTTTAAGAGGTTGAACAGACAATGCAATTTTTTCAGCCAGCATTTCATCCGTCAATTCTCCAGCTGCTTCTTTATCTAAAGAAGTACGTACAATTGTTTCTAGAATCCGTTCAATATCTTGCTCCACTTCAGTGGAAAGTGAAGTAGGATCGTCCGCTGTCGGCGGCTCAATCATTACTTGTATGCCGATGTCCCGGATTTTATAAGGACTCTCCACGATATCCTTTTTGATTCGGTTCACTTCATTATTGATCGTCTCTTCTAAACGCTCATAATCGCCGTTCCCCATGTCGCCTTCAACATAGGTAGTTCGATTGTCGGTCGGATCTTCCGCTTCAGGTGTACCGCCTACAGCTGGATTCGTTCCAGAAAACGATTCTGTAATCCGTTGAACACTTAACGCAATACCTTCCATGTTTTCTTCATCGACAGGTGTTACAAGGTTTTCTTCACGCTTTTCTACTTTAAAATCGATATCTGTTGTAACAGAAACAACCACTTTGTCTTGCCCCATCATTGTGCCAAGCATCGTTTGCACTTGTCTCTGTAGATCTCGTTCAATTGTCTTTTTCACGCCCATTTGATCAGTTACACTCTGTCCGTAAGAATTTCCTGAGTCATTTAGATCAAAGTACTCAAAATACTGGTTCTGTATAAGAATATTGTCAGTAGATAAGTTCGGTAAGCTTTTAGAAACCAAGTTATAGAGTGAGGTGATCTGTTGCTCTGAGAAAGTTTGACCAGGGTTCGTTTTCAGCATGATTGCAGCACTGGCCTCTTGCGTGCTGTCATTTACGAAAATACCCTCTGTCGGTAAAGTAAGCATGACTTTTGCATCCTTGATACCTTCTATACCCTTTATTAAATTCGCTAGTTCCGTCTGCATCGCTGCAAGTTTGATCATGTTGAATTCATTGTCTGTCGTACCGAATCCCGCATTTTCTGAGAAAAAAGAGTAATCGATCAGCCCGGAATCCGGAAATCCTTCCGCTGCTAACGAAACTCGCAGATTGTCCAACTGCTTTTCCGGTACTGATATAGCTGTACCGCCGGGCTCCACTTGATACGAGACACCCTGACCATCTAACACTTCCTTGATACGGCCTATCTCAGACGGCGATACTTCCGAATAGAGGGTTACATAGGTGGTCCTAGACAAATACACCGTTAAAAAAATGGCCAATGCAATAACACTGGCTGCTGTAGCAATATATGTGATTTTTTTACTTTTCGAGCGGCTTTCCCAGAACGCCTTGAGGTCTGCTCTGAGCTTTGTAAATCTTTCTTTCATTTTAATCCCCCGGTCAGCCTAGCTAGGCAAATTTTTAAGTCTGCCTAGTGTTTCACTATCTGTTAGACAGGCATTCTAATAATTTCTTGGTAGGCTTCTACCACTTTATTGCGTATTTCGACAGTCGCATTCAGTGCGACGCTTGCTTTTTGAGCAGTGATCATGACGTTGTGCAAATCGACATCTTCTCCTTTAATCAACTTGACCGTCATTGTATCAGAAGCTTGCTGCGCTTGATCTACTTGTTGAATTGCGTCATTCAACATAGTGGAGAAACTTTGCTGAGCCTCGAAAGGGGTTTTCTGTGTCTTTAGTTCAGGCTGTTGTACAGACATGGCGGATGTAGCCCCAGTGATTGATTGAATCGGCATCCATATTCACTCCTTTTCTAAAAGCTTGTGCTGTTTATTTTCCGATCTCTAACGCTTTCATTAGCATCGATTTATTTGCATTCAGTACGGTTACGTTGGCTTCATAGGATCTCGTCGCAGACATCAAATCGATCATTTCACGCAACGGATCAACATTCGGCATTTGTACATAGCCTTCTTCATTTGCATCAGGATGTGATGGATCAAAAACCAACTTAAAAGGCGTTTCACGGTCTTCTTTCACTCGTGTTACTGCTACGCCATTGCCTGCGCCGCCGTGGGAGTGAACCCCTTTTGCCGCTTGCAGGAAAGAAGCAAATTGTCCTTCTTTCGGTTGCAAAGTCACTGTTTTTCGACGGTACGGCTCCCACTCACCATTCACTTGTTTTGCACGTGTGGAGTCGACATTTGCCATATTGGACGAAATGACATCCATCCTAAGGCGTTGCGCAGTGAGGGCTGAGGAAGATGTATTCAAACTGTGGAATATACTCACAGTCAGCGACCTCCTTTAATAACGCTTTGTAATGTGTTGAACTTCCCACTTAAACGTTCAATTAACGCTGAGTTATAGATTTGATTCGCCGCTAAATCCGCCTGTTCTTTGTCCATATCCACCCCGTTGTGATCTTGTCGGTAACGGAGATTCGATACATCAAATGTTTTGCTTCCCGCAGAACGAGTGAAGTCCATATGTCTTACATCCGTTTTGTAGGCTTCTATGCCCTTGCTAATTTCATTAGAAAACACTTCTTTAAAATTGACAGATTTTGCCTTGTAATTAGGCGTGTCGACATTTGCAATATTCTGCGAGATAGCTTTGCTTTTGGCAGATGAATAATCCAGGCCTTTTTCAAGCATTGCAATGGTGCCTCCGTAAATATTCATAGGCTCTATTTCCTTTCTTCATGTAGTACCATTTCACCTTAATCCGACAGCATTTTTCGCAAAAAGTGTACTACTTACCATTTTCTATATATATAAAGGATATTTTCTAATAATCTACTAGTCTATTGTAACGGATTCTGCTGAATATTGTCCAATATATTTCAAAAAAATTCATGGCTCTTAATTGAATTTTTTCCAATTACACACAACTTTGTCACTGAATATTCATTACTTCTATTCCTCTTACCCATATACATAATTTTATAAACACTAGTTCGCTTATAGCGTAGTTTGCTTTACTAAGAAGCTCGGTCTTACTTACCATAGTCTTTTTCCTTATGACAAATATCTCTTAAATACGACAAATTGTAAATAGATATAAAATCCTAGGAAATATTATTCATATGTTTTTGCAATAGTAAGAAAAAAACATTCCGCATGCCAAAGAACATATAAAAGCACTACTCCTAACGAGAAGTAGTGCTTTATTTTTACGAATTATGTTTTTCTAATTCCGTCAAGAACTTATCGTTCAATACTTTAATATACGTACCTTTCATCCCTAAAGAGCGGGATTCAATAACACCGGCACTCTCTAATTTACGAAGTGCATTGACTATAACGGAACGAGTAATTCCTACACGGTCTGCAATTTTAGATGCAACTAGTAAACCTTCGTTGCCGTCCAGTTCTCTAAAAATATGCTCAATCGCTTCGTGTTCACTGTATGAAAGTGAATTGATCGCCATTTGAACAACAGCTTTACTGCGGGCTTCATGCTCGATCTCTTCAGACTTTTCACGCAAGATTTCCATTCCTACCACCGTCGCGCCGTACTCTGCAAGGATAAGATCGTCTTCAGTGAAACCTTCCTTCAATCTAGCCAGGATCAATGTCCCTAAACGCTCACCGCCACCGATAATCGGCACAATCGTTGTCAAACCATCTTTGAACAAGTCTTTGTTCTCTACAGGGAAGACTGTGTGCTCATTGTTAATATCAAGGTTTGGAGATGTCTCCTGGATAGCAAATAAATTATTTGTATACTCTTCAGGGAATTTACGATCTTCAAACATTTTTTTCATCCGATCGTTTTCGATTTGATGGTGTACCTCTAAGCCAAGTAGTTTCCCTCTACGGCTTAC
Organism: Sporosarcina sp. FSL K6-3508; assembly: GCF_038615825.1. Taxonomy (NCBI): domain Bacteria; kingdom Bacillati; phylum Bacillota; class Bacilli; order Caryophanales; family Caryophanaceae; genus Sporosarcina; species Sporosarcina sp. FSL K6-3508. Next base: position 1,226,213 of record NZ_CP152016.1, on the reverse strand, counting down.
GATAAACGCGTTACAATCGATGACGTCACTTAATTCCTCTGCCATCTCTTTAAAGTTGACAGGACCGCCGGCGCCTTCTTGTAACATTGCATTAATTTTTCTTGTCTTTACTAATAAACTCATTTCTAAAGTTCCTCCTCAAAATTCACAGTTGACTTTAATGAATATTCTAAAGGTTTTTAATCATTAAATAAACAGTTAAGCCTTCATTAAAGTATAAAATGTGACAAATCTTTGTTTTTAACAATTCCTTCTAACTTTTCATCTACATAAGCAGGTGTGATCTTAATGGAAGCCGGACCGATGTCAGCTGCTTCGAACGACAGATCTTCCAACAATTTTTCTAAAATCGTGTGTAATCTTCTGGCACCGATGTTTTCTGTTTCATTGTTTACTTCAAATGCAATCTCGGCAAGTTTGCTGATTGCATTATCCGTAAATTCAATTTCAACTTCTTCGGTTGCAAGTAATCGCTCGTATTGTCGTAACAACGAAAAATCAGGCTCTCGCAGTATGCGCTCAAAATCCTCTTTTGTCAATTTATCCAGTTCTACGCGAATCGGGAATCTCCCCTGCAATTCCGGGATAATATCCGATGGTTTGGACATATGAAAAGCACCCGCTGCAATAAATAGAATGTAGTCTGTCTTGACCGCGCCATACTTAGTTGTAACTGTCGAGCCTTCTACGATAGGTAAAATATCGCGCTGGACACCTTCTCGAGACACTTCGCCTGAAGATTTCTGGTTGCTGCTCGCGATTTTATCCATTTCATCCAAGAAGATGATGCCTGCCTGCTCTGTTAATTCGATCCCTTTACGCGCCACTTCGTCTTGATCGATCAACTTATCCGCTTCTTCCGCCTCTAATACGACCCGCGCATCTTTTACTTTCATACGGCGTTTTACTGATTTTTTCGGCATGAGAGAAGAAAGAGCGTCTTGCATACCTGTACCCATTTGTTCCATCCCTGAACCTTGTAGCGCATCAAATAGCGACGGTTGCTGTGCAGTGACCTCAACAGTTACCATCTGTTCCTCTACTTGACGATTTTTCAGCAGCTCAGCTATTTCGGAACGTTTACGTCTTATTTCTGTTTGTTCTTCCGGATTTTCTTCTTCCGGCTGTCCTTTTTGACCGAAGAACATTTCGAAAGGATTTTGTCCGCTATTTTTCTTTTTCGCTTCTGGTACAAGGAGTTTCACTAAGCGCTCTTCCGCAAGCTTCTGCGCTTGTTCTTTGACGGATTCACGCAAATCCTCCTTGACCATGCGAACACCGACCTCTGTCAAGTCACGAATCATGGACTCCACGTCGCGCCCTACATAACCTACTTCAGTAAACTTCGTCGCTTCCACTTTGACAAATGGAGCATGAATTAATTTAGCGATTCGGCGTGCAATCTCAGTTTTCCCTACACCTGTAGGACCGATCATCAGGATGTTTTTAGGGATGACTTCTTCTTGTTCTTCCTCTGTTAACTGCATTCTTCGATAGCGATTACGCATTGCGACAGCTACGGCTTTCTTCGCTTTTTCCTGACCGACGATAAAACGGTTCAAATAAGCAGTGAGCTCTTTTGGCGTTAATTCTTGTTTCATCACCAATCAAAGCACCTCCACAATGATTTCATGATTCGTGTAGACACATATATCAGCAGCGGTCTCTAATGAAGCTTTTGCAATTTCCTCGGCAGTTAAACCTGTACTATATTTCTTTAAAGCTCTTCCCGCCGCCAGCGCATAATTTCCGCCGGAGCCGATTGCCAGAATACCGTCATCCGGTTCTATCACTTCACCTGTACCAGAGACGAGTAAAAGAGTTTTTTTATCCATAACGAGTAACATCGCTTCCAGCTTACGTAAAATCCGGTCTCCCCGCCATTCTTTCGCAAGTTCAACAGATGCCCTTTGCAAATTACCGTCGTACTCCATGAGTTTCGCTTCAAACAGATCAAACAGCGTAAAAGCATCTGCCACCGATCCAGCAAAGCCTGCAAGAACTTGACCATTGAATAATCTGCGCACTTTCTTTGCTGTATGTTTCATGACGACCGCGTTGCCCATTGTTACTTGCCCGTCGCCTGACATGGCACACTTGCCATCATGATGAATTGCAAAAATCGTTGTTGCATGAAATTCCATTGTCTCTCCTCCTATGCACGAGGGTGCGTTTGTAAATACGTTTGGCGTAAATGTTCATTCGTAATATGGGTATACACTTGTGTGGACGATAAATGACGATGACCGAGCAGTTCCTGTACAGACCTTAGATCCGCGCCCGCTCCAAGTAAATGAGTGGCAAATGTATGACGGATCATATGCGGTGTAATTTTCGTATGTAAAGAAGCTCGTTCCATCAAATCATTTAATATATAACGGACCCCCCGATCAGTTAATGGATCACCTCGCAGATTGACAAAAAGCATAGAGTGTTTCTTTTGCTTCATCAATTGCGGACGGCTATTATCCATATATTGCTGCAAAGCATCGTCAGCAAAACTGCCATAGGGGACGAATCGTTCTTTTCGTCCCTTCCCCATTACTTTGACGATTCCCAAATAATGATCTACATCCTGCATTTCCATGGTCACGAGTTCACCGACCCGAATACCCGTCGCATACAGCAGTTCTAACAATGCACGATCACGCAAGGAGCGATAATCTTCTCCCACCGTCACATCAAAAAGCTTTTCGAGCTCCTGTTCATAAAAAAAAGCAGGAAGACGCTCCTCTTTTTTCGGATGAAACAGCAATCGGAAAGCCTGGTCTTGAATACCATATCGAGCATTGGTAAACTTGAAGAAAGAGCGAATCGAAGAAATTTTCCTGGAGATTGTCGTTCTCGCAAAAGAGCGATCATATAAACGGGTGACATAAAGCCGCGCAACTGGATATTCCACATCATCTAAAACATTGATATGTTCTTCATGCAAGAATGCTAAAAACTCTCGCAGATCTTTTTCGTATTCTGCTACGGTGTACGAAGAATAGTTTTTCTCCAAACGAATATAAGATACATATTCATCCGCCAAGTCCTTTATTTCCGGAATCATTGGATCACCTCGCCACTTTTAGTAAGTTATCCAGAGTGCTGCGAAAGATTCTAAAAATTCTTGAATGTATATAGTTTGGAATTTAAAATCTAATCCAAATGTTCTCCATCAAACACTATACAATAGCAAGGATTTTTCGGCAACTTTGAAAACTACTTCATCCTCAATTATTCCCCTAAACATCCGTTTTGACACATATTGTTCAAAATACTTATCAAAATTAGTCGATTGTCAAACTATGTTAGCTCTCTTAACAGACGTTTCTGCCAAGGTTTAGTTTCCCACCCAATTTAAAGCATATAAAAACCTTACCCACTGAATGGGTAAGGTTTGGGTTAAATTGTCGTAGTTTCTTTGAATTGCTGTAATGCATCCAATGCACGATTGGCATGTTTTTCCGCACGTTCCGCTTTTGATTTGATACGTTCGCCCAAATCAGGAAACAATCCGAAGTTGATATTCATCGGTTGGAAGCCTTTTGGATCAGCTTCTGTAATATACCGCGCCATACTGCCTAGCGCTGTTTCCCTTGGGAAACGAATTGGCTTGTCACCTTTCGCTAAATGAGCGGCATTGATACCTGCAATGAGTCCGGAACCAGCTGATTCGACATAACCTTCTACACCTGTCATTTGACCCGCGAAGAAAATTGTCGGCCGCGACTTTAATTGATACGTACAGCTCAACACTTTTGGAGAGTTGATGAAGGTGTTTCGATGCATTACACCATACCGCACGATTTCAACATTTTCCAAACCAGGTATTAACTGCAACACTTCTTTTTGTGCTCCCCATTTCAGATGCGTTTGGAAGCCCACGATATTATATAATGTGCCAGCCGCATTATCTTGCCGGAGTTGAATGACAGCTTTAGGTCGTTTGCCAGTCTTCGGATCTTCCAGTCCAACCGGTTTCAATGGACCGAAAAGCATCGTTTTCTCTCCACGCTTCGCCATAACTTCAATCGGCATACACCCTTCAAAATACATCTCTTTTTCGAAATCTTTCAACGGCGCCACTTCTGCCGTGATAAGCGCTTGATAGAACCGATCAAACTCTTCAGCATTCATTGGACAATTCAAGTAAGCCGCTTCCCCTTTATCGTAGCGGGATTTCAAATAAACTTTTTCCATATCAATGGAATCACTTTCAACAATAGGAGCTGCAGCATCATAGAAGTACAAATAATCTTCCCCCGTCAACTGACGAACTTCCTCAGCTAACGCAGGCGATGTCAATGGACCAGAAGCGATGATTGTAATTCCTTCAGGTAATTTCGTCACTTCTTCGTTAATGACTTCTATATTCGGATGATTGCGAATCTGCTCCGTTACATTCCCGGCAAACTCATGACGGTCTACCGCAAGTGCACCGCCAGCAGGCACTGCACAGCGATCTGCCGCTTGAATGATCAATGAATTCATCTGTCGCATCTCTTCTTTGATGACACCTACTGCATTGGTCAAATTATTCGCCCGTAAGGAGTTACTGCACACTAGCTCCGCAAATTTATCTGTATGGTGTGCCGGCGTCTGCTTGACCGGACGCATCTCGAATAATTTTACTTGGATTCCCCGATTGGCCAGTTGCCAGGCAGCCTCACTTCCAGCCAGGCCTGCACCGATTACATTTACAGTTTGCGTCATTTCAAATCCCTCTTCCTCGTTTTGCTCACTTGCGTATTTAACTTTGTGGCTGTTCTTTATAATCACATTCTGTACATTGTATTTGAACACCCTTTTTCAGGCGTTTTTCTACCAATGTATGTTGACACTTCGGACAAGGCCGTGAAATCGGCTTATCCCACGATACATAATCACATTCTGGATATTGATCACAACCGAAGAATATTCTCTTCGTTTTGCTCTTACGTTCGACCACTTCGCCTTCCTTACACTTAGGGCAAGTCACACCGATTGGCTTGATAATTGCTTTTGTATTTCGGCAATCCGGGAAATTGGAGCAAGCCATGAATTTACCGTATCGTCCCATTTTGAATACCATCGGAGATCCGCATTTCTCGCAATCTTCTCCTGCAGGCTCATCTTTGATCTCGATTTTCTCCATCTCTGCATCTGCAACTTCTACGTGTTTCTCAAAATCACGATAGAACTCATCAATGACTTTTCGCCACTCGACACTGCCTTCTTCGACATTGTCAAGACTGCGCTCCATCTGGGCTGTAAATTCGATATCAATAATGTCAGGGAAGTATTGATTGACAGCTTGATGAACTATCCCGCCTAGTTCTGTCGGGATGAAACGTTTAGCATCCAATGTGACATACCCACGTTTTTGGATCGTATCCAATGTCGGCGCGAACGTGGAAGGACGGCCTATCCCCAATTCTTCCAAGGTCTTCACTAGGCGTGCTTCGGAATATCTTGGCGGAGGCTGCGTGAAGTGCTGTTTAGGATCCACTTCTTCGTATTTGACACGCTCCCCTTCTTCAAGCGGCGGAAGAATATTCTCCTTTTCCTCTTGTTGATCGTCATCGCCTTCAATATACACTTTCATGAAACCAGGAAATTTCACCTGAGAACCTGAGGCACGGAAACGAATATCACCATTCAGAAAATCAGCAGTTACTGTATCCAAAATAGCAGGCGCCATCTGACTTGCTACGAATCGTTCCCAAATCAGTTTGTACAGACGCAATTGATCTCTCGATAAAAACGCTTTCATGGCTTCAGGTGGCCGCATTGCGGAAGTAGGACGGACTGCTTCGTGCGCATCCTGTGTGTTCGCTTTGGCTTTTGTTTTCCGGCTGTTGGTAGAAATGAACTCTTCTCCATACATGGTGTGGATATACGATTTCACTTCATCTTTCGCCGTATCGGAAATTCTTGTAGAGTCGGTACGCATGTAGGTGATTAACCCAACCGTTCCTTCTTTTCCAATCGCAATTCCTTCATATAGTTGCTGAGCGAGCATCATCGTTTTCTTCGCACGGAAGTTTAGTTTACGCGCAGCTTCTTGCTGAAGGGATGACGTAGTGAACGGCAATGCTGGATTACGTTTCCGCTCTTTTTTCACTACTTTGGATACTTCAAATTCGTCCGTTTGAAGTGAATTGACGATTTTTTCGACTTGCTCTTGATTCGTCAGCTTCACTTTCTCATTCGCATCCCCGTAGAATGCAGCTTCAAATGTCTTTTTGCCTTTAGTAAATTGAGCTGTAATGCTCCAGTACTCTTCCGGCTCAAACGCATTGATTTCATTTTCACGGTCGATGATCAAGCGCAATGCGACAGATTGAACGCGTCCAGCCGATAATCCTTTTTTTACTTTTTTCCAGAGGATCGGACTGATGTTGTAACCGACTAGTCTGTCCAGAATACGTCGCGCTTGCTGTGCGTCGACTAGATTCATATTGATCGGACGCGGATGCTTAAATGAATCTTTAATCGCATCTTTCGTTATTTCGTTGAATACAACGCGGCAATCGGATTCGATATCCACGCCAAGTTGATGGGATAAATGCCAAGCAATTGCTTCCCCTTCGCGATCCGGGTCAGCCGCGAGAAAGATTTTTTTCGCTTTTTTTGCTTCTTTTTTTAATTCTTGAAGTATCGGTCCTTTTCCTCGGATTGTAATATACTTCGGTTCATAATTATTTTCGGTATCTACACCCATTTGACTGCGGGGTAGATCACGTAAATGTCCAAGTGATGCACTGACTTTATATTTCTTCCCCAAGTAGCGCTCAATGGTTTTCGCTTTAGCAGGTGATTCTACAATTACTAAGTAATCTGCCATACATTTCCCTCCTCAGAGAGATTTTTTTATATTTATTCATCAAAAGAATATCTGTTGCAAAATGTATAACAGTTTCTCGGATAATGCAACCTTTTAAACATTTTACGAACAGGTACACTGGCAAATTACTGTAATAAATCGATAATCTGAAAGCCGCTCCATAATGGCTTGGCGCCTTCATCTAACAACTTATTCGGACCGGCGGATAAAGGCGAATCGATAGCACCCGGCACTGCGAAAATTTCTTTTCCGTGATCCAGCGCATGCTCCACTGTACTCATCGTTCCACTTCTCTCTACAGATTCTGTAATGACGATGGCACTCGACAGCCCGCTAATAATTCGATTGCGCATTGGAAATGTCCATTTAGCGGGTGGGATATACGGTGGATATTCCGTTACTAATAGATGATTCTCAGCCATCTCCTGCGCAATTCGTTCATTTTTCTTGGGGTACATATACGAAAATCCATGACCTAATACGCCAATTGTATCTCCGCCAAAATGCATAGCTGCTTGATGGGCCATAGTGTCCGCGCCCGCTGCCAAACCTGAGACGATCGGTATCTTTTGATCAACTAAAGGCGGTACAATGAAATCGAGCGCTTTCTTAGAATACACCGTCGCTTTTCGGGAACCAATAATTCCCACACGCAGCCGTTTTTTTAGCAAAGATTGATTTCCCTTAACATACAATACCGCCGGTGGATCGCATAACTGCTTTAATTCTTCGGGATAATCCGGATGGAAATAAGGGATGGGGGTGCAATTGATTTGCTGTAATAAATCGATAAGAGGAAGCTTGGAAACTTCCATATATTGTTCTTTAAATCGTACAGCTTTCTCTTCTGAAAGGCCTAGAAGTTGTTTCAAATAATCACTTGAATACGCTTCCATTCTGTCTAAGAACGAATTTTCCTGCACTAATAACTGAAATTTATTATACGGTACGGGATGAATATAATGAAGGTTTATTAATTGTTTTTGTTGTTCAGTAAATTGCATCGATAGCTCCTTTAATCGACACTACAAGCAAAGCACGAAAAAAGGGTGCAGCATTATCGCTACACCCTCTAGTTTACTTCGTTTTACATTTTTCGTACAGACCTTTTTCTTTTAGAACTTTAATAAGCGTTTCGCCGATGACAGATGGCGTTTCTGCCACTTGTATATCCGCTGCTTCTAAAGCTTTGATCTTTTCTGCAGCTGTTCCTTTACCGCCCGAAATAATGGCGCCTGCGTGGCCCATACGCTTTCCTGGAGGTGCAGTCTGACCGCCGATGAATCCTACAACCGGCTTTGTCATATGCTCTTTAACCCAAGCAGCAGCTTCTTCTTCAGCTGTTCCGCCGATTTCACCGATCATAACGACTGCATACGTTTCAGGGTCTTCATTAAATTCCTTCAGTACATCGATGAAATTCGTACCGTTAACAGGGTCTCCGCCGATCCCAACAGCAGTTGTTTGGCCGATTCCTTCTTGTGTCAATTGGTGTACCGCTTCATAAGTCAGTGTACCAGAACGTGATACTACACCTACATGGCCTTTTGTATGAATATAGCCTGGCATAATACCGATCTTCGTTTCATCTGCCGTGATAACACCCGGGCAGTTTGGACCGATAAGACGAGTCTCTTTGCCTTCCATATAACGCTTCACTTTGATCATGTCGAGTACTGGGATATGCTCTGTAATACAGATCGTCATAGCCATTTCTGCATCGACCGCTTCCATGATCGCGTCTGCTGCATACGGCGCAGGTACGTAAATGATGGAAACAGTTGCGCCCGTAGCTTTCACAGCCTCTTCAACTGTATCGAAGACCGGTACTCCTTCAACTGTTTGGCCGCCTTTTCCAGGTGTTACGCCGCCGACGATTTTTGTACCATATTCCAACATTTGCTGCGTATGGAACAGGGCAGTGGAACCTGTAATTCCTTGTACAATTACTTTGGTGTCTTTATCTACATAAATACTCATGCTTTGTACCTGCCTTTCTTATCCTATCAACTCAACGATTTTTTTCGCGCCTTCAGCCATTGAATCCGCAGCTACAATATTAATACCGGACTCTTCAAGCAAAGCTTTCCCGCGTTCAACATTCGTTCCTTCTAGACGTACAACAAGTGGTACTTGAAGTTCTACTTCTTTCGCTGCTTCAATAACACCTTCAGCGATGACGTCACATTTCATGATTCCACCGAAAATATTGACGAAAATGCCTTTTACGTTCGGATCGGATAAAATGATTTTGAACGCACCAGCGACTTTTTCTTTCTTCGCGCCGCCCCCAACGTCAAGGAAGTTAGCGGGTTCGCCGCCATAATAGTGAATCGTATCCATTGTTGCCATTGCAAGACCCGCACCATTAACCATACAGCCGATATTCCCATCTAAAGAAATATAGCTTAAGTCCAGTTTAGATGCTTCGATTTCTTTTGGATCTTCTTCGTCAAAGTCACGCAATTCGACAATATCTTTATGGCGGAATGTTGCGTTATCGTCAAAATTGAATTTAGCATCCAAAGCCAGTACTCGCTGATCTTTCGTTACGACAAGTGGATTAATTTCGACAATTGATGCGTCTTTTTCACTGAATACTTTATATAGACCTAAAAATAGGCTGACTGCTTTATTGATCAGTCCGCTTGGAATTTCCATATTGAACGCCATTCGACGTGCTTGGAAAGGAGCCAATCCTACTACCGGATCAATGACTTCATAGAAGATTTTTTCAGGATTCTTCTCAGCCACATCTTCAATTTCCACGCCGCCTTCAGCAGATCCCATTAACGTAACGCGATCTGTTGCGCGGTCCACGACTAGACCGATATAAAATTCTTTTTCGATGTCGATTCCTTCTTCGACAAGAAGTCGTTTTACTTCTTGTCCTTCAGGACCTGTTTGGTGTGTAACAAGCTGTTTTCCGATTAATTCGGCTGCTACTGCACGGACTTCATCAGGAGTTTTGACGATTTTAACTCCGCCAGCTTTCCCACGTCCACCCGCATGGATTTGTGCTTTTACCACAATAGGCTCAGTTCCGATTTCTTTCGCTACAGTCATTGCTTCTTTTGGCGAAAATGCAACACGGCCCTTCGAAACAGCAACACCGTACTCTCTCAATAGCTGCTTCCCTTGGTATTCATGGATGTTCATAAGTACTGCCTCCATTCGATTTGCAATTACTTGAAGTTCAATTACTTTATTATTGTAAACAAACCGTCACATTTTGTCCAAGAATGACTATTGTGAAGTGAAAGTCTCTATTTTTCAACTATTCCTACTACCTTTTTCGCGGTCTAAACGATAAATATAGGCAAACACTTCCGATACCGCCTGATAAAGTTCTTCCGGAATCGTTTCATTGACATTTAATTGTCCGAGTAATTCTAGCAAACTGGGATCTTCCTGAACCGGAACATCGTGCTCTTTAGCTTTTTCAAGAATATTTTCCGCAATCATCCCTTTTCCTTTTGCAATGACCTTTGGCGCGTCTGATACTTCGGGGTCATAAGAAAGTGCAACCGCTTCTTTCCTTACATAGCGCTCTTCTTTCATATCCGATAATCCACTCCTCCTTCATCAGTATACAAGGAGCCAACTGGTTTTTTCACTGATTGTGGTGTTTCAGTAAATGGTTTAAATGATACACCTGAAAGTTTATAGCCCACTTGTTCCAAACCGTCTTTCAACATGGTTTGGAATGTCAATCCGGTCGTACGCAATGACTCTTGCTCATTAAAAATAGTGAGATTCACCACTTTATTCTGTACATGCATATCTACTAACGTCGTTGATAAAGCTTCTAATTCCAAATAAAATAAAATTCTCGCAAAAGCTGGATCAATCTGACCATTCTCTTTCATGCGGCCATTCCACTGCAGTGTGGCATCGATCTTTTTTCCGAATAATTCTAGCGGCACTTGCATGATCAACTGTTGCTGGACGCTCGTCTCCGCTGTCTGGATGATCGTTCCATTCATCCGCAAAACCATCGTTTCTGCAGCCTCACGCAACGGCGGAGACAGAGAGGGATCTTGCAGCAGAGTCAGTAGCTGGGGTTTTAATGTATTGGCCAGATTCGCTAAATTCGGTTCTTTTCCGTTCAGTAAAGCTTCATAATTGAAACCTAACGTACTTAATACACTTTGTATCGCTTCTTTCATAACTGGGCCGTTCATTGCTTGGGACACTTGCATTTCTGCTGTTTGGACCAGTTGTTTCAGTTGTGTGTTGCCGGATCTTTCCGCATTTTGGATAAGCATTCGTAATGTCTCATCCGCTTGATCAGGTGGGATCGATACGAGTGCCATCAAAGCTTGCTGTACATCTCGTGGTGCAACCGAATTAACAGACGACAACCCGCTGACTTGTTGCAAGAACGTTTGGCTGAATTGTTCAATGAAAGCCGCTTTGACACTGTCATTCATTACCGGCTGTTGCGAGATTTGATTGATGACGGTCTGTAAAGCAACTTTTGCTGATTCAGGAAGGATAGGATTTGTGTTGATTTGCTGAGCTAGATTTTGAATAATTGTTTTTGCTGTTTGTTGCTCAGCCGCTGGTGTTTGGCTCAACTTACTGAGTAATGCCTGCACAGCTTTTAATGTAGCCGCTTGGCTGTCCATATTGACTCTTTGGTCGATTTGTGTGGCTGCGCTAGAGCTTGTTGACGGCGCTGTACCATCTACCTGGACCCGAACACTTCCGTTTACTTTGCCGGACGCTACAAGGCTTCCAGCAGCCTGATTTGTTGCAATCTGCGGTTGCTGCGGAGCTGGAGCCTTTGCGTCACTTGATTGTGTCATCAATTGGGCTACTGCTTGCGGCAGATTGGCGAGTGACGTCTGAGCAGGAAGGATGCCCGCCGTTTTCAATAGTTGCAGAGCAGCAAAACGGTCTCCTTTACTCGTTTGAGGATTCAATAATTGTGTTATCGTCTGACCGAGTAACTCTTTGCCGACGGATTGGCTTGCAGGATTGGCTAACGCCTGCAATGCATTAAGTATTTGTTCACGTATAGCGGGTGCAAGATTCTGTTCAGTCTGTAACGCGCTTTGTAGTGAAGTAAGACTTTGAGTGATCGTGCCTGTCTGCGCTTGCATCAGCGATTGAAATACAGCAGGCGTGAAAGGAAGACGCATGTTGGCCATTTTTCCAAGGGTTGCGAGTGCCTGCTCTTTCATCCCGTCTGGCACATTTTTGAGTAAATTGGCAGCGTCCAATAAATTTTCTTTCGTCATCGGGAACTTTTGTTTGATAACTGCAGCAAGTAATTCTTTCATTTCTGCCGTCTTCGGTAAATTCAGCGACTCCGTCAGTTGTGCCAATTGCCCTGTTAGACCTTCCGATCCGCGCATAGGTCCCGCGATCACTTGCAACTGTATTTCCGGCTCTGTCCCATTAACTTTGAAATAATACGTATCGCCCGCTTGCATTGGCACTTCCAATTTTGCGTACAACTGCTGATTCCCTACCTGGACTTGCGCCATCTGCCCTGGAAATAATTGTTGCACTTTTCCATGGATCATCTGGCCTTCTCTTAAAGTCAGCGGTTGGGAATCTGCGGAAGCAACTTTGACGGACGAAATGGATAATGGATTCATATTCATTGGCGATTCCTCCACATCGTTTTGATTGGTTCGAATGATTTTCGATGTTGCGCAGTAAATCCATGCGTTTCCAGTCCTTGCAAGTGTTTTGCCGTTCCATAGCCAGCATTCTCATCAAAGCCGTACCAAGGAAACTGTTCATGTAACTCCGTCATTAGATCATCCCGCGTCGTTTTAGCCAAGATGGAAGCCGCTGCGATAGACAGACTCTTTTCGTCACCTTTAACGATGGAATACGCAGGACAGTCAAGCATCAAGTTCATAGCATCCGCAATAACCGTGTGCGGTTTTACAGATAGCTGATTGACTGCTGCTTCCATTGACTGCTTCGTTGCTTGGTAAATATTCAGTTCATCAATAACCGTTGCCGACTGTACGTGAATTGAGTATGCTACCGCCTGTTCTTTGATCAGCTGTGCAAATCGCTGCCTCTCGACTTTCGAAATTTTCTTCGAGTCATCTACACCTAGTAGAACAGAACTCTCTTCAGGCAGGATTACAGCTGCCGTGACGACCGGTCCGGCTAATGGACCCCTTCCAGCTTCATCAATTCCTGCAATAAGTGAAATTCTTGTCGTTTTATATGCATCATCAAATGCTTTCTTCTGTAAGAAGTCGTTGATCAATTGCTGTCTTTTCTCATATCGTTTTTTCCATTGTTTAATCGCGAGCTGCACACCTTTTCGTTCATCCGTTCGAAGTTCATCCAGCCACTCATTCGGTTCTTCTAAGTCTTGCAATTGGTTTTTTATTTGCTGAATCGTTGTCAATTTCTTCACCTGTCCATCCATATAAACTGAAATAAATAACTTACACTCAAAGTAAAGCGTAGAACCTGTTAATTTCCATTCCAGGCGGACGCTTTCCGCGGGGCGCGGGCAAGCCTCCTCGTCACTTCGCTCCTGCGGGGTCTCGCCATTCGCGCTATCTCCCGCAGGAAAAGCCGTAACGTAGAACGGTTTTTGCGAGCATAAGCGAAGCGTTGGGAGCACATCTTTGCCCTTCGCCGCCTTCCACTCCAATCAACTAAGTGTCCATTTTTGAACAAACTCATGTAAAAACTTAAATTCAACATAAATAACAAAATTCTTATCTATGTATTATATCGGTTTAATAATCAATTTTTCGAATAAAAAAGCAACTGCCGGGAAATGACGTCCCAAACAGTTGCTCTAATTTGTTATGATTCTTCCGGAAAATCAAACGTTAGCTTACCCACTTGCTGATCACGTATATCTTGAACAATTAAATCTGCCACTTTATCGTAATCAATTTCTGCACCTGCGCTGTAAACTTTCCGCCGCTCTCCAATTTGATCGAAGATCGCTAAAATATCTTCGCCAATCGTAGTCAGTTGATAACGTGCTTCCAGTCGTTCCGGATAATGTTCCGATAAAAATCGAAGACCATAGACAGCCAGTTCTTCCATGTTCAGAACAGAATCTTTGATCGCGCCTGTCAATGCCAGCTTGAAACCAACTTCAGGGTCTTCAAATTTTGGCCAAAGCACACCTGGAGTATCTAATAACTCCAGCTCTTTGCCATATTTAATCCATTGCTGCGCTTTCGTCACACCTGGTTTATTTCCTGTTTTCGCAATGTTTTTCTTAGCTAATCGATTGATCAGTGTCGACTTCCCTACGTTTGGTATACCGACAATCATCGCACGTATGGCACCTGGACGGATTCCTCTTTGCTTCATTCGGTCAAATTTCGGCTGAAGGATTTCTTTTGCTGCCTTCGTGACAGTTTGCAGACCTTTGCCTTCAAATGAATTGATCGCCACTGTTCGAAAGCCACGCTCTTCAAAATAAGCAATCCAGCGCTTCGTCTGCACTTCATCTGCTAAATCCATTTTATTTAAAATCAGCAGCCGCGGCTTTTGCTGAATCACTTCGTCGATCATCGGATTACGTGAAGACAGCGGCAGTCTTGCATCTATTAATTCAAATACGATATCGACGAGTTTAAGCTTCTCAGATACTTCCCGTCTTGCTTTTGCCATATGGCCTGGAAACCATTGAATAGTCATTCGAATCGTCTCCTTTCTTTATTTCACAAAACCGAAATCTTTGATCGGCCAAAATATTACGCTAGTGCTGCCAATGATTTCATCTATCGCAACCGGACCGATATGTCTGGAATCTTTACTTTTTCGACGATTGTCTCCCATAACAAACACATGGTCTTCCGGCACAACACTCGCCTGGATTTGCGGTATGTCTTGCAGCGTGAAATCTTCAGTCAACGTGCCATCTTGAATTTCCGCTTTGTATTTATCAAGATACGGTTCTTCATAAGGTTTATCATTAATATAAAGAACGTCATCTTTGTATTCCACTGTATCTCCTGGTAACCCAATTACACGCTTAATATAGTCTTTTTGTTCAGGTGCATGAAATACGACGATATCAAAGCGGTGTGGTTCTCCAATGGTATAACCGATTTTATTGACGATCATTCGATCCCCATGCTCTAGTGTCGGCATCATGGAAATACCGTCGACGACGATCGGTGTGAATAAAAAGACTCGTATAATTGCAGCCAATCCAAATGCGATTAAGAGTGCTTTGATCCATTCCAGCCCTTCACTTTTCGTTTTTTTCTCTTCCATCAATCTAGCCTCCTGCCCTTGTCTGCTATTATTGTAACGCCTAATTACTTTATGCGCAAAAAGAAAGGAGGCCAAATGCAAGGCCTCCTTCGTTTTGCGCTTATCTGATTAGCGGAGTTCTTTAATACGTGCTGCTTTACCACGTAGACTACGTAGGTAGTACAACTTAGCACGACGAACTTTACCGCGACGAGTTACTTCGATCTTAGCAAGTTTTGGTGTGTGTACAGGGAATGTACGCTCCACTCCAACACCGTTTGAAATTTTACGGACAGTAAATGTTTCACTGATTCCACCACCGCGGCGTTTGATTACAACACCTTCGAATAACTGGATACGCTCACGAGTACCCTCAATGATCTTTACGTGTAAACGTAGTGTATCTCCAGGACGGAAATCAGGGTGTTCAGTACGTAACTGATCTTTTGTAATGTCTGCAATTAGTTTTTGCATGATTTTCTCTCCTTCTTTTCTGAAGTTCTTGCACGCCTTACATTTGCAGCGGAACGTCAGTAAATAGGCACTTTTTTAAAAAGCGCTTCACAAATCATATCATAAGCTTTCTGTTCAATCAAGCAATTTCAGTCTATTTTTCGTTTCCATTGCTGATAAAGTTTTTGCTGATGTTCGGTCAGCGGGGCTTCTTCCAACAACTCCGGACGCCGCTCTGCCGTACGCTGAAATGCTTGCTCTTCTCGCCACTTATCGATTTCGGCATGATTCCCTGATAACAGTACAGCCGGCACGTCGAGGCCGTTGAAAGAGGCAGGGCGTGTATACTGTGGATGTTCCAGCATGCCAGTGGAGAAGGAGTCGTGGACAGCCGATTGATCATTGCCGAGCACATCAGGTAATAAGCGAACCACGCTGTCGATCATCGCCATTGAAGCCACTTCTCCTCCGGTCAAGACGAAGTCGCCAAGGGAAAGTTCATCGGTCACCAAATGCTCACGGATCCGTTCATCATATCCTTCATAGTGGCCGCAGATGAAAATCAAATGCTGCTCCTGTGCGAGTTCTTCCGCTTTCTTCTGTGTGAAGCGCTCTCCTTGAGGACACATCAAAATTACACGCGGCTTACTTTCACTGGTGCTTGTCAATGATTCGACGGCGGCAAACAGCGGTTCCGGCTTCAATACCATCCCTGCACCACCGCCATACGGATAGTCATCCACTTTTCTATGTTTATTCGTTGAGTAGTCACGAAAGTCTGTGACGCGAAAAGATGCGGCTTGTTGATCCTGCGCCTTTTTCATGATCGATGAATGAAGGACGCCTTCGAACATTTCAGGGAACAGCGACAGTACATCGATTTGCATCATGAGAGCAGACCTTCCATCAATTCAATGGTGATAACCTGTTCTTCAATGTCGATGTCTTTTACAACGTCTTCTATATAGGGGATGTAATGTGGTTTTCCTTCTGTCGGTGTAACTGTCCAGACGTCATTGGCACCCGTCTCGATAATTTCAGTGACTTTTCCGATGTCTTCCCCTGTTTCAGTGATGACACGGCAGCCGATGATTTCATGGTAGTAAAATTCATTCTCTTCCAGCTCGGTCAGTTCTTTCTCCGATACTTTGACGATGCCGTCACGCAGTTTTTCCACGTCATTGATCGTCGGATAGCCTTCAAATGTTAAAAGGTTGAAGTTTTTGTGCTTACGATGACTTGCCACAGTGACGTAAATCGGAGTCTTGCTCTTAGGCAAAAAGATCGCAAGCTCACTGCCAATTGCATAGCGCTCATCCGGAAAATCCGTTGTAGACATAACACGAACTTCCCCTTTAATACCATGCGTATTCACAATCTTACCTACATTAAACCATTCCATTACTTCGCCTCCGTTATTTATAATTTACACGCTAATCAGCACGCTCAAAAAGATTAGGGTGAGTGGGTAATATACCGTTGATCTGCGTTCCAGGCGGACGCTTTCCGCGGGGCGTGCGGTGAGCCTCCTCGTCGCTTCGCTCCTGCGGGGTCTCACCTGTCACGCTAATCCCGCTGGAGTCGCCGCCTTCCACTCCGATCAACTAGCGTATTTTCCTAGCATTAGTAAATTGAAACTCCATTCAGAGAGAAATATAAGTGCAAGAAGTAACATCTCAGAAAGAATGGCCTTCTTTTTCTCAGGATTCGAGTACACTTACCGTATATAGATAAGTCTATTTGTTCTACAGTTCACTATCTAGGGATTTGCGCGGAAGACGGGGCGACTCCGGGAGGATCAGCGCGAGTCTTGAGACCCTGGACTGAGCGGAGCGAGGGAAGCGGCTCAAGCCACACCCTCCGGAAAGCGTCCCCGTCTGGAGCGTAAATCCCCGGACCATAAGCCAACGTCCTCTTGACTCATTTTCCTCATACAAAAAAACATTTATACGTGCAAAAAAGGAAGGAACCGGGGCTCCTTCCTTTTGGATCAATCCAAAATATCCAAATACACTTTTTTGCCGTGGTGGCTGCCTGCTGCTGAATAAACAATCGTACGGATCGCTTTTGCCACACGACCTTGCTTTCCGATCACTTTTCCCATATCCTCCGCATTCACTGATAACTGATAAACAACACGTTGTGACTGTTCATCTGCTACCACCTTCACGTCATCCGGGTAATCGACTAACGGCTTTACAATTGTTTCAATCAGCTGCTTCATGTCCACCCCTCCAAATTACTTGCTGTATTTAGCGTTATGGAATTTTTCCATGATGCCTTGTTCTGAGAACAAGTTACGCACAGTATCAGATGGCTTTGCGCCATCTTGAAGCCATTTCAAAGCCAATTCTTCATTGATATTGACTGTTGCTGGCTTAGTAAGTGGATTGTATGTACCCACTGTTTCGATTTGACGGCCGTCACGTGGTGCACGTGCATCAGCTACTACAATACGATAAAAAGGAGATTTCTTAGCTCCCATACGTTTTAGACGAATTTTAACTGCCATTTTATCTACACCTCCGAATAGTTTCACACAAGATAGTATATTATCAAGGTTTCGTTTGTTTGTAAAGTGTTTTTTCTTAACACCTGTTATATTATTTGAAAAACGAATCAAAACCAGGCATTTTGCCCTTCTTTTTACCCTTTTGTTGCATATTGGTCATCTGCTTGACCATTTTCTTCATTTCTTCAAATTGCTTCAGTAAGCGATTGACTTCTTGAATCGACGTACCGGATCCGACTGCGATTCGTTTCTTTCGGCTCGCATTGATGATATCCGGACTTTCGCGTTCAGCAAGCGTCATCGAATAAATGACGGCTTCCACACGCCCCATTTGGCCCTCATCTACTTTTGCGTTGTCGAGCCCTTTGATTTTATTGGCACCAGGCATCATTTTCAAAATTTCATCGAGCGGCCCCATTTTTTTCACTTGCTGTAGCTGATCAAGGAAATCATCCAGCGTAAAGCTTTGTGTGCGAAGTTTTTGTTCCAGCTCTTTTGCCTTCTCTTCGTCCACATTTTCTTGTGCTTTCTCGATTAACGACATGACGTCGCCCATGCCGAGTATCCTTGAAGCCATACGCTCTGGGTGGAATGATTCGAGCGCATCCATTTTCTCGCCCATACCGACAAATTTGATCGGCTTTTCGGTAACGGTACGAATGGATAAAGCCGCCCCGCCTCGTGTATCGCCATCTAGTTTTGTTAGGACGACACCCGTGATGCCGATCATTTCGTCGAAGCTTTTCGCTACGTTGACCGCATCTTGACCTGTCATTGCATCGACAACTAAGAATACTTCATCCGGTTTCGTCAATTCACGAATGTCTTTTAGTTCTTGCATCAACGCTTCATCCACATGTAAGCGGCCGGCTGTATCGATGATGACGACATCATTATGCTCTTTTTCCGCTTCTTCCATCGCCCGGCGAGCAATTTCAACAGGGGACTGATCCGTCCCCATAGAAAACACAGGAACCGAAATTTGCTTTCCTAACGTTTCAAGTTGTTGGATCGCCGCTGGACGATAGATATCCGCTGCAACCAGCAATGGATTTTTATTGTGTTTCTTGCGTAGTACGGTTGCCAATTTCCCTGTCGTCGTTGTTTTACCCGCACCCTGTAATCCGACCATCATAATGACCGTTGGTAATTTCCGGGCAAACTGAATTGGATTTTGTTCTCCACCCATCAAGTTCGTCAATTCATCTTTAACGATCTTTACAACTTGCTGTCCAGGCGTCAAGCTCTTCATGACATCCTGACCGACTGCGCGTTCGCTGACCGTTTTGACAAAACTTTTTACGACTTTCAAGTTAACGTCCGCTTCAATCAATGCAAAACGTACTTCACGCATCATTTCTTTGACATCAGCTTCATTGATTTTCCCTTTGCCTGTAATCTTATTCAGCGTTCCTTGCAGGCGTTCGGCTAAACCTTCAAATGCCATAGACAATCCCCCCTAATCAAAATCTTTCAAGGTATGTAATAGCTCAAGAACTTTGGTGGAAGAGGAATCGTCTGCCGGGATAATTTGCTGTAATTGCTCAACGACTTCAAGACGCCTCTCATGCTTCTCGAATAGATTGAGCTTTTCCTCATAATCTTCCAGCATAGCTTCCGTTCTTCTCACATTATCATACACCGCTTGTCTCGACACGCCATATTGTTCAGCGATTTCACCGAGAGAAAGATCATCCAAATAATATAATTGCATATATGATCGCTGTTTATCCGTTAATAATGATTGATAAAAATCAAAGAGGAAGTTCACTCTTGTCGTTTTTTCAAGCATGACGCCAACCCCTTTTCCTCACCTTTTCATACTAGCGTTCACACGCATGTCTGTCAAGTATATTTACTTGTCTTCTTCGTTTTCCGCCTCTTCTTCATCGCGATCTTCCATTTCCAGACCATCTGCAAATAAACCATACACATATTTTTCCGGATCGAACGGTTGTAAGTCTTCAATACCTTCCCCAAGACCAACAAATTTCACAGGAATATCCAGCTTGCTGCGGATTGCCAGGACGATACCGCCTTTCGCTGTCCCATCAAGTTTCGTCAATACGATGCCAGTCACTTTTGTTGCTTCATTGAATGTTTGAGCTTGAATTAAAGCATTTTGTCCAGTCGTTGCATCGAGTGCCAACAACACTTCATGAGGCGCGCCTTCGATTTCGCGGCCAATGACACGATGCACTTTTTCAAGCTCATTCATCAAGTTCACTTTGTTTTGCAAACGACCTGCAGTATCACAAATTAAGACATCAACATTTCGTTTTTTGGCAGATTTAACTGCATCATATATAACAGCAGCCGGGTCGGAGCCTTCTGCCTGACGTACGACTTCAACTCCTGTCCGTTCTCCCCAAACAACGAGCTGATCGATTGCGCCTGCACGGAATGTATCGCCTGCAGCGAGCATGACGGTTTTCCCTTCCTTTTGCAAACGGGCTGCCATTTTACCAATTGTGGTCGTTTTCCCTACACCATTAACACCGACCATTAAAATGACATTTAAACGGCCTTCTTCGATATTCAATTCATTAGACATTTCTTCACCCGCATTATAAATCTCCACGAGCTTTTCAGAAATCAATGATTGCATGCCGGTTGTATCTTTTATATTTTTGCGTTTCACTTCATCCTTCAATAAATCAATCAATTCCATAACTGTTTCAAAGCCCACGTCTGCTTGCAAGAGCACTTCTTCCAATTCTTCAAAGAACTCCTCATCCACCACACGGAAACGTGAGACTAGGTCATTGACTTTCGACGTGAATGAATCGCGTGTTTTGGTCAAACCATCTTTAAACTTCTCTGTAACGGCTTCATTGGTACCTGTAATTTTTTCTTTCAGCTTCTTGAAAAAAGACAATTAACCCCACTCCTTAGCTACTGATTTCTTCTGCCACTTCTGAAAGTTTGACAGATAACAGTTTGGATACACCAGATTCTTGCATAGTGACGCCATACAGCACATCCGCACCTTCCATCGTTCCTTTCCGATGTGTAATGACGATAAACTGTGTCTGTTCTGAAACCTTCTTCAAGTAATTACTATATCTCACCACGTTCGCTTCATCCAGCGCGGCTTCCACTTCATCCAAAATACAAAATGGTACCGGGCGGACTTCCAAAATGGAGAATAACAGTGAAATGACGGTTAATGCACGCTCTCCGCCCGAAAGAAGACTTAGATTTTGCAGTTTCTTACCTGGCGGACGTGCGACAATATCGATTCCTGTTGTCAGCAAATTAGATGGATCCGTCAGAATTAAATCCGCTTCACCGCCGCCGAACATATCTTGAAACACTCGATGGAAATGACTTCGAATGGCTTCGAACGTTGTCTGGAAGCGACTCTTCATCTCTTGATCCATTTCAGACATCGCTTCTTGCAACGTATTTCTTGCCTCGACTAAATCATTACGCTGTGCACTTAAAAACTGATGACGTTCTGAAACTTCTTCAAACTCTTGAATCGCGTTCGGATTGACTGGACCGAGATCCGCAAGTTGCTGCTTATAAGAATCCACCGCTGTCCTAAGCTGCGGGATATCCGTTTCATCTGTTAAATAAGCGGTATCTGGCAGTAAACCATATTCTTCATCTAAACGATTCGTCACTGTCTCATGCTGTGTCTCGAGCCTCGACAACTGGATTTTCACCGTATTCAATCGGTCATTGATCGTATGAACCTGCTGTCGAAGCAACTTAAGCTGAGATTCATGTTGATTGACGAGCTCAGTTTGCTGAAGCCGCTTCGCTCTCTCCACTTCAATCGTTTCTTCCAACTGCAATTTTGCGGTGTTCGACTGTTTCATATTTGCTTCAATTTCTTCAGGTGAAAGTTCCGTACCGACTAGATGCTCTTGGTTATATCGTTGTTCTTCCCGCAGGCGTAAGATCGTCTGATCCAACTCAACCATCATATCACGCGCTTCTTGAATCGTACTGGATTGATAGGTACTTTGTTCTTTCAAGACTGCGCTCTTTTGCTGCAGCTCATGTAATTTCTGTCGTAATGCCTCTTGCTCTTCTCTGCGATTTTCTACCAGACGCTCTAAACTTTCCAATTTGGCTGTAATTTCATTCAGCTCATGTTGGATTGCAGAATGCTGTGCAGAGAGCCTTTCCTTTTTGCCCGTTAATTCTTTTTCGGCAGATACGGTATCATTCCTGCCCATTTCAATGGTCGATATCTCCATTTTGACAGAACGGATCTCCATCTCCGTTTCCTGCAATGAAGTATGCGCAATGGCTTTCTGCCGTTGCAGTTCTTCCATTGTTTTCTGCAATTGATCACGACGCTGTAGGCCCACGCCAACTTGCTCTCGTGTCCGCGACATTTTATGATTTGCTTGCCGAATCGATTCATCCATTTGTTGCAACTGTTCGGAGATTGTTTCCAATTCCGCTTTCCGTGAGAACAAGGTAGACTGCCCTTTCGCACCGCCGCCTGTCAGAGAACCTCCTGCGTTGACGACATCCCCATCCAGCGTGACAATACGAAATCGATAGCCAATGGCCTTGGCGATTGCCGTTGCTTCTTTTAAGTCATTCGCCACAATCGTTTGCCCTAATAAGTTTTTGGCAATTGATTCATATTTCGCAGCTGTCTGAGTCAATTCAAATGCTGTACCGATAAAACCTGGCTGACGGCTTAAGAGCTGTCTGCTGTTCATCGGCAACTCACGCGGTTTTATAATGTCCAACGGAAGGAATGTCGCTCGACCTAAGTTTTTCGATTTCAAATAGCCGATCGCTTTCCTTGCATCGCGCTCCGTTGCCGCAATGATATGCTGCATCGCACCGCCAAGGGCTGTTTCAATCGCCTTTGCGTAAGCGGGTTCAGTCGAGATCAACTCCACTACCGCCCCTTCAATTCCTTGAATACGTTGCTGACTTTTCGCGTGCAGCACTTCTTTCACACCTGAATAAAATCCCGAAAGATCTTTTTCCAAACTTTCAAGAGCCCGCATTCTTCCTTGCATTTCCGACTGTTTACGCACGGCTTGCTGCAAAAACTGCTGTTGCGTAGTTAGAAGTTCTTCTGATTCTTTCAACTGCAATAGACATTTTTCAACCGACTGTTCCATCTCATTAATCTGCTGTTGAATACTCTCTTTTTGCCGGTTCTTTTCGTGTTGTTCTTTGATTAATACTTGCATGCGTTCTGAGAGTAGGGCAGTTTGGACAGTGATTTTTTCAGTTGAGGATTTTTCTCCTTGCAATCGCTCTTCCACATGCTTCACTTCATTGCGTAAAGTCGCTTCTTCATTCAGTTTTTCAATATAAACGGACTTCAAATCGTCGATCTGTTGTTCCGTTTCCTTGAGCGAACTATTCAGCATGCCAGTCACTTGATTGATATCCTTAGACGCGTGGGATAACTCTTTTTTTAATAATTGTTGTTTTGATTGCATTGCCTGTAATTTTTCTTCAGTAAGCTGTTTGTTTTTTTCTGCTGATTGCAACTCTGACTGAATTCGATCGAGTTGCTGTTTTGTATTCCGATTCTTTTCAAGGGAAAGCAACCGTCTGCCTTCCCATTTTTCCGCCTCAGACGTTTTATTTATTAACTCGTTTTGCAAACTTTCAAGCGTGGACTCTAGTTTCTGCAAGCTTTTCTTATCGTGTTCCAGCTCTTTCTCTCGTTCAGTCAATTGGCCATTCAATTTCATTTGTTCATCTGCATCGGCTTTCATCGCTGTTGACTTTTCAAGAATTTGTTGCCGAAGTGTCCAGGCATCATAGTTTAATAAACGAACATCCGCCTCTCGAAGTTCAGCCAGAAAATGCTCTGCTTGACGTGCAGCCGTCGCTTCTTTTTCCAAAGGACCAAGACGATCATCGATTTCTTTCAGAATATCTAAGATTCGATCTAAGTTATCTGTGGTCTCAAAAAGTTTATGTTCTGCTTGCAGCTTACGTGTCTTATATTTCAATACGCCTGCCGCTTCATCAAAGACATTTCTGCGTTCATCTGCACGGCTATTCAGGATTTCATCGACTCTGCCTTGAGAGATGATAGAAAATGCTTCTTTTCCCAAACCTGAATCCATGAACATGGACGTAATATCTTTTAGTCGGCAGGCTTGTCCGTTGATCAAATAAGCACTTTCTCCTGAACGAAAAACACGGCGGGTGACACTGATTTCTGTATAGTCGAGCGGAAACAGATTTTGGCTATTATCTAAAATTAACGTGACTTCCGCAAAATTGACGCCTCTTCTAGAATCGCTTCCTGCAAAAATGACGTCCTCCATTTTACTGCCACGCAAAGATTTCACTGACTGTTCGCCAAGCACCCATCGAATGGCATCAATAATATTACTTTTCCCACTGCCGTTTGGGCCGACAATGGCTGTGACTCCAGGAACAAAGTCAATATGGATCTTCTCTGCAAAAGACTTGAATCCTGTAATCTCTAATTTCTTCAAAAACACGATCAGTTCTCTCCTTCGTCTATCTGCGACTGTAATTGTTCGATCGCTCGACGGGCAGCTTCCTGTTCGGCTTCTTTTTTAGACTTTCCAATTCCTTTACCGAGTTGTTGGTCATCAAGATTGACTACGGTAACAAACTTTTTCGCATGTGCAGGACCTTTTTCCTCAACCACTTCATATTGAAGAGGTCCATGATTCTTTTGCTGCACCAATTCTTGCAAACGACTCTTATAATCTGTCACATGCGAAAAAGCTCCGACACTGATTTTCGGAAAAACGATTCGTTTTAGAAATTCTTCAACCACTTCCATGCCCTGATCCAAGTACAATGCGCCAATATATGCTTCAAATACGTCTGCCAGCAACGCGGGACGCATTCTTCCCCCTGTCAGCTCTTCACCTTTGCCAAGCAAAATATAGTCACCAAAATGGAGCTCATTGGAAAACTTAACGAGTGATGGCTCACATACAATAGCGGCTCGCAGCTTCGTCAGCTCACCTTCACTTTTTGTCGGTTCTGTACGAAACAGAAATTTAGAGACGCCCAGTTCCAATACGGCATCCCCTAAAAACTCCAATCTCTCGTTGTCGGAAAACTTTTTGCGGCGGTGTTCATTAACGTAAGAAGAGTGCGTAAACGCGTTAAACAGTAAATTTTCATCCTTGAATTGTACACCTAATTGCTGTTGAAGCGCTTTGAATTTCTCTCGAACAGCTTGCGGCAATGAAGGATGGGATGATGCTTCTTTATAATGTCTTTTATTTTTCATAAGCTACTCTGCCTCTCATCTGTAATCTGTGTTGACTTTTTGTGTTCCTTTTGTAATAAAAATCAGCAACTGCTAGCCGTCTCCGCTTTTGTATCATCTAGCTGCAACGGCTAGCCCCTCGGGTCGTTTCAGACTGGCAGTAAAGGCAAAAGGCGCCTTTATTGCCAGTCTTCCAACGCCTGTCGGGGCTAAACAGCCGTCTCCGCTTTTGCATCATCTAGTTTCAGACGCCAGCCTCTCGGGGCTAAACGGCGTCTTACGCTTTTGCATGAGAAAAGAGACGCTTTCGACCTCCCAGATGAAAGGTCGAAAGTGTCTCACCGAAAAGGTCATTCGCCAACTTTTTCTTTAATGTACGATACTGCATCTCCGACAGTTGCAATTTTCTCTGCATCGTCATCAGAAATTTCTGTTTCAAACTCATCTTCAAATTCCATAACAAGCTCTACTACATCTAGTGAATCAGCCCCTAAGTCCTCCCGGAAAGAAGCTTCAGGTTTTACTTCGCTTTCATCGACGCCTAGACGGTCGACAACTACTTTTGTTACTCGTTCAAGTACTGTTGACAACATAGTCACCTCCTCTCAAAGGCCAAGTGTCCGCCTCATAACTTCTATTGAATTATAGAGGTTTCTCTCCTCAAAGTGCAACCATAGATTGAAGCATCCGAAGAACTAATTCGTTTACATCACCATGCCGCCATCGACATTGATCGTTTGGCCCGTAATATACTTCGCTTCATCGGAAAGCAAAAACGCCACTGTGCCTGCAACATCCTCAGCACTGCCCAGCTTACCTAAAGGAATAGTCGACAGTAACTGTTCTTTCATCTCTTCGCCCAGTTCGTCTGTCATATCCGTTGTAATAAATCCAGGCGCTACCGCATTTACTAGAATATTGCGGGCTGCCAATTCTTTCGCCGTTGTTTTCGTCAGGCCAATAACACCAGCTTTTGCAGCAACATAGTTTGCTTGTCCAGCGTTTCCAACGACACCAACGACTGAAGCTAAATTGACGATTCTTCCTGCACGCTGACGCATCATTTGCCGAGTGACAGCTTTCGTACAAAGGAAGACACCTTTCAAATTAATAGCCAGTACATCATCCCACTCATCCTCTTTCATGCGCATCAATAAATTATCACGCGTAATGCCTGCATTATTGACGAGGAAATCGATGGAACCAAATTGCTTGATAGCTTCATCCATCATTTCTTTCACTTGATCGGCATCGGAGACATTCGCCTGGAATGCAAATGCTTCTCCTCCAGCTGAACGTATCTCTTCCACAACAGCTTCTGCTTTTTCTTGACTGCCGCTATAATTCACGACAACTTTAGCGCCTTCTGATGCCAAACGTAACGCAACAGTGCGTCCGATCCCTCTGGAAGCACCTGTGACGACCGCTGTTTTCTCATCGAATCTTCCCATTACGCCCACCCTTTCGCTTCTTCTAGTACTTTTTGCAATGACGCTTCATCATACACCGGATACACTGTTGCTGTCCGGTCGATCTTTCGGATCAATCCACTGAGTACTTTTCCTGGTCCGCATTCAATGAAACGAGTTACGCCAAGTTCAAGAAGTCTTTCTACTGATTCTTCCCAGCGAACTGGTGAATACAATTGCTCAACCAATAAGCGCTTAATTTCTGCCTGCTCGGTCACAACATCTGCTGTAACATTGGCAACTACAGGAATTTCTGCATCTTTCATCAAGATATCAGCTAATGTTTTTTGCAACTCATCCGCAGCCGGCTGCATCAATACCGAATGGAATGGCCCGCTGACATTTAAAGGTAATGCACGTTTTGCACCGGCTTCTTTTAGTGCGACACATGCTTTGTCTACACCTTTTTTCGCACCGGATATAACAATTTGACCTGGGCAATTAAGATTAGCGGGCTGAACGGGATCCCCTGATTCTGTAATATTACGAGTGATCGACTCCAACACATCCCGGTCCATGCCTAGAATCGCCGCCATTGTTCCTTCTCCAGCCGGAACTGCTTCATTCATGAATTTTCCTCGTTTATGCACTGCTACTACCGCATCTTCAAATGAAAGTACTTTTGATTCGACAAGTGCCGTGTATTCTCCAAGGCTATGGCCTGCTGAATAATCAGGTATGATGCCAGCTCTCTCTAATTTCGCTGCAATCATCGCACCGACTGTCAAAAGTGCAGGTTGTGCATTATAGGTCAGCGTCAGATCATCTGCTGGTCCTTCGAGGATCAGTTTACTCAACTCAAAGCCAAGTGCAGCATCAGCCTGTTGCAAGAACTGTTTACACGCCTCATCCTTCTCCGCAAATTCCTTACCCATCCCCACGGCTTGAGAGCCTTGTCCCGGGAAAACAAATGCCAGTTTACTCAAGATTCCTCTTCCTCCCCAAGTGTTTCTCTAATTGTTTCACATACACGATATTGTACCATCGTGCGTGCTTGGCGTACTGCATTGAATAATGCATTGGCGTTTGAAGATCCATGTGCTTTGATCACAGGATGATTCAAGCCGAATAGACCCGCCCCGCCATACTCGGAATAATCCATTTTTTGTTTAAGACTTTTCATGTCATCTTTTACTAATCCTGCAGCAAGCTTTGTCTTGAAAGAGGACATGAATACTTCCTTCAACATAGAGAACACGTTAGATGCCGTGCCTTCAATCGTCTTCAGAACCATATTCCCCGTAAACCCATCCGTCACGACAACATCTGCTGCCCCATTCAGCAAATCCCGAGATTCTACGTTGCCGATAAAATGAATCGGTGCATTTTGCAGTTCTTCAAATGCATGTTTCGTCAAGTCATTTCCTTTACCTGGTTCTGTTCCGATATTTAATAACCCAACACGCGGCTTTTCAATGCCACGTACTCTTTCGGCATACACACTGCCCATAACTGCAAATTGAACCAAATGTGCAGGTTTACTATCAGAATTCGCTCCTACATCCAACAGTACGAAACCTTTGCCGTCAAGGGTCGGCAATGTTGGCGCAAGTGCCGGCCTTTGGATTCCTTCCAATCGACCGACAATGAATAACCCTGCCGACATGAGCGCCCCTGTGTTTCCGGCAGAGACACATGCCTGCGCTTCTCCATCTTTCACCGCTTGAGCCATGCGAACCATCGAAGCGTCCTTCTTCTTCCGTATCGCACGCACCGGTTCATCGTCAGGTTCAATCACTTCTGAACAATGAACTACTTGTAAGCGGGGATGCTCCTCTAAGAAGGGTGCCATTTTCTCTTCATCACCGAATATATGTATTGAAATATCATCAAATGCATGCAGGCTTTGTAATACTCCTTTAATAATCTCTCCAGGAGCATGATCTCCGCCCATTGCGTCCACTGCTATAATCATGTCACTTACCTGCCTTTTTTGTAGTACGGTACATCAAAAACTCTCCAGAAAAAACAGGTTCACTTTCCACTGTAGAAATGACATCAACAACCGTACTCTTATTTTTTAATGTCTCTTGGCGCACAACTGCCCGAGCTACGACTCGGTCTCCTGCCTTTACGGGTTTCGCAAAATGTAAAGAAGAACGAACAGTCAAAGCCAAATCGTCATCCAAAACAGCTACGGCGAGCGAATTGGCCTGGGCGAATAAATGATGTCCTCTAGCAATCCCGTTGCGTTTAAAGACATGGTCGTCCGTGACATCAAAGATTGAGAGCGCTTTATCATCCAATTCCACGTCTATGATTTCTCCGAATATTTCTTCGGTCTGCAAAGACTTCACTGTTTCCTTCATATGCTGCGAAGCAACGGACTTCAGACGTTCTCTTAGTTCAGGAATGCCGCACTCAAGACGATCCAGCCGAACTGTTTGAACACTCACTGAAAAATGCCCGGCGATATCTTCATCCGTTAAAAAAGGATCTTCGTCAAGCAAGCTCCTTAATAAGTGTTGCCTCTCCTTCTTAGGAACTTTCAATTGCTACACCCCTTCAGATTAGCACTTGGTATTAATACTAAGTATATAAAGAGGTTTAACAGATTGCAAGAGGTTAACGAATTTGTTTGCTGTTTTGGAAAAAGAACGAAATAGTGTGGGAAAAGGTGTATTCCTCGGGATTTGTCCTCCGAGCAAACCCCCGACTTCTTGTTGGATAGCGCAAGGGCTTTTGTCTTGTAAGTAGCGAGTTAAAGTGTGTTCACTCTTAAGGAGAAGACCAAAATAAAAGCGATATTATTTAGTTTTTCCTAATTTCAAATGAAAGTCGAATTGCCTAGTCTACACAAAATAGGGAGTGAAGTGTAAGACGGTCGACTCCTGAAGGCTCAAAGCCACCCCCCCCCCCGGAAAGCGTACCGTCTGGAACGGAAATCCCCATGGATACACCCGTGCCACAACAACTTGGCCAAAAGAACTCGCCGACTGCATTCTTTTAATTTTTGTTGCATTTATAATGCAATTTGCAGGAAAATGTTAAAAATCAGTCAATCAACACGCCTGACATTCCCTTAATCAATTCTTTTTTCCGTTAACGCTCCAGACTGTTCAAGCTGGTTTCGCAATGTTGCAAACTCATCGCCGTGCCAAAACTGCGGCGAATTCAATAAACGCTCTGCATCTTGCCGCGCAGTCGACAGCGCTTTAAAATCATGGACCAAATCGGCTACTTTGAACTCCGGCATACCGCTTTGCTTTTTCCCAAAAATGTCCCCAGCTCCACGCAGTTCTAAATCTTTTTCAGCCAAAACGAATCCATCATTCGTCTCTGTCATGGACTGCATACGCATTTTTCCTTCTTCAGATGTGGGATTGGCGAGCAGGACACAATACGACTGATCTGAACCGCGCCCAACGCGTCCTCTTAATTGATGCAGTTGCGCTAGTCCAAACCTGGTCGCATCATAGATCAGCATAAATGTTGCGTTCGGCACATTGACTCCCACTTCGACAACAGTGGTAGAAACTAAAATATTGAGTTCTCCCTCACTAAAACAGCGCATTACTTGATCTTTTTCAACAGAAGGTAAGCGGCCATGCATTAAGCCGACATTGTAACGGCCAGCAAAATAATTGCTTAGTTCAGCATGGACTTCCACCGCGTTTTGGACATCCAGTTTATCGGATTCCTCAATAAGCGGGCAAATAACATATGCCTGGCGACCCGCCCGCAGTTCCTTCTCCATCTTCTGCAAGACCGGAAGCAAAGACTCCTCTTTCAGCCAATGTGTCTCAATTTCTTTTCGTCCTGCCGGCAATTCATCGAGTATGGAGACGTCCATTTCACCAAAGACTGTAATCGCAAGTGTCCGGGGTATCGGAGTCGCTGTCATGAACAAGACATCAGGATTCAATCCTTTATCCCGCAATACACGCCGTTGCTCTACACCAAAACGGTGCTGTTCATCCGTCACGACAAATCCCAGCCGACAAAATTGAACCTCAGGCTGTATAAGAGCATGTGTGCCGATCAGCAAATCAATATCTCCTGCTTCTAACTTTTCAAGCAATTCCCGTCGAGCTTTCGCTTTTGTAGAACCGGCCAAAAACGCCACGGTGACGCCAAACGGTTCAAACCAATCCGCCAGCAACTCCGCATGCTGCTCAGCCAAAATCTCTGTCGGGGCCATGAGCGCCCCTTGAAAACCTGCTGTAATCGTTGCATATAAAGCGATAGCCGCTACTGCTGTCTTCCCTGAACCAACATCCCCTTGCAACAAACGATTCATACGGAGCGGTGCCTTTAATTCGGCACACAACTCATTGACGACTCTTTTTTGTGCGTTGGTTAACTCAAAAGGTAGTGATTTGATGAATTTCTTCAGTAAATCTAAGTCATATTGGATAATAAGCCCTTGTTCCTGCTCTTTTCGCAGTTTCTTCATTCCTTGAATTTTCAACTGAAAAAGCAATAATTCCTCATAAACAAATCTTCTGCGTGCTTGCTTGACGTCTTCCAGCTTTGTCGGGAAATGAATCATTTCGAGCGCCTCCGCCAATGTAGGAAGACGGTATTCTTCTATGATAGAAGCAGGCAACGTCTCGATAAGGTCCCCTGCAGCAACATCCAGAGTATTTCGCATATATCGCCTGAATGTTTTTTGATGCATGACGCCTTTCAAGCTATAAACCGGCTCAAAGTCGATTTGCTCTCCTGTATGCAAACGGTTAACTGTGATAGATTGGCGACCTCTGTCCCAAGTACCTGTCACATTGATTTTCATCCCAGTCGAAAGACGTTCCTTTAAATAATGTTGATTAAAAAAAATGGCCTTCACTAAATGATGACCAACCAATAGACGGATTTGAAGGCGTGAACGATTCTTTCCAGAATAAAAAACGGTGGGTTCTGACTCCACTCGTCCTTCAACGGTTACCCGCTCGTTATGCGGAGTTTCCGTCAAGTCGGTCATTCTGAAATCTTCATGCCTGTAAGGAAATGTGTACAGTAATTCTTCAATCGTCACAATACCCAGCTTTTGAAATTGTTCAGTAGTGGTCTTTCCGATACCTTTCACTGTGCCGACACTATTTTGCAGTATATTTTCCACCCGAAACTCCTCCTTTCTACGCAGGTTAGAAAACGGATGTTCTTCTTTTTTAGTTTACCACGAAAAAGCTGGAAAATAAAAACGTTGCCCTTGTAAAAAAGGACAACGCATCATTTTATTCAACTGATAAAATATACGGATAGAGCGGTTGTTTTCCTGCATACAATTCCACATCTACGAAATCAAATTGCTCTTCGATATATGCAGCAATCTTTTCCGCTTCGTCTGATGCAACGTCTTCTCCATAAATAATCGTGACGATTTCATCGTCCTCATCAATCAATGAGGCTGCCAGGCTTTTTGTCACGTCATCCAATGAAGGAGCTGAACTTGTGATTTTACCTTGAGCAATTCCTATGAAATCATCTTTTTGAATCGTCACTCCGTCAATAGAAGTATCCCGTACCGCATATGTGACCTGTCCTGTCTTAACAGAAGAAGCAGCTTCCTTCATAGTCTGCGCATTCTTTTCAACTGTCGCTTCCGGATTGAATGCTAATATTGCCGCCAATCCTTCAGGTACAGATTTGGTAGGCACGACCGCTGCTTCAATAGACAAAACATCCGCTGCCTGCTCAGCTGCCATAATAACATTTTTATTATTCGGCAGGATCAATACCTTTTCTGCACCAATCTCTTCTATCGCTTTGATAATATCTTCAGTAGAAGGATTCATCGTCTGTCCGCCTTCAATGACAGCGGATGCACCGATACTCTTTAGAAGCTCAGCGATTCCTGAACCCATCGAAACTGTGACGATAGCATACTTGTGTTGCTGTTTAGGAGTAGCTGTCGGAATGCTGTCACGCTCCATAATATCACTGTGCTGTTCGCGCATATTCTCTATTTTCATCTTTGTCAATGAACCGTATTTCTGCCCATAAGACAAAGCTTCTCCCGGCTCTTCTGTATGAATATGTACTTTCACCACTTCATCGTCGGATATAACAAGCAATGAATCACCCAACTCACTCAGATCTTGGCGGAAAGTATCTTCATCAAATGGTTTCTCATGCAGCTTGTCCGCATCCAATTTCACCATAAACTCCGTACAATAACCAAACTCAATATCTTCGGTGTTCATGAAACTTTGCACACTGCGATGATGTTCTGTCTTGACTAAGTCTTCCATGGAATGGACAACGGTCTTTGCAGGCAAGTCTTCACCTTTTAAACAAGCCAAAAAGCCTTCATACACATACACAAGGCCTTGTCCACCACTGTCCACTACCCCTACTTCCTTCAATACTGGCAATAGATCAGGCGTTCTTTTTAAAGAAGCCTTCGCTTCTTCAACAATGATTTCCATTAATTCTGTTAGATCTGCCGCTTGTTCTTTATGAGAAACTGCTGCATTCGCGGCATCTTTTGCTACTGTCAAAATTGTTCCTTCTACCGGCTTCATGACTGCTTTATAGGCAGTTTCAACACCGTATTGAAGGGCTTCTGCAAATTGCTCTACATTAACTTCCGATTCGCTTTCAATCTGTTTGCTGAATCCGCGGAATAGCTGAGATAAAATCACACCTGAGTTTCCGCGAGCACCCATCAACAGACCTTTAGAGAAAGCTTGGGCAGTCATGCCGATATGTTCCTGTGCGTTCAAGCCTGTTTCTTTCGCACCTGAAGTCATGGATAAATTCATATTCGTCCCTGTATCACCGTCTGGTACAGGGAATACGTTTAAAGAATCCACATAATCCGCATTCTGGTGAAGGTGATGTGCACCCATTTCCACCATCTTCGCAAATTGCAATCCATTTATTGAACTCATTAACTCAAAGGCCTCCTTCTACACGTTCGTTACCCGAACTCCTTGAACAAAAATATTTACTGAACTTACTGTGAGACCTAATACTTTCTTAACTGTATATTGTACTTTCGATTGTACTTGATAGGCCACTTCAGTAATTTTCGTACCATAGCTCATGATGACATACATATCGATATGAAAAGCATTCCCTTCGTTACGTACAATCACCCCGCGAGCAAAGTTTTCTTTTCGGAGAATTTCTGTAAGTCCGTCACGAATTTGGTGTTGTGAAGCCATTCCCACAATTCCGTAACACTCGATCGCAGCCTCACCGACGACTTGGGCAATTACGTCATTCGTAATATCGATAGTTCCATGTTCATTTTTCAGTTCGATTGACATCCTCTTCTCCTCCCAACTCTTTTCACTCATATACGTACATTATACGGTAATTTATCAAGAAAGAAAGCATTGTTGTCGCTGAATTATAGTGTAAAGGAAAAAAGCTTGAAGGTCTCCTAAAAAAATGTTGCATCGATCTCCCGCTTATGATAAAGTACTATGGTATGCGAATTGTAACGTGAATCGCTAAATAATTCACGAGGAGGTACTAAAATGGCTAAACAATGTGTTATCACTGGACGTAAAGCACGTTCTGGAAACTCTCGTTCACACGCTCTGAACTCAAGCAAACGCACTTGGGGAGCAAACCTTCAAAAAGTTAGAATCTTAGTAGACGGCAAACCTAAACGTGTTTGGGTATCTGCAAGAGCTCTAAAATCAGGCAAAGTACAACGAGTATAATAATCAAATGCTGAAAGCGCCGGGTAGCCTCGACAGACGTTGGAGGAATTGCCATAAAGGCGCTTTTTGCCTTTCTGGCAATTTCGAAACGCTCCGAGAGGCTGGCGCTTGAAGCTGGATGTGAACTTAAAGCTGAAGGTGGCGTCTAGCCGCGACAGGCACTGGAGGACTTAAAAATAAAGGCGTTCTTTGCCTTTATCTTTAAGTCCGAAGTGTCCCGAGCGGCTGCCACCTGAAGCTGGACGAATCAAATGCTGAAAGCGCCGGGTAGCCTCGACAGA
This sequence comes from Sporosarcina sp. FSL K6-3508, assembly GCF_038615825.1. Taxonomy (NCBI): domain Bacteria; kingdom Bacillati; phylum Bacillota; class Bacilli; order Caryophanales; family Caryophanaceae; genus Sporosarcina; species Sporosarcina sp. FSL K6-3508. The sequence goes on along the minus strand of NZ_CP152016.1, from coordinate 1,191,656 downwards.
TGTTGGAGGGATTATCATAAAGGCGCTTTTTGCTTTCGGCAAAAAGAAAAAACACAAGGCACCTAAATTAGGCGCCTTGTGTTTTTTCTTTTTTACGTCTCTTTGACTTGCTGACTTTACTATTCGTTGCAACTGTTGATTTCGCACGGCCGTCCTTCTGGAACGCGACTGCGCACTTTCTGACAATATTGCTAACGAATTTCGGTAGCGTAAATGTATATACTCGCAAATCCCCACTCCTTTCAGGAATCTGAACTCCTTACCATTAAGCATATGCCGTCTCGGAAAGAGATAGTACAAACATCCGCCACCGTTTCATTACTTGTGAATCGAGTCGTGCCGATTTCCAACCGTTCATTCACTGTTTCGTATTTAAACCCAGTCAACGTCAATCCTGTCACCACAGGCCCAAACGAGAAAAAAGAAGTGTATGGGTAACGCTCATCTTTTTTTACACGTCGTACACCCGGCAACATGACACGGATATCATTGGTTGTGTTGTGAATTTTAAATTTCACTCTGCGATGCTCTGATTGCACCCTATATAATAAATGTAAAGCAGATTGCAGGTGATCCAATCTGCCGCCCGTCACGCCAGTCAATATGATATAATCCGGATCATACGTCAGGGCTCGCTGTACAGCCAATTCCGTATCAGTCTCATCTTTTTCTTCGTTGACACGATGCACGATTTCCACCGCTGAAGTGATTTTTTCGAATTGCTCTTTTGACACGGAGTCAAAGTCTCCCACTGCTTCATGCGGTTGAATTCCTTTTTCCAATAAATAAAGAGCACCACGGTCCACACCGATATAGACCGTGTCCTGCTGATCATATTCTGCCAAATCTACGACTTCCTCAATGGGACCTGCCGCACAAATAATGGCATATTTCATTTTTGCATCACACTCTCACCAGCAGATTTTATTGCTTGCAATGCCTTTGCACGATCTTTTTGATTGTAGATTGCAGAGCCTGCAACGAAAATGGTTGCTCCAGCTTCAACACATGGCTTGATGGTCTCTTCATTGATACCGCCATCGATCTCAATTTCAATAGAAAGACCGCGTGCTGAAATAATTTCTGACAGTTGCTTTACTTTTGGCACGACAGATTCAATAAATGACTGTCCGCCAAATCCTGGATTGACCGTCATAAACAATACCATATCAACGTCTTCCAAAACATGCATGATCTGCTCAACAGGCGTATGCGGATTCAATACAACGCCAGGTTTAGCGCCTGTTGATTTGATCAATTGCAAGGTTCTGTGCAAGTGACGGCATGCCTCTACGTGTACCGTAATATAATCTGCACCTGCTTTAGCAAAACTTTCGATATACGCATCTGGATTCTCGATCATCAAATGAACATCCAATGGTAATTTCGTTAAAGGGCGCAGCGCTTCGACAACTATAGGACCCATCGTAATATTCGGTACAAAATGACCGTCCATCACGTCGATATGGATGAGCTCCGCACCCGCTTTTTCTACTTCCTTTACTTCTTCTCCCAGCTTTGAAAAATCAGCTGCTAAAATAGATGGCGCAATTTTTACCATGATCAATACCTCGGCTTTCGATCCATAATTTCTTGTAAGAACAGTAAGTAATTCTTGTAACGCGCTTCAGAGATCGTTCCTTCTTCCACCTGCGCTTTCACCGTGCAGCCAGGCTCCTTGACATGAAGGCAGCCCCGGAATTTACATCCTTCACCGGCTTCCGATATCTCTACAAAACAATCTCGTAATTCTTCTTTTTCAATGTGTTCGAAATCCAGTGAACTAAAGCCTGGTGTATCGGCAACCAATCCATCCGCAATTTCAAGCAGTTCTACATGGCGCGTCGTATGTTTACCACGCCCAAGTGCGTCTGAGATGACTCCTGTCTTCAACTCCAACTCGGGGAGAATCGTATTGAGCAACGTCGATTTTCCAACCCCTGACTGACCTGCAAGCACGGTTGTTTTGCCATTTAAATAGGGGCGCAGTACTTCAATCAACGGCTCTTCGTTGCCCACATTACGCAATACGGTATAACCAATACGCCGATAATAGGCTAAATTCCCTTCATTTTCAGCTATTGTCTGCTGGTTCGCTAAATCTTCCTTTGAAACATAAATAATTGGTTCTAGACGGTGCGATTCAATAACAGAGAGAAAACGATCCAACAAACGAAGGCTCATATCTGGCTCTACAACGGAAAATACTAGTAGTACCTGGTCCACATTCGCTATGGGTGGTCTAACAAGTTCACTTTTCCTTGGATGAACATCTGTGATGGTCGCGTCATTCTCACCATCTGGTGTATAGGTGACCATATCGCCAACAAGTGGGTTAATTCCTTTTAACCGAAAAACTCCCCGACTCTTACACTGAATTAATTCACCATTATGTTCAACATAATAGAAGCCGCTGATCGCTTTTCGAATTTGGCCTTCCGCCATCGAACTCCTCCTTTAATTCAACTCTTTATAGTCAAATTTATCTTCTTCTATCACGGTCTGGTTGCGCAACACTTTATAACCGCCCCGTTCACCTTCCTCAAGCTCGATGGTGATCTTACGGGAAGTATCTTCAGTTATTTCAAATTCTTCTACAGGATCGTTCATTGTATGTTTGCGATCTTGTATATAAATTTGAATTTTCTGAGGCTCTCGTTCGTCTCCCTCTTCCCATTCATCCTCATCTTCAGGATTTTCATATGGAATCGTAATAGTTTTCACTAACAGTTTGACGGGTTTCGATGGAGCCCCTTTTGACATGACGACATCGACACGTTCATGTTTATCCATCTTCGTTCCTTTGGGAGGTTTTTGAGAGATCACACGACCTTTTTCAACCGTCTCCGAATATTCTCCGCTGACAATATGAATAGTAAGCACTGCACTTTTTGCGTAGCTTTCTAATTGTTTTTCTGTCATACCGCTTAAATCATTCAACGAATGCAGCTCTTTTCCTTTACTGACCGTAAAAATGATTTCCGTATCTTCAGGAACGACTTCTTGATCGGCTTCTGGCTGCTGTCCAATAATGGTCCCTATGGGCTCGTCAGAATACTCTTCAACTGGAGTAATCTTCTCGAACCCATAATTTTTCAGAAATTGCACGGTCGCTTCGTAACTGCGGCCGACATAGTTGAGCAGTTTCATTTTATCTTTACCTATACTGACAAACAGTTTAACGCCGTCTCCCTCTTTTCGCTTCTTGCCGGCTTCCGGTATCGTTTTGATGACCTGACCTGCGTTGAATTCATCAGACGTTTCTTCCAATCGTTCATCTATGACAAAACCTTCTTTTTCTAGCAGCTCCGTTGCGGCTAGTTCTTCCTCACCTATTACTTCAGGAACGATAATTTCTTTAGGTTTCAGCCACATCGTCAGCACCACTGCAAGTAAGGCAATGACCAGAAGGCTTGCTCCCACAATAAGTGGCCATTTCTTCTTTTTCTTTTTCTTTTTCTTCTCATCCGGCGGAACCGGTTCCACTGCTGGCGGTGTGTGTTTTACGGTATTTTCCACATTATCGAATTTCGAAGTGTCTTTCACGATTGGAATCGCTACCGTTCGATCATCATCAAAAGGCAATGTAAATTTCTTGTCATTCGCACGTTCCGGTGAAAAGACCGTTAATAGGTCATCGTACATTTCATCGGCTGTGGCGTATCGATAGTTGGCATCCTTCGCGGTCGCTTTCAAAATGACATTCTCCACAGTTTGCGGAATTTCAGGAAGCTGCTCCCGTACAGAAGGCGTCTCTTCCTGCAAATGCTTCAGCGCAATAGCAACAGCCGTCTCCGCAGAAAAAGGAAGCTTTCCTGTCAACAATTCATAAAAAACGATCCCTAACGAATAAATATCCGAGCGCTTTGTAGCCATGCCTCCCCGCGCCTGCTCAGGAGATAAATAATGAACGGTACCAATAACTGAATTCGTTTTCGTATGTGCTGTGGAGTTCAGCGCCATCGCGATACCAAAGTCCGTAATCTTGACGTCGTCTTCACCATTCATCAGAACATTTTGCGGTTTAATGTCACGATGGACGATGCCATTATGATGGGCATGAGAGATCGCTGACACCAGTTGCTGCATAATGGATACAGCATGTTCAGCAGATAATGCTCCGTGTGTGTGTATATATTCTTTTAACGTCCGGCCTGGTATGTATTCCATTACCAAGTAATGAAGCTCATCTTCTTGGCCGACATCAAAAATATTGACGATATGAGGATGGGTCAAACTTGTCGCTGAAAGTGCTTCTCTTTGAAATCGCTTTTTCAATTCTTCTTCATTTGCAAAATCATAGTGCAATACTTTGATTGCCACGTCCCGATCAAGAATCATATCATGTGCCAGATAAACCCTTGACATTCCTCCATCACCGATCACACGGATAATTTCATATCGTTTACCAATCCGTTTACCGATCATGTGGAAATCACCTCGGTTTCAGGTATTTCCAGTAAGATCGCCGTAATATTATCTTCGCCGCCACGTTCATTTGCCAACTCCACGAACGTATCCACTTTGTCAGCCAATGAAACGTCACGCAATATAATATCAAGCATCAGTTCCTTTTCGACTTTATTGCTTAACCCATCTGTGCACAGCAACAAGTACGATTGAGATGGCACTGGAATGGTATACAAATCTGGTACAATCGACTTTTCAGAGCCCACCGCTTTCATAATCCAGTTTCTCTGCGGATGCACTTCTGCTTCCTGTTCCGTAATCTCTCCGCTTTCGATCAGTATATTGACGAACGAATGATCCTTAGTAATTTGCCGTATAGCCTTGCCTGTCACTTGGTAAATCCTGCTGTCTCCTACATGGAAAACAAGGCATTGATCCCCTAAAATCAACGCAAGGTCAAGCGTCGTTCCCATACCTTTAAAACTTTCATCCTGCTGGGCTTTTGTATATAAAAACAGATTGATATCCACGACCGTATCGTACAATAAATCATACCAGTCCTGTTCCGTCTCCACATCGTCACTTGCCGACATGAATTGCTCGCCAATCATTCGTACGGCAGTAGAGCTGGCAAAGTCGCCGCCTTTATGCCCCCCCATTCCATCTGCAATGACGGCTAGCACTGTATTGTTTTTAGGATGAACGAACACAGCCGCCTCATCTTCATTTACTGTCCGCTTGCGTCCAGTATCTGAGCGAATCTCATATTCCATAAGCTAACCCCCATTCCCTTTCCATCAGATCAGTTCTTTTTTTGCAGAGCTGCCACAAAGAAGCCGTCACTTTCGTATTGATGCGGCAAGATCTGTAAATAGCTGCTATCAGTCGGTTGATCGATGATGTGTAAAGGAACAAGTTCAAAATCCGGCTGCTCCCGTAAAAACCATTCGACGATTGCCTGGTTTTCTGTTTTATCAATCGTACAGGTGCTGTAAACCAAGCGACCGCCTTTTTTCACTAATTGGCTGGCAACTTGGAGCAGATCTTTTTGAATAACCGATAGATTTTCAATATCTTGCACTGTTTTTTTGTATTTAATTTCTGGTTTCCTTCGAATGACTCCTAAACCGCTGCAAGGCGCATCAACCAGTACACGATCAAATGATTGCGGTTCATAGGTTGAGAGTAATTCTCTGCTGTCCCCGCTATTTGTGTGAATGGAAGTCAAGCCAAGCCGCTCAGCATTTTGCTCGATTAAACGTAATTTATGCGGATGAAGATCATGAGCTTGCACTTCCCCCTCATCTTTCATACGCTCGGCAATATGCGTTGTTTTACCGCCAGGCGCCGCACACATATCGAGAACTTTCATACCCGGTTCTACTTGTAAAGCTAACGCTGGCAGCATGGAGCTTTCATCTTGAACCGTCAGCAGTCCTTGTTGAAATGCTTCCGTAGAGGCTAAATTTCCTGACTCTACTTGAATACTGCTGTCAGTCAAGTTACCCGGCGATGCAAGTACGCCTTCCTTCTTGAGTAACCCTATGACTTCTCCTCTGTTCGTTTTCGTTGAATTGATTCGCGCTGTCGTAACAGGCGGCAAATTATTGACAACTGCAATAGCCGTTGCTTCTTCCATGCCGTACTGTTCAATCCAACGTCGGATCAACCATTCTGGGTGACTCGTCTCAATCGACAGCCGGGCTACCGGATCTTCAATTTCATCCAAAGAAGGAACACCTTCTCGTAAAATCGAACGTAAAATCCCGTTTACCATAGAGGAGACGCCCTTATGCCCTCGCTTGTTTGCAATTTTCACTGCTTCATTGACAACGGCGTGCGGAGGGATTTTGGATAAATAGATAATTTGATAAACGGACATCCGCAATAATTGGCGAACCCACGGTTGCAATTTCCCGCGAATATAAGGTGCCAAATAATAATCCAATGTCATTTGCTGTTGCAATGTCCCATATGTCAATTCCGTCAACAAAGCCCGATCCTTTTGGGGAAGATCGTATAACTCAATTGTCTTGTGAAGCAATAAGTTACTGAAAGCTTGCTCGTTTTCGATATCCATCAAGATCGACAGGGCGGCGTCACGTACATTTCCACGCCAAATTTTCTTCTTATAATTTGTCATTCAAACTGGTCTCCCACTTGCCACTTGGATCCGATTCCATTTAAGAAAACGGCGGCAGTCATTCGTTTTTTCCCCGCAGGCTGCAAGTCGGTAATGGCAAACGCACCATCACCTGTCTGGACGATAATCCGGTCTTTTTCCAACGCTATAATTTCACCCGGCACCGCATCAGACGTCCGTTCTTCAACACGCCCCCACCAAATCTTCACTTGGTCATCCGCAAATTTCGAATAAGCTACAGGCCATGGATGTAAACCTCTCACTTGGTTAAAAACGGAACGAGCAGAACGTTTCCAGTCAATTCGTTCCTGTTCCCTCGAAATATTTTTCGCAAACGTCACCTGCGTTTCATCTTGAACTGTACGTTCATTCGTACCATTTACGATCGAAGGCAAAGTGTTCTTCAATAAAGTTGTTCCCACAGCAGAAAGCTTCGTGAATAGACTGCCTGTATCGTCATCTTCTTTGATCGGCAGAGCAGTCTGTGAAATGATATCTCCTGCATCCAATTTTTCCGCCATATACATGATCGTTACGCCTGTTTCAGTTTCACCGTCCAGCACCGCTTGATGAATCGGTGCACCCCCGCGGTATTTCGGCAATAATGACGCATGGACATTGATACAGCCAAGCTTTGGTGCGTCCAATAACTCTTTAGGAAGCAATTGACCAAATGCTGCCGTAATAATTAACTTCGGCTGCAAACTGATGATTTCCTGAAGCTCAGCGGATCCTTTTAGCTTTTCCGGCTGAATGACAGGTAACCCAAGGCGTAACGCTTCTTCTTTTACAGGCGGCGGAGTCAATACTCTCTTCCGGCCAACCGGGCGATCGGGTTGGGTTACTACTGCTAATATATCGTAGCCTTCATCGTGAAGCATCGTCAGGACGGGCACAGAAAATTGAGGTGTTCCCATGAAAATAATTTTCGTCATTCGTCGCCCTCCTCATCCTCTTCAAACTCGGAAGGATCCACAATCCGCTGTATTTTCTTATCGAATAAAATGCCGTTCAAATGATCGATCTCATGCAAAATCGCACGCGCTTCATAACCTTCCGCCTCTAGTTCATACAGTCTGCCGTCGCGTTCCTGCGCTTCTATACGGACATGGAAAGGTCTCTCTACTTCACCAAATAATCCAGGAAAACTTAAGCAGCCTTCCACATCCACTTCAGCTCCTCCTGTTGCAGTCACTACTGGATTGATCATTTCGATGATATCTTGTTCTTCATCAAAGTCCACAATTGCCACGCGAATCGATTTTCCGATTTGCGGTGCCGCCAAACCTACACCATCATTTTCTATCATCGTTTCATGCATATCATCCAGTAACGTACCCAGCTCTTCATCAAAGACTGTGACTTCCTCACATGGTGCCGTCAAAATCGGAGACGGGTGTTTTACGATTTCTAATATAGCCAAAATTATTCCTCATTTCTGTAGTTACGTTCAGTGCCTGTCGAAGCTAAACGGCGCTTTGCACTTTTGATTCGTCTAGTTCCAAGCCCCAGCCTCTCGGGTCGTTTCGGTCTTTTCGAAAAGTTGCAAAGAACTCAACTTTGTCGATAAGCCCTCCAACGCCTGTCGAGGCTAAACGGCGCTTTGAACTTTTGTTTAAAAAATAGCTGTCGGCTCACGGTTTATGGACATAACCAATCCGTCTTTTGCCCAGCTGGTTTTGTAATGTTTTAATAACTTTTGTAAAACCGGTACGAGCGCAGGTTCCTGTTTGTATTTTACCAAACATTGATAACGATATCTATTGTTGAGGCGACTGATTGCTGCAGCGGTCGGTCCAATAATCACGGACTCGGAAGACAGCTGTTCCATTAGGAAACTCGTGCCTTTATGTGCATAATCAGCCGCCTTCAGTACATCCTCATGGCTGAACTGCACAACCGTCACAAAATAATAGGGCGGATAGCCCAGCTGTCTTCTTCTATCCATTTCCAATTCATAAAACGGCACGTACTCTTGAGTTTTCGATAATTCAATCGCATAGTGCTCTGGATCGTATGTCTGAATCACTACTTCTCCCGGCAGCTGATCCCGTCCGGCCCTGCCGCTCACTTGTGTCAGCAACTGAAACGTCTTTTCCGCAGCCCTAAAATCAGCTAAATGAAGTGATGTATCGGCAGCCAATACGCCAACAAGTGTAATACGCGGGAAATCCAGTCCCTTGGCAATCATCTGTGTACCCAGCAGAATATCTGCTTTTCCTTCACCGAAATCATGCAACAACCTCTCATGGGCGCCTTTCGTACTGGTCGTGTCTACATCCATTCGAATTACGCGCGCTTCAGGTACTAGCTTATACAACTCTTCCTGTGCTTTTTGCGTACCTGTGCCGAAAAACCGGATATGCTCACTTGCACACTCCGGGCATTCGATCGGCACAGGCTGCTCATGACCGCAATAGTGGCACTTCAAACTTTCACTTGAACGATGATAGGTCAATGAAATATCACAATTCGGGCATTCCACTACCGTACCGCAGTCACGGCATAGTACGAAACTCGAGAAGCCGCGTTTATTCAGCAACAACACGATTTGTTCTTTACGTTCCAACCGTTGCCGAATACCATCCGCCAGTGCGACAGAAAACATCGAACGATTTCCTGTCTTCAGTTCTTCTCTCATATCGACGACCTGAACTTCTGGTAATGCCTGTAGTTTTGCACGTTTTGTTAGGGTCAATAATGTATAAACATCTTTAGTTGCGCGTGCATACGATTCCAACGACGGCGTAGCGCTTCCGAGTATGACTGGACAGCGATGATAATCAGCTCGCCAAATCGCTACATCTCTCGCATGATATCTCGGGGACTCTTCTTGTTTATAGGTTGATTCATGTTCTTCATCCAAAATGAGCAGACCTAAATTCGTAAAAGGTGCAAAAACAGCTGAACGGGCTCCGATTGCCACTTTTACTTCGCCTCGATGGATCCGGCGCCATTCATCATATTTCTCGCCAGACGATAATCCACTATGCAGCACTGCGACCAACTCACCGAATCGCCCTTTAAATCGAGCGGTCATTTGTGGTGTCAGAGAAATCTCAGGAACTAGCACAATTGCTTCCTTGCCTTTTTTCAACACATGGTCAATCGCTTGCAAATAGACTTCTGTTTTCCCGCTGCCTGTGATTCCATGCAATAGGAACGTTTCTTGCTTCTTCTTATCACTAGCTTGTTCAATCGCTGACAATGCGGACTGTTGCTCATCTGTCAGCTGCTCAGGCTTCCCGCTGTCCCGCATTTTGGGTGCATCCAATTCACGGTAAACTTCCACTTGGGATTGTTCGATGACTTGTTTATCGAGCAGTGCTTTCAAGACGTTTGCTTTAACGCCTGATTTATTCATGATTTCGCTGGCTTCCATCGATTTCGACGGATGTAGAAGCAACCACTGCAATAATTCCACTTGTTTTTTAGCGTTTGAATGTGTCTCTTCCAAAGCGGATTCCAAGTGTGCTGTGTCCGGAATATGAATCATCCGAACTTTTTTCATCTTGGTTTTCTGCTGGATCGCCGTATCGATCTGAACAATTCCTTGTTCACTATACTTCTTCACTTCATTCAATAAATGAGCATCCTGAAAAGCCTTCAACGATACTTGCTCTCGATTTCCTAAAAACTCTCGGAATGAATCGTCGAGCAATTCTGGCTTGACTACACGCATGATTTTCTCATATTTCGCACGCATCGCTGCCGGCAGCATCACTTGGAGCGCATCGATTTCATAGGCAATCGTTTCAGCTGCCATCCATTTTGACAATGCCAGCAGTTCCGTGGATAGGACCGGCTCTAAATCTATTATCTCCAACACTGGTTTAATCTTGCCAGAATCCAGTTCACTATGCATTTTGATTGCTGTGACATATCCGACGACTTTTCGAGGGCCGAATGGCACTTTCACTCTCAGGCCCGGCTCCATGACGCTCTCCCACTCTGCCGGGACAGCATAATCAAACGGACGATCGATCGGATAAGCCGCTACATCGACAATGACTTCAGCGATCATCTAACTTGCCGCCTTCTTGCTGAAGTATCGTTTCAAATAAACGTACCGCCAATTGATCTTTTGGCATGGCAGTAAACGGAGTGGCTTCTCCTTCTCTGGAAAGCAGTGTGACAACATTCGTATCACTGCCAAAGCCGCCACCCGGATCGGTCACATCATTGACGATGATATAATCCAGATTTTTAGACTCCAATTTTTTTTGACCATATGCGATGACATCCGTCGTTTCAGCTGCAAAGCCTATCAATAGCTGATGTTCTTTCCGATCTCCGAGCGATTTCAATATATCTGTCGTACGCTCCAATTCGAGCACGTCGTCGCCTGCTTTTTTCTTCATTTTCTGAGTATGTACCGATTTTGGACGGTAATCTGCAACTGCCGCGGATTTCACGACAATAGAAGCATCGTCAAATTGACTGAGCACTGCATCGTACATATCGGCAGCACTCTCGACATGGATTATTTGGACGCCTGAAGGAACAGTCAATTCAACTGGACCTGAAATGAGAACGGTTTCCGCGCCAAGCTTTTGCGCTGCTACCGCCATCGCATAACCCATTTTACCGCTGGAGAAATTCGAAACATAGCGAACCGGATCAATTCGTTCACGTGTCGGCCCCGCAGTAATCACGACTTTTTTCCCTTTTAGCGGTTGATAATGGCCTTGCGTAAAATGCTGGCTTACCAGTTCCGTAATACGTTCTGGTTCTTCCAAACGCCCCTTCCCCACATAACCGCAGGCCAAAAAACCTTCCGAAGGCTCAATAAAGCGGTAGCCGTCCGAATGGAGTTGCCCAATATTCCTTACAACAGCGGGATGGGCGTACATATGTACATTCATTGCGGGTGCAATCCAAACATCCGCTTCAGTAGCAAGTAAAATTGTAGTGACCATATCATCCGCGATCCCGTTTGCCAGTTTGCCGATGACATTCGCCGTAGCAGGCGCCACTAATACCAAATCCGCCCAATCCGCAAGATCTATATGTGCAATCACACGAGAGTCTTTTTCATCAAATGTATCGAAATACACATCGTTTTTTGACATCACTTGGAATGATAATGGCTGCACAAATTCTTTCGCTGAATCCGTCATTACGACTTTAACGTTTGCGCCTGCCTGAGATAGCTTGCTGACAAGTGCGACTGCTTTATAGACTGCAATTCCACCCGTCACACAAAGCAAGACATTTTTATTATTTATCATAATTAGGTGCCCCCTGTTCCTTTCAAAAAATAACAAACTCCCTGAGAACGGTTGAATTCCAAGGGAGTAGTTTTATCTTTATTCAGCAAAAACTCTCACCTCAATAGGTGGTGAGATGAATGTGGAAATATCCTGTTCAGTGGGATTTCAAACGCCCGCTGACCAATAGGAGAACGCAGGCTAGAAACGCTACATCCTGTAGGCCTATGCCTCCGGCGGATGTCACAGATTTTGAAAGGATTTAATCGAGCACGCTCGATTCAAAATCTGGACGCAATTACGCCAAAGCGTAATTGATTTCAAATCAAACTTCGTCTTCGTAAATAATTGATTCATCCGCTTGTTGGTTGATCAAGACCCCAGCAGCCACTTCTTCTAACGCTCTGCCGACACTTTTCTCTGAACGATACTTATGTAAGAGTTCGTTCCGTTTTTCCTGTAGTTCACGCGCACGTTTCGCAGCCAGCGTGACCAATGTGTATTTAGAATCTACTTTCCCTTTTAGTGAATCAACTGATGGATATAACATAGTTTATTCTCCCTCCAACATTTGTAAGTATCTCTTTTCCACACGTTCTCTGCGGCAATGCTCTGCTGTAACAATTGCATTGACCCGATCACATGCTTTGGAGACCTCGTCGTTTTCGACTACATAATCGTACAAGTGCATCATTTCAAGTTCTTCTCTTGCCTTTAATACTCGATCGGCAATGATATCGGATGCTTCTGTACCTCTTCCGATCAAACGAGTTTCCAGATCACTCAAGCTTGGAGGTGCCAAGAAGATAAATAAACCATTTGGTACTTTTTCACGAACTTGTGCAGCACCGACGACTTCTATCTCGAGAAATACATCGCGGCCTGCGTCGAGTGTTTCGTTGACGTAGTCGAGTGGCGTGCCGTAGTAGTTTCCTACATATTCGGCATACTCCAGAAGTTTCCCTTCTTGGATCATTTGTTCAAATACTTCCCGTGATCTGAAGAAGTAGTCGACGCCGTCCACTTCGCCTTCGCGCGGGTTTCTAGTGGTCATCGATATGGAGTATTCGTAGTTGGTGTCCGGGCTTGAGAAGAGTTCTTTACGAACGGTTCCTTTACCTACGCCGGATGGACCTGAAAGGACGATTAGGAGTCCTCGATGTTTGTACATATAATCCCTCTTTGTTATGTATTCATTTACACGGCATGCTGTCCCCGCACCGTTGATTTCCACTCCAGACGGGACGCTTTCCGGGGGGCGTGGCTTGAGCCTCCTCGTCGCTTTGCTCCTGCGGGTTCTCAAGGCGCACGCTGATCCCCCAGGAGTCGCCCGTCTTCCGCTCCAATCAACTAGATACGCTTCTGTTCCTAAAAAGCTTCAATAACAACAGCGTACAATAAAGTGATTTATTCCATTCAGATTATTTAATCTGACCGAACAGGCCCATGTGTGCAATCTGTTCATATTATACCATATTCATACGATGAGTGCTAAAATGGAACAAAACGAAATGAAAGAGGAATCCGTATGGCATTTGATGGTTTATTTACGAAAGCGATTGTAAGCGAGTTGCAGCAGTTGAAGTCTGGCCGGATTTCGAAGATTCATCAGCCGAATTCGCAGGAAATTATTTTTCAGATCCGGGCAAATAATAAAAATCATAAATTATTAGTTTCACTGCATCCTTCTTTTTCGAGGATGCAATTGACGAATGAGGTGTTGACGAATCCGTCCGAGCCTCCGTTGTTTTGCATGGTGTTACGGAAGCAGCTTGAGGGCGGAATGATTACGTCCATTGAGCAGCAAGAGACAGACCGGATTGTCAGTATCCAAGTTCAGGCTCGAAATGAACTGGGCGATCAGATTGAACGAAAACTGGTTATTGAGATCATGGGCAGACACAGTAATTTAATTTTACTGGATGCTTCGCGCGATTTGATTATCGACAGTATGAAGCATCTGCCGCCTTCCGTGAACAGTTACCGGACGATTCTGCCTGGACAGCCGTATATCCCGGCACCTCCACAAGATAAACTGGATCCTTTTCAAGTCTTAGAAAATGAATTTATGGATGTCTTGCCTAACCTGCAGGAGCCGAGAGATGTTGTCCAGCAATTCGCTGGCTTTTCTCCCCTGACTGCTGCCGAACTACTGTATCGGCTCCAACAAAATCAGGAGCAGCCATTTTGCGTTTGGAGATCTTTTTTAGACAGTTTCAACGCAGATTCAATGAAGCCTACTGTAGTGGAGAATGATCGAAAGACATTATTCTCCGCTGTGGAATTGACACACGCGCCCGGCACAACTCAAACGTTTTCTACATTGAGTGATTTACTCGACAAAGTCTATTTTGCCAGAGCAGAGCGAGAGAGGGTCAAGTCCCAAGCGATTGATTTGGAACGCTGGTTGTCCAATGAAATTACGAAGCTTGAAAATAAGACAAAAAAACTGCAAAAAGAACAGCAGACGGCTCAAAACTTGGATACCTTAAAACTGTACGGTGAGTTATTGACAGCGAATAATTACTTAATGCAAAAAGGCGATAAGGAAGTGACGGTAGAAAATTATTATGAGCAAGGCACCACCGTCACGATTCCGCTTGATCCGCGGAAATCACCTATTGATAATGCCCAGAATTATTTCTCCCGTTATTCGAAAGCCAAAACCGCACTCGTCCGAATTGCGGAGCAGCTAGAAAAGACGAAAGAAGATATCGAATACTTTGAGATGGTACGGCAGCAAGTATATCAAGCTTCCCCAATTGATATAGAAGAAATACGTGAAGAATTGGTCGAACTTGGATTTATGCGTGCTAGAAGAAGCAAAAAGAAGGTAAAGCCAAAGAAACCGGCACCGGAAGCATTTGTTTCCTCGACTGGAGTTCCAATTTCCGTCGGGAAGAATAATAAGCAAAATGATTATTTGACGTTCAAAATGGCTGCGCGGGATCATGTATGGCTGCATACAAAAGACATACCTGGCTCGCACGTCGTCATCCATGATGCAGAGCCAGACGCACAAACGATTGAAGAAGCAGCTGGGCTGTCCGCTTATTTCAGTAAGGCTCGTGAGTCGTCTTCTGTACCGGTCGATTATACCGAGATTAAGCATGTGAAGAAACCTTCCGGTGCAAAACCTGGATTTGTTATTTACTTTGAACAGAAAACCGTGTTTGTTACGCCTGATGAAGATTTAGTCCGTAAACTGCGGAAGTGAGTAATATTATATAAAAAGGCTGCCCGAAAAGTCATTGCCACCTGACTTTTCGGGCTTTTTGTATGAGGGGGAGGATTTAATTAATTCGGTCGGATGATGAACAGGAAAAAGGTGCGGTGCTTGGCTATATTGGTTCGGTTGGATCGTGGATTGGTTCGGTTAAGTTACAGATTGGAGCGGTTCGAAAGGAGTTTGGTTCTGTTCAATGCTATATTGGTGCGGTTGCCGCATACTTTGGCGCGTTGTAATATTTTATTTACTGGCCGCGCAAAATTGGAATTTCACCGAAAGCAGTTTTGGACTTTCGGGACAGACCCTTTTACATTTTCACACCATATTCATTGCACCTCTAGCTCATCGACTGATTTATACTCTTTAATAAGCCCCAGATGAATTGCTTCCCATAGATAAAACGACACGACAGAACGATACGGTTTCCAAAGCGGGGATTTTTCGACCAGAATGCTCCGCCGTTCCGATTTATCCACCCCGTACAACCATTCGGCAGCACGCTGAATTCCCACATCGTCTACGGCAAGCACATCACCACGGCCAAGAGACAGAAGCAGAAACATCTCTGCTGTCCACTTTCCTATCCCCTTGACATTAATTAACTGCTCCATAATGGATTCATCGCTATATTCCGCTATATGGTTAAGATCCAGCTCATTTGCTGCTATTTTCTCTGCCAAGTCGTTTACATACTCTGCTTTTCTCGTTGTTAAACCAACCTGCTTCAACCCCTCTTCTGACTTCGCAAGCACCCCCTCCACTGTGACACTTCCGCCAAGCAATTTCAGAAGACGCTCATAAATTGCACTGGCTGCACTGACGGAGATTTGCTGGCCAATGATGGAACGGACAATGGAGGAAAGGTAGTCGGTCCGTAAAGGGATTTCAATATCACCAATAAATGTAATCATCTTTTTCATCAATGGATCGCTGTTGGTGATGAACCGAACTGATTCATCTTGTGTACGAATATACAGTGTGCACACTTATTTCATCTCCTGTCTCCATTCAAGGCTTTACATAGAAAACGAAGACTGCCTGTAAGCAATCCACGTTTCGTTACTAGTTCACTAGAGATCATGGAACAGATTAAGGAAAATACCAAACCAACTTTTAATACAGTGAACTCCTTTAACAGAACCATGATTTTAATCTTACAACCAATATACAGCCTGAGAATCTTTGATTTCTGTTGATCCTGCAAGAAAAGCCGTAACGAAGAACGGCTTTTGCAAACAAAAGCATAGCGCTAAGAGCATATTTTTGCTTTTCACCGCCTCCCTTTCCAATCAAGTCAGACTCTGCTTAGAAGTTTTGTTAAACAATCGCGCTCGTTTACAGAGGATTAAAGGGAATACAGTTCTATTATTTTTTCTAAGGATAATTTATTTGGATTACACATATCAACAAAATAAGGTAACTGCCATTTTTGAGTTTTCATCGCTTGTTTACTACTTGGACTATCCCAGCTAGGATAAACTCTTATTGCCATTTTGCCCTTTGTTGAAGTAGACCTAAGAATGTTTTGTTTTAAAAGAATTTCTTTCGGAAAGATAAATTGTCCAAACTCATTTTCATTTTTAAAGGTAGTTATAACTAATAAATCAGGGGCTTCCTCATATGAGTAGGGTTGATTTTTATTATTTTCGTCTTTTTCCCAAAATGCAACAAACTGCCCGGCTTTGGCAGGTGTAATATTCGCAACTCTGAATCGAATTGTTTTAGAAGATAATTGAAATGTACCAGCACCATACTTCGAATTTTGCTTCTCTTCTTGAACTGACTTTACAGTTAAGTGATTCGACTCATAAATCATTTTATTTACATGAGTTAATGATGTAAAAAAATCATTCATTTCTTCACTCCTAAATATCAAACAACATGGCTTCGATTGCTGCAATACTGACGCTTTAAAAGCCTTCGTTAATTGAGCTATTCACACTTTGTTAGACGAACCTTTTCGGATCTTCTATTCTGATAGAGACAACTTCTCCGCAATTCAAGCAGAAAGTATAGATTTTATTTGATCCACTGAATGAAGATTTTTTCGATTTAATTGGCATAAAATCTGTTCCTTCTCTAAATTCGTTCCCATTGCAACTTGGACAACGCTTTTCAGTGTTCATAGGAATTTCTCCTCCTTCATGCTACTCCATTATCTCGTCTGGTCACGCTACTTTGCCGGTTAAACCAAAAAGAGAATCCTCATGCCGAGAGAAGACATCCCAAAGTATTCTGCGATGCCTCTACAAACTCCAAATATAAGTTTATCTCTTGAGCTTTCCTAAATTTATTTTGCAATCTAATTCATCCTTTTAAATAGTCTGTTACTAAATTAGTAGAGATCTTTTCATAAATGTACTCTTTAATGAAAAAGGAAAAGCTAAACAGATATTCCGTCTGTCAGCAATAAAAAATTTACTAAAATTAACATTACACCATTATCAAAAATTATTGCAAAAAGAGAAAGTGAACCTAAAATTATAATTACTAACGGCAAGTCTGTATTCGGACCTCTTAGAATAAAAAACGATATAATGCTTGCAACAACCGGCAGAAAAGAAAAACCTCCCCACTTATTCATACAAGTGATTCCTCCTTATCAAGGATACGCTCCGTTAATCGAATATTAAAGGATCTTATTCTCACTCAAGCACGTCCCTTTAAGTGGAATTTCACACGCAAAAATTAGTCACTTTACTAAACATCAATTTTTTTTACCAATCTAATACCATTCTACCAAACTTCTTTAAATTCATCGGACTTCAACTAAAATAATCTCTAACTTTTCATTAATTTGCTTTTGCCGTAAAGTAAACATAAAACAAAAGGACCGCCACGAGAAACCGCGAATCAATCCACGATTTCCCTGACAGTCCTTTATTTATTACAATGTACCCTGCTTCAATTTCGTATGCCATTCCGTTAATTCATTCATGGATTCCTCTTCGATTGCGCCTTCTTCTTTTGCCACTTCCGCCAAAGCCGCGAAGTTCGTCAGGCTGTGGTATGAAAGTTTAGCTTCTGCAAACTTTTCATCCGCTTTTTGAAGTTCGTATGTAAAAATAGAGACGATGCCGCATACTTCTACGCCTTCAGCCAGCAAAGCGTTCGCTGCGTTCAAGCTGCTACCGCCTGTTGAGATCAAGTCTTCGATGATGACTGCCTTTGCGTTCGGCTCGATCTTGCCTTCAATTTGACGGCTCTTGCCATGTGCTTTGGCGGAAGAACGGATATAGACCATCGGCAACTTGAGTATATCTGCCACCCACGCCGCATGCGGAATCCCTGCTGTCGCTGTCCCTGCGATCACCGTTGTTTCCGGATAGTGAACTCGGATCAAAGCCGCAAGACCTTCAGCGATTTCTTTTCGTCCAACTGGATCCGCCATTGTTAAGCGGTTATCACAATAGATTGGCGATTTGATACCTGATGCCCACGTAAATGGTTCTTTCGGATTCAAGGCAACAGCCCCGACATTCAATAAAATTTGAGCTACTTCTTTTTCTCTAGTCATTGAGGGGTTCCCTCCCATAAAGTATTTACTAACTCATACGCTTCACTTGGATTTTTTGCCCCTGTGATAGCACGTCCAACGACGATATGTGTAGAGCCTTCCTGTCTCGCTTTAGCAGGGGTCGCGACACGTTTCTGATCGTGGACATCACCTTGTGCTAATCGAATCCCTGGTGTCACTTTGAAAAATTCCTTACCACAAACTTCTTCAATTATCTTCGCTTCTTGTACCGAACAAACGACGCCGTCCAAATGAGCTGATGAAGCAAGCTTCGCATAATGTTCTACGGATTGCTGAAGCGGGACGCCGATCAATTGCTCTTCTCGTACTTGGCGGTCATCTGTTGAAGTGAGCTGCGTCACGGCAATTAATGCGGGACGCTGTTTGCCTGCTGGCGTACCGATATCCAAACCTTCCAGTGCCGCTTCCATCATAGCTTTCCCGCCAGCCGCGTGAACATTGACCATATCGACTTCAAGCGAAGCCAAGACATTCATCGCGGATTTGACGGTATTCGGGATATCGTGCAGTTTCAAGTCCAAGAAGATGGAATAGCCTTCTTCTTTCAAGCGGGCGATCATCGCAGGACCTTCTTTATAATACAATTCCATTCCAACTTTGACATTGACCGAATGATCGAATGCTTTAAGGAAATCAAATGTTTTTTCTGCTGAATTAAAATCTAGCGCGATGATGGGAGATCTATTCATAGACGATGGCTCCTTCCGATCAATTCTGAAATATGATCTATTTGCAATTCATCCAATTTCCCTGGAAGCTGTTCAATAAGAGTTGGACAAATAAATGGATCTACGAAATTCGCTGTGCCGACCGCCACTGCACTCGCTCCTGCAGATAAAAAGTCGACAACGTCTTGCACACAAGTAATCCCCCCCATTCCGATGATCGGAATATTGACGACTTGGCTTACTTCATAAACCATACGAATCGCTACAGGCTTCACGGCAGGACCTGATAAACCACCTGTTTTATTGGCAATAACCGGCTTACCTGTTTTTTCATCCAGACGCATGCCGACCAATGTATTGATCATCGTGATGCCGTCTGCTCCGCCTGCTTCCACTGCGATTGCCATAGACTTAATATCCGCTACGTTTGGTGACAATTTCACATAGACAGGCACGGAAGACACAGCTTTCACGGCTGCAGTCAGCTCTTTCGCAATTTCAGGATCCGTACCGAACGTGATGCCGCCACATTTGACATTCGGACACGAAATATTCAGTTCCAACGCGTGAACATTCGGCGCTTTGGAAATTTCTTTTGCCACTTCCACGTAGTCCGCTGTTTCGGAACCCGCGACATTGGCAATGATCGGAACATCGAACTGTTCAAGCCATGGCAATTCATTTTCAAGAACACCATGCAAGCCTGGATTTTGCAAACCGATTGCATTCAACATACCAGAAGCTGTTTCCGCTACTCGAGGTGTCGCATTTCCGTAACGCGTTTCAAGTGTTGTTGCCTTAATCATGATCGCACCAAGTTGAGAAAGATCATAGAGATTGCCGTACTCTTTCCCAAAACCGAAACATCCGGAAGCCGGCATGATCGGGTTTTTTAATTCGAGTCCTGGTAATGTAATTGCTAATCTACTCATATTTGCACCACCCCTGCTGGAAATACTGGACCGTCGGAGCATACTTTGACATAGGCTTTGTCTGTCGCGTTTTCATTTGTATGGCACACACAAGCGAAACAAGCGCCGATACCGCAGCCCATGCGCTGTTCAAATGATAAGAATCCTTTTTTATGCACATATGCTTTTTGGACTGCATCGAGCATCGGCATTGGTCCGCAGCTATAGAATGTTTCAAATTCGTCAGTTAGCTCGCCCATAATATTCGTAACAAATCCTTTTGTGCCGTTACTTCCATCGACTGTCGCAATATACGTTTCGCCTAGTGTAGCAAACTGCTCTTCATAAAACACGACGTCATCTGATTGGAAGCCTAGGATATGAATGCATTTGACACCTTTTGCCGTCAGCTGCTTAGACAGTTCGTACAATGGCGGTACCCCGATGCCACCACCGATCAGCACAGCCGTTTGACCTGAAGCCGTCTCATTGACAGGAAAGCCATTTCCAAGCGGACCCAACACATTGACGATATCCCCTGCTCGCTTTTGTGAAAGCAATCCAGTGCCATGTCCTTCTGCACGATAGATAATCGTCATTTCATTTTTTTCCACATTGACTTCCGCTATCGAAATGGGACGTCGCAACAATGGTTCAAATGAATCGGATACGCGGATATGGACAAACTGGCCCGGAGAAGTAATTTCTCCGACCAGCTTTCCAGTGAGTTTCATTTCAAAGATATTTTTCGCGATTTTCTGTTGCGATCCAACTGTCATCAAATCTTGAATGATCATTGAATCACCTGCTTGGGCATCGCGGCTGTTTGAAACGTCATCGATTCGATGACAGAAAGCATTGCAGCTGCTGTATCGATGGAAGTGAAGCAAGGAACTCCATTCTCTACTGATTCACGGCGAATTCTAAAGCCGTCACGAGCAGGTTGTTTACCTTTTGTCAGTGTATTGATCACTAACTGTGCCTGTCCTTTTTGGATGACATCAATCAATGTCGGGCCTTCCGTTCCGATTTTGCCGACAGTTTTCACTTCGATGTTTGCTTGTTCAAGTGCTTTAGCTGTTCCTTCTGTAGCTAAGATGCGGTAGCCGATTTGAACAAAGCGTTCTGCGATTTCAATAATTTCTTCTTTATCTTTATCGGAAACCGTCATCAAGACCGAACCGTATTCCTTCACTTCCATGCCTGCAGCGACTAAGCCTTTATAAAGTGCTTTTTCGAGAGTGCTGTCTTTCCCCATTACTTCACCTGTCGATTTCATCTCAGGTCCGAGCGTGATATCTACACGACGCAGTTTCGCAAAGGAGAAGACTGGTACTTTTACATAGACACCCTCTGGAGCGTCTGCAAGTCCGTCTGTAAAGCCTTGTTGTGCAATTGATTTACCTAAAATTGACTGGGTAGCGACATTGGCCATTGGAATATTCGTGATTTTACTTAGGAATGGTACTGTCCGGCTGGAACGCGGGTTCACTTCAATGACATATACCTGACCTTCCGAAATGACGAACTGGATATTGAGCAACCCTCGGATATTCAACCCTAGAGCCAAACGCTTCGTGTAATCCGCAATCGTTTCGATCATTGATTGGGAAAGATTTTGCGGCGGATAGACAGCGATCGAGTCACCTGAGTGTACGCCTGCGCGTTCGATATGTTCCATAATTCCTGGAATCAATACCGTCTCGCCGTCACAGATCGCATCTACTTCAATCTCTGTACCTGTTAAATAACGGTCGATTAATACTGGATGCTCAGGACTTGCTTTCACCGCATTTTCCATGTATTGCAGCAATTCTTGTTCATGATAGACGATTTCCATCGCACGACCACCTAATACGTAAGAAGGACGAACGAGTACTGGATAGCCGATTTCATTGGCTATCACAACTGCTTCCGGAACAGATAACGCCGTTTTTCCAAGTGGCTGGGGAACGCCGATTTCGTGAAGCGCACGTTCGAACTTGTCACGGTTTTCCGCACGGTCGATATCTTCAAGAGACGTCCCGAGAATCTTCACACCACGTGCTTCCAGTTCAGCCGCCAAGTTAATCGCCGTTTGTCCTCCAAACTGTACAATGACTCCTTCCGGCTGCTCTAAATCGATAATGTGCATGACATCTTCAATTGTCAGCGGCTCAAAATATAGCTTGTCAGAGATGGAGAAGTCAGTTGAAACAGTCTCTGGGTTGTTATTGACGATGATCGCTTCGTAGCCTGCTTCTTGGATCGCCCAGACACAGTGCACCGTTGCATAGTCAAACTCCACGCCTTGACCGATACGGATTGGGCCGGAACCAAGAACGACAACACTTTTCTTATCAGATTTTACAGATTCATTTTCATCTTCATACGTACCATAGAAGTATGGAGTGTCGGATTCGTACTCACCCGCACATGTATCTACTTTTTTATAGATAGGGATCAATTCTTGCTCTTTTCTCCAGTTATAGACTTCACGTTCTGTCGTATTCCAAAGTTGCGCCACAATCGCATCTGCAAATCCTAGACGCTTTGCTTTGTGAGCAACTTCTTGGTCAAATGGATGATCTTTCAATGTCTGTTCGTAGCGCACAATATTTTCAAATTTTCGTAAGAAGAATAAGTCGATTGCACTCCATTCGTGCAGCGTTTCAATCGTCACACCGCGGCGCAATGCTTCACCTATGAAGAATAGGCGCTCATCACCAGCTTTACGGATTCGTTTTTCGATCCATTCATCCGACATCTCGCTGCCGCCTGGCAATGAAAGATCAAATTGACCAGTTTCGAGTGAACGAACTGCTTTTAAGATGGACTCTTCAAAAGTACGGCCCATCGCCATAACTTCACCGGTTGCTTTCATCTGAGTACCAAGATTCCGTTTAGCGGATTCGAACTTATCGAAAGGCCAGCGTGGAATTTTCGTCACAACATAATCAAGCGTTGGCTCAAAGCAAGCATATGTGTTACCGGTAACAGGGTTCATCATTTCATCCAGCGTCAAACCAACAGCAATTTTCGCAGCCAGTTTCGCAATTGGATAACCTGTTGCTTTGGAAGCCAGTGCAGATGAACGGCTCACTCGTGGATTCACTTCAATGATGTAATAATCAAAGCTATGTGGATCAAGTGCCAGCTGAACATTACAGCCGCCTTCAATTTTCAAGGCACGGATAATCCGTAATGACACGTTACGCAGCATTTGATTTTCACGATCCGTCAATGTCTGGCATGGAGCAGCAACGATGGAATCGCCTGTATGGATCCCTACAGCATCGACGTTCTCCATATTACATACGACGATGGCATTATCCGCCGAGTCGCGCATTACTTCATATTCGATCTCTTTAAAGCCTGCAATGGATTTTTCAAGTAGACATTGAGTCACTGGACTATATTTCAGGCCGCTCGCCACAATTTCTTCTAAGTCCTCATCGTTGTGACAAATACCTCCACCTGTTCCGCCAAGCGTAAATGCTGGGCGAACGATCACAGGATAGCCTATTTTTCCGACGAATGCATAAGCTTCCTCAAGGTTATGAATAATGTCACTTTCCGGAACAGGTTCGCCCATTTCATTCATTAAATTACGGAATAAGTCGCGATCTTCTGCTTTATGGATCGCATCCAGTTTTGTACCAAGAATCTCAATTTCAAGTTCATCCAAAATTCCTGATTCTTGAAGTTCGATCGCCATGTTCAAGCCTGTCTGTCCGCCTAATGTGGGCAGCAGTGCATCAGGACGCTCCTTGCGGATGATTCGGCTGACGAAATCTAGAGTAATCGGTTCAATGTATACTTTATCTGCAACTTCTGTATCCGTCATGATTGTAGCTGGATTCGAGTTGATTAAAATGACGCGGTAGCCCTCTTCCTTTAAGGAAAGACATGCTTGTGTACCTGCATAGTCGAATTCTGCGGCTTGGCCGATGACAATCGGACCTGAGCCGATGACGAGGATGGATTTTATATCTTGACGTTTAGGCATTGGTATTCTCCTTTCGGTTGCTTGCAGTCATTTGCTGAATGAAACGATCGAATAAATAACTTGCATCTTGTGGTCCGGGTGAAGCTTCAGGATGGAACTGTACAGAAAAAGCTTCATATTGCTCACTGCTTACACCTTCAACACAGCCATCATTCAACGCTTTATGTGTAACTATTAGGCCAGTTCCTGCTAAAGAATCTTCCAGCACTTCATAGCCATGACTTTGTGATGTCAGATCGGTACGGTTTGTCTCCAAATCTTTTACCGGATAGTTGCCGCCAATATGGCTGTTTTTCATTTTAGCTGTTTTTGCTCCGCACGCGAGTGCAAATAATTGATGGCCCAGCCCGATACCGAAGATTGGTTTCTTGCCAAGCAATTCTTTGATTGTCTCAACAGCACCTTCGACATCTTGCGGATTCCCAGGACCGTTTGATAATAAAATGCCGTCTGGGAACAGCGCTAGGATTTCTTTAGCGGATGTATCGTAAGGCACGACAATGACATCGCAATCCTTCTTATTCAGTTCACGTAAAATGCCGTGCTTGATTCCGTAATCGATGACGACTACACGTTTCCCTAAGCCCGGGCTTGGATATGGACGTTTAGTTGAAACTTTTGCCACAAGGTTCGTCGGCACTTCATAGCCTTGAACTTCTGCCAGGACCTCATCCAAATTGATGTCTTCGCCAGCAGCAGTTAGTTTTCCTTTTAATGCACCTTTATCGCGCAGTAGACGGGTCAGTTTTCTTGTATCGATTTCTTGGATTCCCGGGATACCTTTTAATGAAAGCAAATCACCTAACGTCATTCCACTGCGGAAGTTGGACGGCTCTTCCGTTAATTCTCTGACGACTAAACCATTAATCGCCAGATCAATGGATTCGTAATCATCCCGGTTGATGCCATAGTTTCCGATTAAGGGATACGTCATGACGACGATTTGTCCACAGCCTGAAGGGTTAGAGATCGTTTCCTGATAACCGGTCATTCCTGTTGCAAATACAGCTTCTCCTAATGAAGCACTATCCGCTCCAAATGCTTTCCCTTCAAAAATAGAGCCATCTTCTAAAACTAAATATCTTTTTTTCATCATTGACCATCCTTCCAAACGATGTTTCCACCGAAAATTGTCATTACAGGCCATCCAGTGCAATCTAAGCCGTCAAATGGCGTGTTTTTCCCTTTTGACACAAACGTTGTACGATCGATTTTTTGCTCTTTCTCCAAATCAATTAAAACTAAATCAGCTGTTGCTCCTACTTCAATTTTTCCATAAGGCAAACCGAATACTTCTGCCGGTTTAATCGTCATCCAGTCAAGCAATTGCTTCAGAGTCCAGTGACCCGGTTTTACGAAATGTGTGTACAATAAAGGAAATGCTGTTTCGAATCCAGTGATGCCAAATGGTGCTTTCGCGAATCCGACAGATTTTTCCTCTGCCGTATGTGGTGCATGGTCCGTAGCGATGCAATCCAATGTACCGTCTAGCAACCCTTGACGCAATGCTTCGCGGTCCTCTTCAGAGCGCAGTGGAGGATTCATCTTCCAGTCAGCATCATCCACCGGCACATCGTTTTCCGTTAGCAACAAGTGGTGCGGACTTACTTCCCCTGTCACATGGATTCCAGCTTTTTTCGCATCACGAATCGTCCGTACGGATTCTTTCGTGCTGACGTGGCAAACATGGTAGTGCGCGCCTGCTGCTTCTGCTAATAAAATATCTCTCGCAATATGTACTGACTCTGCGATGGATGGGATACCCGGCAACCCAAGCTCTTTATTGCGCGTCCCTTCGTGCATCGCGCCGCCATAGATCAATGTATTGTCTTCACAGTGCGCTACAATCGGCATATTGATAGCCGCAGCATCTTGCATTGCTTCGTACATCATTCCTGCTTCTTGAACGCCCACTCCGTCATCTGTGAAAGCAAATGCGCCATGTTCTTTTAATTCCGCAAGATTGGTCCGCTCTTTTCCAGCTTCTCGAATGGTGATAGATGCGTATGGCAACACGCGAATTTTCGCATTATCTTCAATCAATTTATTAATTTTTTCGATATTTTCAATCGTGTCCGGCACTGGCCGTGTATTAGGCATCGAACAAATCGTTGTATACCCGCCTTTTGCTGCAGCTGCCGTTCCAGTTGCGATCGTTTCCTTATGCTCCCCACCCGGCTCTCTCAAGTGGACATGTACGTCAATCAGACCTGGAGATAGCAACAACCCTTGTCCTTCAATGATTTCACAATCAGCTGTCGGTAACTGGCTGCCGATTTCTGTAATCTTTCCTTCTGAGATTTTCACATCTGTTACTACGATCTGGCCTTCTTCGCTTACCATTTGGACATTTTGAATTAAAGTGTTCATGTTATTTCCGCCCCTTCAAAATTAATTCTAGAACAGCTGCTCGAATATAGACGCCGTTTTCGACTTGTTTAAAAATACGTGATTGAGGACTTTCAATTAAGCAATCCGCGATCTCCACATCTCGATTGACAGGTGCCGGATGCATGATGATTGCTTCGCTTTTCATTCTGCCTGCGCGTTCTACTGTCAAACCGTACTGTTCATGATAAGCCGCTTTCGTATAGGCCATTTCTGTATTATGGCGTTCATGCTGTACACGGAGAAGCATGACAACATCGCTCGTTTCAATGACTTCATCCCAGTTATTCACACTTTCAAATTCTCCTGCCCATTCTGGCGGACAGAGGAATGTGACCTCGGCACCTAGTTTCTGCAGAGCTTCTGCGTTGGACCGCGCCACACGGCTATGTGAGATATCTCCTGCAATCAGCACCTTCAGACCCTCGAAACTTCCGAACTCCTCCTGGATTGTGAAAAGGTCCAATAAAGATTGTGTCGGATGTTGACCTGAACCGTCACCCGCATTGATGATCGCTACATTCGTTCGATCAATCAATTCTTCATAAAAGCCATCGGACGGATGCCGGATAACAAGTGCGTCCAAGCCGATTGCCTCCAACGTTCGGATCGTGTCATATAACGTTTCCCCCTTTAATGTACTGGAGAAACTAGTCTCAAATGGGATGATTTGCGCTCCAACTTTTCGTTCCGCCATTTCAAAGCTCGTTTTTGTTCTTGTGCTCGGCTCGAAAAACAGATTGCACACAGTGTAGGTTCCTGGCAGTTCACGGAAGCCCAGGCGTTTAAAAATCGCCGCTCGATCAAGTATCAACATGATTTCTTCCACTGTCAGGTCTTTCATTGAAACTAAATGTTCCATCGGATGTTCCTCCCTCATGAAGTGCAGGCATTTATTGCAATTCATTCTATCTAATTTCTTTTATTCATCCATTAACGTATCGTCTTTTCTCCCTGGCAACACCAAGTTGAGTACTACTCCAACAATCGCCGCTAACGCCATCCCGCCTACTTCAAAAGTCGGGCTGAATTTGATTGTAGCTCCGCCGATTCCAATTACTAAAATAATCGATGCGATAACCAAATTCCGTTGATTGTCAAAATCGATTTTGTGATCAATCAGCATACGCATTCCAGAAGAAGCGATGATACCAAACAGCAGAATGGAAATTCCGCCTAACACTGCTTGAGGTATCGTGGCGATCAAGGCCATTACTTTTCCTAAGAAAGAGAAGAATATCGCAAATACTGCAGCTCCGACAATTACGTAAACACTATATACACGAGTGATCGCCAGCACACCAATATTTTCTCCATAAGTAGTTTTTGGCGGACCTCCGACCATTCCACTGATCAATGTGCCAATCCCATCGCCGAGCAATGATCTATGCAAACCTGGATTATCGATGTAATTCCGTTCCACCACTTTACCCAGCACAAGCTGGTGTCCGATATGTTCTGCAATCGTCACGATCGCAATCGGTACCATAATAATCAGTAAGGTCGGCGTCACTACAAACGAATAGTCCACACCGGGAATCAGCATGTCCGGCACTGCAAACCACTTCGCCTCGACAACTTGGCTGAAGTCCAAGATCCCAATCGCTGCTGAATAAATATACCCGACTACAATTCCGATCAACACGGGCATTAAACTGATGATACCTTTAAAGAACATTAAGCAGAAAACCGCTGAAGCAAGTGTTACCAAGGCTGCTGAAAAATGCAAGCCGCTGTATACATCCTGACCATCCACTTGAATCATACTGGCCATGTTGATGGCGGTTGGTGCAATTGCCAATCCGATGACCATGATGACAGGTCCGACAACAATCGGCGGTAAAATTTTCATGATCCAGCGATAGCCCGTCTTCCATATCAAAAGAGAGACAATCGCGTAGACCAATGCGACGAACATACTCCCGATCATCGCACTGCCGATTCCGCCAGTTGTGGTCGCAATCTGAATTGGGATGATAAAGGCGAAGGAAGAACCTAAGTATGCAGGCACTTGAAACTTCGTCACTGCGATAAATACGAGTGTGGCTATACCGCTTGTCAGTAAAGCGATTGCCGGGCTTAATCCCACAAGTTGAGGCACTAAAATTGTTGCGCCGAACATCGCAAACATGTGCTGCAAACTCAATGCCAGCCATCTCACCGGTTGCGGTTTTTCATTTACATCTAATACTTTTTCACTCATTTATCCTGTCCTCCAGCCGCTTATAATGTGCGTGTATGAATCGTTACTCCGTCTGTTCCGTCCGTTTCTGTCATGCTTACAACAACTCGTTCTTCACTCGAAGTCGGAATGTTCTTCCCTACAAAATCCGGCCGAATCGGCAATTCCCTGTGTCCTCTGTCCACGAGTACAGCCAATTGGATTGATGAAGGTCTTCCAAGATCCATAATTGCATCGAGTGCTGCTCGAACCGTTCGTCCTGTATACAGCACATCATCAACTAAAATTACTTTTTGATCTGAAACATCGTGCGCTATATTTACTTGCTGCACTAATGCTTCCGCCTGTTCATGTTTCAACTGAAGATCATCACGATATAGGGTGATATCGAGTTCTCCCGTCTTGATCGGCTTGCCTTCGATTTGCTCAATCTTTTCGGCTAAACGTTTAGCTAAAATTGCACCTCTCGTTTTGATGCCGACCACTATACAATCATCAATCCCTCTATTTTTCTCAATGACCTCATGTGCAATCCTTGTTACCGCTCGTGTGATCGCTTGATCATCTAGTATCGTTGCTTTCTCTGCCATTTTTTAGTTCCCCTTTCCGTTATGTGTATTTATCCATAAGAAAAACCCTCCAGTCAGAGTAGACAGGAGGGCAGACGTGCAGAAAAAAGCATACAGTGATTCTTACCGCAGTAAGTCTCATGTATTTCCGTGCAACCTTCCCAGCCTCACAGGACTGACTTTAAAGGTATCGCTATTCAATTGCTTTATCGAGTATACAGCTAGCCGTTTGTATTTGTCAACGCTTAATGTGCACGTAATTCATTTAGCAACTGTTGATAATTTTCAGGCAACGGAGCCGTAAACTCCATGTACTCACCTGTAGAAGGATGTTGGAAACCAACCGTTCCAGCATGTAAGACTTGTCCGCCATAATCAATTGTTTTCCTCGGACCGTATTTTGGATCGCCAACTAACGGATAACCGATGTATTTCATATGGACACGAATTTGATGCGTTCTCCCTGTTTCCAATCTGCATTCGACCAATGTATAGTCGCCAAAACGCTCTAATACTTTAAAATGGGTCACTGCGTTTTTACCGTTATCCACTACTGCCATTTTTTGACGATCTCGCGGATCTCTGCCGATCGGCGCGTCGATCGTTCCATTATCGTGAGGAATATGGCCGTGAACAAGAGCCGTATAAACACGGTTGACGGATTTTTCCACGAGTTGATCAACTAACGATACATGTGCTTTATCATTTTTTGCGACCATCAACAATCCAGATGTGTCTTTATCGATCCGGTGTACAATACCCGGTCTCATCACACCGTTGATCCCCGACAGATCCGTACACTGATGCATCAATCCATTGACCAGCGTTCCCGATAGATGTCCAGGGGAAGGATGTACGACCATTCCGACTGGCTTATTGACCACAAGGACGTCTTGATCCTCATAAACGATTTCGAGATTTAAGTCTTCTGCTTCAATATCATATGCCTCAGGTTCTGGCTGTTCTACAGAGACAACATCTCCAGTTTTCACTTTATAATTCGATTTCATGAAGCTGCCATTCACTTGGATGCGTTCATCTTTCACCCATTGCTGGATCTGTGTCCGAGACCAATCAGGCTGTAGTAAAGCGAGTGCTTTGTCAATTCGATTGCCAGCTGTTTCTTCTGTAATTTCATATTCAAATCTTTCCATTAAGAGACACCTTTTTTCTTTTTCTTTTTCTCATCGAGTATTACGTGTAATAAGATTAATACGACGGCAATTGTCAGGGCAGCGTCTGCCACATTGAAAATCGGAAAGTCGTAGCGGATGACAGGAATCAGTACATCTACGAAATCAACGACTTCACCTCTCCATAATCGGTCGATGAAATTTCCGATCGCTCCGCCAAGCAATAACATCAAGCTGACACCAAGAAGCCGATCTTTTTTCCCTTCTGTATGAAAAAAATAAATAATAGCTACGACAACGACAATGGTTACAATATAAAATAGCCACATTTTCCCTTCCAGCATTCCCCACGCTGCACCTCGGTTACGGTGCGAAAGGAAGCCAAAATAAGGATCCCATATAGATATTTGTTCGCCGAGCTCCATATTCTTCACTACTAGCCACTTCGTCAATTGGTCCAATCCTATGACCAGGGCAGCGATTGCATAATAAACGATCACTTCGTCTACCTCCGTCCAGCAAATGTCTTATTCATTTTACCACAAAACCTGCTTAATTTACTCTTATCAATTTTCATTGATCAAAAGCAAAAGCCATCGTCATCCTTGAGTAGATGATGATGGCTTTTGCATCAAGATTGCTTACGCATAGTTCTCTTTCACAACGGATGCGCATCGTGCACATAATGCCGGGTGAGTTGTATCTTCTCCTACAGTTGTAGAGATGGTCCAGCAACGTTCACATTTCTCGCCTTCCGCCGGTTCGACTAGTACAGTTGCACGGTCTAGTTTCAGGGCATTCGGAAGCTCAGTATTTTTGCTTTCTTCAAAAGTGGAGACAATAAAGAACTGAGCGAAGTCAATATCGCTTGCTTGAAGAAGACCTTGTTGATCTTCTGGAAGTACGACGGTGACTTTTGCTTCGAGTGATTTACCGATGACTTTTGCATTTCGCGCTTCTTCCAACGCTTTCAATACATCATCACGGATAGCCATCAAATGATCAAAGCGCTCGCGCAGTTTATCTGCTACCTCGCCTTTTTCATCTGCTTCTGGCATATCTGTCAATTGTACACTGTCTGCTTCCTTCACATTCAAGTAGTTCCACATTTCATCTGCTGTATGCGGTAAGATCGGCGTGATTAGTTTGACTAATGTGATCAACGTATCATACATAACCGTTTGCATAGCGCGGCGATGCGGGTGGTTGACTCCTTCGATATACACGACATCTTTTGCGATATCCAAGTAGAAAGAACTTAAGACGCCTGTGCAGAAATTATTAACCGCATGATAAACACCTGCAAATTCATAGTGATCATATGCAGTACGTACCTCTTTGATCAAGTCTTGAAGCTTCACATAGACATACTGATCAACTGGGCGCATTTCTTCAAATGATACACGGTCTGCTGACGGATCAAAATCGGCTACGTTACCATGCAAGAAACGAATTGTATTACGAATCTTACGGTATACTTCCGAAACTTGCTTAAAGTTGGAATCAGATACTCGAACGTCCGCCGTATAGTCAACAGATGAAACCCATAGACGCACAATGTCAGCGCCCAATTGGTTGATGACTTTCGCCGGCACAATGACATTGCCAAGAGACTTACTCATTTTACGGCCATCTTTATCCAGCGTGAAACCGTGGCTTAAAAGGCCTTTATATGGTGCGATACCATTAATCGCAACGCTTGTTGTCAATGACGAGTTGAACCATCCGCGATACTGGTCAGAACCTTCCAGATACAGATCAGCTGGATAGACAAGGTCGTCACGCTCTTCTAGCACGCCTTGATGCGTCGTCCCAGAATCAAACCAAACGTCCATGATATCCGTTTCTTTTGTAAACTCACCGTTTGGACTTCCTTCATGAGTGAAGCCTTCAGGCAATAATTCTTTTGCTGTACGTTCAAACCAAACATTGGAACCGTGCTCCCGGAATAATTTAGCCACATGGCTGATCGTTTCGTCCGTTAAAATGGCATCTCCATTTTCCGCATAAAACACAGGAATCGGAACCCCCCACACACGTTGACGAGAAATACACCAATCTCCACGGTCACGAACCATGTTAAATAGACGCGTTTCACCCCAAGATGGAGTAAACTTCGTATTTCGGATCGCTTCCAGCAAGTCACTTCTAAACAATTCGATCGAAGCAAACCATTGAGCTGTTGCACGGAAAATAACCGGCTTTTTCGTCCGCCAGTCATGCGGATACGAGTGTGTGATAAAGGAAAGCTTTTTAAGCGCGCCTACTTCTTCCAACTTCTCTGTTACAGCTTTATTCGCATCCTCATAGAACATACCTGCAAAATAAGGTGCTTCTTCTGTCATCACACCGCGGTCATTAATTGGAGATAACGCGTCGATGCCATAAGATTTGGACACATAGAAGTCGTCTTCCCCGTGACCAGGCGCTGTGTGGACACAGCCTGTTCCTGCATCTGCTGTTACGTGCTCCCCAAGCATGATAAGTGAGTCGCGATCATAGAATGGATGCTTCGCAACGATACGATCAAGATCCGCACCTGGCAATTCTTGCTCTATTGAGTAGTTTTCCCACTCTAACTCTTTCGCCAAAAACTCCACTAGCTCTTTCGCCACAACGAGTTTTTCACCATTAACATTCACTACTGCATAAGTGAATGCTGGATGAACCGAAATACCAAGGTTTGCTGGAATCGTCCAAGGCGTTGTCGTCCAGATTAGGAATTTTACATCTTCTGCAAGTACACCTTTGCCGTCACGGACTGGGAAGCTGACGTAAATAGATGGTGATTTCTTATCCTTATATTCGATTTCGGCTTCCGCTAGAGCAGATTCACTTGAAGGGGACCAATAAACAGGTTTTAACCCTTTATAGATATACCCTTTTTTCGCCATTTCACCGAATACTTGAATTTGACGAGATTCAAATTCAGGTTTTAACGTAATATATGGATTTTCCCAATCACCACGTACACCTAAACGTTTAAATTGTGTGCGTTGATTATTGATTTGCTCATACGCATAGTCTTCACACATTTTACGGAATTCCGCAACGCTCATTTTTTTACGGTCCACGCCTTTGTTGACAAGGGCCTGCTCAATCGGCAAGCCATGTGTATCCCAGCCTGGTACATATGGAGCATGGAATCCTGACATCGACTTATATCGAACGATAATATCTTTTAAAACTTTATTGAGGGCATGCCCCATGTGTAGATCTCCATTCGCATACGGCGGTCCGTCATGCAGAACAAAAAACGGTCTGCCCGCTGTACGTTCCTGGACTTTTTGATAAATATTCTCTTCATCCCACTTCTCTTGCATTTTCGGTTCGTTATTCGGTAAATTTCCACGCATCGGAAACTCCGTTTTCGGCATAAGCAATGTATCTTTGTATTCCATTCCGATTCCTCCTCCATAAAATTACGTCCAAAGTATCATTAATTGCTTTCGGAAATTAAAAAAATCCCCATCCCAAAAAGGGACGAGGATATTCTCG
Source organism: Sporosarcina sp. FSL K6-3508 (assembly GCF_038615825.1). NCBI lineage: Bacteria > Bacillati > Bacillota > Bacilli > Caryophanales > Caryophanaceae > Sporosarcina > Sporosarcina sp. FSL K6-3508. Next base: position 1,157,789 of record NZ_CP152016.1, on the reverse strand, counting down.
CGGTACCACCCTACTTGCAATCGTACAATACAATTGCCGCTTAGACACTTAGTAACGGCAGTGTGACCGGGATCATGTACATATCCATAATCCAGCTCAAGAGTGATTTTCTTCTCAGCTTCTCCACCAGGCTTCCACCACCCCCGGCTCGCTATCGGCAAAGTCTGAAAGTACTCTCTCTTTCATCGCTTCTTCTTTAACTAATTAGTGTAAGTATAGGAATGTCGATTTGAATTGTCAAGCTTCTTATTATTCCTCGTCAGAAGCACTTTCCAGGCTCGATGTATCTAGTTCATACTTAAGCAATTGATCCCAATCATCCATCTGAATCAAATCAAGCTGCGCTTCCACCATCATTTTAAAACGGCTTCTGAAGACTTTCGACTGTTTTTTCAAGTCTTCCACTTCCATTGCAATCTTTCTTGCTCGCGCCAATGCGTCATTAACAATGCGATCTGCATTTCTTTCTGATTCTTTAATAATTAATTTTGATTCCTGTATCGCATTTCTACGCACGTCCTCAGCTGCTTCTTGAGCTGTTAATATGGACTTTTGCAAAGTTTCTTCAATTGTATTGAAATGGGCAATTTTTGCTTCATTATTTATGATAACTTGTTGCAGCTCTTCATTTTTCTTCAAAACGTTCTCATAGTCTTTCATAATTTGCTCTAAAAACTCGTTGACCTCATCTTCATCAAAGCCACGAAATTTCGTACTGAATGCTTTGTTATGTATATCCGTAGGGGTTAAAGCCATGAAATGCTTTCTCCTTTCCGTCTGATCCATCTCGCTTTGATTCTTATAATTCTGTACTACTTGATTAAACACTATATTTCTGATTTTATCAAGGTTTTCTCTATCAGACTAATGCACCAATCACAACGCGGATCTTGTCTTTCCTCGTTCTTCCTTCTATACCGATTATTTTATAGCGTCCGAAGCCCCTGACAGACAGGATATCCTGTTCCTCTACTTCAAAAGCTTGCTGATCGATTATCGCCCAGTTCACTTTGACTTTCTCTCCTTTGATGAGAGAAGAGGCTTTGGCTCTTGAACATTTCGCCAATGAAGCAACCACTGTATCTAAACGGAGAGAACTGATAATGTGCATCTCTTCTGTCCACTCTTCCTGAACATCTATCACATCGTCTGCATTCAAAACAGGCTGTACGGAAACCTTCACCTTGCCGACTTGCGTGAAATTGACGTGGATGTATTCGGAAACCTCTGCTGTTACCGCAAATTGTACGGCTTCTTCCGTAATCCGTATATCGCCAAATCTGGAACGATCAATACCGAGAGATAATAATGAACCGAGAAGTTGTGAATGCTTCATGCTGACAAATTTCTGTGGATATTGAACTTGATACAAACTAATTTGAAAGTCATCCCCTGATGGCGTGTAGTAATCAGGATAAATCAAGACACGTTTGCGCTCGGCATCAGGAAAACCTCCTTCTGAAGCGATTACAAGATCTGAATTTCGGACAATGGATTCCGTAATAAATCGTTGCCGGGGATCCAAGAACTCCGTCAATTTAGGCGCATACGTATCCTCAACCTCTTTCACCCAGCTATTCACTTTTTCAATGAATGGTTGTTCTTCTTTTCGAAAATGCTGGAAAAATGATTCCATAGCAAACATTCTCCTTATGCAAAAAAATCCTCACCCCTGTGAGGATTTCCGTTGTGAAATTAAAACTCTTAGTTCAGACGAGTGCTCTGAAAAGTATTAAATAAATCTGCCCGATACCCCGGCCGATTAACTGTAATGCAAAAATTGCTGCGATTGGAGAAATATCAATCATTCCAAGTGGCGGAATGAACTTTCGGAAAAATCCTAGATAAGGTTCTGTGAGCTTACCTAAAATTTGACCAAATTTGGTTTCTCGCGTCGATGGTACCCAAGACATCAAAATATAAATCACCAATAGGATGGAATATACTTGGAGTGCTCCTGAGATTAGTAAATACGCATTGTTCAATAATACGATCATAATGACATGTACACCTCATTCAAAATTGTTCAAGCTTAATTTCCACAGAAGTTGTAGTCCTGGCAGATAGCAGAATCACAGTTACTCTGATATAAATTCTGTAATTGAGCCAGCTACTTCCACGTTCTCAGGTGCACAGAGAAATATATCCGTCCCTACCCGTTGAATATCTCCCCCAAGCGCATATACGGTACCGCTCAGAAAATCAATAATGCGGAAACCCTGATCTCGCTCAATTCGTTGCAAATTCACTACTACCGAACGCTTGTTTTTCAGATGCTCTGCGATATCCTGTGCTTCCGCATAAGCACGCGGCTCCACTAAAATCACTTTTGAAGACTTTTGGACACTTTGCAAACTGATAACCGGTGTAGTTGGAGTTGGTTCTATTGCTTGTTTTTTCACATTGTTTTTTTTCATTTCTTTACGGGCTGGCGGTTGATTGACCATTGGCTGTTTACTTTGAGGTTCATTAACAGTTTCCTCTTCTTCCAACCAAAACAATTTTTCAAATCGTTTCTTGAGGCTCATTCATCTTCCTCGCTTTCTGATCCGACTAATGCTGTGCCGATGCGTATGTGTGTTGCACCTTCTTCAATCGCGATTGTGAAGTCATTTGACATTCCTATCGATAACTTTGTACACGGAGCATAAGATAATTGTTTCGCGGCAATTTTATCACGCAATTCACGTAAAGAGCTAAACACATTGCGTATGGCGCATTCGTCATCAGTATTCGGAGCCATTGTCATCAAACCGATCACATGTATGTTTTCAAAGGCTGCCAATTGTTCAATAAATGCTTCAACTTCCTCTGGTTCAATACCTGATTTAGACTCTTCGCCAGACACATTGACTTGTACAAAACAGTCCATGGGCTGTTCAGCCCGTTTATTCACTTCTTTCGCAAGGCTCATACGATCTACAGAATGCAGACAGTGAATAGTATGAATCAGCTCTTTAACTTTGCGAGTTTGTAAGTTCCCAATAAAATGCCAGTTCACTGGGTTTTGAATATTCTTTTGCTTTTCCAGCAGCCCTTCCAATCGGTTTTCACCTAAATCCTCCACTCCGATATCCACTAAGGCCTGCGCTCTTTTGGACGATACCGATTTGGTAACCGCGATTAAGGTGATATCTTCTGGATTTCGCTTTGCTTTCTCACATGCTTCGTTAATTTGCTGCTGTATAGTTGCTAACCTTTGTTCTACTAGTTTCACAATATCACTACTTTTCTTCTTCTTTGCTTCATTGTATCAAGCGAGGCGTTGGATATCAACGATTAGTCATCAATTTGGGTGTTTCTTCTGGACAAGGATAATATCTTTGCCGATCGTCATGACGTCTTCATAGCCAACCTTCTGTACGCCTTTTGATTTGGCGTCTGAGAAAAATGAACGCTGTATTTCGCCGATGTGCAGTTTGGCGATTTTTCCACTTTCAATGTCGATGGTGGCGTCTTGTACGAATCCAAGAAAGGATCCTTTTTTTAGTTCGATGACTTCTTTCTTTTGTAAACTAGAAAAACGCATAACTCCGCCTCCTTATTTCATACTATGCTTAGTGTGTTTTATCGAGAACGTAAAAAGCTGTCACAATACCCTTTGGCATTGTGACAGCTGATATACTTCTTATGCTTCGTTGTATTCCCAACTTCATAAAATGCTTTTAAAATGTTCAATCAACCTTTTAGCTGTTCTTTTGTTCAATCCCCAGACGGATTTTATCCATTGCATGTTTTTCAATACGCGAGATTTGCGCCTGTGATATTCCAAGTTCTTTGGCTATTTCGGTTTGCGTTTGGCCTAAATAGAATCTTTTTGAAACAATAAGTTGTTGGCGTTCATTTAGCTCTTCTACACTTTCTTTTATGGAGACATAGGTCATCCAGCGTTCTTCTGAGACACGTTGATCTTGCAGTTGGTCCATCATGTAGATTGGATCTCCGCCATCGCTGTTCATCGGTTCGTGTAAAGACATCGGGTCTTGAATAGCATCAAGTGCGAAAAGAATATCTTCTTCCGGGATGCCCGTTATTTTTTCTAAATCTGAAATACGTGGTTCATGTTGGTGTTCATTAATATACTCTTCTTTTGCTTTTATGGCTTTATAAGCGATGTCACGCAAGGACCTGGATACACGAACAGCATGATGATCCCTTAGGTGCCGCTTGATTTCTCCGATGATCATCGGCACGGCATAAGTGGAAAATCGAACATTGTGCTTTAAATCAAAATTGTCGATGGCTTTCAACAAACCAATACATCCTACTTGGAATAAATCGTCAGCCTGTTCACCACGATAGTTAAAACGCTGAACAAGACTAAGTACGAGCCGCAAATTCGCAAACACCAATTCATCTCTGGCAAATTCGTCGCCGCTTTGCAAACGAATGAATGTTTCTTTCATCACATCGCTTGTTAATAATGGCAGCTCGGACGTATTGATTCCACAAATTTCTACTCTTGTACGTACCATTGGCTTTTCCTCCGCATTCTATAGGTGAGTGTACAAAGTAGTTTGTCCTCAACGCTTTAGAATATGCGGTTTAGAGAATCGCCAATTTCTACCGATACGTCCAATTAAGAAATGGGCTGGTTGAGCCGATCACGAAGCTCGGAAATGATTTTTTTCTCCAATCTTGAAATATAGGACTGTGAGATTCCTAATAAATCCGCAACTTCCTTCTGTGTCATTTCCATTGTGCCCATCAGTCCAAAGCGCTGTTCCATAATATATCGCTCTCTCTCATCAAGGCATTGAATAGCATCTATCATATATTGACGTTCCAACTTTTTTTCAACATCATCTGTAATAATATCTTCATCTGTACCCAGAATATCTGATAGCAGCAATTCATTCCCATCCGCGTCTGAATTCAACGGTTCATCGAATGATATCTCTGAACGCATTCGGCTTGTCTTGCGTAAATGCATCAAAATTTCATTTTCAATACAGCGTGATGCGTACGTAGCGAGCTTAATATTTTTATCAGCTTTAAAAGTTTCGATTGCTTTTATAAGGCCAATTGTTCCGATGCTGATCAAATCTTCAATATTCGTATTGGTATTATCAAAACGTCTTGCAATATACACAACTAACCTTAAATTTTTCTCAATTAAAGTATCACGTGCGGCTGGATCGCCATTCATTAATGCTTGAATTGTTTTGGCTTCCTGTTCTTTGTCCAGTGGCTTAGGGAGGGATTCATGTCCTCCGATATAAAATGTTCCATTCTTTTTTCTAAAAAAACCTGCGATAAAGGAAACCCATTTTTTCACTTCAATTAACATGTATCCGTTCTCCTTTCTTCTTTCATCACTTCCATTGCGCTGACTTGCAAAATTGCTGATGCGCCTTGTGGATATTGACGTTGCTCTTTCGTTAGGACAATATATCCTGAAGGCAATGGCTGTTCATCCACCAACCAGCTTTTGAATTTGATACCAACAGTCCAAGATGCACCCTGTACAGTTTGTAGGCGGATAAGTCGTAGATCTTTTTGATACACAGAAGGAAATCCAGATAGATCAGGCGAATTGTCTGGTTTCCATTTTTCCAAAGCATCTGCAAAATCGGCAGGTAACTGTTCTTTTACTGCCTGATATCCAATAAAATGTACAGGAGCTCCTGAAATCGGCTCAATACAATGATTGCCGGTGTCAATAAACACTTTTAACGGAATAGATTGTCCCCATAGTTGCACGACGGAATCCAGTGTATAACGAATTAAGCTTGTGTTCTTGCGTGTATCTAGCCATTTGATTTTCACAATATAAAGTGAGAGATAAGTTAGTCCGATAGCAATTAACAATAAGTTGTTGTTCTGCATGGTTGGGACATTTGCATAGACGAGTGTCAGAAGTCCACCTGCAAAAAATGCAGCGATTAGGACCGCAAGGACGGAGCTTTTCCAACTGCTGAGCGTTTGTCCAAAGGCGATATATGTCATGCCCAAAAAAGTTACAATGATCGCTAGCATGGAGTATGGAAACAACGTAATAAAGAAGGCTCCGATAAACGAGGCACTCCATAGCCTCCTTCTGCTCGTCTGATGGTTTCCTACTTTATTCGTGAATGACAGGATGGCGTAGTTAAAGAGCATGTTGATTCCTATCATTAGTTCCCCATACATATGCCGGCCTCCTTAGGAATAGATTATCATGGACCTCCTAAAAAAAATGTCAGGACGCGGACGCTTTCCGGCAAAGCCTTCGACAAAGTTTGAGTAGTTTGCTTGTGGAGTTAAATGCAAGACAGGACCAGGAACAGAGTAATTTCATCGAACACACTTCGGCGCTGGCAGATGGCTCCCGCGATGAGCCAGTCAGGAAGACCGCCTGTCTGTCTCGTCGCTACGCCTACCGCTTGTAAGGCGCCTTCGTTTAGCAAATGGAAGAAAAGGAAGCTCATTTTCTGCACAAGCTAGCACTAACAACAAAGTGGTTATTAGATTAAACACCACACATTATTTTAACCACACTAGCGAAGCAGCAACTGCGGGGTCGGCCGTTGCCGTGAGACGACTAGCGCTCTTTGCTAATTGGCTCATGGCAGAAGGCAATCCCCCAGCGGCGAAGCGATGACAATGTACAACCCTATATCCTTGCCTGAATCCACTGTAAGTCGAGCTACGAGACAACGTAATAGTACTTTTTTAAATACTATACTCAAGCACTTTACGCACTCTAGCGTAGCCGCAACTGCGGGGTCGGCCGTTGCCATGAGCCAATTAGCGCTCTTTGCTAGTTGGCTCATGGCAGAAGGCAATCTCCCAGCGGCGAAGCGGTGTCAATGTACACACCCCGTCTCTTGCCAGAACCCACTATAAATCGAGCCACGGGACAAAACAAGCTTCTAAAATTGAATACATCGGATACAGGAGCATGCAAAATAAAAAAGCTTCCCACTAGAGAGCTTAGTCTCATGTGGAAAGCTTTGGTTTATAAATTATTTACGTCGTTGACGGTTGCGTAAGAACGTTGGGATGTCCAGTTGTTCTTCGTGTTGGTTCGTTTGTGGCTGTCTTGGTTCAGGTTGCTCGTAACGAGGCTCTTCACGTCTAGTTGGTGTAGGTGCCTGTTGTTGAACCGGCTTGCTTTCGCGTTGACGAATGCCGCTTCCAACTCCTGGGCCTCTGCCTGGACGTGGTGCTGTCAGGTGTTCTTCGTTAAAACCGGTTGCGATGACTGTGACGATGATTTCGTCCTTTAGGTTATCGTTGATGACAGAACCGAAGATCATGTTAACATCTTCATCGGATGCTGTCGCTACGATGTCTGCCGCTTCTTGTACTTCAAATAAACTTAGGTTAGAGCCGCCTGTAATATTCATCAGGACGCCTTTTGCACCATCGATGGACGTTTCAAGCAATGGACTGGAAATCGCTTTTTTGGCTGCTTCCGCTGCTCTGTTTTCTCCAGTGGACATGCCGATCCCCATCAAGGCAGAACCTTTATTTGACATGATCGTTTTGACATCTGCAAAGTCCAAGTTAATAAGTCCAGGAACCGCGATAAGATCGGAAATACCTTGAACCCCTTGACGCAATACATTGTCGGCTTCTCTGAACGCTTCAAGCATTGGTGTATTTTTATCGACGATTTCAAGCAATTTATCATTTGGAATAACGATTAATGTATCGACAGCTTCCTTCATGCCGGTAATTCCACCGATGGCTTGTGTCGATCTCTTTCTTCCTTCAAACGTGAATGGACGTGTCACGACACCGACCGTCAATGCACCTAGATCTTTAGCAATTTGAGCGATGACAGGTGCTGCACCCGTACCCGTACCTCCACCCATTCCCGCTGTAACAAATACCATATCTGCTCCGCGTAATGCTTCTTCAATTTGTTCTTTGCTTTCTTCTGCTGCCTTTTTCCCTACTTCAGGATTCGCACCAGCACCTAGACCCCTAGTCAATTTCTCCCCAATTTGCAACTTCACTTCAGCCGAAGAAAGTTTCAATGCTTGGGCGTCTGTGTTAACTGCAATAAATTCAACGCCTTGCACCCCGTGTTCAATCATTCGATTCACTGCGTTGTTCCCGCCGCCACCTACTCCAATAACTTTTATTACTGCTAATGCATCTACATTCGTCTCAAATTCAAGCATTGGTACTCCTCCTCTTCTTTATCTGCAATTCCCGTCTACACTATTTCTTATTCAAAGAAATTATCAAACATCTTCTTGGCTTTTTTCATGAAGCCTTCGCCTTTTTCTTTTTTCGGTCTGACCAATTTGGTGTTTTGTTCAGCTGGCTCATAAACCGCTTCATCCGCTTGAGACAGACTAGCCTGTCCTTCTTCATGACCAAAGAAAACATCTTCCATGTATGCATAGCGGATTAAGCCAACTGCAGTGGAATACATCGGTTCTCTTACACCTATATATTCTGGCGTATACAGACGAACTCTTGTCTTGAAAATTTCACGCGCTAATTGTAAAACACCATCCAATTTAGCCGTGCCGCCGGTAATGACGATTCCGCCAGGCAAGTCATGTATTCCAGCTTCATATAAATCTTCTAATATCAAATCAAATAATTCTTCTAAACGTGAACCGATGATTTCAGAAATATAACGCTGGCTGTACTGATCCTTGGAGTCTGCCCCAATTACCGGCACTTCAAATAATTCATCATCTGAAGCATCATCATAAAAGGCATGTCCGTGTTGATGCTTAATCATTCTGGCTTGTTCAGTCGGTGTCTTTAAAACAATCGACAAATCTTTCGTAATATGATCTCCGCCGATCGGCAACACAGACGTTTTGACCAAACGATTTTCTGCAAATACGGATATCGTAGTGGAACCGCCGCCAATATCGATAAAGGCTGTTCCATGATTCATTTCGTCTTCCGACAATGCGAAGGTACCTGCTGCTAAAGGTTGCAAATAAATCTCACGTATTTGCAATCCCGCCCGTTCCACACATCGTAAAATGTTATGTACTAGAGTTTTGGACGTCGTAATTAACGTTGCGTCCATTTCCAATCTAACCCCCATCATACCACGAGGATCAGTAATTTCATCATAATCGTCTACAATAAATTGTTTAGGGACAAGATTGACGATCTCTCTTTCAGGCGGCACATTCATCACTTGAGAAGATTTCATGACGCGTTCTAAATCATCATCAGTGATTTCACGGTTCTCTGAATTGACTGCCACTACTCCCTTGACATCTTGAAGTTGCACGCCATTTGCCGGGATTCCGAGAACAACGTCTTCTATTTTCAAGCCCGTCATGCGCTCCGCCTGTTCAATTGCTTTTCGAATTGATTGAACCGTTGCATCGATATCAATAATTGTACCTTTTCGAATGCCTGCTGATTGAACATTTCCCACACCGATTACATGCAGGGAGTTATGATCCATTTCTCCGATCAACACTTTAATAGTGGATGATCCTATATCAAGTGATACATAATTATATGATTGACTCAATTATTGACACCTCCTAAAGGCAACTATTAACTTACATTCTATTGTATTTTGACTACTTTGTCTAAATATTTTCAGCACCCTCTTCTGTAAATGTTTTACGTCAGACATTCGTACTGGAATTTTGTTTCCTCGATGTCCACTTTGCCAGCAAAATTCTACGGATTACAGCTATGTTTTGGAACAACCTAACACCAAAGGCAAAGACTGCTGCAAGATAAAGGTCTAAGCCTAAATGCACGCCAATAAATGCCAAAGCTGCTGCAAGGAGAATATTAAAGAAGAACCCCGAAACGAATACTCTGTCGTCATATACTTGCTGAAGATGAGCGCGAATTCCGCCAAACAGTGTATCAAATGCGGCCAAAATCGCGATGGATAAATAATTATTATAGACTTGCGGGATTTGAATATCCGAGAGCAAACCAAGTGAAACGCCAAGGAGCAGCCCAAGCAGTGGTAGCCACATATTGTCATTCCTCCTTCGTTTGTTCTTTTAAAAATTGATTTTCGAAACCACCCGTCCAGCTTTGTAACGTTATATGATCTACCGGCTTACTGATGGTGAGGATAAGGTTATCCAAATAAAATTCGTCTTGTATCGCAGAAGAAAGCAAATGATTGTAGAGTTTCTTACTATCCTCAATTGTCGGCGATACGACTTTGATTTTGAATGGCGGTGTAGAAACATTTTCCCCATTAACGGTTAACTTTCCATTAATATCTCGGATCCAACTAAGTGTTGTGAAACGTTTCTCATCAATTTCCAATTCATTACCTTTATATTGATTCACCACATTGATAAACCGGGTTAGAAGCTCAGATGATAAAGGCTCCACTTCATAACCGAACGCGATACTTTCAGGAGATGGTGCTACTTCTATTACAAAGCCTGGACCCGTGGTCGGCATAAAACCCGCTTGTTTGTACAATTTATCCAATGTATTCTGCAAAGCTTCAGCTGTTTTTTCATTCGTTAATTCTGTATAGGAAGCAAGCGTTTGATCCACTTCCCGTATCTCACCTAATAACTCGGAATGAATTTTCTTTTCTTTGGCCAATTCATTACGGATGGCCCACATATCTCTTGTATCTCGGGTAGATGGTGTGTTCATGGAATTGTATTGCAAAGCTAGCATGAAGCCGACAATGCATAAAATTAATGTGAACTTCCAGTTTACTTTCCCACTCACTCTAACCCCCCTCTACCTCTTGATCTTTGTTCAGCTGGCGTTTGAACACCCTCTGAACAGGAAATAAAACCGCATTCATTCCACAACCTAAGAGAAGTGAGAGTCTTCTACTGCATAAAGATTAGGCTTTATCACGGATTGCTGGTAGTTGAATTTCTTTTATTTCCTCTGTTGTGACAACGATATTATCTCTCAGCAGTCCGTCTATTACCCCTCCTTTCAAATGCAAAGCAGGAGACAGCACTTTCGGGTCGCCAATTGCTTCGATTGTAAAGGGGGCTGGAAATGTCCGGCCATCAATCATAATAACAGGGCCTGTACATTTTATGTACGAATTGGAATTGACTCGCTGCCCGTTAATTGCCACGCCTTGAGCACCCGCTATCTTCAGCTCGTTGACCACACGTAATACGTGGCTTTCATGGACAATATAGTCGTTCGGATTTTGTATAGATGGATCATAATCCGAATCTTCCATTGTTACCTTGATGCCTGTACCTTTGGCAGGAATCACACCTAATAGTAAACGTAAATCTTGCGCTTTATCCACCAGCACTGCATGATCTTTCTGCTTGCTGGAAAAATCTTGTTCGAATTCATGCACTTTTTTTTGCTTACTTAATAATTCGTCGGTTAATTCTTTATTTCGTTCTTGCTGCCCAATTAACTCTTCTCTATATTGCTCTTCCTGCAAAAAAAGTTCGGATTGTACTTCATCCAACTCTTTATGATTGCTGCCGATCGTTCGATAGGAGAAAGCAAGAATGAAGCCGAGCACAAGGAAGACGACAGAGTATAGCAACTGCTTTCCTCTTTTTTTACTCGATTGTTTCGGTTTCTTCTCCATCTTCCTCCCCCTGTCCCAGTTCGGCATAATAGTCAGTAAACGTTTTAAAGAACACACCGATTTCTATGTCCAGTACACCTTTTTCTTCTTTAGGCAACTGTGCAATAATTTCAGGATAATAGGACATTTTTTCAGCAAAGCTCATGATCGCCGCGTGCACCTCATATCCATCGTTCATGAATACCCGGATTTTATCTTCCTCAATATATTGAAGTTCTGAAATCAACTCAAAGACAGAGTTGTCCATCTTCTGAAGCTGCTGAATCGTCTGTTCAATCACATCCGGCTCAGTGAACCCCGAAAGAATAGGTGCATGCAAGAGCGAATCTGCCTCATTCGCTTCAATGCGATCCCCATTCACCAGCAATAAATCATACTGTGCTTTATCTTCTATATACGCTATCGGTTCCCATTCAGTAATCGTAATCTTGACGTTGTTGAGGAACTTTCTGGACACCGTGACTTCTTTTACACCTGTGATTTTCAATAATCTCTTTTCGATGTCCTCTGTATGGAACCCCCACAATGATTGACCGGTAAACAACCCGCTCTGATTTTTGTAGAAAGCCCCATCAGATAACTTCGTATCATTGATGGTTATATCTTTAACATCACTCAATGGAGATTGAAAATACAGCAATGAAAGGAGAACAATTAAGAATAAAGAAACGAGTAGAATAAATTTTTTATTCGTCTTCCTCCTGCGCTTCTTACGCATTGATGGGATTCGTTCTTCAATATCGATTACTTTATCCATACGCTGTTCTCCTTTCAGCCCATCCTTTTGCCTTTTGAAAAGTGTAAGATCGTTCCAACCGCTAGCCAGGTTGTCAATAGCGATGAACCGCCATAACTAATGAAAGGTAATGTAACCCCTGTAACGGGCAGTAACCCCGAAACGACACCCATATTTAAAAATGTTTGGAAGATAATCATGGACACCATACCGGATACGACCAAAAACGAATTCCAATCACGCAGCCGAATGGCGATACCAAATGTCGATGCCAACAATAATATGAAAAGCAAAATGATAGATGCTGCGCCGATAAAACCGATTTCTTCCGCAATAATCGAAAAGATGAAGTCATTTTGAGGTTCTGGTAAGTATAAGAACTTCTGACGACTATTTCCAAGTCCATGTCCGAACAATCCGCCTGGTGCTATGGCAAACAAGGATTGAATTCCTTGAAAACCTGTTCCTAACGGGTCATTCCATGGATCGATATACGATTTTATTCGATCTAATCGGTAAGGTGCCGCTAAAATCAGCCCGATAAATGCAGTCACTCCCGAAACAAAAAGAAAAATAAAGAAAGAGAGTGGGTAGCCCGCTAAGAAAAGAATCACAAAAGCAGAAACGATCATTATGACGGCAGAACCTAAATCAGGTTGCATCATAATTAAAGTAGCCGGCAATAAAATGAGTGCGAAATCTTGCCATTGCCAAGATTTCTTCTTATTCCGCTTCATACTGCTGGCCAATTTTCCAAGCAAGGCAACCTTCACAAACTCGGCGGGCTGCAAACTGATCGGTCCGAGTGCTATCCAACTTTGAGAGCCGTTTCGCACAACTCCAATGCCAGGAATTAAAACTGCTACTAACATCAAGATCGAACCCACATAAAAATATGTCCAAAATTTTGGATGTGAAGTCAATGGGCTTCTATATAATGCATAGGCGATACTTAAAGAAACAGCCATATAAATCGCTTGCTTGACGATGAATGGAGAGGAATCCTGATAATGCACTTCTCCCCAATAAGAACCCGCCGATTGGACAAACACGAGCCCAATCACCGACAGCAACAAAGCAGATGTCAAAAAGACTGCACGATATGTTCTTTCCAGCGTTCGCATCCTTCCGCAAATTAATCAGTCGCTTTTCAATTATACGCTCCTACTATTACAACTCATTTACAATTTCATTACCGCTTGAATAAATTGATCTCCTCGGATTTCAAAGTTTGGATATTGATCCCAACTGGCACAACTTGGCGATAATAAAATGACATCATCTTCTGCACTTGATTCATAAGCAATTTGCACAGCATCTGGCATAGTAGAAGCGATGAACGTTTGGGGGACACCGCACGACGTTGCGAATTCGGTAAAACGCTGAGCAGTCTCCCCTATCGCAACTACAACACGCACATTGGCCATATAGGGACGCAATTCCTCAAAGGAATGTCCTCGCTCCAAGCCCCCCGCTATTAAGACAATCGGTGTGCGGAATGAGGATAAAGCGCTTTTCGTGGCCAAAGTGTTCGTTGCTTTTGAATCATTATAAATGGTGCGGCCTTTCAGCTCCCTGACATATTGCATCCTGTGACGGACACCCGTAAACGAACTCAAGACATTTTCAATAGCCGACTTTTCACATCCTGAGAGAATTGCAGCCGCAGTTGCCGCCAAGATATTTTCCAGGTTATGACGTCCTGGCAATTTGATAATTCTTGTTTCAATAAATGGCTCTCCCAACCAATAAATCCATTCTTCATCGGCTGAAATACCGGTAGTTTTTTTCCCTTCCACAGAAAATGGAACTTTTTGAGAAGACAAAGATTCAACGGATCGGCTCACAACCTCTTGATCATCATTGTAAATCAGGAAATCATCCATTGTTTGATTTCGAGCAACCTGTAACTTGGCTTCCAAATATTCGTCGATCGAACCGTGATAATCTAAATGAGCTTCGTACAAATTAGTAAAAATGGCGATTTTAGGCTTGAAATTTTCAGTGCCTGCTAATTGAAATGAAGATGCTTCTAATACCATAACTTCATCCGACTTTGCTTCTTCCGCTACCGTACAAGCAACCGTTCCAATGTTACCGGCGATAAGCGGTTTTTTCTTCCCGATATTCAGCATGTGGTAAAGCAGAGTCGTCGTTGTCGTTTTACCGTTTGAACCGGTAATCGCAATGATTGGTGCCTCACTAATTATTCCAGCCAATTCGATTTCGGTCCAAATCGTACTATTTGCAGCAACTGCTTTCGCAATCAATGGATTACTATACGGAATCCCCGGACTTTTCACGATAAAGTCAAAACCCCGTTCCAATAAATCACTCGGATGACCGCCGCCAATCACTTCAACACCTTGCGCTTGAAGTTCAGCGGCTTCCTCATTCCCCTCAAGCGGCTTGGCGTCATTGACCACTACCTCCGCTCCAAGACGCCGCAGTAAACCTGCAGTTGCAAGACCGCTTTTAGCCAAACCAACAACCAACACTCTTTTCCCTATGAATTGCTCTATATTTTTCATCTACATGACCTCCAAAAAGACCGGTACGAGAGCAGCCAATAATGCCACTCCCCAAAATACAACGACGACTTTCCATTCAGACCATCCTGATAATTCAAAATGGTGATGAATCGGACTCATTTTAAAAACACGCTTTCCTGTCAACTTAAAACTAATAACTTGAATGATGACAGACAAGGTTTCAACAACGAAAACTATACCGATCACGAGCAATAGTAATTCTTGTTTGATCAGCACGGACATCATGGCAAGAACCCCGCCAAGCGCCAATGAACCTGTGTCTCCCATGAACACTTTAGCCGGCTTAATATTAAACAATAAAAATCCTAGCATCGCACCCGCCACAACAAACGCAAACAATGCAATGTCATTTTGCTCGTAAACTAAAGCAAACACACCAAACGTTGCAAATGCAATCGTCGATGTTCCGCCAACGAGACCATCCAGTCCATCTGTCAAATTGACGGCATTGGAAAAGCCGACTAGCCAAAAAATAAGAAACGCCACATAAAATACGCCTAGATCCAACCCGATCGTAGTGAACGGTATGGTGACTGTTGTTTCGAATGGCCCTAACTTCAACAAGAAAAAAGCGACGATCGCAATTACGATCTGTCCTATTAACTTCTGCAGCGATGTCAATCCTAAGTTTCTTTTCGCTATGATGATAATGAAGTCATCCAAAAAGCCAATGAACCCAAAACCGAGCAGCACAATTAGCAATACAATTGTATGAGTTGTCAGCGAATCATTTATGTAAGATAGAGCAAGTGTTGAAATTGTAATGGAAATTAGGAAGATAAGTCCCCCCATTGTAGGGGTACCGGCTTTTTTCATATGCGCCTGTGGACCTTCCTCCCTAATGCTTTGGCCAAATTTCAGCCTTCTGAGTAATGGGATGATGATCACCCCGACAATTGCTGAAACAAAGAATGCTACAGCAATTGTCGTGACTGTCGTACCGAGTGTCATGATAGGTTCTCCTTCTAATTTACAGCAGATACATATTGGTTCTGCTGTTTTTGTTATTCTGTGTACAGATGAATCGTATCCTCCACGGTCATTAATGTATTCGGAGCCGGCAATTGACGAATGACTTTTTTGCCTTTGCCGTGCCATTCCATTTTGAACGTGTACTGTTGGGCAAGCAATTCTTTTTCACTCATGCCCAGTAGATCAGGCGCGCGAAACGTAACAGCATCCCCCCATCTGTACTCTTTTTCGAGCTGGTCTTTCCTTCTTTCGATCTTCGCAATCGGTGCCACTTCTTCTATGATCCGCCCGACAATAGGTGCGGCAATAACACCACCGAATTGAACCGAGTTTTTCGGGCTATCCACTGCTACGTATACGAGTAGTTCAGGGTCATCCGCCGGCGCGAAACCAATGAATGAAACAATATAATCACCATCTTTATATCGACCATCAACTACTTTTTGAGCCGTTCCGGTTTTGCCACCAATTCGTAAACCATCCGCAAATGCATTGCGTCCGGAACCATTAGCAACGACAGATTCGAGTGCATGTCGGACCTGCGCAGAAGTCTCTTCACTGATTACTTTTCTTTTCAGTTCTGGTTCGAACTTTTTCAATGTCTTCCCTTCGGAATCTTTTATTTCTTTCACGATATATGGTTTGAAAAGATTTCCTCCGTTAATAGCAGCGGCTACTGCTTGAACCTGCTGTATCGGTGTAACGGAAATTCCTTGTCCGAAAGATGTTGTTGCTTGTTCAACAGGACCAAATTTTTCTTTGGAGAACAATATCCCTTTCGCCTCACCTGCGATTCCAGAATCCGTCGTTTCACCAAATCCGAATGACCGGATATATCGATCCAGCTTTTCACTTCCTAAGCGCTGCCCCATCGTGATGAAACCTGGGTTACACGAGTTTTCCACGACTTCAAGAAACGTTTGGTCTTTATGTCCTTCTCGCTTCCAGCAACGTAAGCGAGCATTCGCGACCATCGTGTAGCCTGGATCATAAAAACTTTCATTTTCCAAATCAATGACTTTTTCTTCAAGACTGGCGGCTAAAGTGACGATTTTAAAGGTAGAGCCAGGTTCATATGTCATCCAAACCGGTAAATTGCGATTATAGATTGTCGAATCCGTCGATTGATAATTTTTGGGGTCGTAGCCAGGGACGGATGCGAGAGATAGCAATTCCCCTGTCTTAGGATTCATGATAATCGCCAACGCTTGCGTAGCTTCATACTTCTCCATCGCTTGGATCAGTTCACGCTCCACGATTTGTTGCATTTTCAAATCAATGGTCAGTTCTAGAGATGATCCTTCTTTCCCATGTTCAAAACCATCTTCGACATGTGGCAACGGAATTCCTTTCGCATCTGTAAACAGTCTAATTTTATCACCAACACCGCTCAGAATCTCATCATACGCATACTCAATTCCTGCCAATCCTTTACTGTCATACCCAGTAAATCCAATTAACCTAGCCAGCAAGTCGTCATATGGGTAATGACGAACAAAATCCACACCTACATACAAGCCTTGTACTTGAAGTTTCGTTATTTCATCTGCTTGTTGTTTCGATATGTTCTTTGCCTCTGGTGCCAGTTTTACCATGTATTCCTTTTTCTTCATTTTCTCTTCCAATACTTCTGGAGGTAAATCAAGAATTTTGGCGATATCAGGTATCGAACTGGAGATATCTGGATTTTGAGAGGGCATAAAATATAGGGTAGGCGCTAATTTATTACCCACCAACAGGTCGCCATTGCGATCCATAATGTCACCTCGCATGGCGCCAAAAGGAATTTCCCGATCCCAGTTTTCTTTTGCTCGTTCTTTTAACCATTCGTGCTTAATGATTTGCACGTGAAATAATTTGCCCACAACTAGCAGCATACTGATAAAGAAAATGATAAAGGCTGCTCGTAAACGTTTCTTCGACTGCATATCAATGAAAGACCGCAATGACTCACTACCTTTTGTTTTTCTACTAAGGTATGTCACTGGAATGCGCCCTATTCATTAGCCGCCCATGATTACTTCCTCTTCTTCTTGCTCTTTAGACTTCTTATCGTTATATTGTTCTTCAGGTGTACGCAACTCAATGACAATTGGGTCATCGGCGCTTACTTTCGTCCCCTTGGTTACACTTTGACCAACTACATACCCTTCACCGTTTATCCGTATATCCAGATTGGAAAGATGTTTGAACGACAGCACTGTTTTTTTAGACCAGCCTTGGAAATCTGGGAGAGTTGTTTTTCCAGAAGTTTTCAAGAGAACAACTGAGTTCTCCGTCAATTTCGTTCCCGCCGCTGGGATTTGTTCTGTCACTTTTCCGCCTTCACCTATAGTGATCGGCTTAAAGCCTTCCTGCTGCGCAAGTCCTGCAACTGTCTTGGCATCTTTCCCCACATAATTACCGACTTTCTTGACTGGTATTTCCGCTTCATTTTCCGGAGCGATGTTTAAATACTTTAAACTATTTTCCATAATCGGGTTGAACACTTTCGATACAGGATCGGAACCAAATTCTCCAGCCTTTAATTTTGGCTGTTGTACTGTCACATAAATCAATAGTTGCGGATCATCTATTGGTGCCATTCCAAGGAATGAATACAGATAGTTGCCAAAGCCGGACATATATCCCGGACCTTTCTTTCTAGGAATTTCAGCTGTCCCTGTTTTCCCGCCTACTGCATAATTGGGCAGATTGTATTTTTGTGCGGTCCCTTTATCTGAAGTTACTGTAGTAGCCAATATTTCCCGCACTTTTTTCGCTGTTTCAGCAGATATTGGAGAGCCGCTTTGTTCAGGTTTATGATCCTCTAAAACTTTGTTCGTATTCGGGTCGATAATTTTATCAATGACATATGGTTTCATCATGACGCCGTTATTAGCAATAGCAGAAGCTGCCTGAATCATTTGCAACGGCGTAACAGTAGAACCTTGACCGTATGATGTGGTCAAGCGTTCTGCCGGATAATTATCGAGCACAACACCTTTTGCTTCGTTCGGCAAATCAATTCCGACACGTTTTCCAAAGCCGAAGTCATGAATGTATTCAATGAATTTTCGATCGCCTATTCTCTCAAGCAAATAGGCCATTCCTACGTTGGAAGATCGCTGAAGTCCTTCGAGGAAAGTGATCGTCCCCCAACCTGTGCCGTTGACGTCACGAATGATTCGGTCATAAATTTTGTAGGATCCCGATTTGAAGTATGCATTTGGATCCCATTTATTCTCTTCGACCGCAGCAGCCAATGTGAACATCTTCATCGGAGAACCAGGTTCGATTGTCTGTTCTACTGCATCGTTCAGCCAGTTTTCCGTCAATCCTTCCCTCGTCATCGGGTTAAATGTCGGTCGTTGGCTCATCGCTAGAATTTCACCTGTTTTCGGATCGGATACGACCACCAACATTTTCTGGGGTGCATATTCTTTTTCAACTTGGTCCATCGCTTCTTCTACAAAGTTTTCAATCGTTTTATCGATTGTTAGCTTGATTGTATGGCCGTCTTTAGGTGGCACCACTTTTTTATCGGTCGATGGCAAGATATATCCCCAGCTATCAGACTGGTAATTTACCTTTCCATCTTTTCCGGCCAATTGCTTATCATACGTCTTTTCCAACCCCATCTTGCCGACGGTTATAGCTTTCTTATCTTCGGTTTCTTCTTTTTGAGCAAAGCCTACTAGATAAGAAGCAAAACGGCCATTCGGATAAAATCGTTTCTTGCCTTCCACAAACAAAATTCCCGTCAAGCCTTTGCGTTCAAGCTCCTCATCCATCTTGAGAACTGTTTCACGTTTTAAATCCCTACCGGCTCGACCAAATTCAATTTGCCAAGTACCCTCTTTAGCATTTTTCATTTTCGCCAAGATTTCCTGCTCTTCAAGGGGTATATACTTCGCTAACACTTTTGCGGTTTCTTCATAATCAACCACATGATAATTTCTTTTACTATTTTTACTCGCAGCTTCACTTAATACTGCCACTACATGGTAGCTGAGTGTATCGGATGCAATCGGGTCATCATTTCGGTCTACGATAGACCCCCTATTCGCCTGCAAAACACTATGCTTTTCATATTGGTTCGCCGCGATTTTGGCTAGTTCTTTGCCGTCTACTTGGCCAGTCAGCTGAATAAAAAGAATTCTGCCGAATAATATGAAAAAGAGCCCTCCGAATACTACAAACATTAGAAAGGCTCCCCATTGAAAACGAAACTTCTTCATCGTCCCGGCACGACCTTTACATTGTTCTTGTTGAGGTTCAAGCCATTTTCTTGTGCTTTTTTCCAAATGCGCTCATACGTAGACTTATCGCTCACTTGGATGGACAATTCGGTATTCTGTTTTGTAGTTTCATCAATTTCTGAATTCAGCAATTGTACTTCTTTATTCACAGCATTTAAATCGGAATGCGTTTGTAGGAGCATCGAAGAAAGAAAGATCGTAAATGCTGCAGATAAAGCGAACAATATATTTTCGCCTTTAGAAAAACGTCTTTTGACACGGCGGACAACATGCTGTTGTTCTTTCGGTGTATGCTGTTCGACTTCCGGCGTATGTGGAGTGTATAGTTTCCGTTGTTCTAGTCCCATTTCTCGATTTCCCCTTTTCTACTTTTTCTCTGCAATCCGTAATTTTGCTGATCTAGCCCTTTTATTACGTTCGATTTCTTCATCTGTAGGAACGATGGGCTTTCTAGTAATCAGCTTAAAATCCGGGTCCATTCCCTCTGGTATTACAGGTAAATTAGGCGGCAGGTCTGGCATAGACGCTGCTTCCTTAAAGATATTTTTACATAAACGGTCTTCTAACGAATGAAATGTAATGACACTTATCCGGCCTTTTCCCCTCAGTACGGTTAATGCGTCTGTCAGCGACTGTTCTGCCGCTCCCAACTCATCATTCACTGCAATACGTATCGCTTGGAAGACTCGTTTAGCCGGATGTCCGCCTGTCCTTCTGGCTGCGGCTGGAATACCTGTTTTGATAAGCTCCGCCAATTCCCCTGTTGTGCGGATTGGTTCATTTTTTCGTGCTTCCTCAATTTTTCGGGCAATTTGCTTCGAAAACTTCTCTTCGCCATAGCGGAAAAAGATTCTCACCAAATCTTCATACGGCCATTCATTCACCACTTCATATGCCGTTAAGGGGGCTGAGGTGTCCATTCTCATATCGAGAGGTGCATCATGATGATAACTAAAACCTCTTTCGGGCGTGTCCAGCTGTGGTGATGAAACGCCGAGATCATACAAAATGCCGTCCACTTCAGTAATACCTAGATTTTCTAGTTCTTTTTTAAGTTCTTTAAAGTTTGCATGAACAAATTGCACTTGCGCTGCATATTTTTCTAATTTTTTCTTTGCTGCTTCAATAGCTGTCATATCTTGGTCAAAACAGATAAGCTGACCTTTCGGAGAAAGAAGCTTAACAATTTCTTCACTATGTCCTGCACCGCCAAGGGTACAATCCACATAGATACCGTCTTCTTTTACATTTAAGCCTTCGACGGCTTCATGCAATAAAACTGTTGTATGGTTAAACATAATTACAACGCCTGCTTTCAAAAATCAAAATCAATAAGGTTTTCTGCAATGTCGTTAAATGATTCCTCTGATTCCTCGTAGTACGCTTCCCAAAGTTCTGTAGACCAAATCTCGATTCGGCTTGATACGCCGATGACCATACAATCCTTTTCAATCTTAGCAAACTCCAGCAAGTTGGCAGGAATATTTACTCTGCCTTGCTTATCAAGCCCTACTTCAGCGGCCCCTGAGAAGAAAAAACGAGTGAATGCTCGGGCATCTTTTTTCGTAACCGGCAACGCTTTCAACTTCTCTTCGAGTCGTTGCCATTCATCCAGTGGGTATCCGAATAGACAATTGTCTAGTCCGCGGGTCAAAATAAAGCCTTCTGCTAACTGTTCCCGAAATTTGGAAGGAACGATTAAACGGCCTTTCATATCAATCGTATGTTGATATTCCCCCATGAACATACCCTTCACCCCACTATATGAAATAATGTACCACATCCCCCCACTTTCCTCCACCCACTTGGCTATTTTTCTTTGCATAATTAATAAAATGTGTCAATAGTACTTCTTTAGTTATTGGTTTGCGCGTTTTCTCGCTATGTATTCATGTTTTTCCGCATGTTCTGCGAGTTTATTAATCAATTTCAGTTCAGCGTACATCCATTCAAAATTTTTCAAGCTCCGGTAAAAAGCTCTCCTAAAAGTCTGAAGCTCCTAAAGTGACCTTTGACCTATAACTTGTCAGTCACTGTCGATCTCTCCGTCGAAGGGGGAACCTTAACGAATTTTGGAAGACCATATTTTCTTATTGAGGTATATGATATGTGCTGAATTAACTTACAGATAGGGTCATGAAATGTGCTATGGGAAAGGATGAAGTGTAACTTTGAGGAAGGTAGATGGATGGATGTGCAGATATCTTGCAATCAGCCAACCATTCAATTGGATAGACAGGTTTATGCCGTGCACTACAGTTTGTGCGGGTTGTAGTTTTATATCCGTATTATGTAGCATTTAGATAAACAAACAGGGCTAAGTTAAAACTAATTTGTTCATAATGAAAGACGAACGATCGCAAAAAACACAATAAAGTTCGGGTTACTTAGCGTGCGGTTAGGATTTTCCCGCAGCGGAAATTCCATACGCGGCTCCAAGTCTGCAATACTTTTGCATTAGAAAAAACCGAACGATTACAAAACTATGATCGAATGTTTTGTAATCGTTCGGTTTTTTAATCGTTTGGAACCCTTTTGTCCCAACCTCTGTTTGTCGAAATAATCACTTTGCTTTTAAGGTGATAATGATGCATGTTTTTTTTAAAAAAACCTAAAAATGAGCAAACTTCTAGTGGTCTTCTTTACTTTTTTCCGGTTTTTCACTCGCCTCTCTTTCTTTCTCTGTTGCTGAAGATTTTATCTTAATATCATAATATTTTTCAGCTCCTAAACCACCTTCGCTGATCATTTTTGCTATTTCCTTTGTCCGCATCTCTTTATCCTTGTCTATTTTGATCTTAGTTCTGTCTTGATGTGTCATCTCTAATCCCTTCCTTTCTAGTTATTATTTATATTCTAACAAATTTTGAGTGAAAAATCAGTCGATTAGAGTTGCTAATAATAACTTCAAAGGATGTTTTATGAATTCACTAACAAACAGGCATGATTAAGAAGCCCAGCTAATCCTTGGAGAGTTAGCTGGGCATTTAAATATATAGGCACGCTATTAGTAGATCAGAGATAAACCAATTGGTGAGAACCATCGAATTGATAAGGCTGTTTCAGTAATTGATCGATGAATCCTTCCCCATATTGATTGATGAAAAAGTAAGGTGAATACAAGCGTTCCTGCAAAGAACCTTCCGGGAAGAGCTGTTCACTAAGCGTCTGGTAGCGCTCATATTGCACATGATGTTTCCGTAAGATGGACTGCTCTTTAGTCTTTTGAAGGTAATCAAATTGACTCTGATGGAACTGGAGATTTTTCTTCACTACAGGCAGCAGCCCTGGATCCGTTTTCAATAAATGGGATTGCATCTTCTCATACTGCAATTCGAGCAGTTTCTTTGACTCCTCAAGAAGTGAGTCGAACTGCTCATCCCGCTGCTCATTCATCCATTGTTCTTGGCGCCAAGGAAGTTGACCATCAAGTACTTCATTGATTGTTAAACCTGTCTGTTTCAAAGCTTCTTGCGTTTTTCTCGTAATTAATGTGATGGATAATCTTGGGACGATAACGGGCATACGGATCCCCAGCGTATGGAAAGCCTCACGCAATAATGACCAGTACGCAATTTCCCCCGGCCCTCCGACAAAAGCCAGAACCGGAAACACGAGATCCTGCATGAGTGGCCGTGTTGCCACATTATTGCTTAACAACCAAGGTTGCTCGGCTGCGATTTCATGCATCTCTTCCTCTGAAAAAGACAGACCCGTCTGCTCATTAACGAATTTCCCCGCTTTTCTTTTCAGCAGCACACGGCCTGTTTCATGCACGTAAAATAGGTTCGCATCCTGCGCTTCGGATTCGATCGGCTTTTTATGACCCATGGCATGCAGGTCCTGCTCTGCCGAATAAATGGTTGAAGCCATTTTATCCGCATTCTCAATCATTTGCGAGAAGTACTTTGACTCCAACTGACGAAGCGGTTTGTAGGCAGCATCAAGAAATAACAAACCATGCTGAGTGAACAACTCGTTCATTAGCGAAGTAAAGAATCCGGTATACGTCTGCTGTTCCTCCACAGTTCGCAGTACGTTCTCCAATAAATCATGCGTGTAAGCTGTTTCTCCATAGCTTTTGAAGATTTTTTTGATAAACGCAGTCAGTTCTTTCTGGTCATACACGGTATCTGAAGCCATGGTTTTCAGCACGGTCGGCTGTTTGAATTGCCGCTTCACCGCCTTCCCTAGGTTCGCGGTATATGTATGATTGATTTCATTAATATCATGATCTTCTCCTGCAATCCAAAAAACGGGCACAACAGGTTTCTGAAGAAGTTCTCTTTGCTGACGAGCCATTAAAATGACCGAAACCGCTTTATGTACAGAATATAAAGGTCCTGTTAAAATCCCTGCCTGCTGACCGCCGATCACTACGAATGCGTCTGAAGAAAGCTCTTTAATATACTGCGCTGCTAGCGGGGAAATTCCGTGCGGCTGCATATATTGTTCGATCACAGCTGCAAGCTCGGCCCTTTGGAAAGAACGTTGCATCAGCTCCTGTGCTCTGGCTTCATATCCAGCAGCCGACAGTTCATAATCGAAAAATCTATGAGAAAATTGAGGATCATGTTGATAAGCTTCCATTAATTTGTTTTTTCTTGGCAATTCCATTGTGTCCAGTTCCATCTCATAAACTCCTTTATGTCAAATACTAACGCAAGTATATCATCTCACTCAGACAGGTTGAATAGATACGCCTGAAGAGATGTTGATCAATTGGCATATTGTATGATTTGCAATGCAATCCCTATCCCGAGCAAGAGAATATATGCACATGTCAAAAGCAGAAAGTAGACTCGCCATGTCTTGCGGAGTACAAGAAACGTCCGAAATTCTTTCATCTGTAAACGCTCAACAATAGAAAATAAAATAGCCAAAATACAGACGGTTCCTGCTACATAGAACCCAAGCCACTGGTCCCAAATCGTATGTATGAGCACTGTCACTGAAACGCCTAAAAATGGTGTAGTCCAATCAACAGCAAAACCGAATCGTCTCGACGGCGATACGCCTATTTTTTTTGAAAGTATCAAACAGACGATTAATATGAGAAACGGAAATAACAAAAGTCCGCCAAGTATGTTTTGCAGCATTAGCTTTCTTCACTCCCATTAATACCGAGCAGCATCATTTCAAGATTTTTCAAGATTGGGGCGTGCCCTTTCCTTTGTTCAATTTTATGTAAAACTGCTGTAACAATCGTTTCAATCTCCATCGCATTTCCTTTTATTCGATCCACTAGCATAGAGGATTGATTATTGGCTGTCCTTTGACAGACCAATGCGATGTCCTCAAATGTCAACATATCTTCCATCTCCGGAAAATTGGTGAGTAATTCCTCGCACAGCTGACGAAAAAGCTGATAGAAATGAAAGTTTTCCGTCAACTGTCCATTCCTCACTTGCAAGATCGCAGTCAGCGGATTAATCGCACAGTTGATCAACACTTTTCTGAGCAGCAATTTCTCGGCATTTTCTTGTATTTGTATAGGAAAACACTGTGGATCAATTTTTTCCAGCCACTTGATTGTCTGTTCATTTTTTTCATCCACGGCGATCGTGATCGGACCGATCCCATTATGAAGAACCGTTCGATCGTCCACTCTTCCTGCCCCGTGTTCTACTGTGGCGAAGGAAACATGGCCAAGTTCAAATTGATCGACGAGCGACAAATGACCAATACCATTTTGGATAAATAGCAAATTCGGCTGTCGCGGCAGGCTGCTGATAGCCGGCAATACCTCTTGCAATGCATCATATTTCACTGCAATAATCCATAAGGCGTCTAGCGGAAGATCTTCCATATTGGTCACGGCAGCCACTTCAAAACGGGTGCGCGCTTTAGAACCATCCAATCGAATCAAGCCTTGCTTCAGCTGGGTTGCCTGCGTTTCCCGCCGCACCCAAAATGTCACGTCTGCTTTATTTTGCGCCAAATAAGAGCCGATCAATAACCCTATGGAGCCTGCACCTACTACTACAAACCGCATATTTTTCCTCCTTGAAAAGAGAGACCCATCAAAGGCGCCTCTCTCGATTGACTCTATTATACAGGATAAACGGGATGTTTTCTCGGGGGACGAGCGATTTCTTTCGTTTCATAATATGCAAACCTATCCGCTAGTACTTCTCGAAGTTCATGTGGCGCAACGATTTCATCGATGATCATTTCAGAAGCCATTTTATAAATATTGATTTCCTGTTTATATTCCTGCTGCTTTTCTTTAATGAATGCAATTTTTTCTTTCGGGTCGGTGATCGCTTCGATTTTATTGGAATACACCGCGTTGACAGCCGCCTCTGGGCCCATGACAGCTATTTGGGCAGTCGGCAGCGCGATACAGACATCCGGCTCAAAGGCAGGACCTGCCATCGCGTATAAGCCTGCTCCGTACGCTTTACGTACTATCACAGAAATTTTGGGAACGGTTGCGGAGCTCATCGCCATGATGAGCTTGGCACCGTGGCGAATAATTCCTTGCCGCTCGACTTTCGTTCCGATCATAAAGCCAGGGACATCCGCTAAGAAAAGCAGCGGAATGGAGAATGCATCGCAAAGCGTGATGAACTTGGTCACTTTATCTGCCGAATCAACAAACAATACGCCGCCTTTTACTTTTGGCTGATTCGCGATAATTCCGACCGGACGACCGTCAAGCCGGGCGAGTGTCGTAATCACTTCCGCGGCAAACAGCTCTTTAATTTCAAACAAGCTATTTTCATCAACCAATCGATCGATCGCTTCATACATATCGAACGGTGCGTTTTGATTTTCAGGGATAATTTCTTCCAGTGAACGTCCTTCCTTTATTTCTCCAGGCTTCGCTGCCCTGGCAGGGGCTTCGTAATGTGCAGGGAAGTAGGATAGATATCTCCGGGCTTCAACGATCGCTTGTTCTTCACTTTCAACCAAGACATCCCCGCATCCACTGACTGAACAGTGCATGTGCGCGCCGCCCATCTCTTCAAGCGACACTTTTTCTCCGATGACCTTTTCTGCCATCCGAGGCGACCCTAAATACATCGACGCATTTCCCTCAACCATGATGACAATATCACAGAATGCGGGAATATACGCACCGCCAGCAGCCGATGGTCCAAATAAAATACACACTTGCGGAATCATACCCGATAGGCGAACTTGATTGTGAAAGATCCGTCCTGCCCCTCGGCGGTTCGGAAACATATCCAACTGGTCTGTAATCCTGGCGCCGGCAGAATCCACTAAATACAGCAGCGGAACCCGTAGTTTCTCAGCAGTTTCCTGAATGCGTATGATTTTTTCAACCGTCCGTGCTCCCCACGAACCTGCTTTTACAGTGGCGTCATTGGCCATGACACAGACTGTCTGTCCATTTATCTTACCTGTCGCCGTCACGACTCCGTCTGCTGGAAGATCGACCGCTTCACAATTGGCAAACTTGCCATCTTCCGCATATTTCCCCTCATCAAACAGCAAGCGAAGGCGGTCTCTGACAAATAATTTTCCTTGCGATTCAAGTTTATTGTGATATTTTTCGGCTCCGCCAGTAAAGACTCGGTTGGCCGTTTCCTTCAATTTTGCATTATAAGCTGTCTCTGTCGAATTGTTTGTCAATAAACTCCCCACCTTCCGTCAAGATTGGATTGTCACCAACACATCATCTTCGTTTACAAAATCGCCTTCATTCCCGTTAATTGCGGTAACGGTGCCGTCAACTTCCGCTTCCAAAGGGATTTCCATTTTCATAGATTCCATGATCAAAACGACTTGTCCTCTCGTTACAACATCTCCCACTTTTATCTCAATCGAAAAAATCGTGCCTGCCATAGCAGCTTTCACTTCTTGCATACAATCACTCCTCGTATTCTATTTGTCGAGATGGTTGTTGCATAAGGCTTATTCCATTTAGTGTAACTTATTTATGAAATCGTTTACAAGTAAATAGATAGTGCCCCAACAGTGTATGTTTTTCGGTTGTCAAACTTTACTTATTTTTAGTCAAGAACCTTTGAACTGCCTCATGATGCGCGTCACTTTCCCAAAGCACAGAACAGACACGCGCTTCTTCTTGCATCGCTTCTCTCAAATTATTCGCCTGCCATTTTCTTGTCGCGATAGATTTATATGCACGATGTACATTGCGATGCACTTTTAGCATAGGTGCTAAAAATTGATCCAAAGCCGCATCAGCATCTCCATTATAGACCTCCGTAGCCCATCCGAGTTCTTTCAACTTATCTGCCGAATGAACACTCGCTCTGCTTGTCAACTGAAGAAGTTGATCATGAGGGCTATTCTTCTCGAACAATAATGTAGCTCCGCCCCAGCCCGAAGTAATTGCCAAAGTACCTTGAATGAAACCTGCCTTCGCATGGGAGGCAACCAGACGATAATCGCAAGCCGTGGCAAGCTCACAGCCACCGCCAACTGCTGCTCCATTTATTAAGGCAATCGTCGGCATCGGCAATGTCGCAATACGATAGAGAATTTTAGCTCCTCTGCTTAACATCGGCCAAGCATCCTCCGCTGTTTGGAAGCCATGAAAATCACTTAGGTCGCCCCCCGAACAAAACGCCAAATTGCCTTCACCAGAAATGACTGCAAATGAAATTTCCGGGTCGTCCTCAATCCGATCCAAGAATTCTTCCAAACCTGACATAACGTCATAGTTAACCGCATTTCTCATTTCAGGTCTCATGATACGAAAATACGCAATGGACTCCCCATTTATGGTTGGTTCGATTACAAATGAAAAAGACAAAACAATTCCCCCTTTTCCACTTAGCATACCATTTTTAAGAAAAACAAAAAAGACTGCTCTGAGCCATGGTCTCAGGGCAGTCTTCTATTCGCTGTGTAGAATCTAAATTATTCGCCTACAACGTCTTTTCCTTTGTAGTGTCCGCATGATTTGCAAACGTGGTGTGCCAATTTCATTTCGCCACAGTTTTCGCAAGTAGTCATACCTGGCGCTTCAATTTTGAAATGAGTTCGACGCATATTTTTCTTCGTTTTAGAAGTTCTTCTTTTTGGTACTGCCATTGGGGGGCACCTCCTTATAAGGGTTTACTCTTTATCGGTTTCAAAAAAATTAGCCAATCCCGCTAAACGAGGATCTACTTTTTCTTCTGCTTCTTCTTGCCGTTTCGCTTCCAATTCTTCATCGGTTGTATAGGACCATCCTTTGCCTTCTGCCTGCTGCATATCTTCTGCTGATTTGCAGAATACTTGTAACGGGATTTCAAGCAAAATGAGTTCTTCCAATACAGGCGTAAAATCGATTATTTCTCCTTCAACAGGATGAATTTCATCATCTGTCAAAAGCGTTTCCTGATCCCAACTGAATTGTTCTATCGATTCAATGGAGAAAGGATAATCGACATCTTCCCACGTACGTGCACAAGGCAAAATCATCGAACCTTCTAGCCGGAGCTGGCATGTTAACTTTTTCTCACCAATTGAACATGTTCCGCTTACTCGAACAGGCTGAATTGCCCTAATTTCTTCATTCCGCTTTTTGACGGAATCTAAATTTACTGCTTCGTCAAGCAGTAGCGGGCCTTGCCTATGTTTCCGTAATTGATGAATGGACCATTTCATGTCTATCACCTCAAGACAACAATGTTGATTATAGTATTTTAAATAATGGATGTCAAGATATTTTCTTGTCACTTCATCAAGCTTAACGTTATAATTCACTATACACAAGCAGAAAGGATGATTCCATTGATAGCTACTGGAATTGTAGTCGAATATAATCCATTTCATAATGGCCATCTTTTCCATTTACAAGAGGCAAAAAGACAAACAGACGCCGACACCATTATTGCCGTCATGAGCGGAAACTTCCTGCAACGCGGAGAACCTGCCATAGTGGACAAATGGACACGGACAAAAATGGCACTTGCCGGCGGAGCCGACCTCGTCATCGAACTGCCGTATGCATTTGCTACTGCTCATGCTCCTCAGTTCGCCAAAGGTGCCATCCAACTTCTTGACGCGCTGTATTGCAGTTATTTTTGTTTTGGCAGCGAGGAAGGATCCATTGCACCTTTTACGAACAGTCTCACATTAATTTCTACACATCAGCAACTTTACGAAAATGTGATAAAAGAAGCGATGAGAGAGGGGATAAGCTATCCGAACGCATTGCGAAAAGGCTATGAAGCCATATCCCATGATACATCGATCGACTTAGCCGATTTATCCGAACCAAATAACATTTTAGGATTTCATTATATGCAAGCAGCAAATGACATCCACTCTTCCATGATCCCGCTGACAATCGAACGAAAAGGAACGCATTACCATGATCCCGCTTTGCCTGCCGACTCCATAGCGAGTGCGACAAGCATCCGGAAGTCCATTTTCACAAACGAATCGGCTGAAGACGTGCAACCTTTTATGCCGTCAACAAGCTATCGTTTATTGAAAAACTGGGAAGATCTGTATGGTTTTCATAGTTGGGATGCGCTTTATCCCCTTCTCCGTTATAGCATTCTTCGCGAGGAGCCACAACGGCTTATAGAAATCGCTGACATTAGAGAGGGCATTGAATTTTCTTTTTTTCGCGCAGCAAAAGAACAGACCACTTTTCAAGGGTTTATGCAAGCTGTCAAATCCAAACGTTACACGTGGACGAGTATCCAACGAATGCTCGTTCATATTTTAACAGGTTATCGGAAAGCTACACGCGAGCAAATCACAGATCCCTCTTATATCCGATTGCTCGGCATGACAGTGTCGGGACGAAGCTATTTACGTTCCATAAAGAAACAACTGCCATTACCCCTTGTCAGCAGAGTGGCTTCGCTGTCCGACCCTGCTTTGCTGATGGATGTAAAAAGTACGGATATTTACATGTCCGGCATCCAATCACCTGCCCTTACGCTCGGAAAGGATTATAGGACGCCGCCGATTTTTCTCTAACGTCCTTTTACTTTTCTTCTAACTGTTCTAAATAGCGCAGCGCATCATCCACTGTTTTTACGGGTACGATTTTCATTTTGGTACCGATTTTTTCTGCAGTCGCTTTTGCTTCTTCATAATTGGACACCAACTGCGGATTTTTCTTCTTAACTTCTTCAGGCAGTTCATCGTCAGGTGCAAAGAAAATCTCGATGTCCTGGCGATCTGCCGCAATTACTTTAAAGTCGATTCCACCGATTCGCCCAACCGATCCGTCTTCCAACATTTCTCCTGTTCCAGCAATATTATATCCTTTCGTCAAATCTTCATCCAACAAGCGGTTCATCAGCTCTAGCGTGAACATCAGGCCTGCTGAAGGACCACCGATGTCTTCTGTAAAGATATCCACTTTCGGTTCCGTTTGAAGCTCAATCTGTTCTTCGAATTGAATGCCGAGACCCACGCGTTGATCGGTTCCTGGAAGTTTTTTTAATTGCAGAGGAATAGTCAACTTCTGGTCTCCACGCTTTACTTGAAGGCTTACTTCGGCTCCTTCATCTTTTGCGCTAATTTCATCCATAAATTCTTCAGCAGAAGACAGCTTTTTTTTATCAATCGACTCAATCAAATCACCGACTTGCAATTTTTCGTCAGCGGCCCCGTTCGGGATCACTCCAGCAACATACACACCGTTAAAAATCCGTTCCATCGGCAGTCCCGTTTTATCAAACGCGACAGAAATCGCATGTATTTTGGAGTCTGTCATTAGTTTTTTTTGCCGCACAGAGTATTCTTCGTCGCTTTCCCCATGCCTTCTCACTTTTGTGGCAGGCATCAGTTTCATTTTATCTGACACAAATGAAAACGCGTAAGTTATAGGCGTTGCTTTCCCAATTGCGATGGTCATAAGACTAAAAGTCCCGCGATCGTCTGAATCTCCTCCCGCCACTTCTACAAGCGGCTCCAAATTATAAGCGCCTCCCGGCCGGGAAATATACATATCTAATGGATATAAGGCCAGAACCGCTACGAGGACAAGGACTACAGCCAATATCCCCCACTTACGCATCTTCATAAAAGCACACCTCCATTAATAGCCTGTACGAATACAACATATATATTACGGTAGATTTCATTGTAGTTCAAAATATAGGAAGGAGAGAGAGATTTGAATAGCCATTTTCCTATCCGCCACACTTGCCTATGATAAATGTTACGGTCATTTGGGCTTTGATCATCCTCTTCATTATCCAGCCCGATATTGCACACGAAGGCGCTGTTTCAGGTGCTCAATTATTTGTCCATGCCCTGCTGCCCTACTTGCTGCCCTATATCATTTTAACGCAATGGCTATTGAAAATGCCCAGCAATCATCTTCCTTCGAGTCAGTGGAGCAGATACATAAAAGCGTATGTACTCGGTTCTTTCGGAGGTTTTCCGGTTGGTGCTGTGACAGTCAGCGAAATGAAGAAGAACGGAGAGATTTCTACAACCGAAAGCAGTTTGCTGCTTGCGTCCTGTCATGCGCCTGGACCGATGTTTATAATCGGATTTGTTGGGAATGAACTTTTCGGCAGCGTAGCGAGCGGCTGGAAACTGCTTATCGCCATACATTTGGCTAATATTATGTTCTTCCTTGTACTGCTAGTGTTTTTGAGGAAACAACGGGTGAAGACAGTGCCGCAGCCACCTGTTGAACGCGATCAAAAGACATCTCCTCTGCTAGGTTCAATTAAAGATAGCTCTTCAGTCATTTTGTTGGTAGCCACCACAGTGATTTTCTTTTCTTCATTGGGAAATGTCCTATCGCATTTAGTCTCGAGTATTTTCCCTATCGATATGGGTATTTCGAAAACCTTATTATTAGCTGTCTTTGAAATGACTTCTGGTGTTCAATCCGCCACGGAACATTTTAGCGGTGACGCAATGTATCCGATGCTCATAGCTGCCATCATTTCAATTAACGGTCTAAGCATCCACATACAAGTCATGACGCTGGCAAAAGGTGCTGGCATCAGCATCCTACCCTACATCATCGGAAGAGCTTGGAATACCGTTCTGGTCCCTCTGCTGTTTATCTTGATTTATTAAGTAGTTACCATACTAAGGAAAAATGGTTATGATGAAAAATCCATCATAACCATTCTGTAGTATATCTAATTTTCAACTATCTATTACTTACGGAATTTTTCAATCAATGCCTTATTCACATGCGGCGGAACGAGAGAAGAGATATCGCCGCCATACTGAGCAACCTCTTTAACAATACTAGAACTCAAGAAAGAATATTGGCTCTTCGTCATAACGAAAAACGTCTCAATACTTTCATCTAGCACTCTATTCATAGACGTAATCTGCATTTCATATTCAAAATCTGAGATCGCCCGCAAGCCACGGACGATAACAGATGCATTGATTTTATGCGCGTAATCGATGAGTAGTCCTGAAGATGAATCGATGGTTATATTGTCGTACTGAGAAGTTACTTCATGGATCAGCGCAATCCGTTCTTCCACTGTAAAAAGCGGTTTCTTAGAAGAATTATTCATGACCGCCACATGCACTTGCGGGAATGTCCTGGCTGCTCTTTGTATAATATCTAAATGTCCATTCGTCACCGGATCAAAACTTCCCGGTACGATTGCGATTTTTGACATGCGATTATCCTCTTTTCTCATAAATTGTGATAGCTGTATTTCCATATATTTTAGAGCTTATTTGGGTATACGCTTCATACTGTTCAGGCAATGTCACTTCTTTCTCATGTTCACAAACCACCGTTGCATCTTCCGCTACCAGGCCCTGATCGATGAGTTCTTTTATACCATCATAATAATCCACTGCTGCGTAAGGCGGATCGACAAATAACAAATCAATCCGCACGTTCTTTTGCTTCAGGACCGCAGCAGCTTGTCTTGCATCTTTTCGTTCAATATGTACTTGCTGTTCCAATCGGCATTTTTCAGCATTGGCTTTAATGACTGCACAGGCTTTCGAATTTTTTTCAAAAACAATCGCTTGATCCATTCCCCGAGATAACGCCTCGATTGAAATAGAGCCACTGCCACCGAAGAGTTCGACGACAGTCCCTCCATCGAAGTATGGTCCAATTTTATTGAATACTGATTCTTTTACTTTGTCGGATGTCGGACGCGTGGAAGTACCCGGCAAAGATTTTAGCGGCGTACCTCTTCTGGAACCAGAAATGACCCTCACTCTTTTTCCATCCCCTTTATTAGCCGTTCAATCTGTTCAATGGCGATTGACTCATCGGACTTCTCAATTAACACTAAAAATATCCGTCTTAACCAAACTTCATCGAAATATAACTTTCCATTGATATACTTGTACGGTTCTTCTTGGTAGTCGTATTTCCGGTCATTCATGACGTAAAAAGGTTCGATCTTGGAAAAGCGGTAATTACGTTTTGGACTTTCAATATAGATGGATTGCTCATTTGAAGTGATTTGATAACCCATCCGTGTTAATAATTCGTCTGCCGGATACAAGCTTTTCCCATCTTGAACAACCGCTTTTAGATCTTTTATTTCTTCTCCATCCAACAACACATTTCGCGAGTCCAACAACAAAAATGGATAACTATATTGCTGTTCATGCATCGTTTTTTGGAAATATTGCGAATCAAAGTTCGTCACGTTCTGCAATTCCTCGTCTAACTGCGCAGCCGACAATTCTTGTCCAATTCGCCCACGTACTTTTTGACGGAACGCATTGTATTTCTCTTCGTCCAATGATTCCTTCAGGCGATTAAAAGCACCTTGTTCAGCTTTCGTCCCAATTGCCTGATCGCCAAGAATGGATGCCAGCATACTATTCATCGATGGCTCATTCGCCGGTATCATAAAACGCGACTGGACACTCATTCGAGCTACTTGCTTTACTACCTGATCCATATTCATCGGTTTCTCCACTACAAAACGCTGCGCATATAAAGTTTTATTGAGAGGCGACAATACCACGCTCACGTGATCACCGCCGATCTCCTCCAGTATGTTCTCCATCTCTTTGATTTGCTTCTCTTTGATCCCTTCACCGTATACAGACAACTTATTACCGGAATACGCAATCGGTACATCTTGCGGTTGCCAATACAACTCATTAACAAAGCCTACTCCGCGATATAATCGATAGGAAATTCGCTCTTTATCCGCTTTGCCGACTCGTTCAAGACCATTCACCCACATGCCGCCGATATTTTGTTCATCCGTCATATGAAAGACTGTTGTCAATGGTTTGGCATCTTGAAGCAAAACAAAAGGTCGTTTGAATAATTTCCGACCTTTTAACGAACCTTTCTTCGGTATTTTATACGCAATAGACTGCTGATCTCCTTCTCCTTCATCGAAAGCGATACCCGCTTCATTCAATCGGGAACAGGAAGCGGACCCCTCAGTCAGACATTCTTGCTCTACACTCCCCTCAGGCCAAATTATTTCGTATCGGCCTGTTGCCAAATCATAAAAGTGGTGACGGATGTATAATCCATCTGCACGATTAATGACTTCAATTTCTTGGCGGTACGTATCCGGATGATCCTTCGCCCCATTTGCTGCAGCCGACTGACTATAATGCAAATAAAGGAGACCTGCATTTACTCCTAGTAAAAGAAGCAAAATCCTCAAGATGATTTTCAAAGTACAACACCTCATCACATGGTATGATGTATAAGATCCATTCACAAGACTATAACTACAACGGCAGTTGCATGAACCAATTGCATGAAAGGAAGAGTACTAAAATGATTCAACAACGTTTTATCGAACTGGGAGAAGGCTATAGTGACATTTACGAATTACTTGAGTTAATGTCCACAAATTCCCACAGGATCTATAAATCCTATATTTTTTCATCCGGAGACGGTTCGGCTGAACGTCTTTCATTTGCCGTATCATTTTCACCGGCACGTGCCGACAGCCATTATATGCCGATTTATATTTGCCGTGAAGGCATCACATATTCTGCAGATAAACCATCCAAACGATATGATTTGTTTGTTGAGCATGCAGAAGCGATGAATGCATCACCTATTAGAGTAGAAGTTAAGCATTCATCTCAATTTGCTGAAAAAGATTTGTTTTACCAGTACATTATCGGTATTTTACGTTTGAATCACTTGCTGCCGCCACTTCAGTGAGAACATTATAGGCCAGTTTTATAATCATATTCTTTGGCTTTATCAGGTTTGGCATTTTCATATACGGTGCTTACGAACGGCCGCTGGGAAGGCAAAACCTTTTTCACAGCAGGCAAACGTTCCAACTTGCCCATCGTAGCTTCCACGTCGTCTTGATCACAGTATAGGACGACGTATTTCATTTTTTTAGAAATATAGTGAACATGCCCAAATTTGCGCAATGATTTTGCTTGTTTTAAATGATGGAGATAGACAATTATTCCTTGCCGATCAATCATAATTCTCCCCCTCTTTCTTACTCCATACAATACCATAGGTGAGAAAAGTCCTGCAACCTTGCATGATTAATGTTTACATTATGTTGCATATCATGAGAGCGGACATCTTCATCGGCTAAATATCCATCAATCAATGATTGCGCACATTCCAATGAATGAGTTACACTAGGTAAGGTATATATTCAGTAAAAGCTGGGTGAGAAAAAATACAGTGGAGAATGACTGACTACTGAGGAGGTTTTTGAGTGGGGAGGAAAACAAAAGTTGCTTTAACTGTAGGAGCCGCGAGTGTTGCTGCTTGGGCGGCTTCAAAAGTTGTTGTGAAACAAGAGCCGCGGGAAGAGAAGAAAGCGCTTCAATTTTCTGAAATAGCAGTATTAGCAAATGTCGATATTGCCGAAGACCCTTCCGTCCATTTGCTCACAGCATACACAAATGCAGCCGATTTGGGCGTACACGGATTTGCAGTGAACATCCGGCTTACAAAAGATGAAGAAATTATTTTAGCACCGAGCCATGATCTACAGCTTACCGGTGTTATTGCAGACTATACGTTAGCAGAATTACAGAATGAGAAACTTCCTGTTATTGATGATTCCGAATCGCTTGCAGATCAAGAGGCCTCATCTATTGTATCTCTGCGCGAACTGCTGGAAACGTTCCCACAGCTTTTGCATGTCATTTCAATGAGTGACTCGCCTGATACATATGAAGGCAGCTTAATCCCTTCGAAGTTGTGGCGATTGCTGAAAGAGATGGATGCTGCGGATCGGGTTGTAGTGACAAGTTCATATGATGAACAAATCGATCGCTTTAATTTATATGCACAAAACTCTGTTGCGTTGGGTGCCGGCAACGAGGAAATTAAAAAAGCTTACGTGGCGTATTCGAGTAAATTTGGTCATTTATACAAACCAAACGCGGACTTATTTTGCCTGCCGGAGAAAATCGGAGTATTCCCTCTTGCATCGGATGGGTTCGTGCAATTTTTGCAGCAATTGAATATCACAGTGCTATATGAGTTAACCGACACAGTTGATATTCAAAAACTATCTAAACTGGAAATCGCCGGATTTATCACAACAGAACCTAAACAGGTCTTGAGCTATTTCAATGAAAACTAAAACCGTTGCATGGTTTTTGCAAGGGTTAAGCTTTTTAACAAAAGATTTGGCAAGTGGGTACGGCACCGTTGATCTACGTTCCAGGCGGACGCTTTCCGGGGGCGTGGCTTGAGCCTCCTCGTTCGCTTCGCTTCCTGCGGGGTCTCAAGGCGCACGCTGATCCCCCAGGAGTCGCCTTCCACTACGATCAACTAGCGTATCTTCCTAACTTTAATGAGTTGACCGTCTATCCTAAGAATGTTGTAAATACAAGAAGTAACGTCCAAGTGAAAGCACTGGTATTTTTCTGTTCAGGTGGGCTCTAACTCGCACTTCACACTATCTACAGAGAGTTCACTATGTGTCACAATTCACTTTTAGAGATTGGTGCGGAAGATGGGCGACTCCTGCGGGATTAGCGTGACAGGTGAGACCCTGGACTGAGCGAAGCGAGGGAAGCGGCTCACCGCACGCCCCGCGGAAAGCGTCCCATCTGGAGCGCAAATCTCCGGAACGCAAGCCTACTTCCTCTTGCTTTATTTTTCTACGGCATTAATTCGACTTTATTACTCTAATATTCGCCAACAAACTAAACCCTGCATTTTAAATGCAGGGTTTTCTCGTAGAAAGAAATTGTAGAAGTTTTTACGCTGAGCAGGAGCAGCTGCCGCCTGAGCTGCAACCTCCGCCACAGGAGCTGTTTGTGAATGCTCCGTCTCCAGCAGGAACTTTCACAGCTTCTGACACGGAGTTTCCGATCAGAATACCGACTTCATCCAAAAGCGATTGGACATCGTTTTCTGCCAAACGTAGAGCCGCCACTTCTTCGCGCAAATCCAAGGCTCTTTTTTGAAGACGTATTTCCTTCATGATCACTTTATAATCAGGATGATATCGTCCAAAACGTTGAACCTCTTCATATTGTTCTTTCATTTTATTAAAATCAATGATCTTTTTCCGCAGATCAGAATTTGAATACACACGGGCGTACGCGTCTTGATAGGTTTTCACAACCTCAGAACGCAGCAGCATATCGGAAAGTTCTTCCGCCATATCGATGACACGCATCCATTCATCCGTCATCATCATAAATTGCCGCACCTCCTATCTCCACCATCATACCAAAAAAGAACCCGTTCGCCTATTCATTAAGAATTTCAATCCAAACGGTTTTTATCGAAAAAAGCATGCTTTACTTCTTCCATATCGCAAAAATGATAAACGTTATCGCCAATCTGCTGTGTCTGTTCATGACCTTTCCCAGCAATCAATACGACATCTCCAGCTTGAGCTATTCGTATCGCATACTGAATCGCA
This sequence comes from Sporosarcina sp. FSL K6-3508, assembly GCF_038615825.1. Lineage (NCBI taxonomy): Bacteria > Bacillati > Bacillota > Bacilli > Caryophanales > Caryophanaceae > Sporosarcina > Sporosarcina sp. FSL K6-3508. Next base: position 1,119,054 of record NZ_CP152016.1, on the reverse strand, counting down.
TATTTTCGATTGAGCAGGACATCTATCGGCGTAGGAAAGCCTGTAGTACCTGCCAAGATGTCTAAGATGATCTGCGAAGGTTCCTCAGACCTCGGATTATCTGAAGTAAGTATGACATGCGTGCTGTACTGTGCGGCTATCGCCCCCATTTGAGGTCTCTTTTCATGATCCCGATCTCCGCCGCAACCAAATACCGTGATTACCCTCTGGCTTGCATGCGCACACAAAGCCTCTAGTACGACTTGCAAAGCATCCGGTGTGTGCGCATAATCTACATAGATTTCTACCCCGTCTTGGCTATATCTCTCAAGTCGCCCTTTTGGCAAGCACAACGCAGACAATTTGGAATGGATTTCATTATATGAATACCCTAATGCCAATAATGCACAAATAGCTGCTTTTGCGTTCATTTCATTATGCTTTCCCAACACAGAAAAAGAAGACTCCTTAAGTTTGTCGGCAGGATAAGGCTTACCATTCAAATGCGCAGCACTGAAATACATCGGCTTGCTCGCTGAGTCCTTGCTCATCTCATAACAAATTGGGTCGTCTTCATTGGCAATCAGCTTTTCAGCTAACAGAATCAAACGCTTTTTCGCCTCTATATATTGCTGTTTTCCTCCGTGTTCAGCATAATGGTCAACCCCTATATTCAAGAGGATGCCAATTGAAATAGGACAATGCGCCAATCGATTAGAAGATAGGCCTAAAGAAGAAGCTTCAAGTACAACATGAGTGATTTGTCGATCTACACATTGTCTTAGAATAGGATGCAAACGTTCTGCCGGCATTGTAGTCATGGAATCTTGTATGGTCTCTGTCAGTTCTCCATTCATATAAACCCCCGTCGTACCAATTATAGCTGTCCGGCATCCTGCAGCCATTAATAATTGACCAATGAAATGACTGACAGTCGTCTTTCCATTCGTCCCTGTAACCGCAATGATCGTCAGTTCCTCACCTGGGGTCCCAGCCAATTTCGCGCTTCCATAAGAGATAAATAAGGAGCTATCCGGAACCAGTAGAACGGTGATCTCCGAAGGAATATTTGAAAGATCCAAATTGACTCGATCCACTACGATCGTATTCGCCCCTTTGATTAATGCTTCCTCAACAAAGTCCAATCCATCGCGTACAGTGCCTTTCCTTATTACAAACACATATCCCTCCTTAATACATTCTGAAGATTCAGTGATACCATTAATTTTTTGACGGATAGAACCTTTAAGCAACGTACATGGCCAATCCTTCATTAATTCAGATAAAAGCACGGAGTCTCGCCCCTTCCCGAACATTTTGTTCAAAGCAGAATATAATGAAACGAAACATAATTTCACTGTATCTTATGAGGGCTGTAAGAAGAATGTCACGAAGAAAGTTGGGATTCTATGATTATCCAAAAATTCGGTGGTGTCGCTATGCAGAATCAGCAACAACGGGCGAAGTGCATTCAACATATTAAAAAAGCTTTATTAAAGTATCGTTCAGTAGTCGTAGTTGTTTCTGCAATGGGGCGCGGGGATGATGCGTATTCAACGGATCGATTGCTGAACGTAACAGACGCTTTCGAAAAATCCAGCGAAGCAAAAGACTTAGCCGCTGCTTGCGGAGAACTCATCGCATCCGCCGTGATGTCCGCGGAATTAGTAAGTGAGGGAATAGACAACACGATCATCTATGGACAAAATACAGGCATTCGGACAAACGGTGATTTCAGTAACGCAGCAATTGAAAAAATTAATACTTCCCATTTGTTGAAAACGCTGGAGACTCATTCTTGCTTAATTGTTCCGGGTTTTCAAGGGATGAATAAACAAGGGCAATTCATGACACTCGGAAGGGGTGGAAGTGATTTAACGGCTATCGCTCTCGCAGCCGCGCTCCAAGCAAGCCATGTAGAATTTTATAAGGATGTGCCGGCCGTCATGTCTGCAGATCCGCGCACAGTAACTCATTATGAACGTTTTGATAAACTAACCTTCGACGAATTTCTCCCATTATTAGATTGCAGCCGGCCCATTATTCAGAAGAAAGCCGCCATTCATGCAAAAAAAACAGCGACGCCTCTCCATATAAGAGGCATCGCGTCTAATGAGGAAGGTACTTGGATTCTTCCTTAGTCAGTTAATTCCTGTGTCTTTGCAATGGATGATTGGGTGTAGTATTTGTTATACACTCCGATACCTGTATGCGTGAAAGATGGATTGAGTAAAACTTCTCTGTGTTTCGGTGAATTCAGCCAGCCATGAACTGTTTCAATCGCATCAATATAATTAAAAGCAGTATTTTCTCCAGCTTTATTCGCTTGAATTTCCATCACTTTCAAACGCTCGGAAAAATTCTCCACTGGCTCTTCACTGTGTGAGCTGTACTTCTGGAAAATCATTTCTTGGCTATGCTCCCACGATAGCGTAGCCAATTTCGTGTCTTCCTCCAAAATGGGCAGATCATGTTTCTCTCTCAGTTGATTCGTTAGCTCAAATGTTTGCCGCTCCATCGACCGATCGACTTCTGTCTGAACAGCAGAGGAAGGCTTTGGAGCTTCAATTATTTCTCCTAAATACGTCATATCATAAGGCTGATGCTTCACTAGCGTACTTGGGCTGAGGAACCGGACCCCTTCTAACTCTTCATCCACTTGGTCGATATAAAGCTGTACATATAAGCCTTCATATGGGATCAAAATTCGGTTTTTAATATCTTCACTGTTCAATGAAAAAGTATATACATTCTCTTCTATCGCTACATCTATTTCTGACTCTATGGGTGTGAAACGATGGATCTCCTGTACATTTTGTCCAATCGTGAAAGGTGCAACGTCTGCAATTTCATCAGATGTATAGATCTGGTTCACTTTTCCATTTAGAACTCCCGCCAGAAAACTCGGCTCGCCCGTATATACCCACCATTCATATTGAAAGCTCGAAGGTTCGATCCGTGCGGGCTTGCCGAACTTTTCCTCCAGCTTTTCTGACTTTTGCCCGACAAGTAAAGATATTCCTTCCTCGGGTCTTGGCATATTTTGCCCTCCCATCGATTGGCCTTTTTCAGGTACAGCAATGGGAGAGCCATGCTGGACAGGTGATTCAAGCGGCTCGTTTTCACTAATCCTGTCACTCATCACATAAAAAATTCCCATAACGACAACTAAAATGAGAAGTATTTTCCAACCTACTCTCCACATGTAATCTCCCTTTCCTTTATTACTAGTATACTTAAACCGTTATCTCCCCTAGAACGTTTCTTTCCCTTATTGTACAGAATCCGACTGCTGTAGTCACCTATATAAGATGGTACAGAAAGCGTTGACACAATGTTGTCATTGCAAGTAAATTTAATTTGTTCTATGATATAATGGTATAAGTATTCGTTTGGACGAACATGAAAGGGGATTTACAGATGTATGTTGAAAATATAGGCATTGATGGCCTTGTAACGGATCTAAAGTTAATGGAAGAAGTTATGTTGAAGAATGGTCTTGTTCTTGAAGGACAATGGGATTATGAGCGTGTAACTTTTGACAAAAAGTATGTCATTCGAGAAGGTACATATTACTTACGCATTTTCGGCGAATTGGTCGAAGGCGATATTGACGGCAGAAAAGCAACGGTTCGCTTGAAGCAACCTGTCCTTGGTAAGTATTATTATCCTTTTGGCGTCGAATACGGCGAAGGTGAAGAATTTCCCGCAAGCTTAGTCAAAGATTGTGAACTAACTGCTAAAGCAGTGTATGACGAGCTAAAGCAATATAGTGTGTAACAATGAAAAAAGCCGACGAGCATAATGTTCTTCGGCTTTTTCCTATTATTACTCCACTTGTTTGGTTATAATAAACTCAGTACCTATGTGGAGGACGATGACTTTTGAAATTACTCACGAAACGAAATTTGATGATTGTTTTAACTACTGTTGTTTTATTAGTAATTGCGTTTTTTATTTTGCCTGTTTCAATACCTATCATTTTAGCATTTTTAACGGCTCTTTTTCTAGACCCTCTCGTGAAGTGGGTGGAGCGCAAGTTTAAATGGAAAAGAAAAGTATCCGTTATAGTGAATTTTATTGCTTTTGTGGGTGTCAGTATATTTTTCTTTTTCTATACCGTCAATACACTCATAGGGAAAATCGTCCATTTCACTAAAGAGATTCCTAATTACTTGAATTCCCTTTCTAGCGTTTGGATTAATACACAAAGTAAACTTTTTCAATACACAGTAGGAATGCCCGAAGATATTATTAAAATGCTTGAGAATGAGTTTAACGAGATTATTGAATCCTTCCGTGTTTCTTTGATTACACTTTTGAGCTATGATAAAATTTTGGGATTGATCTCCGAAATACCGAATTTCTTAGTCAGTTTCATCGTGTTTATGATTGCTTTATTCTTATTCATGCTTGAACTGCCAAATTTGAAGAATACTTTTTATCGGCATTTGACTGAGACGACAGCTCAAAAAGTTCACTATATGACGAATAAATTAAACAGCGTGATATTAGGTTTTGCTAAAGCACAACTGTTGGTAAGCCTGATCATTCTTGTTGTTTCATTTATTGGATTATTGTTAATTGCCCCTAAGTATGCAGTCGTGATGTCCCTTGTCATTTGGATCATTGATATCATTCCCATACTAGGTTCCATCATTATTCTGGCTCCCTGGTCAATCTATCAGTACGTTTCAGGGGACATAGCATTGGGTACAAAACTCGCGATATTGGCGATTATTCTGCTGATCATCAGACGTACAGTCGAACCGAAAGTAATGGGTTCACAAATCGGATTGTCTCCATTGCCTACTTTAATTGCCATGTTCATTGGATTGAAGTTATTTGGAGTCCTGGGCTTTTTTATCGGACCTATGATCGTCATTCTCTTCAATACAGCGAGGGAAGCTGGCATCATCAAATTGAATTTCAAGATTTAATGCAAAAAGGGTATATCTCGGAATATGAGATATACCCTTTTATTATTCAATTAAATCCCCAAGATAGCTTTAAACATAGAAGTCGTTTCGCCGCCTTTGTAGAAAACATAAAGAAGCAGATAGACAGCTACCCCAGTAATTGCTGTGACAAACCAAATCATACTTGTAATAGGACCTATTTTCCGATGCAACGCCAAGTTATTCTTAAATCCGGCAATAATCGTTATAACCCCAAATACAGCCCCTACTGTAGCCAAGATGATATGGAAGACCAGAAATACAGTGTAATAAATCTTTAGATGATCAGGTCCGCCGAAAGAAGTATTACCGATAAATATGGTCCGTGAAATGTAAATGATAAAGAACAGTACAGCAGATACAGCTGCCGCAACCATAGTTTTTTGATGAGCCAGCTTTTTCTTCTGAAGAATTAAATACCAGCCAATTGCAACTAAAATTGCTGATAATACAATGAAAAATGTACTAATAGTCGGTAATAACGGAAGTTCCATCCCTATTAACCCCTTTTGTTCTCAGTCAGCCATGCATCGTTAATTTCTGACGCTTTAGCAAATCTTGACGTGTAATTTCGTCAGCATTCTCTCTTTCATATTTTGCCCAGCTCATGAAAATACGTCCGATTACTACAATGTATATAATCTCCTGAATGACTTTCATCAGAATACCGCCTAATTGCTGATCATAAAGTGTCGGCATGTCCGTAAAAAGCTCAGGACCTGACAAGCCGATGTTTGATAACCCGGCAAGTGTACTGCTAGGCACACACAATGCCATTGCTTTTAGCCACGCTTCTCCACTGCTATACGTCTCATAAACCGGGACGTCCACGAAAATGATCAATGAACAAGCAGGCGTGATCAGTAAAGCACTTAATATGACATAACCAATTTTCTTCAATCCATGCAATTGAGGTTGCCCTTTTACTGTATTAACGACTGGCCACCATAAAAAGATAGCAGAAATGAAAAGTGTCACTGTGAAGACGGTATGCAACGGTAAACTTAACTTCACTTGATCCAAAATAAGTGGATAATGGTACATCGAAAACATAAGGGTGAATAACAATAAGCTAATTATAGGTCTAGTTAGCAGCATAAAAAGCTTTTTAAAAATCGCAACAGTTAACAGTCTTTCCCATACCCAATTGGGGATACCAATTATGAAAAATGGTGCTACCACCAGAAGCAATAATGCCATTTGTGCCATATGAACAGAGAACAGAATATGACCTATTAAATCCATTGGCGATCCTTTAACTATATACAACAAAACCATCGAAGCTAGAAAGTAGCTGATCTGACGCTTAGTTACTGGTTCAGACCCTTCAAAACGATCTCTCCATTTAACGGTGATAAGATAATATAGGACTATGCCAAGTGCGATAGCTAATAAGAAATAAGGGCTCCACAACGCCCGAAAACCAAAAATACTTAATGGCAATACAGTCACTCTCCTTTTATAATCAAGCTGCTGGATCCGCGTTCCTAAGTATCAATCTAAGCTGTATATATTATGCAAAACAATACGTTCGCACAGCAAGGTTACCCGGATAACATCCCTCTTTCCATTATACGAGCAACTAAACCATAACTCAATGTACGAACTTTGACAATTTCACGATCAACAAAAAAAGAGCTTATGGAAGAATCCATAAGCTCTTTTTAGTACAATTACCACCAAACGATTGTTACAAACGTTAATGGAATTAAAAATCCTAGTACTGCGCCTGTAAACATAAACATTTGTGGAATGCCATGTCCTTTTTCACTCATATGCATGAAGTAGTAAAGTTGTAACCCAACTTGAACCGCTGCAAAAAGGAATAATGTTGGAATGACAAAGAATTTAGAAAAACCAACAACGTCAGATAGATGAGCAACTACCATCGAAAATGAAATGAGGGTTAAGAAGATCATCAAAGAAAACATTGCAACTTGATTACGCATCGCTTCTTTCGCACGACGTTGTGCCAATGACTGTTCAGCTGGAGATCTTTTAATAATTTGAATATCCGCCATCTTAACCAATCACTCCCATCAAGTAGACTACAGTGAAGATGAATACCCAAACTACGTCAATGAAGTGCCAGTATAGTGAGAATGTATAATACTTAGTTGCGTTATACAAATTCAGTCCTCGTTTGGAGTTACGGAAAATTAATAATGTAACCCAAACCAAACCAATTGCTACGTGAAAACCGTGTGTACCTACTAGTGTAAAGAAAGAGGAACTGAACGCACTATTATTAAACGTAAAGCCTTCTTGAACATAGTGAGAGAACTCATAGACTTCTAGCATCAAGAATCCAAGTCCTAAAAATGCAGTAAGGGCTAACCATAATTGCATCTTTTTGAAATTGAAACTCTTCAAATGATACATCGCATAAACACTTGTCAATGAAGATGTCAGAAGCAACATCGTCATAACAAATACTAATGGCAATGTGTACAGCTCTTGCGTAGTAAAACCAAAGCCGCTTGGCCCTTTATTTTTCAGCGCCATATACGTTGCAAACAAAGTAGCGAATAGAATTGTCTCTCCGCCAAGGAAAAGCCAAAAACCAACGAACTTGTTTTTTGCTTCCAGGGTAGCCTTCTCAGGATGAGCCGGCCATGTTTCAGGGGTGAATTTCTTGTTCAAATCCATTAGTTACGCCCCCCTTTTTCATTCTTCATATCTTCAAGGATTTGCTCTTTTGTTACATAGAATCCAAGATCATCTTTCAATGAACGTGCAGCCATCATAACAAATGTAAACGCTAGACCAAATATCAATACAGGAAGTCCCCAAGAAGTCTCTTGGTGGAACATCGCACCAAATCCTGCGATGAACAATCCTAATGTCATCAATAATGGAATGATTGAACCATTCGGCATATGAATATCCGTAACAGGTTCAGCCGGCGTAATCATTTCTTTACTGCCGTCCATCTTCTCAACCCATAATGTGTCCAAACCACGAATCAATGGAGTTTGAGCAAAGTTATAGAACACTGGAGGTGAAGGGATCGCCCACTCAAGTGTACGTCCATCGCCCCATGGATCATTTCCGACACGCTCGTTCTTAATAGTTGTCATAACGATATTGATGACCATTACAGTGAAACCAATCGCCATCAAGAGCGCACCAATCGTACTGATCATGTTCGCCATATTCCAGCCCTGTCCGTCCATAAATGTCCAAACACGACGTGGCATTCCCCAGAAACCTAACCAGTGTTGAATTAGGAATGTCATGTGGAAGCCGATAAAGAAGAATACAAACGTTATTTTTCCTAAGCCTTCATGCAACATCGTACCGAACATTTTCGGCCACCAGTAGTGAAGTGCCGCGAAAATTGCTAATACAACCCCACCAACGATAACGTAGTGGAAGTGAGCTACGATAAAGTACGTATCGTGCAATTGATAGTCAAGTGGTGCAGCACCTTGCATAACTCCAGTAACCCCACCCATTACGAATGAAGGGATAAATCCTAGAGCATACAACATTGGCGTTGTAACTTTAATGCTACCGCCCCAAATTGTGAGCAACCAGTTAAAGATCTTAACACCTGTCGGTACAGCAATCGCCATAGTTGCAACTGCGAAAATCGCGTTTGCTGTCGGTCCTAGACCAACTGTAAACATATGGTGAGCCCATACCATGAATCCTAAGAAACCGATTAATACTGTAGCGAATACCATCGCTGTATAACCAAAGAGACGTTTACGTGAGAATGTCGCAAAGATCTCAGAGAAAATACCGAATGCAGGCAAGATCAAGATATATACTTCAGGGTGACCGAATATCCAGAAAATATGCTCCCAAATAATCGTGTTACCACCCATTGTATGATCAAAGAAGTTACCACTGAACATACGGTCAAACGTCAAGAAGAACAATCCAATTGTTAATGGAGGGAAAGCGAATAAAATCATCGCTGATGCAACAAACGTAGTCCATGTAAACAATGGCATACGCATGTACGTCATCCCTGGTGCACGCATGTTGATAATTGTAACAAGGAAGTTAATCCCTGCCATTAATGTACCACCACCGGCGATTTGTAACCCAATTGCATAGAAATCAATGCCATGACCCGGTGAGTGAAGTGATAAGGACGCATACGATGTCCAACCAGCATCTGGAACTTCACCGAAAAGCCATGAAATGTTTAGGAATAATCCACCAAAGGCGAACATCCAAAAGCCTAATGAGTTGATGAATGGGAACGCTACGTCACGTGCCCCGATTTGAAGCGGAACAATGGCGTTCATAAAACCAAATAAAATCGGCATCGCTGCCAAGAATATCATGGTTGTTCCGTGCATTGTAATTAAGTCATTAAAAAGCCCTGCACTTACGAGATCGTTGTTTGGCGTCATCAATTGAAGACGAATGATCATCGCTTCTATACCACCAAGGACGAAGAAGAATAATCCCCCAAGGAGATAAAGAATTCCAATCTTCTTATGGTCGACTGTCGTCAGCCAATCCCAGAGTGTTGCGCCAAAGCCTCTTTTTTGAGCAACTGAACTCACTGTGTTACCTCCTATTCAATTTCCGTTTGAAAATTATTTTTCGACTTTTAAGCCCATTAAGTAATCCGCCAATGCATCTAGCTCCGCGTCAGAAATCTGATCTTCGCTAAATGAAGGCATTATATTGCCTGGTTTATGTTTCTGTGTATCACGAATCCAGTCTTTCAGATTCTCTTCATCGTGCTCTAGGAAACCAGCTACTCGGTTACGATCTCCAAATGTAGCTAAGTTCGGACCTTGGGCACCAGATTCCCCTACTCCTGAAACTGCGTGACATCCGATACAGCTCTGTGCGAATACTTCTTCACCGTCAGCATTAGCAACGACAGGCTCATCAGCTGTTTTTTGCATTGAAGCAACCCAGTCATCAAACTGGTCTCTCGGTAAAGTTTTCACCTTGAAGTCCATCAAAGCATGCGAAGGTCCGCAAAGCTCCGCACATTTTCCGTAGAAAACGCCATCCTTCAAGCCTTCAGATTCTTTTTCGAATGATAGATAAAATTTATTCACGTTCTCAACGTTCGTATCTAGTTTACCTCCTACTGAAGGTATCCAGAATGAGTGCTTTACATCTGCAGCGATCAAGTTGAAATAAACTTTTTCGTGTGTAGGCACGACTAGCTCCTGAGCTGTAACAATTCCTAAGTCAGGATACTCGAACTCCCACCAATACAATTTTGCTGTAACATCTACTACTAGATTTTCAGCATTTCCATCTTCATCGACCGCTTCCATTGCTTTTACGTCACCAAGTTTGTACGTGTAGTAAACCGTCGGGACTGCAAGGATCAGAACCAATAGAATTGGAATGAACGTCCACACCATTTCTAGTGTATGACTCCCTTCCACTTGCTCAGGCATATGATCTTCACCCAATTTGGAACGTCTGAAGCGTACTAGTGCAATTAAAAAGATTGCTACTACTACGATAATGACTAGTAACATGATTCCTGAAGCTAACAGCAACAAGTTGAACTGATCTTTAGCGACTTGCCCAGCTGGTTGGAAAGTTGAGATTTCTTCTTGTCCACAACCTGCTAAGAACACTGCGAAAACCGCTAATAAAGAAAAGAGACGCCACTTTTTGAGTCCTTTAATCATCGCTAACTAATACCTCTCTTTCTAAAAAAATGTTTTTCTACTTAATGGAGGACTTGAGCCTCTCTATGATGAATTCCTGTTTTAAAGAAAGAATTCCGTATTTCAGATGAATAGTGAGAAAATAATCATGGATACAAACAAAATAGTCATGTAGTTCAATGAATACACAAACATAGATGTTGCCCATTTCAAATCTTCTTTTGCTTTAAATCCTTTAATAGCTAAATAAAGCCAACCGACATTCAACAAAGTTGCAAATACCACAAACCCCGTGCCGAGTCCTTGAAGTAAGAAAGGCAGTGGGAAAAGCAATAATACCCACATAAGCATGGATTTCTTGGTCCGTTCAAACCCTTTTACTACAGGTAGCATAGGAATGTTCGCTGCACGATATTCCTCAGTTCTGCGCATAGCCAACGCATAAAAATGGGGTGGCTGCCATATGAACATGATCAGGAACAATGCCCAGGCTCCCATCGGCAGTGTAGGATCGACCGCTGCCCATCCAATAAGGGGTGGAATTGCACCCGATAAACTTCCCACAACCGTATTACTGACATGCTGACGCTTTGACCACATGGAATATAGGACGACGTAAGCTAATACGCCAGCGATTCCAAGCCAACCAGCCATCCCGGAAGCAGAGAACAATAGAACTTCTCCAGCTACTAGAAAAACAATCGCCAATGTCAATACAGCAGGCGTTTTAAATCTTCCAGTTACTGTCGGTCTAGACTTCGTTCTCGACATGATTGGATCAATATCCCGGTCAATCAAATTATTCAGAGCTCCAGAAGCTGCAATGATTAACCCAGTACCCAAAATTGCAAATACCAATAGATCGATGTTATGGAGAAAACTCTTCCCAGTGAATTGAAATGCCAAAAATAGACCGGTGAACGTAGTAATCAAATTTGAATTGACGATACCTATTTTGATAAGCGCCAAAAAGTCTTTCCATAATGTAATTGTCTCCACTTTGGGATTTGCAACCGTCGAAAGCGTTCGACCGTTTGACATAATAACCCTCCTTTCAAAGTTTTCAGCAAAGACCCTAACACTTACTATATCGAAATTCGTCGAAAATTTCTAGACCATTTCGCAATTTATAGCTGTTTAGTGCAACCTAAGCGTCTTTGTCCTTCACCTACTATATAGTAAAGCATTTCTACAGGGCATTTGTGAAGTTAAAGAGGCTTTTTTATGAACAATTTGTGAAAAGCCTTTCACCTTGCTGGTTTATTGACCTACGGCATTGTGTTTCATTGTTTTTTTAGATATCATAATATTTGGAACGTGTGCCCGAAATACACGATATTTCTATACTTTTGCGAAGTCATATACTTTACTAAGTTTTTTGCGTTTTTGGGCAAAACATCATTTAGATTGGCCTGATTCAAATGGTCAAATCATAGAAGAAGGTGTCTCATACTTGCAATACAATCGATTTTTAAAATGGTTCGGAGTCGCTTCAACTATTGGCATGCTTGCAATCTTGCTCGGAGGAGCGCTCGTTACAAAAACAGACAGCGGGATGGGTTGCGGCAGACACTGGCCCGGCTGTAACGGCCAGTTGATTCCGGATGAAATTACTGCTGAAGTACTTATTGAGTTTTCCCACCGTCTTGTAACAGGCGGCGTTGGAATTTTTATTGTAGTTTTAGCGGTATGGTCATGGAAATCTCTTGGTCATATACGTGAAACAAAATTTTTAGCCTTCATGGCCGTATTCTTTTTAATACTCCAAGCATTAATTGGAGCAGCTCAAGTTTTATGGGGTCAAGGTGATTTTATTCTTGCCTTGCACTTCGGGATTTCCCTTATTTCATTCGCAGCTGTCTTTTTGTTGACATTACTGATTTTCGAGGTCGACCAAAAATTTGACGCAGATAAAATCAGGATAGGTTCCTCATTACGATTTCATACAATCGGAGTAACCATTTATTCTTATTTCGTTATTTATACAGGGGCGCTCGTTCGTCACACCAATTCCGGTCTCGTCTGTTCGGATTGGCCGCTTTGTCGAAATAACGAATTCAGCCTACCTCTTAATATGTATGAATGGGTTCAAATGGGACACCGTTTGGCTGCGGCTCTCATTGTTGTGTGGATCGGTTTTATCGCGATTAAGGCTATTAAGCACTATAGCGATCAGCGCGTGATTTATTGGGGCTGGATTTCTGCATTTGCCTTAGTACTCGCACAAGCGACAACAGGGATGATCGTTGTTTTAACGAAATTAAACCTTTACATTGCCTTGTTGCATTCGCTTTTCATCACATTATTATTTGGTTTATTGACGTATTTAGTGCTCCTTGTTTCAAGAAGTCGTTCGAAGTAATCAATTAAACTTCACTATAAAGCGTACAAAAGTTGTTTAACAGCTCTGTACGCTTTTTCATATGGATGTTTGACCATAGAACAGCTCCTGCAGCCACATAAGGCTGTAGGAGCTGTTTCTTAGTGTTCTATTTCAATTAGTAAGTCACCAGTCGAGATAGAGTCTCCTGGACCAGCGTAAATTGCTTTCACGACGCCATCAAATGGAGCTTGGATCGTTGTTTCCATCTTCATCGCTTCTGTAATCAGCAAATGTTCTCCACGTTTCACCTTAGCGCCTAATGACACAGCTACTTGAAGTACAGTTCCTGGCATTGTAGCCGCGATATGAGTCTCATTTGAAGGGTCTGCTTTTTGTTTCTTCACGTCCTTCGTCTCGATTTGGAAATCTTGAATGACGACCTCACGCGACTGACCATTCAACTCAAAGTAAAGTACTCGAGTTCCATTTGGCTGCGGCTCTCCAATCGATACAAGCTTAACAATCAAAGTCTTGCCGATTTCAATTTCAATCTCGATCTCCTCGCCTAAACGAAGACCATATAAGAATTCAGGCGTATTAATTACCGAAACATCGCCGAATTGTTTTCTCGTTTCGATAAATTCCTCAAACACTTTCGGATACAAGACGTAAGCTAGCGCATCATGCATCGTAGCAGGCTTCTCCATCTTTTCCGTCAGTTCGCTCAATACTTCTTCAAAATTAACAGGTTCTAACAGCTCGCCAGGACGAACTGTAATCGCTTCTCGGCCCTTCAATATTACCTCTTGCAGTTCTTTCGGGAAGCCGCCATAAGGTTGTCCGATCGAGCCTTCAAAGAATTCAATAACCGATTCCGGGAAATCAATTGACTGACCTTTAGAAATGACTGAGTGTTCATTCAAGTCGTTTTGAACCATGAAAAGTGCCATATCCCCTACTACCTTAGAAGATGGAGTTACCTTCACAATATCTCCGAACAGGAAGTTTACACGAGAATACATTTTCTTTACTTCTTCCCAGCGCTCACCAAGACCGACCGCTTTCGCTTGTTGCTGCAAGTTGGAATACTGGCCTCCCGGCATTTCATGAACATAGATTTCGGAGTGCGGGCTATTCATACCACTCTCAAATGGCTTGTAATACTTTCTTACGTCTTCCCAATAATGAGAAAGTTTTTCTAAGGACTCTGTTTCCGCACGAACTTTCCTCTGGTTATCCTGCAGTGCATATGCCAGTGAGTTAGCAGAAGGCTGAGATGTCATGCCAGACATTGCGCCGATTGCCGTGTCAACGATATCCACACCTGCTTCAATCGCTTTGGCATACATATAAATTCCGTTTCCGCTTGTATCATGTGTATGCAAATGAATTGGAAGATCAGTAGTAGCTTTCAATTCGGATACTAGTCGATAGGCAGCTTCAGGCTTTAATAACCCCGCCATATCTTTAATTGCCAACATGTGAGCACCGACTGCTTCTAATTCTTTCGCCATTTCTTTGTAGTAATTGACCGTGTACTTGGCACGATTATCATCGAGAATATCACCTGTATAGCAAATTGCTGCTTCTGCAATTTTGCCTGACGCGCGCGTCTGATCTATGGCAACTTCCATTCCTTTGATCCAGTTCAAGCTATCGAATATTCTGAACACGTCAATTCCAGATGCCGCAGATTCCTTAATGAACTCCCGTATGACATTATCCGGATAATTCGTGTAACCGACTGCATTCGCACCTCTAAAGAGCATTTGGAACAATACGTTCGGAATTTGCTCACGAAGTCTTTCCAAACGATCCCACGGGCTTTCCTTCAAGAAACGATAAGCAACATCAAATGTGGCGCCTCCCCACATTTCAAAGGAAAATAAATCTGGCAGTAGATGCGCACTTTCCGTAGCGATTTTAGTCAATTCAGATGTTCTCATGCGTGTTGCTAACAAAGACTGATGTGCATCTCTGAAAGTCGTGTCCGTCAGTAACACATCTTCTTGCTTGCGAATCCAGTCGACCAACCCATCCGGACCTTGCTCGTCCAATATTTGCTTTGTCCCCTTCGGCAGCGGAGCATTCTTGTCAATCTCAGGAATCCTCACCGGGTGCAAAACAGGTCGTGTCGGGTCATCAATGCCTGGGAATCCATTAATGGTAACGTTTCCAAGATAGGATAGCATTTTCGTACCGCGGTCTTGTCTGTTATCAAAGACAAATAGCTCGGGTGTTTCATCAATAAAGCTCGTATTGTATTCGCCAGATAAAAAGTCTTCATGGCATACTACATTTTCAAGGAATGGAATGTTAGTTTTAATCCCTCTGATTCTGAATTCCTTCAAATTTCTGAGCATTTTGCTTGCAGCATCGCCAAATGTCGGTCCCCACGTAGAAACTTTGACTAGCAATGAATCGTAGTATGGACTGATGACAGAGCCTTGATATGCGTTTCCTGTATCTAACCGAACCCCAAATCCGCCTCCGGAACGATACACGCTCATCTTTCCAGTATCCGGCATGAAATCGTTTAGCGGATCTTCCGTCGTTACACGAGACTGAATCGCATAACCGAACAATGGAATGTCTTGTTGTTCAGGAATATTTACTTTGCCAGAATGAAGTTCTTCGCCCCCTGCAATATGAATTTGCGATTGGACAATGTCGATACCTGTAATCATTTCAGTTATAGTATGTTCCACTTGAATACGCGGATTGACTTCTATGAAATAAAATTCGTTGTCTGCTACTAAAAACTCAACGGTTCCAGCGTTTATATAGCCTACATTTTTAGCCAACTTGACAGCAGCTTCACAAATAGATTCTCTTAATTCATTTGTTAAAGAGATGGAAGGTGCAATTTCTACTACTTTCTGATGACGTCGCTGGATCGAACAATCACGCTCATACAGATGGACAATCTCCCCATATGTATCACCAAGTATTTGCACTTCGATATGTTTTGGCTGGTTAATATACTTTTCTACATATACTTCATCCGAACCAAAAGCTGATTTCGCTTCAGATTTCGCACGATTATACGCTTCTTGTACTTCATCTGCAGATTCCACGATACGCATGCCACGTCCGCCTCCGCCTAATGAAGCCTTTATAATAATTGGGTATTTATGCTGCGCACCGAAAGCCTCTACTTCCTCGACAGAAGTTACCGGTCCGTCCGTTCCTGGAATGACTGGGATTTCCGCTGCAATTGCTTGCTCGCGCGCCTTCACTTTATCTCCGAACATCTCTAAGTGTTTAGATGTTGGCCCGATAAAAATGATACCTTCCTCTTCCAATCGAGCCGCAAATTCTGCATTCTCTGCTAGGAATCCATAACCCGGGTGAATCGCATCAACATTTGCTTTCTTTGCAATGTCTATAATCCCTTCAATGTCCAGATAGGCATCGATCGGTTTTTTTCCTTCACCTACTAAAAACGATTGGTCGGATTTATATCGATGTAAAGATGCACGATCTTCTGCTGAATAAATACCAACTGTAGCAATACCTAATTCTGTACATGCTCGAAACACTCGGATCGCAATTTCCCCGCGGTTTGCGACCAGCACTTTCTTAATCTCTCTTCTCTCCACCAACAACACAATCCTCTCTACTTCGATTTCTCATACTTCACAAACATAGATACATTCATCAGTATACCAAGCGCAATCGACAAGAAGACAACAGACGTACCGCCATAGCTAATAAACGGCAGCGTGACACCTGTTAATGGAATTAATCCTGTTAAACCACCTAAGTTTACTAGTGTCTGAATGGAAATCAGACTACCGACACCGGCTGCCAACATTCTTGCATGTGCATCTTTCGTGCGCAAGGCGACAATAAACGCCCTCGATACAATGAAAAGCAAACCTCCTAGAACAGCCGTCGTACCCAACAAACCAGTTTCCTCGGAGATTACTGCCATTATGACATCTGTATGAGGTTCAGGTAAATAACCAAGTTTTTGTATAGAGTTTCCAAGCCCCACCCCTTTCAAGCCACCGGCACCTATTGCAATATAACCGTTGACAATTTGTAAACCCGACCCTTGAATATATTCAAACGGATCGGTGAATGCAAGAAAACGTCCGATACGGGAACCCGTCATGACGTCATCCCACTTTATCCATAAAAGGAGGCTCAACGCAACCCCTAATACAGCAAAAAACTTACTAATTTTCAAATAATTCCTCATATTCATTCCACTTGCTGCAATTACTGACACCGCAACAAGGAACAAAATCATAGTCGCTCCAAAGTCAGGCTCCAGGATGACTAGAACAAGTGAAGCGGTCAATACGGAGAATGTCGGAATGATGGTAGTCTTAATTTCATCAAGCGTACCTGCATAATATTTATTCGCAAATACACCTGAGAAATAAATGATAAATGCAATTTTAGCTACTTCTGTCGGCTGAAGATTTCCTAATCCCGGAATTGCTATCCAACTTTTCGCGCCTACCGTATCTCCGAAACCAATCATCTTGACAAGAATTAATAGAGCAAACATTACTCCAACTGTGAGATACAAGAATTTTTTATTTCGATAATGTCTGTAAGGTATGATGGCTGTTATAAGAAATGCAGGTATAGCAATAATCAGATTTATTAACTGCTTTCGATAAAAATGAGTTGGTTCAAAATTATAAATATTTACTGACCATACCATACTAGCGCTGTAAATCATAATTAATCCGAATAAACAGAGCATCAAATAGACTGCAAATAGCGGATAATCAAAGTTTCGTAGAATTCGGTTTACATAAGTCTTCATGTACTAGTTACCTCATCGTCCTAAATAAAAAACTCAAACCGTATGAGAAGTTTGAGTCTTTCATTTATTTTTTTGTATACAGTTCGTGCAAGACGTTCAACTCTTTTTCCAACAACGCGAGTATCTCACGGCCTTTTTCTTGCTCAACCAGACCGAGTTTCACAGCAAAATCAATTTCACGAGATAGCCCGTACATTTGCGTATCGAGCACTTCCTCGTAAAGCGGGCATTGCGGCATAGTTAAGTTGTCCATCTGAACCTTTATCAACTTAGCAATCTTCTCCGCATCTATATGCAGCTGCTTCATCGCTTTTTCTTTGTAAGTATCTTGAACTTCTATATCCATGGAGACGCCCCCATTATTCATTATTCCCGCAAGGTGTTGATGTCTAAATTGTATCTTTTGCAATTAAAAATTGCAAGTATTACCCGATGAAAATATATAACCAAAATGAATTCCTTTTCACTTCTATGATGAAAAGGTATACTTAAAATAGTTTATTTGAATTCAGCAGAAAGCTTCCACTTCTAAAGGCAGTGAGGGAAATGCAATTTTGTTACTGTTCAGATGGTGTTCAAACGCTTGTTGAATTCAGATAAAGCTTCCGGCGAATGTCACAGAGATTTAGAGCAAGCTAGAAAAATCCGGATATAATTCTGCCGTGGCATAATGGATAATGATTGAGGGGGAAGAATTTTGGAATCAATTGTACCAATTAGAGGTAATGTGAAGCACGCTATCACATTGGACCCTACAGTTTGGATATTTGACGATCGGCGTATAGATCTAGATATTTTCTTTACAGAGGATTTTGTTGAAAGAGATGAAATGGAAGAGTATAAAGAAAAAATGGGCAAGCACTGGTCAAGAGAAATCATGGAAGGTGCTACATATCCGCCAACTTTAAAAAGTGAAAAAAGATATGAAAAAGATAAAATGTTGACAGGCAGCTTCGCTATGGTTCTAGAGCCTTTCATTCACAATGCAGTGCCGAATGCTAGCGCATCAACGTTTTCACTCATTACAAAAGACAATGAAAAATACACGTATCCACTTTCCGATGCTACAAATATTCTTTTTAAATTCAGTCATGAAGGCAAACCTCTGAGAGAAGACGGGCCTGTACATGTACTATTTAAGGACGGCTCGAATCAACACTCCCCGATCCGTCATGTTCAAGCAATCGAAGTGGATTGAAGGAGATGACCGCATGCGTGTCAAATGCGTCCTATGCGACCAAATCGACCAGTTAGCAGATGATGATCCTCATGCTAAAAAGCTGCGAAATCGGCCCATTCACACATATATGTGTCCCACATGCAAGCTGCGAATCAGCGAATTAACCGAGTCGAGAATAGCAACAGGCAACTTCGTTTTCCATCGAAGTTCACACTTAACTGAAAAAGATTTTTGATTTTTAAAGCAAAAAACTCCGTTGTCATCACACAACGGAGTTTTTTGCTTTATAGATATTTTAAGTGCTGAGTAGTGGAGTTTAAAATCAATAAAAGAAAGCTGGGATTGCGGTTCAGGATTTGCGCTCCAAATGGAGACATTTTCCGTAGGGAGTGGCTAGAGCTAATCGAACAGCGAATGGTCCGATTTGTAAAATTACTGTGTTTCTTTGCAGAATTTTTACAGCACATACTCCTAACGCTTTGCACAGTCCAAGGCCACAAGAAGAACGCTGATCCTCCCGAAGTCGCCCCATCTTCCGCTCCAATCCTTACTTCGAATGTAGAAGCATATAGCAATCTCACTGGATTTTTTCTTAAAATCTAAGAAGAATAGCCTTACTCAGATTATAAAACGGGCATCTTTCCTTGATTATGTTCAAAGACATTAAGCGAAATGTGCCGCTAACACTTTGCTTTTGTTCCAATCTAGATAGTTAGCTCGGATACGTATTGAATTCTTCGTTTACAGCAAGTGTTTGCTTGCTCGTAATGAAAAGCCTTTAAGTCCGAGATGTTCTTCCTTGTTTTATAGCTTTCTGAGCGCGAAGATACACTCAATAACTTCAGTTAAATACGCAGTTGATCGGAGTGCAGGGTGGCGAAAGGCAAAGATATGCTCTCAACGCTACGCTTTTGTTCGCAAAAGCAGTTCCACGTTACGGCTATTCCTGTGGGGGACAGCGCGACAGGTGAGAACCCGCAGAAGCGACGAGGAGGCTCACCGAGCGCCCCACGGAAAGCGTCCACCCGGAACGCAAATCAACGGTGCCGTACCCTCTGTCGAATTCTTCTATTCACATAAAAAGACTCCGTTGTCATTGCACAACGGAGTCTTTTTTATGTTCATTTAAACGACGAACACGGTAAATAATAAGAATGGCAGCGGCTACGATCAATCCTTCTACGATTGGAAGGAAGAAGGCCAAGAAAGTCAAAACCAAGCACCCTATAAACAAAAATGCATAGATTACGACATTCTGCCAAAAATTGATTTTTTTCGCAAATCCAAGCTTATAAACAATAGCAGACATGATGAAAACGAGGGCGAACAGAATATAGCCCGCGATGTCGAAATTAGGAGCTAGTTCATAGACCATCCGTGCGATTCCCGACATCCGATTGTAGACCATTTCCGAATCCTCTACTCTCATTCCATACATTCCCTTCTATCTATATTATTCCCCAAGTTTTTTCCTTTTATTTGCGCGATCACGTTCACTCTTGTCGAGAATTTTCTTTCGTAAACGAATCGTTTGTGGGGTAATTTCACAATACTCGTCGTCCCCAATATACTGAAGAGCTTCTTCTAGTGACATAATACGCGGTTTTTTCGTCGTAACCGTTTGATCTTTCGTAGCAGAACGGACATTAGTCGCGTGCTTAACTTTTGTTAAGTTAATCGTCAAATCGCTGTCACGATTGCTCTCGCCCACTACCATACCTGCATAGATTTCAGCACCTGTTTCAACAAACATTGTACCACGGTCTTCTAGTTGCATAACTCCGTAGCCCGTCACAGTTCCATTTTCCATAGAAACTAGAACTCCGTGTCTTCTTCCACCAATTTTACCTGAAGTGACCGGTTTATAGCTATCAAATGTATGGTTTAAGATACCATAACCACGAGTCAATGTAAGGAATTCAGTTGTGTAACCGATCAACCCACGCGCAGGCACTAGGAAAATTAGACGAACTTGTCCATTCCCATTGTTGATCATATCTAACATTTCACCTTTTCGCTCACCGATCGACTCGATGATCGAACCCGTATGATCTTCTGGAACGTCGATCTGAACACGCTCAAAAGGCTCGGAACGCACACCGTCAATCTCACGGATAATGACTTGCGGCTTCGATACTTGCAATTCATATCCTTCGCGACGCATATTTTCAATTAGGATGGATAAATGAAGCTCACCGCGTCCTGAAACGATCCACTCGTCCGGGGAATCAGTAGGATCTACACGTAATGAAACGTCCGTCTCCAATTGTTGATCCAAACGCTCTTGAATCTTCCGGGCTGTAACCCATTTACCTTCCCGACCTGCGAATGGACTGTTGTTCACTAAAAATCTCATTTGAAGCGTCGGCTCATCAATATGAAGTTCTGGTAGAGCTTCCTGATGATCCGTCGGACATACAGTCTCTCCGACATCAATATTGCCCATTCCTGAAACCGCCACGAGATCTCCCGCAAAAGCTTCCTCAACTTCCACTCTCTTTAGACCCATGAATCCATATAATTTAGTCACGCGTAGATTTTTCACAGACCCGTCACGTTTCAATACGGAGACTTGCTCGCCTACTTTCATCGTTCCACGGAAAATTCGTCCGATTCCGATACGGCCAACATAATCATTATAGTCCAATAGAGACACTTGGAACTGTAAAGGCTCATCACGATTATCGATCGGCGCCGGGATATGTTCCAAAATCGCATCATATAGAACACGCAAAGTATCTTCCTGTGTTGCTGGATCCGGCGAAAGACTCGCAGTACCATTAAAGCCTGATGCATACACTACAGGGAATTCTAATTGCTCATCGTTCGCATCCAGCTCAATGAATAATTCCAATACTTCATCAACCACTTCTTCAGGTCTTGCGAATTCACGGTCAATTTTATTTACTACAACGATTGGTTTCAAGTTCGTTTCCAATGCTTTCTTCAAAACGAAGCGAGTTTGAGGCATACACCCTTCAAACGAGTCGACAACTAGGATTACGCCGTCTACCATTCGTAAAATTCTTTCCACTTCTCCACCAAAGTCCGCGTGTCCTGGTGTATCCATGATGTTAATTTTCGTATCTTTATATTCAATAGCTGTGTTTTTAGCTAATATCGTAATTCCGCGTTCACGTTCCAATTCATTAGAATCCATCGCCCGGTCGTCTACATGCTCATTTGATCGGAAAATACCTGACTGTTTTAACAACTGGTCAACTAATGTAGTTTTACCATGGTCAACGTGGGCTATAATTGCAATATTTCTAAGATCTGCTCGTTCGTTTGTCATTTTTTCACTCCGTTTATCTTTTTTCAGATGTTCAACTGTGTTATTATAGCACAAGATAGTTCATTTCAATAATATTTAATTTTATCTTTTTTCAGCAGAAGACTTCCACCTCTATAGGTGGTTGGGATGATTGCAGTTTTATTTCCTGTTCAGCGGGTGCTCAAATGCTTGCTGAACAAAGAGATAGCCTCCGATTTTGATGGTGTTAAAGGTTAACTGCCTGCGTCACGCAGGCCTAAGCACAATTCAAAATCTGGACACAATTACACCGAGGCATAATTGATAAGGAGGGATTTTCTTGAAAGATATTAAGTGGATTTTTGTTCTTTATTCACTTGGGGCCGTTTTATCTATGTCTGCGATCGGCATTGGGATAGGCATGCGGAGCATTTTTGTTGTCGTTCTTGCCATCGTCGCCCTTATTCTAATCATGGGGAATGGCTTTAAAACAAAAGCTCGTATGCGCGAACAAGGTACATTGTAACTATATTTTACATACAGGTAAAGGGACTGTACATTAAACCAAACCGGTTTAACAAACAGCCCCTTTTTTATTTTAGTCGGATATATTTTGATAGTATTTCCTCATGCAAACCTGGTCGTGTTACAATAAATGTATCCGTCCCAAGTAAATGAGGCGCTTCGCCTTGCAAGCTTGTTGCTACAGCTCCTACTTCTTGGGCAATTACGATGCCGCCCGCTATGTCCCATGGCGCTAATCGCATCGAGATATAGGCATCGATCCTGCCTGATGAAACGTATGCTAACTCAATCGCCGCAGAGCCATAAGAGCGCGTTCCTCTACAACGAGTTACGAGTTGAATGATTTTATCATTATCTACCTTAGTGTTTGGCGCCACCCAACTTGCATTAATACCAATTAACGCTTCCTCAAGAGGCGTTATTTCAAGTTGTGGAAGTCGCTCATCATTGAAGTAAGCTCCCTCGCCTTTTGCAGCGTGATATAAATCATCACCCATTACATCATATATGTAGCCCAGCATCCCCACGCCGTCTACATAAATCCCCAAGGAAATAGCGAAATTCCTTCTTTGATGGATGAAATTCATCGTCCCATCTATTGGATCCAAGAACCATACAGTCCCGTCCAATGAAGTAATTTTATCTCCAAATCCCTCTTCAGAAACAATTTTATGTTCCGGAAAATCTTGTTTCACTCGATCCACAACGAACCTTTCGATTTCCTTGTCGATATTTGTAACTAAATCATTTGCATCTGCTTTTGAATCGATGTCTATCGTATTAAAAAAAGACACACGTATTTTGTGGCCAGCCTCTTTGATTAACGATTTTGCATATCGATCGATCGCATTAAGATTCATCTTGCCACCTCTTCCCATTCCGACTAGTGTTAGTATAACATACAGTAGAAAGAACAGAAGAGAATACGGTTACAGCCTGTTAAGTAAAAAGGCATCCGTCACATTTTCTTCAAATCTGAAGGAAATGGGGATGCCTTTTACAATTCGACACTCACGCTGTGAAAACATTTAGCGTCTCCAACTCGCTGTGGATTTCAGCAAGCCGTTGTTTACTTTTTTCAACTTGTTTTGAATCCTCTTCTTGCAATGCATCATACAGAGTCGCCAATTCGTAATCAAGTTCTAAATTCAGCGTTCGGACATATTCTCTTTCCACATCTTCTTTGCGTATGAAATGAACAACTTGTTTCATGAGTAAGCACCCCTTTTAATTAATTAGCTTTCACTAACCGCCTTATATCATAGTATGTGAAAATTCCGACTTTAAGTGGTTAGAAGCCTTGTTATTTTAAATTATTCCCCGTTTATTGATAAGATAAACGTAGACATTTCAAACTGGAGGAGAATTTCATTGACTCAAAATTATTGGTCAGCAACAGATTTCAATGTTTTTACGATAGAAGGCCTTGATCAACGCATGGCTGCACTGCAACAAAAAATTCAACCGAAATTCAAGGAATTAGGAGACCATTTTTCACACACCCTTTCAACTCACGGTAAAGGAGAATTTTTCCCTCATGTTGCAAAACATGCTAGACGTACAGTAAATCCACCAAAAGATAGCTGGGTGGCATTCGCTCCCGCGAAAAGAGGATACAAAGCGTTACCTCACTTTCAGATTGGCTTGTGGGGCACTCATTTATTCATCGTGCTGGCAATTATTTATGAAAATCCTGATAAAAAAGGGATTGCAGAACGGTTAGAAAAAAACTTGGAAGTTTTGACGTCTTTGCCGAATGATTTCATTGTTTCGGGGGATCATATGAAGCCGGACGTCGACTTAATTAGCGAAGTACGTACAGAAGGCCTTAAAAAACTGTTGGAGCGCTTGCAGACAGTGAAGAAAGCTGAATTTCTAGTCGGACGGCATCTATCTAAAGAGGATGCAGCAGAAATGACAGAGCAGCAATTTTACAACTTTGCCACAGATACGTTCAATCACCTTCTGCCTGTCTATGATATTGTGATAAATTCTTATGATTGATATGTTGAACAAAAAAACACGGTATCAGTAATTTACTTCTGATACCGTGTTTTTCAGTATGTTTTTTTCAATGCAAGCAGTGTTAGATTTATAAGTATTACACTTTTAACAACTCTCCAGCTTTGCGTTCTCTCGCTAACTTTACAACTCGATAAGCGACATAACCGCTGCTTTCCTCGAACTCTTTACACAACGTCTTTTCTTCCGCCATAGAGGGCACAACTTTCTTGAATGAACGATAATGGTTCATAAAATCTTCTCGCTCAACAGAAGACTCGTAGGCTTGTTCTACTTTAGTGAAAAAATCGATTACTGACACGATTTCTTCCGTAGACCAATCTGCTCGCAGCGGATATTGATATTCAGCCATTTAGCTCTCCCCTTATTGGATATACCATTTTTCTTGGATGTTTTCAGCTTCATTTTTCATTCGAGCAAATAACTCAGAAACACTCGGGACGTCGTCAATCATTCCAGCGATCTGACCGCCCCATCCAAAGCCTTCGCTTGCAGCTCCATCGTGGATGAGCTTACAGTTCGCTTCGCCGCTGACATACGATTTTAATCCCTCATAATCGGCGCCCTCAGCCTCTAACCGCAAAATCTGCTCGGTCCATTCATTCTTCAATGCACGTGCCGGTGCTCCTATTGTTCTTTTAATTATCGTAGTATCTTGCTCCGTGCTGTCCAGCAAGGACTGAACGTAAGCTTCAGATGCATGAACACATTCTTTTGTGGCGATAAATCTGGTACCCATCTCAATACCTTCCGCGCCAAGAGCATGCGCAGCCATCCAGCCGCGGCCGTCTCCTATTCCACCTGAACCAATGACAGGGATACTCACAGCGTCTGCAATTCGAGGAATCAGCACCATTGTTCCAATATCATCGCGCCCTAGATGACCTCCGCCTTCCTGTCCGACAGCAATAACTGCATCCGCACCAATTTCTTCTGCTTTTTGTGCCTGTCTCCTTGCAGCTACCAATACCATCTTTTTAACGCTCGTTCCTTTTAGCATATCAAATAAAGGTGCTGGATTTCCACCTGTCACCGAAAGAATCTCTACATCTTCTTCAAGGGCAGCTTCCACCATCGATTCATACGCTCTGCCGTGATTACCAATTGCGAAGTTCACTCCGAACGGCTTAGCTGTTTTCTTTCGTACACTGCGTATTTCCTGTTTCAATGCTTCCGGCGAAGGTAGACTCATTGCGGTAATTTGCCCTAAACCTCCAGCTTCCGAAACTGCCGCAGCCAAATCTGCATAAGCTAAATACGCAAGACCTCCTTGTACAATTGGATATTCAATTCCAAACAACTCAGTCACCCTTGTTTTCCAAATCACAACTCCACCCCTTTTCTCAATTCAAAAACAACTCATGAGAAAGTAATCCCCATGAGTTGTTTAATTTCTAGTTGTTTTATTTCGTCATCATATGGATTGGCTTACCAAGAGCAACTTCAGCTGCTTCCATGGAAATCTCGCCAAGTGTAGGATGCGCATGGATCGTCATAGAAATATCTTCAAGAGTCATTCCCGCTTCAATGGCTAGTCCCATTTCAGCAATCATGTCAGAAGCATTTTCACCAACGATTTGTGCACCTAGAAGCAAACCGTCTTCCTTACGTGCAACAAGCTTCACGAAGCCGTCTGTTGCATCCAAAGAAAGTGCGCGACCATTTGCAGCAAACGGGAATTTACCGCTTAATACATCATAACCTTCATCTTTTGCTTGTTGTTCATTCAAACCAACAGTAGCAAGTTCAGGATCTGTAAAGCAGACAGCCGGAATAGCCAAGTAGTCTACTTCAGATTTCTCACCAGAAATTGCTTCAGCTGCGATTTTCGCTTCATAGGAAGCTTTATGAGCAAGTTGTGGACCTGGTACGATATCACCGATTGCATAGACATTCGGAACATTCGTACGGCACTGTTTATCCACTTCAATCAAGCCGCGGTCTGTCATGTTCAAGCCTAGTCCTTCAAGACCGATTTCGTCAGTGTTCGGACGGCGGCCAACTGTCACAAGAACATAGTCCGCTTCAACTTTTACTTCTTCACCGTTTGCTTCATACGTTACTACTACACCATCTTTTGTCTCTTCTACACCTTTAGCAGATGCTTTAACGACAACTTCAACGCCCTTTTTCTTCAGGCCTTTTTTAACGATTTGAGTCATTTGTTTTTCAAAGCCTGCAAGAATGTCATCTGCCCCTTCAATGATCGTCACTTCGGAACCTAAGTTCGCATAAGCCGAACCTAGCTCAGTGCCGATATATCCGCCACCAATAACGACAAGTTTTTTAGGCAATTCCTTCAGATTTAAAGCTCCTGTTGAATTAATTACACGGTCAGTAAATTTGAACGATGGGATTTCGACAGGGCGTGCACCTGTTGCAATGATCACATTATTGAATTTATATGTTTGTGCAGAGTTATCTGTCATCACACGTACTGTATTAGCATCCACAAAGTATGCTTCACCATTAACAGTTTCAACTTTATTGCCTTTTAAGAGTCCTTCCACGCCGCCTGTCAATTTAGAAACTACTCCGTCTTTAAATTTCTGAGCTTTTGAGAAGTCTAATTTGACAGATTCAGTAGTGATCCCCATAGAATCAGAATCTTGAGCTGCTGCATACCGATGTCCGACAGAGATCAGCGCCTTGGATGGAATACATCCTACGTTCAAACAAACGCCGCCTATCGTCTCTTTTTCTACGATTGTTACTTTCTGTCCCAGTTGAGCTGCACGAATTGCTGCTACATACCCTCCTGGGCCTGACCCGACTACGAGTGTGTCTACTTCGATTGGAAAATCTCCTACTACCATGTGCTTTACGCCTCCATTAATAAAAGTGATGGGTTACCTAGTAATTCCTTAAGATAGTTTAACGCTAATTGCCCCGTTACGCCATCAATTACTCGGTGATCGAACACTAAAGATAATGCTAACATAGGTGCTGCTACAATTTCACCATTTTTTACTACAGGTTTTTCAGAAATTCTTCCGACACCTAAAATAGCTACTTCTGGATGGTTAATAATTGGTGTAAACCATTGGCCGCCTGCTGAGCCGATATTCGTGATCGTACATGACGCGCCTCTCATTTCTGAAGCTTGCAATTTACCTGAACGAGCTTTTTCAGCCAATTCATTTACTTCATTCGAAATAGAGAACACGGATTTACGATCTGCATTCTTCACGACAGGTACCAAAAGGCCGCGATCTGTATCTGCCGCAATCCCAATATTGTAATAATGTTTCTGAATCAATTCTTCCGTCGCATCGTCCAGTGATGTATTCAGTTGCGGGAATTCACGAAGAGTCGCTACCAAAGCTTTGACAACATACGGCAAGTACGTCAGCTTAATGTCTCTTTCCGCTGCAATCGCTTTGAATTCTTTTCGGTGTGCAACAAGTGCTGTGACATCTACTTCATCGAGCAATGTAACATGCGCTGCTGTATGCTTGGAATTCGACATAGCCTTCGATATCGCTTTACGTATAGGAGACAATTTTTCACGTGTTTCAGAGAATTCACCTTCAAAAACAGGTTTCTGTTTTTCTGAAACAGTTTCATCCACCGCAGGCTCTTCTGTTTGAGGAGCTTCTGCGCTTGGCTGTTGCTGACCGCCTGCTTTAAATGCATCGATATCTTCTTTAAGTACCCGGCCGTTTTTCCCGCTACCTGTAACGCTTGAAATCGTTACATCTTGCTCTCTTGCATACTTACGGACAGAAGGCATAGCGATTACTCTGCGATGTTCATCAGCAGATTGTGAAGAACCCTCTTGTTTTGTTCCGACAGGTTGGTGATCATCAGCAGGCTGCTCCGGCTTTTTCGCTTCGGCTGCGCCAAACGCCTCTTCCACTTGTTCATGTGATTTTTCAGCGCTCGCTTCTTCGGATGAAGAATCTTGACCAGCGCCCTCATCATGATCCGGAATATCATGATCCGGTGCGTCAAAACGAACTAACTTATCGCCAACAACTGCCACTGTGCCTTCATTGACATAGATTTCTTCAACTGTACCTGATACAGGTGATGGGATTTCCACCACGGCTTTATCATTTTGTACTTCTAGCAATGTATCATCTTCCTGGATCGAATCGCCTGGTTTCACAAACCATTTTACGATCTCTCCTTCATGTATACCTTCCCCAATGTCCGGTAAACGAAATTCATAGGTCACGTAATTCACCCTTTCTGGATTGTCTTACAATTGGTCTGATTAAAATGTCAGTACTTCTTTTGCTTTTGCTGCTATATCTTTCGCATTCGGAAGCCATGTATTTTCACCAGCTGCAAACGGATAAACAGTATCTGGCGCTGTTACACGCAATACAGGCGCTTCCAAACTCAAAATTGCTCGTTCAGTGATTTCCGCTACGACATTCGCTGCGATCCCTGCTTGACGCTGCGCTTCTTGAACAACGATCACGCGATTGGTTTTTTCGACAGAGTTAATAATTGTTTCGATGTCGAGTGGCTGAATCGTCCGCAAGTCGATTACTTCCACAGAATACCCTTCTTTTTCCAACGCTTCCGCAGCTTTCAGGCTTTCTTGAACCATCGCACCGTAGGCAATGATCGTCAAATCTGTTCCTTCACGCTTAACATCTGCTTTCCCTAACGGAATTGTATACTCCTCTTCAGGTACTTCCTGTCTGAATGAACGATATAATTTCATATGCTCTAAGAATATTACAGGATTATCATCCCGAATCGCAGAGATCAACAAGCCTTTTGCATCGTAAGGTGTAGAAGGGATGACGACTGTTAAACCAGGCTGCGCTGCCACAAGGCCTTCTAAACTATCTGCGTGCATTTCCGGAGTAGCTACCCCGCCGCCAAACGGCGCACGAATCGTGACAGGTGCATTGAAGTGGCCACCCGTTCTAAAGCTCATTCTAGCCAATTGTCCGCTAACGGAATCCATTACTTCAAATAAGAAGCCAAAAAATTGAATTTCCATGATGGGACGGAAGCCGGTCAACGCCAGCCCGATTGCCAATCCGCCAATTCCTGATTCGGCAAGCGGCGTATCGAATACACGCTCTTCCCCGAACTCTTTATGAAGGCCTTCCGTCGCCCGGAAGACACCTCCGTTTGCACCTACATCTTCCCCGAACAACAAAACATTTTCATCCGCTTTTAGTTCAGTGCGAAGTGCTTCTGTAATTGCTTGAATCATTGTCAACTGTGCCATCGATCAATTCGACTCCTTTCCAACATACACATCCAATTGTTCTTGTAAATTAAATGGCAGATCGCCTTTATACATGATTTTCATAAAATCGCTTGCTTTTTGTTTTGGAGCCGCATCTGCTTTCTTAATTGCTTCTTTAATTTCTTCTTTCGCCCGTTCAATAACTTTTTCTTCCTGTTCTTTAGACCAGATGCCTTTGCCCTCTAAGTAAGTTCTGAAACGAACGATCGGGTCACGTTTTTCCCATTCGCTGTCAATATCAGATGTACGATAGCGTGTTGGGTCGTCCCCAGCCATTGTATGTGGTCCGTAACGGTAACACATCGTCTCGATCAATGTTGGACCGTCGCCATTGATTGCACGCTCTCTTGCGTCACGAGTCGCTACATATACCGCCAACGGATCCATGCCGTCAACCAGAACACTTGGCACGCCTGCAGCCACGCCTTTTTGAGCTAGTGTCTTTGCAGCCGTCTGCACATCCCGATGAGTAGAAATTGCATATTGGTTATTTTGGATAATGAAGATTGCCGGTACTTTGTAAGCTCCCGCGAAGTTCAACCCTTCATAGAAGTCACCTTGAGAAGTACCACCGTCACCTGTATATGTTATAACAACTGCTTTCTTTCCTTTTTTCTTATAACCCAGACCGACTCCCGCTGCCTGTATATATTGAGCGCCAATGATGATCTGAGGAGGAAAAATATTTAAACCATCCGGAATAACGCTGCCTTCATAATGGCCTCTTGACCATAAAAACGCCATATCTAACGGCCAACCGTGGAAAAGCAATTGAGGCACATCACGGTAACCTGGAAGAATGAAATCTTCTTTTTCCAAAACATACTGAGAAGCAAGCTGAGAAGCTTCTTGACCTGCCGTAGGAGCATAGAAACCTAATCTCCCCTGTCTGTTTAAAGAAATGGAACGTTGATCCAAAATTCGTGTATAAACCATGCGAGTCATCAATTCAACTAATTCTTCGTCAGGAAGTTTCGGATCTAGGTCCTTATCTACGATTTTTCCTTCTTCATTGAGAATTTGCACCATATCAAATTGGCTTTCAATCAGTTGAAGCGCTTTCACCGGATCATACTGATTTCCTTTTTTAGCTACCATATCTTGATCTCTCCTTCGTATCTGTATTATATTGTTTTCGAATAAAATTAATACAACTAACTATATTTCCAAGTATACTCAAAACTGAGCGCTTGGTCAAACATTGTATTTAAAGAGTTTCCGCTCATTACCTGTCTTTTCAAAAAACAATCTGTACTAAAACAATATGACTTCTGTATTGGTACAGATGCTGCAATTCCACTGTTTGACTAGTCAATATTCCTCCCGAAATTAGACTCTCCAAAAAAGCAGGGTATATTCTCCCTGCTTTTCTCTTTCCTTATTTCGCTTTCTCTAAACTTCCAAACGCACGTGTTTGTAATCGATTGACCTCATTTGTGGATTTATTGAATTCGTCTATTTTCTGTTGAAGACCAGAAGTTAAGATATTCACTTCCTTAACTTGTTTTTGTAATTGGCTGGAGCGAATTTCTCGGTCTTCCAATTGAGTATACAGCTGAGTTTGTGCATCAATGAGTTTTTTGTAATCCGAAATCAATTGCTCATGTTTTTCAAAACGTTCTTCTAAAGCTTGAATTAGTTTTTCCAACGTCTCTTTTTCTGCTTTGTCCACTATGTCAATCAACGCAGACAACTTGTCTGCCGCTTCTCTAGCCTCACTTAAAGCTTTCTCTTCTTTTTCTATTATGATCGTTCGTTCTCTTGCTGATTTTTTCAAAGATGCAACTTGCTTTTTCACTTCTGGATATTGTTCTTGGGTTAGTTCCATCGTATCGGTGAATCGTTTTTGTTCTTTTAATTCTTGCTGGTTCAGCTTTTTCACGTAGCTTATTCCTTGTTTCTCCTTTTCATTCACGTCGGCCAGCGTGTCTGTAAGCTGCTGTTCCACTGTCTGGTCTTCAGAGCATGCACTCAACACTGCGACCATTGCAATTATCAATATTATTTTCTTCATAGAAGAAGCCTCCTAAACTATTCTCCGTACTTTTCTCTTTCACCATTTTTCAGGTTCGTTTATACTAGTAACAACCATATCCGAAAGGAAGAGTAGAAATGATTTTAATGAAAGATATTATTCGTGAGGGGCATCCAACCTTGCGCGCGAAAGCAAAAGAGATGACTTTCCCATTAAGCGTTGAAGATCAACAATTATGTGATGACCTATTAGAATATATAGTAAACAGTCAAGATGAAGAGCTCTGTGAAAAATATAACTTACGTTCAGGAATCGGTCTAGCAGCACCTCAAGTGAATGCTTCAAAAAGAGTATTTGCTTTGCATATACCTGACGATGAAAAACCTTTGACGAACTTCATTGCCATTAATCCGAAAATCGTAAGCCACTCTGTAGAAAAAACGTATATTTCTTCTGGAGAAGGCTGCTTATCTGTAGACCGTGACGTACCAGGATATGTCCCACGTTATTCGCGCATCACAATTAAAGCATATGATAAAGAAGGCAATGAAATAAAGAAACGTTTAAAAGGGTTACCTGCCATCGCTTTTCAGCATGAGCTGGATCATCTAAACGGCATTATGTTTTATGACCATATTGATGAGAATGCTCCTTATAAAGATATCCCAGGTGCTATCCCATTCGAAAGAGAGTAAAGGAATAAAACTTGACAGAGAGTTCAGATTATGGTATAGTCTTGTCAAGGAGTGATGAAGCCATGTACAAACGTCTTAAACGCAAATTGCTTAGACGACTGAATGGCCTGCTCGGTAAAAAGACTATTGCCTAGACTTTTACGCCCGCCAAGCAATTGGTGGGCTTTTCTTTATTTTAAAGAAATTAAGTGCTATTATGAAGAATATGTTTTATATCGAACGTAAAAAAGGAGAGTTCATTATGATTTTTAAAGTTTATTACCATGAAAACGTACACCAAGTTCCAGTCCGCGAAAACACACAGAGCTTATACGTTGAAGCCGAAACAGAGAAGGCCGTCCGCGATCAGTTGCAAGACCGCCAGATTATGATCGAATACATTCAAAAGCTGGAAGGCGAACATTTAGAGTACGAACAAGCTTCCCCTCACTTCCAGGTCGAGCAGGTCTAAATAAATGAAGTCGATTAAAAATAACGAAACGGCCGTATTTGCCCTAGGCGGACTAGGTGAAATCGGTAAAAATACGTATTGTGTGCAATTCCAAGATGAAATTATCATCATTGACGCTGGGATTAAATTTCCTGAAGATGACTTGTTAGGCATTGACTATGTAATTCCTGATTACACATATCTTGAACGTAATGTCGACAAAATCAAAGGACTTTTTATCACGCACGGACATGAAGACCATATCGGCGGAATCCCTTATCTATTGCGCAAAGTAAATATCCCAGTCTATGGAGGAAAACTTGCGATTGGTTTATTACGTAATAAATTAGAAGAACACGGATTGCTTCGTACTACGAAGCTACATGAAATCGAAGAAGATGATTTTATTAAATTCCGTAAAACAGCCGTATCTTTCTTCAGAACAACGCACAGTATACCAGACGCTTTTGGTGTTGTAATCAAAACACCATCCGGCAATATCGTGCATACAGGAGATTTCAAGTTCGATTTCACGCCTGTAGGAGAACCTGCGAACTTGCACAAGATGGCGAAAATCGGAAGCGAAGGCGTGCTATGTCTACTATCAGATAGTACAAATGCCGAAGTTCCGAACTTTACAATGTCCGAAAGAAAAGTCGGAGAAAGCTTGAATGATATCTTCCGTACTGTAGATGGACGAATCATTTTCGCTACTTTCGCTTCGAATATCCACCGTTTGCAACAAGTGATCGAAGCCGCTCAAAACTTCAACAGGAAGATTGCTGTTTTCGGACGCAGTATGGACAATGCCATCACGATCGGACGAGAACTAGGTTATATCGATGCACCAAAAGATTTATTCGTCGATTCCCAATCACTCAATCGTCTGCCTGCAAATGAAGTGATGATTCTTTGTACGGGCAGCCAAGGGGAACCAATGGCGGCACTATCACGTATTGCAAATGGTACGCAT
The DNA here is from genome assembly GCF_038615825.1 of Sporosarcina sp. FSL K6-3508. Classification (NCBI taxonomy): domain Bacteria; kingdom Bacillati; phylum Bacillota; class Bacilli; order Caryophanales; family Caryophanaceae; genus Sporosarcina; species Sporosarcina sp. FSL K6-3508. The sequence goes on along the minus strand of NZ_CP152016.1, from coordinate 1,085,131 downwards.
AGACAAGTACAAATTCAGCCGGGTGACACGGTGATTTTCTCATCTTCTCCGATTCCTGGCAACACGCTCAGCGTCAACAAGACGATAAATTCGTTATTCCGCGCAGGAGCAGAAGTCATCCACGGTCCGTTAAATAATATTCATACATCCGGTCACGGGTCACAAGAAGAACAGAAGTTGATGCTACGTCTGATCAAGCCGAAGTACTTCATGCCGATTCACGGTGAATACCGTATGATGACGATGCATGAACAACTCGCTGTAGATTGCGATGTAGAGCGTGAAAATGTATTCATCATGGCGAACGGTGATGTGCTTGCACTTACTGATCAAACAGCCAGACTTGCCGGCCGAGTTCCTTCTGGGGATGTCTACATTGACGGAAGCGGCATCGGCGATATCGGCAATGTAGTATTGCGCGACCGCCGAATTTTATCAGAAGACGGTTTAGTCATCGTTGTCGCAACGATCGATACGAAGAAAAACCGCCTTGTATCCGGTCCTGATTTGATTTCCCGCGGATTTGTTTACATGCGTGAATCAGGCGCCATGATCAACGAAGCGCAATATATGCTTTCCAAAACATTGAAACGGAAATTGGAAACTAAGCCAGATTCCGTTAATCAATTGAAAAGTGATATTATCGACACACTCGTTCCGTATCTCTACGAAAAAACAAAACGTAAGCCGATGATTCTTCCGGTTATTATGGAACTATAAAATGGTATACAAAAAGCAAGTGCATCTAATCTGCACTTGCTTTTTTGTTAAGTATTAGTGTAGCGCCTTTCGTTCAAAACGATGAATATCTAAATCCGAACCGATGACAATCAATATATCATTGACTTCGATTTGTTCTATCGCTTGAGGGGACACCAGAATGTGCGTACCTCTTTTGATCGCGACGATATTTACTCCAAACTTAGCACGGATATCCAAATCAATCAGGGAAGATCCCGCAAGATGATCGTTTGCTTGTATCTCCACGATGGAATATTCATCCGACAGTTCCAAGTAGTCCAGTATGTTATTGGAAACTAAATTATTTGCAATACGCTTCCCCATATCACGTTCAGGATGGACGACTTGATCTGCCCCTATCTTCCGCAGCACTTTCTCATGATAATCATTCTGCGCTTTGACTGTGATCCGAGAGACACCAATTTCTTTGAGAATCAACGTGGTTAAAATGCTAGCTTGAATGTTTTCACCAATCGCGATGACAACATGCTCAAAATTTCGAATACCTAAAGATCTCAAAGCCGCTTCATCTGTCGTATCGACCGCTACTGCTTGTGTAGCAATGTTCGCAAACTCATCCACTCGTTCCTGTGATTTATCAATCGCCATAACATCCGCTTCAAGTTCGATCAGTTCTTTGACAATACTGCCGCCAAAACGCCCTAAACCGATGACCACAAATTCTTTTTTCATATCCATGCTCCTCACATTACGCAGAAACCATCCGGCTCCCTTGCCTTATCGTAATCCCATTTTGAATTTCTGGAATAACTCATTATACACTCCGAGCGTCTCCAGTCCCAAATTCTTATACACTTCCAAATGTTCTCTCGCCTCTTCATCCGGATAGAATCTTTCATCTTCCGTGATTTCCTCATCCATGAAGGATAACGCTTTAACATTCGGCGTAGAGTAACCTACGTATTCCGCATTTTGCGCTGCAACTTCAGGGTCCAACATGAAGTTGATAAATTTATAGGCACCTTCAATGTTTGTAGCAGTGCGAGGGATAACAATATTATCAAACCACAGATTCGATCCTTCTTCAGGCACGATATAATCAATGTCTTCGTTTTCTGAGATCATATCTGCCGCTTGACCCGACCATGTAAGTGCGACAGAAGCTTCGTTGTTAATCATCAACTGGGTAACTTCATCACCAATTACAGCTTTTACATTGGGGCCCATTGTTTCAAGTTTATCCGTAGCCTCTTTCAACTCCTGCAAGCTAGTCGAATTCAATGAATAACCAAATGAATTCAATGCGACACCAAGTACTTCCCTTGCACTGTCGACTAGAATCACCTTCTGACGCAATGATGCGTCCCATAAACTTTCCCAACTCTCGAAAGTCTGTCCGTCCAAAAGAGATGGATTATAGGCAATGCCCAGCGTCCCCCAAAAGTAAGGAATCGAATATTTATTTTGCGGATCAAACGCGAGATTCATAAAATACGGGTCAATATTCTTGATATTCGGGATTTTATCAAAGTCCAAAGGCAGTAATAAATCCTTTTGCTCCATCATTTGAACAGCGTATTCTGAAGGCACCGAAATATCATAAGAAGTACCGCCCTGCTCAATTTTCCCCATCATTCCTTCATTTGAATCAAACGTTTCATATATTACTTTAATACCTTCCTGTTCTTCAAATTGCTTCAACAGTTCCGGGTCGATATATTCTCCCCAATTATAGACGGTTATCGTATCTTTCCCTACTCGCCCATGTTTATTTTCAAGCTGGAGGTTGATGAACAATAAGACAAAAGAAACGAGCAAAATGGTTGCCGCACTGCTTAAAAGCCCTTTCATCTCTTCACCCCCTGGTTAGGTGATTTCGTTTTATTGCCGATGATATAATAACCCAGCACCAATACCATGGTAATAACGAAAATCAAGCCGGACAGCGCATTGATCGTCAATGTAATACCTGTTCGAGCCATTGAATAGATTTCAACCGACAACGTCGAGAAACCATTCCCTGTCACGAAAAAGGTCACCGCAAAGTCGTCCAATGAATACGTCAACGCAAGAAAGAATCCAGCGAAAATCCCCGGCTTAATATACGGCAGTACTACACGTGTCAGAACGTCTCTGCGAGAAGCCCCGAGATCGAGTGCAGCATCCACTAGAGAAGTGCTCATCTCAAGCAGCTTAGGCAGCACCATAATCACCACAATCGGTATACTGAACGCAATGTGTGAGATTAAGACGGAAGCAAATCCCAGTTTGACACCGATCAGTGTAAATAATATTAAAAATGATGCACCGATGATTACATCCGGGCTGACAATTAAGATATTATTCAATGACAATACAGTTTGCCGCATGGATTTATTTTTCATGAAATAAATTGCTAACGCTCCAATTACCCCGATGGTTGTAGATAATAAGGCAGACAGCAAAGCAATAATTATCGTATTCATGACGATGATCAAAAGGCGTGTGTCCTGGAACACCGCTTGATAATGTTCCAAAGTAAAGGATTCAAAATTAGACATCCCGCCACCGGAATTAAAGGAATAATAAATGAGATAGAAAATAGGAGCATATAAAACTACAAAAACTAGGGCCAAATAGATCCTTGGCAGACTACTTAGTTTTCCCATTAGCGGAGGCTCCTTTCTCTTTTCCTGATGTCAGCAACATGATCAAAAACATGAAGATAATGAGGAACACTGCTATCGTCGATCCCATTCCCCAGTTTTGTGTTACTAGGAATTGCTGCTCAATTGCGGTCCCTAACGTAATCACTTTGTTGCCCGCGATCAACCTGGTGATCATGAACAAAGAAAGCGCAGGAATGAAGACGACCTGCACACCCGACTTCACACCATCGATCGTCATTGGCCATACGACCCGCTTAAACGTTACCCAACTGCTCGCACCCAGATCTTTCGAAGCGTCAAGCAAAGTCGGGTTGATTTTATCAAGCGAATTGAAGATCGGTAAAATCATAAATGGTATAAAAATATAGACCGATACGAATACAAAGCTGAAATCTGTAAATAAGATCTGCTGACTGCCGATTCCGATCGTTTCCAAAAAACCATTGATCGGCCCATACAGCCCCATCAAACCAATGAATGCGTAAGTCTTCAATAGAAGATTAATCCAAGAAGGAATGATGATCAACAGCAACCACAATCGCTTATGCTTTGTTTTTGTAAGGAAATAAGCCGTCGGATAGGAGATCAGCAAAGAAAAAAAAGTAATTAGAAATGCATACCAAAAAGAACTCATCGTCAACTTAAAATAGATTGAACTGAAGAAGTTACGATAATTACCTAGCGTTAAATTCCCCGACAAATCAAAAAATGAATAATAGACTATGACCGCTATCGGAGCGAAGACAAATAACAGCATCCACACAGCATACGGCACGGCATAAACAAAGCGCAGCGGATTATTCTTCATCTTCCGCCACTCCAAACGACTCCAGACGTGCATCAAAGTCTTCTTCCGATTCATTCAATCGCATGACATGAATATCCGCCGGAGCAAAATCCAATCCAATCATCGTGCCTACGTCTGCAGGCTTCGTCGAATGGACCAACCACTCATTACCGTCCGTGTCGTAAGTAGATAATTCATAATGAACTCCGCGGAATAGCTGTGTATCTACTGTGACACTCAGCTTCCCTTTTTCAATCGTGGTCATCTCCAGATCTTCGGGACGAATGACAATGTCTACTTTCTCATTCGGATAAAATCCACCGTCCACACAGTCGAATTGCTTACCTGTAAACTCCACTAAATAATCTTTGATAATCCTTCCAGATACAATATTTGATTCACCGATAAAATCTGCAACAAAACGGTTGATCGGTTCATCGTAAATATCGATTGGGGTGCCGGATTGCTGGATCTCTCCATTGTTCATTACGAAAATTTCATCCGACATCGCAAGCGCCTCTTCTTGATCGTGTGTTACAAAGACGAATGTTTTTCCAAGTCTCTGTTGCAGTTCCCGCAATTCATACTGCATTTCTGACCGCAACTTTAAATCGAGCGCCGATAAAGGTTCATCCAGCAAAATCACTTCAGGGTCATTGATAATTGCTCGTGCAATAGCAACACGCTGACGCTGGCCACCTGACATTTCTGTGATTTCTCGAGATTCATAGCCCGCCAAATTGACAAATTTCAACGCTTCTTTCACTCTGCGGTCAATTTCATTCTTTTTTACTTTTTTAATGCGTAATCCAAATGCTACATTTTCATATACATTTAAATGGGGAAAAAGTGCATAATCTTGAAATACAGTGTTCACTTGTCGTTCGTTTGCCGGAACAGAATTAATCTTCTTTCCATTGAAAAGAATTGTGCCATCCGTAGCTTCTGTAAATCCAGCAATCAAACGTAAGATTGTAGTCTTCCCACAACCAGAAGGGCCAAGCAATGTATAAAATTTCCCCCGCTCCATTTCAAATGAAACGCGATTGAGTACAGTCGTCGACTCGTCATATCGCTTCGTGACATTTTCAAAGCGGATAATCGGTTGATTTGTCAATATGATTCCTCCTTACACTACTCTACTTATTACATATACTACATGAAAACTTATAAACCTAATCATTATACACAAAACGATCCCGAAAGCAAATATCCTCATGGTTTCAAGCGAAAATATAACATACAGGAAAATAGTCATGAAAATTGTTTTTTTGCAACGGGCATAGTAAAATAAAGCCATTGATTAAGGAGGGATTCAGTTGGAAGACCATTTGTTTTTTTATTTGGATTCTGATGCCAAGCGGAATCGGAAAACAGAACCAGCAACGAGAGAAAATCAACTAGAGGGAATCTTTCTTGTAAACAAGAAGAAAATCCGATCTTGGAAAGAAATGGCCTCTCATTGTATTGAGTGTATGGAACCTCTGCATTATAGCGATAAGTTTGATGCACGCTACTGCAAAGACTGCGATGAATGGCGTGAAATGATCTGTGATCCCAATTGCCAAACCTGCCAATCGCGACCATTGAAGCCCTCTGACTGCCAACAAGATTTTGAGTAAGCTTACACTTAGCTTGCCCAATTTCTTCGCATATACTATCTTCACTAACATTTACTAATTGTTATAATTTTCAAGTCAATCTAATTGTATTTGGATTCACTATTTGATAGTCTATATAAGAATTGTGCAATACAGACTAGGTTTTGCATACAAGATTAATTGGAGGGGTTTATAAATGGCTGAGCGCATGGTAGGTAAACAAGCTCCAGATTTCACAATGGAGGCAGTATTAGCTGACAAATCTTTTGGGAAAGTTAGTTTACAAGAAAACATTAAAAACGACAAATGGACAGTTCTTTTCTTCTATCCAATGGACTTCACTTTTGTTTGTCCAACAGAAATCACTGCGATGTCTGATCGCTATGATGAATTCGAAGACTTGGATGCTGAAGTAATCGGCGTATCCACTGATACCATCCATACACATCTTGCATGGATTAATACAGATCGCAAAGATAATGGCCTTGAACAACTTAACTACCCACTTGCAGCAGATACGAACCATGCAGTATCACGTGATTACGGCGTATTGATAGAGGAAGAAGGAATCGCATTACGCGGTCTTTACATCATCAATCCTGAAGGAGAACTTCAATACCAAACAGTTTTCCATAATAACATTGGTCGTGATGTGGATGAAACTCTTCGTGTACTGCAAGCATTGCAAACTGGCGGCCTTTGCCCTGCAAACTGGCGCCCGGGTCAAGAAACACTTTAATTTACTCCGATTTCAAGATGGACAAGCAACCCCACGCATGACACCAATCGTGGGGATTTTTTTATAAAATTTATTCTTTTACACTTAGCTAGGAGGAACTTTGGATGAAATTACGTACACAAATGCCTGAACTCCAAGGTGCGACAACTTGGTTAAACGGTGAAACTACTAAATCTGAACTAGTTGGAGAAAAACCGACACTGATTCACTTTTGGTCTATTAGTTGCCACCTTTGTAAAGAAGCAATGCCAGATGTAAACAACTTCAGAGATCAATATAAAGATGAACTCAACGTAGTAGCTGTGCATATGCCGCGTTCAGAAGACGATACCAATCTAGAAGAAATCAAAAAAGTAGCAGCTGAGCATGATATAACTCAACCCATTTTCGTAGATAGTGAACTAAAGTTAAGCGACGCATTCGAAAACCAATATGTGCCTGCTTATTATGTCTTTGATAAAGATGGACAGCTTCGCCATTTCCAAGCAGGCGGCAGCGGTATGAAGATGCTCGAAAAGCGTGTCAATCGAGTATTGGATGAAATGAAAAAAGAAGATTGATCACGCAACCGGTTCCTTAGACTAGGAACCGGTTTTTTCTGTTTCGATCAAACCAAAGAAAATTACAAGCACAGCAAGTGTCATCCTCTTTGCTTTATGATACGATAGACAAAAAGTTCCTAGAAAGCGAGCAGTCGAATGGCCATACAATCAAAAAACTTTGCCCTCTACATCTTAATGTTCAACATGTTTATCGCGATGGCAGGAGTCGGACTTATTATTCCAATCATGCCCGAATACTTAGGAACATTTGGAGTAGCAGGACAAGCACTCGGACTCTTAATTGCAATATTTTCATTTGCTCAATTTATTTTCTCTCCTTTTTCTGGAAACCTTTCAGACAAACACGGCAGAAAACGTATTATCATTATCGGTTTAATTATTTACGGATCATCTCAGTTAGCTTTCAGCTTATCAACTGATCTTTGGATGTTGTATATTGCCCGCTTCTTTTCCGGCTTCGGCGCTGCTTTTATCATCCCTCCGACAATGGCTTTTGTTGCGGACATTACATCTCTCGAAAACCGTGGTCGCGGCATGGGACTTCTCGGCGCATCCATGTCATTAGGCTTTATGATTGGTCCTGGAATCGGCGGATTTCTATCGAAAATTAGTCTGGTCTTTCCATTCTATGCGGCAACGGGTGCATCCTTCTTCGCTGCGATTTTCTCACTAATTTTCTTGCCCAACCCTAAACCTGTTTTACAGGGTGCAACGACTGCTGAAAACCTATTACAGCAAATGTGGCGTTCTACAAAAACCCCATATTTTGTGATGCTCATTGTTATGTTCGTCTTTTCTTTCGGATTAGCGAACTTCCAATCTACCATTTCACTCTATGTCGATCACAAATACGGTTATACACCTTCTCAAATCGCAGTTATTATCACAGTCGGTGGATTTGTCGGTGTTATTATTCAGACTTTCGTCATCGATCGACTCTTCAGGCGCTTTGGTGAGATGCGTATAATATTGATTAATTTAATCGTCGCTGCATTCGCCATGCTCGGCATCTTGTTCGTCAATACATTTTTCACAATCTTGTTGGTGGCAACGATCTTTTCTACCGCCACTTCCTTATTGCGACCAGCAGTCAATACACTCGTTTCAAAATTAGCCGGAAAAGAGCAAGGGTATGCCGCCGGGATGATGAATGCCTATATGAGCTTAGGCAATATGGTCGGTCCCGCTACGGCCGGCTACATTTTCGACATCAATATGAGTTCTCCATACGTAGTCGGTATGTTCATCCTGTTACTATGCTTTTCTCTCGCAGCCTATTGGGCAAAGAGCAACAAAGAGCTTCTGCAGTCTTCAAGGACTACCTAATCCACAGCAAAAAGGCCTTCCTCTATGGAAAGGCCTTTTTATTAATGTTTTCCATCCAGACGCCAGAAGAATGGGCGAATGGTAAAAGAACCGTTGACCTACGTTCCAAATGGATGCTTTCTAAACTTCAATTAAGCTTTTTATCAAACTAAACGCAAAAAAGTAGAATATCAATAGTGTGTATATCGGGATTTGCATTCCAGACGGTACGCTTCACGGAGGGCACCCCTTCTCTAGCTCAAACTCCCGAACCAATGCCGCTATTTATCTTAAAGCTGAAATCCCAAAGTGCTGTGAATACAGTATTTGTGCTTTTTATGATTGCTTCGTTAATATCTCGGCATGCTTTTGAACGATTTCCACGAATGCCTTTACTTGCTTCAGTTCAAAAGTGGAGTTGTAGCCGATTAGCCATGTATCTCGCGTCAGCTCAAATTCCTCTTCACTATTCAACAAAGGAATACGATTCACACGCTCGTCGCCTGAGAGCGTGATGGAAGGTAAGATCGCATAACCAATCCCATTTAAAGCCAATTGCTTACACGTCTCTATTTGATCCACAATAATTTGGCGGCTTGGGTGTTGATTGAAATGCTTGTTCCACCAGCGCTGTATTTCCATATAATAATTCGAATCGCTTTTAAACTGGATAAAATGCCGATTCGTATCTTTCAACTCGTCGATCGTCGATATTTCTCGATCGACTAAATATAACTGATCACGGAATAAATACTTTCGATTGCTTTTCCAGTCCGTCTGGCCTCTGACAATCCCAATATGCGCTTCTCCTTCATACAGCGCATTGGAAATTTCAGAGCTCCAGCCGGTCATCAATGAAATTTTGGCATCCGGATACAAAGCCACATACTCTTTCAATACTTGCGGGAGCCATGTCTGACCAATGATGGATGCACAGGCAATCTTCAGCGTTCCATGCACTTTATCCTCAAGTGATGCAATCAACTCCAACGTTTCATCCCGTTTTGCTAAAGACTCTCTCGCATAGGCGATCACATGCTCACCGGCAGGCGTAGGTTCAAGCCCTTTTTGGGAACGTATGAACAACTGCATTCCCCATTCCTTTTCAATTGTTTGCAGTCTTTGAGAAAGCGCAGGCTGGGATAAATGTAATCGCTCCGATGCTTTTCGCATATTTCCTTCTTCTGCCAGCGCTTTTATAATATCTAACTCAGTTGTCGACATGTTCATACACCTTTCCTCGAGGTATTCGTAAAATCAGTAGTAAACTTATCCATGCAAATATGGCAATTGCAATATAGACCCAATGCAACGAGTTTTCTAAACCGGTTTGCAAGCTTACAAGCTCTTTAATCGGTATTAACGATCGGCTTTCTTCCGTCAGCAAGCTATTTACATCATCTACGGAATACGTTAACTTTTCTGCCGCAAAATAAGAAAGCAATGTACCATTCAAAATAGCACCGAAGACGGAAGCACCTAGCGTATTCCCAAAGTTTTTCATGAACATATTTGCAGCTGTGGCAGAACCTCTTTGCGCTCGCGATACAGCACCTTGAATCGTCACGATAAACGATGTGTTCGTCAGCCCCATCCCAACCCCAATGAAGAAGCTCGAACACGCTGCCCAAATCGGACCTAAACCAGCATTCATGAAGACGAACATCATCGAGCCGACCACAAGTGATATACCGCCGGCAAACGAAACGAGAAACGGTCCAAAACGAATGAGCAGATGCCCGGCTAACGATGAGGCTAATGGCCAGCCGATCGACATCGCGGTCAATGCAAATCCAGCTATAATCGCCTTCTGTTCCATAACACCAGATACATACGTAGGTAAGTAGGATGAAATACCGATTAAAATAATACCAGTTGTTAAGGAGACTAAATTCGCATACAAAATGATGGGATTCTTCCAGATGCTAAACGATATGAGTGGATCCTTTGCCAACTGTTCTTGTCTAAAAAATAAAAAGAACATGACAGCAGATACTGCTAACAATAGCAGTCCAATTAAAGAGAACCGTCCAAATGCTTGTCCACCTTCCACAAGCCAAACTAAAATTGATGACAAAGCGATCGTTAGCAAAACCGCTCCTCTATAATCAACCGATGCGTTGCGCGTCTCTTTTGGCTCATGCAAGAAAAAGAAGATGCCTGCCATGGCAAGAATTCCGAGCGGAACATTCACCCAAAAGACAAACTGCCAGTTCACGTATTGAACAAGCAAACCGCCAATGACTGGACCGGAAACCGCAGAAATCCCCCAGACGCTTGATAAGTATCCTTGAATCTTTGCTCTCTCCTCGGTTGAGTATATATCTCCAACAATCGTCGTGGCAATAGGCATGACAGCCCCTGCTCCTATTCCTTGTACAAGGCGGTAAATGATCAATTGTTCCATCGAACCCGCAAAACCGCATAATATGGAGCCTATCAAAAAAATCGTCAATCCTACAAAGAATATAGGTTTCCTTCCAAAGACATCTGCTAATTTCCCATAAATCAATACGGTGACGGTACTCATTAATAAATACGAGGAAAATATCCAGCTATAACGTGAAAAACCGCCTAGCTCAGATGCGATAGTCGGCATGGCAGTTGTAACGATCGTCGCCTCAACAGCTCCGACAAACATTGCCAGCATCACTGCCGCAAGCACGAGCGGACGCATTGTTTCCTTTTGCACTGAGCGCTCAACTCCATTCTAGATAGAAAAAGACTCCATAAGAGGAGCCTTGTTGTCATCTAACTATACAAACTATCAATTTATGCTTGAACATTATAAAGATATTTCTTAAACTCTTTCATAACTACTCGTCTAGTTAAAATACCTGCAAACGTCCCATCCTCTTCTGTCACGCATAAAAATGGATGATTAATCAACAGGTCCATCGCTCGTTGAAAACGTTCATTTACTCGAATCGTCGGAAGCGATGTTTCCATAATCTCATCTACCTTAATATTCTCTAATCGTTCATATTCAATACGTTCTAAACCTAAAATGGCATCTGTAATCATACCTATCCCGAGTAAGCCTTTTAAATGATACTGGTGATCAAGTACAGGGATGGCAGAATAACCTGTCTTCGTTAAAACGAGAAGAGCGTGTTCTGCGTTATTACCGATTTGCACATGAGCAACTTTTTCTGAAGAAATTATTTGGTCAGCAATCGGCGCAAAGAGAAACTCTTTATTATTTATAGAAACCATACGTAATCGCTCCTTCTGTTCGTCAAATCGTTTAACTATCAATGAAAAAGTAAAAGTATCCGCTTCCATTCCATCATACCACAAATAGCCTTTTTTCACCTCAAAACATGAATTGTTTCCAAAAACAAAAACCTCTTCCTTCATTAGGAAGAGGCCCAATAATAAAAAATTACAAACAAGGCAAAGAAAGTGGCGATAAGTATGATCCAGAGTATCGGATTAATCGTATAAGGATGCTCTGCTACCGTCTCAGGAATTTGGTCTTTTTCATTCAATTGCAGCGAACGACTCGATTTTCTGACTGCAGCCAAACAAATCCACAGCATAATAGCACTCACAAAAATCATAGGCCATAGCCATATATCCCACATAATCCATCACTCCTTTTGCACATCCATTACAATAAAGTTTGTGCAGAAGGCAGAAATTTATGTGTCTCTTTACACATTACTGATGAATTTCTAAATAGTCTCGTTCAATGACTTCTGATGGCACAGCCTTACTGTATAGAAATCCTTGCGCAATCCGGCATTTGGATTCCTTCAAAATTTCAGCCTGTGAAACGGTTTCAATTCCTTCAGCAATCACATTCATACCTAAGCTATGTGCTAAATTAATGATCGTTTTGGCAATTGCTTCATTTTTGGCATCCATTTCGATATCTTGTATAAAAGAACGGTCTATTTTAATTATATCGATCGGATATTTTTTTAAGTAACTCAATGAAGAATAACCCGTTCCAAAGTCATCAACGGAAATAGTAAAGCCCATCTCTTTAAGTTGTCGTAAAGACTTTAACGTTTCATCCGGCCTCATGAGCGCACTCTCTGTTATTTCAATTTCAATACAATTCGTCTGTAATTCGTATTTACGTACGGTATCAAACAGTTTAACGCAAAAATTTTCTGATCTGAACTGACTTGGTGAAATATTGATCGCAACTTTCACAGGTTTATACTGTTTTTTTTGCCACTCTTTCAAATGCTGGCACACTTGATCGATAACCCAGTCCCCAATTACATGAATAATACCGGAAGCTTCAGCAAGTGGAATGAAGTCGGCTGGAGAAACCTCACCAAACTTGCGATTATTCCAACGCAGTAAGGCTTCAAAGCTTGTGGACGTCCCCGTTTCTAATTCCACTTGCGGCTGAAAACAAACTTTCAATTCATCAAACTCAATTGCACGCCGTAAGTGAGATTCCATCAACGCTTCATTTGTAAACGTTGCCTTCATATCCTCTTCAAAATATCGAAAATGAGCACGGCCTCGTTGTTTTGTGACGGACAAAGCTTGCTTGGACTTTTCCGTCAGCTCATCAATGGTATTTCCGTGTTCAGGAAACGTAGAAATACCTATAGAAATAGATAAATAATATTCTTGGCCGTTAAACAGAAAAGGCTTTTTAAAAGAACGTAACACTTCATTACAAATTCGCTCCGTTTGGGCGAAGCTGTATTCCTGAACGAGAAAAATAAACTCATCTCCACTATTACGATAAACTTTCTCACCCGCTGTACAAATCTTTCTTAAACGCTCAGCAACCATCCTCAAGATTTGGTTGCCTGCCATATAGCCCAGTGACTCCACTATCACTTTAAAACGATCAATACCTAAATGAATAACGCGGAGTTTCCCCTTTTCATTCACAGCCTGAAGTGAATCTTGGGCGAAATGAATTTTCAACATTCGGCGGTTCCACAGTCCTGTCAAGTGATCATGGTATGAAAGATAATACATTTTAGAATTACTGATCAAATAGTTTGGTAATTCCTTTAAGATGACTTGTGTCTCCAGATGCTCTCCCTTCACTACAACAGGCAGTGCTTTTAGCGAAACCAGCAATTCATGGCCTTTTTGATGCATTAGCTCGATATGCGGCAATTCAAATGTCTTTCCAAGTTTCACGTAAGACCATAACTGCCTGAAACTTAGCTGATCTACTTCACTTACAAGCTGATGAAACGGCTTGCCGATCAATTGTTTCGGCTTATAATTAAGTAGTTTTTTTATCATAGGGTTGCAAAATGTAATTTGTCCTTGTCCATTTAATGTAAGCAGTGCGTCTGAATTGGAAAATAGAAGGGATTGATATTTTTCTTTCCATAGCTGATTGGCATTCCGGGAGACAGAATTCTGAAATTCCAAGAGAAGTAAAAAACCTTTAGAGGAATCAGCTAACTCCTTCATAGTCATTTTCAATGGCTCTTGTCCGATAATAGAAATCTGGCATGAACCTAGAGTAGCAGCTTTTTCTACTATAGCTTCTCGGATTGCTGACCAATATAGACCAAAAAACTGCTCAGGCGAATGTTTACTCGATGAAAAGAATGATGTAGAACTTTCATTTGTATACAAAATCTTCATATGTTGATTGGAGCTTACATCTAAGATGACGACCATAGTAGAGTGAGCTTGCGGCTCTTCCTTTTGAAGAAAATGATCAAATGGTTCTTCATTGTTCATTTTGAGACGCTTCCTTTCGTTTACAAATTCTATTGTGCACTTTTAATTATTTTTAATACTTAAGATATAGTTAGATTCACCTTTATCAATAAGTATACAGCTATTTAATCTGCTATAAAAGACTAGATACCTAGATTATACTTCCCTTTGTGACTATTCATGTAACGTTTCCTAAAGACAAGTTAATTGAATAGAAAAAGAAGCAAAGGGACTAGAACGCCCCTATGCTTCTTTACTTAATCGATATATTGTTTAATCAGGACTTGAGTACCTTTTTCTCCGTATCCTTGATCCAGCAATTCTATATACATTTTGCGCGCAAGCTTCAGGCCCGGTAACTCTAAATTCAATCTTTCCGTCTCCTGTAACGCAATATTTAAATCTTTCACAAAGTGCTTCACAAAAAAACCAGGCTCGTAGTCTTCTTTAATGATTCGCGGACCGAGAGCCGATAAACTCCACGAACCGGCGGCACCCGAAGCTACCGACTGCAGCATAGTATCTGGATCCAGTCCTGATTTCATAGCATAAGCGAGTGCTTCACACGCACCAATCATATTTCCTGCCACTGTAATTTGATTGCACATTTTGGCATGTTGCCCCGCTCCTGCATCGCCTTGATAGACAATTTGCTTTCCAAAAACAGAAAGTATCGGCAACAAACGATCATATAGCGCTTTTTTACCGCCACACATAATAGAGAGAGTGCCATTTTGTGCGCCTATATCGCCGCCGGAAACGGGTGCATCGAGAGTGTGCATCTGCAGCGACTCTGCTTTTCGAGCTATAGCAATAGCCAACTCCGGGCTCGATGTTGTCATATCGACTACCGTTTGAGAAGGACGACCATTCGCAAAGATGCCGTTCTCTGACAGATAAACCTCTTCCACATCTGTCGGCATGCCAATCATCGTAAAGATAATATCTGCTTCACGCACAGCTTCTCCTACAGAGTCTGCCCACCGCGCGCCAAGCTCAACCAAAGGATCCGCTTTAGACTTCGTCCTTGTATACACCGTTACATCGTAGGATGCGTTTACTAAATGTTTTACAATACTCGCACCCATCACACCGGTCCCAATAAATGCTATCTTTTCATTTTTCATTTAATCACTCCTTACAATATATTTATATATTCCATCGTATAGGAGTCAGAATTTATTTACAATAAAGGATACAAAAAAAGAGGACCAATCTTATAAATAAGATTGATCCACAAAAGGGGGAAATGAGAATGTTGCTGTGTTCAATTATATTATGCCCCCTTTTCGTATATATAAACATAAATTACAAATTTTTTTCAAAACTTTTTTCTTTTTGTCTTTCATATTCATTTATCAGTAAGTCCAGCTCACGACTCAGAATAATTGTACGCTCAGAATGCATCCCCTCATGTTGAGCGACTTCTATTAACTGGTTTCTAAGACATTCGATTTGAATTTCAAAGTTACAGTTCAAACACTACACCTTCCATCATAATAGGCTACTTTTTATATTATACTAAAAGCATGAATAATTAGCTCTATGAAGTTGTCGACACTTTCCGACAACTTTATCTTTATTCAGCGGAAGACTCTACCTGTATAGATGATGAAATTAATGCCGTTTTATTTCCTGTTCATTGGTTGTTCAAATGCTCGTTGAACAACAGAAGTACGCAGGCTAAGATCGCCCAATGCCCGCATGATCTACTTCCTGTAGACTTAAGCACAAATCAAAATCTGGACGCAATTACGCCGAGACGTAATTGAACTTTCTTTTTATCGACTTCTTAGAAGATAACCCTTTACCTTTTGTAAGTTTTCAGGCAAACTAGAAAGTAATTCTCAGGAATAGATTTGTACCACTCTACCATAACTAGAGTAATTCATGAAGATAGAAAGGAAGTTGTATGATGACGATTGCAGAAGTCGGGGATATTATTGAATTCAAAGATGGTTTACAAGGGATTGTGGAGAAAGTCAATGAAAACTCTGTTATTGTGGATTTGACATATATGGAGGATTTCGATGAGTTGGAGATGGAGGAAAAAACCGTTATCAACCATAAACGCTACAAAATTATCCATAGTGCGGCAGAATGAAACCTTCTTCTCGCCTATCCGTCCAATTAGTAGAATCGTAAATAGAGGAGTGAATCGATATGAACAACAAATGGCGCATTATTTTCGCTTCATTTGCAGCATCCTTACTGCTCGCAGCTTGCGGAACATCTAATTCAGATGACAATCCTTCATCAACTGACGGCACGAATGGAAGTGCAGTGGAAACACCTGCTGACGAGCCTGAAACGGACATTGAGGAAGACGTTGACAGTGCAACTGCAGAGGGAGATGAAGCAGACAGCACAGAAGAAGAAGACTTGCTTAAAGACGCAGTCGAAACAAAAAGTGATGCTCAAGACTATTCGGTTATGGTGATGCCAGGATATACATTAACAAGTGAAGAGCCTGGAAGAGATAGCTTATATGTAGACGAAGACAGCGAAACGTTTATGCGAATTGAAACGACAGCGAAAGACGAAGAAGCTTTCAGTTTCGATGAATGGTATGAAAACATGGAAGAATTATTAGCTGCGTCAACAGATGGGGCTGAGCCGACTGAATTAACAGACGAAGCAGAACTTCCTCAAGGTGAAGGCATTACGAACGTAAAAGGAGCCGAAGCTAAATCCGCTGAAGGATACTTCAAAGGCTTTGTGATGGAACGTGAGGACAAGTTAGTACGCGTGACAATTTATGCTACAGAAGACAATGAGCATATTAAAGAATTCACAGAAATGGCTTCAACGATCAAGTAATCTCCATCTATATAGAAGGCCGACCCGCTATATACAGCAGATCGGCCTTCTTTTTGTTTAAAATCTAAAGTCCTGTTCAGGTGCCAACGACAGACACTCGCGGAAATGTCAATTTAAAGACAGACCCTACGCCTTCCTCACTGCTAACGGCTATGCTACCACCATATTCAGTGACCGTTTTCTTGACGAATGGAAGACCAAGTCCCGTGCCGCCTGCTTTACCAGAAACAAACGGCAAGAAAATCTTTTCCATCATCTCTTCGCTCATACCAGTGCCTGTATCTGAAATTAGAATGTCTACATTTTGCTGTTCTCCTTCACAAACATGAACAGTCAGCGTCCCTTTTGGCCCCATTGCTTCCATCGCGTTTTTAAGAAGATTTACCAAAATCTGCTTGACGCGATTCGGATTTGCTTTAATTAAAATGGGTTCCGTGATAAAATTTTCATTAAATAAGTTTATTTGGTCAAGTAAGGCTTTCGGCTGTAATAATAACAATACTTCTTCCATTAGGACAGTAAGTGAAAATACTGTAACTTCATCGACACGAGGTTTGGAAAGAGCGAGCATTTCATTTAAAATTTCGTTCATCCGCTTTACTTCGCCTTGAATCACAGTTACATACTTATGGGCACTTCCTGTTACCTCATGTTCCAATAACTGAAGAAAACCGTGTAATGTAGTCATGGGGTTTCGGACTTCATGTGCTATACTAGCCGCAATTTCACCTGTCGTGGACAGTTGGTCGGAGTGTGCAAGCAATTGAAGCATATGTTCCTGTTCTGTCATATCTAGGACTCGCAAAATAAACATCTCGGTAGCTGAGTCGACTTCCAAGAGAAGGTTGAAGTATTGTATATCACCATTTTTCTGGTAGGACAATTTCCTTTGAGCAACACCTTCATTTTTCGCCTGAACTACGTATTCCGTATAACAAAATTCTTCATCGTGGTGGAAGTTTTCTAGGAAGCTCTTGAGGTGTATAGAAGTCCCGCGAGTTGGATCGAAGAAGGTCTTATTGAATTCCTCATTCAAGGACACAAAGAATCCCCATTCATTAACTAATGCCATCGGGATCTTAGCTGTCTGAAAGGCACTTTCGTATAATTGACTTAAGGTTTTCGTCTGTTCATCCATTTTTATCGTAATAATAGCCTTTTCACTACGAGGCTGGTATATAATATAGCATGAGACATGTTTATCGCAGTCATCTTTTAGACATCCCTTTACACGTTCCTGTACAGTAATTTGTTGAAAGCTAGAGTGCACCAGGATGTTTTCAATTTGAACGAGTAGTCGTTCGTCGAAAATTTCTGATATATATTTCGGTAAGTCATTTTCTTTCACTAATGATTTAAAAGCTTTTGTCATACCCAATATTTCACCATTGTGATTAATAATTATTTTAAAAAGAGAACTTTCGAGAAATTTATTGATATCTGTTGATTTCAATACCATAAACATGCCTCCCTCTTTTATTTCAAAGTGTAACTTGATAAGTTTGCTAATCTCTATTTTGAAAATTTGAAATATAATCCTTTGAATTCTCATTATGTCATATTTTTGGAACGCTTTACATAGGACCATAGTCTCTTTTAATTACCTAAAGTATACCAATATTTTTTCGTATAGGAGTATAATCATGAAAATTGTTTTATCTACTTTAAATGCTAAATACATACACACTAACATTGCAATCCGCTATCTTAAGGCATACGCAGAGCCAGAATACCCATGTACTTTGGCGGAATTCACCATCCATGACCCAACACTCTCGATCGTCTCTGAACTTTATCAACATTCCCCTGATGTTGTCGGTTTCAGTGTTTACATCTGGAACATTGAAGAAACTATCAAAGTCATTCGATTGCTTAAATTGACGAGTCCCGAAACTATTATCGTTTGTGGTGGGCCAGAAGTGACCTATGATTATGATCAATGGCTTGAACGCGTGCCAGAGATTGATTTTATCGTCATTGGCGAAGGCGAGCGGACATTTAAGGATTTACTAGAAGCGATTGACGGGAAAACTGAATTATCGAGCGTGCAAGGGATCGCCTATCGCCAAGATGAACAGTTGAAGATTACAGCGCCTGGACCAAAATTGGATTTGCGGACACTGCAATCCCCTTTTCGTTTTGTTGAGGATTTGCCTCATCTTAGAAATCGAGTGATGTACATCGAAACGAGCCGTGGCTGCCCTTTTTCTTGCCAATTCTGTCTTTCTTCAATCGAAGTGGGCGTCCGCTATTTTAACCGGGAAGCAATCAAAGAAGATATTCGATATTTGATGAAACACGGTGCCAAGACGATAAAGTTTGTCGATCGTACGTTCAATATCAGCCGTAGTTATGCGATGGAAATGTTCCAATTTTTAATTGACGAACATGTTCCAGGCACTGTCTTTCAATTTGAGATCACGGGCGATATCATGCGGCCGGAAGTCATTGAATTTTTAAACGAAAATGCACCCGCAGGACTATTCCGTTTTGAAATCGGTGTCCAATCAACAAATGATCTGACGAATGAACTCGTTCAAAGAAGACAAAATTTCAGTAAGCTTTCTCGTACCGTTACCATGGTCAAGGAAGGCGGAAAAATTGCGCAGCATCTAGATTTAATCGCTGGATTGCCTGAAGAAGATTACGATTCTTTCCGCGATACTTTCAATGAAGTATTTGCTTTACGACCAGAAGAGCTGCAATTAGGTTTCTTAAAATTACTGCGGGGTACTGGTCTGCGAATTCAAGCAGAACAATACGGTTATCGTTTCATCGACACAGCTCCTTATGAAATCGTATCAAATAATGTGTTGTCCTTTGATGATATGCTGAAGATTAAACAAACAGAAGACATTCTCGAAAAATATTGGAATTCAGGTCGATTTATACACTCTATGGAATATATCGTTACCGAATTGGTCGATACACCTTTCGACTTCTTTCAGCTATTCGGCGCTTTTTGGGAAAACCAAGGGTGGTCAAGAATCGGCCATCAGTTTGAAGATTTGTTCACACGTTTGGAACAATTTTTAAAAGAAGTTTTGAAAGTTGATACAGAAATCGCACGAAGTCTGTTAAAAATTGATTATCTGGCACATCAGAAATTCCTCCCTAGAAAAATATGGTGGGGCCCTTCTACTTTACAGGAAGAACAATTGAGGGAGATCAATCAGTTTTTGGTTCGCTCCCCACATCTACTCGGCGAGAGGTTTGTAGCACTCGGCCATACTGATCGAACGATCCGGAAACAAGTTTTCATCACAGATACTGCTGCCAAGTTGGAAGAAGATCTCACTGTGAAAAAAGATCGCGGGTATCTCATTTTCCAATATAGTCCGAGTCAAGAAGCACAATACTTCCACCTCTCTGACCAAGTTTTAGAGAATTTGAAGGAACAGAAGCATTAAAATAAGCAGGCTGAGAAAATGACCATATTTTCTCAGCCTGCTTTTATTTACGTAATCATTATCCGATAATCACACGTTCTTTTGGATAATGATAAGGTGTTTTATTCGTTTTACCGCCTATTGTATAAAGAAATGAAATCAATCCTACGCGCCCGATAAACATCAAAACCATAATGATGAGTTTCCCAGCTACAGACAGATCCGATGTAATTCCAAGCGACATTCCGCAGGTCCCGAATGCTGATGTAATTTCGAATAGTAAAGAAACGACCGGGACGCCTGGCTCCGTAAGCAACAAAAGGAGCAATGCCGTCATGACCATAACACAAGCTACGAGAATGACCGCATATGAACGAAACACATCAACCAATTTAATTTGCCGTTTAAAAATGTGGATGACATCGTTCCCTTTGGCAAAATTGATCAGGAATAATATCGCTATGGCAAATGTGGTTGTACGGATCCCTCCTCCAACCGAACTGGGTGAAGCCCCGATAAACATTAAGGAACTGACGAATATGTCGGTTGCATCGCTGAAGTTTGTAACGTCATACGTCGTAAGACCGGCTGATCTCGCTGAAACCGAGTGGAACAATGCCGTGAAAAATTGCTCATGCCACCTCATCCCTTTGAATGAATGAAATGATTCTAAAAGCCAAATCATCAAGGTACCGAAAACTAATAACAAGCCAAAGGTAGAAGTCGTGATCTTCGTAAATAAGGAGAAACGGAAATGAGGTACTTTTTTCGAAAAGTAACTTTTCACCTCAATTAGAACAGGAAACCCGATAGCTCCTAAAATAATTAAAACCATTAATATTAATTGAATAAAGTAGTCATTAAAATAAGGCTTCATGGAAGAACCGGTAATATCAAAACCTGCATTCGTAGTGGCAGAGACCGCCATGAACATCCCATTTAATAAGGCTTCACTGAACGAGTCGTAAAAACGAGAGATATAAAGTGTCAAAATCGCCCCGCCAATCAATTCGATTGCGACTATGATTTGAATAATTTGGCGAATGAGCTGCACAACACCCGCTAGTGTATATTGATTCGTGTCGACCATGATCAGCTGACGTTCTCTCATTCCAATTCTTTTTTTTACGAGCAACCAAAAAAACGTACCAATTGACATAATGCCGATACCTCCTAGCTGGAGGACCAACATGAGCATACACAAGCCAAAAACCGAGTAGGTTTCTCCGATGCTAATTGATGATAACCCTGTAACACTTACCGCACTTACAGCTGTAAATAAGCTGTCGATAAATGCTACATGGACGCCTGGCTTATAGACACCTGGTAAGTTCAACAGCAGGAAAGAAGAAGCAATTGCTAAAAAGTAATAGAATACGATGATTTGTGCTGGAGTGAATTTATGTAAAACTTCTCGGGAAAGCTTCATCTTTTTCAAATTCCTTTCATAACAGAAACTTTATTTTCCTACTTTATCAAATGCTTTGCTGAAAAGATAGCGTTACAAAGAACTTTACACTCTTTTAATAACCTTAAACCAACTAATCAATTACGCCTCGGTGTAATTGTGTCTAGATTTTGAATTGTGCTTAGGCCTGCGTGACGCAGTCAGTTAACCTTTAACACCATCAAAATATGTGACATCCGCCGGAGGCTATCTCTTTGTTCAGCAAGCATTTGAACACCCGTTGTACTGGAAGTAAAACAGCTTTCATTTTATCACCATATAGATGAGAGCCTTCTGCTGAATAAAGATAAAATGCAACTCCTTCTAAATATTAGAAGGAGTTGCATTTAGTTTACCCTTTCAACCGTTGTTTCACTACGGCTAACAAATAGCCGCCAACTGCCAATATCAACAGTATGATCCAGAATGTTGTTTTCCACAACGTCGAGTGCGGGAATGTCTCAGGAATAATTTGAAGCGCTGGATGTGCCAATGTCAGCACGACGAGTTTCACACCTACCCAGCCTACTATTAAGAATGCCGCAGTTTCGAGTGTCGGATATTTCTCCAGCAAAACGACAAACTGTCTAGCTGCGAAACGGATCATAATCAAACCAATCATACCGCCAAGTAACATGACAACGAACTGTCCACCATTGATTCCACCGACATGGAAATCACCCAATTCTGGCAATGTCACAGCGAGCGCCACTGCCGCCAACATAGAGTCCAAAGCAAACGCAATGTCCGCTAATTCTACTTTCAAAACCGTCATCCAAAAACCAGATTGTTTTCTCGGTTTTTTATTCGGATTATCTTTTTGCGAGTGCGTGAGCTTGTCATATATATTCTTACCTGAAATGATTAATAAGTATGCTGCCCCTAACGCTTGGATCTGCCAAATGTTCACCAAAAATGTAATCATGAATAAAGCTGTGAATCGGAAGACAAACGCTCCAACCAAGCCGTAAAATAATGCTTTCTTCTGCTGTGGTTTCGGCAAATGTTTGACCATTACCGCCATCACTACTGCATTGTCCGTCGCCAATAGCCCTTCTAGTACGATCAGTACGACAAGAACCCATGCGTATTCTAATAAAATCGCGTCCAACAAAATTCCTCCTTGTTTTATACAATATAAAAAGACCCTCACCTAATAAAAGGCAAAGGTCTCGCTAAGTCAGAATTTTGTATGTTCAAAATCCAGCTATCATAACCGATGGCAGTTTAGACAGCCACGTATTGACGATTATGAAATAGGTTTCCCTATAGCTACTCCCCTTTGACATTGCGTCAAAGTTATTAAGTTATTGGATACTTTTAAAGTATTATAACATAATAACTTCGCTTTGCAAATCGTTTAGGTGTTGTCTGTGAAACTATATAATTTTTAAATTATTTTAGCAGGTTGAACGAGCTAAGGGCTAACTTTTTATTGTTTCGTCGCTCGATTTTAGGTAAGTCCTAGATAGGTACAGGGTAGTACATTGACGCCGCTTCGCCGCTGGGGGATTGCCTCTCGCCAAGAGCCAACTAGCAAAGACCGCTAGCTGTCTCACGGCTACGGCGGACCCCGCAGTTGCGGCTTTGCTGGTGTGGTTAAGATAGTGGGTACTGTGTTTTCAAATGAAATACCAAGTGCTCCCGCTCACTAAACGAAGGCACCTGCCGCAAACGCCGAAGTGAGTTCAGTAAAGTTACTCTTTTTGTTGTCTCTTCGCTCGACTAAGTTGTGTGTCCAAACTAAGTATAGGGTTGTACATCGACGCCGCTTCGCCGCTGGGGGATTGCCTCCCGCCAAGAGCCAACTAGCAAAGACCGCTAGCTGTCTCACGGCTACGGCGGACCCCGCAGTTGCGGCTTCGCTGGTGTGGAAAAAATAGTGAGTGCTGTGTTCAAATGATATACCAAGTAGCTTCCACTTACTAAACGCAGGCGCCTTACAAGCGGTAGGCGGAGCAATGAGACAGACAGGCGCTCTTCCTGACTGGCTCATTGCGGGAGCCATCCGCAAGCGCCGAAGTGAGTTCAGTGACGACACCCTCATGCTATGTATGCTCCGAGAAATGTCTTCAGGACTCCCCTACTAATTATCATTGATCTCCTTACAGTGTACTTACCTCCATTGTAATTTATTCAAAATCCCCTTCAAACATCAAAAAAGACCGGCAAGTGGAGACCCTTGCCGGCCTTACATAAATTTTATTTAACTTTCACTTCTTTCGCTCTCCGTCTTGTTTCACGATCGAACAGACTGTAAATTACCGGAACGATATAGAGCGTTAGGAACGTAGAGCTTATTAGACCTCCGATTACCGCTATTCCCATCGGTTGGTTCATTTCCGTTCCTTCGCCAAGTCCTAGAGCCAGTGGCAGCAATCCGAGGATTGTCGTTAAGGCTGTCATGAGGATCGGGCGTACCCGGTCCCGGACAGAGGTAACAATCGCATCGTATGAGCTGAGTCCAGCTGCTTTTCTTTGGTTGATATAATCGACCAATACGATACCGTTGTTGACGACAATCCCTACCAAGATGAGAATTCCGATGACAGCCGTAACGCTGATTGGCGTATTCGTTGCCAGCAATCCTAGCGATACCCCAATGATCATCAATGGTACTGAGAACATGATAACGAATGGATATTTAAAGGATTCGAACTGTGCTGCCATGACGATATAAACTAACACGACAGCCAGGATAATTGCCATCAGCATATCGTTGATCGCACCTTCGAATAACTCGCGGTCTCCGCCGTACGAAAGTTCCACTTCATCCGGCAAGCTCAGATCATCTACCAGATCATTTACGCGCTTTGTCATGTCTCCAAGTGATTCGCTGGACAGATACTTTAGAGTGAAGGTAACGGAATGCGCCTGGTCCACGCGTTTAATCGCGACAGGACCTTCCGCAATCTTGACGTCTGCTACATCTTTCAATTTTACGTAGGCTTCAAACGGAGTTTTCAATTCTAACTCCTTCAATTTATCTACTCCATCTCTGAACGTTTCATCGTAGCTCACATTCACTCCGACTACTTCACCAGTTTTCCAGACGACTTGTGTAGCAAATACACCGCGTGTAACATCGCTAACTGTTTGGGCAATTTGATACGGTGCTAATCCTACGTCTGAAGCTTTCTCGCGATTCACTTCAATTTTGACCTCTTCTACTGTATCAATTAAGTCATTATCAACTTCTGTAACAGAATTCAATTCACGTAACTTTTCATCCAGCATAGTTACGGCTTTATTTAACCGCTCTTCATCCGTATCATTCAATGAGAAAGTTAATGTATTCGGGCTGGATCCTGCCGCGGTCTGCATATTGAAACTAACTTCTGCATCCTCGCCAATCGTATCCAAGATTCCAGGTTGCACTTCATCGACGAACTCAAATACAGAGCGATCTCGTTCATCGAGCGGCAGCAATTTCACATACATCTCGGCCATATTCCCTTCAGAACCGCCTTGCGCCATGCTCTGCTGTGTGCCGCCAACTAAACTAACGTATACTTCCACGTCTTTTTCTTTCTTAATTTTATCCTCGATTCGCTTCACAACTTTATTGGTCGAATCCAAAGAAGAGCCATTCGGAAGTTTGACGTTGATGCTGAAAAAGCCTTCGTCTGTCGCCGGGAGAAATTCCGTGCCGACTTTAAACAAACCAAAACCGCTTGCGGCTAATAAAACCGTCGTCAACAACAAGACAATAGCACGGTGACCTAATGCCCACTTAACCGACTTTTCAAAAGTCTGCCATTTCTTTGAACGACGTTTTCTTGCCTCCCGGTTTTTATTAGGCGCCTTCAGCATACGGCTAGCAAGCATCGGAACGACCGTCAATGCAACAACCAATGACGCAAATAAACTAAAGGAAATCGTCAAAGCAAATTCGGTGAAAATTTGTCCGATTAAACCACTAATAAAAATAACGGGTACGAATACGGCAAGCGTCGTTAGTGTAGAGGCTGTAATTGCACCGCCAACTTCCTTCGAACCGTCTTTCGCAGCCTCCTCCGGGTCTTTCCCCATCGCCAAATGCCGCTCAATATTTTCAATTACTACAATCGCGTTATCAACGAGCATTCCGATCCCTAACGCTAATGCCCCAAGCGTCATGATATTCAACGAGAAGTCTGCAAAATACATCAAAACAAATGTCACGATAACCGAATAAGGTATAGCCACGCCGATAATAATCGGACTCTTGATGCCACGCAGGAAGAAGAATAGTACAAGCATTGCGAACAAGCCACCAAGAATGAGCGATTGGCCAATATTGCCGATTGCAAGCTGAACATAGTCCCCTTGGTCAAAGAGAATATCGGATTCAATACCTTTATACGCGTCTTTTTCTAATAATTCATCCAAAGATTTCTTGAATTCCTTTGATACAGTGGCCGTATTCGCTCCAGATTCCTGAAGCACGGACATTAGGACAGCCTGCTTATCATTAGCTCTTGTCTCCGACTGTGCTTTCGGCTCAAGCAATGCAACATCCGCCACATCTGAGACTTTAATTTTGTCTCCAATTAACGGGTTTGTCCCAAGCTGAATGTCCCGGATGTCTGAAATACTCTGTAGTGGACTGATGATTCTCGTTGTCAATTGCCTTCCATCATTTGTATCGATTGGATCACCAGGCATGGAGACATTGCTCGCCTGAATCATCTGAACGACATCCGACTGTACAAGACCATATTCTTTTAATTTTTCAGGATTTAGGATCACTTGAACATCTTCAATGATTTTTCCGGACACATTGACGCTGGCTACGCCTTCAATACGTCGCAATTCCTTTTCCAAATCATCAGCAATACTTCTGATGTCAGCCCCTTCATCGACTGTTCTTAGGGATAATTGGATGACAGGAAATTGAGATGGATCGAATTTCATGAATCTCGGCTTATTCGCCTCTTCCGGAATCGCCACTTGGTCAATCCGTTGAAGTATATCCATTTGCACGTCGTCAATAGTAGAATTCCAATCAAATTGCAGGAAGATTAAGTTCGCACCTTCCTGAGAAGAAGATTGCATGGACTTCAAACCGGGTGCTGTGGACAAGCTCTCTTCTAAAGGTTTCGTAATTTTCTCACTTACTTCTGTTGGAGAGGCACCAGGATAATTCGTAACGACTACAGCAACAGGCGGATTCAAGTCAGGAATTAGCGTCATCGGAATCTTGAAAAAGGATACCGCCCCTAAAATAATGACTAAAAACATTGTAACTAATGTAAAAACAGGTCGTTTTACCGAAAAGCTGCTAATCTTCATTGATCTATTCCTCTCTGTACCAATCAAAAGAATTTCTATCTTCTTACCATACCATTTGTCCATATTTCTTTCATCATAGACAATTGAAACTCCTTCTTACAATAACAATAATTTTAGCAAAAGACCCAGCTGGATATCAATTAATCCAGCCGGGTCTGTAAGGAGTTATATATTAAAGGAGATTGTAAAGACGAATATCCGGAAACTTGTCTTGGAACCAGCGCATAGCAAAGTCGTTTTCAAATAAGAATACTTTTCGATCATATCGATCTTTCACTAACAATGCACGCTGTCCAGCCATAGATTCTTTGACGTCTTCTTCGTTCTCAATCCAACGCGCCACTTTTGAGCCCATTGTTTCCATCTGCACTTCGACATGATATTCCGCTCTCATGCGGTGTTCGAACACTTCAAATTGAAGCTGACCTACTGCTCCTAAGATAACCTCTTCAGTATGCAATGTCTTATAATACTGAATAGCTCCTTCTTGCACGAGCTGTAAAATCCCCTTATGGAACTGTTTCGATTTCATGACATTTTTAGCAGCCACTCTGACAAATAATTCAGGAGTAAATTGTGGCAGTGCTTCAAATTGGAAATTACTTTTCCCGCCGACAACCGTGTCGCCAATTTGATAATTCCCCGTGTCATACAACCCAATAATGTCGCCCGCCACTGCCTCGTTTACGGTTTCACGGTCATCCGCTAAAAACTGAGTGGTTTGGGAGAGTTTAAAGTTCTTCGATAATCTCGGCACATTCACGGTCATGCCGCGTTCAAATTCCCCTGAGACAATTCGCACGAAAGCAATACGATCACGGTGTGCCGGGTTCATATTCGCTTGAATTTTGAAAATAAATCCTGAGAATATTTCTGACTCAGGTTCCACTTCTTCCCCATCTCGGCTCTTTCTCGGTTGCGGTGGCGGGGCGAATTGTAAAAAGGTTTCTAAAAACGTCTGCACACCGAAATTCGTCAGTGCACTACCGAAGAACACAGGAGTTAAATCTCCTTTTGCAACACGTTCTTCATCGAATTCATTACCTGCTTCATTGAGCAGCATGACGTCTTCCAAGGCTTGCTGATAATACGAAGTGGCTGTCATTGAATGCTCGACGGCCAGTCCGCCTTCTTCAGTGATTGGCAGGAAACGCTCTTCTCCTTCAGGACGTGCCAGTTCAACACGATCGTTGTAACGATCGTAAATCCCGAGGAACTCTTTTCCCATACCGATCGGCCAGTTCATTGCGTAGGACTGAATCCCCAGCACTTCTTCCAATTCTTCCATTAACTCTAAAGGCTCTTTACCTTGTCGGTCCATTTTATTGATAAAAGTGAAAATAGGGATACCGCGCATACGGCAAACTTTAAACAACTTGATCGTTTGCGGTTCAATACCTTTTGCAGAATCCACCATCATGACTGCTGCATCAACTGCCATTAACGTACGATACGTATCTTCACTGAAATCTTCGTGGCCTGGTGTATCCAATATATTGACGCGCTTTCCTGCGTAATCAAATTGCAATACCGATGACGTAACAGAAATCCCACGTTGTTTCTCGATTTCCATCCAGTCCGAAGTCGCAAATTTGCCAGACTTCTTACCTTTTACAGTTCCTGCATCTCGAATCGCTCCACCAAAATACAGCAGTTTTTCAGTTATTGTAGTTTTACCGGCATCCGGATGCGAAATAATCGCAAACGTTCGCCGTGAATTTATTTCATCATGAATCTTCTTTTCCATCACGGGTACTCTCCTTTTGTTTACGTTTTCTATCATAGAGAGTATGGAGAGGCATTTCAATGCTTTTTCATTGATTTGCCAAAAAAACTATACGCTCTTTCCTTAGGAATTAACTGAAGTTCCACCGAATTTTTTTCCGGCCTCATCCAACGCGATTTCCGCATCTGAATGAGGGTATTTTGTATTGCCGATGATTTGGAAATCTTCATGCCCTTTTCCTGCAAAAATAATGATATCTCCTTCATTCGCCATGGCAATTGTATGACGAACGGCTTCTTCTCTGTCTCCAATACATGCATATTGATCATGAGGCATGCTGGCGCTTAATTCAGACAAGATCGATTCGTTTGGTTCATCTCTTGGATCATCCGTTGTGAAGACTACATAATCCGCTGCTGCAGCTTTTTCTCCCATGATGGGACGCTTCAAACGATCACGATTACCGCCTGTGCCTATAAGGAACAACAAGCGATTGCCTTCTTTTTTTAAAGGTTGCACAGTGTCGATCGCTTTTTCAATCGCATCGGGAGAATGTGCGTAATCAATGAAAATCGTCAACGGTAATGCTGTCTCCACTTTTTCTAAACGACCTTTCACCGTAGATACATTGGCAA
The DNA here is from genome assembly GCF_038615825.1 of Sporosarcina sp. FSL K6-3508. Lineage (NCBI taxonomy): Bacteria > Bacillati > Bacillota > Bacilli > Caryophanales > Caryophanaceae > Sporosarcina > Sporosarcina sp. FSL K6-3508. Next base: position 1,055,834 of record NZ_CP152016.1, on the reverse strand, counting down.
GCAGTGGTAGAATTTCTTCGATCGTCATACCTTTCGCATATAGTGCGGCAACTGCCGCCAGTGCATTATAAACATTAAATTCCCCAATTAAGGGCATTGTGACTCGGTATGTACCATCCGGTCCCTGCAATTGAAATTCCGTACGATTTGAGAACATCTGAATCGCAGTTGCTTGAAATGTGGCTTTTAAGCGGATGCCATACGTTAAAACAGGAAACGCCGTCATCTCCGCCATTTTGCTGCTCCAAGGATCATCCGCATTAATAATCGCAATTTTTTTCTGGTCCAATTGTTGACCAAGCTGTGCAAATAATAAGCCTTTTGCAGCACTGTAATTTTCCATTGTTTTATGGTAATCCAAATGATCATGCGTCAAATTCGTAAAAATGGCAATATCGAATTCCGTTCCGGAGAGTCGTCCTTCCACCAGACCATGAGAGGATACTTCCATCGTCATGGATTGGCAGCCTTCATTTGCTGCTTGTGCAATCATTTGTTGTGTTGTCAATACATCCGTCGTCGTATTCTCTGTTTCATACAATGTATCATTTAACTTAAAACCAATCGTTCCCGACACCGCCGTCTGCTCTCCGGATTGCCGCAGCATATCATGGATAATGTTGCCGACACTTGTTTTGCCGTTTGTACCAGTCACCCCAATCATCGTCATTCGTTTGGAAGGATAGCCGTAAAACTTTGAAGCCAATTGCTGGATTGCTTTCGCCGTATCTTCTACATAGACCACCGCCACCCGCTCTTCATCCACCGTAATAGGCTCTGAAGCAATAAGTAGACGTGCTCCGCTCATTAAAGCACTTTTAACAAACTGATGGCCATTTACCGTGTAACCTTTCAAGCACACAAACGCGCCTCCATCTTGGACTGCTCTTGAGTCTACCGCTAAGTCCGTGATCGTTTCAGGCACAGTCCCTATTATCGTTTTAACAGGCAGCACCGATAAAAGTTCATTCGTATTCATATGGTTTCCTCCAATGGATAGTTTAAAATACTGAAAAATGTCATAAATCAAATACGCCTCGGTGTATTTACGTCCAGATTTCGAATTGTGCTTAGGCCTGCGTGACGCAGGTCAGTTAGCCTTTGCCGCAGGACGCGGCGAGTTTTGGCTAACTTCATCTTTTAAAGCTCCTCTCAAAATCTGTGACATCCGCCGGAGGCTTTATCTTTGTTCAGCAAGCGTTTTGACATCCGTTGAGCAGTAAGTAAATTCGCTTTCATCTCATCAACTTTGGAGGTAAAAGTCTTCTGCTGAATAAAGATAAATAAATTTCATTCAAAATGTCTTTGAATTTTTCAAAAATGAAGTAAAATATATTTAGCCGAATACTATCATCATACTCGTATTTCCTTGTCACATCCACCTTAGATGATCGCTTGGCCAGTAGCTTATTAGGGGGTGTTTAAAATACCTATACAACAGAGGGACACTACTCGTTATTATAATTACCTTGATCTTTTTTTCCAACAATCCCAAGATCCCATTTCCGTATTTGATCTGGACGACAAAATCGTGACAATCAATCCCGCATTTGAAGAACTTTACGGTTGGAAACTTGAGGAATGTTTAGGTAAAGTGATTCGCTTTTATCCCGATACTGAGTTAGAAAGTGTTCGAGCCCGCTGCGAGTTACTAAAGAAAGGAGAAAGTCTTAACTCTGTCCAAGTCATTGAAAAACGCAAAGATGGAACTTGCTTTCATGCTGAAATCACAATGGCTCCTATCTTCAATGAACACAACGAAGTAGTTGCCATTTCGAATATAACGAGGGACATCACCTTACGTTTACAAGCGGAGGCATACGCTTTGGAGATCGAACGACTTCGGACTACAAGTAATATTGCTGCCGTCGTGGCACATGAAATTCGAAATCCAATGACTGCTATAACAGGCTTCGTCCAAATGATGAATAACGATTCCGCGAATCCGTATTCACCTTTCACACAGATCATGGAAAGTGAAATCACGAATATCAATCAAATCGTAACAGATTTCTTAGTTTTATCTAAACCTACACTCCATCAATCCTCTTCCTTCTCAGTTATCGAGACGATTCAGGAAGTTATCGATGAATTTTGTGGCAAATTTAATAAACGGGAGATTACATGCCATCTTCATAGAATCAATCAAAACCCAGTACTCCTTGGGAATAAAGCATCGTTAAAACAAGTATTCTTTAATATTTTAACAAATAGCTGTGAGGCAATCGATCATAACGGTCAAATCGACATTACTTTCAGTTTGACCGATGAAACACTTTGTATTTTTATCCAAGACGATGGAAACGGAATGGATGAACCGACACTAGCAGCGATCTACCAGCCTTTCTTTTCTACAAAAGAACACGGCACAGGTCTCGGAATGCTGATTTCCAAGAAAATCATTGTCGATCATAAAGGCACCCTGGAGGTCGAAAGTCTCCAAGGCGCCTGGACAAAAGTTATTATTCACTTGCCATTATCGAATGATTCGCTTCACTAATGGAAGTTTCCCTTTATAAGGCGGATAACCGATTGGTACCGATACGGACGTACTCTTTTTCATCATCGATTTTGAATGAGAGAACGTATCGAAACTCGCCTTGCCGTGATACTGATTCATCCCTGAAGGTCCAACTCCGCCGAAAGGCAGATGAATATTTCCCACATGCGAGATTGTGTCATTTATACATCCCCCGCCAAACGGCAGTGTCTCTATGAAATATTCTGCGGCATTGTCGTTTTCTGTAAAAAAATAAGCAGCGAGCGGCTTGGGCATGGTGTTAATTTGCTGAATAACTGTTCCTAAATTCTCATAAGTGAGAAGCGGAAGTATCGGACCGAAAATCTCTTCCTGCATACTTGCACCATTCCAATTACCTAGTGCCAATATCGTCGGCTCAATAAACAAGTCATCCTGATCCAACTCTCCACCTTCTACGATATACGTTTGATCGTGTTCTAAGATGTTCGCCAATCGCTGAAAATGACGTTCATTAATGATTCGGCCGTAGTCCGGACTTTTCTGTACATTTTTTCCGTAGAATTTCTTAATAGCGCGCTTTAATTCATCAAGTAATTGGTCATAGATCGATATATGAGCCACTACATAATCAGGGGCAACGCAAGTCTGTCCATTATTCAAGAATTTTCCCCAGACGATCTTTTCTGCCGCTTTCTTTAAATCTGCCGTCTGATCCACGACTACAGGACTCTTACCACCAAGTTCTAGCGTAAATGGTGTTAGTCGTTCCGCACAAGCTTTCATGACGATTTTTCCTACAGCCGCACTGCCTGTGAAAAATACATAGTCAAATGGTGCATGCAAAAGAAGCTGGGTTTCTTCCTTCCCACCTTGCAAAATCGAGACATATTCTGGCGTAAAGATGCCGGTAATCATTCTCTTCATGACATCCGCTGTATGAGGTGTATCTTCAGAAGGTTTTATCACTGTACAGTTCCCTGCTGCTATGGAACCTACCAAAGGATCGAGCAATAGCTGAAATGGATAATTAAAAGGTCCGATGACCAACACACTGCCGTATGGCTCTTTAACAATAAAACTGGATGCCGGTTGCAAATGGATCGGTGTTTTCACTTTCTCTGGAGTCATCCATTCCTCTAAATGGTCCATTGTATGTGTAATGCTTGATAAAACAAATCCAATTTCCGTCACATAGGATTCAAACGGATGCTTCCGCAAGTCTTTACGCAACGCTTCAATAATTTCTTTTTCATAGTGCTGAATGGCGTCATATAATTTTTCTAACATCATTTTTCGGAATGAAATACTGCGTGTCACACCCGATACGTAATACGTCTTCTGTTTGCTCATGATGATTTCTAACTCATTACCTGAAAAATTCACAACACTCACGCTCCTCTTTTTCCTACCTCCTTCCATTCTATCAGTTTATCCAAAAGAAAAAACTCCGAACGATTGAAGATTCGGAGTTTATCTTTATACGCGACTTCTCATTAATCGCAAAGAGTTCAAAACGACAATCACTGTCGCACCCATGTCGGCCATAACTGCCATCCACAACGTTAACCAACCTGGAATAATTAATAGCAGTGCGATCACTTTCAAACCTAGTGCAATGGAGATGTTTTGAAGAATGATTTGCTTTGTACGCATACTCAAGTTGATTGTGTACGGCAGTTTTTCCAAATCATCTGCCATTAACGCGATATCCGCAGTTTCAAGCGCTGTATCTGTACCCGCACCGCCCATCGCAATTCCGATGTTCGCACTCGCCAAAGCAGGCGCGTCGTTCACTCCATCGCCAATCATAGCGACTTTCCCATATTGTCTCATCGATTTAATCATTGCCACTTTTTCATGAGGCAGCAATTCTGCCTTCACTTCTGATAAACCTAGTTGCTGGCCGATCGCCGACGCAGTGGATTGATTATCACCGGTAAGCATGACCGTCTTTCTTATCCCCATTTGATGAAGTTTCTGAATGACCGATAAGCTGCTTTTGCGGACTTGATCTGCTACAGCAATCATACCGTCTAGGCCTGCTTCGGACCAAACGAGCATGACCGTTTTTCCTTGCCGTTGCAATTCGAGTATTCGTTGTTCAAAAGACTCTTCTAAACGATCCATCTCTTTATACAGATTCGGACTGCCAACATAAACTAATCTACCGCCGAGCAATCCTTTCGCTCCCTTACCTGTGATCGATTGGAAATCCTCCACTTCCAATAAATCATTCGACAACTTCCCTGCTGCTCTCATGATAGCTGTTGCAAGCGGATGCTGAGAGAATCGTTCGATCGATGCAGCCTGTTTCAGTAATTCAGCTTCAGTGACTGCAGATACTGAAATAACATCTGTCACTTCCGGGCGGCCTTCCGTCAAAGTACCTGTTTTATCAAATGCAATCACTTTAATTTGTCCAGTTTCTTCTAAATGAATGCCTCCTTTAATCAAGACACCATTCCGCGCTGCATTCCCTATCGCTGTGACAATTGCAATAGGAGTCGAGATCACCAACGCACACGGACAACCGACAACAAGAACTACTAACCCTTTATAAAACCAGTCACTCCATAAACCACCCATAGCAAGGGGCGGGATCACCATAATTAGCACGGAAATCGCGAGAATAGCCGGGGTATAATATTTCGCAAATAGGTCCACGAACTGCTGGGTAGGTGCTTTTTCTGCCTGTGCTTCTTCTACCAAATGAATGATTTTTGCGATCGTTGTATCTTCAGCAAGCTTCGTGACACGTACTTGCATCGAACCTTCTTCATTTAGCGTTCCAGCGAAGACTTCATCACCGAGCACTTTATGAACAGGTACCGATTCACCTGTGATGGCCGACTGATTGACGGAAGAATTTCCTTGAATCACTTCCCCATCCATCGCAATCTTTTGTCCCGGTTTGATTAAGATCACATCATTGATCATTAATTCTTCAACTTCTACTTCATACTCTACGCCATTTCGCAATACAGTCGCTGTGGTAGGAGCGATTTCCATTAATGAACTAATGGAGTTTCTCGCTTTATCAATCGAATAGCTTTCCAGCGCTTCGCTGACAGAAAACAAAAACACGACAACGGCACCTTCCGCCCAATCTCCAATCAACGCAGCCCCGATGACCGCGATGGTCATTAATGTCGACATGTCAAATTCCAATTTTGAAAGATTTAGCAGTCCTTCTTTCATTAAACTGTAACCGCCAATCAAAATAGCCAATGCGAATAAGACAATGGATAACCAGTTATTCTGTCCATTGGCTGCTGAAACGCCATAGCCCGCCAGTAACAATACCAGCGAGACCAATGTCGTCTGGTTTTCACGTTTAAGCCAGAAAGGAATATGTTGCTTCGTGTTTCTTTGTTTTTCAGGAAAGACTTTTATGCCATCAAATGCACCCGCTTTTTCCAGTTGCAAGATCGAAACATCGCCATCCACCGTTAGCTTAGATGCCCCAAAGTTCAACTGCACGTCTTCCACTGTATCGATTTGCCTAATATTTTTTTCGAATTTCGCGGCACAACTTGTGCATGAAAGCCCTTGCAGACGGTAGACGTTTTTCTCAGTAGCCATGTGATCAGTCCTTCCCAAAATTCAGAGTAATCTATCTGCATTATCATTCAATCACCCGTTTGATTGATTACTTTCAGTATATTCAATCCAATAACTTTTGTCAATTCAATCAAGCACCAGTTTGAACGATATAACCAAAAGGTACTTAAGTATCTTACGTGCCTGAAAAAAAGAAATGATGGCAAGCATCACATCATACCAAGCTTCAACTATACTACCGTCTTTCAAGTTCAGATAATAATCCAATTAACTTATTAATTAGATATTTCTATTTCAACCTAAATGGTATATAGTGATATATAATTTATTGTTTGGAGGTAATACATGGATAATATAATTACATATATCATAATGATCGCAGTAATGGTTTTCATACCTGGTCCTGATATGATACTTCTTGTAAAAAACACAATCAGTCACGGAAAAAAAGCTGGACTTTATACTGTACTCGGAATGGCTATGGGACTTTCTTTCTGGACTCTCATTGCTGTCCTTGGATTATCCATGGCTATCGCACAGTCAGCGGTTATTTTCACTGCCATCAAATATTTAGGCGCCGCCTATTTATTGTTTTTAGGAGTAAGAAGTTTTTTCTCCAAAAACTCAATTTCTTTAGAAGCTATTCAAGAAAACCCATCTGACTCTTTAATGAAATCTTCTAATCAACATTACAAAGATTCCTTTACGCAAGCACTACTAAGCAATATTTTTAATCCGAAAACAGTTTTAGTTTATATTACAATCATGCCTCAATTTATTGATTTAAAAGGAAGCGTAAATCAACAACTAATCGTTTTAGGGTTGATCGCTACCGTAATCGCAGTGGTATGGTTTTTAGTTATTATTCATCTAATAGATCTCTCTAGAAAGTGGTTAGGTAATTCTAAGTTTCTTACGGCTTTTCAAAAGTCAACCGGTGTACTCTTAGCAAGTTTTGGCGTGAGAACCGCACTTTAACCTTCCGCTAATTTCTATATTTTAAATCACCGTTTGGATTATCCAAACGGTTTATTTTCGCTTCATACTTCAAAAAGAAGAAGGTTAATGAAGGGCGAGGGATACGTTCAATGGTTTGCTTTAAGATGGGTCACTAAACATAAAAAAAGAGACCCTTAGGCATCCGCCATTAGGATCTCTATGTGTTATAGAATAGTGTTCTGAAGGTCTTTAACGCAGGTTTGACTCCTATAATTCCTACTGATCTTACTTAGATCGTGTGATAAACATCGCAGGTACTTCTGCTTCAAATCGTACCAATTCACCGGTTCGTGGGTGTAGAAAGGACAATGCTGTCGCATGAAGCCCCAGTCTGCGTAGCGGATTACTTGTAGAGCCATACTTTTTGTCACCAAGAACAGGGTGACCTAATTCCTCCATATGCACGCGGATTTGATTTTTTCGCCCCGTTTCAAGGAGAACTTCCAACAACGAACACTCTTTGTTCGACTGAATTCTTTTGTAATGTGTAATTGCATGCTGACCACCATTATCAATCGGACTTGAATATACTTTGAACGCGCTATTTTCAGTCAACCAAGATGTGATGGTACCCGATTCACTTTTCACCTTTCCTTGTACAAGCGCAGTGTACATGCGCTCTTTTACTGACTCACTCCATGTATTTTGCAGAGTTTGTTGTGTTTTTTCATTTTTGGCAAACATCATGACACCTGATGTATCTTTATCAAGTCTATGCACTACAAAAATTCTATTTCTAACATCACTGCTTCGGACATAGTCCGTAACTTGTCGATATGCAGTCATCTCCCTTTCTCGTTTGGAAGCAACAGAGAGGATACCCGCTTCTTTATTGATCACTATTATATCTTCATCTTCATGTAAAATTGTTACGCCTACTAATTTCGAGATGTTTAGAGCCACTTGGTTACTTTGAATTTCAACCTTCTGACCAATTTGCAATGAGTAATTATGTTGCCTCATCATTTGCCCATCCACCATAACTTGGCCACGGGTTAGAATCGATTTAACCGAATTCCGACTGGTTTTTGACAGTACTTTCAATAAAAATGGTAATAACTCGATCTGTTCCTGAACAGTATATTCCGTTTTGCTAAATGCTTCTGGTTTTCTTTTCAACAAAAAATACCTCCTACTCATCTAATTAGGTTCTAGTATGTAAATAATACACCACGGTCTCTGGACTTGTACGTTCAAGCTGTTCCTGTATTACAGAAAAATAAAGTAAACCTATTTTAAATCGATTTAAACACAAAAAAGACCCCTAGGCATCCGGCCTAATAGGGTCTCTTGGTGTTAAAGAACCGTGTTCCGACGGACTTTAACTTAGGTTTGGCACCTATGATTCCTACTGGGCTCGAACCAGCGACCTCCACCCTGTCAAGGTGGCGCTCTCCCAGCTGAGCTAAGGAATCGAATAGAACTAAGATGTGCATACTATCGCAAATAAGTTCTCTTGGATAAGCACAAATATTATAATAGCATCATCTTCGCATATTGTAAATAGGAAAATTTAAAATCGGTAATTTTTCTTATCAAGAAGAAAAATTACCGATTTTTGTGGAACACTTTTAAAATGGCCAGTTGAGACTCTCCTTCCATCTACTGCATTTGATTTACTGATTCTTCCACTTGATCGTTATCAAAATACAGAAATTCTTCATGATCAAGTTCACCGATACGTTCCTTATTGAATCCATGTGCCAAGTGTCCCTCAAATAAATTTTCAAACCAAATATCTTGTGATTGCATAGTATTTCCTCTCCTTTTACGTTTTAGTCAAAATCCATAATCGTTGTATGTACATCAACATTTGTGATTGATTTGCTTATATGTAGTATAGACATAACCGTCCTTGGCAAAACTGCGTAATTAGTCCAAAATCAATTCTTTATATTATAGACCTTTGGAGTCTTGACATTTCAACACACACATGAATCGGACTAATCATTCTATCTAGCAACACGTCATTACTAGATTATCTGCAGTTCAATTTTTCTAAAGTAATAGTACTTTCCACACAACCTCTTCAATATGAATGACTACTATTATTAAGAAATAAAAAGACTTGTCTGCCCAGTTCCCAGTTTTACAGGAGTAGACAAGTCTTACTAGATTAATTTGAAGCAAGTTGTGATAAATCAATCTTTTTCTTAGAAATCAATTGAAGCACCAATAAAACCACGAACATCCCTAAACCGACCATATCCGTCATAGTTTCTGGATAAATCAACAACAAACCAGTTCCTACCGTCAGGATTCGCATGATCCAGTTCAATTTAAGATACCAATAACCGATCATTCCTGCGCCGATTGCTACCATACCGACAATGGCGGTAAACGTTACCCAGACAATCTCCAGTATGCTGGAATCTAACATTAACATCGCTGGATTGAATACAAACATATACGGAATAATGAAGGCCGCAATCGCCAATTTAGCAGAGGTAACACCTGTCTTAATGGGATCCCCGCCTGAAATTCCGGAGGCAGCAAAAGCAGCAAGTGCTACCGGCGGAGTGATATCCGCAATAATTCCGAAATAGAATACGAATAAATGTGCAGAAACGGCTACTACAATCGGCACAGCTGCCCCTGGAGGCGCATCCAGCATCAGCAATGTAATAATGGCTGGCGCCGCAATTGTAGATGTAATAACATAGTTCGCTGTAGTTGGCGATCCCATACCTAAAATGATCGCTGCTAACATCGTAAAGAACAATGTTAAGAAGATGTTACCGCCTGCAGCTGAAATCAAGCCTGTCGCTAAACTTAATCCCAGCCCGGTTTTCACTACGACTCCAACGATAATACCCGCACACGCTGTCGCTGCCGCAACAGCCAATGCAGTCCGTGCACCGTCTACCAGTGCATGAATCATATCCCGGATACCAATTCTCGTATCTTTACTGATCGCACTGACAACAATTGTTAACACGATACCTAATAGTGCTGCTTTCATTGTCGGAATTCCAACCAACAAGAAGACGATAATCCCAAGAATCGGAAGAAGCAAGTAAATTTTCTTTAATGTTTCTTTACGATTCGGTATTTGGGATGCATCCATTCCTTGCAAACCAACACGCTTCGCTTCGAAATGCGTCATGATCCAAATACCTGTAAAATAGAGCAATGCAGGAATGGCAGCTGCTTTGGCAATCTCCCAATACGTCACGCCTCCGATAAACTCTACCATCAGGAACGCTGCCGCTCCCATGATCGGCGGCATAATCTGTCCGCCAGTCGAAGCCGCGGCCTCTACCCCTCCGGCAAACTCTTTTCTATAACCTAACTTTTTCATCATAGGGATTGTATACGAACCTGACCCTACTACGTTTGCTACAGAACTACCTGAAATCGTGCCCTGCAAAGCACTAGAGAATATTGCTACTTTAGCAGGACCGCCAGTCAAGCGGCCAGCCAATACAACGGCTAAGTCATTAAAATAATTTCCTACTCCTGTTTTCACCAAAAACGCGCCGAATAATAGGAAGACGAATATAAAGGTGGCAGATACACTAATTGGCGTACCTAAAATACCGTCCGTTGTGAAGAACATCAGTTGGACAAGGTTTTCTACGCTTTGTCCTCGGTGCGCCAGAAACCCAGGGAAGTATGGCCCGAAAAAAGCATAGATTAAAAACACAACGGAAATGATCGTGATCGGCAAACCGACAGCCCGTCTCGCCGCCTCTAATGTCAATAGAACGGCTAATATACCGACAATCAAGTCGATATCCGAAACCCGGCCAACACGATATATGAGATCATCCATGAAAAGCGGCCAATATAAGCCAACTACGATCGCCAACAAAGCTAAGATAATATCATAAAACGGTACTTTATCACGACGAATTCCAATTTTCTTTCTAGCTGGGAACAATAAGAAAATAAGAGATAGCGCGAATCCTAAATGAATGGAACGCTGTATTTGCGCGGTGAATGGTTTACCTATCGCTGTATATAACTGGAAAATAGAAAATGCCAATAAACCGAAAAACACAATCTTACTTAAAATGCCCTTCAAATTTCTTGTATTGGACTCAGGGTCATATTTTTGAAGAATTTCGAGCTGCTCTTGTTCAGTCAGCGTCCCCATTTCTTCATTAGATAAACGTGGGATTTCTTCATTATTATCCTTATTTTTTGCCATCAATTCCAACTCCTCTCAACAACTCAAAATTCGATATCTTAGTTATATGAAAACTATACGAATGACCTTTCTGAAGAAAATCTTTCAAATTATAATCTTTGTTTTCATATCGCAAAGATAACCCGGTATCTACTCTACCTACATACAGAACAAATGAGTCGATCACACGATTTTCGAATGTAAGCGTATAAACACCATCTTCCACCGTCAAAATTTCGCCTTCATCCGCGTAACCCGGCAATCCGATGGCTACGTCTTCATACTGCATAAATTCGAAACGGAGCTTCTCGTTATCGGTAATTTCATATTGTTCCTTCACATTAGATAAGTGAATCGAATGAATATAATTTACTTGAAAATGACGATCAGTATGTAATGGAAGATAATACAATTTCGGTTGTTCGCTCCGCACTTCTTCAAGTACGATCACTTGTTTATAGGGATAAAACAGTAGTATAAGTACCGAACTAATAATTAGAAATATCAGCAGAAGAATGACTTTTCCGAATTTCATCCGCCTTTTCCTTCCTTTTATGAACAATTAAGAATGGGACGGATAAAGCTAAACGCTTCACCGTCCCTCTTCATCATTTCAAACTTCTTATTTTTATTTGTTTACTTCGTCAAAATACTTCTGTGCACCAGGGTGTACAGGGATACCAATCCCATCCAAGCCGTTTTCAGCCTTGATCAATGCACCTTTAGCATGTTGGATTTTTGAAGCGTTTTCATAAATTGCTTTCGTGATTTGGTAGCCAAGCTCTTCAGAAATGTCATTTTGCATAACAAGCATTGCACCTACAGAAACTGCCGGTGTATCTTCTTCAGAACCATATGTTCCAGCTGGAATAATTTCTTTTGCATAGTATGGATATTTCTCAATTAGTTCATCTGCTTTTGCATCTTCTACAGGAACGATGAATACTTCAGCTACCGCGTTCAAGCCTTCTACAGCACCTGTTGGAGTACCTGCAGTAATGAATGCCGCATCAATTTGCCCTGCTTGTAGGCTTTCTTGTGACTCTCCGAAGTCTAGGTTTTGTGGCTTAATATCGTCCATTGTAAGACCGTGAATCTCAAGTAACTGCTCAGCATTCGCATACGTACCTGAACCTGGAGCACCTACTGAAACGCTTTTACCTTTTAAATCTTCAAACGTTGTAATATTATTTTTCTTCAATGTAACCAATTGAACGGTTTCAGGGTATAAGTTACCGACAGCGGATACCTCGTCGATTACTTCTCCGTCAAACATCATTTCACCTTTAGATGCATAATATGCAATATCTGTTTGTACAAATGCGATTTGTGCATCTCCATCTTTTAATGCTGTCATATTGGCAGCAGATGCTTGTGATACTTCTGCAGTCGTTTTGATGCCGGTTTCTTCACCGATGAATTCTGCGAAAGAACCACCTAGCGGATAGTATGTTCCTTGCGTTCCACCAGTTAATAAGCTCAAGAACTTGTAATCTTGACCTTGCTTATCGTCTTCTTTGTTTCCATCCCCTGCATCCTTGTCTCCGTCTGTTGCATTGTCGGTTCCGCAAGCAGCCAGAACAAGAAGAGCAAGCATGGAAACTAGCGCCAATAGGCGAAGTGATTTTTTCTTCATGTGTCTTTCTCCCCTTTTCTAATATAGTCATAGACATTTTCATTCTACCATGAAAGCGCTTTAGTGTGTCAATGATTTTCAAAACAAACCGGCAAGTCGAACACTTAGCAATAATTAAATAGTACTGTACTTAAATGCTCGCTACTTCTAAAAATACCTGTACGCTGTTCTAGCGGTATTAGTACGCTTTAGTTTACAGCTAAGGGGATGCTCTCCGCGAGGCACATTAGCCGCTTTCCTCACTTCGCTCAGCATCGTGTCTCATCATTCGCGTTAAACACTACAGGAAAAGCCACCACAAAGAATGGCTTTCCCAAGCATTATCGAAGCGTAAGCAGTATATACTTTCAGTTGAGGTAGCTCAGCTGCGCCTTTCGGAAACATACTAATATTAGTAGTGCGGGCCAAGACAATGGTTTGTACTATTACTTTTCATATTAGAATGGATCACTAGAATGGATGCTAGTATCTTAGAATTCATATAAGGAAACCTACTCATTTCACCCCCCTATTTGAACCAGGTAAATATGTTGGATCTTCGAAATGGTGTATTAGAAAATAAAATCGATAAAGCACTGTGGAGAATTTTATGAAGGGTCAAAAAGAGAAAAAAGGATAGAAGATTTCCTTTCCTTTTTCCTGCTATACAGCATTTGAGCGGAGGACGTTTGACTCCAGGTAGACCAGCGTGAGCCTAGACTGAGATAAGAAGGTTTCCGTTCTCATTTATTCCTTCCTCAATCTACAAACAAAACGCACAAATACTATGAGTAAAGTATTTGTGCGTTTATTTTGATTTATTCGCTGTTTCCATTCCGTACATCTTCAAACGTCAGGCCCGCTTCTTGTAAGTCGCGTGTTCTATGGGCGATTCGAGATGCAGCACAGGCTGCCACACTAGCGACTAAGTCATCCAAGAATGTATGAATGCCTATGCCCTTTTTTGTATCCAAATCATTGATAATGCCAATTTTGTTTTTATCCAAATGACCGAATGTCGTAACTGCGATGGAACCGTACGTGTAAACTGCTCCTAACGCAATTGTTTCATCCACACCAAATAATCCTTCATCCGACTCGACAATTTGCTGAAGCGGAGCTGAAAGCTGACCTCTTTCCGCAATTTCATCCAATTCCACACCAACTAAGATCGCATGCTGCAATTCCCGCTTACGCAAGACATTTTCTACAGAGTCGATACATTGATCTAGAGACAAGCCCTTGTTATAAGGTACCTGCATCTCATAAACGATTTTCGCGATATCTTCAATTTTTACTCCACGGCGAAGCAATGCATCTTTTGCAGCTGCCGTCACTACATCGGAATGAACAATATTTTTACCTGCTACCATATTATTTCCCCTCTCTCTCCTCATACCAGATAGTTTTTCACTGGCTTTTCCCCATTACTTACCGGTATGATATCTTCTAAGTGTACATTATTTATGGAGGTCCTACAAAATGAACCCAGGCAAGATTGAAGAAATTCGTTTTTACAGCAATGAACTGCAAGAAGAAATGGAACTATTGCTTTATTTACCTTCCCATTACTCTCCTTTATACAAGCATAACGTCGTGCTGGCATCAGACGGAAAAGATTATTTTCAACTAGGCCGAATCGGTCGTGTTGCAGAAGAGTTGATGGAAGAAGAATTGATCGACCCTGTCATCATCGTTGGCATTCCGTACAAAACAGTTCCTGAGCGCAGACGTATGTATCATCCTGAAGGCGACCGCCACCAAGCGTATATTCGTTTTCTAGCTCATGAATTAATCCAGTATATTGATGAAACCTATCCAACATACCAAATGGGCTCAAGTCGTATGTTAATTGGAGATTCTCTAGCTGCTTCCATATCATTACTGACGGCAGCGAAATACCCGAATTGTTTCGGAAAAGTCGTCCTGCATTCTCCTTTTGTCAATGAACATGTCATGGAAGCTGTAAAGTCCATTCAAGATCCAGCTGCCTTGTCCATTTACCAGGTGATCGGTCAACAAGAAACAGCAGTCCCAACAACCGCTGATGGCAGACTAGACTTTTTAACGCCCAACCGTGAGCTGCATGAATTGATTAAAGAAAAAGGTTTCCCATATTTTTATGAAGAGCTAGACGGAGATCATACATGGAAATCATGGCAACCCGATATCCGACGGGCTCTCCTACAAATTAACAACTTATAGGGATAATAAAAGACAAGTCCGACTATTTTCTGATATACTGAAGTGGATGAACTAAAATTCACTCAATTCACGAGGAGGTAATCTTAAATGAAATACGGTATTGTTGCATTCCCTTCAAAGAAACTCCAAGACTTGGCAAATGGCTATCGTAAGAGATATGATCCGCATTACTCGCTGATCACACCGCATATGACTCTTAAAGATCCGTTTGAAGCGAACGATAAGGAAATTGAAGAAGTAGCAAAAGCGTTAAAAGAAATTACGATCAAGAACAGTCCTTTTGAGTTGAATGCCACAAAAGTAAGCACATTCGCTCCAACTACGAATACAATTTACTTCAAGGTTACACCGAACGATGAATTGCTCGAACTACACAAAGATTTGAATTCGAATTTTTATGAAGCAGAATCCAATTATGCGTTTGCACCGCACATCACAATTGCCCAAAACCTGACATCAGGAGAACATGACGATATAATCAGCCAATTGAAAATGGTAGGTGTCGACCATTCTGAACTCATCGACCGCATCCATTTACTGTACCAACTAGAAGATGGTTCGTGGACAGTGTACGAAACATTTCGTCTTGACCGGGAGTCTTGATTTGCTGATGACAGTGAAGATCGTCACAGATGATAAGGGTAGGGAGGATGCATTCTCTGTTCGCAAGAAAGTTTTTGTAGAAGAACAGGGAGTACCTCTACATTTGGAATTGGATGAATATGATCAAGACGCTACACATTTTGTCGTTTATGACAGCGAAGACAATCCAATCGGCGCCGGTCGAATGAGAGGATTAGTCAACGCGCACGGAAAAATCGAAAGAATCTGCGTTTTACCTGAACATCGAGGCAAGCATTTTGGCAATATGATTATGCATACATTAGAGGAACATGCGAGAAAAAGTTCTATGAAAAAACTTCTGTTGAATGCTCAGGCATACGCCGTGCCTTTCTATGAAAAATTAGGATACGTAGTTACTTCACCAGAGTTTATGGATGCAGACATTCCGCATCGAGCGATGGAAAAGAGCTTACTTGATGAATCATAATGCTGTGCCCAATCAAATACCCCTGTCAGCTTTGTTTAGCTGACAGGGGTATTTTTAGAGTTCTCACACATACGTGTTAACCGCTAGACCTTTTCCTACTACTGCCGCTATCTCGGGAGATAATTGCGTTGGGTTCGGAGCTATCGGGCCCCTTTTGACTAAAGGAAGCGGTGCACGCTTCATGTTCCGTTCTTCCATTTGCTCTACTTGTTGCCGATTCTCGTCCTCCAAGATATCTTCCCAATAACTAGATTCCTCATTTTCTAGACGTACTGGGCTTACTCGGCCAATATAAGCAAAATTATGACGTTCGTTATTCATTCGCTCTGCGTATTGTTGAGCCTGAAGTGGTTGGATCGGTAAAATATATCCCATGACGTGCACCTCCTTAGATTCTGTGCTTTCTATCTAGTATACCCATTAGTAGAAACTTTTAAACATCTTTTTTAAATATTTAATTAATTTCCATCAAGCATGTGATTAATATCGTTTAAGTTAAGCCCTTTTCCACTTTGAATGATCGAATTGACCAATTCATCTTCTACGTGTTGTGGGACGTCTTTTCTAGCCAACTGACTCACCTTTTGTACAATCTTTCTAACTTGACGTTCATCTTTAAAATCGGCAAACTGAATCGCGTTGGCTAAGGCAAAAACTTCTTCCATCGGGACGCCTGTCTTGGATTCTATTTTTCGAAAGAATGAATCATTCATCTTCAGATCTCCTCCTTAAAAATAGCTTCTGCCTACAATGATCAGCAAAATAAACAGGACCACAATTAAAACGAAAGAAGAACCGCCATATCTTTCTCCACAGCCTCCGCCGCCATATCCAAATCCACCTTGACCGTAAGACGGATAACATCCAAACATAAAAACCCCTCCTTCCTTCTTCTCTATCGTATGCAGAGAAGAACAAAATGGAGAGGGCGGTTAATATATTTTCACACATTTCCTTTCGAAGTAAAAAGAAGTGCTCCAATCAAACCGAAAACAATGGCTGCACTGATACCAGAACTCGTCACTTCAAACATTCCTGTCACTACGCCGATCAAGCCATGTTTTTCCGCTTCTGCTAAAGCCCCATGTGTCAATGAATTCCCAAATGAAGTGATTGGAATCGTAGCACCAGCGCCTGCAAAATCAATTAATGGCTCGTACCAACCGATCCCATCCAATACCGATCCAGCAACTACAAGTGAACATAAAGTATGCGCCGGGGTCAGTTTTGCAACATCCATCAAAAGTTGTCCAATGACACAGATCAGACCACCAACAATAAACGAAGTAATATAAATGGAGATCATATCATACTCACCTCATTTATCGAAATTTCTATTGCATGTGCGATACAAGGAATGGTATCTCCTTGCTGATAGGACAATGGGGATAGCAATGCACCTGTTGCGATCAGCAGCACACGTTGATATTCACCTTTTTGCAACTTCTGGTATACATCCGAAAAGAACACGGCGGCTGAACAGCCAGCTCCACTGGCACCAGCAAAAAATGAAGGATCCATCCCATAGAACTCTTCTCCTGCATCTCGAAAATTCTTCGTATGGGGTAGCCCTTGTTTATTTGCAAGAGCTTTTAAAAGCTTAAATCCACTGCTCCCCAGATCACCCGTGATAATCGTGTCATAATCATCAACCGTTTTACTGTGACCGTTTAAATGGCTAGATAAAGTGGACATCGCAGCAGGCGCCATAGCAGCTCCCATATTCAGAGGATCCGTCATTCCCATGTCCACTACTTTGCCAATCGTGGCGCAAGATATCGAAGGAGTTCCCGGCTTATTCTGTCCAATTAAAACAGCCCCTGCTGCTGTCACTGTCCATTGTGCAGTAGCTGCTTTTTGAGTACCGTACTCGAGCGGATAACGAAATTGCCGTTCAACTGCGTTATGTTGACTAGACGAGCCGGCGATGAGCCAATTTGCTTGTTTAGCTTCTGCAAGCAGCGCGGCTGTAATCATAGAAGAAACGGATGTTGCACAAGCTGAAAACATTCCTAAATAAGGAATTCCTAAAGCCTGGGCTGTGAAATTAGATGGCGTCATTTGATTCACCAAGTCGCCCGTTAAAAAGAAATCAATTTTTTCGACATCTTTTTTAGCTTTACTGAGAGCAACCATCACAGCATCATACATCAACTGTTTGTGACCATCCTCATTTGTCGGCAAATCACATCGCTCGTCTTCATATAATTTGTCAAAACTCTGGGCAAAAACACTTTTCTTTTTTTCTAGGGGTCCTGCAGTAACTCCGGCTGAATGAATACTTGGCATAGAATTGAAAGTCAGGATTCCATTCTTCACCATGAAACAACACCGAATTTCACAAGAATCGTCTTGATAAGCGCCACAGCAAATGCAGAAAATACGCCAAATAAAATAACAGAGCCTGCAAGTTTGAACATATTCCCCCCGACACCGAGCACATATCCTTCTGATTTATGCTCAATTGCAGATGAAACAACCGCATTACCGAAACCTGTGATAGGAACTGCTGCACCCGCTCCCCCGAACTGAGCAATCTTTTTATACAGACCAAAACCCGTTAGCAACATTGAAAGGAAAATCATCGTGGCAACTGTTGGATTGCTCGCTGTACGTTCCGTAAAATCAAAGAACATTATATAGAAAAGTGCGATAAACTGTCCAATTAGGCAAATGAGACCACCTACCAAGAACGCTTTAATGACATTTTTTAGAATGGGAGGTTTAGGCGATAATTCTTTCTCCAAATGGGCATACTTTTCTTGTTCCATTAGGTTTGCTCCTTTTCAATGGATTTAATTTTATCTATTTTCTTTTGGTATTCATCTTGTTTTTCTTTATCAATCAATTTCTTTGTTTCCAGCAACACTTTACTGTCCGCAGAAACAGTAACCGTCAAATCCGGATAAACTTTTTCTAATTTCTTTTTAATATCCGATGCGATCTTTTTCTTTTGAAAGCGAGAAAATGTATTCACACGAATGCCCGTTATCAAGTCCTTTTCATGAAGAAGCGCTATCGCTAATTTGACATGACTGTTTTGATCCAAAACTTCTTCCAACTTATCTTCATCATAAGCCGTTGTATTTTCAATCTTGGTTCCTTTTTCACTGCAGCCAGTCAATAGAATGAGCAAAGTAAACAGCAAACCGATTCTTTTCAAGAGTATCTCCCTCCTTAGAGAAGAGTATGGAATATTCTTAATCGAATTATACATACCGGTGCAAACGCCCTGACGTCTTTTCTCACACCGCATAAGGTATAGAGAAAGAAAAACAGGAGGTGGACAGTAGTGGGATGTGAAAGAACAGAGTTTGAAAGAGATAATGGTAGTCGCTGTAATAAGTCCAATTGTATTTGTGAGGTAGTGCGTTTTATTAAACGTGTCCAAAGCACGAGTCCAGAGGTGGATTGTGTTGAATGTGATACGGATTGCTTCATGGCTCCGCTCGGCAGTTTAACTCTTCCGGCGCGCGGTCGTGTGAATACTCGTGTATTCAGTTTGTTAACAGACGACGGTGACTACTTCAAAGCCGTATTCCGCGGTGGGAAAAGGAATCACAGACCTCGCCCGCAACCAAGAGCAACTGAAGATGAAGTAAGTGGCAGAAGACCGGGACCAAGTCCAGCACCATCAACAAGCTGCGTCTCCGTATTCTTCCGCGTACAGAAAGTATTTGACTCTTGCTGTGCAACGCTTCAAGTATTACAGCCATTGAAAGATGGTAGGCCTTTCGACATTACAAATAACGGGAAAATCTGCGTAGAAAAAATTTGTCAAGTAAACGGCTTCGGAGCCACTGATACGTGCTTGACTGTTGATTTAAGCTGCTTCTGCGGTATCCAATGCATCGACGATGTGTTTATCGACTTCTGCGACGAAGACTAAAATTCAATTAGAATTAACGCTTGCAATGCGAAAAAAGGGCGAACCCGAAATCACGGGTTCGCCTCTTATTATTTATATAGAAAATGATTGCTGTTTCCACTTTATGTCTCTAATATCGTGAATGGCGATTGAGGTAAGATCTTCGCCCTCCTTCATCCAAAGTACATCATCTTTCAGTTCCTCAAGTATTCCCTTCACTACTCTCTCCTCTGTCACAATTTCAATCGGCTGATACAATTCTTTACGGAAAGGATGAACCAAATAATCCAAGTTCTTCTGAATATACGGATTTACTTCCACTGAAACTTCTTCGTCCGATACGACTAATTGAGGCAATTCAATGACTCGTTCCGCTTCTCGAGTATGCTCCATTTCAAAAACAGAAGTACTCTCTTCTTCAACAGTTGGCGTATACATGAATTTCCGAATCACCGGGCTCTTAATAAACAACAACGGCTCTTCATTACGCATACCTCTCACATCCTTTTTGTTTAGCATATGTAAACAAAAAGCCTAACGTTCCAAGTTCCAGTTCATCTTCAATTTTCTATACGTTTTCAAATGTTCAAATAGAAAAAACAGCATTTACTCCTCACAAGGAGCTGATAAATGCTGTTGCTAGTCCTAGATAAATAATAATACTGATGACGTCATTCAACGTCGTGATAAATGGTCCGGAGGCTACTGCAGGGTCCACCTTGATCTTATGCATGAATAAAGGGATGAACGAACCTGAAATGGTAGCGACAAAAATCGATACAAGGGTAGCTGTACCCACTAAAAGAGCAATGACCAATTCATGTTTCCAGATAAATATCAGCAGAACAACGAATATTGCGCAGACTAATCCGGTGATTAATCCGGTACCCGCTTCTCTCACTAACAATTTGAACTTACTCTCATCCTCAATATCACGTGTCGCAATACCCCGAACGGCAACGGCTAATGATTGGGTACCACTATTTCCCGCAGTTCCCGCAATTAACGGTATAAATACAGCGAGTAAAGCGACCTGAGAAATCGTTTCTGTAAATAAATCAATTAAATTAGCAGTGAGCATACCGAGAACAATCAATGTGATCAACCAGGGTATCCTCTTCTTTGCAGCAGAGAAGGAGTTCTTGTCGAATGTGTCCATTGTAGAAACACCGGCAAGCTTTGAATAATCGTCTGAAGCTTCTTCATCAAGAACATCAATAATATCATCGACTGTGATAATTCCTAAAATGTGTTGTTGAAAGTCGACAACAGGAACGGCTAAAAAATTATAATCCTGGATTGTTCGGGCAACATCTTCCTGGTCATCTGAAACAGACACGCTGACAATGCGATCACTCATGATTTCACGAATCAACGTATCTTCATCCGCAATAATAAGATCACGTAAAGAAACGACACCAGTCAAACGCTGGTGATCATCCACGACGAAGACATAGTAAATTGTTTCGGCACTCGGAGCTTCATTACGCAGTATAGTCATCGCAGAACGGACGGTTGAATTTTCGGGAACCGTAACAAATTCAGTGGTCATGATGGATCCTGCTGTGTACTCTTCATAGTGTAGCAAAGCTTTGATCTGAACAGCAGCGTCTTTATCCATTAATGTCAAATAGCTGACTACTTGCTTTTTATCAAGTTCTTTCAGGACATCTACCGCATTATCCACAAACATGTAAGATATCATCTCTGCAGCATATGTCGCGTCCATCTCCTCAAGGAACTCTTTGTATTCATCTTCATCAATTTCGCTCGTCTCAAAAATTTCAGCAAGTTCTTTTGGTGATAAATAGAAATACATCAATTCTCGGAGTTTCGGATCAACTTTTTCATAAAAAATCGCTCGATCATATGGATGAAGGGTTAAATATTCTTGTCTAAATGAATGGATATCTTCGTTTACGAGCAACTCACGCAAGCTATCTTCATCATAGATGACTTCATTTTTTAATTCCTCTGGTTGATTGTTCATGATTATACACCTTCCCTTCTGCAGTTACGGTTCATATCAAATCCTTCTGTTATTCCCCGGGAAATTATTACATACTCCTTATTTCGACTGTCTTACTTTGCTTTAAGTAGTACTTCATGTCACTTGGCAACGGACTATCAAATATCATTCTTTCCTTCGTAAGCGGGTGAAGAAAACTGATGGATGAACAATGCAACGCCTGACGCGCAAATTGGTGACTCGAAGCACCATACAAATCATCGCCAACTAAAGGATGGCCTAACCATTGCATATGAACACGTATTTGATGAGTTCTTCCCGTATGCAGTTTCAGCTCGACTACAGAAAAAGCCTGAACGTCATTGACATAATTACCCAGGAGAGTTACATCTGTTTTTGCGTATTGTCCCTCTGCACTTACCTTCCGCTCAATTATGCTTCCTTCTTTTCTATCGATTGGTTGTTCGATCCTAATCAAAGAAGTATTGATGTGACCTTCCGCGAATGCCGTATAGCGCCGATGAAAGAGCTGCTCATTCATCTGCTTACTTAATAAGTGATGAATGTGTCGATTTTTCGCCACGCAAATTACTCCTGACGTATCTGTATCCAGCCTCGTCACGATATGAGCTGTCGATAGTATGCCCTCTTCTTCAAACTTCCCACAGACAAAATTCGCAAGTGTTCCGGACGGATGATTACGTGAAGGGATTGTACTCTGACCTGCAGGTTTATCAAGTAATAAAATCGTCTTGTCCTCATATAAAACAGACAATGGACCCAATTCTGACTTCAACCCTTCGCTCATCTGTTCAGGAGGGAACACTACGGTAACTTGATCACCTGGCCGTAAAATATAACGAACATTTTGTGCATGACCGTTCACCAAGATATCCCCGCCTTGATATTTAATGGCGGTCAATGTGGTTTTGGAAATATCTTTCCTCGCTAAAAAATCTCGCAGTATTAGTTGTTCTTCCACTTCATAGTCTAATTGAAACAAATGATTAGCTATCCTGTTCATTGTCTTCACGTTCAAATCTTAAATCACTCGCTATAAAAGATTCATTCACTCGCTTCCAAAATGGGAAAGGTCTAAACCGCGCAAAGCCCATTTTTTCATTGGAAACTTTGTACTCAATAGACTTTACGTCTTTATGAAGCAATTGCAAGTGATCCACTGTCACCATGAAATCAGGCCCTTTTACAGGAGTCAACGTACAGATATGGTGATCGGGCAAAATAAGAGGAGAACCAACTGTTCGGAAGACGCGGTTATTGATCGATGCCATTTCCGTCAGCTGCATCGAAGGTAAAGATGGATGAATGATCGCTCCACCAAGTGACTTACTATAGGCAGTTGAGCCAGATGGCGTTGACATACATAAGCCGTCTCCTCTAAAGCGTTCAAAATGTTCCCCATTTAACTCAACGTCCATAACTAATGTCACTTCAGGTGATTTCACTGTTGATTCATTAAGTGCCAAATAGGATGCACTTTTTTCTGAGTGGCGGTAATTAATCGTCACTTCAATTAATGGATACTCTATGACTTCGTATTCCTGTCTAGCAATCAAAATCACTAATTTTTCTACTTCAGAAGGTTTCCAATCAGCATAAAATCCTAGATGACCTGTATGGATACCGACGAATGACGTCTTGTCGAGTCGATGTATGTATTTATGAAAAGCATGCAGTAATGTGCCATCTCCACCAATTGACAATACAATGTCCGGTTCTTCCTCATCATACTTTAAACCGAAATCTCGTAAATATACTCGCGCTTCTTTCATTAACTTATTCGAAAGTTCGTCGTTTCGAGACTGAATTGTGAATTTCATTACGCCACTTCCTTTCTATTTTGTTTCTTCGTATACCGCTTAGTTTTCCTGTTCTAATACAGATTGGAAGGCTTTCTCAACAGCTACACTGAATGCTTCACCATAATTATCATTGCCTTCGATATTCAATACCAGTGCCTGTAGTTCCTCTGCCGCGTTTTCTAGAGGTATTTTCTGATCTACCCAAATTAGAAAAGGTTCCATTTCATTCAACAGCAAATCTACAAGGCCGTACCAGCTTTCTTGTGGAAAATACGCATACTGATAGCCCGAATCATGATCAAATACATAAACAAATGATTGTCGGTCTGTGTCTGTCAGCATTTTTCCTGTAGGGACACTATCTAAAGGCCACTCTGCTTCCGGATCCAAAATAAAGTGTATTTCATTCCCTTGCTGACTCACTTTTATTATTTTATTTTTGATATCCAATATGATCACTTCCTTAATACAAGTCTTTACGTTCAGTCTACCATATGACACACATAGTTGCATTTTGTTATTGTACATTCGGGTACAAAAGTTGGTATAATGGATATAATCGACCAATGAAAAACTAATAGAAAAATCATAGATAGGGGGAGAAAGTATGAGCCTAGACCTACAAAATCTAAGGTTACTCCTAGAAATCAACGCGCTGCAAACACTCGGAGCAGTTCAGTCCTTCAGCACGAACTCTTCAGGCAGCTCTAACGAATTCCAATCGATGCTGACGCAGTTAATGACAGAAAGTACATTAGGGTCAGTAAGTTCATCGAATACAGTGAATGGCACTGCTGCTGACGGCCTGCTTTACCAAGGCGCCAATCCAGTATACATGCCAGCCCATATTCCAGCATTCCAGTTACAGAACTCCTCTCCAACAATAGCTGCACCATCATCCGGTGCAACCTACCAAGGTCCGTATGGAGACATCATCAAGCAAGCTGCTGACAAATACCAATTGCCGCAAAATCTGATTGCCGCTGTCATCAAGCAAGAGTCCAACTTTAATAATAATGTCACGAGCCACGCAGGAGCAGCCGGCTTAATGCAATTAATGCCCGGAACAGCTAAATTCATCGGTGTCACAGACCGCTTTGACCCGCAACAGAACATCATGGGCGGCGCCAAATACTTGCGAAAAATGCTAGATCAATTCGGAAAAATAGAAACCGCACTGGCCGCATATAATGCAGGACCAGGGAACGTAAAAAAATATGGTGGAATTCCTCCCTTCAAAGAAACACAACAATACGTCAAAAAAGTCATGAATTACTACGGGCAGATGGCGTAGCATAGATATGTTTTAAAGTTTGATGTTTTCTTCACTATTTTCTAAGGAACACGCTAGTTGATTGGAGTGAAAGGCGGGCGACTCCAGCGGGATTAGCGTGACAGGTGAGACCCTGGACTGAGCGAAGCGAAGGAAGCGGCTCACCGCACGCCCCGCGGAAAGCGTCACGCCTGTAGCGCAAATCAACGGTTCTCGGAATCCCTATTTACATCCAACCAGCAATTGCCTGCTATATAACAATAATTAGAAATAAGCTGTTTTATTTGTATACAAAATAATTCGTTGATAGAATAAAGTCACAAATGAACGAAGGGGTGTGAATGTAATGACCCGAAAACCTGTCATCCCTTTTGAGGAGATTGGCGAGAAAAGGTTACATGAACTAATTGAACGCTTCTATGATAAAGTGGCTGTGCACCCGGACCTTATTCCAATATTTCCTGAAGATTTAACCGAAACAATTCGGAAACAAAAACAATTTCAGACACAATATTTAGGAGGCCCTAACCTATATACGGAAGAACACGGCCATCCCATGATGAAGGCACGGCACATGCCGTTCCCAATTACGCCTACTCGCGCGAAAGCGTGGCTTGCATGCATGGAAGAAGCAATGGATGAAGTGGGACTGGAGGGACCGCTTCGGAATGTCTATTATCAACGCCTTGTCTTAACAGCCAACCATATGGTAAATAGGAACGAGGAGGAAGACCAGTGAACTATCTAACTGTTATTGATGATACGTTACACTATTCTACTTCAGCAAAACCAATTGAACTTTATGTATTTTTGGATCCATACTGCAAGGACTGCTGGTCACTCCAACCGCTCCTACGTAAACTTCAAGTAGAATATGATCATTATTTTACGTTGAGAGTTGCGTTGCGTACACCTATAAATAAACTAAATAGGAACTGCTTAACGGAGAGACAAGACCCCCAGCCGACAAAGCGATCAAACCCATGTTTCCCGAGCCTCGCGGTGAAAGCTGCTGAATTTCAAGGGAAACGGGCTGGCTTCCGTTACCTATCTTGCTTATTTGAGTATTCGTTTTTAAAGAAGCGTGATGTCACATCTTTTTCTGTGCTAGTTGAAATTGCCGCACGGATCAATCTAGATGTAGATGAATTCATTGTCGACTTCACGTCGGAAGAAACAATACGCGCCTTGCAAGTCGATATGTTTCTAGGAAATGAAATGGAAGTAGATGAAGCACCGACTTTCGTATTTTTCAATAGCAATATTGAAGATGAAGGTTTGAAAGTGAGCGGTCTCTATGATTATGGGATTTACGAACAAATCTTAGAGGAATTGATTGGCGAACAGATCTTACCCGATATTCCGCCATCCATTAGCTCATTGTTCAATCGTTTTGATTTACTAACCACTAAAGAAGTTGCCGAAATCTATCATATTTCAGAAAAAGAAGCAGAACGCGAATTGAAGAAGCGCCTGCTCAAGCAGCAAATCGAACGAATTCCTTTCCAAGATCGAACGCTTTGGCGTAAAAAACAACCAAATTGCTCTCTAATTAAATAGCACTTATTCATATCCGAGGTGATCAAGAAAATGATCACTTCGGATTTCTTTATACAAAAAAGAAAAGAGCATTCTCTCCTGGGGGGGAGTGAATACTCTTTTTCAAAGGGAATGGGAGAAATGTTCACGTTCAAACAAAAGGGGTGTATGTTTGGTATGTGATTTATTCCACGTACATAACATACCATATCTAACTTATGACTTCAACAAATTATACTCGCTTTCATCCTTATGTCACATACTCCGACAACATACCTAGAGATTTATAGCTATCGCTTATCCTCTCTTCGCCAAAAGCTGCTCGAGTTCATTTAATCGCTCTTCAAAAACACGGCACGCTTCTTCAATCGGTTTTTCAGATGTCATATCGACCCCTGCCTTTTTCAGCACCTCAATCGGATAATCAGAAGATCCAGCTTTCAGGAAGTTGGAAATGTATCGGTCGACTGCCGGCTCCCCTTCTTCGAGAATCTGTTTACTTAGCGCTACTGCTGCACTATACCCTGTCGCATACTGATAGACATAATAATTATAGTAGAAATGTGGAATACGCGCCCATTCCAAACCAATTTCTTCATCGCTGACGATTGCTTCACCATAATATTTTTGATTCAATGCATAGTACTCTTCTGTTAATTTTTCAGCTGTCAATGGCGTTCCTTCTTGATCCAACTTATGGATGAGATGCTCAAATTCAGCAAACATCGTCTGGCGGAATACAGTTGCACGGAATCCATCCAACCAATGGTTCAGCAAATAAATTCGTTTGTCTTCATCTGTAGTTACCTTCAATAAATGATCATTGAGTAATGCTTCATTCACTGTAGATGCTACTTCTGCAACGAAAATTGAATAGCCACTGTAAATAAACGGTTGATTTTGCCGAGAATAATAGCTATGGACACTATGGCCGAATTCATGCGCCAACGTGAATAAGTTATTCACATTATCTTGCCAATTCATTAAGATATACGGATTTGTTCCATATGAACCAGAAGAATAAGCACCTGAACGCTTTCCTTTGTTTTCACGGACATCGACCCAACGATTCTCAAGTCCTTCTTTTACGATCGAGGTATAATCTTCGCCTAGCGGATGAAAACTTTCCAGCATCGTCTCTTTCGCTTCTTCATAAGTGTATTTAATTTCTGTGTCTTCCACCAACGGCGTGTACATATCCCACATATGAAGTGTATCAAGTTGCAGTACTTTCTTACGCAAAGCAACATAGCGATGCAGCGAGTCTAAGTTCTTATTGATCGTAGAAACGAGATTCTCATATACTTGTTCAGGAATATGATTGCTGGACAATGCTGCATTTCTTGCAGAAGTATAATTCCTGATTCTCGCATTTACATTATGTGCCTTGACATTCCCGCTAAGTGTGGATGCAAATGTATTTTTGAACTCTCCATATTTTGCATACATTTCCTTAAATGCAGCTTCTCTCACCTTAGGGTCTTTACTCTCTAAAAAACGAGAATACCGGCCATGTGTTAGTTGGATTTCATTTCCTTCCTTATCCTTAACTAATCCGAAGGTTAGATCAGCATTATTCAACATGCTGAACGTTTCAGCCGGATTTCCAGTTACTTCGGACAACTGAGCGAGTAATGCCTCTTGTTCAGTTGATAGAATATGCGCACGTTCAGCATTCAATTCCTTAAACTCTTGTTTATACAAACGCAAACCTTCATGCGATTCAATCGTTTGGTTTAATTGCTCTTCGTCTATAGAAAGCAGCTCGGGCGTAAAGTAAGACAATGCTGTGGACACCTTTACTACTAATGACTTGATACGGCCATCCATTGTTTGATAAAAACCATTCGTCGTATCCTGATCAGTTTTAAGATGTGCATACGTATACAATCTGCGTAAACGCTCTGCCAATTTATCACGGTACGTCAATGCCTCAAAAAGTTGTCTTGCTCCGTTGCCGAGCGTCCCTTTGTACTGCTCAGCTTCATTGACCATCTCTTCAACTTTTTGATATTCTTTATCCCATGCTTCATCGGAAACAAAAATATCTTCCAGACGCCAAGTTTCTTCTTCAGCTACTTCGTCACGTGTTAAAACTTTTTGATCGTTTGTCAATCAAATTCCTCCTTCAGCCATTTCACCGTAATTCAAATCCACTATATTTTCTCAATTCTTCGCATGCATTGCAAGAAATCGCCCTGCTAGAATTTCCTGCACGAAATTACCTCCAATAAATTTATCCATTCTGTAGATATCTATGCGCTCTTGGCGTAAAAAATCCGTATACACTCTGCATGCTTTTAATTGATCTTCCGTCTCTCCTTCAAATCTTTTAATAAACGTTCGAAAAAATGATGAATTAAGCTGATTAGGCATTTTTCTAGTTTCCCGCATTGCTGCAACAAGCAACAGTTGCCATTCACAGTCAGGCTGTTTGAATGCCTCCTGTCCCGCCGTCGGCACGCCAACCCATGAAGGCAGTTGAATCGGTTGAATTCGCATTTCATAGCACGCACGTAAAAAACGATTATGAATTCCTCGTGGATTGTAACCGATCACAGAACGAAGATACTTTCGCCGGGCTGATTGATAGTGACGAGTCAGCTCCTCTATATCTGTCGGGTTCGGTACTGCGGGCGTAGCAAAAGGAACCGTTTGTTTATCTATGCGCAAAATCAAATGGCGAACGGCATAAGTAGAACCATGCAGATGAATCATATGGCTGAGGTAATGAAAT
The DNA here is from genome assembly GCF_038615825.1 of Sporosarcina sp. FSL K6-3508. Lineage (NCBI taxonomy): Bacteria > Bacillati > Bacillota > Bacilli > Caryophanales > Caryophanaceae > Sporosarcina > Sporosarcina sp. FSL K6-3508. The sequence continues at coordinate 1,026,580 of NZ_CP152016.1, read as the reverse complement.
TGTTCGCTAAGCGGATGGTATGTAAGAAGGATGGAGATCCGGTCATTGATTTGCCGAATAAAAAAATGATGGAACTGAGAGATACGAATAGAGAGTGTGGCTGCAGAAGTGGCATGGATCGTTTGAGGGGTTAAGACAATCCAGATCGGCAGCATGTTTAGCATGTGGTAGCCAGCGTTTCTTTGCTGGACAAGCGAAAGTGGAATGACACTACATTGGAACTCGATAGGGACCGCAGTATCCTGCCAAGTAACGAGAAGGTCCGGCCTTTGTCGCACGTCTACTAAAAAAGGTTCTAAGTTGACGTTGAGGGCGTGGCGGGAAAACAATTCGTATAGTTGAGTTTTACCAAGCAGATGAGTTGGGGATTCTCCTTCTGAGAAGCTGTCTCGGCAGTTGGTCTGCTGACAGTGCGCAAAGTGTGGTATCATAACGTCGCCGACTTTCAAAATCAGCTTTTCTTTGCATTGGGGACAATAGAACATTTCGTCTTTACGCCACTTTCTTAAGTGCTCGAGGGAATAGTGTTTAGTCAAGACCACCAGTTCCCCGCCAGCTGTATGAGCTGTCAACAAAGCATTCACACTCCTTTCAACTACATCTTACGAATTAACAGACTATTTTGCAAGTATTATTATATCTAAAAGGGTTTTGTCGTTTTTCTTTTCCAAACCTTTTAAGTACTGGTCGGGTTTCGCTGCACGACTTTGTAAGCGGGTTGTGAATAAAGTGATGCTTGCTCTTTGGCACCGCTTCGGCGCTGGGGGATTGCCTTCCGCCACGAGCCAACTATCAAAGGGCGCTAGCTGTCTCTTGGCTACGGCCGACCCCGCAGTTGCGCCTTCGCTTTTGTAGTAAAATAATAACTATGGTGTTTAAACTGAGATTGCCTTGTATCCGACTTGTCGCCAGAGCCTGTTTTTGCAAAGAATGATTTCCTTTTCTTCCACTTACCAAACGCAGGCGCCTTACAAGCGGTAGGCGAAGCAATGAGACAGACAGGCGATCTTCCTGACTGGCTCATTGCGGGAACCATCCGCAAGCGCCGAAGTGGATTTCCTGACGCAACTCAACATATTGCCTCGTCGCTCGACCTATAGTGACCTATGAACTAAGTGAAGGTTGTGCTCCGGCACCGCTTCGGCGCTGGGAGATTGCCTCCCTCCCGCCAAGAGCCAACTAGCAAAGGGCGCTAGCTGTCTCTCGGCTACGGCCGACCCCGCAGTTGCGCCTACGCTTGTGTTGCTATATTAGTGAATGTGGTATCTAAAAAATAGAATTAATTGGCGTCTACTTAGTAGTCAAAGTTGGCCTAGGCTATGAGATTACCCTAGCTTCTTTACATACTAAACGTAGGCGCCTTACAAGCGGTAGGCGGAGCAATGAGACAAACAGGCGCACTTCCTGATTGGCTCATTGTGAGAGCCATCCGCTAGCACCGAAGTGGGTTCCATGACGCAACTCAACATATTGTCTCGTCGCTTGACCTATCGCAACCCCTGAACTAAGTAAACATTGTGCTCTGGCAACGCTTCGGCGCTGGTGTAGTAAAATAAAAACTATGGTGTTTAAACTGAGATTGCCTTGTATCCGATTTGTCGTAAAAAACTGTTTTTGCAAGGAATGATTTCCTTTTCTTCCGCTTACCAAACGCAGGCGCCTTACAAGCGGTAGGCGGAGCAATGAGACAGACAGGTGCTTTTCCTGACTGGCTCATTGCGGGAGCCATCCGCTAGCGCCGAAGTGGATTTAATGACAATACTCCTTCTGCCACACTAGGCGTTGTACCGTTGCTCGTTTGATAATAAACCACGCTTAAATCGCGAACCAAAATAAAAAAAGCTACCAAATTATTGGTAGCTTTCCAGTGAATTATGAAAAATATTTATCTATTTGAACGAAAGCGTCGGACTCCATAACGGCTGTGCCATATTCCTCAATACGATGAATCGACATCTTAGATAGAATGCCGTATTCTGTGATCATACTGACAATGTCCTTGGCGCGTTTCGTATCTATAAGAGTGTAATCAAACCGCAAGTTGAGATAATAACGACCCTCAAATGCATACAGCTGAGTTTCAAAAGGGTCTTCGAGTGAAGCCATTTGAGATGCCAATGGAATCAGCTCATCAAAATCTCTGAATACAAACAACTTATCATTGACTTGCACTTCTTCTTCACTATCCTCTTCCGTTTCATTGATCGCGTCAAAAATCGGATCGAATAATTCTTCAGGGTCTTCAATGCCAAAAGGAAATTGTGAAGATTCAGCGTTCTTCGGAAGATGTGCTCTTGTCACAATCACTTCAATTCCCTCATTCATAGCATTGACTTGAATCCAAAGCGGTCCTTCTACTTCGAACTCTGTATCATCGCCAAGTTCATCCATCATATCCCAAAAAAGCTCTTCACTTTTATCGCGGTTATACCAAACATCTTCTTTGCTAAAGCCGCGATCTTCTATATCTCCATAAGAAAGATAAAACTTTACCGTATTTTCGTTAATGCGCTCTATTTCCATCCCTTATCTCTCCCTTCTGTCAAACAGGCCTTCCCCTGTTTTATAATTTAAACTCACTTGCAATGCTTACTCTTACTATATGTCGACCAAACCGATTTCGAAAGGGTTTATTTCAATTGCCTAAGCATTGAAGCGAAAATCCTAGAGGAATACAAGGGAATTTCAATTCAAAAAAGCTGATAGGCACAAATGTATCCAGTGTGTCATCCCTATCAGCTTTTGTATTCAGATTAGTTCACCATTCGCCGCGCTTCGAGCAGCTGATAGGCTCTAACTTTTCTCGGTAGGAAACGACGAATCTCATCTTCATTGTACCCTACTTGGAGTCTTTTTTCATCTAGAATGATTGGTCTTCTTAAAAGGCCCGGATGTTCTTGAATTAATTCATATAACCTTTGAAGCGGCAGACTCTCTACGTCAACATTCAACTTTTGAAAAATCTTGGAACGCGTGGAGATAATTTCATCTGTACCGTCTTCTGTCATGCGAAGAATTTGTTTGATTTCTTGAATGTTCAATGGCTCAGAGAAGATATTACGCTCTGTATAAGGAATCTCATGTTCCTCCAACCATGCTTTTGCTTTCCTACAAGATGTACAACTAGGTGATGTATAAAGTGTAACACCCATGTATTGACACGTCCTTTCCCACGGCTTACGCTCATTTAGATTTGATATGTTTAGATTTCAATTTAGAATTATTATAATTTGTCTTCATACTACTCATTATACACATAATCATTCTCAATTAATATAGTTTTTCCAAAAAAATTATACAGAATTTCGACATTCTTTAGTTCCTACAAATCTGTGCAGAATGATGCTGTTTTATGCGGTAATTGAACATCTTCTCTTTTTATACCCAGTAATGAATTGATTTAAACCTACTAAAAAGAAAGAAATGGTATTCTCATTTAGAAAGTCGTTCTATCTTTTTCTCTCTCCTCTATAGTACGTACAGATGTACTGAAAGGTTTCAATTTAATCCTTATTTTTTTCTGAAAGTTGCATTTTCCAATCGAAATCGATATACTTTAGAGCAATAAGTAAATGGCGAAGAAGGAAAAAGTATTTTTGACGCGATTTTCTCAGAGAGCCTGTCTATGGTGGAAGCAGGCAAAATCGTACAAAAAGAATGGGCTCCCGAGCTTGACGGACGAACAACAGTAGTCCGACACGTATCCCGCGTTAAGGGACTAGAGCGGCTTTTAACGAAGCAATTCGGGTGGTACCACGGTTACTTTTCATCAATCGTCCCTTTTTATAGGGATGGCTGGTGTTTTTTTATGCCAATTTATAAAGGAGGAAATACAATGAAAACTATATTCTCAGGTGTTCAACCAACAGGTGTCATCACATTAGGAAATTATATTGGCGCTTTCCGCCAATTTGTAGAGTTGCAAAATGAAGAGGACTGCATCTTTTGCATCGTTGACCAACACGCTATTACCGTGCAGCAAAATCCTGACGACTTAAAACAAGCTATCCGATCCCTTGCCGCCACCTATATCGCGAGCGGCATCGATCCAGAAAAATCTACACTCTTTATTCAATCGGAAGTTCCCGCTCACGCACAAGCAGGATGGATTATGCAATGCGTCTCTTACATCGGCGAACTAGAACGCATGACACAGTTCAAAGACAAATCTGAAGGTGCTGAAGGTGTCTCTGCAGCGCTGTTGACTTACCCTCCATTAATGGCTGCAGATATTTTACTGTACAACACAGATATCGTCCCTGTCGGTGAAGACCAAAAGCAACATTTGGAGCTGACAAGAGATTTGGCGGAACGTTTCAATAGCCGCTACGGCAAAGTATTGACCATTCCTGCCGTTCGTATTCCAAAAAACGGCGCCCGAATAAAATCTTTACAAGATCCTTTAAAGAAAATGAGTAAATCCGATCCAAATAAAAAAGCGACGATCTCCATTTTGGATACGCCGAAAGAAATTGAAAAGAAAATCAAAAGTGCTGTTACAGATTCAGAAGGCGTTGTGAAATTCGATGTTGAAAACAAACCTGGTGTCTCAAATTTATTGATCATCGAATCTTCATTAGGCGGATTGTCCATCCCAGAACTGGAGACAAAATATGAGGGGCTTGGCTATGGCGCCTTTAAAGCTGGCGTAGCTGAAACGGTCAACAATCATTTAGCAGGAATCCAGCAGCGTTATCATGAATTAATTGATTCACCTGAATTGGATTCTATTCTGGACCAAGGCGCTGAAAAAGCAAATGCCATCGCTTCCACCACTCTCAAGAAGATGGAGGCCGCGATGGGCTTGGGACGCAGACGGTAGACACTAACGAAATAATGGCTATGACGAGCATTGTAAAGTCTGTCGACTGCAACATAAACAAAGTAATTTGCTTATAATCGTAACCGAGTGCTGCGTAGTTCAAGTAGAAGAGTAAATTGGCAACACAGATGACGATAATAGAATAGCTGAATAGGAATACTAGAAAACGCGTCAAACGGATCCTCGCCCTTTATCGTTTTCTTTCATCTTATGTATAAGTACATGCCTTTTAGACGAGTACTTTCAACTTGCTTGCACGGAAAGTATTAAGAGTAGATACATGGATCTTGAAGAGAATGAACAGAGCGACCACAAGCCCATTTGCCCTATCCGAGCTTTCCCCTCCAACGTTAATTCACTTTATCATTTCATCGTTTATTAAAAGTCAAAAAAAAAGGAAAGAGCTACTGTGCTCTTTCCTTTTTCATTATATTTTCTTAAATACCAGCGAAGCGTTGTGACCGCCGAAGCCTAGAGAGTTGCTCATTCCATAGGTGATGTTTGCTTTACGTGCTTCATTGACCACGTAATCTAAATCACATTCTGGATCCGGAGTTTCGTAATTCATTGTCGGAGGAATGATGCCCTCCTGCAAAGCCTTTACGGTAAAGATCGCTTCAATACCGCCAGCCGCGCCGAGTAAATGGCCCGTCATGGATTTTGTCGAACTCATTGCCAGCTTATAGGCATGTTCACCAAACACTGTTTTGGCAGCCATCGTTTCGAATAAATCATTATACGGCGTACTCGTCCCATGCGCGTTAATATAATCAATTTGCGTAGGATCAATCTCCGCTTTTTCCAGCGCCTGTACCATTGCACGTGCGCCACCTTCTCCGCCTGGTGCTGGAGCCGTGATATGGTGTGCATCTCCAGTAGAACCATAGCCGACGATTTCCGCATAAATTTTTGCGCCACGTTTGACCGCATGTTCATACTCTTCCAAGATCAGAATTCCTGCTCCCTCTCCCATTACGAATCCATCACGATTCTTATCGAACGGACGAGATGCTTTTTCAGGGTCTTCATTCAAGGAGAGTGCCGTGCTTGCAATGAAACCTGCTACTGCAAGTGACGTAATCGGCGCTTCTGTTCCTCCAGTGATCATGACGTCTGCATCTCCGCGAAGTATAACTTCAAACGCATCTCCGATCGAGTTCGTGCCGGAAGCACAAGCTGTTACCGAACAGGAGTTGATGCCTTTTGCTCCAGTGAAAATTGATACTTGTCCTGCCGCCATATCCGGTATCATCATGGGGACAAAAAATGGACTGACACGTCGATAGCCTTTTTCAAGGAATGTATTGAATTGGGTTTCATGCGATTCCATACCGCCGATCCCCGACCCGATCCACACGCCTGTGCGAAGCGCCAGTTCATCATCCAGCTCAAGATCGGCATCCTTCATTGCCATCATGGCAGAAGCGACGGCATAGTGTGTGAAACGATCCATCTTACGTGCGTCTTTACGTGAAACAAATTGTTCGATATCGAAATCTTTAACTTCCGCCATCACACGGACCGGGAATTTTTCCTGATCCAGTCGCGTCATAATATCAATGCCGGATTTTCCTTCCACAACTGCTTTCCATGAGTCTTCTGCGGTATTTCCTACTGGTGAAACGCCACCGATTCCCGTAATCACTACACGTCGTTTTTCCAATTCTAAACTTCCTTTCTATAATCAATTACGCCTTGGCGTAATTGCGTCCAGATTTTGAATTGTGCATGCACAATTCACTCCTCTCAAAATCTGTGACATCCGCCGGAGGCATGATTTTTGTTCAGCAGGCGTTTGAACAGCCACTGAACAGGAAACAAAATCGTATTCATGTGACCAACTGTAAAGGTGAGAGTTTTCTGCTGAATGAAGATCAACTTGTTCGTTCTTTTTAATGTTTTACTTACCCCATTTTATACATAAGGCGCCCCATGTCAAGCCGCCACCAAATCCAACCAATACAATCACGTCATCATCTTTGACGCGACCTTCCGCTAAATCATCCGTCAATGAAATTGGAATAGAAGCTGCGGAAGTATTGCCGTATTTATGAACGGACTTCGACATCTTTTCAATCGGCAATCCTAAGCGCTCACGCGAAGCCTCCATAATGCGTATATTCGCTTGATGAGGAACCAGATAATCCACATCATCTTTAGTAAGTCCTGCTTTTTCAGTGACTGAGAGCGCAGATTCGCCCATCTGACGGACTGCGAACTTAAATACTTCGCGACCGTTCATTTCGATGAACTCTCTATGGCATAGGTGTTTACCTCCAGAACCATCCGCACCTAGTTCAAATGAAAGAATTCCTCTTCCTTCACTCACTTTCCCTACAACTGTAGCACCTGCACCATCTCCAAACAAAACAGCTGTGTTGCGATCTTCCCAGTCTGTAATTTTAGACAGCTTTTCCACGCCGACAACTAAGACATAATCGTACGTGCCTGCTTCGACAAATTGCTTTGCAGTCACCACACCATATATAAATCCTGCACATGCTGCCGAAACATCCATTGCAGCCGCATTTTTTGCACCCAAACGTTCTTGAATCATTGTTGAAACGGAAGGAAACGTATAATCTGGTGTCACTGTCGCCACTAGGATAAGACCTATCTGATCAGGGCGAATTTCTGCCGATGCGAGCGCTTCTTTCGCCGCTTCAAAAGCCATGTCTGATGTATTCGTATCATCATCTGCAATCCTGCGCTCTTCGATACCTGTGCGTGTACGAATCCATTCATCTGAAGTATCTATTCGTTTTTCCAAATCTTCATTCGTCAAAACATGTGGCGGGTTGTATTTCCCCATACCCAGCAGCCCTGCTCTCATTTCATCTACCCCGTTTCTTGTCATCTATTATTAGTACCTGGTGTTAATTATAGAAGAAAATCGCTCACTTTTCAATACAAGGACACTTTTTCGTCAAAATTAAATTTATTTATTATTTCATCGTTTTGACCGGCTATGGTATGATGAAGTTTGAAATAGACTAGTCGAGGTGAAAATCATGCAATATATTATGACATTTGTTTGGTCATTCCTATTAGTTGCCATGTTGAACTATGTTGCAGGTTCAATTGTCGAGGCACCATTTGACTTCATGACAGGTGTAATCGTCTCTATCGTTATGGCTGTTGTTGTACTTATTATCACAGCAATTATCCCTGATGAAGCTCCAGCAGACGTATAACACATAAAAAGCGTAAGAACTATTGACAGTTCTTACGCTTTTTAAAATTTCACAGATTAATCTTTCTTGATGAGCTGAACAACTAATTGTCCATCTTCCATCGACAATTGAATTTGTTCGTCTTCCTGCAGACTACCTCTAATCACTTCTTTAGCGACCTTCGTTTCCACATGACGCTGAATAAATCGCTTCAAAGGCCGTGCACCAAAATCCGCATCTGCACCTTCCGCCACAATCCAGTTCACGACGTCTTCATCGTAGCTTAACGTCGCATCCTGCATTGCCAAACGTTCCACTAAATCACCCAACATTTTGCGGGTAATCGACTTGAACGAGTCCGCCGTTAACGAGTGGAAGATAATGATGTCATCCATCCGGTTCAACAACTCGGGTTTAAAATGGCGGCGTAACTCTGCCATAATCAAGTCTTCTCTTGCATGATCTCCGTCTTCTAAGTTGCCTTCTAATAAATAAGCAGAGCCGATATTGGATGTCATAATCACAACGGTATTCGTAAAGTTGACCAACCGCCCTTGACTGTCTGTTATCCGACCGTCATCCAAAATCTGCAGCAAAATGTTCGCCACATCTGGATGCGCCTTCTCGATTTCATCCAGCAGCACGACAGCATACGGGTTTCGTCGAACAGCCTCCGTTAATTGACCGCCTTCTTCGTAGCCGATATATCCTGGAGGTGCCCCAACAAGACGTGACACACTATGCTTCTCCATATATTCAGACATGTCGATCCGGACGAAATGATCTTCAGAATCAAATAAAGTGGCAGCCAGCGTCTTCGCCAATTCCGTTTTCCCGACACCAGTCGGACCTAAGAATAAGAACGATCCAATCGGCTTATTCGGATCTTGAATTCCTGCACGTGCACGCCAAACAGCTTCCGTCACGAGCTGCACCGCGTTATCTTGACCAATAACGCGTTCTTTCAATGTTTCATGCAAACGAAGTAACTTCTCCCGCTCACCTTCCACAAGTTTCGTCACAGGAATGCCTGTCCAACGGGCTACGATGGAAGCAATTTCTTCTTCCGTCACTTCTTCACGCAACAAACGAAGGTCCTGACTTCCTTCCAATGGACTCTCAAGCGCTTTTAATTCTTTTTCCAATTCAGGAATTTTACCATACTGCAATTCAGCAGCTTTATTCAAATCAAAACGAGCTTGCGCATCTTCCAGTTCTCTTCGATAGCGATCGAGTTCTTCCCGCTTGCTCTGAACTTCCTTCAGTGCTGTTTTTTCAGAATCCCACTGCTCACGCATATCTTTAGATGAATCTTTCAGTTGCTGCAACTCTTCTCGCAGCGTAACCAATCGAGATTGACTCATGGAATCTTTTTCTTTCCGCAAAGCCTGCTCTTCAATCTCGAGTTGCATGATTCGGCGAGTTACTGCATCTAATTCTTGCGGCATCGAATCGATTTCTGTCCGAATCATCGCGCTAGCTTCGTCAATCAAATCGATCGCTTTGTCGGGCATGAAACGCTCGGTTAAATAACGATCCGATAACGTGGCGGCAGCGACCAAAGCACGGTCATGTATCCGTACACCGTGATGCAGTTCAAAACGTTCTTTCAATCCTCGCAAAATTGAAACGGTATCTTCAACAGATGGCTCGCGCACCATCACTTGTTGGAAACGACGTTCTAATGCTGGATCTTTCTCGATATACATACGATACTCATCAAGCGTTGTCGCACCGATACAGTACAGCTCACCTCTAGCAAGCATCGGTTTCAGCATATTCCCTGCATCCATCGCGCCCTCCGTTTTCCCCGCGCCGACAATCGTATGAATTTCATCAATAAATAAGATTATTTCGCCATCGCTGTCTTTCACCTGCTTGAGGACACCTTTAAGACGTTCTTCAAATTCTCCCCGATACTTGGCACCTGCAATGAGCGCACTCATATCCAGTTCAAAGATTTTACGGTCCTTCAAACCTTCCGGCACGTCACCTTTGACAATTCGCTGTGCCAACCCTTCAACGATTGCAGTTTTACCAACACCTGGTTCCCCGATCAGCACAGGATTATTTTTTGTTTTTCTAGACAAAATTCGGATCACATTTCGTATTTCTTCATCCCGGCCAATGACCGGATCCATTTTTCCATTTTTCACTTCATCAACAAGATTACGACCAAATTGCTCAAGTGGTGAGCGCTGGTCTTCTTGTACACCATCCATACGCATAAACATCCACCTTCCGTTCATTTGACTTTGACTATCTTTGATTAATTTAATTATAGTCTCTTTTCTACGAGAAGTAAATTAATTTGCTTAGTTAAAAGTTACTTTATTATGCGGTTATTTCCCATAAAAAAACCGTTTGCATTATGCAAACGGCCAATATAATTTTTACACCAATTTACGCGGTGCCACGACAACCCCATCTTCATCTGCATAGACATAGTGTCCGGGAATCCATTCGACATTTCCGAAATGAAGGACTTCTCCACTTTGACCTTCGCCTCGTTTAATACTTTTCACTGGCATGCTGCCGATTGCCATGACTCCGATTTCTTGTGTGCCGAGGTCTGCCGTATCACGTGCACATCCATAGATGATAACGCCAGCCAGTTTTCGTTTTTGTGCAATTTCGCCAAGCATGTCCCCCATTAATGCGCAGCGCTTTGAGCCTCCTCCGTCAACAACGAGTACATTGCCTTCAGGAATCGTTTGCAGTGCTTCTTTTACCAAGACATTGTCTTCGAATACTTTAACTGTGGAAATCGGCCCCGAAAATCGTTTGTGTTTGCCGTAGGAGTTGAATTCCACGGTACATACTTGTAGTTCGTCGATGAAGTCATCGCATAAATCTGCTGTTTTTACTGACATTTCCCTATTCCCCCTAATAGATACTGTTTAACGCTACATCCTTCATATTCGACAAAATTTTGCAATTCCTTCTTTTTCATAGACTGAAATAAAAGATTACAGAGCGAGTAGTCCGAGGGATGGCGGTCCGGGGGATTAAACCAAAGACGTACTCACAACGCTTCGCTTATGTTCGCAAAAGCCGTTCTTCGTTACGGCTTTCGCTCTCTGGTAGCCGCTTTCCGTGGGACGCGGAAGAGTCGCCGGTAAGCATACCGTCTGAATCGTAAATCCCGTTCCACTCACCCCGTCTGTTTTTATTTTAAACAGCACAAAAAAACCATACCACAAAGAGTATGGTTCGGTGATGCATATTAGCGTACGCCAAGTGCCATCTTAGCATAACGGGACATATTATCTCGGGACCATGGCGGGTTCCAGACAATGTCTACTTCTGTATCTTTTACTTCAGGAAGTTCCATTAACTCCTGTTTGATGTTGGCTACAATTTGCGGCCCCATCGGACAGCCCATGGAAGTCAATGTCATCGTGATTTTTGCTAGACCTTCATCGAGCAGCTCGGCGTTATACACTAACCCTAAGTTGACAATATCGACACCTAACTCCGGGTCAATGACGTTTTCCAACGCGCCAAACAGGTAATCTTTGATTTCATCTTTGCTCATAGGAATGCTCCTCTCTGTTATGTGCTATCTTCATCTTACCAACATACTACCTTGCAATCAAATGCTGTGCAAGCCAATCGACTGACGCAAGCATGCCGGGACGCGAAACAGCATGACCTGATTCCTCTTCCGGCATCCAGCCTAAACGTTCCGGATGGTCTTTATAGTCTTGCTGAATTTCAGAATAAAATTCATTTGTAAGCTCAAACGGCACAAGTGTATCCTGCTCACCGTGCCACATGAAAATCGGACGACGATTCAATCTGTTTGGATTTTTCGACAAATCCACTTGCTCCAATGCAGCAAAAAGTTGCTCGCGTTCCGCTGGGGTAACCGGTAATTCTTTGCCAGCACGTTCCGCATAAGCGATCTGTCCTTTAGCAAGTCGTGTAAAAGCTGGAGAACCCATCATAACGGAAGCTGCATCTATCCAGTCATAGCTCGCGAGGCAGCCGAATGTCGTGATGCCGCCCATAGACGTTCCACCGACACCGATTGACGTACTATCCTCTACTAAATCTCTCGCTTTCAACTCTTGACGGATCACGTCTGCTTCCTTAATTGATGTTAAGACAATTTCCCAAAACCGCATTTGCAGTTGAAATTCATCTGTCGATTCTGAACGTGCTCCATGCAATTTCGCATCCGGCAAAATTACTCGGATTCCTTGCTTCGCTAAATTGTAAGCATAATGCAAGTTATGTTCTTTAGCGCTCATGAATCCATGAAAAAAGATGACCGTAGGAATATGTTCTTGGTCTTTGGATTGTTCTACGATATGTAGTACAGGGATATGTTGCCATTGTTCCGAACGAATGATCATTCAAATTCCTCTTTTCTGACAAATGTATACTGTTATTTTAGGATAACAACAATTACGATGGAAGACAAAAACTTCGCCTTGCCCTTGATTTTTTGACTTACTTGCTCCATTAACGATAAACTATGAAGATATAATGAGTAGACTTAATCATATCACTATAGTAGGAGAGGATACGTTGAAACCACATTTAATTGTATTAGACTTAGACGGAACGTTATTGACTGATGAAAAAGTAATTTCTCCAAAAACTGAAGAAACATTGCAACTTGCGGCTTCTGAAGGGCATTATGTCATGATTGCGACAGGTCGTCCATACCGGGCTAGTGAAGTGTATTACCGCCAACTTGGTTTAACTACACCAATCGTCAATTTTAATGGCGCCTTCGTCCATCATCCATCAGACACTTCTTGGAAGACTATTCACGAAACGATCGCCCTTCCAATCGTCAACGAAGTGGTGGAAGCGATGCAGCAGTTTCCGGTTGAGAATATTGTCGCAGAAGTGATGGACGATGTTTATGCACAGTATCATGATGAACGCTTTTTGGATATCTTAAGCTTTGGAAATCCACGAATTACAGAGGGCGATATCCGAAGATCCTTAAAAACGGATCCGACCAGTTTATTGATCCAAGCAAACGAACAAACAGTCGATCCAATTCGTCAGCACCTTGAAGATATTCACGCGGAAGTAATCGACCATCGTCGCTGGGGTGCACCGTTCAATATCGTGGAAATTGTACGCCACGGTTTAAATAAAGCTGTCGGCATAGATGCAGTCTCAAAATGGCTTAATGTCCCACAAGACCGTATCATCGCTTTCGGCGACGAAGACAACGATCTCGAAATGATTGATTACGCAGGAGTGGGTGTCGCAATGGGCAATGCCATCGACCACCTAAAATCCATTGCAGATGAAATAACCGATACTAATAATGAAGACGGCATCTCGCATATCCTGGAAGATCGCCTCTCTTTAGAGAAAGTAAAACTTAAGACAAACAGTAGTAATTGATCGTAAATATATAAGTTCAGGGGGAATTCCAATGAAAATCTTTGCTGACAGTGCATGTGATCTGCCTATATCCTTTTTTGAAGAAAACGAAGTTGAATTATTCCCGCTAAGCGTCTTGCTGAATGGAAATGAGTACGAGGATATCGTAGAAATTAACTCTAAAGAAATATTCGATGCAATCCGCAAAGGACAGCAGCCAAAAACATCTCAAGTTTCTCTGGACACAATGATAACAACTTGGAAAGACCTGGCTGCCTCTGGAGAAGACGGCATCTATATCGCCTTCTCTTCCCAGCTTTCCGGCACCTACCAAACAGCTGTCATGGCAAGCGACCAAGTAAAAGAAGGCAACCCCTCCATGAATTTAGTACTCATCGACTCACGTTGCGCTTCACTCGGCTATGGCCTGCTCGTCAAGGAAGCTGTTCGATTGCGTAAGGAAGGGCTGGATGTTCGAGAAATCGAACGAAAAATCCGTGCTATGGCTTCTCATATGGAGCATTTATTCACAGTAGAAGACTTAGATTATTTAGCAAAGGGCGGTCGAGTATCCAAAGCGAGCGCATTTTTCGGCGGCCTTCTCAATATCAAACCTTTACTGCATGTTGAAGGCGGAAAACTGGTACCAATTGAAAAACACCGCGGTCGTAAAAAAGTCTTCCGGCGCATGATCGAAATGATGGAAGAACGCGGCAGTAATTTAGAAGAACAAACCATTGCGATCAGCCACGGAGACGATCTCACAACCGCAAATGAATTCAAAGCGATGATCGAAGAAGTAATCCAGCCAAAAGCAATCGAAATCCACCAAATCGGCTCGGTCATCGGTTCCCATGCAGGTCCCGGCACCATTGCACTTTTCTTTTTGAATAAAGTAAGTTCATCTTAATATATTAAGATGACAAAGAAAGTTCACCCTAACCTAAAGTTTTTCATTGCCGGTAACATTGCCAGGGTTTGGAGCGCAAATTCCGTTGCATTAATTTATTTAATTTCAGTGAAGAAAAAAGCCAGCCCACAAAAACAAATTGAGGGCTGGTTGTTTATTATGTTATTCCTTCGCTTGTTCTTCTTTCGACGCTTCATCTCTCCTGCGCTGTCTTCCCTTGCGAATCACCGAAAACAAGAATGCCAGGAAGAAGACATACACTAATATCGAAGCAATCAGATAAGGTGTATTGAATCCTTTATCATCCTCTACGATATAAACTTCAGCTAATTCACGGTCCAGAACGATGTGAAATTTATTGTCTTTCGTTTCCTTGACTAAATCTTGACCTAATACACCACGCAACTTTTTCTTTTCCCCAATTTCTGAAGGATCAATCTCTAAGCTTTGTACTTCAGATGTGTTATTGATCGCGATGATCCATTTTTCCTTTTCAGAAGAACGTTCGAACACGATAAATCCATCTTTATTGTGCAAAATCTTGAAATCACCGGATCGCAATGTTTCGGAATCATTACGAAGCGTGTTAAGGTCACCAATCCACTCATGTAATTCCATATCTGTCTTAAAGTTAAAGAATGGATGTGATTCTGGTGCTTCTTTTCCGTTCACTGCAATTTCTGTCGCATACGGAACTAACGGAACGCCCGGCAACATGAATTGCGCAGTTGTTGCTACCTTCCAACGAGTGGGCGGGAATTGGCGCAATTCCACCATTTCATAAGTGAAACGCGGTCCTGTCAAATCATCAAATTGCAGAAGTTTGTCCGCATCCTCATTGGTGAAAATATCCAATGCAGAAGAATCAGGATTCACCTGTACAAACGACTTTTGAATTGCCTGACTGCGCTCTTCAGCCGGTACACTGTCGAATGCGGCTTCGCTAGGCTCGTTGGTAATGACGTATAATCCTTCGCGCATCTCTTTCAGCGCATTGATCATCTTATCAAGAAACTTTGTGTCTGCCTGCTCAAGATGCGTCAGACGGATTCCGTCAATTTTATAATCCTCGACAAATTGCACAGCTGCACTAATGATTTGATCTTGCGCTTTCGGTTTACTTAAATCCCAATCAATCGTTCCGTCTTCAGCGGGGATTGTCGGGAGCTGACTTGCCCAGACATGGTCGGAACTAACGTTTCCAAGTGGAAAATCCGCCATGACTTTCAATTTATTGTCATGCAATTCTTTGATCAGTTCAGTAAATTCCTTTTTCGTTCCGAAATGCGGTTCGATCTCTGAATAATCGAGTACTTGATTCCCATCATACGTTGCTGTGCTGAAAACAGGGCCAACGGAAATCATTGTAAAATGCATATCGAGCAAATGTTGCAATCTGTTGCTGATCCCAGCAAAGTCCCCGCCATTGAAAGCATGAGGGTCCCTTGCATTGACTTCTATATCATTCGATCCCAAGCCGTTATTGAAACGGTCAACGAGCAGATCATAGATACTTTCATCACTGAAGGATTGCTTCGTATCAGCGTATGTGATCGGTTGTGCTATGGATAGGGCAAGCATGCATGCTGCCAGTAGTCCGGTGATTCGTTTCACTGTAGTAAATCCTCCTTACGCAAACTCTTTTATTAGTTTATCAAACGGCTGAAGGTGACGCCATTCTTTCTTCATAAAAGGGTGAATGCTCATTGTAAATACGGCAATCTTGTGAATTGCAGCTAGGTGCAAGCAAACAAAAAAACAGAGGGTGGAATGTTATGAATTCCTCCTCTGTTAGCTCTTTCCGGTCATTTAATTGTCATCTTCCGAAAAAAAATCCGGATCTTGCTGTTTACGCGAACTAACGAAAACGGAGACTGCAAACAGCGCCATCAACAAGAGGACTACTGCTAAGAAGATCCATCCAGTCTGTGTTGACATTTGCCCATCTCCTTTTGTTCTAATCGTTCGGTATTATGCAAAAAAGTCGAAACCGAGCGGCAGTTTGAATCCGATGAATAGAGTAGCCAGCAAGAACACAACGAATAAAATCCACATAAGACCTGTATTCTTCCCCTTGCTTCCTCGGACCAATGTCATCTCCATGAATCCGATCGTCAAAAGACCTAATAAGAATTTAATGCCGTATAGCATCGAATCATTCGTCTGGTATTTGAAAAACAATGCAGCACCAGACACAATAATTAAAATATAAAACAAACGCAAAATCATATGTGTAATCTTTTTCCCTTTCGTTCCTGCAGCCATACTAGCTGAAGCTAGAAAGAGAATGATACCCACTACCCAAGTAAATATATGAAAGTGGGTCGTATCTGTTAAGAATCCCAATCCTGACACCTCATTTTATTATGTAGTCGAATGATACTTTACCATGTTTTCCAATCGACTACTATTCTATTGCTCATATTATCGAAACTGTAAATAAATTTTATTCGAAACGATTCACCAATGTCCCGATTCCTTCAATTGAAACTTTCACCGTATCGCCTTGCTTTAAGAAAGTAGGCGGCGTCATGCCCTTCCCTACGCCAGCTGGAGTGCCTGTTAAAATGACATCACCCGGTTCAAGCGTTACATATTTGGAGATTTCTGCAATTAATTCATCAATTTTAAACATCATGGATGACGTATTGCCATTTTGACGTACTTCATCGTTCACTTTTGTGACGACTGATAAATTCTGTGGGTTTGGAATCTCGTCTTTCGTTACAACATAAGGCCCCATTGGACATGTGCCGTCTAGACTCTTACCAAGGAAAAATTGTTTATGGTCAGCTTGGACATTTCGTGCAGTAATATCGTTACCGATCGTGTAGCCGAATACATAGTCATACGCTAATTGTTTTGGAATGTTTTTTCCTGTTTTACTGATGACGACGGCAAGCTCTCCCTCGTAATCTAGGGAATCTGTCACATCACTATGAATTGGCAGCGTCTGCTCATCTCCGGCAATTGCTGTCGGAGCCTTTGTAAATATCATGACCTTTTCAGGCGGTGCTTCTGCTCCCATTTCCTGCGCATGCTCTGCATAGTTCTTGCCTACGCACATTACATTCTTAGGCGTACGAGGAATCGGTGATAGCCATTCAACATCAGTAAATGCATATTTAAATTGCGCCGCATTTTCACCCGCTTCAGTTTCCTCTACTAATTTACGAACCATTTCCACAAAATCCATGCCAAGGGACACGGCCTCGATCATCGTCTTCGGAAAATCTGCTTGCTGCTGTGCTTGCGCCATAGCGAGCACATCCCAAACTGCTTCCTCACGTTTCACTTTCGGTCCGAATAAAGTTTGCCCTTCGTAACGGAATGACAATAATTTCATGTGTATGCCCAACCCTTTCCATGTGTATTCACATACTACTATGTTACGACAAAATCTATACTTTTTCCTCTTTATTACTAAAATTCTTCCCATAAGACAACTTTCTCCATACATATTCAAGAGGTCCGATGCGGAATTTCGACAGCCAAATTTGTGCTGCGATCAATTGGATCACAAATATTCCGATCGCCAGCCACGTACCTGTCACTATATCTACTTTACCATAGAGACCAGCTCCGTATGAATAGAAAATCAGCGTCGCAATGATCGATTGCATGATATACGTCGTGAATGCCATTCTCCCGAGCGTTGCGAACGGTTTCGTCACGATTTTCAGGAATGGAATTTGCCATAACAACATCAACAGAGCAGCGTATCCTATCGCTAGAATCGGCCCGCCAAATGTTGACTGTACAATTATGATATTTTCAAATTTCGGTCCGTCGATGTACGGTACATTCTTCAATAAAACACCCAATGTAATACCGACGATCATGGTGACGACCAATTTCCCTTTCATTGCATACATCTTCTCGACGACTTTCCACTTCGAAAACGCAGCACCGAGCATCATGAGCGGCAAAACAGCGAAAAATGACGTGAACACACCGACTACTCCGAACGTGAACCATTCACCCAGCCGAAACATGAAGATTTCTCCAAATGAACCGTGTGCATAAGCCGAGATGGCAAGCTCGATCTGATGGATATCCACAAAGCCGTCGAGCAAAGAATTCGGATTAATTTTCCGGCTGAAGACGAGCAAGATATACACCAACACCGAAGGCACGATATATAAGACAAGTGCCAATGAAAACAGCCATTTCTTCGGTATCCTAACAAGAGCGATCATTACAAAGCCCATGATGGCATACGTAAATAAAATATCTCCAAACCAGATCAGCAACGCATGCAGAATTCCGAATAAGAGCAGCCAACTCATGCGGCGTGCCATGAACGGTGCAAACGGTGTATGGTTCTTCAACGATTTCTCATACTGCATATTTAATCCGTAACCGAACAGCATCGCAAACAGCGGATAGAAACTCGCTTCGACAAACACATCAATAAAATGAAATGCCGACTGTTCACCCGGCGTTGAAAACCATGTATAGGGATCCATATACGCATAAGGCGAATGAAAGTGCAGCATATTTGCGATGATAATTCCTAATAAAGCAATTCCCCTTAGAAAATCGAGTCCTTCAACTCGCTTCGTTAGGGAAGTAGGAGTCAACTTCAAACCAATTCCTCCTGTAGTCTAATTGTTTTCGCTCCATCAAATAAGTAGAGGAGCATTTCTTTTATTTCAATAGCCAAAATGGATTGCAGTACATTTTTATATAAATTCAACTGCGTACCATAGCGTTTCTGCATTTCATTCGACAAAGCTTTTTCCGAATGAAAACCGCTTACTTGGTCCGTTTTATAATCGACGAGTACCCATTCCCCATCTTCATGGAACAAGCAATCCGCGATCCCTTGCAAGAGTTGGAACTCTCCTTGTTCAGCAGGCAGCGCATAGGTGAATGGCATTTCACGCAATACTTGATCGGCTTGTTGCAGGCGTTTGCCTAAAGATGTTCCATAAAACCGCACAATTGCATCGGCATCAACAGCAGCCACCTCTTCTTTCGTCAGCAACTCACGTTTCTCTAGTTCCTCTACAAACTCGCTAGCTTGCGTTACATTTAAAGGGCGCTTCAGATCAATATGCTGCATGACGGTATGCATGGCCGTTCCGACTTCCGCTTTCGTCAAGGAACGCTGCTGCAAAAAGGACGGTCGATCATGCAGGAAGGACGGTTTATTCGTTATCTCAGGTGATCTCTCTTCAAACGGATCGGCATCTCCCCGTTCTAACTCCAGTAGGGCAATCCGTTTCAATTCACTGACAGACTGCTTGGAAGGCATTTCTACCGCGTGCTCATACAGATAGCGCGCCTCAAACCGATTTTGGATCGTTTCTACTAATTGTGAATCGGCAGTAAACGAAGTTTCACTGTCCAACGGGATCCAGTCATCGACTTCCACGGCATCTGAACTGTGAAATGCTGAAAACGGATAGGCATTGACGTCCCAGGAAGACGAATCGTCCATCAATTCGCCGCCAACCGCCTTGCCGAACTTGCCGAAATCGATATGGCGTGCAATCGCGGGACCAATCCAATCTAGATAACCGCCCGCCCGCGAACGCTTATACTCAGGCAGCGGAGCAGATGGATCGAGCAGCTGTGCTTCCTGCCATTGACTGACTGCCTTTTCGATATCCTTCACTGAGGCAATCAGTTCCAGATGCTCTTTCGCCCGCGTCATCGCCACGTAGAGCACACGCATTTCTTCTGCACGCATCTCCAGCTCCTTCTTCTCTTTCACAGCGAGGAACGGAAGTGAAGTGAATATGATGCGTTTTTCGGGATCAATCGCTTTGACGGCCAATCCAAAATGCTGGTCGAATAAATACGGCTGATGAAAGTCCATTTTATTGAACGGACGTCCCATCCCAGCTAAAAATACATAAGGGAATTCCAGACCTTTCGACGAATGAATTGTCATGATTCGCACGACATTTTCTTTCTCACTCATGAAACGCGCTTCCCCGAGATCGTCTCCTCGTTTTTGCATGCGATCGATGAAACGCAGGAATCGGAACAATCCTCGGAAAGACGTCTTCTCATATGCCATCGCTCGATCATGCAGCGCACGCAAATTGGCCTGACGCTGTTTACCATTCGGCAGAATTCCGACCATTTCATAATAAAACGTATCCTGATATACTTTCCAAATCAAGTCCGACAGCGATCCATGGCGCGCCATATTACGCCAGTCCTCGAGTCGCAGGAAGAAACGCTGAAGCTTCTCCTGTGTTACCGGCTCCACGCCAGCGCCGCCTGTCTGAATGAACGTTTGAACCGCTTCGTAAAACGGAGCATTCGGTTTCGCCAGGCGGATTTGGGCCAGTTCATTTTCGGTCATACCGACAAACGGTGCACGCAAAACCGATACGAGCGGAATGTCTTGATACGGATTATCGATGACCCGCAATGTGTTGAGCATAATCATCACTTCAATCGCATCGAAATACCCGGAAGACAATTCCACATAGACCGGAATGCCGGCTGCTTTCAATTCATCCGCTATCTCACTGGACCACGTCATCGAGCGCATCAAAATGACAATATCGCGATACTCAAGCGGCCGTTTCTTGCCGCTGAATGCATCCGCCACTTGCTCCTTATCAGCCTGCCACTGCTTGATTTTCTGTGCAATGAAACGCGCTTCAGCCTGTGACTTCTTCAACTCTTGCTGTGCTTCCTGCTCTTCCGATAAATCCGCGTCCTCTTCATTCTCATAAAGAATCGTTAGCCCGGCCGCCACTTCTTTCTCTGGATATTGCGCACCATATTTCAATGCCGCTGCGTCATCGTATTCGATTTCCCCGACACGCACACCCATAATCTGTTTGAAAATGAAGTTCGTCGCATCAAGCACTTCCGTACGGCTCCGGAAATTCGCATTCAGATCAATTTTCAGTCCTTGATCGAGCGGTTCTGCCGTAAAGCGTTCGTATTTGCCCAAGAACAGACCAGGTTCTGCAAGCCGGAATCGATAGATTGACTGTTTGACATCGCCCACCATAAACAAATTGCCGTCCGCTTCTCCGCCTTGCTTGATCAATTGAAGAATTGCTTCCTGCAAAAAATTCACGTCTTGATACTCATCAACCAATACTTCAGCAAAGCGATTTTGATAATCCATCGCAATATCAGAAGGTACAAGTTTTCCGTCTTTCTCATCCGAAAAGATTTGCAGCGCATAATGTTCCAAGTCAGAGAAATCCACAAGCCCTCGTTCTTCTTTCAGCGCCTGATAACGAACCGCAAAATCTTCGACCAACTCGACGAGTGTTTGCATCAATGGAGCCATCAGACGGATTTCTTCCAGCAATCTCTCCGGTGTCCGCGTAAAATAGGTCTCTTTCAATGCGTTAACAATTTTTTTGACCGACTCGCGCATCGCCTTACCACGCTTCGCCAGTTCTTCATCGCAGGAATCTTTCTTGATCATCCCTGCTTTCATCCATTTAAGTGTCTGGAAATAGGCATAGACATCTTCCCAATTACCGTTGATGACGTATTCCAGTGCATCATCAATCCATGCCTCATCTGCTTTCGCCGTGTCAAGAAGCGGCAGCGGACCGTCATTCATCTCAGCAAGTCGCTGCAAATCCTGCGCCACTGTCTTCGCTTCTTCCAACGTATGTCGGATAGCCAATTTCAGCGGCTCGATAAATGATAATTCATCAATCGTTGCGTCATCGCCGATTTCATATTGTTGCGGAATCATCTGGAGCCATTCAGCAGGATTCGGATGTACGCGTGAATAATCATATAACCGGTCAATCAATGTCTCGATCGCCTGGTCGTTACGGTCCGCGGTAAAACTATCACTCAGTCGATAGATCGCTTCCGGGTCTGGCTGGCCATAGGCATCCTCAAGCACCAATGCAATCGTATCATCACGCAATACCGCAGCTTCTGTTGGATCTGCAATACGGAATCCGGGATCGATGTCGAGCACGTAGGAATATTGCCGGACGACTTGCAGGCAGAAGGAGTGCAACGAAGATATTTGAGCTTTATTCAGCAAATTCAACTGTCTGCGCAAATGCACCGAAGTTGGATCGTTCAAAATAGCTTCTTCCAGCGCACTGGCCATACGATGACGCATTTCTGCCGCAGCTGCATTCGTGAACGTCACGACAAGCAGCTGGTCGACGTCAATCGGCTGTTCTGTATTCAACACTTTTTCAATCATCCTCGTAATGAGGACTTTTGTTTTTCCTGAACCTGCCGCGGCTGACACGAGAAGGTCTTTGCCGGATGCATAAATGGCTTTCCACTGTTCATCCGTGAACGTCTCATGTGGCGGTTTAACGGGAATTTTCATCGCAGCCTATCTCCTTCCGCATTTTATCTAATGATTCTTCAGGCTTAAACGCCGTATAGTTTCGTGCCGGCTGTGTCGGATCGGTCCGATCAAACTGGCAAATCGATTGATACGAGCAAAATTGACATGGCATATGCTCTTTCAGGCGGTACGGGTACACTCGCGTATCCCCTGCAAGCATGCCATCTCCCGCCTGTTGATGCCGTTTGCGGACGAATGAACGCATCATATTTAAGTCTTCCGTAGGTACCACTTTCGACGTGGAATAAAAGGAGCCGTCTTTTTTCAGCCGTGCCGGGATAATGAGCGATTCACTCTCAATATTGTCATCCATTGCAAGCGCCACTTCGGCATCTTCCACGATATACCCTTGCATTTTGTACGATTTCATCAACTCTTTTTCCACTGCATCCTCGGCGAGCTCTTTCGTCAAGCGTAGCATCGGATTGTGCACATACATATAGAGCACGCCCGCCGGATCCGCATGGACACCGAGCCAATCCTCTGCGTGTTCGAGCGCCACATCTAAATACGTCAGCATCTGAAGCGACAGTCCGTAATACACTTCGGTCAAATCAAGCGCACGAGCGGAAGATTTATAATCGACGACACGCAAGAACGTCTGATCATCCTTCTTCATCGTATCGATGCGATCAATCCGTCCTCTGATTTTCATTTGCTGACCTTGTTTCAAATGAATTTCAAGCGGCGGAATTTCTTCATTCGGACCGAATCCTGCTTCCATGGCAATCGGTGTGAATCTTGAATTGCGGGCTTGTGACTGTAAGGCACGGATCGTCCGCTGAATAATTTGCATCAGCTTCCGCTGAATGTACGCATACCGCTGACTGGACAGCAAGATCCGATGGAAGAACATTGGCGTCAACGCTTCAATCGCCTCTCGTCCAAGCTGCCAGCACTGTTCTTTCGTCAGAGATGCCCACGATAATCCCCGCTTCATCACTTCATCCGATACCCACTTCAGGGCGGCATGGAAAAGATCCCCGATATCGGGTGCTTCCAAATGGAACTCAAAACGCTCCTGCAAACCAAGTCCGTACGTCGTGAAATGCTGGAACGGACAACTATAATAAGATTCGATACGGGAAACACTCGTCGTAAAAGACGAACCGTATAAACCAGCCGTCAGATGCGGATCGAGCATTTCGGTTTTCTGCCGTTTCAGCGCCGGCTGTACGATCGACTGAATGATCGACGACCACAGCGGATCCTCTTTATAATAAGCGAGCACCGCCTGCCACTCCGGTGCAATGGCCTCCTGCGAATTGGCCTGTCGCATGACACGCACCACATAGGACAACGCGACTTTCGGATGCTCGATATAGTGCATCTTGTTTTCCGTATTAGGCAATTCCGTCGGCTCAATCACCGCTAATTCAACCGGAATGCCCGATGAAATCTGCTGCAATCTCGGAATATAAAGAGACGGAATCAACGCTTTTCCTTCTTCATCCGCAATCGGATAACTGACAGTCAATCGCTCACTTGCTCCGGTGAATGCACGATAAACCATATACGACTCACGCATGAGTAGCATTTTCGAAGTTGGCGCAAGCGTGATACCGAGTTCACTGAACAATTCGCGGTCGCCATCGGACAGCAGTCCTTCCCGGTCACTCCGCAACGGCAAAACACCTTCATTCGCACCGAGGACGAAAAGCGCCTCAACATCCATCGAATTAAACAACTCCACCGTCGTAACGGTCACTTGATCGAGCGATGGCGGAATGAGTTTGAACTCCAGCGTATCAAAACCTTCATCCAAAATTTTAATGGCTGCCTCAACCGGCAATTCCTTATCCCCAAACATCAAGACAAACTGATCCAGCACATTGATCCAGCTATTCCATGCTTGCTCATGCTCTGCCGCCGCACGCAGTCTGTGCTCACTCCGCTCTTCCTTCTGCAACTCTACCATCTTGTCATAGACATTCAGCGACTCCATCGCGAAAAACAATGCTTCCGCCACGTCGCGTCCTGTTTTTGCTTTTTTTAACTGCTTTTCTAATTGCAAAATCGGGTCTCGAATCAAATCACGCGTTTCCGCATACTCCGCCTGCATTGCCAACTCTTCATCGGTTTGAACCGGACGAATCATTTCAAGACCGCGGTAGCGGTTGACCTTCCAGCGTTCTTCATCAAGCCAACGTGAACTGCCATGAATTCCTTTAGCCAGCACGAAGTTCTCCAACCGATCCGCCCGTTCCCTCCATACCCGCTTATTTTCATTCACCGGGAAGAACAAATCGGTTTTCACAGCACGGAACACTGCTTCATACGACCAATCCGTCCGCACCGCCTCGAGCAGTGAACGCGCAAACTCAATGAGCGGATGATGGAGCATCGGTTTTTTCTGACTGATGAAAACTGGGATATCGTATTGAGAAAAGATCGTCTGAATCAATTCGTCATAAACATCTGGCTGTCTATAGACGACAGCCATGCCGCGGTAACGTTTGCCTTCACGCATCATTTTACGAATCGAACGCGCCACTGCGTGAACTTCTGCTCGTCGGTTCGTCGCTTCGATCAATTGGATATGACCTTCCGCTTCGTTCGGCACTGGAGGATAGCGATCGAACTGCGCCTCTAAATGCTGGAGTTCCTCATTCGTAAAACGTTTCATTTCAGTTAAATGAATCCGTTTTTCCATGTCTACAGAATCGCTATGAGCGAGCTGCTGCAGCATCGAATATTGTTGCTCCGCGGTATAGAACAGTTCATGTTCCCCGCTGTGCAGCCTGTCCTCCATCGGCAATACGACGGTGACCCGCTTGGTAAATTTCATTAATTGATTGATGATATTGTATTCCTGTGTGGTAAAGTCTCCAAAGCCATCGATATAGACCGATGCATCTTTCAGCCACTCTGCAAAAGGGATTTGCTCAGCTAAAGCTGTAAGCTGTCCTTCGCTGTCCATAAACGTAGTACCCAGACGCTCTTCGATTTTCTGAAGCAAAAGCTGAAGATCATGTGCTTTGTCCTGCAGTATCCGCGGAGCTTGTTTGTCTTCGAGCAGAGTTGTCAGTTCAGCAAATGCCTGCTGATCGATGCAGTATTTGCTGAATTCTTTCATGACGTCGCTGATTTGCTCAGCAAAGCCATGTTTTGAAGCGGCTTGTTTAAATAAGCGGAATAAATCTTTATTTTCCTCCAGCACGCTGCGCACGAGCATGCGATAGCCGAAGCTGTCGACTTCTTCCCTAGTGATGCCGCCAACTTCTTGCAGCACGCGCCAGGCCAGACGTTTAAATGTCAATACTTGGGCGCGGATCATTCCGGATAACCCAAATTTCGTAGATAGGCTATATTCCATGGAGTAGGATAGCTGGTCGGGCACAATAACAATGATCGGTGGCCCCATCGGCCGCTCCTTTAACTCTTCCGCAATTTCCCTTTCGATAAAGGTGGTCTTTCCTGTCCCGGATCGACCAGTCACAAAACGCAACGACATCTTTCTCTCTCCTTTCTATCCTTGTAAGGTATGGTGAATGTAATTACAGAAAAGCTGGCTAAAATCCAGCGAGCTAGTGTATGGCGGAAGAAGCGTCGGCATTGGACTCACTTCGGCGCTTACGGATGGCTCCCGTAATGAGCCAGTCAGGAAGATCGCCTGTCTGTCTCATCACTCCGCCTACCGCTTGTAAGGCGCCTTCGTTTGATATGTTGAGAAACACATAGCCTAAGCTGTCTTTCACTACTTAGTAGATGCCAATTAGTTCTATTTTTAAATACTATACTCACTAAATTAGCAACACAAGCGAAGCCGCAACTGCGGGGTCAGCCGTTGCCGTGAGCCAACTAGCTCTCTTTGCTAGTTGGCTCATGGCTGAAGGCAATCCCCCAGTGGCGTAGCGGTGACAAAGTACGGTCCTCCGCTCCTTACCAAAACCCATTATAAGTCGGGCAACCGTGACAGCAAAAAGAGTAAGCCCATTGGACTCACTTCGGCGCTTGCGGATGGCTCCCACAATGAGCCAATCAGGAAGAGCGCCTGTTTGTCTCATTGCTCCGCCTACTGCTTGTAAGGCGCCTACGTTTGGTAAGTGAAAGCACTTGGTATATCTATTTGCACATTGGATTCTATGAATGAGCTGGATGCTGAGACCTTCTCATTTTAAACGCCACTCTCGTTATTTTAACCACTCCAGCGAAGCCGCAACTGCGGGGTCGGCCGGAGCCATGAGACAACTAGCGCCCTTTGCCAGAACCCACTATCAGTCGAGCGACGAAACAACAAAAAAATCCTGTCGACTCCTTTCCTTCATTGTACCGAAAGAAAAGATAGACAGGAAATATTTTAAACGTTTTTCTTATCCGACTGCCCCAAAGTGGAGAAACTCTTAAAATCTTCCTCCACCTTCTTCGCCAGCCTGCGCTCAAACCACTTACCAACCAACCACAACAGGAAAATTAGGAAAAACATAATCAACGTGCGAATCGGATTCGTAAACAACGCACGTATATCATGCCCGATATACGTAATCATCAAAATCATGACCAACTTACCAAGCATCAATGCAAACAAAAAATTCTTCTTATTCATATTTGACAAACCCGCCACTAAATTAACAACCGAAGAAGGAGTGAATGGAAAGCAAAGCAAAATGAACAACGGACCAAATCCATTGCGTTCCACCCATCGAATCAACTTCTGCACACGCACCGGCTTTGTCAAAAACGTGAAAAAGCGATTATCCCCGTACTTCCGAATGAGCAAGAACACCGCATACGACCCTGCCACCGTACCTGCCCATGAAAGCAGGAAACCTTGCCAAAAACCAAACGCCAGAGCATTTGCGATGACGAACACGACCAACGGCAGAAATGGCAAAAACGCCTCCAAAAAAGGCGGGATTAAGCCCATATAAAACCCAATCGACTCATATTGCCTTGCCAATTCCTCCACTTTATCAATTGATAGCCATTCCTTCATCGCAAACACCCTCACCGTTTAAAGTTCAATTAAATATGTTTACTTCTCCATATAATTGCAAAAGTCCCTAGCATCTGTCCATTTATAGTATAATAGCAGAAAGATTCTGATAGAAAGATGGGCTGCTTCATATGAATACAACTTTTTCTCAAGGCCTGAAAGCAGGATCGAGCATCGCCATCGGCTACTTTCCGGTTGCCTTAACGTTCGGACTGCTTGCTAAAACAACTGGACTGTCTATGATCGAAGCGACTGCTATGAGTTTGATTGTCTACGCAGGGGCTTCGCAATATATGGCACTTAGCCTGATCGCAACAGGCGTAGCACCTTGGCTCGTCGTCATGAATACATTTATCGTCAACATACGCCATTTCCTGATGACCGCTTCATTAAGCGAAAAAGTGGAACCGGCACCGAAGTGGATGAAGGCGATTTATGCATTCGGTATTACGGACGAGTCATTCTCCGTCCTGTCTACACAAAAGGGCAAGATCACGACAGCTTTCGCATTTGGCGTTGCCTCAATCGCCTACGGCAGCTGGGTTTTCTTCACTGCAGTAGGACATGTTATTGGCGCCAACCTTCCGCAATTTTTACAAAATGCGATGTCTGTGGCGCTCTATGCAATGTTTATCGGATTGCTCGTCCCTTCGATGAAAGGCAATCGCAAAGTTGTCTTGCTTGCCGCAATCGGAGCTGCTATTCATTGCGTGTTGTATTACGGAAATCTGCTGTCCACCGGATGGTCTATTCTGGTCGCAACACTCGGATCCGCTATTTTTGTAGAAATCATTTATGTAAAAAATAACAAGACAGTCGAACATTGGACTGTACAAAAGGAGGCGGATAACTGATGGGCGCTGCATATTGGTGGATGCTGCTCGGGATGGCGATCGCTACGTACGTGCCTCGAATGATTCCTTTGACGTTTTTGGATGGAAAAGAGTTGCCGCCGATCGTCAGCGGGGTACTTCGCAATATTCCGTACGCTGTGCTTGGTGCGCTAATTTTCCCTGCGGTTCTTCATATCCAAGACAATATCCTGTTCGGAGTCATCGGTGCCGTCACGGCTTTTGCTCTGTCTTTCATCGGACTCGATGTCATGTTCGTCGTTATAGGAACGATTGCAGTATTAGCTGTTTATAGTTTGTTTTAATCGCTCTCTTATCTTAATTATCCCCGAAACACTCCTGACTAAAACAGAGAATGCAATTTTAGGAACAAAAAGGCGGTCTTCAAAGAGTTATATGCTTTGAAAACCGCTTTTTTCATTCCTCCATTTGGCTTCTCCGGGCATTGCGCACCATACGTGAAGCAAACCAAAACCCAACCGTTAACGAGACTGCATCTGCTACATAAAGCAGCCAATTATGCGTGTACCCTGCATAGACAGATGCAGCAATCAAGGCCAATGTAAGGATGAGCCCTACCACATGATGGAATGTCACCCTCGTAAAAAACACCACTAAAAGTCCTGGCAACAATGTAGCAAGCAGAAGCTTCGTTTCAAAATCATGCATCGTACTCTCTCCTTTTACCGCACGACTAGCATACCTAGACGGAAATGATCGTGGCGGTACAACACTTGTTGCTTCAGCCGCACTTCACCATCACGACCAATCACCTGCAATCGGCAATGAGCGGCATTCACTTGGATCGCGTCATACAATTCACCTTCATTATGAATCGTAATACCGTTCACCGACTTAATCAGATCACCTGGAATAATTCCCATTTTTTCTGCTGGGGAATCCTCCAGTACAGTAACGACGAAAACCCCTTCAGACTGCGGCACTAATATTAAAGGCTTTTTGCGCTCGGAAACAGAGATCAAAACAGACAGGAAGATACGACACAACACCCCCGCGATCAACGCGGCCCAACCAAGAATCGGCATCCAAATCGCCCCGACGCCTATGGCTGCAACCGCAATCCCAAGCCAAGCGACCGCTGCACCCATTTTAGGAAACAGCACATCTGGGAATGAAGCACGTGCCATCTGCGAAAAACCGATGATCAGCGGAATTGGTACGAATGAAAACTTTTCTGCCCCGAGCGTGAATTGTGGCCAGTAAGGAGCATATTCCGCAACCATATGACCGGGCACTAAGAGAACAACCGGAACTATCCACAACAGTTTTGATTTATATATCGCCGCACGCATTCCTCGATTTGTCGGAATTAAAACCGGTGAAGCATGACGACTCGCATAACGACGGATCAGCAAACCTTCCGTAATTAAAAACAGTCCGGCGATAATCGGAACTGTAATTGCCAATGTGCCGAAAAAGTCCAAATCCTCTTGTACAAACCAATCGTTAATTGAAAAATCTCCCACCCATCGACCGACTGCATATAAACCGAAAAACGCTATCGCTGCATAATAGATCGGTGAAGCTAGTTTATAGGAAAATGATAAGATTACTAGCAACATCACGAGCGAAAAAATTATGATCCAATTAAAATCAACAATTAATCCTACGCCTGCAATTAGAACAGAAAGTAGCAAGCCATGTATCCAGGCAGAAGTAAGCCCATGCTTCATCTCCGTCAAGCCAGCCAGCACGCGGGTCGTAAAGTCTTTTCTTTCTCTCTTGACCCGAACATAGCCGAGCAGCACGGCCGCAAGCAAAGCAACCAGCCAGACTGGATTAAGAAGAAAATATAATATTGCTTCCATAATAGTATTCAGTAGTTCGCTAGACATCATCTATCACCTTCCCGCTCGTCCAAACAACTCTTTTCCCCATTGTACAAAAAATGAAGGGAAATAGCGAATGCAGAACGAAAAAAACGCACCTCCTATGAGATGCGCTCTATTTATTCTGCTAATTCATTTACTAAATAATCAATTGCCATCCTCAACTGCTTATCGTTTTTCGCTTCACCGCGGTACTCCTCCACTGCGGCCTTCAACGTGGTGAAAAACTCTCGATCCATCGCATCATTGTCGGCGATTTGATGGTCTGCACGGAATGCCTGTACTGCTTCAGCAGTATCTTTATCAAAAAAACCGTCTACTCGACCGGTCTCATAATCAAAAGCTTTCAGCATCCGTTGCGCATAAGCGATTTGGTCATTGTAGTGACCCTCTTTAAACGTTTCCGTGACCATTTGTAAATGCTCCGTGAACAGTATACTCTGCTTCACTTCTATATCTGCTTTGACACCTTTTCCGTGAATCCACTTTTCTTTCGGTGTCAGCCATTTATTCGTCGATAGTTTTAACTCGCCACCGTTTGTTAACTCCATCGTCTCCTGCACAGTACCTTTCCCGAAGCTTGTTGTGCCGATGATGGCTCCGCGTTTCAGATCTTTTACAGCTGCGCTTAACACTTCACTTGCGGATGCGCTTCCCACGTCTTGTACGAGTACGACCGGAATTTGTTTCAATCGTTCATTGTAATCGATATCCGCAGATTTCTCTGTCACGAGTGGAGTCAAATTCCCTTTCGCATCCTGCATCACGACAAACACCTTATCTTCGTTCAATAAACTCCCCGCTATTTCGGAGACTGCCATCAAATAACCGCCTGGATTGCCCCGCACATCGATGATAATCGCCTTCGCACCCTGCTTGATGACTTCTGAAGTTGCTTTTTGCCATTCTTTCGCCGTCTCTTCACCGAACATCGTCAGTGCTATGTACCCTAACTTAGCACCTCGTTCTTCCAGCAGTTGATGTGAAACGGACTGCACCGGAATTTGATCTCGAACAATGGTATATTCCATATGTTTATCTGCGTCCGGCCGGAAAATCGTCATCTTCACTTCCGTTCCCTCTTTACCCCGAATCAAATTTACAACTTCTTGCAGCGTTTCATTGCTTAATCGCTCATTGCCTACCTTTACGATTTCATCATACGGCTGCAAACCTGCTTTCTCCGCTGGCCCCCCTTTTATAGGAGAGACGATGATATACTTGCCGTTCGTCCGCGTCACTTCAGCCCCAATTCCTACTCGGGAGCCTGCCAGCGATTCACGGTGTGAAGCTGCTTCTTGTTCCGTCAAATAAGTCGAATACGGATCACCTATCGTGTCCGTCATCCCACGCAGTGCTCCTTCGATGAGCCTGTCCTTTTCGACTGGATAAACTGCTTTTTCTTGAATGGTTTCATACACTTCATCCAGCACAGGCAACTTACTGATGGGCTTTGCTGATTCCGATCCTGATTTTCCGCAACCATTCAATCCGAACAGCACACCGCCGATCAGCAAGATGCTTCCCAATAAAAAAAGCCTGCTCCTACGCATGCATAACCTCCTCCTCCCTCCACTATATGAAGGAAGACAAGAAGTTACGACACGAGAACAGACTCTTTTTTCAATCCATAAAATCGACCAATTCATTCAACGTTTTTTCATCTAACGGGCCAATTACCTTTTGTGCAATTCGCCCTTTTGTATCAATCATAAACGTTGTCGGCATGGAGAATACACCATACATTCGCGTTACTTCCGCAGTTTTATCAAGCGGGATCGGAAAGCTCAATTTATACGACTTTACGAAATTCTCTACTTCACTGATTCCCAGTTTCTCTGACTCCGTCACATTGACCGCAATCAATTCGACTTGATCTTCATCCGTCAGTTTCGAATAAAAACTTTCCATATGCGGCATTTCTGCTTTGCATGGAGGACACCAGGTCGCCCAGAAATTCAAGATCACTTTCTTACCTTTCAGCTCTGACAAAGTCACCGTTTCACCGGCAAGTGTCTTCAATGTGAAGTCAGGAGCAGGTGAATACTGTTCGAGCCCTTCTTCAGCCACCTCTAGTTCATTCGCTTGACTCAAGGAGGTTACAGGCGATTCAATCGGCTCAGGCTTCTCCACTGTATTCTTCACCATCAAAAAAACCAATGTGCCGATCACTAACAAACTGAGGATGGATCCAATCATTTTTTTACTCACTTTGCTTCTTCCTTTCTACTTACCGAATGCGTTGCCTGGCGTTGCAGAATCCACATCAGCAACCCGCTTCCGATCGTTGTGATAAGCGGCATTGTCCAAAATGCGCCTGGCTGAGATGCCGACACCATGAAATGAACCGCAATCCAAATAGTTGATAATTCACTAACCGAATTGGCTTTCTTGCGGTAACTCCAAAACGTCAAGGCCCATAACAAAACGAAGAAAGCGATCGTCCCGCCTTTAACTAGGAGACTGCCATCATTCAAAAAAGTCATGACCACTTGATACACCGTCTGCCAACTAATCAACGCAAGCAACAGCGACCAGTGATCCTCGTACTTCCACTTCTCTTTCATCCCTTGCCGAATTGTCAGCAGACCGACAACAATCAAAGCTAGAATCCAACCAATCTTGCCGCCATGGAAGTATAGAATAGACAAAGGATAGTGACGGACAGTCGAAAAGTCTGTCAAGATCACAGAGAACTTCCATATGATCACCGTATTAAAAAATATATTGCCGATTCGGTCACCAGCTGTTTTCCCAAAGTATATGCGAATGAAAAGATAGGTCATGACAAAGCCTGCACTAAATGCAATCCAGGAAGACGGCATGGTGATTGCTCCGACAGGATAATACTGAGTTATGGGCACCGCCACTTCCTCCTTCATCTGTCACCATATGAAAAACCTGCCGTTGAATAGGCAGGTTTTCATTTTATCCTATATCAAAAAGACACGTAATGCAAAGGGTTGACCGCGCTTGGACCAGAGCCTGAGAAGTTTCCAACATGGACTTCAAAGTGCAAATGTGGTCCTGTCGAGAAGCCTGTTGATCCAACAGCTCCGATATATTGACCTTTTCCGACATGGGCACCTGAGCTCGTACTAATTGACGAAAGGTGACCATAGACAGTAGTTAAGATTTTACCGTCGACAGAATGTGTGATCATGATCACATTACCGAATCCACTCATCTGACCCGCGTAAGATACGACGCCATCTCCAGCTGCTACAACCGGAGTTCCCATAGGCGCACTTAAATCGATACCACGGTGCTGTTTTTTCGCATGAGTGATCGGGTGTGTTCTCCAGCCAAATCCTGAGCTGTATCTACCATTTGTAGGCTTTGTCCAAAATCCGCTTGAAACAGCAGGTAGGTTACCAGTCGGTGCAGATGAACCACCGCTTGATTGTGTTTGCTGCTGACGCTTCGCCGCTGCTTCCGCACGACGTTTTGCTTCTGCTTTGCGAGCAACTTCCGCGAGACGATTCTGTTCCGCTACGATTTGGCCTTCCAACTCGTCACTGATTTCGATTGCATCGTTATACTCTTCTTCGAGATTGGCTTTCTCTTTTGAAAGTTTCTCTTGCTCAGCCTGCAATTTATTGACGAGCGTATTCTTTTCTTTCTTTTGAGCATCCAACTTATCTTTCATTGCTTGAATTTTAATCTTGCGTTCTTCTTGTTCTGCTAACTTTTGCTCGACAAGCTTTTTCTCTTCTTCAAGCTGTGCCATATCTTCTTCTTGCTGGCGGATAATTTTACGATCCGCATCCATTAAAGTCGTCACTGCCGAAAAGCGGTCAATGAAATCAGAGAAGCTGTTCGCACCGAGCAACACGTCCAAATAGCTGACTTGTCCGCCCTTCACTTGCATAACCCGCACCCGTTCGCGTAATACTTCATCACGTTCCGCAATACGAATTTCCAGTTCTTTGATCGACTTTTTTAATTCTTTAATCTCTTTCTTTGTTTGATCCATTTCGGCAACGAGATGATTCATATTGCTGTTTGTTTCATCGATTTTCGCGTTGAGCTTCTTGATCTGCCCCGTGAGCTGATCTGCTCTCGATTGCTTCGCCTGAATTTGACTTTCTTTATTCTCGATCGTGGAATTTAAACTGTTCTTTTTATTTTCCACCGCTTTTCGTTCATTCTGAAGATCTTTCAAAGTACTTGCCGAAACGCCCCCACTGCCGACCATCGTCGTCATAAGACATACCGCCAAGACACTCGAAATGATTCGGTGTCGCTTTATCAAATCCCAGTTCCCCCTTCGAAATTTCAAATCTATCAATCCTTTATACTTTTAAGAACTTTCTAACTGACATAAAGCTGCCCCATACGCCAATGAATACCGCGATGAACAGCAGTAAACCATTCAACTGCAATAGAAATGGCATTGGATTCAGTAAATGAAACAGTTCATTTTGCAATCTGGCTTCCCATACGGTATACAATTGAGAATAAGCGACTGTAACCAAGATCATCGGCAAAATCGCACCAAAAATTCCGAGCCACACTCCTTCGAGCATGAATGGAATTCGTACAAAGCTATTGGTTGCGCCTACAAGCTTCATAATCTCGATTTCTGTTCGTCTCGCCACAATCGTTAGACGGATTGTGTTCGATATGAGGAACATAGCGGTAAATAATAAGGCCAATATTAAAACAAGCCCTACATTCCGACCAACCTTCAGCACATTGAACAGTTTTTCAACCTTACCTTCTCCATATTCCACATCGTATGTATAATCGTATGTACCGATTTTTTTTGCGATTTTCGCCGTCTCTTTCGGATCGGCAGCTTTAATATAAAGCGCGTCACCAAGCGGATTGCTCTGCTTGTACAGCGCCAGCTCATCTCCGAATGAATCGATCATTTTTTCAAGTTCCTGATCTCGGGTGGAATGGACTACCTCTTCCACACCTGGCGTTTCCTTCACTTTCTTTAAGAGCTTTTGTACCGCTTCCTGATCCGCCGCGGGATCCGCTACCACTTTAATTTCCACATCATTTTCAATATTATCCGCCAGTTGATTCAAGTTCATCATGATGACGAAGAACACGCCGATGAGTAGCAACGTGACCGTTACCGCACTGACAGATGCGAACGTCATCCAATTGTTTCGGCTAAGGCTTTTGAAACTTTCCCTCACGTGTCGTTTTAACGTTCTAAATTTCATAGCGGTACTCTCCTTCATACTCATCTCGTGTGATGAGACCGCCTTCAATCTGAATCACTCGGTTGCGCCGCGTGTCGACGATTTCCTTGTTATGTGTTGCCATGACAATCGTCGTGCCGTGCGCATTGATTCGTTCAAAGATTTTCATGATCTCCCAAGATGTGTCGGGATCTAAGTTTCCAGTCGGCTCGTCCGCAATAACCAGCTTCGGTGAATTGACGATTGACCGTGCAATCGACACGCGTTGCTGTTCGCCCCCCGACAATTCATTCGGGAACATTCTTGCTTTTTGAGTTAATCCGACCAATTCCAATACCTCAGTCACTTTTTTACGGATCGCACTCGGTGTTTCTTCTATTACTTCCAGTGCATATGCAACATTTTCATAGACATTCAATTTAGGCAGCAATTTAAAATCCTGGAAGACCACACCGATCTGTCTTCTCAAGAAAGGCACATCTTTACTGCGCATTTTTGTTAAGTCCGTTCCATTGAAATAAATCGTTCCACTGGTCGGAACTTCTTCACGATACATCATCTTAATGAAAGTGGATTTTCCTGCTCCACTTGGCCCGACAACGTAAACAAATTCACCTTTTGTGATCTCAATGTGGATTCCGTTAGAAGCCACTACGCCATTCGGGTACTTTTTGTACACATTTTTCATTACAATCATACATTTTAACCACCTGAATTTTGTTTTCCATTCATATTCGCCAAACTAATTATAGCATGATTCGACATGCCTTGTATTACAGTTATGTATCAAATGGTCTAAGTGGGTATTTTTATGTGAAATCCTGGCTAACCCTCTCCAAACATGAAAAAGACCATTCTCAAGGAGTCCTCAAGAATGGTCGATTGTTACATAATTATTTCTTCTCAGCAAGCCAAGCTGCTACTGCGTCAGCTTCTTCGCCTTTGATAATACCTGGAGGCATTGCGCCTTTACCGTTGATGATGATGTCATGGATTTCTTCTTCAGAGTGAGTAGCTCCAACTTTGTCCAATGCAGGACCCGCTCCACCTTCTAAGTTTCCACCGTGACAAGACACACAGCTAGTCTGTACGACTTTCTCCGCGTCTACATTGGATGTTTCAGCACCGTTGTTGGTATTTGTGTCTTCTGCTGGCTTGTCCGCTGCGTTGTCGTCACCGCCGCCACATGCACCAAGCACTAGCGCTGCTCCAAATAAGGTAGCCAAAAGTTTGTTCTTCATGCAATATCCTCCCTTTTGATTAATTTTTTCTCACATTCAATAGTATACCAAAAAACCTTCGTTCCACAGCAAACAGAAATGACAAGTTTTCAAATTCTACAAGGAAGCTGCCATACGTCTTCTGCGTAATGGACGGTTTGGTAATGAATACACTCTATAGTATTGACCAAAACATTGCGGATTAAACATTTTATTTTAGATAAAGTGTAAGGAATTTAGCAAGTCAGCTGTGCCTATTACTTTTCTCGATGAGTAAAGATGACTCAGTAAGCGTTCCGGGATTTCCGCTACAGACGGTACGCTTTCCGGGGGGGCGTGGCCTTGAGCCTCCTCGTTCGCTTCGCTTCCTGCGGGGTCACAAGACGCACGCTGATCCCCCAGGAGTCGACCGTCTTCCGCTCCAATCCTTAATTAGTGGGGATGGACACACAGTAAGCCCATTGTACTTTTTTTAAAGTCTGAGAAGAGTCCCCACACTCAGAGTACATAACGGGCATCTCTCATTCTCTTAGTTAAATAGCGTTAGGTGATTTCAAGAACAAGAAGCCTGCAAGTACTGCTTCTTTTCATTAGCTTTTGAACTTTGATCAATTTCGTAAGGACACATCGCTTTGTCACTTAGAATTTTCAATGGATAAGCCACTATAATTCCCATCAAAAAGTAGGGATTGGAGCGGCGGGTGGCGACTCCTGCGGGATCAGCTCGACAGGTGAGACCCCGCAGGAACGAGGAGGCTCACCGCGAGCCCCGCGGAAAGCGTCCACCCAGAGCGCAAATCCCCGGAGCATTTACTAAGTCTTACAATCCCATTATTACTTTATTAGAACAAGAAAAAGTGCATTTCTGCACTTTTTGATTAGGATATTCTGGAACGCAAGTAAGCGTTGATGAATGGGTCGAGATCGCCATCCATGACGGAGCTTACGTTTCCGGTTTCTTCATTTGTTCGGTGGTCTTTTACCATGGAGTATGGGTGGAAGACGTAGGAGCGGATTTGGCTGCCCCAACCGATTTCTTTTTGCTCGCCACGGATTTCCGCTAAGCGGGCTTCTTCTTCTTCAACGCGAATTTGATAAATTTTTGCTTTAAGCAAATTCATCGCACGCTCACGGTTTTTGATCTGTGAACGTTCCGTTTGACAGGTAACGATCGCGCCCGTCGGTATATGTGTCATGCGTACAGCAGAGTCCGTCGTGTTGACGTGCTGTCCGCCCGCGCCGCTGGAACGATACGTATCGACCTTGATATCCTCTGTTTTAAGATCCAAATCGATATCGCCGTCGAATTCCGGCATGACTTCAATGGAAGAAAAAGATGTGTGACGTCTTCCAGAAGAGTCGAATGGTGAGATACGGACTAATCGGTGAACGCCTTTCTCAGCTTTTAGATAACCATAAGCGTTATGACCTTTGACACTCAAAGTGACCGATTTCACACCTGCTTCGTCACCTGCTTGATAATCAAGGGTTTCCACTTTGAAACCATGGTGCTCAGCCCAACGCGTATACATGCGGAGCAACATTGAAGCCCAGTCTTGTGACTCGGTCCCGCCTGCACCTGAATGTATCTCCAGCACTGCATTGTTTTTATCAAATTCATCGCTCAATAGCATCTGTAGATCGAATTTATCCATTCGTCCTTTGAACTCTTTTAATTCGGAGACGAGCTCTTCCTGCAACTCTTCATCTGCCTCTTCACGAAGCAGTTCAAGTGTCATTTCTAAGTTTTCCTGCGTGTCATTCAAGTCATTGTATTCCCCGACAATATCTTTTAATGCATTGGATTCAGAAATGACTTTTTGCGCGGCATCCTGGTCGTCCCAGAAGCCTGGTTCAAGCATCATTTCTTCTAATTCCTGCATACTGGCCTCTTTGTTTTCTAAGTCAAAGAGACCCCCTAAAGTCCGCTAATTTCTTAGCTGTTTTGTCGAGCTCGTTCCGAACATCGGATAATTCCATCATAATTGTTTCCTCCTGAGTGGTTGTTTCTCTAAATCTTTGACTGATTAACCTATATACCGATTATGCACCGTTGATCTACGTTCCAGGCGGATGCTTTCCGGAGGGCGTGTCTTGGCCGCTTCCCTCAGTCAAGGGTCTCAAGACACACGCTGATCCTCCCGGAGTAGCCGCCTTCCACTCCAATCAACTGGGCTTCCTTTCGTTCAAGGTTAGCTCGGATAATAGATCATTAGACCAAATAAAATAATATTACGCTTTGCCGTGGCAGTTTTTATACTTCTTGCCGCTGCCGCATGGACAAGGATCGTTGCGGCCAATGTTGACCGAACGGCGAATCGGTTTTTTGCGTGCCGGTTCGCTGCCTTCTTTCGGGTTGTTCGCTTGCCCTTTTGCTACTTCTTCACGCTCTAGGTTGTTGCGGATTTCTGCTTTCATGACATACTTCGTCGCGTCGTCTTCAATCGCTGTCAGCATATCTTCAAACATCGCAAATCCTTCTGCCTGATATTCACGCAACGGGTCAGTCTGTCCATACGCACGTAAATGAATTCCGTTTCGAAGCTGATCCATCGCATCTATATGATCCATCCACTTCGTATCAATCGCACGCAGTAAGACGACTTTCTCGAACTCGCGCATGCGGTCTTCAGACATTTCCTGCTCCTTCTCATTATAGCGTGCAATCACCAATTCGTGAATAAATGATTGCAGTTCTTCTTGAGATTTCCCTTGAAGCTCCGCGACCGTAACGGAGTCTTCCGGCAATAGGTTCGCTTCCAGATAATCCTTCAGACCTTTAGCATGTACTGTGTTCTCATCGATATGCAGCGCAACTACACGCTCAATGACCGAATTCAACATCCCTTCAAGTACAGGACGTATATTATCGGAACTTAACACATCATTACGTTCTTTATAGATAACTTCACGTTGCTGACGAAGAACATCATCATACTGCAGCAAACGTTTCCGCGAATCAAAGTTGTTCCCCTCGACTCGTTTTTGCGCAGATTCAACAGAACGCGAAACCATTTTGGATTGAATCGGTGTGGAATCATCCATTCCGAGCTTCGTCATCATCGATTTCATTTGCTCCGAACCGAAGCGGCGCATCAATTCATCTTCGAGTGACAAATAAAATTGTGTCACCCCAGGATCTCCTTGACGTCCGGAACGACCGCGGAGCTGATTATCGATACGTCTTGACTCGTGCCGCTCTGTACCGATGACCGCAAGACCGCCAACTTCTTGAATATGATCGCCCAGTTTAATATCTGTACCACGACCTGCCATGTTTGTCGCAATCGTTACTGCACCTTTTTTACCGGCGTCTAAAATTATTTCTGCTTCGTGTTCATGGTTTTTCGCGTTCAAGACGTTGTGCGGAATACCATACTTTTTCAAGAAAGCAGAAATGATTTCAGATGTTTCGATTGCAACGGTACCGACCAAGACAGGCTGACCTTTTTCGTGACGTTCTTTAATATCTTCCGCCACCGCTTTGTATTTGCCGTCCATCGTTGCAAAGATCAAATCTGGACGGTCGTCACGTGCGATTGGTTTATTCGTAGGAATTGCAATGACGTTCATATTGTAAATATTACGGAACTCTTCTTCTTCCGTTTTTGCAGTACCGGTCATGCCGGAAAGCTTTTCGTACATACGGAAATAGTTCTGGAATGTAATCGTCGCAAGTGTCATCGATTCGTTCTGAACTTCAAGACCTTCTTTTGCCTCTATAGCCTGGTGTAAGCCATCACTGTAGCGACGGCCTTTCATCAAACGTCCGGTGAAGGAGTCAACGATGACAACTTCGCCTTCTTCCACAACATAGTCTACGTCATTATGCATACTGACATGCGCTTTCAATGACTGATTAATCGCATGGTTCAGCGTGACGTGCTGCAAATCGAACAAGTTGTCGATGCTGAATGCCTTCTCTGCAGCTTCAATACCCGCCTCTGTCAAGACGACACCTTTCGTTGATTCATCAAACGAATAGTCTTCATCTTTTTTCAATGTAATGACGAAACGATTCGCCAGACGATAGAGTTCTTGGGATTTTGCTGCTTGACCGGAAATAATAAGCGGTGTACGGGCTTCATCGACTAAAATGGAGTCAACCTCGTCAATCACCGCAAAATGAAGTGGGCGCTGAACTTTATGTTCATTGTAAAGCACCATATTATCCCGTAAGTAATCAAAACCAAGTTCATTGTTCGTACTATAGGTGACATCGGCTTCATAGGCTTCGCGTTTCTCTTCCTTGCCCATGCTGTTCAAATTCAGGCCGACTTTCATGCCTAAAAATTCATATAGCTGGCCCATTTCGGCTGCGTCACGGCTGGCCAAGTATTCGTTGACTGTCACGACGTGCACACCTTTAGATGTTAGAGCATTTAAATAAACGGCGAGTGTAGAAGTCAGCGTCTTCCCCTCACCGGTCTTCATCTCTGCGATATTGCCTTCATTCAGTGCGGCTGCCCCCATGATTTGAACACGGAATGGATAGAGTCCGAGCACGCGGCGAGCGGCTTCCCGAACGACTGCGAATGCTTCGACTTGCAGGTCCTCAATCGTTTGGCCTTCTTGATAGCGTGTTTTGAATTCGTCGGTTTTTGCTGTCAGTTCATCGTCTGACAATTTTTCCATGTCGGAAGCCAATGCTTCGACTTGGTCTGCTACTTTTTCGAGACGTTTCAAGTCACGTTTGTTCGGATCAAACATTTTATTCAATACGCCAAGCATTTATGTCACATCCTCATAACTTCTTCAATCAAGCAGGTTTGTCCCGCCAGTTGTTCGTTCTGGTAAGTTTTAACTAATACGAATTTGTGTCACACTCCATTTTAGCACTGTCAAAAGCCTGGTGCAAATGGTCCGCCGTATGGATTTTCAGAGGACAGAGTGAGAGTGCTAGGTTGTCCGGGGATTTGCGCTACAGACGGGACGCTTTCCGGAGGGCGTGGCTTGAGCCGCTTCCCTCGCTTCGCTCAGTCCAGGGTCTCAAGACTCACGCTAATCCTCCCGGAGTCGCCCGTCTTCCGCTACAATCCCTACTTTTAAAAGGAAGTATAATGGCTAGTCCATTGTAATTTATAAGGGACAAGGTGTTGCCTTCTAGCGTGATCAAAGTTCAAAAGCTAAATGATTTTGTGCAGTACTCGCAGGCTTGGTTAGCCGTAAAATCACTTAACACGCTTGAACTCATTTAATAATATATCTAAGTTTTGCAATCTGACATTTAGCTTCTTCTTAGATTTAAGGAAATCACTGTGGACTGGCGAATTGTTCATTGCAAATCTTTGCCCTGAATCTCGGACCGCTCAACAAGTAATCCTATAGGTTAAGGCTCGGCATAAATCATTATGTATAATAAAACAAGCCCAGCTTAGCTGGACTTGTTTGAGATTGTTGATTAGTTTGTTTCGATCAGACCGTAACGGCCGTCTTTTCGTTTGTAGACGATGTTTGTGCCGTCAGATTCTGCATCTGTGAAGATGAAGAAGTTGTGACCGAGCATGTTCATTTGAAGGATGGCTTCTTCTTGATCCATTGGCTTCAAGTCGAACTGCTTTGTCCGTACTACGTTGAAGTCTTGATCGTCGTCGAGAGATTCTTGTGTGTTGTTACTATCTTCAACAGATTGGAAGAAAGCAACTACGCCTTCGCGCTCGCGAGATTTTCGGTTGACGCGTGTTTTATATTTACGAATTTGACGCTCGAGCTTATCAACGATCAAGTCAACAGCT
This sequence comes from Sporosarcina sp. FSL K6-3508, assembly GCF_038615825.1. Lineage (NCBI taxonomy): Bacteria > Bacillati > Bacillota > Bacilli > Caryophanales > Caryophanaceae > Sporosarcina > Sporosarcina sp. FSL K6-3508. The sequence continues at coordinate 984,252 of NZ_CP152016.1, read as the reverse complement.
GCATACATATCACTGTGGCGCTCTTCTGCGCGAAGTGTCAAATTCTTCATTGGAATCGTTACTTCCACTTTTGTTTGTTTATCATTATACACTTTCAAGTTAACGTGAGCTGTTGCGTTTGCACCTTCTGTAAAATAACGCTCCAGTTTTTGTATTTTCTTTTCTACGTACTCTCGGATCGCCGGAGTAACCTCGACGTTTTCACCGCGGATATTGAAGTCTAACATATGAACTCCTCCTTTATTTGAACCTTATTAGTATACTTCTTCATAGTACCCTTAAATACCTTCTGCAAACTTGAGAAATTTGCTGAAACTTCAAGAAATTTTGTATAGATCAATGAATTCACTCCAAATGTTTCTCCACACGCGCACGTTGTTTCAGTTCCTCCACAATTTGCGCATCTACTCGTTGCTCTTCACCGAATTCGAAACCGTATTGAAAACCGTGCTGCACAGACTGCTTCCAGACGACGGCACCAAGAATTTTGAAAGGGTGCTGATACAGCGTGAACTCCAACTGCAAAGTAAGTTTTTTAGGATGCAGAGGCAAATCGAGGAACGTAAAAAACTTCACGCCGCCCGTACTAATATCTATTAGCTCACACTCCCCTTCATTCGACAATTTCTTCTCTTCGCCATCCAACTGAAGTCGAAACTTCGCAGGTAGTTGTGGGTTGAACTCGTATCTAAAATAGTCATGCCGATTATAGCGCATACGCTATTCTCCCTTCTTATTGAATTTCTATGTAAAAAAACCGAAAGAGATGCGCTCTCTTTCGGTTCTTATTGTTTCGTATCGTAATAGGCACCGTCTTGGATCATTTTCCCGTAAGGATTCGTATAACTATTGATATTTTCTTTCTTTGCTTGGGACTCCGAAATATTTGTGCGGATGTCCTTCATGAAGCGCGCAAGATTCATTTGCACTTCTTTTTCAAGCTGCATGAGCTCTTGACCAGCATCTCGTTCTTCCTCTGTGAATGGTTCTGCAATATGCGGTTGCAATTTTTCACGGTCGTCGAGCAATTCCTCAATCTGTACTATCACTTCATCCCGCTTGGACTCCTCCACATTGTTCGTCAACGTAATCAATTGTAGAGAACGTTCACGCCAAACTGTAATAGCAGCCCGAATCATATTTCATTCACGTTCGCATACTGTTTTGAACGATTGACCTGAATGACCTGCTTCCACGTATCGCGGAATTCCTTGATAATTCCTAAAGCTTCATCGAAAAGAGCCGGGTCATTTTTAATATTACCATCGATGAGACGACTGTTGACAAACTCATACAGCACCAACATATTCTCCGCGACTGGATAAGAAGTATCCAATGTCAACATCAATTCCGTCACAATGGCTTGAGCTTTTTGGATTGCGACATTTTTTTCTTCAAGTTTACCTTCTTCTAGCGCCATTTTCCCTTGTTGAATAAACTTGAGGCATCCGTTGTAAAGCATCAAAGTCAATTCTCCGGGAGTAGAAGTCGTCACCGAGTTGTTTTGATATGCTGCATAAGGATTGTTAATAGCCATGTTACGTCATTCTCCTTTTTTCTTACAAAGTTTCATTACATACCGCCGCCAAATGCATTCATCAACTGTGCAGACTGGGCATTCGCACGCTGGATCGCACGCTCCATCGCGGAGAACTGCTTCCAATAGCGATTTTCCATCATCTTTAATTTATCTTCAAAACGTTCAATTTGTTTGTCGAAACTTTTTAGTGAGCGTCCTAGGGCGAAGGTGTCGTTGACTGCAGTGGTTCTACCTGCTTTTTCTTCGATGGTTTTTTGGGCGTTCTGCAGTTCCTTCCGGTAGTCTTGAGCGATACCGGAGTTTTTTGGATTCTCCTTATCATCCCGTCCAATTAAATCGTAGACAGCATTCGGATTTTCTGCAATCTTTTCGCGTAGTTTGTCTTCATTTATAACTAGCTTTCCGTTATCCATATAACTTTTTGACGGCTCAATACCTAAGTCTTTGAGACTAATTGTAATTTTATTGCCGTCTTTATCAGTCGTATCGACAGACTTTGTCATAATCCCTCTCAAGTTAGTCAGCATGCTCGAAATCGCTGGATCATTACGCAATGTTCCGCTTTTTGCTTTTTCTTCCCACAGCTCAATTTCCTTTTCTTTCATGTCTTTCTTTTGCTCGTCTGAAAGTGGCGGGAAATCACGATAGTTTTTTTCACGGATTTTGCTGTTTAGTTTTTCGATCAGCTCATTATAATCGTTGACGAATTGTACGACGGAGTCGACAATTTTATCTGAATCTGCGGATGAACTGAATGTAATTTGCGAAGTAGTAGTCTGCTTAAGTGTCACTTCAAAACCATTAATTTGGAATGTGTTAGATGCACGTTCTGTTTCCAAGCCGTTAAAAGTGAACTTCGCATTTTCACCATTAGTAAAAAATACTTTTCCTGCATCTCCGGGTTCGTTCGTTGCCGAACCTTCAGTTGCATTCTCAGTAACTATTCCGAGCTTCGCTGCCAAATTTCCTATCCCCGTTGCCGTGCCACCGTTTTCGTCTAGTGGTGTAGAAACATCTTCAATAGTTATTTTGCCTTCCCCACTGTTTTTAGCAGTAACAGCAATTCTTCCTGAGTAAGAATCATAAAACGCATTGACGCCAGTATCTTTATTTATTTTTTTAAGTACCGAATCTAAAGTATCATCGCTAGAAAACGACACTGTTTTACTGCTTGTTCCATCGCCCGTACTAACCTTCAAGCTGAAAGTTCCATTTGAATCTGGAGTCAGACCCAAATCTGAAAGTTTTCTTTTAGCGAAATCTGCTTCTGATGGCTTTCCATCTACTACAGCTCCCTGCAAAGTAGCCTGCTTAGCTAACTGCTTCACTTCCAAAGTCCCTGAAAAATCACTAGAGGCATTCAACGACTTAATACTGACTGCCTTATCATCTGAGACATTTACATTTTTTTGTAAATAGTTACCTTCCTTAATAACAGTATCAAACAACTTATCACTCTGTTTGCGTAAATCCCGGTTTATACTACGATAATCATCCATCTGCCACTGTGTATATGCTTTTTTCTGTGTAATTTTATCAAGCGGGATCCGGTGTGCTTTCATCATGTCTCTGATGATTGTTTCTGTATCCATACCGGATGCTAATCCACCAATTCTCATTTGCTTCACACCTTTTCTTTAAATTTTTTGGTCTACCAATAATCCGACGAATTCTTTCATTGAGGCGTACATGTCCATCAATTTCTTTGGTGGGATTTCACGCACGATTTCATCCGTCTGGGAATCTACGATTGTTACATAGTATTCATTTAGTTTATCATGAAATTTAAATCGCAGCTGCGTATTGACGCTTTCGAGGAACTTATTCATGCCGTCTGTCAGCTGCTTTGCATCACTTTTTGAAAGTTCTTTCCGCTCTTCAGGAGGCGGTTGTTGCCTGGTATCTTTAATTGGCTGTACTTCTGTAACTGGTCTTTCGGTTTCAATGGACGCACTATCATAGGATGACTGTACTGGTTGAGGCGTGGATCCACTGCCTATTCGGCTAACCATACATGGAACCCCCCGTCTTTAAATCAACATTCGTTATTACTAGTATCGGTTTTAAACTAGAGATGTTGAGCCAAACAGATGAAAATCTTCCCACCGACTGAATTTAAAAGATCCACCACTCTCTCGTTGAGGGAGTAGCGGATCTTTGTTGTATCAAAATTCATATCCTCAGCTGTACAGCTTCTTCATGCGTTTCCTGGATATACTCCGCAATCTGTTCCTGCTCGTTCGTCAGCTCTGTCAGCGTGGCGTTCATTTCTTCGATCGCCGCCGTACTTTCCTGAATGATCGACGCAAATTCCACTGTACGTTCAGAGACTGTTTCACTGCTCTTTGCGATGTATTCGAAGTCATCCATGAATGCATGTAAGGCGCTTTGCAATGTCGTCATCGTGCCGAACAGTTCAGTGAATGATGAATTGGAGCGATCTGCAACTTTTACTTGTTCGGCGACTTGTCGCAAGCCGTCCTGCAACTTGCCTACCGATAATTCATTGAATGTATTTACTTCGGATAAATTCAGATCAATTTTCTTCAGCGTTCCGTCGGTCAACCCAGCGAGCTTTCGGATCTCGTCCGCAACGACTGCAAATCCTTTTCCTTTCTCGCCCGCTCGCGCCGCTTCAATACTGGCGTTTAAGGCAAGCAAGTTGGTCTGTTCCGTAATTTCCTTGATTGTGCCTGCAAATGTATTCGTTTCCTTAATTTTATCAGAAAGAATCTTAAATGTTTCATCCAGTTCTTCAAAGAATTTTGAAAAATGGTCAATCTGTTGTTTCAGTTCACTAATTTGATGCGTTCCTTCTTCTGCTTTTAGGCCTGCTTCGTCTGTCTGTATCGCTAATTCACCCATCTGTCCCGAAATGCGCGTCACAGAACTATGTGTATTCTCTGTACTCTCAGCAATTTCCATTATATGATCGGCTTGATTTTGGCTGGAGGCGCTCACTTCATTAATCGCAACCAACATTTCGCGTTGGGACGATACGGAAGTCTCGGAGCTAACTTGAAGCTGGCCTAGATTGCTGGTGATTTTTTCAACCGCTTGATCTAGTTTTTGTGCCAACTGCTCTTCATTGTGCATTTTTTCTGCTGTCAGTTCGGCATATTCTTCAACTTGCTTAAAATTACGTGCATTTTGGCGCACGACCAAGAGCAATATCACTCCACCTAAGAAATGAAGCAATACGAGGTTGCTTCCGCTCGCCGCCACCAACTCTGGCTCAACGAAATGTACATTGTTCAACAGTAATGCAATCAAACTCAACACATATCCAAATGCCATAATACCCATCTTGCCGTGAATGCCCCCCAGCACAAGCAGCAAAATGATAATACCAATTGATCCTAAATTCGCTTCGGAAAAATAAATGACTCCAACCGCAATCGCAAAATTCATCAGCATCAAGAAGTAAGGCAAATATTTCGTGATCAGTTCATGCTTAGTGAACAAAAAATAAAAATACAGCATAGCCGCTATCGCAAACGGGATGGCCACCGATAAAATAATTTCCATAGCCGATTGCTGAATAAACTGCGCTATCAGTCCAAGTCCCGCTGCAATCCCAAACCCTAACCCCATGATTTTATTCTTCTGTATCCAGTCCTCTCGCTTTACCTGTTCAATATCCATCATACATCCCCTTTCACTATACCAGTATAATTGGCAACATAGTAATATTAAGGTAGCATGAATGAATAGTCATTCATATAATTCCGATGGCCTATCTTATACTTTATAGTGCTCATTTCCATTCTCCGAAGGGTCTTAGGATCTATATGAAGTTTTCCTTTAACGTTTGATAACTTCTTAACCTACTACATAAGATTAGGTAAAATAGAGAAAGGAGGGTTCAATGTCAAGCCCTGATACAAACCAATGGCTACTGGAGTGTTATGAGCGTCCTATCGAACTCTGCCGAAAGTTAACGAGCTACTTTAGAGGTGCTACCGCAGGCCAAATCTATGACCATCTAACGTTTCATGGTCTCTACAGCTATCCTACCAAACCAGCTAAACAAGTCGTTTCAGAACTTCAGCGATTACAAGCTTGGGATATTGTGCAAAAAGAAATCAAACTGCTCCGTAAGGAATGGCAAGGTCCTCAAATCCCTACTTTCATTCTCCCAGCTCATTCCACAAAATCTGGTTTAGCATTCAATGATAAATTATTCATCTTTCTTCCTCCTGATTGTAGCGAGTCTGAGATCAAAGCTGTCGTTACGCATGAATATCATCATGTTTGTCGACTTTCAAGATTTTTTCAGAAAGAATCCGATTATACGCTACTAGACGCCATCGTACTGGAAGGTCTTGCAGAGCATGCGGTCCGTGAACGACTCGGGAGTCAATTGGTAGCAAGCTGGACAAATTGGTATACAACCAGTCAGTTGGAAGAGTTTTGGGATACACTGTTTTTTCCGAACCGTCAGCTGCCAAAATCGTCATGGGCGCATGAGCATCTAGTGAATGGAACGGCTGGCAATCCACGCATGGCAGGTTACGCAGTCGGTTATTTTTTAGTAGGGAGGTATATGAAATCTTCAGGGCTTACAACGGCTGGTTTACTTGGTGTTTCGGCAGAACAAATGGTAAAGAAGCTGTCGTAACCCACGACAGCTTCCTCCCTTACTTCTTACCAGAAAAACAAGGACAATAAAGCAATGCCCGCAATCGCACCTAACGCAATTCGTTGATATCCGCCATAGCCATATCCTCCAAAACCATATCCTCTTATACCAAAACCGCCATAGCCAAAGCCGCCCAATCCACGAGGTCTACCGATCGGCTCGATTACAACTTGCCTTCGATCTACTTCTCGAATATAGCCACGATAAACACCGCCATCCTTCGTCTGAACCGTAACTGCTCTGCCATGATATCGCTGACACATTTCGTAAAATCCACAATTCGACATCTTTTCACCCCCTCAGTCACTCCTATACACAGCGTATGCCATTAAAAGGCATACGTCTGATCCATCCGTACATGATGGGTTCCAAAATAAACATCATAAATTCTTTTGAGAAGCCAAGACACTCTGAAAATTTCTGCATACGATAAGGATAGTTCCACATTTGGAGGTGAAGTAACTATGGGTGAGTCAGTTGGAGGAGCAGGTTACAACGGTGGTTTCGGTTTCGCAATGATCGTCGTGTTATTTATCTTATTGATCATTGTCGGCGCAGGGTTTATGGGATACGGCTGTTAATAATTTCTAAATGAAACGGAAAAGGTGGTGAATAAAATGTTCGGATTCGGTGGATATGGATGCGGCGGTGGCGGTGGCTGTGGCTATGGCGGCGGTGGTAATGTTGGCGGAGCCGGCTGTGGCGGATATGGCGCAGGTCGTGGATTTGCATTGATTGTCGTATTATTTATCCTTCTCATTATCGTTGGCGCTGCTTGCCTATAAAACGGAGAAGGAGTAATGGTTTGTCAGCCCGTCGATTTTTACGACGGGTTTTTTGTATTTTATTCATTCGACAAATTAAGACACTCATATTTCAACCGATAATACTAGTGTTCTATTTAAAGAGCAGGAAGGAAGGAACACCACTTGTTTAGATCTATTAAAATTAAAATCATTCTAATGGTCATGGCCCTCTTCATTGTCGGTATTTTCTTGATGACATTCATGACGAATGATCAGGCAAAGAAACAATCTATCGCGAATGCAGTAGAATCCAGCAACACGATTGCAAACGAAATAAGCTTTGGTATATATAGCTTTTTGGACAACTTTGAAAATGGTTTGAATTTACTTGCGGCTACGGACGCCATCACTTCTTTCACAGGGAAAACTGGCGGGACGACTGAAGTTGATCTCGAATCGGCGTTGGAAGACTTTTTAGCAGTCTATCCTGATACATCGTCTATTTTTTATTCATTGGCCTCAAATTCCACAATCATAAAACCAAATGCTGATTTAACAGATTTCGTTGCCACCGAGAGATCATGGTACAAACTAGCAACCGAAAACCCAGAAGAAGCCCAATGGTCTGCCCCTTATCTCGATCATGCAACAGGCAATTTCGTCATTACTGTTTCAAGAGCAATTACCAAGAATGGAAAAGTGGCTGGAGTTATCGGCTTAGATATTGACTTGGCGGCGCTGACCGACGAAATTTCCAGCAAAGACATCGGGTATGGCGGCTATCCAGTATTACTGGATCAACAAGGACTTGCCATCATTCATCCGTCAAAAATCGGGGAAGATTTAAGCACTTTGTCTTACTTCAATGAAATGTTTGATCACGAAAGTGGTGTAGTCACATTTACAGATGAAGATGGAAAAGCGCAACGCAATATTTATACAACATTGCCTGATTTCAATTGGAAAGTAGGGACGGTCTACGAAGAAAATGCACTCAATAGTCTAGCTCACTCTCTCCGAAACTCCATGTTGATCATCGCACTCATTACGCTGGCAATCACATTTACCGGCCTGTTCATCGCAATCGGCCGTATGCTCAAACCTATCGAAATAATTAAAGAAACGATGGTGACAGTTTCTACAGGTGACTTGACTGTCCGTTCCGATATCAAAACAAATGATGAAATCGGCGAACTCGGTCAAGACTTCAATCAAATGGTAGAGAATATGAACGATATTATTTCAGTCGTCCGCACCTCCGCAGAAAATGTCCGCGTCAATTCGGAAAGCCTGAGTGCTGTGTCCGAAGAAACCAATGCCGCAAGCACGGAAGTCGCCCAAGCAGTCAATGAAATTGCAGAAGGTGCAGCCAAATCAGCGGAAGATGCAGAAATCGTAACGGAACGCACCGATTTGCTCAGCCATGAAATCAATGAAATTATCGTAAAGGCAGATACAATGAAGGACATCGCGAGAAAAACAGGTATCCAGAACGCCAATGGCCAGGAGCAGATGAATGCACTGAATCGTTCATTCGCAACAACCGGGACGACTTTAGAAACAATGACTAAAGATATTTCTTCATTATCTGGAAAAGTACAAGCAATCGGAAGTGTCATGGAAACAATCATGAACATTTCCGCGCAGACTAATTTATTGGCATTGAACGCCAGTATTGAAGCGGCAAGAGCGGGAGAACACGGCAAAGGATTTGCTGTGGTAGCCGAAGAAGTACGAAAGCTTGCTGAACAATCCGCACGTGCAACGGATGACGTTAAAGTGACCATTGAAGAACTACAGGAAGACTCAAGAATCGTCTCGGAACAAATGAAAGAAACAATCGACACGTTCCGCGAGCAAGGATTGGTCGTACAAGGCACTGAGGAAACCTTCAAGGAACTCTCCTCTCTGATGGATGACATGCACGATTCCATTGACACCGTGACAGAGGAAATTGATTTAATAGCCGCTCATAAAGACGAAGTGACATTGACGATCCAGACGATGTCTGCTACATCTGAAGAAACAGCAGCGGCTTGTGAAGAAGTAAGTGCTTCATCACAGGAACAGCTACGCGCCATCCAATCTGTCACGGATGCGGCCGAAACACTGACTGAACTGAGCGAGAAACTGACTGAAGTCATAGAACAATTTAAAGTTTAACCGAATGCAAAAAGGGCTTGTCCATCGACAAGTCCTTTTGGTTTTCCCTCTTATGCTTGACTCGATGCTTCGATAAAATGCTTGAATAAGTTTAGCGACGTCGGATCATCACGATTCATGAGCGCTTCAGGATGCCATTGCACGCTCATGACAAAACGATGTTCTGTACTTTCAAGTGCCTCGATCACGCCATCTTTTGCCACAGCCGTTACCACTAAAGGCGCTTCAACCTCATTCACCGCCTGATGATGCAACGAATTCACTTGGATCTCTGAAGTTCCTGCAAATCCTGCCAATTTACTATCGTCAATGATATCAATGGAATGTGTCGCAAACTCACGATCTGCCTGCTGCTTATGCTGAACCAATTCAGCAGACAACTCAGAATAAATATGCTGATGAAGCGTTCCTCCAAACGACACATTCAAAACTTGATGGCCGCGGCAAATCCCGAGTACCGGCTTATCCTTTTCTGTCATACATTTAGCCAGCGCAAGTTCCATCTCATCACGTTCCGGCGACAATTTGCCAACCTCCTGGTGTGGCTCTTCTCCGTAGACGAGCGGATTGACGTCCTCCCCGCCCGTCAAAAGCAAACCATCCAAACGACCGCAAATTTCATCTATATCTTCCAATCCTGCCGGCAAGACAACGGGCAAACCACCTGCACGCAAAATTGCCCGGCTGTAATTTGACTGTACCAACGTCTCCCCATTTTGATCCAAATCTGAAGTAATCCCAATCAACGGCTTCATCCCTTGCACTCTCCTTTTAATATACTGCTGCTTCACAGTGAAAAAAAGACACTATCTAACTTGTTACCCTTTTCTAGAGTAACTTAACCCGATTTGCAAACATCTATTTTTCATCTTCCTAACGTTCAGAAGGAGGATACCTTTCGACAAACTTCCATGTTATAATAAATGCACTTTAATAGGAGGTGAGCAAAATGAGCGAAGTATTACTACGAGAAATCCTTTCGGAAATCAGCGGAATTAAACAAGAGATGTCTGGAATGAAGCAAGATATTCAATTCCTTAAAGACGAACAAGCCAAGATCAAGCAGGCTGTCCTAGAAACGAATGAACGCGTCAAACAATTGACAGACAAGACAACCAGCACGCCACCATCGATATCCTCTCCAGCCGTTCCATTGAACACGAAGCATTACTAAAGCGAGTACATTAAATTATTCCACACACTCTTATTTCGTAAAGTCCCCAAGTGAATTTTTCCAAAATTGCAAAGGGCGTTCCGCCAATTATGGGGAACGCTATTCCTTATGTCGGTTTCTTTAACTTTCCGAGACATCAAAGTTTCGTTTTTTGGCATCTTTTGAAATCGAGTATGTCACACCGTTTACTTGTTCGTAATATGCATGCTGACGTATCCTTCCCTCTATTATGAGTTTCAGCATACCTGCACGCTGATATCTTCTTTCGAATGAATGGAGACTAAGAGGAATCGTGACGGAAGATCCGTCGGTCAAGATCACTTTTGTATGCCCTTTATCCACTTTCACATATTTGTAAATATGACCGAGGGATAGCCAAATACAGTCATCGCTGGAAGGTGACTTGGTCGGAAACCAATACAGTTTCAACCGTTCATTGACCACGACCGGCGGCATGCTGATTTTCTCTCCTAATATTGACTTGGATCCATCGAAAGCTCCCCGTAAACTGGAGCCAAAATAGCGTAAGCTTAGGTCCACCATATTTGTCGGGCTCATATCTACAGAAACAAATTGACCGTCTATCAGCACTTTGGCACATAACCTCCCTGCAGAGTCGTAGTGTGGAAAAATCCCACTTGTCCTCGGTGTAATCAAAGTTTCTTTGTTACTTTCCATTCCCACCATCTCCCTTTTCATCCTATTATGCCCCCCAAAAAAGACATACTATCAACGAATCTTTATTCTTCCGCCAATTCCGTCTACATAAATTAGATCTATCCTCTCCCTGTCTTTTCACCTATTGTATACTACAGTAATCTTTTCGTCTATCTAATTTTTCCATTTTTCTGATTTTATTGTTAATAGAGTGAGAACATTGTCATTTTTTCCTCTTTTTCTGTAATTACCCAACTATTTTTGTTTCTGTGAGCAACCTTTAAAATCTTTCTACAGTGTTTCATAGTTCTGCCTTAGACAAAGCTGAAAAATAGCGATTCGATTTTCAAACCCGAACTTCCTACGATGAATGCACCCAGGGAATACAAGGTGTCGTGCACGACCTGAAGAGGTCGCTTTCATGAATTCATTTGAAGAAGTATTGGCACAATACGAGCCGATGATTTCGGCAGTCATTCGTAAGTTGAATATCTATCGTGATTTTGAACAGTACCGCCAAGCTGGACGTGTGGCATTATGGCAAGCGTGGGAACGGTTTGATGAAAGCAAAGGAAACTTCACTCCATTTGCCTATCGATCAATTTACGGAGCTTTGCTCGATGAAATAAAACGGGAAAATCGCTTTAGCGCGGTAAATACGTCGGTAGAAACAGAAACGATAGAATTGCTAGGTGGCACGGTTCCCTTCTCTACACACGCAGAAGAGATACATGCCGGTTTGAGTACTGTTGTTAAAGCATTGACGATGGAAGAGCGACAGTTGCTTAACATGCTGTTCGTAGAAAAAACATCACAAACAGAGTGCGCTGAGTTTTTCGGGATTTCAATCGCAGGTGTGAAAAAACGCCGGGAACGGCTTCTTCGGAAACTGAAACAGCGATTGATGGAATTAGCGAGCGAATGAACCCCTATACACCTATCTGAATAGTGTTTGATTTGCATATCATCTTAAAACTAAGCTAAATAACTTGTACAGATTGACGATAATGTAATGAGTACTATAAACGCGACAGCAACCTAGAAAGGACTGATTCTCTCTTGTTTCAATCAATTAAAACTAAATTACTTTTCACTGTCATGATTTTATTTATTCTCGGAATTTCGCTGATGACTTATTTCACGACCAATCAAGCTAAAAAACATTCCATAGCGGACGCACTGGATTCAAGTGACGCGATTGTGAATGAAATGGGTTTTGGGGTGAATCAATTCTTGCAGAAATATGAAACTGGTCTCAATTTACTGGCAACCTCCGACTCCATCGCGCTTTTCAAAAGAGCGGAAGATTCTCAAAAAGCCGGTAAGGAAATGGAAGACAAACTAGATGAGTTTCTGTCCATTTATCCGGAAACATCGGCTGCATACTACTCATCCACAACACGCGATTCATTCATCATGCCTTATGCTGACCTGTCCGACTATGAGCCTGAAACTCGTCCTTGGTTCAGCCTCGCGATAGAGAATCCCGACGCTATCCAGTGGATTGAGCCCTATGAAGACGACCAAACCGGCGAGCTTGTCATCTCCGTTTCAAAAGCGATTCGGGATAACGGCAAAGTAGTAGGTGTCGTAGGTCTCGATATTCAATTAGGAACGTTGACCGATGAAATCACCAATCGGGAAATCGGCTATAACGGGTTTCCTATCTTGCTCGACGGAAAAGGCACAGCAATTTCATATCCTTCCGAAACCGGTAACGACTTGAGCCAACTTTCATATGTCGGCAAATTGTACGAATCGGAAAACGGAATTGTCACCTATAAAGATGAAGACGGAGTGGCAAAACGAATCATTTTCACGACGCTCCCTGACGTCAACTGGAAGGTAGGAGCAGTCTATGAAGAACGCGAACTGAACAGCTTGGCGAACAATTTACGAAATTCCACGCTGCTCTTCGCCCTGCTAACACTGTTCGTCATATTTGCTGCACTTTTTGTAACGGTCAGCCGAACAACTAGACCGATCGGAAAAATCAAATCCGTCATGGACTCCGTATCTTCCGGCGATTTAACCGTCCGTTCTGAAATGACAGCAACCGATGAAATCAGCAACCTAGGCAAAGACTTCAATCATATGCTCGATCAAATGAACGGCATCATTCGTGTAGTCCGCACTTCAGCCGATGATGTCCGATCCAATTCGGAAAGCTTGAGCGCCGTTGCAGAAGAGACAAGCGCGGCAAGCACAGAAGTCGCACATGCCATTTATGAGATTGCGGAAGGAGCATCTAAATCTGCTGAAGATGCTGAAATGGTCACAGAACGCACTGAATTGCTCGGACAGCAAATCAACGAAATTACCGATAACGCAGCATCAATGTTGCAGATTGCTGAACAGACAGGCATTAAAAATGCCAGCGGACAGGAACAGATGGCAGCTTTGAAACAGTCATTCGAAACATCCGGCGCCACTTTGCGTACAATGACACAGCAAACGCAAACACTCGGCGAGAAAGTAAACGCAATCGGAAATGTCATGGAAACGATCATGAATATTTCCAAACAAACCAATTTATTAGCCTTAAATGCCAGCATTGAAGCAGCACGGGCCGGAGAACATGGAAAAGGATTCGCGGTAGTGGCGGAAGAAGTACGCACTCTCGCCGAACAAACCGCCAAATCGACAGAAAACGTCGGCATGACAATCTATGAACTGCAAGAAGAATCGACAATGGTTGCCAATCAATTAAGCGAAACCGTCGACACATTCAAACAGCAAGGAATTGTTGTCGAAGAGACTGAAGCGACATTCCAAGAACTCTCTGCACTGATGACCGACATGCAACAAAGCATCCACACCGTCACAAAAGAAATCGAACAGATAGCAACTCATAAAGACGAAGTAATGTGGACCATCCAAACAATGACCGCCACTTCCCAAGAAACTGCTGCGGCATGTGAAGAAGTGAGCGCTTCGTCTGAAGAACAGCTGCGCGCGATCCAAGCGGTAACGGACGCAGCAGAAACTTTGACTGATTTGAGTGAACGATTGCAGGAGGCGATTGAACGGTTTACTGTGTAAGGGATACCAATTTTGATATTCTTCATTAAATACAGGCTGCCTGAGAAGTCATTTCCACCTGACTTTTCGGGCAGTTCTTTTTTGAGGAAAGCTTGTGAACATTCTTGACTGATATCATGGCGGCGGAAATGTGCGGTGTGTGGATGGTTTGGTGGTTCGATTCTACTTACGCATCTGTACCTAGCGTTCCTTTACTTCTCATACAAATAATCCGCTCTATTTGTATCCTTTCCTCCCTTCTATATATAAAAAAGGATTTTTAACTTGATACATGATCTTTTCAGTAAGCGACATTCCAAAACTAAATCGAAAGGGACACAGTTGCAAGCAGGCATGTAGATTTCCATTGGAATACGATGCACAAGACAGACCTCGCCGTCCTCATGAGATCACCTGTTATTCAGTGAAATATCTTGCTGCACACTTGAAACGTGAAACAATTGAAACTAAACTCAGCTTGTCATATTCTACGGTCAGACTTGCCATCCGTAAACTTATCAAGCTGCTGATCATCGGGCTGATTCATTATATTAGACCAAGTATAATTTCCTTTTACACAGAGACTTTTCAATGCAAATATTCGTAAATCTTACAAGCCAATTGAACATCGAACCATCTTTCTGAATCGTTGAGCCGAATATCCAAAAGCGTTTCAATACGTTTCAGCCTGTAGTAGAGCGTATTTTGATGAATCATTAATTTTTCCTTTGTAAGTTTCAAGGCTTTATTATTTTCTACGTATACGAGTAAAGTATCCAAGAACTCTTTATTTGATTCGTCCAGTAAGACACCTAAGTGGTCGGCCAAAAACAGCTCCAGTTCATCGTGTTTCATGTCTAACAAAATCCGATTTACACCACTTTCTGAAAACAGGTGAACCCGACCAGTCTTCTTCTTTCGTAGTAAGATCAAACTCTTTTCCGCATCATCAAACGACTTTTGAATATCACGAAAATTATCGTATACTCGTCCTAGGCCAATGATTATCGGCCAATTCATTGAACGTAAATACCCAGAAAGCGTTGTTAATTTTTCGGTTGCACTCTCTTTCCCCTCCACTTGGGGGAAAGACATGAACGCGATGATCTGCTTATTTCGCTCGGTCACAATTCCTTTAATATGATTAAATGCTAGAGCCTCTTCAATCCATTGCATCCATTTCTCGCGATTATATCGTGAATCTTTCAAAACTGTCTGCTCTGGTTCGCTACAAATCAGCGCCACATAGAAGTCGCGCGGATAGAGACCTAAATTCTTCGCTTGTTCATCCAATTGGTTATCATAAACTCCTAACAAAACCTTTTCGAACAACTCGCCGTAAAATATTTGCTGTGCTTCCTTGATAGAATGTTGTTTGATCATTTCTAACGACAGCAATGAAGCGCCATATTCCAATAGCATTCGATTCACAAGATGAACTTCCTCAATCTGTATATAGGACAATAGGAAGCCAATTACAGAATCAGACCCAACAATCGGTATAATGATGATAGACGTGCCATTTTTACTATTATATACTTGCCATTTTTTTGTCGCGATCACATATTGGACTTCTTTTGTTGAAATCATACCTGAAGGAAGAGGAAACGAATCGGAGCCGTGTAGCGCAATCAAATTAAAGAGACCATCATAAAGCGCGATTGGCACCTCTACATATCGCTGCAACGCAGTGATCATCCTTCCAATTCCTTTCTTTTGATTGCTTAACATCGTTAATTCATTATATAAATCAGCTGTTTTCTGTTGCTGGTCGTGTTCTTTATGTAAAGCTTTCGTTGTTAATGCAAGTTCTTTTTCCAAATGATTCGTTCTATCTTGCAAAATATGATACCGATACGACATCGTAATAACAGGTGCGAGTATCTGTACTTTCTTTAGAAAGTCTTCTGTATATTGTGCAGAGGAGTCATGACCGTTCATCGTCACTACTCCCACCGTTCCTTGATCGTCTATTAATGGAAGCGCCAACGTTTGGTGAGGGTAATCTGCTCGGATGGTTGACTGAATATAATGCGATAAATTGGAAGGAGACATTGTCCTCATCGCCTTCATAATGTCATCTCTAAAAGTAAGAAACTGCGGTTCATTTGTTTCAAAAGCCAGTCCGGTGATCCCTTCGCCTGGTTTCAATTGCGTCTTGCGATAATTCTCTTCTACATAGCCAATCGCATACTTCACGATTAGTTTATTCGTTTTTTCACTGAAAATAAACAAAAATCCTGTGTCAAACTGTGCAAACGAACCGATCATCTCTTCGAGGACCGTCTTAAAAAAACAATTTTGTCCTACCGTGTTAAAAATGTTAGATGTCACATGGCCAAAAACTTCGTATATGCTTTTTTCAGGTACGTTGGTTTTATAACTATTCACATCAGCACCCACTTTTTTCGATCTATGTCAGTCTAATACCAGCTTCAATCGTTTCCACCCATTCATCATATCGATCAATCAAAACACACTTATTTTTCAAGTATATCTGTTCTAATTCAAGTACCGGCTCTTCCGCATCATCCACCCTGAAATCTACATAAGGATAACCTTCTAACGCCACAACCTTAAGTATTGCAGACTGCTTGCCTCTTCGGTCTCCCCCCATCTGATCCCCTTTCACCAAGGCCGCTAGCAGCTTATCTTCCAATTTTCCATCGGTATGTTCAAATGCATTTGCCATTCCGTCTAATACATCTTTACTTGCTAAAAGATTACCTAAAATAGCATACTGATTACCAATAATATGTCCTTTTTCCTCATCATTTTCGATTCCTGTATATACTGCACTATTTCCAAAACGATCTAAAATGGCCAATTGACGCAGTTCCCTTCCCGGATCACCATGAAGCAATGTGTTCAAGGTTGCATTAGCAGTTTGGCCCGCGCTCAAAAATTGCATGCCTTTTCCCCCAAGTGAAGGATTCACCCAACCTTGTGTTGCGATGATTCCTACATCTGCTTGAATTGCCGGTGAATGTGCGCCTACCGCTGGAAAACAAGAGGCAATGGCGGCTCCAAAATTACCTGTATCAGGACATCGTGCAATGATTGAATACGTCATGTTAAACTCTCCTCTACTATGTGACACGCAACAAAATGTTCAGGTTCTGCTTCAACAAGCTGCGGAACTATCTGTTTACAAATATTTTTCGCCAAAGGACAACGCGTGTGAAATTTACACCCAACGGGCGGATCCATCGGGCTGGGGATATCTCCGTTCAATTTTATACTTTTACGTGAATTAGATGGATCGGGTATGGGGATGGCTGATATGAGAGCTTGAGTATAAGGGTGCAGAGGCTTCTCATATAAACGTTCACTCGCAGTTAATTCCACGATACTGCCAAGATACATTACCGCGATCCTGTCACTTATATACTCTATTACACTTAAATCATGAGCAATAAACAAATAGGTCAAATCATACTCATCTTGCAGATCTTTCATCAAATTAATAATTTGTGCTTGAATCGATACATCCAATGCAGCAACTGGTTCATCGGCGACAATGAATTTGGGATTCAATGCGAGAGAACGAGCGATTCCGATCCGCTGGCGTTGCCCACCGGAAAATTCATGTGGGTAACGGTTCAAATAGTCTTTTGGAATGCCGACTGAATCCACTAACTTCACTAGCCTTTCTTTTCTATCTTTCACTTTGTAAGTTCTCAGCGGCTCGCTGATCAGTTCTTCAACTGTCATCCGCGGATTCAATGAGGCATAGGGATCTTGAAAAATCATCTGAAAATCTTTTCTCTTTGCGCGAAGCTCTTCCTTGGAATAATCCATGATATTAGAACCCTCAAAAAACACTGACCCCGAAGTCGACTCCATTAATCGCAGAAGAAGGCGTCCAGTAGTCGATTTCCCACAGCCCGATTCTCCAACGATTCCAAGTGTTTCTCCCTTGTAAACAGAGAATGATAAGTCTTCCACTGCACGGATGGTGTTTGTATTTTTATTAAAAAATGATCCGCCTAAGCTAAAATGCTTTGTCAGATTTTCTACCCGAACAAGCTCCTCATAACTCATTTGCATTTCCTTCCTCCTCTCCGTATAGATAACAGGCGACTTCATGATCAGGACCAACTCCTCGAAGATTAGGATGAACCCCTTTGCATACGTCCATAACTAATGGACACCGATCTGCAAATGCACAACCTGTAGGCAAATGGTGCAGATTAGGCGGCTGCCCCGGTATAGACTTTAATCGTGTTTTATCTCCTAGTTTTGGAAGGGAAGACAACAATCCTTTCGTATACGGATGCTTTGGCTTTGAAAACAATTCATCCACAGACGCCTTTTCTACAATCTTGCCCGAATACATGACAGCTACTTGATCACATATTTCTGCAACAACTCCTAGATCATGAGTGATCAACATGATTCCAGCGCCCGTTTCATCACGCAAATCTCGAATCAACTCCAAAATTTGAGCCTGGATTGTTACATCCAGCGCAGTAGTCGGCTCATCTGCAATAAGAAGCTTTGGATTACCTGCAAGCGCCATAGCAATCACCCCACGTTGCCTCATTCCTCCACTGAATTCGTGTGGATACTGTGTTGCCCGAACTTCCGCGGAAGGAATCCCTACTCTTTTGATCATTGCAACGGCTTTCTCCCAAGAACTTTTCTTAGAACTCTTCTCATGGATAAATGGTACTTCTGCAATTTGATTTCCTACTGTATATACAGGATTTAATGACGTCATCGGATCTTGTGCAATTAAACTGATTTCTTTTCCTCTGATTTTCTGCATCTGTTTCTCTTTCAACTCAAGCAAATTCTGCCCTTCAAATAATACTTCACCTGCTAATTTTTCACTTTTTCTACTACCCACTAGTCGTAAAATTGATTGGGAAGTCATACTTTTACCAGATCCAGACTCTCCGACAATACCCAGAATCTGTCCATGTTCTATTGTAAAGGAGATATTGTCAACAGGCCTTACCACTCCTCTGTCCGTACGAAAAGACGTGGTCAATGATTTTACTTCAAGTAACGTTTTTTTCATATCAGGCATAGTAGCTGACCTCCTTTTTTATTCATTTTTCAGCCTTGGGTCTAGTGCATCACGTAACCCATCACCCATAATATTGAAACTTAGCACCGACAGCGTTATAGCAATCCCAGGGAAAATCGCAGTCCACCAAGAAATCTCCATCCAATCCTTCGCTTCACTCAACATAATTCCCCAAGATGGCGTATCAGGCGAAACTCCCAACCCTAAGAAACTTAGAGCAGCCTCCGCCAAGATTGCGAATGCAAACGAAAGCGTAACTTGTACGATGAGCGGCGCTAATGAGTTCGGTAAAATATGCCGCAACATAATTTGAAAGGAGTTGACTCCCATTGAACGTGCAGCCTCAATATATAACGAGTCCCGAATGTTAAGTACCGCTCCCCGAGCAATCCGGGCAAAAATTGGTGTATAGACAATTCCAATCGCAATCATCAAGTTCGTCAAACTCGGTCCTAAAATCGCCATAATGACCAAAGCCAATAAAATATCCGGAAATGAAAACAATACATCTGTTATCCTAGATAGAATTTGATCGATCTTTCCTCCAAAATAGCCTGCAACGATTCCTATAATCGTTCCAAAGAATAATGAAAAACCGACTGCGATTAAACCTACTTTCAATGAAATTTGCGTTCCATATAAAATTCTACTGAAAATATCACGTCCGAATTGATCTGTCCCGAACCAATGCTCACTATTCGGAGCTGTGAGCGTACTATTCGGATCCATGTAATACGGATCGAAAGGAACAATCCATTTCGCCAGCAGTGCTACAATTAGAATGAGGGCTATGAGCAGGAAGCCAACGAACGCAAAACGATTTTTCTTAAACCTTTTCCAAGTATCTTTCATTTGTCATCCCACCTCACTCTAACTGTATCTGATTTTCGGATTGATCAAGGCATAAATAATATCCACAGCTAGATTAATCAATACAAAAGCGCTCGCTATGAATAAAATGGCTCCTTGCAACAAACTATAATCGCGGTTTGAAATTGCCTGCAATGCCAGCTGTCCGATCCCCGGCAACGAAAAGATTTGTTCAATAATGATTGAACCACCCAATAAATATCCCGCCTGAATTCCCAGCACTGTGACTACGGGAACTAGAGCATTTCGCAATCCATGCTTCCAAATGAGACGAGAATTCGTAACTCCTTTCGCTTTTGCCATTTTCATATATTCTTCACCTAACACTTCCAACATAGATGAACGGGTCATTCTCATCGTGACTGCTCCGACTGAGGTTCCTAACGCAATCCCCGGCATTATCATCGTCTTTAGATTCATCCAAACTCCTTCAGAGAGTGGCACGAAACCACTAGAGGGCAACCAACTCAGATGAAGTGAAAAATATAAGATCATCAATGTACCGAGCCAAAAATTAGGTACGGAAATACCAAACATTCCGAAGAAGCTTGCACCATAATCGATCGGTGTATTTCGCTTCAAAGCCGCAATTGTTCCAAACGGTATCGCAATCAACAAAGCAAAAAGAATACTAATTACAGTGAGTTCTAAAGTAATTGGAAGACGATTGATCAGTATTTCTAAAACTGGTTCATTTGTAAGCGAAGAGATACCAAGATCTCCTTTTAAGACATTCATGATCCAGATACCATATTGAACAAATATTGACTGATCCAAGCCATACTTTTGCCGTAGGATTTCTGCCTGAGCCTCATTGTAATTCGTTCCTAGCATAGCCGTTACTGTATCACCCGGTACTAATCTCACCATAAAAAAGGCAAGTACTGATATTCCAAACAGTACCGGAACTGCGATTAGCAAGCGACGTAAGATATATACAAACAAACAGACACCTCCTTATGTAGAAAGGGGTGTGTTTTATTCACCCCCTTGTCTAGCTCTCAGCGATCGATCCATGTATTTTCTAATGATTTGGTAGATACTGTTGGGTTCACGTCAAATCCATGAACTCCCTTTTGAATTGCAGATGCATGCTGATTGGCGTACAAGAAAACCATGGGAGCCTCTTTAACAATAATGGACTGGGCTTCTTTATAGATTTCAAAACGTTCATCTTGATCTGCTGTCTCTCTGCCCTCTTCTAACAAACGATCAACTTCTGCATTAGAGTAGCCTTGTTGGTTCCACACTTCGTCTGTATGAAAAATGTTATACAAGAATTCATCTGGATCTACAAATCCAACCCAACCGACAATGGACATTTCAAAATCTTTCTTTCCTAGGGCATCAAAGAAGATGCTGTCCTCTTGTTGCAGTATTTCCACATCAATTCCAACCGGTTGCAATTGCTGTTTGATCACTTGTGCTGCATCCACTTGCGCTTTGTTCTGTCCGACTTTCAATGAAATAGCAAAACCATCTTCATATCCGGCTTCCTTCAGTAAAGATTTTGCCTTTTCAATATTTGGTTTCGAATACGTATCTAGCTTTGCATCTGCCCAGTGACCTTCAGGTATCGGACCACCCGCCAAAATCGTCGCTTGTCCAAACTTTACCGAATTATTCATCACTTCCCTATCAATTGCAGTCGCGATCGCCTGTCTCACAGCTTTCTCTTTCAGCGGACCGGCATTCACATTCAAACCCATATACTCCCAATAAGTTCCTGTTACAGGTTCTACTGATAGATCATCCGATTTTGAAAGTAATTGAATGTCTTTTGGTGATAACTGTAAAATAATATCAATCTCTTTATTCCGAATTGCAGTCGTTCTTGAGGTCTCATCTGGCACTGCTTTCCAAGTAACTTGATCTAAATACGGTAAGCCTTCCTTAAAATAATCTGCAAACTTTTCAAGTACCATCTCTTGGTCTTTCTTCCAATGCACCAACTGGAACGGACCGCTTCCCGCATCTGCATTATCCAAGCTACCACCATTTTCCTCCACGACCGACTGATTGACGATTGCATTCATTGGATACGCAAGAAACGTCAAAAATGGAGCGACCGGCTTTTTCAAATTGACAATCACAGTTTGGTCATCTGGTGTTGCAATTGACTCTACATCTTCAAATTGAGGAGCACGAACGAGCTGATCCACGATCCGCTCTATTGAATATTTCACGTCTTTAGACGTCAAATCATCACCATTGTGGAATTTGACTCCTTCCTGAAGCGTGAACGTGTATATTTTTCCATCTTCTGAAATATCATAGTTTTGTACCAGATCTCCTTCAATTTCACCATAAGTACCTTCTTTGTACTTAAAAAGCGTGTTGTACATGTTCTCAATATAATGCATCGATTGCGCGTTAGTTTCACTATGCGGGTCCAGCCCTTGCGCATCATTTAGATCTACTATCGTTAATTTTCCACCTTCAATCGGCTCTCCTGTGCTCTCCGTCTTATCATTCGAATTTGGCTTCTCCTCATCTTTAGGCGAAGATTCCTCATTTGCAGAACACGCCGCTAGCATTAACAATAAAAAAATTCCAAACAAGCCGACTAGCCTCTTCATGTAACCTCACTCCTTTTTTAAATTATCTAACTACTTATAGTTTAATTTAGGAACAAGCTAAATAATATAGAATATATTCTAAAGGTAAGCGTTAACATTTTGTTATAACTTCTAACTTCAATTGACTGCTAGTAGTTTAAGCTATATCTATTAGCAGTCAAAAGGAGGAATACATGATGCTACTTATAAAAAATGCCCTAGTATACAAAGGGGAGTGTCAATCGCCTTCCTATGAAACTATAGGAGTAGCTGAAGGGAAATTTGCGAATCCAGATGAGATGACGCAGCCAAGCACAAACGTCATCGACGCAAAGGGAAAAGTAATTACTCCAGGTCTGATCGATGTACACACACATCTCGGCATTAACCAACAAGGCATAGGAGAAGCTGGGCACGATTTCAATGAATCTAGTTCTGATTCTACTCCTGAAGTCAATTCGATTGATGCCATCACAATGAAAGATAGTGGGTTTGAAGATGCACGCCGAGCAGGAGTCACGACCGTCCAGGTCATGCCCGGGAGCGCAAACGTTATTGGCGGTGAAATGGTCGTCATTAAAACAGCGGGAACAATTGTGGATGATTGCATCGTCCGTAATCCATCTGGACTTAAGGCAGCCATGGGAGAAAACCCAAAAAATCATCATCAGAAAACCGTCCAAACAAGAATGGGGATTGCCGCCCGTTTACGTGAAAAACTAATGGAGGCACAATATTATGATGATCATCGACAAAAAGGAAATTGCCCGCCTAACCTAGGGCTGAACCATATCGTAAAAGTATTACATGGCGATATTCCACTGCGGGTCCATGCACATAGAGCGGACGACATCGCGACGATACTCAGACTCCAAAAAGAGTTTCAAATCGATGTTACGATTGAACACGCCACAGAAGGACATCTCATCATTGATCTCTTAGCAGAAAGAAACGTTCGAGTAGCAGTTGGCCCTACCATGTCCAGCCGGCCCAAATTCGAACTGGCAGAACAAAGCTGGGAAACTGTCCTTGCGTTAGACAATGCCAATGTCCCTTTCTCCTTGACGACTGACCACCCTGTAGTAAGCATCGAACATTTAATGACAAGTGCAATTCTGGCGGTTAAAAATGGATTGGCAGAGGTAAAAGCATTACAAGCAATTACATTGAACGCAGCGAAGCACTTAGGGATAGCAGATCGGGTTGGATCGATTGAAGTTGGAAAAGATGCAGATTTTGTTGTGTGGAATGGTGATCCTTTCGATTTGCGTACTACCGTGGATGGTACGTTTATTAATGGAAACTGTGTATACCAGAGAATTTTAGATTTTTAGAAGGAAGGTGCCTGCTCTGTTTGTATCATCGCTTTCTTCTTTCCAAATACTTCCCTTTATTATCGGGTTTTCCACGCGATAGCTATTTAGGGTTCACGACCATAAGAGCTATTACTTCCAAGAGTTAGCGCATTTTATTGATTCTTTGATAAAAAAGAAAATCAGTCTGGATATCTTGACTTAAAGTATAAAAATTTTCCGATTTATGTTTTAAAAAGCCTTTACATGATCAATCAGGCGAAGGCTTATTTAGGATTTCTTCATGGGAGGTGAATCGATAAATATCCACTTCAACTTCTAATCTACCGACTCTGAATGCGTGGCGTATAGGCAACAGAAACCAATATCTATCCTACTTTATACTGTATACAAACTACCTCAAAAATAATCACTAATTATATCCTTCTGCCCCTCCCTTCTAAATAGAAGAAAAAAGGGGTTTTTCACAAGTATTTACAATACAAAGACTTTGTTTGGTGTATATTAGATAAAACAGTAGGTCCAGGGGGTGTCAACGTGACAGCAGATACTTTATCCGCACACTTGAAAGACTTTCGCCAAAATTTAAACGTCAAAACGGCAAGCTCCGGCTTAGTAGCAGCGATCTTCGGCTGTACAGGCCCTGCTTTAATTGTCATTGGAGGGGCAACAGGTGGCGGCTTGACATACAACGAGACGATCAGTTGGATATTTGCTATTTATTTTTTCAGTGGACTGCTCGGTATGATTTTAGCATTGAAATATCGTCAGCCCATCGTAGGTGCCCATTCAATTGCTGGAGCTGTTTTAGTTGCCGGTGCGTTGACGCATTTTACATTAAAAGAAGCGGTAGGGGCTTATCTGGTTGCCCACATTATCGTAATCCTTCTCGGTGCGTCAGGTGTCATCGACAAAGTGATGAAATGGATTCCGGTGCCTATTGTTATGGGGATGATCGTTGGCGTGATGATCCGTTTTGCCACTGATATGATTACAGCGATAACACTTTCGCCCTTACTGGCAGGTTCAGCTATTATAGTTTTTTTACTGTCGACTCGACTTTTTAATAAAATTCCCCCTGTTTTGGTGGCATTGGTCGTCGCGGTTTGTCTGGCCCTCATGACAAATGAATTTCAGATCCAATCTGTTCAAAATTCATTCATACTTCCACAGTTGATGCTGCCCGAGTTCAGTTTGGATGCCATTTTATCTATTGGTGTTCCTCTTGCATTGCTTATCATTTGTACGGAAAATGCTCAAGCATCAGGAGTTTTAATGGCTCAAGGTTATAAACCGCCGAATAACGCGATGGCGATTTATGGTTCAAGTACTGGTCTGATTGCTTCATTTTTCGGTGGTCATGCTATTAATATCGCTGGGCCGATGACGGCGATTTGTTCTGCCGAAGAGGTCGGAACAAAAGAGAGTCGATATGCGGCAGCGGTTGTCAGTGGTGGGTTATTTTCTATTTTTGGGTTGTTTGCAGCTGCAGTCGTGCCACTGGTAATTGCTATGCCTGGTGTAATTGTCAGTGTGATTGCGGGCCTTGCGATGCTTGGAGTTCTTATTACTTCCCTTAAGACAGCCTTTTCAGCAAATAAATTTCAAATGGGTTCGTTTTTTGCTTTGATTATCGGAATGTCGGATGTGAGTTTCTTTAATATTAGTGCGCCTTTGTGGGCGATTATCGGGAGCTTATTTGTTTCTTTTCTGGTGGAGAGGGAGCATTTTGCAAGGAATAAAAGGGAGGCTTAGCTGGTTAGATAAAGAAAGGGCTAATCGTGAATTCGATCACCGCTCCCTCGTTGTTAGATAGTGTCTAGCAACGAAGGGTAGTTCATTTATCGACTATATGATTTAAGTTATGAAGTGAAAACAAGCGCTATTCGAACACTAAAACCACCAAGCACCAACTTTCACAAAAATATTTGCCAAAACAACGAGCGACAATAGTGTAACCAGCATGTATTTCAAGAAAACGAATATTAAAGGCCAAAGCTCACTCATCGAATTCACCTGACCGAACCACCTTTTTTCTCCGCATTCTTCACAAAACAGGCGATGCTGTGTACGTGTAATGCTGACTTTCGCAAGCCCGCTTTGGACACTTCCGCCAATTTCCCGCTTCATTGTAAAATGATCAAGCCAAGTAGTTTCAGAAAGCTTTTTTTGTTTGCTGTGCGGACATTCCACAGATTGATATTTAAAATAGAAATTGTCGTAAATTCCTTTGCGTTTCAATTCTTTTTTATAGAATTTCCGGACACTTACCATCATAAAAATGAGCGATAGAATAATAGTTGATATGAAAATAATAAGTGGAGCCATCACAAATCATCCTTTATTTTGATTGATTGGTTGAGATATAGGTTATCATGGAATGGCTTGTTTGTCATGAGGAATCCAGAAGTAGTGATTGTTGGGATACCCTGCGCTAAAGAAGATATATCACGAGTGGTTTCTTTAATGTTAGGATTATTGATTTAGCCGCACTCTTTCTGTTCAGACTGCTCACAAAATTAGAAATGCCAGTCCATTCATAAGTATCTTTAAAAAAGAGCTGAAAAAATACCGCACGCGGCAGTATTTACGGTAAAAGTTATACAGTTATGTATGTGAAAAGTGCCTATGCCCAGTTTTAATAGTTTCACTGTTTATTGTTCCAGGAAACAATGTCATAGGCACCTTGGAAATAAAAAGTTCATCGTCAACATTATAAATTACAGCGGATCCTGACAGTCCGGGCAACTTCTTCATTTGTACCAAGCTTAAGTGCTTCATTTGCAAGTTCTACCATCTCGCTTTGTTTCAATTGGCTGATTTGCTTGCGTGCTTTTAGAATCGACGAAGCACTCATTGAGAATTCATCCAATCCCAAACCCAGTAATATTGGAATTGCAATTTCGTCTCCGGCCATTTCTCCGCACATCCCTGTCCATTTCCCTTCACGATGTGACGCATCAATCACCATCTTAACAAGCCGCAGAATTGCTGGATTGTATGGTTGATACAAGTAGGAAACACGTTCATTCATACGATCTGCCGCCATCGTATATTGAATTAAATCATTTGTTCCTATACTGAAGAAATCCACTTCTTTTGCAAACTGATCCGCTAGTAGAGCAGTTGAAGGAATCTCTACCATGATGCCGATTTTAATCCCATCTGCAACTATTGTGCCATTTTCTAAGAGTATTTTTTTCTCTTCTTCCAACATGCCTTTAGCTTGGCGGAATTCATCTAGCGTTGCAATCATTGGAAACATAATTTTCAAATTCCCGAATGTACTTGCTCGTAAAAGAGCTCTTAACTGGGTTCGGAAAATGTGCTGTTCTTCCAAACATAAACGTATTGCTCGGGATCCCAAAAATGGATTCAATTCTTTAGGTAGATTTAAATATGAAAGTTCTTTATCCCCGCCAATGTCTAATGTCCGCACAACAACCGGTTTACTCCCCATTTTTTGAAGAACAATTTTATATGCTTCAAACTGTTCTTGCTCGGTAGGCAATCGATCTTTACCCATATACAAAAATTCCGTTCGATATAAACCGATACCTTCTCCGCCATTCGAAAAAACACTGGCTACATCTTCTGGGCTACCGATGTTTGCCGCTAACTCTACATAGTGGTTATCCGAAGTAGTCGTTTTTTCATTTATCAACTTCGCCCATTCTGCTTTTTGTTCCTTGTATTTTTGTTGTTCGTTTTCATGTATCGCTATTTGCTCAGAAGTAGGATTAATATGCACAATTCCATTTAACCCATCTACAATGACCATATCACCATCTTTGATATGCTGTGTTAACTCTTTGGTTCCTACAACCGCTGGTATTTCCAATGAACGGGCCATAATTGCGGAATGGGATGTCCTCCCACCTATGTTCGTTGCAAAACCTTTAACATACATACGATTTAATTGAGCTGTGTCTGAAGGAGTTAAGTCTTCCGCTATAATTATAACTTCTTCAGAAATGGCACTTGGATTTACAACTTTAACACCTAGTAAATGAGACAAAATTCGTTTCGTTACATCTCGGATATCCCCTGCTCGTTCTTGCATATATTCATTGTCCATTGCCTCAAACATCCCAATAAACATATCTGTTGACTCTTTAAGTGCATATTCTGCATTTACTCTTTCTATGTTAATTTTTTCTTCAATAGGTGTTATTAACTCTGGATCCTCCAGCACTAAGATGTGTGCATCGAATATTGCTGCCTCTGCTGCTCCAAACTCTTTCTCAGCAGCTACGCGAATATCTTTTAATTCACTTTTGGCGATAGACATTGCAGACTGGAAACGCTCGATTTCTTTTTCGCTGTCCTCAATCGTTCTTTTATCGAAAGACAAGTCTGGCTCGACTAGAAGATAAGCCTTTGCAATGGCAATGCCGCTCGATGCAGCGATTCCTTGTAAGTTCATGCGTTAACCAATCTTTCGGTTTTCAACGTTTCTTCTAGTTCTTTTACTGCTTCTACTTCATCCGTTCCTTCCGCCGTAATTGTAAATCCCTCACCAAATGGAATTCCAAGAGCCATCACACCCAAAATGGATTTTAAATTTGCAGTTTTCTCTTTATAAATTATTTTTATTTCTGATTTATAATCATTCGCCACGTTAACTAATACAGATGCAGGACGTGCATGAACGCCTGCCTCATCGATTACGTTAAAGTTTTTTTCAATCATATTGTTCAATCTCCTTTATAGATTAATTCGAATACTTCCTAGCCTACTTTAACTGATAGAAAGTTCGATCATGGGATTCAATTAAACATTTCTACCTTTATCTCACCAATACACCTGTTTACAAGTTCGGTATCAATAGAACCTGTCTTTTCCTGCATTGCATTTAGAACTCCCATCGCGATTCCATATTTAATTACTTCTTGTGGAGGCAGTTTACGTGAGAAACCTGCTGCGAACCCTGCAATGACAGAATCACCTGATCCTACAGGGTTTATCACTTTCACTTCAGGAATTTGCACACGGTACACTTTTTCTTCATAGCGAACTAATGCGCCCTGACCACCTAAAGTAACGACCACCCATGTTATACCGTTTAGGATCGGATGCTGCAACGCTTGAATCGTGTCTGTTTCCGTATTAATTTTCCGATTTATTAACTCTTCCAACTCTTCTTGGTTGGGTTTTATCAAAAAGGGTTTGTAGTTGCCTTCCAAAGAATATTTGAGCGCCTCTCCACTTGTATCTAACAATACGAACGATTGATTTTCATGAGCAATCTTTAGCAACTCTCCATAATAGTTCGCTTCTAAGCCTCTTGGCAAACTGCCTGAGATCGTAATGATATCTACTTTATTGACAAAGGACTGAAACTGCTCCAAAAATTCTTTGGCTTCCTTTTTACTAATCCGTGGACCATTTTCTAGAATTTCTGTCTGTTTTTCATTATGGATAACAGCAATACAATTCCTAGTTTCTTCTATGATATCTATAAAACAATCTCCTATTGAAAGATTATTAATTTGTTCACGGATAAAGCCTCCTAGACTTCCGCCTAGAAATCCAGTAGCCGCAACCTCTTCTTCTAATTGAACTAAAACTCTAGAAACATTTAATCCTTTTCCGCCCGCTGTCTTTGATATGTTTCCAACACGATTTACTGCGTCCAACTTAAAATCTTCAAGTTTGTAGCTTATATCAACAGAAGGATTCAAGGTTACAGTAAGTATCATTTAGCTGCACCCTTTCTTGGTCAATTTGTACTTATAACTGCGAGTGATTATGCTTTTCCATCACTCATACAAATTAAAATTTTGCTGATGGCAGCTTCTTTCATTTTTTCCTTTGCAGGTCCCATATACTTTCTCGTATCCGATTCATTCGGATGTTCAATCAAAAATTGGCGAAGTGCTGTAGAGAAAGGTATTTTCAATTCTGTAGAAATATTCACTTTCGCACAGCCAAGTGCAATACATTTTTGAACATCTTCTTTAGAGATACCAGATGCACCGTGCAAAATAATCGGAATACCGATTAAGTTTTTTATTGTTTCTAAGCGTTCGAAGTCTAATTCCGGCTTTGTTTCGTACACACCGTGCCCCGTTCCGATTGCAACGGCCAATGTATCTACTCCAGTACGTTCTACAAATTCTACTACGGTTTCAGGATCCGTATAAGCGGCATCTTTCGCTTCTACAATTAAATCATCTTCTTGACCGACCAGTTTGCCTAGTTCTGCTTCAACAGTTGCTCCATATGAATGTGCCAATTCAACTACTGTTTTTGTTAGTTCTATATTTTCTTCAAATGAATTGTGTGAACCATCAATCATTACAGATTTCGTTCCTAATTTTAGCGATTCTTCAATAGATTCAAGTGTTTCATGATGGTCTAGATGCAAAGCGATCGGAATTTCATTCTCTTGAGCAGCTACTTCGGCAATTGCTTGAATATAAGCACGCCCCGCATAGTTCATCGTTCCAGGCGTCGCAGCCAAAATAACTGGAGATTTCATTTCAACTGCAGCCTCGATTACAGTTTGTATAGTTTCCAGGTTATGAATGTTGAATGCTGGGACCGCATATCCTTCTCTTCTGGCTTTAATCAACATATCCTTTGTGTTTCGTAAATGCGTCATACTGTTTCCTCCTAATTACCGATTTTTCGTATGCAGGATCATTTTGTGAAATCATCCCTCACGTAGTTCACTACCCCATCTATCGCTGTTGCCATAACCGTCAAATCCTGACCAAGCACTACGTAGTCTGCAACTTTCCCTTTTTCGATGCTTCCGAACTTGTCTGCTTTTCCTATACTAGCTGCAGGTGACAAAGAACCTCGATGCCATATTTCATGTAAAGGACGATTACTCCAATTTTGTAAGTTTCGAACTCCATCAATCAGTTTCAACGTACTTCCGGCAAGGGAGCCTGTTTCCGTACGAGCAATGCCATTTGCAATGTTCACCGGAAATTCCCCTAAATAATATTGTTCATCTGGCATTAATCCAGCACGCATACAGTCCGTAATCAACACTAGTTTTTCTTGTTTTTTCTCCAACGCCATGGCTGCAATAACTGGATGTACATGATAGCCATCGCAAATTAATTCTGCATAGGCACGTGAATCCGTTAAAGCGGCACCGACCGCACCAGGCTCACGATGATGTAGACCCGACATCCCATTGAACAGATGAACATAGTTACGGGCGCCGTTATCTACTGCTTGCAGACAGCAATCAAAATCTGCTTCTGTATGCGCAATGCTAACCAATACCTGTCCATGAACTTCTCTAATAAAATCCATTGCACGATCCCGTTCTGGGGCTAACGCAATTTTCACAATACTTCCGTCTGCAAGATCTTGCCATCTTTTAAATTCAGTTACGTCAGGGTTCTTAAAATAGCCAGGATTTTGTGCACCTTTATGTTTTTCAGTGAAGTAAGGACCTTCTAAAAATATGCCTTCTGACTGGGCCCCTGATAGCCCGCTGTTCGTTGCACGAACAATAGCGTTGATTGCTTGTTCTAATGCTTCATTGGATGAAGTTAAAGTGGTTGGTAGGAAACGGGTGACGCCAAGTTGAACGATCGCTTTCGAAATTTCTTGGATTGCTTCTGTTGTCCCGTCCATGACGTCATATCCCTTGATTCCATGAATATGGGTATCGAACAAGCCAGGAGCTATGGTGAACCCTGACCAATCCTTTACCTCAACGTTTTCGGGGGCTTCATTGCTGAATTTACCGAAAACTCCATTCTCTACTTTTAAATAACCCTTTTTTTTCGTTTCGTTTTTAAGTAGAAATCGATCAGCGTAAATATAATATGTCATTTTTTTGCTTCCTTTTTAAAAAATCAATTATCCCACACTTATAAACTAATAATTCAGACATGCCAACCCTAAGTCAGCTAACATTTGCACACTCACTAGGCAAACTTCTCTTCTTTTTTCTCTTCATTTTCTGTTTTCTTTTTTCTCTTAATAAATCCTGTTGCTAGCACACCTATAATAGATAGGATTACAACGACAGGTATGATATTCAGACTTGAGAATACCTTTAGCAAGGTAAGTACTATAATCGCATCTGGTACTAAGAGTGCAATACCCGAGACGCCATATACTTCTAGTCCAAATAATGGATAGAATAAAGCAACAGGTATAGTTAAAATTAAACCATATACTACGCCTGAAATCATAGCGCCGCGTCTTCCTCCTAGGGCATTTCCGAATATACCAGCTGCTCCCCCTGTAAAGAATCCCCCTATTATAGAAGGTAGGGGAATAACCGTACCAAATGTTTTGGAGACAAACATTCCAATAATCATACCAATTACGGAGAAAACAAAACCGATCATTAAAGCAGTTGGAGCAAACCCAAAAATTACAGGCACATCGAGTGCTGGTTTTGCGCCTGGAACCAATTTAACCGCAACACCACGGAATGCTGGAACAATTTCGCCCAAAAACATTCTTACCCCCTGAAGTAAAACGAGAACTCCAGCAGTAAAACCAAAAGCCTGAACGATGGAAAACACTAGCCAATTCTGCTCCCCACTTAATGTACTGACAAACTTAGGTCCCGCCACAAGAGTTGTGACTAAATACAAAATTAACATGACTGTTGAAATTGAAATTGCCGTGTCTTTAAACATCTCCAGACCTTTAGGCATTTTAACTTCCTCAGAATCTTTCGAAGCATCTCCAAATAGTTTCCCAATATAAGCTGATAAAACAACACCACTTGTCGTTAAATGTCCATACGCAATTTCATCATTACCAGTAATTTTCCTCATAACCGGCTGAGCTAAAGCCGGAAATAGAACTAAAACTAGTCCTTGAATTAAAGAACCCCATAATACTGCTTCCGTAGTAGAATACCCTAGATCATAAAAAGCCCAAGCTAAAGCTCCTGACATAATCCAAAGCATATGCCCTGTCAAATAGATATACTTAAATGGTGAAAACCTTGCTAGAATGATATTTACAATGAACCCAAATGCTAATATCAATGATGTATTTCGAGCTATTTCAGTAACGCTTTCTGATAGAGCACCTATTACTGCTTCATCAAACGGTACAACTCCCGTCAATTTAAAAGCTTGTGTAAACATTTCACTGAACGGCGTAATATATTGAACAATAATAGCCGCCCCAGCGCTTAAAATGAGTATACCTAAAATAGTTTTGAAAGTTCCTTTAACAACTTCACTAAATGCCTTACGTTGAATTAATAGACCTATTAAGGCTACTAGCCCGAGCATGATGGCTGGTGTTGTCAATAATTGAATTATGAATTCAAGCACGTGTATCCCCCCATTTCCTTTATAGCCGTTCTTCTATCCTTTCCGCCAACACGATCCTTCTTATTCCGTTTCAAAAAAGTTTTTAATCTTGTCTTGAATTTCTGCTTTATCTACCATGTTCTTCAAATAAATTACTGGAGCATCAACACTTGGAAACGAGCCTTGCATATCGTTAGAAGTAACAAATAAATCTGCACTCAGACCTTTCGCTGAACCCATATCAATTGCCTCAACATTTGCTTCTTTACCAATCTCTTTTAAAACATCATCAATTGTCATCTTCACCATTAGACTAGTTCCAAAACCCATTCCACAAACTGTATAAATTTTCATACGAATTCTCCTCTTTTTTTATTTTATAAACATTTAACTCGATTTTTGTAATTTTTTATATGTCCTTTGTTAATGTCGTCACCTTTATCTAAATTAGAACTCACCCATACACTCGGCTCAGTTCCTTCCTTTACTAGATCGCTAATGGTTTGTGCGATGATGCTTTGCAAAATCATAAATCCTATAATAGAAGATGTAGGACCAAACTTTGTTGCAAACCCCTCTACTTCAATTACTGCATCTCCACTAACTCCACAATTATCCAGAACGACATCCGCAATATCGATTAATTTTTTCCCAGATACATGTCTAGATGTAACGTCGTTAGTAAATTCAGTTGATGTTAACGCAATCACCTTTAATCCCTTTTCCTTTGCTTCTAATGCCATTTCAATTGGGACTGAGTTTCTTCCCGACGTCGAAGCTATAATGATGACGTCTCCTTTTTCTACTTCTTCACTATCAAGAATTTTTTTCGCATAGCCATCTAACCTTTCAAACCAGGTACTTTTTGTAGCTTCAGGTCTTAAAGATAAAGCAGGCTCAAGTATCGGATTGACAGCCACTAACCCACCGGCTCTGTAAAAAATTTCTTCTGCATACATTTGAGAATGTCCACAGCCAAAAACATGAACCAATCGTTCGTTTTTGACTGCCTCTTTGATTAACGAAGAAGCTTCATGAATTGCATCCATTTGGGTAGCCTTCACTTTTTTAATAATCTCCTCTATTTGCTCAATATAATTTAATGCCATCATATAATCTTCACCCTTTTCACTAGTTTATAATTCATTTAGAAGTATTAATGCTTCTTCTACACTCTGAGAGTTTCTAAGCTTAGTTAATCTATCCTCATCATTAAATAATTCCATTAATTGCTGTAATGCTTGTAAGTGAGATTGTGCATCCACTGCACCAAATGCAAAAACTAAAGTTACCGGATCTCTTTCTTCATGACCAAAAGGCACACCAGTTTTTAGGATTTGTAAACTCATACACGCTTCATTTACACCATCTTCTGGCCTTGCATGAAGCAAGGCAATTCCTGGGGCAATGACCATATACGGACCGTTCTTCTCAACGGACTCTGCCATCGCTGTAATATAACCATCCTCAATAGCCCCTGTTCTTTTTAATAATATTCCGCCTTTTTGTACCGCATTTTGCCATGTATCACATGCTTCTTCTACAACAACCGTTTCTTTAGTTAGTATATTTTTCAGCATAATAACATTCCTTTTTAGTTGATATAGTTATAAATGGTAACGCCCTCAACTACCCGGTTGATTCGACCTTCGGGACTTGGATTATCTGGTGTGATGCCAAGTTGCAGAGACTTTTTCATTGCAAAGACTTGAGCAAAGATTACATATAGCAAAGCTAGATCAAAGTCACTGGATAACTCCAAATTCTCTGAACTAACGGGGATTATCC
Source organism: Sporosarcina sp. FSL K6-3508 (assembly GCF_038615825.1). Taxonomy (NCBI): domain Bacteria; kingdom Bacillati; phylum Bacillota; class Bacilli; order Caryophanales; family Caryophanaceae; genus Sporosarcina; species Sporosarcina sp. FSL K6-3508. The sequence continues at coordinate 949,491 of NZ_CP152016.1, read as the reverse complement.
AATCCGCAAGTTCTTCGACTACAGCATCACGTTTATCTGTTAATACAACAATCTTTAATTCAGATTGGTCTGAAGCTATTTCACGCAAGATATCCAGATCATACTTTCTTGTATGAGAATCCTGTGAGACAAAAAGAACAACTACCGTTTTATCATTTAAGATCGACTTAGGTCCATGTCGAAAACCTAATGAAGATTCATGCATCGCCACTACTTGACCCGCTGATAGTTCCAACATTTTTAGAGCGGCTTCATGTGAAAGCTGTCCTAAAATTCCAGATCCTAAATAAATAATACGCTCAAAATTAAATTTCAAAATCTCATCCACTTGATCAGATACGGTTTCGACTAAACGTTTACCGCTTTCAATAACCGCCTTCATATTATTCACTATCATTTCGTCATCTGCAAAAACCGTATACGCGGCAATTAGCATACTTGTGAAACTACTAGTCATAGCCATCGCTTGATCATTTGCTTTTTCAGGCGTCAGAATTGTCATGCTATTTTCATCATCTATAATATTATTTGCAAGCTTCCCTTCCTTATTGCAAGTTACAACGACTTGGTAAAAATCCTTAATAATTTCTCTCCCTAAAGAGACAGCTGCAACGCTTTCTGGGCTATTCCCTGATCTAGCGAAAGATACCATAATTGTAGGAACATGACGAATCAAATATTCCTTTGGATTTGAAACGATATCGGTTGTAGGGATGGATTCGAATTGCAAACACTTATTTTCTTGATTTTGTTTACGCAATATAGGGACAATTGTATCCCCCGCGAACGCAGATGTACCTGCACCTGTAAAAATAACTCTTACCAACTCATGTTTACGACAAATCGATTGTATAAAATTTTGAGTAACAGCTTTTTTCTGAGCTAGTGAAGAAATCAACTCATCCCAGACAGTTGGTTGCTGGTAAATTTCACCGGCGGTTTGAAGCGCTTTCATTTCTATTAAATTTTCTTGATTTAAGTTGAACATGTTAAACCTCCACTTTTATCAATTAGATAATTATATTCCTTATTGGTTATGTTGTCATAACCAGTTAGATGAAAAATCTAATATAAAACTACTTAGATAGCATGTATTAGACTTTTCTTTACGTTAATTCGACGGTATACGAGAACTTATCTCCAAGTGCTACACTGATAGTATACTCAATCAATTGATCCTGATGATATGCATAACGCTTAATTAACATTCCAGGTTGATTACTTTTAACATTTAAATATTGGGCCTCTTGCTCTTGTATAAGTGTAGCCGACAGTCGTTCCGTTGCCTTTGTAACACCAATTTGATAGTCCTGATGAAACACCTCATACATCGGTCTTTCATTTAAGTCTTTTTCAGTTAAATTTGGAAATGTTTTTTTAGGTAAATAAGAAGTTTCAAACATTAGTGGTTTACCATCCGCAAATCGCAATCGTACAATTTTATAGACTTCTTCTAATGTATATAAGTTCATTTTTTTGGCTAATCGATCATCAATCGCGATCACATTGAAAGATAATACTTCTGTCGTAGGCTTCTTTCCTAACTTCTCCATTTCATTAGTAAAGCTATATAATTTAACTAAGTTTTGATTATATGATTTTGAGGCTACAAAGGTACCCACCCCATGCAATTTATAAATATATCCTTCGCGTTCTAAATCCTGAAGTGCTTGCCTTACTGTTATCCGGCTTAATTTATATATTTCACAAAGATCGCGTTCGGATGGTAGTTGCTCATGCTCAGCATACTCTTTTCCTTCAATCTTCTTGATTAGTACCTCCATCAGTTGCAAATAAAGTGGTACCTTACTACTCTTATCCATAGTTTTTGCACCCCCTAACTATATGACACTTAAAACTCAGATAGTTACGTGCAACTACCTGGTTATAACCACTTGTATATTTTTTATACTAACAAAGTATTCTGAGAATGTAAAGGGTTTTAGTAAAAAATACACAAAAATACTAGAGTAAAATATACATTTACTTAGTTTTTATAGCGACTGTGCAACTTACTCCATTTAAAATCTTTGAAAACCTAAGGAAATATTATTTCTATTTAACCAAAGTCTCTTCCCTTGCCAGAATGTAAAACAAATGAAATTCACCCCACCACTAAAAAAAGTGGCGAGGTGAATACTGATTTTAGATAAGGTCAAATTTTACATACCATACTGATTTGACAAATAAATATTACCAAGAGTTGTTCCGTGGGACGAAAAGTTTTATGTCATCGATAACTGCCGACCCTTCGTAATAATTGATATGCGGGATTCCAATGACGAAATTATCAGGGTATGCAGAGCCTTCAGGCCATTGTTCTACAGAGTAACTGCCATGTGGACCAGTAAAAGTGAGTGTGGAATTATACTGACCATCATATTCTTCTGGAGTGTTATTATAATGCCAAATTGGTCTGCCATCTTGAATAAATTCCCTTTCATATCGCAACGTTTTTTTCCCAATATATTTAAAGTTCCCGGTCATTTCCATTACATAACCTGTTTTATTACGCTCGATAGCAAATTTATAATCCTCATCAGGCATTAATTCAGGCTGAATTTCAGCATTAGAAATAATGGAATACTCTGTATCTGTGTCAGATAGGGATCCACATTCAGTTTCAAATAAAAAAGAATTATAAGCCATCGATTTATCTCTAAATGTATCTCCTGCAAAGAAAATACCATTTATCGCGTTATTTGAACTTTTGTCACTGAGTTGCTTATATAACTCCCCAGTAGAAGGATTACAAGTTGCATATGAATTTGCCCACGTCGCATCAGTGTTGTACGCATCCATACCTATTTTCCTATGATTATGGATAAAAACATTGTTATGGGGCGCAGGTTTTTCATAGTCCATAATGGATAAGAAATAGTAACCGTTTTCATTCGTTACATCTCCGAAATTCTTATTCGTATGATTGGAGTCCCCAGTAAATTCACCGTTTCTTTTCCATGGGTGATTTGATTTACGCTGATCCATTGTATAGCCATTAAACTTATTATCGTAATGAAAGCTATCATTCCTTTTTCCACCAAAGTCTATATTTTTCAACACATATTCCACTCTATATTCAGATGGTAAAGCTTCTGTGGACCGAATGATTAAACCTGAATCAAAGCTAGTCGATAGCTTCGCAGCCTGTCCTCCATTCTTCAATTGAACATTTTCTAATAATGCTTCTGTGTCTGGTAACCCATTTTTATCATAGTCCCTAACCGCAAACTCTGCAGTCAGCCAGCCATCTTTTCCAAACTTCATCTGTTTTCGTAACAAATCAAAACTATTAAGCTGCTTTAAAAAATCATCTCCTCCTTGGATTTTGAAAAAGTCACCATCGTCGTCAAGATGATCTACATGCCAAGGGCTGTCATCTCCATAGCTATCAAGAATCCAATTTGTTTCTTCTGTTGGTAATTTTTTATTAAAGTTCTCTTGGTATTTTAACTTCCATTGTCTATGGACATTAGGTTCTTTATCCAATATCTCCGCGTGAACATGGCCAACAACTAACGGCGAAATCAAAAGCATAGATAAAATACTTTTCACAATAAGTTTCTTCTTCATACGTACCATTCCTCCTCTAATAAAAGTAATAAACCGTAAACATTTTTAGTTGTTCAAACTCTACTGATTAGACCTCCCTCTCTTATTTCACAAAGAGCCATTTCTTTCTTTAAACACAATTCGCCATAGTACATGCTCTCAACGACAATATTTCTTTTGCTACATCATTTTGTCCATTTATCTTCCCCTTCAACTGGTTATAACCAATTTATATGTATACTAAATAAATAGAGACTATTTGTCAATATAGTTATCTAACTATTTGAAAAATAGTAAAAACACCCTACTCTTCATATATTTTGACTGCTGCCATAGATTTCTAATCAAAAATTCACATATATTATTTAGAGATTAAGTACTTTTACCCGAAACGAAGAAGTTGAAATTAATAAGAATATTTAACTACTAAATGACAAAAAGGTCTTTCACCAAATCCTTACTTTGGCGAAAGACCTTCACAATATAAATTATTTTTCTTGATGATAGATACCCACATAGCAGCATTGCATATCTATTGATATCAGTAAATACATATTTTAAAGATACAAATAAAGCTTCTATTTCCATTTACGTGGGGATATTGATCGGGTGATGTTTAGAATATTATGCGATGGCTTGTTTGTCATGAGGTAACCAAAAGTAGTAATTGCTTGGAAACTAAATGTCTAAAAACACTTGGCCGCCCACTCAATTTCGACACTTCTCCAAGTCGGATACAATTTTTATATTATTCATAAAAACTTCTCGCAATCACAACACTCAAATTGGTTTTACAAGCGGCTATAAGTGTTAGGTAAAAGAAATAAGGTATGCAATTTATAGCCGTTTTTACATACTCAGGATTTCATACTGTCTAACCTATGAACACTTTTAAATTAAGCACGAAAAGAAACCATGCAATACGGGCAGTTAGTAAAATCATGCCAAGATATAATACCCCCAACATACCACTTAAGACCTTATTAATCCACACATCATCCGAATATATCATTGTTTTCAGAAGATAACCAAATGCAAAACAAGCAATTGCTAAAGAGATACATACTAATAATAACGGTATCATTAGATTACTAAAAACATTATACGTATTTTCAACTGGGGCAGTGGCAGGTAATCCACAGATTTCCGAAATTTCATTTCCCATTTTCCTGAAGAACCCACTGAACTTTTCTCCTTTAAGATGATAATCCTGTCTTCCTTTTATTGGATCAAGTAGTTTATCAGCTGTCATAATCAAAAGAAATGTTAAAACTATTCCAAGCGATGAACACACTAAGTCTAAATTTCTTTTAATTTTCGCCAACCCATCCGCTCCCCCTCCTGTTATTCATACAAATGTATGATGCATATAGGTCGAATAGGACAAAGTTACTTAACTATTGGATGCAGCTATCAATGACGTGGCCTACTGGGTTCAGACGCCGTAAAGAAATATTTTAGCCTAGTTCAATTTTCAACTGAGTGAAAAGCTCGAAGTTTTAAAGCGACTTGATTTTTCTAAAAATATAGTTTATAGTTTATAAAACCAATTAACTTACTATACTTTACAGGAGTGATTCCCATGACAACAAAACAACTTATTCAAGTGGAAACAAGCGGGAAGTGGACAGGCGGAGTACAAACTGAGATTGACATCCGATCATTTGAACCGTTTATTGTAGACGAACCTGAGAACCTCGGAGGAAAGAACGAAGGGCCGAATCCAGTAGAACTTGTGTTAGCCGGTCTTAGCAGCTGTACATCTGTCATGATCGCCCTCATTGCTAAGGAACAGAAATTTTCATACGAAGCTGCTGAATTTTCCAATTCAGGTGAACTAGATCTTCAAGGATTAGCAGGGGTCGAAGGTGTCTCTCCACACTTCCAATCTGTCCAGTTTGATGTGGTATTGACAACGGAAGAGACTGAGGAACGGATCGAACTATTGAAACAGGCTGTCGAAAAAAGATGTCCAGTCATGAATCTGTTGTTGGATGCCAACGTCCCAGTTCAATCGACTTGGACAAGAAAATAAATAAAAAACGTCTACGAAGCACAATGAAGTGCTATTCTGTAGACGTTTTTCTTGTTTAGAGACAAAAAACCCCGATCACATTCAGAATCCAATAAGAATGTTGACGATTTTCTCTTTCTATCGTCAACATTTTCTCCTTATCATCATCTACTACAGAGATAGATAAATCCTTACTATAGAGGTGATTAGCAATGGCGAAAAGAAACCGGGGGAAAACTTTAAAAAGGCTGCCGTCCAATTCGCGTGGAAACTGCCCAGTTTGTGGACGTAAACGAATAAAGCTGTTGTATTCTATTAAAACTGAATCTGCTCAAACTTTAACTGTCTGTAAAAATTGTCGACAAAAATAAAGTCATGTACACTTTGTACTTATACACACGGCAGGCTTATATAATTGCAGAAGATAGTGTTCAGTACCTTCGCACCAACCATTACCAGAAAAAAGTATTTTCGCAGTCGAAGGAGTTTTTTTGAATGAATCAATCACATTGTATGTTAACAGGTACCTTTGTCAATACGTATGGAATTTAAAGTTATCTCTAAGTTGTATGATGCATAGGCACGCCAAAATTTGATATTCTTTATTAATTATTGGCTGCCCGAGAAGTCATTTTCACCTAGCTTTTCAAACAGTCATTTTATAAGAAAAGCTTTTGGCATTCCGGGTTATATATTCGGAATGGCGTCTGACTTTTATAGGTACCAGTGATTAAAGAAGTATTCAGGAAGCTATTGTGAGATGAACATAAAAATTAAACGCTGACAGATTGAATTCCGTCAGCGTCTTTCTTTTTATCTAAGTAATAGATATTTTTTAAATTTCATTTGGTTGACTGATATGGGGGTTTTCTGACCTTTCCCCCTCCATTAACTAAAAGCTTCAGATATAACATATTAGCCACGGGGTAAATGGTTCGATGTATTGGCCCAACTAACTGAAAGAAAAATTCACTAGAGGAAAAATGATGTATAGGAAGATAGCGAACATTAATGAGTCCCATATACCTACAAGCCAAGCACTTGCTTTAGCTATGAGTCACTATCTTGTCATCAACCCATTCTAACTGTCGCCGATAATTTGTGACCCTCTAACCCCTCGATATCTGATTGTTGCTCTGCATGAGAAGCCAAATATTGAACCCCAGGACCAGTTATCTCCTGATGTGTTAATATTTTTAGGTAACTCCCAACCCATAAACCTCCTGTATACCTCGCTGCTTTTTGAGTAGGAAGTGTATGATTCGTTCCAGAAACTTTATCTGAGAACACAACAGAACTGTCCTCGCCAATAAACAATGAGCCATAATTATAGAGTTTTGAAGTTAATTCTTTACTATTTCTGACATGTAAATGTAAATGCTCGATTGCATAATCGTTACAAATACTTAAACCTTCTTGTAACGATTCTACATATATTATTTCTCCTCTACTTTCCCATGATTCATGTGCTGGTGATGCTGCAGAGAATGTCAATAAAATGTTCTCAATTTCTTTTAATGTTGAAGTGGCGATTTCACGTGATGTTGTCACGAGAATTGCACGAGCGTAAGGATCATGTTCTGCCTGTGCGAGTAAATCCGCCGCAATTTTATTTGGCGAAGCATACTCATCCGCTAATACCATTACTTCGCTCGGCCCTGCAATAAGGTCAATTCCAACCTTTCCAAAAACTTGACGTTTCGCTTCTGCCACAAACATATTTCCGGGACCAGAAATTATGTCTACTTCCGGTACGGATTCTGTTCCATAAGCCATTGCCGCAATAGCTTGTGCTCCTCCAATCGCAAAAATGTCTGTTGCACCTGAACGCACCAATCCATATAATACAGCCGGATGAATTCCCCCTTGGTAGTTAGCTGGGCTGCATGCTATTATTCTTTTTGCACCGGCAACCTTTGCAGGAGCAACAACCATAGGTCCAGAGGATAGCAATGGGAACCTTCCGCCTGGAATATACGCACCAACGTTTTCAATGGGTACCACCCTATGTCCCATTCTAATACCTTCTCCAAAATCTTTTTCGAAAGGTGATATACATTCCATCTGGGCCTTTGCAAACTCAGATACTCTATCAACAATTCGGTCAATCAGAAGCTTTGTGTCTTTGGGAAGTATATTATGACAATCTTCAATCTCCTTATCACCCACCCGCACATGACGATCTGAATTACCAAATTTTCTTTCATACTCTTGAACAGCACTATCGCCTTTCTTTTTAACATTTTCTATAATCGTTTTCACGGTGTTCTCAACGTCATTATGAGATTTGTTACCAAGAATGCTCTCTTTTTTTAAGTATTCCAATATAGGGCCTCCTCCATAAAATGTATCTTTGTATTTGAAATCAGTGAAAAATAAAAGCATTTCATGAGATAAATTAACTTCTCTCTATGTTTCGAGTTTATTACTGGCCATCATTTTTTAGATTTGTGTTATTCCTTGGAGTTATTAAGAGACTCCTGGAAAATTCCCGTCTTCAATACCATTAAATAATGCTTGACCCTCTTCATCTAGTTCATGATCGCTAGGAGTATAAATTTGACGCAAAACTTCGATTCCATCAAAAAGTAAACATTCATCTACAATTTTTTTATTTCGCACTTTATAATGGCTTATTCCAGAAATATCAATCCCTTTGCCACTTGGCGAACCGAAATATCCAGTACCTTCATGGACACCTTGGATTCTCCAACGAACAGCTACATCCCAATCATTTTCTGTTTCTCTTTTATTACAAGTAATCCGTTCAATAATTACCTTTCCATTTGGAACAGAAGCAAATAAACTAATGAACATTCCTTGAATTTCATTTACTCCAACAATATCTCTATTACAAACAAAATGTACGACTGCATTTTCTTCATAATACTCTTTAACGTAATTAAAAGAACGTCTCATCCAAATTCGATTAAAGACAAGCTGCATAAACTCTCCAATTTCAAACTCATCAGAGGATGGTTTATAAAGCTTCGGCGGCAACCCTGTTTCCGCTGTCTCGGGTAAACCCAATTGAATAGTCGGCACCAGTTTACGCGTAGACATAGCCAATTTTTTAGCCACTTCAACCGGATCCAATCCTAATTGTTGAACTAGATGATACGTATCCATAACTAACCATTCTTCATAAATTTTATTATTTTTGATTAGACAATCCGCACTCGTCCTAAATATTACTTTCTTTCCTGTGGCAGGACCATATAAACTGTCCCCTAAATTTGTAGCGGCTGAGCGTCCTCTATGAGATGTGAAAAAGCCATTTTCATCATCACCCGACCAAATTACATTCCACCCCAATCCTTTTCGATCCGGGAATGCATGTAACGTTTGCAACGTACCAGAGATAACTTCATTGACACCATGGGTATTTACTAGACCTTTATGCACTGCAACGCCAGTGCTGTACGTATCATAGATCAGCCCAATATCCTTCTCTTTCCAAATCTGTCTGGTGATTTTTACAATATAGTCAACGATATTATTGTATTCAGGATTAAATCCTTTCATTTCTTGCTTTCGTTGTTGGGATTCTGCAATATTGATATAGTCGTAATCGTCGTTAGAATCAATCATGTTAACATCTGCACTATCGGCATAATAAATAAAGTTTGATTGATCTTTATTTAATGTATTTAATTTTAATTCTGTATTTCTTTCTTTTACTGCAACTCTTGTGTTTTCTCTTTTTTCATCCGCCATATTATCCGTCCTCTTTTGTTTATATTTTTTATCTTCTTGTTTTCTATTTTTTATTTGATGGTTACTTTACCCCACCTGAAGTCATACCAAGAATGAATTGTTTACGTACTAGCAACATAAATATAACAGTAGGTAATACGAATACGATGCCCGCTGCAGCCATTTGGTTCCATAACACTCCTTTTTCACCTGTGAAGAAGGAAAGGGCGACAGGTAATGTAACTGCCTCTTGCTGTGTTAACACAAGTGCAAACATAAATTCATTCCACGTTATGACGAAACAAAAAACGGTTGCTGTAATAATCCCTGGCATAGCAAGTGGTAATAACACATGCCAAAGTATTTGTAGACGGCTTGCCCCATCGATTGATGCGGCTTCCTCAATATCAATAGGGATTCTATCGATAAATCCTTTTGTTAACCAAATTGCATATGGAATCGTGTGGCCAAGATTGACAATAATCAGAGCGATTGTTGTATCAAGCAGTCCCCAGTCTCTAAACATCAAGAAAAAAGGAATGACATTTACTATTAATGGGATAAACTGTGTTGCTAAAATAGCAAACATAAAAATTTGTTTCCCCTTCATTTGAAAACGGGATAAGCTATATGATGCAAGTATACTGACTGGAATTGTTATCAATAAGGTAACTAGCGCTACTATTAAACTATTTGAATAGTATTTTCCAAAATTAAAACCTGAGCCGAATACAGCTTTAAAATTATCCAAAGTCGCTTTAAAAATTATACTCGTAGTATAAGTTGCTGCTTCCGGTTTAAATGCCGTTATAAAAATCCAAACAATTGGAAGAAACAAAAATATTATTACAAGTAGTACACTCAAGACTTCCAATATAGAAGTTAATTTCAATGAAGATGTCCGTCTCTTTTCATGAGATGGTGCCTTAATATGAGCTATTATATTTGCTATCAATTCCAATCATCTCCCTTCACCAATTTTCTCATGTAAACAATGACAAATATGATGGTGATGAATGCAAGGATATAGCCGACTGCAGCGGAATAACCCATATCAAAATAACGAAATCCTGTTTTATAAATGAAGTAGTTCAATACTTCTGTTGAATTTCCCGGTCCACCGTGTGTTAAAGTCACAACTGGATCGAATGCTTTCAGCGTAAACATAGTCATTAGGATTGACGCGATTAAAATAATAGGTTTCAACATAGGTAACGTAATCTTAAATATAATTTGCAAAGGTGTTGCACCATCAACTTTTGCTGCTTCAAATACTTCGGCAGGCATACCAATTAAACCACTAATAAACATTAGACTCATAAATGGTAGCCATATCCATACAACAACAGATATGAGTGCCATCATGGAAGTTGTATTTGTCCCCAACCAAACAACATCTGACAATGGAGGTATTAAAAAACCAATGATCTTGTCAAACAATCCATAGTCGGAATTAAGCATAAATCTCCATGAGTAACCAATTAACGCTGGACTCATGGCAAACGGGATTATTAACACTGCCCTGATATAAGATAGATATTTTTTATCCTTACTTAATAAAAGCGCTACCATTATGCTTAAGACTAAGGTCAAAACAACTGTGCTTCCTGCAAATATAAATGTTACACCTACGCTATGCCAAAACTGGAAATCTGAAAATGCACGCGTGTAATTCTGAAAGCCAACAAAATCACCCATATCGGCTGACTTCTTTAGATCCCAATCATGAAGGCTAATCCAAAAAGAGCGCATTAAGGGATAAAACGTTGTAACCGCAATCAAGATTAATGCTGGGGCTAACAAGGTGTATTTAAATAACCTACTTTTCAATATCGTTTCCCCCCTACATATCAAGTATGTTGTTCTTCGTTGATTTATCTTTAGTGCTACCACGCCAAAACTAAGCGTGGTAGTTTTTCGATTGTTTTACTTATTATAATAGCCTGCGTTATCTAGTAATTTTTCTACTTGTTCAGCAGCGTCATTTAAGGTGGACTCTACAGGCTTTCCGGTTGCCATTTTAGAAATTGCAGAACTAATAATATCTGCTACTTGTGGCCATTCTTGAATATGCGGCAAAGTTTTAGCATTCTCAAATCCATCTGCAGCTACAGAGTAAAAATCGTTTGTCAAGCCATTTAATTCTTCATTTTTCAAGTTTTCTGTTTGAGTGATTACTGTTGAAAACTCTTTTGAAGGAATTTCTTCTTTCCATGTTTTCAACACAATATCAAGCTCCTCTTCTGGCTCAGAAATCCATTTTAGTACTTCCCAGGCTGCTTCTTTATTCTTAGATCCCTTCATCATAGCAAGCGGGAATGTACTCACGTTCGAAGAAATCGATTTATCTTCCCAGCCCGGAACAGGGGCGAAATTCACGTTTCCAGCCACTTCGGGATTTGATGCTTCCTCATCATTAAACTCAGAATAGACCCACCACCAGCCAAGCCAAATTGCTGCTTTGCCTTGTTTGAAATACGTTCTGGAATCTTGCTCTCCAAACGTAACTGAACCTTTTGGCGCAACTTTATCCTTGACAAGAAGATCAATATAACGTTGTGTCGCTTCTATACCTTCTGCATTATTGAAAATCGGTTTATAGTCTTCATCAAAAATATCACCATTATTACTCCATAAGTAACTAGTCCACATAGGTATATTTTGGCCATTATTACCAGCCCCGTAATAAGGTACAACCCCATCCAGATTAGTTTCATCGGAAATTTTCTTAGTTGTACTTTCAAATTCTTCCCAAGTTGTCGGTACTTCTAGATTGAGCTGATCAAAAATGTCTTGACGATAAAACATCATCTGAACATGTGCCCTAACTGGGAGGCTATATACTTTATCGTCGAAAGTAGATAAGTCTAGGATAGAGGAAGGAAACCTATCAAGGTTATAGTCGTCTTTTGCCGCGTACTCATCCAGTGGTTCTAAGAACTGACTAATGGAAGATCCCATAGAATCTAGGAATACAACAAGATCATATGCACCACTGTTGGCAATACCGTCTGACGTTATATTTTCTAATAGATTCTCGTAAGGTGTTTCAATAAATTCTATTTTTATACCTGTATCTTCCGTAAACTTTTTACTTCTTTCTTTCCAAGAGTTAAACTGACCTATATCACCCGCTGACAAAAGTACTTTTACAGTCTTTCCTTCCAAATCATCATCAGTAGATCCTTGGGTGGAATTTGAATCACTACACCCAGCCACCATTAATAAAAGTGCTAATGTGGAAATAAGCAATACTTTTAAAAACTTTACAGGCTTTTTCATCCAACATACCCCTTTTCAGTTTTCTATTAGAAAGGTTTAAAGGCACTAAAAAAATTTATTATTTTTCCGACAATCGCTACTATTTATAGGAGTTTCCTACAATTTTTTTGTTAGTCATTGTATAAATTTAAGCCAAAATATATTGTTCGTAGGCACGACCGACACGGAACAAGTTTACTTCTTGGTGATGTCCAGCAACTAATTGTACGCTAATTGGTATGCTATGGACGATAGTATCGGTGGGAAGAGATAGAGCTGGATGTCCAGTTAAATTAAAAACATTTGTATAACGAACCATGCAATCTCCTAATGTTTCATTTCCAAAGGCTTTCTCATTCATCTCCACACCCGGTGGCATGATAGGCATTACTGGTGTCATCATTACATCTACGATCGAAAAGATCTGGGAAACTTTCTGCTTCCATTCCTCTCTTTTTTGTAAGGCACCAATATAATCCATTGCTGAAATCCCTTTACTTCTTTTAAATGTTTGTTGTAATTCTTTGCTATATAATTGAGGATTTTCAGCAATTCTCTCCATATGCACAACACCCATCTCGGAAGTCCCAATCGTTCTAGAGACTTTCACTACATCACTTAAAAAAGAAGTGTCTACTTCTACAATCTGCGCACCAAGCTTTCGAATTTGATGAATTGTTTTTTCATAAGCTTTTCTGACTTCTATTTCACTATTTTCATTAAAATAATGTGTAGGGATACCAATCTTTACACCTGTTAACTTAAACGAATTGTCTTGAACATAAACGTTTCTCGTGACGGCCTGCAACATAATAGCAGTGTCCTTTACGCTATTTGCAATTACACCAGTGTGATCCAAAGTCCAAGATAAATGAGTTGTTCCCCTTGTACTTATTAGGTCATATGTTGGTTTTATCCCTACTACTCCGCAACAGGCAGCAGGTACACGAATCGAACCTGAAGCATCCGTTCCAACCGATCCTAAACATAAATTCGAAGCGACAGCTACAGCTGAACCGCCACTAGATCCACCTGCAGTCTTTTTGGGATTTAATGGATTTACAATATCACCGAAATTTGTATTTTCCGAAGTTATCCCTGCTCCGTATTCATACATATTGGTTTTACCAAGTAACACAGTTTCCTCTCGCTCTAGCAATTTAACTATTTCAGCATCCTCTTTTGGATACCTTTCCGCATCAAGATGGGAGCCATTGGAAGTTAAGATCCCTTTCGTGTCAATTGAATCCTTAAATGAAATCGGTACACCTAGCAGCTCTTTCACTATATCGGAAGTCATTTTATCTTCTGCTGATTTGGCTTGTTGACGAGCTGTATCCTCAGTAATTGTAATGAACGCATTAAGTTGAGGATTTAATTTTTTAATTCTCTTCAAATACCATTCTGTAATTTCAGTCGGAGAAAACTTCCTCTCTTGATATCCCACTATCAGGTTATCTATCGAACTAATCATCCCTGATCTCCTTCATATTTCCGAATTTATCGTCGAGTGGACGAAATTCAATAGTGTATTGGAAATTAGTGTCGTACCAACTGAAACAACATAAACCGCGCCATCCTCAAATGCTTGATTTGCTGCATCCACACTATTCGCTACTGTCCCTATTGGCACATTAATTTTTTTTGCTTTTTCATATACTTGGGAGATTGCATCTTTTACTTCTTTGTGATGAATCCCGTCTCGGTAACCCATGCTAACTGATAAATCAGTGGTTCCTAGAAAAGCTAAATCTATTCCTTCCACACTCATTATCTCTTCAAAATTTCTAACAGCTTCTGGGGTTTCTATGTGTACACTTATTAAAAGTTGTTCATTGGAAGAATCTAAAAAATTTTCGCCAACATCTTTTCCGTATCTTGCTGCGCGATGTGAATAGGCTGCACCTCTATTTCCTATAGGAGGATATTTTGCTCTTTGAATAACCTGAAGAGCATCTTCTTTTGTATTAACCATTGGAATATGGAGACCTTTAGCTCCTCTATCCAATGCCTTCTGAATACTGGAATCATCATACGAAACACGCACGATGGGTACCAAATTCACTAGTTCGGCAGTTCTGATCATGTTCTCTAGTTCGCTATAGCTAAATGCCCCGTGCTCATCATCGATTACAATAAAATCGAAATTAGCATGACCACACATTTCAACAATAGCAGGTGAATAAATTCCAACAAATATACCAATTGTATTTTCACCACTACTTATTTTTTCCTTTAATGACATCCCCATTTACACAACTCCTTTACTGACGTCTAATTACCCCTGTAATGCCAATTCTTTTTTGGGGAGCAAAATGCGACCTTCTGTTATTACATCGAAGAAGTGTACTTTACTCATATCAAAAGTCATTGTCATTAAATTTCCAGATTTAATATTCAACTCAGAATCAAGACGAGCAATAAATTCTTGACCCTCCAAATCAGAGTAAACAATTATTTCTGAGCCCAATAATTCTGAAACAGATATATTTGCATCAAATGTGTTTTTTTGTGGGATTGCTGTTGAAGAGGGTACATGGTATATATCTTCCGGACGAACACCCATTAGGACAGATTTCCCTTCATACCCTGCTTTGCGTAAGTAACTCATTTTATCTTCAGGTATATCCAATGAAATGGAGCCTATCTGCAATGTTCCATTGTTCAGTTCTCCTTGAAAAAAATTCATTGGAGGTGAGCCGATAAATCCCGCTACGAATACATTTTCTGGATTCTCATAAACCTCCTTAGGAGTTCCAATCTGCATGATTTTTCCATCTTTCATAACAACTATTCTAGTGGCCATTGTTAATGCCTCCGTCTGATCATGTGTTACATAAATCGTAGTTGTTTGCAGACGTTGGTGTAGTTTAATAATTTCCGCTCGCATTTGCATACGTAATTTTGCATCCAAGTTGGAAAGTGGCTCGTCCATTAAAAATACTTTTGCATCTCGAACAATTGCACGGCCTAAGGCAACACGTTGGCGTTGTCCGCCAGATAAAGCCTTTGGTTTACGTTTTAAATAATCCGTTAACCCTAGAATATTAGCGGCATTTTCCACTCGTTTATCAATCTCTGTCTTCGGAACCTTTCGAAGTTTCAAAGCAAATGCCATATTGTCATAAACAGTCATATGGGGGTACAACGCATAGTTCTGAAAAACCATCGCAATATCACGATTTTTGGGATCTACGTCATTAACACGTTTATCATCAATATAAAAATCACCTTTAGATATTTCTTCAAGGCCAGCAATCATTCGTAGTGTTGTTGACTTACCGCAACCTGAAGGACCTACAAATACGATGAATTCTTTATCCTCGATTTGTAAATTAAAGTCTTCAACCGCAGTCACGTTTCCATCATAAATTTTATAAATATTATTCAAGCTAAGTTCTGCCATCTATTTTCCTCCTGTAACCATATTATTGTCGCAATAGATTACATCGCTTTAAATGAAAACACATTTATTATTCCAAAAACTGATTATGCTTTGACTCTTTCAATCCACTTAGTACCCTAGAACTCTACTTTCGGTTTTGTAATCCATTCCTTTAAGAGTTCATATACAACCTCAGGTTGCTCCATTGTTGTTAGATGACCTGAATCCTCTACTATTTTCAAACTGGCATTTGGGATTGTATCCGCCATATATTTTGACAATTCTATTGGACACACAATGTCCTGTCTTCCAACGATAACTAGAGTGGGGCATGTGATGAAGGGTAGAACAGTAGTTTGATCTACCCTTTTTTTCAATGCTCTGAGCTGATTAATATAGCCTTCTTCTCCCATTGTATCTGCCATTTTAAAAATGGTTTCCACTAATTCATCGTTAGATTGTTTATCAGGATGTATTAAAACCGGCAGCAGATAATCCTTCACAATTTCACCAAATCGTTGGGTTTGAATCATGTCTAGAAAGCTGTTCCAATTGGAGATTTGCTCTTCTTTTGGAGGAAATGGGTTTGTATCAAGTAGAGCTAGTTTCAACACCCTTTCAGGAGCCTTACGCACAATTTCAAGTGCGACCATCCCACCAAACGAAAGACCAGCAACAGCAAATTTATCGGGCATTTTTGACAGTATCTCATCCGCCAAAGCCTCTATAGAATCATGTTTTGAAAGTTCGCCAACTGTTATGTTTACTTCGTCTTCTAACCCCTGGATTTGAAACTGCCATAGCCTGTCATCGCATAATGTACCTGGAAGTAATAGTAACGGAATCTTTTCTACCATTATTTTTCTCCCATTTTCAATTTATCGGCAATCTCCTTCTCCAGTTCGTTAAAGTTATCCGGCTTTATCATCTTTCCTAATTCATCTGCGTGAAAGCCATGCTTTGCCGCTTCTTTAATAATTTTTGGCGACCAATATGGGTCTTTCCCTTCAAATACCTCGTGTTGTTCTAGGACTGCGAATAACCAAGCATCTTCTTCACTAATATTCTCAAACCCTCTCCACAATCCAGGTGGTAAAGAAATGTAATCCCACTGTTCGATAATTGTTTCTCCTTCTATTTCATCTGGACTATTTCCCCAGTAAAATCGCCATTTTCCTGTTAGCGGTAAGAAAGATTCGATATAATCGTGCGTGTGGTAAGCGGGCCCATTTCCTTTAGGTGCTTTCACCATACCTATTTGAAAGCCATGTGGTTCTGTAATTTCTGGTGTGAAGTTATCATTCTCACTTGCTGTGTCACCAACTAAAGTGTAGTTGATGCGTTGATGTCCCGGAATGATACTATCAATAAACATTAGCGGAATACCTTTAGGTCTTAATTCATCAAATCTCACTATCCAATTGTTTTCCATCTCTTCATTTGTAATTACCTTTTTTTCTTTAGATTGGTTTGTCATTAAAAACTCTCCCTCACATTTTTTTATTTTCAACATAAATCCTACTGAATAATAAGTTTATAGATTAAAAACAGCTAATTTTAATTC
Organism: Sporosarcina sp. FSL K6-3508; assembly: GCF_038615825.1. NCBI lineage: Bacteria > Bacillati > Bacillota > Bacilli > Caryophanales > Caryophanaceae > Sporosarcina > Sporosarcina sp. FSL K6-3508. The sequence continues at coordinate 932,019 of NZ_CP152016.1, read as the reverse complement.
AGTCATCTCTTCCATCGCATACTTAATGCCTTCACGCCCCGTTCCACTATTTTTTACTCCTCCATACGGCATTTGATCTACTCTAAATGAAGGAATATCATTGATAATGACGCCTCCGACTTCAATTTTGTCAATAGCCTGAAACGCCTTTTCAAGGGATGTTGTGTAAACGCCTGCTTGAAGACCATATTGTGAATCATTTACATTGCTGATGGCTTCTTCAAACTGATCATAGGTATGGATAACCACTAACGGAGCAAACGCTTCATTACAGTTAATAGATACGTGAGCCGGCGTATTTACTAAAATGGTTGGTTCAACTATTGAGCCATGACGCTTTCCACCAAAAATAATATCTGCTCCTGCCTGTACTGCTTCTCGAATCCATTCTTCCGCCCGTACCGCCTCCTTTTCCTGAATTAAAGCTGAGATATTGGTAGTTTCTTCTGCTGGATTACCGATAGTCCAACCTTCTAGAGTTTTTAGCATAGCTTGGCTAAATGTTTCATATAAATCTTTTTTAATATAGATTCGTTGTACTGAAATGCATACTTGTCCCGCGTAAGTAAAAGCACCTTCCACACAGCGATCAGCGATAGCTTGAATATCTTCCGCGTCATCTATAATGACCGCCGAATTGGATCCAAGCTCTAATGTCGTCTTTTTGAGTCCTGATTTCGCTTTAATGTCCAAGCCAACTTCCAAACTACCTGTGAAAGTGATCAATTTAATATCAGGGTGAGTGACTAACAAGTCCCCCACTTCTCCGCCCCTCCCAATCACTACATTTAAAGCTCCTGCCGGCAAGCCTGCACTTTCAAAGATTTCTGCTGTTTTAAGTGCACTTAAGGGAGTTTGTGAAGCGGGCTTTAAGACTACTGTATTCCCGGCAGCAAATGCAGGTCCTAGCTTATGAGCAACTAGATTAAAGGGAAAGTTAAACGGAGTAATAGCTCCAATCACACCAAGCGGCTCACGCTTCGTAAAACCCAACTTTCCCTTTCCTCCTTTTGCTGCATCCATAGGAATCATCTCACCTGTTAATTGCTTCGCTTCTTCTGCTGCAAATCGGTACGTTTCTATAGTGCGCAAAATCTCTCCCCTAGCTGCTATTAAAGGTTTTGCATTTTCTTGAGTGAGAATAAGGGCACATTCCTCCAGTTGCTCTTCGAATAGGTCAGCTACTCTTCCAAGAATTTGTGATCTTTCAAGAACAGTTAGCGCTTTCATCTTTTCTCGCGCTTTCTTAGCTGCTTCTATCGCTTCCAGAACATCATCTTTTGTAGAGAAAGGTATATGGGCAACTACCTCTCCGCTGAATGGGGATTTCAATTCATAGGAAGTTGCTCCTTGTCTCCACTCCCCATTGATAAACATTTGTTTTTTAGAAATCATCTTTCTTTGACACCGCCCTTTCCGTAATATGCATTAACATAGATCTGCTTTATAGTTTCTTCGGAGAGTTTATACGGTGTATTAGCTAGCAACCTCTCGACTTTTGAAGCACTTTCCGCCAGTTCAGCCAATGAATCTTCAGGAATATCCAGGTCTTTCAACTTGGTGGGAAGATTTAAAGTTCCCAATAGTTCAAATAAATATTGAACCACGGTTTGCAATGCTTTAGCTGGCTGATGGGAATAATCCCCGAGTTGCAAGTATTCAGCAATCTCTACCATTTCTTGCGTACATGTTGTTCCTATTTTTTCAAACACATATGGCATCAATAAGGCATTTGCTACACCATGCTCGATATGATATTTTCCACCCAATGGATATGCAAGTGCATGGACTGCACCCACCCCTGCATTTGCAAGGGATACTCCTGCCAATGCACTTACCCAGCCCATGCCAGTTCGCGCCTCTAAATCAGATCCGTTATGAACCGCCCGAGTAATATAATCCGGAAAAAGTCGCATTGCTTTTTCAGCAAAAATCTTTGTCAACGGCGTAGCTCTAACAGAAATATAGGACTCAATCGCATGTGTGAATGCATCTACTCCTGAAGATGCCGACACGCGGGGCGGGCATGAAAGTGTTAATTCAGGATCGATAATTGCCAAGTCGGGCAGTAAAGCTGGACTAACAATCCCTCTTTTTAATTCTTTCTCTTCGTCACCAAATATCGCATTCATAGTTACTTCCGATCCAGTACCAGAGGTGGTCGGCAGGAGGATACAAGGCGTTTTACGTGTTTCGATCTGTTGAGAACCATCTAAAAAAGGCTTTATATTTTCTACCAGCAGTAGCGCAGCCGCTGTTTTTGCTACATCTAATGCACTACCTCCACCAATGCCAATGACAAGATCACAGTCCTCCTTTCGCAATTTTTCAGTGACATTTTCAACCAATTTAAACGTAGGTTCTCCTGAAATATCGGTAAATGTATAAATAGGTACATTTATTGGTCCTAAAACATCTTTCAATTTATCTACCAAGCCAGCATGAGCTACTCCGTTATCACTAACAATTGCGATTTTTTGAGGAGAGTATATTTTTAATTCTTCTGCTAAGTTTTTATGCGCACCGGAACCAAATTTAAAATTACCCGGCATTCTGAAGTCAGGCGCAATAGATGTCACATTTGTAGCTATCATTCACTCAACCACCTAATCTATTAAATTTCGGAATACGTATTCTCTAAATGGCAAAAAAATAATTTTTACCAAACGGTCCATCCGCCATCTACTTTTAATGTATGTCCTGTAACCATGTCTGAAGATCGTGATGATAGATATAAAATTGCTCCAAAAAGATCTTCTGATTTAGCTAAACGGCCAAGTGGAATTCGGCTTAATATTTCACTTTTAAAATGATCTTCTTCAAACATTTTTTTTGTCATTGGCGTTTCAATGAATGTTGGTGCTACAGCGTTAACATTAATATTATAAGGTGCCCATTCGATGGCTAATGCTTTCATCATCTGCGTTACGCTACCCTTACTTGCACAATATGCAGCGCGATCGTAGTAACCAACAAACGCCATTTGAGAGGTAATATTTACGACTTTTCCTGCCTTTTGTTCTTGCATATATTTGCCGACTTCTTTTGTCATAAAGAATAGACTTTTCACGTTTAAGTCCGTTACCAAATCCCATTCATGTTCTGTAATCTCCAGAGCAGGTTTTGGTATATTCATGCCAGCGTTATTAATTAGAATATCGATTCGCCCAAACTCCTTAATTACTTGATCAACGATATTGGGAATAGAGGATATTTCCATTAAATCAGCCGAGATAGCCAACGCGCGCCTTCCTTTAGCTTGTATTTCTTCAGAAAGCTCATAAAGTTCTTGTTTATTTCGAGCAATAATAGCTACATCAGCACCGGCCTCTGCCAGGAATAAAGAAATGTCTCTTCCAATTCCTTTACTTGCTCCGGTAATTACTGCAACTTTTTCGGACAAACCAAACATTGATTGGATGCTTAGCACTAATATGCAACCTCCCTCTAAAACTAGTTGTTCTCCCTTATAGATCTTGTTGTAGATCGTAAAATCAGCTCAGGCTCTAAAATAATTTGATAAGGCAAGTCATCATTATCTTCATTAATAATATTTAATAGCTTTTTTAGTGCCAATTCAGCCATCTTTTGTTTATTTTGAGATATAGTCGTCAAGTTTATATGCGGATTGGATGCAATATCGATATTATCAAAACCAACAATAGAAAAATCAGCCGGGACATCAAATCCTATTTTCGTTAAAAGGTCAATGACAATCATTGCAAGTTGGTCGGTTGCCGCATACAAACTTGTCGGAGGATTCTTATTAAATAAGATCTTTCTTAAGAATTTCTCAATTTCAAGTGAATCTGTATTTCCGCTGTATACAAGGCCAGGATCTATTATCAAGTCATGGTCTGTAAGCGCTTTCTTATACCCTTCATATCGTTGATGAAATGTAGAGAAATTTAAAGATCCCGAGATATAAGCAATTCTACTGTGCCCTAGTTTTACTAAGTGATCTATTGCCAGCCATGAACCTCGCTCATTATCTATAACTACATATGGCGTCCCCTTATCATCTGTATGTCGATTAAATAGAACAATCGGGAATCCTTTTTTCTCCAAATCTGTTGTGATGGTATCATGTCTATCAACTGAAGCAACCAATATGCCATCTACTCTTCTACCAATCATGTTTCGTATTGCCCACTCCAAGTTCTCCAAACGATAATCTGTGTCAGATATAATTACATCAATTTCTTGTTCTCTAGCATTAGTAATAACTACTTTAGAAACTTCAGAAAAAAATGGATTCGATATGTCACCAACAATGAGACCTATCGTTTTGGATTTTTTTGATACTAAACTTCTGGCAATTAAATCTGGATAAAATTCTAATTCTTTTATAGCCTTCAATACTTTGTCTCGAGTTTTTTCACTAATTGCAGGATAGTTATTCAAAACCTTTGACACAGTTGATTGTGAAACACCTGCTTTTTTTGCGATGTCTATTACTGTTACTCTCATCACGATCCTCTTCCTTTAACTACATTTTTTTACCAGAAAGACAGCAATAGAGAATACGTATTCCGCGTAATATTTAGAACTATAGATGTTTTCTAACTAATTGTCAATAATGAAATATATGAATATTTAAATTATATTTGAATATTATTCTAATTAAATACAAGAACACTACTTAACAAAATAACACTTGCTAATTTTGAGTTTACATAAATTATGAAAGCAAATAATTACTCTTAATAGTTTCATATTAGACTTGCCAACGAATTGGTTTGAGTTAAAAAAGTGCTGTCTTTTTAATAGTGGGCCTGCCACCAACACATTCAGAATCCAAAGAACTAATGCAAAGTCCCTTTCCTTCGTCAACATTTTACCGCATTATCATTTACTACAGAGATAGTAAAATCTTTACTACAGGGGTGATGATAATGGCGAAAAGAAACCGGGGGAAAACTTTAAAATGGCTGCCGTCCAATGCGCGTGGATACTGCCCGTTATGTGGACGTAAACGAATAAAGCTGTTGTATTCTAGTAAAACTGAATCTGCTCAAACTTTAACTGTCTGTAAAAATTGTCGACAAAAATAAAGATATGCACGCTGTCCTTTGCCCAGACTAGGCTTACCTAATTGCATTAGACAGCGTTCATCATCTTCGTACTGACCTTTGAGTGATGCAAATGTCCGTCCCACACGGTCTCTTCGCAAGCTCAAACCACACATATACCGTACTGTCAAATCCATGTAGCAACAGAACTTGAGGTTCGGACCCTCCATAGGATCCTCGCCCTATTGTAAGTAATAGACGATAAGATTTACTCCAAATTTTATGTACTTTTCTATTTCGATGGACGCCCCTTCTTTCTTGCCCAGTGCGATATTTCGAACATGAATTAACAAAAAAAGGACAGCTAAAAAGCCATCCCTTTCATATAATCTTATCCTTTTAAGAAATCTGGTTGTGCAAAAGCAGGGTTGGGATATTTATAAAATCCTTCGCCTGTCTCCCTACCAAGTTTTCCTTTATCGATATAATTTTCTTTCATCAAATCGGCTACTTTTTGCGCTTCTGGGTTTCCGGTTGCTTGAGCTTTTGCCGATACAATATGGTAGGCAGTCGTTACGCCGACGATATCCAAAATGGCAAACGGACCTAAAGGAGCGCCTGTCCCGATCATCCAAGTCTTGTCAATCGTCTCGACATCTGCAACTTCTCTTGCGAGCAATGTCTGCGCCGCATCTAAAAACGGCACTAAAAGTGAGTTAAGGATATAGCCTGGCTGCTCTTTATGCAATGGCAATGCTACCATACCGATCGCTTTTGCGAATTCAATCACTTCATTAAACACCGATTCGTCCGTTCCCGGATGTTTCATCACTTCAGCCGTGTTATTTTTCCAAATTTCATTTGCAAAGTGAAGCGCTAAAAACTTCCCGGGGCGTCCTGTCGCTTCTGCAAACTGGCTTGGCAATAAAGTCGATGAGTTCGTTGCGAACACTGTTTTTTCAGGTGCGACTTGTCCTAGTTTCTCGTAGAAATCCGTCTTAATGCTGACTACTTCAGGAATCGCTTCGATCACAAGATCTGCATTTTCAACAGCCTTTGCAAGATCACTATTGAATGAAATCCGTTTAAGTGCCGAATCTACAACCGCGTCTGTAGCATTCAAATCCGCTTTATAAACATCTTTCAATTTGTTGATGCGCTCTTTCGCCACATTCAAAGCCTCGTCATTAATGTCGTAAACGGAAACGTTAAAGCCATGAAACGCTGTTTGATAAGCGATTTGGCTTCCCAAAACGCCACTGCCTGCCACTGTGATATTTTTATATTCCATCATTATTTACCCCTTTCAGCCTATAACTCTTGAACTACTTTTATTATAGGACAATAATATTCCATTGACATCTTTTTTGCCTGCAACTTACACTCATTATTCCTCTTTATGCAAAGAAGTAACCTGTTGAGCAGTACTATCCATTTCCTCTGCTACTATCCGGCTGTCGGAAGTCAAATTGTCGATGATCTTGCTCATTTCTAGTAAATTGGCTGAATTTTCTTCAACAATTGTCGCAAAGTTGTTCGTCGAGTTTTCGATTTCCGTTGATTGCTCAATCATTTCAGTGGAAGAGGATGTGAATTGGACCAGCTCATCATCCAAATGCTGCAGTGTCGAAGCAATCTTTGAAATCTGATTTGAAACCTGTTCCGTCGTCAGCGCATTTTGTTCTATCTTCTCGCTGCTTTCCGTCATCTTTTTAAACGCATCGCGATTGCTGTCGTTCAGTTCTGACAAATTGGCTGTGATTTTTTCCGTCGTCTTATTCGTCACTTCAGCCAATTTCCGGATTTCATCAGCGACAACCGCGAACCCTTTGCCCGCTTCCCCGGCCCGCGCGGCTTCTATTGACGCATTGAGCGCAAGCAAGTTGGTCTGTTCCGTGATTCCTTTGATGAGAGCGGCGAATTCATTTGTTTCATTTAACTTATTGGATAACGAAAGATATGTCTTATGTAACTCGGCAATATTCTGCTTCAACATCATCATGTCCGCTGAAAGGATATCAATTTGCATGTTCCCTTCAACTGCCACTCCGTTTGCTTCGCTCGATTCCCTTTTCAACTCATTCGCTAAATCGAATAGAGAAGAGATGCCATCTTTCATGGACACCGTATTTTGCGCAATGGTTGAAATTTGATCAGCCTGCGACTGGCTGCCGTCCGCCATCTCTTCCACAACAGATGACATATTGCTCTGTGACGTCATATTTTGCTGAATGCGCAAATTCATGCCCGAAATGCTCTCGATAATTCCCGTCACATTCTTGTCCAAAATAGCTTTTTCGTTTTCTTTCCTTTTTGCATCTTCAGCAAACTCTTGCGTAAAAGCTGCAACTTGTCTGAATTGCCCGGTCGTCAATCGCATTATGGCAATGAACATGAACCCAAGCAGAAGGTATAGGATCAAGGTATAGGCGAATAATTCTCCGACCATCTCCTCGGCACTCACCATACGGTTGACGATAAGCAATACTAAACCATAAGCATAACCGAAAATAAATGGTTGCAACTTCAACTGGACAGCAGAGAAGATGGCGAGAAAAATGCTAATGATTACTGCTTTCATGCCACCGTCGAACAGAACGCTCCCGATCAATGCAAACGTAAACACATTGAAAATGACCGCATAAGCATACCACTCCGCCTTATGTAACCACTTACTGAATAGGAAATAAAAACCGACAACCCCTAAAAAATCGAGACTGTATAAAATCGCAGTCCCAGTGTCTTTAAACGCTAGAGCCTGCATAACCGCAATAAACAGCGAGATACCCATCGTGATCGCCATTACTCGGTTCTTCTTCATTACATCTTTTAATACTAACTGCTCGATTGACTGCATTATCTAGCCTCCCTAAATTCCAATCCAAATTCTTATATCGGTATAATTTTAAGTTTTTAAAGGCTTAGGTAATATGTAATGCTATTCTAATAAAATATTTGATAGGAAGGGTGTGAGGAAAACCCTTATTAAGGTGTATTAAATCGCTAAAATTTAAAAACAAAATCCTGCACTGTTGAGCGAGCCCATTACGTCAGACCAGAGATGAGCAGTTTGGGAGCAAACATTTATGTTATTTTGCCGTTGAATGACCAGGGTAATTGGACAGGGATAAAAAGCGGACAAGCCTAATGAGGACATGGTTTCTAAATCGTTTTTGGGAAATGAATCTTCTTTCAACAAATATCTAAATATTAAAAATTATATAAAGGTGTATCCCCTGCTGTTGAAATGTTATTCATATCCTTGTTCGTGAAGATGAAGGATTTATTGAAGTTAACTAAAGTTGTCTCAAAGGCGCGTGAGTCCTTTCAAATACTTGAGCAAATACTAAAATTCGATATTCATAAGGGCAAGGAAGGTATGTTTGAGGATTTGACTCGCCGTACGATGCTGATCAGTATGGTGGCGACGAAGACAATAAACATTCATAATCTTCCGGGATATTTTAGTGGCTTCCTGCGGAAATAGATTGATGAGACGCTTTTTAAGGATATCTATCAGGATTATACGGTTCCTGTTAGTGATGATAGGTTTTATAAGTTTGATGGCCGTAATTGAAATGAAAATTAGATCAAGTGGATGAATTGAAGGGTTGAATAACTCTCCTCCCGCTTTTTAGTTTTTTAAACAAATGTTGAATTATGTGAAAACCGATTACTGAAGTGTACGGAGAACAGCATACAGTTTCAAAATTAACCATGTATATAGCCTGTATTCCTATTCATACTTCAGCTTTCCTTACACTCAAATTTCCTTAAAAAACAATTCTAAAATATTTTTTATCAGTTTATTCTATGTATTTTTTATTTTCAGAAATGTTATTGACTCTTTTATTCTTTTAACTTATACTACTAAAAACACAACTGGTACGGACATCATGATGAATTGAATTTACTTTGTAATAAAAGGAGGAGATAAGATGAAATTGAAGACAGCGCTAAATGTGTTAATTGGATTGGTAATCCCTTTTGTAGGTGTTATTGGGGGTATCTTAGCATTTAGAAATTCTGAACAATTCGTTCTAGGGTTTCCAATCTTATATTTCTGGATGTTTTTATGGTTTATTTTGACTTCAATTTGCATTTCACTATCATGGCACTTCTTTGACAGCAAAGAAGTAGAATTAGATTGAGAAGGGCGGAGATTATAGATGGCAATTGTAATATTTAGTGGTATTTTAATTTTCTCTTTATACTTAGCAGTTCGATCTTCGAGTAAAGCGAAAAAAGGAAATATGGAAGATTACTTGGTCGGGGGACGATCATTTAATGGTTTCATCTTATTCTTCTTAGCAATTGGAGAAGTTTACAGCATAGGAACGATTATTGGCTTTCCGGGCGGTATCTATGCAAAGGGTGTTGGTTACGGCCTTTGGTTCCTTGGCTATATTTTATTAGCTTATCCAATTGGTTATTTCTTAGCACCTCTAATTTGGCGAGCAGGTAAGAAATACAATGCGATGACAGCTCCAGATCTATTTAAAAGTCACTTTAAAAGTAGACCATTGGAATTGATCGTCGCTTGTTCATATTTAATCTTCCTCATACCATGGGGACAATTGCAATTTGAAGGCTTAAATGTCGCATTAAATGCCTTGGGATTTAATCTTTCCCCTAGTCTGGCTGTATTTATAGCAGGCGTGATTGCTTACTTGTATATATCTGTATCTGGAGTCAAGGCGCCTGCTATCATTTCAATCTTGAAAGATATATTATTGTTTGCTGCGATTATTATTGTAGGTGTAGCCGCATTTAGAAACCTAGATGGCGTTCATAATCTATTTTCAGCCGCTAAATCTCATGGTACATCATTATCATTTACCAATACTAGTGATTTGACCTTTTCCGTAACCACAATCATTTTTCAAGCAGTCGCTTTTTATTGTTTACCATTTATTGTGACGGTCGTATTCACAAGTAAATCAGAAAAAACGATTAAGCGCGCACAAAGATTTATGCCTCTTTATATGCTAATGTACCCATTCTTAATCGCTTCATCTTACTTTGCACTTGTTGGTCTTCCAAACGTCGATAATCCAAATCATGCGTTTATTGCCACGGCAATTGAATTATTACCATCTTGGGTTGTCGGCATAGTCGCTGCTGGTGCCGCGTTGTCAGGCTTATTAGTACTTGCTATCACTTCATTAGTTGTGGGTGGTATTTTTACTCGTAACCTTATGCCAGGTATCCCTGAAAACAAACAAAGAAAGTGGTCTCAATTTGTAGTAATTGGTTACCTACTTATCTCGATGGTTTTAACTGTTGGAATGCCAAGTTTGATGCTCCACCTTGTCAATACTGCCTATTTCGGTTTCGGACAAATCTTACCCGGACTTTTGGCTATTCTATTCTCCAAAAGTGCAACAGCCAAAGGAGTGGGCGCAGGTATTATTGCAGGAATCACTGTCGCATTGTTCCTACAATTCACTGGCATAAGTGTATTTGCAATTAATAATGGTCTAGTTGCATTAGTTTTCAACTTTGTTGTAACAATTATTGTTAGTTTGTTGACGGCAAGTAAGGTTCGCTTACTAACACCAATGGTGAACATAAAATGAGCATACGATAATTGGATGAATTTAGGATGTGGTTCGAATGCAACTAAGCACAGTATTTAATTCAATAACTCTAATTGGAATGATGATCGTAATCGGTGTTGCACTTGCCCGAGTAACACCGATTAACGAAAGTACTAAGAAAACGTATACACTACTTATTGTAAATGTAGCTATGCCCTGTATCATTCTTTCTAGTATTTTTAAAGTCAATATTGACCAATCAATGTTGAGAAATATAGGAATCGTCTTAATCCTTTCCGTTGTTATTAATACGATCGGAATTGGAATTGGATGGGTTTTTGCTTCTTCATTTTCCGGTAACCGTAGGCTTCGACAAGAGATTGCTCTTTTATCCGGTCTAGGGAATACAGGTTTTATCGGGATTCCTTTATGCGCTGCAATACTTGGACCTGAAGGAGCGCTTTATGCAGCTATTTTTGATGCAGGTGTGGATATCGTAATTTGGACAGTAGGTGTCATGATATTAAAAAATTCTTACGCCTTCTCGATAGTCAACATAAAATCGCTCATTAATATTCCAATTGTCGCAATAATCGTAGGCTTATTATGTACATTTATAAATTATCGGCCTCCTGAAATTTTCATTGATTTATCTAACCAGTTGGCGGCTTTAGCATCTCCCCTAGCAATGTTTTATATTGGCTTATTGATTATGTCTAAGAGTGAAAATAAAAGTGCAATAAAAACGACAAATGTAAATATCTTTTCTCCTATTTTCTCAAAGTTAGTAGTATTACCGATAATTACACTTTCTATTATTAGTATTTTACCGATTCAGATGGATGTGATGATCAATAAAGTGCTGCTCATTCAGGCAATGATGCCTTCACTAACGCTATCATCCATTTTATTTACAAAGTACTCTAAAGATGAGGTGTTTGGAGCATTTGCTACCGTTATGTCAACCATAATTTCGTTAGTAACGATTCCTTCGCTAATTTTGATATTCATAAAATTTAAATACATGTGAGGAGAATGAATGCCATGATACAAGTGGACAGACTATTTAAAAATGCAAACGTTTTAACGATCGACGAGGAAAACAATCATGCGAATGTTGTAGCATCCTATAATGGCAAAATCACAGGAATATGGACCAATAGTGAGTTCAATCTTATAAAAAAAGAGATTGAGAAAGACGATAAACTCATTGTTCATGATTTAGAAGGCCAGACGCTCATTCCTGGTTTTATTGATACTCATAACCATTTACTTATGTATGCACTTAATAAAAACCAAGTAGACTGTTCTTCACCAAAAAATGAAAGTATCGAGGATATTCTCAACAACCTTCGAACACATCACAATACACATTCGGATGGCAGCTGGATTATTGGGTACGGGTACGATGATACCTTGCTAAAAGAGAATAGACATCCTACTCGTCATGATTTGGATAAAGTAAGTACGAATCGTCCAATATTTATAAAACATATCTCGAATCATTTAGCAGTCGCAAACTCCTATGCACTCAAGCTTGCGGGAGTTGATGAGTCAATTGAGAATCCTGAAGGCGGCCATTTTGGAAGAGAAGAAAATAACTCCCTGAATGGAGTGTTATTTGAACCTTCAGCAATGGATATAGTTTATAAGCACGCTCCGATTCCAACAGATGAAGAAGTTATTAAATTAATGGGACTCGCGTCAGAAGACTATTTGGCACAAGGCATCACGACAAGTTCAGATGCAGGCGTAGGTTTAGTATTTGGCCGGCCCGAATATGACTTGCATATGGTCGCATTAAAAGAAGGTGCAAACCAACTGCGTATGCGTCTAATGATTATGTATGATTTATTATTGGAAGGTGGCCCATTTGAAAAATTTCACGCTGAAGAATTACGAGAAAGAATTTTGAAAGACTCGAATGGGAAAGCAAAGTTAGATAGTGCCAAGCTATTTCAAGACGGTTCTATTCAAGGGTTGACTGGCGCATTGCGTAAACCTTACTATTGTGATGACGAGTTATACGGTGAATTAATTTTTCATCAAGATACTTTAAATTCTTATGTCCTTGATTTCCATAAGCGTGGTTTTCGTGTTACAACGCACGGAAATGGTGATCAGGCAATTGGCTCGATTATTGAAGCGTACAAATTCGCCCTTAATTCCAATACGAAAATAGACCATCGACATCGCATTGAACACGTACAAACCGCTACTGTAGAGGACTTGCAGGAAATGAAAAAACATGATATCGCCGCCTCTTTCTTTATCAATCATGTGTACTATTGGGGGGATCGTCATAAACGAATATTTTTAGGACCTGAAAGAGCAGAACGCATGAACCCCTTAAAAGATGCCTCAGATTTAGATATGCTTTATACATTACATTCAGACTGTCCAATCACTGCCATTTCCCCCTTATTTTCTATCTGGGCAGCGGTTAATCGTATTACACGGGAAGGTAAGGTATTAGGAGAAGGCCAAAAGATAGATGTCTTAGAAGCTATAAAATCAATGACTATATATGGAGCACGATTAAACTTTGAAGAAGACCTTTTAGGTAGTATAGAGGTTGGAAAATTAGCGGACTTTGCTGTACTTGATCGAGACCCTACTGCAATTGATCCGTTAGAAATTAAAGACATTTCAGTTGAAATGACTATTATAAACGGAGAAGTAATTTATGAAAATACAAAACAAGTTGCAACAAACTTATAAATAAAAAAGAAGACTCCCATTTAGTGAGGAGTCTTCTTTTATTTACCAGCCCTTGCTGACTTAAAATGAAGTGAATATAACTCAGGATTATAATCAGCTATACAATATTCAACCAAATCACCATTCACGTCATATACAAATCGCTCTAAGTGTAAAGTATAACAATCTTCAGGAAGATTAAGTAATTCCGCATCTTCAATTGATATTTTTTGAGCGGTAATCTTTTCATCAGCTTCATGAAGCCGAATAGACAGTTCTTTCTCCATTAAATCATATAGTGTTCCATGGCTAATATCTAGATTTGCCAATTGTAGACCTATATTAACAGGATAATACTGTGTTTCGATCGCAAGTGGCACCTCATTTGCATAACGAACACGCTTAATCAGATACGCATTCTCTAAAGCAATCGCCTTATTTAATTCCTCAGGAACTACTTCAATTCCATGTCCAATTAGTTTAGTACTAGGAATCTTGTTCATACGCTCAATCATTTCAGTTGTACTAATAAAATTCCCCTGCCAATAATGAACAGGATGTCTTGAAATAAATGTTCCCCTACCATGTTTTTTTTCTAGTATTCCATCGATAACTAATTGTGAGATAGCTTCTCGAACAGTGCTTCTGCTAACATCATAAGTTTCCATTAATTCACGTTCACTTGGTATTTTCTCTTCATATAGACCTTGCTTTATCTTTTGTTCTATACTCTTTCTAATTTGTATATGAAGTGGCACAGGACTGCTAGGATTGATCACACTAATTACCTCCTCAGAGTTCACAAGGAAAAATTTCCTACGTGCCTATATACTTATATGATACCTTTTTAATCCATGAGTGTCTAATTTCCGTTGGGGCAAATGTTTTATTACGCTAATTAGGAAGGCCTAATTTACCTTATTTGGTTTAATGAGAAGACATACATTTTGATGGGTATGATTATGACAAGTGAGTTCTATGTGTCTGTCGTGAATTGACAGAACAAGTAGATTTCCTTTTATACTCCATGGCTAAAAAGTACGTATTTTTATGGTTCACGCTTATTCCATAGAAACCACCGGATATGCCTTTCCTTTATGTTTCACTTTTCTGCTTCAACAAAAGCACTTAACTTGGATTTCAATCCACACTCTCTATACAGAGAATGACTGCGATATATTGTGTTCATCAATACTTTAAATACTATATAGTGCAGTTAAAATCGTATTTCCCTAGATATGCAAACTAATATTCCTGATTTAAAGAGGATTTTGCTGTTTTTTTGTGCAAACCTCCTAGGGAATTTATGGGCACTTAGGGTCGCACTTTGTGATTCTCTCAATTATATCACACGTTATCAATTCTTTTTAAACTTGTATTTGACTAGTACCGATAATCCCGTAGAGACTTCTTCCTTAGAGAAATAGATAGACCATGTAAGTAATTCAGGAAATGTTCAAGTTGTGTGATGAACTGGTACGACAAAATCATACTCAGATACAATCTATCATTTATTTATTGACAATTCTTTTCTACATGGTATATTGAGTTCTAACAACTTAATATTTTGAAATTTCTTATCTAGAGAGGTAGAGGGACTGGCCCTTTGAAGCCTCGGCAACGGACTTTTATAAGAACTGTGCCAATTCCAGTAGCATAATGCTAGAAGATAAGATGAGCAGGTAATTCCAATTTGTCTACCTATCCCTCTTCTTATTTATTAGGAGAGGGTTTTTGAATTTGGGAATTACCAAGGACATAAATTAATTTCGGTCCTACATTTTAATTAAAATTATAAAATAAGGAGTGGGTATTGATGGTAAAGACATTAGTCAAAGCGCCGTTTAGAGCGGATCACGTGGGGAGTCTATTACGACCGGAAAGAATTCATCAGGCAAGAAAGGATTTCCAAGAAGGAAACATTTCTTCACAAACGCTGCATGAAATCGAAACAGAGGAAATT
Organism: Sporosarcina sp. FSL K6-3508; assembly: GCF_038615825.1. Taxonomy (NCBI): domain Bacteria; kingdom Bacillati; phylum Bacillota; class Bacilli; order Caryophanales; family Caryophanaceae; genus Sporosarcina; species Sporosarcina sp. FSL K6-3508. The sequence continues at coordinate 916,804 of NZ_CP152016.1, read as the reverse complement.
AAACATATCGTTGATAAGCAAATCGAAGTAGGTTTGAAAGCAGTGACAGACGGAGAATTCCGCCGCAGATTTTGGCATACGGATTTTATTGAGCATTTAAACGGAGTGGAAGGCTACATCCCGGAAGAAGGCTTTTCATTCAAAGGGGAAGAAACGGAAAGATACGATGTACGGGTTATCGGGAAAGTCTCCTTCAATCAGGACCACCCACAAATAAAAGACTTCATCGAATTTAAAGAGATCGTCGGGGACCGTGCCATTGCCAAACAAACGATTCCGAGCCCCAACCAATTATTTAACGCGGGCATCCGCAACCCGGACATTTACCCGGACATTGAAGAATATGCAAAAGATATTATCAGTACGTACCGTGAGGCAATCCAAGCCTTTTATGATGCCGGTTGCCGATATTTACAGCTGGATGATGTATATATCGCCGGTCTGAACGCTTCCGAAATCCCATTTAACGACAGCGGTCATTCCCGCGAAGAGTTAATTGACTTAGCATTACGGGTTGCCAATGGCGTGTTGGAAGATAAACCGGAAGACCTGATCGTAACGACCCATCTTTGCCGCGGGAACTACCGATCTAATTGGGCTTTTGAAGGCAGCTATGCTAAAATCGCCCCTGTATTGTTTGCAAAGGAAAAAGTGGACGGATTCTTCCTGGAATACGACGATGATCGTTCTGGAGACTTCAAACCATTGGAATACATACCAAACCGTGGCGCTCAAGTCGTGCTGGGCGTATTCACATCCAAACATGGTAAATTGGAAAGTAAGGAAAATATTAAAGCGCGTGTGGAAGAAGCAACAAAATATGTCCCATTGGAGCAATTATGCATCAGCCCTCAATGTGGCTTTGCTTCCACTCATCATGGCAATATTTTAACCGAAGAAGAACAATGGGCGAAGTTAAAATTCATTGTAGATATTTCCAAAGAGATTTGGGGATAAGAATTGAGCGAACGGCTTACAGAGCTGTTCGCTTTTTTGGGTTTGTTCGAGGTACCAGGTCCCCACATATGACTTCTTGGACAACTTCTTTTTGGATTGAGATGAAAAATCGTACTCCTTACTCCTTTTTCTCCGCCACTTTAAACCTCGGAAAACCAACCAAAATCGCGATGACACAACAAATTCCCATCAATACAGGATAAAATGAATACATGATAATGCTCACAGGTGAAATGGCAGCGAGCCCCGAAGCAGCAAGCATTTGTACACCATAGGGCAAAACACCTTGCCAAACGCTAGAGAACGTGTCGAGCAAACTGGCCGATTTGCGGGGATCGATCTCATATTCATCCGCGATATGCTTCACGACCGGTCCAGTTATAATAATGGCGATTGTGTTATTCGCGGTCGCAATATCCGCTGCACTCACTAAACCGGCAATACCAAATTCGGCTCCCTTTTTCGTTTGAATCTTACTCGTAATCATGCGCAATAAATAATCAATACCACCGTTATGCTGAATAACCCCAACGATGCCGCCAATCAAAATCGACACCATAGCCAAATCCTCCATCGCGACAACACCGTCAGCGATTGCCTGCAGATAGCTTTGCAAGTTGTAGGAGCCGTCCATCAAACCAATCGCACCAGCAATAATAATCCCGCCTGCTAACACGATTAACACATGTGTACCAACCAAAGCACCGACTAAAACAGCCAGATACGGCAAGATTTTCACGAATTGGTACGGGTAGTTACCTGTTAGATCAGCAGTATTGCCGTGCGTTAAGAAGCCAAGAAGAATCATCGTCAAGATCGCACCCGGCAGGACAATAAAAAAATTCACTTTAAACTTATCTTTCATTTTCGTATGCTGCGTCCGGACCGCTGCGATCGTTGTATCCGAAATCATGGACAAGTTATCCCCAAACATCGCGCCACCAATAACAGTCGCCATGGCAAGCGCCACCGGAATATCCGTCTGACTGGCAATACCCACTCCGATCGGTGCCAACGCGACAATCGTTCCCATCGAAGTCCCCATCGAAATAGAGATGAAGCAGCCAATAATAAACAAACCGACCATGAGTAAATTCGCTGGCAACATCGACAAACCGAGATTGACCGTTGATTCAACAGCACCCATTCCCTTGGCGACACCTGCAAAAGCACCAGCCAAAAGAAAGATAACCGCCATTAAAAGGATATTTGGATGCCCCGCGCTCTTCATGAAAATATCAACTTTGGTGCTGAAAGACTCCTTTCGATTCATCACAAGCGCGACTGCTGCCGCAATGAGAATGGCTACGTTCAGCGGCATGATAGAAAAATCTTTTGTAACGATACCTGAGCCGATGAAAAGAATTACAAAAACAATGAGCGGTAAAAACGAAAGGAGACTTCCTTTTTTCATGGTGTTGTTTGACATATCTATTCCTCAATTTCTTATCGTATATGGTAAGCATATTAGTTTACCATATATGAGGGGCGTTTCGACAGCGGTTATACTTTTTCCGTGCCATTTCTCATGCTTGTCTGTGCGCAAAACAGACATGACTATTTCGATAGGCGCGTTTGTTTATTCATCCACGGGGCCTGTTTTAGTTTTGTGGTGTATAGACAAGTTAAAACCATTTCTATGCTTATGCAACACTAGCGACTTATTCGTATAGCACGCATAATCTTTAAGTTTGTAAAGGTTTTTAAATTGCTGTTGAGTATTTGAATCGTCACCTTGTCTACACTTTGATTTTGGCCATGCAGAATGTCTTTCATTTGAGCAATCATTTTCTGCGCAAATGCCTTTTGATTAATTACAGTGATTTCATTTTTTTGTGTTGTCATCTGCGATAAATCAGTAAGGGATTGCGGATTAGTAAAATTGAACAACTGATATTATTTAAGATAGATAGTTCTCCAACGACCTAATTGCATCCTGATGTTCTTGCATTTGCTTATTCGACCGCTCTTGCTCATGCAGAGACAATCGGTGCTCTGTGGCGTATCTAGCAATCTCTTTCATCTCATGTAACCTGCGTTCGATCTCTGCAAGAATCCGATCCTGTTGCTTGACCCACTCCAGTTGCTGTTTAAGCAGTTCGAGTTCATCTTCAGAGTTCTCATACATAGCCGTCGCCTCCCTTTTCGTGAAGTATTACTTTTTATATCGGCTAATCAGGCATATTATCTACTGTTCCAAGTAGGATTAAGTCAACAAACATAGTATAGAACAAATATTCCTACAGGCTGGTGAATTCAAAGGAAGGCAACGAGCAATTATATTATCGTATTTGTGGGAAGTTGCTGGGGGATGGCTGTATAACGAAGCAAGGGAATCGGAAACCGAGGTTTCAATTCATTCACCGAATTGAAGATGTAGGCTGGTCAGAACACTGCTATTCACAATTAAAAGAGTTCATACCACTCACTCCCCCTGTTTATAAAAGAGTCATAGATCCACGTCTTAAAAAAGGTTTTTCGGAATGTTACACAGTACAATCAAGGACGCATCGAGTGATTACCGGGCTATATCAAATATGGTATCCAGCCGGCAAGAAGAAACTGCCTTTCCACTTCCTAAATCGCTATTTAAACGAGGAAGCATTGTCTTGGTGGTTTCAGGATGATGGACACCTAAAAGTCGTGAACGGTAAAATGTGCAAAGTCATCTTATCAACAGACAGTTTTTCTTTCGAGGAAAACAACCAATTAATATCGTTGCTATTCGATAAGTTTGGTTTACTCTTTAAAATTGACGGACAAAACAGATTAATTCTTTATGATCAGTTTCAAATTATCTACTTCCTAAAACTGGTCTCTTCTTGGATGAACGAAGCAATGATACGAAAAGAAGCAGTCGAATTGCCACCGCGACCGGTTTCGAAACGGACGACTATCTACTTGCCATCAACGATTTTCCTCAAAAAGCCAACTGCAGAGATTAATGAAAAACTAAACAAGTTGGATACATTTATTTGCCAAGAAGGTAAAATTGTTTGTCATGCTTTATTGTTTAAGCTATTTAATAGAAGTTGTTCCACAGTGTCAGAAACGAATGCTTATCAAATTAGAATTCAAGATGTCTAGCATGAAAAATTAGCTAGTATACGGCAACAAGCCGGGTTAACGGTAAGCCAGCTGGTTGATTATTGTTTTAGGGTGTCAAGTGTTTAAAATTCAGATTCGTATCTGAATTGTGTGATTCGCAGGTACTCCAAAAAAGCACAGTTACCCCAACTCTTCTATTAGCTAGTTGGCGATTTATTTTCTGAAGAAAATGTATGTTTTTGACCATTGAATTGTGTTGGAATTATGTTGGGATCTGGTACCTTCGTTAAGATTGTGAATTGTGTCGTTTACAATTAAACTAATTTAACAGAAAATCATTAATTTATAAGCCAACATGTTAAGGGTACAAATATATTTTGTACATGGTATAATAGCATCGGAGTAGCTTCGAACATCAAAGGTGAAATCGCCTGGTTATGATAACTTTAAAGGAATATTTATTCCTGTCAGCACGTTTACTATTTTGTCTACTTTGCACGCTAGACTTAGAAAAGTGGAATGGCTGCTCCGTCTTTCCACAAAAAGAGGTGCCCATTTGCAACCAAAATTAGTTAAAGATATCGATACACTCAAATTCTTGTTTAAAAATTTGAAATCATTCGACGATGTCGCTTGCTTGCTAGAAGTTGAGAAAAAGACGTTATGGGAAAATGTCATCGCACATAAACGTTACTTTGACTTTGAAATACCCAAAAAAAGGTCTAATGAAGTACGTACTATCAACAAGCCTGCAAAAAATCTAGATATCATTCAAAAAAAATTTAATTACATTCTTTCGAATGTATATGGTAAACCAAGTAAACCTGTACATGGTTTTACACCTGACAGAAGTATTAAAACTAATGCTTCAACACATTTAAAGAAAAACTTAATATTAAATATAGATTTAAGTGACTTTTTTGGTAGTATTAATTTCCCTAGAGTAAGAGCCATGTTCATGTCCTATTTTAGGTTCAATAATGAAGTAGCGACAATTCTGGCAAATATTGTATGCGACAATAATAATGCATTACCCCAAGGCGGAGCCACCTCACCTATCATATCTAATATAATATCTTTCAAATTAGATAAACAGCTTAGCAAACTGGCTAGGAACTCTGGTTGTCTATACACCCGTTATGCTGATGATATTACTTTTTCAACAAATCGTCATGAATTTAGTAATGACATTTTTAATAGTGAAGAGGATATTTGGGATGTAAGCGAAAAAGTGAAGTCTATAATTAATAAAAATGGTTTCCAAATAAATATTAATAAAACCAGAATATCAAATCAAACAAATTCTATGTATGTTACAGGCATAAAAGTTAATGAAAAATTAAATGTTAAAAGAACATACGTGAGAAGAATTCGTTCTATTTTACACTCAATTGAAAAGAACATTGACAATATTCCTTATGCACGGAATTTGTTTTCTGAAAAGTATAGGCGTAGACATACATTTTTTTCTGATTACGACATGTTTAATATTTTAAGAGGGCTTATCTCTCATATAGGTTTTGTTAAAGGTAAACAAGACGGAATATACCAAAAATTCGCAAAGAGGTATAATGATATAGTTAAAACCTTAAATGAAAATGGTTCTAAAAATTACCCATATATTTATCGTCCTCTAACCTCTAAAGAATTTAGACAGAGAAATGTGTACGTGGTAGAGGAAGATATTGTGAATTATATTTTAGGGGATAGAATAGCTAAAACGTTAGAATCGAAACAAGGCAGTGCATTCTTATTAAAAGGTTATGGTTTAATTACTAATTGGCACGTTGTTAGTCCTTATATTGATAATGTGTTAAATAATGAGCTTGCTAAATTTAATTCCGAATACTATATCCCCATTAGTAGATCAAAGTACTCTGACGAAATTAGTTTCGCTAAAATACTTGCATATGATAAGTCCCGGGATTTAGCGGTATTAGAAGTTGATAGTATTAACGTAGAAAACAGTGGATTTAATTTCAACTTAAACATATCCGAAAACATGCCTTGTGTATTGCTAGGCTATCCAGAATATATACAAGGTCAAATACTGCATGAGGTAGAAGGTAAAATTCAAAGTCAAAGAATCGCAAGATATTATCCCGAGGAATTTATTCGTTATACTACGACAATGTCAATACTTGGAGGGAACAGTGGTGGTCCAATTGTTAACTTTAATAATGAAGTTATTGCGGTAGCGGTTAAAGGCAGTAACAATACTGTGTCAGAGGTAATTCCAATTGCAGAATTACTCCTGTTAATCGAGAAGTCAATCTCATAATTATTTTACATGCCACTCATTAGCTCTCACTAATTGTGAACAATATAGACCCACCAATAACCTACTGCTAATCGACAGAATCAGTGAGGTCTAGTTGCCGACTATTCTGATCTAATTTTCTTATTGCACTGTTAATGGACATCATACCCGAAAGTATGCTTGTTCATGTGGCCATCAGAATTAGTAAGAGGAGGTTTGAGGGTTTATTTCTACCCGCTTTAAAATGATATGCTAAAATCGTCCAACGCATGTAGCGATCAAGTAGAACTTAATTGTGTGGGGATCTGGTATGTAATACTTACGAGCAGGGTGGCAGTACAGACTTTTCAAGAGGGGTCTAAGTGAGTACCTGTATATTTTACTCAACATTTTTGCCTCGTATGCATAAACATATAACTAAATGGTAGAGTAACAATGACAAATACGCCTGAATATGGATGCCTAGTCTGGTAATTACCGTGAATATGTGGTGTCACGAGTGGGCTCCCCAATATTTATCCTAAGACCAACCTTTATTGTTATAGTTGGTCTTTTTTGTTTGGTCTTTTGAGCCGACGTGCGTGCCACTAGGGTGGCTGCATCTGATATCCCGTTATCACATAAGGCCCATCGTTTCTCCAAAGAAATAGATAGGGTATGTATACAAAACAGAATTGTGTTTGAAGTGTTTGGGGTCCAGGTATGAAATTCAGGCGGAATATTCACTGACAACCATTTAGTTGCCACCGATGATTTCTCTCTTAAAGCCGGCTGCAAGGATTAATGAAAAACTAAACAATTTACACTTATCTGCCATGAAGTATAAATTGTTTGCCGTGCTTCATTTTGTATCGGTTTCTGGAGCAGATTATCTGCTGGGTTCCAACAACATTTAGAATGGTTAATAACTAAGCTGTATTTGGATACTCTGGAAACAAGGGCAAAGGGAAGAGTTGTTAAGAGAGAGGAAGTATCTGAATTCTATGATGAACAGGTTAAACCCGCTAGCTCAACATGAATTAGTTTACTTTCCAAGTATACCGAAGTGAGAGATAACTAATTGAAGTATAAAAAGAAGCACTCCACCTATAACAACTGAAATAAAATTGTGATTAAAAAAGTCCCATACATTTCTACGGAATTTATTTTTATCTTTCAACAGATAATTATAGCTGTCAGACTCTTTCATATGCTCCATAATTCCATGATAATTTCTATGCCACTGCTCACCAAGAAACTCTTCATCCCTATCTTCCAAAATGAATTTACTATATAAGTCTGGCCTGCTTGCCTGATTGTCTATAATTCCTTTTGTCGCTGGGGTTTTCAAATAATAGAACATAACTGATACAAATGCTTCTCCTACCCTGATTGTTATAGGTTTTTCACTGTAGTTTGTAACAGTAACTAACGATAAGCCATACCATTGAGGATCTAGCGTCGTTGATATATTGCTTAGACCCTTTGCAACCAATGAGACTCTCGGGTGATAAGACCCTCCTATTCTTCTGGAAACCCATACTGCCTCTCTAGTAAAAATTGAAACTGTACCTTTTGCGGGTATATTAATCTTTTTCCCATCCACAACAGACTTTTTAGATTGCACATCCCAAGCATGAGGGCTAGCTGTTAAATTTATGGAGCTACCTTTAATATTCTCTACCATAAGAGGGTGAATCCCGATGTTTTTTCTCTTTATTAATTCCCTTTTTATATCATTGTTACTAAGCAACAAGCGCTTCACCCGCTTTCATTAGAAAAATACACGAATGGCATATATCGATCTGATAGTACAATAAGTAGTCACTAGCTTTGAATCAATGTATGCAATTCAGAGTTTCATCAAAATTTTGTGCAGCACAGAAATCCCCCAATTATTGATAGTTTGATATTTGAAACCTTTTGAGCTGCAAAAAACTCAAGCTATAATTTTCGCAGTTCTCATCTAACGTATAAAGAAGGAGATCCCAATATATTCTTCTCAAATATTCAATAAATTGCTTATCCAATTTTTTTATTTTACCTTTATGGACTAGATCTCCTCTAATACTCTGAATAGGACCAATCCCAAACGTCTGACCTGCTGTATTATCATCCATTAAATACATTTCTTTAAATGCATTCTTTATATTGGCAATATTGGACTTTTTACAATCACCAAGAATCTCTATCGCAATCCATAATGTCAAAAAAGCATCCTCAACTTGCTGATTAATGTGTTTATAATACCACCGTAAACTGAGCATAATTCTTTCCTTGTCTTCAGTCGTCCGTTTGTTAATCAATCCAATTGCCCTGTTAATTTTATTTATTGACTCGATGTCGACTGTAGTGCCGTTCCTTTCACTTTTAAATGTAATCGGGAACGTCTGGATAAATCCCTGTGTCATAACCTGGATTTTAAAACATTCGCTATGTAAAATTTCCTCTCCTGAAAAAATTGAAATTAAAGAGGAAAGTTCTTTTTCCAAAAATTCTTCCTTGTCTATTCCATAATGTATAAGAAACAAATACGAACCTGCGTCAAATTCTTTAGCGCCTCCTGATTGCATCTTAAAACCCATTCCTATTTCCGAAATTTTCATAGATACCGAACCGTTAATTTTAAATCCTTTTAAATATGCAACTATGCATAGATGGTTATCCATTATTCTAAAAATCGAATACATTTTTTGTTGAAAGTAATCCTTCTCTAATCCAAATAATCTAAAACAAGTTAGATTGAAGCTTTCAATTTCATACTTATTGTTCAAGGCCTGAGCAACAATTTCCTTGGTATTCAACACTGTATTATCGTTTAAAACAAAATTCAATGCTTAGCCCCCTAAAACTTCATAATAGCTTTAGCCTAATTATGTATTTAAAAACACGATCCGATAACTCGGATCGTGTCTTTTTAACCAAATTAACGTAACAATTGAAGTACGCCTTGTGGTTGTTGGTTGGCTTGCTTTGCCGCCATGTCTTTCAATCATGGAATAGACTATATCTTCACCCTTAAACCATCCAAGGGGCTGGGCACTTCGAATGTTACGACTCGTAACACCCTACGGATTTCATCGTCATAGCGGTTGCCTTAGACGGTATATCCTAGTCGTTGAACGTTCCCCACGGTTTCCCGACAGGGGCTTCGCTGCTGATTGTCCAATCTCTTCTTTTTCGAGCCGTCGCGTTTACCGTTTCCAGTTCCGCTGTGGCAGAAGAGCTCTCAGGAGGTTCCAGCAATTCACCCAGTGATGCCCTAACCAGTTACCCAGTTAGACGCCCGTACAACATTATCGAAGAAGTTGTAATACTCCTTGCGATGACTGCTGTGCTTGAGCCAACATTGCTTGTGCTGCTTGAGTTAAGATGTTGTTCTTCGTGAAGTCCATCATCTCTTTCGCCATCGTGCGAACATTAGCTTTCACTAATGACTAGACTATATCTTCACCCTCCACTCTGGGTAGGGGCCGGGCACTTCGGGTTGGCAAGTTACTCAGTCTTGCGTTTCCTACGGATTTCATCATCATGGCTTGCGCGTTAGATGGTTTATCCTAGTCGTTGAACCTTCTCCACTCTTTCGAGACAGGAGATTGGCTGCTGATTGCCCAATCTGTTCTTTTTTCAAGCCTTCACGCTTACCGTTTCCAGTTACGTTGTGGCAAGAACAGTTTCAGGGGTTTCCAGCAATTCACCCGGTCGTACTCTCTGACCGTTACCAGTCAGGACGACTGTGTTTGTCTCAGTTGCTTACGCAGCTGATAAAACATAATCCACGTCGCGGATACGTGATTCCGCAGCAGTAAGGTTTTCGGAAGAAGTACCGAGGTTATTGATTGTGTGTTCCAAGCGGTTTTGCATTGCTCCAAGCTTAGAGCGTTCAGCAGAAACCTTTTCAATAGCTTCATTTATTTTTGTAATCGAGCCAGATGCTTGTTCTCTAGATGATACATCTGAACTATTAATAGTGAATTTAGACCCGGCAGCTAACGCTGTTTCAAGTCCAAGGTCTGAAGCTGCTATCGTTGTAGTTTTACCGTTTAATGTTATCTCATCCGTACCAGTAAGTTCACCAACAACCTGGCCATCCTTAACTAAATCTGTACCTTTGATTTCATAATTACCTGCAGACAATTGTTTACCTGCGTCTGTCAATCCCTGTTTTAATTCAGCTTTCTCGCCCTTAACTGTAATAACAGAGTCTTTAGTTAGTAGATCAGTGAAACCTACTGCGCTAGTCTGGCCTGCTACAGTAAGTTCTCCTGCAGCTATTGCACCGACAACGTTTTTATTTGAGTCCAAAAGATTTGCCCCGTCACTACTTACAGTATAAACACCATCTTTCAAACCAGTTGCTGCCACGTCTGATTCTACTGTTGCACTAGATGTCAATCCAAGTGCTGACGATCCCATAGCAGAAATGGTAAGATCAAGTTTTTGTCCTTCATTAGCGCCAATTTGGAAAGTACCCTTAAAAGATCCATCAATAAGACTCTGAGTGTTAAATTCAGTAGTATTAGCAATTCTATCAATTTCTTCACTTAATTGATTAAGTTCTTTTTGGATTTCTCCACGATCTGTATTTGTGTTTGTATCACTTGAAGATTGTACTGCTAATTCACGCATACGTTGAAGAATGTCATGTGTTTCATTCAAAGCGCCTTCAGCAGTTTGGATCAAGGAAATACCATCTTGTGAGTTCTTTTGAGCCATATCTAATCCACGAATCTGACCGCGCATTTTTTCAGAGATTGCTAGACCTGCTGCGTCATCTCCAGCACGGTTGATTTGAAGACCAGAAGATAGTTTCTCCAAGTTTTTAGAAGCTTGTGCGTTGTTTGAACCTAGTTGACGGTGTGTATTAAGTGCTGCGATATTATGATTGATAATCATTTTATTTTCCTCCTTGAGTGTTTGTTGGGTTCACATCCTTGTGACCCGATTTTTTGGGCGGTTGATGGATCCGGCCGGTCTCTATCTCCCGCTTACACTACTAATATCGGATGGGTGGGTGTAGTGTTTAGTAGTTTATGAAAGTTTTTTTGGATTGTTTTTAAATGTGGAGGAGTTGTGGCGGTTGGTTGGTTAGCTGATAGGATTCTTATTGATGCCGGGATGCCAAGTGCCGTCACAATTCACGAATTACGGTGAATTGTGGCGGGAGCCTGGTGGGCTGTTGGTTGGTGGTTAATCTTTTTTGAGTAGGGTGGTAAACAGGTTGGCGTCCAGGGTGATGGCTTCAGTGTTGTTTTCAGTGATGGATTGAACTAGTTCTCCACGTAGGATGTCGACTGACTTTGGGGCTTCAATTCCGATACGTACTGTGTCACCCTTTATTTCAAGAATGCGGATTTCGATATTGTCTGCGATTTTAATGGTGTCGTTTGTTTTTCGTGAGAGGACGAGCATGTTAGTTTCCTCCTTTGCCGATTGAGTGTCTGACTTCGAAATGGGTATCGTTCAGGATCATTTGTTTTGCTGTTTTGTTGTGCAGTTGGAAAATTAATGGTGCCTGAAGGTTTATTGTTGATTGTTCGAATGGTTGTTTCATGGATAGGATGCCTAGTACCATGATGTCTTCTGGTTTTGTAATTTCTAGTAAGTCAATAGTTGGTTCATCGATTTCGAATGAGTAGTTGTCGACTATGGTGTATGGGTTGGCGACGATGAAGGCCGTATTGGCATTTTTTGTTGATTGGAGCACTTGGAATGCTGTATTGCCTTCGATTGGTAGTAGGGCGAAATTGGTTTCTCCTTCGAATCCTGGCAGACCTTTTGGGAAGTGCCAGTTTTCGGTTGGTTCGATATGGACAGAGCCGTGGAATTTCGTTTGGATTTGCATGTTGGTTGCTCCTTTTATCATTGTTTTGATACTAGTTTTAGATTTTCCAGTCGATGTCGATGGAGTTGTATTGTTCCATTACACCGGTTACTTTTCCTTGGGTGTAGTTGTGGATTGGACGGTTTGCTTGCGCGTCTACTATCGGCTTTTGTGTTCTTACATCGGTGTCCAATGAGCCAGGTGAGAAGCTCATCTGTAGTTTGGTTCGGTCGCCTACGAAGCGGACGTTGATGTCGGCTTGTGGTCGGTCGGTGTTTTGTTTGATGACGTCGGCTAGGCTGGCTCCATTTTCGATTTTCATTAATTGCTGGCCTTCTTGCGCACGCCTGCCTGCTCCTTCTAATGCTTGTTGCATGCCATATTGAGCATTTTCTGCGCTGCGTCTTAGTGTGCTTTTTAGGTCGATGTCCGCGCGGTTCTCTGTTGTGTCCAATGAGAGTTGCGGTCGTGTTGTGGACATTTCCAGGATGGCAGCCGGTTGTTCGATGCTTTGGGTTGCTTTTGGCTGTTCGATTTCCTGGATTGGTTTATCGATTTGCAGTCCGAGCTTGGCTGATGTGGTTTGGATTTGTAGCTGTGGAATGTTCATTACGTACGGCCCTCCATTCGTATGTATCAAAACGGGTGCCAGGTACGTGCGCAATTCGTTTAGGTAACGAATTGCATTTCATACCTAGCACCCTGAGTATTGTTGTTTATCGCAAGAAATCTACTAGTGACGGTTGGATAATTCGTGCGCCAACCGACAGCGCCGCACGGTGAATGGATTCGGATGTGATGAGTTCTGTAATAACGACTTCATAATCAATATCTTCATTTTCAGAACGTTGTTTTTTTGCTGCGCCTTCTTGCATTTGAAGACGGTTGTCCATGAGTTCAGCGCGGTTGGAACGAGCGCCGATGTCAGCGCGAGCAGTAAGTACCTTGTCTAGATTTTTCTCTATTGAAGATATAGCGCCACTGAAGTCAAAATCATCAGTATTATTATCTACACTGTCCTGAATATCTTTAAAAACCTCATCAATTTGTTTAAACATTGCTCCAGCTTCAGTATTCACTCTCAGGTTTACTCCATCAAACACTTCTATCTCTACCTGTTTTTCATAAGCAGTTTGATTAATTGTAGGTGGAGTATTATCTGTACTTAATTCCGGATATCCGTTTTCCCCATACAACGGCTTGTCTGTAGCAGTACCGCTAAAGATATATTTATCGCCTACTTTTGTATTGGCTAAATCTTGTAGTTGTTCGCGAAGCTGTTTCATTTCAATTTTAATCTTTTCTCTGTCTTCAGGCGTCATGGCTCCAGTATTGGCAGCATTTGTCGCAAGCTCTTTCGCACGATGCAATACTTGCCCAACACCATCTAACGCATCATCCGAACTATCCAACCAATTATTGACTTCTCCTAAGTTTTTTTGGTATTGAGCAACTTTGTCCACTGTCATACCGTAGCCAAGACTTTTCATGACTACAACTGGATCATCAGATGGTCGGTTGACTTTTTTCCCTGTATTCAGCTGTTCCTGCAGTATACCCATTTTGTTATAACTACTTGATAAGTTGCGCAGCATATTATTAGATAACATTGATTGTGTAACACGCATTATGTTTATTCCTCCTTATTATCTACCGACAACGCCCATTCCGTTAATGATTTTATCGAGTGTTTCGTCCATAACAGTGACCATGCGGGCAGATGCATTATATGCCTGCTGAAAACGGATCATATCAGTCATTTCTTCATCTAATGAAACTGAACTGATAGAGTCGCGTCGGTTGGATACTGCACCAAGTAGCGTCAATGAGCTTTTCGTCATTTTTACTGCTTGCTGTCCTTCTACACCGAGTTCCCCAATTACACCCGAATAATATGATTGGATGGTTGTATCTTCTATATCACCAATTTTGATCTTATTAAATTGAAATTTCGAAAGTTCTAATGCTATTTTGCCGTTCCCCACTTCTCCTTTTGCATCTGAAGCATTAAATTTATTTGGATCCTTCTGAATCTCATCTACCACCTTGATAGTGGAAGCACTGTCGCCTTGGAAAAAATCATCAATTTTGGTGCCGGAAAGTGGTTCGCCCTTTGCGTGAATTTTGTTGAACTCTGTAATAAATGCCTTTGCCATATCATCTAACTTTTTCAACATATCAGGATAAAGGCCCTTAACATCATTTCCATCTGGATAACCATAAGATTCTACCAATGATCTTAATTTCCCAGATTCCTGCATATCTTTAACCGTTAAAGGACCGCCAGTCGCGTTACCATTTCCAGTAAAAGTGAATGACTCCATTTTATCAGCACTTGTAGGTTTTCCTTCTCCATCACCATTAACCACTGACATTTTTGCATATTCCTTGCCTTCAATGACAGTTATATCACCGTTCTTGGTTTTAATCTTCACTGTAACTGTACCCTCTGCTATAGCCAGAGCTTTACCTCCAGTAGGTACGTTCTTTACTTCAATTGGCAAGTATGTCGATAATTCATCCAATAACGCATCGCGAGCGTCGTATAGATCGTTCGGCAAATAGCCATTGGGTTCAACTTCTGCGATTTGTTTATTAAGTCCCGCAATTTGATCCATGATGGAATTGATGTCCTTAACAGAAACACCAATCTCCTGCCCAATATTGTCTTGAATTTCTTTCAAGGACTTGTCAATATATTTAAACGAATCGGCAACCGCAACGCCTCGTTCTACGACAACTGCGCGTGCTCCTCCATTTTCCGGATTATTTGCCAATCCCTGCAATGATTGCCAAAACTCACTTAGTGATCCTTGAAGACCGTATTTCGAAGGCTCAGCCAATACATCTTCCATTTGAGCAATATTTTTCGTGCGGTTTTCCCAGTAACCTAGCTGATTGGATTCGTTACGAAACTGCTTATCCACAAATCCATCCCGAATCCGCTGAATCGACCCAGCCTCCACACCTGTCCCTAAAAACCCAGGCATCGTCCCGGCGTTCATCCCCACTCCCGGAAATCCAGAAGTCGCTTGCATATTCACCCGCTGTCTCGAATACCCCAGCGTGTTGGCATTACTAATATTATGTCCTGTCGTATAAAGAGCGGATTGCTGGGTGTACAATCCGCGTTTGCTTGTTTCTAGTCCCATGAATGTTGAGCGCATGTTGTGTTGTCCTCCTTAGGCTTGGGAGTCGAATGAGGAGAGTTTTGGTTTGGCTCCTGGCGACTGCCCTTGTACTTCGTTTTTAGAATAGTTGGCGGTTTCCGGACGCGGACGGACCATGTCCAGCGATAGATTCACAAATTGAAGAGATTGGTAGGTCATTTGTTGGTTGAGTTCGTTTTGCTGTTTCAACTCATGAATCGCATGCAGGAGACGGTCCTTCGCCTCTGCTAACGGTTGTTTGTCCGGTTCGTTCACTAGTTCGATCAGTTGCGTCATCGTCGGTTCAGCAGGGACTGGACTTCCTTGTTCAGTCAAATACTGCTTCACGGCGTTCACGCGTTGTTGGTCCATTTGCACAATAGCCGCCAAATGGGCTTGCTCCTCCTTCAACAGCTGGTCAATCCCGTTGATGTCTCCGCTTTTCAGCAGTGCGGTCTTGTCGTTAGACAGACGGAGCAGGCTCGTATGCAGTTTTTCCAGGTGATTGAGCGTCGTTAAGATCGGTTCAATGGACATGTGGTTCCCTACTTTCTGTTACAGCTTATTGTAATAAGACAGCATGCTGGAAGCGAGTTCTTTTGCATCCACTTGATAATCGCCGGATTGCACTTGCGCTTTCAGCTGTTGCACGCGTTGCTGACGTTCCGTTTCAATAGGTGTTGCCGTAGATAGCTTTTTTGCTTCCGATGAAATTTCCAGTTTGTCGGTCTTCAATTGATTCGTCTGTTTCGCTTGATCCACTTTCATTTGCTGATTGCGGTATGGATTGACCGCAGGGGTGTTGAATCTTTCAATTTTCATAGTTCTCGCTCCTTTCATTTTTAGCCTTCAGATAGGTCCTACTCTTTACTTCGGCAGAATTCCTTAAACGTTTAGAGGCTTTGGGATGAAAAAACGAACAGTACGAACTGCTCGTTTTTTCGTCACTTCCTGTCTTTTTGCGAGTAATACGTCGCTCGGTCTTGTTCTTTCATCGCTTCACGCAGTTCTTCTGCTGCTTCGATCGTATTCAATTCACGTTTGATCTCGTCAGTGCACTTTACGCAAAGTTTACCGGTCGTCGTCAACGAGCCGCATTTGTCGCATGGATAGCCTAAATTCGGAAACAATGCGGGCTGAAGTCTTCCTTTACGCACCCAGCGATGCAGTAAGCTCTCGGTCACGCCTGTAGCTTCGACGATCCGGTCGATGTTTGCCGCACGGTTTTCGCGTTTGCGTAAGAACCGATAGACCGTTTCATACATTTTCTCTTCATTCATTGCACACTTCGCACACACATCCCGGACACCCGTGTAATTGAAAAAATCTCCGCATGTCGGACAATTCCTCAGTTCTGCCATGTCTCATCACTTCTTTCCTGTAGCTCTGAATAATGTCACCGCTTCCACTCGTTCAGCTCCCGCTTGCTTTAACGTATGCGCAGCGTGGTGCATAGTGGTACCGGTCGTATAAATATCATCAACGAGCACATAGATCTTCTCATTACTTATTATATCGGCTGACGCGGTGAATAGTTCAATTATCGCCAGACGTTCACTCCGTGTTTTTTCGCCCATCACCGACTCAGTCGTTTTTTGCAAAAGTTCTTGAAATGGAATGCCAGCAGCTTCGAGCAACGCATCGACTTGCGCGAAAGTCCGCCTCTTTTTACTCGCCGGGTGCATCGGAATCGGCACAATAATCTTTTTCGGATCAATCAACACGCTTCGCAGGTCACTCGCAAATACATGTGCCAGTGCGATATCTTGCAGAAATTTGAATTGGTGCAGGTATTCGCGCGCTTGCTCATTGTATGCATAGAGCGAATGAATGGAGTCCAAGTGATCGGCTTTTGTGATGTTGTCGATCCGTTCGAATTTCGCGAAACACATTGGACAGGTTGAGGTTTGCTTTTCGATGCCTAGAAATTGTTGCCACGTCGGCTGATCGTTGAGTGGTTTTCCGCATAATAGGCAGCTGTTCATAGCAAGGGATCTCCTTGTTTATTAAGCTTACGGATTTCCTGCTTCGCTTCGTCCATTGCGTTCGTGATGCCTTGATGAAACAGCACAAAATCGCCGGATGTATTCGGAACGGAACGCCCGACTCGGCCGCCGATTTGGATGAGTGCACCTTTATTGAAAATCGTCTGTTCCGCGCCGACGACCGCCACTTGCACATTCGGAATCGTAATGCCGCGTTCAAGTATGGTTGTGGTCAAAAGGCCGGGTATTTCTTTTTTCCTTAACAATTGTACGCGTTCTTTTCGATCCGCATGCTCCGCGTGGACAGCACAGATCCTGCCGTCGAGTTGCTGAAAAAGCGGCTCCGCAAGTTCCATTAATTCAATTTGATGAAAGAAGATGAGAAACGGCTGTTGTTTATCCAGGCGTTCTTTCGTCCAATCCAGCAGTTTTTTCGGGATGCGTTTCTTCTTTATTTGTTTTTCATAATTCCATAGCGTCTCGTCGCGCGGCTCCGGCAGTGGCTTCCCGTGATAGCGCCTCGCGAGGATGGAAATATTGCCTGTCTTTTTATTCATCACGAGCAGTTGTGCTGAAGGTGTCGCAGTGACGAAATGAATCGGCGCGCTTGCCTTCGCGGCTTTTCGCACTGCTTGTTGCAGTGTTTCGTCGGCAGTATAAGGAAATGCATCTGCTTCGTCAACGAAGACTGCGTCGAACGCTTCTTGGAATCGATACAACTGATGTGTTGTTGCTAGGATTAGCTGTGCATCGAAATGTTCCACTTCCGCCCCACCATAAAGTGCTTCTATGACGGTATCCGGAAATGCGGTTTTCAGTCGCGGCAGCAATTCGAGGATGACGTCCACTCGCGGCGCTGCGAGACAGACGCGTTTGCCTTCATTCAGCAAGTAATGGATTGGCTGGAACAGCATCTCCGTTTTACCGGATCCGCAAACGGCATACAATAGATGGGAAATGCCTTGCTTCGTGCTGTCGAGCAATTCATTCGTCGCCTTTTGCTGGGCTGGCGTCAAGTTTCCCTGCCAGTCCATTCGATGCTTTTTTGGATAAATCGGAGCTTGTCCTGTCCAGACGAGCAATTCCGAACACCGTGAGACGCGTCCCATTTTTAAGCAGTTGCGGCAGTAAGCACACGTCGTTTCACACTGCGCACATTGGAAACTTGTAAACTTTGATTGGTCTTCATTGAGGCAACGACGGCACGTAAAATGTGTACCGTGCCAAGTCGTTTCAGCTGTGACGCCTTCGATCACCCGAATGAATCCTTGTTCAATTGTCGAGTCAATCGATTCAGGTGGAAACGGCATGACGTGGCGCAGCCAAATGCGGCCTGCCAGGAACTTTTGTAGCCCAGCGTAATTGGCTATAGAAGGAATCCTCCTTTATGTTCCGCGTCGCTTCACCCAACCGAGTCCCATCGCCCCTTCTCCGAGATGGGTGCCTATGACCGGACCAAAATGGCTGATCGTGAAATCGACGTTCGGATGTTTTTTCTCTAAAATTTCTTTCCATTCCACTGCTTGTTCAAAGCGGTTTGCGTGAATGATCGCTGCGTCGAGCAACTGATCTTTCGCATCTTCCGCCAATAAATCCGCAATTCGCTTCATCGCCTTTTTCGTTGTACGGATTTTCTCGAACGGCACGATGACCTTATCTTCGAAATGCAGAAGAGGTTTGACTTGCAGAAGTCCACCGACAATCGCCTGCGCGCCGGATAATCGACCGCCACGCTGCAGATGGGATAGGTCGTCCACCATAAAATAGGCTTTTAGCGTTTTCTTCATTTCATGAAGTTCTTCCAAAATCTTACGTGGTTCGACGCCTTCATTCGCCAGTTGGGCTGCCCGCACCGCGTAAAAACCTTGGGGATACGCGGATATTTCCGAATCAAACGGCAAGACTTCAATATCTTCTACAATTTCACCTGCTTGCATCGCGCCCATATATGTGCCGCTGATGCCACTGGATAGATGAATTGAAATGATAGCGTCATAGTCTTTCGCCAGTTGTGTGTAGAGCGTTTCAAAGTCTCCGATTGCAGGTTGGGATGTTTTGGGAAGCGGACCTTTTCCGCGTACCAGTTCATAGAATGCTTCTGTCGTCAGGTCGACGTCTTCCGCAAACGATTTCCCATCGATCGTCACCATTAAGGGGATGGTGTGTATTCCAAGTTCTTCTTTTATGTCATCCGGCAAATACGCCGTACTATCTGTCACAATCGCTGTTTTCAACATGATCAACTCCTGTCCCCTATTCTACCTGAAATTGTTTAAGTTGGCATCTGTGAAGTTGAACGGTTTTGGGAGAGGGATTGACTTAGTTAGCGTTCCAGGATTTACGCTCCAGACGGGGCGCTTTCCGGAGGGCGTGGCTTGAGCCGCTTCCTTCGCTTCGCTCAGTCCAGGGTCTCAAGGCTCACGCTGATCCTCTCGGAGTCGCCCCGTCTTCCGCTCCAATCCTTAATTTGCTTGGATAGACACATAGCGAGCTCATTATAGTTTTTTAGGTCTTAGAAGTGCTTTCACAGACAGAGTACAAAACTGGCATCTTTCATTGACATAGTTGAAGGGCGTTAGTGATTTCAGCATCAACAAGACCACAGGTAATGCTCCATGCCATTTAGCTTTTGAACTATGATAGGAGAACAATACATTGTCACTTAAAAATTACGATGAACTACACTTTATTCTTACCTTCTCGAGGTAGGGATTGGAGCGGCGGGTGGCGACTCCTGCGGGATTAGCGCGACAGGTGAGACCCCGCAGGAGCGCAGCGAACGAGGAGACTCACCGCGCGCCCCGCGGAACGCGTCCACCCAGAGTGCAAATCCCCGGACCACTCACAATTTCCCACTTCAATTTTCTGACAACAACCTTCCACTCATGCTATCTTGTAAGTAGACTATCCAAACTGAAAGGGGTTTTCAGGATGCAGGAAATTCGTTATGAGCAAAGGAACTCGGTGGCTTATGTGACGCTGAATCGATCAGAGGCGATGAATGCGTTCAACTTTAATCTTCTGATGGAACTCGGGCAAGTGGTGGAGGCAATTCGGATTGATTCCGACATTCGTACGGTCGTCTTCACAGGCAGCGGCGATCGGGCGTTTAGTGTGGGGGCTGATTTGAAGGAGCGGAAACTGTTGACGGAAGCTCAAGTGCGACGGAATCTGAATAAAATTGGCGGCGTTTTTACGATGATCGATCAACTGCCTCAGCCGACGATTGCGGTCATCAATGGCTTTGCGTTCGGCGGTGGGATGGAGCTTGCTTTGGCGTGCGACTTCCGGATTGCGGCGGATGAAGCGGTCATGGGACTGACAGAAACTGGACTTGCGATTATCCCGGGCGCTGGCGGTACGCAGCGGCTTCCTAGGTTGATCGGTGAAGCGAAAGCGCTCGAGTTGATTTTGACAGCGAAGCGATTGACTGCGGATGAAGCACTGCACTATGGAATCCTGACGCAAAAAGCGCCTGCAGATCAGTTGGCGGAAACAACTGAAGCGTTCGTGGCTTCATTGCTTGCAAATGGACCGATTGCAATTCAGCAGGCGAAGTTTGCCATCAAGCAAGGGATGAACGCAGATTTGCAGACGGGGCTTGCGATCGAGCGGAAGGCGTATGAAATGACGTTGCCGACGGAAGATCGGGTTGAGGCGTTGACTGCATTTGCTGAAAAGCGGAAGCCTGTGTTTAAAGGGCGCTGATGATCAAAAAGAGATGGTCAGTTGTTTTTGGTGCTGCGTTTACTTCGTTTGGCGCGGTTCGATAAGAGTTTGGTGCGGTGGTAGCGGGGATTGGTTCGGTGCACCGATAATTTGGCGCGGTGGGGGTCTTGTTTGGTTCGGTGCGCAGGCAGATTGGTGCGGCGGCTACAGTCAGTTGCCAGCTATTCAAAAAAGTTCAATAAACGAAAAAAGCCATCTTAGAAAGTCTTTTTCACTGACTTTTAAGATGGCCTTTCTTCATTCACAAACTATTCGTCGTAAATCGCTCCCGCCGTTGGTTTTGGCGCGCTTCACTCCACGCTTCCGCCAACTGATCGATCTGTTCCCGGACCTCCGGCAGTAATTCGTAGTATTTATGTAATTGCACAGTCAAGAGACTTTGATTGATCACTACATACTGCAGCACTAGCCGCTTGCCCTCTTCGCTTCGGTGATCCACCACGCCCATCAGCTCGAACAGCACATACTGAAGCTTTTTCAGCGGTTCGGTTACGTCAGGATTCGCTACTCGTTCTGTAGTGGCTTGTGTTTCTGAAAGCAAACTGCTCATTTCATTCAGCAGTTGAATAATGGAGTCAATCGTCGGGGTCGTCGTGCTCGCTGTCGTTTGATAGACTTCGATCGCACGTTTTATGTACATGCCGCTCACTCCAAATGTTTTTCTTTTATTATCGTCTGTTTCGTTTGATTTTGAATGAAATCGGCCGATATAAAATCTGACGCACAAATGAATAGTCAAAGTAGGTGAAAGGATGCGAATACACAGCCAAGAACATATTGCGTTTTCAACGAATCGTGCGCAAAGGAATGCGACGGACATTGAAAAAACGCTGTTGAAGCTCGGCAGCGGATCGAAGGTCGCAAAAGGAAGTCAAAATGCTTCCGGCCTGGCCATTTCCGAAACGATGCGTGCTCAAATCCGGGGACTCTCCCAAGCGCAGCGCAATATGCAAGACGGACTTTCCGTTCTCGAATCTTCCAATGAAGGACTGAATAACGTCAACAACTTGCTTCAGCGAGCACGTGAAATGGCAGTTGCTGCGGCAAACGGCACATTGACCGACCAGGATCGAGAAGCAAGCTCTTTGGAACTGGACCAGATCATGGAGTCCATTAATGACACTGCAGGTAAACTGGAGTTCAATACGAAGAAGATCCTTGGAGAAGATAAGGCGCTGATTTTACAGGTTGGTGCGAATCCAGGACAGCAATTGACGATTGGTAATATTAACGTCAGCACGGACAAACTCGGTCTTGACGGTGCTTCCATCGCGACACAGAAAGACGCGGAGGAATTGATTTCGAAGATTGATAAAGCAATCGGCGTTGTCGGCGGTCATTTAACGAAAGTCGGCTCTGAGATGGAATCGATCGAGCACCATTTGACAAATGCTCTCGTGTTCGAAGGCAATCTGACCAAATCGCTTTCGTTGCTTGCGGATACCGATATGGCTGGGGAAATGATGAATTTCGTCCAACAGGATATTCGACAAAAAGGCGATCAGCTGCTGATTAAAACTGTGAATAGTAATTTGCAGGATGCTCTATCGCTTCTGAAGTGAATGCAAAACCCTTCCAACTTTTATTCGTTGGAAGGGTTTTTTACGTTTTCACAGCGTGGGTTCTCTGCCACAACTCCTGCGGCCCAGGCCACTTTTGTCAAGATGGCGGTGGCGCCTTGGCGATCGGCTTGATGAATGGCTCGTATGTAGGCGCTGTTTGCTTCGTCGACGATGTATTGAGGAGCTACCTTGTTCAGAGTCATAGCCAGCACGTCGTTCATGCAATGATCGCATGTGCATGACATGTTGAGCTCATCCTTGTATTTCTCAATGACGTCTTTGACGACAATCTCCATAACGTTCTGCACTTTCATTTTCTGATACCCCTTTTCAACCTGCATAGGGAGTTAGTGTGACGCTAGATTCTTCTTACATTGAGTGAGTGGGTATGGGTTTAGGCACCGTTGATTTCCGTTGCGGGCGGACGCTTTCCGGAGGGCGTGGCTTGAGCCGCTTCCCTCGCTATGCTCAGTCCAGGGTCTCAAGACTCACGCTGATCCTCCCGGAGTCGCCGCCCTCCACTCCAATCAACTAGATTCAGTTTAAAACAAAGTGAATCAACTGCTCTATCGCTTTCAATGTAAGCCTATGTCTCGACCTTATGCTGAAGAACCTTATCCCTAGAATTAAAGAGTGCTCACTGTCTACAGTATGCTCTTAATCCTACAACGTGACCGGGATAGCAAATACCTTCAAGTTTCAAAGTATTCACTAAGTAATTTCACTTACTTTTAGGGATTGGAGCGGCGGGCGGCGAAAGGCAAAGATATGCTCCCAACGCTTCGCTTATGCTCGCAAAATCGAACCCCCACTCTCTACTTATTTCGACAAAATAATCTTTTTCTTAAGTAAATCTTTACCTGAAATTCCAGGCTTCGTCATTTCGAAAGGGTGCAGGATCAGGTCTAGTTCCTCTTCTGTCAGTACTTTCTTCTCAATGCAGAGCTCACGGATCGATTTGTTCGACAGCAGCGCTTCTTTCGCAATCTGTGACGCTACTTCATAGCCAACGTGTGGATTGATCGCTGTGATGACGCCGATACTCTTCTCCACGTATTCTTCCAAATGCTCGACGTTTGCTGTGATGCCGTCTAAGCAGTAATCACGGAACACTTCGAAGACGTTTGTCATGATCTTCAGTGACTGCAATAAGTTGAACACTAGAACTGGTTCCATAACGTTTAATTCGAATTGTCCCGCTTCTGAAGCGAGCGCGATCGTCATGTCGTTGCCGGCAACTTGGAACGCGACTTGGTTCATGACTTCTGCCATGACTGGGTTCACTTTTCCTGGCATGATCGAAGAGCCCGGCTGTCTTGCAGGCAATGAAATTTCAGACAAGCCTGTGCGTGGGCCTGACGCCATCAAACGCAAGTCGTTACAGATTTTGGACATATTCAACATGGTGCCGCGCAACGCTGCGGAGACTTGTACGTATGAATCTGTATTTTGAGTCGCGTCCACTAAATGCGTGGAGGACTTTAATTCGAAGCCGCTGTTTTCTGATAGATAGTTTGCTACTTTTTCGATATAGAGTGGATCGGCGTTCAAACCTGTTCCGACAGCTGTTGCACCCATATTGATTTCATACAAATAGACACGAGAGACACGGACGCGTTCGATATCACGGCGCAGCACCATCGCGTATGCTTCGAATTCTTGACCAAGACGAATCGGTACAGCATCTTGCAAGTGCGTGCGTCCCATTTTCAGAACGGATTGGAACTCGATCGATTTTTTCAGGAATGTTTTATGAAGCGCCTCCATGACCTCGAGCAATTTATCGACTTTGACAAGTGTCGCAATATGGATCGCTGTCGGGAACGCATCATTTGTCGATTGCGCCATATTGACATGGGAGTTCGGGCTGATTACATCATATGAACCTTTATCATGACCAAGGATTTCAAGCGCTCGGT
Organism: Sporosarcina sp. FSL K6-3508; assembly: GCF_038615825.1. Lineage (NCBI taxonomy): Bacteria > Bacillati > Bacillota > Bacilli > Caryophanales > Caryophanaceae > Sporosarcina > Sporosarcina sp. FSL K6-3508. The sequence continues at coordinate 892,392 of NZ_CP152016.1, read as the reverse complement.
TGGCTATGACTTCATTGGCATTCATATTGACGGATGTACCCGCGCCGCCTTGGATCGGATCGACCAAAAACTGATCGCGCAATGCGCCGTTCATGACTTCATCCGACGCTTGAATAATTGCTTTTGCAAGCTCTTCATCCAATTGGCCGATATCTCGGTTCGCTTGTGCAGCAGACTTCTTGACGATTGCGATCGCACGAATCAAATCGCGGTTGACCCGGTAGCCAGTGATTGGGAAATTCTCTGCTGCTCTCAGTGTCTGAATGCCATAATAAGCATCTTGTGGCACTTTCTTTTCTCCGATGAAATCCTTCTCTATTCTGTACAACAATTCCTCTACCATCATGCAGAACCTCTTCTCCAATATTTTTCCTGTATTTACATATTAATCCCAATTATACGTATACACTTTTCGCGATGTATAGTGCAATTTCGACAGGTTTTTTACTATCTAATCTTACCTCATAGATAGCGTTCGAACCAGCCAATAATTTCTTTTAGCCTCGCAACGCGTAAATTCGGCTTGCCGGTTCTCGATAAATTATGATCCGACTGCGGGAAACGAACGAATTCCGCCACTTTCCCTAAATCCTTCAACGTGATGAACAATTGCTCCGCTTGCTCGATCGGACAACGGAAATCATTTTCCGAATGCAAAATCAATAACGGCGTGTCAATCTGCTCGGCGTATTTCAACGGCGAGTGCTTCCATAATGTATCCGCATCTCGCATATCCGCATTCAACTGCCAGTCACTGAAATAATAACCGATATCCGAGACACCGAAAAAGCTGATCCAGTTGCTGATCGAGCGTTGTGTTACGGCTGCTTTGAAGCGATTCGTATGACCAACAATCCAGTTCGTCATGAACCCGCCATAGCTTCCACCCGTAACACCCAGCCGATCCGAATCAATCCAAGATTCTTGCGCTAAGACTTCGTCGAGACCTGCCATGATATCCTCGTAATCACCTACGCCATAGTCTCCTCGCACTCCGTCGACAAACACCTGACTATAGCCATGGCTACCTCGAGGATTGACATATAATACACCGTAGCCGTTAGCAGCAAGAACCTGAAGCTCATGAAAATACGTATTACCGTACATCGCATGTGGTCCGCCATGGATTTCGACGACCAGCGGATACTGTTTGCCTTCTTCATAGTCTTCCGGTTTTAGCAGCCATCCATGCACTTCCGTGGCGCCATTCATAAACTGAACAGCTCGCGGCGCAACAGGCTGTACTTTTTTCAACCAATTTTCATTGAATGAAGTGAGTGCAGTCCGCTCTCCTGTTGCAATGGTCTGAAGATACAGCTCTCCAGGATTAGTCGCTGTACTGACCGTTAGAAGTGCGAATTCTCCATTCGACGAAACGTCATATCCATAGACATGTTCTTCTTCGCCTGTCGCGGGATAAATCGCCCCGTCCAGCGTGGCCGCATACAATCGCACGTCGCCCATGACGGACAGCTGGAAGTAGAGCTGTTCGTCTTCTGTCCAGACCACTCCCGTCGCAGCGGCTTGCTGTAAATGATCCGAAATACTGTCATCACCGACTGGCGCGTCGATCCCCGCTGTCAAGTTCATCGTCAGCCCGTTCGCTTGATCATAGACGAAAACATCCGCTTGCGTGGCGTTTTTAAACGTCAAGTCTGCTCCGACATAAGCGATATAGCGGTCGTCTTTTGAAAAATGGACGTTGCCAAAATAGCCTTGTTCATCAACGAGCACAGTCTCTTCCTTCGTTTCCGTATCAACGAGAATCAATGGCGAGCTAAAGTCCTGATCATCGTTTTCCATTCTCTTCACACCAATGACCAGCTGCTTGCCGTCATTTGACACCGCTTCTAATGAATGATCACACGGCTCTGAAGTGAAATTTGTCACGCTGCACGTCGCTAAATCCACGCAACCGATCTGCGCAAACTCGTCTTGCGGTAAAATGCCTGCTCCGTCCATTTTATATTTCATCTTCGTAACGCGTATTGGCTGCGGAAACTCTTTCTTCTCTTCCTCTTTCGAAACAAATGTCTCGCCCGTTTTCAGACTGCCGCTAAACCAAATCTTTTGTCCGGAAGGTGCCCATTCAAATGAATCCACGCCATTTTTGCACCCCGTCAGCTGTCTCGCTTCGCCGCCTGCAGTCTGCAGCACATACAGCTGATTTTTCTCCGTACGATTTGATAAAAATGCAAGCATCTTACCGTCAGCAGACCATTTCGGCATGCTCACTTTCTGCCTGCCGAACGTCCATTGGGTCACTTCCTGCGTCCGCAAATCGATATGATGAATCGCTGAATAATATTCATTATCATCTTTATTCATTTCCGTCACGACGACAACTGCTTCCTCATCGTTCGGGGACAGTACAGGATTCGTCACTGACTTCGTTTCGAATAAATCATTGATTCCTACTGGCCGTTTTTCCATCCAATCCCTCCTATTTTATAGTTGTTTCATTAAACCATAACAAGTTTACGCGAACTTTGGCAACCATTCATTCTATAGAAACCGATCTCCACAACGAAAAAACCCTCCCAATGAACAGGAAGGTCCTTTTGTCTTGAACAATTCAGTTTTTCACTTGATCTTTCAATGAACGTCGAAGAATTTTCCCCGTCGTGTTTTTCGGCAACTCATCAAGGAACTCGATAAACTTCGGTACTTTATACTTCGCCAGGCGCTTCGCACAGAAATCCAGAATCGTTTGTTCCGTCGCCTTCGAACCTTCCTTCAGAACCACGTATGCCTGAACTTCCTCACCAAAATTGACATCCGGCACGCCGATTACAGCGGCTTCGATAATATCGCGGTGGCTGAACAACACTTCTTCCACTTCACGCGGATACACGTTGAATCCACCGACGATAATCATATCTTTCTTGCGGTCTACGATATAAAAGTAACCGTTTTCATCGCGCCGTGCAAGGTCGCCAGTATAGAGCCAGCCGTCTCGCAGGACTGCAGCCGTTTCTTCCGGTAACTTATAATAGCCTTTCATGACATTCGGTCCGCGGACGATCAATTCGCCTACTTCATTGTCTGCCACTTCTTCACCCAGCTCGTTGACAACCTTGTTTTCCACATTCATGATCGTCGTACCAATCGAACCGGGTACCCGCTCCCTATCTAGTGGATTGAAACATGTGACAGGTGATGCCTCCGATAATCCGTAGCCTTCAGAGACTCTGACCTGGAATTTCTCTTCAAAATCATGCAGCAGGGAAACTGGCAATGAAGAGCCTCCCGAAATAGCGAGTCGGACCGTTTCAAAGTCTTCTATTTTACCTTCAGGATACTGATAAAGGAAGTTATACATCGTCGGCACACCTGCAAAAACGGTCGCTTTCTGTTCGCGGATCAATGAAAAGATTTCGCTTGGACTAAAGCGCGGCTCCAGCAAAATGGTTGCCCCTTTAAGCAGTGGCGCGTTCGCCACAACCGTCAAAGCAAACACATGGAATAACGGCAACGTCGCAACAATTCGATCATCTTCAGAGAAGTCCAAATAGTTCCCGACATCACGCGCGTTGGAATAAATATTCTTATGTGTCAGCATCGCACCTTTCGGATGTCCTGTTGTACCGGATGTATAGAGTATGATAGCGCTTTCATCCTCATCAACCTTCACCATTTCTGAGAGCGGTTGCGATTGTTTCATCAATGCCATGAACGCATGTACTTTTGTTTTCACAGAGTCCGCAAGTCCCGCCATTTTTTCAGGCGTGTCGGGGCTCAATTCACAAATAATATAGTTTTCAATCGTTGGGAATGAATGGCTCGCGACTTCCACAAGCGGCAGCAACTGATCGATCGCAATGACAGCTTTCGCATCACTATTTTCCAAAATGAAAGAAATTTCGTCCGGCGTATAGAGTGGATTGATCGGCACGGCTGTTGCACCGAGACGCATCGTGGCATAAAGGGAGATTAAATAATGCGGTGTATTGCCTAATAAAAACGCAACTTTATCTCCTTCATTGACTCCTAACTCTTTCAATGCAGAGGCAAACATCGATACGGATAGATCAAATTCTGCATATGTAGTGTCTTTTTCCATAAAACGATAAGCAACTTTGTCGGGTTTTGTCTGGGCTGTCTGGTGAACGCTTGAAACTAAATTCATACTTTCATCTCCCTAATAAATGAATGAGTAACCATTCAGTATTTCATTCATTATATCGATAGAATAATTAATCCGCAACCGTTTACTGAAAGTTTTATAGATTTTGTCACCTGGTAGAGGTTTTAATGCGTAGTTTAAAACAGGAACGGAACATGGACTTGCGGTCCGGGGATTTCCGCTACAGACGGGACACTTTCCGTGGGGCGCGGATGAGCCGCTTCCCTCGCTTCGCTCAGTCCAGGGTCTCATCATTCGCGCTAAATCCCACAGGAGTCGCCCGTCTTTCGCTCCAATCCCTACTTTCTGTGGGTAAGTATTAAGCACAGTTCATTGTAATTTTCAAGTGACAATGGGATGATTCCTAACAATCGCGATCAAAGTTCCTAATTTAAATGAAATGGGGTATCACCCGTAGGATTGTTGATTGTTAAAATCACTTCACGCACTTAAACTAAGTCAACGAAAGATGCACGTTATGTACTCTGACTATGGGAGCACTTCTTAGACTTAAAAAAAATTACAATGAACTTGCTACGTGTCTCTAACGCACTAGCTAAGGATTGGAGCGGAAGACGGGGCGACTCCGGGAGGATCAGCGTGAGCCTCGAGACCCTGGACTGAGCGCAGCGAAGGAAGCGGCTCGAGCCACGCCCTCCGGAAAGCGCCCCGTCTGGAGCGTAAATCCCGGTGTACTCACTAACTCTATTTTCCCCCTTGACTATAAAAAACACCCACTTCAAGAAGTAGGTGCCTTAATATGTGAAATATAACGCCAGCGGATCAAGTAGAAATAGAAGACTTGCATGACCGCAAAGCCGAGCAACACGAGTGTCAGTTCTTTGACGATTGAAATTTCAGCCAGCGCATCCCAAATCACCTGCAGCGACAGGAACGCGAACGCGCTGTGGATGAATGACACGCCCCATGGGAAAAAGAACTGCGGGATTAATTGGCGATTGACGATTTTCTTAAACTCCCGATCCGTCATCCCAATCCGTTGCAGCACAGCATATTGCCTTCGATCATGATTGAGCGACGTGTAGAGCCTGAAATAAATAAAACTGCCCGACGCCAGGAAAAACACGCCCGCCAGCAACAAGCCGATAAACAACAACAACGAGAACGTCATGCGGATATGAGAATAATTCAGTCCGGGGTTCTCAAATTCAAAGCGAACCGGCTGTCGATCGTCCAGCATGAGACCGGCCAACACTTGCGCATTGATCGATAACCCGATGTCTTTCGTCTTCTGCCAATCCTCTATATTGAACGCATAATACGTAAACGCCAATGAATCGGCGAATATCTGTTCTTCTACCCGATCGAAATCCAAATGATTCAGCACGATCGTATTGAGCCCTATCGCATTCGGCGGGAACAACTTATACGGATAGACCCCTTCTACCTCTAATGTTACATTACTATCCGACAGTTTCGTTCGTACCGATTTATTCTGCAACATTTCTGCAGCGGAAGAACTGGAAGGCAGGAATAAGGCGTGCCCTTGCGATAACCGGATAGAATCTTTGCCGAATGAAGCAGCAAGTTCGTTCAAATCCGCCAATTTGACGATATTCACTTTGTTTCGCGTATGAGAAGATTGCTGTTCGAGAATGCGTAAACGCACAGCCGAGTAACCCAGCCCTTGCTGCTCCAATTCACTCGTCAGCTGCGCAATATGTCGATATTCAAATTCATTATCCGGAAAGCTTTTATAGACTAAGCCAAGCGGATTCACTTCTCGATATTGTGAAGCAAATGACGTCAGCGATGCGAGAATTCCGACCGACATGAACGCAATCGTCGAAACGATCGTCACGATGAAAAACATCCGCGCATTCTCTTTCAGTCGAACAATGCTTTCTGATATGGAAATCATCCAGAAATCACGCCAGAAAAAATGCTTCTGACTGCGAAGCGCATGCAAAATAAGCGGCAGCGTATCAGTGAAAAAGAAGTACGTCCCGAACGTGATAAACGGCGGCAGTAAGAAAAATAGACTGAGAATGCTCGAACGTGAGACAAATGCCGCCATTCCATACGCCAGCGCTAACAAGATGACGCCGAAAACGCCGCGCCTTTTTGAGTACGTATAAACCGACTGCACTGCCGTATCACCATGCAATAAATCCGATACATTCCCTTGTTGGATGAACACTGGTGCAATATACGAAATAATCGCGAATAAACTGAGGAACGCGCCTATGGTCAACCCAAATGGTTTCCACGATAAATAAAGCGGCAGCACGGGAATTTGCACGATCGCTTTAACGATCATGAAAAAGAATTTGGAGAACATAAAGCCAATAAAAATCCCAGTAAGGATCGAAGCAAAACCGAGTAACATCGTCTCAATGAAAATCAATCGGTACAATTGCCGTTTCGCCATCCCAAGCAACAACAACACGCCAAATTCCTTCGAACGCGCCTGTAAAAATGCACGCATCGAATAAAACAGGAAAAATAACGTGAAGATAAATAGAATAAGTTCCGCAATTCCCATACCAAGAGATGAAATTTCTTTTAGAAACGAATTCTCAATTGACGGATGAAACAGCAGCATTGAATACAGGAAAAACACCATGACCGAAAACACACTAGCCATGAAAAATGCGGCATAGACACGACGATTTCGAAGAACGTTACGGTAAGCGAACTGACGAAAAGTCATGCACATTGCCTCCAAGTAATGACAGCACATTCAAGATGCGCTGGAAAAAAGTCTGCCTGCGCTCATCTTTATAAATTTCATTGAAGAATTCGCCGTCTTTAATGAACAGCACACGATCGCAATAACTCGCAGCGATCGGATCATGCGTCACCATGATGATCGTTGTTCGCTCATGCGTGTTAATATTCTCCAACAGCTCCAGCACATCTTTCGCAGATTTCGAATCCAAATTTCCTGTCGGCTCGTCTGCCAGCACAATGTTTGGCTGATGAATCAACGCGCGTCCAATCGCCGTGCGCTGTGCCTGACCACCCGATAATTCATCGGGTCGGCGTTCTAAAATATCTTCCAAATTCAATTTCTGCGCCATATCTTGCACTCTGCTTTTCATTTCCCTTACAGGTAAACCATCAAGAGTCAGCGGCAGCACCAAATTTTCCTCTACCGTCAACATCTGCAGTAAATTAATTTCTTGAAAGACGAAGCCGATTTGCCGTCTGCGGAATAAGGCAATTTCATTTTGACCCAAAGTTTCCGGCTCTACTCCTCCAATGACGATCTTGCCGTATGTTGGGATGTCTGTAGCCATCAATAAATTCAGCAGCGTAGTCTTACCACTCCCCGAAGGACCCATGATTGCCACGAATTCCCCTTCCTCTACGTCAAAATCCAACTGTTTCAATGCGCGGTGCATCACTTTTCCTTCATAAATCTTGGTGACATCTTTCATCTCAACGATTGGTTTCCTCATTTGGTTGTTTATTTGGTTGTTTATTTGGTGATTGTTTATCTTGTGATCGTGCATCTGGCTGTTCACCCGCCTTTCCGTCTTTGAATAACAAGGCGACCGTCGTACCTTCTCCTTGCTTCGATGAAATCGTCAATTCATGTCCCAATCGCTGACACACTTCCGATGCAATATACAAGCCCATGCCCGTCGATTCACCAGACAGTCTGCCATTTTCGCCTGTAAAAAACGCCTTCGTCACACGATGCAGATCGGACGCCGGTATGCCGATTCCCTCATCCTTGATTTCAAGCAGCAGGCCCTCCGCATTTTGCATAGCCGTCACATGTATCTTCTTGCCTTTTTGAAACGTATATTTTACTGCATTTGTGATGAATTGATTGAGCATAAATTTGATCCACTTGCGATCCGTCGCAACAGTCAGTTGTTCATCTACATTTAAGACAGGAAACAAACCGTTTGTAATAAACAAACGCTTATTTTCATTCAACACTTCCTGCAGTACATTTTTTAACGGCAATCGTTCAATTTGCATATCATCTTCGAATGTTTCAAGCCGTGCATTGACGAGGACGATCTCCAGGCCGGTCCGGATTCTTTCCACTTCCTGACCGATGCTCTTCTTGTCCACTTCCTCCTCCTGCAATAATAAATTAATAACAGAAATCGGCGTTTTCATTTGATGCACCCACTGATTCATGAAATGCAGATGACGATGTTGGACGTTGTAGAGTGTCTGCACCTCATGTTGATACAAACGATACAATTGACGCGTGTATTCGGTCGTCTTTCGATGTTCCGGAGTCAATACATGCCGGATGAGCGCGTCCTCCATTTTTTTAGGTTTTTCAACAATAGCTGAATAAAAAGAACGCCGCATAATAAACTTTCCGCCCAAATAACCTGAAGTCAGCAGTACACTCATCGCTACCGAATAGATGGCTGTGTTTGGATTCCGAAAGCCATCCAGCCAATACAACAGCAAAATGAACAGGACGAGCCCCAACTGAAACAGCATAAATGGGATATGTTCTCGAACGAACAGCAAAATAGCCTTCTTCATTACGCCTCAGACTCCGGTACAAAGCGATAGCCCGCACCGCGCACCGTCTCAATCCAAGAACTCACATCGTAATCCGTCAACTTTTTACGAACGCGTGCCATATTGACATTGAGCGTATTCTCATCGACGAATGACTGATCATCCCATAACTCCTCAAGCAACCGCTCCCTTGAGACCACTTTGGGGTACTCACCCATCAGCAGCTCCAAGATGACACACTCTTTCTTCTGAAGCGGAATCTCTTCCCCTCCCTTTTGTAACGCCATCCGTTCTATGTACAATGTCAAATCGCCGAAATCGATAACCCGCTCCGATTGATTCGGCGCATACTCCCCGACGGATCGACGCAAATGACTCTTAATTTTTGCCAACACAATTTCATAATGGAACGGCTTCGTAATAAAATCATCCCCACCGTTTTCCAATGCAAATACTTGATCCATATCACCTGAACGTGCCGAAATGAAAATAATCGGGCACATCGTATGCTGTCTCAATTGACGACACCAATAATAGCCGTCATAAATTGGTAAGTTAATATCGAGCAGTACCAAATGCGGATTATATGCCACGCACTCTTCCACCACCCGATCAAAATCTTCAATAATTGCCACTTCATACTGGTACTTCTCAAGTGTACCCGCCAGCAACTGCGCAATCTTCTGATCATCTTCCACAATGAAAATTCGATGCTTCACCACAATCCCTCACTTTCCTACTTCATTTAGTATAGCGCATTTGTTCATCCACATAAAATCTCAGCCCGTCTACTTGCTTCTTCACTAATCAACAAACGAACCGCGCAAAAAAGATGCAGAACCGAACGTAATTCTCATCACACCGAACCATTCTCCACCCTGACCGAACCAAAACAGCAGACTAACGCGCCAAACTCCTTTTGCACCGAACCAAACCATATCCTTAACGAAAAAAAGCGCAGTGCCTCGCAAGACACGCGCTTCCTCTTCATTCAATAAATCAATCCAACAAACTCTTCTAGTTGAATACCGCCCAAAATCTTCTCCACATCCATCGACGCCAGCGCCTCCGTAATCGCTTTACGTTCATATTTTACGCCAGTCAGCCGCTGTTCAATCTCCGCCACTTCACCAACCCCGAAAAAGTCACCATAGATGTGGATATCTTCGATGCTTCCTTTTACAACATACAAGCGTACATCAATGCCCCCGACCGGGAAACGTTTCGATTGTTGCACATTGAACTTTGGAGAACGACCATAGTTCCAATCCCAATTTCCGTAACGCTCAGCAGATAGCTTGCGAATATTTGACCAGTCTTCTTCTGTAAGTTCCTTATATTGAATATTTTCTTCTCCATCAAAAATCGAATTCAATATTTCCTGCCTGAATTGCTCAATCGAAATTGGCTCTTCGAGAAACTCCGAAATATTGGCGACACGACTGCGGATCGACTTAATGCCTTTCGACTCAATTTTGTCTTTTTTCACTTTCAGCGAGTTGACGACACCTTCCATATCTGTGTCAAACAGCAATGTCCCGTGACTGAACATTCGGCCACCTGTCGCAAACTGTGCATTTCCTGAAATTTTCCGTCCATCGATCAGAATATCGTTACGACCAAGCAGTTCTGCTTTGATGCCCATCTTCGCGAGCGCATCCGTTACGGGCTCAGTGAACTTCTTGAAGTTCCGGAATGAATCTCCATCATCTTTCGTAATGAAACTGAAGTTCAAGTTTCCTTGATCATGATAGACAGCGCCGCCGCCAGATAGTCGGCGGACGACATGAATGCCTTCACGATCCACAAATTCTGTGTTGATCTCTTCAATGGTATTTTGATTCTTACCGATAATGATCGATGGTTCATTGATATAGAACAGTAAATACGAATCTTTGTCGACGTCCATCGTCTTTAAGACATATTCTTCAATTGCCAAGTTAATTCGTGGATCTGTTACCCCTTTATTGTCAATAAATTGCATTTCCTATCTCTCCTCACAATTTTGTCACATTTATTTTCTGTGAATTCTTTCAATTTAACTTGTCCAAAACCTGTGGAAAGCGCGTCACCAAAGGTCTGAACCTATTTTAACAGATAAATTTGCAGAGTGTTGACTTTTGCTACCTGTTATAATACACTATGAATATATCAAGGAGTTATACAACAAGGGAAAGGAATTGATCAGATATGGTTGAAAGTATCGTAGAGTTTTTCAAGAACTTGCCGGCGAAGGTTTGTGCGACATGCGGAAACGAAATCGAAGAGCAGCATGAGTGCTACTCTAATCAATGTGACCACTGCAACATTAAATAATATAAAACTTTCATTCGGCGAATATCTCGATATTCGCTTTTTTTGTTGTCTGAAATAGATACAGGCTTTGAACACCGTTGATTTCCGCTCCAATCAACTTGAACTTCTCCCACCCCAAAAATAAAAATCTAAAACCTAAAACTTCAAATCTAAAATTAAAAGTGAACTGTTCTTAACAGATAATATTTATCAATCAAAAAATTCACATAAAAAAACAGCCAGAGCATAGCGTTCTGGCTGTTTTGGTTATTTAAAGAGCTCGGTCAAGATGTTCTCCATTGCGGCTACTCCCTGGTCGATGCAATCGGGCAGGCCGACTCCGTTGTAGGAGGCGCCTGCGAGTTGAATCATGGGGAATTGTTCGTGGAGTTCTTGTCTCGCTCTTAGGATTTTTTCTTTGTGTCCGACTCGGTATTGCGGTCGGTCTTCTTTCCAGCGTGTGATGATGCAAAATTCGGGTTGACCTTCTAAGCCTAGGATTTCACCTAAGTCTTTGAGGACGATTTTCTCTATCTCACTGTCAGGCAAATCGACGATCGCTTCTTCTCCGATTCTTCCGACGAAGGCTCTGACCATCACTTTATCGTCCGGTGTGGTCGTTGGCCATTTGCGGTCGACGAGTGTGCAGGCGGTAATTGAGTAATTGCTGCTGCGTGGCACTAAGAAACCCGTTCCGTCAATTTCGCGTTTCATTGCACTTTTTGGGAAACCAAGTGCAACGGTCGCGACGGAGGTGGTTGGGATTGTTCCGAGTTCCTTCAGCAGACCATGCGGTTCAAACAACTGGCTTGCTACGGAATGACTCGTTGCCATGATCACTGCATCTGCTTCGATTTGTTGCTGATCGCTCAATGTCAAAATCACTCGGTCGTCTTGCTTATCTACCTTGATTACCCGAGTCCCTTTCATGACAACTACTGGATCGAGCTGTTCTTCCAGCGCCTCTACTACAGATTCCAGCCCTTGCCTAAAGGTGTGGAAAGCACCCATTTTTTTGGAGCTATGGCTGTTTTTCTGCGGCAACTGTTTCGGCGTTGTTTTTTTCATGCCTAAAATTAAGCTCCGATGCTTTCTCTCCACTTCATAAAACTGTGGAAAAGTAGATTCTAAGCTCATCTGATCAATATCGCCTGCATAGACACCTGACAATAATGGCTCGATCAAATTTTCCACTACCTCGGTACCAAAGCGTCGACGGAAGAATTTCCCCAGCGACTGATCACCAGATACTTCGGAGCGTGGCAACACAAAATCACCTGCTGCTCGCAGTTTTCCGCTTAAACTGAATAATCCCGATGTAATGAATGGTTTGACCTCTGTCGGAATCCCCATCACAGCACCTGCCGGAATAGGATGCATTTGATCCTGCAGTAATATATAGGCTTGTCCAGTCGCATTTCGGACGAGTTGATCGGCTATTCCGAGATCACTTGCCAATTGATCTACGCTCTTTTTACGGATCAGGAAGGAGTCGGGACCGCGTTCTATCACATAGCCGTCTCGGCGCACTGTCTGGATTTTGCCACCTAGCTCCGGTGAAGCCTCAATTAAGGTGATATCTAAAGGATACCCCTGTTCATTAACTTCTTTTTGCATATAATAAGCCGCAGAAAGCCCTGTGATGCCCCCGCCGATAATGACTACTTTTTTCCGCCCATTCATGTCCTTCGTCCCTCCGATCTTGCTGGATTCCATACCTTACTTTAACTTTTCTAATACTGCATCCGCCATCGCATCCACAAATAACGGATCTGTGTTTGGCATCGCAGGTCTATGATACGCCGCTCCGATTTCATCGCAAACGACTTTGCATTCGTAATCATTGTCGTACAACACTTCTAGGTGATCGGAAACAAAACCGACCGGCGTATAAACAAAGGACTTGTAACCTTTTGTTTCATGCAGCTCACGTGTTAAATCCTGTACGTCAGGTCCAAGCCACGGCTCGCCGGTTTGTCCTTCACTCTGCCATCCAAGTGCATATGTTTTCACTCCGGCTGCTTCTGTAATCAGTTTAGCTGTTTCTTTCAACTGATCTGCATACGGATCGCCATTTGCCAAGATCTTTTCAGGCAATGAATGTGCCGAGACGATCAAACATGCATGCTTGCGTTCAGACTCGTCCATCGCATCATATGTCTGACGCAATTGGTTGGCCCAGTAGTCAATGAACTTCGGCTGTTTGTACCAGCTTTCCACAGATGTCATACGAATTCCATGCTTGTCCGCTTCTTCTTTCGCACGACCGTTATACGATTTTACCGAGAACGTTGAGAAATGAGGTGCCAAGACGATAGATACAGCTTCTTCTATTCCATCGTTATGCATTTTTTGTATTGCATCTTCAATGAACGGAGCGATATGCTTCAGCCCGACATATACTTGAAAATCGATATCGTCTTGCACTTCATTCAAACGGTTGCATAACGCGTTCGCTTGATTTTCCGTTATTCTAGCTAACGGTGAAATCCCTCCGATTGCTTCATAGCGATTGCGCAGATCTTCCAATTGCTCAGGTGCCGGCGGACGACCTCTGCGGATATGCGTGTAGTAGGGTTCCAAGTCTTCGTCTGAGTATGGTGTTCCATACGCCATCACAAGCAGACCCATTTTCTTCTTTGTCATATTGTTCACCTCATTGGTTTTAATACATTATTCTTCAGTTTATTTTGAGCGCAATTGTGCACTATATTCATGCACGAAAGCTGTCAAACGTTTCAATGTAGCCGGCTGTACTTCTGGGAAGACACCATGGCCTAAATTAAAGATATGGCTGCCGTGTTCGACACCCTCTTCGACAATTCGTTTCGCGCGTTCTTCAATGATCGACCAATCCGCCAACAGCATGGATGGATCTAAGTTCCCTTGAAGCGGCTTTGTCAACCCGCGTTCTCCTGCTTCTTTAACGGACAATCGCCAATCCAGTCCTACTACGTCGACAGGAAGATCATGCCATTCATTTGCCAGATGACTCGCACCTACGCCAAATGTGATCAATGGAACGTTTAACTTGCGAAGTTCTGAGAAAATACGTGTCATCGTTGGCTTAATAAAGATACGGTAGTCTGACACGTTTAGTGCACCTACCCACGAATCAAATATTTGAACAGCTTTTGCTCCGGCTGCCACTTGCGCCTGAATATAGGCAATCGTCATGTCCGCTAATTTATCCATCAACGCAAACCAAGCCTCTGGTTCAGACACCATGAAGGATTTCGTTAAATTATAACTGCGGGAAGGTCCCCCTTCGATCATGTAGCTGGCAAGTGTAAAAGGTGCTCCAGCAAAACCAATCAACGGTACATTCAGTTGTTCTTGGGTCAAGATTTTAATCGTGTCCAAAACGTATGGAACTTGGTCTTCTGCCGAAAACTCTCCAAGTTTCTCGATATCTTTTATCGAACGTATCGGGTTAGAAATGACTGGGCCAACGCCGGACTTTATCTTCACGTCAATTCCGATTCCAACTAATGGTGTTACAATATCTTTATATAAAATAGCCGCGTCTACATCGTATTGATCGACAGGCAATTTCGTCACATATGCACATAATTCAGGTTGGTGCGTGATCTCTTCCAAGGAGTACTTCTCTTTAATCTCTCTGTATTCCGGTTGCGAACGTCCTGCTTGACGCATGAACCACACAGGGGTGTGGCCAATCTCTTCTCCTCTGGCAGCACGCAGCAACGTATCATTAAACGTTGTCATGTTTACCGATCCCTCTTTCCATTATTTTACATTTATCAATCAATTACGCCTCGGCGCAATTGTGTCCAGATTTTTTTGAACTCACTCGAGAATTCCCTTTAAAAATCTGTGACATTCGCTGGAGGCTTTAATTTCACTCCGTTGAAATTCAAGCACGGTAGAGTGAAGTTAAATTATTATTCGTTTCTCATCATAAACTGTTGATAAGTCAATGTATAGCGAATTGCCCCTTTGTCATAATTTTGTGCTTTGCTTCTTGACCACTTCGCCATGTTTTAGACAATCATTCCCCCTAACTAACTTACTTTGAGTTTGATTTTTAGTATTAAGGGGAACTATCTACTATAGAATACACAAACAGGATAAGATAGAACACGATCGACTGGATTCAGCCGTTTAATTCGTATGTTACTAGCCAAAGGAGGAACTATTGATGAATATTTATATGACAACAGGAACTATTGACTTTATGGAAAAGGTTAAAGAAAAGTACAAGAACGAATCGATCATCTTAATGAATGGCGGTGGTCATACACTTTTGCTTCACGAAACAAGTGGAGCGTCCGTTTTCCAAACTCCAAGAAAATATGAGGTTGTAGGAGCAGAAGGGCAGCTTTCTGAGAACGGATATTATGCTTTGGATAACGTTGCAGTCACCGACGAAGGCAAACCGATTTTTGAACATCACTACAAAACGATGGGCACTAAATTGAAAGACCTTCCAGGTTTCATTGCTTTTCGTCTGTTACGTCCTATCGGTTCCGACACGTACATCATACTGACTGAATGGACAGAGAAGCGGCTTTATGAACTATGGCATAACTCCCCTGGTTCAAAACTTTCCAACCCTAATAATTTTAAAGACCAAGGCGGAGCCACTTTGCATATTTTTTCGAGCGCACCTTATACCGCCACATACAAAACACCTACTGAGGAGATTTGACGTATCCACGTCAAACCTTCTTTTCCTCCTTCAGCTCTGCTTTCGCCTGAATTGTCAGACTGCCCTATTTGCGGCTGTCCTTTCGCATTGCTATACTAGTAGCTAGGATGCATAGTTTCGTACTTAGGTTGAAAGGGGAATTTTGATGAGAGATTTATTATTCAAGAAATTAGAACAATCGTATGATGACATGGTAGAGATTCGCCGCCATTTACATATGAACCCCGAAATTTCATTTAAAGAAGAAAAGACTGCTGCCTATATTGCGGATTTTTATAAACAATTAGGTGTTGACGTTCGTACTGGCGTTGGCGGCAATGGAGTTGTGGCTAAAGTTAAAGGCGGAAAAGCTGGAAAGACTGTCGCGTTGCGTGCTGATTTTGATGCATTGCCTATTCAAGATCAAAAAGACACACCTTATGCTTCTAAAGTTCCGGGAGTCATGCACGCTTGCGGCCATGACGGCCATACTGCGACACTTCTCCAGCTTGCGAAGGCAATCCACGAAATGCGAGAAGAGTTGGCAGGTGAATATGTGTTTATTCACCAGCACGCAGAAGAGCTGGCTCCTGGCGGTGCGATCGCCATGATTGAAGACGGTTGTCTGGATGGAGTAGATGTCATTTTTGGTACGCATCTTTGGTCTTTGTTTGAGTCGGGTGTCATTTATTATGCAGACGGTCCGATCATGGCAGCACCCGATCGTTTCCACTTCACTATTCAGGGAGCTGGCGGACACGGCGCCTCTCCTCACCAAACAAAGGACGCGATTGTCATCGGCTCCCAATTGGTCATGAACTTACAGCAGATCGTCTCTAGACGTGTTGATCCCATTGAATCGGCAGTCTTATCTGTCGGATCATTCATTTCGGATAACGCATACAACGTCATTGCCGATCAGGCAGTGATCGTTGGGACGGTTCGGACATTCACACAAGAACTCCGTGATTTGATGGAACAGGAGATTCGCCGCGTCGCGGAAGGTACCGCTATTGCAAATGATTGCCAGATTAAAGTAGAGTATACCCGCGGCTATCCTGCAGTAGTCAATCATGTCAAAGAAACAATTTTCCTTAAATCTGTCGCTGAGTCAATTCCTGATTTGGCAGGTGTTGAAGAAATGAAACCACAGATGGGTGGAGAAGATTTTGCTTATTACCTGGAAAAAGTACCGGGCACCTTCTTCTTTACAGGAGCTAAACCGACGGACGCATATCCTCACCATCATCCTCGATTCGACATCGATGAAAAAGCGATGATGGCAGCGGCAAAAACTCTCGGCGCTACAGCAATCGAATACCAAAAGTGAACGTAGGCTGTCAACATATTTTATTCTGTTGGCAGCCTTTTTTCATGTAATTAACTAAATAATTCACCTTTTCTGTATTTTGTTGTTGATTTTAGTTTTTTCTGTCATATAATGAGAGAAACACTTATATTGTCCTATGAAAGAGGAGGGTACGCTATGGTAAATCAACAAAATTTATCGTCTTACGTAGTCACATTTCATACTTTTGCATTACTTCACGGGCAACATTCGAATCCTTACTATACAAAAGTAGTAGAAAATGATCGAACTTTCATTGTCGAGAAAACACCTTTGGAAATCATGAGGGATTCTTGCACGCATTATCGTACAAATTTCGATTCGATTATCAACAGTTCAAAAAGCGACTTAAAGAAACGGCCTAAACCGCCGATCATGCTGACCCATTCAAACGATCGGCCGCTGCTGTTTTTTCCTTTATTGTCCCCATCGCTCCATAAAAATTCTTGGATTGCCTATCATGCCGTAAAAGATGCGCACCAGCATAAGGATGGAGTCTCGGTCGTTCTAAAAAATGATACTCGGATGTCTTTAAACACTTCCATCGCTACGGTCTATCGGCAACTTGCACTGTCGCATTTCCTTTCCGAGCGTTTTGATAACGCTCAGGAAGAACTGAGAAGTTCTTACTATATGATCATGGAGCCAAAAAATTCTGACTCTCCAATTTCCTGAGATACTGATTTAATAGCTCTTCTGTACGGTTCCGCAAGCGTACGTTTAAGTAACGGCGGTAGTCTTCATAGCCATCATGCACGAATAGATATTCTGTGAATAACTCATCTGAAGATTGGCGGATTACTTTCATCTTGTGCTGCCGCAAATATACAGCAGTTTTTTGCAAATCTGTCGTTACCGAATTCATTGCATCTTCCAGCAAATTCAGATAGGGACTTTTCAGTTTAAAGGGGACTTTTTCCACTAATTGTCGATCTCTTTCTAGAATGGTCATTAGCATGGGCAAATAAATATGGTTCTCCAAATACGGCAATGCCTCCGCAGGAATCAAAGGCATAAACATCGCCTCCTATAAGAACTTATGTTCGTATACCGATTATAATTCCTTTAAGCTCATAAAGCAAGCAGTATTAGTATGGTAATTTTTGTTTCTCTTCATACAAAAACTGCACCGCCACTTGTTAGATCATACCTAACAAGCAGGGTGCAGTTTTTGGCTGAATGCCTTTTATTCTTGTGGTTCATCCCCGATAAAATGAATCGAGAAGACTTTCCACGCGCCATCTTCTTTATGGAACACTGTCACTTGGCGACCTTCCGGAACATTTTCTACTCCACTTTCCAAATCAGTAAAAGTCGTTTTCATCGTAGCAAACAATTGAGCTGTATCTTTATCATATTTTACGATTGTTTCGTTATCTGCCTCGCGCTTCATGTCTGTTGTGTTCAGCATTTCTTCTGTCGCTTTACGCTCTTCTTTCAGATCATAACCTTCTTTAGACAACGTAGCCAGATAGCCGTCCACGTCCTTGTTGTTCAACGTTTCAATATATCGGTCGAATGCTGCGAGAATATTTTTCTTTTCTTCGTCCGGAACATCCGATGCCTCTTCGACTTGATCACCCGACATGCTAAAGCCCACTTTGTTATCGTCGACACCATGGTCGATCGCCCCGCTGCCCGGAGCCGCTTCCCCATTGTCGATGTCATTTGGATTGGTTTCTCCCGCATTCGAACATGCACCCAAAATCAGTGCGACGCTAATAGATGCGGCTGCTAATTTTTTCTTCATTTTTTCCTCCTACATATAGAAAAAGACCTTTTAACTTAATTAAGCAAAGGTCCTTTTTCTTTTTGTAAAGATAATTATTTTACTTCTACCCAACCATTTTTAATTGCCGTGACAACTGCTTGTGTCCGGTCGTTTACATTCATTTTTTGTAAGATACTGGAGACGTGGTTTTTCACTGTTTTTTCGGAAATAAACAATGTTTCACCGATCGTCCTGTTGCTTTGTCCGTCCGTCAGCAATTGCAGTACTTCACATTCCCGTTTCGTCAATAAATGAAGCGGACGGCGAATGTCGTTTTGCTGGAAAGATCCCTTATGTTCTCTCTCACTCAAGCGGCGGAATTCTGATACTAAGTTATGTGTAACTTTCGGGTGCAAATATGATCCCCCAGCAGCCACTACTTTGATCGCTTGTACAATCGCATCGGCATCCATCTCTTTCAGCATGAAGCCAAGTGCCCCCGTTTTCAAAGCGTGTGTCACATAGGACTCATCGTCATGAATGGATAGCATGATCACTTTTGCGTCCGGGTATTCCTTCACCAATTGCTCCGTAGCATCTACACCGTTCATACGGGGCATATTAATATCCATTAGTACTACATCCGGCTGAAATTGTTCGAACAATTCAACCACTTCACTCCCGTCATCACCTTCCGCTACTACGTTAAACGACTCTTCAAAGTCTAAAATGCGTTTAACCCCTTCGCGAAATAATTGATGATCATCTACTATTAAAATTTTCGTTGATTCCATGTTCTGTTCCTCCAAGTCTTTATGTAGCTTATCTTTCTTCATCTAGCGGGATTCGGAAAAGAAGCGAAGTTCCTTCATCAATACTCGAAATAACTTTCATTTCTCCCTTTAATAAATCCACGCGTTCTTGCATTCCAATTAACCCAAATGATTTATCTTTCACTTCATTTGTATCAAAACCGCAACCTTTGTCTTTTATGAGTATATTTACAGTTTCACGCAACCACTCGATTTTCACCCAAATTTCATCTGTTTTTGCATGCTTGATGCAGTTATTGACAGATTCTTGAACGAGGCGGAAAATCCCCACTTCAAAGTTGGAATCAAATCTTCTCTCAACTCCACTGCTCTGAAAATGTATAGTTAGTGGTGCTTCATATTCACTAATGGTCGATAAATATTTTTTTAATGTCGGGACAAGCCCCAAGTCATCGAGAGCCATCGGACGCAGATCGTAAATAATGCGCCGCACTTCGGATAGTGCTCCTCTGACTGACTCTTTCAGCTGGGCCAGTTCATACAATGCATTGTCCGGACCTTTTTGCACAAATGTTTTCTCAATCAATCCTGAACGCATCAGTACATTCGCCAGCATTTGAGCCGGTCCATCGTGAATATCGCGTGAAAGTCGTTTACGCTCTTCTTCTTGGGCTTGGATAATTTGAATTGCAAAATCTTGTTTGTGACGAGCAGTTTCAAGTGCCGTACTCACATTTTTCAAATCCGATGTTAAGTAAGTAATCACTGTGGTTACTTGATTAACAAGTTGATCAGCCCTTTCAATTGTAGAGAGCAACATGACAAGTCGACGTTCTAACTCATCACGTCTTGTTCGCAATTGCTTTTCCTCCATTTTATTGACAGAGACGCGTACAAGCAAATCATTTGCCACACTGTAAGCTTGCTTCACTTCATCTTCGCTATAACTGATGAAATTCTTCGACACGTTAGCCAAGCGTTTTCTTGAGTGGCGTGACATATCTTCTAGATAATCGCCTTCAGTTATGACATGGGAAATGCTCTCTTTCACTTCAGCTAGCTCTTTCTGCATCTCTTCAAAACTTTGACGGCTTTGTTCGCTAATTAAAAATATGTCATTTTTCGACTGATCCATTACATCGACCATGTTTTCGAAAATTTTCTCCATTTGTTGGATGTCGATCGCCTTCTCGTTCAAATAACTCCCTCCCGCATCTGTCTATGTAAAAATATGCAAAGTGAGCAGCATTGCAGTTTAGCCTAATTACTTATACACTTCATATAGTATATCATCTAGATGATGTAAAAGTATTATAAGTATATTACAAATGTAGGGGGCACGACAAATGCGAGCTAATTACAAAACTGTAAACCAGTATGGTGAAAGTGAATTCGTGATTCAAAAATCTCGTTTCCTTTCATTTGTCAAAAGAGTAGAAACTGAAGATGAAGCACTCGACTTCATCCAGGATATCAAAAAACAACACCATTCCGCGACACATAATTGTTCTGCATATATAATAGGCGAGCACGATCATATCCAAAAAGCGAACGATGACGGGGAACCTTCCGGCACGGCGGGCGTTCCAATCTTGGAGGTTCTGAAAAAACAACAACTGAAAGACACCGTCATCGTGGTCACACGCTATTTCGGCGGCATTAAACTCGGTGGGGGCGGATTGATTCGCGCCTATGGTAAAGCCGCTTCAGAAGGAATTGCCGCAACAGGCGTCGTAGAAAGAAGGCTGCATCTCTTGACAAAGACTTCTATAGATTATACTTGGTTAGGAAAAGTTGAGAATGAGGTTCGCCAATCTGCCTATCCTTTAAAAGAAATCGTCTATGAAGAGGACGTCGGACTATTTTTATATGTTCCTGCAGAAGATGAAATGACATTTAAAGAATGGATGACAGAGCTGACGAACGGTCAAGCAGAAATCACTACAATCCGTCACAAGTTTCTTGAATTCGCTATTTGAACTACTATACGTTTGCAAAAAAAACAGGTATAATAGCAGAAGATGTAATAGATGATTAATATGTCCTTCTTTCAGTAATCTGACTAATGAAAAAGGCATGAATACTTGACTATGTGTCAGTAAGTCACGGCTGTTTTTGCCCGATTCGCCACTGACGGCCTTTTCTGCCGTACACTTTGGAGGTATATGATGAAAAGAAAAGATTATAAAAAAAGGAAGAAAGCCTCTTCGAAAACTCGGCTCTTCTTAAAAATATTTTTATTTACGTTTCTCGCTGTAGTGGCAGTAGGCGCCGCGTATTTGGCAAAGCTGCATAATCAGACAGTGGATGTATTGGATCGTTCCTACGAGCCACTCGCCAAAAAGGATTCGCAGCAAGAGCTGCGTGTAGAGCCTGCGAAAGACAAAGTTTCGATTCTTTTGGTCGGTGTGGATGAGAGTGAGACCCGTCAAAAAGAAGAGAGTCACGGACGTTCTGACGCATTGATCTTAGCTACTTTAAATCCTAAACAAAAAAGTGTAAAGCTTGTCAGCATTCCTCGTGACTCCTACGTCTACATTCCAGAAGTCAAATACAAAGACAAGATCACACATGCACATGCTTACGGAGGGACAGCTGCTTCCATCGATACAGTGGAAGAGTTATTCGATATCCCGATTAATTATTACGTCAAAATGAACTTCAATGCGTTTATCGATGTGGTAGACGCGCTTGGCGGTGTAGAGGTAGAAGTACCTTATGAACGGATTGAAAAAGATGAAAACGATAAGAATGCAATCCACTTGATGCCTGGCTTGCAACGCTTAGACGGACGTCACACATTAGCCTTAGCACGGACGCGTAAACTCGACAGCGACCTTGAACGTGGTAAACGTCAACAAATGATTCTTCAAGCGATGATCAAAGAAGCAACCTCCATCAAGTCCATTACGAAATATGGCGATGTGATCAACGCTCTCGGTGAAAATATGAAAACTGACATGACATCAAAACAAATGCTTTCTTTCATTGAGTATGTAAAAAGCGGTATGCCTGAAGTAGATACTTTATCATTAAGCGGTTACGATGATTGGTCTACTGGCGTGTATTACTATAAACTTGACGAACGGGATTTGGAAGAAACAAAGCAAATCCTCAAATCACATCTTGGGTTGATTCCTGATTCTTCTTCATTGACGGAGTTGGACACCAACCAAACTTCTCCTCCAAGCGAGGTAGCACATCAGTAAGGAAAAGAGCGAGATGCCATATGGCATCTCGCTCTTTTCCTATTAGTAGACACCAAAAAAGCTCCCATCCGTCATCCGGATGGGAGCTTTCAAATTTATTTACCAATCATACGCACTAAATTCAACAACGGGCGATAATTCGCTCCTGCCAATCCGATCAATTCGACAAACAACTCAATGACGATGAGCATAACTAGTACGAGCAACAATGCCCCCCATACCGTTGCTTGCGAAAACAGTACGGCCACCGCACCGAATAAAATCGCAATTCCATAGATCGTCAATACAGCTTGTCTATGTGAAAAACCTGAACGCAGTAAGCAATGATGCAAATGTGATTTATCTGCTGCTGAAATTGGCTGCTTCATTCGAACGCGTCGTACGATCGCGAAGAACGTATCGGAAATTGGAACACCGAGCATAATAATCGGAATGACCAAGGATACAACCGCAACATTCTTGAAGCCGAGCAATGCCAGTACCGAAATCATGAAGCCAAGGAACAGCGATCCTGTATCCCCCATAAAAATTTTCGCTGGGTGGAAGTTGTAGATCAAAAATCCGAGCGAGCTGGCTGCCAATATAGATGCTGTAGCAGCAACGAAGACATTCCCCATCAGCACAGCCATGACTGTAATGGCAATTAATGCAATGGCAGATACGCCTGCGGCCAAGCCGTCCAATCCATCAATCAAATTGATGGCGTTGGTGATTCCAATAATCCAAATAATGGTGATTGGAATACTTAAATATCCTAAATCCAACTGGCCAATGAACGGCAAGTTAATCATCTCTATTTGCAGACCGCCCCATAGAACGACGACCAATGCAGCTACAAGCTGGCCTGACGCCTTTGCTTTCGCTGTTATTTCAAGCATATCATCTAAAAAGCCAATTATGACAATCAATAGCGCACCGACCAAAATGCCAGCTGCGTGTTCGTCGGATGGCAACAAAATCGCATATCCAATAATAAATGCGCCGAAGATGGCTAGTCCACCAATTCGAGGCATAACTCTCGCATGGACTTTTCGATAATTGGGACGATCAACCGCACCGATTCGAAAAGCGAGTTTAATGACAAGTGGTGTAAGTATGACAGCAGCGATAAAAGCTACAGACATTGCAATGAATAACATGTCTTTCCTCCCCAATTAACAATAAGTTCATATCGCATTTCATTATAGCATGCTTGCTACTAGATTTCACTACTAAGTACACTTTCCCTGTTCGTTCCCTCAATCGCTTGCTTGCAAACTAACATTGCTACTGGTCCTAGCGGGATTTCCGCTAGGATATATGAAGTTAAATGTGCGTGAAGCTACACCTGCGTCATGGTTGAGTTGCTTACCCTGAAACTTCTTGCTCCCAACCACTAAAATAACGAAACTACAACGCAGAATACATAGTCATCTCCCGAACAATACAAAGTTCACACTTCAACCATACAGCCATATTCTAGAGATAGTCTTTTGCCTAGGTTTTTGGTAAAATAGATAGGAATCTCTCATTTGGATAGAGGTTTATAAAGGAGCGTTTAATTTATGTTGAAAATCTTTAAGCGTAAAACTGGGACGAGTGAACGGCAACTGCGGAAATACCGCAAGATTGTGGAGCAGATTAATTCACTTGAGCCTAAATACATTGCCATGTCGGATGATGACTTGTCTGGTATGACTGATCAATTCAAAGAGCAATTGGAAGGCGGAGCTACGATCGAAAACATCTTACCGGATGCTTTTGCTGTAGTGCGTGAAGCTTCCAAACGAGTTCTTGGAATGCGGCATTTTGATGTGCAGCTAATTGGCGGAGCCGTCTTAACGGAAGGTAATATTTCTGAGATGCCGACCGGTGAAGGGAAAACACTCGTTGCTTCTCTCCCCTCTTACGTACGTGCCCTAGAAGGAAAAGGCGTGCATGTCATCACTGTAAATGATTACTTAGCAAAGCGTGACTATGAACAAATCGGACAAATCCATCGCTTCCTCGGATTGACAGTTGGATTGAACGTACCAATGATGCAAGGACCGGCCAAACAAGCGGCCTACCAATCGGATATCACATACGGTGTCGGTACAGAGTTTGGTTTTGACTACTTGCGCGATAATATGGTCCAAGATCCTTCTCAAAAAGTACAAAGACCCTACCACTTCGCTATTATCGATGAAGTCGACAGCGTCTTGATTGACGAAGCAAAAACACCGCTCATCGTAGCAGGTAAAATGCAAGCTGATGCCGATCTGCACCATATTGCGGCTCGCTTGGCAAAACGCTTCAAAAAGGGTGAAGACTTCGAATTTGACGATGCCACAAAAGCTACATCACTAACTGAGCAAGGTATCGAAAAAGTTGAAAAAGCATTCGGTATCGGCAACTTATATGACTTGGATCACCAAACGCTTTATCATTACGTCATCCAGGCTGTACGTGCATTCGTCATCTTTAAGCGCGATGTAGATTATATCGTGCGCGATGAAAAAATCGAGCTGGTTGACATGTTCACAGGTCGAATCATGGAAGGCCGTACGTTGTCGGATGGTCTGCACCAAGCGATCGAAGCAAAAGAAGGCGTGCCCATTACAGATGAAAATAAAGCACAAGCCCAAATTACGATCCAAAACTATTTCCGTATGTATCCAAAACTTTGCGGTATGACCGGAACGGCGAAAACGCAAGAGAAGGAATTCCGTGAAGTATACAATATGGAAGTTATTCAAATTCCGACGAATCGTCCACGTGCGCGAATCGATTCTCCGGACTTCGTATATAAGACGATTGAAGAGAAGTATAAAGCAGTGGCAAGAGAAGTGGCAGCGCGTCATGCGAAAGGACAGCCGGTACTTGTCGGTACAACGTCCATCCTGCAATCGGAAGCTGTTGCAAAGCATCTGCGTGAACAAGGCTTGGATTTCCACCTATTGAACGCGAAAAGTGTCGAGCAGGAAGTCGATTTAATTTCACAAGCTGGGCAACAAGGACATATTACGGTTGCTACGAATATGGCCGGCCGCGGTACAGATATCGTGCTCGGCGAAGGTGTCGAAGAAAACGGCGGATTGTTCGTGCTGGGTACGGAAAAGCACGAGAGCCGTCGTGTCGACAATCAGTTGCGAGGTCGTTCAGGTCGTCAAGGTGACCACGGCGAAAGCCAATTCTATCTTTCATTGGAAGATGAGATGTACATTCGCTTTTCCCCTGAAGAGCTCGAGAAGTTCCTGCCGAAGGTACGCACCGATGAAGACGGCAAAGTGTTAAACCCTGAAGTCCACGAGCTAACAGAGCGAACACAGCGGATTGTTGAAGGGGCTCATTTCTCCATGCGGGAATATAATCTCAAGCTAGATGACGTCATCAATGACCAACGGGAAGTTATTTATTCATTGCGTAATCGGGTACTTGAAAGAGAAGATATTTTCGGAAAGTTGAAGGCGATGCTTTCTGAAACGGTTGAATTTGTTGTACTCGACAGCTGTCCAGACAATGAGATTGCAGATAACTGGGATTTCGAACGGATTGAGCGCACGATGAACGCCTTATTGCTGACTCCTGTCGAATTGCCGAAGTCACTGGATCGAACTTCTGATATCTTGAAACAGTATGATGAAGGAATGGCGGAGTTGTTTGCATTTATTGACTCCTTCACTGATAATGAACAAGTGAGTCAACTGCTCCCTCAAGTCATGCTAGGCTATCTCGATACGATGTGGGTCAAGCATCTTGAAGTGATGACACGCTTAAAAGAAGGAATCGGCTTGCGTTCTTACGGACAAGAAGATCCGATGCGTATTTACCAGCGTGAAGGCTTGCAATTATTTGCCAAGCATTATCAACGTCTGCGTCGCGATATTGCGTCTGAAATTATCGCATTCATGAAGCAACTTAACACACAAGAACAGGAGGTTTCCCAATGAAACTCTTCAACCTATTTAAAAAGACTGAAAAAACTGGGTTAGACAGTACAGTGGAATCCAATGAAATACTAGAGAATGCACAAAGCAGCTCTGGCAACGAAGACATCGAGACGGCACTATCCCTTCATCCGCAATGGAATCTGACACAGGAGCAAGAATATGTGTTTCGTTTCCTCGCGAATGAACTGGAGCCATTAAAACCAAATCAAATCTCTTTATCAGGTATCGATATTGACTTGGAGCCTGCAAACGGTAGCTGGCTTGTCAAAGCGTTTTTCCGTTCTTCGCTCGACCAAGCAATCGCTGTCGGTTCCATCGAATTATTATTGATTGACGAGGAAGGCAATACAGCAGCTTCCGCGGAGTTCGACTTGAATGAACTAGGCGAAATTCCTGCACGCAGCGCACGTCCATGGGTATTTGTATTTGAAAAGAATGATCAATTGGCAGAAGAACTTCCGACTGAAAACTGGAAGCTCGCGTTCAATGTACATTCTATGATGCCACATCAATTGGAGCTTGCACCTTCTTGGGAAGAGCAGCTGCCTGCTGAGCAAAAAGAAGCACTAGCTGAAGTAGTAGCTGGTCTTCCAAAACTAAAACCCCGCGAAGTAAATATCGCAGGGTTCCAAATTCAAAAGCAAGAAGACGGCAATATTGCAGCATCTGTTTTTGTCCGTAACGGTCATTCCAAGCAGATTAATATTGAAAAGCTTCCTTTAGAGTTAATTGATGCAACTGGGGAACTCGTAGCACGGGGAACATTTGAGTTGAATCCCGCGCTTTCTGTGAAAGCGAACAGCACGACTCCTTGGACGTTCATCTATCCGACAGAATTGATTAAAAAGGACGAACCAGATTTCTCACGCTGGACGATCCGCGTACCACAAGATTCTACAAATTAATGAAAAAGAACTGCCCGGAAAATCTATCGGGCAGTTCTTTCATTTTATTGACTGAAAATGTCTACCGATGATCATAAACTACCCGCAAGCGATCATAAACTCCATTCGGCACTCATATCTAGTACCCTGGTGATCATACAAATCCCACAGGCGCTCATAACATCACTGAACTCGATCATAAAGCTACTCCACTCGCTCATAGAGCAATTTACCTCACTGATTTTTGGTGATATAGTTCATAATCGAGTCACTACCCAGCACTTTCCCGATCGTTTACAAGTTATTTAGCTCCTTTTTCTATGTACAAAAAAATCGATCCCCCTATTGGAAGATCGATTGGAATTTTATTATTTAGCTGCGACTTGATGAACGCCAGCGATGCGTTTTGCACCTACATAGCGCTTGCCCCAGTAATATGGATCGTTTAATTTATCTACTCGTACACCTTTAGATGTCGAAGCATGAGCGAATTTTCCGTTCCCTACATAGATTCCTACGTGAGAGACACCTTTACCACTTGTATTGAAGAATACAAGATCACCAGATGTTAAGTTGGATTTTTTCACTGGTTTTCCAGATGCATAAAGACCACTGGAAGTACGTGCCACTTTCAATCCATTTTGATTGAATACGTATCCGACATAACCTGAGCAGTCAAACCCTGCTTTTGTAGTGCCGCCATAACGGTATTTAATACCTGTTAGACTTGTTGCCGTCTTAGTAATATTTGTAGATTTTGTTGAAGCATCTGCTTGTCCAGCGAAAGGAGCGACGAGTAATAAAATAGACATTGCCAAAACTGAAAACGTTTTCTTCAATAACTTCATGTGTTCCTCCGATAATCTTATGTATTTAGGTAACTTGCTAACCTTTTATGTTGTATTAACTCTATCATTTTTCAAACGCCTGCTATATTACAGTTATGTAACAAGAAGATTTCAAAACAGTAATATCCGTTACTTTTGAAACATTTTATTACAATATATTTATCTTTCGATAAAATTGAACATACAAAAGGCTGCTTTTCGTAAAGAAGCAGCCTTCGGATTATAAAAAAAGATTTGGGTATGGTAACGGCACCGTTGATCTACGTTCCAAGCTGACGCTTTCTTATCCCTGACCAAGTGTTTTGTTGAAATTGAAGATAAGAAATAGGGTGACTTATCCGAATAGACTTATGAAATTATAGCTTGCGAACGGTCCGGGATTTCCGTTCCAGACGGTACACTTTCCGGGGGGCGTGGCCTTGAGCCTCCTCGTTCGCTTCGCTTCCTGCGGGGTCTCAAGACGCACGCTGATCCCCCAGGAAAAGCGAAGCGTTAGGAGCACATTTTTGCCTTTCGACCGTCCTCCACTCCAATCCATAGTTAGCATGTAGGGACACATAGCAAGCTCATTGTAGTTTTTTAAGTTCTAAAAAGTGTTTCCATAGTCAAAGTACAAAACTACCATATTTCATTGACTTAGTTTAAGGGCGTTAAGTGATTCAGGAAAATAAACTTTCGGGCAATGTTGCTTATCATTCGCTTTTGAACTTTGGTTACAATGTATAAGAAAGCATCACATTACCACTTAAAAAATTGCAAAGAACAACACTTTAAACTTCCCATAATAAAGTAGGGATTGTAGCGGAAGATGGGCGACTCCTGCGGGATTAGCGTGACAGGTGAGACCCTGGACTGAGCGAAGCGAAGGAAGCGGCTCACCGCACGCCCCGCGGAAAGCGTCCCGTCTGGAGCGCAAATCCCCGGACCTACGCCCATGTTCCTTTCTTGCGTTCTATTCTATAACGCTAATCCAACTTTATCTCATAGGTATTTATCTACAAGCTAAAGGCTGCTTCCTCAGAATTGAGGAAGCAGCCTTTTTTGTAGGACATCAGTCGATTTGCAGATCCGTTATTACCACTACGTCTTCATGACGCAATAGTTTAGTGATTGGCCAGTCGGGTGTGACTTCGCCTTGCTTTAATTTCTCCATCGCTGCTCGCTTTTTCTCGCCGAATGCAACCATGATGAGTTTTTTCGACTTCATGATGGAGGAAATCCCCATCGTTAGAGCCGTGTTTGGAATTTTTTCGTCGTTCTCAAAGTATTGGCTATTTACGCCAAGAGTCGAGTCTGTGAGTGTAGCGACATGTGTTACGGAATCAGGAGAAGTTCCGGGTTCATTAAAAGCAATATGACCGTTCTCTCCTACCCCTAATAATTGAATATCAAGAGGATTGGCGTTTAGTTGCTGCTCATAGTTCTGGCATTCTTTGTCCAGGTCTTCCGCCATCCCGTTTGGTATATGTGTTTCTTTAAAAGGCTTTTTATTGAATAAATGTTGTTTCATAAAGTAGGCATAGCTATTTGGGTTGTTAGCATCTATCCCTACATATTCGTCCAAGTTGAACGCAGTTACTTGTGAAAAGTCCAGGTTTGAGTTGGTCCATTCCTGATAGACCGGGATCATCGTGCTGCCTGTCGCTAGTCCAAGTACGTTTAGTCGATTGTTGCGGAGCTCTTCTTCAATAATTTTATAAACTTCTTTTGCTCCTTCTTCAGGACTTTTTACTGTGATCCATTTTAAGTTTTCCATCTTATACACACCGGCTTTCCTAAGTTTTACCTTATATATTGTAATTTCAAATGTTTCATTGGTCAAGATTTGAACCATTCACTTGGAGTAGACTTTTAAACCGTTGATTTACACTGCAGGCGCTTTGTACTTTTGATCGCATCCAGTTCCAAGCGCCAGTCTCTCGGTCACTTCGGTCTTTCCGAAAAGGTGCAAAGGCCACACCTTAGTCGGCAAGACCTCCAGTGCCTGTCGAGACTAGACGGCGCTTTGCACTTTTGATGCACAAAGATACGCAGTTGTGTATGTCAAAAGGATGTATAGTGGTTGAACATATTGTGAACAGTTCGTCTGCTTTTACACTCATAGGGAATTCCCTAATTCCTTATTCCCTCCCAAAGATTAAGATAAACGTAAGATTAATTTCCCGACGAGGAGGTGGCCGCATTGAGCAAGAGAAAAATGGCTTCTGCGAAACAAACGAAGGAAGATGTGAATTTAAAAGGCACGTTGATCATGGTAATGATCCTAGGTGTCATAATTCTTGTCTTCTGGTTCGGAATCTACGGTCTTTTCTTATCTAGATAACCAAAAGTGTTTGAGGAGGAAATACTATGCATCTGCATAAATACGAAAAAGTTTGGCTTGTATTTGGTTTAGGGTCATTGGCCTTATTCCTAATTATCATCGGCTTTGCAGCATTCTGGAAAGGAACGCACCCACAAAGCCATATTGAAACAATCGATCCGCAAAACGTGGAAGCGAATGAAGCATTCCAGCCTGAAAACTTGGGCCTGACTGAAGTAGCTGAAGGTAAGTATGTTGTTAATATGGTCGCTTCTGCTTTCAATTATGACTTCGGAAAAGAAGAGGATGGCAGCGCTACTAAGACGATTCGCGTGCCGAAAGGTTCCACAGTCCTTTTCCAAATTACAAGTAAAGACGTAGTTCATGGATTCCAAGTGGCCGGAACGAATGTCAATATGATGGTGGAACCAGGGCATATTAGCCGCTTTGAAGCTGTCATGAAAAACAATGGTGAATTCACGGTTGTCTGTAATGAATATTGCGGCATCGGACACCACTTAATGTTTGGCACTGTGGAGGTGTACTAACCAATGGAACTATTTAACTTCTCAAAAAAAGAATCAAGATTGTATATGTCCTTCATGTATGTCACGTTTGTCTCTCTTTTGGTCGGCGGCTTAATGGGACTATTGCAGACATTGGTTCGCTCAGGAAAATATACATTACCATTCAATATCGATTACTACACGATCTTGACAACACATGGCGTTGTTCTTGGTCTGGTTTTAACTACATTCTTCATCATCGGGTTCCAGTTTTCGCTTATGGGAAAAACGGTTGGAATATCCGATAAGCAAATCATGTGGGGATGGGTTTCGTTCTGGGTCATGCTGGTCGGTACCGTACTCGCAGCATGGATGATTCTAACTGGAGAGGCTTCTGTATTATATACATTCTATACACCTCTTCGTGCACATCCAATTTTCTATATTGGTTTAGCGCTCGTTATTATCGGTAGTTGGATTGCCGCTATTGTCAACTTCCGTCAATTGTATGTATGGAAGAAAGCCCATAAAGGTGAAAAGTCTCCATTACTCGCTTTCATGGTCACCATCAATATGGTCATGTGGGTTGTTGCTTCATTGGGAGTAGCTTATTCAGTTGTCGTACTGATCTTACCTTGGTCACTTGGCTATGTTGCAACCGTAAACGTACTCTTAACGCGTACATTATTCTGGTATTTCGGACATCCGCTCGTTTATTTCTGGCTTTTGCCTGCTTATATGGCCTGGTATGCAATTATCCCAAAAATTATCGGTGGAAAACTTTTCAGTGATTCATTAGCAAGACTATCATTCATTTTACTGTTGATGTTCTCGATACCTGTCGGGTTTCACCACCAACTGACAGAGCCAGGTATCGATCCTACTTGGAAATTCATTCAAGTTGTCTTAACTTTCATGGTTGTCATTCCGACTTTGATGACTGCATTCTCTATATTCGCTACATTTGAAACGACGGGAAGAAATAAAGGATATAAGTCTTTATTTGGCTGGTTCAGACACCTTCCTTGGAGAGATGTTCGTTTCTTGGCACCTTTCATTGGAATGGTAGCCTTTATTCCAGGAGGAGCAGGCGGGATCATAAACGCTTCTCACCAAGTGAACGCTCTCGTCCACAACACAATCTGGGTTACTGGTCACTTCCATTTGACGATTGCTACAACCGTGATCTTGACGTATTTCGGTATTGCATATTGGTTGATTCCACATTTGACGGGTCGTCGTTTGACTCCCAAATTGAATAAATTAGGTATTATTCAAACTATCATCTGGACAGTTGGTATGACAATTATGTCTACTTCCATGCACATTCAAGGCTTGCTCGGCGGACCACGTCGTTCAAACTTCTCTGAATACGCAGGAGGCGATCAAGTAGCCACTTGGATCAGCTATCAAATTTCACAAGCAGTTGGGGGAACCATTTTATTTGTCGGTATCGTATTGATGGTTTATATCTTCATCCAACTGGCATTTTTCGCACCTCGCGGGTACGAAGAATATCCAGTTGCCGAAGAGGATATGGATGCAGAAAAAACACCGAAGATTTTGGAGAACTGGTATTTATGGATCGGTATCACGATCGCGTTAATCTTATTCGCGTACACGATTCCGATGATTGACATCATCAAGCACTCTCCACCAGGGTCTATCCCATTCGATTGGCCAATCGGACGTTCTTAAACAACAAAAAAGCCTTGAGAATCCATATTCTTTGGATTTCAGGGCTTTTTTGTACTAAAACATTATTTTAGCGGTAAATACAAAGCGGTATGACCTGTCAAGTTCTCAAGCATTTCGGCCATAGCTTGTTCGTTAAGAGGTTTGGCAAAATAGAAACCTTGTAGTTCATCACATTCTTTGTCTTTCAGGATTTCCCATTGTTCTTTCGTCTCTACCCCTTCTGCTACTGTTCGGATATTCAATGTTTTACCTAATTGGATGATTGTTTTTACAATGGTCCTGCTTTTCTCGTCATGCACAATATTCATAATAAACGTTCGATCGATTTTTAGCTGTTTGATAGGGAATGATTGAAGATAGATAAATGCAGAGTAGCCTGTACCAAAATCGTCGATCGCGATAGAATATCCTTGGTCTGACAGTGTCTGAATTTGTTTCTGTACTATATCATGTCGTTCGAGTGCGACACTTTCTGTAATTTCTAATACTAATTTACTAGGAGATATTTGTGCTTCTTCCAAACATTCTTGTAGAAATGTTGGTAACTTATCTTGCAAAAAATGTCTCGGTGATAGATTGATTGAAATAGTGAGGTCATGTAGCCCCAATACCTTAAATATTTTCAGCTTTTCTGTCGCTTGACGGATGACCCATTCGCCAATTGATAGTATAAAACCTGTCGATTCTGCCAGCTCAATAAAATCTGCTGGATATATTAATCCGTATTCTGGATGGTGCCAACGGATTAACGCTTCAAAACCGATGATTTCCCCTGTTTCGCTTAGTACTTGCGGCTGATAAAAAAGACTGAACTCATTCATATCCAGACCTCTGCGCAAGTTCATCTCAGACATCATCGCTTGTTTCATATGATTGTGCATATCTACATTATAAATACCTACACTCTTTCTAGAAGAAAGGTGTTTACTAGTTTCCAAAGCAAAACGTGCAGCCTGCACTCCATCAATCGGAGAGCGAACGTCTTTCGGATAGTATGCGACTCCATAACTGAATGTCAGGTAAACTTCCTGTTTAGCGACAAGAATGGGTTCATTCAGTTTCTTCATCAGTCCCTCCATTTTCTTGGTAAATTCTATGCCATATTTACCGTAAGGAACGAAGAGGATAAAATGATCAAACGCAATTCTTGAGATGAAATGAGGCATATCCAAATAGTGCTGAAAACGCTTGGCGACAGTCTGAATAATTTCATCTGCCAACTCAGGACCCAATGCACTTTGAATATCAATGAACTGGTCAATATTCATATAGAGAAAAATCCCTTCCTGCTGTTCGTCAAACGGTGAAATACTGGAAGCCACTTGTGTCAGGAACGCATTATAATTCTTCATTCCTGTCAGTTCATCTACAAAAGCCAAGCGATGGATGTTTTCTTCAAAATCTATCCGGCTCAATCGATCGAATAGAAAGGACAGCATATCAGCAATGGAGGAAATAATCATCCGATCAAAGGTATTCCATTCCCGGCGTTCACGTGATTCGCAGCAGAGCACTCCGCCGATTCCTGAACCAAGAATTATGCACGCATCCAAAAGCGAATGATAGTTTCCCGAATAACCGAGGAATTTTCGTACAATTCCTTTGGTAGCCTCGTTTTGATTTATATCAACTACTGCTAATGTGCGGTGGCTTTGAATAGCTGTAAAGTAGGCTGCAAACTCTTCAGCTCTCAAATCTTCGTCAACAACATGTTCTTTTGTTTCATCGTTATAAGAGTTTTGCGAATGAAGTACTGTCCGATCCTCATTAAACAGCCATATACTCACGCGCTCACAATCCATGATCTGGGAAACTTCAAAACATATATTCTCCAGCGTCTCTTTAATTGTTTTCGGATTAACTGCACAGTATTTTGCTTTTTCAAATATCCGTTCTTGTTGCACGCGTATTGCATCAATCTTATGCAAGTTTTCGATTATTTTATCATCCCTTCGCAAGAAAGCACCGCCTTTCTTATGTGAAATCTGTGAAAAAAACAAAGTAATTTTAATGGTTCAATTATATCAGTCTATAGATAAATTAATAGTAACACATAGTTCTTTCCGCAATAAAGTATACTTGTCCAAAAAATTTTAGTTTAATATCGGACTTTCGATACATGTATTTTCAGAATATTCTTCTGTATACTAGGTTTATTGGTTGATTTTCGATAAGTTGCTAACTTAGTAGAAATAGCTAAACATATTCAAAAGGGGATAATCAGAATGAAAAAAACAGCTCTCGCAGCCATTGCCTCTCTCATGCTCGCAACAAGTATCTCGGTGGGAAGTGCAGACGCCTCGACAAAAACGCATGTTGTAAAACCAGGTGATTCGCTTTGGAAAGTGGCCAACCAATATAAATTGACAGTAAATGAATTAAAGAGCTTAAATGCGCTTTCTTCCGATACTATTAAAGTGAATCAAAAGTTGATCGTTGAAAATAAATCAAAGAATGCTAAGACCGTTTCTTCCACCAACTCATTACATGATGCCAAGAAGCCAATAGTGGACAAGCCGACTGTTACACCAAAACCATCGGCTGGCTCCAGCGCACTAATGAATAAAGTGGTCGACGTTGCTATGCCTCTGCAAGGCGTTCCCTATGTCTGGGCAGGCGCCACTCCATCTGGATTTGATTGCAGTGGATTCATCTATTACGTGTTTAACCAAGCAGGCGTAAAAGTACCAAGGCTCGATACAATCGGAATGTACGATCGTTCTGTTTTTATTAAAACCCCTGTCGTAGGTGACCTATTATTTTTTGAAAATACATATCGTGCAGGCATTTCCCATATC
The DNA here is from genome assembly GCF_038615825.1 of Sporosarcina sp. FSL K6-3508. Taxonomy (NCBI): domain Bacteria; kingdom Bacillati; phylum Bacillota; class Bacilli; order Caryophanales; family Caryophanaceae; genus Sporosarcina; species Sporosarcina sp. FSL K6-3508. The sequence goes on along the minus strand of NZ_CP152016.1, from coordinate 856,868 downwards.
GGAATTTACCTTGGCGACAGTAAGTTCATCCATGCAGGCACAAACGGGATAGAAATCGCTTCTGTTGAATCTCCATATTGGAGCCAGCGTTTCCTAGGCTATAAACGTTTCAAGGACATTAAATAACAGCAAAAGGGCTGCTCTGTACATCATGACCATGACGTACAGAGCAGCCCTTTTTCAATTACTTCTTGCGTTGATTATCTCGCTGAGTATCCACCATCAATTACAAGTTCAGCACCTGTAATATACGAGGCTTCATCTGATGCGAGGAACACTACAGCATTCCCAACATCTTCAGGCTTCCCTAGGCGTTCAAGTGGAGTCATCTTAATAAGCATCCCGAGTAGTTCTTTAGATTCTTCTAATGCTTGAGTCATCGGTGTTTCGATAACACCCGGGAATACTGTGTTGACTCGGATACCGTCTTTACCGTATTCGGCTGCAGCTGCTTTAGAGATCGCGCGTACTGCCCCTTTAGATGCGGAATATGGGTTCAAGCCCATTCCGATTAAAGCCGTATAAGATGAAATATTAACGATAGCACCTTTTTTTGCTTCGGACATATAGCCAGCTGCGTGTTTCATGCCAAGAAATGTACCGAAGCTGTTAATATCGGATAGTTTGCGCCAGTCTTCAATTGTAATTTGGTCCACTGCTTTTTCAGTAGAAATTCCAGCATTATTAATTAAGATATCCAGTTTGCCGAAGTGATCGACCGCTTTTTTCATAGCGTCTTTCCATTCGTTGTCTTCTGTCACGTTAAGTTTGACAATGAGGATTTGATCTTGTCCGCCCCATTTTTCTTCTAGTGCAGCTTCATTGATATCGGCCGCTATAACTTTCGCTCCTTCTGCCACAAATTGCTTCACCATCATCTCACCCATACCAGAGGCGCCACCAGTAATAAACGCTACTTTGTCTTGTAATCTGCCCATATTTCACCACTCCTTTTATTATATATATTTTAACACTAAAGTATCTTTAATTCAATTTCCCGACATGATTACATTGAACGTTTTCCTCGTACATTGGCTATTTGTATAAATAAACTGGAAAGTTCAAAATTACCACTCATTCCAGCCTTATCTTTATGCACACCTTGTATAGACTCCCAGTGTACGATATAATAAGAATTGTTAGATATATACTACAAGTGGAGGAAGTGAACAAAGATGTTCAGAGACCGACGCTTTCTAAATTATAATGCAGCAGGCTTTCGGCAGGATTTGATTGCAGGGATTACTGTTGGTATTGTAGCCATTCCACTTGGGATGGCTTTTGCAATTGCTTCCGGTGTGAAGCCTGAGTATGGGTTATATACAACGATAATTGCCGGTCTGATCGTCGCATTGTTAGGTGGCTCGCGTTTCCAAATTGCAGGACCAACAGGAGCTTTTATTCCTATTTTGCTGGCGATCGTGCTGCAATATGGTTATGAGGATTTATTGATTGCCGGATTTTTAGCGGGTGTCTTCTTGGTCGTTATGGGATTTCTTGGTGTCAGTAATTTAATTCATTTCGTCCCGCGTTCGGTCACGATTGGCTTTACAGCCGGTATTGCAGTCATTATTTTTACTGGACAGTTCCAAAATTTCTTCGGGCTGACAGGTATTGAGAAGAAAGAGTTTTTCCATGAAAGTATGATGGAGATTATTCGTCAATTTTATACGGTGAACACATACAGTATTTTGACTGCAGCGATTGGGTTACTCGTCATCTTTATTTTACCAAAAATCGCTCCAAGAGTTCCAGTATTGCTCGTCGCTTTATTAATCCCAACGATTTGTACGATTTTATTTTTCCCTGGTAGAGTCGAGACGATCGGAACTGCATTTGGCGGTATCCCGCAGCATCTACCTAGTTTCCATTTTCCCGAAATCAGCCTCTCGAAACTTGTTGCTCTTTGGCAACCTGCTTTGATCATCGCGGCACTTGGCGCGATTGAGTCGCTTCTTTCAGCTGTCGTCGCGGATGGCATGAAAAGTGATGTAGCGAAACACGATTCCAAAAGGGAATTATTCGGGCAAGGCATCGCCAATATGATTACACCGCTTTTCGGCGGGATTCCTGCAACAGGAGCGATTGCCCGCACCGCCACGAATATTCGTTCAGGTGCGGTCAGTCCGATGTCCGGTGTGATACAAAGTATATTTGTTCTGGCATTTCTGCTAGTGTTCGCACCTTATGCTTCCTACATTCCGCTAGCCGCTATGGCACCGATCTTAATGTATGTCGCCTGGAATATGAGTGCTAGAAAAGCGTTTGTACAAATCATTTCACTGCGGTCAGGCGATTCACTTGTCCTGTTAACTACTTTTCTCTTAACGATCTTCATAAATTTAACCATTGCAGTGGAAGTCGGCATCCTGTTGGCTGCTCTTTCTTTCTTGCGGAAAATGAGCGGTTCTCTAGATATTAAAGAAAGTAAATTGACAGATGTCGAGAAATTCAAGTTGGCAACAGATTCCGGGAAGGAACTGATCAAATACAAACTCTCAGGCCCATTATTTTTCGGCACTGCCAAAAACTTCGAAGACCGTTATCCAAAGTTTTTGAAAACCAAACAATCTACTATCATCTTAGACATGGAAAATCTGACCGCAATCGATGCAACAGGAGAAGCTGCACTATCCGCACTTCTCGATGAAGCACGACGCCAAAATAAACGGCTCATCTTCAAGAAAGTGCCGCCGAATAAAGTAAACTTATTTAAACGCAGTGGTCTGTTTGAGAAAATCGGCAAAGATAATTTCTTCATGCTATGAAAAAATGAAGTGATAAAGTATGACTTAACGCCAGAGAGAAAACATCTAGAAGGATTATGGGCTTGCGGTCCGGGGATTTAGCGAAGCGTTGGGAGCACATCTTTGCAATTTCGCCCGTCTTCCGCTCCAATCCCTATAAAGTGAACTGTAGACATAGCAAGCTCATTGTATATAGTGTGAATTATCGCTTCCCAAGACAGAAAAGTATACGTATATCCACTTTGACATTACTTCTTGTATTTAAAATTTCTTCGAATGGATGGTGCGTTCACTAAAGTTGGGAAAATACACTAGTTGATCGTAGTAGAAGGCGGCGACTCCAGCGGGATTAGCTCGACAGGTGAGACCCCGCAGGAGCGTAGCGACGAGGAGGCTCACCGCGAACCCCGCGGGAAGCGTCCGCCTGGAACGTAGATCAACGGTGCCATCACCCACTTGCGTTTTCTGCTGTCCACAAGCTAAGAGCTTCCTATCCTTTTTGGGACAGGAAGCTCTTTTATTCGTCTTATAATTTCCACTTAAATCGTGCATAGCCTGCGAGTAGCAAAAAGTTCACTGCTGCACTGATCACGGTTCCATAAGCAATGGCTTGGGCTCCGATTTGATCAACAAATGCATAAATGATTCCGATATTAATTCCAAACACACTGATCAAGCTAAATAGGATTGGCGTGATGGAATTCCCTTTTGCATAATAAAAACGCGTTACATACGTATTCGCTGCCAAGAAAAACATGGACAAAGAGAATACTTTAAATACTGGAACAGTCAGCATAATGGATTCTTCTCCAAAATTTCCATATCCGAAAACCAGTCGGATCAATGGTTCCGCGAGAAAGTAGCAAAAAATCGTTGCAGGCACTAAAAGAGCCACCATATATAGCATACCCTTTTTATAGAGCATTTTGACCGTCTTCGTATCCCCTTCGCCTTCTTTTTTCGCAAGCATCGGATAAATGACCGTCGTTACCGCTGTCATCAAAATCGCCTGTGGAAAGCCTGTCAGTTTCGATGCGTAGTTAATGGATGAAATTGCACCTGTCCCCAATCCATCCGCAGCAATTCGGTGGATAATATAATAAAATTGCAAAGAGGCCCCGCCGAATAAAATAGGCAGTGCCAGCCACCAAAGTTTTTTTATATCCGTTGTCATCCCAAAAGAAGGCTTCAATGAAGACAAGTCCGCGCGCTTGATTCCCCAGTACAAAAATATACCCATTAACAGCGCACTAACCATCGCACCTACTCCGTACGACTCAGGTCCAAGCCACTTAGTCAATAGAACACCTACAGCGACAAATGATGCATTGTATAAAAGAATGGCTAAACTGGATAACTGAAATCGATCATTGATGTTCAATAAGCCGCTCATCCATGTCGACATGACCAAGACAATAGAAGAAGGCATCATCCAAAGAAATAGATTTCTCGTTAATGTAAAATCTTCTTCACTTAAATCTTTAAAGAAAAAATGTAAAATCGGGTTGGTCAATAAAACAAGAAGCAGCGTAATGAGAGTTGCGGACACGACAACTGTCGTAAAAGCCTTACGTACGAACAGCTCTTTGTCCATCTTAGACGAATGATAAACAGAGATAAAAGCTGTTGTCAGCGCACCGCCCAGCACTAAATAGATAAAGTTTGGAATTGTATAGGCTGTAGCAATCGCATCTGCAACCGTAGATGTACCATATTGGATACCGATCACTACTTCTCGTCCAAACCCAAACAGCCTCGCTACAATATTTATGATCGCGACAGCTCCGATGATCTTGAATAATTTACTCATTTAAAAGATCCCTTTCCATTCTGCTCGTAGATATCGTTCAGTCTCTTGACGATTACCTCATAAGAATGTTGCTGGACGACTTTTTGTATGACTTCCTGTTGAGCCCTTGTTATGTCATCCACAAGCGCTTTCTCCAAGCCATTTGCCAAGGAATCCGCATCGTGCGGTTCTACTAAGATCCCTGCATTATCTTGCAATAGATAAGGCAAACCGCCGACATTTGTCGCAACGACTTTCGCTCCTGATGCAAGCGCCTCTAATGCCACCAAACCAAAACCTTCGTGATAAGACGGCAACACTAACACATCTGCCGCTGCCATCCATTTCGCAAGTTCCGTTTGACTAACAGGTTCCCTGAACTCAATGTCCAAAGAGCCTGGATGGAGGCCTTCTTCATTTTCAATTTTTTCTTTTACCGTATCGACAAAACGTTGATCTTTTTGCGATCCTATTATATAGAGAAGAAGATCGTCATGATTTTTCTTCAATTGATAATGGGCATCCAGCAGTTCTATGACACCTTTCGCTTCGATTACGTTTCCTACGTAAATCATTACTCGCTCATTCAACGGTACATTTAATAGAAGGCGAACTTCTTCTTGCCCCATCGGTTTAAAGATATTTGTGTCGACTCCCATGCTCATCACTTCGACTTTTTGCGGAGATATTTCATAATCTTGAAGCACATCATTTCGAAGCTTTTCACCTACAACAATCACTTTGGCTGCTTCCTCCAAGATTTTTTTCGTATACTTGGCAATTCGATCGCTCTTTTTCGCCATTTTATCCAAATCTCCACCATGAACTGTCACTATGTATGGAATATTGAATAACTTCTTTCCTATAAATGAAAGAATACCTGTAGGAAATGCATAATGAGCATGTGTAATCCCAATCTTTTTTTTATGTCTAATTAAATAAGTAAGGGATTGGGTACCCCATGAAATGTATTTCGCTATTTTTTCAATTGGTCCTTTTCCTGGTTCATTGATTGCAATAACTTTGACATCCAACCCGCTGTTTTTCAGTAATTCCACTTGATTTTTCACAAAAATCCCGTATGTAGGATGTTCAGTAGAAGGATACATATTGCTAAATATTACTACTTTAGTCACTAATTACTCATCCTTTTTAGCTTTCCGGTTTAACGGACGCTAGCTCTTTTATTCGTTGAATGATTATACCATAATACTGATAGTTATAAAGTCATGTTAATTATAAACTGATTATTCGTTATTTTCCACCGAAACTTCAAATAATTTTAGGTCTTTCTATTAACATTTCAACTAATCTATCACCTGTAATCCTCTTGTAATGAAAATGTAACAAAAAACGTGTTTATACGTGCTAATATATTCCTAGATTACAAAGCACAACAGTTGATTGTGCGAAAGGGGAATTTGAGAACAGCATGAAACGTCTATTGTCTCTGGCTCTGGCAAGTTTATTATTCTTTTCACTTGTACCAGAATTTGCTTCCGCAAACTCACCAACGTCGCTAATTAGCTCTGCGCGAAATTATTTAGGAACACCTTACTCTTATGGCGGAACGACTCCATCGGGCTTTGACTGCTCAGGGTATACGAAATATGTTTTCAACAAAGAAGGCCATTCATTGCCACGGACAACAGGACAGCAATTTGCAGCAGGCACTGCCGTTGCAAAGAGTAATTTAGAAGTTGGAGATCTGGTTTTCTTCAATACTTCAGGACGCGGTGTTTCTCACGTAGGAGTATACACAGGATCCAATAACTTCATTCATGCTTCCACAAGTAAAGGTGTAATGGTATCTTCACTCAACGATCCTTACTATTGGGGCAGCCGTTATATCGGTGCGCGCCGTGTAGCAAGCTTCGATGAAGAGAAAAAGGTCGCTGCTGCAGCACCTGTTAAAGAAGTTGTATACGCAAGCCGTGCAGAAGTAGCAAAGGTTCTTGCAGATACTCTTAATCTCGATCAAACAACTGTAAATATTACATTTAAAGATGTCAATGAATCTAATCCTTACTATGCTGCAATCTCAGCTGTTGCCGAAGCGAATATCTTTTCCGGCGACCAAGGCAATTTCAAACCAGAAAATGAATTAACTCGTGCACAACTAGCAAAAGTATTAGTACAAGCTTTCGATTTAAAAGGTTCAGCTCAAGCGAATTTCACGGACGTTCCTGCAGGCCACTGGGCAACTGAATATATCAATATTCTCTACCACCACAATATTACAACTGGTTACGGAGACGGTACATTCGGTTTAGATGATAAAGTAACTTCCGAACAATTGAAAAAATTTATTGACCGTGCAAAAAATTAAGTCAGCCACCGAATGTTCTAAAAGGACATTCGGTTTTGTATAATTATGACGAAATTTCTCGCGCTAAGTTACTATTTCTCGAACACTGTCAAAAACATCTAGTAATCGTTTTTCAACGCTGTTACACTTATCTTAGTAAACTATCATATTTTAGGAGGATTCCATGAATCAGTTCAAATGGGCAACAGCCGGACTGTTGCTGCTCACCATCTTAGTTCTCTCACCTCTTCAGTCATTAGCAAGTTTCAAGTTTTCCGATGTACCAGTCGAACGTGAATATTATAAGGAAGTCCATTACATAGCCGAAAAAGGAATTGTCAATAAATCAGTTAAGTTTAATCCAAAAGACAATCTAAAGCGTGCACACGTTGCAAAAATGCTTGTCATTGCAAAAGGTTTTGAAAACACGCCGCTCAAAGAAATGACGATTGACGGCTTGGAACCAAATAGCGAACAATACAAATATGCCAATATCGCGATACAAAAAGGATTTTTCAATATTTCCGATGGCAGCCGTTTTAATCCAAACGAAGAAATTAAACGAGACGAAATGGCTTATGCACTATCCGTCGCTTTTAATCTATCAGAAAAAGTGACAAGTCAAAAACCATTAGTTTTAACAGATGTAGTCAATCATAAATATGCAGAGCGCATTAACGGTTTATATTATGCAGGGATCACACAAGGCGACAACAAAAAATTCTTGCCGAATAACAAATTAACTCGTTCTCAATTTGCATTATTTATTGCCCGCGCACTTGATAAGCAATTTGCGCTAAAAGTTAAAGCTCCCGACCAACAATCCAGTGTCGATTATGTAAAGGTCGATACAGGAAATGATAATGATCCATTAAACGTACGTTCAGCTCCTTCCGTTACTTCTACAATCATCGATGCATTGCCTAATGGTACAGTAGTCGAAGTAGTTGGCTCTACAGGCGTTTGGTTGAAGGTAAATGTTGCAGGCGTTTATGGCTATATCCATGAAAACTATACATCTAGTAATCTGGAAGAAAGCAAACCAAGCCAGCCAACACCTCCAAAACCAACTCCCTCCCCTTCTGCAAAGTTGATGGGGAAAGTAACAGTGAATAGTTTGAATGTCCGTTCTGCAGGTAATTCTAGTGCACCTACGATTGATAAGTTGAAAACAGGTCAAAAAGTAGAAATCGTTTCAGTCACTGGTTATTGGGCAAAAATTAAATACGGCAGCAAAACAGGCTACGTACACAAGTCGTATTTGAAATTACTGAACCAAACCGGTAATCCATTACGTGATCGCATCATCGTAGTTGATGCAGGCCACGGCGGACATGATCCAGGCACAGGTAAAAGTGGACAAACAGAAAAATCGATCACTTTGAAAGTTTCAAAGAAGTTGGAAGCTAAGCTGAAAAATGCTGGTGCTAAAGTGTTGATGACACGTTCAACAGACAAGTATTATGCATTGGAAGAGCGTACGAATTTCGCTAAGAAGAATTTTGCAGAAGCATTCGTTTCAATTCATGTGAATTCAGCAACCGCTTCTGCTAAAGGCACAGAGACGTATTATGACTCTTCAGCTAACCCAAATGCTACGGAAAGCCGCGACTTGGCAACTTTCATCCAGCGTAATATCGTGCAGAAGGCGAATATGGTTGACCGCGGCGTGAAGAATAACCGTTTCTATGTAATCCGTAATAATAATGTAGCTGCGGTGCTTGTAGAGTTAGGTTTCTTGTCAAATGCAGACGATTTCAAGAAGCTGACAAGCGACAAGTATGCTGATATTTACGCAGACGCAATCTACCAAGGTCTTCACCAGTACTACAGCAAGCAATAATCTTCAGCGTTTCAAACCTCCCAGACGATTGTCTGGGAGGTTTTTTGTGTTCAAGTATTAAGGGCCAGGGCCGTTACTCGACTTATTTTGGTTCTAAATAGAAAGAGGCTTGTGCTCTGTCACCGCTACGCCGTTGGGGGATTGCCTCCCGCCATGAGCCAACTAGCAAAGAACGCTAGCTGTCTCATGGCTACGGCCGACCCCGCAGTTGCGGCTTCGCTGGCATGTTTAAAATAATGGGTGTGGTGTTTAGAAATAAGTAAGCCTAAGTTGTCCAGCTAATTAGTCAAAAGCCAAGGTGCAGAAAAACATGCCAAGTGCTTCCCCCTCACTAAACGAAGGCGCCTTACAAGCGGTAGGCGGAGTGATGAGACAGACAGGTGCCCTTCCTGACTGGCTCATCATGGGAGCCATCCGCTAGCGCCGAAGTGTGTCCAATGACGTTGCTTTGCACTTGAACAAATGCTCCTGTTATGCCCGGAAATTGTTTAGCAGAAAAAACACAATACCTGCTTGTACCTGCTAAACAAAGGCGCCTTACAAGCGGTAGGCGGAGCAATGAGACAGACAGGCGCTCTTCCTGACTGGCTCATTGCGGGAGCCAGCCGCAAGCGCCGAAGTGAGTTCAATGACGGTATTACTTTTATTATCTCGATGCCCAAGCTAGTATCTGTTTAGTAGTCAAATCTAGCTTTTGCGACGAAAGATTCCCTTGCACATCGAGTCCCAAACGTAGGCGCCCTACAAGCGCTAAAATAGCGAAAAGACAACCTTTAATTCACATTGCTCTCTATGGATCTAAATGGTAAACTATCAATAGCATTTCAATTTTTAATAATTTCAAAAAACGAGAGGTGGTAATGTGTAATGGCGAAAAACTTTATTAAATGGAGTACAGCTTCCGCACTTCTTCTATCCGCAGCATCCATCACACCTACGATTGCTTCAGCAGAACAAACACCTGAAAACAACTTTTCATTGACCGTCCTACACTCGAACGACACCCACGCCCACGTGGCAAACGCACCAGAACGTGCAGCCCTTGTAAAAAAACTGAAAGAACAAAATCCTGCCAATCTATTGTTGGACGCGGGTGACATCTTTTCAGGAACATTGTACTTCAATGAATTCGAAGGCGAAGTCGACATGAAAATCATGAACTATTTAGGATATGATGCCATGACGTTCGGGAACCATGAATTCGACCTCGGACGTTCTGAAAATGGACATGCCTCCCTTGCCAAAATGGTGAAAGCAGCAAACTTCCCGGTTGTCTCCGCAAACATTGATTTTTCTAAGGATGCCCTCTTTGACGGACTGCAGACAAAAGCGATCACCGATGATCCAAAAGACGGCAAAATCTATAACGGTATTATTAAAGAAGTGAATGGAGAGAAGGTCGGTATTTTTGGTTTGACGACTGAAGAAACCGTCTCAATTTCCAGCCCAGACAAGGTCACATTCACAAACTATATTACAGAAGCAAAGGAAGCAGTCTCTGCTTTTGAGGAAGCTGGCATTAATAAGATCATCGCGATTACTCATATCGGTTTCGATGACAATAAAGCAATTGACAATGATCAGGAATTAGCGAAAGCTGTCCCTGAAATCGATATTATTGTAGGAGGGCATACCCACTCTAATCTTCCTGAACCTCATGTTGTAAATGCCGATACGGATCCGGTCGTCATTGTACAAGCTAATGAATACAATAAATTTCTCGGACAGCTTGATGTGGAATTCGACCGAGATGGTGTCATCACAAACTTCAATGGCCAGCTACATGAGATCGGTGGTGAAGGTGCAGAAATAGATGAAGGTGCAGCTGAGATCCTGGCACCTTATACAAAACAAGTGGAACAGCGTATGGCAAGCCCTGTCGGTGCCACCACCAAAGTATTTTTAAACGGCTTACGGGATTTAGGCGGTGTTCGTGCTGGAGAAACGAATCTCGGAAACTTAATTACAGATGGTATGTTGCAGAAGGCAAAAGAAATTGACTCCGATGTTTCCATTGCATTCCAAAACGGCGGTGGAATTCGAGCATCCATCGATAAAGGTGAAGTGACATACGGCGAAGTATTAACTGTACTGCCATTCGGAAATCCTTTAGCGATCGTTCAGTTAAGCGGCGCCGAATTGAAATCGACCTTTGAACATTCCGTAAAAGAATATCCTAAAGAGTCGGGCGGTTTCCTTCACGTGGCCGGTATGAAGTTCCTTTTCGACCCTTCTAAACCAGTAGGAAGCCGAATTGTTTCATTGGAAGTGGATGGCAAAGAAGTGGTCGACAGCCACATGTATAAAGCAGCTACGAACGTTTTCACAGCACGTGGCGGAGATGGTTTCGAGGCGTTGGGCAAAGCGTATGAAGCTGGCCGCGTCAGCGAACCCGGCTTCTCGGATTGGGAGAACTTTGCCGATCACTTAAAATCTCTGAAAACAGTAGATAAAGGAATTGAAGGCCGTATTATGGCTAAAGTTCCATTTACTGATGTGAAGTCTGGAAATTGGGCTTACCCGTATATTTCAGATCTATATTACCGTGATTTGTTGAATACTGAAAACAGTGCATTCAAACCTGGCAATCAACTGACTAGAGCACAAGCTACTTCATTTATCGTCAGAGCGCTAAAGTTGCCCACCGATTCTACAGCAACTGTTCCTTTCAAAGATTTGAAGGACTATGCCGCCGATACGCAAAATGAAATTGCAGCAGCATATGCGCATAAAATTGTTAAAGGCTATGGCGATCAATTTAAACCGGGCGAACCTGTGTCACGCGCTCAATTCGCACAAATGCTTAAGCGTGCATATGAAAACTATACAGGTCAATTGTATATACCGTCTGTTTCCAATCCATTCAGCGATTTGGGTGACTATGGAAAAGAAGCAAAAGAAGCAATGGCTATGATGGCTGAGCTAGATATCGCAGACGGCGATAATGGTTACTACAAGCCGACTGCCTCTACAACTCGTCAACAAACAGCTAAACTGATTTCAAACTTTGTCTACAATACAAAACAAGTGAAAAAAGCTGAATAACAAAAAAGCCGATAAGAGAAATTACTACTCTTATCGGCTTTTCATATTAAGCAGCCAACTGTTTGATTTCATTAGAGAATACTTCCACTGCCTTGGCAATGTCCACTTGGTGACCCATTTCGTTTAATGTCTCACCGACTTGCATAACGGCTTTTTCGAGCATATCCGCTGTCGTATTACCCATATGTCCGATACGAAAAGCTTTACCGGCCAAGTGAGCTAATGAACCTGACAAGATCGTGCCTTTATCTGCCATAGCTGCACGGAACTGTGCATCGTCCACACCTTCAGGGTACTGAATACAGCTCAATGTCGGTGCCGCTACTTCTTCCGATGCTAATGCCCTCATACCGTACACAGCTAGACTTTGTCGAACCGCACGACCATAAGCTTGGTGGCGTTTGATACGCGCATCGATCCCTTCTTCCAAAACAATGCGCAAACCTTCTTCTAAAGCATAGATCAAATTCACGGCAGGCGTCGCGAAGTATTTTGAAGGATCATGCATGATCGGAATCCAATTATAAATATCACAGTAATACGCTTGTACTCTTTCCATCGCTGCGCGTGCATCCAAAGCCGCTTGGTTAAATGCGACAAGCGCAAGACCTGGAGGGACACCTATCGCTTTTTGTGAACCTGTTAATACAATATCCAATGTATTCCCCGGTCCTCCGTACTCTTTGCTCATATCTTCATCCATTGCAGTAGAAGCACAGACACCATCTACGATAACCAATGCGCCATGTTTCTTGATGACTGGCACGATGGCTTCCAGATTAGCCGCCACACCTGTAGAAGTGTCTGCATGGGTTACAGTGACTGCTTTATAGTTTCCTTCTGACAGCTTACGATCAATATCTTCAGGTAACACTTGTTGCCCCCACTCAGACTGCAAGACATCTACTTCGATCCCGAAAGCTTGGCCTAATTTAATAAAACGGTCACCAAAATAGCCTTGGCTGATGACAAGCAGCTTTTCTCCTTCTGCTATTGTGTTGACGATGGCCATTTCCATTGCGACTGTGCCAGAACCAGCCACTACGAACACTTCCCCATCGGTATTAAATATCTTTCTCGTTTGATCAATTGTATGCTTGTAGATTTTTACAAATCTTGGGTCTGTATGAGATCGTGTCTCGCCTGCAAGCGCTTCATAAATTGAATCTACCACCGGTGTCGGTCCGGGGATTAGCAACATTTCTTCATTTCTCATCCTATTACTCCTCCTTTATTGTATATGCATAACTTCTATAATAGACAAAATATCAGAATCTTTCAAATGAAACAAAGAAAGGGAACTGGACTCGCATCCAATTCCCTCCCCCTTTCACGTTATCTACTGGAAGATACCGTGACCCCGTTATTCTATTAATACCCCTTTTATTTAAGCGAACGGAACTTTCTCCCCAAAGTCACATTCGGTAAAACTATAAAACTTCTATTAGAACTGTGCTGTTTCAGTTGAACCTGACATTGCAGTCGTTGAAGATTGGCCTTCAGAGATTACTTGTGCGACTTCATCAAAGTAACCTGTTCCTACTTCACGTTGGTGACGTGTAGCAGTGTAACCTTTTACTTCGTTATCAAACTCAGCTTGCTGAAGCTCTGAATAAGCACCCATTCCGCGAGTCTTGTAACCGTGAGCCAATTCGAACATGCTGTGGTTCAACGTGTGGAAACCTGCAAGTGTAACGAACTGGAACTTGTATCCCATTTTACCAAGTTCAACTTGATATTTTTCAATTGTTGCATCATCCAAGTTCGCCTTCCAGTTAAATGAAGGTGAACAGTTGTATGCAAGCATTTTTTCCGGGAATTTCGCATGGATAGCATCCGCGAATTCTTGAGCTTCTTCAAGTGATGGGTGAGAAGTCTCACACCATACTAGATCAGCATATTCTGCATACGCAAGACCGCGTGCGATTGCTTGTTTGATACCTGGCTTAGATTTGTAGAATCCTTCAGGTGTACGCTCTCCTGTTAGGAATTCTGCATCTACTGGATCGATATCGCTAGTTACCATATCAGCAGCATCCGCATCTGTACGAGCGATGATTACTGTATCAACGCCTAGAACGTCAGCAGCAAGACGGGCAGCAGATAGGTTGCGAACCGCATTTTGAGTTGGTAGAAGAACTTTACCGCCTAAGTGTCCACATTTCTTTTCAGAAGCCAATTGGTCTTCCAAGTGAACGCCGGCAGCTCCAGCTTCGATCATGCCTTTCATTAATTCGAAAACGTTCAATGGACCGCCGAAGCCAGCTTCCATGTCCGCTACGATTGGTGCAAACCAATCAAATCCGTCTTCACGGCCTTCAGCATGGTCGATTTGGTCAGCACGTTGAAGTGCTTGGTTGATGCGTTTAACAACTGCAGGCACAGAGTTTGCTGGATATAAACTTTGGTCAGGATACATTTGTCCTGCAAGGTTTGCATCAGCAGCAACTTGCCATCCGCTTAGGTAGATTGCTTGTAGACCAGCTTTTACTTGTTGTACCGCTTGGTTACCTGTAAGTGCACCAAGTGCATTGATGAAATCTTCTTCATGAAGAGATTTCCAAAGGCGAGCAGCACCCTTTTCAGCTAGTGTATTTTGAATTAGAAGTGAACCTCGTAGTTTCACTACATCTTCGGCAGTGTAATTACGTTTGATTCCTTTCCAACGGCTATCCTCGGCCCAGCTTCTTTCCAATTGCGCAATTTGTTCTTGTCTAGTTGACATATTCTTCACACCTTCCCAATTTTTCAACGGCTAACTGTTACAAACTGTTTCATAACAGTTATATTCGTTATTGATTACTATATAACAGTCCATCTGAATTGTCAGTCCATTTCGACAAAAAGGCTTTTTTAGTGGATGAAAGAATGGTAGAATGGATGAAAAGGAAAGTTATTGAAATGAATTCATAAACAAAGGGGTTTATGTGAATCTATGGAAAATGTTGATATCCCAAAAAAAATATTGAATCAATATGCAACCATCTTAGAGGACTGGGTTCCAAAGGACGCTTCTATCGCCATTGCGGTATCGGACCGCTACATTTACTATGATCCTGGCATGCATGACATCCATTTAAAAGAAGGTCAACATATCCAAACAGGCAGTATTGCGGAGGCTACGATCAAAGGACGCCGTAAAGTGGAGGTCGTCATGGATAATACACTTTATGGAATGTCCTACTTTGGAATAGGCTATCCGATTGATGTCAAGGGCGAACCGGGAGCCTTGATCATTATATTGCCACCGAACTTTCATGTGCTTAAAAAAGATCAACTACAATTTCTGACGGGGAAACGGGATGATGAATGGTTTCCCATCCCTATCAATGAAGTAACTTATATTGAAAGTTTACATAAGAAGACTTGGTTCTATACGTCTGGTGAACAATATAATATTAGTTTCACATTAAAAGATTTACATCTTCGTCTCCCCAAGTTTTTCCTGCGTATCCATCGTTCGTATATTATCAACATGAGTTGTATCGAAAAAATCTCCAGGGATTTTTCTTCAAACTTAGTCATCACGCTCATTGATGGAACAGAACTCCCCGTAAGCCAAACTTACCTTAATGAAGTAAGATCATTGCTTGGATTTTAAAAAAAACGTATGAAACTGTAATCAGTTTCATACGTTTTTTTTGATGGCCTCTGTAAATTGTCGTGTGCCGCTCATAGCTTCTTCATATAACGTTGTGGAAAGTTTCTGTGTCTGCTCACATGTCTGCGTCCAATCCGCAGCTAATAATTCGTATGCAGTAGTCAAGTGGTTCTCAGATTGATGCATCTCTCCTATCGGAATCGAAACTTCCTCCAAATTAGCGAGCTTCATGAAATCGGTAACTTTGTGGTGATAGCAAACCGCGATAACTGGTGTCGCTGTACAGGTCGCTAAGATTAACGAGTGTAATCTGGTCCCGATTACCAGATCTTGGGACGCCGTGATTTCCAACAAGTCTTTCGGCAATAAATTGCGGTCGATAACAGTGGTGTGCGCTGATTCTTTCATTAATGCTTGAATGTCTTTCGTTACGTCTGCGTCCTGAGGGAACTTTGTAGCAAAAAACGTGATTTCAACAGGTCGAGCCGCCGCTAAAGCGTCTAGGTTTTTCGCCATTCCTTCTATATACTGCTGGTAGATTTCCTCTTTACTCTCCGGCCAATAGCCGCCATGATAATAAGGAACAGCTGTCACGCCGATTTTCACCGGGCTTTCTGAGTGTGTGTGACGTTCTTTTTTTAATGAAAAGGCCGGGTCCCCAATGACTTGGATCTCCTTCTTCACACCTACTGATTGCAAAAGCTCTGCCGATTCCGGATCTCGCACAGAAATACTATGTGCATGCTTGCTCATATATCGGATGAACCACTTTCCAAGATCACTGCTGAGCGGACCGGCTCCACAACCATAAATCACATATGGCACGCCTGAATTTTTCGCCATCATGGCATATGATCCATATAAAGGGGCTTCACGCTTGTACAAATCCATTAAGATACCGCCGCCGCCAATAATGAGCAAATCAAATGTTTTAACGATTTTCTTATTTTGCATATACGTGGCTGCAAATGTTTTGACTGCATTGCCTTTTTTATAATAAAGCGGTGCGCTCATCACTTGGTAGCGTTTTGCAGTTTGCTTCGGATTATTGCTGAATACGGTGATCACATCACTTGGAACTTGAAAGACCTCTGTAACTTGTGAAATGATGCTCAGTAAAATGGCTTCATCGCCGTTATTGTCATTACCATAGTTCCCCACAATTCCTATTTTCAATTTCCATACATCCTTTTCAGATCATTTGCTACAAGTATAGCAGAGTGGAGTTTTATATTGTATACAAACGGAAGAGAAGCCTTCAAATCAACAGTTGTTCAATTGATTTGAAAGCTTCTTTCATCCAAACTTACAAGTTCATACTTCTGTATAGGAATGCACTGAATTGCGCACGATTCACAGCGCGGCCAGGCATGAACTCACCCTTTTCATTACCCGTCGTGATACCGTGATTTGCTAAAATATGAATTTGTTTATACGCACCATGTTGAGGGGATACATCCTTGAACTTAGCAGATGATTCTCCCTCTAATTTATAGGCTTTCACAAGAATCATGGCCATTTGCGCCCGAGTCAGTTGTCCATTCGGATTAAATGTTCCGTCCGAATAGCCTCCTACGATATTTGCATTGGCGATAGCACTGATTTCTTTGTAATAGCGATGTGTTTTCGGCACATCACTAAAGCTTGTTTTTGCATTATCTACAGGCGCTAAATCGAATGCACGGCTCAAAATAACCGCAGCATGTTGTCTTGATAAGGTATGACTCGGATTAAACTTCCCATCGATATCTCCATTAATCACTTTCTGATCTCGCAAGTAGTAGATCTCCTCAGCATATGGATAGGACTTAGGCACATCCTTGAACAGATTTGTATCCGTACCATTGCCTCCCCCAGTTGGCGGTGTCGGCTTAGGAGTTGATGTTGATGTCGATTTTACTTCAATCGGCACCGCGATGGTTTTTGTACCCAGCGTCGCATTGACTTGTCCTTTTCCAGCTTTTGTAGCATTGAATGTACCATTTGAATTAACCGATCCGATTTGATCGCCTGTAACGCTCCAAGTCAATTGACTCGGTTGATAAATGATTGGTTTTCCTGATGCATCTGCAGGCGTAGCCGTAAAGTTGATTTTTTCACCTGGCTTAACACTTTTCGCTGAAGCTTTGACAGTTAGTTTTGCTGGTTCCGCAACGACTTTAACCGGGAAGGACTGTTCAGCAGAACCATAGTTTACATAGATTCGATCTTCCCCTGCTTTTATTGCTTTATATGTCAAACCGGTACCTTCGACTGTGCCTTTACCTGAAGTGACTTTTAGCTGTGACGCATTTGGCACGATCGGATTATAATGTGCATCCAATACATGATTCAGTTTCAATGTCGCCGTTGCTCCTACAAGCATTTCACCGATATTCGAACGAGACACACTGACAATTGCCGGTTCGCCGGTAGGTGCTGTGCTGACCGCTTCAACGATTGCTGAAATATTTCGCTGACTGGCATTTGTCGTCCGGTTCGCCAACACGACTTGATTGCTGCCGTATTTTCGGATACCCATTGTCGTGGAGCCCCCACCGTCAAAGTTCAACGCGCGGTCGTAACCTTTAGATACAAGATAATTTGCGAATTGTGTCAACGTCATCCCGTTACTATAACCAGAACGCGAATCAACTGTCACCAAATGAACCTGCTTCTTGTCTTTGCTGATTGCAATCGCAGTTCTTGCAGTTTTAGCAGTCGCACGCCAATTGGACGTGTCCATCGTAATATGACGCTTGCCGTCTTTCACAAGCATAGGACCACTCGCCATCATGAACTGTGAATCTTTCCATTTATCATCAATTGATAGATCCAATGAAACGTCATCGCCTACTGTTAACGACTTGAAACGTTCCAACCCTTTCTTACCGTGAACTGATAATACGAAACCGTTTGATGGAATGGAAACAGCTGCCTTCTCTCCATAGCCACGGACCTTCACCACTTTACCTTGTACTTTCTGTCCGTAATGAGTGGATGTAATTGGCGCATTGGTCTCTACGACAATCTCAATTCCAAATTCATTGGATCCAGTACTTTTCTTATAGTGTTGCGGAGTAAAGATAATCGTCTCGTCTGCCTGACGTTCTCTATTGATTCCTGTCATTTGATAGACATTTCCTTTGGTTCCGACTTGAATACCTAAATTAAAATTATCAATTTCCGCCAGCCCATCTTTTGTCACGCCGAAAGCGATCGGATGGCTCACATAATAGGAATTTGATTGGGAGATTACACCGCCGTTGACGATTTCATTCCCTTCAGATAATAAATACATGGGCATCCCTGTCTTCATATCAAAAAACGATGCATT
The DNA here is from genome assembly GCF_038615825.1 of Sporosarcina sp. FSL K6-3508. Lineage (NCBI taxonomy): Bacteria > Bacillati > Bacillota > Bacilli > Caryophanales > Caryophanaceae > Sporosarcina > Sporosarcina sp. FSL K6-3508. Next base: position 838,219 of record NZ_CP152016.1, on the reverse strand, counting down.
GACAGCGCCTACTACCCGATTTCCTTCTTTGGAATCGCGATTCGCCAAAGTAAGTGTTGGCGCTGTTTTCGCTATAGGTGAAGGTACGCCCATTTTTAGTTTTGTATGTGGGTCTCCAAGATTGACTTCTAAATGATTTATGTAACTACTGCCTGAATACGTGTATTGAGAATAATTGACGCCCGAAGAGACTGGGTAACTAGTGACGGTTTTCGTGCTGGCTGATGCTCCAAACGGCAATGACACGAGCATGACTGCCGACATGGCGGTGATTGCTACTCTCCGCTTCGCATGGGTCAGCAAACTTTTTTGATTGATAACGCAACTCCATCCTTCCAATTCTATGTCATTCTATAGTTTACCAAATTTATAGCAAGATTACTATGTACCGTTTGGACGAAAAAGAACCGCGATGAGATTATCCATTCACGGTTTTAGAACATAGTTATAAAAATTGCAGTTGGAAGAAGCACCGCCGATCTGCGTTCCAGGCGGACGCTTTCCGCGGGGCTCGCGGTGAGCTAATCCCGCAGGAGTCGCCGCTTTTTACTACGATCAACTAGTGTATTTTTCTGAAGTTAGTGAGTTGAATGTCCACGCGCGGAAGCTGTATTCTCTTGAAAATACGTATACTTTTCCATCCCAGAATACGGAAATTCATACTACTTAAAGTGAGCTTACTATGTATCACGGTTCACCTTCTAGGGATTGGAGCGAAAGACGGGCGACTCCTGTGGGATATAGCGCGAATGATGAGACCCTGGACTGAGCGTAGTGAAGGAAGCGGCTCATCCGCGCCCCACGGAAAGCGTCCCGTCTGCAGCGCAAATCCCCGGTCCGCGAGCCGGTGCGTCTTTCATGTATTTTTCTCTCTGACGCTAATGCAACTTGTCAATTGATGTGTGTCTACAAACAAAAACTGCGAATGAATTAATCATTCGCAGTTTTTGTTTGAAGTTTTGTAAAAGCCGTAAATGTACCCAACAAAATAAAGTAGAACAGTGTGTACATTTTTAATTCCCAAATATTATAGTACATTCCCGAAACCCCTGTTGAGAACCATAGGGCAATCATGAAGACACCGAAGTTTGTATGGCGCGCTTTCCAGAAGTACCACAGCATACTTAGTAAGAATAGAGCGAAAATCAGTACACCGATTACGCCTGTCTCTGCAATGACCTGAATATATTGATTGTCCGAATAGAAGTACTTGCCTCCGTAAATATCCGAATTGATTCCATAGTGATCATAGATAGGAGAACCGTATGAAAGTGTTGCAGAACCGCCGAATGAACCAAATCCAGTTCCTGTCACCGGATGATCCCCAAAGATCTCAAAACCTTTCTTGATATAGAAAAATCTTCCACTTTCTGTCATCAACGCTAAATTCTTCTCATCAAACGTCTCACCAAAGCGCCCCCCGATACTACCTGGACCTGGCTGGTCGACCTTCATGCCAAACTCTTGCAAATAATGAACAGCTAAGTTGGCTGGATAATAGACCAAAATAATTGAAACTATGCCTGATATCACAAGACGTTTTAAGATATACCATTTCCTCGTCATCACGATGAACACAATGCCGAACGTCACCGCAGAAATCCATGTACCTCTTGAATATGTAAGGACGAGAATCCCTAAGAATAAAACTAATAGAATCCGTAAAGACCATTTGTACTTATTCGCCTGATAGACATGTTGCAAATAAATAACCCCAATAATTCCGAAAAACAGGACCAATGCCAATGAATTCGGATTTCCCGCAAGCCCATAAATACGCACTGCATTCGTTGCGGATAACACCTTGTATTTCCACTCTTCCGGAAGCAATAGTTGCCGTAAGGATAGTTTCTCAATCAGACCATGAATCGACATGACAAGGTTGATCCACACCGTAACCCATGCCAGCTGCATTAACCATTTCTTCGTCAATTCCATCCTAGAGATCGTGTAATACAACAAATACATGATAATGAATGTCCGTATTTGGAAAATAACCGCTGTCGGTGCTACATCATTCAGCAGACCAATAATGGATCCAAATAAAATAAACGCAAAATAAGACCATTCAAACCATTTGAACGTAAATAAAGATCCGATATTTCGTCTGTAACGCAGTAAGGTCCATGCGAATACGACGAAGATAATTAAATCTCCTATTAATTTCAGCCCACTGTTCACTTCGATCAAGAAGGGTCGGATGTTGACGTAAATGACCAAGAAGAGAAGGCTCTGTTGCGGCTGAAGGAATGAAAATATGACAAAAAATAAAGCCGTACCGAGTAATGCTATTTTTGAAGGCAGCAACAAAGCTATGAGCATAACTGCTACTGCAATCAGTATTGTAACCGTAGATTGTTTTTCCAATCGCTGTATCCATTTATTCATTCGATTATAAATCCCTTTCTACACATGCTTGTTCCTTGTTGCATTATATCACTTTCTTGGACGTAATGGTGCAAGCTTTCGTTGCATCTTTTCGAATTAATTCAAAGTCCCCTGTCTAAGTCAAAATTATAGGAGCAAATGCATCTTAACCGAGCACAGTTGATGACAGCTCCGGACGGACGCTTTCTACAGGAGTCGCCGCCCTCCGGAAAGCGTACCGTCTGGAGCGAAAATCTTCTCTTGTAAACTTCCCCAATTTTAGGAAACCCATCTATTACTGGAGAAGTGTAATTATAGCAACAACCAAATCGTTTCTTTTATATACTATTAATCTCTCAATATGTCAAAAGCAACTTACTAATGTTAGCACTTTCTGTTACAATAGTGGAAGATTTATAGAGGGGGTTTTAAATTGAAACGATGGGTCACACTGTTTACGCTTCTACTTTTAGTAGTTTCTCCGTTTTTCACTTCAGTTGCAAGCGCCAATGATTATAAAGGGCATCAAATGAAAGAGGAACTTTCATATTGGGTCAATAAGGGTGTAATTCAAACCGATGCAAAAGGCAATGTATCTCCGGATCGCGCGGTGACAAGAGGTGAATTTGCTTCTTATTTAGCACGTTCTCTTGAACTGCCTGCGTCTACGAAATATACATTTAAGGATTTGAAAGCAAATACATCACGTACGATTGAAATCCAAAATGCAGCAGGCGCTGGAATTTTAGGCGGTTATCCTGACGGCTCATTCAAACCGAACCAGCAGATCACTCGCCAGCAAATGGCTGGAATGATCTTCAAAGCGTTCCGTTATCTTGATATTCCGGTCAATACAAAACTGGTTCAGTTTAAAGACAGCAAGAAAATCTCTCCGAACTTTGTCGATGCTGTTTCCGCCGCTTCGAACTTAAACATCATTCGAGGAGATCAAGGCTACTTTAAGCCAACAAATAATGCAACCATTGGACATGCTTCCGCATTTTTGTTCAGAATGTTTGCGGTAACGGATTCGTCAAAACCTTCAGTTCCTACTCCCCCCGCCAACGGGAATGTAGATCCCGAAGTGTATAAAATCAGTTCAGTTACAAATGGTCAGCTGAATCCAACAAACCAGTCGTTTTTAAAATTCGAGGATGCATTAGCAGCTTATAATGCGTCCTCTTCTGTTCAGACGATTTCTCAAAACAATGTGATTATTAAAATGAAGTCAGGACAAGTATTTGCTTCGGAAAACCCTAAGCAATATACATCATTATATAGTGATTCGGCTTTGAAAAAAGAAGTCACATACGTCCAAAAAGGCTACGAACTAGACTATGTAGGCAGCAGTGAAAATCACGTGATCGTTGAGTTAGGCGGCTATAAATATTATGCGAAACACGCAGAAGTCGACCTCGTGCCAACTCAGCTTTCAGCAGGCTCCAGCTACTATAAAGTATCGAATGACGGTTTATTGGTTCATTATCCATATTACCGGACATATGATTCGAAGACTAAGAAATATACGGGTAAATACGCAGAGTATACAGTAGGACCTGTTGCTTCTTCTGCTTTGAAAAAAGGACAAACCTACACAAGTAATGACGGCGTGCACTTTAAAGAGCGCGGTAGTCAGACCGTTGTGAAGTATTATCCATACTTCCAGTTCCAATCTGTTCGTCAGCCTTCTTCTTATTCAGGTGCAGACTTGGAGCGATTCATTAAGTCCGCATTAGAAAGCCGCGAAAAAACAGGTATTGCGCGCTATAAAAATGCGACGACCAAGTCAAAATTAATTGGTCTTGGATCTTATATTAAATCTACAGAAAAACTACACCAAGTAAACGCTATGTTCACCTTGGCGACAGCCATCCATGAAAGTGATTATGGAATGAGTGCAAATGCACAAAACAAAAATAATATTTTCGGTATTCGAGTATTCGACTCTTCTCCGGACAAAGGAGAAGTTTATCAAGATCCTACCAAAAGTATTGATGCGTTTATAGGCCGTTATATCAACTTGAACTATGCAAATCCTTTCGGTGCTTATGCGAACGGCGCTGCACCAGGAAATAAAGCAGTTGGATTTAATATGAAATACGCTTCCGATCCTTTTTGGGGCAGTAAAATCGCCGGCCATATGTGGAGAATTGATCAGTATCTAGGCAATAAAGATGCGAATCAAGCAGAGCTGGCTTTCATTTCATTTACCGGCACTGCCGATGTCAATATTCGGACAAGCCCGGAAGTGCGTAATTCTAGCAATATCTTGTTCTCCTACAAAGCAAAACATCCAGGCGAACTGACAGCATTCGGTTATCCTTTAGTCATTGTGGACCGTACACATAGTTCGGACGGATACGTCTGGTATAAAGTGCTGGCAGATACGAATCCTGATTATAAAAAGCCAAGTGAACCATATGGCTGGATTCGTTCCGACTTAGTTACCTTAGTTAAATAAACAGCAAAACACCATCTCCGCGTCATGGGAGATGGTGTTTTTTACTTAAAGCGCGTCTGTATGTTCTGCTCCTGCAGGTAACAAGTTCGACATATTGATTCGTTCAAGGCCTTCTTTAATTTTCGTTGTGTAGCCTTTTTTATTTTTATTCAGATAGCCAGCTTTTGATTTGATCATACGCTCAAATACCGGCAATTTTGTTTTGTCTACAGCAGACCACTTTTCATAGGAGTGAATCAAATCTTCCAGTGTTAAATGTGTATAGTCTCTTCCTGCAAACTGACCGTTTGGATCGCGTTTGTACCAAATATCCCCGTCAGAACGAATCCACTTCTTCTCATCCAGCTGGATCGCCTTTTCAATTGCACTCGCTGTCTGTAGATAGATCGGATCTTTGAACTCTTGATAAGCCATAAGTAAGATATTCATCCCACCAAGCAAATGATTCATGGAAGTATGCGTACGGACTTGCTGTTTCGCCGGGAAATAGTCCGGAATATAATAAGCACTTTTCGTTAACGCGCTGACATTGCCTTTTTTCTGCTGCTGAACCAATAAATTCGCATAGTTACGTAAACCTTCATTGTAATCTTTATGACCAAACGCCTTTCCTCCATTGTAAAGGAATAATGCAATTTGTTCATTGAAACGCGTATCGACAAATGGAGCAGTGAAGTTATACAAGTTCTTTAAATAAGTGCTTGTCACTTCTGTCTCCCAATATGTTTTATTCCCTCTAAAAATCGTTAAGTTCGCAAATGAATTATGCAAAAGATCTTCGTAATACCGTTCTTGCGTTTGATTGTACAGCAGCATAACACGGTCTTCTTTCACTAACAATAAGTTGCGGCCATATCCTCTTCCTGAAGCCGGCATTGGTTCGATCGTTGTCGCCATTTTATTATACGGACCGTTTGCGGTATACCATTTATTTCGTTTTTTATAATTGATGATTGACTCATGCATCCAAGCATCCATTCGTTGGTTGCTCGAGAATAGTTTTTCAGCTGATGATAAATACCACTGATCTACAATATCATAGCCGCGAGAATATAATTCATAGACGGTCACGCGATTTGGTCCCATTACAATATTGCTGTGTGCTATTTTTTCATCATGCAATTCACGTGTCTGACTTAATGCACCATTCGGATACTTCATTTCCAAATCACGTGAACGATAGGATTTCGCAATCATCTGTTGTCCAGTTCCTTGATCCGATACAGTTTCAAGCACTCCAATTGGGGAGGTTGCAATATCAAATCCAAAGGTGTCATCAATATCTTTTTTCATTGGATATTTACCGTAGGGTTCTAAGCGATTTTCCTTTATTCCCTTTTCAATCTGTACCAGATCCACACGAATCGGCAGTCGCTGAGGGTTTCGTAATTCTGTAAATACGAAGTAATCTCCATTCGGCAGTTCTCGCTTTGTCACCGTGACGCGAGTCGATTTCATCCCGCTTACGCCGTATATATACACATGATCCGTTGCATGCGCATAAGGCTGTACACGCTTTGTGACAAGCTGAAGATAATGATTGGAACGTAAGAAAGTTTTGTCTTCATTTGTTATCGGCACTTCTACAAACTGCTGTTCAAAACGGATCGGATCAAAATCCCCTATTGTTTTTGGTTTATTAAACGAAATAGGACTTTCTTTTTCCAACATGCCTGCCTGGATCATTGCTCTATGTAAGAACACAACAAAGGATGCCCTATTCACAGGTGATTTCGGATCAAACGACCCATCTTCTTTACCTGTAGTGATTCCATGCTGCATTAGGACTTTTACGCCATACTTATGAGATTCACTAATTTTGTTATCATCTGTAAACCGCACATCTTCTCCGGTGTCTTCCAATTTAAATGCCCGTACAATGACACTTGCCATTTGTTCCCGTGTCAATTGGTCACCGGTTCCAAATGTGCCATCCGGTTTCCCTCCAAATATGCCTTCTTGATACGTAGCCATCGCTCCCCGTAGATGGGATGATTTTGGGCTGACATCTTTGAATACTGGCTGATAGGGCGCTTCCGGCAATTTCAAGGCACCTGCTAATAAATTGGCAGCTTGACCACGCATAATACTTACGCTTGGTCTGAACTGGAGGTCAGGATAGCCATTAATAATCCCTTCTTCAACCAATTGCGTCACTTCGTCTTTAGCCCAGAAATCATTGTGCACATCAGAGAAGCGCTGATCTTGTATTTCCGCACTCACATAAAGCTGTGGCAAACTGATATAGATCAACAGCGCAAATAGTAAAGGAATGAAAATAATATTTTTTTTCATTTTAGGTGAGGTCACCATCTTTTTAAATCAACTCCATTCACTGCTTTCATTATAGTAGTATGTATATACCTCCAACAATTATAGCATAATGCGACAGTTGTTTCGTCCGTTATCCATAAAACGCGTAAAATAGACTAGTAAAAGGAAATAAAAACTATCCATGGCTATGAAAGCGATGGATAGTCTTTATTATGCCTGTTGTTTTTCATATGCGGCAATATGGTCTTCATATTGGATCGTCAATGAAATTTCATCCCAGCCGTTTAATAGCATCTTTTTGTAATATGGGTCAATGTCAAAACGATAGACTTTTCCATTTTCTCCCGTCACCGTTTGATCTTCAAGGCTTACCGTCAATTGGTAAGCTGCTTCTTTCCCTTTAGCCAAAAGCTCATCTATTTCAGCAACCGATAGTTCGATTGGCAAGATGCCGTTTTTAAAGCAGTTGTTGTGGAATATGTCAGCAAAGCTTGGTGCGATGACAACACGGAAACCGTAGTCTAAAATTGCCCATGGCGCGTGTTCACGAGACGAACCGCAACCGAAGTTTTCATGAGCCACAAGGATAGTAGAACCTTGATAGCGCGGATCATTCAATACAAAGTTCTCGTTTTTTGTACCATCTGGATTGAAGCGCCAGTGATAGAATAAAAACTCTCCAAATCCCGTACGTTCGATTCGCTTCAAAAATTCTTTAGAAATAATTTGGTCTGTATCTACGTTATTTTTATCTAATGGAGTGAGTACACTCTCTACTATATTAATTGGTTCCATCTGAATCCCCTCCTCAATTATGCACAGCGGCTTTTACGTCCCGAACGTCTACAAAGTGTCCAGCAACTGCAGCGGCTGCAGCCATCGATGGGCTGACTAGATGTGTACGAGCGCCTGCGCCTTGGCGGCCTTCAAAGTTACGATTCGATGTAGATGCACATCGTTCACCAGCTGGTACAATATCGTCATTCATTGCTAAACACATGCTGCAACCAGATTCTCTCCATTCAAACCCTGCATCAATAAAGATTTGAGACAATCCAATATCTTCAGCTTGTTTTTTGACTGTTCGCGACCCAGGCACGACAATCGCGGTCACAGAAGGGTGAACATGTTTACCTTCAATGACATCTGCAGCTGCCTGTAAATCACTTAGACGAGCATTCGTACACGAACCGATGAATACATGCTGGATATCGATCGACGTTAACGGCATACCTTCTTCCAGTCCCATATATTCGAGAGCAGAACGAAGAGCGGACTTTTCCGTTTCTGTTTTATAGTCTGCAGCGGATGGAATACTTGCCGAAATTCCGGAACCCATCGACGGGTTGGTCCCCCATGTCACAAATGGTTCAATTTCATCCGCATTGATTTCCAACACTTGATCAAACTGTGCACCTTCATCCGTATTCAATGCGATCCAGCGCTCTGCTGCCTTTTCAAATTCTTCTCCTTGAGGAGCGTAACGTCGTCCACGCAAGTATTCAATCGTAGTTTCATCCGGGCCGATCAAGCCTGCTTTAGCCCCGGCTTCGATTGACATATTACAAATCGTCATGCGCTCTTCCATAGACAATGACCGAATCGCTTCTCCTGTATATTCCACGATGTGACCTGTTCCGACATCGATTCCAAACTTCGCAATGATCGCTAAAATGATATCTTTTGCGGTAACGCCAAAACCCAGCTTACCTGTCACACGAATTTCCATCGTCTTTGGTTTATTTTGCCACAAGGTTTGTGTAGACAACACGTGCTCTACTTCACTTGTGCCGATGCCAAAAGCAATTGCTCCGAACGCACCATGTGTAGATGTATGGCTATCACCGCAGACAATTGTTTTTCCAGGTTGCGTCAATCCAAGTTCTGGTCCGATAATATGCACGATCCCTTGGTCTGGGTGTTCCATATGAGCTAACTGTACGCCGAACTCTTCACAGTTCTTCTCTAAAGTCGTAATTTGTTTTTTTGCAATTGGATCATTTATAGTCGGTAAATTCTTTGTCGGGACATTATGATCCATCGTCGCAAAGCAAAGATCCGGGCGGCGCACTTTACGATTTGCTAAGCGCAAGCCTTCAAATGCTTGTGGTGAAGTTACTTCATGCAGCAAGTGAAGATCAATGTAAAGCAAATCGGGTTTCCCTTCTTCTTCGTATACAATATGCTGGTCCCATATTTTTTCTATAATTGTTTTTGCCATAATTGTTTCTCCTTCCAAGCCATGCCCTTAAAAATTTGTTACACCTAGTTCCAAGCACCAGCCCCTCAGGTCGCTTCAGACTGACAGTAATGGCAAAGAACGCCTTTATTACCGGTCTTCCAACGCCTGTCGAGGCTAAACGGTGCATTCCACTTTTGATACTTAGATGTAAGAATACATAATACTGTTAGAAACGAACTGAAGATCTAATTCGTCTACAATTTTATCTGTCCATTCTTTCGTAGATAAGGCACGTTGATCTTTACCAGCTAAATCTGCTGTAAAATGTCCTTCTTCAAAAACTGTATTGACTGCTTTCTCTACTGCCGCAGCTTCTGTTTCCAGTCCGAATGAATATTTCAACATCATCGCGACGGAAAGAATGGCTGCCGCTGGATTGGCTACACCTTGACCGGCTACGTCTGGTGCTGAACCGTGTACTGGTTCATATAAACCTAAGCCGTCTGAACGAACACTTGCTGAAGGTAATAACCCAAGTGAGCCTGTTATGACCGAGGCTTCATCACTCAAAATATCTCCGAACATATTCTCTGTGATAATGACATCAAAGACTGACGGGTTCGTGATCAATTTCATCGCCGCAGAGTCTACCAATTGATGTTCCACTTCAATATCAGGATAATCCACTTTCTTCTCTTCCACAATTTTTCTCCAGAGCTTACTGGACTCGAGTACATTCGCTTTGTCCACAGAAGTTACTTTGCCTTTACGTAAGCGGGCAAGCTCGAAACCTTTGTCGACAATACGTTCGATTTCTTCACGTGTATACACGAGTGTATCTACTGCAGATTGATCTGTATGCCGGCTCGGTTTTCCAAAGTACAGTCCCCCAGTTAATTCCCGGACAATCAGCATATCCACTTCTTTGACGATCTCTTCTTTTAAAGGAGAAGCATGGATTAAAGAAGGAACAGCTGCAACGGGACGAAGGTTCGCAAATAGATCAAAATGTTTGCGGATCGCAAGCAATCCTTTTTCCGGCCGTAACTCAGACGGATTTTGATCCCATTTCGGACCACCCACAGCTCCGAGGAGAATGGCGTCACTTGACTCACATAATTCAATTGTTTCTTTAGGAAGCGGATTATTTTTTTCATCAATAGCGGCTCCGCCAATCAATCCATACTCAGTATGGAACGTATGGTTAAAGCGTCTGCCAACCACTTCCAGCACTCGAACAGCCTCTGCCATTACCTCTGGTCCTATGCCGTCGCCGGGCAATACTGCTACTCTCTTTTCCATAGAACTTCTCCTCCTTGATCAATCTCGTATCACTCGATCGAATACTCTATCCATTATTTTTAAAAAGTCAGTTAGTTACCTCTTGTTTACGCAATCTTTCACGTACCAGTTGGCGGTTGATCGCGTTTAAGTAAGCTTTAGCAGATGCTTCAAGAACATCCTGTGCTACGTCGCGTCCTTTTAGTTCTAAGCCGTTATAGCTTAAGTTCACTACAGCTTCGCCTAATGCATCACGGCCTTTGCCGATGGATGTTACGCGGTAATCTAAAATTAACACTTCACCTTTAATGACCAGTTCCAGTGCATTAAAGATTGATTCAACTGAACCTGCACCAGTCGTTGCCACCGTAACAGTTTCTCCACTTGGTACAGTAGCCGTCACTGTTGCTGTTGGTATATTAGATGTACCATACTGCACTTGGACGTTATGCAATTCGTAAATCGGTGTATCCGTATCTTGCAATTGCTGTCCAGTGAAAAGTACAAAGAGATCATCTTCTGTGATTTCTTTTTTGCGGTCTGCCAGCTTCTTGAAATCGATAAATGCTTCATTTAATTGTTTCTCTGTTAAATCAAAGCCCATCCTAACGGCGCGATCTTTAAATGCATGGCGTCCAGAGTGCTTTCCAAGGGCAAGCGGCATATCACTTTCGCCAATTAATTCAGGCGTAATGATCTCATACGTTTGGCGATTTTTCAGCATGCCATCCTGGTGTATTCCAGATTCATGTGCGAATGCATTCTTACCGACAACAGCTTTATTCGGTTGAATCATCACTCCTGTCAAACGACTGACAAGCTGACTGGAACGCTTAATTTCCTGCAAGTTAATACTTGTATCCATATTGTAGAAGTCTTTACGGATATGCAGAGCCACCGCAATTTCTTCCAATGAAGCATTCCCTGCACGCTCGCCAATCCCATTAATCGTACACTCCACTTGATCTGCTCCATTTTCAACCGCCGCGATGGAGTTGGCAACTGCCATTCCAAGATCATCGTGACAATGTGCGGAAAGTTTTACCTTTTCCACTCCTGTCACATTCTCTTTCAAATACTTGAAAAGAGCACCGTATTCTTGGGGAGTGGCATAGCCGACCGTATCAGGAATGTTAATCGTTGTAGCACCTGCCGCAATGACCTGATTAATGATTCGCACGAGGTATTCTGGTTCTGAACGGAAAGCATCTTCCGCTGACCATTGAACGAGAGGGAAATACTGTTTTGCATACTTCACTGCATCCACTGCAATATTGACTACTTCATCCGGAGTTTTTTTCAACTTATACTCCATATGGATAGGTGATGTTGCTAAGAATACATGGATATGCGGTTGTTCTCCGCCGCGTAATGCTTCCCATGATATATCAATATCGTTCTTCATCGCTCTGGCAAGACCTGTTACTGTTGAGTTTTTTACAGTATTGGCAATGCGCTGAACGGCTTCGAAATCACCTGGGGAAGAAGCAGGAAACCCTGCTTCAATAACTGCTACCCCAAGTTTTTCTAGCTGACGAGCGATCTCTAATTTCTCTACTGTATTTAAATTTATACCTGCAGATTGCTCACCGTCGCGAAGAGTTGTATCGAAAATATCAATTTTTCGCACTCGCTACCACTTCTTCCTCTTTCGATTTAGCTCCTTCGTTGATGAAAGGCATCATAGAACGAAGCTTTTGTCCAACCTGTTCAATTTGGTGATCTGCTTCTGCTTTTTCAATTGCATTGAATTTCGGACGACCGTTTTCATTTTCTTCGATCCATTCCTTAGCGAATTTACCGGATTGGATGTCTGTAAGAATATCTTTCATACGAGCTTTCGTATCTGCATCGACTACACGTGGTCCAGAAACGAAATCTCCCCATTCTGCAGTGTCAGAAATCGAGTAACGCATGCCTGCCATACCGCCCTCATACATCAAATCGACAATTAGTTTCGTTTCATGCAATGTTTCAAAGTATGCAAGTTCAGGCTGGTATCCAGCTTCCACTAGTGTTTCGAAACCAGCTTTTACCAATGAAGTCAAGCCACCGCAAAGTACTGCTTGCTCTCCGAAAAGATCTGTAACTGTTTCTTCTTCGAATGTTGTTTCCAATACACCACCGCGTGCAGATCCAATACCTTTTGCATATGCAAGTGCAACGTCTTTCGCTTGGCCCGATACGTCTTGGTATACCGCGAATAGTGCTGGAACACCGCCGCCCGCTTCAAATGTTCTGCGTACAAGATGTCCAGGTCCTTTTGGAGCTACTAAGAATACATCTACGTCTGCAGGTGGTTTAATTTCGCCAAAGTGTACGTTGAAACCATGAGCGAATACTAGTGATTTCCCTTTAGTAAGAGCCGGCTCGATTTCTGCCTCGTATACTTGCTTTTGTCTTTCGTCTGGAAGCAAGATCATGATGATATCTGCTTTTTCTGAAGCTTCTTTAACAGATAATGCTTCAAGCCCGTCTGCCTTTGCTTGATCAAATGATTTACCAGCACGAACTCCCACTACTACATCGAAGCCAGAGTCTTTCAAGTTACGAGCGTGTGCGTGACCTTGTGAACCGTATCCGATAATTGCAATTTTTTTACCTTGTAAAAGTCCTTCATTGATATCCTGGTTATAGTACATTTTTGTCATTTTAATTTCCTCCTAAGTGTGTTTGAATTATTGTTTTAAGATTGACAACTGTGGTGCTTGAACTTTTTGCATATCACGGGCAAACGCCGTTGCGCCAGTTCTGGTTAATTCTTTGATGCCATATGGTTTCAGCAAATCGATAAAAGCCTCGATTTTATCTGGATCACCCGTTACTTGGTAAGTTACTACATTCTTTCCTGAATCGACAATTGTCGCCCGGAAAGGTTCTACAATACTATTCATTTCAGAACGGATCTGCGGTGGCGAGATCACCTTTACTAAAGCCAGCTCACGCAGCACGATCGCTTTGTCTGTTATATCTTTAACTGTAATAACATCAATCTGCTTTTGCAGTTGTTTTACAAGTTGTTCGATTTTGTTTTCATCTTCTACATGAACTTGAAACGTCATTTTGGATCTGTTCGGCTGTTCAGTAGGACCGACAGTGATACTTTCAATATTGAATTGCCGCTTCATGAGAAGTCCTGTCACTCGGTTTAATACACCGCTTTGGTTGATGACTGTTACTGTAATGATTCGTTTCATTTAGGACTCACCCCAATCATTTCCTGTAAGCCTTTGCCTGGTGCAACCATCGGATAGACATTTTCCAATTGTTTTACCCGACAGTCGATCACAACTGGTTCATCAGACAATAGAGCTTCTTCAAATACTTTTTCTGCTTCTTCCAGCGTCTGAATCCGGTATCCTTTCAGATCGTATGCTTCAGCTAATTTAATAAAGTCTGGTTGTACCGGAATTAGCGACTGGGAATAACGTTCTTCATAAAAAGTTTCTTGCCACTGACGAACCATCCCGAGTGCACCGTTATTTAAGATAATGACTTTAACCGGAATTCGAAGTTCTTGAAGCAACGATAATTCTTGAGCTGTCATCTGAAAGCCTGCATCTCCCACAATTGAGATGACTCGCGCTTCAGGTTTAGCAAGCTGAGCGCCAATTGCTGCCGGGAAGCCGAATCCCATAGTCCCTAGCCCGCCTGAAGTGACCCAATTATCCGGGTTATTCAAGCGATAATATTGAGCCGCCCACATTTGATGTTGACCTACATCTGTCGTAACGATTGCATCCCCTTTTGTTATGCGATGAATGATTTCAAGCGCTTGCTGCGGCAATAGATCATTTTCATCTTCCTTATACCAAAGTGGATATTCGTTCGACATATTTTTCAGATATTCAACCCATCCGTCTGTGTCCGGTGATTTGAAATCCGCATTTATCAACGCAAGTAAAGCTTCCTTCGCATCCGACACAATCGGAATTTCAGTTGGAACATTTTTTCCGATTTCCGCGGGATCAATATCCACGTGTATGACACGGGCATTCGGTAAAAATGAATTCAAATTACCCGTCAGGCGGTCATCGAAGCGGGCACCGATATTCAACAGTACATCACATTCGCTTAATGCATAGTTTGCTGTTGCCGTACCGTGCATTCCTGCCATTCCAAAGAATAATTCATGATCACCATGGATAGAGCCCAATCCCAATAATGTGTTTGTAACTGGGATTCTATGCTTTTCCACCAGTTCTTTCAGTTCTTCTGACCCGCCTGCATGGAGTATACCTGCTCCCGCAAGAATCATAGGTTTCTTTGCGGTAGAAAGTGCTTGTGCCGCTTTTTGAATTTGCAGATAATTAGGATGCTTAGTCGGCTGATATCCTGGCAAATTCACTTCTTTATTGTCCTTCTCCACCGGTACAAAAATTTCTGTAGCAACATTCTTCGGTATATCCACAACAACTGGTCCCGGTCTTCCCGTAGATGCAATATGAAATGCTTCACGAATAATACGCGGAAGATCTGCTACGTCTTGAACTTGATAGTTATGTTTTGTAATCGGCTGTGTAATTCCGATAATATCTGCTTCCTGGAAAGCGTCGGTTCCAATCACCGTGCTTGCAACCTGGCCTGTGATGACTACCAGTGGCAAAGAATCCATCATGGCATCCGTAATACCTGTTACTAGGTTCGTCGCACCTGGTCCTGATGTTGCAATAACGACTCCAGTTTTTCGAGAAACTCGCGCATAACCTTCTGCAGCGTGAATTGCTCCTTGTTCATGTCGTGCCAAGACATGTGGAATGGGGTCATTATACAAAGCATCATAGATTGGGAGAACTGCCCCTCCGGGATATCCAAAGACCATCTCAACATTTTGTTCTTTTAATAATTGGATCAAGATAGCAGAGCCATCAGCAGGTTTTTTATTGGATTGTTCCCTAGGTTTTGTTGCTACAGCAGTTTGTTCTTCTTTTACTTTAGCACTCATAATGAACTCCTCCTTACAATTTTCTTCTATATGATGATACTCAATGGCATAATATTCAGCATTTTCTCCTAAAAAAAAGCCTTTTCATCCCACGCAAAGAAACCGAATTTCTTCACATAGGGATGAAAAAGCTTTCATGGTACCACCCTAGTTCGTGACCTGAGTCACCTTACGAAAAAGCAAGTCGAAACCTGACTTTTTCATTGCTAACGAGCCCAATTGCCGAGCCCGGGACTGCCTAATCGGCATACCTTTTAACAGTCCACTCCGAGGGGATGTCGTAAATAGTTGTATTGCCGGCTTCCAGCATGACCGGCTCTCTGTGAATACAAGTTTCTACTTACTTTTACCTCATCAACGTTTTATCTTTATTCAACTGAAGACTCTCACCTATATAGGTGATGAGATGAATGTAATCTTTATCCTGTTCAGTGGGTATTCAAACACCCGCTGAACAAAAGAGGTACGCAGGCAAAGGTTAACTGACCTGCGTCACGCTGGCCTAAGCACAATTCAAAATCTGGACGCAATTACGCCGAGGCGTAATTGATTTATTATATTTTCATTACTCCACCTGTACTTGCTGAAGTAACCAACTTAGAATATCTACCTAGATATCCTTTTTTAATTTTTGGTTCAAATGGTTTTAAAGCGTGTCGACGTTCCGCCAACACTTCATCCGAAACTTCAAGCTCGATTGTTCGGTTGATCAGATCGATTTCAATAATATCGCCATTCTCAACAAGAGCAATTGGTCCACCCTCTGCAGCTTCAGGTGAAATGTGTCCGATGGAAATACCTCTGGATGCTCCAGAGAAACGTCCATCTGTGATAAGAGCTACTTCTTTCCCGAGCCCTCTCCCCATAATTGCGGAAGTAGGAGCCAACATTTCTGGCATTCCTGGACCGCCTTTAGGCCCTTCATATCGAATGACGACTACATGGCCTGCTTGCACTGTGCCATTATCGATATTTTCCTGCGCTTCTTCCTGAGATTCAAAGACAATCGCTTCTCCTCTAAAATCTTTAATGGAAGGATCTACGGCTCCTACTTTAATTACAGAGCCCTCAGGTGCAATATTGCCAAATAAGATTGAAAGACCACCGACTGGACTATATGGGTTATCTTTTGTTCGAATGACGTCTGTATTCGTGATCTCATGTCCAGCGACATCTTCTGCAATTGTTTTACCTGTAATGGTTATTCGATCTTTATGGATGGCCCCGTCAATTTTACACAATTCATTGACAATTGCGCTTACACCACCGGCTAGATGTATGTCATGCATAGAATAATCGGATGCCGGCATGATCTTGGACAAATATGGTACTCGTTTTGCAACTTCATTTACATCTTCAATATTGTAGTCGATCTCTGCTTCGTGAGCGATTGCCAATGTATGAAGGACAGTATTTGTCGAACCACCCATCGCCATATCGAGCGCGAATGCATCATCGATCGTTTCTTTAGTAATAATATCGCGTGGTTTAATATCTTTTTCAATACAGTTCATCAAGTGCTTTGCTGCCTGCTTGATCAACGTATGACGTTCGTCGGAAGTTGCGAGAATTGTCGCATTTCCTGGCAAGGCCATACCGAGCATTTCCATTAAGGAGTTCATGGAGTTCGCAGTAAACATTCCCGAGCAAGACCCACATGAAGGACAAGCATTTTCTTCAATATCCTTTAATGTTTCTGCCGACATCTGACCGCTTTTATAAGCGCCGACACCTTCAAATACGGATGTTAATGAAAGGGGTTCGCCTGTTGCCGATACGCCAGCTTCCATTGGTCCTCCTGAAACAAATACGGAAGGTACATTCGTACGAACTGCTGCCATCAACATACCAGGTGTGATCTTATCACAGTTCGGTATATAGAAGACTCCATCAAACCAGTGTGCATTTATGACAGTCTCTGCCGCATCCGCGATCAGTTCACGACTTGGTAATGAATAACGCATTCCAATATGCCCCATCGCGATACCATCATCTACACCAATTGTATTGAATTCAAACGGTACGCCGCCCGCTTCCCAAATTGCTTCTTTTACGACTTCTGCAAATTTATTCAAATGCATATGTCCCGGTATAATATCAATATACGAATTACATACTCCAATAAATGGTTTGTTCATATCTTTCGTTTTTACACCTGCTGCATAAAGTAAGCTACGATGTGGTGCACGATCGATTCCTTTTTTAATCATGTCACTTCTCATTGCGATCTCTCCTAAACTAATCGAACGAACCAATTTCCAAACAATTGAATTCAGTTGAATATTCTGAACAGCCAGTGAAAAGTTTCACAGCTATGAACTAGATTGTTGCTATCATATCTTGTAAACAATGAAAGGTCAACTGTATTTTTAAAGTTTTTAATCAATTGCGACTAATCAAAAATAGTTGAATACGCTTACATACGCGGCACGGAGCGATATATTGCATATTGGAAATATCTAAAAAAATATTATGTTTTTTATAAACTTTGTTGCAACCCAACTATTAGATCCATCCACACTAACACTTTAAAATGGTAATAAATCGTTAAGAATGTTTCGACAATTTACGACAACTTATTTTTGTTTATAACTTTACACACATAATCCACCGCGTCTCTTTTATGTTTTGAACAACTATGCACAGGGTACGCACAGCTTATCCACTGCTCTTGTTGATAAAACGAACGGTTGTTCTTTTGTTGCTTTACTGTTAAAATATTGTATAACATCCTAAAAAGTCTATGCAGGTTGGATGCTTGATATTCATACGAAAGGGAGGCGGTTCAATTATGTTTCAATTGTCCGATCAAATGCTGCTCTATTCTTATCAACAAGCTCAACGACTAAAACTAAGCCCTGAGTTCATACGATTGTTAGAAAGAGAAATAGAGAAGCGCTCCTTAGAATCTACGCATCTCTATCGCTAGCCTTTGGATTCAATTAAAAAGGACATGCCCTAGCATTTTTCGGGTATGTCCTTTTTTCGAGTATGAAATTGTTCTTCTATATAGTGTACACAAGACCCTTACCAGATTCTTCACAAAAACTGCATGATTTTTCGTATATGCATCTTGCTTTACCCCAGAGTACAACATACTATTAGAAAAGGACATTATAGATAGGGGTTAGAAAGAAGAATGAAGAAGTTATTGTTGGTGGCTGTTTTATTATGCAGCTTGTTTATTTCCACACCTACCACTGAAGCAGCTACCACATCTGTTATAAAGATCGCAGCTACTACACCTGTTTTTAAAGACACCGAAAAAATCGCAGTGTTTTCTAAAGGAACAATACATACTATAACCAAGTCCGATCAACGTTTTCACTATACAAAGATCGGTGACTTGGAAGTCAAATTTTCCAAGCAGAAAGCAAAAATGATTCATCAAGATGCAGATCAATTGAAAAGCGCAAACCCTGTTCGACTGCTTACAAAAAAGCATGTGAAAATCTATTCGAATCGAAACATTAAATCAACTGAGCTTGGCCATATCCAACCAAAGCAAGTAATTTACACGCAACGTCTGCGTGGTGATTACTATCCTATCGTGTTCGGCGGCAAGACGGGGTATATCTACAGGAAAGACGTAAAAGTTCAAAAAGGTATACCTGTACTTATGTATCATGATTTAGTCAAGAAAAAAGAAGGTACAAATGTTTCTATTTTGGAAGTGGATAAATTCAAATCTCAGATGGCCTATTTAAAGAAAAACAATTGGCATACGATTTCCACTGATGATTTAACACTTTGGCTTCAAAAGAAAATTAAGCTTCCGGAAAAATCAGTCCTTATTACATTTGACGACGGCTATTCCTCAACTGCCGATTTAGCATACCCTATTTTAAAATCCCATCGTTTCAAAGCGACGGCATTCTTGATAGCGAGCCGTATAGAACGTCCCGGTTATTTAACAGAAGAACAAATTCGGTCAACTCAGGATATGATTTCCTACCAAAACCACACATATGACTTGCATGGTTTTAATTCGATGACTGGACTAGCACTCTTGGAATATACGCCAAGATCGGCAATCTATACAGATCTTACCATGGCCAATCAAAAAATAGGAAGCATCCTTCCTGAGCAACCTCCAGTTTCCGCGCTTGCCTATCCATATGGTCTTCGTAACACAGAGGCTATACGAGCGAGTAAAGTGGCGGGCATGAAAAGTGCTTATACGATCACCGAAGGAAACGTTTTCCAAGGGGACTCACCATTTCATCTAAAACGCCAGCGTGTTCATTCTGGAATGTCTATTTCGGATTTCGAGCGAAGGTTGCTCGGTCAATAAAAAAAAGAAGGGGCAGTCGATCTAAACCGTCGACTGTTCCTTCTTTTTATGATAAAGCCTTTAATCCAACTACTCCAAATACGATCAAACATAAACTCGCAACTCTTCCGACACTTTTTGATTCGCCAAAAAAAATCATATTAATCAGAACAGCCCCTGCTGTACCTACGCCGATCCAGACAGCGTATGCCGTGCTCACTTGCAAATATTTAAAGGAGTTATAGAGGAAGAAGAATGCCGTCCCAAAACCCCCATAATACATTAAACCAGTAGCCCAGCTTCTGTTTTCACTAAATTTCTTCAATCCGATTACTCCGACAAACTCACTCAGAGCGGCCAAGAACACCAGCGTCCATCCCATGCTTCTCCACCTCTTTCAATGCTTTCTTCTCATCAATTCCATCCGCTATTTTTAAACCTGCCACTCCAAGAACCAAGATGAATATAAAAAATATTTTTCCTAAACTAATATGTTCACCGAAGAAAAGCACGTCCATCAGAGATGTCCCGACCGTTCCGATACCTGCAAATACTGCGTATACCGTGCCCGTCGGCAAACCTTCACATGCCTTCGTCAAGAAATGAAAATCAATAAATATAAAACCGACAATGAAAATCCAGTGCCACCACTGACTTGCTGTGTTAAAACCAAATATCCAAACTAACTCAAAGAAGCTAGTTAACGCTACATACATCCAAGCCTTACTCATACTATTCCCTCCGTATTTCTATGTCTCATTTATTTGACTGACTGTCATTCATTTTATCATAAAAGTTAACAACGTGCCATGTTAACTTTTCACAGTCTTGAATTGTAATGCGTGTGACAGAAAATCCAATACCTCTTCTTTTTGGCGATCCGCCTCACTTTCGTCACGATGAGCATACAAAAATACTTGTTCTGCCGTCGATTCGATCAGACCTATGATGACTTTTGCAGTTCGCTCCGGCTTTATTGACTGACGAATAGCTCCTTCTTCCCTTGCCGCTTCAAGCTTCTCACTGATCCATTCATAAAATGGAGCATATATCGATTCCCATTCCCTAATATGCTCTGTGGAGGCAAGTCCTGAGTAAATTACAGCCATTATTTCGTAATACTCCCTGTTCACTTCATATATCGCATCTACCATCTGTTCGAATTGCTTTGAATAAGCTGCTCGATCATCAACTGTACGTTGCACAATATCCATTGTCTTCGCCACCATCTCTTCTGCGATTGCAGGCATCAATGACAGTTTGGATGGAAAGTATAAATAGAAAGTTCCTTGTGCAATTCCAGCACGTTTAACAATATCCGAGATCTTCGTTTTCTCGATTCCCTGCTCTTGAAATACCTCTATAGCTGAATGAATTATCGCTGTTTTTTTCCCCAATGAACTTCCTTCTTTCTATAAATAGATTTCAGATAGTATATAGTAAATATTCTCTCCTTACAACTTGTTCATGTATCTCCACACCATGGTGACACTCATTCATATGTTTTGAATTATCTAAAATTTATCATTGACAAATGATTGATATTCATTTAATGTGAGGAATCAAGAGATTGAAAAGTCACGATTACGTCACATTTTGTATTTCAACATAATTTTTTCTTTTATGTTACTCCATCTATTTTAGCATAAGATAACAGTTATTTTGACATACAATTGAAAACGCTTACTCACTTATATTTTTGTAATCTAATGACTGATATTCATTCATCTTTTACCATTTATTCTAAAATAAATTTTGGAGGGATTCAGATGGGCACTGGATATATTTTTGACGAAAGTTATTTCTGGCACGATAACGGCAGCGGGACTCTTTACTTACCTTCAGGAGGATATATGCAGACTGATGTGTTCGTGGAGCACCCTGAAACAAAAAGACGGGTCAACAATCTACTTGCACGATGCGGATTGATGAAAAAGCTTGAACAAATTGAACCGCGTTCCGCTACGAAAGAAGAAATAGAATATTTTCATGCACCTGAATATGTAGAAAGAGTAAAGAAATTAAGTGATACGACGGGTGGCGACGCGGGAGACCATGCGATTGTAGGCAGGGGTTCCTATGAAATTGCACTGCTATCTACCGGAGGAGCTTTACGTGCAGTAGATGCCGTTATGGAAGGTGAAGTTAATAATGTTTACGCAATGACTCGCCCCCCTGGTCATCACGCAGAACGAGAAAAAGGCATTGGCTTTTGTATTTTTAATAACGTAGCAATTGCGGCTCAATATGCACGCAAGAAATACGGCTTAAAACGAGTACTTGTACTCGACTGGGATGTTCATCATGGCAATGGCACTGAACAAGCCTTTTATGAGGATCCAAATGTTTTATTTTTTTCAATCCATCAGCACTTAAGCTTTCCGAATAATACAGGCTTTAAAGAAGATGTTGGAGCTGAAGCTGGACGCGGATACAACGTAAATATTCCATTACCTCCAGGTACCGGAGATGCAGGTTATGTTCACGCGTTCAAGTCAATCGTGGAACCTATCGCAGCTGATTTCAAGCCTGAATTAGTTATTATTTCAGCTGGTCAAGATCCAGGCATGTTTGATCCCCTCGGCCGCATGATGATGACAGCTGAAGGCTTCGGTCAATTAACAGATTGTATGTTAAGAATCGCCGACACGCATTGCGATGGAAAAATCGTCTTCTGCCATGAAGGGGGGTACAGTAATGCGTATGTTCCCTTTTGTACACTAAAAATTATTGAACGTTTGAGTGGTATAGAAACTGACGTAACGGATCCATACGCTTCCGGTTCACAAGGTTATCCAGATAAATTGTATCCCAATCAAAAAGAAGCTATCGATGAAGTAATTGAAGTTCAACAGGAATTTTGGAGTTCACTGAGTCAATTTGTTAGTAAATAGGAGGGGTGATTGCCCCTCCCCCTATTCGCTTAGCTTAAAGGAGGCATTTCAATGGGTAAAGAAAAATCAAAGGCTATTGAGCAGGTCGGTTTTGAATATATACCGGAAGTTGATCGGAAAGGGAATCCTAAAGAACTATTTTTCACTTGGTTTGCAGCAAGTACAGTATCTACTACCCTTGTGACCGGAGCGTTAGCAATCATCATTGGATTAAACTTCTGGTGGGCGGCACTAGCAATTCTTCTCGGTCATGCCATCGGTGCGGTTATTATGGGCTTACATTCAGCTCAAGGACCGAAGTTAGGTATCCCGCAAGTGCTGCAAAGTCGCGCTCAATTCGGTTATTTCGGCGTTATTTTACCGATGCTAATCATATTGACAATGTATTTCGGTTATGGTGCCATGAATACGATCTTAGTCGCACAAGGCATACAAGAGACAATCGGACTTAACATCAATATCACAGTCATTCTTGGCTTAATCCCTATGGTTCTTTTGGCGATCTACGGACAAAATATTATTCAAAAATCAATGAAATTCTACACAGTCGGTTACACGTTGGTTTTCGTTGTGCTTTCAGGCTTGGTCATAAGTCAATTGTCGATGGATTTGTTAAGACAAGGAACATTCACCTGGACTGCATTCATTTTAGCGACTTCCATCTGTGTGACATGGCAAATTACGTACGGTCCTTATGTATCCGATCATTCTCGATTTATGAAAGCAAAAGATGCACGCAAAACCTTTTTATACACGGCGAGCGGCAGCTTCATGAGTTCTGCTTGGCTTATGCTGATTGGCGCAGCTATTGCTACAATGGTGGTAAACGGAAATATAATGGGTGAAATTAAAAACATGGGCGGTGTGTTAGGATATTCTATTGTCATCTTGCTCTCTCTAGGTGTCCTTATCATCAATTCATTAAATATTTATGGTGCGGGCATTATCGTGCTATCGATCGCGAGTAATTTTTGGTCTTTTAGAACTTCAGGAAGATTACGTATCATTATCTCTGTGTTAATTGGTATTGTCATTGGCTTCGCCGCAACTGCAGGTGCTGGTAACTTCATGTCAAACTTTCAAATCTACTTGGGTTTTGTGTTATTTTTTATTATCCCATGGAGCGTTATCAACTTGACAGATTTCTATGTATTAAAAAGAAGATTTCACCACGAGGATTTTATGAAAAAGGATGGCATATTCGGAAAACTAAATTATAAAACGATGGGTATCTACTTATTTACAATACTTTGTCAAGTCCCCTTTATTAATACAGAGATATACCAAGGCGCTCTGTCAAAAGCAATGGGTGGGATGGATATCGCATGGATTATTGGAATTGTTATTGCATTCGTATTCTATATGATTGCAATGAAAATAGGTGAACGGGTTTCTTCTAAAAAGGCGGCTGATATCCGTGTAGCGAGTACGGTAGATTAAAAAGTCATCATTCGGATAGATATCGAATGATGACTCACTGTAACGTTCCTGACCAGAACGCATAATATAATTTTACCACATTGCGGAGACTTTTCCTCTGCAATGTTTTTTATGTCTATTTAAGCGAATGCCAATAATACAATATGCAATCATTTAGATAGTTATTTTTCTGCTTTTGCTTCCTTTGTTTCTTGAGCGAAGGTTTCCCCGCTCTTTCTTGCTTGGATATCTATACTGTGATCTGGATATTCTTTTTCAATGCGTGTAAAGAATTTCTTGGCGAGTTCTTCAGCCTGCTCTTTTTTCATATCCTCGGATACTTCGAAATCAAGTAATACATAACCACCCGCATCTTCTGTAATAATTAAGCTTACTTGCGATACACCTTCTTCTTTAGCGAGTTCCTCTTTTAGCTCATCGTTGGAAGTCGTAGTATCGGATTTATCTACCACGCCTGGTGTTTCTTTTTCAGCTGGTTCGGTTTGCTCCTGATCCGCTTTCTTATCTTCTTCAGCGTCCCCGCTGCAAGCTCCTAATAATAGAAGAGATAAACCAAGCGGCACCATCAAATGTCTTTTCTTCATTGTAACCGACCCTTTCTTTTCTAGACTCTAGATTGTATCCTAACATAATTGTAAAACGCTGACAAAGGTTTTGATAATTTATGACAATATATAGAACTAGTAAGGTAACTATATACGAGGTTAGTAACGAACATTATAATGTACACTCCATTGCATATAACTTTCCAGATTGTGCTAGTTCTATAAACAGAATTAAAATTGATTCCCTTCAAGGTTTTTATATTATTCCTGAGGGTATTGTATCTATACCAAATAAACTTAAAAGTTAGAGGAGGAAGAATAATGGTTGAACCAAACAACAAGACATTTATCGGTGTATATTATAACGACTCTGACCTTCTCGACAAGATAGAGGAACTAAAGCTGACGGGCTATCTTGCCGACAATATTTACGTAATCGCCAAGAATGAAAACGATGTCTCCATGCTTAGAAACCAGACTGCAGCCGATGTACATGCAGCTTATGGTACTTGGACAGATCGGTTTATCGGGTTCCTTACCGGAGAAAATCAAGTAAAGCGAATGATGGATAGTGTCGGTATGAATGAAATTGAAATCGATCGCTATTATGAAGAAGTGCAGCATGGCGGTATGCTGCTGTATGTGGATGAAGGATGGGCATTCAGTGTGTATTCAAAAGACGAGCCTTTTTATACGGACAATCTAGCCCCTGCTGCTTCAAAACAAGTTTCGGATGCCGAAAATGAAGCAGATCCATTTTTGAAAGATCAACATGCCAAAAAGGCAAAACAGTTTGAAGAAAATGAGCCCTCATACGGCGGCTATGAACCATTGAAAAATCCTGTACCTCCAGAAGTTTTGGCTGCAGACAATCAAGAAGAAACAGTTTTAAATGAAGAAGACAGGTAATTCATCTCCAATTATAAAGGCATATCCGGCGAATCCGATTTAATTATAGTAAAAGATCTATAATCCTTACCAAGACAGTGCCGATAAATCATTGTGAAATCAGCCGCTCCGATTTTGGGGCGGCTGGCTTGCTTTATTACAATCTATTAATATGATTACAAGACTGTAACCTCTTCTTAACAAGAACGTAATGTTTCGTTTCTACAAGTCATGTAAGATGTAACTTGCAGCTAGAGAGACATACATTATTTCGAAGGAGAGTCATGATGAAGAAGTTTTTGTGTTCACTATTGATGGCAGCAGTAATGGTCGCGGGGTTTGCAGGAGGAAGTGCTGATGCGGCAAGTAAGGCAACAGCGAAAAGTGGTACATACATAACGAAACATAATATAAATGTCCGTGCTGATGCGGGCACTAAACATAGAATTGTCTTCACATTAAAAAAAGGTACACGAGTACAACTGACCCATCAAAAGAATTCAGGTTCTGAACTATGGTACAAAGTAAAAATCAATGGTAAAAAGGGTTATGTACTTAGCTCACTTTTGGCAAAGTCTTCTGCTAAGTCGGTTGCAGCATCCACGCCTGCCAAAAGCAGTGCGGGAGTTGTCAAAACTGCAATGAATTTGAGAGGTATTCCATATCGCTTCGGCGGTACGACAACAAAAGGATTTGATTGCAGCGGATTTATCCAATATGCATTCAAGAAAAATGGTAAGTCTGTTTCCAGAACAACAACAGGACAGTACACGCAGTCCGCTAAAATCAACTCACCTAAACCAGGTGATCTCGTATTCTTCCACAATACATATCGAAAAGGCATTTCCCATGTTGGAATCTATGTCGGTAATAACAAGTTCGTTCATGCTGGTGGAAAAAAATCAGAGGTTGTCAGCTTAAGCAACCCGTACTGGAAATCTAAATTCAATAGCTTCAGAAGAATATAAACCTAAAAAAAGACTCGATGAATATTCATCGAGTCTTTTTTACTCTACAGAATGGATCCTTCCCCGTTCATCCTTATAAATGACATGATGACGTTCGAACTTCGTTGGAGAGTCCAGACCCGCCGCAGCAGCTACGCGAAACAATCCTTCCCTCATCGTCAAGATATAATTGGTGACACGAAACTTTTTCTCTTCCACAACGAGCGCTCTCTGCAAGTGTTTATCCGTCGTCGCTACCCCCGCCGGGCATGTATTTGTATGGCAGCGTTCCGCCATAATACAGCCTACGGAAATCATGAATCCCCGGGCGATTTGCACAAGATCTGCACCTAACGCCAACGCGATGGCCGCTTTGTCCGGTGTAATGATCTTACCAGAAGCAATGATTTTCACTCGATCTCGCACCTCGTACTTTCGCAACGCATCATCCAATATGACAAGCGCAGAACGTAACGGCAGCCCAACACTATCCGCTAAGTCTTGATAGGTTGCACCGGAACCGCCCTCTGCCCCGTCCAATGAAATAAAATCGGGCCCCATACCAGTTTCCGCCAGCTGTTCCGCAAGTTCTTCAGCGTCTTCCTTCCCTCCAATGACGATTTTCATGCCGACCGGCTTGCCGCCAGCAGTACGAATATCTTCAATGAATGTGAACAATGTAGGATAGTCATTGAACTGATTGAAGCGATTCGGGCTATTAATAGAAGTAAAAGGAACGACATTTCGTATGGCCGCAATTTCTTCGGTCACCTTTTCACCTTCTACATGACCGCCACGCATTTTTGCACCTTGCGCCAACTTGATTTCGAATGCTTTAATTTGAGGTACTTTAGCCTTTTCTTTCACCTTTTCCAAATCAAAGTCTCCTTCTTCAGTTCGGAAACCGAATAAACCTGAGCCGATCTGTGCAATGATATCTGCACCGCCAGCTAGATGGTGATCCGAGACACCGCCTTCCCCAGTGTTCATCCACGCACCCTGCGCCATGCCAATCCCCTTTGACAACGCAGTGATCGCATGGTCTCCTAAAGCTCCATAGCTCATTCCTGACTGCCCGAGCAAACTGCGTACGACAAATGGCTGCTCACAATTGGGTCCTAACACAATCGCATCTTCTTCAGGAAGCAGCCAAGGAAGTGTGGTAATTTCCTCTCGATGTTCTTTACGTGAAAATAAGTTATCTTGATCTACCTCATAGCGCATCGTCTTCATCAAGTTATCATTATCTACACGCATCTCATCATTTTGCTTCGTGAACATGGCGTTTCGAATGTAATGACCCGGCTCTTGAAAATCCCGTTTCGAACCAAAACCGATGACACTATTCAAATACTTTCCCGGCATGACCATATGTAAATACTCTTCTCGGCTAAACGGCTTGCCGCTGTTATCGTCATTGAATAAGTACTGTCGTACTTCCGGTCCCGCCTTCTCAAACATATAACGTACTCTGCCAAGTACAGGATAATTACGTAAAATCGCATGCTGTTTTTGACGTCGATCAAAGAAATACAGGATTATTGCAATTGTAATTGGTACAGCTAGCAATAAAAGCACAATCAACAATGTCGTAAAATAGATTCCTTCAAACCAACGCATCCTCCCACTCCTCTCAATCTTTTAAACTTTCTATTCTATCTGTACCCTTGGTACGTAGCTTAGTAAACGTAAAAAGCTCTATTCCTTGAACGTCTTCAAGGAATAGAGCTTGGGTGTTGTTAGTTATTCATGTACATGATTAATTTCGTTATTATTTTGGTACACTTACCTCAATATTACTAGTTCCAACTGGAGCAGTTTCATCTGTACGGTTAACTTTAACAACAATCGTACCATTGTCGCCTGCTGTTGCAGTACCTGTAATGTTTCCGTTAACTACTTTCAAACCAAGTGCTGTCGCATTACCTGAGTAGCTTGTTGCAATAGTTCCTAATTTAACATCCTCAGTCGCTGAGTAACCATCCACTTTGTCTAATTCAATATAAATCGTACCATCTGCAGCAATTTTAGCTTTGTATTCAGAAGAAGTTAGCTTAATACCCTCTTCTTTCACTACAGCACTACTAAAGTTTCCAACTTTAGTAACCGGTTCTGTTTTCTCAAAACTCACTGAAGCGATAGAAGGGGTAGTATTTACTACTTTAATTTCAGCTGTCGCTCGTGTTACACTGCCTTCTTTAATCGTAATCGTTGTATTTCCTGCTTTTAATCCTTCAACTGTAATTACACCATTAGCATCTTTGCTGACTTTTGCTACGTCTTCATTAGATGAAGTTACAGTATAATTCGCAACTGGGATAAGATCATTTCCAAGGTAGAAACCTTGCTCATTATATTGTTTCCAAACCAACTCTACAGTCTTGTCTTCGGAACCTTTCATCACATCTAATTGTAGATCGTCAGAAGCCGATTTAGTTTCTAATTTTCTAGTAGCTACTTGTGAATTGTCAGAAACGTTAACTGCAATTGTTGAAAGGACTTTATCGCCTGCTTTGATTTGGATTTCTGTTGTTCCTGTCTTCACTCCGTTAATGTGAACAGCTGACTTACCTTTAGTTACTGTATCAATAGTAGCTGTAGCAATTGTTTCGTCCTTAGAAGTAACAGTTAATGCACCTGTATACAACTCACCGTATTGATCTTTAACTGTCAACCCGATATCTGAAGTTTTGTCTTTCAATACTTTTGCTGAAGTTGGTGAAGCAACTACTTCAGCAGCTGCACGTTTACCTGATACCACTGTCAATGGAACATTCTTAGTAGCTCCATCTGCTTTCACCACAATATTGACTTCACCAGGGCTAACAAGTTCCACAGCGCCAGTGCTTGAGTTGACTGTAGCAACACTAGGATTCGATGATGTGTAAGTTGCATTAGGATTACTTACAGAAGTGCCATTTACTGTTGTCGCTTTAGTCGCTTTTACAGTAACTTTACCTTCATCTTCATCAAGAGATACTTTACCGCTTTCTACTGTCGTACCACCTTGCGTAACAGTTACTTCATTAATAGTAGAAACATAAGAACCGTAGTTCAATACTTTTACATCTACCAAGTCCGATTCAACCGTTTTTCCGTCTTTTGATACTACTACTTTATAAGAGAAAGTATCATTCGCATTTAGTTGATCTGCATTCAATTCACCGGTCTTCGCATTCTTTAGTACATTATTTTTCGTAGCTTGGAACTCAACTGTATAACCTGCTTCGTTCAATTTCTTTAAGTCTGCTAGTTTACCATCTACATTGAATTCAAGGAATTGCTCGCCAGTCTCATTCACCTGAGTAGTAGTCGCAACCACTTTACCAACCTTCAACTCATAAGTGAATTTGAAAGTTTTCTCTTGATCGGGCTGTCCTTCTGTTTTAGTCGTGACAGTAAGTGTCATCTCTTTTCCAGAAGTCAATTCGTCTTTCAATTCAACTGTTGCTTGAGTTCCATCTTGATTGGCATTGAATGAAACTAGTTCATTACCTTCTACTTTAAGCTGTTCAGCTTTTAGAAGGTGTAGGTTTGTCCCTTTCAATTCCAATTCTTTGTCGCTGATTGCTTCTACTGCAGTCACTTCAGCTACTTCCGGTGCCTCAGGCGTTTCTTCACCTGGCTTCTCTACTTCACTAGTTTTATATAAGAAAGAAGCGAATTGTGCACGTGTTGTAGTTTCTTTTGGTCTGAAGTTTGGTGCAGCTGGGTTCGTGATATCGAAGTAGTCGAGTACGTCAATGTAAGGACGTGCTTCAGCTTTAGCTTTAGCCAAATCTACAACATCTTTATCAAACTTTTCTTCTTTAACAAAAGTTAATAGATCTGTTTTATTCACTGCATCATATGCACGAACGAGGACGATCGCCATATTTTCGCGTGTGATATTGCCAGTTGCCTTTAATGTGCCGTCTTCGTATCCTTTGAAGACATTATTATCTTTAACAATAGCTGCTGATTGTAAGAGTTCATCGTTAGACTTAGACGTTAAGTCTTTGAAACGAGGGTTTGTTTTATAGTCTTTAGGTATTTCATATCCCATAGAGACGAGCCATTTACCCATCAATTTCACTACGTCAGAACGAGTTAACGTTTTATTTGGTTTAAAAGAACCGTCAGGATATCCAGAAATAACACCTGCGTTTGACAGAGCGTCAATTGCCGGCTTGTGAGAGTTGTTTTCCAGTACGTCATTGAAATCTGCCGCACTGACAACTGGTGCCACCGCTGATGCAACTAATGCTGCTGATGCTACGCCTGTAATGTATTTGCTGTATTTTTTTGATTGAACCTTCATGGAAAAATTTCCTCCTTTTAATTCTTCTAATACTGCTTGGAAACTACTAGGTTTCCAAAGAGCTTGTAGAAAACGTTGAGTAGTATAAAAACGTTCTTTTGTTCTTATACCCTATTTATTATTCCGTAATCATTCAGTTTTTCGATATAGCTAGAATATCTTGTATGTATGATTGGGGGTTAGGGCTTATTTCAACCACTCGAGTTAAATATTAGCATATCTTTTTACAATAGTAAGTGGAAATTTAAGGAGACATTTCATGTATAATGGTATCTAGTATTCTACAAAGGGTACGGTATATATATAGAAGATGTTTATATTTTTATATAGGAGTTTACAATTTTACTATACGACAAGGAAAGGGGGTTCTGTGATACAATCCAACTATGAAAAAATTTATTGTGATTCTTATACTTATAGCCCTTTTAGTAGGCTTGGCAATTTCATCGAGTCAAACTTACGAACAGCAATCTCTTGTCTCTACGCTTGAACGGCTGCTGCCTAATGAACCTGGCAAAGCTGTCCTGTCCGAATTGGAGTTTTTCTATTGGGACCGCATAATTTCAGTTGACGAACGCGGTTACTATTACTTTGTAGAATTTTTAATTCGTAAAGCTGCACACTTTTTAACGTTCGGATTTCTTTCTTTAGTAATCTATTGGATACTGCCAAAACGAAAAGGGCGCTTATTAGGGGCTGCTCTTCTTACATTAATATTAGCTTGCGCTGATGAGTTACACCAATCTTTTACAGGAGGACGAACCGCTACCATTCAAGATGTCTATTTGGACATGGCAGGTGCGATTACCTTTTTGTTTATTGTTGCCGTTGTTCAGTTTATTCGAGCTGTCAGAAAAATTTAGAGCCCAAATAGTAAGTGCAACTTTTTGTGAAGTTGTTCGCATATGATATGATACGCGATACAGGAGGTTTTATTATGAGCAACTCAGCTGATCAACTAATCCATTCAATTTCTTACGTATCTATCCAACGGGTCGTTGACCGCCTGGAACAAACATACCTTAAATCTTTTCACTCTATTCATTTGTTCCAGGATCGTATCACTACCTCCCAACGCACATTTCCACTTGAGCATGTGTTTGATCTATCATATCGTCCTTTCTCTGGTCAAACAGGTCTTTTTTATCTTCATACCCACGAAGGCGTATTTACATTTGAAGTAGTGGATAACCCCGATCGTTTCATTAAATTGTTTAAAGAAATACAATCTAACTGATTTGATTTTCAAATCACTTATCCAACCTTCAAATAAACCTAAAGTATTATGTTTAGTAAACATACCAAAAGGTATAAAAAACTAGAATAATGTTCTAAAACTTTATTTATTTACGTTCTTTTTCATTTAACTGTCATTTTTATTGGAAAATCATGTTATAATTGAGGCATATATTTTTCACAAACATAGGTCTTTACTCATGATAGCTAGTAAAATTCAAAGTTTATGGGAGGGGCTAATATGCTTCACGAAAAGGAGTTAGCTACATTACAAAACTCTATTAGCCATTTACGAAGTGAAGGTAAATACGAACTAGTCATAAAGACTGCAGAGGAATTATTGAAGAAAGGCACTCAGTATGCAGATCCGAAAGCCATTTTATATGCTCATTACTTCAGTGCGCTCTCCAATTATTATGTTGGTGATCTCAAAAAAGTTCTTTTCCATATTGAAGCTCACCATGAAAATTGTCTATCATTCGGTGCCAAGCAAGACTGGATGCGCTCGTATTATTTACAATATTTCGTCAGTTTTATATCAAACGACTTTGAACATGGGCAAAAGTTGCTGGAAGACGTACTCTCGATAGCTCTAGAAACAGAGAATTTCGTGTATGTGAGCATGGCCTATAGTAACTTAAGCCATACGCTCAATAAAACCAATCAATTTTCTGAAGCTCTGAAAGCTGCCCAATCTGCAGTTAAATATGCAAACTTATACGTGGCAGATCGCTTTATCCTTTCGATTCGCGGGCATCTATATTTAGTTGAATCTGCCCTCAATATGAAGCGTTCTGACATTGCGATGACAAGTATAAAATGTTTAGATCAGCTCCCAGAGTTACAAAAGTATCCACAGGAGAAGGCCTTTTTAACAATCTTAAAAGGCCGGCTTTACGAACTCCTTGGTGACCAAAAGAAAGCGTTTCAATTTTATACAACGGTCAAAGAAAGTGACCTATTGCTTCACGATAATTTTTTATTGAAAGAAATTCAACAGAAACGAATTGAATTAGCAGAACATCTTTTTAGTTATGATGAATTGGCGATCATACAAAAGGAATATATTGATTTATTACATGAACTCGAAAGCTACAATTGGGGGAAAGCTGCTTTAGAATTAAAACTCCGATTGCAAGCCTCTTCTAAGAAAACAAATGAGCATCTCGACTATCTAACAGGTTTGTATAACCGAAGGTATTTAGAGGAAACGACGGATCGTTTATTGGCTGCTGCTTCACATACGAAGGAATCTATTGTTTGTATCGCCTTTGATATTGATAATTTAAAATCTATCAATGATACGTACGGTCATTTAGCAGGTGATGAAGCAATTAAAATGGTAGCAAAGGTTTGTTCTTCTCTAATTCGGAGAGACGACATCTTAGGACGTTTCGGTGGTGACGAATTTGTGTTGGTCATGCATGGAATATCGCGAGAGCAAGCGAAGAAGAAAGCTTTACTCATCGCAAAGAAAATTGAAACTATACCACTGGATCTACAAACTGTCCCTGAAAATATTACAATTAGTATTGGTATTGGTGATAATCTGATGCGCGATGTTGTAAGCTTTAAAGATTTATTTCACCTAGCTGATTTAGCGCTCTATAGAGCAAAGCAAAATGGGAAAAATCAAATCGTTTCATTTGTATAATAGAAACATGAATTCCTTTTTAAAAGGATTCATGTTTTTTTATATGGCATTCACCTTCTCCTATTCTGAAATAGGAACAGAGAAATAAAATAAACCTAATCCAGCATAAAGCCGAACTAGGTTTATTTTCAATCAAGAATCTTGATTTTCACATTCTTGCGGCCCCATTGGTACGCGCGTGTCTTATTTGGAATGAAGACATCGATCTTATTTCCTTTAATTGCGCTGCCAATATCTCCAGCAACCGCATATCCATACCCTTCGACATGGACTTTCGTGCCTAATTTAATGACACTTGGATCGACTGCAATCACTTTCAAATCTGGGTTTTTACGTAAGTTTAAACCTGTTTTCGTCAAGCCCGTACACCCATTACAATGTGCCGTATATGCTGTTGCACTCACCATGAACTCTTTAACGACTTGTGGTCCGTCAGAGCGTGATGGTGTTTTGCTCTTGTTTGAAGATGTACTGGAAGCAACTTTTGACGGCTTAACTAAACGCAGTTTTTGGTTTGGATGAATAACCGATGACTTTAAGTTATTCCATTTTTTCAAATCTGCTACGGAAACTTTATGTATCTGTGAGATTTTATATAAGCTATCGCCTTTTTTCACTGTATGAACAGATGTAGCTGCAGATGTTTCATTCATTCCGCTTGTGAAAATAGTAATCAACATGGCTACTGTTAATGAAAATAAAAACTTCTTCAATATGCCACCCCTAACTTTTTAATAGACTCAGCTTACCAAGCTACTGTTACAGTTACATTACAACTATCAGTCGAATCCATTACAAAGATAAGTCTATTGTTACAAGTATGGCTCCTTAATAGAAAATTGCTTAAGAAACAGGTATTTTGTCCAATAAGTCTATCAACTACTGTCGAAATATCTCTTATTTCTTCTAACGTTTTATCTATTAAAAAAAGGGTAAATTCTCTGTAGTGAGAAAATAAGAGAATTTAGTTCAAGGAGGGAATTTTTTATGGTTAGAAGACAAGTGGTAGGAACATATGACACGGATACAGAAGCAATTGCAGCGATTGAAAATCTTAAACGCCAAGGATTTACTGCGGATGAAATTTCAGTAATCAGTCGAAGCTCCGATCAAGTAGAACATGTAGTGGAAGAAACGGATACGCATGCAGGTGAAGGCGCAGCGACAGGAGCAGCAACTGGAGGGTTAATTGGAGGATTAGGCGGCATTTTAACGGGCCTTGGGGCCTTGGCTATACCTGGCGTCGGTCCGATTATTGCAGCAGGACCAATTGTAGCGGGCATCACGGGCGCGGCTGCAGGTGCCGGTGTAGGCGGTCTGGCGGGTGCTTTAATCGGCATGGGGATTCCAGATGAAGAAGCACATCAATATAATGAACAGTTCGAACATGGGAAAATATTGGTATTAGTCGATTCCGATCTTTATGACCCATTAAATGACCCGGCACCTCATGGCAGAGGTCCACTTATTTGATTTAAAGATACAAGAGTCTCCACATAGGAGGCTCTTTTTTGATTGGAAAAACTTATGCACTTAGCCAGGTTTACTATTGTTTGTTTTTTCTTCATTTGGGGGATAGCAAGAGAGACAACAATTATCTTTAAACGATTGGGGTGCTGACCATGCCATTGACAAACAATAGAGATGATATTTCAAGAGCTATTATAAAACTGACGAAGGACGGTAATTTAGAGTCCTTGAAAAAGGCGATTGATGAATTAGAGCCTTCTGAAGTTGCTGCACAATACCGACGGCTGCCAAGAAAGCGACATCCAATCTTTTTGGAAGTATTGGACACTGATAAATTGATCAAAATGCTCGGGTCCCTAACTAGAAATGAACAACTGCGGGTGCTTGAATTAGTAGGCCCGATTCGTTCAACAGAATTACTTGATCAAATGAAAAGTGAAGACTTATCCTATCTGCTTTCAGATCTTCCCGATAAACAAGTTGAAAAATTAATTGCTGAAATGCGACAGGAAGAAAAAAAGTATATTCGCCAACAGAGAAAGTATCCAAAAGATTCTGCAGGTCGAATTATGAGGACTCGTTATGTATGGGTTCATCAAACTTATAGCGTCACAAAAGCTGTGGAAAAATTAAAGCATTATGAAGCTTTCGCCCATTATCTAAATTATGTATATATCATTAACGATGATAAACAATTAGTTGGCGTATTATCCTATAAGGACTTGTTGCTTGCTGAAGCTGATGAATGCGTAAAAGATATTATGCAAACTTCGATCGCCAAAGTGTTTGATACGACCAAGCAAGGTGAAGTTGCCAAAATGATTGGGCGTTTTGATTTTGTGTCCCTTCCTGTAGTCAATGAAAATAATATATTGATTGGGATCATCAGGGCTGACGAAGTCCTCGACATTGTCGTCAGAGAGGCAGATAAAGACATCGAAATGCTTTTTGCTTCCGGTAAATCGATTGACTTCCATACAAAACCCCTAGTTGCTGCCTATCGTAGACTTCCTTGGCTTATATTATTACTTTTTATCGGGCTCGTTTCAGGCAGTATCATTTCTCGTTTTGAAGAGACCCTCGAAGCAGTCGTTGCACTTGCCTTTTTTATGCCAATGATTGCAGGTATGACAGGTAATACCGGTACACAGTCACTCGCTGTCGTTGTGCGCGGTTTAGTGTCTGAAGACATGACCATGAAAAAATCCCTGCATTTAATATTTCGAGAATTAATTGTCGGCGTTATATTGGGTGTCGTATGCGGGGCAGTTATTTCTGTCATTGCGTATGTTTGGCAAGGAAGCTTTACACTCGGATTGGTCGTTGGTTCCTCACTCGTTGCAACATTGATCATCGGGACAATTGCCGGTACTGTTATTCCCTTGATCCTCAATAAGTTCAAAGTCGACCCTGCTGTAGCATCCGGTCCTCTGATCACAACGATCAATGATATTCTTTCCTTGCTGATCTATTTTGGTATTGCGACAATGTTTATTTCTAAATTAATGTGACAAAACCTTCCGACTCTTCATGCATAAAGTCGGAAGGTTTTTCATATGTTATCTTAATGAAAGACAGTTGTAAGGTTGGTGTAATTTATGTCATTATGATGCCAAACACTACAGGGGCATGACATTTCTCACAGTTCGATGATTTGCGTTTATTCTGTTCTTCACAGGCTATACTTATAGTAATACCAATTGCACAAACGGATTTGGGTTGAAGTTTGGTGCAGCTGGGTTTGTGATAGGGAAGAAACTATACGTCGAATAGTTAAGTACCGCTTAGTCGAAGAGCGTGTACCTAACCGAAACTCCGCGATCATGGGTTGATCGCGGAGTTTTTGATTGATTTTAAGCTCGAGTTAACAACTCAGGCTTTCTGTCTTTCATTGGGTTTGTCTGTTCGATTGCATAGCCTACATCAA
This sequence comes from Sporosarcina sp. FSL K6-3508, assembly GCF_038615825.1. Lineage (NCBI taxonomy): Bacteria > Bacillati > Bacillota > Bacilli > Caryophanales > Caryophanaceae > Sporosarcina > Sporosarcina sp. FSL K6-3508. The sequence goes on along the minus strand of NZ_CP152016.1, from coordinate 801,135 downwards.
GTATACGAGCTTCAGCAAATGCAGGCCCGATAATCTGGACGCCAACCGGCAGATTCCCTTTTAGCCCTCCAGGTATCGATAAAGCCGGCAAACCTGTTAAGTTACTTGGTCCAGTGAAACGAATAATATTATCAATCAAATCGACTTGCTGACCATTCAGATCAACGGTGTCATCCCCAATTGTACTGGCGACTACAGGCAACGTCGGCGCGATCATTACATCCACTTTCTGGAATGCTTGCTGAAATTCCTGTTTCAACTGTCGTCTGACTTGCTGTGCTTGTAAATAATCTACAGCCGACGGCAGTTCACCCAGTTCAAACAACATGCGGATATCATCGCCAAAATCTTGTGGTCTCTTCAACATATCTTCATGGTGAATTGCAGATGCTTCAGAAAGCGAAGTAACTAACTCTGCCCACTCCGCATATTGAAGTGAAGGAATATTAACGATTTCTACTTTAGCTCCTTGATCTACAAGGGCTTGTATGTTTTTCCGTACGATTTGATCTACTTCATTATCGACTTGTTTAAAGAAGTACTCTTCATTCACTCCGATTACCAAGTCTTTCACATTGCCTTGGATCTTTTGCAAATACTGATCGACCGGTGTATTTACAGAAGTGGGATCTTTCTGGTCGTATCCTGAAATGATATCCATCATTCCCGCCGCATCCTTGATTGTTTTCGTCATAGGTCCAATATGGTCCAGTGTCCAAGCTAATGGATAACAGCCATATTTGCTAACTCGTCCATGCGTCGGTTTTAATCCGACAATTCCGCAAATGGATGACGGAATCCGAATGGAGCCTGCCGTGTCTGTTCCAAGTGAAGCAACACTCGAACCTACCGCCACAGCTGCTCCGGAACCGCCACTCGAACCGCCTGGTATTTTATCGGTATCCCATGGGTTTCTGACCGCTCCGTAATGAGGATTATTATTAGTGATCCCCCATGCGTATTCGTGCATACTCAGTTTGCCGGTAAAAATTACACCTGCGTCCCGCAACTTGCTAACAACAGTTGCATCATCGTCCGGAACAAAATCTTTATGGATTTTAGATGACATTGTAGTCACTTTATTTTTGAAATATAAATTATCTTTTAAGGCCATCGGGATACCGTGATACATTCCCCGATACTTTCCTTCTTTAATTTCTTTTTCTGCCTCACGGGCTGACTGCTCTGCTTCATCACGATAGATGGTCATATACGCATTAATGGATTCCTGAGTGTCCTCAGCATGGTCTAAAACCGCCTTCGTTAAATCAACAGGAGATAAGGAGCCATTTTGTATAAGCGGAGCCAATTCTTCAACAGATTTCTGAATCAATTCTTTAGCCAATATGATCACCTCCGGGAATATTGCGAAGCCCGATATCGGCGTCTTCGATTTTAACACCCTTTAATGTCCCTCTTAACTCTTGCATACCCTTCCAGCGACTTTCCAAGATCTCCAAATGTTCCGGCTTAGCCTGAATCCCTTTGTTCTCCAATAGTTGCTTAACGGATAGAGACAATGTGTTCACTCCTTTTAATTTGTTTTTCTACATTGTTTAGTGCAAAGTGAGATCTTATTGTGAACCAATACTAAGCTCTCTCTTTAACCCTATCATCAAGTTATAAATTATTCAAAATAATTCAAATATAGTGATCTTCTTCTGGGTCTTTAGTTTAATTATATTTTACTGCGCTATCTCTTTTACAATGGCTTTTATGACATTGAACTAAAAGTAAAAATATTCTACCAAATACTACTAAAGATACATGCAATTAACCTAAAAGCATAATTATTTATATTAATTGTACCAACAGTACCGGAACTTATTAATATTTTAGATAAAACGAATCAATTTTAGTTGGTGTAAACTTAGTTGCTTGAGTTATTTAGCAATCTATTATAACTTCGACTTGTAAGCGCTTACTACTATTATTTATATAAAAACATTATTCTAGGGGGAATTCTATGTTAAAAAGAAAACTAGTTATACCTGCTATTTTAGCAACAATTGTCGCTGCGCCCACTTATTCTTCAGCTGCAACTGCAGAACACTCCTTACCTCCAGCTGCCGGCCAAACAAACTCTTCACATATGTCTTATTCTCCCGGCACTCATTATGAACAATCTCTCAAAGTATTAGAGTTATACAAAGAACCAGAAATGGAGCTTGTAACGCCAGGCTTGAAAAAGGATAAATGGATGACTACGAATCCCGACATGATGCGTTACCTGCAAGATATCGTGGATAATAACCCTTCAGCCAGTATGGAGAATGCCGGGCACTCTCTTGAAGGTGTTGAATTGCCTATGCTCATTTTCACTACAACAAGCGGAAAAGATTCAGCAGAATTTAAATCAAAGCCTACAGTTTGGCTACAAGGACATGTCCATGGTAACGAGCCTGCCGGTGGAGAATCCATGCTGGTCATGGCTAATGAGTTGGCAAATGGAAACCTAGGAAAAGAAGTTTTGGATAAGATCAACGTCGTCATTTATCCACGTATCAATCCAGATGGCGCACAATACTTCCAGCGTCAAACGGCACTTCCTTTAGATGCGAACCGAGATCACGTAAAATTAGAGCTTCCTGAAACCCAAGCAGTTCATAAAGGCATGAATCAATTCCAACCTGAAGTAGTAGTCGATGCACATGAATACGGATTGAGCGATTCAACCTTCAAGCAATTTGGCGAGCAAGGCTCCATCAAGTATCATGATATCTTATTGCTATCCGGAAAGAACTTAAATATTCCAGAACAAATCCGAAAGCAATCAGATGATTTATTCGGAAAAAATGTTTTTCAGGCACTCGAGCGTACTGGCTATTCGAGTAGAGAATATTTTACTAACAGCTCCAAAGATGGTCATGTGACATTGGATGAAGGCGGCGCAGAAGCAAGAATCGGTAGAAACGCAAATGGATTGCAGCCAAGCTTCTCCTTCTTAGTAGAAAGCCGCGGGATCGGGATTGGTAAAGAGAACTTTGTCCGCCGAGTCGCATCACAAGTCGAAACACACTCAAGTATTTTGAGAACAACTGCAGAAAATGCAGAGTCTGTTAAGAAAATGGTGCAAGATGCTCGCGATGAAATAGTTGAAAAAGGAAAAACAGTGTCGGAAAAAGACACACTTATTTTGAGAAGTGATCGTACAGAAGTGAAAAACCAAACTCTCGAAGTCGTTGATGTTGCAACAGGAACGGTAAAAGAAATACCGGTTGGCTATAACAGCGCAACGAATGGTATCGCTACATTAGAACGCGTTCGCCCTACCGCTTATATTTTACCGCCAGCATATCACCATATTGCGGACAAGCTGAAAATTCAAGGAGCTACTGTTAAGAAAACAAAGAATGCTCAAGAGTTAGAAGTGGAGAGTTATATAGTCACAGATAAAAAGGTAGACACAAGCTATTACGAAGGACATATGCGAGCAAATATCGAAGCCCAACTTTCCAAGAAAAGAGTATTCTTCCCTGCTGGCAGCTACGTCATCAGTATGGCACAACCTACCGCCAATCTGGTCGCTCTTTCGCTAGAACCTGAATCTGTCGATAGCTATGTGACATTCAACTTTATCCCTGTAAATGTAAAAGATGAAGTACCTGTTTACCGATATATGAAAGAGTTGGATTTAGTCCTGGAATAAAAATAAATGCCAAAAAGCCTGTCTTGAAAGTCAGTAATTTCTTTCAGGACAGGCTTTTATTTCTGTATCAAACTTCGGACAGTAAAGAAACACTTCAATGCTTCGTCGGGATGAACCAATACACCATCTTACCGAACCATCCTCTTTTCCGACAGCACTTTCCCCCTGACAGAGCAGCCGGCAAATGACAAACAAAAGATTTTCAGTAAATACTAGAGCCGTCTAAAACTTCATGACTTCTTACGTTTATTTTCATTACCAAGCGGGAATTTATGAAGCAGGAGGTGACGGTTCATGCCATGGAGTAAAAATGATTATCCTGCTTCAATGAAGAACTTAGATCCAGATGTCCGAGAAAAAGCGATTGAAATTGCCAACGCCTTATTAAGAGAGAACTACGAAGAAGGCCGCGCCATCTCAATAGCTACCGCCCAAGCTCATGAATATGTAGAAGGAAAAAGTGAAGGACGTCCACACTACGAAGTGAAACCTAGGCAAGACGAATGGATTCTAAAAAAGACCGACAGCGACCATGTCATCTTTAAAGATTCTACGAAAACAGATCTACTAGAGAAAGCCAAGAAATATGTGAATGAACATGATGGAGTTTTATCCATTTTCCTTGCTGATGGATCACATGAAAAGACCCTCTACGAGTAACTAGCTCGCCCTTTCAACATTGTAAGGGCAAGCTAGTTTTTTTCTTTTGGCCCTGGAGGATAAATAACCGTGCCATTACTTTCTAGCACTATATGATGTGGTCCCCATTTTCCGATAACATGATCTTCAATAAGCGTTTTCTCTTTTGGACCGTCTATAATATGTTTTACTTCCCATCCGTGCAGCGCCAGCCAATTACTGATTAACAGACGATGGCATCGTGCGGGATGGCGTTCAGAGCAACATATCGCAATCCTCTGCTTTAAAGCCTTTTCCATCAATCGATCAACGCCTTCTTTAAAATCTGCAGTTAATGTGTAATCCGCATAATTATGAAAGGACTGATTGTCCCACGCATCATTTATTTCTGGATCAATCGTCTTCGATTTCCTCCGTCGCCCACCAAGTTTTCCACAGTGTTCATATGCAATGTCGTTTGCAGGGAGCCATTCTTTCATTAGATCCTCATGAAAATGAGGAAACTTTCGACTGCCTGGAAATGCCCTTATATCAATCAACCTTTCGATATTCGCATCATCAAGCAATTTTAAGAATTCTTCTTTTGTATGCGTAGAATGACCAATTGTATAAATCTCCACCTTCCCCCCTCCTCTTACCATCACTCTTCCCTACTTGCCTGTATGAATAAACTTTTAAATAAATAAAAAGCCTTCCAGCAAAAATACTGGAAGACCTTCTGTTAATCCATCTTTTCTGTTAACCATAATGACAATTGAGGGAAGAAAACTACGATCGCCAACACTAGAATCATCAAGAAGATAAAAGGAATAACTCCTCTTACAACATCTCCAAGTTTTTCTTTCGATATTCCGCTCACTACGAATAAGTTCAAACCAACTGGCGGGGTAATCATACCCAACTCCATGTTGATTGTCATAATGATCGCGAAGTGTAATAAATTAATATCAAAATGAACGAGCATAGGCAATAGAATTGGTAGTGTAATCAGAATGATGGAAACTGCTTCTAAGAACATTCCCAACACAAACAGTAATAAATTCACAAGCAGGATAAATACCCACTTATTCACATTACTTTCCGAAATCCACGCCCCGATTTCATGAGGAATTTGTGCATTGGTTAAATACAATCCGAACAAACTTGCAGCGCCGATAATCAAGAAGATCATCGCAGTAATGTTGATGGACTCAATAATGATCGGACGAATATCCCGAAAATGAAGTTCGCGATAAATAAACGCTGATACAATGATTCCATAAAACACCGCAATAACAGCAGATTCTGTCGGTGTAACTACTCCGCTGTAAATACTACCCAAAATCAAGAATGGGAGAAATGCTCCCCAAATTGCTTTTAATGAACTCTTTCTTCTCTCATCCCAAGTAGCTTTCCGCTCACTTTTATAGCCATTTTTCTTTGCATAAAAAATAGCTGAAGCAATAAGGACTCCTCCTAATAGGACTCCCGGAATGACACCGGCCATAAATAACTTTCCTATCGAGACTTCTGCTGTAATACCATAAATAATCAATGGAATACTTGGAGGAATCAAAATCCCCAACGTACCACCAGCTGCTACCAGACCCATAGAATACTTCTTATCATACCCTGCATTCACCATTGCAGGAATCATGATCGAACCGATTGCCGCTGCTGTAGCCGGACTAGAACCCGAGATTGCCGCGAAAATCATACAAGCTAAAATCGTAACAACCGAAAGACCACCCGGTAAATGGCCAACCCATGATTTCAAAGCCTCGATTAGATACTTCGAAATTCCGCCACGGGCCAACAGAACGCCCGCTAGGACGAATCCTGGAATCGCCATCATCGGAAAGGAATCAAGAGCCGTAAATATCCGTTGCGGTACCATCGTCATATTAAAGTCGATCTGCCACAACACAACCATAGTCGATAAAGCAAGACTGATGGCAATCGGAACTCGCAACAGAAGTAAAATAAAGAAAATACTAAGTAAGAGGATTGTCATATTTTACATCCTTTCCGCGTACCAATTGAACCAGTCTTTCAATAAAACGCAATGAAAATAATACACCGGAAATAGGCAAGATTAAGTAGACAATCCACATTGGAATTCCGACATCCAGTGATACCATGCCAGAATGATAACGTGCTTCTACTAATAAATAGCCATAATACGTATACGCCAGACAGAATAAAATACTGATGATCGTAGCAAATAAATCAACAAACTTTTTCATTTTACCGGGCATTTTATCATAGAGAAGATCTACTTGAATATGCTGATTATGTCGTAATGCAATAGAAAAACCTAAGAACACACCCCAAATAATAACGTATCTTACTACTTCCTCAACCCATGCTTTAGGAGAGTTGAAGCCATAGCGCATGACGACGCCATAGAATATGAGTGTAATTCCACCAAAGAAAAATACTCCTGCTGAGATTTCCTCAACTGCTCTCCAAATCTTTTGTAATGTTTTCAATAGTTCGCACCCCTTCTGCTGAATTCAGATACATTGCAAGTGCGTGACTTGTCGTCTTTCCAACCTACTGCTAATCATTCGAAAGACGACAAGTCATGCCCTATGCCAACCTATAAACAAAGAAATGCCGATCCGGTAATCAGATCGGCATCCAAATCCCTGTATAAACAGGTACTATGATCTCCGCTTTCCCACTTAGATGACAATTCTTCTTATTTCAAGCTACGGATCCCTTCAAGCAGTTCAGGTGTAATATCATCAGAAAACTCATCGTATACCGGCTGTAAAGCATCAACGAACTTTTGGCGCTCTTCCGCAGTCAACTCAGTAACTTCGACTTTTCCGGAGTTCTTGATGTTTTCAAAACTTGCTTCATTCTCATCAGCAGCCAACTGCCACTCAAGTTCCGTTGCTTCTTTCAAAGCTTCCTCAACTTGCGTACGAATATCTTCTGGCATACCTTCCCAGAATGATTTGTTAACAAAAATCGCATAGTCTAGACGACCATGTTCACTTGTTGTCAAATACTTTTGTACTTCTTGGTACTTTTGAGTATCAAAGTTATTGAATGTATTTTCTTGTCCATCTACAGTGCCTTGTTGCAGGGCTGCATAGGTTTCACCAAATGAAATCGTTGCACTTCCCGCGTTCAAAGCATTGAACTGAGATTCAAGGACTTTACCTGCTTGCGCACGGAATTTCAGACCTTTGAAGTCTTCTGGAGTTTTCAAAGGATGTTTATTATCTGAAAAATGTTTGAACCCATTCTCCCAGAATTCCAATCCCATAATGTCGTTATTTGCTAATTGATCACTATTCAAGATTGTTTGTGCTACATCACTCTCAAAGAATTTGCGCGCATGATCTTGATCTTCAAACAAGAAGGGCATATCTACATACTGCCAGCGTGGATCCAACTTCACCATTTTTGTAACGGATGGTGCAATCATATGAACATTTCCTGATACCAATGCATCTAATTCATCTGCATCTCCATATAATTGAGAAGACGGGTATACTTCTACCTTCGCTTTTCCATCTGTTTTTTCTGCAACTAGTTCCGCAAAACGGTCAGCAGCTTTCCCCTTTACACTATCAATTGCCGTTACATGCGAAAACTTGATGATGATTGGCTTATCCGAAGATGACGCTTTTTCGCCGTCGCCTGAAGAAGATGACTCTTTGTCAGATGAACAAGCAGCCGCCACGATAGCAAACATACTGATCACTGCAACTAAAAGAATTTTTTTCATTCTTTATTTCCCCCTTTTATTTTTGGAAGTGAATTTATATATTTAGCCCCAAACCGCCCCCGATAAAAATCGTAAACCGGACTGAAAGCTTCTTCCCATTGTTGTCTCTCATCTTCCGATAAATTGTGAATTTGAATACAATCGCATTTCTCCAATTCAGAGAGGTCTTTTTCATTTAGTTGGTGTGCAATTTCTCGTTGCCATTCGCTCACCTCAGACAACGTATCTTGGATTAAGAACTGAACATTTTCAGGTAACCCATCCCAAAACTCTTTATTCATCAACAGCACATACCCTAAATACCCATGATTACTAACCGTCATATAGCCTTGCTTTAAATGTAAGCTTTTGCTCACAATATTGGACAAAGTATTCTCCTGAGCATCAATTAATCCATTATCCAATGACTGGAACACATTATTGAAATCCAATTTCATAGCGGAGGCACCGAAGAGCTCAAATTGCTGCTCTAATATGTCACTTGGCATAATCCGCATGTTAAGCCCCTTTATATCTGCAGGCATGTTGATAGGATACTCACGATTCGTCAATTGCTTAAAACCGTTATCCCACATTCCCAACATCACGAGACCTTGCTTTTCGAATTTCCCTATTAACTGCCGACCGACCTTCCCTTGCATATATGCATGTACTTCTTCATAGCTATCAAAGGCAAATGGCAAGTCAACAACAGACCACTCCGGTACGGTTGACGTAACCTTAGATGTAGCAGGTGCAATCATTTGTATATCATTATTAGAAAGCGCTTCCATTTCCTCGCCATCTTTATATAAGATACTATTCGGGAATATTTGTACTTCGATATATCCATTGCTCCGCTCTTTCATTAATTTGGCAAATTTTCTGGCTGCCAATCCTTTTGGAGTATCTTCTCCTACAACATGTGAAAAACGGATAACCAATCGTTCTTCTGCACTTAATTGTTCATAATCAACTGGATAGGAAGTTTTTTGACAACCTGCCAACAAAAACAGTAATCCGACAAAACTTACGAAAAAACAAAAGTGCTTCTTCAGGACATACATAGAACTTCTTCATGCTCCCTCCTGAATCATCAGTAGTCTGATATTTTATATTTTAAATAATGTTCAAGAAAACACAATATTATGAAGTTAATGGACGTTTTGGTCTTTATGGTATTTTCCCTAAACACATGAAACTTCTATTTTATTGAATAATAGCGAGTTGGACGACCTATATTCCCGTACTGCAATTCAATATGGACCTTCCCATTAACCGACAAAAATTCTAAATATTTACGGACGGTTACCCTTGCCATTCCAACTTTTTGAGCTAACTGTTCGGCAGTCAACGGATGTTCTTCATTCTTGAGACCGACAAAAATCTGCTCCAAGGTAAATTCATTTAACCCTTTTGGAAGTGCACTTATTTTTTCAGCACTTCCTATCCAAAGATCGATATCTTCCTGTTTTAATTTATCAATCGTATTGAATTTCCAATAGTTTTTACTGAATTTTTGAAGCGCTTCTTGAAAGCGTTCAAAACGAAAGGGCTTCACTAAGTAATCCACTGCCCCGAACCGCAATGCTTCACGAATGGTAACCGCATCACGGGCAGCCGTTATCATAATCACGTCACTCGATATATTCTCCAACCGAAGTTCCCTTAGTAACTCAAGCCCTGACATGTCTGGTAAGTACATATCAAGTAAAATAAGATCAGGCTGAAGTTTATGTATGTCTCCAATTGCCGGTTTACCTTCCGCGGCTTCACCTACCAACTTGAAGCCATCCAACCTTTGCAAAAAGCCTTTATTCACTTCTAACACCATAGGATCATCTTCTATTATGTAGACCGTTAACTTATCCATATTTTCTTTCACCTGCTTTCAATGTAATGATTGTCCCTGATTCTGGCGGAGAATACGCCGTAATACTGCCTTTATTGGAGTCCAAAATCTGCTTTATTAAAGCCAATCCAATTCCTCTTCCCTCTTTCCTCTTCATGCTGAATCCGTAATCAAATATTTTATTTTCCTCTTCAGGTAACCCGCATCCACTATCCTGTATTTCGATAAATAAATAATCTCTATTACCTTCAATCAACAGCACAATCTCTTTCTCTTGCTCCAGTAAGCAAGCTTCCATAGCATTATCAATTAAATTCCCTAAAATTGTAACTAGATCGCCACTTGAAAACCCCGTCATCACTTCAGATAAATAAGACTCATCGTCAATAGTAAAAAGAACACCCAATTCCCTAGCACGTGATCGCTTCCCTATTAAAATACCTAAAATTGAATAATCAGAAATTCGTTCTTTCAGAAACTGCATCACTTCTTGTTCATCGGAAATTTCATCTACAATCATAGTAAGTGCCTCTTTTGAACGATTGAGCTGTATCAGACCTGCAATACTATGTAACTTATTCATATATTCATGGTTTTGCGAACGCAGTGAATCGACTAGAGACTTGATACCTGTTAGTTCTTCCGCAAGTGTATGCGCCTCTTTCTGATTAGTCATCATTAAAAGGGAACCTACACGTTGATCATTTACGTTTATAGGAAAGATACGGACTAACAGCATCGTGCCGTTTAGAAGTAAGGGTCTATGCGTCATTTCTGCTTCATTTTTCAACACTTCCTCTGTTACCCATGTATCAGGAAACGCGTCTGCTACTGTGATGATTTCGTTCTCCAAACCTGTATACTGCTGGGCTAACCGGTTCATAAAGACAATTCGTTCCTTCTCATCCGTAGCCAAAATTCCGATATCCATCGACTGCATCATGCTGGAACGCTCCTCGACCAGACGTGCAATTTCATAAGGCTCCATATTAAAGGTTTGTTTCTTTAGATGGTTAGCAATAAACAACGAACCGATCAGGCCGATGAGCAGACCACTCATCAATGAAAATAAAATATCGGTCTTGTAATCATTTAATAAGCTTTGAAATGTCGGTGATAGAATGCCAACTGAAACAACACCAATTTGTTTGACGCCTTCATCATTCATAATCGGTACGAAGGCTCGAATTGCAAACCCCATAACACCTTGAGCTTTTGATATATATTCGTGTTCCGAAAGTGAAGCCTGCTCATCCCCGCCCTCAAATACTGTACCTATTTTACTTTCTGAGGGATGTGAATAGCGGATCCTTTCCATATCAAATACAACAATATAATCTACATCTGTTGCCAATCGAACTCTCTCAGCAATTGGCTGAATGGAGGAAGCACCGTTCGTTTCACCAACATGCGTCTTAATATCTGGCAGCTGAGCTACCGTTCGGGCAATCGCAATAGCTCTTGCTCCGAGTTCTTTTTCAAAAGCGCCAGAAATATTATGGATCATAATTGCTCCACTCGTCATGACAGAGAAAAACACAAGAATAAATGAAAAGATAAACATTTTCATACGAAGTGATATTCGATTCATTCAGAAATCTTCCTCTCACCTAATCGCGGGATACGCTTTATTTTAACAGAATATTAATTATATAGTAGAAAGGTATTAAGGAGAACAGTTATACTTAATTTTTTCCAATAACTAAGTCATTTCGCACTAAATATATTAAACTATCATTCCTTTGAAACCTTTTATAAAGTTGTCCGTACAATCTAGTATACCTGTACACAAAACAGGTGAGTTTTTCCAAAATAAGAAATGGGGGTTTTATGTAGTGAAGAAGTTAGGTTCTTGGTTATTTGCTTTCGTATTACTGTTGGCTTTTGCAGTTCCAAACAGTAATGTACAAGCAGCAGGTAACGACTCAATGAAGCTGGTAGTCGATGGCGTGGAAGTTGCGGGCTACGAGCAACCGTTTTTATCTCATGGTGAAGTGCTGATCCCAGTTGAAAATCTTTTTAAAGAGGCTGGTTACTCTGTCTCAAAAGACAAAGGCGTGGTAACGGCAACAAATTCTCAATTGACAGTAGACTTTAATGCTAGTGCTGGAAAGATTTTGGTCGATGGAAAGAAAGCAGATACTGTATTTCCCCTTACACTAAATAATGGAGGAAATTATATTTCAGATTCGTTCCTATCTACATTGGAAGGCTTTGAAGTATCCGTTTCAGATGACAAAAAATCTGTACAAGTAACAACAAATCGTGTGAAGGATGTTGAAGGTTTTCTTGAAAAGATGCTCGACGTTGATTTGAATAGTTATTCTGCAACGATGAAAATCGATCAGAAAATGAAAACATCCAATCCTGAGGAAGAAGAAATCGACATGATCATGGACATGAAAATGGATGTGATCCAAGATCCTCTTGCACTTTATACTTCTACGAAGATGCAAATGAATATGGATGGCGAGAACCTCGATCAATCATCAGAAGCGTATTTGACGAAAGATGGTTTCTTCCAATACGATAGCATGGTAGATAAGTGGATTAAAATGGATGACGAATTAACAGATGCATTAATCGATTCATCCGTTCAACAAATGGACCCACTTGCACAGCTCGAACTAACTAAAAAGTTCATCGACGGCATTCATATTTACGAATATGAAGACCAGTATGTTATGACACAAACGATAACGAATGAGCAATTCCGTGAAATTCTGGATGAAGTAATGGCGCTTCTGCCTGGTTTACTTCCTGACGAAACTACTGAGAGTGTAATTCAAAAAGTAGAAGGTGTGTCAGTTGACGCTAAAGCTACGGATTCTGAAGATGCAGTAATCGAAGAAGAAACAACTGAAGAGGAAGTAACAGACGAAGAAATTGCTGACGATTTGGAAAGTATCTTGGATGCTTTAGATATCAATATTGAAGAATTCCTTGTTGTTTCCACTATCGATAAGAAGACATTGTTCCCACTTGAAATGTCAGGCGTTACGAAAATGACGATGGGCATTGAAGACGAAACAATCTCAATCACTCAACTTATTTCAGGTGCATACAGCAACCATAATAACGTCGAAGAAATTAAAATTCCTGCCGATGTAATCAAAAATGCAATTACAATGGAGGAATACTTGAAAGAATTAGGCTTGGATGAAGAAGAAGCTGAGCCTGAGCTTGAAGCATAATAACTAGTCAACGAGAGCTCCTTTGTTCTGTATTGAGAGCCTCTCACCGATAAATCTAGTAAAAGCCCATTCCATTGCGAATGGGCTTTTTTAATAACATTGGCTCTGACACTCCATTAATGGCTGGCTATATTTCGTATTTTTCCATCCTTAACATACTCACCACATGGTATGCTAAATGCATCATCCTTTTCTATGGGAGGTCTGCACATGATTCGCTTTCGAAAAGAAGATTTAACCAGCCATCATTTTCAATCGAAACCTTTCGTCAATTTACATATGAAAATGATTGTTCTGATCGGTACACTCGTCGTTACGATTATTTTGCTGATTGGTGGATTTATGAGTTTCTTTATAACGGATACAACGGAAGCTCAGATTGGGGAAAGAGCTCTTAGCGTTGCCACCAGTGTATCGCTGATCCCTGAAATTCGTGCCGCATTTCATTCAGACGACCCTTCTGCTATAATTCAGCCTATCGTGCAACAGATACAGGAGCAAACGGATGCAAAATTTATCGTTGTCGGTAATCGCCAAGAAATTCGTTATGCGCATCCAAACCCCGACCGCCTCGGTAAAAAAATGGTCGGTGAGGACAATGAACGAGCTCTTATGTTCGGTGAATCATATATTTCAAAATCTGCCGGCTCATTAGGAAATTCATTACGAGCAAAGGTGCCTATATATTCTAATGAAGAAATTGTCGGTGTCGTGTCGGTAGGATTTTTGGTGGATTCCATCGAGTCTGTGATTTGGGATTACAGTAAAGAAATCTGGTTCGTCCTTCTAGGAATTACAGCAGCAGCGATTTTAGGTTCTATTGTAATTGCAAGTTATATCAAGAGAGCATTGTTTGGATTAGAACCCGAAGAAATCTCCTATTTATTATTTCAAAAAGAAACCATTCTCCACTCCATTCATGAAGGCATCGTAGCTACTAATGCAGAAGGACAAATAACGATGATCAACTCTGCCGCATTGAAACTGTTAACTGGAGATGACCAGCAAACAATCTCATGGATTGGTCAGTCGATTCATGCAATATTTCCAAATTCTGATTTGCCATATGTGTTAAAGAATGGTCAAACTGTATTTGACCAAGAAAAACTTTTTGGCGCGCACAGTGTCTATGTCAATAGTGTCCCAATATTCTATGAAGATGAATTATTAGGAGCCGTTTCAACGTTCCGTAATAAAACAGAGATTGAGGAATTAACGAAGAAATTAACCCATATTCAACAATATGTTGATGCCTTGCGCTCCCAGACACACGAATTTTCGAATAAACTTTACACAATTGCGGGACTTACGCGACTCGATAAAAAAGAGGAAGTGCTCGACTTCGTTCAAAATGAAACGAAGATTCAGCAACAATGGATTGATACATTACTTGATGAAATACAAGACCCTTATGTAAGCGGACTGCTTGTTGGCAAATTAAACCAAGCAAGTGAATTGCAAATTGATATTTCTATTCAACCAGACAGCCGCTTGCATACCGCTTTGTCCGAGCGTAGCCGACAAGCACTGTTGACTGCTGTCGGAAATTTGCTGGATAATGCGTTTGACGCGGTTTATGATGAACGGGCAATTTCCCGGGAAATATCTGTTTTTTTCACGGATATTGGACAGGATATCCTATTTGAAATTGACGACGCCGGACCTGGTATTGAAGACACTGTGCTCGAGAGCATTTTTACTCGAGGCGTTTCTACAAAAAAAGGTGTGGGCAGAGGTCATGGTCTGGCGCTGACAAAACAAGCCATTGATGCAGCAAATGGTCAACTTTATACAGAACCTAGTGAGTTAGGAGGCGTTTGCTTCATCGTTTCAATTCCAAAAAGCAACTGAAAGTAGGTGTTTCGAATGATTAGGACATGGCAGGTAGTGATTGTGGAAGATGATTTTCGAGTAGCTGAAATTAATCGACGGTTTGTTGAACAAGTTTCGGGATTTAATGTATCAGCAGAACTGAGGACAGCAGCAGAAACCCTGCACTATTTACAGCAGGTCGAACAATTGCCTGATCTGATTCTATTGGATGTTTACATACCGGATAGTCCCGGACTCGAACTATTTTGGCGTCTACGTAAAGACTTTCCATCCATCGCTATCATATTGGTAACTGCCGCTAAGGAGACAGTTACAGTAGAAGCTGCTTTACAAGGTGGCGTATTCGACTTTTTGATTAAACCGGTTGATTTTGATCGATTCAATGAGACATTTACACGCTACCGAAAACAGAAAGTCTTATTAGCCTCCAAAAAAGAAGTCAATCAAGAAGAGGTGGATCGTCTCCAATTTGGATCAGAATTACGTGCGGACAAGTCGATCACTGCCGACGGATTACCAAAAGGAATTGATCGTTTAACGCTGGAACGAATAGAAGTAATCTTAGAACACAGCCCGGCAGAAGGCATTAATGCCATCGATACCAGCGAAGCAGCAGGTGTCAGCCGGTCTACCGCAAGACGTTACCTAGAATACTTGGTGTCTGCTGGAAAAGTAAAAGCCCAGCTGCAATATGGCGAAGTTGGAAGACCTGAACGAACCTACATCAAAATTTAATCTTTTGTATTCGTGAGCAAAATGAACAAAATGCATACAATAAACTCTATTTGTTTTATTTCCATAAGCTTTTTAGCTGCTTTTTCCTATGATACATTATGAACAACTTTAAGAAAGAATTTTCGGATACCTCATTTTGTATCCGCTTACACCTTTCTTTCATAACTTGTACTTTGGAGGGAAAAGCTATGTTGAGTATCATAGGGTTATTAACTATTTTCATAATTGTCGCTCTTCTGATCAGCGGCAGAATCACACCGATTGTTGGTCTGGTCATTGTACCAATCTTCGGAGCATTTTTTGCCGGATACAACTTTAAAGAAATTGGAGAGTTCTTCGGGAGTGGTATTGACTCGGTCATCAGTGTCGTCATTATGTTCATCTTCGCAATTCTGTTCTTCGGAGTTATGCAAGATGCGGGAGTCTTTGATCCACTTATCAATACAATGATCAAAGTATCTCGAGGAAATGTGATTGCCGTATCGATGGCGACTGTTGTCATTGCTGCGATCGCCCAGCTAGACGGTTCAGGCGCTTCAACATTTTTGATTACGATTCCAGCTTTATTACCTCTTTATAAACGGTTGAGAATGAGCCCATATTTATTATTATTACTCGTTGGTACGTCTGCGAGTATCGTCAATATGGTGCCTTGGGGAGGTCCCCTTGGGCGTGCTGCCGCCGTCCTTGGCGTTGATGTCACTGAATTATGGCGTCCTTTGATTAAAATCCAAGTGATTGGTTTGGTGTTATTAGTTGCAGTCGCCTTTGTTCTTGGAATGCGCGAAAAACGTCGAATTGTCAGAAAGGTTACAGATGATTCTTCTGACGAAGGTGAGTCCATATTCGATGAGGTTGAGGATGAATCAACCAAAACAGCTAACTCTCTTCACCGTCCTAAACTGCTTTGGATTAATGTAGTCATTGCACTGACTGTTATCGGTTTACTCGTTTGGGGTAAAGTCCCGGCCGGCTTTATCTTTATGATAGGATTCAGTTTGGCATTGCCATTGAATTATCGTACAGTGAATGAACAAATGGACCGAATTAAAGCCCATGCGCCAAATGCTTTGCTTATGGCAGCTATCATCTTAGCGGCAGGTTCATTCTTAGGTATATTGAATGGAGCCAATATGCTGGATTCCATTGCAACAGATTTGGTGAAAATTCTTCCGGCATTTATCGTGCCTTATTTACATATTATCATTGGATTCTTTGGTGTTCCTTTTGATTTATTACTCAGTACGGATGCCTATTACTTTGCATTGTTGCCGATTGTAGAACAAGTTGTGTCAGGCTTCGGTGTACCTTCAATCTCCATTGCCTATGCATTGATCGTTGGAAATATCATCGGTACATTCGTCAGTCCTTTCTCCCCTGCCCT
Organism: Sporosarcina sp. FSL K6-3508; assembly: GCF_038615825.1. Taxonomy (NCBI): domain Bacteria; kingdom Bacillati; phylum Bacillota; class Bacilli; order Caryophanales; family Caryophanaceae; genus Sporosarcina; species Sporosarcina sp. FSL K6-3508. Next base: position 784,146 of record NZ_CP152016.1, on the reverse strand, counting down.
TTGGTTGGCACTTGGCTTAGCGGGTCTCGAAATGGGTAAGCATATCCGTTACTCTTTCTTAATCATGTGGGGTTTCAGTATCGTATTGTTCCTTATCACAATGGCACTTGGCGTTATTACATTTTAAGTCGGATGGTACGAAAAGGCTCTCAGCAAAATGTCGCTGAGAGCCTTTCTCTTATCCTATTTTCACGACTGCGCGTTGCTGTTTGGATTGAATGACCTTTAGTGCATAGAATACACCAATAACTGCTGAAACTACAATTCCTGTCCCCACGGAAACTCCATAGCTTAAGCTCAAACCTTCCGGTGCATACATCCAATACGTTATGACGACTGCTGTCATGAACAATGCAGGAATCCCCGCAATCAAATGTGCTTTGTTTTCCCTCATTAGATAAGAGGTAGCGGTCCACAGCATTACAGCTGCGACTAGTTGATTCGTACCGCCAACATAGCGCCATAAGAAAGAGTAATCAATCATCGACAAATAAAACATAGGTGTGCCCAATAAAAGTGTAACCGCTAAAACGACCCACTTTTTATTAGGATCCATCCACTTGGATACGGCTTCAGTGAAAATCATTCGTGCCGAACGAAGTGCTGTATCACCTGTAGTGATAGGTAAAATAATGACACCTAAAATAGCCAATAGCCCACCGAACGAACCTAATAATGTACTTGAAATTTCATTGACTGCCCCCGCAGGTCCTCCTGCTGCCAACGCTTCTTGTAAACCCGCTGTACTGCCAAAGAACGTCATGCCGGCAGCAGCCCAAACCATCGCAATAACTCCTTCTGCGATCATCGCTCCGTAGAATACTTTACGGCCTTCTGATTCCTTTTTCATTGTTCTTGAAACAATCGGGCTCTGTGTACAATGGAAGCCCGAGATGGCTCCACAAGAAATCGTTACCATCAAAAGCGGCCAAATTGGTAAATCACCTGGATGCAAGTTCTGCAGTGTTAAATTCGGGATTTTTTCTGTTCCAAATAATAAAGCGACCCCAATCCCAACAGCCATAATAATTAAGACAATCCCGAATACCGGATACAAACGTCCAATAATCTTATTAATAGGTAAAATTGCAGCTAAAACAAAGTATCCGAATATCAAAATAAGTGAAACCATGAATGACAAAGGTGTAATAGACGAAATTAGCTGTGCGGGACCTGCCGTGAAAGCTGCCGCAACTAATACCATCAATACAACGGAAATGACATTAATAAACCGGCGTGCAAAATCTCCTAAATATTCTCCAACTATTTTAGGGAATTGTGCGCCTCCATGCTTTAAGGACAGCATGCCTGAAAAGTAATCATGGACAGCACCGGCAAAAATACTGCCGAACACAATCCAAATAAATGCCACAGGACCATATAACGCCCCTGCAATCGCTCCGAAAATCGGACCGAGCCCAGCAATGTTCAATAATTGAATCAACCAGCCCTTCCACCAGCTCATTGGTACATAATCCATACCATCTGCTTGGGTATAGGCTGGAGTTCTTCGCGAATCGTCAATAACGAAAACTCGTTCAACCACTTTTGAATACACTAGATATCCCACAATCAGCAAGACGATTGATGATAAAAATGTAAGCATAAAACCCCTTCTTTCTCGTCTTCTTTTCTATAACATTATCTGCCTGTAGATTAATCAGACAATTCATTATCTTAGTATATAATAGTTAGAAAATTATATCAACATAGATTTTTTAATTAAGTTAAAAAATTTATAAACTAAAATAATGAACGGAAAAATTTCATGAAAATCCTCAAAAAAACATCTGAAGAATGAATTATTCTCCAGATGTTTTTCATCTTTCAACTTCCAAAATAGATTGATTGGGATTGTCTTTTCCAGCTATCTCATCCCGAATCAAATAAGCACCAAGCATGCTGTAAACTGTGCCATTTCCACCTAGCCCAATTAAATAATAGACATGCGATTCATTTGGATGACGGCCAATGACTGGCAGTTCATCAGTCGACTCTCCAAATACAGCAACCCACTCATGTTCAGATCGAATTTCTTCATTCGGGAAAAGCTTCTTCAATTCACTTTTCAACTCATCGAACTTTTTTTCAGTTGCATCTGTTGAACTTAGCAGCTTCTCGGCATCTTGATCAAGCCCGCCAGCAATGATTCGCTGATCATCCGTCAAACGCATATATAAGTAAGGACGTTTTGTCTCCCATATCATCATGCGCTCATGCCAAAACGATAGATCCTCTATTGGCTGCGTAGCGACAGCGTATGTGATTTTGAGGTCTTTCTGAGGAACGTCTAATTCTGGAGCCGGTGTGTAACCTGTTGTCACTACGACAGTCCGAGTATAAAAATCTCCCTCTGATGTATTTATTACTGCATATTCATCTTGATCATCGATCTCCAGAACTTCTGTATATTCAAAAACATCCATCCCTTTTTCATAGGCGTATTGAATTGCCCCGATACATAAGCGAAGGGGGTTTACTTCTGCGTCCCCTTTCGTGACGATTGCAGCAGGCTGCGAAAATGGGAAACGCGCCTCAATGTCTTCCCGCTCCCAATATTCCACCGGAAAGCCATATTTCTGTAATGCCTCATATTCTTTTTTTAATCTTGAAACATCCTCTTCTGTACTTGCATAATACAGGCTGTTTCGTGTATGGAAATTGACATTAAATGACGTATGGTCAGCAACTTCCTGAAGCTGCTGCAACGCTTTTTTGCAAGAAAGATAAAACTCTACTGCTTGCTCTTCCCCGATTTCTTCTATCAATTCATGAAGCATAATATCATTTGAGAATTGCAATAAACCAGTGTTGGCTGAAGTACTGCCCCCTCCCACTTCATTCTGTTCAATCATAACGAGCGAATAGCCTTCTTGCGCTAAAACAAAGGCACAAAGCGCGCCCGACATTCCGCCGCCTATAATTGCAATATCATATAATTCCTTCCTAGCACCATTTTTAAAGCTTTTTATGTCAACTGTAGTTTCCCAAAACAAAGAACCTGTATGTAATTTCATCTATGAATCTCTCCTGCCTATAGTTTCTTCCTATCTACCCTTAAACCGAAAGTCGAAACTATCTTTCTGCGCTCCCTCTTTCTCCCGTGAGTGGGCAAGAAATAAAGAGGAACGAACCAAGATACCGTCACATCGAACCATAGTACTGTCGAACCGAACCAAAAGTCTTCTGAACCGCACAATAATAATGGCAAACCGGGCCAATCCCGGTTTACACCGCACCAAACGGATCACAAACCGCACATTTCCTCTGTCATACCACCTTTTAAGACAAAATAGTAAAAACCGTTCGAAAAGTCATGTGAAAACGACTTCTCGAACGGCCTGATTTCTTCTTTACAATTTTATTCAACCTCTAAACGGCCACCATACTCCGCGACCGAATGAAACCGTAATTGCCGGAATCAACAATGGCAGAATGATCAAGCCATACAACAGCAATCCCGAAATCACAATCGTCGCGATCTGCACTAGACTTAATACTCCAGAAGGCATCATCGCTCCAAACGTACCGGCTAAGATAACAGCCGCCGTAATGATGACTGTTCCCATCTTCGCCATCGAATGCATAAGAGCTTCCTTCGTTTTCATCCCACCGATGCTCTCTTCGCGGAAACGATCCAGCAAGAAGATGGAATAGTCCACCCCCAGCGCAATCAACATGATGAAACCGAAGAACGGAACTGCCCAACTGATACCATCATACCCAAGACCATTTACGAAAATGAGCTCCGTAATGGAAACAGCTGTATAATATGTTAACAGCAATGAACCAATCATATAAAGTGGCATAATTGCTGAACGGAACAAAATGAACAGCACGATGAACAAACCGACTAGCATAATCGTTACCGTGCGTGTGAAGTCGGCAGATGAAATATCATCCAAATCTGAGTTCATACTGGAAATCCCGCTAAACGCAAGCTCCGCATCTTCGAAAGGAGTCCCGATTACAGAGCGTTTGACTGTATCCTTGATATCATGCACTGTCGAAATCGCTTCACGAGAATATGGATTTTCTGTCAAAATGACTTCCATTAAAATTCCCTTTTCCTTATCGAATGTATAGCGATCGATAACCGGCTTGAACTCTTCGTTTTCAAGCGTGCCGGATGGAATGAATAACCCTGTATCCCGAACACTTTTCGTGTCGCCCATATCATTCAGCATTTCAGCAAGCTCATTCAAACCTTTGCTGACTTCAGCCAAACCATCTTTAGCGGCCTTCACACCGCCGGACAATTCTTTCAAACCACCGCTGAGTGCACCAATTTGTGAACCGCCCTGATCAACTTGGGAGGCTGCGCCAGCAATTCCCGAACTGATTTTCTCAAGTTCTGTACTAAGGGCATTTAATCCGCCTGTTGCTTGTGCGGCAGGCATTCCCTGCTGCAATCCGCCGGCAATTTGCATAAGCTGCCCATTAATTTGCTCTACACCGTTTGCTGCTTGGCGTAGTCCATCTCCGCCTGCGGAACCGGCTGGCAACTGCCCACCAATTTGATTTAATCCGCCTTGTACACTGCCAAGTCCTTTACCGATTTCATCCAATCCATCGGTTGCTTCATTTAATCCATCTGCCATTAAGGCAATTTGATGATCTACATACAAGTCTTCCAACAACTCGCCTGTCGGACGCGTAACCGTACGAACGCTTTTGACGCCTTCTACTTTTTCTAAGTCGCGGGCGATCGCTTCCAGATATGTCACATCGCCTTCCTTGACGATCGGAGAATCTTTTCTCAGCAATACTTGCACCGGCAATGAATCCCCTTCTCCAAGCGCCTCGGAAATTAGATTCAATCCTTTAACCGATTCTTTGCTGCTGTCGATTTCATCTACTGTATTGAAAGACAACTCATTATCATAAGTCAATAAAAGAGGAATGGTAATGACAGCGACAACCAGCATAGATACGAGCGGACGCATAACGGATACTTTACTGAACGCAATCCACAGTTTACTATCTTTATGAGACGCTGCACCTTTAGATGGCCAGAATAATTTATCCTTCAATATCGACATCAATAACGGTACGATCGTATAGAGAATGACCAGCAGCACTGCGATTCCGACGGCTACAGCCACTGCTGATTTAAAGATCGGGAAATCTGCAAAACCGATTGCCGCAAAACCAATAAACACTGCGAGCGCACTGATGAACAATGTGCGGCCAGCCGTCTTATACGTGTTAACAATCGCTTCTTCCACTTCATGCCCCGCAAGTAACTCTTCCTTGTAGCGACTCAGCAACAGAATACAATAATCCGTACCTAAACCGAACAAAATAGCCACTAAGAAGATTTGAGTGTAATTGGATACCGGAAAACCGAACCAATCGATGAAAAATGCCACAAAAGATTGGCTCAATAAATACGTAATACCGACAGCCACCAATGGAACAAACGGCGTGACGATTGAACGGAAAACGATGAGCAATAAAGCGAAAATCAATACTACTGTTATCAGTTCCGTCTTTTTCAGTCCTTCTTGCGCACTTTCATTGACGTCATCATTAATAATGGCTTCACCAGTCATATAGATGGTCTGGTCTTTCGGCAATACTTCCGTTTTAATTTGATCTGCCAACGTGATAATTTCATCCTGTGTCCCGTCGACTGTAATCGGTACTAAGACTGTTTTCTTATCTTCAGAAACGAGCTGGTCTTCCATCTCTTCACTTTCAAATGGGTCCAGCACTTCTGTTACCGTTTTGCTGAGATCCTTGATTTCTTTCGCTGTCGCAGAAATTTCTTTCTTTTTCACTTCATCTGCTGCTTTCTCTAGCGGATATACGAGTGACAACGTTTCTTCTGCTTCACCTGCAGCCTCCAACATTTTTGCTGCTTTTTGCGAATCAGCGCTGTCGAGTAACTGGAACGATCCGGCATCTTCCGCCTGCTTCGCCAAGTCAGGAGCTGCTATGAATAATACAGCAGTCAATATAATTAAACCGATTGCTATCGGCCATTTAAGTTTTAAAACGGTTTTCACACATTACATCCCCTTCATTACTAAAATATCTTTGAGCTTACGGAAGGTGCCGATGAATTGTTCAAGCTCTTGTTCGTCAATCCGATCTTTGAATAGACTTTCGATACTTTCATAGACTGCTTCATTTGAGGCAGACAATATTTCATTGCCTTTTAGTGTCAATGAAATACGGTTCGTGCGCTGGTCGTTCGGATCTTTCTCCGATTTGACCAGTTCTTTCTCCACCAATTTCTTCAATCGAGTAGAAATGGCGCTTTTATGCACGCCTTGGATTTCTGCCAGCTGTCCGCTCGAGAGATTTCCGTAGGTGGAAAGAATCTTCAATACTTGGATTTGCTCCGGCGAGTATTCTTTCCATATAGGAATGTTAAGATTTTTGACAACGTGTTCCGTACCATAGATTATTACTTCTTCAAACAGCTCTACAGCTTCTTGTAATTGCTCTTTCAAAATAGTCCACCCCCTAAACTAATAATATTAGTTTAGGGGGTGGACTAAGTAAAGTCAACTAATTCATCATATTCTTGTAGAATGTTTTCAGATTACGGTAACGCAAAAAAGTCAGGTTGAAGAGAATTCTCTTCTCGCCTGACATAATGGATATAATTTTTTAAACAATAAAATACACAATCACGGATAACAAAACTGAAGTAACAGCCATAGCCGCCAGTGGACGCATTGCCCGGTCACGCAAGTCTTTCAAGCTGACATTCAACCCGAGACCCACCATCGCCGCCGTCAACAGCCAGGTCGTTAGAACCGAGACGCCTTCCATCACGCTATCTGATACAGGGATTGAATGTCCGAATACGTAGCTGCCGAGAATGCTTAGTAGGATGAATCCAACTAAGAACCACGGGAATTCAATTTTTGCATCGGCTTCATCTGTCCCTTTGTTCTTGCGTTTCATCAGATAGATGAAGATGAAGCAAAGTGGAACCAATAGGAACACTCGCCCCAGTTTAGCAAGCAATGCAATCGCAAGGCCATCTTCCCCTGCTGGAGCGCCTGCCAATGCTACATGTGCCACTTCATGAAGGCTGATCCCTGCCCACATTCCATACTCTATGGAGTCGAGCGGCAAAATCGGACGAAGTATTGTATAGCCGATGGCGAAAATGGTCCCCATCAATGCTATGATTCCAACGCCGATTGCCGTGTCCTCGTCTTTCGCCTTAATAATTGGCGCGACTGCAGCGATGGCAGCAGCGCCGCAGACACCGGTCCCAACACCAAGTAGCAATGAAATATCTTTATCCGCTTTAAAAATTTTCGCAAGCCAGATCATCATAAAAATCGCGAAAATAATTACACCGGCATCTCGTACCAATAAACCTAAGCCGTCACTCAAAACGGTATCAATGTTCAATTTCAATCCGTATAAAATAATGGCCGTACGCAGCAATCGCTTAGATGAAAAAGCAATCCCTGAACGTATTGCTTCCGGATAGCCAAAGAATTGGCGATAGGCCACCGCAATGATGATCGCACATGCTAACTGGCCAATATGGTCAAAACCAGGTAGTTTTGCTAATAAAAATCCTAAAAGTGCTATAAAAAATGTAAATGCCACTCCACCTAGCCAGGCAACCCACTTTGACGGTTGTTGTGGTGCTTGCTGCTTTTGAGTCTCGTTTGCAGTAGTCATGTCGACAACACCTCCTATAGTCAGTATACGAAAATGCTCGCTATAAGAAAAATAACTATTTATAATGATCATGATAAGTAATTATATATATGAGAAGGAGTTGCTACCCATCGACCATCAATTGCAAGTATTCATTGCCGTAGCGGAACGTAAGAATTTTTCTAGAGCGGCTGAAGATCTTCACATGACGCAACCTGCTGTCAGCCAATATATCCGCTCCTTCGAGGAGTCGATCGGAGTCCGGCTACTCGAGCGCACAAATAAATATGTCCGCCTGAATCGGGCTGGTGAAATCGCCTATCATCATGCAAAAGAAATAGTCGGCCTCTACTCCAAAATGCATAATCTAGTTGATGATTTAGCCAATAAAGCGAGCGGATCATTAACCATCGGAGCTAGTTACACCTTTGGAGAGTACGTCCTCCCCCATATCTTGTCCAAGCTCGTCGCAGAATATCCTTCCATCGAGCCTTCTGTGACAATCGGGAACACAGCAGATATTGCAGAGCTAGTCATCAGTCACCAACTGGACGTTGGACTAATTGAAGGTCACTTCAAGGAAGCTACACCTTTACAAAACGAGAACTTTGCAGAAGATGCCATGTACGTCGTCGCGTCTCCTATTCATCCCCTAGTCAGGAAAAAGGGGCGACTATCCATCGGCGAATTATCAAATGACCTATGGCTGCTGCGCGAGGAAGGGTCAGGCACACGAGAAGCTGCCGAAATATTCTTCTCACAATCAGGATTTCGGCCGGCACGCGTCATGCAGTTCAGCAGTACCCAGCCAATCAAAGAATCCGTAGAAGCTGGACTCGGCATCAGTCTGCTTTCGCAATGGGCCATCCAAAAAGAACTGCGTCACGGAGAGCTCAAAACATTACCTGTCAAAGGCACTCCTTTTAAACGCAATTTTTCCATTGTGACCAATTCGCCTTTTCAGACAAAAGCATTGCAAGTGTTTATTGACTTATTGAAGAACAATGAAGATCTTACCGTTTTAAATCAAAAAAACTCCACCAACATGAAGTAAACAGTCGGTGGAGTATAAACCCCTTATCTATTTGCAAATACACTTTCCTTCAATTTCAGGGCAACTAGTTGATCACCGGGATCTAAAGAAATCTTTCTTTGCAAAGTGGAAAATACAATCGTTTTATTCCTTTTCATTATAAATAATGGTGTGGTATTTTCAGGAAGGATTTCTTTGGTCCCTATATCCGATTCAGGGACTTGCCAATCAAGTACCCCGATCTCATAATCGGTATTAATTTTGCGATTTAATTCGGGAAACGTCGCACCCTCCTGAAATAATAGATGTGCTTTTAATGAGATGGGAAGTTCCGACTTACTCATTTGATGACTAGGTGCCGCAGTCAGGGAAAAGGTATTGTTGAAACCAAACTCCGGTGCAAAAGACTGTGTAATCAACGCATTATAAGAAGCGTCTCCTGTCATCGATAAGATCGTATCGTAAGGTGCCAAGTCAATGGAAAATCTCGAACGTTCAGATAAAATCTGGCCGGTAAACGTGGAGATTCCCTTTTCAACAGCTGGACGCAGACGCCCCTCTGAAGGATCCACAATCAATACGGGAATGTTCATCTCCTTCAACTGTTCAGCCAATCCGATAGAAAAACTGCTGGCTCCGACGATCAATACGCCCGGCGGTTCATTGCTGGCCAAATTCAACTTTTTTGCCAACGGACCGAGGGTAAAACCATGAGCACAAACTGTAATGAATACGAGAGCAAACGTCAGTGCGGTCAGCAAGGAGGCTTCTTCGTAACCATCCTCTGCCAGAGTTGCAGCAAAATACCCGGCAACCGTCAAGGCGACAATCCCTCTAGGAGCAATCCATCCGATCAGCAGCTTCTCTCGCCAGACCAATTCTGTTCCTATGGTGGAAAGCCAAATCGACACGGGGCGTACAAAGAACAACATAACGAGCACAAACCCGATAATCGGTAAAGTGAAAATCTGAGCAATTGTTTCTCTCGCAAGGGATGCGGTCAATAAAATAAAGACTGTCGATGTCAGCATGACGGAAACATTCTCAACAAAATGACCGACATTTCCAATTGACGAAACATAACGCTTGCTCCGACCTAATACGAGACCCATAACCGTCACAGCAAGCATTCCCGTTTCATGCATGATGACTTCTGCCATCGTAAAACAAAGCAAGACAAATGCCAGAATAACGGGAGATTTTAAGTACTCCGGAAATTGACCTTTATTCGCCATAATACCGATCAAGGTCCCCATCACCAATCCGAGAAGGACCGCAAGCCCGGCGCCACCAAAGAAATTCAATAAGTAATTTAGTGATAAATTCTCATTCGTCAAAACCTTGATTACTTCGTAGGCAAATAATGCTAGCAATGGGCCGGCCGGATCGACAATAATTCCTTCCCACTTCAGTACCGCTGCAGTCCGGGCTTTTAATTTCGCATTCCTCAACAACGGGATAATGACGGTCGGCCCTGTCACGACAAAGAGACCTCCTATAATGAATGACACTTCCCATGTGAGTCCTGCAATGAAGTGCGCAGTAAGTGACCCCAAAATCCATGCAAGAAATGCACCCATTGTGACAACTCGAAAGACAGATTTAGAAATATCCTTAATCTCCCGTACATCCAAATTGGAACTGCCTTCAAATAAAATGATAGCTACTGCCAGCGAAATCAACGGACTATAGAGCTCACCGAGTGCCAGTTCGGGATTGACCAAGCCAAGCAGCGGACCGATGAGCAGGCCGGCAATTGACATAATAAATATAGAAGGCCATTGAATACGCCATGCAAGCCACTGAGAAAAAATTCCAAGTGCTAAAATGGACACAACACTAATTAGTGCTACTTCTTCCATACAAACACCTACCCTCATTCACGAGTCTTTTTATCAGTTCAGTGTAACAAATGATAGGCTATATACCTAACAGAAAGAATAGAAAAGATTTCTCATCCCGCTCTTCGTATTCTTTAATAGTTTGTCCTGTTAATTTCTTAAAGATCTTCTGCCAACTGTATCAAATCATCTGACGAGTGAGCAATCGCTCCCACCGCTTGATTGATTTCTTGTAGAATTTGCACAGTACTCTCAACGGAATTTTTGGATTGTTCACTTTGCTCTTTCATACCTGAAACAGCTTGTATGATTTCATTGTAGGAATTTGTCACTCGTAGATTGCCGGCAGAACTTTCTTGAATCAACCGTTTCATTACTTGTACAAAATTGGACATGTCGTTCATATTCGTATTTGTTTCTTCAATCATAGCTGTGACAGTACTGATCGCTTTCTTTGTCTCAACAGATAAATTGCGTACTTCTGCCGCCACCACAGCAAACCCTTTACCATGTTGTCCGGCTCTTGCTGCTTCAATCGCCGCATTCAATGAAAGGAGGTTCGTTTGATCGGCAATGGACGTAATGAGCGTTACTACCTCACGTATATGATCCGTAGACTTGTATAGTGCTTCCATGCGGTCCATCAGATCTGCCGTAAACTCTACTATCTGTTCAAATTTTTGTGACTGCTGATTCACCAATTCTTTGCTGGCAAGCGAAGTCGTTTCCGTGTCCGTAATAAACGACAAGCTATGAACCGTCATTTTTTCAAGAATTTGCGTTTTATTATAAAGTTCTTCTGAAGAAGCACTTGTCTGCTCGCTGACCGCTGCCAACTCTTGGGCAGTTCCCAATACCTTTTCCTTAACAATAATTTTCGATTCTTCAGCCTTTTGTCGATTTTCCTTATTTACATCTTCGTAAGCATCCAACACCAATTGCTGTTCAAAATTCAATATCTTCATGAATGCACGCAATGTCCGAAATTGCCTTTCCCTCGGTATGTCCAGCTGTTCAATGAAGGTAAAAAACTCATCGCAAATTACATCAAAGGCAGCCAAGTACCACTTCGATTCAAGGCCGATATGCACATGAACCTTCGCGATGGTTTTCCGCTGTTCCAAATAAGCTTCATCAATCCGACCATCGAATATCGACAGTAAATGTCTGTTCAATGACGCTTTCAAACGCTCTCTGCTGCTATGATTGGAGATAATCTTATTCAATTTCGGTTCTGCATCCAAGGCTTTATAAAAAGCATCTACCATAACAGGCAGGATAGGTTGAACTTGATCTTTAATAGACAGAAGGAATCCAAGGTCATACTCCGTGAAATTAATCATATCCATTTGCTTTTTCACAGAAGGAGAATGATCCAATTGAATAACTCCAGTAATACAATCCAATTTAGTTCCCCTCGCTATTACTTCTGCCTTACGTTTATCTTTCTTAAATAAATACACCATGCCATTTATAACCCCTTCTTCCGAAATATCACTCTAAATACTTTTCACTATATAAGTTGTTCATTTTACCATACACCCACCACCTATTCTATTCCAATCCCAACTTCCTGCAATATAATTTAATTCCGACTTATTAACAGATTTAGTCAAAAAAAGCAGAGACGGAATTTTTCCGTCTCTGCTTTACATAACTTAAGATAGCTTAAATCGCTCCACAACGCCTTGGAGTTCTCCAGCAATTTTATTCATTTGAGTTGTCGAATTCGCCACTTGCTCGAGTTCGTGTTGTTGTGCCGCGGACGATGCACTCACTTCTTCAGCTGAAGCCGCTGTTTGTTCTGAAATAGCAGATACATTTTGAATGGCGAGGATTGCTTCGTCTTTATGCTCCATCATTTCGGTCAGCTCTTCTGACAACTCCGCAATCGCTTCACGGATTTGCTTCGTGATCTTAGCATTTCGGATAAATGATTCTTCCGTATCCGAAACGGATTGATTCTGACCTTCCATCAATTCCATGCTCTTGTCAATCACTTCCACCGTTTGTTCAGACTCTACTAAAATCTCTTTTACGGTTTCTTGAATTACCTCGGTTTCAACACGTGATTGTTCCGCCAGCTTCCGAACTTCATCCGCTACGACCGCAAAACCTTTCCCGCTCTCTCCTGCTCTTGCTGCCTCAATACTTGCATTGAGTGCGAGCAAGTTAGTACTTGCCGTAATATCATGTAAAGTTTGGATTACTTGATTGATCGACGATATCTTAGTAGATAGCGTTTCAATCTGAAGTTGAACTTTGTGATTCATATCATTGGCGGATGTATTATGGTCGCGTAATTTCTTCACTTCACCAATACCATCTTCCGTAGCATCAGAAGCTTGTCCAGATAAATTGTTCATAGTATGGAACATTTCATTCAAGTGTTCCATACGATCAGCCAAGTCGGATATACGAAGACTCGTTTGCTCTGTATCTTCAGACTGACGTGACGCACCTTGCGCAATTTCATCGGTCGCTACTGAAACTTCCTGATTCGCAGCTACAAGCTCTTCAAATGCGTGTGTTACTTGAGAAGATGAGTCACTCAATTGGGTAGATGACTGTTGCACTGTTCGTATCGCTTCATTCGTTCGTTGCAGCATATCGTTATAAGCCAATGAAACGGCACCAATTTCATCTTGCCGTACCGAATTTTCATCGACGAGCACCGTCAAATCTCCAGCCGCTGCTGTTTCCATTGAATGCTGCAATTCCCGCAATGGACGTAATTGTCGATAAATGAAAGCGGTAGAAGCCGCTGCCATGAGCAACACAATGACGACTGCCGAAATAATCGTGATCCACAAAATTGAATTGAACGTTTCCAAGATTTTCGATTTAGGTGTTACTGTCTGCACTGTCCATGTTTCATCAATATCCTTTAAAGTAATAGGCGCAAACGCGTTGAAGGCAGTTTCGCCTAAACTCTGCGAATCAACGTATAGATTCGAAAGTTCGCCTTTGTCCATAACTTCTTTGACACTAGCCCAATCAATGGAATCCTGCATATTGGCGCCGTTCATTTCTTCTTTCAGGCTATTTGCTGTTACATCGCCATTGTCTGTAATAACCGATGCATAGCCTCCGTCAGGTTTAATCGAATTTACCAAATCTGTTAAGAAATCAATGGATAAATCGGTCGTCAACAGACCGAAATAAGTACCTGCTGAATCAAGTAATGGCACAGAAATAGTTGTCATAAGAATCGTTTGTCCGTTTGTATCGTATGCATAAGGTTCCGTCAGAATCGCACGCTGTTCTGATTTCGGCACTGTATACCATAAGTTGGCTTCCGGATCGTCCATCCCGCTTAGAGGCTCGACACCGATTGTTGACCCTTCTTTAAAGGTATACGGAATGAATTGTTGATCATCATCCAGTAGATCCTGTGGTATTGCATCTTTATTCGCAATGGCTGCTTGATTGATGACAGCTGCCATTCCTGTTGCATCCTCATTATTTTGAAGGTTGTTCTTGATGATTCGAATGACTTCATCCGCATGAAGATCTCCTTCTGCTCGCTGGGTTTCCAAAACATGTTTAGTTGTTCGCAGCATTTCATTCGTTTCCTTTAGCTTTTCACTCAAAGCAAGCGAACTCTTATTTGTGCTTTCCATTGCAAATTCTTCCGCATCACGCAGGCTTTGCTTATGTAACATGACACTTGTGACGACCGAATACACTAAAAACAATAATAAAAATAATGCAATGATTAACCCTGACAGCCGCATCGCAATACTTCTAGATTTTTTCACTTTATTAGGACCTCCTAGGTAAATATACAGTATTATTACAGTATACCTTTAGTCCTTGTTAAAAGAAAGGGATGAATAGTCAAATTTTAAAAAGAATAGGCAAAAGTAGCAGAGGAACCATCCAAACCAGCTGAGTACCGCACAATCCTGTCAACCTAGTAAAAATAGATGAACAAAACGCTCTCTCATACAAAAAATGAGCTGCCAGAAATTTTCTGGACAGCCCTTTATTCCTTAATTTCGTTCCGTCATCTGGCGCCAAATAGAACCTTTAGCTTCCTCGCCTTCTTCAATGCGGGCAATCGCCATGCGCACTTGCAGCTTCACTTCAAATTCCGGATCATTTTCCGCTTCATGTAAAGCAGGCAATGCGTCCTCCGTACCAGTTTCATATAAGAACATTGCTGCACGCCAGCGGACGAGTTTGTTTTTATCTTTCAATAAACGAATCGCCGCAGGTTCGAACCCAACATATCCTAGGTCGCTCATACAGTCTGCTGCCGTACGGCGAACCGCCCAGCTTTTGTCTTCTAATGCTTTTTCGATAAACGGAATAACCGATTCATCTTCAATCATTCCGAGATAAACCGTAGCGAGACGACGGATTGACATTTTCTCGTCTTCAAGTGCAACGGACAATACTGGATAATCGGACGCATCCGGGTCCGGCATTTGGTCTAATAGCTGGAAACGTTTTTCCCATTCAGGAACAGTGAACTCAGCGAGCGTTACTTTTTGGCCTCTAACTTTTGTTTCATCATCGGCTTTTTCAGCTTTTTCTACCAGTTCTTGCAGACGTTTTTCTGGATAAGCTGCTTCCAGTTCCTGCGCGACTTGGTCTCCCACTTCTTGCAGTTCACCGTAACGAATGCCATAGTCCGCCCATTTTCTCAATAAAATATAGTTCTCCACTTCGGAGTGGTGTACAGCTTCCATTGCGTTGACGAAGCGTTCACTCAAACCGAAACGCACTTCCGCATCGCTGTTGAAAACTTTGACTTGCAATGGAATGTCCTTATATGTCTGTACATGAACATATACTTCCCCGTAGTGTTCATCTATTTCCATGTCTCCCGATTGTTCCGTTACATCGCCTTCTTCATTTAAAACAGCGCGCACTTCTGCGAGTATAGACTCCCAAGGGACATTGCCGATCCGCTCGACTGCCATGAAATCCAACACATGATAAATTCCTTTCACACCTTGGATTGCCAAGAGTGAACGGATCGGTTCAGGTGCTTCAGTTTCATCTTTCTTTTTATAATTATGACTCTTCCCTTCAGGTAATGCAGTATCCATGATGATTTTCATCGAATTGGGACTAGGTGTCGGTTCAATTGCTTTTATTTTCAACGAAATCTCCTCCATCTACTCTTTCTTTCTTAGTCGGCTAATTCCTGTAAATACGACCAGCGTTCGATCAGCTCTTCATATTGTGTATTGAGCTCTGTCAACTGTTCATCGAGTAAGCGAAGCCGATCGTAATCAGATCCCGTTCCTGCCATTTCTTGTTCGGTCGCTGTGATTTTTTCTTCAAGTACTTCTATATCCGACTCAATGGTTTCCCATTGCTTCTTCTCCGAATAGGTCATCTTCTTTTTCTGTTTTAATTCTTCTTGAGGCTGCACTTCTATTTTCTTCGGTGCTTTTTCCTCTTTCAATGGAGTCTCCTCCAAGAAGTCGGAATACAGACCGAGCCATACATTTATGTCTCCTGTCCCATCCAATACCCAAAGCTTTCGTGATATACGATCGAGGAAAAAACGATCATGCGAGATGGTAACGACGACGCCAGTAAACGTATCGATAAAGGATTCTAAGACAGACAGTGTCTCAAGATCTAAGTCATTCGTCGGTTCATCTAGCAGCAGGACATTCGGCTGCTCCATCAAAAGCTTCAACAAATAGAGCCGTTTTCGCTCGCCGCCAGAAAGCTTCCCAATTGGCGTACCATGTGAAGAAGCCGGAAATAAAAATCGCTCCAACATTTGTGTAGCTGATAATCGTGCGCCGCTTCCATCTTCTATATCATTGGATGTTTCACGGATATATTCAATAATTCGCTGATTTTCATCCATTGGCGGAATATGCTGATGAAAATGCGCAATCTTCACCGTCGCTCCTCTTTCGATATTACCAGTATCTGGTGCAATGGTACCTTCCAACATCTTAAGAAGTGTTGACTTACCAACACCGTTCGGACCGACGATGGCAATTCTGTCTTTTGCCTGTAAAATTGCGGAGAACGGATGCAAAATCACTTTTTGTCCAAACCTTTTGGTAATATCATTTATTTCCAGAACTTTCCTACCTAGACGTGAAGTTTGCAGATCCATTTCTAAATCTAATGAGGAGTCTGTCTGTTTCACTTTTTCTTCAAGTTCTTCGAAACGACCGATTCGTGCTTTTTGTTTGGTAGAACGCGCCTTGGCACCTCTGCGTATCCATTTTAATTCATTACGATAACGATTGCGGTCTTTCTGCTCAGACGCAGCGGCCATTTCTTCGCGCAATGCTTTGGATTCCAAGTAGTCGGCGTAGTTTCCTGTATGCGAATACAATGTTTGATTCGCCAATTCATATATATGGGTTGCTACTTGATCTAAAAAGTACCGATCGTGCGTGATGAACATAACGGCGCCTTGAATATTTTGCAGGAAGTCTTGCAACCAACGAATGGATTCCACATCCAAATGGTTTGTCGGCTCATCCAGCAACAATAGATCTGCCGGCTCGATTAGCACTTTCGCTAAAGCTACCCGTTTTTGCTGGCCTCCTGAAAGTTCGCCCATCTTCCGATCAAACATATCAATTCCAAGCTTCATGAGAATCGTTCGTGCCTGGGCATTCAAATCCCACCCACCTGTTGCGTCCATTTCATTTTGCAAACGCGTAAAACGTTCTTGAAGCTCAGGGTTTGATGAATCTGATGAAAGTTCTTGCAAAGCATGCTCATAATGAAGATTCAGCTGAATGATCGGTGCATCACTCTTAAACACTGTCTCCATCACTGTCAGTTCAGGATCCACAACTGGCTCCTGAGGAAGAAAGGCGATACGGAATTTATTCGGATGATCCGCTGCATAAGAATCCGCTTCCTCTTGTCCTGCCAGTATGGATAATAAAGTAGATTTACCGGTTCCGTTGATGCCGATTAACCCGATCTTCTCACCGCTTGTAATGGCAAATTCTACATCTTTAAACAAGGTTTTATCGCCAACCGTTTTGGTTAATTTTTCTACAACTAAATGACTCATAACACCACATCCTATCTTCAAGCTGCTATTCCTAGTATAGCTGAAAAACACTTCTATAGGGGACAACGAAAACCTGACAAAAGAAAAGAACTTGAGCCGAGTGGGGTCAAGTTCTTTCCTTTCTATTATTTAGACGATTCATAAAGCGGCGTGGGATTTGATTTCGCAAGATCCACTGCTCTTTTCAATTGTCTCAAATGGCGTTTTTCGTGGAAACCGACGAAACGGAACCACTGGATTAACGGTACGTTCCCGAAGACCGGGTGCTTGATGGACTTGCTGCGTAACTCTTCTTCAGTTGCCGAGTCGTAGATATCCAATAGAAAATTTCGAGACTGATGTAGACGTTCTTTAGTCTCTGAAATTGAGAGATACGTATCCGTCGGTTCTGTGTATTCCAATAAATAAGCCTTGATTAGAGGACTGGCCGATACACTGATCGGTTTTTTGAAAACCCGCGGACTGTCAGGGTTTTTCAATTCTTTGGCAATGTTTGTAGCAACTCGGCACTCCATTAATGCTAAATGTTCTACGATCTGCTTGGGAGACCAGCCGCCGCATGAGGGCGTTCCGTTAAATTCCTCATCTGTTAAGCCGTCGATCAACTGTAAGATGCGTTTACGGACTTTGATGTTTTCTCCAAAAACCACCAACATCCTCCTCCATTTCTTCCTCATAATCATTACTATTGAAATAGCATACGCTTTTTCCTATCAGATTTAAAGAGGGAACGGTTATATTTCATACTTGTAATAATGAAGAAAATTCATGGATTTCGAATGCTCTTTGAACTCTTGCAAAAGTGTACATTTGTATTGATTTCTAAATTGGTAAAAAAGGCAATAGCATGTATACAAAGAAAGCTCAAAGTAAAGGTGAAATCTGATGACCGGACATTTTGGCGAACTTCTTTCAGGATCCAGCCGTTGCGTAATGCACTTCATTCGGAACATATTGAGATGCAAATTCAACACTTCTCTGGAAGTTATTCCAAGCGAGCTTTTTATCAATTAAAGGCTGACCGCTAACTGAAAAATCGCACTTTAGCTTAAAGTGTTTACATTGGACGGATAAACAGTATAATGTATAAATATTCACTTTATACATCAAAGACAAGGAGAGAACTACCTTGAAGAAATATACCGCTAGTACGTGGTTTGTATTTTTGATTCCTTCCCTTCTCGGGATTATGCTATTTATGATTCCATTGCCATTTCAGGATGGCTGGAAAGTACCGATCGCCAAACTAGCCGACTTAATGGCAGGATCGCTGGAACCCGTTATCTCGCAGTTGATGATGGTGATGATCATACTCTCTGCATTAGGCTCCATCCTATTTTCATTCGTAAGAAAGGATCCTCAGCGTCCTTCATTTTTTGTAAATTTATTCAAAGTGACACCTTTCTGGACGATCACTCGCGTAATTGGTGCAGTGTTCTCTGTCATGGTCGTCTTTAAATTAGGACCTGAAGCCATTTGGAGTGAAAATACAGGTGGCTTACTATTGGCAAGTGACGGACTTGTATCCTTTTTGTTCAGTATTTTCTTCTTCGCGGGACTTTTGCTTCCGCTTTTGCTGAACTTCGGATTACTGGAATTTTTCGGGACACTGATGGTCAAGATCATGCGGCCTTTATTCAATCTACCAGGACGCTCTTCCATTGATGCACTTGCTTCGTGGATTGGAGACGGAACAATTGGTGTTTTATTAACGAGTAAACAGTATGAAGAAGGCCATTATACACAGCGTGAAGCTGCCATTATATCTACCACATTTTCTGTTGTATCGATTACATTTTCATTGGTCATCATCGATACGGTCGGAATGGCAGATTACTTCCTTCCATTTTACGGAACAGTAGTTTTAACCGGCTTGATTTTGGCTCTCGTCATGTCGCGGATCTATCCTTTACGTTCTATTAAGAATACATATATCGACGATCGGGAGTTTTCACTTGAAGATGAAAAATTGCCTGAAGGGACGAATGTATTTGCATTAGGCTTGGATACTGCATTACAGACGGCTTCAAAACAACGCTCCATTGGAAAAACCGTCAAAATGGGTTTTCAAAACGTACTTGACATGTGGTTTGGAGTCGCACCAGTAGTCATGGCTTTCGGGACAGTAGCTTTGATGCTTGCGGAATATACGAGCATCTTCCGAATCCTGGGTAAACCATTCGAATACATTCTGGAGTTTTTGAGAATACCCGAAGCAGCAGATGCAGCACAGACGATGGTCGTCGGATTTGCGGATATGTTTTTACCCGTTATTTTGGCAGAAGGCGTCATCACTTCGCCTGTCACATTATTTACCATCGCAGCAGTATCAGTCGTACAGCTCATTTATATGTCTGAAGTCGGCGGATTGATTTTAGGAACGAAAATTCCTTTGAACATTTTTGATTTACTAATCATTTTCTTGCTTCGCACCATTATCGCATTACCGATTATAGCAGGTATTGCACATTTATTATTTTGGTTTGTGGGCAAAGTATAAGAAAAGGGAAATATTCCTTCACATAAAATCAATTGCACTTATAGAGCTGTCACAGAAAGTCAGAAATGACTTTCCGTGACAGCTTTTATGCGTAATAGGACAATGAAATTAGCGTGAACGAACCAAACCATCATTGCACCGAACCATAGTTTCATCAGACCGAGCTAATACTCTTCTATACCTCACATTTGTTAGGCCAGACCGAACCAATGTATAACCAACACGCACCAAACTACCAGCGCAACGCACATTTCTATTGCCATAACCACTGCCCCATAAGACAAAAACTTTCCCATAAAAAAACAAGAACCGCTCAAATTGACATAGGAAAACTCTTTCTCAAACAATCCCGCCTGATGAATAAAAATAAAAAAACTGCCTTTCAGTTAAGAAAGGCAGCCAAATGAACATCTTGAAAGCAACAATGTCTTTAAATCCTTAGAATGTCCGCAAGTAAGGGAGGGTTGCGATTAGGTGAGACTTTGCGACATCGGCTTCCAAGTGTTTCCGCGATGTACAGTTATGCTGACGGTATCCCGAAAGCCATCTATACAGTCAGGTCTCTGTATAGATCGCATTCGGACTTTGATAGAGCGGCAGTTCTAGCATCCTATCTGCCGCCGCTACGTCAAAAAATTACTTCACTTCACTAATTTCGGCTGGTAAATGTTGTACTTTCACAGCAAATTTCGTCAACTTATTCCCCAAAATCGGACTTGGTTCAGTTGATGGTGCTTTCGATTCGTGAGACTTTGCATTCTCTCGGCTATTCAGCCAGTTTTGAAAATACTTCTCGTCTTCCCAAGTCGTGCAAACTTTCACTTCATCCTGATCTTCAGCATCCTGCTTCAATAGAACTTCCATTCGAATGAATCCTTCAAATGTGTGGACTGTTTTCGCTCGTTGAAAACGTGCAGTCACCTGTTCCCCTTTTCCTTTTTCCACAAAAATCGTATTCACTGCTGTCATCATTTGCATTGCACTGCCTCCTCTTTCATCGTCTGTAAATAGTCTACTACATGTTGCGCTTGGTCACCGCCTACTACCGCATGCCGCAATAATGGAATACCATGCGGACCTTTTAATTCTCGCCAGTCCGGATACCACTTCAGCATTGATTGGACAATTTCCAGTTCACCCAGCATAGCGGCTGCAAAAATATCCATACGTGCTCCTTTTGCTACTAAATACTCCGCAATATCCCGGTTTCCAGTATGCGCAGCAGCCCCCAACCCGCTCTCCCAGTCATCGCCACCCCAGTTCATCACAGCATGAACCAAATCAGGTTCCTTTTCAATCAACTTCTGTACTTCCTCAAAATTGCCATGTGTCGCAATTAAATATTGCCGTACAAGTCCTTGGTCAATTGGCTGTTTCTTTTCTCCCTCTGCTCTCATGACATTCTCCCTTTCGTAATTTACTAGGTGTGAAAAAACATTTCCCATTCTTCATGAAAATTTCCGCATCAATTTCAAAAATTGAATGGAACATGTCTTTGCACAAAACACATTGTGGAATACCATCGAACCGTACCCTTCCATCTTTCAATACGATCATGCGGTCACTATAACTGGCTGCTTGATTGATATCATGGAGCACCATGACAATGGTCATGCCGTACGACTCATTCAGTTCCGCCACAAGCTCCATCACTTCCAGCTGATGTGAAATATCCAAATACGTGGTTGGTTCATCGAGCAACAAAATTTTCGGACGCTGGGCAATCGCCATGGCAATCCAGGCACGTTGCCGTTCCCCCCCAGACAATGAATGCAATAGACGATTTTTATAAGCACCTAAATTCGTTACTTCAATCGCCCAATCAATGATCTCCTGATCCTCCTGGCTAAGTTTTCCATACGCAGTACGATGAGGATGTCTGCCGAATTCCACTAGCTCTCCCACCGTCACATCCAATTGGTGATCTTGCATTTGCGGAAGCATCGCCAAATTCCTCGCCACTTCCTGCGACTTCATTCGCTTCAGACGTTCTCCGTTCAGCAAAACTTCACCGCTACCTGGCGTAATCAGCCGCGAGATCAGCCTCAAAAAAGTAGACTTGCCTGAACCATTCGGACCGATCAGACTGACGATTTCTCCTTGTTTAATATGAAGATCGATAGACGATAATCCGAATGAATCCGAATGACGATAGGAAAGTTCTTCAGTTACCAGCAAATGAATCCCTCCGTTTTTGAATTAAGTACAAGAAGAATGGACCGCCTAGGAAAGACAATAAAATACCAACAGGCAACTCGATCGGATTAAAAGCACTACGGGCGATCGTATCCGCCACCACAACAAGCAATCCACCGCCTAATGCCGAAGCTGGCAGAAGGAACCGATAATCGCCTCCAACAATCGAGCGCATAATATGCGGTACGACCAAACCGACAAAACCGATCAAGCCCGAAACGCTTACCGCCAATCCAGCAAGCAATGTACTCAAAACAATTAAGAAAAATCGACTTCGTTCCACGTTATGACCGAGTAATTTGGCTACTTCGTCTCCTAACCGTAAAATCCGAATATGCTTGATTGAAAAGATTGCTAACACAAGCGCGGCAATTACGTAATAAATAATCATCTCAAATTGCACCCAACCGACACCCGCTATTCCACCGGCAAGCCATGGCAGGACCGATTGAACCCGATCGCTGTACAGCAGCATGAGCGCACTCATGAAAGCACCAATAACGGCATTGATAGCGACACCGACAAGAATGATTCGCAGCGGTGATGCCCCGCCTCTCCAAGATAATGCGTAAATAACGAGAGCCGTCACGAATGCACCTAAAAAGGCAGCGAGCGGTAAGAACATAATGTATGCCGGAAAGATGATCATGATGGTTGTCGCTGCTAGTCCAGCGCCAGAAGATACGCCGATAATTCCCGGATCTGCGAGCGGGTTACGCATGATTCCTTGTAATATCGCCCCGGATGCCGCTAAGCTGGTTCCGACAATCATGCCGACTAAAACGCGTGGAAAACGAAGTTCCCAAACGATTCGCCGTTCCATCGTATCCGTTGATTGAAAGATGCCATTCCAAATCTCTTGCAAAGAGAACGAAACAGGTCCGATCATCAAACTGGCGATAGCTGCGACCATCAGTAAACTGCCGCTCGTCACTAACACGATGAGACGTTTTCTTGCAAGCGGGTGCTGATCTTTTTTTGTTCGTTCGTGTACAGCAATCATCTTATTTAACCTGGCCTAAACTTTCTTTCATTACTTCAAGTGCTTCGACTACTTTCGTTCCGGGATTCGTGCCAAATAAATGGGAAGGTAGGACGACAACATTTCCCGTTTTGACTGCATCTAAGTTTTTCCATGCAGGGTTCTTCAACATTTCGCCTTCGAACGCTGTCTTGACAGCTTCCGGCTCACCATGCGTAATCAACATGACCATTTCTGGATTGCGTTCAATGATTTTCTCGACACTTAAGCTTGCATATTGTGGATATTTCTCTTCGTTCGGGAAATCACTTGCGATATTTTCGCCGCCTGCCAGTTCCAATAAGTTACCGGATAAAGAGTTTGGAAGGGCTGCCAAGTATGTACCGGGTGCTCCATAGACAAGCAGTGTTCTGACAGGATCTGCTTTCTGTTCAGTGTTTTTCTGGATTTCACTTGCAATCTTATCTTGAATTGTTTGTGCTTCTTTTTCTTTATCGAATATTGTTCCAAACAATTCGATTGTATTTTGAATATCTTCAACGGAATTAGCCGCAGTATAAACTATTTTCGTTCCTTGACGCTCCATGTTTTCTTCATGCTGTTTGAAGCTTGGTGCAGCAATCAGGACTTCCGGATTTATTTCTGCAATCTTCTCAAAATTTGGCTGATGTGGATTCCCGATTTCTGCAACTTGTTCAAGTCCTTCTACTGAAGGTCCCTGCACAGTCGGGCGTCCTGCTACTTCAATTCCCAGTGCCAGTAACACATCTAAATCGCCTGAACTTAATGTGGCGACAGAAGATGGAGTTTTATCAAAAGTCAATGTCTGACCTGTCAGATCGGTTACTTCAATACTTGGATTGCCTGTCACTTCTGGCTCTTCAGCCTTTATAGGAGCCGCAGCCAGTTTATCTGCTGCTTGATCTTCTTCTGCACCACATGCTCCTAAGACCAATAGCAACAGGAGAAGACCTGCTACACTTACTAGTTTCTTCATCTCTCTCCATACCCCCTTATTTTAATGAGAACGTTTCTCATTGCAATCATCATAAGTGATAATGAGAATCATTGTCAAATAGATTTATGATTATGATTCGTTTGAACTACGGATAGTTTGGTAGGTTTAATTGGTTAGGGGGTGGTATAGGGATGATGTAGTTTGTTTTTGTGATCACGTTGTTTAGTGCGGGAAGGATATAGTTTGGTTCGGTGATCGCATAATTTAAAACGATGATTATGTGTTTTGCTTCAATCCACACGAAGAATAATACAGCTGTCAAAAACATGACGGATTCAGCAGTAGTGCAGGTTTTTTTCTCGCTGAATCCATATGAATATTTGTTCATTTATTCATCTGAACTATCATTTCCTCTTTGGATCATCTG
This sequence comes from Sporosarcina sp. FSL K6-3508, assembly GCF_038615825.1. Taxonomy (NCBI): domain Bacteria; kingdom Bacillati; phylum Bacillota; class Bacilli; order Caryophanales; family Caryophanaceae; genus Sporosarcina; species Sporosarcina sp. FSL K6-3508. Next base: position 759,553 of record NZ_CP152016.1, on the reverse strand, counting down.
CATCCGTTCATTGAACAACGTAGGATACGAAAGCAAGCCTAGGCAGACACTTGTTAAAGCAGCTGTAGTTAATAACAAGAACACGACCAAGATTTGAAATTGTACAGCCTCCAAAGGATCTGCGCCTGCAATGATTTGCCCGCTCATCATACCGGGTAATTGCACAAGGCCGATTGTTTTTTGGCTCTCAATTGTAGGAATCATGCTCGCTTGTATAGAGCGGATCAATTGTCGATGAATGGCTTGTTTGGGAGTACCTCCAAGGGATAAAATCAACTCGCTTTCTGAACGATGGGTTTCCACTTCCGCTACGAAGCGGTTAAGGAAAAGTATAGACAGGACCATTGAATTTCCAATCACCATACCCGTCAATGAAATAATGTATTGAGCCGTCGCGGGAACAATCTTGAATCCCAGCAAAATACCTTGTGTCAAAACTTCTAATAGAACAAAAGTTACGATCAGCTTCCATGTGATCCCTTTTATTTGCTGGCCTTTTTTACGGGCGTTCTGAACAGCAGCGCCAATCATCAGGGAAACCATCAAAAAGATGAACAAATAACTTTCCGAATCAAAGACGAATTTTAATACAAAACCAACTAGCAACAATTGAACTGTAGAGCGTACCGTAGCAATAACCGTGTCTTTTTCCAGTTGCAATCCAAGTGTTTTGGATAGAATGATTGGAATGAAAACGAAGATTAACGTCAGCAGGAGGGCCGTCGTACTCATTTGAATTCCCCTCTCAAAAAGCGTTCTACAGATGGATCATCTGAATGTTGTAACGCAGAAGTATTCCCTGTCTGCACAAGTTGGCCGTCGATCATAATCCAAGCGTAATGCCCCATTCTCTTTGCCTGTTCTAAATTATGTGTAATCCATACAACCGTAATTTGATGGACTTCGTTAAGCTTGCGAATCAATTCCTCTACTTCGCGTAATGATGAAGGATCGAGTGCAGAAGTGATTTCATCAAGCAAAAGGATATTGGATTCATTCAGCAATGTACGCGCAATCGAAACTTTTTGTTGCTGTCCTCCTGACAAGTTGCGGCTATTGCGACGTAAGTATTTTCGATCAAGCCCTACTTGATTCAATATATCGGTCGCTTTTTCTTCACTTAATTCCTTGCCTTGCAGACGTAATGGCAATGACAAATTATCGTAAACACTGCCGTCCATCACTGGGGAATTCTGCAGAACCATCCCTGCTTGTCGACGCAATTGTATTGGTGAAATGTCTTGAAGAGGCAGTCCTTCCACATAAACTTCTCCGCTTGTAGGGCTTAACAATCCATTACACATTTTCAATAACGTCGTTTTCCCTGCTCCTGAAGGTCCGACGAGCGTAGTAATTCTATGTTTAGGAAATGAACCAGTCACTTCTTTGAGAATTTCAGTATCTTTCACTTTATACGAGACTTTTTGAAAGTGGATTGCAGGTTCATATAACCTAGTTGTAGTTTCAGATTTCAACCTAATCACCTTTTCCCATATCGTCAATCCAGCTTCAATAAATCCAATGGTGTTATAATGCCGATCAATTTTTCATCTTTTCCTCCATGCTCCGTAATGAGCAATGCTTCCAAACGATTTCCTCGAAGAATCGACTTCTTAAAAAACTCTTCTGCTTCATAAACAGATAATGTACTTTTTACAAAACGATACGTGTTTTTACGTTTTTCGTGATTATAAACATCGTATAATGTCGGTATTTCCCGGGAAATGTCTTCGTGTTTTTGATCCGCCAGCCAATTCATAATTCCATTAGCGGTAATCAACCCGATGAACCTGCCTTTTTGATAGATCGGTATTTGGTTGAATTTCTTCTCTCTTACCATCTTTAACCCCGTTGCCAACGACTCCTTCGCTTGTAACGTATGTACTTTTCTACTGAAGAGATCCTTCACTGTCATAGGATTAGACAATTTTTTCTCGATCATTTCAATCATTTCTACGATCACGTCATGGGGCTCCGCAATCGCATAATTCAACCCTGTCCGATTATGTATAATTGCATTCCGCAAACTCCCGAACTCCCGCAACTCCTCTTCATAATGTCGAATCAGCGCATTTTTCTCTTTTGCTTTGTCAATTCTTCGGGAAAACGAAAAATGATTTGGCATGCCTGTTAGTTTTACTAAGGACTTATCAATACGATTATACGCGACGATAAAACGGTCTGAGTTTTTAGGCGTCATCCTACTTCCCCCTTTCTATTCTAGGCAAAGTATATCATAATCTATTAATTTCCTGAGTCTTTTGAAGACAGACAGATATACAAGTTTAACTGAGTGGTCAACATACAGAAAATCCTTCAACCATAATAGATTGAAGGATTTTCCGATTGTTATTGTATACGTTTCGCTTGCACAATAAGCCGATATTCATTGGATCGTTCTGGGTAGCACGTGATTAATGACAACAATGCAATTCCATTTTGACTATCTAAAATTTCCACCTTCTCCGGCTTGACAATTTGAATGTCAAATACTTTGTAACGCTGTATTCCGTCCAAAGTTTCATAAGTGAACTCCTGACCCGCTTCCATTTCATGAAGCCGGTTGAAGTACTTTCCGAATACATGCGATTGATGGCCTGCAATCGCATAACTGCCGTCGATCACGCCTGGTTGATCCATGTTTTCAATAGCACCTAAACCTTCTGACAATGTCTGCTCATCAGCTCCTAACAGCACGGGGGCTTCCAAGTCGATTTGCGGGATATCCAAAATGCCTTCGATTCCTTCAAGTTTCGGATCCAAAGTACCATTTGGTAATGCAGGATGTATGTCGGAAGAATTCGCTGCTTCCGCTTTCATCGCAGCAAAAGCATTTAATCGTTCTGATTGCTGCTTTTTATTTGAATGTACTCCCGAAATGAGCAGTAACAAAGTCGCCGCTCCCGCAATAATCAAGATGTTTGCTATCCACTTGACAAATGAGCCTTTCTTTATTGCTCCACGCTCACTCATTTTTGCTCAGCGCCCATTGTCGTGCTGTAAAACCGCCGATCATTAAGAACAGAGCCAAGATAGCTGTAAGGGCAGGATCCAAAAATCCTCCTGTTGTTGGCAATTGTTCAAATGAATTAGATGCAACTGGCTGTCCGGCTAATTGGTTGGATCTATCATTTGTTCCAACTATATTGGCGTCGAATAATTGATTGTGTTTTGCAGGCGTCTGTGCCAACCATCCAGCAGCATTCAGATGATTCGGATTCACTGATCCATCAGAATTGTCGGCGTTTGGCTGTTTAACCGAACCATTGTCTCCCCACATACCATTCGGCTGTTCTTCACTATTCGAATCGAAGTTGTTATTCTCTTGCTTGGAATTCCCATTTTCTTCAGGAACGTCTACAATCGGCGGCGTGGTATCGTTCGAATCCGGGATTGGAGTAGTTTCTCCATTCCCTTCATTCGAATTGGTGCCGTCATTTTCTTCGTTATCCACCACAGGGAGAGCTGGATTTTCATCTCTATCTTCTGGAGACGTTCCTGGCTGTCCATCATTATCATCAGGTTCCGTTGTACCGTTACTGTCGTCGTTTGGACTTTCATCAGGATTTGTTCCAGGCTGAGTGGTTGGGGAAACGATAGCTATTGATGTGAACGTTTCATTAGACAAGATATCTGCTTGCACTTCACCTAGAATAGGTAAAGTTACGCCCAACGTGATGCCGCTTTGTTTTGTATAGGTTCCGTCTTCTGTCGTTTGTTCTTGTTTTCTTAGAATATTTACAGCCGTATCTTTTAAAAGCGTACCATTTAACCCAATCTGAGCTAAGCCTGTGGAAAGAGAAGATTGGTTTTCCATTTCTCTTTCGTGATAGTCTAAAACACCGATAGACAGATCGCCGACAATTGGAAGGTTCGTCACAATAGTGTTTACAATGCCCTGATCAAGTGAAAAGGAATCTTCATCTTTTTTCACATGCTGATCTAACACTCCTACATGCGTTTCATCCAAGATTGGAGCTTTTTCGATCGTCGCCTCCACTATGCCGCGATCGAATGAAGATGAGTTTTCAGCTTTTACAACATGAGAATCCAAGACCCCTACATGGGTGTCGTCCAGCAAACCTGGCGTCGCTACATCTGCTTCGACTACTCCACGATCACTTGTGATGCCGTCTTCAGTCTGCTTCACATGTTGGTCTAAAACTCCTACATGTGTTTCGTCTAAGACCGGAGCTTTTTCGATTGTCGCTTCTAATACACCACCATTATAGATAGATGAGTCTTCACCTTTTACAACGTGGGAATCCAAGATCCCTACATGGGTGTCATCCAGTAAACCGGGTGCTTCTAAATCCGCCTGCACTACCCCTCCTTTTTCTGTATAGGAATCATCCGTCTTCTCCACATGTTTGTCGAGCACGCCGACATGCGTTTCCTCCGCTACGGGTACCTTTTCGATATTCACTTCCACTACACCGCCATCGTATGAAGTGGCTTCATCTGTCGTTTGGTGTTTCTTCTCTGCTATGCCAACTTCCGTTTCTCCAACGATTGGCAAATCATCCGCAGTGACATTCGTGATTGCAGTAGAGGTTTCAGACGTATCTAATTGCTGTGTTTTTTCTTCAGCGATTACGTCAACCTCTACATCATCTGTAACAGGTGTCGACAAATTCACAGTAGCAACAGCCTTCTTTTCTTGCGTTGTTTCCTGTTGGTCAACCTTTTTCACAGGTGCTACATCCACTTCCAGATTATCAACGATACCTTCGCTAACCTGTACTTTCGCAACAGATTGTTCACCTGTTTCAGACGAAGGAATTTGAACTTTCACATCACCGACAACTGGTACATCTTCTAAATGAACGTCAAGGAGCGGCTTTGCTTCATTCTGATCATTGACCTCTAAGGCAGTGTCCGTAGATTCGTCTGTTTCATTTGCCTGTCCTGCAGATGGGAATAAATATATCGATGCTCCGACAACGAATGTGATTCCGACTTGTTTCATCCAATTTGTTTTCATAATAATTCTCTCCTTTTTTATTAGTTAAACGCTAACGTATAAAAAAGGAGCTGTTTGGGCGGTTGCCCAGGTGGTTCATGGACCCATTGCAATTTACCGATTGTGCTTTCCAAATACCAGCGATTGCTGACCAATTGAACATTCACTAAGTATTCGCTCGACAAGTCTGCACTTATATTTACATGTGAACTACTTACAGAAGAAGATGTTGTGGTGATTGATGAAGAACCCGTCGTAATGAAAGCTTCAAAAGGTGCTGCTTTCACATTCTTTGTCACAGATCGATTCAAATTTTTGCCGTTTCCCTCATACTGTCCAGGCAAGTTCATCTTATATGAAGAGTTTGAACCAACAGGCGTGCGTTCTTGTTGTTCCATGAATTGCCTAGATACATATAGTTTGTGCATTAAATCTGCAGCTTTGGACGCCTCGTGCAACCCATCAGATTTCAAAGATGAATTGATCGCTTCCTTCTGAATATCTTCAGATTCTACTTCTAGTTCAAGATCATCAGGCTCTTTTTTCGAATTAAAATTAGACTTATTCAAAGGAACGGACGGAACTCTCGCAATCTCCGTATTCTGCTTTTCGGAGGTTATCACTTCAGAAGGAAATTCAGGCTCTTTCTCCATTACAATTTCATCTGGTTTCTGTATTGTACCAACCACTGCATCGACTGTTTCAGAGACTGTTTGATCCGTTGTACCTTTAACAGTATCGACGGTATCCTTCATTAGTTCTGTCGTTTGGTCGACGACAGGTGTCACAACAGGCAACTCCGGCAACTCTTCCGTTACTCGCGCAACGTCTTGTACGATTCCTTGTACCATTTCCGTTGTTTCCTCTACAATCGGTACTGTACCGTTGACCGTTTCGCTTATAAAGTCGGCGGTATCTTCCACTACCCGCTTAATGGGTTTGTCAGTTGATGCTGTCACTGTGTTGACCGATTCGTTCACGAGATTGACTGTACGGTCTGCTGTAGTTGAGGTAAAATCGACTGTCTCTTCTACCACAGGATTAGCATGTGAAACGATGGGTACTTCTTCAGTGATCTCAGTCACGTTTCCAGCAGTCTCTCGGACAGTTTCAGTTGTTTGATTCACAACTGGTATCGTATTTTCCACAGTGCCCTGTACAAACTCTGCAGTCCTTTCAACGATTTGCTTTACAGGCTTTTCAGCAGGTGGTTCCGCTACACTTTTAACAGTATCTTCTGTAAATTCAACCGTTTGTTGGACGGTTTTACCTGTCATCTCGACTGTTTCATTTACCACATTACCGGCAGAGGATACCGTATCTGCCACCACATCCACAACACCCGATATGATCCCTTTTCTTTGCTTCGGTTCCTGTTCTGCTTCATTTTCTTCGGCATGCATTACAATAGGTGCCATTCCAATTAAAAATAATGTCATAAAAACTATTTTCCATTTTTCCAACATCACACCTCCTTCCTACTTATAAAGATAGGGCAGATTTTATCCCTTAAACCCTGCCTACCCACTTCATTTCTTCCTAAACATGGAACAACGACCAACCTCATGACGGTTTTCCAAAAATACAAAATCAACCCCTCCATCATAATGATGAAGGGGCTCTATTTTATTTATAGTAGTAAAAACGCAAGCGGCGTGACAATGATGATTGTTAAAATAACACGCTGAATCCAAATGATAACCAACTTGGGAATGGAAATCGGAATCTCAGTCGCGACGATACAAGGAACAAGCGCAGAGAAGAAGATGATCCCAGACACCGACACAACGCCTACAATGAACTTTGAAATCAAAGCAGACTGTACAACGAGCGATGCCGGTAAGAACATTTCGGCAATTCCAAGTGCACTTGCTTTTGCAACTAACATCGGTTCAGGAACTTGCATCAAATAAGTGAACGGATAGAAAATATAACCGATCCAGTCAAATACCGGTGTATATTCCGCTAGCACAAGACCTAATAGCCCTATAGATAGAATGGAAGGCAAAATCGCCATCGCCATCATCAATCCGTCCTTCACATTAATCCAGATATTTTTTACGAGTCCAGGAGCTGAAGAAACCGTTTCCATTGCTTCGTCCCAAGCTGCTGCGAAACGACTGCCTTCCGGTTTCATCTCTGGTTGCGGTGTAGAACCTTCATAATACTCATCCTTCATGGAAGCAAGCGGCCAAATACGCACCGTAATCCCTGTTACGATGAAAGTGACGACAAGCGTAAGCCAGAAATATAAATTCCACATGCTCATAATGTCGAGTGTTTTTGCTACGACTACCATGAATGTCGCAGACACCGTGGAGAATCCTGTCGCAATAATCGCCGCTTCTTTCGCAGTATATTTCCCCTCTTTATATACACGATTCGTAATGAGCAGTCCGAGTGAGTATGAACCTACAAATGAAGCAACAGCGTCGACTGCGGAACGTCCTGGTGTTCTCCAAAGCGGACGCATAACTGGCTGCATCAGCACACCAATAAACTCCAACAATCCATAACTAACAAGCAACGCAAGAAACGCCGCTCCAATTGGGACTAGCAATCCAACTGGAATCACGAGTTTATTCAATAGGAAGGGGCCCATATCCGGTTCGAATAACCAGGCTGGTCCAATATTGAATATGAGAAGAATACCTACTACAAGTCCGATTACTTTAAAGAACGAAAATACGATATCCACTGTTGATTTCTTCCACGTTCCTGAAATAAACGGATAAGCGGCTCCAGCAATCAAAATGAGTAATGCATAATACGGTAGGACAGCGCTTACATTCGTCTGAAACCAAGTCACGATATGGTCCAGCATAATCGAATTGTTGCCGTTGATTGTTACAGGCACAAAAAACATAAACGCACCAATCGCACTATAGACAAAAAACTTCCAAATACCTGTATTTGTTTTACTCGTTGCTCTTTCCTTCAATTGCTCCATTCTGTTCACCCCTCTAAGATGTCTATGCACTCAGAAACGTTGTAAAAGAACGTCGTGTTGAGACGTTCTTTCACAGTTTCTATAAGTCAGCCAACGATTAATTGACCTTTTTTCCATACTTTATCTACATGATTCACACCGAATAGATATTGCAACTCCTGATAGCTCCCAATATCCCACATCACGACATCGCCTTGTTTGCCAACTTCCAATGAACCCGCACGGTCTTCTACTTTAATCGCGCTCGCTGCGTTGATCGTTGTGGCAACTAACGCTTCTGCAGGCGTCATGCGCATCGAAATGCAAGCCAAGTTCATAACAAGTGGCATGGAAGTGGTCGGAGAGGATCCCGGATTGCAATCAGTGGAAATGGCGACTGCCATCCCCGAGTCGATCATCTGTCGTCCTTTTGCTGCTTCTTCACGAAGGAATAATGCAGTTGCAGGTAGCAGGCACGCAATCACTCCAGCCTTCGCCATATCTTCAATTCCTTGATCGGAAGCTTTCAATAAATGCTCCGCGGAAATAGCTCCGACTTTTGCAGCCAGTTCTGCGCCGCCGTATGATGCAATTTCATCCGCATGAATTTTAGGAGTTAAGCCGTGCTTTTTACCGGCTTCTAAAATTCGTTCAGATTGCTCCGGAGTGAAAACATCCTTTTCACAGAACACATCATTGAATACTGCCAATTTTTCTTCTGCGACAACAGGAAGCATTTCATCAATGACTAAATCAACGAATGCATCTTCATTGCCTTTATACTCTCTTGGCACGGCGTGAGCGCCCATGAAAGTAGGCACGATTTCCAGCGCATGCTGTTCATTGAGACGTTTCGCTGCACGCAATTGCTTCAGTTCCGTCTCTAAATCGAGTCCGTATCCACTTTTTCCTTCAACCGTCGTAACTCCATGCTTTGCGAATGAATCCAAACGACGGGATGCTTGTTCCACCAGTTCATCTTCTGTCGCTTCACGTGTCATGCGGGAAGTAGCGTGAATCCCACCACCGGCATTCATGATGTCCATATATGTTGCACCTTCAAGACGCATTTCAAATTCCTTTTCACGGCTTCCGCCATAGACAATATGTGTATGAGGATCGACGAGGCCTGGCGTAACCAGGCGTCCCGTTGCATCCACAATATCTGCTTCATTTGCACGACTTGCATACTGTTTTTCCAACTCTTCCGTTGTACCGACAGCCGCGATTTTGCCATCTTCAATCCACACGCTTCCATCCTCAATGATGGAAAGATTCGACATGTCTTTCCCTTTACGCGGTCCATTTTCACCTGAAATTGTTGCTAGTTCTTTTGCATGTTTAATCCATACAGGTTTCAATTAATTTCCACCTTCCAACATCGGGATTTTGATTCCTTTTTCCTTTGCTGTTTGAATTGCGATATCATAGCCTGCATCCGCGTGACGTACTACACCCATTCCTGGATCCGTTGTCAATACGCGCTCTAGACGTGCTTCTGCTTCTTTCGTTCCGTCCGCTACGATAACCACTCCGGAGTGCTGGGAATAACCCATACCTACGCCACCGCCGTGGTGAAGAGAAACCCAAGTTGCCCCGCCGACAGCATTGATCATAGCGTTAAGGATTGGCCAGTCAGATACTACGTCTGAACCATCTTTCATTGACTCTGTTTCACGGTTTGGTGAAGCTACAGAACCTGAATCCAAGTGGTCACGGCCGATAACGATCGGTGCGCTTAATTCGCCGCTTGCCACCATGTCATTGATGATTTTACCGAAACGAGCACGTTCTCCGTAACCCAACCAGCAAATACGGGAAGGCAGTCCTTGGAATTGAATCTTTTCTTGTGCCATTTTGATCCAATTGCAAAGATGCTTATTGTAGCTGAATTCACGCAAGATCACTTCGTCTGTTTTGCGGATATCTTCTGGATCTCCAGATAGAGCTACCCAGCGGAAAGGCCCTTTACCTTCGCAGAATTGCGGACGGATATACGCCGGAACGAATCCTGGGAAGTCAAATGCGCGTTCAACGCCTTCATCTTTTGCCACCTGGCGAATATTGTTACCATAATCAAATGTAATTGCACCTTTATCCATCATCTCAACCATAGCTGCTACGTGCTGAGCCATAGCTTTTTTCGATAGACGTACATATTCTTCTGGATCAGATTCACGAAGTTTCGCTGCATCCTCCATAGACATTTTAGATGGAACATAGCCGTTCAGTGGATCGTGAGCAGATGTTTGGTCAGTCAATACTTCAGGAATAAATCCACGAGAAAGCATTTCTGGTAATAGATCGGCTGCATTTCCTACTAGACCGATAGAAAGTGCTTTGCCTTCTGCTTTCGCTTCTTCTGCAATACGAATCGCTTCATCCAATGAATCTGTCTTCACGTCTGTGTAACGAGTTTCGATACGGCGATCGATACGTGTTTCGTCTACATCGATTCCGATACAAACTCCGCCAGCCATTGTAACTGCTAGAGGCTGAGCACCACCCATGCCGCCTAGACCGGCAGTCAACGTAATCGTTCCTTTCAGTGAGCCGCCAAAGTGTTGGTTTGCAAGCTCAGCAAATGTTTCATATGTTCCTTGAACAATTCCTTGAGAACCAATATAAATCCAGCTGCCCGCTGTCATCTGTCCATACATCATCAAGCCTTTTTTATCTAGCTCGTGGAATGTATCCCAGTTTGCATACGCTGGTACGATATTAGAGTTTGCGATCAATACGCGAGGTGCATTTTCATGAGTTTTGAAAACAACTACAGGCTTACCTGATTGAACAAGCAACGTTTCGTCATTCTCTAATTCTTTCAATGAACGAACGATCGCATCAAAGCTCTCCCAGTTACGCGCCGCTTTACCGATTCCTCCGTAAACGACCAATTTGTCGGGATGTTCTGCCACATCTGGGTGCAAGTTGTTCATCAGCATGCGAAGAGCTGCCTCTTGCTGCCATCCTTTCGTATTAAGTTCAGTACCTGTATATTGAATCACTTTTTCTGCTGCTATATTTGTTTGTGTACTTGTCATTTTAAATACCTCCTCATAAGTTACTCTTAGTATACTAGCTGTAAAACGTTAATTACGTTATATTTTATTGATTATTTTATATTATATTTACAATATTTAAAGGAAACCGTTTTCAATTGCATTTTATTGTTGCCTCATATAATTAATTTTCAATATTCTTTGAGCATTCCTATGATTGGCGGTATTCATTAGGCGTTCGGCCTACCGCTTCTTTAAAACGTTTACTAAAGTAAGCAGGATGAGAAAAGCCTGATGTTTCCGCTACTTCAGAGATGGTTAAATCCGTTTCTTTCAATAAACGCTGCGCTTGTTCAATTCGGATGCCAAGCAATGTATCTCGGAACGACTGTCCTGCTTCTTTCGCATATTTCCGGCTGAGCGTACTTTTATGGATTTTCATTTCTTCCGCGCAGGCAGCTAAGTTCCAAGAAGAATCCCAATAATTCATTAAAATCCGCTCTCTTACCTTCTCATCGAAGTCTTGAGAAGTGTACAGGTCACTGGATGTCCGAATCAATTCGCCGCTAAACGTAATGAAGGATTGAATAATATGATACATAACCGGTTCTTGAATCGTTTTATTAAACAGAGCATGATATGCCTGTTCTAATTTTGAAGACTGTAAGGAGTTCGCCATCATATACCGACGCATCTGCGCTAAAATACTCGTTAGCCGCACGCGCACCATCCCAGGGTTCGGATATGGCGGTTCCAAAGTCAGAAAGTCGTACTCCAACCATTCACGAATATTCGTCAGTTGCTGCTTCTCCAGCATTTCAATCCACTTTTGCTGATCAATCGGCGACAAAAATGGGTCGAGTTCCTTCCATTGAAAATCTTCTTCAACTTGCGTAAGAATATCATAGCCGTCATAGAAAATTCGCTCATGGAACAGGCGCATTTTTTTGTAGAACGCACGATAGCTTATTTCTTCATCCGCTATATATAGATAAATCGTCAGCAAAGCTTCCGATTGACCCTTCCATTGTGAAAAAAACACTCGATACGCTTCATGCAATGGCTGCATTTCGCTCAACCGATGAATGACCAGTACATGATCCGAAAACGGAAACACTTGAAATGCCGCCGGAAAATCATAGCGCTTCAATTTTTCAACGAGGATATCCAACGCTTCTAAATCGGATATCGCAAGCAGGCTCATACAAATCGGCTGTTGTGGTATCGTGTCTCGGATGAGTAAATCCTCATAGGATACACTGTTTTGCTGCTGTGCAAGCGGCTGTTCACGATCCGTTTTTTCATTGCGCCAATGAAAACGGATTTGCTGGACTTGTTTCAGCAGGCGTTCAGGTGGGAACGGACGGAACAGCACGTCTTCGGCTTTTAGCGTAAGTGCCTGATAGACCGTCTGAAATGTGCGGTCTGAAGAAATGCCAAGCCAGAGTGCATGAGCAGGCAAGTCGACGTCTTCTTTGCTGATGAAGTCCATGTCGATGATGTATAAGTAAGCGTCTTGAAATGTGCGCAGTACGTTTGGTTGGTCTGTTATTTCGACCGCCACGTCGTTCCATTGTGATGTCAGCAGCCATTTTAAGCCTTGTGCTTCTAATGGGTCTTTTATAAGGAGCAATATTTTCATTTGTCGTTCACCTCGATGCATTGTTGTTATGTATTGTAGCATTATATTATGGGAATTGCGTTGTTGGTTAATGAGCGGCTAGTCATGGCGGGTATGAGCTTAAGCAAAGGGCTTATGAGCGAGATGACGGGAAGTATGAGCACAGAGCAAGGCTTTATGAGCGGCAAAGCAAGACCTATGAGCTCAAAGCTAGGCTTTACGAGCGGCTACTGTTATTTATTGATTATCGGCAGTCGATTGACACAATCTCCTTCTTATTTCCATAAAAGAACTCTGCCTAAATTAGACAGAGCACTTATCATCCTATACAATTGTCTCCCCGAATCAAATCAGCTTCCGTTGATTCAATAACTTCCTCTGCCGTAAAACCGTCAAATACTTCTTTCAGCACTAAACCTTTTGGAGTCACTTCAATTAAAGCTCGTTCGGTAATAATCTTATCCACGACTTCTTTTCCTGTTAGCGGCAGAGTACAGCGCTTTTTAATCTTCGGTTCACCGCTTTTAGAAACATGTTCCATTATGATGATCACTTTTTTGGCACCATGAACCAAATCCATCGCGCCACCCATCCCTTTAATCACTTTCCCTGGAATCATCCAATTGGCCAAATCTCCTGTTTCAGACACTTCCATTGCGCCTAAAATCGCAACATCCACATGGCCGCCGCGGATCATCGCAAATGATTCGGCACTCGAGAAGAAAGCAGATCCGGGAATCGTTGATACCGTTTCTTTTCCAGCATTGATCAAATCAGGGTCGACATCTTCTTCTAAAGGATACGGCCCAATGCCCAATAATCCATTTTCCGACTGCAAAATGACTGTTTTATCAGCTGAAATATAGTTCGCTACAAGTGTTGGCATACCAATGCCTAAATTGACATAGTCGCCGTCTTTAATTTCCTGCTCTGCCCTTTTCGCAATACGCTCTCTAAAATGAATTGGTTTCATTAAGCTCCCTCCCCTTTCTGCCGAGTCGTCAGCCGCTCAATTCGTTTTTCTTGTTTTGCCTGTATTAAGCCTTGCACATAAATGCTTGGGGTATGGATGTGAGCAGGATCTAGTGCTCCAACATCTACAATCTCTTCCGCCTCAGCAATTGTAAATTTAGCTGCCGCCGCCATAAGTGGGTTAAAATTTTGCGCCGTTTTATTGTAGATCAAGTTTCCCAAACGATCGGCTTTCGCTGCCCGAATCAATGCGAAATCCGCACGCAAAGCTTCCTCCAATAAATACTCCTTGCCATCAAAGACCCGCTCTTCTTTTCCTTCTGCAATCTGTGTCCCGACTCCAGCAGGCGTATAGAAAGCCGGTATCCCCGCGCCGCCTGCACGTATCTTTTCAGCCAACGTTCCTTGCGGTGTCAGCTCGACTTCAATTTCCCCTGCCAATACCTGGCGTTCAAATTCCTTATTCTCCCCAACATACGATCCAATCATTTTCTTGATCTGCTTCTTTTGCAGCAACAAGCCAAGTCCCCAATCATCCACGCCACAATTATTTGATATGATTGTTAAATCTTTCACTTCAGTTTCTACCAATGCCAGAATCAGCTGCTCTGGTATCCCAACCAGTCCAAATCCGCCAACCATTAACGTTGCTCCGTCTTCAATATTTGAAACCGCTTGCAAATTTGTTGAGTAGATCGTTTTCATACGTTTCTCCTCCTGTTCTTTGCCAGTGCTTCACCCTTATTTTATTTTAACAAATGATTCAGATATTTGCATGAAACTATGAAAAAGAATGGTAATTCATAGTATTAAAATGTTCCTAATGCTATACTTCACAGACACATACATAACAAAATCACTGGGGGTGCCTATTGGCTGAGAGGAGAAAACTCCGACCCTTTGAACCTGATTCGGTTGATACCGACGGAGGGAAGTGGCATTCTTTTCAGCGGCCGCTAACTTTCAGTGGTCTTTTTTTGTATAAACCTATGAAAAAAGGAGCTGGATGGATTGGAATTGAAAGATCAAGTAGTATTGGTGACAGGTGCAAGCAGAGGATTGGGCGCGGCAACTGCGAAGGCATTTGGCGAAGCAGGTTCAAAAGTTGTCGTGAATTACTTTAAAAATAGTGATAAAGCTCAGCAAGTTGTGAATGAAATTGGCAGTGACCGAGCAATTGCACTGCGGGCAGATGTGCGGAATCTAGATGATCTGCAGTTATTAGTAGAACAGGCTAACCGTCATTTCGGACAACCAATTACGACAATCGTCAATAATGCATTAATCGACTTTTCTTTCAACGGCGATGATCGGAAACAGTTGGATGCAATTGAATGGCAGGATTATCATAAACAGTTGGAAGGTTCTGTGGGGGCAACACTGAATACACTTCAAGCAACTCGGGAAGGTATGACACGATTGCAGTTTGGTCGAATCATCAATATCGGTACAAACTTGGTGCAGAATCCTGTCGTGCCTTATCACGATTACAATACGAGTAAGGCCGCTTTGCTCGGTATGACGCGAAGCATGGCAAAAGAGTTAGGACCAGATGGTATCACCGTCAATATGGTGTCAGGTGGGCTTTTACTGAAAACAGATGCTAGCGCTGCTACACCGGATGCTGTGTTCGATATCATTAAAGCCAATACACCGATTGGGCGAGTCGTCACTCCAGAAGAAGTAGCCGATGTGGTTGTTTTCTTCGCTTCTCCTTCCAGCCGTGCCATCACAGGACAAAATCTTGTTGTGGATGGCGGATTGGTAATGGATTAATAGAGTTATTTCTTGATTTTCTGCATGGTTAATTGGTAGAGCAAGCTTACATTCAGTTGCACCTCCTTGCCGTTGAATTCATCAAATGAAACGGCACAGTTCTCTCACGTTTTTCGACATACACTAAGAGAGAAGGAGGTGCATATTTTATGTCATCAAGAAAGTTTAGACCTTGCAACAGCTGTGACTCTTCGCATGTATCGAATCGGGAGACTAGATGTTATGACGAAAAGAAATTAATTCATATACTCGTCGATTTAATGATGGGTGATCCTATCGAAATCACATTGAAACAATCAAAAAATATTCAGCATAATGGCTATTACTTAGAATTCGACAAAAACAATCGAGTTATCCATTTTCAACCGTTCGGAGATGCAGATGTCAAAGAACTCGCCTTGGCTGACATTTGCACGATCAGATATAGCTGACACTAGAATGTTTGTAAACTGAAACGGAGTCGTTCGATGAGTCTATGGTTAGCAGTAACGAGGGATCGGTTCATCCTTCCCAATTCAGTAGAAAGAAACCTTTTATGAGCGCGATACACAGTTTAATGAGCGAGTTCCTAGTTGCTATGATCGCTTGGCAGGAGGATATGAGCGGTTGACTGGAATTTATGATCGTGTATAGACACTTTATGATCTTCGACAGCAAAATGATGCAAAAGTAAGAAGGGCAGTTCAGGAGATCACTCCCTGGACAGCCCTCCATTTATACAGTCTTGCTTTTCAGATTAATTCCTCAAAGCATTCCACTGTTTTCATCGGTTCGCCTGACTTACGCAACCCCCATGTATCTTCCATGAACACCTCTGCTAACTTCTCATACTTCCTACCATACTTTGCAGCCCACTCCAAACTCACGACGCTTTCATATACGTCCGACATGCGTTTCATCCATCTTTTCGCTTCAAATGTTTGCAAAGAATAATCATAGGAAGCAAAGGCAGTCAATCCTTCCTGCACACTATCAATTTCTCTATCTAGTACTTGCGTCAATCCGCATTCCTCTAATGCAGACAAACGGCTCTTCATCTCATCGACAAACAAGTCATGAGCTTTGAATTTCGTGACCAAACGAATTAATTCCAACGCTAAAATATTTGCCGTCCCTTCCCAAACGGTTAACACTTGTGCATCCCGTAGCAATCTCGGCGTAACAAAATCTTCTATATAGCCATTGCCGCCGTGCATTTCGATTGCTTCATGAGAGAAGTGAATTGCCTGTTCCGCTGTTTCCTTTTTAATCAATGCAATAAAAAGTCGATTCAGCACTTGCTCGCGTTCATCCGCTTCTCCATCTGTAACTTTTTCATATAGTTTAATGAAATCAAAAACGGTTATTGTTTCCGCATGTAATTTTGCCGACATTTTTCCTAATGTATCACGCACCATTGGATAACCCGTCAAACGTTGACCGAATGCATTTCTACGACTTGCATAGCTCTTGGATTCCAGCAATGCTCTGCGCATGATGCCTAGAGATGCAACCGCATTGCAGATTCTTGATAAATTAAGCGCTTCGAGCATATAAGCCAAACCTTTCGTCGGATCACCTACAACATAGGCAATCGCCCCGTCAAATTCCACCTCACCTGACGGCACAGCGCGCACACCCAGTTTATCTTTGAGTCTGCGAATACGAACTCCGTTTAACTCCCCGTTTTTCTTGCGCCAAGGTACCGCAAACAACGTCAAACCTTTTGACCCTTCAGGCGTACCTTCCATACGAGCCAAGACCATCACCACGCCTGCCATTCCGGCATTCGAAGCAAAATACTTTTCTCCATACAATCGATACTGCTCTCCTTCTTTCACCGCGCGGACAACATTTGCACCTACATCGGACCCACCTTGCCGCTCCGTCAAAAATGTAGCACCTTCGAATAAAGGCATTTCACCCGTTGCGCAAACACGGGGTAAAAACAGTTGTTTTACCTCGTCATCCGCGAAATGATCCAATAAATACGCAGTTGCCATCGTCAGCGTTACAGGACAATAGAAACCAGGCTCTGCATGAGACAACAGAAATCCTTGTGCAAAGCTATACGTATAATTCCCCTTATGTCCAAGTTCGGGAATCTCTTTATGGACATAGCCGACAATCCCTGTATCATACGTTTCCTGTACGGTTTGTCGATACCCTTCATTGACCCACACTTCCGATACTTCTTCACCAAACTTATTGTAACGAATTAGACGCGGTTCCCCTTCTCTGTCCGTATGCACAGCTCTTCGCTCAATATCATTCGCACATGCTTCACCGAATGAATGAAGTTCACGTAATGCATACTTAAGAAACGGACCATCCAGTCGCTCACGTAAAATTAGTTCCAATGTTTCATCACCAACAAAAAAGTTTTCCACTTCATAACGTTCAGTTTCCTCCAATACTCTCATCCGACAGTTCCTCCTTCTCGCAACGGTTGTTTTAGAATCTTCCCAGAAGCATTTCGAGGCAGCGCATCGACTTGTTCATAAATCCGCGGAATTTTGAATGAAGCCAAATGTTCTTTCAAATAACCTTTAAGCGCTTCCTCATCAATTCTTTCAGAAGCGGCAAATACGACCTTCACCGTCTCACCCCACTCAGGATGCGGTACACCAACTACCGCAACTTCCTTCATATTAGGAAATTGAACGATTTGTTCTTCAATTTCTTGCGGATAGATGTTGACCCCGCCTGATAAAATCACATCTTTCTTTCGACCAATAATCCAATAAAATCCATCTTCATCTTCCATCGCCATATCACCAGTCCGCAACCAGCCGTCAAAATAGGTCTCCCGTATCGCTTCCTCATTTTTGTAATAGCCAAGCATATTTCCTTCACCAAAGAGAACGATCTCACCTACTTCACCTGGTATTACATTTTTTCCTGATTCATTTACAATTCGCAGCTCTGTGTGCAGCGGAGCACGCCGCCCGATACTTCCCGCCTTCGCATCATGTTCAGCAGCCAGCAGTAATGCCCCGCTCGGTCCCGCCTCTGTCAGTCCATAAACACAGACCAGATTGTCCGAGCGGAATGCAATTTTCACTTTTTTCACTTCTTCAGCCGACAGCGGAGCCCCACCATATACCCACCATTTCATGGATGATAGGTCTGCATCTTGTAATTTTGGATTGCTTGCGGTCAGTATATATGCAACAGGTGCACCAAAAAAGTGTGTTGTTCGTTCTCGTTCCACCATTTCAATCAATAAATCCGGAGTAAATGTCGGTGTTATAACAAGTGTGGATCCCACAAGCATACCTGCCATCAAAAACAAGTGAAGCGGTGCTGAGTGACTGAGCGGCATCATCAGCAAGATGCGACTCTCCGGTTTGAATTCCATTTCCACAGCAATCATTGAAGCAACTGTCAAGATATTTCGGTAGCTAAATAACACACCTTTCGGGCTACCTGTCGTCCCGGATGTATATAAAATGGTGGACTCATCGTCTTCTTTCAAATTACACGAAATTGTAGTTTCTTCCCCTTGAGACAGCACATCTTGAAAATCAAACCAACCATCCACTGCGCCACCTGTCTTAATCTTCAGTGAAGGCGCTTTCATTTTACTTGCTGCTTCAAACACTAAATCATGTGCAATCAATACTTTTACGTCCGCGTGCTCAAGAATGTATTCCAATTCCCGTGCTGTCAACTTCACGTTAATCGGCACTACAATCGCCTCGATTCGCTGTGCTGCAAAATACGAGATCACAAATTCTTCTACGTTCGGTAAAAACAACGCTACTTTTTCTCCTTTCTTTACGCCTTGTGTCCGCAACGCATTCCCAAATTGATTAACAAGCCGATCCAGCTCTTTGTACGTAATTTGCTTTTCCCTACTGACAACTGCCTCGTGTTTCGGATACTTCCGTGCATTACGAGACAATAATTGTGAACTATTCATTCCCTTCATCCCCTTTCGATTTTTCCAATTTGCTATTGAATACAACAAGCAGCTGCTCCATTTCGCGCTTCATTTCTTCCAATTCCTGAATTTTCAACTCAACTTCTTCGATTCGCCGTCTACCGTATTGAATTGTCCGTTCCAACTGTTTGCGCCCGGTTCGGTCTTTATCGAATAACAACACCATTTCTTTAATCTCTTCCAATGAAAAGCCATATTTCTTTCCACGAACAATCAATTTTAATTTGACAAGTTCAGAAGCTGGATATAGGCGCTGATTTCCTTCTGACCGGGCAGGCGAAAGCAAACCAATCTCTTCGTAGTATCGGATCGTCCGCGTGGATACATCAAACAGATCCGCTGTCTCCCGAATTGTTTTCACTTCACCTCCTCCTTTCTATCATTTTCTAAATAGTAGCATTTACGTTAACGTAAAGGTCAAGATGATAATTTGCCCCGATACGCTATGATGCGGTTAAGACCAACGATCCCCCTTAAAAGAAAAAGGTCGTCATAAAAGTCAGATGCCACTGACTTTCACAACAACCTCTTCTATCATCGTTAACTATTTTGCAGTTTTTCCCCTACAGCCACCGTCAAATCGCGCACAGTTTGCGGCACATAGCTTTTCATCATCGAATTCATAACCGACCCCATCATACCCTTGCCCGAAATATCAAGGTAGCCTATAAGATCTGTCGTCTCTCGATCAACTTCATTCAGCTGAAAGTAGCCGTTGCCTTCCAAGTTTTCATTCAGTCCTTCGAGTTTAAAAGCAACTTTTGAGTTCTCTGACCGTTCCGCAATATCAACCTGCATCTCGATATTTTTTTGGATCATCCCAAGGTCCGCACGAAACTTCCAGGTGAACTGCTTTTCATTGGCTACTTCGTGTTCGATATACCCCGGGATTAGCGGAGCCCATTGATTCATATCATCCAAAAATCTCCACACTCTATCCACCGGCGCTGAAATCTTGATTTCTTCCATTCCATTCGGCAAATGACACACCCCTTTTTCTTTGTCATGAAGAATAGTATATCATTATAAGATTATGTATTGCACTAATAATTCCGAATTTAAAGTTATATAATCTTGCTTAACTCGGCTTCAAAAGCTGGTTTATTCGGATATATTATAAGTAGGTCTTGGATTAGTGCTTGTTTTTCAGGTTGCTTGCTATCCCGCCAAGCCGTTGGATCATCCCGCATACAACTCAATAATTGAATCCACTAATTGTTTAATCCCTCTTAGACGTCTCCCTCTCCCTTCGAATAAACAGCCAATAAGCGTCGTTTCAATACCTCATCTCGTTCTGTTAAATCTCTCACGATCTCAATCAATACTTCATTCGATAACGTCTGAAACATTTCTGTGAAAGGATCATCCGTCACCTCCACCCATTGTGTGGCAGAAGGCGGAGTCTTACCATCCAATTGTTCCGCCAGCTCAAAATAAGCTGCCACCTCATGCTTACAAACAGAACTATAGTCATACGGACAGTTGCATGATGAAAACAAAATCGTTCCCTCATCACCTATGGTTACAGTTACTTCATATTTTTCACTGCCCTAAATAAAGAAAGTATACGTTCCTTCTTGTCGTTTACGGGAAGAACTGACACGACCATCACAAAAATAGTTCCAACCACGGGTCACAATCTTCTGATTCACATGCTCTTCGAATTGATAAATATTCATAAGTCGCTCCTTCTACCGATTTTCCATTATTTTAGCATAGACCAGCTCATTAGACGCTTACCACTCTTTCAACTCTTCATTCAGCTTTTTCGCTTCATTTGCATAATACAAATAAAATCCAATCCAGCTGGCAATGTACAGTCCTAAAAACAGACCTGTAAATGTCAAAAAGCTCTTAGCCGTAAAAGTAAACCAGCCGATACCGAAAGCAGTGATAAAGTAAAGAATCAGCACGGTAATGAAGTGATACAAAGTCTGTTTCAGCAGTGACCAACTTTCATTTTCAAAATAAAGTGGGGTGACACTGAAAAACCAGCCACAAAAAATTGTGCCTAGAGCGTTCTTGACGAACACATCTGCTTTTAGTGTTTCAAGATCGCTTGCATATATGGCCAAACTTGTAATGACGACTGCCAGGAAACCACCAAAGAAAATACCAATCATACTGCGGAATAAAAAAGAGTTCATTCCTTACTCCTCCTTTTCATTTTAAGCGCTTCCTTGATCCCGTTGACGTATGTTCTTGAAACATATTCTTTCGTCCCAGATTTAAAGTATACTGCCAGTGTCCCGTTAAAAGAAGCTTCGAAACGGCTCAATTCATGGAGATTGGCAATGACCGATTTAGAGAGCCGAATAAAACGACTTGATGGTAAAACGGCTTCCAATTCATATAGTTTTTCTTTCACTAGAAAGGAACCATTTGCAGTGACGGCAGCAACTCCAGATGACGTTGCGTGAAAATAATGGATGTCCGCCGGTTTTAAGATATGCTGCATCTCTCCATCCTTACCTACGATAAAATCCAGTTCCTGTCCTTTTAAAAAGTCCAAAACTTCTTGGATCGATTGATTCATTTCTTCGCATTCAATGGAGACTGTTGTCCCTTTATTTGCACTATCGATATTCAAGAAAACTTTCATTTCGAGAAACCCCTCCCGACAATAGTGTAAACGTTTCTTTCCAAATTGTCTGTACTATTTCGATTGCTGCAGACGAAGAATACACAAGCTGAGTACGAAGACAATGGCAATGAAGCTACCTGATAGAATCGTTTCCCCTGTCCATTCCAGCTGCCCATTCCATATCGCAATAAAAAGTTGATTCATATGATAGATCACATTGAAATCTGCAATTGTTTGCACGAATTTCGGCATCAACTCTATCGGCATCGTAAAGCCTCCTGAAATCATGACTAGTTGAAAAATAACGATAGAGAAGACAAGTGCACTATTTTGATTTGTGAAAAATGAATAAATAGCTGAAGATAAGACGAGAAGTACTGCGTTCATTGCAATGAAAAATCCATAAGAAGCAAGAAAGTCTATCAAATGAAATTGCAGGTCATATACCAATGCGCCAATAGAAAATACAAGGAAATAGCCGAGACTCGTTAAAATAATGGATTTCAAAATAGCAGACAACAAAAGCATACGCTTCGGCACGGGTGTCAGTGTAATCCGCTTTTCGATGCCTGTTGTCCGGTGCGTTACTTGTTCAAATCCGAAAGCGAAAAAAATAACTCCAAACGCGATGAGTAGAATGAATGATGGTGTATAAGTCTCCGCATAATTCAAACTTCCATCATAAGTAGCTTCTCCGAATAACTGTCCCATGAAAAGATACGATACGGGCGGCACGACAATCGTAAACACCACATAGAAAATTTCTCTCCAAAACATTAATAAATCGTATTTTAGTTGTGTAGCTAACATGTCTAATCTCTCCCTTAAACCGTCACATTTTGTAAATAAAACTCATGAATTGAGCGATAACCGCGCTCCAAAATCCGTTCCGTGGTATCAAGCACCTCTGCTATGCCATTGTTAAGCAACATCACCTTATCACAGTACAACTCCACTTCATCCATATTATGAGTTGTTAAAATGACCGTTCCACCCATCCTTTTATTGTAGTCCGTAATGTAATTCCACAGCATATTGCGCATATGAGGGTCCAACCCTGTTGTCGGTTCATCCAAAATCAACAGCCTAGGCTGCGACATGAACGCAATCGCCAAACTGACAATTTGCTTCCACCCACCCGAAAGCTTATCGAAATAGGTTCGACGATACGGTTCAAGATGAAACTCCGCCAATACCTGATTGACATCTTTAGTGGAATCATAATAGGACTGAAATAGTTTCAGCAGTTCATAGACTTTCATCGTTTTATAAAACTGTGTTGGCTGCAGTACGACAGAAATTTGTTTTCTCAGCTGCTCTTTTTCATTGATGGAAAGACAATGCAACTCCTTGCCGAATAGATGAATGCCTCCTGCGTCCGGTGTTTGAATCGTCATAAGCATCTCTAAAAAAGTCGACTTCCCCGCTCCGTTTTTCCCAATGACCGCCACAATTTCCCCTTCATTTGCCTGAAAGTCTACTCCCTTCAATACGTCATAGGATCCAAATGATTTTCGAACGTCTTGCGCCTCGACCACAGTCATTATGTTTTCCTCCATTCGTTCACTCTTTGTACTTTTAGTATACGAACTGGCGAATAAAACGTCAGCCGGATTTGGGTGAGTGGTACATTTTTGAATGTCAGTTGCAGGATTTGTTAGGTGAGTGGCATAGATGTGCGAAGTTGGTTTGGTATGATATGTGTTTGGCTTAGACTGACACGGGTTTGGCTCAGTCTACTTTTTCAATTCAGCTTCAATGAAAGCAGCCCCCAATCAAATTTTTGATTGGGGGCTGGCCTGAAAATATATCAACAATTCTTCAATAATACTCACGCTTCCTGCAGCTGTCTCCATAAAATTTTTCCGCTGCTTGTGGTAGGGAAGCTGTCGCGGAATTCAATAATTCGCGGATACTTATAGCTTGCCATCTGAGTTTTTGACCACTCAATGATTTCATCGTCCGTGACTTTTCCTTTGTATTCTTCGTTAAGAATGATCAACGCCTTGACTGTTTCACCGCGCACTTCATCCGGATAGCGGACTACACATGCCTGTTGAATCGCCGGATGCTTGTAGAGGATGGATTCTACTTCCGTGGGCCATACTTTATAACCTGCCGCGTTAATCATCCGCTTGACTCGATCTACCATATAGAAGTAGCCTTCGTCGTCCATACTCACAATATCGCCTGTACGGAAAAACTGTTGGCCGCCAAGCTCTATGTGGCTGGCTTTTGTCTCTTCCTTCCTGTGATAATAACCTTTAAATAACTGAGGTGCATTGACCACCAGCTCGCCTTCTTCGTCTGCCCCGAGTTCGGCACCGGTTGCCGGATCAATAATTCGGGCATCGACCCCAAATGCAGGGATGCCAAGACACTGAAGTTTCGGCCGGTTTGGAGGATTAAAATGCGTGTGCGACATGGTCTCGGATAATCCATACCCCTCCACATAGTCAAGCCCGGTCCATTGCCGCAATTTTTCTCCGACAGCAACAGGCAGCGTGGCTCCTCCCCCGCCAACCAATTCCAATGACGAAATATCATATTCCGCTAGCTTCGGATTCGCAAGGAAATCGATGAGCATCGTACTGATATTAATCCAGTGACTAATTTTGAAATGCTCCATGGCTTTGATTGCATAGTCACGGTCCCATCTCGTCAGAATAATCATCTCACTGCCTGCTAAAATAGGATTCAAAGCACTGTGCGTAAGTCCCGTGACATGGAATAGAGGCAAACTGGTCAACGTCACAGTATCAGGGCTCATCGTCATCCAGTGATAGGAACCCGTCGTATTAGCCTGAATGGTACGATTGGTATGGATACATCCTTTTGGTGTACCCGTCGTTCCGGATGTGTAAGGGATCATCGCCATATCGTCACTTTTCCCCTTGTAAGCTGACGGTGTGCTTCCGGAATTCAATGCGGCTTTCCAGGAGATGGTCTTCGCTAATTGCTGTACGGGTGCCTTCACCACGTCCGGGATGATACCCAAGGCTCTTTCTTCTATTATATACTCCGAGTAGGCTGTACTTATCACAGTTTTAAGCATCGTTGTGCCGATAAGCGGCTCGATTTTCGGATAAAGTTCTTGCCCGACGAACGCCAAATGGATTTCTCCGTCTTCCAAGAAAAACTGCAGATCTTCCGTCGTGCTCATCGGATTGATCGCCACAGCGACTGCCCGTACCCGCAGGATGGCAAATAGGCTGATCAGAAATTGAGGGGAATTTTGCATAAGCAGCAATACCCGATCCCCTTTTTTTACTTGGCAGTGATGTTCCAAATAACCGGCGACTTGATCCACTTCACCTAATAATTCACCGTACGTTGCAGATCCGCCATAAAATTCATAGGCTGATTTGTTCGGATACTTCTTCGCTGTGATCGCCAAATTATCGTAAATTGTCGTCTCGGGAACTGTAAGTGTCTTCGCAACTCTTTTCGGCCAATAGTCAAAATGCGCGGTATGTTTCATTCTTTTCACTCCTCAAGATCTGTATGCGCTTACAAAACTATCGCAAACTATTTCATTTTCAAATAAATAAGGTGCTGTTTCTATCAGGCTCTTCTGACTGACGAAATGAAGTTCCCTTTCGAACTCCATATTCATCAACGACTCTCCAACGCGGGTGTTTTTCAATATGGACAGGCTATTGCTGCTTTGACTTTCGTAGAATAAATTTGCAGCCCGCGCACTGTCGGTCAATTCAAGTGCTGCTCCTCCCGTTTTCACGGCTAACTGCGACAGAAAATAACCCGCACCGTAAAAGTCCTCCAAACAAAACTTATTATTTGACCCTGCACAAACGAGCAAAATTGTTTCGTCTTTGTATTCTTCCGATACTTTTCGTGCCACTGTTTCACTGTTCAGCAAAGATGCAATCCAAACTTTCCCCGCCTTCGCGGCTTTTCGAATCGCGACCGTTCCGTTAGTAGTTACTAAAATAAGCGTTTTCCCTTTTACTTCGTGCTGAAGCGCCAGCGGAAGCGGGTAGACAAATCCTGTAATCGGTAAGCCGTTCGATTCACCGGCCAAACAAACCGCTTCATCTTGTCGTTTTTGTGCAATCAGCTGCGCCTCTTCAGCTGTTTCAGCGGGAACGACAGCACGCGCGCCAAAAGACAGACAGGCAGATATCGTGGATGTTGCCAATAAAATATCGAACACGACGACTGTTTTTGAAGCATCCAGTAGCGCTTCGTCCAGTTCTTCCTTCTTCAAAAGTACGTGAACTTTCATTATTTCGCCCCTTATTTTTTCGCAGTGATCAGCGCATACTGAATTAAATTCTCGACAAAAACATTAAACTTGGCGAAGCGCTGATCAGTCGTCTGCCCTTTACGGTACCTGTAATAAATCTGCTGACAAATCACCGCCAACTTGAAATAAGCGAACGTCAAGTAATAGTCGATCGACCCCACATCTCTGCCACTTTTATCTGCATACATTTGAATAAACTCATCTCTCGTAAAGAATCCATCCAGCACAGTAACGGGAGGAGCCCCCAGCCCCTTCTTCAAAAGATCAGGATCGTTTGGCTGAATCCAATAACTCATCGCTGCACCGACATCTGCCAATGGATCACCAACCGTTGTCATTTCCCAATCAAACAACCCGGTCATCTCTGAAAAGTCGTGCGAAAACATCGCATTGTTCAATTTATAATCATAGTGAATAATTGTCGGTGCAGCAGAGTTCGGTACATTTTTCGTCAAGTAGTCCGTCAACTCCGCAACACCTCGAACCTCATCTGTTTTCGCTCGCTCATACCGTCCGATCCACCCCGACAATTGGCGTTGCATAAAGCCTTCTGGTTTCACCATGTCTGCAAGTTTCGTCTTCTTGTAATCTACTTGATGCAAATGAACGAGCTGTTCCACCATGAGTTGTGATATTTTCCGTCCGAGCTCAGGAGTATACGTTACCTCATTCGGAAACTTGGTATCCAGGACGATTCCTTTCCTACGTTCCATGATGAAGAACGGGCTGCCGACAATACTTTCATCATCTGAAAACAGATAAGGCTTTGGTGCTGGCTGGAAGTACGGATGCAAGCTGGATAAAATCGTATACTCCCTTTCCATATCATGAGCTTTCGGTGCTACCGGTCCTAGTGGCGGCCTTCTTAACACGGCTTCCCAATCCGCAATTTGCAGGAGATACGTTAAGTTGGAATGCCCTGCACTGAATTGGCGAATCTGTAACTCTCCTTTTGGAGCCTGTGGAATTTGCTGTTGAATAAATGTCTGCAGCATTTCCCTGTTCAATTCTTCCCCTGTTCGAACTTCAATTGTAGTAGCATCGCTCATACTAACTCCTCCTCCATACTAACCAGTAGGTATGTTACTTACATGCTGACAGAATCAGCTTAGGGTTTCTTAATCCCATCGAATAAAATCATTGAAAAGAGTTTGCTCAGTTGCTCTGCGGAAATTTCGCCCGAAGGATTAAACCAGTTATAACTATAATTCGCCATCCCAAGAACTCCGAATGCCACAATATCTGCGCGTAACTCTGGACGGAATTCACCGGCTTGTATCCCATCCGCAACCAACTGTTCAATATTCAAGCGAAATAAATCCCGCTGTTTGTCAATCGTTTCTACATTTTCTTCTACAAGATGCCGCATCTCACGGAAAAAGACCCGCCCGCTCGGACCTTTATCTTGAATATCTGCGATCAATAAAACGATCACTTTTTCTAATTTCTCTTGGTAGGTTAATTTCTCATTTTCCATGATCGACTGTTGCCGATTCAACAAGTCTGAAATATAATCTAAATGAATTTCCATCAATAATTGTTCTTTACTTGTAAAATAGTAGTAGAACGTTCCTTTTGTCACACCGATCGAATCCACAATGTCTTGAATCGACGTTTGGCTGAATCCTTTTTGCTCAAATAATAAAATACTTGCTTGCGTAATTTTTTCTTTCATTTCAATTCCCCAGTCCTCATAATGTCGTTTTTACATACTATAGCACATTATTTTGATGCAAATCTTCCTTTATCGGGACGGGGCGAATGAGGATAAAAGTCAAAAAGCATGTGCTCCGCCATCAACTGTCAAAATATCGCCCGTTACATAATCAGACGCTTTGGATGCCAGAAACAGTGCAGCACCTTTTAAGTCTGAATCATTTCCAAGCCTGCCGAGTGGCGTACTTTGCATGATCATTTTCTCTCCATGCTCAATCAAAACCTTCGACATTTTTGTCGGGAAAAACCCTGGTGCGATCGCATTGACATTCACTTGATGCTGTCCCCATTTGACCGCCATATCTTTCGTCAGCGTCATGATCGCGCCTTTACTCGTATTATAACCAATCGTCTGCATAAACGGCGGCGTTCCTCCAAACCCTGCAATCGAAGCGATATTAATAATTTTTCCACTTCGCTGACCAATCATGACTTTCCCCACTTCTTGACTCATCAGGAAAGTTCCTGTGACATTAACATCCATCACCTTTCGCCAAGCTTCCAACGGCATATCCTCAGTCGGTGCCGCCCAGCTTGCCCCGCTATTATTAACCAGAATATCAATCGTGCCAAAATGTCTGACAGTCTGCTCCACTACTCTCTTTACATCTTCAGGCTGTGTCACATCGCACGGCAACGCGATGGAATCGACGCCCATCCCTTTTAACTTCTTACTCATCTCATCACACGCTTCGGCGTTACGTGAACAAATGACCACATTAGCTCCCGCTTCTGCAAATGCCTCTGCAATCTGGGCGCCTAACCCGCGAGCTCCTCCAGTGACAATCGCTGTTTTACCTGTCAATGCGAATAAATCCAAAATGCTCATAGTTCTTCTCCCCTTTGTCTGTACTTTTTCAATTCCAATCGTGCAATCTGTCGCGCATGCACTTCATCCGGACCGTCTGCGATCCGCAGTGTTCGCGCACCCGCATACTGGTAAGCGAGCGGGAAATCATCACTGACTCCTGCTCCGCCAAATGCTTGAATCGCACGATCGATGACTCGCAAAGCCATATTTGGCGCTACCACTTTGATCATGGCAATCTCTGCTTTTGCGACTTTGTTTCCAACCGTATCCATCATATAAGCCGCCTTTAACGTCAACAAACGTGCCTGCTCAATATCCATACGGGATTCCGCAATCCATTGTTGCACTACACCATGGTCGGCAATCTTTCTGCCAAACGTTTCTCGTTCTGACGCCCGTTTACACATTAATTCAATTGCGCGTTCAGCTGCTCCGATCAAACGCATGCAATGATGGATTCTGCCTGGTCCCAATCTGCCCTGCGCAATAGCGAATCCTTTTCCTTCCCCCCACAACATATTCGTTACGGGGACCCTGACATTATCAAAATGAATTTCAGCGTGACCATGCGGTGCATCATCGTAACCAAAAACAGGAAGCATTCTTTTGACAGTTACACCTTCTGCATCCATTGGCACTAAAATCATTGACTGCTGTTCATGCTTAGGGGCATCCGGATTACTTTTCCCCATAAAAATCATCACTTTACAACGTGGATCACCTGCACCTGATGTCCACCATTTTCTTCCGCTTAAAATATACTGATCGCCGTCTCGCTCAATTCGTGACTCAATATTCGTCGCATCACTCGAAGCAACTTCTTTTTCCGTCATTGCGAAGGCAGAACGAATTTCCCCTGTCAATAAAGGTTCCAGCCACTGCTTCTTTTGCTCATCCGAACCATAGCGCGCCAACACTTCCATATTGCCTGTGTCAGGTGCACTGCAATTAAAAATTTCAGGCGCTAAAAAAGACCTTCCCATAATTTCACACAGCGGAGCGTATTCCAAATTGGTCAGACCCGCACCTTGTTCGTGATCTGGAAGAAACAGATTCCACAAGCCCTGCTCCTTAGCATTCACTTTTAATTCTTCCACTATAGGTGGGACTGCACTCCATCTATTGGATTGACCAACAAGCTGACTGCGAAACACATGTTCATTTGGATAAATATAGTCCTCCATGAATTGACTCACTTGTTCCTGCAGCTGTACTACTTTTTCTGAATACGAAAAATTCATTGAGTCTTGCCTCCCTTTCTATACTGACCAGTTGGTATGTTCAGAATATTAATTCAGAGTATACTAGATTAGTTCGAAGCTAGCAAGTCTCAATTTAAATACTAAGTGCCTGCAACGAGCCAAACACTTCCTGTTTCGAGCTTAACGCCGTTTGATCGATGAGCAAAAACTAGACATGAAAAAAGCTGCCACAGAAAGTCTTGTTTCAAAGACTTTCCGGACAGCTATTCTCACATATTATTTCGCTACTTTTTTATTCTTCCGATTACCTGCGTGTTGGGTAATCCGGTCCAGGATGATCGCAACAATGACGATTGACAATCCTGTTTCGAAACCTTTACCGGTTTTCAACTGAGTAACGGAACGATACACTTCTTCTCCGAGACCCGGTGCACCAACCATGGACGCGATGACGACCATCGATAGAGACAACATGATACTTTGGTTGACTCCTGCCATGATCGTAGATTTAGCCAATGGGATCTGCACTTTCAGTAAACGCTGTGATGTTTTGGAACCGAATGCTTCTGTTGCTTCGATCAAATCTTTTGGCACTTGTTCGATTCCGAGCATCGTCAAACGAATTGTCGGCGGCATGGAGAAAATGACAGATGCCACAACCCCGGGCACGACACCGATATTAAAGAAGAAAATCGCTGGCAATAAATAAACGAATGCCGGCATTGTCTGCATCAAGTCGAGAATCGGATTGATGATTTTCTTCACCGTTGCTTGTTGAGAACCCCAAATACCTAACGGAATCCCGATGAGTAACGCAATCGCGACCGAAGTCAGAACGAGAGCGAGCATTTGAAGCATTGGATACCAGTAACCTAAATAGTCAATGAACAACAAACCAATCAATGTAAACAACGCGATACCACGTGTCGACAAGAAATAAGCAATCACTGCGAAGATGACTGCCAGCAAAATGGAAGGTACTAAATCCATTAGCGTAACCGCACCTTCAACGGTACCTTTTAGGAAAGCAGAAATACCATCAAATACTGTGCCGAACGTGTCGACCAACCAATCTACTCCGTCATCGATCCAATCAGCAAATGGTAATCTTGGTAATAAATTATTCATGATCCGTCACCTCGTTTACTCCCGTTGCAACAGGATCGTTATTAATAAACTGTCCATTTCCAGCAAGCGCGCCAATTAACGCACCTCGGATAATGATTCCTTGCAGATGTTCTCTTTCATCCACTACCGCAACTGGAACGGAGGCAGTCGAAACCGTATCGAATAAATCTGTCAATACTGTATCTTGTGAAACCTTCGTAATGTCGCGAATGAGTACATCTTCTAGGAGCTTTCCTTCTTCTGTCGCTGTAAGTGCATCTTGTGCAGTGACAGCACCAAGCAAACGGTTCCCTTTATCCACTACATAAATAGAAGAAATGCTTAACTTTTTCATCAAGCGCAAGGCTACGCGGGCACCTCGATCGACTTGCACTGTGTCCGCTTTCTTCATAATATGCCATGCTGTCAATACCTTCGATAAATCGACGTCTTCGACAAAACGCTCGACATATTCATTGGACGGACTCATCAAAATTTCTTCCGGCGTTCCGATCTGGACGATATCGCCGTCTTTCATGAGTGCGATTCGATCTCCAATTCGCAACGCTTCATCCAAATCATGCGTAATGAAAATAATCGTTTTCCCCATGTCATGGTGAAGTTGCAACAATTCGTCTTGCATATCTTTACGAATCAACGGATCAAGCGCACTAAACGCTTCGTCCATTAGCAATACGTCCGGGTCATTTGCAAGCGCACGAGCTAGACCTACCCGTTGCTGCATCCCGCCACTGAGTTGATTCGGATATTGTTCTTCATAACCTGCCAAACCTACCAATCGCAAGGATTCTTTCGCCTTTTCTTGTCGCGTCTCCTTTGCGATGCCTTGAATTTCTAATCCATATTCTGTATTTTCCTGTATCGTCTTATGCGGAAACAATGCAAAGTTCTGGAACACCATGCCGATTTTTTTCCTGCGAACTTCACGCAACTGCTCCTTATTCATCTCCACAATATCTTTTCCATCGATCAATATCTTCCCCATCGTCGGATCGATCAAACGATTCAACATGCGTACAAGTGTCGATTTCCCACTTCCTGACAAGCCCATGATAACGAAGATTTCTCCATCATAGACGTCAAATGAAGCATTTTTTACACCGACCGTCGCGCCCGTCGCTTGTAAAATTTCCTTCTTGGACTTCCCCTCGTTCAGTAATTGCGCGGCACGTTTCGTATTCTTTCCGAATATTTTCGTCGTACCTTGTACTTCAATTTTCTTTGTCATTTCTTGATCACTCATGTGGACAACTCCCTAGCTTTCTAAAAACTTGACTTTATTATTATAGACGTAACAGTTTTGCAATACAACAGTTTAACCTAAATTAATTGTTTATACAGTAAAAACTGTACAAACTTTCATCTAAATATTGCTTTTACACGTCAAATATAATACGCTATATTAGCAATCGGGGAGAAATCCATCCTCAGTATTTTAATGGAGGTACACTTTATGGACGGTAAAGAACAACTTGAAAAATCACGCGAGCGAATTATCGAAACAATCGCGCAAAACATACATCTATACGGCCTGACTCCATCTGCAGGTAGACAATATGGCACGATGTTTTTCCATGACGATCCGTTGACATTGGATGACATGACAGAAGAACTCGGGATGAGTAAAACCAGCATGAGTACATCCGTCCGCGCCCTATCTGATTTGAAGTTAGTGGAACGCGCATGGAAACGAGGCGTCCGTAAAGACTTATACCAAGTCAAAGACGATTGGTATCAAAGCTTCATCGACTTATTCTCTATCAAATGGCGGCGCTCCATCTCTCTTTATTCCACCACCATCCGTAAGTCATTGAACGAGTTAAACAAGCTGGCAGCCGATCCATCCATTACAGATGATTTGAAACTAATGGTAGAAAGAGACATAGAGAAGCTTCGATACGTTCAAGATTATTATGAATGGCTAGATCGTCTGGTCGATGCATTTGAAGATCATGATATTTTTGATCTGGTACCACGAAAAGACGATATACAAGAGGGTAAATGACGTGAGAGCTTAGGCTTTTGCGGTTTTCAAATAATAAAAAGCATTCCACTACCGTTTTATGGTAAGTGGAATGCTTAATCACTCCTTTATACATATCATGTGGTGTAGGAAGCAAAAGCTACTTGTTCAATACCCCATTTACTCCACCTCAGGCAGCATGATTTCCTCCGCCTCATTCACCTTCCCATAATTCAAATCCACGGAAATCGTTACAGACTGCGTAGGATTTTTCCCTTCTGCTTCATAATGGAACTCTTTCAATCTCATATGATCTTTCGCAATCTTTACTTCGAGCTTTGAAGCGATATTCGATGAATCGACACCTTTAAACGACATATTAAATAGTTCCTGAAATACTTTATAAAAGTCTTGGTCATTTCCGTCGTATGTAAAAATATATTCATTGTCCTTCTCTTTCATTGCCAATTCTTCTTTGACTTCTCCGAGTCGATCGATCACTTTTTCGTATTGGACATTTAACAATTCTTCTTCTGTATATTGACCTGAAACATCTTCCCACCTTCCTCCGTTTTCATTAGCCAATACAACTTCTGCTTTTTTATAAACTTCTGCTTTCGTATCGTTCAGCTGACCATCCGTTGTTGTTACGTACGATGCATGGAAATCAGGCGACTCCTTGTCGACGTATTGTATTTTCCCTTTGTTAACCTGTTTCTGCTCTCCCTTTGCCATATCTTTCGCAAGCACCGTCAACGCCATGTCGATTTCATAACTCTTCAATTCTTCCGGTGATTGATCCAGACGTGTTTGGACTTCTTGCATCGTCAGGTTATCTGCCGATTCAGCACAAGCGCTGAGTATGATGGCGGAAAGAACTAACATCAGTAATCTACTAATACTTTTCATTCTTCTTCCTCCTAAACCAGTTTTCTCATAGTATAGCGTTTTCCTAATTTATCGAAAGTGCCTGAATGCCCACTGAACATTACCTATCATTTGACCCCTTCATTGAGAAATGCAGTACCTCCATCCACCTCTCTTAGTTTGCTGCATGTATATCGGGGAATTAAAGAAGCATAATGACAAGAAAAGGAATGAGTGACGATATGCTTTATGAATGTGCAATTATTGGCGGTGGACCCGCTGGATTGAGCGCAGCCCTGGTACTCGGTCGGGCGAGACGAAAAACGGTTATATTTGATGACGACCATGCGCGGAATCGAGTGACACGGGAAGCACATGGTTTTTTAACAAGAGACGGCATCCAGCCTGCTGAATTAAGACAACTCGCCCGAGAGGAAATTGCGAATTACCCTTCCGTTGAGTTTCACAATGAGCGAATTGCTTCTATTGAGAGAATAGACGAGACACATTATGAATTAAGGACGGCGGGCGGAAAAATCTTTCGCAGTCAGAAAATTTTATTGGCAGTCGGTTTACAGGACGAACAACCAAATATCCCGGATATTGAACGCTTCTACGGAACATCCATATTCAGCTGCCCTTACTGTGACGGCTGGGAACTTCGCGATCAGCCTCTTGCCGTTATTGCGGATAAGAATGTCTTCAAAATTGCAGCAGAAGTCTATACATGGAGCCGTGATTTGATCGTCTTTACAAACGGCGAAGGTCAGCTTACAGCGGAAGAATGCAAAAAACTTAATGCGAAAGGAATACAAATCATAGACGACATGATCGCAGGACTGGAAGGAAAAAACGGACAACTTGAAAGCATTCGACTGGAAGACGGCACACTCATCGACCGCACCGGCGGATTCGCCTCCCCACTCTGGAGCCACCCTAACCAATTTGCAGCAGAACTAGGCTGTGAGCGTAATGAATATGGAGGAATTTCAACCGATGAATATGGACGCACCAGTGTATGGAACGTCTATGCAGCAGGCGACGCAGCACATATTGTCCCATCTCAATTAATTATTGCAGCGGGCACAGGCAGCGCGGCGGCGATCGGAATGAATGGTGATTTGACGAATGAATTTTTCGATTAAATAGATCAGACACTTTGTACAGTAAAAACTGTACATACAATAAATATAGGTAAAACGGTTGTATTGCAAACATATTACAGTTATACTAGTAAAGGTTCGCTATGATAGCGGAAACAAAAAGGTTGTACATACTATACAGACGTTGGACAACAAAACGTCCATCTCACTTGCAACCAAATACAAGGAGGAACTGTATCGTGTCATTTAAAAAGAAAGTTCTAGGATTCAGCTCAGTCGCTCTATTAGCAGTAGGTCTTGCTGCATGTGGCGGCGACAAAAATGAGGACACATCAAAAACTGACGGAGACAAAGACGCAACAGGCGCAACAGAATCCATCGGTAAAGCAGTAGACTACAAGATTACAGGAATCGACCCAGGCGCGGGCATCATGGAAGCAACGGACCGTGCACTTGAAGATTACAACTTAGAAAAGTGGGACGTTGTTACAGGTTCAGGCGCAGCCATGACGGCAGCATTGAAAAAAGCGTATGACAAAGAAGAGCCAATCATCGTAACAGGATGGTCTCCACACTGGAAATTCGCAAAATATGATCTTAAATACCTTGAAGATCCAGAAGGTTCTTACGGTGGGGCGGAAGAAATTCACACAATCGGACGTCTTGGTCTAGAAGAAGACTTACCGGAAGCTTACCAAGTTCTGAAAAACTTCCACTGGACAGAAGAAGATATGGCTGAAATCATGGTGGAAATCATTGACGGAGAAGATCCAAAAGTAGCAGCTCAAAACTGGATCGATGCCAATGAAGACAAAGTTGCTGAGTGGACAGACGGTGTAGAAAAAGTAGACGGCGATACGATTAAATTTGTATACGTAGCTTGGGACAGTACAGTTGCAAGCACGAATATGATGGCTCTTGTATTGGAAGACTTGGGTTATAAAGTTGAAATGTCACAAGTCGAAGCAGGTCCAATGTACACAGCAGTTGCTGATGGCAGTGCAGATGTATTGCTTGCAGGCTGGTTGCCAATCACACATGCAACATATATGGAAAAGTTTGAAGACAAACTGGACGATATCGGTGTAAGCATGGAAGATGTGAAAATCGGTCTAGTCGTACCAACCTATATGGAAATTGATTCAATTGAAGATTTGAAAGAGTAATAAGAAAAATAAAATCCCCCGGCATGGACAGATGAACTGTTTACGCCGGGGGATTTTCATTCAATTCGATGTTAGAAAAGTTTATAAACATTGTAAAACTATTTACCTTGTCAGCATAGCGGAGTACTTTTCCTCCATCACTTCCAAAATCATGCTCAGCACCATTCGATCTTCTATTCTTGGAGTGGAGTGAATCACTTGTTCCATTTCTACAATTGCCTGTCGAAGACCAGTCTCCTGGATCGACTCCTCTAAAAGGACCTGCAGACCCATATTGACGGCTGGGATATTGGATTCCTGCAAGCCATGTTGGTCGATCCATCCATATAGTTCATAAAGAGTATTTGCAGCCCGCCGCTGATGCTTTAGCCATGCAACTCCATCTGTACTTGGGGTATCTTGATTATTCAGCTTCAGTCGATCCTCAATCATCGTAGTAATTAATAATAAATTTTTGATGGCATGCTGATCACCGCCCCCCTTCACTTTTTCTTTTGCTTCCACTAACATTTCATGGACCGTATCATTGTACATTGACCATAAATCACGATTCGCGTCCTCCAGTTTATACGGCAGAATAAACTTATTGATAAGCAAGGCCAAAATAACTCCTGCCACTACGAACGCAACTCGTTCCAACGTCAACACCTCTGTCGTACCCGTGACCAAAGCCACTGCGCCGATTGCAGAGAATGTAACGAGGATTGTGTTATATCGATACGCTTTAACATAGCTCATCAAGTAACCTGCCATCATAAGCAAGACGGAACGAGCTGTATAGCTTTGAAATATCATAAATAAAATAGTGACGGCAACAGCTCCAATTGTCGTCGCAAATATACGGTCGCGCATCTTCTTTTGAGATTGTTCATACAGAGGGATAATAACAGACAATACCGTGAACATCATCCAGCGACCTTCCACTAGATCAAAAAAGTCTATCATGAATCCTGTAAGACTGATTCCAACCGCCATTCGAATCGCGTACGACAGCTTGATTGAATTCGTATGACTTGGCGTTTCACTAATCGTTAACTTTTGGAATTTCTGCGGAATTTGCTCTAACCTTTTGACAACGTTATAGTGCTCTTTGCCTAAGTTACTTAATTCAGCCAAATTGTCTTTTAAGAAACCAATATGATTGAGCATGCGCAACACAACTATATTATGATTACGTTCCGCTTTATATTTATGCAGCATTTGGTCAAAGGTATCTTCCAATAAAGTCATCGTTTCTTTATCTTGCAAGCCATCGATAGCCAATTCAAGACACTGTATGATATCTTGCAGCATAACTTCCCGCATTTCTTCCTCGGAAATTTCATCGAGCAGAATATCAATTTTTTCCAGTGCAACGGAAATATTTAATTTCAAACGTCCCTCTTCAGTCAAAAAGTAATTTTCTTCTCTTTTATCGTACACAATACCTCGCAAACCGCTAATATCACTGGTGATTTGTTCAGTAATTTCTTCGAGCGGTTCACCTTTTTGCAAGAGCCTCATCTTTTCAATCAAGGCTGTACAGATCGTCTGGACTTTTTGATCGCCACTCTTCGTGATTCTGTTTTTGTTCGCCAGCATTTGCATACCCATGATCGCAAGCGCACCAAAAGCGAGAGAAGCCAGTCGAAGAGGCATTTGATCTGCAGCTACCGGCATGGCTAAAATGAATACATATTGAAGGGAGAAAGGAAAGTAGAGAGGATTTTTCAAATTAAACAACAACGAATAGCTAATGACAAACATCGCTATGAAGTTGATTGGAATCGCCAGCCACATATTGAAACCTGTTAAGAATGCGGCTATACCGATGAAAAGGTTCAATACAACAAATTTCATGGTATTTCTAATCGGATGGCTCGTCAAATCTCTTTCCAGCAACATCAACATCGCGGTAATCGTCGACACACCAATTAAAATATTTTCACTGCCGAACACTGCACCAAAACCGAGAACAAATCCAAGGATGAAGATGAATAGTAAGGTGTTCGTCAGGATCATTTTTTTAGTCAGTTTCATTTACACTCACTTCTTCCATCTTTTTTCGTCGTAAAGTATTTTAACATTAAAGTTGTTTAAGGTAAAATGTAGAGCTTTGAACCTTCTTAACTCTTCTACAACTTTGCGGTCATAACCTACACTCAACTGCCCAAAACAAATCGACAATCTTCAAAACAGGATACCCAACCATCAAACGACAAATCCAATTATTTTGCACAAAAAAATCCCCAACTCTTTCAAAGTCGGGGTCTATTTAAAACTATTCATTCGCCAGCTCTTTGTAAGCCAACACTTTCAAAGCCAATAATTCATCTTCGGAAAGTCTATCTTCATACCGAGAGAGCAACTCTTGCTTTTCCTCCGCAGATAAGCCACTTTTCATCTTGGATTGGAGTTCAGCGAGTTCGCTCACACTAAATTTCTTTACTAAAACACGCACCGCCTGATCTTTGGTTTTAAAAGGCAAATTGCGATCATCTATATTTTTTCCTTCCGCGATAAATGCTTGGAGCTCGGGATCATTCCGTACTTCCTGCTTAATCGCTTCGAGTTGACCATTACTTTCTAGTTCTGCTTCCACTTGATCCATCACTTCATCCGCGACGAGCTTGCTGCCGAAATAATATACACCATAGCCGATCGCAGCTATAAGGACGACTGTTGTGATGAGTATTTTTATTGCTTTCAAGATAAACTCCTCCTTCTTCTATCTAGTATAAACGATTTCAGGTGAGCGTTGTTAGTTAATTGGTAATGACAAATGATGCCAGTACTTCTTGTTTCACTTGATTCGTAACTACCTACTTCCTGCGTAGGTCTAGGATTTATACAAAATTGCATCTCGAAAGCTACATTTATTGTCTCATTCGATTGCCCGCGATCATAAAACAACTTTACACGCTCATAAATCCCCACGGTCGATCATATCTGCCCCTCAGTCGCTCATACATACACCCCAAGCGATCATAAATACAATGAACTCGATCATAAAACCATTCCAAACGCTCATACAGCAGTTTCTTCCTATACTCTCTGTTAGGTTACGACTCGTATAGAATATCCTTTCAATCTCTTGAACAATTATTTCACATCAAATCCAATCAAAAAGCTCCCCAGCCGTTCGGACGGCCAGAGAGTACTTTTAATCCACTATTTATTCCTTAATCAATTCCAAATCAACCGGAATATCCGCATCTACATCTTCGCCATTCAATACAGCAACCGCGGCTTCCATTGCTTTCTTCCCAATTTCTTCAGGTTTTTGTGCAATCGTAGCTGCTAGTTTTCCGTCTTTTACGGATTTAACTGCATCGTCTGTTGCGTCAAATCCGATGACGACGATATCTTTTCCAGCAGACTGAATCGCTTCTAATGCACCTAACGCCATTTCGTCATTATGAGCGAACACGCCTGTAATTTCTGGGTTAGCTTGTAGAATGTTTTCCATTACAGTCAAACCTTCCGCACGGTTGAAGTTCGCAGTTTGTTTAGCTACGATGTCTACTTTCCCGTCGACTGCTTCGTTAAAGCCTTCTCCTCGATCACGAGCTGCCGAAGATCCTGCAATCCCTTCAAGTTCAGCAACTTTGGCATTTTCACCTAACAATTCAAGCAAATATTCTCCAGCCAATACACCGCCTGCTTTATTGTCAGATGCGATATGTGAAACAACTTCTCCACCTTCAGCGCTGCGGTCTACTGTGATGACTGGAATGTTGGAATTATTTGCAGATTCCACTGCAGATACAACAGCTTCTGAATCTGTCGGATTGATGATCAATAAATCGACACCTTGTTGAATTAAATCTTCTACGTCACTTGCTTGTTTAGACGCATCGTCCTGCGCATCGACTACGATGATTTTCGCTCCTGATTCTTTCGCCTGCTCTTTTGCCCCTTCACTTAACGTCACGAAGAATGGGTTATTCAAAGTTGAAACGGAAAGACCGATTTTAAACTCTTTGTCTCCATCTTTTCCTGCATCCTCATTATCTGACGAGGACTTCGAACCCGGCTGCTCTGTAGAACAAGCGGCCAATACTAAAACGACTACCATAAGTAATGCCCATTTCATTTTCTTCATTCTGTATACATCTCCTTATGCTGTTTTTTTACGATCCAAGAGAACCGCAATTAATATTACTGCACCCTTTACAACCTGTTGGAAGAAAGAGGATACACCAATCAAATTCAGACCATTGTTCAGAACACCGATAATCAATGCACCGACCAACGTACCGACAATCCAGCCTCGTCCGCCAGTCAAACTTGTCCCGCCAAGAACAACAGCGGCAATCGCATCGAGTTCAAACATATTCCCTGCAGTCGGCTGAGCTGAATTCAAACGCGACGTCAGAATCAACGAAGCGATCGCAGTCAAACCACCTGCCAATGAATATACATAAATCTTAATTCGATCGACATTAATACCAGATAAACGTGACGCTTCTTCATTACCGCCAACTGCATAAACTCGGCGGCCAAATGTCGTCTTCTTTAAAATGAAGTAGAGCACCGCAAAGGTAATGGACATCGTAATGACCGGTACCGGAATACCAAAAAAGTATCCTTTGCCTAACATTGTGAAGACTGCAGAATCCCCTAGGCCTGAAATCGGGCGTCCTTCTGTATAGACAAGTGTCAGCCCTCGGAAAATCGTCATCGTTGCAAGTGTTGCGATAAATGGTGCGACTTTCCCTTTCGCGATAATCAAACCGTTGATCGCTCCGAGTATCACACCGAGTAATACGCCAAGCAACATCGCAAGCAACGGATCCATACCGCCCGACATCATACCTGCCGTCACTGCACCTGTTAAAGCCAGGATGGATCCGACCGATAGATCAATACCGCCGGTCAAAATAACGAACGTCATCCCGAACGCAATCAAGGCATTAATGGACACTTGACGCAGCACATTAAATAAGTTATTCAGTGTCAAAAAGCTTGGGCTCATAATTGAAATAATAACAATGATCAGAAGCAGTCCAATTACTGGACCTAGTTTCTGTAACGACCCCTTCATATTAGGCTTGGACAACTTTGTCACCTCCTGTTGCAAAATGCATAATCCGTTCTTGTGTCATGTCCACTTTCGGAATGTCCGCCATCAACTGACCTTCATGCATGACCAAGACGCGATCCGCCATACCGATGACCTCCGGCAATTCAGATGAAATCATTACAATCGCCACTCCCCGTTCAGCTAATTCATTGATAATGCTGTAAATTTCTTTCTTTGCTCCGACATCCACACCTCTTGTCGGTTCATCCAAAAACAAAATATCCGGCTCGATCCCCAACCATTTCGCAATGACGACTTTTTGCTGATTGCCGCCACTCAACGACTTCACTGCCTGTTCAGGACCGGATGTTCGAACGCGCAACCGTTTCGACATCATATCGTAAAGCGCATTTTCTTTCCCCTTCCGGATAATTGCCGATTGGGAAATGCGATCAAAATTCGTCAAACTCATATTGTCCCTTACAGAGAAATCCAAAATCAGTCCTTCTGATTTCCGGTCTTCTGTGACGTATCCAATGCCAAGCTTTTTTGCCTGCAAAGGATTTGAGATTGTTACCGGTTTGCCGTCAATAAAAATCTGGCCGGAAGTCAGTTTCCTATACCCGAATATGGATTGGATGACTTCTGTTCTGCCTGCACCCATCAAACCTGCAATGCCTAGAATTTCACCTTTGCGCACTTCGAACGACACATCTTCGAAAAATCCGTCATGCGTCAAACCTTCCACTTTCATCTTGACATCGCCGATATCATGTGACCGTTTAGGGAACCGTTCCCCTAATTCCCGGCCTACCATCATTTGCACAATTTCTTCAAATGTCGTTTCTTTAATTTTCCGTACACCGACATACTGGCCGTCCCGTAAAATCGTGATTCGATCACACATCGCAAAAATTTCTTCCATCCTATGCGAAATATAAACGAACGACACTCCTTGTGCCTGCAATGAACGAACCGTCTCAAATAACGTTTCGATTTCTCGATCGGTCAAAGCAGCAGTCGGCTCATCCATGATAATCACTTCTGCATTGGATGAAACTGCCTTTGCGATCTCGATAATCTGCTGTTTACCGACAGAAAGCTCGCGCGTGACCGTACGTGCATCGATATCGAGTCCCAATTTGGATAAAATCTCTTCAGCTTGCCGGTTCATTTCTTTCGTCTTTAAGATACCGCTCTTGCCAAACGTCTGCTCATTACCTAAATAAAAGTTTTCCGCCACCGTCAAGTCCGGTAGAATATTTAGCTCTTGGTGAATGACCGCAATGCCCGCTTCTTCTGCTTCTTTTGCGTTCTTGAACTCCACTTTCTCTCCTTTGACCCACACTTCTCCCGCATCACGCGAATAAATGCCGGTCAAAATCTTCATCATTGTGGATTTACCTGCTCCGTTCTCACCCATGAGCGCATGGATTTCGCCTTTTTTCACTTCAAATTGGACGTCTTCCAACACTTTGTTTCCATTAAAGCTTTTTGAAATTCCACTCATCGCAATCATCTCTGCTCACCCACTTTCAGAATATGACGCCTGACTGCAAAATACAATTCGCATACGGTGTCGCTTCTCCTGTACGAATAATGACCTTGGACTGTTTGGACAATTCTTTTAGTTCTTCGTGAGAAACCTCGGT
This sequence comes from Sporosarcina sp. FSL K6-3508, assembly GCF_038615825.1. Lineage (NCBI taxonomy): Bacteria > Bacillati > Bacillota > Bacilli > Caryophanales > Caryophanaceae > Sporosarcina > Sporosarcina sp. FSL K6-3508. The sequence goes on along the minus strand of NZ_CP152016.1, from coordinate 716,901 downwards.
GAACGGGCTTCCTACTCGTTCCATTTCTTCATATATCTCAATATTCTCGGCTTTCATTTCTTCCGCGATATACACTTTCTCCGCTTCAAAATCCTTCAGCAATTCGAATAAAATCTCTGTGAAACCCGGCTTTCCAAGCTTGTAAGACAAGTCGATGCAAGGCACGCCTTCAGGAATCGGAAGACCGCAATCTGCGATCGTCAATTGATCGGTATGTCCCATTCTCGCAAGCACTGCCGCTAGTTCACGATTGATCATTCCGTTTTTCTTCATTGTACTTCTGATCCTTCTTCCATACGTTTTTCCACTTCTTCAGAAGCGGGCATTCCGCCTTGCGCACCGAACTTTTCCACGGACAGCGAAGCCGCTGCATTGGCGAAACGAACAGCTCGCTCAAGATCCATTCCTTCGACGATGCCATGAGCAAGCGCACCGTTGAATGTATCCCCTGCTCCTGTCGTGTCAACAGCTTTCGTCTTGAAACCTTCCACGATCACATGTCGCTGCCCATCAAAATAACGCGCCCCTTCACTGCCGAGCGTCACAATCAATCGGTTTGGATGCGTCTCTAACGCATCGACCATATCGACTCCGAAAAGCTGTTCACACTCGGTTTCATTTGGCGTTAAATACGTAATGAACGGCAACATTTCCGCTTTGAATCCTCCGGCAGGTGCCGGATTCATCAAAACAGGCACACCGAATTCGCGGCATTTTTCCAGTGCATACATGACGGTTGGAATCGGAATCTCCAGCTGGAACATAACGACTTTACTTTTCTTGATGACTTCGTCCATCGCGTCGATATGAGCCGGCGTCAGCAATGAATTCGCACCCGGCACCACGATGATCCGGTTATCGCCTTCCGACAATAAAATATTAGCGATCCCTGAAGCGCCGTCTACCACGCCAACTCCTGTACAATCGACTTCATTCTTTTGCAAATTGCTTACGATACTCTTGCCGAACATATCGTCACCTACACAGCACACCATATGGACACTGCTTCCAAGCCTTGCTGCCGCAACCGCTTGATTCGCACCTTTCCCTCCGGGTACTGTATCAAAAATATCGCCGAGAACTGTCTCGCCCTGCGTAGGGAAATTATCCGTCCCAACAACTAAATCCATATTGGCACTGCCGATCACCGTTATCATCAAGCTCCACTCCTTGTTGTTCCTCGAATAATCAATTCAGCTTGTATCTGAATTTCACGCTCTTCCAGTTCCTGTCCTTCAATCAATTTAATGAGCATCCTGGATGCTAACGCACCAATCTGGTACAGGTCCTGAGCCACCGTCGTTAAACTCGGTGTCAGCTGGCCTGCAAGCATCGTGCCGTCATATCCGACAATTTGCAATTGATCCGGCACAGAGATACCTAGCGAATAGGCCGCTTTCATTGCGCCTGCCGCCGATACATCACTACTCGCGAAAATACCGTCGATGGACTGTTGCTGTAAAATAGTCCGTGCAATCGACTCAGACGCATCAAATTGGAACGGACTTTCCACTACCTCTATTTCTATATCTTTGCCTTCTACTGCATCCATAAAACCCATCAAACGATCATCTGCCGGGCCTAATCCAGATGGTCCTTTCATACAAAGGATTTTCCGACAACCGTTCGCCAGTAAATGGTCCGTCCCGATACGCGCACCTTCTCTATTATCTGTCGCCACCAAAGGAATTGACGGATGGATCCGACGGTCAATGGCGACGATTGGAACATTCAAATCTGTATAATGGGAGGTTTCTGCATGACTCGCCGCCACTATGAATCCCGCAACATATTTTTGTTGCAACGTATTAAGATAATGAATTTCCTTCTCAATCTTTTCATCCGAATTACATAGAACGACGGTGTAGTCATACTCTAGCGCCACGTCTTCTATTGCACGGGCCAACTCAGGAAAAAACGGATTGACGATGTCTGGCACGATCAATCCGATAAACATGGCTTGCTTTGTATTTAGCGAACGCGCCACTAAACTCGGTCGATAATTCAGCTCCTCAACCGCCGCTGAAATCACACGTTTCGCTTCTTCACTAATATAGCCCTTATTATTCAAATAACGTGAAACAGTCGCTACTGAAACTCCTGCCTTCTGGGCAACATCCCGTATATTCGCCAACCATTCCACCTTCATTCTGGTCTTGTGTAACCGGTACCACATTCATACAATGTGGTACCGGTTACACATAATATATCAACTGGGAATTTTGATGTCAATAGAGGAAACGAACAAAGATGGAAGCTGGTTGTGGTGGAGAAAACTCGGGAGGTATTCTGAAAATAAGAAGCCGCGTAAAGCACCAAACTCGGGTGGTACCGAACCAAAGTAGCGTAGGAACGAACCAAAGTCATGCCGGATCGAACCAAAACTCTTCCCGACCGCACATTAGTCCAGTTGCAACGAACCAAACCAGCCATGCACCGCACCTTTCTATCGCTATGGCAACTAATTAAATATATAAATGAAGTCACCCTGATAACGTTTTTTCAACAGGATATTTTTTCAACCAATGGACAACAAGATTCAACAGTAACAGGGCGTGATACCAACTGTCATAGGGATGCGTTATAATGGGTGGATGAAGACTTAAAATTGATCGGTAACGGAGGCTCTTATGCATAAATTTGATGAATCTTTTGTTGATATTCTTATTCAGTTTGAAAACGATAGGAAGTGGATGTCTGTCCAGAATTGGATGGTCGAAACTCCAGCCTTTATTCAATCCAATAAGACCTTACTTGAAGCGGCGAAAGTAATGAAAGAACTTAAGTTAGACTTTCTTCCCATAGTGGATCCGCATCATAAACCATATGGCGTCGTGACTCCTAAAGATGTGATGGAAGCTTTCGTTAACGGCGATGAAGGCGATGATTTACTTGAGACCTTCCCTACTCTGCAAGTTGCACAAATAGAAGAGAACACACTTTTAAGCGATCTGGCTCCCCTCCCTGCGGATGTATTTTTGATTACGGATCAACACGGAGTGCTGACGGGCCTCATCACATACAAGGAAATCTTTAGTGGGATTGCCGCTTTGATGGAGAGCTATGTGAAGAACGATAAAGTTTCCGACGTTTTAGATGTCATCTTGGAAAAAGCGTACGAAGGTGTGGCGGTTGTAGATGAAAATGGGATAATCATTGAATTTAATGCAGCTTATAGTAAATTTACTGGAGTTCCGAGAACAGAAGCGATTGGCAGGCATGTCACAGACGTGATCGAAAACACTAATCTGCATGAAACGGTTCAAAAAGGAATCCCAGAACGTGGGGTCCTTCAGAATATTCAAGGCCAAGACATGGTAGTGCACCGAATTCCTATTTGGAAGAATGGCAAAGTGGTAGCTGCAATCGGTATGCTAATCTTTGAAGGCGTTTCGGATATTTATCGTATATACGAACGGCTGCAGCTTCAGAAGATCATGTCGGATACTGAATCACCCCCTTCCTCCCAAGATAATCTCTCAAGTTTCGATCAAATCATCGGCTCGAGTGAAGCTATTTCTAATTTGAAACGAAAAGCACGGACAGCTGCGCGTACACAAGTCGTTGTATTATTGAATGGAGAACATGGAACCGGAAAAAAAGCATTTGCGGAAAGTATTCATCACCTAAGCCCACGGAATGCGGAGTCATTCATCTACATTTCATGCAAGAATGAGGAACCACACATAATAGAAGATCAGCTTTTTGGGAATCCAGATGGAGAGCCTGGCATACTTTCAGGGGATAGAAAAGGCACGCTCTACTTGCAGGATATCGACTTCCTGCCTATAGCTATTCAAAAGAAATTGCTAAATGTCCTGCGAAAAAAACCAGTGGCCCCCCCCATTCAGCTAATCATCTCATCTACACGGAATTTAAGTGAACTGGCAGAAACGAATGATTTCAGTTCGGAGTTGTATGCACAATTAAATCCATTACAACTCATCATTCCGCCACTTCACGAAAGAAAAGAGGATATCCCTTTCTTATTGTCACACTTCATGCGTGAAATTTGTTTTGCTTATAAAATTCCAGAAAAATCCTTTTCACCATCTGCCGTAACCTATTTAATGAACCACCGTTGGAACGGTAACATTGAGGAATTAGTCGTCGTCATAGAGGACTTGGTTAAGAGAGTTCCTTCCGAAATCATCGAGCAGACCGACTTGCCACAAAGCATCTTGAACGAGCAAAGCGTTGCCACATTAGAAAGCATGAGAGAAAAACAAGATTCAGAGGAAAAAAGAATTATTTTAGACTTATTGGATCAAACGGATGGGAATAAGTCACGTACTGCAGAGTTACTGGGCATCCATAGAACAACTTTGTATAAAAAATTAAGAAAATTTAACATCTTGACTTGAGTGTAGCCTCAGTGCTACACTCAAGTCATCAATAAAAAGTGTAGCTAATCAGCTACACTTTTTTATTACCTGTTTTGAATTCACTGAAGGTTCTAACAGAGTTATAGAACAAAAAGGAGCTGAAGCAATGGGAACTAGTAAAACTTTTCAAATGCCACCGACTATACTTTATCTACAAGATTCTTTTAAGCTAGTTGGTGAAAAAGCTTCCTTACATGGTAAAAAAGCGTTAATCATCAGCGACCATGTGATGGAAAAACTAGGTTATATTGAAGATTGCCAAAAATATTTATCCAGTAACTCCGTCGACAGTATTGTTTTTCTCGGGGTGGCTTCAGAGCCTACAGATCAATATGTAGAGAACTCGCTACAACTTTTTCAACATCAACAATGCGACCTCATTATTTCATTAGGAGGCGGAAGTTGTATCGATACTGGGAAAGCAGTCGCGGTACTGGCTGCCAACGGAGGGTATATCGGAGATTATATGGGACAGCAAAAAATAGCCGACCAAACACCCATACCTCATATTGCAATTCCAACAACTGCCGGAACAGGTTCAGAAGCAACAGATGTTACTGTCATCACAAATTCAACTACTCAAGTAAAAATGATGATTAAACAGCCTGCCTTTATGCCAAATATTGCGATTGTTGATCCTTTATTAACTCTCTCCTCACCACAGAATGTGACAGCCGCCACGGGAGTAGACGCACTGAGTCATGCGATCGAAGCGTATATCTCTAAAAAGGCTCATCCGATGACAGATATGATGGCCCTATCAGCTATCAAACTAATTTCCGAAAATCTCTACAAAGCCTACACGGAGGGACAAAATCTTGAAGCAAGAGCAGGTATGTCCCTTGCTGCATTACAGGCAGGAAGCGCATTTTCAAATGCTTCTGTATGCCTGGTACATGGCATGTCCAGGCCAATCGGGGCACTATTTGATGTACCACATGGCTTTTCAAATGCGATGCTTTTGCCTGCTATATTAGAGTATAGCAAGGATTCATGTATTGATAGACTCGCAGACATTGGAAGAATATTTTCACCCAAAGCCAAGCAATTCACAAACGAAGATGCAGCCGAATTTGCCGTTCAGTGTATCAAAGATTTATGCAATTCATTGAACATCCCTAACCTGGAAAAATGGGGAATCCCTCGAAAAGAATTTGTAAGCGTTATCAACAAAATGTCAAAAGACGCTGTGGATAGCGGAAGCCCCGGCAATAATCCAAAAGTGCCGACTGAAGAAAATATCGCGAGTCTTTACCAAGTTTGCTACGATTACCAGTTTTAATACTAGGTTTAATTTAAAAATATATATTGTAATAAAGTTTTCACAGGAGGTTGTTCAGTGATGGACACTCAGTTGATTGTAGTGGAAGGCGGCGAAAAGCAAAGATGTGCTCCCAACGCTTCGCTTATGCTCGCAAAAGCCGTTCTACGTTACGGCTTTTCCTGCGGGGAATAGCGCGAATGGCGAGACCCCGCAGGAGCGAAGCGACGAGGAGGCTCGCCCGCGCCCCGCGGAAAGCGTCCACCTGGAACGGAAATCAACGTGTTCTACGTTTTACTTTGAGTACAAGGTAATTATTTCAGTTTATAATAGGAGGTCATAAAGATGACAATAACAAAAATCGAGACACTAAAAAACTATATTAACGGTGAATGGGTACCGGCTACAACTGATCAAAAAGAAGAGGTCTACAACCCTGCGACAGGTGAAGTCATCGCCAATGTTCCGATTTCCACAAAAGAGGATTTAGACTCTGCAGTCCAAGTTGCAAGCGAAGCATTCGTCACCTGGAAGGAAGTTCCTGTACCCCGCCGTGCTCGAATTCTATTCAAGTATCAACAATTGCTAGTGGAGCATTGGGAAGAGCTCGCTCGGATAATAACAGTTGAAAATGGTAAAAACTTTATGGAAGCACATGGGGAAGTTCTTCGTGGTATCGAATGCGTGGAATTTGCGGCAGGTGCTCCTACGTTAATGATGGGTGACAATTTACCATCCATCTCGACAGGTCTGGAATCGGGAACTTACCGCTATCCGGTCGGTGTCGTCGGTGGAATCACACCGTTCAACTTCCCAATGATGGTTCCATGTTGGATGTTTCCGATGGCGATTGCCACGGGGAATACATTTGTATTGAAGCCCTCTGAACGTACGCCGCTGTTGGCAAACCGATTGGCTGAACTGCTGGAGGAAGCTGGTCTACCAAAAGGTGTATTTAATATCGTCCACGGGGCACATGACGTGGTGAATGGAATCTTGGATCATAAAAAAATTGCAGCCATTTCGTTTGTCGGGTCTCAGCCTGTTGCTGAATACGTGTATAAGCGAGGAACCGATAATCTGAAGCGTGTTCAAGCTCTAGCTGGGGCGAAAAACCACTCCATCGTTCTTAAAGACGCCAACTTGGAAAACGCCGCTAATCAAATTATCAATGCAGCATTCGGCTCAGCAGGCGAACGTTGCATGGCGTGTTCGGTGGTGGCGGTTGAAGACGAAATCGCAGACGAATTCGTTGAAACATTACTCAATCGGGCAAATGAACTGACAATCGGAAATGGGTTAGATGAAGGCATATTTCTGGGTCCAGTCATCCGAGATACGCATAAAGAGCGTACGGAACAATACATTGCGACTGGGGAAAAAGAAGGTGCTACATTGATCCGTGACGGTCGTCTAGACAACGCAGCTCAAGAAAAAGGCTATTTTGTCGGGCCGACAATTTTCGATCACGTGACGAGTGAAATGAAAATATGGCAAGACGAGATTTTCGCTCCTGTCTTATCAATTAGCCGTGTTAAAAACTTGGATGAAGCAATTGAATTATCAAACCAATCCATGTTTGCTAACGGCGCTTGTATTTTCACTAGAGACGGTGGTCATGTCCGTACATTCCGCGAAAATATTGATGCCGGAATGCTCGGAGTAAATATCGGTGTACCGGCGCCGATGGCTTTCTTCCCTTTCTCAGGTTGGAAGGATTCGTTTTACGGCGACCTGCACACCAACGGGAAAGATGGTGTGAACTTCTATACACGGAAGAAAGTCATGACTGGGCGTTGGGAATAAGAGAAGTACTATACTAAAAAACAACTAAAGGAGGACGTAACATGTATGACTTTTTCGCACCGACCGTAAACTTTTTCGGAAATGGTTCAGTTGAGGTAGTTGGTGAACGCTGTGAAATACTGGGCGGTAAAAAGGCTTTAATTGTAACAGATAAATTTCTAAAAGGACTGGAAAATGGACCTGTTACCAAAGTCGTCAACTCATTGAATAAGGTCGGAATCAATGTCGCCTATTTTGACGGAGTAGAACCAAATCCTAAAGATTATAATATTTACGACGGTTTGAAAGAGTACCAAGAAAAAGAATGCGATCTGATTATCACAGTGGGCGGAGGCAGTGCACATGACTGCGGAAAAGGGATAGGTATTGCCGCAACGCATGACGGCGATTTATATGAAAACTATGCAGGTATCGAAAAACTGCAACATCCACTGCCCCCTATTGTCTGTGTCAATACAACCGCAGGAACAGGCAGTGAAGTTACACGCCATTGCGTCATCACGAATGTTGAAAAGAAAATAAAATATGTTATTGTGAGCTGGAGAAATACACCACTCGTATCTATAAACGACCCTGAGCTAATGATTGATAAACCAGCAAGCTTAACAGCAGCAACCGGAATGGATGCTTTAACCCACGCAATTGAATCGTATATATCGCTTGGAGCAAATGCCGTCACGGACTCTATGGCCATTCAAGCCATAAAACTTATTTCCGACAACTTAAGACAGGCAGTGGCCAATGGACGCAATATGATTGCCCGGGACAATATGACAAACGCCTCCCTGCTCGCCGGCATGGCGTTCAATAATGCAGGATTAGGCTACGTCCATGCCATGGCACACCAATTAGGCGGTCTATACGATATTCCACACGGCATAGCAAACGCTGTTTTGCTGCCGCATGTACTGGAATACAACATGATTTCAGACCTGGAAAAGTTCGCAAACATCGCGGAATTCATGGGAGAAAACATCGAAGGAATCTCAAAACGGGATGCCGCATTTAAAGCAATAGAAGCTATCAAAAACCTATCGAAAGACGTCAATATTCCAAGCAATCTTCAAGCACTCGGTGTGAAGTCCTCAGACTTCGAATTAATGGCGAGACTTGCTCTAGAAGACGGAAACGCCGGAAGCAACCCGATTCAAGGCACCGAAAAAGATATTATCGGTATTTTTAAAGCAGCCTACTGAAACAGTCTGGCTATAGAGGTTATTGTGGATAGTCGGTTACATCGACTTTCTGCAATAACCTTTTTTTCCGTCTAGTTAAATTTCATGATTCCCCTCCTCCAGCCGTTTTCCTGTCCACCTTAGCCGAAAAACCGGCTCCATCTGCCGTCTTATCGGTTGTCCTATTCAAAAAACACGATAATTACCAGTTTTCCAAGTTGGCACGCATCTTGCACTATAAGAAGATGAATACAAAAAGGGAGGAATCATTTATGAAGGCACCAGTCGTTAGTGGAAAAGAACAAGAAAAAAATTCAGAAACACTTATGAAAGCAGCAATTGTAAGCGAATTCCAACAAGAGTTGGAACTTCAGGATGTACCAAAACCGAAACCGGGACCTGGTCAGGCGCTTGTAAAAATTGAAGCTTGTGGTGTGTGCCATACTGATTTACATGCAGTCAATGGTGATTGGCCTGTTAAACCGAAACTTCCACTCATCCCTGGGCATGAAGGTGTTGGCGTCGTGGAGAAAATCGGACCGGGCGTGACAGCTGTTAAAGTTGGAGATCGTGTCGGGATTCCTTGGCTGTATTCCGCATGCGGGGAATGCGACTATTGCCTGAAAGGACAGGAGACGCTTTGCCACAATCAGGAGAATGGCGGTTATTCTGTTGATGGCGCATATGCAGAATATTGTCTGGCAGCAGCGGATTACGTGGCCAAAATTCCTGAAAGTCTAAGTTCTGTCGATGCAGCGCCGATCCTCTGTGCAGGAGTGACAACTTATAAAGCGTTGAAAGTATCCGGTGCAAAGCCTGGTGATTGGGTAGCGATTTATGGAATCGGAGGACTTGGGCATGTCGCACTGCAATACGCAAAGGCGATGGGCTTCAACGTTGTAGCGGTCGATATTGCGGATGAAAAACTGGAACTCGCTAAGAAACTAGGAGCCGATGTAACGGTAAATGGTAAAAAAGAGGATCCAGCTGAAGCGATTCAATCACAAGTTGGCGGTGTCCAGGCAGCTATCAGTGTCGCTGTGACGAAAGTTGCATTCGAACAAGCATATCATTCTGTCAAACGCGGAGGCTCACTCGTTGTAGTCGGACTGCCGCATGATGAACTCCCAATTCCGATTTTTAACACAGTTTTAAATGGAGTTACTGTAAAAGGTTCCATCGTCGGTACTCGTATTGATATGAAAGAAGCGCTTGATTTTGCTGCACGCGGCAAAGTAAAAGCACAGATTGAAACTGCTCCGCTTTCCAATGTCAATTCGATTCTAGATAAAATGGAAAAAGGTGAAATTAACGGAAGAATCGTTTTAACATTTGATTGATCGAAACGCTCTTTCTTACTATAAGTAGATAACTAAAAATAAGCTAATTAAATAGGGGGATTCTCTAAGTCAATATAGGACTAGAAGAATCCCCCTCTTTTTCATGTTTCATTCAAATAATAACGGAGCTTTCTTGTAGTTACGCCAAGCTTTTGGGCTGTTTCTTTACGATTTCCGGCCGTTTCGTGGAGCGATTTTTTTATAAGTGCAGTTGCCGTTCGTTTTTCCATCGTTTTCATAAGAGACAGAACATCGTCAAGAGACTGTTGTTCTGACCCATTATAAATATTCATTACTTTTTTTGAAAAGTCATTCCACTCGTCGGGGAAACGGACTGGTTCAACCGAAGCGGCAATCGGAAAAGATTTCGTTTTTCCTATGATCCGATCTGGCAGTAAGTCTGGTGTGATGATAGCCCCTTCTTTTACGATAGCAGCTGTTCTGCGGATCAGGTTGGATAGTTCACGCATATTTCCCGGCCAATCGTGTTGTTGCAGCAGTTCTAATGCGTCTGGAGAAAAAGTGATTGTTTCACCAGATTGCTCGATGAATAAGTCGATTAATAACGGGATATCTTCCCTACGTTCACGGAGCGGAGGAATGTTCAGTTTAACAACATCCAGCCGGAATAATAAATCTTCTCTAAAGGCGCCGCGTTGTACAGCTTCATCAAGGTTGACATGAGATGCAGCAATGATTCGGGCAGAAGTACGCTCCGTTTTCGTTCCGCCAATTTTGATGAACTCGCCCGTTTCGAGAACTCGTAACAGTTTTACTTGTGTCGATAAGGAGGCTTCAGCGATCTCATCAAGAAAAAGAGTACCTGATGAAGCAGCCTCAAAATATCCGGCCCGGTCTGTCATGGCACCAGTGAATGCACCTTTCACGTGACCGAATAATTCACTTTCCAAGATTGTTTCGGAAAGGGCACCGCAGTTAATATTTAGCAGCGACCCGGCAGAACGTCGGCTTGCTGCGTGGATGAACTTTGTCAGCACTTCTTTACCGGTTCCTGTTTCGCCCTCTATTAAAACTGTAACTTGCTTAGGCGCAATTTTATAGGCAAGCTCATACAACTGATGCATCGAGCGACTAGTCCCAAGGAAACAACCCAATTCCATAGCGATCCTCTTGAATTCAGCTTCTTCTCCGACGTCAAATTGTGGATTTGCAAGAAGTCGGTCGATCAATTGGTCGATTAAATTAATATCTTCAAAAGGTTTTTCTATAAAATCGGCCGCCCCATGTTTTATAGCATCTACAGCGATTTTGACCGTGCTGTATCCGGTCATAACTACACACGGGCAATGCGTAGCTTGCATTTTCATTGCCTTCAATACGTCTATTCCATTTCGATCCGGAAGACGGACATCGATAAACGCAAGTGTAAACAGCGAGAAGTCCGTAATTTTGTCAAATTCCTTTCCACTTTTCACATGTGTTGTCCGGAAACCTTTTAGTTCAATGAGACGTGATAAAAATCGGCCAAGTTCGATTTCATCTTCCACAATTAAAATATGTTCCAAGATTTCACTGCCTTTCTTCATTTAATGGAAGTGCAAGAGAAAATGTTGTCCCACTGCTCTCTTCTGATCTGGCAGATAAAATTCCACCATGAGCTTGCGAAATTCCGAAGCTGACGGATAATCCGAGACCCGTCCCACTGTCTGCATCCTTCGTTGTGAAAAAGGGATGAAAGATGTCATCAAGCACTTCCTTCGCGATACCTACCCCGTTATCTGTAATTGATAAAACTGCCGAGCCTTCCAATAACTCCGTCCGAATTAAAATCTTTTTTTCCTCTGCAGATGTCATTGTCAGCGCATCTTTTGCATTCATCAGCAAGTTGACAGCGACTTGAACCAGCTGTTGTGAGTTACCGTTTACGTACGGTAGATCAGGAGCAAGCACCACGTCAATTGAAATATGGTTTTGTTCAATTTGCCTGCGGGTCAGACTGAGCGCTTCATTGACAGCATCATTTAACGAACAGGGTTTAAAGGTTGGAATCTCCTGACGCGAAAACACAAGCAGACTGCGGATAATCGTACGGCATCTTTTCCCGCACTGATCGATGTCTTCTAGCAATGGCTTCATTTGTTCATTAGCAGATTGGGTCCGAAGCAGAAGTTGCGTGTTTCCAATGATTGCGGTCAGCGGATTGTTCAGTTCGTGTGCAACCCCGGCAGCCATCTCTCCAATTGCCGCCAGCTGTCCGGAATGCATGAGTTGCATTTCCATCCTGCGCTTTTCTGTTACGTCTTTACGATAGACAATGACTGCATCAATGGAGTCATCCAGTCCCAAAAGCGGATAGCATGAACAATCATAAATTTTATTATCATGATGCAGTTCGGCAGATTGCGGTTTTTTTGTTTGAATCGTCAGTTGAAAAGGGTTTTCCGCAGACCCGGTTGCTTGTTCCATGAATTCACTGATATTCTCGCCGATGCCAAGCGACCAATCCATTCGCGCCGCATCATTTCTCGATAAGATGGTGCCGTCAGGTGCTATGATTAAAATCGTGTCAGACACGGCTCGGAAGGTCTCTTCCCATCGCTGTTTTCCAGCAAGAACCTCACCATAAAGCCGCGCATTTTCCATGCAAACCGCTATTTGGTCTGCAAAATGAAAAAAGAAAGAAAGGTCATCTTCATCGCACTGAAAATATGATCGGCTTGCAAACGACAGAACTCCAATCATTTTGCCGTTGCTCTTTAATGGAAAAAGATGCATAGAAGCTAATGCAAGATGCTGGATTCCTTTTTCTTCAAAGAAAGAAGCATGTTCATTTTTGTGATAAACCGAGTAGTCTCCTGTTGTAAAGAAATTCTGGTCTAAGGAGTCTTCACCTCGAAAAAGTGTATTTTCCCCCTGAGAGATGACATGTTCCGGATAAATATAGGACCGAATGATTTTAGTATCTGCTACAAGCGCGACACTGAGAAGATCAATCGGATATACAGTTTTTAATTTGGCAAATGTATTTTCCAACATATTCTCTACCGAGAAATTAATTGTGAAACTCCTCATCACTTCATTGATCATTTCAAGTTGGCTGTTTTTCTTTTTCAGTTGGTCCACAGTGGACTTCAGCTCGGAATAATAATTGTGTTTGGATGACTGTACCCCTGTCAATAAATCAATCATTTCGTGTCTTTTCATCGTAGCACCTACAACGCCTGCCGCAGAAGGAACGCCACTTCATCAGCTGAAATATCACGAGGGTTGGTAATCATACAAGCATCCAGAAGCGCTATTTCGCTAATGACAGGAATGGCTGATTCTTCAAAACCCATTTCTGATAATGTAAGCGGCGCACCTATATCAACCGCAAGTTTTCTTACATGACTGACCGCTTTTTCACAGGCCTCCGATACACAAAGTGAACTCACATTTTCACCCATCAACTCAGCAATCGTCCTGAATTTTTCCGGTGCAGCCAACGCATTAAACTCCATAACATGAGGAAGCAGAACAGCATTGATATCACCGTGTAAAAAAAGATAACGGCCGCCTATAGTATGCGCCATCGCATGTGCAGCGCCGAGGATTGCGTTGGAAAAAGCGAGTCCGGCGTGAAGACTTGCCATCGCCATCTTTTCTTTTGCTTCCATGTTAAACCGTGATGCAACAGATGGTCTGAGAAATTGCGAGGACAACATGATGGCATTTTTCGCATGAACATCGGTTAGCGGTGTAGCGGCAATGCTGACGAATGATTCAATAGCATGTGTCAACACATCAAGCCCAGTGGAAGCGGTAAGACGAGCACTTTTTGTCGCCAGTACATCGGGATCGATAATCGCGATATCCGGCACTAAAGACTTTGAAACGATGGTCATTTTTATATGCCGTTCGCTATCCACGATGACGGAGAATTGAGATACTTCGGAACCTGAGCCAGCTGTTGTCGACACCATAACTAATGGAGGAAGTGGTTTTGTGATGCGGTCTACCCCTTCATAATCGCGGACTTGTCCACCATTCGTCACCAGTATGGCTGCCGCCTTTGCAATATCTATGGCACTGCCGCCACCGACTCCGATGAACGCATCGCATTCATTGTCACGATAAACTTTTGCACACATTTCGGCTTCTGTCTCTTTGGGGTTCACACTGATATTAGAAAAAAGTACGAAAGCGAGCCCCGCTTCCTGACAACTTTCTTCAACACTCTTCAACCAGCCCGCATCAATTACTCCCTGATCTGTCACGATCAGCACGTTGCGAGCACCGAGGCGTACACAACTTTCGCCGACTTGTTTGATGGAACCGCTTCCAAAAATGACTTCCGGCATAACGAATTTGAACATATTGAAACACCTCTTATTTGTTTTACTATTCTATCTATTATAACATCATTTTCTAGAAGTTAACTATTGTAATCCTGCCAAGAGCTGGATCCTACCATTAAGTTAACGAAACTCTGTCCATCATGACTGGTATCCCAATTTTAATGAATGAATTGTGTGGGCCTGTTACCTTAAATGCACTGTTGCGGTGCTCATATATATATTTGTGCTAGCGTCTAGCACTCGTTATACTTTTCTTAATGAAAGGAGACAGAGATGAAGCAAAAATGGGAACAACACGGACTTAAGTTTATAGCGTTTGCGGCATTTATATTTTTGATTATCGTAAACTATGGAAATTGGCAAGAGCATCAGGAGTTCATGGAAGAGGCGAGTCAACATCCGACGGAAAAACAAATCTTTCGGAAATACGTAGTTCTTGATCTGTTGCAAGGTCCGCATTTTTCAGTACAATTGGCAGCCTTGCCTGAAAGCAGTGTGCCTACAAAATACAATTCATCGATCATCAGAATCGACCAGGAATTATTTGAGCAAGAGGAAGTTGGAGACAATATTGCTGGGTATTCGGCTGATGGAAAGTTTTATACGGGAGAAATGTTGAAGGAAGAAGAGCGCTGGTTCTATCTATTATTGACATTCTTTAGTCTGTATCCAGTAGGCTATCTAGTGTATTGGTTAATGAAAATTAATACGATTCAACAGTTTGTCAGGCAAATTGGTAAACAATCATTTATAAATAAGACTGGCAATCTTCTTTTCTCTTTCATCTTTTTTGGGATTGTCGGGATTATTCTTCTCTTCTCGCTGACAGAATGGAAAAACGTATGGGAAAACGGCTATGAAAAGTTTTTCGGCACCCATCACGCGGAAACGACGGCGCTCATTATCGACCGCGATGTGGACTGGAATTCCTCTCTACACGGGGATCACGAATACTATCTTTCCTTGATGTATAAACCAGATAACCAAGACAGCATATTTATCGCCAAAGGAGTAACATGGCATACCTACCATAAGTATCAGGAAGAAATGCCAATCATTTATAACACGGAGAACCCATACCAAGTATTTGCAAAAGAAATTGATCCACAAGATATTTTTTTCATCTTGGCGGCTGACACAGTTACCATCATAACGGTTTCGCTAATTTTGGTAATCCTCCTAAGCATACTTCTGTATCTTCTTTGGAAACGGAGACAAAAACGTAAGTTGATTGTTAAAAGTAAAAAATGATAGTCGTTTGAACCTATAAAGAGATCAAACAGAATTTGGCTGGCAGAGTCGGATTCAATACCGTCTTTCTGCCAGCCAAATCACTAATATTATTTAAATTTCTTCACAGACCAATTGTATGAGCAGGGGCTGAATTGTATAGAGACCTCCGTACTCGTCAGCTCTTTAGAAAGAAGCTTACTAAAAAAATGTTCTATAATCTAATCGATCGATTAAAGGACAACTTTTGGGTCATTCTTTTTTCAGAGTATTAGTATCCATTACTCTTTTTAAATCCCCAGGTATACTCGGCAGTGGGCAGTGGCCACCATCCACTTTCCTGCTAGGGTTTGCCCATAGGAAGCCGCATCTCGATGTTAATTCTGATCCGTTTCAACGATATCAAAAGCTTGCCGGTTTGCTGATCAGAATAGCCTGGATGTGCATTAAGCGTTCGGCCGCTGTCTATCTGTTATTGGCAACGTATAAATCGGTGACTGTGGATCGCACAATTCACACACAAAAATAGCACGAACCAATTAAGAGGTTCGTGCTATAATTCTTCACGCCTGACGAAATCTGTTTCCTCTTTTAATAACTTTGCACGCCCGCTGTTCCCGATATTATAGCAATACCATTGCTCGTGCCCACTCTGGAGACTCCAAGTTCCTTATATTTCTGAAACTGATCTCGCGTCCGGATACCCCCAGAAGCCTTTACACGTACATGTTCGCCGGAATTTTCGACCATGAGCTGCACAGCTTCCAAGGTGGCACCACCAGAGCCAAAACCTGTTGAGGTTTTAATAAAATCCAGCCCTACCTCCTTCGCAAGGATAGATAACTCTTCAATCTCGGCAGGTGTTAAATAACATACTTCAAATATGCATTTAACGACCACATCAGGTCTTTCCTCTTTTAATCTCGCAAGTGCTTCCATTTCCTCTTTTACAAAAAGAAAGTCTTTGTTTTTGACTGCACTAATATTTAGGACGTAATCAATTTCTTCCGCACCATCTTCTATTGCCTGCTCTGCTTCAAGCCGCTTAATCGAAAGCTTATTAGCACCTAGTGGAAAGCCTACTACTGTACATACCTTGACTCCAGTGTCTTTTAATAGATCGACACAGATAGGAACATAGAAAGGATTCACACAAACAGTAGCAAAATGATGTTCTGATGCTTCTTTGCATAATTGCTCAATTTGTTCTTTCGTTGCCTCTGCCTTCAATAACGTATGATCGATATATTCATGAATAGCTGTCACTCTTGACCTCACCGCTTTCTTTTAAAAAATGTTCTACTTGTTCTTTATGCGGCATAGCAGGTGCTGTTCCTAATTTCGTGACGCAAAGTGCTGCTACGGCATTTGCATAACGAATGGATTCTTTCAATTCCTTGCCTGCTGCCAAGCTATGAGCGAGGCCACCACTGAAGGCGTCCCCGGCTCCTGTTGTGTCTATGGCATGGACTGAAAAAGCCGGAATTAATTCACCTGTTCCCTCACCTGTATAGAGATAGACACCTTGTTTCCCCATTGTAATAATAATATGAGGAATCCCCATTTCATATATTCTCTCTGCAGCTTTTCTAGCGGATAATTCATCTATCACCTTAATCCCACTGAGCTCAGAAGCTTCGATTTCATTAGGGGTAATATAAGAAACTTTGGTCAATAGTTCTTTCGGAAAATCTCTGTAAGGCGCTGGATTTAAAATTAACGGCACATGGTGCTTAGAAGCAAGCTCGATCGTTGTTTGAATTGCTTCCATACTCGTTTCGAATTGAACTAAGGCAATATCTGATCCTTTAAACTTCTCTTCTGTTGCGTATACATCTTCTTTTGTGATTTTTCCGCAAGCCCCTAGTGCAACCGCAATGCTGTTCTCACTGTGTTGATCTACAATGATTTGTGCAGTCCCTGTTATTTCAGTTGGGTCCTGTTTAATGTAATCAACATTCATACCTTCGTTTTTAAAATATTGCAATGCCTGCTCTCCAAATATGTCAGTTCCCAATTTGGTCATATACGTTACGTGTGATCCGCTACGTGCCGCCGCGGTCGCTTGGTTTGCCCCTTTACCGCCAGGTCCCATTTGAAACGGTCCACCTAATACGGTTTCACCAGGCTTCGGTAAATGCGGAGTCAGTGTCATTAAATCTGTAACATAGCTTCCTATTACGATTACATTTGCCATATTCTCACCTAATTTTTATTTAGTTTTGATCTGATCTACGTTGTCTGCTGTTACTAAGTTAGAATCTAAGATTACTTCCTTCTCCACATCTTCGCCGTCAGAAATTTTGATAGCTGTATCTATAGCTTCTTTCCCTAAGAAGAAAGGCGGTTCTGCGATCGTTGCATTCATCTTGCCCGCGCGAATTGCATCCATTGATGGATCAATAGCGTCACAGCCAATTAATACAATTTCATCTACACGACCAGCTGCTTCAATTGCCGCTAATGCTCCTAACGCCATTTCATCATTTGCAGCGTAGACTCCGTCAATTTCTTTATTCGCTTGTAAAATATCTTCCATTACTTTCATCGCTTCTCCTCTGTCAAAATTGGCTGATTGACGAGCTATGACTTTAAAGTCAGGGGTTTCTTCTACGATTTGGTTAAATCCTTCACTCCGAAGCTGCCCCACGTTTGTTCCAAGAATCCCTTGAATCTCAACAATATTACCTTTTCCGCCCAATGTCTCACTCATATAATTGCCCGCAATATTTCCAGACTTTATTGCATCGAATCCGATATGAGTTGCTACATCTCCACCATTTGATTGACGGTCGACTGTAAATACAGGGATATCTGAATCGTTAGCTTTCTTAACTGCCTGTGCAATCGCATCGCTATCAGCTGGATCAATAATAAGAATATCAATGTTTTGTTGAAGCAAGTTTTCCACGTCGGCAAGCTGCTTTCCTGGATCGTTTTGTGCGTCTGTCACGACAATATCAACATCTCGTTCTTTCGCTTGCGCTTCTGCTCCTTCTTTTACAGCTACGAAAAATGGATTGTTCAACGTGTTCATAGAAAGACCGACTTTTAACTTGTCATTTGAACCTTTTTCTTTTTCCGTTTTACCTGAGGCCTCATCGTCCATACTGCAGCCAACCAACAACACCAGTGTCAATACAACGGCAAACATACTCATTAATTTTTTCATCATTCTCTCCCCTTATGAGCGTTTTAATTTGGAAAACCTACTGTCGATTAAAACAGCAATCAAGATAACAAGCCCTTTTGCGATATTCTGATAAAATGGCGAGACGTTCATTAGATTTAATAAGTTATCAAGCACCCCCATAATCAAGGCCCCGATTAACGTCCCAATGACTCCTCCTTTCCCGCCTGCTAAACTTGTACCTCCAATGATGACAGCGGCAATGGCATCCAATTCTATTCCTGTACCGGCTGTCGGTTGAGCTGACATGAGTCTAGATGTATAAATGATGGCAGAGATAGCTGATAGAAAACCCGCAATACCGAATACTGCAACTTTTATGGATCGAACCCGGATACCAGCTAATATAGCTGCTTCTTCATTACCCCCTATCGCGTAAATATATCTTCCAAAACTTGTGTATCTCAATATCCAAAACATCAGGCCAATAATTACAAACATAATAATAATCGGCACTGGGATTCCAAAAATTCGTCCACTTCCGATAAAGCGAAATGCTTCATTGCTAACAACAAGCGGATAACCTTTTGTATAGACAAGGGTCATTCCCCTAGCAATTACCATAATAGCGAGCGTGGCAATGAAAGATGGAACCCCGAAATTCGAGACAATGACCCCGTTAACTAAACCGAACAACAAGCCGACAACTGTAGAAGCAAGGATAGCGACCCATAAAGGCAATCCTGCAGTTAATACACCGGCCAATATTGCTCCGGAAAAGGCCATCACTGCACCGACTGATAAATCGATTCCTGCTATTAAAATAACCAACGTCATTCCGGTAGCAATAATTGCAATAATAGACACTTGTCTTAAAACGTTCATAATATTGCTTGTCGTGAAAAATGCGTCAGATAGAAAACCTGCCACAATACAAAGAAGGAAAAAAATTAGTACAACCCGATACTTTTCCAGAAAACTAAGCCAGTCTATTTTATTTAAACTTTGTTTTTTTTCCTGTTTACTGACTGTTACATCATTAGACATGTAATTCGCCTCCTGCTGCATATTGGAATATCGTTTCCTGATCAAAATGTTCCTTGTCCAATTCAGCTGTAATAGTACCTTCACTCATAACCAATATGCGATGGCTTAACCCTAGTAACTCCGGCATATCAGAGGATATTAAAATAATCGCAATTCCTTGTTCTGCAAGCTCTTTCATGATTTGATATATCTCTGCTTTTGCCCCAATATCAATACCCCTTGTCGGTTCATTTAAAATTAAAACGTCAGGATCCATTTGCAGCCATTTTCCAAGCACTACCTTTTGCTGGTTTCCGCCGCTAAGCGTGCCAACTTCTACAGAGGAATGATGCACTTTAATATTTAAGGCTTTAATCCATCGATCAACAATTTTTTCTTTATTACGTTTATGCAAAACACCAAAGGACGAAATTCTTCGATAAGAAGGGAGCAGCAAGTTTTCATAAACGGACATTCCTAAGACCAAGCCTTCATCTTTTCGATCATCGGTAACAAGTGCAATTCCCGCATCGATTGCTTCGCGCGGTGTATTAACTGTCTTTCCACCAACCTTTATAGTCCCCTCTTTGTGAGGATAAAGACCAAACAGTGCTTTCGATAGGGGAGTTTTCCCAGAACCCATTAAACCGGCTATCCCAAGAATTTCTCCTTTTTTTATAGTGAAATTGATATCATGTAAGTATTCCCTTACAGACAAGCGCTCTACTGTTAACGCGGGCTCCTCGTACGGTCCTTGAAGCTTAGGGAATAAGTCCGTTAATTCCCGACCAACCATCATTGTGACCATTTGATGCCTAGTAATATTTTTAATGGATTCACTTCCAATGTACTTACCATCACGCAGGACAGAAATTCGATCCGCTACTTCTTCCACTTCCTCCAATCGGTGGGTAATAAAGATGACACCAAACCCTTGCTTTTTTAAATCTCTCATAATATTTAGTAACTTCTCTGTTTCTTCTTCATTCAAAGTTGCCGTCGGCTCGTCCATAATAATAATATTCGATTCAAATGAAAGTGCCTTGGCAATTTCCACTAGCTGCTGCTCTGCAATGGACAGATTAGCCAACAGAGTATCAGGAGATAATGCTGTTAGCCCAACCTTCTCCAGCCATTGTCTCGTCTCATCCCTCAAACGTCTTCTGTCTATTACCCCGGTAATTAATCTGGGTTCTCTTCCCAAAAAGATATTTTCGGCTACACTCATATGCGGTACTAAATTAAACTCCTGATAGATGATACTAATACCCAGCTCCTGAGAGTGTTTTGGTCCATGGATTGATACTTCTTTTCCATTAATTTTAATTTGACCGCTGCTCGGCTGATGAACGCCGGCTAATACTTTCATTAACGTCGACTTACCTGCTCCATTTTCACCAAGTAATGCTAAAATTTCCGAACGCTTCACATGAATAGATACTCCGTCTAATGCTTTCACTCCAGGAAATTCTTTTGAAATTCCGACCATTTCTAAAACTGCCTGCTCCATATGCGCACCTCCTTGGCCCTTAGTAAGCAACGCCTGCAACCAAGATTATATTTGCGTAAGATGTAAACTCTCCAGACCTTATGGCACCTCGAACATGCGCCGTTTTTTCTTTGAATGTAATATGGGGAACATATTCAACCGGCACGTTAGGAAATCGCTTCAGAATCGCTTCATTCATCTCCGGACTACTAGTTTTTATCTCCTCCGCTAAGATAATTCCTTCTACTAATAAATCCCCTACCACTGTGTCAAGAACATCAAGAAATCTTGGAACTCCTTCTTTTAATGCCAAATCAATCCGTTGTGGAATACCCACCGGAATCGGCAGACCGGCGTCTGTTACAACAATCGTATCGGTATGACCTGTCTCTGTGAGCAATTGATTCAAAGTTGGGTGTAAAATTGATCCTTTTCTCATGATGATCAGCTCCTTTTATGATTCAGCCGTATATTTCCTAGACGGCAAGATTCTCTAATTTTTAATTCTGGTGACAATAAGTAATTCCGGGGCGAAAAGACTTCATTTGCAAGAATTCGCTCATGTAACAATTGAAATGCCAACTCCCCTAATGCATTCATAGGTCTGGAAACAACAGATAGTTTTGGTTTAGTAAAAGTCGCAATTTCTATATCATCAAAACCTATAAATGCTACCTCTTCTCCAAGCCTCCATTCCAGATCTTGTAACGCTTTTATGCAACCAATAGACATTAAATTGTTTGAAGAGAAAATGGCAGTCGGCCTAACTTCTAATTCATTTAGAGTACGTGTAGCAGAATAACCCCCTTCTTCAGAAAAGCTACCTTGTACGACAAATTGATCATTGAGTGGAATCTCATAATCCGAAAGCGCTTTCAAGTAACCTGCAAAGCGATCTCGTCCCGGTGTCGTGCTATGCGGTCCGCAAATAATAGCAATATCTTGGTGCCCTTGCAGGATTAATTGCTTGGTAGCTTGATAGGCTCCATCAATATTGTCAATTAGAACAGAATCAAAATTATATTCATTGATCCTTCTATCTAGTGCCACAACCGGAATACCTTGTTCTTGTAAAATTTGAAACTGTTTTCCATATTCATCTGCTGTTGTGATGACTACCCCATCGACTCCCCGCTCCACTAAAATATTAATAATCTCACTTTCAACAATCGGTGATTCACTTGTGTTACTCAACATCGTGTAATAGCCTTTTTTTCTAGCTTGCTGTTCAATCCCGGATACAACAAGAGGGAAAAACGGGTTATTAATATCAGGAATTATAATTCCAATCATTTTCGTTTCTTTCTTTTTCATACTTCGGGCAACCGCGTTTCGGACATAGCCCAGCTCCTTGATCGCGTGTACAATCCTTTTTTCTGTTTCTGCCCGTACACCGCCCTGATTATTGATAACTCTAGAAACTGTTGCAATAGACACACTCGCATGCTTTGCCACATCTTGAATAGTTGGTTTTGACTCAGTACGCATAAACAAATACCTCCAAAAACTCTATATGTAAACGTTTAGATTTATTTAAACATTTTTTTATAGATTTCCGATGATTTTTCAACGTTTAGTATATTAAAATGTAAACGTTTAGATTCATTGATTTATATCTTAACATTCATTTAAAATATTCGCAATACTATATTAAATTTAAATAACTTTGAAAAAATCGCCGTAATTATTTTAAAGTTTTCCTATAGGATACTTAATTTTATCTAACAGTTAAGTTTAAGAAAGCCTTATTAAGACTTTATCCCACGGAACCTTTAATAAGTAATTACTAAATTACAATTGCTGATTATCCTAATATTATTGATATAAACATAGAAAAAAGGACACCTTTTCTGATACGATGATTAGTGTCCAAATTAATATCAGTATCCAAGAAAGATGTCTCTATGAAAATAATTGTATTCAATTCCTCACAATCCTCTTACTTAAGAGTTTAAACAGTCTCTTCTCTGACATTTTGAAAATATAAACATCACACAATTTAAGTGGTTGAAAGACATGCATATGCGAGGAGCCCCTAACCGATCGTTCGATAGAGGGCTTTATCCTACTCAACAAGATCTCGAAAAGAGTGGTGAACAACCGGATATTTTTTAGTTATTCAGCTTTCCATAACAGAAAGAAGATAATAAAGCTCACTAACCAGGGCATATGCAACTGAACAAAAGTCCCCACTTGAGAAAGCTGTTCCAGTCTGGCAATCCCCCATTGTGAACCGAAGGCATGTTTGATTCTTTTATCTACATTATTTAAACCGATCCTTGTGGTGTGACCTGTTCCTTTGGATAGTGGAATACTCGTGGAATTTTCTTCGATCCCCACGCCGTCATCTATTACATTGATAACGATTTTTTCTTTCTCTGTGTAAGCTTCTACAATTATTGTTATAGCATCACCAGTGCTTTCAAATCCATGGACAATTGAGTTTTCAACGATTGGCTGCAAAGTAAATATCGGAATTTTATAATCTAACAGATGATCTTCTATGTTTATTACAATCTTAATTTGATCACGGTAGCGTGTTTGTTGGATGGAAAGATAATATTCGAGGTGTTCAATTTCTTCCTTTAGCGGAATAAGCTGATCTATATTGCGCAGGCTGTAACGTAAGATTTTCCCTAATGAATACGTTACATCCTCGGTTTGTTTTGCGTTTTCCATATAGGCTAACCGTGAAATCGTATTCAATGTATTAAAAAGAAAGTGCGGATTAACTTGAGATTGGAGTACTTTTAATTGAGTATCCTTTAGCATTTTCTCCAATTCAGAGCGGTACTGTAACTCTTCCAACAGCTTTATATTATTCAGCGATAATTCTTGTGCTGTTAAATGGGCATCGCCCAACTTCACTATGTAGTTAGCAGTGACAAAGAGTAATTCAGCAATTGACTGGACTCGGCTTTTGTTTTTTCGATCTAATTGATCGAAGAATTTCTGCAGCATCTCTTGATCTAATGGCAAATCCGCCAAGTCCATCTCTATTTTTGGCAATTCCTCTAATTCCTCATCTTCTATAAGAACTTGTCCACAAAGAATCGAACCTAAATATTCGTCGCGCAGTATGATAGGCGCAGCAAAATCCACAAGACCCGTATGGCAACGGTGAATAACCGGTCGTTTGCTCTCTGCTGCCAACTTGCCCACTTTATCGTCAGACAGTATACAACGCTTTTGTCCTTCGCTGCATGACCGAATATATTTACAAAAGGCTGTGAACTGACTCGGCTTGGTCACCGGCTCTCCTTGTGCATCACAAATTAATACTGCCACTCCCATCGCTTCAGCAAATTGCTCTTGCAGTTTTTGCAATTGGTCTATATCGACAAATTCTCGTAAGCTCTTTATCATATATACCACCTTTTTCTGAGTCAGTTCTGACGCGCTATATAATGCTATGAATATATGTCTTTTTCACTCGTTCTTTTTTCAGTAACTGCTCATTTTTCCGATAGTGACTGGGCGGAATTCCTTCTTGTTTTCTAAAAACTCTAGTGAAATAATTAGAGTCAGAAAACCCGCAAAGTCGGCTAATCTCCGTGATCGTATATTGAGAATCAAGCAATAATTCCTTCGACTTCTCAAGACGTGTAGATGTAATATATTCAGTAAGTGGTCTATTCATTTTTTGTTTAAATAAGCGACTCAAATATTGTGGATGCAGATGAACTTGTTGCGATAGATCTTTTAATGTCAGTTTCTCCTCCAAATGACCTTTTATATAGTTGATCAACTGATCAATAATCTGAGTAGATGAAAACTCTATTTCTTGCATGTCTGTACACGCGATAGCTTTTGTTAAAGACCCCACCAACTCCTCTGGACGAACTGGTTTTAATAAATAGTCTTCTACACCGATCTTAATGGTTTGCAATGCATAGTCGAACTCATTAAATGCAGTTAGAAATATGATTTTAATCTCCGGATTCATTTTCTTAATGAGCTTAGCGGCAGTAAGACCATCCATTTTAGGCATCTTGATATCTATTAACATGACATCAATAAGAGTAGTACTTGCAATATCTACGGCCAGTAAACCATTCTTAGCTTCCAAACATTCAATAAAACCAAGATTACTTTTTTTTACAATATCGAGCAAAACTTCTCTTTCAAGGGGTTCATCGTCGACAACTAATAATTTTATCGATCTCTCCTCCTTACTCGAACTATTTAGCTCCTTTCATTATAGACTATATTATGAATTCAGACAATTCAAGAAACCCTCCAGTCTATTTCATGTAAACCAACAGGAGGGTTAAGGAAATATATTAAGTTGATTATACAAGACCAGCTTCTGCAACCTCAGTATCCTCAGCGACTGAACCTCCGCTGACGCCTATGCCTCCGATAATTCGATCACCACTCTTTATAGGAATTCCACCTCCAAACACTACAATCTTTCCATTATTCGTAGTGTTAATTCCAAAAAGTTCTCCGCCAGGCTGTACTGCATCATACAATTGGGAAGTTGGCATTTGTAACGCAACGGCAGTCCATGCTTTATTTTGTGAAATATCAATACTAGCTAATAAGGATTGGTCCATTCGATGACATGCCAATAAATTCCCACCGCCATCTACAATGGTAATCACCATAGGAACCTTAATTTCTTTAGCTTTTTCTTCAGCCTGTTCAATCATTTTTTTTGCTGTCTCTAAATTCAGTTCTGTCATCATACTCCTCCTCAAGAAATAATGGCAGGCCTTTTACTAATCGGGCAGCATTTTGTCCTGCTCTTCTGCCGTTTTGTTTTCTTTCTATTAAATAGGGACGATTAGGTAGTTTTTCATGAAAGATTGATATGGCATGTTCATTTCGGATTAGAATGCTGACTTGCAAAGAAGTAAAGCTGAATCCTTCCTCTGAAATTTGTTTACAGGCATATGGAACTCCTTCTTCCTCAAGCCCTGCACATACCTCTTTGGCAAGCAGTTGATCTACTGATTCCGATAAAAAGACGGGGATACATACTGTGTTGTGTTTCATATCCTATCATTACGCCTTTTCAAAGTAGATAAGACCAGCCCCGTTGCCACCGCATTCCTAGGTCCCTCTGTTCCTCTAATGTTTGCGAAGCCTGCGACAATACCATATTTGGATAACTCATCATTGATCATTTCGGGAATTTCAAAATCCAACGCGGATCCACCTAACATCACTACAAAAGAGATGTGTCTAATATTGTGGGTAGGGAGTACCTGCTCTAGTGCACGAATGGCGTTCGTAACAAATACTTTTCGTTTAGCCTCTCGTCGGATCGTACGAATTTTTTCCAGTGAATGGCGGATCGGCAAAGGAGTGATACCCTTCTCTTCTCGAATAACTACTTTTCCAAATGCTTCAGGTGGATGAGATTCCTCGGAAAACAAGTACGTCCCATCTTCCAATTGCATATGATAGAGACTTTGTAGTTTTCCAAGAGGATATTTCTTTATTTTCTCTGCCAGCTCAAGATCATGAAGCGATAGCTCCGTATTGATCAGCAGCGTCACCATATCTCCAGCTCCTGCCAGGTGAACCGTTTGAATCATTCCATTTTCATCATTCGTCGCTGCATCCGTTGAACCGCCGCCCATGTCCAAGATGACGATTGGCCTTTCCGTTCCTGGCGTTGTCAGCGCTCCGGCTATCGCCATTTCTGCTTCAATTCCACCCACTTCAACTGACACTCCAAGCTCTTCCTCCAATAATGAAGATACGGTTTGAATGGAAGTCTTTTTAGTCTGCACCATTGAAGCGAGTCCCACTCCGCTTTCCATAGTGATTTCACCCGCCAGTGCTCCGCGAATAGAAGAAGGAATCTTTGTATCTACTGCAAGTAAATCTGTAATACGAATTTCATGCATATTTTGATCCGTTACTTCCGCCAGATCTTGGCGCAAACCATTTAACATCGCACCCGCATTCGTTCCCTGTTCACCTTGCACATCGTTCAACACACCTATTTTTTTATAGCATCCCATAATTTCATCTGCACCGTCATTGACGTCAACTTTCACACTCATCCTATTGCCGACCATTGTGACGCTTCCTGATTCAATTTTCCGCTCTGCGATCTGCCCCGCCGGTGTCCGTATCACGACGGCCGAACGATTTCCGACCAATGATTTGGCAACAGGCGCTACTTGTTTCGTTTCATCAGGGGTTAAATCAAATACAGTGGAGAGTCCATAAGGGTTGCTGAGCATCCGAATGACATGTCCAGGAGGCGCCACTTCAATTGCTGCCTTTTTTCCTATCGGCACTTTATCAATCATGGCCACTTCATCTACGATAGGCACTTTCATTTGCAGGCGATTGTGGATTAAAACCCCGTCATCCTTCTGTACGATGACTCCTTTGATCTGGATCCCTTGTCTTTCAAATTTATTAAACTGATAGGCTACCCATTCATAATCGAATTTCTTTGACACTACTACAATATAGGGTTTATTTTCCTCGGCATGTTGCAGCAATTGCTCGATCAAAATGGTTTGACCAATCCCAATTCCTTCTCCCCCAGGCGTATCCGGATTATGACCGATCATAGAAGATTCCGTAATGATCGTTTCACTGATGACGTCCATGGCGAGATCGCCAATAACTGGTACTGCATCATTGATTCGAACTATATTAATCTCAGAAATAGTTCGATTAATTTTTGACATAGCTAGCTGCAGACATGATTTGATTCCTTTAATATTAGTAACCGTTCCTTTAATCCCAGTCGTCGGGACAAGATGCTGAGTTAAAAATACGGCCTCATTTCCGCATACTTCTACAATCGCTACCTCTGTTGATGAATTCCCAATATCTACTCCTGCGATCAGTTGCTTGCTCATTATTTATTCCTCTTCTATACGTAATAAGTTTCGTCGGCTATATACTTCAGCCGCCTCTTCTACTAACTTGGCGTTTTCAAACGCCTGATATTCACGCTTCAATTCATCAGCAATGGCCAGCAATTCTTCATGAGAGGAACGGTTGGGACGAAGAGCACTATAGATTTCGAGAATTCTTTCATCAGAAATCGAAATTAGTTCTGCAGCTCTTCTAAAATTTCTCCCTAATTGGTCTCGCTCTATACTCTCCGATATTTCCGCCTGCATAATTAAAGTTTCGGGGCTGATCCGTAAATCTTTACTCGAGATGTCTCCTTTTAACGCCGCTTCTAAAGTCAAGTCATCATAGGCTTTGTTCGTTAGCGTAAATAATACGTCTGTTCTTTTCTGTCCTAATGGGTAATCTTGTCTTGTCAATCGGCTCATACGGTTTCCTCCTCTGAAATGGTAAAGCTGTAGTCTACATTTACAGCTGGCTTGCCCCTTACAATTTCTTGCGCTTCTTTCAAGTGCAATATTGCTGCAATTGCCTGGTAGCGGGGCCTAGCCATCTGATCGTTTACAACCGGAACAGGATCAACATTCTCTCCCCGTGCATATAAAGCGGCATTTCTACCGATATCACGATAGGTTTCAAGTGTAATCAGCGGTGATTGCGGAAAGAGTTCCAGATTGCTTAATGGATCTAAATCCCGTTGATGAATGATCGTAGTCCCCCTAGACTGAATGCCGATTCCTATTCCTGAGCCACTTAATTTAGCAGCAAGATGCCCAATAAACGCTAAGTCAGCAGTTTCAAAATTACGGATTACACGTGTTACACCGCCTTGTTCTTCAATCCCGGAGATAATTTCACGCAAGACTTCACTATGCTCTACGCTAACAATCGTCTTCGAAAGCGCTTTCCCAAAAGCCGGTGAAACAGCAATGACAACTTCTTTCGGATCCGATCCTTTAGCCGCTCGTGATTGATCATCCATTTGCATTTCAATTGAATATGAATAATTCATCTGATGACACCTCCTCAATACTCACTTGGACTGATTGCTTGGCGAATATTCTTGATTTCTTCCCATCTTTCCTCACTCATTCGATAACCGGTTCCCGGTCCTGTATAGTCATTTTCATTATTAACGGCACTCCGTACAATATTATTCTCATCAATTATTGCGGAAGTGTGTAAATAATCCCCCGCCACGCGTTGCTTAAGCATATTGAAAATTCTTTCTGCCACTTGATGATAGCCTCTATTAGCTAAAGCCAACGCCACATCCAATCCAGTAATCCCTTCTTTCAGTACACTCTCAGCAGCTTTTAAATCTTCCATCACATTTCGTTTCGGCATATCGTCGCTGCTATTCGCATACGTTGCCGCGTCGATCTCCTCTTCAGTGATCGCGGGAAAACCAAGCTCATCAAAAAGGACCTGCATCGTCTTAGCAGCTTGATAGCGGACTTCAATTACTTCGCTCTCTTCAACTGGCCGTAAACCACCGTCCACCATCATATCTCGTTGTATAATTAAAAAATCATCTAAATCGGATGAATCCATATTCGATCCAGCGAACATATTATCACTGTTCGGAACCGCACTATAACCGGAAAAGACAAAGTCCGTGCCAGGCAGCATTTGACATAGCATCTTTGCGCTGCGGCGTATTTCAGAGTGAGAAAAAGTTTGGTCATTTCCTGAGGCTACTTCTAAATCAAACATAGTCGTAGCCAAGTTTTCTGCCAATACTGCGCGAATTCCGCTTGGAACTGCAGCTGGAATCCCAATGCAACTAATCGAACCATTCTGCAGTCCCTGGACACCTGCGCCTTTTGCCATCATGATACAGCGAATTTCCAAGTACAACATCGACTTTCCTTCCGCACCTGCCATTTGTACTTCGGAACCCGTACCTGAAGTGAAACGCATCTTCGATCCCCGTGATGCATATGCAGATGCCAAGAATGACTTTGACCATGGGGTATCGTCTCCATCTTTAAAAACGGACTCTGTTCCGTAAATTGAAATCGTCTCTGCATACGTCGTCAAACCAAGCATCGCCAATCGTAATTCCGTTGCCTCTTCCAATGCATCTTGCGTCAAAATCCCGCCTCTCACAGTTTGGGAACCTACTAAAAGGGCAAGCGCATTAAATGGTGCATACCGCACAACTCCTACCGTCGTTTCCTGTTCATCAAACCCTCTTAACGCAGCTTCTGCCGCATCTGCCGCCATCAAAACAGGATTATCTCGAACATTTGTCACGTGACATTGATTGGAAGGTTTCTTTCTGGCCCGCATTTTTTGAAGCGCCATCATCATCTCTACCACATTTAATTGATTGAGCACCTCTACTATTTTGGCAGGGGTCAAACCTGTTACAATCGCTAATACTTCAGAACGTGACACATTGATATCTACTAATTTCCTTGCGATATCCACACTTTCCATGTTCATCATCTCGTTGGCAGTTGCAACATCAATTGTATAATCCGCAATAAATTGATCTAGCATATCAAAATCTTTACGCAGTTTTCCATCCAACTCGACAATGCGGCCATCCTGTATCTCAATAGACGGCGATGGATCATTCGGACTGGACATCGCAACAAATCCTTGTTCCGGCCACTCATGTACAAATCCATCCTTATTGACAGGCCGATCCTCCAAGACTTGAAAACGCTTGGAACGTCTGACTGCTGTTGGGTTCGGTTTCATGTAAGCACTTCCTTTCTAAATTTTCAATCTATTCAATCGATTATAAGCTATGTATTTATTCATTGCTCTATAGAATCGATACTCGACTTAGGAATATCGATACTTTTTCAAACTGTGGATTAGCATTTTTCGGATGAGACGAAGAATCTATATTAAGTATTTTCTATAGTAACGAATCCAAAATGTTTTTCTCATCCAGTTGGCAGATATAGTTACCATTGCCAGGCTGTTTGCATCAGCCGAGTTTTAATTGTGTATTTATAATCAAAAGCATATCCAATTGACACCCAATCCTTCAGCGTTTATACTGAACATACAAAAAAATATACAACTTCCTTTAAGGGGAGTAGCTATAAAGCAAAGTCGTCAATACGGGAGTTTATTCCCCGGCTTTGTTTACAACACTAGTTGTTTGCGAGACCTTACCGTTTATTTGGTGAGGTCTTTTATTATTTAGAGGCGATATGACCAATAATTGGACATATCGCCTTTTTCATTTTTAATTTATTGGAGGTCAAACTTTGCAAAGCTATCAAGAACTTGCAAAAACAGTCACTATAAACAAGGAAAACCGTTTAATTCACTATGATGATTCGTTAATGCATATTGGAACAGGTAGAAGTGCATTTGTGTTTAGAATAAAATCCACCATGAAGGCAATTAAAGTATATTTCCCTGCCTTTTCTTATATCGCTAAAGAGGAAACCGACATTTATAAAAAGCTTCAAAACATCACGTATTATCCAGCTGTGTATGATTCAGGATCGAATTATATTGTGATGGATTATATAGAAGGCCATACTCTATTTGAGTGCTTGTCTAAAGGAGAAATTATAACGTCCGCCCATATTAAACAAATTGACGATGCACTATCTTTAGCAGCTGCAAGGGGTCTAAATCCATCCGATGTTCATTTGCGCAATATTATTGTCACTATTACTGGTGAGATAAAACTCATTGATGTTGCTCGTTTTAGACAAACAAAGGATTGCCGGCAATGGGATAATTTAAAAAGAGCCTACGTAAATTTTTATTGCAAACGTTTATTTCCAAAGAAGGTTTCTGCTCCATTTCTAAATTTCATTGCTATCCTATATAAAAAAAGGTGCATACCATTTTTTCGGGCATGAATAGATGTGGAATTCAAAAGCATTGAAATGGGTAAATGAGGTAATTCTTAGAAAAAGGAGAAAAGAACGATGAATGATTCTAGAGAATGGTTAACAGAAGAACTTAAAAAAGCACAAAATTGGGAGAACAATCAGAGTGATTTATGGTTTTGGGAAAAGCTAGGGCGTTTGCCGTTTAAAATAATTGATAAATGGACCCCTGATTTTATTCAACGTAAAATCGGTATACTCCTTGACGAACTCGGTCAGTACATACAAACAGGTGGGAGTTATTTAAGCTCAGTTTCTAAAATTTCCTCTTATTATCCGAACCTAGATGTGAGCACTTTAGCAAATGTAGAAAAGCTACCCGTTTCTACAATGGATGTCGCTGTCGAAAAAATTACGGGCAACAGAAAAAAACTTGCAACACTGCAAGGCGCGGGCACTGGCATTGGTGGCGTTTTCACATTGTCGATCGACATTCCACTATTGCTTAGTTTGCAACTAAAAACGTTGCAGGACATTGCAATTTGTTATGGATATGATCCAAATATTAAAGAAGAGCGTTTGTTCGTCGTAAAATGTATGCAATATGTCTCAGCCGACATTGTAGGCAAACAAGCCATCCTAACTCAATTGTCTCAATTTGATTCACCTGATGATGCTTTAAAACGTGAAATTTTATCTGAACTACAGGGCTGGCGTGAAGTGTTTTTTTCCTATCGAGATCAACTTGGTTGGAAAAAGTTTTTCCAAATGATTCCGATTGCAGGTCTCGTGTTTGGCGCCTTCATTAATCGTTCCGCTGTCAACGACATTGCCGAAGCAGGAAAAATGCTTTATCGAAAAAGAAGGATTGTTGAAAGGCTGGATATACTGCATGATTCAAGTGACTCCTTGTTTTCGGATGTTCGGTAGTGTTGAATAAAAACACGTATGAACGTATATGATTAGTGTGTCCACTTTTCTATTGAGGATAAAAGAAAAAAGGGTTATCTAATCTTACTCAAATGCACTCCATTGTAAATGTATATGACTTACTTTCCTACAGTTAATCAGATAGACATTGCACGCAGTTCAAAATGATATTTGAATAGTGTGACTCACAGATACATGTTTTTAGGATTCTGTTGCCTACTCAGTGTTCTATCCACTTTATGACCTTACATTAAATGCAGTCTGCAAAATTGTCTGCTAGAAAAATCCCTGAATCGTTAATCCGATTCAGGGATTTTAATTTCTCATGTAATTGAAATGATTTCCAACTCCCCATCATCCACGAGAGGAGTTGGAGGGGCTACCCACACTGCAATGACCAAATCAGGTACCTTTTCTCCGGCTACATTTATGACGCTGTATGTGATGGTATACATCCCGCTTTTAGTCGTATCAATTGCGGTTTGCGTATTCCCTGCAGCATCTTTAATCACAAATTGTACAGCAAACGATTTACCCGAGTCATCTATCGCTTTCACTTCCGGGAATGTAAAATCTGCTCCATGATCTAATCGGATTGTTTTCATTCCGTTATAGTTCCATTTGGGCG
The DNA here is from genome assembly GCF_038615825.1 of Sporosarcina sp. FSL K6-3508. Taxonomy (NCBI): domain Bacteria; kingdom Bacillati; phylum Bacillota; class Bacilli; order Caryophanales; family Caryophanaceae; genus Sporosarcina; species Sporosarcina sp. FSL K6-3508. Next base: position 683,557 of record NZ_CP152016.1, on the reverse strand, counting down.
TCTGAACCGGTGGTTGTTGAGCACCACTTTTTTGAACTGGCACTGGAACAGTGGATACTTTATATAGAAATGAAGCGAATTGGCCACGGGTTGTCGTATTTTTCGGATTAAATACAGATACTGCCGGATTGGTTATGTCGAAAAAGTCCAGAACGTCAATGAATGGCCGGGCTTCCGATTTTGCTAGTTCTTGGTCCCCCACGTCTTTTATGAAAGGCTGACTTTCTACATAAATCAAGAGATCTGTGCTGTGGATGGCATCATATGCGCGTATGAGGACGATAGCCATGTTTTCACGGGTAATATCCCCTGTCGGATTAAGTTTTCCGTCGGCTTGACCATTGAAAACTCCATGGTCCTTCACTAATGCTGCATATTTCAGTAGTTCTTCATTCGATGCAGAAGTTAAATCAGAAAAGCGTCGCTTCGTTTGATAATCAGCCGGGATTTTGAATCCAAGGGAGACGAGCCATTTGCCCATCAGTTTAACCACATCGGAGCGTGTCAACGTTTTGTTGGGTTTATACGTTCCATCAGCATACCCTGAGATGATCCCTTTTTGAACGAGCGCGTTAATTGAGCTCTCGTGTGAACTTCCTTTAATATCGGAGAATCCTTCCGCACTTGCCGTTATCGGTGCGAGGATCGGAATAGTTAATGCGGCAGAAGCGGCGAGCGCGGTGAATCTTTGATAACGTTTGGACATGCAATCGTTTCCTCCTAATAAGCCAAATAGACTATTATCTGTTATTATACTAACCTTCCACAGAATGTGCTAGTCATTTGGATTCTATAACTACTTTACTTCTGAGTAATATAGAGAGACAATTACTCTATGTTCATAGTAAAATAGTAGCCTAAATAATTATTAAAAGGAGACGCATCAGGTGGAAAAACGATACCTTTCTTTACGATATATGTTGTCTTATCTCATGGTGGCTTTTCTGGTCTTTATTTCTAGCGCTACCTACTCATTTGCAGAAACGATTGATACTTCTTCTAATGAATTGCTTGTGAAATACGCAGAGTTACCGCAGTCCATTGCGGCCCCCATTCCACTTCCTAATACAGCTGAACAAGTGGAAACAGTAACGTCCTCTGTTGAACTTCTTTCATTTCCTAATGAAATGGATTTAATGCAAGCGGCCGAGCAACTAGAGGAAAATCCATTCATTGTAGCAGTTGAACCAAACCACGAGCGAAGTGTCTCGGTCACCAATGATGTCTTTTATACTAATCAATGGTGGTTGCCGCATGTACAAGCCGAGCAGCTATGGCCGTTAGCCGCCAAACAGAAAAAGCAGGCAGTCGTAGCGGTCATTGATTCAGGAATTGACACGACTCATGAGGATTTAGTCGGACGAATTGCGCCGGGTGGCTTCAACTTTATCGATCAAACACAAAATATTCAAGATGTGAATGGCCATGGAACGAGCGTAGCAGGTATCATTGCTGCCAACAGTAACAATCGAAAAGGCATTGCCGGTGTGATGGGGAGTTATGGTGTTTCCATTCTTCCATTAAAGACCGTGCATGATGACGGCAAATCAACGGTAGCGGATAACCTAAAAGCGATCGATTATGCCCTTCAACAAGGCGTCGATGTCATCAATATTAGCCAAGGGGGCACGTCACCTTCAACTATTGAACAAGATGCTATCCGCCGGGCAGTGAGGGTAGGTATCCCGATCGTCGCTTCTGCAGGGAATGATGCGTTAAAGGGCAACCCCACTATGTATCCAGCTGCGTATGATGAAGTAATTTCCGTTGGCTCCGTGAACCAACGGAATAGCCGATCCGATTTCTCAAATTATAATAACCAAGTCGATATCGTGGCACCTGGCGAACAAATTTATACGACCGGGATTTCCAATCACTATGTCATAGCGAACGGAACATCCTTTTCTGCTCCGATTGTCGCCGGAACGGTCGCCATGATGAAAGCTATCGTGCCAGAACTGTCGGTGAAGGAAATTACAGACGTCTTAACAAAAACCGCCAAAGATTTAGGTCCAGCTGGAAAAGATGCCGAATATGGTTTCGGTTTATTAAACAACAAGCAAGTAAAGGCAGAACTCGAACAGTTATTGATTCAGAAACAAACCGTGCCGGTCACAGGAATTTCATTGAACCAGACAATGATACAACTACTTATGGGAGAAGATGGAGAGATGGGAGAGCAAACAGCATTGACAGCGACCATCACACCATCAAATGCAACCGATCAGAACGTAGTATGGACCTCTTCCCGACCAACAGTTGCTAGCGTCAGCCAATCAGGGATGGTGACCGCAGTCTCAAAAGGAGAAGCTGTCATCACTGCTGAAACAGTCGATGGCATGTATAAAGCGACAGCTAAAGTCATCGTGGTCGCGCCAAAACCATTTGTAGGCACATTTGCGGATCTAACCGTAAACACTTCAAAACAATTTATTGTAAAGTTCAATAAACCGTTAGCCGAGGGCATGAATTATAAAAAGTACATTCAGATTTCAAAAAGGGCGGATGGTCAACAGCCGATTACAACCTTTAACGTTACATTCAATCCCGCGGTTCCTGACCAGTTAATAATTGCACCGCAAAGTCGATGGGAACTGGGAACCTACTACCTGATCATTCGACAAGGGGTCCTAGCAAAGGAAGGAAAGTTACTGACTGAAAACGTAAATATGCGGTTTATAGTACGGTAGGAAATGAGGAAGTAGAAAACGGCCGACCAGCCCGAGGGATGGTCAGCCGTTTTTTCGTTTATGATTTTATTGTTTTACCGGTATCTGCAATCAAGAACGCCTACTTCAGCAGTTCCTTCGAAGTAGAAGCCAACGCTTTCAGGTACTTCGCGGTAGTTTGGTTAGTATCCTAGTATACAATATTTTCCCAATCACTGTATGCACTTTTATTAATCCCAGCAGTAGTCTGTCAGTTCTTCGAACATGACATCGGGTGGAATGCCTTAAGCTTTTTCACACGGATCAACATCCGATATGCCTTTTGATCTGTCGATTGCATGGATCTTTAGCGTTCTCCAGACAGGCGGGTATTTTTTCTTCATGTTCCTCCCATACAACCGCTGCGTTGGTAAAGCGCAATTTGACTCGTTTCAATAAGTAACAACTTAATCGATTCCTTATCATACTAAAATTTATAGGGGGACTTACGGGTTAAGGCAACAAGTTATTATTCGACTTTGTACTGTGCAGCTGTATCTGGTTTTCGTAGCCCAAAGGTTCTCTTAGTAGACGAATCATACGGAATATTCATCTTATTCAGACCTAATGCATCGTAGTTTAAATATTGCAAATGTTCTATTATAAAAATAGCTGCACTACTTAGCGATAAAGTTTCAATTAGATTGAGAATACAGGCTGTAATAGAATGCGTTTCCAAGGGCTACTTATTCTTTTTTAGGCTTAAGGGCTAGTCAACTATTCTTGTTTCGGATTGATAGGTGATCGTCTTTTTCAATTAAAGAGAACCAAATACTATTACATGAATACTAAGTTTCAGGGAGGAATAAATTATGACTATACAAATAAAAAATCAAAACAAGCTCGATCATGTATTGAGAGAAATTCGTTCCCGGCGTGAAGAATTTGAAGAGAAGCGGCACGTACCAAAGGACATGATAGCGCAACTGAAGGAATTGGGTATCTATCGCGCCCATGCGCCGCAGTGTTTTGGAGGAGATGCCCGTTCGCCCATGGAATTCTTGCAGTTAATCGAGAATATATCCGAAGCGGATGGATCGGCTGGATGGGTCGCGAGCTTCGGCTCTGCTGCAATCTACCTAGCGGCTTTACCTCGTGAAACACTCGCTGAACTGTATGCAGAGGATCCGGATGTGGTCTTCGCAGGCGGGCTGTTTCCAGTTCAACCCGCAGAGAGAGTGAATGGCGGCTGGCTTGTTAACGGTCTTTGGAAGTTTGCAAGCGGATGTAAGGGAGCCGATCTTCTCGGCGTTGGTATTGGTACAGGGGAAGGCGGCAAGCCACTGACTGCTGTGTTAAGACCTGAAGACGTTGAAATTATCGAGAACTGGGAAGTAATTGGGATGCGTGGAACGGGCAGCCATGACTTGCGTGTGACAAACGTCTTCGTACCTGACGAACGTATTTTTGTCCGTGGCGGTGACTCTTCTATTCAAGAGCCGATTTTCCAATACCCATCCATCGCTTATGCAGCGCAAGTACTAGCGGTGGTAAATCTCGGAGTAGCCCGTGCTGCGCTAGATGAAATTATTAAGATGGCCGGACGCACAAGTATAACAGGTGCACCTAGAATGGCCGATCGAGCTTACCTGCGCATCTCTGTAGCAAAGGCAGAAGCTACACTAAGGTCAGCGCGAGCCTTCTTCTACGAGACTACTGAATCCGCTTGGAAATCGATCCTGAAAGGTGATGGTGTCTCGGATGAACAAACGAGCATGCTACGTCTGTCTGCTGCTCAAGCTGCCCGTGAAGGTGCTAGCGCCGTGCAATCAGCCTATCTCCTTGCCGGTACTTCAGCTATTTACGACGGACACCCGCTACAGCGATATCTGCGTGATGCAATGGTCGTGACCCAGCACGCGTTCCTGAACGAGAGCATGTTTGAGGGTGCTGGATCAGTACAATTGGGTGTACCGCCAATGAAAGGTTTTATTTAAAAACGGTCAATCAGTGAAGAACGCCCGTGTCAGAAAAAATTGTGTATGATGAAACATTCACCGCTGTTTCAATAAACAAGAACGTAAAACGTTTTAGCCCCATAAAACTAAATTATTAAAAACATACTGTAAAGGCGTCATTGCGCAGCGGAAAGTTCTTATGTCTTCCCTTCTCTCCGCTCCGGAAAGACGCCTCTTTTATTTATTTTAATACCTCAGTAAATGCCAGCCAACTCCACTTGATTGAAATAAAAATAACCGCCTCTCTGATTTGAGAAATCCTCTCAGATAGCTGTCTGTCGTACTTCAATAAAAACCAGACTTTCCTTACAGTACTGTATACTTTTTTTAAGCACATAAAAAACGAGATTCATTTACAGAATCTCGTTTCTTGAGTTACAGTTGCACAATCTTAGGCGTTAGTCATTCTTAAGGGTTAAATCTCTAAGTTCATCAACTAATTCGGGTACTTTACTTTCAAGGTATTCCCATTCTGTATTATAAGCTAAATCTAAAAACTTTTTTTCCTCTTCTTCCGGAAGTTTAAAAAGTTCTACTCCCGCATTTTTCAACTCTTCAATCTCCTTTTTATCCAACTCATCGTAGTATGCAACCATCTTTCTTTCATAATCAGCGGTAGCGGCTAGAATTGCTTCTTGGTCTTCAGCAGAAATTTCTTTCCATTTATCATCATTCATTAGTATCGTACAATTTTGTGTCCAGAACGGATGATCCAACACATACTTAGAAGAATCTGTCCAACCATCTTGTCTAGGCCCATTAAAGCCGCCATATACAAAACCTTTTACAACACCTGTCTGCAAAGACGTATATACCTCGGAAGGATCGATCATCGCAGATGAGATTCCAAGCTTTTCGAAAAAACGTGTATAATTTGGAGCAGATCGGATTGGCATCTTTTCCAAATCATCAACACTATCAATAGAATCGTTTAACCATAATCTTGGAGACCCAGTCAGCCAGCGCCCTAAATACCTGACATTCATCTCTTCATGACGTTCCGCCATTAGATCATAGAAACCATTTTCTCGTTCTTCCCATGGTTCAATTTGGGAAAGGGCTATACTAAGTGTTTCAGGTGCAAGTGTTTGGTATTGTCCAATATAAGTAAAATTAATATCCATCACACCAGAATTCATAGCTTCGAATTGCTCCCCTATAGGGATCACATCGGCACCGCCTCGCCAATTCACCTTAACCCTTCCCTCTGTCACCTCTTCAACATCTTTATTCCAATCATGCAGCGTTGCTGTTAATGGATGATCTTTTGGCAAGAAGCTAACTGCATTTAATGTTATTCCTTTTGCGCTACTTACTTCTCCATCCTGTGAACATGCAACTAATAAAAGAATCATTAAAACAATTGCCATTACTTTAAATGTCTTTATACTATTTCTCATTCATTTTCCCCCTTAAATTCTTTTAGTATTACGATTTTTTAGTTCTGTATCTACTTAACAAAACTAGGTAACCACAATGTCAGTGATGGAAATATAATCATTAAGGCCATTACTAGTAAATTTAATAGGATAAATGGAATGACTGCCAGATAAATTTCCTTCATAGATATCGTTCCCTTTGGTATTACTGCCTTCATAGCGAAAAGATCCATCCCAAACGGCGGCGTGATTGTGGCAATTTGCATATTTAGAAGCATAATCGCTCCAAACCACAGAGGATCGAAACCCAAAGACTTAGCTATAGGCATTAATACTGGAAGTGTCATCATCATTATTGATAAAGGTTCCATAAAGCAACCTAATAGAAGTAAGACCATTTGAATCAATATCAAGATCATGATGGGGTGGATTTCTATGTTGCCTACAAGTTGCACAAGACCTCCTGTAACTCCCGTGTAACTCAATATTTGACCAAAAGTTGTTGAACCGATAATAATCATAAATATCATGACACTGGATCTTAGCGTCCCAGTTAAGGAATCCCAAAATTTCTCCCAAGTTAAACCTCCATAAAACATGGAAAGCACTATAGTACCGAGTGCGCCTAAAACAGCACTCTGAGTTGGGGTTGCATACCCGAGTATAATTAGACCTAATAGAAGAAATACAATAATTCCAAGCGGCAAAATATACTTGATCGTCCCGATTAACTTTTCACTAATTGATACTTTCTCAACATCATAACTCGGTGCTAATTCAGGTTGTAAATAACATCTTATTATAATATACAAAATGAAAATGAATGCCAGAAGAATTCCAGGTATAACAATCGAAAACAAAAAATGCCCCACTGGGATTGATGCAAGCGAAGCAAGCAAGATTCCTAACGCTGTAGGTGGTATCATTGTGGCTAAACCCGCGCTACCAAGGATTGGACCAACTGTCATGGCGGGACTGTAATCCTTTTTTTGCATATCAGGAACTAGCAAGGAACCTAACAATGCTGTACTTGCAACACTAGAACCGCTTAATACTGAAAATAACGTTCCACTGCCCACGGCCACTATGCTCAATCTACCGGGCAAATTCCCAAACCACTTACCCACTGCATCCAATACTTTGAAACCTAGTCCTGTTCGGAACATAATCTCACCCATCAATATAAACATGGGAATAGGCAGCAAGGAAAACTTTGAAACTGAGGAGAATATGTTTAGGACTAATTGATTTAATCCCGCTTCGCCATTCCATAATACAATTACACCAACAATATTAATTGCAAGAAATGAGAATGCTATTGGTAAACCTATCATAAATAGAATGAACATACTTCCGAAAACAATAGCTAATGCAACCCACCATTCCATCTCATTTCCTCCTAGGTTTCTATTTCAGATTTTTTTACTAACGCAAACAGATTTCTAATAAATTGTATAAAAACAAATATAAAACTTATAGGAATTATTAAGATCAGTAAGTAGCGAGGAATTTCTAAAATAGTCTCAGTCTTTATTCCTCTCTCATATAAATTTAATACAGCTATAAATCCATACACTGTAATTACCAAAGATATTACAGCTCCTAAGCAGGTATTCAGTATTTCTAACCTTCTTCTGTTTCTTTTACTCATTCTATTTATTAATAAATCTAATTTAATATGACCATCTTCCTTTAATAACCACGCCACACCTAAAAACGTTAACATTACAAGTAGATATTCTGAAACTTCCATTATCCAAGAGAAGGAGTAATTAAAAAACTTCAATGCAACGATATCCGTAATTATGAGTAAACTAATTATAATGATTACAATACGTCCCATTACAGCCAAGAAGTTTATTATCAAATCAAAAAACTTGTCTATTTTGGTAAACATGCCGTTCCTCCTCTCTCACAAAACAATCAATTAATGTAAGTTAAAGCTATATATTCTGACAAATTACAACTGACTAGGTTATATTGAGATAACCTAGTCAGTTGTAAAAAATGTAATACTTTTAATTAACTTCTTTTAAGCTTCCACTACGCAACTTAACGTACACGATCTTTCTCTTGAACTGTTAGAAATCCTAAATGCTGCAGCAAGTCAACAAACTTTGTTAAAGTCTGAAGTTGGTAGTTGTCGATATCCTTGCCATCGAATTCATAAAATCCTTTTTTTACTTTCATTCCGATCTCACCATTTTTCATTTTCTCTTCAATAATCATAGGCGGTGCAAATCGAACGCTTTGTAGTTCACTCTTCAGATAATTACTTGCGTGAAAAAGAGTGTCGGCTCCTCCCCAATCAATGAACTCTAAAAGTCCCATGACAGCAAACCTAATTCCAAATCCATTTCTGATAGCTTTATCCACGTCATTAGCAGAGGCTACTCCGTCTTCAATTAGTCGGGCCGCTTCATTCATTGCCAAAGCTTGAATCCTAGGAACGATAAATCCAGGAGAAGGTGCACACCTTACTGGTGTTTTCCCTATACTTTCAAGCAACGTAAACATCTTTTGTATAGCCTGTTCACTGGTGTTACTTCCCGCACTTACTTCTACGAGCGGGATTAAATGCGCAGGATTCAGCCAATGGGTATTCATAAATCTTTCGTTATTTGTCACAAATTCTGCTAAATCATCAACTAAGAATGTAGAAGTTGTGGAAGCTATAGGCGTTTTCTTTGGAATTTTAGAACAAAATCTTTGGAAAACCTCTTGTTTAATCTCTTTGACTTCTGGAACTGCTTCAAAAAAAATATCAATCTTTTCCCATTCAAGTGTCTCATCATCGTCTCGACAAATCTTCACACGATCTAATACCCGGTTCACAGATTCTTGTGGGACAACATTTCCATATACTAGAATATTTAATTGATTTTTAATTTCTTCGAAGGATTGAATATAAAGTTGTTCAAATTCATTCTTTTCTCTTTTCTTAATATCCATTAAATATACTTCATATCCTTGGTAGGCGAACGTCAATGCAATTCCTCTTCCCATTCGTCCGGCACCTGCAATAGCAACAATTCCATCATTTAACTTCATATTGCATTAATCCCTTTTGAAGAATATTTTTAAGTTCTTCTGATGTTTTAGTGGATAGCCTAAGGTTTTCAAGTGTCCTCCCTTGTCCCCTGAGATCTTCTTCAACTACACTTGATGCGATTGCAAGGAGTCCGGTAGCAGTTGGCACCGAGATACCTAACCAGTCCCCAATAGAGACTAGAAAAGCTAGTCCGCATTCAATGTCTTCTCTCATATAACGATGTGTTTTTAAATCTAAAGTTTCGAACCAATCTTCACCATCCACTAGCTTTTCATGTGCACCATTCCCGTACATCCATTCATCTCCATCGAGATTGTAATGATCATCTAGAGGAAAATGAGGTGCCTTATAACCTAGTGCTTCACGGATCATAATTCTCTCTTCATCCAATGCTTTATGGACATTCCTAACAGATTTTTGAGTACCTTCATTGTGTATGTCCCATTTATCAAAATGTTCTATCGGACCAGCATTCATTAATATAAGTGGCGGGTGAATAATTGGACCCGCGTTCATTAAGGCGCCACTTAGTGCATCTTCAACTAGCTCTACGGAAGGGAATGCCTCTTTCAAAATATCAAACCCATATTGGGATTCGTCACTTGGAAAGAATCCTGTTGGCAGCCGAGTAGCCCTTCCTGAAATTGATACTGTATGCTCATCATATTTCCTTGCTAAATATGGAAGAGTTCCTGTTTCCGCAAACACTACGTTTGCTTTACATCCTTTTTTCTGGAGTATGTCCGCCATAATATAACTTCCAAATGTACCCGGCGGTAAAAATAGGACTTGACCATCTTCCAACACAGGTGTAAGTTGTTCCGCTATGGCTTCTTGTGTAACAGCTGGTAATGGAATAACTATCAACTTTACACCTTGAACTGCTGCACTTAAATCATTTGTTGCTAGTTTTATAGGGACTGAGCGTTTTCCTGTGGCATCTATCACATCAATAGATTGACTTTCCAATACGTCCTGAAACGCTTCTTTATCCCGCCTCCATAATCTAACTTTATGTCCCTTTTCAGTTAAATCTACCGCCGCAGCATAACAACCATTTCCCCCGCCAATCACCGCTATTTCCATCAGTATATTCCCCCTCGTATATTTAGTTAGAATACTCATCAATAAGTTCGTATAATCTCTCATGGTATACAGATCCAGGCAACCCTTTATCGTCAGCACTTTGAACTGCTTTTTCTTGTATTTCTCTTAAAAGATCATCCCATTTACTGCTTTCCTCATCAGTCAATGGGATAACCTTCAGTTCTTGCTCCTCTTGGCTCCATTTCATTGAATCCTCAACATGCTTATCTAAATATTTACCTGCAAACTGTCCCATTTCACTATTTAGTTCATCTATTACTTCTTGAACATCCTTAGGAAGTGACTCCCAAGTATCTTTGTTCATTACGGATACGAAACTTGTAATAGCAAATGGATAATCTGTCACAAACTTTACTGTCTCGGCAAGTTTGAAGTCCTTTAAAACTTCACGCGAAGAAACATTTCCTTCTATTACACCTGTTTGCAGTGCCTCAGGTACTTCAGCTTGCGACATTCCAACTGGAGCTGCACCAAGCCTCTCCATAACAGGTGTTAATCCTCCTGATATCCGTAATTGTTTCCCAGTCATTTCTTTTAGATTTGAAATGGGTACTCTACTCTGAATATAAGATGGTTCTGTGGCAAAAGCGGTGATAACTTTAAAGTCTTTTAATGCTTCTGGTGGATACTCTTGGATTAGACTATTTACAACTCGACTTGCAACTTCCGAGTTAGGATAGCCCGATGGAAGGTCTGATATTTCAAGCAAAGGGAAACGCCCAGGTTCATACGTAGTGGCAGTTAGGCCAATATCGGCAGTGCCATTTGCTACTCCGTCAAACATATTGTTCGCTTCCAGTAAAGTGGCACCGTAAAACATGTCAATTTTAACTTTCCCATCAGTCCTGGATTCTAATTCTTTCGCCCACTCTTTCATTTGAATTGCGGGAAAAGTAGAGTCAGGTGCAAAAAATGCGTACGATAACTTAATCGGTTTATCAGCTGCTTTCGCAGACTTGGATTCTACATCTTCCGTTCCACAACCGGCTAACACAAAAAATAAGAAAGTGAATAGAAAAAATACTATTGAACGATTTTTCTTATCCCCCACAACTTCTCCCCATTTCTCTTAATGTTGGTAAGCGTTAAAGTAACTAATGTTTGTTTTTAGTGCTTGTACCCATTGCTGAGATGTTTCATAACAATCACCAATTTCCAAAACTCTTTTATCACAAAGTGGTTTTCCGATAATTTGGAGTCCTACCGGAAGCTCGTCCTCAGTAAATCCGCATGCTACAGAAAGTGCAGGAAAACCTAAAATATTTGCAAGTGGCGTTTTACCGAGAGTAAACATATTGCTTATTGCTTGTTCAGGAACCATCGTACCTATATCAAATGGCGGCTGAACATTAGTAGGACCAATAAGGGCATCAATTCCTTTCATTTGCTCTAATGTACGACCGATGAATTCTTTTCGAGTACGCTGAGCAGTTAAATAGGCTGATGCTAATTGATCTTGACCATAATTGAACCTAAATTTTAAATCGTCTCCATATAAGTGACTATGGTTTTTCAAGATAGGATTATGGAAAGAAAGCACCTCAGTTTGGGCTATTATTTTTAAGCCCTCAAGCGCTTCATGGATTCCAGGTAAATCAATGGGAACTATTTCAGCTCCAAGAAGTTCTAACTGATTAAATGCCTTCTCAATTACACGCTTCACTCCTGGATCAATGCTGGAAAACATATAATCTTGATAAAAACCTAATTTAATTCCCTTAAGACTTCTTAATGGCTCATTTAATTGAACCGAACAGCTTTTCTTTATAGAGGAATGGTCAAGCGGATCATGACCCATCATTACCTCAAGCATAGTTGCTGAATCCTTAACCGTTCTAGTCATTGGTCCGACATGATCTAACGACCAACTAAATGTAAAAGAACCATATCGGCTTACAAGACCATATGTTGGTTTGAAGCCTACTGTTCCGCACATGGCTGCTGGTAGTCTTACGGAACCTGCGGTATCTGTTCCAATTGAGCCAAAGACCATACCTGTCGCAGTAGCTATTGCCGAACCACCACTAGATCCACCAGGTATCTTTTTAATATTCCAAGGATTTTTTGCACTTCCATAATGCGGATTCTCAGTTGTTGCGCCCATAGCGAATTCATGGAGGTTTGCTTTACCTATAATCACGGCTCCTGCTTCTTTCATTTTCTGCACAGTAGTAGCGTCCTTATTAGGAATCCAATCTTCAAAAACTTTTGATCCGCCCGTAGTACGTATGCCTTTTGTTTGAAGCAAGTCCTTAACAGAGATAGGGATACCATGTAAAGATCCTCGAATCTTACCTTCACAAATTTCTTTCTCTAGTGATCTCGCTTGGTTTATTGCTTCTTCTTCCATCACTGTAATAAACGCATTAAGTGTAGGATCATGCTCTTTAATACGTTTGATTGATAATTCAGTTAATTCTACAGGTGATAATTTTTTTTCCCGTATCAATGAACTTACCGTTTCAATGTTTTCAAATAGGAGTTCACTCATCTTAATCCTCCTCATAGTTTTCAAGAGTAAAAATAAATGCCGGTTCTTCGAACATTAATTCCGCAATGTCTATCCCAAACTTATCGTTTAAGTACTCAGTTAATTCCATTAACAGTCCTCCTTTCTAACCTATAGCAGTAAATTTCATATTAACTATATGTTAAATAATATAATACCTGGGAATAGTATTAGCAGAGCAATAAATACTACGTACCCTATTAGAAAATATGAAGACCCTTTAAAAACTGTGGTTATTGGGACATCCTTAGCCAACCCTTGTACAATAAAGGCATTGACTCCAACTGGCGGCGTAATTGCGCCCATGCTTGTGACAACACATAGAATTACCGCAAACCATACAGGATCGTAACCAAGTGCTAAAACAGTTGGATAAAAAATAGGTATTGAGATTATTAAGAAACCAAGTGCATCCATAATAGATCCGCCAATGACATATATAATCAAAATTGAAATTAAGATAACAACTGGTGGAACAGATAGGTTAGTCACCCACTCCGCGACTGCATATGGCAATCTTGTAATAGTTAGAAAACGACCAAATACCATTGCACCAACTACAAGCATTAATACCATCGCAGAGGAACGAAGCGTACCAGCCATGGCAACTAAGAAATTTTGCTTGGTCATTTTTCTCATTACTAAAGAGATTAATATTGCACCGAACGCACCGAACGCACCTGATTCTGTAGGCGTAAAGATGCCAATAAACAGACCACCAATAACAAATACGAATAATACTGCTACTGGAATAACACCCTTTAATGATACAAGCCTTTCCTTCATGCTTGACTTCTCACCAGCAGGACCTAGTTCAGGGTTCTGTCTGCACAAGTAAATCACTGTGAGAATTAAAATACCAGTTAAAAAAATACCAGGTATAATGCTTGCTACAAACAACTCTTTGACCGATTGCTCCATCTGTAAAGCAAGTACAATTAATACTGTACTTGGAGGAATGATGATTCCAAGTGTTCCTCCTGTTGCAATACTTCCTGTACTAAGGGCATTGTCATATTTATATTTTTTTAGTTCTGGAAGAGCCATAGTTCCCATAGTTGCGGCAGTCGCTGAATTGGATCCGCAAATTGAAGCAAATCCTGCACTTGCTAAAATGGTAGTACTTGCCATTCCACCACGAAAATGTCCAACCCACTTATAAGCTGCGTCAAACATTTTCTCTGTTATCCCTGTTCGAAATACAATTTCCCCCATCAAGATATAGAGAGGAACTACGCTTAATGAATAGCTAGAAAACTGATTCCATAAATCCGCGCTCAAAACGTTATATGCAGCTTTTGGCGATGCTGCTATGACGAGTCCGACAAATCCAACGATAAACATCGAAAAACTTATTGGCATTCTAAAGAACATTAAAAGAAATAGTGCTAGGATTCCTATAACAGCTAAGAGATTCGGGTCCATTTTAAGAATCCCCTTTCCAGATCAAAATAGTTTCTTTCACAAGAGCGAGGACCAATCCCAGAAATCCAAGTGAACATAAAATGACAATTGGATAAAAGGAAAATTGAATGGTTTCTGAAACTACTCCTCCATCTCGTAAGTTAATGCCGAATAAAGCAAGTTGCCAAGAAGCTATACTAAAAAACGCTATGCTTAACACGTTCATTATTGTGTGGATAATTTTACGGATCAAAGGAGGAAAATTATTTATGAGCATATCTATATAGATATGCCCTTTATTCAATTGAGTATAGCCAAGAGCAAAAACACCCGTAACCGCTCCAAGCCAGCTAACAATCTCTACTGTCCCTGAAATCGGATCCGAAAAGAGACGTTTTACAGAATTAAAAACAATCAATAACATCATTGATATTAATGCCACTCCGGCAATGGCGGCAAAAAATCGATTTAAGTATTCTGTAGACCTAAAAAACAGATTTGAAGAATCGGCTATATTTCTTTCTGCCTTGTCTTCCAAAGGTTTAGTATTGTCGGCATCAAATTCTAAAACTTGATCATTTCTCATTCTCGTCCCTCCATATCTAAAGGAATAATTCATTCAGTGCTGTTATACTTCTCGATCAACTCTTTCATTTTCTCCAAGTATTCTTCGGCAGGCAGTCCTTCTTTTTGTAGTTTTTGGACAGATTCTTTCTGCATGTCGCTTAACTTTCCATCCCATTTTTCTTTCTCTTCTTTCGATAACTCGACAACCTCAAGCCCTTCTGTATCTATACTCCATTCTATAGACTCTTGAACGTGGTTATCTAGGTAATCTCCAGTAAATTCCGTCATTTCTGCATTTAAATCTTCAATTACTGACTGAACATCCTCGGGAAGTGAATCCCACTTTTCTTGGTTCATAACAGCAATAAATGTATTTAAAGCCAATGGATAATCTGTTACATAACCAACTACTTCTGCAAGTTTTGAATCCTTAAGAATCTCTCTTGAAGATACATAGCCCTCCACAATCCCTGTCTGTAATGCTTCAGGCACCTCCGCCTGTGACATACCGACTGGTGCCGCTCCAAGTTCTGACATAATAGGTGCGAGTGCGCCAGCTATGCGCAATTGTTTTCCTTTTAAGTCAGCTAATGACGAGATAGACTTTTTACTTTGTATATATGCCGGTTCAGTGGCAAATGTTGTGATGATCTTAAAATTCTCCAGTGCTTCTGGTGGATACTCATTAACTAAATCAGCTGTAACTTTACTAGCAACCATCGCATTTTTATAACCAGAAGGCATATCTGAGATTGATAAAAGCGGGAATCTGCCAGGCTCATAAGAAGTTGAAGTTAAACCTATGTCAGCTGTGCCATTCTCCACGCCGTCATACATATTATTGGCTTCTAGTAAAGTTCCACCAGCAAAGAGATCAACCTCTACCTGCCCATTTGTTCTTTCCTCAAGACGCTTTTTCCACTCTTCCATTTGAATAGCTGGAAATGTATTAGGGGGAGCAAAAAAAGCATATGTCAATTTAATAACTTCACCTTTTCCTTTTCCTTTTTCACTGCCACTTGCCTCTTTACTATCACTACAAGCAGAAAGGACAATAGCTATTAATGCGGTTGACAGCAAGATAAATAGTTTTTTCATCATTTCACTTCCCCGTATTGTCTAAATAATAGTAGGGAGATAAGTCTCCCTACTATTATTTGAATTTTATTCTGTAACATTAGTTTTCAACTAAGAAAAATGGACGGCCGATAGAAGCCTCCAAACGAAAATAACGATCTATACCCGTTTCACGAAAAGAATGTGTCATATCGGTAACTGTTTGCAAACTTGGTACGTCATAGATAAAACAAGCATGCCAATTATTGGGGCCAGCATGTCCTGTCGTTAAAATATCACGGTCAAAGGTTGCCAACAACTTGGATCCGTTACCTTTCCATTCCTCAATGATAGATTTAAGCGTTGGTAAAAGTTCTTTTTCCTTCTGTTCTTGAGTAGTATCAAACCACCCAGTAGATTCAAATGTAATAAAGACTCGTAACGGGTTCGGTACTTGTGGTGCGCCATGTTTAATTCCCAATCTTTCCATCTCCTTTTTCATCTCATTAGTAATCCGCCATTAATATCAAACGTGGAACCTGTTATATATCCTGCAGCATCCGAAGCTAAATATGATACTATGCCAGCTACTTCTTCTTCTCTTCCAAATCTTTGTACAGGTATGCTATCTTTCATCTTTGCCAATTTATTGGTATCAATATTTTTCATTTCAGGTGTTTCAATCGCAGCTGGGGCGACTGCATTTACAGTGATTCCTTGGCTGGCAAGAGATCGTGCAAATGTTTTAGTAAGTACAAGTTGACCTGCTTTTGAAGCACAATAATGTGCCCCGGAAGAAAGTGGACCAGCTTGACCGCCGTAAGAAGAGATATTTATGATCCGGCCACTTTTTTGGCTTTTCATGGTTGCCAATACGGCCTGTGAGTAGAAGAAAGTCCCGCCTAAATTCACTGATAAAATTTTATTCCACTCTTCTTCAGTCATATCTTCGATTGACGTTTCCTTGCGCACTCCAGCATTATTTACCAATATATCAATGCGGAACCATTCTCTTAAGATTTCATTGACACTATGCTTTATGGCTGCGACATCAGAAACATCCACTTGTAAGAACTTTGAATTTGAAAGATATGGTTGTAAATCAGCAGAGTTTTTAACCTCATTCAGCATTTGTTGATTCACATCAACAAAAACTACTTTCATTTCTTCAGATAAGAATTTTTTTGCAATTTCAAGACCCAACCCTTGGCCAGCTCCTGTAACTATTGCAACTTTTCTTTCCTCATTGATCTCGCTCATGACATTTTCCCTCTCCTAGTCTATTAAAATTTCTTGTATAACCTTCATAGCATTCCGACCGGAGACTTTCGCTATATCTTTTATCGTGTAGCTTCTTTTCACCATCCATCCAATCATGTTCTTGATTGCTTCTGATGGATTTTCCAGACCTTCAACATACGGAGAGATTTCAAATGCTTCACCACTATGCGAATCCGATATACCCAGCATGTCGTCAAAAGCATTTTGTAAGGCAACATGGTCTCCAAAAAATGTATCAGGTCCAAACCCGACGTGATCTATGCCTACCAAATCTTTCACATACTCAAAATGCTCCATTACCGAGTCGATAGAATGTATTGGAAATGTTTTTGACATGGTTGTGTTCGGAGCTGCACATATGCCTATGATCCCGCCTTTTTCGGCACATGCTTTTAAAACATGGTCAGGTTTCATTCTAGGGGTATTCCATAATGACCGAGCACCTGCATGAGTCATCAGAACAGGCTTTCTGCTCGCTTCGATAATATCCAAACTGGTTTGGTCTCCACAGTGTGA
The DNA here is from genome assembly GCF_038615825.1 of Sporosarcina sp. FSL K6-3508. Taxonomy (NCBI): domain Bacteria; kingdom Bacillati; phylum Bacillota; class Bacilli; order Caryophanales; family Caryophanaceae; genus Sporosarcina; species Sporosarcina sp. FSL K6-3508. The sequence continues at coordinate 666,020 of NZ_CP152016.1, read as the reverse complement.
AATGTCTATAATCATCCCTAATGTGTTCATTCTCTCGATCACACGTCGGCCAAAATTTGTTAAGCCGCCGTCACGCTTTTCTGTCAGTCCTGAGCCAAGTGTGTTGGAGTCATTATAAGTGATCCCCATGCATCGAATACCAAACCCATATAAAATATCAACACGATCAATTTCATTTTCTAAAATGCTCGCAGCCTCTAAAGATGGTAAAAGAGCAGTTTGTTTCTGACGTTTAGCTCTCAATAGGTCTTTATAGGATTTCGCTAAGAACACGGTATTTTGATGATGGATATCAGCGTATCTCATACCGAGTAAATAAATAACATCATCCCACTTCAATCCATTTTTAGAGGTAATAGTAGCAATGCCATCCATGAAATTCTCAAATATTATATCTACTCCGGATTTGGCAATCCCTTCATAGTGGAAGAATGTATGCATTTCACCACAATACGGTCTAATATCTTTCGGATTTTTAGGGGAAATAAATCCATGGTCTCTCAATGACACTATAGGATTTCTATTCATTATCTCATCCAACTTACTTAGTTCATCATCAGACAAATCTAAAGTATATTCAGGTACACGATCAAGCTCTGTAGACAGCTCGTATTTTTTGTAGTCTTTATTAGTTTTTAAATATCCAAAAGATGTATAACCATCATAATATTTTTCATTCATCGTTTTTCCAAAACCTTTTCCTTTTCAAATTCCTCTTTCAAAGGAAAGGCATCTTGCCATCTTTTCTTATTGTCATCATACAAGCCTTCACTATACAGGTTCTTCAATGACTGATTTTCCAGTTTTAAGGGTTCTTTTCCTTTTTGGAATTCTTTTACTTCCTTCAGCAGGATACGGCGCATATGAATAACAGGTAAATCACTCGTGCCCAGACGTTCATTCGTTCGATCTACGATCGTACCCATCGCTTCGGTCGCGGCGTGGTCCTGGTTGGCGATCCCTCGGATCCCTGTGAAATTCCCAGTTTTTTGCAAGTCCCGGTCCTGATTATATTCGTTCTCTTTATTGACCTGCTTTTTAAGGTTTTCATCCAGCTTCAGGCCGCGTCGGTCATGTTGTGCCTGTACATCAATTGCACGGTTATGGGCAAACTGCACGTCCCATGTCCAAGTGCTGTGGTCATCCCGCGGAATAAATGCATGCCACATCCCATCCTCCCCTCCAAAGCGAGGTGGATATGTGTAGAATGGGAAAATATAATGGATCTCCATAAAGGCATTTTCTTCTTCCGTGCCAATCCCAACAGCTACACAGCGCTTGCCATAATTCGTGTCCTGTACAGATTGTTTGACCGGCGGATTTTTCACCAATGGATGGTTGGGATCAATACCCAAGTCACTGCTTAGGATTCCTTCTTCTGTTTCCTGATTGCCATGTGCTTTATGGAGGAATGCCGCATGTACGTAGTCCAGGTCATTTTCCATCGCTTGTGCATAGTTACATTCCTGCCAAACTCGTTCAACCAATTTATTCTCATCCGGCAGTCCCACCCAATAGAATTCCGGGAAGTCAGGTTCTGACCCTTCCGGCCCCATATATGTCCAAATGATACCGCTTACTTCTTTTGTCGGATAACTCTTTATCTTAATAGATTCTCTGAACTTCCCATCCGTCGGTTCTGATGGTATTTCCGTACACTCCCCATCTGTATTGAACTTCCACCCATGATACATACAACGCAGGCCGCAGCCATCATTGATTCCGTAGTAAAGGGAGGTTCCGCGGTGCGGGCAGCGTTCATCGATTAGCCCGACTTTCCCCTCTGTATCCCGGAAGGCGACCAGGTCTTCGCCCAGCAACTTCACACGCTGTGGCTTCCCATCGCTTTCCAATTCATGAGTCTGCAGAGCCGGAATCCAATATCTCCGAAACAACTCACCCATTGGTGTGCCTGCATCTGTCTGTGTTAGCAACTGATTATCTTCTTTTGTAAGCATTTTAATTTCCCCCTTAAAATATTGTTTCTAAACGAGTAGATTTGAATTGTGTACTGCTAGAATGTATTCTTGCAGTTACCGAAAATAAGCAACCGTATTTGCAGATCAGTCGTCATTTAATACGAAGCTTATAAAAGTAAATATATTTGGCTTTGTAAATTCATAGACAATATGTTCTTCATGACTGTTATTTTCCTCTGTTACGCAGGTCTATTGTTTTATTTAAAGTAAAATCTGAATAACTATATACAGCTCCTATGTATAAAAACAATAATAGGAAATTAGAATCTAAGAATTTACTTGTACAACAGTGCTGTTTGATAACCATGTATTGTATAATGGTGAAAGCTGTGAACAAGTTCTAACACCTCATAAATTCACTCCAAAATTTTATAATTATTATAGGAATATTCCTTAATCCCACGTAATGATAGCGCTGTCATTTATAAAGGGATATCTGCTATATATCTGTAAGAACAATACTATCTTATTAAATACTCAAAAACATTACACTATTAGGTCTGAATTTTCTTTCAAATCAAACTATTGATACTAATTATTCTGGAATATTAAACTGATTTGACACTGTATCTCTAATCACTTTACTCTTTCGACCAACTGTAGCAGTTCCCCATACGGCCCTTCAAAGAGTATCATGCGTCCCCCTTCAAGTGTTGTATTTGGTGCATCCGTTTGAAATATAACATTTTTCTCCTTAAACTCCTTAATAGCATGATCGATATCGTCAACGGTGAAAGCTAAATGATTCACTATTCCATTTTTGTTATATTCTTTCTGCAATCCCAAATCTTTAATTAACTCAATTTCAATCCCCGGCTGTTGCTCCAAATACAAAAATGCTAATTCTTTGTCTTTTGTATTCCCGCGAAGACGGACCTTATATCCTATCAACTCAGAGTAAAACTTGATAGATGTGTCCATATCTTTTGTAACGATGGCTATATGTTCTATTTTTAATTCCATTCTAATCACTTTCCTTTCCATTCTTCGAGATACTTAATTAAAATAAGCAAAAACAAAAGATAACAAAATCTTAATTAAACTTCTCAAGAAAAAAGATTAATCAAGACAGGATATTTTTCCGTCTCATTAATCTCTTCGTCCACTCTTGTTAAATTCCCGCAACGACTGAACTCTTTTTATTCTCTTCACCCATAACACTCGTACTGTGAAGAGGCTGAACTTTCGCACTTGGATCAATATAAACCTTTGCATTGCTCACTGCGGTCGGCGCCTCTCCAAATCCACTAGCGATGAGCTTAACTTTGCCTTCATACGTACAAATATCACCTGCTGCGTAAATCCCTTCAATATTTGTCTCCATTTTAGAATTCACAACAATGCTATTTTTTTCGATTTCCAGACCCCAGTTTTTAATTGCCCCCAATGAAGAAATAAACCCATAATTAACAATGACATCATCGACTTCAATTACCTTTATATCCTCACCTTTAACTTGTTCAAGAATAACATGTTCTATTTTGCCTTCACCTTTAAATTCCTTTGGTACATAAGGAGTCATTACATTCACACTGGAACTGTGTAATTTTTCCACACTTTTTTCATGAGCCCTAAACTTATCTCTTCTGTGCGCAAGTGTGACTTCCTTGGCAATCGGCTCAAGCATAAGCGCCCAGTCAACTGCGGAGTCACCACCGCCAAAGATCTGCACTCTTTTCCCACTAAATTTATTAAGATCATCTATAAAGTAATGTAAGTTTTCATTTTCATATTTCTCAGCTGATTTTAATTCGATCTTTTTCGGATTAAAAGCACCATTTCCCGCAGTGATAATAATTGTTTTAGCGAAGTGACTATCCTTATTTGTAGTTAACTTGAAAACCCCATCCGATTGTTTCTCTACTTCGCTCACCGATTCACTTAATGCAATGACTGGGTTAAATTGCTTCATTTGTTCTAATAGACTATCTACTAACTCTTGACCTGTAACTTTTGGAAATCCTGCAACATCATAAATGTATTTCTCCGGATATAAAGCGGAAAGCTGTCCGCCCAGTTGAGGCAGACTTTCCAGAATTTTTACCGATGCATTGCGAAGTCCGGCATAAAATGCTGTAAATAACCCTACCGGACCTCCACCAATAATTATAATATCGTAAACTTCTTTTTTTTGAGACATCTTGGTCACTCCGATTCTAGTCTTTTTCATACAAAGACAATAAATTACTTACATGTTTTTGACGGATTAAACTTTTGAATAATCTTTTTCATCCTCTAGAGCTTCTTTATTGAACGGTTCATCAGAAACTTCAATAGAACCACTAGGACAACCCTCATGAGCATCTTCTAAATCATCATGTAACTCTTCAGGCACTTCTACAATACCTTTATTTTGATCAAGTAGTACAAAGGAAACTCCATCATCGTCGTGATCATATATGTCTGGTGCCGTCGCCCCGCACGCACCACAAGCAATACAAGTTTCTTGATCTACAATTGTATATTTCGCCATCTTTTATCCACTCCATCTTGATGTATTAAAAACATGAATGTTCACTTGGAAGTTTGTTCTAGATTCTTTTTAATAGACCAAAATCATGATAGTTCTTCCGGATAATTAACTTTTTACTTTATCCATGTCTTTTTCAAATTCCTCTTTCAAAGGAAAGGCATCTTGCCACCTTTTTTTATTGTCATCATACAAGCCTTCACTATACAGGTTCTTCAATGACTGATTTTCCAGTTTTAAGGGTTCTTTTCCTTTTTGGAATTCTTTTACTTCCTTCAGCAGGATACGGCGCATATGAATAACAGGTAAATCACTCGTGCCCAGACGTTCATTCGTTCGATCTACAATCGTACCCATCGCTTCGGTCGCGGCGTGGTCCTGGTTGGCGATCCCCCGGATCCCTGTGAAGTTCCCAGTTTTTTGCAAACTCCGGTCCTGATTATATTCGTTCTCCTTATTGACCTGCTTTTTAAGGTTTTCATCCAGCTTCAGGCCGCGTCGGTCATGTTGTGCCTGGACATCAATTGCACGGTTATGGGCAAACTGCACGTCCCATGTCCAAGTGCTGTGGTCATCCCGCGGAATAAATGCATGCCACATCCCATCCTCCCCTCCAAAGCGAGGTGGATATGTGTAGAATGGGAAAATATAATGGATCTCCATAAAGGCATTTTCTTCTTCCGTGCCAATCCCAACAGCTACACAGCGCTTGCCATAATTCGTGTCCTGTACAGATTGTTTGACCGGCGGATTTTTCACCAATGGATGATTGGGATCAATACCCAAGTCACTGCTTAGGATTCCTTCTTCTGTTTCCTGATTGCCATGTGCTTTATGGAGGAATGCCGCATGTACGTAGTCCAGGTCATTTTCCATCGCTTGTGCATAGTTACATTCCTGCCAAACTCGTTCAACCAATTTATTCTCATCCGGCAGTCCCACCCAATAGAATTCCGGGAAGTCAGGTTCTGACCCTTCCGGCCCCATATATGTCCAAATGATACCGCTTACTTCTTTTGTCGGATAACTCTTTATCTTAATGGATTCTCTGAATTTCCCATCCGTCGGTTCTGATGGTATTTCCGTACACTCCCCATCTGTATTGAACTTCCACCCATGATACATACAACGCAGGCCGCAGCCATCATTGATTCCGTAGTAAAGGGAGGTTCCGCGGTGCGGGCAGCGTTCATCGATTAGCCCGACTTTCCCCTCTGTATCCCGGAAGGCGACCAGGTCTTCGCCCAGCAACTTCACACGCTGTGGCTTCCCATCGCTTTCCAATTCATGAGTCTGCAGAGCCGGAATCCAATATCTCCGAAATAACTCACCCATCGGTGTGCCTGCATCTGTCTGTGTCAGTAACTGATTATCTTCATTTGTAAGCATTCCAAATTCCTCCTCACTTCATTGTGTTATTTGAGTGGACAACATTTTTATAATTCAACCGTTTTAGCTAGTTCAAGTTGCTCAATTTTCCCACGGAAGAAAATTAGCGGCTCTCCTTGGTCATCATAAGAAGCATTTTTCACTAGACCCGTCACAATATAATGATCACCGCCTTCAATAATATCTGCTACTACACATTCTATTGTTGCTAAGTTATCCTCGAGAATAGGCACTCCGTCTTCGGACAGTTTATAAGCTGCCCCTTCAAATTTATCGCCTGAACTTTTAGCATATCTCCAACATTCTGTCTCCTGGCTTTTTTTCAGTAAATTAACTGCGAAAGGATGATCTCTTTTAAGCGCTTTCAAACTGCCCGATCTTTTATCTATACAAACTAAAATCAGCGGCGGATCTAATGATAATGAAGAAAAAGCATTAGCAGTTAATCCAATCTTTTCTTTCCCATTAATTGTTGTAATTACTGTTATCCCAGTTGCAAAGTGTCCAACCGTGTTTCTGAATTCTCTCGGTTCAATCATTTTTAATACCTCCTCGAATTTTAAAAGATTAATGCTCTGTACTGTATATCCTAATCTTTCCTAGCACCAAGAATATTTGTAACGAGATTTGAATTTCAAATCGACAGTTTGAATTAGATAGATCGATATCCAATAAATCTTCAATTTGCTGTATTCTGTACCTCATTCCACTAATTGAAATTGACATTTCACGAGCTGTTTTATGCAAGTTAAATTCATTTTGAGAATAATAAAAGAGCGTCAGCAAAAGCTCCGAGTTTTTTTTCTTGTCATAATTCAATATGGGTTCTAAATTTTCTTCAGCAAATAACTCCAATTCTTCTGGCTCTCGTGCATTTAAAAATAATGTTAAATGTCCTAAATCACTTGTTAAGATAACTGCCGATCTTGTTGATTTGAATTTAGCTAATTCTACTGATTTTCTTGCCTCTTCCGCTCGTTTATTAAAGTCCGACAGTTTATGTGTTTCATTACTGATCCCCATACAAATTTGTTCTTTATCTCCTTTAATATTTTTCAGCAGAAGCTCCACAAAGTCTTTTATAGTAGTTTGCTCATCTTCAATTAGTTTTTTGGAAATAACAACTTGGACAGTATTCAACTTTGTTAGCAATAAAATATTTGATACATACTCTTTTTGTTTTTGAAGAAAGTTTGTAATTTGATTTCTGACTTTTAAGTATTCATACTCCTTGAGATCTCCTTTTTTCTTATCTTTTCCAGCAATATCTATATGAACAATATAATGAGGTTCAGATAAATTGTAGCCGAGGTAAGAAAATCTATTACTGATCCATTCCCAATCCATTTTCTTTTCATTAAGTAATTTTTCTAGCAACTCGCCTTCAAGCCTTTGTTCTGTCTCAATAGCCACTTGTTCATTCTGCATATGTAAAGCGGCTATTGTAGCAACACGTTCTAGTAGATCTTTTATGAAATCATTACTTCTTTGATTGATATCTATCGTAATAAATCCATTGATTTGATCCTTAATAGTTATAGGCACGGTAAGCAGCGTGAAAGTTTTACCTTTTAAGGTTGTTTCAATTATTTCATTTCCGCCTGAATTTATCATTTCTTCACCCAGAAAATTACTAACACTCATAAGTGTCTTCATTCCAGGTTTTTTTCCAAATTCAGCAATCGTTTCATAATTCCTATTTTCTATCAAAACTGAGCAATTCAAACATTCACCTAATAGTTGTGAAAATGCAGGAAAGCCTTCTCCCTCTAACATCGCTTTAGTAAGGTTCCGACTTAAGGAATAGCCAATCTCAAGTTTTTCATTTTGCTGTTCAACCTTTCTAAACATCTGATCTCTTTCATCAGATAATTCCTCATACTCATAATATAGTGATTCTTCTGAAATCTCTTTACCCCATTGTTCGACTGTCTTACCTACATAGCTGCAATATTCATCTCCCTTTCCCTTACACTTTATCTCTTTAAAGATGACTTGTTTACCCAAACACTCACTCGTGTATCCGCTTGCATAACCAACCAAGAAGTGGCAGATACATTCTGAATGAACAGGGAAATATCTTAAATGTTGCTTTGCTTCATACGAATCTAGCCAATAACCCGATACATCAAAAATACCTTTCTCCATATCTACATGGAATCTCTCGGTATAAGAAAAAACTCTTCCCGTCAAATGATGCAGTTTAGATCCAGCTATCAGCCATTCTATATCATCCGTCCAAATGATTGCGTCTTTTAGAATTCTGGCTTCATGCGCACCCGATTGAAATGCATACCTAAGCAAAAATCTTTTCGCTCTTCCAACTCCAAGTGCTGTAATTAAGTCTTTTCTTAACACTCCAAATGCATCCGTACTTAATAAAGTCATATTCAAATTCTGGAATCCTTCGCCTGATTGTTCTGTGACTTGGATTAGATGGTCGAGAGTTAGTTCACTAGCTTGAATACTCAATAAGATCACTCCTGATTCAGCATCGGTAATCAATGAAAAGAATTAGACTTCCTTTTACTCCTCCTTTACCAAACTGTAAAAACAATTTCTTTTCATTGTAAAACTCATTCTCGCACAGAAATGTTAAGTATTGAACAATTACTTTACGCCGGGTTATTATATCAATCCATCCATAATCATAAAACCAGCTGTCAATAACGTTAAAAATGCCACGGTTAATACGATAATTTACTGAACAAAAATCAAAAAACTGTTTATCAGGCGAATGGAATATGCTTTCATTAATATGATTTGTTGAATCTTTGCTGCTAACTACTGTTAATTGCATCCGTATCCCTCCTGTTGTATTTTGTATCACTAAATTAAAATATCTGCCCGAACCATAAATACTTTTAGTCTAATATAGTTCCCAACCAATTATCTCTAAATCAAAGATTCTAAATATTCAACCTACACTCTTATCATACAGCCATCCAATCTTTATATTCAATATACTATTAGGCTTAAAAAACCCTTTTCTACTATCGTTTTAGTATTAAAATGCTGCAACTCTTAAAGCAACAAACACAACTATTTCACACTGTAAATATCCCTTCAATGGTTTAAACGTAAAAAGAACGACACCCAACGGATTACATCGTCGGATACCGTTCTCTTCTAATTATGACCAAGACTTTAACACAGCCTACTATTATGTTATGTTGTTTATTTTTTACGCATAACAAAGTTTAATTTCGATTCTTTATGATCACCTTTATCTTCAAGCGTAGTCATCAAATCAAGACGAACGCCATCTGCTACATCTGTCTCAAGGTATTCATCACCTTCAAAGAACACTTGGGTAATTAACGTCTCATGACCATTTGCTTCAAACATGAAATGAAGATGGGCTGGTCTCATTGGATGCTGATCAGTATAATCTAAAAACTCTCCTGTCGGTCCTTCTGTAGGAATAGAATAAGGAAGCGGCACAATACTTTTTATAACAAAATCACCGTTTTCATCAGTGAAGAAGTGACCTCTAAAGTTATATCTAGGTGCATCAGAATCAAAAGCTGAGTATTTACGTGAGGCATCATTTTGCCACATCTCTACACGAACGTTTTTAAGCGGCTTACCATCAACGTTACTAACGTTGCCTTTAAAATACAAAACTTCGCCTGGTTCATTTTCACGTTGTGTTAACACTAATGGCTGTCCAGCAACAGACTCTATTAAAGGAGATCCTTCAATAAAATATGGTCCTAATAAAGAGGGCTGCGTGCCAGGCTTTTCTGTATACATTGCTCTTAACACATGGGTTTCTAAGAAAACGTCTGCGAAAAGTGGCAGTTCACCTGTGCGTCCAAGCCGATCTGCCCAATTCACAAAATTTGTATATTCTTCATGATTTAGATTTGCTTCACTTAAAAATGATTGGATATGTTTGATAAATAATTCGAAGACTTCTTCAACACGTTCATTTTTTTTAGTAATTTGTTTTTGCATTTTAAATCCCCCTTAAGATTTGTGTGATTAATAAATATCTTTTCATAATCGAAAAGTATATAGTAAAACTTTTTTCACCTCCAAGAGCATTCCGGGTTTTCTGAAATAACGGAATATTTTATCAATGGATTAATTATAGATTTTTGTATTATCAATAACAATATATGTATAAGGTTAATTTTCGAGCGGTTTTAGACTTATTCATACTGACGTGTTTGTGATGCCTCCCCTAATTTTCCCAACAACCAGACGGCTGAAAGGAGATCCGACATCTTTTGTCCTCGTTGGATTGAGTCGTTTGTTCAAGAGACACGGTTATAGAAATGTCAACGATAATCAGGAGCATTCCATCTATTTTGTCGACTACACCAGCTATTTTCGAGGACTTGAAGAGGTCGCGGCATACGGGCCGGAGTGGTTCATGTAAGCTGACCATCCGAATCGATGGACGTGCCCAAGTTCTTTTGAAACTAAAAGAAAAGAGACTCACCCTGATGCACTTCGGCTCTTACCATTTAGCTGACGACATCGTTACGGAAAGTGAATACTTTCAAATACAACTCATAATTAATGAATACTAATTCGTTCAGTCAGTACTTTTACTTCGTCTCCAAGAATTCCGTTAATCCCTCTCTACCAGATTAGATATACCTTGTCCGACACCGATTGCACATCGCCAGACCCAGTTCATTTGCCTTCTCTTCGTTCATTAATAAAACGGGTGCTGCACCATCGTTGACACCTGAAGCATTTCCCGCTGTAATCGATCGATTCGTCAGGAAATAAGGGACGCAGCCTTTCTAGCACATTCAATGTCGTCCCAAGGCGTGGGTGTTCGCCAGTAACAACAGTGACCTCTTCTCCTTTACGCGTCTTATAAGTAACAGGGATAAACTCGTCTTTGAATACACCATACTCTTGTGCTGCTTTTGTCTTCATTTGAGATTGGTATGCAAATGCATCCTGTCTCTCTCTGGAGATACTTTAATCGTTAGCTACATTTTCCGCAGTTTGCGGCATGCTATCAACACCATGGAGCTCTTCCATTTTTGAATTGACAAAACGCCATCCGATCGTAGTATCTTGAAGCTTCATATCCACCAGTTAATAATTTCTCCGCAAAGTCGATGGGAACTGAAAGCCTACTACTTGACCGTTCTACAAGGGGTCCCGGCTAAAGAAGGAAAGTTACTGACTGAAAACGTAAATATGCGGTTTATTGTACGGTAGGGATTAATGAAGTAGAAAACGGCCAACCAGCCCGAGGGATGGTCAGCCGTTTTTCGTTTAGGCACCCTTTAATAAATACGAAGGCCATGAAGTCCATTACATAGAAGTTATTTTTCAGAACCCTCGATGTTTTTGAAATTTGAAAGACTCCCTTCGGAACTGTCTTATCGAGCACAGTCACTTGCATAGCGGTATCCTCCTTCGCCATCCACATCCTAACTGGCAGGAGAAGTAGCACGATCACCCCCGCAATAATAATGACCAGCTTTTTCATTTGCCCCATTCCCCTTTCCGGCCTCTTGAATAATATTCTCGTAGTCTAGATTTTATCTTATCAAGTTTATGTATTTTCTTGTAAAATAGTGAAAAGACAAAAAAGCCCGCAATCTCCTGGGTTAATTCACCCGAGTATTGCGGATATTAGTTGATAAAATATATTAAAGATGGATTATAAGAAATAGAACGTATTAGCCAATGGATTTGATTGATCCAAACGAGTGTGCGGATACACTTGCTGTTCTCTAAGAATGCCACGATACTTTCTTCTATACCTCCGCAACCGGCATGCCGGCGTTACGAGCAATAATGCGGGCACCTTTGTCATTTGACAAAAACAGCAGATTGTTTGCACCGTTTTTGAATTCATATAAATAGGTTGCGATGATTCTCTCATCAGCAGACGTTGACAAGGCCAATTTTTGCAGCTTATCATATGCAGGCACTTGAATTAGCTTCAGCAATCCTTTGCGCTGATACGCTTCAATTACATCAAACGCCAATTGCGCACGCATTCTAGTCAATTTTTCTTTGTTGTTCTTCAACCCATCTAATTCTTTAAAAACTTGACTACTGATGATGAGTTTGATTTGCTTAGTACCCAATAAATGGATCAACAAATCTGCATCATGCATGAGAATGTTCGTATCGACCGCAAACTGGTGGTTATTTTCATGGTATGTAGTAAGAAGTCCTGCACGTTGTTCCAGCTGCTTTTTTTGCTGTTTTTTTGCAAGTCGTTGATTCATTTTTCCTGAACTGTAATTGGCCTCAAACATAGAGAGAATCGGTAAAACGAACAGGACAAAGAAAACAGCCCAGCCCGAGAAATCATCCCCTTGTTTCGTTATTCTGACAAACAGAACGAGATACAAGGCAAGAAACAAAATACTTTTAACAAGCTGTCGATTATAAGCCTGTCCCAAACCTATGGATATAAATGATAAGAAGGAGGCCATTCCCCCATTTAGCTTTCCTTTGGTGATTTTAGGATGCAACAATAGGAAATATAGACTTAAGATTGCATTAAAAACGATCATACTAGTAACCGCCGAACTAATAAGTGAAGTACTAGCCTCTTTTTTTGCAAGGTAAGAAAATATGAAAATAAGAACCATTTTTACTCTTCCTCCAACTGTAGTATCCTTTCTTAAAAACCATCATGTCCACTATGATGTGTAAAATCCGAATCAGCACTTCCATGATCGATTCCATGATAGGATTCATCGACCACTATACTGACACCTGGGTTGATGTAAGGGTCATGCATATCTATATGGTTTTGTTGAAGCTCTAAACTCTCAAATTGCTGACGTTCCAATTCATCCATCTCATCAGAGAAATCGTCATGTCGACTGCTTGAACTAAATAAAAGGGAATCACTTTTAAAATTATTCCATTTTGAGTCCTTCATCCCCAAATCAGTTGCCCGCTTCATCAACTCCGAAAATTCATCGTGCTCACGCGGCAACAAAAATTTTCTAAACAAGCTCCACATTTCCAACACTCCTTCCTTTTTTTCCGCTCGGTTGTCAGGACAGGTTATAATTCCGTGTGACGCTTAGAGATCTTAACTAAAACATAAGGACAATTCGTGCATTTTGGCGTGTACTTTCAATAATTGGATTTCCAACTTTACAGTCATATTTATCCCCACCCTATTGTATGTAAAATATTCAAACAGGCAAAGTGTATTAAGAATTAACTATATTCTTTCTCTTTCTCGTGCCTAGTAAGTAACTCATGCGAATTATGCATTTTAGCAATGACGGCTAAATTGAGAGGGTCGTTTGTCTTGGTGTGTATACAGGTTACGGAAAATGGAAAGGTGAGATAAAAATGATTTCTTTAAATTTCACTGCTTCTATTTCATCTAACATTTCCACGATCATATAATGTATCAATACAAATAAGTCCGCTAATGCAAAATGAACTGCCACCCCAATTGTTAAACAATCACTAACAATTAGGAAGCAGTTCAACCGGTTAAAAACTTCCTTCTTTTCCCTTAATCAACTCTCTGATTTGTATCAAGACCAGTTCTTAGTCTTCATAATGCATTCCATCATTAGATTGGAAGCTTACCTTAAAACGGCCTTTGTTTGTTTCGACTCTAAATACATACTTATCGTACGAATATTTTTGATCAGCTTTATAATCATGAGCCGTGTCTCGTACAGTCGATACATAGCTTACGGTAACATTGCGGTGACCATAGTCTTGATAATCCTGTTTTAGAATCGTTTGCGCTTCGTTAACCGTAAGCTGCAGATGCCGTTTCCCTACCATTTCATACGTATAATTCGCCATTTTCCAAGTGCCCGATTCTTTTATGAATTTGTAATCTACAAACCCGCCGCCAGACAAGCCATCTGAAAACTCAACCGTTTTCACATTGACCGCATAACTGTTCGGCTGATTGAAGCTGAATCTTATGCTCGTATCTAAATAGTATGGAAAATAGAAACTATCGCATTCTGTACATGCATGCGGATAATAGTTCTTCAATTTCGTATCCGCAAACTCCTTCGTCACATACTGAAGTAATTGCGGACGAATAGTATTGAATGATTTCTTCTTATATTTTCCTTCTAAAATAATCCCTTCAATAATATGCGGCAGGCGGTATGAAAGGTCCACTGCCTTTCCTTTCGTCACAGCAGTCGTATTCGGACGTGATTTAGTGACATTGATTGCGCGCTGTAAAAATTCCGCGTAATGCGCCCGCGTGACAGGTCGGCTCGGGTAGAACTTTCCGTTATCCCCTTTTGATACACCGCTCGAATACATTGCGCTTGCATGTGGATACCCCCAGTGATTGCTATTAACGTCTTCAAACGGTCGTTGGTAAGGTCCCATATGCAAGTCGAATGCCAAGTCCAACACTTTCGCCATTTGGATGCGAGTAATGGTAGAATTCGGATTAAACTTTCCATTTGATCCACCTACAATTCCCGCTTGCGACAGTTTCATGATCGGCGTGTAATATGGATGACTTTTCGGCACATCCGTATAAATCACCTTACTGGATGACAGTCCCGGCAGCTTCACTGCCTTTTCAAGCAACTGCGCTACATGCTTCCGGCTAATTTTTTCATTCGGACGGAATGTCCCATCAGGGTAACCGCCAATATACCCAGCCTTTTGCATTGCCTGGATCGCCTCATAATTCGGATGGCTTTTGGGCACATCTTTGAACTCCTTCGCTGATGCTTGGTTTGTTCCGACAAAAATGAACGAGGCCAACAGCAACAACGTGGTCCAGCTGAAAATCGATACAATCTTCTTCATATACTCCCTCCTCTTGTCTAGTAAAATATGATTACTAGCTAATCATATTTTACCAACAACGCATTAGGTAGTATACAGTAAAATCATAGAGTTTAATTTTATAAATCACGCTGTAAATTATACAAGTCTGACACTATTTTGAGAAGTTCAGGTAACCATAAACAGAACTTCCCAAATGAGATTGATACGAAATTCATTTAAACGAGAACTCCTTAATATAGAAAGAACCATCTAACAAATCAACTGTATAATGACTTGTTTGGGAAGATTCACTATACCATTTCTCCGGTTCATAGATTGAGTACTGCTCATTCACGGTAACTTTATACTTATTCGGCGCTAATTTTTCCATTGATGAAATCGAATGATCGATGAGTTCAACATCACGTGAATTTAATGAGTTCATGTACTTCTTTTGTTCAGAATAAAATGAGGACGATGGATGAACAAAGTACCCAAGTTGTTCTATGCCACCGGTTGTATACGCCTCTAATTAATATTAAGTCAATCTACTGATTTAATCGCGTGTACTTTCACTGTATTACTGGCACCCGTTACCGGCACTGTATCCAAGTCTACTTTTAGTAGTTGAACGGGTTGAACTGCTTGCTCTGTTGCTGATTCCCCAGTTGGTTTGCTTGCTGGTTTACGATCTGCTTTAGCTTCCTTATCTGTGTTCTTCGTTCTCTCGAAAAAGATTTCGCTCCACCATTTGTTAAATCGAAAGATTCTCCATCGTTTTCTATAGGCCCTCTCCGTTAGTAGACTCCTTCTCTTTTTTCTTAATTTACAATATTGAACGGTACCACATTTAAATTGATCTTAGAAACCTTGCTGCCGTTGAAAAATAATAGCTGGATAAAAGAAAGTTTCAAACCTTACATCACTTAACAAAAATTATCTAATTCTCTATTAAAAAGACAACCTGAAATAGTATAATTGAATCAGGAGAAAAGAGGTGGTTACTCAGTTGATTTGATTTTAAGTAGCAGAGCATTTAATCAGCAAGATCATTAAAATGCAAGTAGTTTCAAGTTAGATTTTAAATTTATTTTACGAAGGAGAATCCCATGAAAAAAGTCGTTAAAGTATTGGCAGTGTGTTTCCTCGCCATTACATCTCTATTGTTTCTAACAGAAAACAAGGCTAGTGCCAAAACTAACGAGAAAGTGTATAAGACATATTCACCGTCCTCTGAAAAATCAAAGTTTCCGATCAAACTCAGCAACTCTTTAGTGATCGATATCACGTCGAATAAAGAGCCGGTCATTAAAAAAGATGGCCGTGCAATCTGGCAAGGCGTCGGCGGGTGGAGCAGCAGTGAGATTAGTTTCACGGTTACCAAAACCAATGATACCTATCTCTATTACAAGACGGGCGCAGGGGGAACGGAAACAGTTGAAGTAATCGGTGTAAACCGCAACGGAAAGATATTTATGAACAAAGCATTCGGTGGCGATGGTGCGGGCATGCATGCCAGATTTGTATCCTCAAGCATTATAGAGATTGGCATAGAGGAGTACAGTCCTTATTACGATGGGTCTACTGCCAGCAAACATTCAGGCTCTTTCAAGTCGAAATTTTATCAGTTGTATGTAAAAGGCTCCGCTAAAGAAATCGCCTATTTCGACAGCACCTTTGCTTCATTGGCCAAGAAGGGGCAGCTGAAATGGGTGCCGGGAGCGCTTGGCATGTCATTTTCTAACTTAAAATCTGCCGTACAGGACCCGTATGCCCGCCAGGAAATGGCCGAGCATTATATTTTCTATTATACTGCGCTTGGAAACTACGGCTTCTACTACAATAACGATTACAGCAAAGCAATAAAATCAAACGCCAAAGTGCGGGGAGTTTTCCGAACCTCCGATCTTCATGGAAATAGAAAGTCGTTAAGACCCTATTTCAGAAAACAATTCGGCAAAGAAGTGTTGAGCTACGGCAATCATATGGATGTATACCGAGTGGGCAAGTATTACTTGGGGGTACAGTATTTCGACGAGGACACGGTGCATCTTAACCTGACTACTGAAAATGTGTTCCGTTAAGAAACCTTGCGCGACAAGCAAATTAAAGTGTTATCGTAAGTTGGAGAGAGAATAACAGAAAGGGCCTCTCGACCGAGATTTCTCGATCAGGAGGCCCTTTCTCCGTACATTATTCAGTTATCAGAATAGCATCAGAGTAAGAAAAACTGTAGATTGCGCCCGCGTAACCGACCCTCCCGTCTTAAATAAGCCAGGCTTCCCCTGAAGTCATACTATTCGATTATAATGCCTAGACTTGATACCTACTTTAAGAAGGTAACAGTCACTATATATCACGTTTTGTAGCAAGCCTAGTGGAAAAAGAATAGGAATAAGATAGATTAGGAGGATTTCATGGGAGTTTGCCTAAGTTTTGTGTTTGTCATCGGTTTTGTCATCATTCATTTAAGTTTAAAAGTGATGAAGTTTTTAAAGGTGGAGCCTCGGAGCCGGTTTCTATCAGTTGCAGGCTGAATAGCTGTTGCCTATGTGTTTTTGCACTTGCTACCGGAATTAGGTGAGTACCAAAGGGATTTCGATGGGAAGCTACGCAGCCTCGGCTATTTAGAGAATCACGTCTATATAATAGCCATGCTGGGACTCGCTCTCTTTTATGGTTTGGAACAGCTGGCGAAATCCTCTAAACGGCACAATAAAAAGGATGGAGAACATAAAGCGACAGCTGGTGTTTTTTGGCTTCATATAGGCTCATTTGCTCTTTATAACGCGACCATAGGATACTTGCTTCTACGGGGAGAGTATCAGACAGAATGGGGCATGATATTTTATTTCATAGCGATGGGTGTTCACTTTGTTACGAATGACAATGGTCTGTGTGCCACGCATAAAGAGGACTATGATTGGTATGGACGTTGGTTGCTCGCCGTTTCGATTACAGTTGGATGGCTGGTCGGTGTCTTTACAGAGGTAAATGATATGGTTCTCTCTATTTTATCTGCCTTTTTAGCGGGCCGCATTGTGCTGAACGTCATGAAAGAAGAACTTCCAGAAGAACGAGAGCAGCTTCCCTGCCTTTTTTATAGGTATGATCGGGTATACAGATTTACTGTTGCTTCTATGAAAAGGAAGATCGAATAGAATCTAGCAGCTACAGGGAGGAGAACGATCGGCACTCCCTGGCTTTTCGCGGACGCTGTATGCAGTTGAGCGGACATGCTAACAATATGCGACTTTGTATGAAGATACATCTTTGTGTTGCGCGGTTTTTTCGGTCAGCAGTACCCGAAACAGACAGAACTCTGTTTGAATGTGTGGGGACCTATTTAAAATCTAGCTGCCCCACAATCCCTCCGTGGCCGTTATGAATATAGACCATCTTCTAACGATAATAGAATTCTCCTAGTAACCTATTCAAAGCAAACGGAAATGCCCCCTGACTGTTTTATCCGTTAAAGGGCTTTCTTTTTCCTGTAGAATTTAATCTTGATGACAGTGTATGCATTCAGAGTTGTTCCTGATTTGATTGGTGCATAAGATCCTATGGCTATTTAGACATGCTTTTTCAAGTTACTTCGCCCGATCAATCGCAGCGATTAGACGAGTCTCGATATCTTTTGCAATTCCTAAGATATTCTCGTCTTTAACAATACTCAATAGTGCGGTAGGACGTGGCAATCCGATTTTCGTTGTTCCTTGATGGACATATACAACAATTTTGCAAGGCAACACATAGCCGACCAGAAGGTTTTCGGTCAGTACTCGTTTAGCTTCATGGGGATTACAAACTTCAAGAACAGTAAACGGAGTTTCAAAATCAGCACCCTTTTCTTTGAGTTTTTTGGTCAAATCAAAATTCCAAAGGACACCAAACTTCTCTTCCGACAAGCTATTTTCCAAAGCGCGGATCGCTTCATCTTTTCCTTTTGTCGTTTCAACCGTATAATCGAACATATTTTCCCAGCTCCTTTGCTTATCTTCTTTCATTTGTAGGATTCCCATTATGAAAGAATTAAAACGCTGTGATGATCTATGTGAAAGGGTGGGTTATGTAAAAGTTCAAATTGAACCAATCTGATGCCAGATCGACTTTTATTGAATCTGCTTTTTAAAAACAACTGTTCATTATTCATATTACCAATTGATTCAAATGCATACATTTTCTACATCAACAGAATAGAGGGCTTTATTTGTTGTCTAAAGAAAGGATGTAAAAAGCAGACAGAAGCCCCCAACCAGACGCTCGGTTAAAGGGCTCTTTCTTTTGTTCATCACTCAATTATCAGCATTGTGTGGTGCAGTACCTAATCCGCCAACAATTTTTCTTCATTTGACCCGAGCTTGATCGTGGATTCAGTCGGTATCCATAAGCCTGTATTCTCGTTTCTTCCTTGAAGAATAAATTTTGGGTTATTTTTTCCCATACGTTCTACAGCTATTTTCGAAAGTTTGCCAATATCGCCTGCTTTGACACGGTTAATGATTAAACCGAGTTTCACATCCTTAGCTGTCAGCATTTCATAATCTGTGTGGGTATCCCCCGCTGCAAATATTGGGCCGTAACCACCCCGCTCTTTGGAGATGAATTGTTCAATTATTTTTACCTTGCCTTCTCGAGCAGTAATCGGCCAATTGTCTTCATATTTTGCTTGAATAATCCCATCCTTCTTTTTTAATCTCATCCCAAACACATTTTCTTTCGGAAGATTGTATCCATACTTTGGATTGGTTGCAAATACCTCGACCACATCTTCCATCGAAGCTGAAATAACATAAACGTCAATCCCATTTTCAATAAATGTATGCATAAGATTTGATATTTCGGAACTCAGACGCAGTCCTGTCGAATAGGTGATCTCAACAATACCCGTTTTTCCTGACATGGACTCAGGACTTCTAAGTGTCACCGATCCCATTCCTGCTCCTAGACTATAATCATTTGAAGCCTCTGCAAGCTGCTGAATCTCTTCTGTCGACATGTTGACAAATAAATAAAGTACCCATGGATATCCGATTTCAATTCCGTATGTTTCCCCAATGGCTTCATAAAGAAAATACATTTTTGCTTTGAAATCTTTAAACTGATCAGTTGAACGAAGTGTTTCTAGCGACTCTTTCCCATTCATCCCTTCATAGTTGGAATAAAGATATTCATAATTGCGATTTAGATCCTCTGTGATCTCCTCGAGAGTGATCGCATCTCCTTGAAGGTTTTGAAGTTCGTCTGAAAAGGGCCCGTCCGGCACATTCATTTTAATCATTTCATAAAACTCTTCCGGTTTTAGTTTGAATGCCAAGTGATCGATTTGATAAAGAAAAAGGGCCTCCTGTGTATCGCTCATAATACTAGTATGGTCCCAATCAAAAACAGCATAAGGTTTTCGTTTAGGATTGTAACTTGGACTTCCGACACCGTGCTTATCAATCAGGTTTTGGACAGCTCTATACGTGTCAGGCGCCCATTTCCCCTTATCCAACACTTGAATACTCTGGTCATCACGTACTTGTGAAGTCGAGGCTGATTTTCCAATGTCAGCTGCACTTACAGGAATAGAAAAAAACAAGCAAATAACCATCACACTTAACAAAGCTTTGAATGTGATTTTGTTCTTCATATTGCCATTCCTCCTCTAAAAAGACAAAAGAAGCCTATTCAATAGCTGACTACTCGCTATTGAAACAGGCTCCTTTGCCAATTTATTATTTTATGTATATTAAGTTAGCACGAGTTGATTGAATAGTCAAACATTTAATTGAGAGAAAAATGAAACAGCCAATCATCCCAAAAGATAGTTGACTGTTCTTTACACCTCATTACGCCTAAGTGTTAGAGTATTTGATTTACCCTTCTTCACTGTATGATAGCCTATTTAAAATCCAGTTGCTCTTCAATCCGACCACGGTCGTTATGAATATAAACCATCGTTCCATCTTCTTCCGCCAGTTGTTTCGCTTCATCGATTGCCTCGTCTTGAGAATCCGTCGTGCAGATCGGCTCATCTTCCCCTTCGCGTTTCACTGCCCATTCATTGTCATGCGGCACGACATGATAGCGCGCATCTTTCGTTCCCGCTCGGTCTTCAAAGTACTCATTTTGCTCTCTGCTCATTCCAATGCCTCCTCAGTTTTTCATTCTATTTATTTACTACCCGGTTGTGGGAGGATAAAACGGATAGTTGCTTTGACGGGCTTTCGTACTAATCAAACGCAAGTAAAGCCGAGTAATCAATGCAAATAAATACCAATAAGCTCTCCGTCTTCATATTCCACCTTCACATGATACCCGCCTATTTCATAATCGAAATATCCCCCATATCATAATTCGTGCCGGCTATTGCTTCTTTGCAAACAGAGTGCCCTCTAACCAATTACTCGGTTAGAGGGCACTCTTCTTTATTATTGCGTCTCGCGCAAGTACGCAATATCACTTCAAATGCTTATCCAAAAACTCAATCATCGCATGATAAAATTCAATACGGTTTTCTTCATTCTGGAATCCGTGTCCTTCATTGTCCTTTAACATGTATTCGACATCGATGCCTCTTTTCTTCAAAGCCTCCACGATTTGATCGGATTCTGCCTTGTTAACCCGAGGGTCGTTTGCACCTTGGGCAACAAACAGAGGCGTTTTGATTTTATCGGCGTGGAATACAGGAGAGACGGCTTCCAGTAATTTTTTATCTTCTTCAGGGTGGCCAACTCGGTTGTAAAGATTATTTCTCATCGTTTCCCAGTACGGTGGGATCGTATCGAGCAGTGTAAATAAATTGGAGACTCCGACATAGTCCACGGCTGCTGCGTATAAATCAGGAGTGAACGTAATGCCCGCCAGTGTAGCATAGCCTCCGAACGATGCTCCGTAAATACCAATTCGGTCAGGATCCGCAATGCCTTGATCGATAGCCCATTGAACACCGTCTGTTATGTCATCCTGGATTTTTAATCCCCATTGTTTATTGCCTGCATCCATGAATTCCTTTCCGTATCCCGTGGAAGACCGGAAGTTTACTTGGAGAACTGCATATCCACGATTGGCAAGCAGTTGTACTTCCGGATTATAGCCCCACATATCACGTGCCCAAGGGCCGCCATGTGGATTGACGATTAATGGCAATTGCTCCGCTTTCTTATTCTTCGGCAACGTTAAATAACCATGAATCGTTAGGCCATCCCGGCTCTTATACGAAATCGGATGCATATCCGCCAGCGAATCCCGATCGATCCATGGTGCCAGCTCCGTCAATTTTGTCAGTTCTTTCGTTTCTGCGTCGTAGTAATAATAGGTTCCATATTCTTTATCACCCGACACAGCTACAATAAACTTGCTCATTTCTTTATTGTAATCTTCGATCGATAACTGACTTTCGTCGACGTTCAGTTTCTCTTTTAAATCATTGAAGGTATTTTCCAATTCCTTATCAAAGAACTCGTAGTGAATTTTATCTGTCATATAGACGCTTGCCAAAATGGCGTCTTTCCCTGGATCATACACCGCTCCTAAAATATCGACCTGCGGGTTGAAATGGATGACTTTTTCGTTTGCCTTCAAGTCAAGAACGACCAATTCAGTTTTATCACGATCCTTATTGGACAATGCATAAATCGATTGGTTATCTTTCGAAAAAGCAATCGGTGAAATCATATCCCCTTTTTCCGTCTGGACAAGTGGTTTAAATTCATCCTTCTCCGTTTCACGATACAGTACCGTACTATCAACCCCGTCTGATTCGAGCGCGATTCGGATCTTGCCGTCATGGTCTGCAAGCCAACCGGCAATGTTGCCCGGATTTTTCGCTACATGCTCCAGATCACCAGTTTTAATATTTAGCCGGTACACATCAAAGACCGTCGGATTTTCTTTATTCATACCGATAAGGATTTCATCTTTGACACCTGTCAAATTACTGATCATTTCTACACGGACACCGGGATATGGAGTTAAGTCACGTTCTTTCTGTCCGTTAAAGTCGGATGAATAAATATGATAATTTTCATCGCCGCCATTATCTTTTACATATAAAATATTGTCATCTTTCCAAAACGATGCAGCAACGTCCCGATCTTTTGAGCTTGTTACGCGAATAGGCTCGTCCTCACCGTGCATCTTTTTAACAAAGACATTCATTCGGCCTTCCCATTCGGAACTGTAAGAAATATACTCTCCATCCGGTGACATTTCATAACCGAAATCTCCAGGGTTTTTCATGAAATCTTCGACCGAAATTTCACTTACCCCTTTGTCATCGATACCTTTGTACTGTTTTGCATTCTTGAGGATAACTTCCATTTCTTCTGCTGTGACGGTTTCATTTATTTGGCTGTAGACTTTAATAAGTCTATGAATCTTTGCGGATTCCAAGTAATCGGAGGCCGTCTTTTCCTTTTCCTCGATGCCTAAAGCCCGAATTAGTATTTTAGAAATTTCACCTTTGGTAATTTCTTTTTCAGACCCGGCCCTGATAGTATTTCCAGTCCAACGCTTGGCAATTTCCTCTCTCATCTCCTTCGATCCGTGCTGATATGTCAGTTCATCCAAAGCTGATTGGATAAACTCAGCGGTGGTTACGGACACCTCCGCTTTTACATTTTCGGCAATACGTACAGTTTCCGGATCAATGGTACGAACCGAATCGTTGGCTTGAGCTCCTAATGGATAGGACATGAGAAGCGCTGAAGCCATTACTCCAAGTAAAGCTTGCTTTTTCACTGGTAAATTCCCCCTTTACTGTATTAAATAAATAGTACACTTGTATTCCTCGAAAAGTCAATTGAATAAATGAACTATTACATCAATTACGAATTGAATGACCTTTGGTTTCACTGGATTTAGGTTAAGTTTTTTAAAAGGAGGATAGCGACCGGGACATACCTGATAATCAGCATTTGATGGTTGCTAATTTTGTTTCTCTCTCAGTATGCAGATTTATGTGGCAGATCATGTACTTGATCTTTAGTCTCCCAAATTATCCAGACACTATTCAACATATACCTGTATTGTCGGTTACATCGGAAGTGATAAAGGGCAGGCAATTTTCTAAAAACTGAACTTATCCGGATCAGCGGATGAAAAAATTAATGGATGAGATAAAGTTGAATTGAAATGGAAAACAGACAAGTTCATAACATGATAGTTCTTTTTACTTAATTGCGTCTGACCCTCGTAAGGAGCTAATACACATCCGAAACATTCACCCTCCTCCATGCAAATAAATACTGATAACCTCTTCGCCTTCATATTCCACCTTCACATGATACCCGTCTATTTCATAATCCAAAATATCCCCAGTATCATAATTCGTGCCAGCTATTGCTTCTTTATCCTCATCGCTCATTGGATAATCTGCAGTATCACTGACAGGCTCTCCTAATAACTGCTTCAGTCTAGAAGTTGTATCCTTATAGTAGGAACCTCTCAACTCAATACCGTAGACGTTACCGTTATAGTCGTCATAGAAAACATTTTGCCCGTCCGGGTAGGAAAAATACGATCCGCCTTCTGCCTCGTATTCACCAAGATGCAAAGGATATTTAGCCTTGTAAGCCGTCATTGACAGCCCTACTTTCAACTGCTCGTCCAGAATATATCCGTTTTTCAACCGATCTTCCAAATCATCAGGAAATATGCGGTATGGGAATGGGTCGACATAACTGTCAATTTCATGCCATTTGTCAATTAGACCTTTAAACGTATCAAACATTTCGTCTGCAAATCCCTCGCCATACCAATCACTATCTTCCTTCCATTCATCCTCAATGAACAGCTCCCTTTCATTGATCAAGGAAAGCTTTTTCTCATCAGGATGCCACTCGTACGTCTGAAACTGCCAGCCGAGCGGTTCGCCGTTGAAATACAGATATGTCTGGAGATACAGGTCTTCCACTACTTTCACTTTCTCTGTACTGGCGTAAAACACACGCTCACCATCTACCGAGACAGCGTGCAGAAGCCCTTGATCGAGCACAAATAAGGTCAGCTCTCTGCCATTTGATTGAACGATTTCAGCAATCTGGAGAATAGACTGGCTACCGACTTTTCGCACAGTGAAAGGCTCATTCGATAAATTCAGCGAATAGGAAGCCGAATCCGTGTCTTGCAAATACGCTTCTTCACCTGCTGCATCCGCTAGGTAAAACAGCAGCTCTCCTTCATAGCGCCGATCTCCAGGTTTTCCGAAAGCGGACCCTTCACCAGCCGCCATTACTTGTATATTTTCTTTATCCGCAGGCAAAACGAACAGTCGTACTTCTTTTCCGTCATAAAAAACATTGTCCGTGAAGAAAGCTTGATTTTCCAGCTCCGAAACATTTAGCGAAGTCTCTGTCTGTTTTACATGGACCGGCTGGTGAACTTCCTGTTTTGTCTCTTCTTTCTGTATATCTTCTTTCGCCGAAACCGCTACGGTTTCCAACTTTCCTTCTCTTCTCCAGTCTTTCCCGGATTTGCACAACCGCCAACACTGAGAAGCATTGCGAATGAAATACCATACAGCATATTCAACTGGATACCTTTTTTCCTATTCATTAAAGTTCTCCCCTACCCTTTATTTGCTCGATGAAAATCAAAGGGCTTCTCTATCCACAACTAGTCTAGCGAGTAGTAAGAATAGTATGTTGTACAGTCCTATTTTTTGTTTACCAGTATAGCGTATTTTCGTATGTACTTGTTCTTTAGTTCCTATTCTTAAATTTCAAACACCAAAAAACTCTTCCAACTTATCAATCGTAAACTGACTTGTAAGTTTGTATGCTGAGTTTTGATTCGCCCTCAATCCTTTAGTCCAATACGCTTGCTCTATAGGATTTTTTTTGAGCCACTCAACCTTTACAACGTATCCACATTTTTCCAAGTCATCTAGGTCATGTTTGAAATTATTATCGGTAAGTTTGCAATCTATCAGTCTTTTATTGTCATTCTGTGATTCGATGAATGCATCCTTAAGAGGGACCGCCTTGTGGGTAACGATTCCGACCCCAACATATCCCTTTCCAGGTATCATACAAAATACACGTGCCCCTACAAACAGATTATGTAGCGTCTGACTGAACCACTTTCCATTACCTGCGGATATATATCCGTATCTTCTTGCATCATTCCAGCTACGGTGAATTCCATCTTCGAAATTAACGACAAAGTCACGCTTGTTCCATGTTTCCTTTTTCTTATCGTTTTGTGTTGATATCATCTTTTCCTCTGTAATTGATGGATCAATCAGCCATGTTCTAGTAAGATACTCATTGTCATTCTCTTTAAAAAATCTAAAGTACACCGCATTAATCGGTACGTCATAATTAGACGACAAATATTGAATGATTCTCTCTGTTGCCGGATCAAGCTCGGCACAAATAATAATCATTTGATGGGAGTTATTAAGTTCTTCTGGGAGTGGATAGCCAAATTTTGTTTCAAATGCTTCCTCCAATGAATTCCCGTTCTTTTCCCCGTACAGGTCGATTACCGCATCATATGATAGAGACTGTGCCCAGCTAGCATAATCAATAGCTTGCGCCACTACTTCACGAGGTGTTTGATGTTTCTTCAATTCATATATGGCAAGTTCTCCATCTGCTGTAACGCCTAAAATATCGATATATTTACCATGACTAGTAGCAATCTGCCTTCCAAGGATCAGAACATTTTCATCAATAATTGAAAAATCTCTTTGCAAAATTGTTTCCAGTTTTGTCTCGGATTCTATACGTGAAAAGTTAAGCCGGTTAATATTCGAACCAGTCACATTCCAAATCCCCACTTCTATCGGCATTTCAATCATCTCCATTTAATTTTGTTTTCCATTTTATATTCTTCACAGTAAAGAATTATGTAAGACTATTCCTTATTAAAAGCCCTCTAAATGCTCGTTCGATTAGAGGGCTCCCGCACCACTAGATTATATGGATACCTATTTTCTACTCCTCCACCACTCCATAATTCCGATTCCGGCTATCTTTGCTTATCAGGTATGTAGCCGTACGATTCGATTCATAAATGAGTAATTGATTCGTCCGTCCCTCAATTTCCTTCTTATGTTTACATGCTTTTTCGTAACGGCTATTAAATGAACTATAACTGAGATCTACTAGAATTCTTGCCCCGTTAATGAATCTGACGCTTGTTCGTTTCTTGCTGATCCCAATGTAATCTTGGATGTGATAGAGCGCAAACCAGATGCAGTCAGGTTTGTAAGGGGATTTACTCGGAAAGAAAAATAAATTCAACAGTTCATTGATGACAACAGGCGACATCATAACATTGCCTAAGATTAAGCGCGAGCTCTCATTGGCGCCTCGCAAGCTTGATCCATAATAGCGAAGATTATGGTCAATTAATGTAGTTGGCTTTTGATCTACCTTATATAATTCACTATTTTCCATCACCACAGATTGCAACTTTCCTTCGTCCGTATAGTCTGGATAGATTACGCTAGTCCCTTTGTTTACTACATAGTCCGTTGTTATTTTCATTTTAGTTTCCCCCTTTTTTCTTAAACGCTTTAGAATTCAACAAAAAAGGAGTATACTCTTACTAGATTGGTATACTCCAATCGGATATCCTCGAGTAGGTCTGGCCAGACTATCAATACTCGAGGATTCTTCTTTTCCATTCCCTCACCCATCAATCACCTCCTTCAAGGCGCAGCCCATTCACCAATGCGTCATTTTTTTCCTACCCTTATATAACTAACGATTATCTTTATGTACACGTTGATCTAGCATGGAAATTTGAACATATCTTTACCAAATTTCTTATAACTCCTACTCGTCTTTATTTCATTTCACAATTATCCATAACCTTGTTCCCCTGTCATTTTACCTATCATATCCCAAAAATTCCAAATAGTCTACATATTTCACCGAGTATTTTCACCCTAAGAAAACTTCATTTTTTTCCGCTCACTTTCGTACCAATGCACAACTTTTTATGAATGAAAAAAGAGAGAAAACTAAGGAATTTTCTTTACACAACACCTCCTCACGACAGTCATTGGAGGGCAGATAACTATTTAAACTAACTTACATTTTTTCACAAGATGTCACCTTTGTATGGAGGTTGCAAAATCGATTTCAGCTCAACATCTACTTCATATTGTTTACAAGTCCTGTTATCTGAAAAAATGAGCGAACTGTATCCTTTTCGCCCCTCCCTTCTATTTAAAAAGAAAGTTTTTTCCAATGACACATTATCTAGCTCCGTAAGCCAAATTCCAGAACGAAATCAAAATGGCCGCAGCCCTACGCCGGCATGTTAATCTTCAATAGAATGAGATGAACAAGACCGGCCGTGCATTCTTGAAATGATTTGTTGTTATTCAGTGAAGTGAATTGAGTGTTGTACTACCAGTAAGTAGAATGCAAATAAGAATGCCCAAGCATTGCGGGCATTCTTATTTGCGTCACATTTTGTATAGTTTTTCTATCTAATCGAATTCCTTCTCTGCATACGAATTAGAATAAGATTGCAATATGTTAATAGAAGAGGAACTGATTTCACTTCCCATCAACTGTCACACCCATATACACACCTTGCTTCATAAGCTTCCCCTGTAGATTCTTCCATTTTGGATGAATAACTAATATATAAGATGCACCTGCTTTCAGCTGTTTTTCAGGTTTTACAGTGATTGTCCGTCCATTTTTCTTTTCAACCGTAACTGCTTGTTCCCCTCCACCCAATTCGATCAACTGGATTGCTTCTTTGAACTCTGAGTCGTTCCACTTCATTGGCATGGTCATCTCTACATCAAATGTTTTGGTAACTGGAACAGCATCCAATGCGGGCAATCGTTTGTAGTTGCTCCATTGGCTAATTAATTGATGCTCGTGAGCTACTTGGATTTCCATGCCTTCTTTCGTTAGGGTATCCGGCTTCACCCCTACTTGATCGACTTTCTTTCCTCCAGGTGACAAGAAACGCGCAATGGTCATCTTCAAGACACTGTCATCAGAAAGTTGGTACATTGTCTGCATGGATCCTTTTCCATATGTTGTTTGACCATAGAGCGTTGCCGCTTTCCGCTCCTTCACAGAAGCCGCCACCATTTCTGAAGCGCTGGCACTGTAACTGTTAACAAGCAACGCAACCGGGCCATGAAACTGGATAGGTTGCTCAATGACTGGAAAGGTCTCGGTTTTATCTCGATACTTTATCTGATATGCCTGTTTCATCTTCGTGAACAAGCCCATCACTTGCTGTGCTGCTCCAACATGTCCACCGCCATTATCGCGCAAGTCTAAGATCCAACTCTCAACTTCTGGCATTTGCCGGATTGCTTTTTGGATACTCTTTGCTGCATCTTCCGAAAAGCTATGAAGACGAATATATCCTACGTTACCTCCCAGCATCATCTGTTCCACATTCACAAGTTGAATTTCTTGTCGTCTCAATGTTTTCCTAAAGGGCTTTACAGAAGGACGTTCAATTGTCAAAGTTACTGGTGTGTTGGCTGATCCGCTAATGAACGGGATGGCCGCCTGCACAGATTTACCCGCCAACTCCTCACCATCCGCATGTGTAATAATATCACCGGCTAAAATACCGGCCTGATCGGCAGGTGCGCCAGGTACAACAGAAACAATTTGGACACCCCGCTCATGTTCTTCCAGTACAACTCCAACCCCGACAATCCGTTGCTCAATGCCATTCATAAACTGCTCAAATTCATTTTTCGACATAAAGTTCGTATACGGATCTAGCTCTTCTAGTAGTTCTGAAATTGTAGGCTTATTCAGCACAGAATCAGGCACTATATCAACATATTCACTTTCGATCAGCTGGCGAACTTCATTCACCGGCTCAGAACCAGCAAGTACACTTGACGGAATAAAGAACAATGCTAGAGAGAACAGAAGAAACGATTGCAGTTTTAGCTTCATTTGAGTTAGCTCCTTTTGAGTAGCTTAGTAGTATATAAGACTATGTTAAACGTTGTAATTATATCATATAGACAGTGAGTACGATGGGCGGCATTTATCCAAAGTCGAATCGCTCCACCGCTTCCCGCATCTCTTTATGAGGTACATGCAAATAAACAGACGTTGTTTTTAAACTAGCATGTCCCAATAGCTTTTGAATAACTGCAATATGTGTCTCCTGCTTAACTAAAAAGCTGGCAAAAGAATGACGTAAAATATGACTCGTTACATGTTTATTAATCCCAGCTTTTTGCGAAGCAACCTGCAATATTTTATTAACATATTGGATAATGACCTCCCCTGTCCTTTTCAAGGAAAAAAATAAAAGAGAGTCTGTGTCAGGACGAACTTTTGTCAAATAAGATGTAAGCTGTTCAACTAATTGAGGACTCATCGGCAATTCTCTATGCTTTCCACCCTTACCTTTTCGAATGAAAATAATTCTTTCATTTAAATTCACATCTGCAAGTTTTAAATTCCGGCATTCACTCACTCGCATTCCTGTATGAATCATCGTAAAAATAAAGGGATAAAGTATTTCATGATCAATTGCTGCTAGTAACGTACTCAGTTCTCGCCGAGTGAGGTAATTCCTCTCTTTCTCTATAGTTTTCTACAGATCCACTTCTTCCAGTGGATTTTTCATAATAAATCCTTTTCTCTTTAAACAATAGAATAGTCGATCTAATGTATTCAATTTCCGATTGATAGTAGTGGGTTAACATCCTCTTTCAATTATTAAGTAGCGCATGAATTCCTCAATTAATTCTCCTGTAATCTCTGTTACCTCCCGCGGTAAAAACCATTTCATAAATTGGCAGCTATCGATCTTATATCCCCGCAAAGTCTCCTGGCTTAATCCACGTAGCATCGCCCAATTATCAAATATTCTAAGTCCTTCTTGTATTATTAAAATTTAGGCACAAAAAAGAACCTGCAGAGATTGCTCTCCGCAGGATCATATTTCTTCAGATCCTAGATCGCCACGTATTCAAAGAAGTGTCTAAATTGTGTGGCGCACAGGTACCTTGAACTAACAGCAACTCTTTTAGCGCACAAGCCACAGTCCGTAGATAGAATCCTTATAACGGTCTTTCGTATATCCGTAAGTAGCATAGACAGCAAATTCATGCGAAGGATCGATATAAACGTCTCCGGTCTTGATTGCATAATTGATAGCGTTTACCCACTCCTCGAAAGTGATCGGGGAACCAATTCCATTAATATGTTTCTCAACATAGCTGCGGTCACTTGCGGCGTCTAAACCCAAAGTGCCCCGACCGAAGTTTTGCTGGGTTTTATACTTATGTTCAAAAACGGTTTCTCTAATCCGTTTCATATGCTCATCCACCTTTGCATCTGTCCATCCATTAGGAATTTTTATACCTATTTGCCTTGGAAAGAACCCATCTCTATGCATATGAATCGGTTTTGCTACAAAATTCTTGTCCATATAAATAATATTGTTTATCAGTAAAGTATAGTCAAGACGGGTCACTTGTTGATTAGGCTGGAATCTGCCATCGGGTCTTTCAAAGATCCCGTTGGAATAAAGCGCACGTGCATAAGGCTTAGCCCAGTGATCTGTTTGCATATCGATGAAGTCATATGGCGCCTTCACTTTCAAAGAATAAGCATTGACCAGAATTTTGGACATCTGTGCATGTGTGATAGGGGCTTCTGGATAAAAATACCCGTTATCCCCATCGATAATGCCTGCCCGGTAGAGTTTTTGGACAGCATTATAGTATGGGTGTGTTTTCGGGACATCTTTAAAGACAGCCGCTTTTCTGGTGGGTTTTAAATCAATGGTCCTGTCTATCAAGATGGCGATATGCTTCCTGGAGATGAGTTCACTGGGTCTAAATGTACCGTCCGGATAACCGTTAATGACTCCTCTGTCTCTCATATCTTTAATAATAGGAAAAAACAAATTGTCGCTATTTATGTCTTTGAAATCTGCCGCTTCTGCCTGGACAGCGATCACCGGGATAAGGGGGAGTGCAGCAAGTGTGGATAATAGGATTTTTTTATTCATGTTAGACTCCTTTTGCTAAAAAGCTGTTGATTAATTCGCAGTTTTTATTCATCGTAAATCAGTGGGGGTAAAAAGAATAATGGGTTTTGCAAATTATACCGCTAATTGAAAAATAACCGACCTGATGTGGAAAATAGCCTCCTGATCAATAAATCAGAAGGCTATTTTTGTTATTTCCCCTGCTTTACAGCTACTAATTCTGTATAGATATTACCTTTATTATCTGTACTCTTAATAATTCCTACTCCCTTGGCCAAATACTCCCTTGCCCCGTTTGGAAAGCGTAGGATGACAACATTTTTGAAAGTACCAGCCTTTACTTTAATGGTTTTAGTCGTACTCTCTATAAGCACCTTATAACTGGACTCCATACCGTAAATAGTGACATAACTTCCCTGTTTTATAGGGAGTGGAGTTTCCACGAAAGTAAAATCAGACTCAGAGACACCCATCCGGAAATATCCATCTCTCTCGGAATACGCATACTTCGGGTAGTCATAAGAGGAGTAGCTATCGCTGCTATATAAATATGCTGAGCTGCCCTCTCTCTTTACTTTGAATGTCTCTTTTCCATCACCTTCCATGAATGAAGGTGAATATGATAGGATCAGGCCGTTCACAGGCATTAGCCCGCCGCTCACGGTTGTTGGAGCAGGAACTGCATTTGGGTTCTTCTTAGAAAGCGCAGAGGTATATACATACCCCTTGCTATTCCCTGCCTGAATATATGACCAGCCCTTTGAAGAAGAGAGGACCGTCACTTTTGACTTATTTTTTACCGTACCCAGCCTATTGGCATGCTGGTCCGGTTTTACACGCAGAATAATGTCATTTTTGGCATTCACGTACATCTCTGTACCTTTTGCAGCATCGGCGTCTTGTGGTGCAAGTATATAGATGCTACCGATCAATAGGAACATTATTACTGATTTCAATACCAATTTACTCATTTACTTCACTCCTTTTCTAGTTACTTTTGATCATATCATAGAATGGAATGAGCTGATAGCTTTATTAAGATCAACCATGAGGATACATAAAAAGCTATTTTCATATGATAATATTTTAATACTTATATACTTTTCCTCACACAAAAACTTAAACATCTATAGACCTTTCATTCGATGCGTGGAACTTAAAATAGGTTACCGGTTCCCCAAACAATTTTTTGACTTTAGATAATGCAATTAACCACCCGATTCCTTGATCAGTAGATTCCTTTTTTGTCTCTTACTCTGTTATTAGATCAAGAGTTTCTTTTACGTTCAGAATATAAGTATCAGGAAGGAGCATTCTCAGAATAGAAAAAGATCCTACAGAGATTTCTCTCTACAGGAACTTATTTCTTCAGATACTAGGCTGACTTATCGTCAGAATAGTGTCTGAATTGTGTGGCACACAGGGAGCTTCAATTAATGTACAAAGAAAATTCCGCCTCTATTTAGACCTTGAAACTTTCCGTTACAATAGATGTAAATCTGAATCAAACTAGGAGGGATCTTCGTGAACATGAATAAGTTACGTAACTGTTGCAAAGAATGGCTACATTACCTGGGGCGCTTCCTGCGACTCTACTTCCAATCGACACAAGCGGTCAGGATGGAAAACATCGCTCTCAGAAGCCAGCTGGCATTATACATTCAACGATACGAGAAAGAAAAACTACCAAATCCCACGTCAACGCCAGCATTTCGACAGCTCTGGGTGTTCCTCTCCAAACATCTAAGGAATTGGAAAGAGGTACTGCTGATCGTCCAGCCCGAGACTGTCATTCGTTGGCATCGACAGCTTTCAAGTTCCATTGGCAGCGAATATCGAAGAAAATAGGTCGACCCAATTTATCATCTGCAACCATCCAATTAATCAAACGCATACATAAGGAAAATCCCTTGTTATCACCGGAGAAAATTCATGAAAGGTTGCTAACTTTAGGGATTGAAAAGTCGCCTGCACCGAATACAATCGCCAAATATCTGCCTACCACCAGAAAGCCACCTTCGCAAAAACAGGTGCAATCCTGGAAGTTGTTCCTGAGTAACCATCATCACGATCTGTGGGCTACTGATTTCTTTACCATCCCTACAATAAAGTTCCGAGTGCTGTACGGCTTGGTCGTTATCCACCACCAGAGCCGTGAAATCGTATACTTCGCCGTTACCACAAACCCAACAGCCGAATGGACTATCCAGCAATTTCGGAATGCAACGCCTTTTGGGAAAGCACCCAAATATTTAGTACATGACAACGACCTAATTTTCTGTTCCAAAGCCTTCCAATCATTTTTGCAATCATCAGGAATTTCTTCGAAGAAGACTGCCTATCGCTCGCCATGGCAGAATCCCTATGCAGAAAGAGTTATTGGAACGGTGAAGAGAGAACTGTTGGACCACATCATTCCACTGAATGAACGGCATTTGCATTCCCTACTTCGTGAATACGTAGTTTATTACAACAACGATCGCACTCATCAAGGAATCAACGGCAAGACGCCAATACCTTCACCTGTTTACCTTCCTACTTTGGCGGAAGACACAAAATTAGAGGCGACTCCCGTGTTGAATGGCCTCTATCATACATACAAGAAGGCAGCATAGCCTACTATCCACTCGCCAAAATATTTTTAAAAACCTTTAAGATAGGCTTATTTGGCATGCCTTTCTTTTTTACGTTCACTTTTTTGGAATATAGAATGGAGGAAGTGAAGCCCAGTTTCTGATTGATAACATCAAAAAAGAAAAACCAACCGAAGTAATTCTAATGATTTCTCTCCGAATGGACTTTTTGAAGGTGACAAGATACGATGCTGCATTGCACACTGCAAGCCAACATAAAAAGGGATGATCGTTAATATAGAGAGGTATGGGGAGAACCAGCAAAATAAAAAAGACAATCTTCATCGTTTCACCATCTTTATTGTAATACTATAAGAATAGCATACTAGAACGAAGTTGTTACCTATTATAGTAAAACAATCGCTCGCCATGGCAAAATCCCTATGCAGAAAGAGTCATTGGTACGGTGAAGAGAGAACTGTTGGACTACATCATCCCACTGAATGAGCGACATTTACATTCACTGTTACGAGAATACATCAGCTATTACAACAATGATCGGACACATCAAGGCATAAACGGCAAGACGCCAACTACTTCATCAACGTATCTCCCGACTTCAGCGGAAGAGACAAAACTCGAGGCGATACCTGTACTAAATGGTCTCTATCATACATATAAGAAGGCAGCTTAGCCCAGTCTTCACTCGCTCAAATTTTTTTACCTTTCAAGAAAGGCTTCTTTGGCATGCCTTTCTTTTCTTATGGGCACTTTTTTGTATACTGTATGAATGGAGTGAAGACGGATTTCTGATACTTTTCATGAGAATAAGAAAAGCCATCCGGAGAAATCTTAGTGATTTCTGTCCGGATGGACTTTTTGAAGGCGACAGTGTAAACCGCTTCTTGCTTGGAGGCTCAGAAGAACCATCAGTTGAAAAAGTATATGACATGGATTGCAAGGTTGCCGTTTGGTAAAAACGGCAACCTTGCAACACAACAGGCCCTCTATCCTTAATTGGAAAGAGGGCTTGTTTGTATTTTACAGTAAGTACAGAGAAGGGGAATTCTCAGAATAGAAAAAGACCCTGCAGAGATTGCTCTCCACAGGATCTTTCTTCAGTTGCCAGACTATCATATCATAAAAATTATTTCTTAATTATGTGAGAACCTGACACCTAAACTACAAGCATAGCTTATTAGTTTGCTGTAGTATTTGAAGTATCTGTGTCTGCTGCTGTTTGGTTAGCAGTACTTGCATTTCCTACAAGGTCTTTAAATACTCCTGCATCTGCAACAGTTAAAGTTACATTTCCTGTAGTCGCTAGAGCAGCATCTAAAGTCAATACGATTGTATTGTCATCAGCTGTAGTACCAGTAGCCACACTTGCTACTGTTTGACCTGCATCAACAGCTGTTCCAGTTAAAGCATACTTTGCAATTGTTGCAAAGTCTGATGCTGAGTCATCAATAGCTTCATCAAATGTAACAGTAATTGTATTAGGAGTGCCTGCAGCATATACAATGCCTGTAATTGATGGACCAGTTGTATCAGGTGCTGCATAAGGAGTTACAACCGTGCCGATGCTTAATACACCAGTAACTGCATGTTTTGATACAGTTACAACGATTGTTGCTACTTTATCATCAGCTATTCCTGCTGCTCCAGCTTCAGTTACTGTTACTGTAGCTGTTCCTTCTTTTTTAGCAGTTAATTCTACGCCAGTAGCTGTAGTTTTAGCAGTTACAACACCTGTATCTGAAGAAACAGCTGTGTCAGCTTGACCTAAGTTAAGCGTTGTATTAGTTACAGGAGCTGTAACTGGTGTAGCTAAATCAGGAACTGAACCTGTTCCAGCTTGAATAATTTCAATCGAAACTTTATCTGCAGAATCTTTAACGTAAGTTGCCTTAACACCACCAAGAACAGCAGTTTCAAATGCGTCTTCATCAATTACGTTTCCAGCAGCGTTCTTGAATGAAGCACCTTTATAGCTTACTGGTTCTTTGCCATTGAAAGTTACTTCTTTTTCTTTTGTATCAATTGCAACGATATCACCAGTTAAAGTAGGTGCTACTTCAGTTGTTGAAGTGAATGTTGCTTTTGCAGTGTGCTGACCCAAGAATACTCTATCATTATCATTTGTAGTTCCATTAGCAGTTACTTCAACTGAAGTTGTTTTATTACCTGCTGAGTAAACATCAATTGAATTTACTCCTGTAGTAGTATCACGATCAACAGTAGCAGTTTTTCCTGGCGCTACTACTACATCAGATTTTCCTAGAACCTGTACAGTTACATCATTGGCTCCAGTATTCTTAACTGTATAAGATACTTTTACCCCTTGATTCGTAACAGCTTTACCAGATTGGTTAGCTGCAGCGAATGCAAATGATGCTTTATCTGTACCTTCAAATGTAGTATCTTCGTCACCATCTGCATTCTTAACTTCTAGTTTACCACCGATAACTTTTTCAGCCGCAAAGTAAGTTTTTTCAGCCAAGACTGTGACTTCACCTTCATCAAGGTTTCCTTCAACAGAAGTAGAGTCGTTAATATCGATCCATGCTATTGGAGTTGCATAGTCATTAACTTTACCACTATAGATAGTAAATTCACCTTTACCATCTTTATCTAAACGAACAGCGATTTGTTTAGTATCACCAGTAACACCTTTTGAAGCATCTGTTTTAAATTCTGCAGACGTTTCAGTGCTAATCACACGGTCAAGATTTTCATTGAATGCCACATTGACTGTTTGACCAGCTGCAACTTTACCTGCTTTATCTTTAACTTCAACTTGGAAAGTACGTCCATTTGAAGTTCCAATTGCAGCTTCTTGACCTGTTTTAGAAGCGATTTTCATTTCATATTCGGCTTGTACAGAAGTAAATGTAACTTTGTCTGTAGTAACACGTAGTTCTTTTTGATCTAATTTATTATCATCTGTTCCAACGTTTTCAATAAACGCTACTGGAGTTGCAGAAGTGTTAGTACCTGAAACAGAGAAAGTAGCTTCACCTTTAGAGTTAGTTATCACTTCAACAGTTACAGGAGTTGTTCCATTGCTTAATTGTGATGGATTAATCCCATTAATTTTCGCAGTTGATAACTGATCTGGATTCACATTAATGTTTTCTAAGAATGACAAATCAATTTTTTGTCCTGATACAGGCTTTCCAGTTTCAGGGTTTTTATATGTTACTTTATAAAGTTTGCTATCCCCATTAGATAAAGAATTTCCTACTTTTTCATCTACTGAAGAGATTTCTAGAACTGTATCTACACCCCATACAACTTGAGCTACATCACGAGTAGTAGGTGCGCCTGTAGGATAAACTGCAACTGAGTCAATACCAGCATTGTATTGTGTATAAGAGAATGTAGCGATACCATCTGCATTTGTTACTGCTTCAAATACTTGGTCTTTGTTTAATGTTGTTCCAACTGCATCTACGTTGAAAGTAACAGGAATTCCAGCTTCTTTAACGCCAGCGTCAGCAGTAAGAATAACTTGTTGACCCACTTTACCTTGTACGGATGTTTGAGTCATTTTAATTGTAGATGGAATTACAGCAGATACGCCAGTGAATGAACCAATAGCCTTCTCATTCAAAGTAACTGTGTACTTTTCTCCACCTTTTTGAACAGCAGTTGTTAGAACAACAGTTTTGTTGTCAGTTTGTTTTACTGCAGCGTTAGATACAGTCAAACCGTCGATTTTGAAGTTCAAAGAGTTAAGATTTTCAACTGAATCCTTGAATGCAACTTCAACAGTTGTAGCGTTAACCGCCTTAACTGAAGCAACTCCTGGTGCTACTACTCCACCTTCAACATCAGAGAAGTCTGCGTTGATAGTTTTGTGTAGGAATGTAGCAAAGTGACCACGAGTAGTTGTAGCTTTAGGGTTGAACTCAGGTGCAGCTGGGTTTGTGATGTCGAAGAAGTCCAATACGTCGATTGCTGGACGTGCTTCAGCTTTCGCTTTACCTAGGTCAGTAACGTCTTTTTTGAAATCTTGGTCTGCAACATATGAAGCAAGATCGATGTCATGTACGCGGTCGAATGCGCGAACAAGAACGATTGCCATGTTTTCACGAGTGATGTCGCCAGTTGGATCTAGTTTGCCATCTGGAGTTCCTACGAACACACCGTTATCGTAAACTACTGCAGCCATTTCAAGCAATTCTTTGTTTGAAGTAGACTTTAGGTCTGCGAAACGTGGTTTTGATTGAGCGTCAGTTGGCACTTTATAGCCTTCTGATACAAGCCATTTACCCATCAATTTAACTACGTCAGAACGAGTCAAAGTTTTGTTCGGTTTGAATGTACCGTCTTCGTACCCTTTGATTACACCCGCTTCAGATAGTGCGTTGATTGCTTCTTCGTGCGTGTTGCCTTTTGTGTCAGAAAAATCTGCCGCGAATGCAACTGGTGCTACTGCTGATGCTACTAGAGCAGCTGAAGCAGCCCCTACTACAAACTTGCGATATTTCGTTGGTTGGTTAGCCATTGAATAATTTCCTCCTCTTAGGTATCTCTGTTTTTGCCGGTTTACTACCTATGTATGAAAGTAGTAGGCATTACACAGTAAAGTATAGATAAGAACGGTCGAGATGTCAATTGAAATTTAGAAAGTTTGCTAGATTACTAACAAACATCGACAATTCTTTTTCGCCGCAACTTCTATTCTACCGAAATTTCTAGAAGATGCAAGTATTTGCCAAGACTTTTTTAAAATAGGGTCATTTGGCTACTCTTGGAAAAACGACATACAAAAAGGCTTGAACAGATGGGAACTGTTCAAGCCTTTTTGTTTGCGGTCAACCAACCGTTACGCTTCGCGTGGCATTGTGCTATATGCTAAGAGAAAATTATCCTTACACTTCCGTATTCTATCATTAAGTTTACTAGATTACAAGATGTGTTTGATAGTTTGTGTTTTAATATTGAAATAAAATTTCTTTCCGTCATTTCAAATCGCAAGCATTCATCTACGACTCACTTTTTCCTATATACCTCAACCAAAAACTTTGGTAGATTCATTTGCCGTTTGATCCGGCTTGGTTCAAGCATTAAACGATACAACCATTCCGCTCCTGCTTTTTGGAATGCAACAGGAGCGCGTTTAATGTTACCAGCTAGGACGTCGAATGAGCCGCCTACTCCCTGGTAGAGAATCGGGTGTAGCTGGTTTCGGTGTTGTTCAATCCATTGTTCTTGTTTTGGTGAGCCCATGGCGACGAATAAAATGTCGGGTTGAGCTTTGTTTATCGTGTCGAGTACTACTTGCGTGTCTTTTTCATAGCCGTGCTGGACGCCTGCGATTTGAATGTCAGGATGAAGTTCTTGTAATCTCTTAGCGGCAGCGTCCGCTACTCCGGGTTTGGCGCCGTATAGGAAGATTCGCTTTCCTCTTTTGGCTGCTTCTTGTACAATGCGGTCCATCATGTCGATGCCGGTGACGCGTGAGCGAATCTGGCCTTTTTTCAGCTTGGAAGCGAGGATGACGCCGATGCCATCCGGGATTTGGAATTCCGCCCGGTTTAGCAGTGCTTTTAGTTCGGCGTCTTCTTTCGCTTTCATGAGCTTTTCAGGGTTGATCGCAACGACGAGTGATTTTTTTCCTTCATCTATATTCGCGAAAACCTTCGGAATCAGTTCATCATAGTTTTCGGTGTTGACGTTAACGCCTAGTATTTCTTCTTTCATGAGTAAAGCTGTCCCTCTTTTTTGCCGTCTCCTAGTTTGAAGAAGCGATATTCTGCTTGCTCCCATCTATCAGGATTAAGGGCATTTTTTGTATCGAGCATAATCGGTCTCGGTTGTTTTGTTTTCAGACTCGCTGGGTCAAGCTGTTTGAATTCATCATGATCGGTAGTTAATAGAAGAAGATCGGCGTCTTGGATTGCCTCTTCTATTGTTGCAGTTTGCGTCGGGTGCTGCAGTTCCTTGATGTGTGGATCAAAGGAATTGACTTCCATGCCCAGTCCTTGCAGTGCTTCGATGACTTTTGTGGCCGGGCTTTCGCGCATGTCGTCGACGTTTCCTTTGAAAGCTAGTCCGAGAACCGCCACTTTGCCGTTTTCGATACCGAATTGCGAAAGTAGTTTCTGCGCTCTATGTGCAGTATACAGCGGCATACCGTCATTTGTCAGACGTGCCTTTTTAATGATATCCGCTTTGTCCGGTGCCAGTTCAACTAGGAACCATGGATCAACTGCGATACAGTGACCGCCTACGCCTGGTCCTGGTGTATGGATATTTACGCGTGGATGGAAGTTCGCGAACTTGATTGCTTCCCAAATGTCCACGTCGATGCCTTCCGCGATTTTCGCAAGTTCATTAGCAAATGCGATATTAACGTCGCGGTACGTGTTTTCCATTACTTTGACGAGTTCTGCTGTTGTAGCGTCCGTAAGATGAATCGTCCCTTGTACGAAAGCTTGGTATAGTTCTTTCGTCAATTCTGCTGATTTCGGATTGATGCCGCCTACGATGCGGTCGTTATTGACAAGTTCTTCGAAGATCTTGCCTGGGATAACGCGTTCTGGTGAATGAGATACGAATAGTTCTTCGCCCAAGATCAGACCTGTCTTGCGCAGTTCTGGCAGCATTACATTTTCGACTGTTTTTGGCGGGACAGTGGATTCTAAAATCACAAGTGCACCTTTTTTGACGTATGGCACGATGGATGCTGTCGCCTGGCGAATGAATTCCAAGTTAGCCGTGTTGTCCGGGTTGATTGGTGACGGGACAGCTATGATGTAGACGTCTGCTTCTACTGGTGTAGTCGAAGCTGTGAAGTGTCCTTCGTCGACTGCTTGTTCCAAACGTTGTTGCAGGCCATTTTCTTCTATATGTAGTTGTTTGTTGTTGATCAGTTTAACCGCTTGTTCGTTTTTGTCGACGCCGTGTACTTGGAGGCCGCTGTTCGCGAACATGACAGCGGTTGGCAAGCCAATGTAGCCGAGGCCTACCACGCATAGTTTCTTTTGCATAATATTTTCTACCTTCGCTTTCCGTGGGATAGTCTCCGGGATCGCGCTATTGACAGGACACTTTCTGCGGCGTCTCACCTGTTGTGCTGCCCTCGCAACCCGTCTTCTGCTTCGATCCTAGAAATGTACAGTACCTTTACTGTCTATAATTGTTTAGTAATTAAAAGTTAAGAGACAAAACATATATTCATTAATATATTCTCATCTACACAGTATACCAAGTTATTGACTTACCGACCAATTTTATTTCTTTTGGGTGGTCTGTACTTTGAATGTTGTATAGGTTCCTTGTTTTACAGTTCGTCCACTCGTACTTTTTGTTCCTGGATGAACGATGAGCATGTATTCTGCGCCAAGCTGCATTGGTTTGGCGGGTTGTATGGTCATAGTTTTGTTGTTAGTTTGTTTTTTCGTTGTAGGTATAGAGACGCTTCCGAATTTGATAAGTTCCATTTTGTCGTATGATTTTGCCGGTCCGAAGTTCATCGGTTGGGTGAACTCTACGTTGAAAGTTTTTTGTTGCGGTACGTCGGTCGGCCCTTTGGCGTGTTTATAGTTTTTACTTGCCAGATCACTTGTAATTAGACGTTTGTGCAAGCCGGTCAGTTCTGTGCCTGGTGCCATGTTGATAGTTGGTTGGACGCCTTTATGCTGGACAGGTGTTCCTTTTGGTCCAGTG
This sequence comes from Sporosarcina sp. FSL K6-3508, assembly GCF_038615825.1. Classification (NCBI taxonomy): domain Bacteria; kingdom Bacillati; phylum Bacillota; class Bacilli; order Caryophanales; family Caryophanaceae; genus Sporosarcina; species Sporosarcina sp. FSL K6-3508. The sequence goes on along the minus strand of NZ_CP152016.1, from coordinate 624,264 downwards.
TAGTGCCCGGTCGTCAGTTTCAGTGCGCCGCCGTTCGCTAGTTCGAATAGGGACTGTACGCTGCCTTTGCCTTTCGTGTTCTCCCCTACTACTACTGCTGCTTCTTGGTCTTTGACACTTACTGCGACGATTTCAGATGCGGAAGCTGAGTAGCGGTTGACAAGTACATAGGTGTTAGCCGGAAATTGATTTTTCGCAGGAATCGCTTTTGCGGATTCTGTACCCATGCGTGTTTTTAGTTTATAGGCTTCTTTCGCTTTCGGGAAAAAGCCGAGAAGTTGTTCAGCGCTTTCGACGTAGCCGCCACCGTTAAAGCGTAAGTCTAGAATCAGTTTTTCAGCGCCTTGGTTTTTAAGACGTGTCCAGTGGGTATTAACGTCTTCTAGTAGGTGCGATGAAAAAGTCTTAATTTTCAAATACCCGACATTTCCGTACATCATATGTGATTGGACATTGGTTTTATTCGTCACAGGTGCAGAGGTTGCCGCTACTTGTGTCGTTGTACCTGCACTTGCGTATTGATTCAGGTAGTCTTTGTATTCCGCTGGTGTCAGATAGACGGAGTATTCGTCGAGTTGATTAATAATTTCATTGACGTTTTTGGCTTTCTGTATGTTGTTTGGTTTCTCGCCGTAGTAGTAAAGTTCAACGATCTCTTTGACTTCGTCCAGTGTGGCAGCTTGAGACACAGGCGCTAGGCATAGCCATGCAATAATGGTGGCTGCGGCGATGACTGTTTGTTTCATTGCGGTTCCTCCTTTTATTGGTCGGGTTTCTTATGTATCTACTCACTATTGTATCTACTCACTATACCCTACATGACTGCGATTAAGCAGAGTAGATTGATTTATTTTTTCGAGTATAGGTTGACCCAGTAGATTTTACCCTGTTTGTCGGTGGCTGTTCCGGCTCCCATGTGAGTAAATGTTGGGCTAAGGAGGTTTTCTTTATGTCCGGGCGATGCAAGCCAGGCATCGGTTACTCCTTTGGCGCTAATGTAGCCAGCTGCTATATTTTCTCCGTAGGCTTTCCATTTATAGTTGAATTTCTCCAGCATTTCGGGCACTGTGCCATAGGTTGGAGAGGTATGTGTAAGTTCACCGTGTTTTGCCATGTCTTCAGCTTTGGCAGCGGCAATTTTATTGAGTGTCGGGTCTGCCTGAAGGCTTGGGACTTTGGCGGCTTTACGTTCGGCGTTAACATTGATGATTGTTTGGGCCGCTAATGATGGTTGATTGACGGGTGGTTCTGGTTTAGGCGGCTCGGGTTTTGGTTGTTCCGTTTTTGGCGGTGCTGGTTTGTCCGGCTGCTGTTGTTTATCGATGTACATTTTCTTTTGTTTATCATAGGTGATCAGACCTTTAGTGCGTTTGTTGTCGAATTCGATCGTGCGGTATAGAAATGCAGCCATCTGTGCTCGAGTGACGGGTTCATTCGGCTTGAATTCGGCGCCGGGACGCGTTGTCGTGATATTGAGTTCCGCGATCGTGATGATGTAGGTATACGAGCCATTAGACTTCGTGACGTCGGCAAAACGGATGAAGTCGTTGTCGTCGGTGATGATGTTGTAACCGAGAACGAGCAGTTTTGCCATTTGACCACGTGTCAGCGGTGCATTCGGATTGAATTTTGATTGATTGGCGAATAAACCTTTTTCGGTGAGTGCACGAATGTGGTCGTACGATCCGTGTGTCGGTTGTACATCGGTAAAATTCAGTTTGTAGGCGTTGCTCGGCTTCGCTTTGATGGCGAGCGCGATCATCTTGGCAGCCTGCGCACGCGTGACAGGTTGGTTGAGACGGTATGTGTTGTCCGGATAGCCGTTAATGATTTGATTGGCAGCCATGTAAGTAATGGCTTCATTAGCGTAATGGTCTGCCGGGACGTCTTTGAATGTTGCAGCTTCGGCGGTCGGCGCACAGGTTGCGGCGAGGGCTGTGGCAGCTATAGTAATGGCAGTGGTGCCGATGAATAGTTTTTTGTGGTGTTGCGGTTGAATGTTTGTGAGTTTCATAGATTTGACCTCCTTTTGTATGAGTATACTGGATTGTGGGGTGGGTTTGGTAGGGAATTTGGTGCGATTTATATTGTTCTTGCGTTTTGTAAGTTGGTTGGGAGTGTTATGAGCGCGCAGAAGAGGCTTATGAGCGCGAAGCGGCGTTATATGAGCGCACTCACGAGGTCTATGAGCGCGGGCTACAGGTTTATGAGCGTTTGAAGCAAATTTATGATCAAGACTCGAAGAAGCGCATGAAAAATCATGCGCTTGCTAGAATGATAAGTTTGTAGACATGGCGAGAAGTTGAGGAGCTAGTTGGTAAATGGAGGTTTTGTTTTTTCCACTCAGTTCTGTGTATGGATTGGCTAACAATCGCTTTGCTATGTGCCGTGAATGAATTCCGCTGAATTGTCTAAACTGACGGTTCGTGAGTTGTGCCCCTTTTATGTAGTACCATTCTTGCAATGTGTTTAGATGAGAGACTGCATCTTGATAGCCACATGCTTGGCACCGCCATATCCTCAGCCGCCATTTCATGGTGAGGCGATTACAAACATGACAAGTGACGCCCACTTCAAGCTCTTCTAAGGAAAGTTTATATTTTTGGATGAGTGGGTGGGGTTCAAATACCCGGTGAGCGTGGGTCAGTTCATATGCCAGCCGCTGAACTTGCTTTTCATTCAAAATTGGGGTGTTCATTTCCAGTGCTCGAAGTTTATTTGGCATCTCATAAGAAAATGCAATGCGGTGGGCGGCCATGTTTTCGATAATCAGTTCGTTATTGTACGCGAATACTACAAAATCTGTAAGGGGTACGTCGATTTGTCGCTGTTTCAGCCAGTTGCCAAGGAAATATTTTTTCCGTTCCAATTCTTCAATCGGGCTTCTTAGCACAGTCCGCTCCCCAGTCGCCGTTTCCCGTATGAATTGTGTGGGATTTTGCTTAATCTGCAATTTGCCTGCAATGTTCTTGATTTCAAATAGAACGATCACGCTTGGTGTAATGAGCAGTGAATCAATTTGGAAATAGACTTGATCTTGTTTTATATACAAGTCGTGTAAAACAGCATGTGGATAGCTTGGCGCAAACTCCCTTAGTTGATAGTCAAACTCCCTTTCCCCGCCGAATCCTGCTTTGCGGTTGTAAAGGTCTGTGCGTATTTTTTCGTATTTTTGATGGGTAGGCGGAAGTCGTTTCAGTAGTGCATGTTGGGCGATGATCAGTTTAGGTATGGTACGTGTTTTATAAATCAGATACATTCCCTCCTGTTTAAGTGTTGTAACGCTTATTATAGCAAGAATTCTAGACGATGGAACATTCTGGATGTAATCCAATTTTGATGCTGAAATTGGAGATGAAATTCAATTTTCAAGATCTATTGTTGGGAGGAAATGATTTTCGCCATCTAGAATGTCGTTGAAGTATGAAGTTTCGCTAAAAATGTGTATTTGGACCTACTTGGTGTGAGGGAAGTGGGAGGGGGCTATGAGCGGTTAGGGAGTGTTTATGAGCGCGAGAAGATGAAGTATGAGCGCGGACACGGGACTTATGAGCGGCCATGGAATTTTATGAGCGCGACTTAAGGTTTATGAGCGCTTGAAGAGGTTTTATGAGCGCGGGGTACCCTGCTCTCCCCTTGCCAGGTATAAGTGCAGGGCAGGAAGGCTATGAGCGGCTAGAGAGTGTTTATGAGCGTGAGAAGATGAAGTATGAGCGCCAACAGGATTTTACGAGCGTGCTCACCCGCCAGCCAAACAAAAAAACTGCCACAAGGGCAGTTTTTTAATGTTTAATCAAGTAACGCGTGTAGGTCTTCCAGTGAGTACCTTTCCACTTGTCCCATTCCGGTAAATAGAGCGGAAGTGGATGGAAAACAGTCTGGTTATCTAGGTTGCTGTCTAAGTTATCATTCTTTAATGCGACCATACCAGGTTCAGTTCCGCTTGTTAGAATCGCGCGGTCGAGCCAAGTGAATGGTGTTTCGACGATAGTTTGTACTGCTCGACCGTTGTTGTCGAGTGTCCAGACTTTGGCTGTGTCGTTGTGTTTATTCGACAACCAATTCGTTTTGATGCTCGTTGCTTGGTTCGCTTCGTTTGTTTGTATGAACGTGTTGACATTGGTGCCGAATGGCAGTTCCAGTTGTTCATCATATGGCGCGATGCGTACTTCATAATAGGCCAACGGATTGTCTTTTTGGGTGTTGCCTAGTGCTTTATATGCCTTTAGCCATTTGTCATCCTGTGCAGGCACTTTTGATACAGAAACGACGGTGCCGCTTAGTGTGGAGATGTCCGCCGGATAGTCCGGTTGGATGCGCTCACGAATTTCCGCAAGCTTTTTCTCGTCTTTTGTCTGCCCAGGTGTGCCTTCTGGTGTTTCTTCAACATCGCCTTCCGGTTGAAGGTCTTCGTCTTCATTGTTGTCCGTCTTGCCGTCTGGGTTGTCGACAGGCTCGTCCGGATTTTCGATTAGATCATCTAATTCGTTTTGTTCCGTACCGTTTACGTCATCGAATGAATTGCCGTCGACTTCGTGATCCAGGTCGTCGTATTGATCTTCATCAATATAAACGTCTTCGGTTGGCGGCACGCCGTCAGAAGATGTTGCTGCCACTTTGCCTCCCCCGATGCTGCCTACTCCGCCTTCATCGGGAGTTTGCTCAGGATCTTCGGTAGGGGCTTGGTATGGTTCTTGATTTGGATCCTCATTCGGATTTTCATCTGGATCCACTTTCGGAACGAACGGTGTGCGGATCGCTTCATGCTGGATCGTTACAAAGCTGCCAGGTTCAATGTTTAGCCATTCGTCGTGCAATACATATGTGACGATTGTCTGGTCGGTACTGTAAATATCGATCGATGGCGTTGCGCTGTCGCGGTTGATTTTCACGATATAACCGTTGACAGGACTCGTCATAGCGGCCTCAGTCGGCAATTCAGCAATTTTTGATTCGATTGTTTCGATTTGACGTTGGACTTGAGCAAGGTCACGTTCTGCGTCTGCGATAGCTTGCGCGAAGGTACCTTCACCTATCACCTCGACGTCAACATCGATGTTCACTCGGACTTTCTTATCGTCGTTCGAGTCATAGGCATCGCTGTTGCCTATTGAGCCGCTGCTGTATTTCTGTTCATATTCCAGATCGCTGATGGTCTGACGGATCGTGGAGACTTGGTTTTGCAATGCCGATAATTCGGCGTTCAGTTGGCTGCGTTGCTGATCAATGTGATCGGTCTTCAATGAAGCGAGTTCTGTGCCGAAGTCGACATTCTCCCCTTCCTGAACGAGCCAGGAGTCAATGGTTTGATCTTCTTTCAAGTAAACAGTATGCAAGTCTTTGGGTGCAATGAACCCTTCCTTATCAAGTTCCTTCGTGTAGTCGTCCGCCGCCAGCCGCTCATAGCCGTTGACATAAAATGACTTTGGAATGACACTCTTTTCTGAAAACACAAGGTAGCTGTTCAAAGCGATGAAAGCTGTCATGAGGACCGTTACGATGATATTGCGTAACTTCACCATTTATAGTCCCCCTATCATTAATAGATTCAGCATTTTTTCGACAGGGACAAAGCCGATTGCTGCTGTAAATAACGCAAAGATGATTTGCAATGCGATCAGTAGCCAAATGACGTCTTTGCGGATTTCTTCGCCTTCATAGAAGCGAATGAATCGGTATTGCACCGCTACGATCAGCGCAGAGAAGATCGTCAGTTGATTGACGAAAAAGATAATGTACCAGTTTTCAAGAAACGTCATCGCAAGCGGTCCGAATGAAAGAACAGAGACGCTAGCTGTTTTGCCTGCTATTGTGAAGACGAGGAAGTTGATCGCTTTCTCTAATAATAGCAAGCCCACCACTACTAGTTGTAGTTTCAGCAATGGTTTGAACTGGATATTCGTCAGTTTACTAAGGATCCATGCGACACCCCAGAAGTGAAATGCCATGTAGACGAGCGACCAAAGAATTGATCCGATTAATGCGGCGTAACGGCCGATCGTGTAGTCGTCGGCTGTGCTGTTCGCCAAAATATACGTCATCGTTTCCGTGTTCATTCCCCATATGTCGCGCAGGATGAACAGGATGATGCCTAAAATGAATACACCAAATACGCGGCGTTTAAATCCCATCACCGTTCCTTGACCGAGTTCGCCAGCGAGCCGGTCTGGATATATCAATGAACGCCAATAACCGTAAGTAGAATACATATGTACTTCTCCTTTACTTCCAACTTGTCCAACTTGTTCGTTCAAATAGTATACGATTCTATCTTTACTTACTTTATCAAAAAATGACGAATTTGCAATGAATGTCTTGCTTTAGAGTGAAATTTAATAGAGGCATATAGGTTTTAGTGGTTCTGAACTAGTGAAACATCCAATGAAAGCGGACCGGGGATTTCCGCTCCGGGTGGACGCTTTCCGCGGGGCGCGCGGTGAGCCGCTTCCTTCGCTACGCTCAGTCCAGGGTCTCACCTGTCGCGCTAATCCCGCAGGAGTCGCCACCCTCCGCTCCAATCCCTACTTTTTTTGGAAAATAATAAGCGTAGCTCATTGTAAATTTCTCATGAATTGATTACACATGCTGATATTTATGACCAGAGTTCAAGAGCTTGATGGGATAGAGCATTTCTAATGAGCTTGTTGATATTAATATCACTTAACGCCCTCAAACTTAGATAAATGAGAGATGCCAGTTTTATACTCTGAAAATCAGCTTTCTTCTCAGATTTTAATAAACTAAAGAGAATTTGCGTTGTGTCTCTACACGCTAACTAAGGATTGGAGCGGAAGACGGTCGACTCCTGGGGGATCAGCGTGAGCCTTGAGACCCCGCAGGAGCAAAGCGAACGAGGAGGCTCAAGACCACGCCCCCCGGAAAGCGTACCGTCTGGAGCGCAAATCCCAGACCGTAACCCCCTTCCTCATCACTCTGACCAAGCGACACCTTAGCCCTCAGCCTCATTTATTCAAAAAACGCTAGTTCAATCTATCTATTTATTTATCTGAATGTTTCAAAATATATAAAATCGGTTATAATTGGTAATATCGCGGGTATATTAACTAATAAGGAAGAGATGTTCCCCGAAAATATAAAAAGGAGTGATGAGCGATGAATTTGGAGAAGACGATTGAGTTTACGTGGCAAGACTTTGCACTTGGTTTAGGCGGATCGGGAATTTTCGTATTGGCGCTCCATTTCCTGACACTATGAGGATGCGGACGACAACGCTACAGCCTACATAAAAACACCTCGGTTTTGACGCATGCGAGATGCGCTGTCAACTGAGGTGTTTTTTAAATGACATTTGTCAAATCATTCGCAGTCCTTCCATCAACTCCTTAAACAAGAGTCGGTTTTTCGTTTCGAGCGCATAATCTACCATACGTTCCCAATTTTCTTTCTCCAATTGCTCCACCAATCCCTCTGCTTCACGCATACCTTCTTCTTGTAGATGGCCGTCCACTTCCATCACTCCTTCGAGTATAGTCGACAAATGCATATGCAAATCGGAAACTAGCAATAATTGATAAAGTGGGATTCTAATGAACCGACGCCCTCGTTGAAAGACGAATACCTCTCCTAAGTTCTCAATTTGTAAGCTCCTTATATTGATGATAATCTCCTTACCTTCTGCCGGAACAAACTGGTATACTTCATCGTTTTTAATGATCGAGAAATACTGGTAGGCGAATACAAGGCGTAGATGGAACTCTTCCTTACTTGTAAAAAAAGGCTTGATCCGCTGAATGAGCAGCATGTTTTTCTCCCCCTTCATTATTAATTTGAATATTCCGATTACTATTAATGTATCATAAATAGAAGGGTTTTGTGAATGATATGTGTCCATAACCATCCAATATGTCAAGAGAATTTATCCAATGCTGTCATATTTAGATTTCCTGCCGTATTACTAACGTTTCAAGGTTAAAGCAAATGATTTTTGAACCGGTACATGAGAAATATTGTGCTTGGTCAGTTTGCGGGTGATTCTCTCACCGACGTCCACACACGACGGACTGTAAGAAAAGACAATTTGATTGTTCGCGTAATAAATCTCCACTTGATGAAATGTCATCTCACAAAATACCATGTCCTTTAAATAGTAGACTTTCCTGCGTACATCATGAGTCATTATTTCCGAACACTGTTCCACCATTCAGATTAAAGGTAATTCATTGAATTGTATCGTTTCTGAGCTGTTTAAATGGTACTGCAATTGAGGTATATGTAAAATCAATTGCATCTGCTCTATCGCCTCCACCTCCCTTCACATCTCATTTGTCTCAATATTCTCATAACAGTAGGTAAATGGCAAATTTTTAAGTATTTTGGCCCTCTTGCTGTCGAATGCAGTCGATCAAAGGTTGTTAGTATAAAAGTTCACCCGGAATCTCTTGATACCCTCTCAAGCAGTGGCAAAGAGAAGGGAAAAACGTTATAATAGGAGGAATGCTTTCTGAAGGAGTTGATTCGATGCAAATGACGATTGAACGGATTGCAAATTTGCACGAACGTGAAATTGAAGAGTTCATGAACCACATTAAACATACATTTCAGCCGTCTGTGCCGCAACAAGCGGAAATTGTTCGCAAGGCGGCTTCTCTTGTTCGAATGAACGCGATCGGAGCTTATCGCTATACAGAAAACGAGCAGTCGCTGATGGCCAATATTTCGGGTACGGAGTCCGAGTTTGCCCGGTTGTCTTTCCAGTCGATGGAGCCGTATTGCACGTGCTTGAACGACAGCTGGTGCGCGCATCAGATTGCAGTCGTCTTTCATTTGTATTCGCAGTTTCATTCGCTTTCGGATTGGCTGCATAGTTGGCGGCAATCTGATGTGCAGGCACAGCTTTCGATTGCGGAGCGTACGCCGGATGCATGGCTTTCGGCTTTGTCGTTGCTCGTGAAACCTCTTGCCCAGTTGGATCCGAAAGACGGTCCGACCGGATTTTTGCATTATGTTTCCAAAATTGAACAGCAGAAGACGCGGCTTTCTCCTTTTGAATGGGAATGGAAGCCGCTCTTTTCTCTATATTATCAGTTGACGGTGTTACGTGCGGCTTGGCCTTTTTTGAAGGGCGAGTTGGCTTCCAATGATTCGTATCACTATGGCAAGTGGCAGCTGACAATTTGGCTCAATGAGCAGATGTCCGAATTGAAGGCCAGTATCATTCAGCTCAGTTCGAAGTCCAAGCTTTTCGAGACGGATGCCTTCCATACGAAATTGAAGGATTTGATCCATTCATTCGCAGTTGAAGTGGAAGGGTTATTTTCCAAGCGTTTTGAAGCGTTTCGATTGGTCTATACTGAGCTCTATACTGATGAAGCAGAACTCACGGAAGCGCTCGGGCGGTTGGAAAATGAAACTGCAGCGGATGCACCGTTGTTCCGTGCATTCCTTTATTTGACGTCGGGTCGTTTTGACGAGCTTGATCGGGAATTGAATTCATTGGATCCGACCGCAGTGCCGCAATGGCTGGCGTTTGCGCTCTATGCGAAAGAAGACGAGGACTTCGATATTGTCCAGTCGATCATGCTGCAGCTTCTTCCCCATCTTGCGGGACATTATCAGCAATTGGCATCGCGCAATCGTGCGTCTTTTGCGGAAGAAATCGATCAGTTGCTTGCGCTTTCGGATGTGTCGGAAGAACAGCGCGATCAGTTATTTCAATCGTATGGGTCAGAAGCAGGACGAGCGTATGGACAATTTCTTTTTGAACGCGGTCGCTATGAAGAGTGGGCCGCGCTGATGCATTTGACGCGTGGCTCTGTCGACATGATCGATGGTTCACTGTTGAAAACGGCGCTGGCTGAAGATTCGCAAGCGGTGTTCCCGCTCATGCATGCAGAAGCACTGAAATTGGTAAAAGAGAAGAATCGCGATAGTTATCGCCGTGCCGTACGTTTATGGAAACAAATGAAGACAGCCGCCAAACGTGATGGCCGCAATGAATTTTGGAATCGTTACATCAATACAGTCCGCCAGCAATTTCCCCGCCTGCGTGCACTGATGGAAGAAATGGAGAAAGGAAACTTGCTGCTATGACCGATTCGAACATCTTGCAACTTGCCTTGGAATTAACTTTAAAAGAAGGACAGGACGGTGCGTTCCTCATCTGTGCGAATGTCGTAGGCGAATCGAAGATGATTGACGCGGATATGCTTGTGTCCTATCTGTTTTATTCAGATGAACCGACCATATACGGCATGCTCGTTCCGCAGCGTGACGGCTGGATAGAAGCGACGATCGATGAGTTGCTTCGATTGTTTTCTGCGACAGGACACCCATATGTCCAGTACGCAGGAGCAACAGATGCGGATAACGTGATTTTGGACGGAATCCGTGAGGCCGCGAAACTTTGGCAGGATCCGGCGTTGTTTTCACATATCGAGGCGTCAGCAGAAGGATTGTCGTTTGATATGGGACAGACTGGGCTGTCTGAGCAAGCTGGGCGCTATGTGTCGCTTGCGGTGCGCGGTCAGCTTGCTGCGCTTGGAGTGTCGATGGCGGATTTTCCGACCTTGCTTCCCCACTTCCAGCAATATGGATGGCCGAGTGGCGAGACGACAAAGTTGCCGTTTCGTGTGGCGTTGCGCTTGACGGAGCCTGATATCGATGAAACAGAATGGTTGCTTGAGACGGTGCTGATCAACGAGCGTGGGACACAGTGGGTACCAGCTGTCCGGAAAGTGTCGGCTTCGATTGAAGAGGCCTTGCCCGCAAAGCGCAAGCCGTATGCTAAGGATATTCAAGAGCGCCAAGCGGAGATGATCGGGATTTTTCGTTCGGTTGAGTTGCAGGCAGATGAGCAGTTCGTTCATGAGTTTTTAAACGATGCACAAGTTCGTGTGTTCATTCAGGAAGATTTGCCGCTTTGCCAGGCGTTTGATTATCCAGTGATTTTGCCGGCTTGGTTGAAGTCCGTAACGGAGACCAAGTTGAAAATCCGGACTTCTGCCGGGATGCAGTCGTATCGTTCGTCTGCTAGTCTCGATCAGGTGCTGTCGTTTGATTGGCAATTTTCACTGGCGGGCGAAAATATTGACCGGGAGCAGTTTCAGCGAATGGTTGATGAGAACCGCGAGTACATCCGCGCGGGAGATGAGTGGTTTCATTTGGACCCGGCTTGGCTGAAGCGCATTCGGGAGTTGATGGAGCAGGTGGATGACGGCGAGTGGACGGTGAAGGATTTGCTGTTCCATGAAGTGCCGGAAGAAATTGCACCGGTTTTTGATGAAGAAGATGAGGATGATCCGCTCGTTGCGTTTTCGATGCAGCAGTCGTTGCGCCAAGTGATGACGATGTTGCAGGAGAAGAAGGGACTGCCGGAAGTCGCGGTGCCGGGAGCATTGCAGGCGGAGCTGCGTCCATATCAGCAGGAAGGTTTCGAGTGGCTTCATTTCATGCGTGATAACCATTTCGGTGCAGTTTTGGCGGATGATATGGGGCTTGGGAAAACAGTTCAGCTCATTACGTACTTATTGTATGTGCACAATTTGCCCGAGACGGATTCGCCCTCCTTGATCATTTGTCCGACGAGCGTCATGGGCAACTGGCAGAAGGAATTGGAGCGATTTGCGCCTTCTTTGCGGGTACACGTTCATTACGGTGCGAATCGGTCTCGGGATGAGCAGTTCGAGTCGATTATCGCAAACCGTGAAGCCGATATTATTTTGACGACGTACGGTACTGCCACGCAGGACGGCGAGATGCTTTCAGCGTTTACATTCGCCAGCGTGACGATCGATGAAGCGCAAAACATCAAGAACTTGCAGACGAAGCAGTCGCGTGCGATTCGCAGATTGCATGGGCTTCATCATATCGCGTTGACAGGGACGCCGATCGAGAATCGTCTGTCCGAGCTGTGGGCCATTTTTGATTTCATTCACAAAGGATATTTAGGCAGCTTCCGTAAGTTCAGCGATGAATTCATCGTGCCGATTGAGCGGGATGACTTGGAGGCGGAGAAGCGGAAATTGCGCGCCCGCATTCAACCGTTCATGATGCGACGGACAAAGAATGATCCGGAGTTGCGCTTGAATTTGCCGGAGAAGTTGGAACAAAATGAGTATGTTCCACTCACAACGGAACAGGCGGCGCTATACGAGAGCTTTGTGGATGAGACGAAGTTCAAGCTTGAGACGTTAACTGGCTTTGAGCGCAAAGGCTTGATTTTGAAGATGCTCAGCCGACTGAAGCAGCTGTGTAATCATCCAGCGCTGTTCTTGAAAGAGCCGCAAGCTCCGGCAGCCGAATTGACGAAGCGTTCGAATAAAATGGCGCGGATCGTCTCGATGGCAGCGGAAATCGCGGCGAACGGCGAGCAATGTTTGATCTTTACGCAGTATATCGGCATGGGTCAAATGCTGCGTCAGTGTTTGTCAGAACTGCACGGAATCGATGTGCCGTTCTTGACGGGCAGTATGCCGAAAGGCCAGCGGGATGCATTGGTGGACGCGTTCCAGAACGGCGAGTTCCCAGTTTTCATTCTGTCGCTGAAGGCCGGTGGTACCGGATTGAACTTGACGCAGGCGAATCACGTGCTGCATGCGGATCGTTGGTGGAACCCGGCTGTCGAGAATCAGGCGACGGACCGTGCTTACCGGATCGGTCAGACCAAGTTTGTGCATGTGCATAAATTCGTGACGGTCGGAACGATTGAGGAGAAGATTGATCAGATGCTTGTGGAGAAAGCCGCTTTGTCTGCCGATTTAATTCATTCGAGTCAGTGGCTGACGGAGTTGAATGATCGGGAGTTGGAGGATCTTTTGACGTTTAATTGAGTTGGGGATGGCTTTTCAGAGGGCGGTTTAGTTCGGAGTGGCTCGAGAATGGTGCGGTTCGAACGGCGTTTGGTTCGGTCCGGACCAGGATTGGTGCGGGGCGAGCGGTGTTTGGTTCGGTTCAGAACAAGATTGGTTCGGTCACGACAATGTTTCGCTCCCAACTAGTTGTGCCTCCAAAAGACCTGTATCGTATGTGGATACAGGTCTTTTCTGAGGTTTTATTTTCGATCGGCGGGTAGGAAAAAGGGGTTGGATCGAGTTGTTTCCAAGTAGTTCAGGCGTTCGTTCAAATTGGCGATGATGCGGATGAGTTGGCCTACCTGGTTTTCGAGGCGCTGGATGTCGTCCTGGTATTTCTTTTTGGAGATAGGCAGTTCGGTTGTGAATGACTGGGCTTTTTGCTTGGCTGCTGTTTGGTGGTGCGCTGGCATTCATGTCCACCTCCTTTCTGTCGTTCGAATGATATGTATTCCGCCAGCTCTGTTTTGGAAGTGGTCTCCAAACTGTTGAGCGGCGGATGATTTGGCGTAAATTGTATTCAGTCCCTTTGCTGAATATTTTCTTGGATATCAGGGGTCCCCTCCCCTTCATCCGGACTTTCTTAATACTGGCGAATATGCTTGTAGTGTCTCTCCATTTTTCTCTTTTCTCGTATTGCTCTTCAATTGTGTATTTCCCCATCTTCTCTTCAAGAATTGATCATTAGCGAAAAGTGTCCGGTATGGCGGCGTTTATGCCTCTACATCTCCCCCTTTCTTGAGATTGTTTAGTGAGTATTAGAAAATAGGTAGTGCCGAATCGCTTGCAGTGGTTTCGAAACGTGCGGGCTCTGCAGTTGAAGGCGTTTTCTTTTCTGCTGTGCTCGCCTTCGATGATCTTGATAGAAAACGGATGTCATCGCAGACCACTTCGGTTACATAGACTTTGGTCCGATCTTCACGTTCATAATTACGGGTCTGGATACTGCCACTGACGCCTACGAGTGAACCTTTGCCGCAGTGACGGACGAGATTCTCGGCGGTCCTTCCCCAAACGGAACATAAAACAAAATCCGTCAAGACTTCTCCGCTGGCGTTTTTAAAACTGCGGTTAATGGCGAGGAAGAATGTCGTATTGACTCGTCCTGATGTGTGTTCCTTGAGCACGAGGTCTTTGGTGATACGCCCTACTAAAGCCACTTGGTTCAAAGTTTGTCCCTCCCTTCATTGGATTGCCCCTATCGTATGACAGATGGAGTACTTCTAGCAAAGTAGCAAAAATGAATTTTGAGATTGTTTATGAGATCGTTTTTCAGTTTTCATTTAGCCATTTTTGAGAGGTTTGGCGGAGCGGTCAAGTTTTAAGCTGATTTGGTTTTAGGCATTATTGAATTTTCGAGTGTTCTGAAGTTTTTATGCTATACTGAGGGAAATTGTACCGAGGTGAGTCGAATGAAAACGTTTAAAATGCTGTCCGTGGAGGTAGTACAGGACGATGGAGTGCTTCCATTTCCTTTATATGATGGAATTATCATCAACCAGGAAAACAGTCATCGTCTGTGGGTGCTGGAACTGTTTATTGATGAAAAATATAAAGACATAATGGAGCAATGGAAGGTCGAGAAAAAGGTGCTGACGGCTCGCGTGGTTATTTCGTATCCGGGAAATGAGCCTGCATCTTTCATTGTCGCGGTAGAGGATTGGAGGCAGATCGGTGACCGGATCTCAGTGTTGATGAAGGGCCGTCTGAAGCGCGCTCGTTCGAAGTATGCCGAGCATTTGCTGGAGGAATTACTGGAAGAAGGTTTTGAAGGTGATGAGCTGCTGGAGCAGTTTGAGACAGGAATGTGGGATCGGCCGAAGTTGAGGCGCGATCAGATACCGCCGGAAGATTGAATGTTGTGAGCCGTCACTTGGTTGTGGCGGTTTTTTGTGTATGTATGAGCGCAGGGAGTATGGTTATGAGCGCACATGAAGGCTTTATGAGCGTGGATAGCGGAGGTATGAGCGGCGGGGGCGACTTTATGAGCGCGGAAGGCGTTGGTATGAGCGACAAAGACAAGTTTATGAGCGAGGAAGGCAAAGGAATAATATGTTATAAGCACATAAAAACGGCTCCTGCCATTAGCGGGAGCCGTTTTTGACAGCTGGCGTATTATCGGTTGTAATCTTTACGATCTTTATCGCGAATAACGCCGTCAGGAGCTGTGTCGTTGCCGTTCGTGTTCCCTTGGATGGTGTTGTCGTCACGCGCACCACGGTTGCCGTTTTCCCCGTCCAGGAGACCATCTTCCCCATCAAGGAGACCTTCTTCTCGGTTAAGATTATCTTCCAGAAGGTCATTGTTGTTGTTCTCCATGGAGCCTTCACGGTCGCGGTTCATGACGCCGCCATTGTCACGATTGTTGTCATCGAGACCATCAAGGTTCGGTCCCATGCGCTCGTTGCCATTCGGCGTACGGTTGTCTCGTTCCACGTCTTGCATCGGTGTTTCATTATTGTCTGGAAGAGCGCCGTTGTTCGTATTACATGCCGTTAGGACGAGTGCGGAAGCGAAGACTACAGGCAATGCTTTTTTGATCATAAAAAAGTTCCCTCCTTTTTTTACAAGCTGTCAATCATACATGGTGGTACGATCTTTGTTAGCTTGTGCGAAAAGAAGGGAACTATTCATTCAATTATTTACGCTGCTCCGCTCTTGCTTCCAATAAATTTTGGACGTACAGAGCTTCTGCTTTACAGCCATATTCATAATGAGTGTTCAGCTGTTCTTGCAAGATTTCGATTTGAGCGATCTGCTCTTCAGAAGGCGGCTCGTTGAGGATTCGGATTAAAACTTCCTCCACTCGTTGTGCCAGTTCCTTATGAAATTGTGGATCTGCTTTGATCTCATCAGGAATTTTTTCATACCAAAGTGCTTTAGTTGTAATGTATTCCCGCCAATTTGCGTAAAATTGTTCTATGTCGTATTGATCTTCCGTCCAACCGATATCGCTCATATATTGCTCGAATGATTGCGAAATGGAACGGGTAATACTGCTTTTTATATTTGGAGAAAGCTTTTTAAACATGCTCTTTTGTAACCTCCCACTGTATGCCGTCGCCGGCAATCCAATGTTCATTGTATCAAATTTTCACTTCCGTGCAAACTGTAATTAACGTTCTTGTACAGGACCTAGTGCGAATGTGATTTCCGTTTCACACGCCACTTCGCCACCGACAGTTGCAATTGCTTTTCCTTTGCCAATTGATCCGCGAAAGCGAACGATCTCGACTTCCAAGCGCAGTGTGTCACCTGGTGTGACTTGGCGCTTGAATCGGCAGTTGTCAATGCCTGCGAAGAATGCAAGGCGTCCTTTGTTCTCTTCTTGTTTTAGAAGGGCTACTGCGCCGACTTGCGCAAGTGCTTCAACGATGAGTACGCCGGGCATGACTGGATAGCCTGGGAAGTGGCCTTTGAAGAATTCTTCGTTGATCGTGACGTTTTTCAATCCGACGGCACGTTTTCCTTCTTCTATTTCTTCAATGCGATCGACCAATAAAAATGGATAGCGATGCGGGATGATTTCTTGAATTTGTTGGGCTGTTAGCATTGGAAAATTCTCCTTTGTTCGAGTATGTCTCGTCAGCTATATTTTTATTCGTATCGGGATCAAATTAGATGTACTGGCGCCGGGATTTACGCTGCGGGCGGAAGCTTTCCGCTCCAATTCCTAGATATCTTGTAACGAATATTCGGTGCCTATATCCGAAATTCATTTCCCATTCATGATATCAAAAATATGTTTCCAGGTTTCTTTTTGGAAGACATCGCCTGCTGAGCCGTCTCCTACGACGCTGAAGCCGATGATTGCGCCCAAGATGGCGGCTATGGCTATTGAAACGAGTAGAATCAGTAGGCGCAGCCAGATCGGAAACATGCGGACTCGTACCCATTTTAGTTCGCCGACTGGAGTTTCCGGTTGTTCGCTTTGATCTTTGCGTGGCCATTTGGCTTTGATCCGTGTCCAAAAGTTGGCGTCTGATTCTGTCAGTTTTTTGTGTCGCTCTTTGCGTACGACAGGTGGATTGGCTTCAGATGCCTGCTTGGTGGATTCACTTAGCTGAGGTAGCTGCTTTTCAGTTGTCTGTTTTTCATCTGTCATAGTCAGTACTCCTAGTGCACGCTTAGCGGATGCCATTGATAAGACCTAGCATTTGATCGGCCAGCGTTACAGAACGCGCGTTGAATTGATAGGCACGCTGCGTCGCAATCAAATCTGTCATTTCTTTTTCATAGTTGACGTTGGATGCCTCGAGTGCACGGTTCTGCAAGCCGATCTGACTGCGTGCTGCTCCTGTCATTTCTGTCAGTAAATCGTTAGCTTCGAGTCCAAGTCCCGCCATGTCTGCAGGTAATCCGAAGTTTGTGGCAGACAGCCGCACCATGGAATCCGGCTTTTCAAGTACTGTCACACCAAGTTCGAATGTCTGGTTGCCGCCTGGTTGGGTTATTTCGAGCAAGCCATTCGGATGGACATTGTAATTCGTTGCTTGACCGGAAAAGACGATCGGACGGCCTGCGCTATCCGCTACTGGAAGTCCTTCTTCGTTGACCAGCATGTTTTGTCCATTATCCATCGGCGAGACATAAAAGTTCCCTTTACGCGAATAAATGATTTCTTCTCCGCCTTCAGTCGGTTGAATCAAATTAAAATATTGCTTTGGTTCCGTCAAGGCAAAGTCCAGCTGACGGTCCGTCACTTGAATGGATCCAACCTTCCAGTTCATTTGTATACTTCCGAGCATTGCACCGCTGCCGATGCGGATTCCGTCTTCCGAACGTCGATCTGCCCGGTCTGCTTTGTCATTGTTCATTTGCTGAAAAAGCAGTTCTTGAAATTTGGCATCGGATGATTTATAGCCATGTGTCGCCGTGTTGGCCAAGTTATTGCCGATTAAATCCAGGCGATGCTGTAGCTGGTTCATCGTATTGACAGCTGTTGTCATTGTGCGAATCATTAAAGGTGACTCCTCTCTTGCTTGGGGCATCTATATTCGGTGGTCATTAGTTCACGCGCCCGACTTCATTGACCGCTTTTTCCATACTGCGGTCGTAGGCTTGCAGAATTTTTTGATTGGCTTCGAATGCTCGATAGGCCGTCAGCATTTCCGTCATCGTACGGCCTGCGTCGACGTTAGAGCCTTCAATGAAACCTTGCTGTATCGAGTATGTGCCGCCCATCGGAAGAGGTTGTCCATCCGCAGTGGTGAACAGGCCGTTATCTCGCTTCGACAAAGTATCCGGTTCTGCAGCATATGCGATTCCCAGTGTTGCAGCTTGCGTATCGCCGGTGAATATGAAGCCTTCTTCCGTGATGCGAATGTCGTCATTCGGCAGTTCGATTCGATTGCCTGTCGCATCTAGTACATAAAGTCCGGATGGGTTCGTTAAGTAGCCTTCCGCATTGACGGTGAAATTACCGTTTCGTGTGTAGTATTGATCGCCATTTTCGCCTTCCAACGTAAAGAACACCGTACCCGCTACACCTGTCTCTTCATTGACATCCATCGGTCCGTCAATCAGTGCCACATCTGTCTTCAATTCCGTTTCCCTTAGCTGTCCTTGGGCAAACAAAGGCAAGGTCTCCTGCATATAGACACCTGTCGACAGTCCTCCGACCGGGTTCAGTCCTTTGAAACTCAAACCTTTTTCCGTCGGCACACGTGCCGCATCGAGACGAGACATGAACATTTCGGGAAATGCCCGAATTGTCGACTGCTCCGCTTTGTAGCCAGGTGTATTGGCGTTAGCCATATTATTCGCCAACATTTCCGTCCGACGCTGCTGGGCGATCATGCCCGATCCTACTGTGTAAAAGCCACGAAACATTTTATTTCACTCCTTTTCTTTCCGTACCTAAATTCATTCAGTCTAACCTAAATGAAACGATCTTTTTATTATACACTATTTTTTCACTCCATGCCGCTTCAACGCGTGCGTGCTGGTGACTTTCCGATCGTTTCAAGCAGGACACCCGTCCCAATTGCGACACAATTTAAAGGATGTTCAGAAACAAATACAGGCACTTTTAGCTCTTCTGCAAGCAATAAGTCAATACCATGCAGCATCGCGCCCCCGCCTGTCAAGAATACGCCGAGATCGATAATGTCCGCGGAAAGTTCAGGTGGTGTCTTTTCTAGTACGTTTTTGGCTGCCTGCACGATCATACTCACCGATTCATGAAGCGCTTGATTGATTTCTTCAGATGTGACTGTCAACGTTCTCGGTAATCCCGACACCATGTCACGACCGCGGATATCGATTGTGCTCGATTTCGCTTTGCTGAGAAACACGGTACCTACTTCTTTTTTCACTTGTTCGGCAGTTCGGTCACCGATCAGTAATTTATGTTGTTTTTTAATGTGCTGGATAATGTCGTGATCGAATTGATCGCCCGCGACATTGATAGATTCCGATGTCACGATATCGCCCATCGAAAGAACCGCGACATCTGTTGTGCCCCCGCCAATATCGATGACCATATTACCTGTTGGCTGGAAGATATCCATACCCGCTCCGATCGCTGCGACTTTTGGCTCTTCTTCTAAGAACACTTGCTTGCCGCCCGCTTTTTCTGCTGCTTGCCGAATGGCTTTTTGTTCGACACTTGTAATATTAGTTGGGCAGCAAATTAAAATACGCGGCTTGGACAAGAAGCCTTTGACGTTTAATTTATTGATGAAATGTGTCAGCATTGCTTCTGTCACGTCAAAATCTGCAATGACCCCATCTTTCATTGGACGTACGACGACGATGTTCCCCGGCGTCCGTCCGACCATCTGGTACGCCTCATCTCCGACAGCCAATACTTTTTTCGACTGTTTCTCAATGGCTACAATCGCTGGTTCGTTAATAACGATCCCTTTCCCCTTCACATGAATCAATAAGTTGGCTGTTCCCAGGTCAATCCCTATATCTTTCGAAAACATCGCTGCCGCTTCCCCTTCCACCCTGTTTATATGTAGTCTCTAACTATTAATTGTATCATATTTCCTATTTAATTTGCATAGTTCGTTTAGATTTTTACCTTGATTGTCGAATTTTAGGGGATTTGGTTTGTTTGTATAAGCGCGTGACGGGTGGTTATGAGCGTGGAGAGATACTTTATGAGCGCGATGCCTGGGTGTATGATCGCAGATAGACGCTTTATGAGCACAAAGGCTGGGCGTATGAGCGCGGATAGATGCTCTATGAGCGCAATGGCTGGGTGTATGAGCGAGGCAGTTGCCAATTAAAAATGCCTGCAGCCAACTTCTGCGGCTGCAGGCGCTACTATTTTATTCGCTCATTTAAATGCGGTAGTGGCTTTGATGGCTTTTTGCCAACCTTTGTACAGTTCTTCTCGCTGACTGTCTTCCATCTCCGGATTGAATGGACGGTCTAGGCGCCAGTGGGTTGCGATTTCTTTGCTATCTTTCCAAAAGCCTACTGCTAGGCCTGCTAGATAAGCGGCGCCGAGTGCAGTTGTTTCATTGACTGTTGAACGTTCGACAGGTACATTCAGCAGATCTGCTTGGAATTGCATGAGGAAGTCGTTGGCAACGGCTCCGCCATCGACCCTCAATGTTTTCAATGAAATTCCTGAATCTGCTTCCATTGCATCGAGTACGTCCTTTGTTTGGTAGGCAAGCGATTCGAGTGTTGCACGGACGAAATGTTCTTTCGTCGTGCCGCGGGTCAAGCCGAAGACTGCTCCTTTGACGTCGCTGTCCCAGTATGGTGTGCCTAGTCCTACAAAAGCTGGCACGACGTAGACGCCTTCCGTAGAGTCCACTCGATTGGCATACATCTCACTTTCTGCTGATTTGCGGAACATGCGCAGGCCATCGCGCAGCCACTGGATGGCGGAGCCTGCGACGAAGATGCTTCCTTCCAGAGCATATTCCACCTTGCCGTCGATGCCCCAAGCAATCGTTGTCAGCAATCCATGTTCGGATGTGACAGCCTTATCGCCGGTATTCATGAGCATGAAGCAGCCTGTTCCATAGGTATTCTTCACCATGCCGCTTTCAAAGCATGCTTGGCCGAATAGCGCGGCTTGCTGGTCTCCCGCTATTCCTGCAATCGGTGCTTCGTAACCGAAGAAATGGGCTGCATCGGTGTGCGTATAGATTTCGGAAGACTGACGAACCTCAGGAAGCATGGAAGCCGGCACATCTAAGATCGACAGCAGCTCTTCATCCCACTTAAGTTCGTGGATATTGTACATCAATGTCCTGGAGGCGTTCGAATAGTCGGTCACATGGGCTTTGCCGCCGGATAGCTTCCAAATGATCCACGTATCGATCGTGCCGAACAGCAAGTCGCCATTCTCCGCTCGTTCCCGCGCGCCTTTGACGTTGTCAAGAATCCATTTCACTTTCGTTCCTGAGAAGTACGCATCGACAAGCAAACCGGTTTTATTGCGGAACAGTTCATTGTAACCGTTTTCTTTCAACTCTTCACAAATATCCAAAGTTTGACGTGATTGCCAGACAATCGCATTGTACACAGGATTTCCAGTATGCTTATCCCACACGACAGTTGTTTCGCGTTGATTGGTAATACCGATTGCTTCAATCTGCGTAGCTGTAATGTTTTTCTCGGAGATCACTGCTGCAATGACAGATAATATCGAGCTCCAAATTTCATCTGCATTGTGTTCGACCCAACCGGATTTGGGAAAGTACTGCGTGAATTCTTGCTGTGCAGTATGATAGATCTCGCCTTTTGAATCAAATAAAATAGCCCGTGAACTCGTAG
This sequence comes from Sporosarcina sp. FSL K6-3508, assembly GCF_038615825.1. Lineage (NCBI taxonomy): Bacteria > Bacillati > Bacillota > Bacilli > Caryophanales > Caryophanaceae > Sporosarcina > Sporosarcina sp. FSL K6-3508. The sequence continues at coordinate 602,710 of NZ_CP152016.1, read as the reverse complement.
TTCCTTGGTCGAGTGCCAGTATATATTTTTCTGTCATCTTCAATTCCTCCAATTTACTAGTTGGTTTCCATTATACACGTTCTGACTTCGCTCCGAACTTTAAAGCGCTTCGTGATGACTACTCTGATTTCATTCCCTTACTCACAGAGAACTGGGCAGCCAATAGAACAGCTAAAACGATTGCCCCTACAATCCAAAACGCTGCACTGTTTTCTCCAATAAAAAACTGTTTATAAAATAACGCACCAAACGCACCTCCGAGTACTGGACCAACAATCGGAACCCAAGCATAACCCCAATCGGATTTTCCTTTTCCCGGTATCGGCAAGAAGAAATGTGCGATACGCGGTCCGAGATCACGTGCCGGATTGATGGCGTAGCCTGTTGTGCCACCGAGCGACATGCCGATCGCGATAATGAGCGCTCCGACGATGAGCGGATTCAACCCTTCTGTAAATTCATTGGCTCCGATCGACAGCAGACCGAGCAGTAAGACAAATGTTCCGATGATTTCGCTTGTCAGATTTGATAGCGGATGACGGATTGCCGGAATCGTTGCGAACACCGATAGTTTTGCATCCTGATCTTCCGTTTCTCTCCAATGCGGCAAGTACTGTAAATATACGATGACCGCGCCGACTATAGCACCGATCATTTGGGCTGCGATATACATCGGCACGTCCGCCCATGCAAAGTCTCCGATCGTAGCGAAACCGATCGTGACGGCAGGATTCAAATGAGCTCCGCTAGCACCACCGACTGCATATACCCCCATGGCTACCGCAAGTCCCCAACCAATTGTAATGACAATCCAGCCTGCGCCTTCCGACTTGGACTTTTTCATGAGAACTCCACCGACTACACCGCCGCCAAAAATGATCAGTATCATGGTTCCGATTAATTCCCCAACAAAAGGTGTCATCTCCCGTATCCTCCCCTATCTTCATGATACGTGATTGAAAACGCAAAAATACCCACAACTAACCCCTTGCGCGATGCAAGAAATTAATCGTGGGATCCTGTACTCAACCACTTGTATGAACTTACCAATAAGTATATCGCCGGTTGAATTATCTGTCAACATTAATTTCCGGAATTAATATCTTTTGTAAACGACTCCCACAGCAAGTGATCGGAAGTAGTCACCGCCACCGCTCCTGCACCGAGCGCATCGTCAATATGCTGTTTTGTGCGGATCAGACCACCGTTGATGATCGGAATGCCCGTATGTTCCTGTACTTCCTGGATTAATTCAGGAATCACACCGGGCAGCATCTCAATGAAATCTGGAGCAGTTTGCTTAATTAACGAGTAGCTTTTCTCAAGAGCGATCGTATCGAGCAAGAACATGCGTTGGATCGCAATAATGCCTTTTGCCTTCGCTTTTGCAATCATATTGGATCTGGTTGAAATGATACCGGCCGGACGAATATCATTGCATAGGAAGTCGGCAGCAAAATTATCTGTTTTCAAGCCTTGAATCAAATCTGCATGGATAATGAGTTTCTTGCATCGTCTATCCGCTTCTTGTTTCAAGGTTTTCACATTGCTTATATGCACTTCCAGTAACACGATATATTCAAATGGACTGTCCAGCAGCCGTTCGAATTGCTTCATCGTCCGAGCCGCAGGTAAGATTTTCTGACCATGAAAAGGTATGACGATGATCACTCCTCCATCAAAGTTTTTCTTTACTATACCATGTTAGATGACTGTCGTTGCCTTTCTAACCTCTTCATCCAATTCTTGCTCGTATTTTGACTTTTCCGGTTCTGTCCATCCTAAGATGGCAGCCATTTCATTCAATACATCGGACTTGCCGGCTGTCACGTTGGCCATATGGAAATAGAGATCTCCTGTACGACGGATGAAGAAGTCAGTCGGCTTTACCGCCATTTCTTGTTCAATAGCGTAGCGCAGTTTGACGTATAGAATACGCGGCATATCCGTTACAGGTTCGTAAGGAATTGTGAATACTTTCTCCACGTTTGAACCGTACAATGCAGCTAGGTGCCGACTCTCGCGTTCTGTAAAGCCTAATGCTTGTCCACGTTCTACGGATTGCTGAATGAATCGTTTGTAGTTGGACGACCCGCCGATATCTCCGCCTGAAATCGGGAAATGTTTCGTGATGCTGCGCGGGAATTTCCGGCCGGTTTCTTTCGAAAGCTGCTGGACTACTTTATTGATAACCGTCTCCGCCATCTTACGGTAGCCGGTCAATTTACCGCCAGCAATTGTGATGAGTCCTTTTTTCGATTCCCAAATCTCATCTTTTCTCGAAATTTCAGATGGATTCTTGCCGTCTTCGTGAATGAGCGGTCGTACGCCTGCCCAGCTGGACTCAACATCGTCTTCTGTCACTTGGACTTCCGGGAACATGAACTTGATGGAGTCGAGTATATACGTTCGATCCGCTTCCGTAATCTGCATTTCTTTAGGATCTCCTTCGTAAAAGGTATCCGTCGTGCCGACATACGCTTTCCCCTCGCGCGGAATTGCAAAAATCATACGCTTGTCTGGTGTATCGAAATAAATCGCTTGGTGCAGAGGGAAGACACTTTGGTCAAAAACAAGATGGATGCCTTTTGAAAGGATTAAATGTTTACCCGCAGAATAACCGTCCATATTTTTGACTTCATCCACCCAAGGACCTGCCGCGTTGATCACTTTCTTCGCTTGGATTGTGAACTGCTGATCCGCAATCGTATCGCGGACTTGCACACCCGAGATTTTATTCTGATCATTGTAGACAAATCCTTCAGCAGTAGCGTAATTAAGGATGAACGCTCCTTTTTCTGCTGCTGCTTTCATCACTTCAATCGTCAATCGCGCATCATCGGTCCGGTATTCTACATACATACCGCTGCCTTGAAGACCTTCTTTTTTTACAAGGGGAGCTTGTTTCAGCGTTTGTTCCACATTCAACATCGTCCGTCGTTCAGACTTTTTAACGCCTGCCAAGAAATCATATACTTGTAAGCCGATTGCAGTGGAGAAGCTTCCGAATGTGCCGCCTGTGTGAAATGGAAGCAACATGCGTTCAGGCGTTGTGACATGCGGACCATTCTCATAGACGATCGCCCGCTCTTTACCTAACTCTGCAACTTCTTTGATTTCAAATTGCTTCAAATAACGCAATCCTCCGTGGACAAGTTTCGTGGAGCGGCTGGATGTTCCGGAAGCGAAATCCTGCATCTCAACAAGTGCCGTCTTCAGTCCGCGTGTTACCGCATCGAGTGCAATACCTGCTCCCGTTATGCCGCCGCCGATTATCACGACGTCAAAAAGCTCGGAATTCAATTGATCAACTAACGCAGTACGTTCCAATGAAGAAAATGTTGTCATTTGTCTCTCTCCCTTTTTTAATGAAGTATGAAAAAAAGAAACCTCAAAAGAATGACTGCTGAATGCAATCATCCTTTGAGGTCTCTCAGTAACTCAAACCAGAAGTATTAACTTACTTAGATTGTATCATAATTTGAGCTTATTACAAGTAATGGGATTGGCGGTCAGAGGTTAGTGGTGAGCCTAGGCATCCGCCTGTTGCTTAGGGGTTTCATTTTTCCATTTTTGGCGGGTCGCTTCTCCTCCGCGAAGGTGGCGGATCGATTTATGATAGGCAAGAATCTTTGCGACTTGTTCCGATAGGCCGGGATCGACATTCGGCAGTCGCTCGGTCAAATCTTTATGCACCGTACTCTTGGAATAGCCGGTCGCATTGGCTAACGCACGCACTGTCAAGTTCGTTTCAATCAGCATCCTCCCAAGACGTACGCAACGCCTTCTAATTTGCTCGTGCACGCCCTCTTCCTTTCTCTTTTCACTCCTTTATGGTGTTCTATTGTATGCAAACACTTACGAACATATGAAAAAGCCATTCCGGGGGGCTGGAATGGCTTAGTGGATTGTTTATTTAATTAGAACGCCAAGTAGTCGTGTGGGTTGACAGCCACGCCGTCTTTTTGAACTTCAAATTGCAAATGTACGCCTGCTTGTGGATTCCAATCGTTTTGTGTAGTCGTTGCGAGGACTTGTCCTTGTTGGATTTCTTCGCCTTCCTTCACAAGTACGCCTGTCAATGAACTATAGACCGTTGTCATACCGTCCGCATGTTTTAGTCTGATCTCACTGCCTTTGAATGAATCCGCGACGACAGCCTCTACTGTACCGCTCAGTGCCGCCACTACTTCAAACGGTTGTCCGTCCATCGAAAGAGATAGACCTTTGCTTGTGACATAAGATTGCTTGAATACGAGCAATGCCTTTTCACGCACCGACTCTTCTGCTGTAGGATCGTAAAATTCTTGTAAAATAGCGACTTGATCTAGTTGATCTTCATGGAATGGATACTTGAGTGTTTCGTTTGCTGCATTTGTTTCCACCGTGACATCGTCATTCGGCTGATCGAGCTTCGCCACATCCGACGTTACTGCTTCATCTTTCGTCGTCATTGCGGAGTAGCCCCATACCATGCCGATAAATAGGAGCGCTACGCCCGTATAAATGGCAGGCCAGAACCAGCCGTTTTTCATTTTTTTGTTTTCCTGAGAAGGGGCCTTTGGTTTTTCTTCTCGCATTGTCATCACCTCACTTGCATTCTTTGCAAGTTAAGAGGATTTTAAACATTCATCTTCAGGTAAATTTATTTTTTGTATCCGTGTACCTGTATAATAGTGTGAAATGATTTTATCTGCCGTCCAGCCTTTTTGAGCATACGCTTCAGCTCCGTATTGGCTCATCCCGACACCATGTCCATATCCGAGCGTCGTAATATGCACAATTTGATTGTTGACATCATATGCAATATTGAAGTCTGTTGAGGCCAAATTCAATTTCTCCCGAACCTGTCGTCCGCTTGTCTCATAATTGCCCGTGATGATTTTTTGAACCCGTCCTGTTTGATTTCTCACTAATTGAAGTTCGCGGAATTCGTCCGCATCCCACTTCAATCCAAGTTTCCGATTCCATTCTGTTAAAGTCATTTGCAATTTACGTTCGACAGTCGGTGCTACTTTTTCTTCACCAGGGCTATCCACGCTTTGTAAATACTCCACTGGATTTCCACTGAAGTTTTGTGCGGCTTCGGTTTTACCATTAGATGTAGAGAAGAACATTGCTGAGATGATTTCTTCACCATGAACGATAATATCACCTCTTGTTGCTTCTGCTGCTTTCCTGATTTTTTTCTCGTTCTGTTTAAAGGCCTTCCCCCAGCGCTCTTTGCGTTCTGCTTCCGTCCGATACACTTGCGCGGAAACATCCTTCGCTATCGGTTTAGCCCCTTTATCCGTATTTCGCGCCGCATATGTACGTGCAGCGATCACTTGAGCTTTCAATGCCTCTTCATGGAAGTCAGCCGGCATTTCACCCGCAACGACACCAACCACGTACTCTTCTAAAGGAATTGGCTCGTCCACTCCAGTAACGGAAATCATGATGTCACACTTCTTCTCCTTTCGTTGGTCTGCCAGCTTCAGATCCGGCGCTTGTTTTGCTAGGATTGGAATAAAAAATAATGAAAGAATAATGAATAAAAGGAGTAGTTTTTTGTACATACTGCACTATATGCGGTTAGTGGAGCTCGTATGCTTATAGAGTGATCGTTGATTCGAAGGATAAAATTCTTAGACGCTCATAAATTTGTGTAGATGATCATAAATCTTTCGGGTGCGCTCATAAGTCCAAGCTTGCCGCTCATAAACAAGCTATGCACGATCATACGACCTATCTGAGCGCTCAAAAAACCACGAACGATGAACGTCCGTGGTTTTCGATAGTTTATGCAAATTGTGTTTCCGTGATTTCTTGTTCAGAAGAAACGCGTGTAATATCTGCTCCCAAGGCCTTCAGCTTTTTGTCGAAATCAACATAGCCGCGATCTAAATGGATAAGTTCAGTAACACGAGTGACCCCTTCTGCGACGAGGCCAGCTAGGATAAGTGATGCTGCGGCACGCAGATCAGTTGCAGCGACTTCAGCTCCCTGGATTTTAGAAGGTCCTGAAACGATCACTGAGCGTCCTTCAATTTTCACATCCGCATTCATGCGGCGGAATTCTTCCACATGCATGAAACGATTTTCAAACACAGTTTCAGTCAATACACCTGTACCTGTTGCAGTGAGCATCAACGCCATCATTTGTGATTGCATATCCGTAGGGAATCCAGGATGCGGCATCGTTTTCAAATCGACTGCCTTCAAAGGATGCTTCGCTGTAATGCGAACACCTTCATCCAATTCCGTGACGATTACACCCATTTCAGTTAATTTAGAGATCAATGCCGTGCTATGTTCTGGCACCGCGTTGTCAATGATGACATCGCCGCCTGTGATTGCAGCAGCCACCATGAATGTGCCGGCTTCAATGCGGTCAGGAATAATGTGGTGGATAGAAGCATAGAGTGTAGAGACTCCTTCGATACGGATATTATCCGTACCCGCACCCACCACTTTACCACCCATTTCATTGATAAAGTTTGCCAAGTCGACGATTTCAGGTTCTTTTGCGGCATTTTCAATAATTGTAGTGCCTTCAGCCAAAGCTGCAGCTGTCATGATATTTTCCGTTGCGCCCACGCTCGGGAAATCCAAATAGATTTTTGCACCTTTCAAGCGGCCATCGACTTTTGCTTCCACATGCCCATGTCCAAATGAAATTTCAGCTCCCATTGCTTCGAAGCCTTTCAAATGCTGATCGATCGGTCTTGAGCCAATTGCACAGCCGCCTGGTAACGCGACACGTGCGAAGCCGTTGCGTGCCAGCAAGGGTCCCATCACTAAAATGGATGCCCGCATTTTACGTACGAATTCAAATTGCGCTTCCTCTGCCAATTTTCCACGAGAGTCAATAATCACTTCGCCTTTTTCAGGATCGTGTGTAATTTTTGCATTTAAGCTTTTGAGTACTTCATTGATTGTCCGCACGTCCGAAAGATTCGGCACGTCACGAATCACGTTTACACCTTCAGATGCCAATAAAGCTGCTGCCAAGATCGGCAGTACCGCGTTCTTCGCACCTTCTACACGTACGTTCCCTTGTAAAGTCCGTCCGCCGTTAATAATAATTTTTTCCACCACTAGCCCCTCCGAGTCAAATTTATCCTTCTGCCCACAAGCTATAATTATCCATAAACATTTTTGTTATTAATATCCAGTACATACTTGTTCTTATTGAAAGTTTACACATAAAACACATTCTATTGTACCTTGTAAAACTTTAGTAGACAAGTAACTTCCGGCGCAATTTTCGGGTATTTCTTACGTAATGTAGTATATGTGGCAATTCGACACAATGTGTTTGTAATTAGCGAGGCCAAATTGGACATATTAATCGTAATACCCGAGTCATCCAGTACTTACACGTATTCCACGGAATTTTCTTTGGTGTATAGTTACGGCAAAGAATTGTATCCTAGCTATAAGTGAGAATTAGTGTCCGGGGATTTAAACCAAAGATGTGCTCACAACGCTTCGCTTATGCTCGCAAAAGCCGTTCTTCGTTACGGCTCTCGCTCTGGGTGGACGCTTTCCGCGGGGTGCGCGGTGAGCCTCCTCGTCGCTACGCTCCTGCCACCTGTCGCACTAATCCCGCAGGAGTCGCCACCCGCCGCTCCAATCCCTAAGAGGTGAAGTATAAATACTTATAGATTTCACTGCACATATCAAGTAAATAATTAAGATAACTACCTTCATTATTTTAAAAATTCAATGTGTTCTGTCTTAAAGTTCAATAAAATAACGAAACCATAGCCAAGGTTTACCCATTGTTTTTTAGGGGGAGAACAAATTCCCAATCACACTGCCTGAAAACTATACCAGTTGATCGCAGCGGAAGGCGGCGACTCCTGGGAGATTTGCGGACAGGTGAGACCCTGGACTGAGCGGAGCGAAGGAAGCGGCTCACCGCACGCCCCCCGGAAAGCGTCCGCCTGCAGCGTAGATCAACGATGTCCCACCCACTCGCTTTTTCATTGTACTCACCAGAACAACAAACTTTTTGGTTTTAACTTCTTTCAGCCGGAGTTCTGACTCCTGCTGAGAAGATGTTGACAAACTTCAGCTGAAGGAAATCAAAACCAGGTAGACCATCTTCCTGACCAATAGGATATGTCTAAAAAGAAATTTGATACGGTCGAACCAATTGCAATACTTAGCAAAATAAACAAAAGTTGTGTTTGGAAAACACGATTTTTACGAATAATTGCTTGGGTAAGAATTGCTTGTAACGCATAAAAACTAATCCCAATGAAAAAAATATGCGAAACGATCGCAAGCAGCGGATTACTGCCGAGTGTGCTCATCGTTCAAACTCCTTTCAAGAATTGTATAAACTTTGGTTCGGCACTGAACTCGTTACGCTCGGTTCACTGCAACTTTGGTTCGGTCCCAGCCGTGTTTCGTTCGGTTAAATGAACTTTTGGCTCGGTTCGCAAGGAGTTACGAACGTTCGAACGTTTTTTGGATCGTTGTGAAATAATTTTGTCAGTTGCCAATCCCAAACTATACATTCTAAAAAAATAGGCGGACAGAAATATTGTCTGTCCGCCTTCGTACTTCTATTTATACACGTTGCTCATACACTTGCATACGGTTGATGGCACGCTTCAAATCAAGTTCAGCTAGACGCAGATCAAGACTATCTGTTTTTGCTTTCAAGTCCGCTTCTGCTTTTTCGGCTGCTCTCTTTGCGCGTGCAATATCAATGGACTTAGCCATTTCAGCACTCTGCGCCAATACAGTAACCACTTCAGGACGGACCTCGATGAAACCTCCGTGGACTGCGACGGTTTCTGTCTTGCCGTCTGTTTTAAGGCGAAGTGCACCAATTTGAAGTGGTGCTACCATTGCGATGTGGCCGGGAAGAACCCCGATCTCACCAGCTTCGGTAACTGCAATCACCATGTTCGCATCCATTTCACAAACAGGGCCGTCGGGAGTGACGATATTCACTTTGATTTTACTCATTTTTTCCCCTCCTGGTCCCTATTCTTAGACTTCTACGCCCATGCCTTTTGCTTTTTCGATAACTTCTTCGATGCGTCCGACCAAACGGAATGCATCTTCCGGCAAGTGGTCATACTTACCTTCCAAAATTTCTCCGAAGCCTTTAATTGTTTCAGCAACTGGAACGTAAGAACCTTTTTGTCCTGTAAACTGTTCAGCTACGTGGAAGTTTTGAGACAAGAAGAACTGGATACGACGCGCGCGGTCAACAACCTGCTTGTCGTCTTCATCCAACTCATCCATACCTAGGATTGCAATGATGTCTTGCAATTCACGGTATCGCTGAAGCGTCGTCTGAACTTCACGTGCTACACGGTAGTGCTCTTCTCCAACAATCTCAGCACTCAATGCGCGAGAAGATGAAGCAAGCGGATCTACTGCTGGGTAGATACCCATCTCAGAAAGCTTACGCTCCAAGTTCGTTGTCGCATCCAAGTGAGCGAATGTTGTTGCCGGAGCTGGATCCGTATAGTCATCCGCTGGTACATAGATCGCTTGGATCGATGTAACGGAACCTTTATTTGTAGAAGTGATTCGTTCTTGTAACTGACCCATTTCTGTAGCCAATGTCGGCTGGTAACCAACCGCAGAAGGCATACGTCCAAGAAGGGCAGAAACTTCAGAACCTGCTTGTGTAAAGCGGAAAATGTTATCGATGAACAATAGAACGTCTTGTCCTTGCTCATCACGGAAGTGTTCAGCCATTGTCAAGCCCGAAAGTGCAACACGCATACGCGCACCAGGTGGCTCGTTCATTTGACCGAAGACCATTGCCGTTTTCTTGATAACGCCTGAGTCTGTCATTTCGAAGAATAAGTCATTACCTTCACGAGTACGTTCTCCAACACCTGCGAATACGGAAATACCACCGTGTTCTTGTGCGATGTTGTTGATCAATTCTTGGATTAGAACTGTTTTACCTACTCCCGCACCACCGAAGAGTCCGATTTTACCACCCTTGATGTATGGCGCAAGCAAGTCAACTACTTTAATTCCAGTTTCCAGAATCTCAACCTCTGTGGAAAGGTGTTCGAATGTAGGTGCAGAACGGTGAATTGGATCACGTTGTGCATCAGCTGGAACTGGCTCAGCTAGGTCGATTTCCTCGCCTAGTACGTTAAATACACGTCCGAGTGTAACGTCTCCGACTGGAACAGAAATAGGTGCGCCTGTATCTTCTACTGGAGTACCACGTTTCAGACCATCTGTCGAGGACATTGCAATCGTACGAACCGCGTCGTCACCAAGGTGTAGTGCCACCTCTAGAGTCAACACTTCGACCTCGCCGTTTCCGCGGTCGATATTTACCTTCAATGCGTTATAGATTGCAGGAAGCTGACCGTCTTCGAATTTAACGTCAACAACCGGACCCATAACCTGAAGAATATGTCCATTACTCATGCTTTTCCCTCCTGTCTTACTTTCCTTCAAATCTTTTATTCAAGTGCTGCTACGCCGGCTACGATTTCTGTGATTTCTTGAGTGATCGCTGCTTGACGTGCACGGTTAAATTGTAATGTTAACGAATCGATTAGTTCAGACGCATTGTCTGTCGCCGTCTTCATCGCTGTCATACTGGAAGCATGTTCGCTCGCTTTTCCATCCAGTACTGCTCCATAAATGAGGCTCTCCGTGTATTGCGGGAGAAGGGTTTCGAGTATCGCTTCAGCAGAAGGCTCGAACTCATAAGATGAAGTTGCAGATACGGATGAAATATCTGTGAGTGGAAGCAATTTACGTTCAGTTGCTTCGTTGGAGATGGCTGAGATGAAGTGGTTGTAGTATAAATACACTTCATCATAAACGCCTTCTGTGAACATGCCAACAGCCCGATTCGCGATATCTTTTACTTCTTCAAAACGAGGGTGATCCGAAAGCCCGATCAGACTTTCTTCAATCTTGAATCCAAGACGACTGAAGAATTCATAGCCTTTTCGACCAATCGCGATAATGACCACTTCGTCTTTTGACTTGTGGCGTTGTTCGATTGCGCGGGTTACGGCACGGAAAATGTGCGCGTTGTATCCACCTACGAGTCCACGGTCAGAAGTCACTACGATGTACGCAGTTTTCTTAACGGGACGTGCAGTTAAAAGAGGATGCCCGGAATCTTTCGTTACGGATGCAATGGCACCGACCACTTCTTCCACTTTGTCCATGTAGGGAACGAATTTCTTAGCGTTCATTTCAGCACGGTTCAGTTTGGAAGCAGAGACCATTTGCATCGCTTTCGTGATTTGACTCGTCTTTTTCGTTGAAGCAATACGGCTTTCTATTTCGCGTAAGGACGCCACTGGCTATTCACCACCTTTATTTTAAGATCCATCAAGAGAAAAATTACGCTTCAGAAGTCACAAAGTTTTTCTTGAATTCGTTGAACGCTGCGCTCATTACGTCGTCCGCTGGAAGATCTTTTGTTGTACGGATGTGATCGTAAACTTCCGTGTGGTTTGATTCTAACCAGCTAGTGATTTCACTTTCAAAACGCAGTACGTCTTTTACTGGAATATCGTCGAGGTAACCGCGTGTCAGTGCATATAGACTGATAACTTGGTATTCGACTTTCAATGGTTTGTTCAAGTCCTGCTTCAAGATTTCAACTGTACGCTGACCGCGGTCCAGTTTCGCTCTTGTAGACGGATCAAGATCCGAACCGAATTGTGAGAATGCTTCTAACTCACGGAATGCAGCAAGATCCAAACGAAGTGTACCGGCAACTTTCTTCATCGCTTTAATTTGCGCCGAACCACCAACTCGGGATACGGAAAGACCTGCGTTGATTGCAGGGCGTACGCCTGAGAAGAAGAGGTCGGATTGAAGGAAGATTTGTCCGTCCGTGATGGAAATTACGTTTGTTGGAATATAAGCAGAGATATCTCCTGCTTGAGTTTCAACGAATGGTAGTGCAGTGATTGAACCTGCTCCTAAAGAGTCGTTCAATTTCGCAGCACGCTCTAACAGGCGGCTGTGTAGGTAGAAGACATCCCCTGGATAAGCTTCACGACCTGGAGGACGACGAAGTAGCAAGGAAAGTTCACGGTAAGCTGCTGCTTGTTTAGATAGGTCATCATAAACAATCAGTACGTGCTTGCCTGCGAACATGAATTCTTCTGCCATTGAAATACCTGTATATGGTGCCAAATAAAGCATTGGCGCCGGGCTTGATGCAGATGCTGTTACTACGATTGTGTAGTCAAGAGCACCGTTTTTGCGCAATGTTTCTACTACGCCACGAACAGTGGATTCTTTTTGTCCAATCGCTACATAAATACAGATCATGTCTTGGTCTGCTTGGTTTAGAATCGCATCGATCGCAACAGTTGTTTTACCTGTTTGACGGTCACCGATGATCAATTCACGCTGTCCACGACCGATCGGAACTAGCGCATCGATCGCTTTGATTCCTGTTTGCAACGGTTCATGAACAGATTTACGCGCCATAACCCCTTGTGCAGGGCTTTCAATAGGGCGTGTTTTTGTTGTGTTGATAGGACCTAGTCCGTCAACTGGTTGTCCAAGTGAATTGACGACACGGCCGATCAATTCTTCTCCGACTGGTACTTCCATAATACGTCCTGTGCGACGTACTTCATCGCCTTCTTTAATGTCTGTGTATGGCCCAAGGATAACGATACCTACGTTGTTCGCTTCCAAGTTTTGTGCCAGACCCATTACGCCGGTAGAGAACTCAAGAAGCTCTCCCGCCATGACATTGTCGAGGCCATGAGCAAGTGCGATACCGTCACCTACACGGATTACAGTACCTACTTCACTTACTTCCATTTCAGACTGATAATTTTCGATCTGCTGTTTAATCAGACCGCTAATTTCCTCAGCTTTGATGCCCATGTATGTCACCCCTCTTAATTCAAATTAATTGATTAATTGACGTTCAAGACGCGCCAGCTTTGCGCTGATGCTGCTGTCATAAATTTGGTTGCCGATCTGAAGGCGGATGCCTCCGATTAGGCTTGGGTCAATCAAGTTTTCGATATGCAATGATTGCTTCCCGACCTTATGTGCAAAGGCAGTGGAAATCGCATTGCTCTCTTCAACCGTCAATTGACGTGTAGAGTATACTTTTGCTTCGGCGACACCGGATGCTTCATTTGCAATGTCCTGGTAATCTTCGATAACGTTCAGTACTTCTCCAATACGCCCCGCGTCGATTAGAACATATAGTGTGTTCAATACGAGCGGATTTGCTTCACTGAAAAATTGCCCAATTAATTGTTTCTTCTTTTGGATCGAGAATTTTGGAGAAATTAGCATCTCACTCAATTCCTTTTCCCCTTCAAAAATCTTCTTCAGCTCTTTTAAATCTGTTTGCACAGCAAGAGCTTGTTGTTTTTCCTGTGCAGCATCAAACAATGCAACGGCATAACGTTTTGCGATTACCGATTGGCTCATCGCCCTTCGCCTGCCTTCACAATCGTTTCTTCGATCAATGCGCGGTTATCGTCTTCGGAAATTTCTTTCCCAAGAACTTTAGACGCAGCCAAAATAGATAGAGATACGAATTCTTCGCGAACTGCAGCCACTGCTTTCTCTTTTTCTGTAGCGATTTCGAGAGTAGCAGCTTCTTTCATTCGGCTTACTTCAGCGCGTGCAGCCGTAATCAGCTCTTCACGTTGAGTATCACCTTGTTTCTTAGCGTTTTCGACGATAGATTGTGCATTGTCGCGTGCTTCTTTCAATAGAGCACGTTGCTCTTCAAGAAGCTTTGCAGATTCTTGACGGCTTTTTTCGGCTTGTTCGATCTCCGTAGCGATTAATTGCGCCCGTTGATCCATTATGCCCATTAACGGACCCCATGCGAACTTCTTGAGAAGTACCATGAGAATCGTGAAAAATACGACAGTGACGATGATGTCACCTAAATTGAGTCGCTGGTTCAAACTTGCTAAAAATCCTGCGTCAGCGTTTGCTGATAAGAGGACGAAGGTATCCAACACGATTGTTTCACTCCCTTCAAGAGCTCATGACTCTTTCGTTTCAGTCTTCTGCCTGATTGGCAAAATTATTCTATGTTCAGATGTTTCAACTATTTATCCACATAAAGCAATGGCGAAGACCTATACTACGTGCTTCGCCATATAATTCGAAAATTATTTGTTCATTACGATAAACGCGATAACTGTTGCGATGATTGGAAGTGCCTCAACCAATGCAACCCCGATGAACATTGTTGTTTGAAGAACGCCGCGTGCTTCTGGTTGACGAGCGATCCCTTCAACTGTCTTAGAAACGATCAAACCGTTACCGATACCTGCGCCAAGTGCACCTAGACCAACTGCTAGTGCTGCTGCCAATAAACCCATAGTGTATTTCCTCCTAATATTTGTATAGTTTTGGTTTCCCTAAATAGGGTATTTCTATGTTTAGTGGTCCGTGCTGACTTTGTGAGCCATATAGACCATCGTTAACATAACAAAGATAAATGCTTGGATCGCTCCGATGAACACGGAGAAACCTAGCCATGCAAGTGCCGGGATCACAGCTCCGACTAAACCGAAGACGCTTCCTGCACCGAGTGTCGCAAGAAGACCGATCAAGATCTCACCTGCAAAGATGTTACCGTAAAGACGAAGACCGAGTGTCAACGTATTTGCGAATTCCTCAATGATTTTCAGTGGTGCCAAGAAAGGAATCGGCTGGACGTATGTTTTAAGATACCCACCAAGTCCAAGCTGTCTGACGCCATAGAAATGCGTTAACGCAACAACTGTAGAAGCGAGGGTTAACGTGATAACTGGATCGGCTGTCGGAGATTTCCACCAAAGTTGATCGTCCCAGACGATTGCGAATGGCAATCCGAGCATATTCGCCACGAAGACAAACATGATTAAGGTGATCCCTAGTACGTGGAAGCGTCCTCCCGTTTTCCAGTCCATGTTATTTTTAATGATGCCTTTGACAAAGTCCATGACCCATTCCATGAAGTTTTGCATGCCCGTTGGTTTCATTTGAAGCCGCCGAGTGGATGCTACTGCAATCAAGAAAACGACCAGACACGTCACAAACAGCATCAATATATTCGAAGGGTTAAACCCAATTCCGAATAAAACAAACTGTGGATTTTCATGATTCACGTTTTTGTTCACCTCCCCTTGCTAGTAAAGTGTTAATGCTTCCCATGGAACAGCAGACGATCAGTGAACAGCAATACATAAGGTACCATTAACCCGATTACCGTGCTGATCAAATCAAACTCTTCCGGCAGAGAAAGTGCAATGGCTGCCGCCGCTACACCTGATGCAAAACGTAAGCCCATCCCTAATGATTTCGCACGCTTTTCTTCGGTAATGGCCCGATCAAATCGTTCCATCCGCCGCACCAAAATCCAAAAGTTGTACATTCCGAAAGATGAACCTAAGATGAGTCCCGCGAAGATTGTCCGGTAGTCCAAAAAGAACCAGCCGAGCCCAAACAATGCAAGCAAAAAAAAGAAGCTCTTCTTTTGCCGATTGAAAATTTCCTGCATACTTTGCATTGTCGGTGATTCTCCTATTTCGTATTTGGATTCCAAGTGGTTTTGGTGAAGTGCTCAGTAGTTTTTTCGACAAGTGTCGAACGTGATTAGACTTTGTCGTTTCCATCATTCTTTTACGACATAGATTCCTTGCATTGGAATCTGGAAATTGTAAGTGAAACGCCTTTTTGTTCACCAGGTAGCGTTGCTTTGCATAACGCAGTCAAAGAGGCTAGCAGGCGTTCATGGTGGAAAGACTAGAAAGCTCGAAAACATCATTTCTTTACCTAAGATATGTATGAGTTCCTTATCAATCTTACCCTTTGTTAGCATACAATAGGGGTTTTTTTATGTCAATTGATTCAAGATAAATTATTCACAAAGTGTTCGCATTGTCAAACATTCGACATATTTGTTTATAAAGTTTTTGTTGCTTTTTTTGCTTGGTTGAAAGAGGGTTGGTGACTTAGCTAGGCGGTCCGGGGATTTGCGCTCTGGGTGGACGCTTTCTTACCTCTAGTCAAGGGTTTTGTTAGAATAAAAGATACGTACTATGATTTACTATCCGAATAGGCGTGTGAAACCACAGCTAGTGAGCACCCCGGGATTTCCGCTCCAGACGGTACGCTTTCCGGGGGGCGTGGCCTTGAGCCTCCTCGTTCGCTTCGCTTCCTGCGGGGTCTCAAGACGCACGCTGATCCCCCAGGAGTCGACCGTCTTCCGCTCCAATCCTATATAGCGAGCGAAAGAAGCCATCCCCCGTCATGATCTAATTGCTTAAACTGAAAAAATTAGTAAAATCTGAGCTTTATTTTTGCATATGCTAAATAGACCTAACGAATTGCTGTTTTTCGAAAGGAGAAATGTGCTATAGTAAAGCTATCCTTTTACGCACTAGCCATGGCGAATGCATAGTTATAGGGGATGCTGTGTTGAATAAGGTGAAATGCGACTTTCAGGAACTTATTCACACAAGCGATCACCGCAACCTTATGAGGCTTACTCTGGGGTTGCTTTTTTAATTGGTCATAGTAATCAACAATGGTATTTTGTGTTCGTTTTCGTAAAGAAATCATGGAAATAACCATGAAGTACAGAATCTTCCTTAACCTACGGTTCCCACGTTTATTGATTCGATCTTGATAGTGGAGCTTCCCTGACTGATACCGTTGAATATCAATACCGGCGTACGCATTCACCTGTTTGTTATTTTGAAAACGGCGAATGTCTCCCAACTCTCCAATAATCCGAACAGCGGTAGCTTCTCCAATGCCTGGAAAAGATATGAGCACTTGAAAATCGCTACGTTCCTTTGAAAGTTGGACCATCTGTTTGATGATCTCTTTTTTCTGGCGTTTCAGTTCTTTGACTCGTTGGGCACACTCCTTTAGGTGCTGACACCGCACACCTGTCGCCTGAATGGCTGGATAGGAATTTTCAGCAGCTGCCAGTAGAAGTGCTGCCTTTTTCTCCGCTTGTTGAAGTGATATATTTTTGAGCGAAGTCTCTTTCACTCGGCTCTGTATCTCTTCCAACGATAAACCCTTTATCAAATCTGGATGAGGGTAATGTTGTACGATTTGTAAGAAGTGAAGAGAACTCCTAGAGAACACGTCTTCCAATAAGGGAAAGCTTAACTGCAGAAATGCATGTAATCGGTTCGCATATTGTCGACTTTCATGTTCTAAATCGTCGTAGTACCTTCCCAATGCCCGCATTTGTTCAAAATATTCTTCGTGTACATAGGTTTTATTCCGCTCTGTCTTGAAATGCGATTTAGCTAGTTCATGTGCATCGCTGATATCCGTTTTGTGTCGCCGCATACTACCTGTAGCCATTTGTAGTTTAGCTTGTAGAGGATTTATACGGCTATAAGGATATTGCTCGTTCTGTAGGAAGCGCTCTAGGCCCTGCGAATAAACACCGGTTGCCTCGAATACGATTTCTGGTAGTTGACCGTCTAGTTTCCTAACTAAATTAATCTGTTCTTTTAGTGAACGGAACCCCACTGTTGTATGTTCCACTTCACCTTCGTAATGACACTGCTGATTGTCGTCATAGATCACCACCGCGCTTTTTCCCATACTGACATCAAACGCCATTACATAACTCATCTTGTTTCCTCCTTTTGACCATTCATAGAAGTCTTCACAGTGCCTCATCGATTCCACTTTCTTATACACGATCTCGAAGATCCAACATACTAAACTGATTCAAATAAGGATGTGAAGTGAGTCGGTTTCCTTGTACGGATTCTAAGATCCCAGCGTCCCTGTGACTTTCCTTCACTTCTACCATAAAAAATAGTAGCACAAACCATGGCCTTGGTCTGTACTACTAATGTTAGTATGTTTCCGCGGGGCGCGCGGTGAGCCCCTTCCTTCGCTTCGCTCAGTCCAGGGTCTCACCTGTCGCGCTAATCCCGCCGGAGTCGCCATCCGCCGCTCCAATCCCTACTTTTAAAAAGGAAGTATAATGGTTAGTTCACTGTAATTTTTAAGCAATAAAGTGATGCTTCCTTAAGATAGTGACCAAAGTTCAAAAGCGAATGATAAGTAGCATTGCCTAAAGGCTTATTGTCCGTGAGTTCGTTTAATGCACTTGAATTTAGTCAAAGGGAGATGCCCGTTTTGTACTCTGACAATGGCTAGTCTTCTCAGATTTTAAATAACTATAAAAAGTACGCTATATGATTCTGCAAGCGAACTAAGGATTGGAGCGGAAGGCGGTCGACTCTTGGGGGATTAGCGTGCGTCTTGAGACCCCGCAGGAAGCGTAGCGAACGAGGAGAGGCTCAAAGGCCACGCCCTCCGGAAAGCGTACCGTCTGGAGCGCAAATCCCGGACCACAACCCCAAGTCTCCTTTCCCCTTTTACGAAAAACCCAGCAAAAGATTCTCCTTCTGCTGGGTTTATGTTTCTTATAATGAAGATAAATATTTCAATAAAGATTCGACGATGCGTTCGGATGCATGGCCGTCGCCGTATGGATTGTAGGCTTTAGACATTGCTTCGTACTCGACATGGTCTGATAAGAGCGTGTCGGTTAGCTCGAAGATGGTTTCTTCATCTGTTCCAGCCAAGCGTAACGTTCCTGCTTCGATGCCTTCTGGGCGTTCGGTTGTGTCTCGCAGTACGATGACTGGTTTTCCAAGAGATGGTGCTTCTTCTTGGATGCCGCCGGAGTCCGTAAGAATGATATGCGAACGCGCAGCAAAGTTGTGGAAATCCAGCACTTCTAGCGGCTCGATCAAGTGCACCCGCTCATTGTTCCCCAGCAGTTCATCCGCCACTTCACGCACGGCCGGGTTCATATGCACAGGATAGATCACTTGAATGTCATCATACTTGTCGAGCAGACGGTTAATCGCGCGGAACATGTTGCGCATCGGTTCTCCGAGGTTTTCCCGGCGATGTGCTGTCAGCAAGATCAAACGGTCGTCGCCGAGTCGATCGAAAATCGGATGATGATAATCCGGATCGACCGTTGTCTGAAGTGCATCGATCGCTGTGTTGCCTGTGATGAAAATGCGTTCTTCATTTTTGCCTTCATTCAGCAAGTTTTGTGCTGATTTTTCAGTCGGTGCGAAATGTAAGTCGGCGATGACGCCTGTCAGTTGGCGGTTCATTTCTTCCGGATATGGAGAATATTTATTCCACGTACGCAATCCCGCTTCAACGTGACCAACAGCGATTTGATTGTAAAATGCAGCCAAACTGCCGATGAATGTCGTCGCCGTGTCTCCGTGAACGAGCACGATATCGGGCTTGGATTCTTTCATAATTTTGTCGAGACCTTCTAAACCACGTGTCGCCACGTCGATTAGAGTTTGCCGGTCCTTCATAATATTCAAATCATAATTCGGCTTGATTTTGAATGTTTCCAGCACCTGATCGAGCATTTGTCGATGCTGGGCAGTGACAGTAACGATGGATTCGATTTGATCGGGATACTTTTCTAGTTCTAGAACTAGCGGCGCCATTTTAATCGCTTCCGGTCTTGTGCCGAAAATCGTCATCACTTTCCACTTTTTAGTCAATGAATGTTCCCTCCATTATTTCGTGCCGAATAAACGGTCACCTGCGTCACCAAGTCCAGGCACAATATACCCTTTATCGTTCAACTTTTCATCCAAAGCCGCGATATAGACATCAACGTCAGGGTGCTCTTTAGTCAGTAATTCGACGCCTTCAGGAGCCGCGACCAAACACATGAACTTAATATTAACCGCACCGCGCTTTTTCAATGAATTGATCGCTTCAATCGCTGTGCCGCCTGTTGCGAGCATCGGGTCCACTACGATGAATTCGCGTTCTGATACGTCAGAAGGCAATTTCACATAGTACTCCACTGGTTTTAGCGTCTCTGGGTCCCGATAAAGACCAACATGTCCTACCTTAGCAGCCGGAATTAATTTCAAGATCCCTTCTACCATTCCGATTCCTGCACGCAGGATTGGAACGACTCCTAATTTCTTACCTGCCAATACTTTGGAAGTTGCTTCGCATACCGGCGTTTGGATGTTGATTTCTGTAAGCGGCAGCTCACGTGTGATCTCGAATGCCATTAGCGTCGATACTTCATCGACTAATTCACGGAATTCTTTCGTGCCTGTATCTGCTTTTCGAATAAACGTCAGTTTGTGCTGAATTAATGGGTGATCAAATACATGTACTTTTGCCATTGGTTTCGCTCCTTTTCGGAATATCTTGTACATTATAACAGAAATCATGCGATAGGCGCAGATATGTCAGATGTTTTTAGATTCAGACTTTTGCAGCGCGCTCATAAAATCTTTCACGTGCTCGTATAAGACGTATTGCCGCTCATAAACTATCGATTCTCGATCATAAAATCCCGACTCTCGCTCATACACACCGTCTAAGTGATCATAAACACCTCATCCGCGATCATACATAGACATTTTACACTCCAAAAAGCGCCTGACACAATGGTCAGACGCTTGATTTTTATGCGTATAAAGGATGTTGATCTGTAAGAGCTGTTACTGCTTTGCGTGCTTCGGCTTTTGCAGTTTCATCTTCGTGGTTTTTCAATAGATTCGCAATGATGCGGCCGACTTCTTGCATGTCTTCCTCTTTGAATCCACGTGTTGTGACAGCAGGCGTACCGATGCGGATACCTGAAGTGACGAATGGTCCTTCTGTATCGAAAGGCACTGTGTTTTTATTCACTGTAATGCCAACTTCGTCCAATACATGCTCAGCAACTTTTCCTGTTAAACCAAGTGATTTCAACTTCACAAGTACGATGTGATTGTCCGTGCCGCCTGAAACTACATCAATACCTTCCTTGTTAAATTGCTCTGCCAATGCCTTCGCATTTTTCTTCACTTGTTGGATGTATGTTTTGAATTCCGGCTCTAGCGCCTCTTTGAATGCAACAGCTTTTGCAGCGATAACGTGCATCAATGGACCGCCTTGAACGCCAGGGAATACCGTTTTGTCGATTTTGCGGCCAAATTCTTCCGCGAATTCTTCGTTCAATAAAATCAAACCGCCACGTGGTCCACGCAATGTTTTATGCGTTGTGGACGTTACGAAATGTGCGTGTGGCACTGGATTCGGGTGCTCGCCTACTGCAACAAGGCCTGCGATATGCGCCATATCGACCATCAAATATGCGCCGACTTCATCCGCGATTTCACGGAATTTTGCGAAGTCGATTTCCTGCGGATACGCACTCGCACCAGCTACGATCATTTTCGGTTTATGCTCAAGCGCTTTTTGACGAACGTCTTCATAGTCGATTTTTTCGTCTTCTTTACTTACACCGTATTCTACGAAGTTGTATAGAATACCAGAGAAGTTTACAGGTGAACCGTGCGTCAAGTGACCGCCATGGGATAAGTTCATTCCAAGCACTGTATCGCCCGGCTCTAGTGCTGTAAAGTAGACTGCCATATTTGCTTGTGCACCTGAGTGAGGCTGCACGTTGGCATAGGCTGCACCGAATAACTCTTTCAGGCGGTCGCGTGCGATATTTTCCACAACGTCGACATGTTCACAGCCACCGTAATAACGGCGTCCCGGATAGCCTTCTGCATATTTATTCGTCAAATATGATCCTTGTGCTTCCATGACTGCCTGTGTAACGAAGTTTTCTGATGCGATTAGTTCGATGTTGGAATTTTGACGGTTCTTTTCAGCCATGATCGCTTCAAAAACAGCCGAGTCATCGCGTTGTACATTGCTTAAGTCCATTGGTTAGTATCCCCTTTTTCTGATGTTTTGTATGCTATCTTGTATTGTACACATTTCATTCGTATTGCGCACGACTTCCGCCGATCAATTTCGGTCGTGTCGTGGCCAGTGTGATGATTGCTTCACCGACTTGTTTAATGGATGTGCGAATCGGCACGACGACAGGTTTCAATTGCATGCCTATCAAGGTTTGGCCGATGTCAATACCGGCGTTTGCCTGTACGGACTCCACTACTACCGGATCTTTGAATTGCTGATAGACGTACGCAGACATGGAGCCGCCCGCATTGACGACCGGTATGACAGAAACAGGTTCCAATTGAAACTGTTGGGCTGTCTTGCGTTCAATTGTGACAGCGCGATTAATATGCTCGCAGCCTTGAAATGCTAAATGAATCTGATGCTGGTCTGCAAATTTCCGAAGCGGTGCGAATAATGCTTCACCAATCTCCAGCGCGCCGTTCGTACCGATCCGCGCACCTGCTACCTCAGACGTGGAGCAGCCAACGACGAAAATCGTATTAGTTGCAGGTGGCGCTTGTTCCGCAAACTCAGTCAATGCCTGTTCGAGTTGCAATTTCCATAATTCAATCGCATCCACATGTTCCACCCACTTTCATTATTGCTTTTCCAAGTCCATCATTTTATCAATACGGCGTTCATGACGACCGCCTTCGAATTCAGTTCCAAGCCAAGTGCTGACGATTTCGCGCGCAAGACCAGGCCCGATGACACGCTCGCCCATCGCAAGAATGTTGGAGTCGTTATGTTCTCGTGTTGCTTTTGCACTAAAGACGTCATGTACGAGTGCACAGCGGATGCCTTTTACTTTGTTCGCTGCAATCGACATGCCGATGCCAGTCCCGCAAATCAAGATTCCGCGGTCGGCTTTTCCTGCTGCTACGTCGTTGGCTACTGGTACTGCGTAGTCCGGGTAGTCGACGGAAGCGCCGGAATCTGGTCCGTAGTCGACAAATTCTATGTCGAGTTCGGTCAATAGATTGGTGATTTCATTTCGGAGTTGGTTGCCTCCATGGTCTGAAGAAATTGCAACTTTCACTGCGCACCCTCATTTCTATTTTTACTTATCGCTTATTCTACCACTGTTCAATAAAAAAATCATCGGTTTTACTGCATTATTTTTGAGGTTTTCATGTCTGAATTAGGGAGATTCGTCAAAAACACGAATATTTATCAACTTAAAGACGATTAACGTCCGTGTGTTTTCGAATTAGGGTGACGGGTTTGCTACCGTTGATTTCCGCTACAGATGGGACGCTTTCCGCGGGGCGCGGGTGAGTCGCCCATCTTCCGCTACAATCAACTAGTTTAGCCCATTGAATAGGGAATCGTATATTATAAACAAAGCTAGGTGATGAAGTAAATGCTACATCAATACTTTAACTTTTGCATCCAGACAAGAGAAGCCGAGTAATGAACCAAAATTGCACAGCACCGCACCAAAGCATTGCCAGAACGAACCAAAAACCTTTTGGACCGCACGTTAACAGCACTGCACCGAACCAATCCTTGTCTCATCCGCACCAAACAAGTCGGACACCGAACCTTTCCACCCGTTTCGCATACCCCCTGAATAAAAAAACAGGCCCCTATGAATAGTCAATAATTCCTGACTTCATAGTAGCCTGTCCACCTATTAATCCATCAATCAACCGAGCGATCGAATTTGCGGATTACTTTGTAGAGTTCTTCGGATTGTACTTTAAGTTCCATCGCTTTGGCGTCAGTTTGTTCTATGGACGCCACTTGTTCCTCTGTGGCGGCTCGTACTTCTTCCGCGCCCGCTGAAGTAGCTTCTGCAATGGAGGCGACTTCCATGGATTGTTTGGCTGTTAGTTCGATTTTTTGCATTTGCTGACTGACGATTTCACTGATTTCTACGACCGAGGCTGCCATCGTGTGGATTGTTTCGGTCATGGATTGTACGTTTTCGTTTGTTTTCGTTGCGCGTTTTGCTTCGGCTGAAGCTGTGTCGACTTGTTGCTTCATTTCGGAAACGACTTTTTTGACGTCTGCTTGGATACTTTGAACAAGTGTGGAGATCATTTGTACAGCATTTGCGCTTTCGTCGGCTAAGTTACGTACTTCTTCCGCCACGACAGCGAAGCCTTTTCCGTGTTCTCCTGCACGTGCCGCTTCGATAGATGCATTGAGCGCCAATAAGTTCGTTTGTCCTGCGATGTTACCGACAAGTTCGACGATTTCTCCAATTTTATGTGCATTTTCATCCAGCACTTGGATTGTTTCCAATGAATGTTCGCTCTGCTCCGTCATTTGATGGATACCCGCCAACACCGATTGGAATACATCTGTGGTCGTGTGGAGTTCTTGCAGCATCGCTTTGGAGTGCTCCGAAGATTGGCCCGCCCGACTGTTGACTTCCATAGCCAATTGACGAACATCTTCAATTGCTCCGACCGTTTCCTGGATTGCGCTTGCTGTCGATTCTGCCCCATTGGAAATTTCTCCGATTGTACGCGCGATGGCGTCCGATTGACCGGATGCCGAGCTTGTCTCTTTCGTCAACGCGTCTACTGATTGAACGGTCGTTTGAAAGTTTGATTCGATTTGTTCGATGATGCTCCGCAAGTTCACGACAACTTGCCGGAATGCTTTCGCGACTGAATGAATTTCATCAGATGAATTTGACAGTTCAATATCGTGCCCAATCTTCCCATCTGCTACTCTCATCGCAGCTGTTTCCAATCGCTGCAATGGTTTCGTTAAAATCACACTGAATAATGCCGCCAAAATACCTGACCATAAAACGCCAAGAGCATATGTAATCAGTTGAAATACAAATGGCTTTACATTGGGGAAGAATGTCGGTTGTACCCAATTAATGAAAACCGCACTCGTTGAATAAGTGATGACTGCGAGAATGACGATAAAATAGACAAACTTTTTTCGCAGACCCACTTTCCTTGTTCTTGTTTCCGTCATAAATTTCCCTCCGAGAGCTTTCGGGTTACCGCTTTAATAAGTTCTGTTAGTTCCATGAACGTTGTACGGTATGTCGCTAAGTCGCCACCATATGGATCATGGACGTCAAAACCATTCTTCTCCCCTACATACTCCTTTAATGTGAAAATCTTTTCCTTCATTTCGGGATAGCTGCTGTGCAGGAAATCCCTGTGGCCAACTGTCATTGTCAGGACGAGGTCAGCCCACTGCATTTCAGAGAACTTGAGTTCATTTGAAAATTCACTGTACGGAATTCCGGCTTCCTTCAGCAATTGAGCGGAATTCACGGAAATCGGCAGTCCATCCATTGAGTGGATGCCTGCAGATTTTGCCGTGACGCCCGGCAACTTTTCATTATTCAACAGAGCTTCCGCTAAAGGACTTCTACATGTATTACCTGTGCAAATAAAATAAATATTCATTTTCCTCACCTACTATAAATAATAACGGATTTATGAGAGAAAAGAAACACTAATTGTTAAAAGATAAAGGACATTACACCTATAATAATGAAAACAATTCCAGTAATGCGTCTAATATAGGTTCCATTGATCAATTTAATACGCCCTGTGGATAACAATGCGACAATAGAAAAGACGAATGAAAAGAAACCTGACACAAAAATGAACAGCCACTTATTCAACTGCATCATGCCAAATGTCACACTGACAGTGAAGGCATCGATACTGACGAGCAATGCCAAGAAAAAAGGCGAGATTTTATCCATTACTGAAGGCTGTTCTCCGTCATCAAGTAACATATGGAGACCGACTAGTCCAATTAGGACACCCGATAGTAGGGGACCCCATCCTGCAAAGAAGTGGACGGTCCACTCGCCCATATAAAACCCGATTAGCGGCAATAGCATATTCAAAAAGGTAGTCCATAGCGCGATCATGAATCTTCCGCGCCGCAATTGAAGAATTGTGTAGACGATGAGGATATCGATCGTCGTAACGACGGCCGCTATGATTTCAATCAATGAGTAAGCCCCCTTACAGTTCGCATCTATCCATCTTATGCGTCTGCTTCAGGGGGCTATTCGTCTTTTGTTTTATTCGATATATCGTTTGCCGTCGGAGGCTTTATCCAATCGATTCATGACAGCTGCCCCTATACCTGCTTGGTCGGTTTCGATCGCCAAGATGATGTCCGCTTCGGTGTTGTCACATTGACGAATCGCCTTGTACAGATGCGCAGCCATTGCTTCACTGCTGTCGAGTGCACCCGTTGTAAAGTACCAATCCGCTTTTGCCGTATGCAACTCGTCTGGCCCGATGACGGCAGCCCGTTTACCTTGACGATGAATACTATCGAGTGCATCCTCTAATTTTGAAGCATCCGATTCGATGACGTATAAAGGCGCTTCCGGTGCATAATGGGTATATTTCATTCCAGGAGCACGCGGTGTTTCTATTTCATCTTCTGATTTTGCCGCCAAATGAACTGTTCCGATCAAAGCTTCCAGTTGTTCTTTGACAATGCCGCCCGGGCGCAAAATGACGGGTGGTGTGACGGTGATGTCCAGTACTGTGGATTCTACACCAATACCTGTCGCACCACCGTCTAAAATGAGTGGAATCCTACCGAATAAATCGTGGTATACGTGCTCCGCCTCTGTCGGACTAGGTTTACCGCTGCGGTTCGCACTCGGTGCAGCGAGTGGAAGTTCAAGTTTTTTCAATAATTGCAGTGCTACAGGATGATCCGGCATACGAATCGCCACTGTCGCCATGCCTGCCGTGACGGTTTCCGCGATGACTCCCGGCTTCTTCTCCATTACCAATGTCAACGGACCAGGCCAGAAAGCTTCTATTAATTGTTCGGCTACTTCAGGCACTTCCGCAACAAAGCGCTCCATGTCTGACTTTCTTCCGATATGTACGATGAGCGGATTATCGGCAGGTCTTCCCTTCGCCTCAAAGATTTTCCGCACAGCTTGTTCGTCCGTAGCAACAGCTCCCAATCCATATACTGTTTCAGTAGGGAATGCAACAAGACCTCCTGATTTCAGGATATCCACAGCTTGTTCATATGTTTTTTCGTTATCCACGAGGTTATCCACTGAGTTTAGTATTGTTTCCATCTGTCCAACCCCCTCTTATACACATTTCATTCAATTTATCCACAAAATCTGTGAACAGTTTTACGAAAACCATGATTTTATCCACTCCCAGACGAAGAACTTAACAGGCTCTTCTTCTGTTTCAGTTACTGTCGCTTCCTCTGGATAACAGACTTTTGGGAATAGTGCACACCACCAATTATCCCCTTTTCCTTTGCCGATTTTCAAAATATAGGCATCATAAACGTCCTGCTGCTGAATCGCAAAACCAATTCTCTTCGGCGGAATAAGTGCAGCTTTGTGTTCAAATGTTACAGCTGAACCATTTGCATATTCTCCAGCAAGTTGTTCGATCGTAGGTTCCAAATGTTGAAGCTTGTCATGCAACTGTTGTTGCGTCGTTGACTGACTGATCGCCTGATCGAGTAGTGGTGCAATCTTTTTCTGTACTTCTTGTTTTATCCGTTGATCCTCAGCGGTATTTGAGTTTGCTAGAATACGAAATTGAGCTACTTCACTTGTTGGTACCTCTTGATTGAATAATAACAGTACCCCTTGAATCGCTAACAGCACGAGTATAAATTCTATAGAAGCAATTAATTTTGAAGTTTTTGTCGGTTGTTTTTTAATCGTGTAATCTTGTAACATGTCATCCCCTCCTGAATCTATCATGACCCGAAGGAAGATGTTTTATTCACTGAATCTCACAAAATATCATTCGATCTTTTTTATTAATATCTTGCACGATGTCTACATTGGCTTCAGGGAAGGCTTTCTGTAGGAATTGCTGCACAATTTCACCTTGTTGATAACCGATTTCAAATCCGATCAGCGCCCGTTTATTCATCAAAGGAGCTAACCGTTCTGCTAGTCTTCGATAAAAGTACAGTCCATCCTCTTCGGCAAATAAAGCGGAAGACGGTTCGAAGTCAAATACCGTCGCCGACATATCGCTTTTTTCATGTTCTGCGATATAAGGAGGGTTGGAAAGAATGACATCCCATGTTTGTCCCATGAGCGGCTCCTCCATGTCACCTTGCCGAAACGTTATTTCTACGTCATTGCGCTGCGCATTACGTTTGGCTACTTGCAACGCTTCTTCACTAACATCCGTCGCGGTCACTTGTGCATTGGGTCGTTCTTTTTTGAACGCGACAGCAATCGCCCCACTTCCTGTCCCGATATCTGCAAATTGAATCACCTTGTCTCCAAACAGCCGTCTTGCACGACTCAATGCATAGAATACCAATTCTTCTGTTTCAGGCCGAGGGATCAGGACACGTTCATTCACTTCGAAGGAATAGCCATAAAATGATTCTTCTTCAAGAATATATTGAATTGGTTTGCCTGTTAAAAGCTCTTCAATATACTCCCAAAATAGCGAGCGAGATTCTTCCGGTAATTGATCACGGAGTGCGGCAAAATAACCCGCCCGACTTTTGCCTGTTACAGCTTGCATCGCCAACTCAGCTGCATTCACATCCAGCTCTTTCGCATTCAATAGTTGCTTCGCACGCTGTACAGATTCTAGAATAGTTTCAGTCATTTTGATCCAAACTTTCCAAGCGGTGTGCTTGTTCTTCAATTATTAACGCATCGATCACTTCATCCAATTTCCCTTCGATGATCTGATCAAGCTTTTGGATCGTCAAACCGATTCGGTGATCAGTTATTCGGTTTTGAGGGAAATTATATGTCCGGATACGCTCTGAGCGATCTCCTGATCCGACCGCCGATTTACGTTTCTCATCGTATTCTGCACGCGCTTCTTGCATAAATTTATCGTAGACACGTGCACGCAATACTTTCATCGCTTTTTCTTTGTTTTTAATTTGAGATTTTTCATCCTGACATGACACCGTGATGCCTGTTGGCAAATGCGTAAGCCGGACTGCAGACATTGTCGTGTTGACGGACTGTCCACCGGGTCCAGATGAAGCGAATGTATCGGTACGGACATCTTTGTCATGGATTTCGATCTCTACTTCTTCCGCTTCCGGCAAACAAGCGACCGTGGCGGTGGATGTATGAATTCGACCGCCTGATTCGGTTTCCGGTACACGTTGTACGCGGTGTGCTCCATTTTCGTACTTCAGTTTTGAATAGGCACCGTTGCCGTCAATCATGAAAATGATTTCCTTGAAGCCGCCAAGCTCTGTTGGTGACGAGTCGATCACTTCCACTTTCCAGTGATTCATCTCAGCAAAGCGAGTATACATACGGTATAGGCTGCCTGCGAATAGAGCGGCTTCATCTCCGCCTGCCGCACCTCGGATTTCCATAATGACACTTTTATTGTCATTGGGATCTTTCGGAACGAGCAAAATCTTCAACTGTTCCTCGAGCGGCTCGATTCGGTCTTCCAGTTCATCGATTTCCATTTTGACAAGTTCTTTCATTTCGTCATCGAGTGGTTCTTCGAGCATATCTTTCGCATTTTTGTATTGTGCTTGGACTTCTTTATATTCTCGGTACACTTCAACGGTTTCCTGCAAATCGGACTGTTCTTTGGAGTAGTTTCGAAGTTTTTCCAAGTCATTCACAATTTCTGGATCACTCAGAAGTTCATTGAGTCGATCATATCGGTCTTCTACTGCTTGCAGTCTGTCGAACATAATGCGTTCACCTCTTCTGTAGTATGGGTTTTCAGGATATAGCAGAACCGCCTATCCTTTCGTGCATATGGATAGACGGTGAATTATCTTTATTTTGCGCGCTCCGCTTGACCGACTGGGACTTCATGGTGTTGGCGGCATCGCGGTTCGTAGGCTTCCGACGCGCCAACGAGAATGATCGGATCATCGTATCGGGCAGGATTTCCATCGATCAATCGTTGCGTCCGACTTGACAGAGATCCACAAACGGTGCAGACCGCCTGAAGTTTTGTGACGAGTTCTGCTACTGCCATCAATCGTGGCATTGGCCCGAACGGTTCGCCCCTGAAGTCTTGGTCGAGCCCGGCGATGATGACGCGAAAACCGCGATCGGCTAAACTGATCGCGACGTCTAGAATTTCTTCATCAAAAAATTGTGCTTCGTCAATGGCGACCACATCGAAATCATCTGTGACGAGATTCGGAATTTCATTGGCTCTCGCTATCGGATTGGCGATCATTGATGTGCCGTCATGGCTGACAACAGCTTCCTCGCTGTATCGATCATCGATTGCCGGCTTGAATACCGCTATTTTCTGTTTAGCGAATTCCGCCCGGCGAATCCGGCGAATGAGCTCCTCCGATTTACCTGAAAACATACTGCCGCAGATGACTTCCATCCAGCCGCCTTGCATTGAAACGTACATGGTCAATCTCCTTTCAGTGTCGTGCTATGTATGGTGTGTTTTGGCTAGGGTTATGAGCGTGTAAGCACAAGTTACAAGCGCACCGGTCTTGCTTTTGAGCGCGTTTTCCTGGGTTATGAGCGCTTACCCACTGTTTATGATCGTTCTCTGCTTTTACTTATAAAAATACCCGTCTGGCACGACTGCACCTGACGGGTATCTGGCATTTGATTACTCTTGTCCTTCTGACTTGATGCCGTATTTTTTGTTGAAACGGTCGACACGGCCGTCCGCTGCAGCAAACTTTTGGCGTCCAGTGTAGAATGGGTGACATTCTGAGCAAACTTCTACTCGAATATCCTCTTTTACAGAACCTGTTTCGAATGTATTGCCACATGAGCAAGCAACTTTTGCAAGTTTGTAATCTGGATGAATTCCTGCTTTCATCGGTCTCTCTCCTCTCGCCCTGAACCATCTGGAACAGAGTATGAATTATAGGGTGTTTTATTGACCGATTGCCAATAAAACGGATCGATGCCGTACACGGCCCGTATATGTCAGCCGCATATGCAGTGCACGGTGAATACCGTACTTGAACAGTATAGCAAAATCGAGTGTTCGGCGCAACTGTTTGATTTGGGTTTTTATTGGGCTTTAGGGCGCCAATAAATGCTTAAAAATAAAAGATTAATCAGTGAATGTCCGGGATTTGCGCTCTGGGTGGACGCTTTCCGCGGGGCGCGCGGTGAGCCTCCTCGTCGCTTCGCTCCTGTGGGGTCTCACCTGTCGCGCTAATCCCGCCGGAGTCGCCACCCGCCGCTCCAATCCCTACTTTTTGATGGGAAGTATAATGGCTAGTTCATTGTAATTTATTAGCAATAAAGTGATGCTTCCTTACAATAATGCTCAAAGTTTAAAAGTTAATACTAAAAAATATTGCCCGCAGGCTAATTGTCCAAAAAATCACTTACGACCTTAAACTAAGTCAATGAAAGATGCCAGTTTTGTACTCTGAGTGTGTGAACTCTTCTCAGATCTAAACAACTACAAGGAGCTTGCTATGTGTCTCTACACACTAACTATGGATTGGAGCGGAAGACGGTCGACTCCGGGAGGATCAGCGTGCGCCTTGAGACCCTGGACTGAGCGAAGCGAAGGAAGCGGCTCAAGCCACGCCCTCCGGAAAGCGTACCGTCTGGAGCGTAAATCCCGGAGTACATACTACTTCGCCTCCACTGAGAGCGCAAATCCACGGACCACACCTCCTATCACCACTCTTCGCTAACTTAAATCAATCCCTTACCCTTACGATGGGCTTTCATTTCTTCATTTAATTTCTCAAAAAATTCTTCGTTGTTTTCGGATTGACGAAGTTTTTTCAGGAAACGTTCGGCAAAGTCCGGAGCGTCGGAGAAGGTTTTTCGGATAGCCCATAGTTTTTCTAACTTTTCTTTCGGAATGAGCAGCTCCTCTTTCCGTGTTCCGGAACGGCGGATGTCGAGTGCCGGGAAGATTCTGCGTTCAGCCAGGCTTCGGTCTAGATGAAGCTCCATGTTGCCCGTTCCTTTAAATTCTTCATAGATAACTTCGTCCATGCGGGAGCCCGTTTCGATGAGGGCCGTTGCCAGGATTGTTAGGCTTCCGCCTTCTTCCAAGTTACGTGCTGCACCGAAGAATCGTTTTGGACGGTGGAATGCGGCCGGATCAATCCCTCCGGACAATGTACGTCCGCTCGGCGGGATCACTAAGTTAAATGCACGAGCCAGTCGGGTTATGGAGTCCATTAAAATGATGACATCACGTTTATGTTCAACTAAGCGCATTGCACGTTCCAATACGAGTTCAGCTACTTTGACATGGTTTTCCGGTACTTCATCAAATGTAGAGCTGACAACATCTGCTTTGACAGAACGCTCAATATCGGTTACTTCCTCAGGGCGTTCATCGATCAGCAAGACGATTAGTTCAGCTTCCGGATGATTCGTCGTGATGGCGTTGGCGATTTCTTTCAACAGCATCGTCTTCCCTGCTTTCGGCGGTGCGACGATCAATCCACGTTGGCCGAATCCTACAGGTGATACGAGGTCCATGATACGTGTAGATATACGACTTTGTGTCGTTTCTAATTGAATTTGGCGTTCTGGATACAATGGGGTCAATGCTGGGAAATGAACACGTTCACGTGCCACTTCGGGATTTTGTCCATTGACTGCTTCAACCTGCAGCAAGCCATAGTATCGCTCATTCTCTTTTGGCGGACGGACTTTCCCTGTTACTTTATCGCCGTTACGCAAATCAAAGCGACGGATTTGGGAGGCAGATATGTATATATCCTCTGAGCTCGAAGAATAGTTGATCGGTCGTAAGAAACCGTATCCTTCTGATTGGATAATCTCCAATACACCTTCCATGAAAAAGAAGCCTTCTTGCTCGGCACGAGATTTCAAAATAGCGAAAATTAATTCTTTCTTTGTCAGCTTGCCATAGTTCGTGATTTTAAACTCCTTCGCTAGTGCATATAGCTCTTTCAGCGTCATATTCTCTAGGTCTGCAAGGGTAATCATTGTCATCTATGCGTACACCACTCTTCATTTATAGTATAAGAAAATTTCGACGCGAGAAATAGAAAGGAAGATACTTAGTGCGCTTCCTTTCCTTTTATCTGAATTAAGCAGAAAACTCCCATCTCAATAGATAGTGAAATGAATGCGAGTTCGTTATTGTTCAGAGAGTATTCGAACGCCATTATGCCAAGGCATAATTCATTACGTGCATTATGGTTTTATAGTTTCAGGAAAAAGTGACCCGGCTGTGACGCCGGGTAATGAGGGAGTTAGTCTTGCATAACGAGAAGTGGTTTTTTCTTCATGCTGTGGCGACCTTCGACAAAGCGGATTGTACCTGATTTAGAGCGCATGACAATCGAATGTGTTCGGCTGTATGTCCCTTTAAACTGTACACCGCCAAGCAATTCGCCGTCTGTTACTCCAGTCGCTGCGAAAATACAGTCGTCTCCTTTAACCAAGTCATCCATTTTTAGGACTTTATCTACATCGATGCCCATCTTGATGCAACGTTCTCTTTCTTCGTCATTGGAAGGAACAAGACGCCCTTGGATTTCTCCACCTAAGCATTTTAAGCCGACTGCTGCGATGACACCTTCAGGAGCCCCGCCTCTTCCGAATAAAATATCAACGCCTGTATCGTCAAAAGCCGTATTCAAAGCGCCTGCTACATCGCCGTCTTCAATCAACTTGATACGCGCGCCAGCTTGGCGAATTTCTTCGATAATATCTTTATGACGTTCACGATTTAAGACAGAAGCAACGATATCGGAAACAGATTTATTTTTCGCTTTTGCTACAGCTTTCAAGTTATCTGTAACGGACGCGTCAATATCGATTTTGCCAACTGCTTCCGGACCCACCGCAATTTTATCCATATACATATCAGGTGCATTCAAAAGGTTTCCTTTATCTGCAACAGCAAGTACCGCAAGCGCATTCCAGCCACCAGCAGCGACAATATTCGTACCTTCTACAGGATCGACCGCAACATCCACTGCCGGTCCATGGCCCGTTCCTAGTTCTTCACCGATATAGAGCATTGGCGCTTCATCCATTTCGCCTTCACCAATAACGACAACACCTTCCATCGGAATTGTGTCGAAAACCGTCCGCATGGCTTCTGTTGCTGCATCATCCGCTTCATTCTTCAAACCGCGTCCCATCCAGCGAGCTGCCGCAACGGCTGCCGCTTCTGTAACACGTACTAGTTCCATCGATAAACTACGTTCCATACTGTTTTGTTCCTCCTGTTTGCGGTAAGGCGCTCGACGCGTTTTACCTTCATTTGCCTACGTCCGCATCCATCATTACTTAAATGACTTTACTCTGGATGTGTCGTTGCAGTCTATTATACACGAAATCGATAATTGTCGTCACTCAGAAATAGAAGCTGTTTTGAGTCCTTCTACTTTGTTGATATCAGCACCGAGCATTTTTAGCTTCGGAATAATTTGGCTATAGCCGCGTTCGATATGTTCAATTCCCTGGATTTCTGTTTCTCCGCTGGCGATCAATCCCGCAATTATCAATGCTGCACCAGCCCGCAGATCCGTTGCGCGTACTGTAGCAGCCTGCATTGCTGTCGGTCCGGTAATAATTGCCGAGCGACCTTCCACTCTTCCATCTGCGTTCATTCGGCGAAGTTCATCTATTTGTTTGAACCTTGCCGGATAGATAGTGTCAGTCAGGATTGATGAACCTTCCGCTTGTGTTGATAGCACACAGAACGGCTGTTGGAGATCTGTAGGAAACCCTGGATAGACGAGTGTTTTGACGTCAACCGCCTCGAATTTCTCTGTCTTCGGAATGTAGATTTGTTCTTCTCCGACTTCTACTTTGACGCCCATTTCACGAAGCTTGGCGGTGACTGCTTCAACATGCAGCGGTATGACGTTGTCGATCGTGATGCCGTCTCCGATTGCCGCTGCCATAATCATATAAGTACCCGTTTCGATCCGATCCGGGATGATTGTGTGCTTAGTGCCATGAAGTTTTTCCACACCTTCAATCCGAATGACGTTCGTACCGGCCCCTTTGATATTCGCGCCCATATTCGATAATAATGTCGCTACATCAATGATTTCAGGCTCTTTCGCAGCATTTTCGATAACTGTTTTTCCTTTTGCCATGACAGCGGCCAACATAATATTAATGGTGGCACCGACACTGACTACGTCCAAATAAATTTTGGCACCGCGCAATTCATCTGCCCGCAAATAAATGGCACCATGTTCATTCGTGACTTTTGCTCCAAGTGCTTCAAAACCTTTGATATGCTGGTCAATCGGCCGAGGTCCTAAGTGACAACCTCCAGGCAAGCCAATCACCGCATGCTTGAACTTGCCGAGCAGCGCGCCCATCATGTAAGAAGAAGCGCGAAGCTTTTTCACGTTGCCATTCGGAAGTGGCATGGAAACGATTTCTGAAGGATCGATCGTCATCTTGCCTTCTTCTATTTCTACATTTCCACCAATCTCTTCCACTAGTTTTTGCAATGTCATAACATCTGAAATCTCCGGAAGACCTGCAATCGTTACAGGTGAGTCAGCAAGAATGGCTGCGGGAATAAGAGCAACCGCACTGTTTTTCGCACCGCTTACTCTCACCTTCCCCTGAAGCCGATTTCCGCCTTTAATTTTGTAAACGTCCATTTCGATCTCCTTTTATTTGAATTCAGCAGTCTACCACACTTCTATATGTGGCGGTAAGAATGCAAATGTTTTTTTCAGTTCAGCGGGTGTTCTAAGGCCCGCTGAATCCAAATAAAAGCCTCCGGCGGATGTCATGGATTTTGTAAGGAGTATAAAATAGGAACGCAGTCTTTGCTCCACATTGTACAGCAAAGACTGCATGACCTGCATCATGCAGGCCTCGATTCAAAATCCAGACGCAATCACACCGCGGCATGATTGATTTCGTCACTTATTCGTTCTAGTTTCCCAGTCTTTCAAAAATTGATCGATTCCTTTAGCTGTTAACGGATGTGCGAATAAACTCTTCAACACGTTGAATGGTGTCGTCGCGATATGAGCTCCTGCTAATGCGGCGGCGGTAATATGCTGAGGGTGTCTGATTGAAGCTGCAATGATTTGTGTATCTAGATCGTGGATTGTGAAAATGTCAGAGATGGTTTCGATTAATTCGACCCCGTTTTGACCAATATCATCCAAGCGCCCAATAAAAGGCGAGACGTATGTTGCGCCTGCACGCGCTGCAAGCAATGCTTGATTGGCACTGAAGACGAGCGTGACATTCGTTTGAATGCCTTCCGCTGCGAACACTGAACAAGCTTTCAATCCTTCAGGCGTCATCGGTAGTTTCACGGTAATATTTTTTGCGATGCTTGCAAGTTTACGTCCTTCTTCAATCATACCTTCCGCGTCGAGCGAAATGACTTCCGCGCTGACAGATCCTGGTACGAGAGCCGTAATTTCTTTTAAGCGATCGTGAAATGAAATATTTTCTTTTGCTACAAGTGAAGGGTTGGTCGTCACGCCGGAAACAATGCCCCAGCTGTGTGCTTCTTTAATTTCATCAAAGTTTGCGGTATCTATGAAAAATTTCAAGTGAATGATCCCCCTGCTAGTTTGTTTTTTGTCTTAATTCAAATATAAAAGAAGGAGACATAATTTGCTCCTCCTTTTTTCTATCCGGTTATTCCTGATTTACGCTTGCTGAGAACTGCCAAATTCACGCATCTTGCCGATGACAGTTTGTTTGATTGCTTCGCGCATTGGGCCAAGATATTTACGTGGATCATACACTTCAGTATCTGCTCCAAGTGTTTCACGCACTGCTTTCGTGCCTTGAATCTGATTTTCAGTGTTGACGTTAATTTTAGATGTGCCCAATGAAATCGCACGTTGGATATCCTTTAACGGAATCCCTGTGCCGCCATGCAATACGAGTGGCAGATCGCTTTGGCTTGAGATCTCTTCCATTTCTTTGAAACCTAAGTTCGGCTCCCCTTTATATGGTCCGTGTACTGAACCAAGCGCTGGAGCTAAGCAATCGATACCTGTCTTTTCCACCAATTCTTTACACTCAGCAGGATCTGCGTAGATCACGCCGTCTGCAATGATGTCGTCTTCCTGTCCACCAACGACTCCAAGTTCAGCTTCTACGGATACGTTATGCTGTTTTGCGAAGTCCACTACCTGCTTCGTGATTTCGATGTTTTCCGCGAGTGGTTTAGAAGATGCATCGATCATGACGGATGTGAACCCGGCTTCAATCGCTTCTTTACATTTTTCGAAGCTGGAACCGTGGTCTAAATGAATGGCAACAGGCACAGTTGTACCGTAATCTTCCATTAGTCCTTTAACCATCATAACAACGGTTTTGAAGCCGCCCATATAACGAGCCGCACCTTCGGAAACTCCTAAAATGACTGGCGATTTTTCCTCTTCAGCAGCCTGCAAAATCGCTTGTGTATATTCTAAATTATTTAAGTTGAATTGACCGATTGCGTATCCTTGCTTTTTTCCTTGAATCATCATTTCTTTCATCGAGACGAGTGGCATGCAAAATTCCTCCTTGAGTTGTCTACGGGTTTCTGTCTGTTTTCATTATACTTTCTGCTCTCTAGCATACCAAATCCACTTCATTATTACTACTGTCATGCGTCCTGTGTTTGCAACCTTTTTAAGACCGTGTCCCGTACTTCAAATATATCAAACGGCTTGGTGAAATGATTGTCAATGCCGAGTCTCCCAGCTTCTTCTGTCAACTCAATTTCACTGTAAGCTGTCATCATCATGACAAGAGCATTTGGAGTTCGCTTTCTAATTTCGCGCAGAACTTCAACACCGTTCATGCCAGGCATTTTCATGTCCAGCAAGATACAGTCTGGTTGCAGGTATTCTAATTTATCCAAGGCTTCTTTTCCATTTGAAGCTAATGTCGTTCCGAGACCTGCTTGTCTGAATATTTCTTCCAACAGCAACCGAATGCCTGGCTGGTCATCAATTATCAATATTTGCTTCAATCCATTCACCTTCTTTATTTATTTCATTAGCAACAAGATTTTGCAACAGTACATACAGTGTAACCGATTTGCTGAGAGGATGAAATTACCTTTTCGAGTTCCAACGCTTTAATCTATTAAAGCGTTCAAGGAAATTTCATATCTAAAGTTTGTCTATACTTCTCTATTGTATATTATTCGCAACAATCCAAAGTTTTCCTTCTTTTTTCAGCAATCTGTTTTTGCACTTCTAACTCTTGTCTAATATACTAAATCTTTGGAGGGATACAATTGAAAATATTAACGACACAGATCAGAGGACTTTTAGAGCGGATCTCAGGATCTCAGGAGGAGGCAATCGAGGAAACAGCTCGGCTGCTTGCACAGGCACTAGTAGGTGAAGGACGGATCATCCTTGCTGCTTTTGATGAGATGGAAGCTGTTACAGCTACCGCTTTACACGGTGCGGAACCATTGCGGCAGGCTGTTCGCTATACTGGCGATATTTCCCTTACTACAGCCGATCGCGTTTGGCTGATTGTTAGAAAGGCAGATCATCCTGCAGCCGTTCAATTGGCAAAACAACTGGCGGATCAATTCATTCCATTCGCTGTATTGGCAGCCGATTCAGCAGAGGACTCCAATGAACTTGCCGATCTTGCTTTAACGTACATATCCACCGGCTTGAAAAAAGGACTTCTTCCCGGACCAACAGGTGAACGCATTGTCGAGCCACACGCACTCGCTGCTCTCTTCATTTATGAAGCTGTAAAACTGTCGCTGGATGAATTATTGGATGATGAATAAGTTAAATAAATGTGAAAAAGCCAACAGAATTCTATAGGATCCTGTCGGCTTTTTCCTTTTTAACGATGATCCAATGCAGCGCGGATAAATTCGCGGAACAATGGTTGTGGGCGTGTCGGACGGGATGCAAACTCCGGATGGAATTGGCAGCCTACGAAGAATGGGTGCTCTTGCAGTTCCATAATTTCGATCAAGCGGCCGTCCGGGCTGATACCAGAAACGATAAAACCAGCTTCTTCCAACTGCGCACGATAAGCTAAATTAATTTCATAACGGTGACGGTGGCGTTCATAAACAAGTTCTTCACCATATGCAGTGTACGCTTTCGTATTTTCTGAAAGTTTACATGGGTATGCGCCAAGACGCAATGTGCTGTCTGCTTCATCCGCCGTACGGCAATCCGGATGGAATGTCGTAATTTGGTGTTCTGTATTTGCGTCAAACTCCAAGGAATGAGCATTTTTCAAGCCAAGAACGTTTCGCGCGATATCGGTTGCTGCTAGTTGCAAACCTAAACTGATTCCAAAAAACGGAACTTTATGTTCGCGTGCATATGTGATCGCTTCGATCTTCCCATCGATTCCGCGATCTCCGAAACCACCTGGAACAAGAATTCCATCGACATCTCCAAGGAATTCTTCAACATTCTCTGCAGTGACTTCTTCGGAATTAATCCACTTGATCTCCACATCTGTATCGAAGGCATAACCTGCGTGACGCATAGCTTCAACAGCAGAAATATACGCATCTTGTAGCTCTACATACTTTCCGACAAGACCGATTTTCACTTTTTCTTTCAGTGATTTAACCAACTTCACAAGTTCTTCAACTTCTGCCAACTCTGGCTGTGGTGTTTCCAATCCAAGGAAATCGACAACAATTTGGTCCATATGTTGTTCGTGCAAACGAAGCGGCACTTCATACAATGTTTCTGCGTCCAGTGCTTCGATCACTTCTTCTGGCTTGATGTTACAGAATAACGCAATTTTATCTTTCATTTCTTGCGGTACAGGGTACTCACTGCGCACCACAATCATATTCGGCTGGATCCCAAGACTTCTCAGTTCCTTAACGCTGTGCTGAGTTGGTTTTGTTTTCATTTCGCCTGCTGCATGGAGGTATGGAATTAATGTGTTATGGATGTACATGACGTCGTCTTTGCCTAAATCTGTCTTCAGCTGGCGGATTGCTTCCAGGTAAGGCAAGGATTCGATATCGCCGACACTTCCCCCGATTTCCGTGATGACTACGTCAGCGTTCAACGTTTCGCCTGCACGTTTAACGAGTTCTTTAATTTCATTTGTAATATGTGGAATTACTTGTACAGTAGCTCCTTTATATTCACCGCTGCGCTCTTTTCGTAAGACTAGGTCATAGACTTTCCCCATAGTGACGTTGGAGTAGCGATTGCATTTAATGTCGATAAAACGCTCGTAATGTCCGATATCGAGATCCGTTTCCGCGCCATCTTCCGTTACGAACACTTCACCGTGCTGGTATGGACTCATCATGCGCGGATCGATATTGATGTATGGGTCGAATTTTTGATTGGTTACTTTCAAACCGCGATTTTTCAGCAATCTCCCGAGTGATGCAGCGTTGATTCCTTTACCTAAGGACGAGACAACGCCGCCCGTAATAAAAATATATTTTGTCATGTGTGGTTCCTCCATTTGTTCTTTTTACATGCTCGAAGGCTAAGATGAAAAATCAAAAAAGCGCCCCAGTTGTAGCATAACTACAATAAGGAGCGCGTATACACGAATTCATGTGTCCTTTTCAGGAGCCCATACAAATCTTATATTTTCAGGCGCCAAAAGTCAAGTCTTGTTATTCTTCTTCCTCGAAGTCTTCCTCTTCTTCATCGTCCTCTTCATCTTCTTCATCAAGGTCGATTTCTTCATCAGGAATTACTTCCAAGTCGTCATCCGGATCAATCAGGTCTTCTTCGATTTCGATAACTTCCTCGTCTTCCTCTTCGTCGTCCACATCTTCCTCGTCTTCTTCGCCGAGTTCTACATATTCTTCATCGAAGAGTTCTTCGTCCTCGTCATCTTCTTCAATCTCTTCTTCGTCATCGTAGTCCTTTTTCTTCTTTTTCTTTTTGCGGACTTTTACGACAGGTGCTGTTTCTTCTTCGATTTGGTCGACTGGATACCATTCGCGTAAGCCCCAGCGGTTGTCTTGGATAGCCAGGAATCTGCCATCAATGTTCAGATCTGTATAGAATTGAACGAGGCGTTCTTTTAGGTCTTTGTCGGAAACACCCGTAAGTTTTTGGATTTCGTCCATCAGTTGCTGTAGGGTAAGAGATTCACGTCGTTCAGTAAGGATTTGGAAAGTAATATTAATGAACGACTCTTCTGCTAATTGTTCTTTTGTCATTTCATGGATATTCAATGTATGGCACGTCCTTTCTTCAACACATAAGCATAGTTTACATTATATACAGTTTGTGTTCCAATATGCTACATTCTTTTGCTTCTCTTTACGTTTCTGTATTCTTTGATAGTCAGACACCCTAGGTAGATGGCTGTGAAGGCGAAGGGTATTACTCCTAGACCGCTGCTATAAAAGATGAATGTGAGAAGAAATAGAAGCACAATTATGATCAAATGATAATACCATCTCACCTTCAACACATCCCTTTCTATTCGTTCTTTTCATTATACAGATAAAATTACCAGTTTATCCACTTTGATGTGAAGTGATTTTGTATGTAGGGTTGTTTATGAGCGCAGAACAAGGTCCTATGAGCGTGGCGAGTGGCTTTACGAGCGTGAAACGGGACTTTATGAGCGCTACGAGTAGTTTTATGAGCGCGGAGCAAAACCTTATGAGCGCCGTTTCACACTCCACCCTGCAATCTCAAAAAAGCTGCGTGATTCACGCAGCTTTCTCGGGGTAATTACATATTTCTTCGGTACTGGCCGCCTACTTCATATAAAGCGTTGGTGATTTGACCTAAGCTTGCGACTTGTACGGTTTTCATCAATTCCGCGAAGACATTGCCTCCTGAAACAGCTGTTTGTTGAAGATTCCGCAGTGCCTGTTCAGCTTCTTCTGCGTGCGCCGACTGGAAAGCCCGCAAGTTGCGGATTTGCGCTTCTTTCTCTTCCTTTGTTGCGCGTGCCAGTTCCATATTGTCGATATCTTCTTCAGATGGCGGATTCGGGTTCAAGTACGTATTGACGCCGATGATCGGCAGCTCACCTGAATGTTTTTTCATTTCGTAGTACATCGATTCTTCCTGGATTTTACCTCGCTGATACTGTGTTTCCATCGAGCCCAGTACGCCCCCGCGGTCATTCAGACGATCGAATTCTTGAAGTACCGCTTCTTCTACTAAGCTTGTCAGCTCCTCGATGACGAATGCTCCTTGCAGAGGATTTTCATTTTTCGACAATCCATGCTCTTTGGTGATAATCATCTGAATCGCCATCGCACGGCGTACAGACTCTTCCGTCGGTGTCGTGATCGCTTCGTCGTACGCATTCGTATGCAGCGAGTTACAGTTATCCTGCAAAGCCATCAATGCCTGCAATGTCGTGCGGATATCGTTGAAGTCGATTTCCTGCGCGTGCAAACTGCGGCCCGAAGTCTGGATATGGTACTTCAACTTTTGGCTGCGTTCATTGGCGCCGTATTTATCGCGCATCGTAACAGCCCAAATGCGACGAGCGACACGTCCAATCACCGTATATTCCGGATCTAGCCCATTCGAGAAGAAAAACGACAGATTCGGTGCAAAATCATCAATATTCATTCCGCGGCTCAAGTAATATTCGACGTACGTGAAGCCGTTCGCCAATGTGAAGGCCAGCTGGGAAATCGGATTCGAGCCTGCTTCCGCGATATGGTAGCCTGAAATCGAAACAGAATAATAGTTACGAACTTTTTTATCAATAAAATACTGCTGGATATCGCCCATCAGTCGCAATGCAAATTCCGTAGAGAAAATACAGGTGTTTTGACCTTGGTCTTCTTTCAGGATGTCCGCCTGCACTGTGCCGCGTACCGTTTGGAATGTCATTTCACGTACATCGGTGAATTCCTCGACAGTCAGCGGACGACCGAGCTCTTGTTCTTTCTTCCGTACTTGCTGATCGACAGCAGCATTCATGAACATTGCCAAGATGATCGGTGCAGGACCGTTGATCGTCATCGAGACCGAAGTGGACGGTGCACAAAGATCAAATCCGGCATAGAGTTTTTTCATATCTTCAAGTGTACAAATACTAACGCCCGATTCGCCGACTTTACCATAAATATCCGGACGTTCATCTGGATCTTCTCCGTAAAGCGTGACGGAGTCGAATGCCGTTGATAAGCGTTTCGCGTCATCGTCTTTCGATACATAATGAAATCTACGGTTCGTACGCTCCGGTGTCCCTTCACCCGCGAATTGGCGCTTCGGATCTTCACCTTCACGTTTGAATGGGAAAGCGCCGCCCGTGTAAGGGAATGAGCCCGGCACGTTTTCACTGTAGACCCAGCGTAAGATTTCTCCATAGTCTTTATACTGTGGCAAGACCACTTTCGGTATTTTCAGCCCCGATAGACTGACCGTATTGAGTGCAGTCCTAATCTCTTTATCTCGGATCTTGACGACATATTCGTCTTGTTTATACGACTCTCTCAAAGACTGCCAGTTCTTCAACGTGCGCTTTGATTCACCTGTCAGCTGCTCTTCTATACCTTCTTTTAAACTAGTCAATGAATTCAAGAGCGCTTCATTGGAATCAGCTTCCTTGACAGCTTCAATTGCACCTTCCAATTGGAACAGTCGGCGCGCAAGCTCTTCTTGCTGTTTGGATTTCGCATGGTAATTACGAACGGTCGCGGCGATTTCACGCAAATAATGACTGCGGTCAGGCGGGATGATGACTGTCTGTTTTTGATTCGTCACAGATTCCGCGTAACTTGTTGTCCAGTCGAGGCCAGCTGATTTATTCAACTGTTCGACCAATGCTGCAAACAGAATATTCGTTCCTCTATCATTGAATTGGCTGGCGATCGTACCGAATACCGGCATGTTTTCCAACTCTTCGTCAAATAACAGATGGCTGCGTTGGTACTGCTTGCGGACTTGGCTCAATGCATCTTCAGAGCCTTTACGTTCGAATTTATTGATGACAATCAAATCTGCAAAGTCGATCATATCAATCTTTTCAAGCTGTGTCGGTGCGCCAAATTCACTCGTCATGACATACATCGAGACATCGGAAATGTCCGTAATCTGTGCGTCACCTTGCCCGATACCGCTCGTTTCAACGATGATCAAGTCGTAGCCTGCCGCTTTCGTCACATCAAGCACATCATGAATCGCAGTCGTCAACTCCGAACGTGAACCC
Organism: Sporosarcina sp. FSL K6-3508; assembly: GCF_038615825.1. Classification (NCBI taxonomy): domain Bacteria; kingdom Bacillati; phylum Bacillota; class Bacilli; order Caryophanales; family Caryophanaceae; genus Sporosarcina; species Sporosarcina sp. FSL K6-3508. Next base: position 558,984 of record NZ_CP152016.1, on the reverse strand, counting down.
CGCGTTGCCAAACTACGCATATAGACGCGGTCAGTGAAAATGGCGTTCATACGGATTCGGTCACCGAGCAACGCACCGCCTGTTTTTTGCTTCGTCGGATCGATGGAAAGAATGGCGACACGTTTATCAGGAAACTCTTGCAAGAAACGTCGAATCAATTCATCAGTTAATGAACTTTTTCCCGCCCCCCCAGTGCCCGTGATTCCGAGTACCGGCGTCTGCTTGGAAAGACTTCGTGCATGCGCAAGCAACTGTTCAGCTGCCTTATCCTTATGCAAATGCTTTTCTTCAACGTAGGTAATCAAATTAGCCAGGATTCCCGGTGTCTCTGCTGTGAGTTTTTCCAGATTGGCTTCTTCATTTTCGGGAGTAGTGGAGAAGTCGGATAGCTCCATGATGCGGTTGATCATTCCTTGAAGACCCATTTTCCGCCCATCCTCCGGAGAGAAGATCCACTGGATGCCATATTCATGCAGCTCTTTGATTTCTTTCGGAATAATGACGCCTCCGCCACCACCGAAGATTTTGATATGAGAAGCACCGCGTTCTTTCAGCAGATCATACATATATTTGAAATACTCAACATGCCCGCCTTGATAAGAAGAAATTGCAATGCCTTGTACGTCTTCCTGAATGGCAGCGTTTACAACTTCCTCAACAGATCGGTTATGTCCAAGATGAATGACTTCCGCTCCGGTCGATTGTAAAATTCTTCGCATGATATTGATTGATGCGTCATGCCCGTCAAATAAACTGGATGCCGTCACAAAACGGATATGGTGCTTTGGTTTGTAAATTTCCTCAGTTGCCATTTGCTCTCCGCCCTTCCTAAACAATGACTTCCGCCACAGAACAAATCCGCAGCGGAGCCTTTTATTTATTTCGCAAGTCCATTAATGATTTGATCCGTCTGTATCTGAATATACCGTTCAAGTGAATAAGTGTTGCGCAGCGCCCATCTTCGGAATGACCACATTTGACCTTGCACAAGAATATGATGCGCTGCGAGCGATACTTCCTCAGGACCGATGCGCAGATTGCCTGCTTCCATACAGCGCCGCACAATCATTTCAAACAATTCCACCATTTCAAGTTCTTTCGTCAGCACATAACGCAGTGCTTCACTCGGCAAGGACTTCGATTCCTGATACATGACGACAAACTCATCGGACATGTCATCAATCAGTTCGTAGTACTTCGCTATCGCCATTCGCAACCCTTCCACCGTGTTGTCATTCGTATCCAATTCAGAAAGACGGATCTTCACTTCGTGATAAATATGGTCACAAACGAGATATAAGACATCTTCCTTCGTACGAATATACTCATACAACGTACCGATGCTGAAGCCGGCTTCCTTGGCGATTTCGCGCGTTGTCGTTCGATGGAACCCTTTCGCGATAAATAGTTTCACGGCGCCTTGGCTAATTTGTTCGCGTCGTTTCTGAATCAAATCTTCGTCTTTCACGGTAGATTTCACTTCATGTTTTGGCATTGGGTCCCTTCCCTTCCCCTCTGTTATTTTGTCAGCATACGAGAGATGACGAGACGTTGAATTTCTTGTGTTCCTTCGTAAATTTGAGTGATCTTCGCGTCACGCATATAGCGTTCCACTGGGTAGTCTTTTGTATAACCATAGCCACCGAATACTTGAACCGCTTCTGTCGTGACTTTCATCGCTGTATCCCCAGCCATTAATTTTGCCATGGCGGATGCCTTACCGTATGGCAGGTCATTGGATTCCAGCCATGCTGCCTGATACGTCAACAGACGGGATGCTTCGATGGAAGTCGCCATGTCTGCCAGCTTGAAGCTGACACCTTGGTTCGCAACAATCGGTTTTCCGAATTGTACACGTTCTTTCGAGTAATTCACCGCTGCATCGAGTGCGCCTTGCGCAATACCGACTGCTTGTGATGCAATCCCATTTCGTCCGCCATCGAGCGTTTTCATTGCGATAATGAATCCGTCGCCTTCTTCGCCGAGAAGGTTCTCTTTCGGCACACGACAGTTATCCAAAACGACTTCTGTAGTAGGTGAAGAACGAATCCCCATTTTCTTCTCTTTCTTACCTACTGAGAATCCTTCAAATGAACTTTCTACAATAAATGCACTCGTCCCTTTATGTTTTGATTCTGGGTCCGTTACAGCAAAGACGATATATGTGTCCGCGATGCCGCCATTGGTGATGAAGATTTTCGAACCATTCAGTACATAGTCATCGCCATCTAGTTTCGCTGTTGTTTTCATACCGCCTGCGTCTGAGCCGGAGTCCGCCTCCGTTAAACAGTATGCACCGACTTTCTTACCTTCCGCAAGAGGACGCAGGTATTTTTGTTTTTGTTCTTCGTTGCCGTATTTGAATAGCGGCCATCCTGCCAGTGAGGTATGTGCGGACAGGACGACGCCTGTGGATGCGCAAACGCGTGAGAGTTCTTCGACCGCGATGACGTAGGCCAGATAGTCGCTGCCGATGCCGCCATATTCTTCAGGCCACGGGATTCCCGTTAGTCCAAGTTCGGCCATTTTGTGAAATATGTTCATGTCGAAGCTTTCGTCTTCGTCGCGCTGTGCCGCGGATGGCGCGACTTCCTTTTCTGCAAAGTCGCGTACCATTTTTCTGATCATTTCATGTTCTTCTGATAGTTTAAAATCCATTTTTTCTCCCACCCTTTATGTTTGTTTAAAGTTGTTTTCTGGTTAACAATGGCTTGTGGTCCGGGGATTTGCGCTGCAGGCGGACGCTTTCCGGAGGGCGTGGCTTGAGCCGCTTCCTTCGCTTCGCTCAGTCCAGGGTCTCAAGGCTCACGCTGATCCTTCCGGAGTCGCCGCCCTCCGCTACAATCCCTAAAAATATATGTTAAGATACTTTGCAAGCTCACTGTAGCTGGTAAGTAATAAAGATAGTCAAGTTCACCCCGGAACGAGCGTATCTTTTGTAGAAACGCACTATTCTAGACTCGAAACGCACCAATCATGGTGAGGAACGAGCGTAACTGTTGTTGCACCGCACCTTTCCTGTTGAGCAACGAACCAAACCTATCTAGGAACGCGCCAATCGTTCGGTGAATCGTGCGTAACTCGTTGTGCAACGAACCAATCCACGTACGTACCGTGCTAAATCTAATTTGTTAAGTGCTTGGCTATGACTACTCTTTGAATTTCGCTGGTGCCTTCGTAGATTTGACATACTTTGGCGTCTCGGAAATAACGTTCTACCGGATAGTCTTCGGTGTAGCCGTAGCCTCCAAAGATTTGGACGGCTTCGATTGAGTTGTCTACGGCTGTTTGGGAGGCGAAGAGTTTGGCCATGGAGGCTTCTTTGCCGCATGATTTGTTTTCTGCCCGTAGCCATGCTGCTCGGTAGACTAGTAGTCGTGCTGCTTCCGTAGCTGTGGCCATGTCGGCTAGTTTGAAGCCTACGCCTTGATTTGCAGCGATTGGTTTGCCGAATTGTTCCCGTTCTTTTGCATAGGCAGTCGCAGCTTCTAGTGAGGCTTCAGCAATGCCCAGTGCTTGGGCTGCGATGCCGATTCGGCCTACATCCAGGTTCGCCATGGCGATTTTGAAGCCCTCACCTTCTGCTCCCAGTCGATTTTCTGCCGGCACTTTCATGTTATCGAAGTTGAGCGCTACGGTTCGCGAGCCATGCAAGCCCATTTTCTTTTCATCTTTGCCGATTGAAAGTCCAGGTGTATCTTGATCTACAATAAATGCCGAGATGCCGTACGTTCCTTTTTCCGGTGCTGTATTGGCGAAAACGATGTAGACATCTGCTTCTCCTCCGTTTGTGATAAACATTTTAGATCCATTCAATACATAGTGATCATCTACTCGTTTCGCTTTGGTTTTCAACGATCCAGCGTCGGACCCCGAAGAGGTTTCCGTCAGACAGAACGCACCTAAGTATTGACCTGACGCCATTTTCGGCAAGTAGCGATTTTTCTGTTCTTCATTACCGAAGTAGAGGATGGGATTCATTCCCACTGAAGTATGAACAGACAAGATGACCCCCATGACAGCGCTTGCTTTAGATAGCTCATGTATGGCGATGATATATGACAGGAAGTCCATTCCGGCCCCCCCATATTTTTCAGGTGCCGTTATCCCCATTAAACCGAGTTCACCCATCTTTTCTAGCAGCTCGCGCGGAAATTCTCCCGCTTCCATCCGTGGAATCCAAGGTTCAATTTCCTTTTTTGCGAAATCACGGACCATTTGGCGCATCATTTGTTGTTCTTCTGATAAGTTGTAATCCATCTTCTTCACCTCTTGCTTCCGGCATTAGTTAATAAATCATTTGTTTGATTACCCATCGTTGATTTCCGTAGAAGGCAGACGCTTTCCACGGAAATAATCTAAGCGAACTTTTTGCTCATGAAAAACTTTACTTCATCATTAATAAGTATAAAACCCGCGTCCGGTCTTCTTGCCGTGCCAGCCTGCCTTAACATACTTACGTAGCAGCGGACATGGACGATACTTTGAATCTCCGAAGCCTTCATAGAGGGTTTCCATAATATATAGACATGTGTCAAGTCCAATGAAATCCGCTAATTGCAGGGGTCCCATCGGATGATTCATTCCCATTTTCATGACATCGTCAATCGCTTCTTTTGTCGCTACACCTTCATACAGTGTGAAGATCGCTTCGTTGATCATCGGCATTAATATGCGATTGGCGACAAAGCCTGGGTAGTCATTTACTTCGACTGGAGTTTTCTTCAGCTTCTTCGTCATCTCTTCCACTGCTTCGTAAACCTCATCGTCTGTTGCGAGTCCGCGGATGATTTCCACTAGCTGCATAACAGGCACCGGATTCATGAAGTGCATGCCGATCACTTTTTCAGGCCGCTTCGTTGCTGCGCCGATTTCGGTAATCGGTAAGGAAGATGTGTTTGAGGCTAAAATCGTATGAGCTGGGGTGATTTTATCCAACTCCGCAAAGATAGATGTTTTCACTTCCATATTTTCGACAGCAGCTTCAATGACGATGTCTGCATTTTTAGCATTTTGTAAATCTAGTGATTTTGTGAAACGGCCGAGGACTGCTTGTTTCTCTTCCTCCGTCATGCGGTCTTTTTCTACGTTGCGCGTTAAGTTTTTCGTGATAACTTGAAAACCGCGTTCGTAGGATTCTTCATTGAGATCGTGAAGTGTTACTTGGTAGCCTGCTTGAGCACAAACTTGTGCGATGCCTCCGCCCATCTGGCCTGCCCCTATGACAAATACTTGCTGGATCGTCATTTATAATGCCTCCTGTCCATTAGTTTTTCGGTACTTCGATCATGATCGCGTCACCTTGCCCGCCGCCTGAACAAATCGCTGCAATGCCGATTCCACCGCCGCGGCGTTTTAGTTCATTGGCAAGTGTTAGGACGACTCGTGCTCCGCTCGCTCCGATCGGATGGCCAAGCGCGACTGCGCCTCCATTGACGTTCACTTTGTCTTCATCCAATCCGGCAATTTGCGAACTGACAAGTGCAACTGCGGCAAAGGCTTCATTGATTTCGAATAAATCGACTTCTTCTAATGACTTCCCTGTTTTCTCAAGTAACGCTTTGATGACGTGACCTGGAGTTTCAGGGAATCGCTCTGGCTCAATCGCAACTTCCGCATGACTTAGAATTACGGCAAGTGGTTCTTTACCTAGTTTTTTCGCTTCGTCTTCATTCATCAGCACGACTGCACATGCTCCGTCATTGACGCCAGGTGCGTTACCCGCTGTAATCGTACCGTCCTTATCGAAAGCCGGGCGCAGTTTCGCCAATGATTCTAGTGAACTACCTTTGCGCGGTGCTTCGTCTTCGAAAACGACAAGTGGCTCGCCTTTACGCTGCGGGATGCTGACCGTTACGATTTCTTCTTTGAAAAATCCATTATCCATGGCAGCAAGCGCGCGTTCATGGCTTCTTAATGACCATTCATCTTGCTTTTCGCGGCTCAATGAAAATTCATTCGCTGTGCTGTTGCCGTATGTACCCATATGAACACGGTCGGGTGAAAACGCACAGGATAGTCCGTCGTAAATCATGCCATCGACGAGCGTCGCATTGCCCATCTTCAGACCGGATCGAGCGCCCGGCAAATAATATGGAGCATTGGACATCGATTCCATTCCGCCTGCTACGATGACGTTTTCTTCCCCTAATCGAATCAACTGATCGCCAAGCGTAATACTGCGCATTCCGGAAGCGCATACTTTATTGATTGTTTCCGTCTTGACATTATAAGGAATACCACCTTTTGTCGCCGCCTGTCTTGAAGGTATCTGGCCTTGCCCTGCTTGCAATACAGTTCCCATGATCACTTCATCGACTTGGTCGGCTTGAACCCCTGACTTCTCCAATGCAGCCTTGATCGCCACTCCCCCTAGATCGCTGGCTGTCCGCGAGTGCAACGCGCCCCCTAATTTCCCAAATGGTGTTCTTGCACCTTGTAAAATAACAGTTCTCGTCATTCCATTCCCTCCCGTTTTATACTGACTGAACGCTCACTCGACTAGATCTCGATAAAAAGAGGGTACTAAGACCCTCTGATTTATCTATTATCTAATTTGTCTGCGTTTTAGATACTCTAATTGTACTGTATTATCATGTTATTCGCAATATTTTAATTTGACATTCTATCCGTGTTTTACGGTGTTTCATCCACCTTTTCGACCGTTGCAGCCATTTCAGTCTCCAACTCTAGTTCTTCAACTAGTTCCTCCGCTGTTTCAGGTTCTAACTGTTGTTCACCGAAAATCGAACGTTCCAGCAATTCCGCGATATCGTATGTGCCGACTTGCTCTTCCACTTCCACAGCTTTTGTTCCGTCAGATAGCATCGTCAAACAATATGGACAACCAGAAGAAATGATTCCCGGGCTGACTTCAAGAGCCTGCTCGGTACGCGCCACGTTGACACGCTGACCCGTATCTTCTTCCATCCACATCATCCCGCCTCCTGCTCCACAGCACATACCGTCTTGGCGATTCCGTTTCATTTCGACCAACTTAACGCCAGGGATTGCTTTGAGAATTTCTCGCGGCTGGTCATAGACATCGTTGTAGCGTCCTAGATAACAAGAGTCATGGAACGTGATCGTTTCATCGATTGCATGCTTCGGAACTAATTTGCCCGCCATCACTAAATCATACAGTAGTTCCGTATGATGTTTGACGATCGCTTGCAATCCGAAATCTGGGTACTCATTCTTGAAAATATTATATGCGTGCGGATCAATTGTGACGATTTTTGACACGTTCGCTTTCTCGAATTCCGCGATATTGGCAGTCGCCAGTTCTTGGAATAAAAATTCGTTTCCTAAGCGGCGCGGAGTATCTCCTGAATTTTTCTCTTTATTGCCGAGAATCGCAAAGCTTACGCCTGCTTCATTCAATAGATGTGCAAAAGACAACGCTATCTTCTGGGAACGGTTATCAAACGCACCCATTGAACCGACCCATAGCAAGTATTCGAAGTCCTCACCTGCTTTTTTCGCTTCTTTCACTGTCGGGATGTGCAAGTCCGGACGCGCGTCTCTCCAGTTTTCTTTCTCTTTACGGTTCAAGCCCCACGGATTTCCTTGGCGTTCGATGTTAGTCATCGCGCGCTGTGCATCCGCGTCCATCTTTCCTTCTGTCATCACTAGATAACGGCGAAGGTCGATGATTTTATCGACGTGTTCGTTCATAACCGGGCATTGGTCTTCACAGTTACGGCACGTCGTACATGCCCAAATTTCTTCCTCTGTAATGACGTCGCCAATCAATGAAGGACTGTACAATTCATCGATGGAGACACCTTCCGCTCCCGCTGCGAGTGCCAGTTGATTACCTTTTGTCTGAGTGAACATCAGTTGCGGCACCCATGGCTTTTGCTTTGTCATAACAGCGCCTGTATTCGTCAAGTGGTCACGTAATTTCGTAATCAAATCCATCGGTGACAACATTTTCCCTGTACCCGTTGCCGGACACATATTTGTACAGCGTCCACATTCTACACATGCGTAGAAGTCGATCATTTGAGCTTGTGTAAAGTCTGTGATCTTACCTACTCCAAGTGGAGGCATGTCCTCTTCATCTTCAATTTCCTCGAGCGCTGCAAAATCAATTGGCTTCAAGTGGCCGGCATTGTCGAGACGATGGAAGTAAACGTTTACAGGACCCGCGATCAAGTGCGCGTGTTTCGATTGCGGAACGTAGACCAAGAATGTCAGCAATGTCAGTAAGTGCACCCACCAGCCTATGAAGAAAACAGCTATTGCTACACCTTCAGGAACCCCGCTGAACGCCATGGCTATAAGCGAGGCCATCGGTTCTGTCCAAGTTGCACCTTCATTGTGCCAAATCATGTTCGCTCCGTTTGCTACAAGCGTAGAAACCATCAATGAACCAATGAAAATAAGGACCAATCCTGATTTCCAACCGCGTTTCAACCGGACAAGTTTCTCAACATAACGGCGATGGAATGCCCATACGACTGCAACTAAAATTAAGAATACGACGATTTCCTGGAAGAAGGTAAACGCGGGATACAATGGGCCTAACGGCAAATGTGATCCAGGTTTTAATCCTTTCCATATTAAATCGATTGCGCCGAATTGAACGAGTAAGAATCCATAGAAAAACAGGACATGGATTGCCCCACTCTTTTTATCTTTCAATAGTTTCTTTTGTCCAAATACGTACACCCAGATTTTTCTGAGACGTTCTTTGACGTTGTGGTCAAATTCTTCTTTTCTTCCTAGTCGAATAAATTCGAACCGGGTTTTCAATAGATAGAGAAATAACCCGACACCATAAACGGTTACTGCTAAAAACAATATCCAGTTTGCGATGAGTAACACATTCATTTTCTTTCTCCCCTTCCTCTGACTCTCCCAAAGACCCCTTACGAGAAATCGCTTACAAGTATTTTATATATGTACAGTGTAATTTATGAATGAGCATTCAGTCAACCATTTTCCGAAAATTTTTTTTTAGAATAGTCAATTGTATATGCGAAGAAGGCCTCCAAATTCGAAGTGAATCATTAAAAGTAATTGAACAATTTAACTACAGTAAATATTCCGACTCTATGCTACTATTTTTATTATACATGAAATAGATTTGAAAGGGGTGGGTTAAATGTACGATTTGTTTGCTCGTTTTTATCAGCGAACATGTAAGTTGGGGATGAATTTTTTACCTTGGCGGGATCCGGAGTTGTTGGAAGGACCCGGCAGTCTCGGTCAGTTGCCGCAGAAGATTAAGGATTTGGGGATCGGCAGTGTATTGGTCATCACAGATCGGGAAATCGCGAAGCTCCGGTTGATGGATGGGATGTTGTGTGCGCTGGATGCATTGGGAATCAAGTATTTGGTCTATGATCGCACCGTTCCGAATCCGACGATTGATTCTATTGAAGAGGCTCGCAGCTTGTACGTGGCGAATCAATGTGAGGCATTGATTGCGTTTGGTGGTGGTTCACCGATCGATTGCGCGAAGGCTGTCGGTGCTCGGATTGCAAGGCCGGATAAGAGTATTCCTCAATTGAAGGGAATGTTCCGCGTACAAAAAGCTATTCCTCCGTTAATTGCAGTGCCGACTACAGCGGGAACCGGAAGCGAAGCAACATTAGCTGCAGTCGTGACGAATAGTGAGACGCATGAAAAATATGCAATCATGGATACGTCACTGATCCCGCACTATGCCGTGCTTGATCCGTTGCTCACTCTTAAATTACCGCCGGCGATTACAGCGGCTACCGGAATTGATGCGTTGACCCATGCGGTAGAAGCATATATCGGAAAAAGCAATACAAAAAACACGTGGCAGTGGAGCCGAGAGGTTGTTCAGTTGGTTTTCGAGAATTTAATCGAAGCGTATTCCAATGGGAAAAATCTGGATGCACGCACAAATATGCTAAAGGCGGCTTACTTGGGAGGCAAGGCGTTTACTCGGGCCTATGTCGGCAATGCCCACGCGATAGCACATACGCTGGGCGGATTTTATAATGTCCCCCACGGAAAAGCCAACGCGATCATCTTGCCATATATTTTGGAGTATTACGGTAAGAGTGTCTATCAACCGCTATCTGAGCTTGCAGATCTTATCGGAATTACGTCACCAACCGACACGAAGCAAATGAAAGCCCAGAAGTTTATTGAGGAGATCAAAAAGTTGAATCGTGCGTTGAATATTCCGGACAAGGTGAGTGGTATTGCGGAGAAGGATATCCCTTTGATGGTCAAACGGGCCGCGGCGGAAGCCAATCCATTGTATCCAGTACCGGAAATTTTGAATAGGAAGCAATTGACGGAGCTTTATTATTTGATTAAGGAGTAGGTTATAAGCGCAGAACGCGGGAGTATGAGCGAGCTGCGGTGATTTATGAGCGCGGAACACGGGAGTATAAACTTGTGAGCGTGGGAAGTCGCACAGCACGTCAAAAACAGAGACTTGGGATGACGCGACGCAAACCAAGTCTCTGTTTTTAATTGCTCACTTTTCTTTCTTCTCACTCGTGCGGAATACTTTCGCACTGCGAACGTATTCGTTGTCGGAAATACCAAGGCGTGCGTTGACGATTCGGGCTGCTACGAATAGGTAGTCGGATAATCGATTCAAGTAGCGCTGAACTATCGGGGAAACGTCGTCTGCCGCGTTCATCAGCGTCACCGTCACACGCTCTGCGCGGCGAGTGATCGTGCGGGCTATGTGCAATGTAGCGGCCGCGGACGAGCCGCCAGGCAGGATAAAACGTTCCAGTTCCGGTGCTTCTTCCATCAACTTGTCGATGCGTTCTTCAAGCACAGCGATCGGCGCTTCATCCAACTTATAATGACGCTCTTTCATGACGTTCGCCAAGTCGCCGCCACCGTCGAACAATTCATTTTGGATGGTCTCCAAATCGGTCAGAATATCTGAGAATTTATCGCCTTCCAACTCAGTCATTGCTTTTCCGATAAACGAATTCAATTCATCAATTGTTCCGTATGCTTCTACGCGTAAATCATCCTTTGCAACGCGTCCTCCGATTAAACTTGTCGTGCCTTTATCACCTGTTTTTGTATAGATTTTCATAACAGTCCACTCCTTTTGATAGTTTGGGGAATACCATACCAAATCCGTGTGATGTCTGTTGCTTCTGCAAATAATTGCTGATACAACCGGCCGCACCGATCACGCAAGTCACGTTGTTCTGATTCGAGCGGGACAATACCGCGGCCCACTTCGGTTAAAATGAACACAGTATCAGGCGAGCTGATTTCGCGAATTGCATGAAGCGATTCCGACTCACTTAATGATGTAGATTGCAGCCAATCATGTAGATCCGAGATGACGAGCCGTTCGCCAGGCGCTGCAGAACCTGCTGTTTCCATTGTACAGAAGAACGATGGTTGATCTCCAATCCAGCGCCTTACATATTCTGTTTTGCCGTTATAGGCACCACCGATAAAGATGTGCATGGCTTCCCTTCTTTCCATTGCTGCTCATTTTCCCACTCGAATTGCCAAACCGAACCGTTCCCTACGTGCCATTCCCAGAATGAACGTGAATCCGTTGAGAATGCTTCCAACAGTAATCGAATCACCCCGCCATGTGTCACGACGACCGCTTCATTCGGCAAGTCATACAAGGCGTCGAAGACCCGTGTTTTCACTTGCAGCAAAGTTTCTCCATTACGCGGAGCCACTTGCCACGGTGCTTCCAACCAGCTGCGGTAATCGGTGTCGTCCTTTAATTGTTCATAGGTTTTACCTTCAAAATCTCCAAAGTGGCACTCTCGCCAACGTGAATCCTCATGATAGGCAGCTTCAGGAAAATAGATCGCTGCCGTTTGACGTGTTCTTTGCAGATCACTTCCATACACTTGGTCAACACTGTTCGAAAATTCAACGGGGACTCCTTCAGCACAAGCCAACTCAACATCCGTCCATCCGCAATATTGTCGTTTTTCATTGGCAGCTGTTTTCAAATGCCGAATGATAAATAAACGATAAGGACGAGCCATAAAAGCACCTCCATTCCTTCAATGAACGCGCCGCATAGATCTCCTGTCACACCGCCAAAATGTTTGACGGTCCAACTTCGATAAAACAAAACAGCTATGATTAGTGTCAGCAACGCGACGACGATGATGCCCAATGAACTGTACAGCAATCCTACCCCTACTGCAGTTAGAAGACTGACAGCAGCCGCTGCTGCCACCATACGCTTCCGCAGGAAATGCTGTTTAAAAAAGTACGCCAGGCCGCTTTGCTTCGCTGTTTCTGTCGTTACGAAATAGAAGACCATTGCCGCTCGAGACAAGATCGGCACCGCAACAAGCAAGACCCAGCCATGTTTCATTCCCAAAATTTCCATGAACAGTCCAACCTTTAATCCAAGCAAGACAAGCAGCGAAAGGGTGCCAAATGCGCCGAGTCGGGGGTCTTCCATGATCGTCAGTCGTTTTTCACGGTCTTGATAGGAAAAGAAGGCATCTCCGAGATCTGCGAAGCCGTCCACATGCAGCCCGCCTGTTGCGATGATTCCTGCAATCAGTATGAGCATCGCGGCTAGGAAACTATTGAAATCACTGAAGACCATTGCTGTTCCCGCAAGCAGCAAACCGATTCCCCCGCCAATGAGCGGCAAGGCGATATACATGCCGGACACTTCGTTCTTTCCGAGTGGCAATTCTTTCCTGACAGGCAATGAAGTAAAAAATTGGAGTGCCAATAAAATGCTACTCATCGAACGTCACCCTTCCAAACGACAGGTAATCCGTGATCCATTTCTATTACCGCGTTCGCGCACTGAACGATTTGCTGGTGCGTCGTGCCGATTGTGTTCCGATAAAATTCTGTTTCTTCATCATAATGCGGCCATTCATCGAGCACTTCATTGGAAACAATGACGAGATGGGCGGCAATCTCTCTAATTTGCTCGATGGTGTGTAACAGTTCACACCTTTTCTGATCTAGACAATCCGGACGTTTCCAACATGGCGCACCGTCTTCAATCCCCTTATACATTTCATTCGTCAACCATGTTGTCAGGCAATCCCACAACACGAAATCGCCCTGTTGTAAAAGAGGAACTACTTGGTGAAGATCCACCGGCTGTTCAATCGTTAGCCAGGCATGGTCTTTCCGGTCATGCTGATGTTTGGCGATCCGTTCTTCCATTTCATGATCAAATGCCACGCCAGACGCAATGTAGACAAGTCGCCCTGTCGCCTGTGCAACGAGCAGTCGTTCAGCATATGCGCTTTTCCCGCTGCGGGCACCGCCGCTAATGAAGGTTACTGTGCCTTGAGCCATTTTGTCATCGCCTCCCGCAGCCGTTCCATCATCGTTTCTGATTTCATGCCAACCCGCAACCATTTTCCTTCCAACCCGTGAAAGTTCTCTGTGTGACGAAGAACCATGCCTTGTTCCAATAAATTTCGATACAACTCTCTCGCATCTCGTTGCGGTTTGAACAGCAGGTAATTCGCTGCCGAATCAATCACTTTGCAATCATGTGCACGCAGGAATCTCACCATTTTCAAACGTTCCGCTTCCGCATATTGAATCGCTTGCTCACGATATGATGCTTCTTGCAAACATAGCACCCCAATTTCAGCAGCCAATCCATTCACATTCCAATGAGGAGCCTGCCGTTTCACATCCGCAATAATTTCAGGATGGGCTACCATATACCCCAGTCGAATTCCAGGTATGGCATACATTTTAGTCATAGAGCGCACAACAATCACGTGAGGATATGCTTCGAGATGCTGAATAAATGAATAGTTTTCATCAACAAAATCAATAAATGCTTCATCCAGCACCACTTCCGTTCCGCTCGACTTGGCTGTAATGATAACTGCCAGCAATTCATCAACGGACGGCAAAATACCTGTTGGATTATTCGGCGTGCATAAATATATGGCCGCTGCACCAGGCAAAGCCTTTTCAATTTCTGCAATGGGCAATGTGAAATCTTCTTCCTCACTCGCCTGAACCGATACAACTTCCGCTCCATTTGCTTCCAATGTAGCGCGGTATTCGGAAAACGCAGGGTCAATCAGCACTACTCGTTTCCCGCGGTAACGCCCGGCAAGCAAGGACAATAATTCTGCTGCACCGTTGCCCACAAGCACTTGCCGTTCGCTGACGCCGTGAAATTGAGCAGCAGCCGCCTTGAATGGTTGACCATCCGGATCGGGGTAATTCATTAATTTCGTTATTAAATACGGCCATGCTTCCACGATCAATGCAGGCGGCCCTGCTGGATTACAGTTCTCGCTAAAATCCAATACTTCATCCGGCACGGACAAACCAAACACCTCGTACAATCTTGAGCTATTCGCGCCATGTTCAGGCAATTGCATACATCAACACTCCAATCGCTGTGAATAGGAACCAGAAGATCCATGAAACGACGTGCATTTGGTTAATGGAAGAGCGGATATGGGAAGCAGATGTCGGAACGAGATCCTTGAGCGGTCCCATCTTCGCGCGTTCCGAAGTCACGCCGCGGTATGTATTTTTACCCCCTAGCTGAATATTCAGTTGCCAAGCTGTTGCGGCTTCTAAATATCCACTGTTCGGACTCGGGTGACGCTTGGCATCACTCAACCATCCTCTAAAACGTTTACCGAGCGATAAGCCGCCTTCATTCGAAGTGAATAAAACAATCAGCAAGCCCGTAATCCGCGATGGTATGACATTGAACAAATCGTCCATTCGCGCCGACACTTTACCGAATTGCAGATAGCGATCATCTTTATAACCGACCATTGAATCGAGCGTATTGACCGCCTTGTATAGCCAAAGACCCGGTGCTCCGAGCAAGAACGCCCAAAATAACGGAGCCGTAATGCCGTCTGATGTGTTTTCTGATACCGTTTCGATCGTTGCACGTGAAATTTCACCGGCATTTAACTTATCCGTATCTCGCCCGACTATCCAGCTGAGTTTTTCACGCGCTTCTTTCATTTCTCCTGACTGCAATGGTTCATAGACTAGCAGAGCTGCGTCCCGCAAACTCTTTTGCGCAAGTCCCGCTGCAACCAGAATTCCTTCCACCGCAATTCCTGCAAGTAAATGAAGGCGATACGCAAAGCTGACAAGCCAAATGACCAAAAGAAAAGTCACTCCGCAAATGATCAGCCAGAGCAATGCACCTTTCATCGTACGCAGTTTCCCTTTATTCAGCAGCTTCGTCAAATTATGTATCGACGTGCCGATCCACTTCACTGGATGCGGCCAATTAGGAGGATCACCGATGATTCGGTCAAGTACTATGCCAATGGCAATCGCAATAAAATGTGCAGGAATCATTCTGCTTCATCCTTCGCTTGTCGGTACGAATGAATCGCGTGTACAGTGCATTCATAAACACCACGGCCAATCAATTTCCCAAGCTGCGTAATCGGCCCAGCGTAAGGAAGCGAAGCCCCTTGCTGTGTCGACGCGATCAACAAACTGTCTGTTGAAGTGCCTGTTGCAATCGTCTTTGATGCGGGATCGATGACTTCTTCGTCCTGTAAAGCTTTCGTTTTGGCTTCGGTTGCTGTAATCATCGCTTGAACGAATGCTTCTTCTGACAGTAAGCCATTAATGAAAATCCATGTATTGATTGTGCCAATATACGGCAACTCTTCGCGTTGCCAAGCTTTCGAAACATCCACCGCATTGCCGATTCCTACTGTCACCGCAATCACGATCGATCCGAACTCCGCTTTGAACTCCTGCACGTTGACATACTCCGGGCTGACGGCCGTCATCATCGCGACCGTATCCGTCAGCTGATAATCATATGACAACAAGTAATCCGCCAGCTCACTTTGTACATCATCGCAGTGATAATCGTGCCGCACCCCACGGTTAATAAAGGTTCGATACCAGCCCACGCCCGCATTGTGGACAGCGGATGAAATTGTCTTAAGTGGCTGTTTCGCCTGCAAAACCACATGATCTTCACGAATTTTCACATCTTCTTTCATGATCCGGAACTGCTCTGTTTCTTCTTTCAAATCCGGCAATAGCGTCATTTGCGGTTTCGGCATTTCTGGGTGAGGCTGTGTTTTGACGCGTGCCTCATAAACCGAGCGAATTTCCTGTTCAAGTACAACTTCCTGCGGTGTTCCGATTGCTGCCACTTCACCATTCTTCAATAACAGCAATCGATCACAATAAAGCGCCGCTAAGTTAATATCGTGGAATATAGAAACAACGGTGATGCCTTTTTGATGCGCTTGATTGCGAATAGTATCAAGCAATTGTTGCTGATGCGCAATATCCAGATGATTCGTCGGTTCATCGAGCAATAAAATCGGTGCTTCCTGAGCGAGCGCTTGGGCAACAAATACACGCTGTTGCTCGCCTCCCGACAATAACTCAATCGGCGTATCTTCATAGCGCGTGATACCTGTATAGTTCATCGCTTCCTGTACTGCACGTTCGTCCTCATCGGACCAACTGGAGAACAGCCCGGTCTGATGTGGATATCTCCCGAGTCCGACGGTATCCTTCACCGTATGGGAAAACGCATGGGCATGAAGCTGCGGCAACACTGCCACTTTTCGTGCAAATTGTTTCTGTGTATAAGCGGAAGCGGATTTTCCATCAATCGTAACCTTTCCGCCTTGCTTCGGTAAAATGCCTGAAATAATTTTCAACAGCGTGGATTTCCCACTGCCATTCGGTCCTAAAATCCCAAGGACCTCTCCTTTTTCCACGTGGAATGACACATCCCGTACAACCGGTTCCTTACCGTATCCTCCTGACACTTCATCTACCTGCAGCATGTCACATCGCTCCTTTTCTGCGTTGCTTGTAAAAGATGTAGGCAAAGACTGGAGCCCCAATAAATGCCGTAATGACACCAACAGGCAGTTCAGCCGGCGAAATAATCGTCCGCGCCACTAAATCACAAATAATCAATAAGGAAGCTCCGTTAAATAAGGACAACGGCAAGACATGCCGATGATCCGACCCCCACATCAAGCGCGTCATATGCGGAACAACCAAGCCGACAAAGCCGATGGTCCCGGAAACTGCAACCGCAGAGCCTGTCAGTACAGAGCCGCCGATCAAAATCAACATTTTACGGCGTTTCACATTGACTCCTAAATGATGTGCACGCTCTTCACCAAATAGCATGGCGTTCAGTTCTCTGCGATTAAGCCAAAGAATGAATGAACCAATGATGAAAAACGGTAACACCATCGTGATATATTTCCAACCGCGCATGGAGACACTACCGAGCAGCCAGCCAATGATTTGGCGCAGCTCTTCTTGTGTTAACGCAATCATCAAGGATAAAACAGAACCTAAAAATGAACCAAAAATAATACCTGTTAAAATGATCGTTTCCATTTTCATTGACCGATCGACCAGACGGGCAAAGCCGATGACCAAGAACATCGTCGCAGCTGCCCCGACCATACTGAAGACGGGTAAGGTAAAGGCGCCTAAGAACGGCAGGGAGATACCAAAAAAGAGTGTAATCACAGCGCCTACAGAGGCACCGGATGACACTCCGAGGGTGTATGGATCTGCTAATGGATTTTTCAACAATCCTTGGAAAGCAGCGCCTGAAATCGCAAGAGATGCGCCGACAATTCCAGCCAGCAGCACACGCGGCATGCGGATTTTCCAAAGAATATTGCTCGCAGTTGCATCTGCATCGTTCCATAGCGTCTCAATCGGTATCTTCACTGTGCCGATCGATACACCGAGCCAAATTGCCACAAGTAGCGTGGCAATTGACACAGTATAGGCGATAGCCGTTTTATTCACCAAACACCTCTGGATAGATCGCTTTTGCATAAGCTTCCAATCCGTCCGCTAAACGCGGACCTGTCCGGCTTGTGATATTTTCATCCACTTGAATGACTTGATCTTCTTTCACTGCAGTAACCGTATCGAAACCGTCACGCTTCTTAATGTTTTCAACAACATCCGGCACATAGCTGTAGGACACAAGAATGACGTCCGGACTTTCATCGACGATCGTTTCAGGACTGATCATTACCCATCCTTCTTCTGTGATGATGTTTTCTGCATTGATCATGTCTAAGAACTGCTGCGGGAATGTGTTTTTACCAGGTGCATAAATTTCCGGTGCATCTGAGTTTTCCACTAACACCGTTTTCTTGTCTGTAATATCCGCTGCTTTCGCTTTGATATCCTCAACTTTTGCTTTCATATCTTCTACGATCTTATTAGCTTCCTCATTTTTATCCATGATTTCGCCGAAGATTTTAATCGTTTCATATGTTTCTTCGAATGTTTCTGCAGTCGGTATAACGACTACCTGGATGCCCGCGTCGCGAATTTGGTTCAAACCTTCTTCACCAGAGCCCAGCATCATATCATGCGCGAAAACGACATCTGGTTTCAATGAAATAACTTTTTCTACGTTGACGTTATAATCTCCGACTTTATCGAGATCTTTCACTTCTTCCGGAAAATCATCGTTTTCCGTGACAGCGATCACTTTATCACCTGCATCGATGCCAAATAAAATTTCTGTATTGCTTGGAATTAACGAGATGACAGTTTCCGGAGCTTTTTCAAATGTGATATCTTCTCCGACGGCATCATTGATTGTATATGGATAGCTGGAAGAATTCCCTCCTGCTTGTTCTTCCTGTTCCGTTTCTGCTGGTTCATCAGAATCGACTGGTGTTTCTTCTTTCTCGCTGTCGTTACCGCATGCTGCAAGCACCAGGACTGCCAGCATCGCTGTCAGCAACAACTGCCAAAACTTCTTCATGTGATTTCCTCCCTTTGCGTTCATTACGTATTACGTTGTCTGCCGCAGACATAAAAAAATCCTTCGATCATTTCGAAGGATTGGACAGGATGAAATCTATGTCAGATTACCACCACTGTGCCTATCCTCGTAGGCTGCTGCGGAACTTCTTTTCCTAAAAGGCAGGTACCTGGCTTGTGCATGGAGCACGTACAGTGGCGGGACCGCATCGGCTTTTACCGATTTCCCTTTTCATCTCTATTTGACTTAGAGAACCTTTTGGAATTATGTAATTTGTAATCGTGCTCTATTATACTATAAAACGGACTGTTGTACAGCCGGAGTGCGTGTTTGTGTCCGGGGATTCGAGCTTCAGGCGGGACGCTTTCTTACCTCCAATCAAGCGTTTTATTAAAATAAATACTGAAAAAGTAGGAATCACTATCCGAATGGGACTTAAAATAACCCACAGTACGTACACCGGGATCTACGCTCCAGACGGTACGCTTTCCGGAGGGCGTGGCTTGAGCCTCCTCGTCCGCTGCGCTACCTGCGGGGTCTCAAGGCGCACGCTGATCCTCCCGGAGTCGACCGTCTTACGCTCCAATCCCTAAATAAATAGAGGTGATATAAAGTGAAACCATTGTATGTAACGAGTAAATAAGTATCGCCCATTGAACTAACTTATAAAAAAGAATTCCTAACGCTATACATTCACCTCTAGAAGGTATCAATTCTAAGCCACTTTCATTAACCTCTTTACCTCATAAACAAACTAGAAAGACAGAGGACCGAACCAAAGTGTATGCGAACCGAGCCACCCCTCACATTAACCGTGCCAAACATGGTGCAAACCGGACATTTCCTACACTACGACAAATGTCTAAAAAGTAAAACGGACTTCCTCGGTACTTTCATTGAATGAAAGAGAGTTCCTAGAAAACGAATCAGCATCAGAGCGGAAATAAAAAACAAGCAAGAGTTGTCGATAACTCTTGCTTGGCTTGTTTAATTTGAATCCGGAATTACATCCGTTCAGGTGCTTCTACGCCGACTAGTTTCAATGCATTGGCAATCGTAATGCTTGTTGCAGTCACCAAGGCGAGTCGCGCTTCGGATAGTTCTTTGTTTTCAGGGTCAAGCACTTTATTGGCGTTGTAGAAGCTATGGAATGCAGCAGCGAGTTCTTGGATATACGTCGTTATTCGGTGCGGTGCGCGCAGGCGTGCGGCGTCGCTGACGAGTTTCGGGAAGTCGCCGATTTTTTTCAACAGTTCTAGTTCTTTTTCGTCTTGCAATTGAGTGACGTTGTCTGTTGAAGCTTGTAAGTTTTGCTCTTTTGCTTGACGCAAAATCGAACAGATCCGGGCATGCGCGTATTGTGCATAGTAAACCGGGTTTTCATTGGATTTGGAAACTGCCAGGTCAAGGTCGAAGTCCATTTGGGCATCGCCTGAACGCATAGCGAAGAAATAACGTACGGCATCAAGTCCTACTTCTTCGACTAGTTCACGCAGCGTGACGGCTTTCCCTGTCCGCTTGCTCATCTTGAACTTTTCACCGTCTTTGTATAGCTGAACCATTTGCGCTACTTCCACTTCTAGCGTGTCGCGATCGTAACCCAAAGCCTGGATTGCTGCTTTCATACGCGGGATATAGCCGTGGTGGTCCGCTCCCCAAATATTGATGAGCTTATCGAATCCGCGACGCAGTTTATCTTCGTGGTACGCGATGTCCGGCGTCAAATATGTGAATGAACCGTCCTGTTTTATCAGCACGCGGTCTTTGTCATCACCAAATGTCGTGGAACGGAACCAAATTGCTCCGTCTTCTTCATAGACATGGCCATTTTCACGCAGCTTATTCAGCGCTACTTCAATTTTACCGTTGTTATATAACGATGTTTCAGAGAACCAGTTGTCGAAATGAACTCGGAAATCAGCCAAGTCCTTCTTCAACTTATCCAATTCAATTTGAAGACCGTGCTCACGGAAAAATGCCAGGCGTTCTTCTTCCGGCATTTGTACATAACGGTCGCCGTGTTCCTCCGCCAGCCCCTTTGCAATCTCAATGATATCAGGTCCGCGATAGCCATCTTCTGGCATCTCTTTATCCAAACCGAGCGCTTCGAAGTAACGAACATCAATGGACAATGCCAGGTTATTGATTTGATTTCCTGCATCATTAATATAATATTCACGCGAAACATCATAACCCGCTGCGTCAAGAATATTACAAAGTGAATCGCCTAATG
This sequence comes from Sporosarcina sp. FSL K6-3508, assembly GCF_038615825.1. Lineage (NCBI taxonomy): Bacteria > Bacillati > Bacillota > Bacilli > Caryophanales > Caryophanaceae > Sporosarcina > Sporosarcina sp. FSL K6-3508. The sequence continues at coordinate 538,027 of NZ_CP152016.1, read as the reverse complement.
AAGCTCCACGTGCATGTCCAAGGTGCAAATCACCTGTCGGGTTCGCAGAGACGAATTCCACTTGGACTTTCTGCTGCTTACCGCTTTCGGAATGACCATATGCTTCACCTTGATCAAGCACCGATTTGACAACATCTGCGAGACTGTCAGCTTTTAGACGGATGTTAAGGAAACCAGGGCCTGCAATTTCGATCGTTTGGATCGCAGTGGCGGACGTGTCTAGATGCTCTAAAATCGCCTCTGCAATTGCGCGCGGCGGTTTCTTTGCAAGTTTCGTAAGCTGCATCGCGATATTCGCTGCGTAATCCCCGTTCTCCTTATTTTTCGGTGACTCCAGTTTAATTTCTGGCATCTCTGACTGTTCAACGAGACCTGTCTTCTCAACCGCCCGCTGCAATGCCTCTTTGATTTCGTGCTGTATTTGTTCCACTGCGTTCATTTCGTTACCTCCGAATAGGTTATTGTCAATTGATATTTCCCTAATAAATTTCCTTCTGCATGCAAATCATAGGCCACTGAAAAACTCCCTTGCGTCCACTGAAGTTTTTTCGTTTCGACCAACAAATCCATGATGGCTGGGCCGTTTCCATATGTACCAAACCTCGCATCATCCGTTCGGAACGGCAATCTCATCTGAACGCCGCCTTTTCGCATGATAAACGCGTCTTCCGCATGTAGCTTCACTGTCGTACGGACAGACGGCATACCTTCTATCTGTTCTTCAAACAATAGATAGGCCTGTCCTTTTTTTTCAATGATTTGTCCTGTCGCCTGCATTTCATGTGTTTCCGCCGGCTGTCCCGGATGCTGAATTTTAGAACGGAGCTGGACAAGCACCGCTTTTTGCTGTTTTGGCGCTTCCATTCGTTCACCGCCTTATGTAGATAGATTTACTCATTATACACTTCTTTCACTGCCACTTTCAATGTTACCGAATCCAAACTTTTTTGCAGGCGCCGTTTAATCCAAACCAATCCTTCCCATACTAGCAAAAGATACTGAATGGAACGGGATGGGATGTTCAATGAAACGTACCGACTATAAAAAAACGACGAATCGGAAAAAGTATAGAAAGCGTATTTTTTCGATTTCCATAACATTGATTACGGCTGCGGTCACAGTGATGATCGCGTTGAGACTCTACGCTCAAATACTTGGGGCTCCGTCACTGAGCGTTCCTAAGGCTTCGCTATTTTTGGATCAAAATGGTCATCAGATCGGAGATCACTTTTCACAGCAGCGCCGTTACTGGATAAAATTAGACGATGTTTCCCCTTTTTTAGCAGACGCCTTCATCGCGACGGAAGATCGGCAATTTTATGAGCATAATGGTTTTGATTACTCTCGAATTGCAGGAGCTGTTTTGAAAGATGTCAAAACGATGAGTAAAGCGCAGGGTGCCAGTTCGATTACTCAGCAATATGCGAGGAATTTATATTTAACTCATGAGAAGTCCTGGACACGAAAAATTCAGGAAGCACTCTTTGCCTATCGGTTGGAAGTATTTTACGATAAAGATACGATTTTAGAAGGGTATCTGAATACAGTTTATTTTGGTCACGGTATGTATGGTGTGGAAGCAGCAAGCCGTTTCTATTTTTCGAAATCGGCTAATGAGCTAACGTTGGAAGAAGCTGCGACGATCGCAGCAATCGCCAAAGGACCATCGATTTATTCGCCGCTTGATAATCCGGAAAGATCACGCGACCGCCAGCTTCTTGTGTTAAATCAAATGGAAAAGTACGGATACATCACATCTTCTCAAAAAGAACGTGCTTCTACAGGGGCCATCGTGTTGAAAACGGAAAGCTGGAAAGAAACGAAACAAGTCGCACCGTATTTTTTAGATGCGGCCTGGCAGCAAGCAGAGGAAATATTGGCGGAAAAAGGGCGTGTGCCTGCTGAAGGAGGTTGGACGATCCGCACGACGCTGGACCAACAACATCAGCAAACCGCAGAAAATGTCATCAAAGAATGGATGCCAGAGAACGAATTGCAAGTCGGTTTCGTATCCATGGAGGCAGACACCGGTTATATCACCTCGATGGTCGGCGGTGTGGATTTTGCGGAAAGCTCATTTAACCGGGTCACACAAGCGAAACGACAGCCTGGTTCCGCGATGAAGCCGATCTTGTATGCCGCCGCGCTGGAAAAAGGATTCAACCCGCTGACGTTTATGACTGCGGAGAAGACCATCTTCACGTATGATGACGGTCGCTCAACGTATGAACCGAGCAATATTAATGGGAAATTCGCAGGTAAGCCGATTTCATTGGCACAGGCTATAGCGATTTCGGATAATATTTATGCCGTGAAAACGTTGGAGGAAATTGGCTATAAACAGTACACCAAAATGGCACAGCGTCTCGGCATCGACGTATCGTTCCAGGAATCCCCTGCAGTTGCACTCGGAACGTCTGACGTGACACTGTTGGAAATGACGACTGCCTATAATCGGATTGCATCAGAAGGTGTTCAAGTCAAACCGCAAATGGTGTTGTCGATTACAGATTCAACCGGGAAAGTGGTTTATGAATATGAGCAAAAGAAACCTAAACAGATCCTATCGAAACAAGATGCCTTCGTGCTGACGCATTTAATGACGGGGATGTTCGATCCGGTATTCAGCGATTATTTATCCGCTACAGGTTTGTCCATGCGCCCGAAGCAATCACGGCCTTATGCAGCTAAATCCGGCACGACGATTTCCGACCAATACTTGATCGGCTTCTCCCCTTCATTGACGGCGGGGATTTGGACGGGATTTGACCGGGGAAAACAACTCGAAGACTTGAACGACAAAGCCGCTTCGAAAAAGATTTGGATTGATTTTATGGAGAAAGTACACGAAGGCAGCACACCCGAACCGTTTCTGCCTCCATCCGGAGTCCAAGGAGTGATCGTGGATATCGAAACGGGCGGCATAGCGGTCAATGAATGCACAAAGCAGCGACTTATGTACGTCCGTGATAAGGATGTACCGAAAAAACTATGCACCGATCGTTCGTTGCGCGAGCAAAATTCCGGAGAACAGGAAAATTCAAAGATGGAGCTTTTCCCATTTTCATTTTTCGAGTAAATGTATAGATTCTGTCTGCGACGTATTCTTTCAATCAGCTATATTTTTAAAAAGAAAAAAGCCTCGCTCTCCGAATCCGCGGAGAGTGAGGCTTTTTTGACTATAGCAAACCAATTGTATAAATTCGCCCGCTTGGGTTTTGTGGCTTCCTTACACAATATGAATCTGCAATAGTTGTCCTAGTTTACAGCAGCAAAGCTGTATGTTCAGTTTACTTCCTTTCCAGCAGACATTCAACCTCAAAGAGAGTCCAAAACAAATTGTCACATCTTTGACGTATTTGACTGGACATCTGCCGGTACTATTCCCTTGGTCAACGATTTACTCCGTGCGCAGACCTTCATGCAGTTCCGGTGTGCTGCGTTCCCATAGTTCCATATTATGCGTTTGCAAGAAGTCCGCTAAAATCTTCTTAGAACAGTCATCCATATCATCCACCATTATATGTCGTTTCATTGATTTATCCATACGATTCACATGATCGGCCAGAACTTTATAGCCACGTCTTCTTTCGCGATTGACGACCATTTCACAAGCTGTGACACCAGCGTAATAAGGCCCTTCCTCGCGGTAATCAATTGTTACCCAAACGAGCCAATACGGTTTTCCGCCTTCTGAATCCTCGCGATTGATCGTAAATTTGATTCCTCGTTCTGTATCACTGCGGGCATGCATTGCCCCCATTTCTACTTGCGCGGTGCCTGCTTCCACATCAATAATCACTGGTGAAATATTTTCTAATGACAAAGATCCGATGCCAAATCCTTTATGGCCATCTGTCGGGTCATTTTTAATAATCGTAAAGCCTAACTTCGGCTTGGAGTTTTGCTCACTCGCCATATAAATCTCCCTCCATCTCTGTTATTATATGTACTATACCTGAATTTTCTGCTAAGGAGGAAGCAAAATGCCATTCGTAACAGTAAAAATGTTCGAAGGTCGCACAGATGAACAAAAACGTGCACTTTGTGAAAAAGTAACCGAAGCTGTAGTCGAAACAACCGGTGCACCTTCCGAAAATGTCGTTGTCTACATCGAAGAAATGCCGAAGAACCATATGTCCAAGGGCGGCGTCAGAGCAAGCGACCAATAAATGATACGTTAAAAGGATTCTCATCTCGAGAATCCTTTTTTTCTTTGTCGATTCAGCTCGCAGAACAAGCTTGTAATTCTTCAATAAACGCGAAAGCTTGATCCATTTCTTGATCTGTAAAATTCAATTTGTTTTTCACGATACGCACTTTGGTAATTTGCTCATCTTTGTCCAGCTGATCGAAAAACAACAACGTCGAAACCAATTCGAGAAAACGAGATGACTTGCCATTCAATCGTTCGATACAGTCAGGTAACTGCATTCTCGGCTCCTCTGCCGTGACAAGGAACTTTGACCCTTCATCTGTCACTTGATAGCAATATTGCTTGTATGACCCCTTGTCTTCAAAACGCTCTGCCAGGAAACCCATTTCACATAATTCCTCTACACGCAGCGTCAACTCCTCCGAATACGGACCGTACATATGGAGCTCGTACTTTTCCGCAAACGGGAAGTCCATCTTCTTCAGGATATAAATCATCTTCTGCATTTTCTTGCGGCCATTCACTTCATTCGCCAACGACACAAACTGAACGATTTTTGCATGCTCTTGCAGCAACTCGCGCAACCCCTCTCTTAACCTCGTAACACTTCCAAAATCTTCTCATGCAATAAATTCGACCCATCCATCAAAATGTCTTCGGGATAGTAAATCTTATGGTCTGTCCTTCGTTTACCTGAAATCGCATCGACGACATCGGACATCCGTGACAGTTCCCGCAAATCTCCATTTTTCATTTGCAAATAAATCGGCACGCGCTCATTCTCTTCGCCAGGCCGGTAAAAATCGTAAGGTAAATCGGATGAAGAATCCGTCACTAAATAATACTCCGGATCAAGTCCCGCTTGTTGGAATAATTTCATAAGTTCGCCGATTTTCATATATTGGGAAGCCGGATCGAATTCGGCATATTGAAACAGACGCCGATTGACAAAGCGATCACACAAGTCCGAGAGTATCGGATCTTCCTCTTCCATCCATAGCTGGAAATACGTCAATAACACACTTTCGTCGAGTGCTATGTATTGTTTCAACTTAAATTCCTTCTCGAAGAACGAAATGAAATGTGTGGGCTCTTGAGTAAATGCATACCCTGTTTCGTGCAAGTATCTCGCACGATGCAAAATTTTCATCAAAATGACTTCGGCACTGCGGGAAACCGGATGGAAATACACTTGCCAGTACATTTGATAGCGGCTCATGATGTAATCCTCCACTGCATGCATGCCACTCTCTTTAATGACGACCTGTTCCTCTGTCGGCCGCATGACACGTAAAATGCGCTCCATATCGAAATGACCGTAGGAAACGCCTGTATAATAAGCGTCGCGCTGCAGATAGTCCATCCGATCCGCGTCGATCTGGCTGGATATCAAGCTGACGACAAGTTTATCGGGATAGGTTTTGTTGATGACGTCCGCTACTTTTTGCGGAAAGTCAGGTGATACCCGGCTCAGCACTTCGTGTACCTCTGTCTGACCCAATAAAATTTCCTGTGTGAAGTGTTCGTGGTCCAAATTGAACACTTTTTCGAATGCATGAGAAAACGGACCGTGTCCTAAATCATGCAAAAGGGCCGCACATAGGGTGACGAGTCGTTGTTCTTCATTCCATTCAGCGCGTCCGCTGAAGCCGTCGTCGATGATGCGGCGAACGATTTCATAGACCCCCAGCGAGTGCTGGAAGCGGCTGTGTTCTGCGCCATGGAACACCAAATAAGTCGTGCCGAGTTGGCGGATTCTGCGCAGCCGTTGGAATTCACGCGTGTTGATGACGTCCCAGATTACGCGGTCACGAACGTGTATGTAGCGATGCACCGGATCTTTGAAGACTTTCTCTTCCGGCAGTTTTTCATTTTCGTACGCCATGTCGTCACCTCATCCTTCATTCTTTCCAGTATAGCAAAAAACGACGAAAGGTGACATAGACTCAATGGCGGATTTTAGATCAATTTCTGTGCGTTGTGTTCCTACGACGTGTAAAAGATTGGTGTGTGGCTGGCAGGAGTGACGTTACTGAATATACTGCGGCGCTGGCGAATGGTGATTGTAAGCAGGTGATATACCTTCTAGCAAAACCATTTTGTGAGACTTACCAGATACTAAGTCGAGAATAAAGTAATGTCACTGAACACACTTCGGCGCTGGCGGATGGCTCCCGCCATAAGCCAGTCAGGAAGGTCGCCTGCCTGTCTCATCGCTCCGCCTACCGCTTGTAAGGCGCCTTCGTTTGATGAGTAGAAGGAATAGGTAATCTGTTTTTACAAAAGCTAGCTCTGACTACTAAGTAGTTACTCGCACAGGCTTCGAGACAATCAATAAAGTGTTGTCATTATACACAATTCCGTACTTACGAATGCCGATTTTTTCTATTTTAAATACCACACTCATATATCCCAACCGCGCCAGCGGAGCCGCAACTGCGGGGTCGGCCGTAGCCATAAGACAGCTAGCACGCCCTTCGCTAGCTGGCTTATGGCGGGAGGCAATCCCCCAGCGGCGAAGCGGTCAATGTGCAACCCTTTATCTGTCTTGGATATATTAAAAGTTCGAGCGACGAGACAGACTATAACTAAATGATGTTGCTAAACTTACTTCAACGCTTGCAGAAATCATTTTTTCCTTTTAAAACACCACACTCATTTTTCCCCACCACACCAGCGGAGCCGCAACTGCGGGGTCGGCCGTAGCCGTAAGACAGCTAGCACGCCTTTCGCTAGCTGGCTTATGGCGGGAGGCAATCCCCCAGCGGCGAAGCGGTGACAATGTGCAACCCTTTCTATATACGAAGTCCAAAACAAGTCGAGCAACGACCCAAAACCCTCTCAAAACGGCGCTTTCCGCTTTTGCACAATACAAATTTCATAGAATTTTGTGAGTCTCTGAATAAATGTTTCGTTGTCTGTCCATAATGGCAGTAGAAAGAGAGTACAAGACAGGAGGCATGGAGATGGTGAAAGTTAGACAAGATGCATGGTTGGAGCAAGATGACGAGCTGTTGGCAGAGACGGTGCTTAGACATGTAAGAGAAGGAAGTACGCAATTGAGCGCGTTCGAGGAAGTTGGGGACGCACTAAACAGGACGGCAGCGGCATGTGGCTTTAGATGGAATGCGGTTGTGCGAAGAGAATACGAGGGTGAGTTGGCAGAAGCGAAGAAAGAGAGAAAACAGACGCTGCGTGTGCTAGGTACAGATTTTAAAAGACGCAACCAGCAAATGTACAGCTCAGAAGCAGGAGCAGAAGGCCAAGAAAAAATTCAAGTTCCGCTTTCCGCTTTATCGCTTGATACTGTAATCGCGTATTTGATTCGCATGCATCATAACGGCGGTGCCGACACAGACGCACTTCGCTGGAAACAGACGGCAAAAACTGCGACAGAACAGTTAAAAGCAATGGAAGCAGAATTGGAAGGATTGAAAAAAGAGAATCGTACATTAAAAGACGATTACGAACAATTCGTCCAAATCATGAATCGTGCGCGCAGACTCATTGCGCTCAACGAAGAAAACGAGCATGTGGCGCCAATCTTCACGATGGAGCCTAATGGCAATCTAGTGTCATCAAAAGAGCCACCAATCAGTCATTGATTGGTAGCTCTTTTTTCTGTTTCAAGACAACATTTTTTTATTCCGATCCCAAACGCGCTGCAAATAAAAACCGTACAAATCGAGTTCTTCATCCGTTAATCCGCCATGCTGTACATCATCGGTCAAGGATCTCAACAACAATTGCAGACGAATGACTACTTCATTAACCGTCAACTGAGTACCGAGAATTTCCGATAGAGACGCCATCACATCCGGCTGGATATCAGGATAACTGAATTTTGTCGGCTGCCCTTGCAATCCGATTTCATAGAGTTCCCGGATCACCTTCGCCCGTTCTGCTCCGCTTCCTTCTATGCACAGGTACACTTGCACAGCCACACCTGAGCGCAAACGCCGCTGCGAGATACCGGCGAACTTCTTACCATCGACACTCAAGTCATAAGAGCCAGGACAATACGAACCGACGATTTCATAGGCTTTAATCTGCTCGCCTAATTCAGGGAACAGTAGTTTTACAAAAGCAAGCATTGCCTCATAGCCTACCGGAATATCGATTGCGGACTTTTCCTCAGAAAAAATCAATGAAACATTCAGTACACCTTCGTCGAGTACCACTGTCAGACCGCCAGAATTACGTACGATCGCTTGGTACCCATTCTGTTCAATTCCTTCAATTGCTTGCTGAATAAAAGGCATGCGATGATCTTGTATGCCTAACACAATCGTTCGATCATGCACCCATGTCCGAACGACTGGCACACTTTTCTGCTGGCCTACCAATTGGCACAATGCATCATCCATCGCAAAAGATTCCAGCGCAGATCTACTGCGCGCCGTGATGGATTCGTCAATGAAACGCCAAGCAGATTGATTCAATAAATTTTTATATTGTGACATGTCCAGTTCTCCCACTGTTGTTCATCTAATATGTATGTAGACGTTTCACAATCTTGGCTTTTGCGGTTTATAAGCTTTGCGCTGCTGTAATAAGTGATAATTTGTAAACATCTTCCGCAGAACAGCCGCGTGACAGATCATTTACAGGCCCATTCAAGCCTTGCAATATCGGTCCGATCGCTTCATATCCACCTAAACGTTCCGTCAACTTATATCCGATATTTCCCGCATCCAATGTCGGGAAGATAAAGACATTCGCATCGCCTTTAATAACGGATTCGGGTGCTTTCTTCGCCGCCACACTTGGAACATAAGCCGCGTCAAATTGGAATTCACCGTCAATCAGCAATTCAGGTGCCATTTCTTGTGCAATCTTCGCCGCTTCAACCACTTTTTCAGTTTCTTCCGTCACGGCAGAACCTTTTGTCGAGAAGGATAGCATCGCAACTCGTGGATCGATACCGAATGCTTTTGCGGTTTTTGTACTTTCCACTGCAATTTCAGCCAATTCATTCGCTGAAGGATTCACTGTGATTGCACAATCTGCGAAAATCAAACGCTGTTCTTCCTTCATCATAATGAACGCGCCGCTTGTCTTCGTTATACCAGGTTTCGTTTTAATGATTTGCAAAGCCGGGCGTACCGTATCCGCTGTCGAATGGGCTGCACCACTCACTAAGCCGTCTACACGTCCTGTATAGATTAACATAGTTCCAAAATAGTTTACATCCTTCACTTGCTCACGTGCTTGCTCAAGCGTTGCTTTCCCGCCGCGGCGCTCCATGAACTTTTCGACCAGCTCATCAAAATAGGAAGCGCTTGCAGGATTGATTAGCTCTATTTCGCTAATGTCGAAACCGCCTTCTTCTGCCGCTTTCCCGACCGCCTCTTCATCGCCCAGTAATAACGGTTTCACGATACCTTCTTGTTGAAGATGTACAGCTGCTTCAAGTATCCTAACGTCTTCCCCTTCCGGCAATACAATTGTCTTTCCCTTTCCTTCCAATCGCTCTCGAATTCCATCAAAAAGATCTGCCATGTGTAAGCCCCACTTTCTGTTATATTTTCCTATTCATCATACCTGAATTAATTGTAGAATTCACTACTACTTACGAAAATTTCAGACATTTTTGTGTGCAGGCACAATTTTGTCATACCTTCGGAGTTACCACCATCTTAATTCTTACTGTCTAAAGTCTGTTTATGCTACACTTGAATGAGAAAACATTTTGTAGTTAAAGGAGACTGAATTCAAGTGAATGAAGCAGCAATTACATTAGACGGTTGGTATGTACTTCATGATTTTCGAACAATGGACTGGGCTTCTTGGAAGTTAATTTCAAAAGAAGAACGTCAAGCAGCAGTCAATGAATTCTTAGCCTATTTGGAGCGTCTGCAACAGGCAGATGAAGCGAAAACAGGCAGTCACGCGTTTTATACAGTCGTTGGGCAAAAAGCCGATTTCATGCTCATGACATTACGTCCGACAATGGATGAATTACAGCAGCTTGAAGCAGAATTCAATAAACTAACGATTGCAGATTACACAATCCCGGCTTACTCTTACGTATCTGTTGTAGAGTTATCAAATTACCTAGCTGGCGAATCAGATGAAGACCCGTATCAAAATCCATATGTGCGCGGCCGTTTGTATCCTGAACTGCCACGCAGTCAATATGTATGTTTCTACCCGATGGATAAGAAACGCGAAGGCGACGATAACTGGTACATGCTCAATATGGATGATCGCAAAAGCTTAATGCGCAGCCATGGCATGATCGGTCGCGGCTACGCTGGAAAAGTGAAGCAAATCATTTCCGGTTCTGTCGGTTTTGACGATTACGAATGGGGCGTCACACTATTCTCCGATGACGTGCTGCAATTCAAGAAACTCGTCTATGAAATGCGTTTTGACGAAGTGAGCGCGCGTTACGGCGTGTTTGGTTCATTCTTTATCGGTACGATTCTAGAAGATGACAAACGAGCTGCATTTTTTGAAGTGAAATAAGAGAGCAATCAGGGCTGTCCGGAACATCATTGCAAAATGATGCCCTGGGCAGCTTTTGTTCTTTTATTACATCACTTGTCTGTCCACGATCATAAGGCCGCACCAAGCCGCTCATAAAGCTGTTTGTCCCTCTCGCGTCTGATGACTAACCCCTTTCTGTCGACTGGAATCGAGCATTACCCAATACACTAGAAATCCCCGTCCAATTTTTTGTCATGCCTTGCTTCTTCCGTACATAGGATACAAGCAAGGGGGTTTTGCTTTGGCTGTCATCGCGACAAATGCAAAAGGAATCGATTTGCTCGCTCGTTTAATGCGTGCGGAAGCGGAAGGCGAAGGTGAATTGGGGATGCTCATGGTTGGAAACGTTGGTGTCAATCGTGTGCGTGCCAATTGTCTGGATTTTAAAGGCATTCGTTCGCTCGATGATATGGTATACCAACGACCTGGAGGGTTCGAGGCCACTACGAAAAGTTATTTTTATCAGCGTGCGCGGGAACGTGATCGCAAACTAGCGAAACGCACGATCGATGGAGAACGTTTCCACCCAGCCCAACGCTCCCTGTGGTTTTTCATGCCAACCGGAGACTGCCCAGCCCAATGGTACAACCAGTGGAATACCGGTCGCTTCAAATCGCACTGTTTCTACTCCCCGACGGAACAAGACTGCCCACTCATTTAGAGAAAGGATGTTGAAATGGTTCAATATTATTGGAATCCCGGCTATGGTCAACAACAAATGATGCCGCCACAAGTGACCATCCCAAGCGGCAGACCAAACACGCCTCCATTCAGAGAGGAATCGTACATCGAAAATATTTTGAGGTTAAACAGAGGGAAACCTGGTGTCTTTCATTTTTCATTCGAGAATGCCGTAAATGCTGGCGAGAATACAATAGCCGTCAACGGATTGGTCGAGGCGGCCGGACGAGATCACGTGATCCTCAGTGAGACGAACACGGGACGCCGTTACTTATTCCCAATGATCTACTTTGATTATGCAGAATTCGATGAGGAATTGAATTACTTTGATCAAACACCGTAAGTCCATGTGAAAACAACCGCTCATTGCCTATGCAATGAGCGGTTGTTTTCATATTGAAGAAAAACTTCAGTTTCCGAACTTAATTGCAGCTAAAATCAGCATGATCCAGCCAACGATGAACGCCACGCCGCCAATTGGCGTGATTGCACCTAAAATACCGACTCCCGATAAGCTAAGCGCGTAAAGACTGCCTGAAAAAATGATAATACCTGCAAGCAGTAAATAACCAGCCCATGTTAATTGGGTTGATGGTCCAAGCAATGTGCTGCTCATCAAAATGCCCACTGCCAGCAATCCGATGGCATGAAACATTTGATACTGAACAGCAGTTTCCCAAACGGCCAAATAATGTTCAGATAGACGATCTTTCAAAGCATGGGCACCAAACGCCCCGAATGCCACTGCGATGGCGGCATTGATGGCCCCTGCTATAATAAAAAATGGCATGATAATTCCTTCTTTCTCGCAACTTGTCAATAACTTACTATACTATATTCTACCATATTCATTCAAAAATCAAACAACGACTCCCCATTTGCGTCTTCTTCACGCAGTGGTTGTTCTTGTAATGTGGAAATCATCTTGGTTGTTGAAGGCGCGCTATCAAAAGATGCTACAGGAATAGTGGGTGTGTTAATAGCTGATGCATTGTCGCTCAGCAGTACATTACATAATGCCCGCACAGCATAGACCGCTTCTCTGCGCGTTTGTTCATTTGCCGCATGTTTAGCCAAACGGACTTGCTGCTCCATTTCCTTCAGCAGTTGGTCAGATGAAATCATCGGAATCTCGCTCCCTTTTTCGGTTCAAACTTCAAGCACTCCATACCTGACGAGCGCTTGACAACGATAGATGGCAACATTTTGGTCTTAAATCCATATGCTTTACAACCTCGCGGATTCGCTGGGTCCCATGTCGTGTAGAAATATTGACACTCAAAGCAGTTGACCGCCATTATACCACTTCCTTTCTATCTGTTTAACTGTTCTGCTGATGTTTTGGACCAATCAATCGGTTGGTCCCCCCATTTCCGCAAATAGTCATTCGCCTGAGAAAACGGCCGGCTGCCGAAAAATCCGCGTGCTGCGCTGAATGGGCTTGGATGTACGGATTCAATGATCGCATGCCGCCTGCGGTTAATCAAAGCCTTTTTTTCTTGTGCATGTCGCCCCCATAAAATGAAGACAATCGGTTCCCTGCGCAGAGACAATTTACGGATCACTTCATCTGTAAACAGTTCCCACCCCTTCCCGCGATGAGAAGCAGCTGCGCCTTCACGCACCGTCAATGCTGTATTTAACAAAAGTACGCCTTGTTTAGCCCAACCTGTCAACGTGCCGCTGTCAGGGATAGGAACGCCGATATCCGTTGACAACTCCTTGAAAATGTTGCGAAGACTAGGTGGAACCTTAACGCCAGGCTGGACAGAGAAACTCAACCCTTGTGCTTGATTCGGACCATGATAAGGATCTTGCCCCAATATGACGACGCGAACGTCATGATAGGACGTTAACTCAAAAGCGGTCCACATATCTTGCATTTGCGGATAAATAACATGTGTAGCATATTCCGATTGCAAAAATTTCCGTAGCGTTTGATAATACGGCTTATTAAACTCATCCTTCAGCACCGTATCCCAATCATTGTGGAATTTAGGTTGCATCTGCATCACTCCTCAAATTCAATCTCCAACTCATAACCCGCGAATGAAAACATATCTTTCAATGTTTTCTCAGCATTGCGCTCAGCCGTCTGTAGGACGCCTTGTTCAGATGCTTCTTCCAGGATCAAGTTCTTCGCCTCGTTAGCAAGTTCGTATCCTTCTTCTATATCCGCTTTTCCGCGAAATAATCCTGCTACCGAATAAACTTCTACTTGGTCGAAGAAGATTTCTGCTCCTCCAAGAAATTCAGCTGCCGGTACAGTTAAACGAGCTGTCTTCTCGTTTTCATCTATTTTCAAATTATTTTCAGTTATGCCACTGAGGTCAATCCCTGCTTTCACAGATCCGGGGATGACGACCAGTAGATTTCTTTTTGTGCCCGGTAAGTTGACGCCGATGCTTTGGCCGAATAATTCATTGTCTGTACGTTCTACCAATACTTTCGTGTAAGCTTCGGCTGTCGTCAGTTCTTGCAGTTCTTGTACCTGTTCGACGAAAGCACCTTTTTGTTCGGTAAAAGTGGAGCCAAGTTTTATTAGATAGAAGCCGGCGATCGGCAGGATAATGATAGCGGCAACGAGCAGTAGGATGAGGGAGAGGTAGGTTTTTCTCCAAGAGGACCATAGAGTTAGTCCCAGTTTCCAGAATCCTGTTTTGCGCTTGCGTTTAGGCTTCTTTATTTCATCGACCGTGACGGCTGATTGAGCTTCCGCCAGTTCGATTTCTTTTTTCTGTCGCCCAGATGAATCATGCTTGCTCATGGTTCACGACCTTTCTTTATAATAAAGTGAGATAGGGCGTCTCACTAGCAGACAAAATACCTGATAAATCTACAACTATTTGTACGTTTCACAAGGTAATAAGTTTCATTGGCTGCTAATGTAATTCTATGGAATTTCATGTAATCGGGAGGTTTAGCAATAGGCTTCATTTAAATAAGTTTAGGAAAATTGCACTCAAATTTTTTGTGAGCCATCTAATCGCATTCAAACGAGACTTTCTATATACTGATACTAGATGGACTGCAGACAAATCATTGCACATAATTTGTGCAGTCATTTGTCTGCAGTTCGTGAATTACCGCGCTACATAGGAGGATGGGTATGCAAACTGTTGAAGTAAATCATTTGCAGGAGTTACTGGACTCCTTTGCTAATAAGGACGTATACATTCATTTGGAGACGACAAATGGATCGTATGCTTCTCATTTTCAAGAAGGTTTTTTTAATGCGGGGGCCTTTATCCGCAATATCGTGATTCGCTACGAACTTGGAAAAGTTGCGGGCGACTCCCCTCACCGCATCGGACTAAAATTGCCGAGTGGCTGGATTTACGCACAAGGTATCACACATTATACGATGGATGAGCATGATCGTTTATTGATGGCGGGTCTGGGACCTGACGGCAAACTTGCCGTTGCGCTTGAGATTAGCGAAACGCCATTTGCTTATTAAGAAGGGAGATTTTTTGATGTTGCAGAAAGAACGACATGTATTGGTCATTTTCCCTCACCCTGACGATGAAGCGTTTGGCGTGTCGGGAACGATTTCAAAATATATTGAGATGGGCGTGCCTGTTACATATGCCTGTCTGACACTCGGTGAAATGGGGCGGAATTTAGGGAACCCTCCATTTGCCAACCGCGAAACGCTGCCGCAAGTCCGCAAGCAAGAATTATTGGATGCTTGTGCGGCTATGGGACTGACGGATTTGCGGATGATGGGATTACGTGACAAAACGGTTGAATTCGAGGATCCTGAAAAACTGATCAAGATGATGACCGATTTGATTGAGGAATTAAACCCTTCTCTCGTTATCACATTCCACCCTCAATTAGCTGTGCATCCGGATCACAATGCTACAGGTCTGGCTGTCGTGGATGCTGTGAGGCGGATTCCTGAAGCGAAGCGCCCTACGTTATATGTCAAGGCGTTCGACAATGATACGGTCGAGAAAATCGGTGAACCAGACGTAATTCACCATACTGCTGATATGCGGGAAAAGAAAATCGCTACTTTGCGAGCGCATGCTTCCCAAACTATTTGGATGCTTCCCGATATGGAAAAGCGTTGGGCTGAAGATGATGAAGAAGCACTCGATTGGCTTCACAACGAAGCCTTTTATACGTATAAATTCGACTAAAAAAACCGCAGAAGTTCTGCGGTTTTTTTGCAATGAGATGGATTACAGAAGTAGCATTGGCGCGGTAGTATCGTGGATTGGTTCGGTGCCTGTCGTTTTTGGTTCGGCATGGGGCAATTTTGGTGCGTTCGGAGATTCATTTCGCTCGCTAATCTGCTCGATTGGTGCGGTGGTATAAATATTTGGTGCGTTACTTTCATGGAATATGTTAATTCCCATCCATCGCTTTAATCAGCGCATAAAGACTTTTTAATTTCCCCTCAAACTCTTCAATGTTTAACGTACGGTCCATCTGTACTCTGGCGCTGTTCTGTGCTTTCATGGCTGTTTGCATATAGCCTCCAGCGTCTGCGATCTTCTCTTGATAACGATAGCGGATATCTTCAATTTCTTTCTCAATCTTCTCATCCTCCGCGCATAACGAAACAATATCCACTAATTCGTCGCGAGGACTTTCAGCATCATAGGCATGCGGTTTTGTTGCATCGAAAAGACAAATGGACAGCTCAGGGAATAGGACCAGATCGATACTCGCCGGATCAAGACCACACCAGCCGTAGAGCACATCTATTCCCCTTTTTTCTGCCTCTTCGCCAAGCGCGCGCATCATCGTCGACTTCCCTGTACCTGGTAAACCTTTGATCAGCAATCGACGCCGCATTCGCTTCGTAATCGACGGTATGAAATCGTGCGCCTTGCCAGCGGATAATGAGCCCACGATACGATGGGATATATGCGCTTCTTTTGCCAGTTCAATCGTTCCGAAAATTTCATCCTTCAATTCTTCCGTTATTTCTGTGAGGCGTTCCCAATCCATTCGTTGAATATTGGCCACTTCCCACTCATCATGGATCGCTTTTGCTTCTCTCAGTGCAACCAAAGACTTTTCAAAGCTGCTTTTTCCCTCTTTCAGCAAATTGCCCACTTCACCGTGCTGTTGGAAAAGGTGTTCTTGATGGTAGACATCATAAAAGCAGAATACTTTATGACGCCCGCCTAAATCCACCGGTTCAAATGAAATTGGATGAGATGCTTGCAAGATTAATAAACTTAATTCTTTTACAAAGATCGCATCCGTTTTATCCACATGTCCCGGATTCATGAAACGATCTACGGCATGGCCTCTTTTAACAAAATAGATAGCTAAATCATTCAATGCTTGGGATAAGGAGTGGGTAGGCAGACATTTCAGGAAAATGGTCTTCCTGGATTCCTCCATAAGCTCCCCGTATTTATGCACGATGCCTTCTCCTGTATACGCCGTTCCCATGTATTCTGTAATATGCCCGTATATGCTAACCATCCTTTCTTTCGTCCTTTCATTCTATGTTTAAGCATAAAAAAAAAGCACAGCGTCTCCGCTTATGCTCCCTTGTAATGCCATAATACTTTTTCGTCCTCTTGATCTGTTATCTTCAATAATATCTCACGGCACTGTGGCAGGGCGATTTGTATAAGCTGTCCGCAAAACAGCACGACCAGCAACGTACCGACCCCAACCGGACCACCAAGTAAAAAGCCGACCAATGTCACTGTCGCTTCGATTCCTGAACGCACCAATCGAAGACTCCAGCCAAATTTCTCGACGAATAATAACATTAAACTGTCCCGCGGTCCCGCTCCAAGATTTGGAGAGACATAGATCCCTACGCCATATGACAGAACCAATACACCTAGCACAAAACTAATGATTTGCGCAGTCAGTGACGTCAGATCGGGCAATAGCCAATTGAAAAAGTCGATAAATAACCCAATCATCATCATATTTAACCAAGTTCCCCATCTAGGCCACTGTCTAAGAACCAATGAGGTAACCGTAACAATTATAAATCCTGTGATGATACTCCAAGAACCGATCGTCAAACCAATATTTTGGAACAGCCCAACATGCAAAACATCCCAAGGACCGATTCCGAGACGCTGTCCTTTTATTGTAAGTGATATACCAAGAGACATGATCATCATTCCACCGATGAAGAAAATCCATCTCCAAGCTAATAAATTGCGCATATACATTCTTCTTTCCTTAGTTGTTACAATCTCTCTCTATCTATTGTAACAGAAAAGCCTCGAAATGTTACTTCAATCTTTGACCACATTCACAAACTGGGCCCTTGTCACTTGCGCTAAGTCACTCGGAGTAAGTTTCATCTGCAAGCCGACTTTACCGGCGCTGACATACAGGTAGTCAAGGATTTGTGCCTGCTGGTCAATAAATGTCGGGAATTCCTTTTTCATGCCGACTGGTGAGCAGCCCCCTTTTACGTAGCCTGTTTCTTTCGTTAGCTCTTTCATCGGCAGCATGTCTATTTTTTTGAAGCCGGCTGCTTTTGCGGCTTTTTTCAAGTCAAGTTCGTCGGATACTGGAATGATGAATACGAGCAAGTCTGTTTTGCTAGCCATGGCGACAAGTGTTTTGTAGACGTGTTCCGCAGGTTCGTTGGTTTTACTCGCTACGGAAAGTCCGTCGTTGTGACCGTCTGCTATTTCATAGCTGCGAGTTTCATATTGAATCTGTTCACTTTCAATAATGCGGATTGCATTGGTTTTGATAGATTTGTTTTTCTTTGCCAAGTTCTCGTCTCCTTTTTCGCATAAATCAGCTTTAACACCGTTGATTTCTGTTCCAGATGAGCGCTTTCTGTGAGGCTTGGGATGAGCCCACTGGATTCGCCCACCTTCGACCCCAATTAACTAGAGACGCTGTAAATCCAAAAAGCCCATTTCACTAAGTTTTAGCAAAATAGGCTCCAGTTTAGACATAGCTTTTCAATAACAATGACACAACCGGTTTTTCCAATCAAACACTGATATTCATGGCTGGCGATTCAATTTGGTAGTGGTTGATTTTCGCCTGGTTTTGGAGACTGTAGGCGGAGAATGCGTTGTCGTAACGTTTTTGGATGTGATCCGCTCCTGTGTCGGTCATGACTTCTAAAGGCGTAAACAAAGCATTCGAAGCTGACATTTGGTCGCGAATAGTTTTAGCACGGTTGTGCAAGGCCAGTTGCAATTCTGCCTGGGCAATTTTTGCTGAAGCCTTACTGCCGAGTTGGTAATCTGCTGTCGTAGGTTCTGGCACAGAATATGCTTCTCTTCGAACATCACGCCATAGGTCAATTGTTTCTTCTAAATTGTTTCCAAGCGGGATGGCAATATTCTTTACTTGGCCGGCATCAAGTTTTTGGAATCTCGATTTTTCTTCCGACGCTTGTTCTACAGGTTCTTGTACTCCGCGTAACAGCACTTCTAGATCTTCTTTTGTTTTATTTGTGTGTTCGCGAAACTCGGATTGCCGTTCATAGGCATTTTCAGCATTCCTTCTGCGGACTGCATCGTATCGTTGCAGTTGTTCGGCAGCGCTTGCAAATCCCATTACAGCATTCATAGCATTCACCTCCGTTTTAAAATTTTCGTTCAGGATTTTTACTTACTATTTTACGCAAAGTCATTTAATTAACCAATCCATCTAAAGAACGCATTCTTAATTATCAATTATTTCATACTGACTTGACATAGTCTTTTTTATTCTGAATCATCCTCATCGAACAGGTTAAAATTACTAGTCTTTGCAGTTCTCATTTCGGGTAGATACCCTTATAAATGGAAAGACAAACCTGCTATATATATCGAAATAAATAACTTACGATCAAAGTAAAACGTTAAATCCGTTGATTTCCGTTGCAGGTGAACGCTTTCCACGGGGCTCGCGGTGAGCTAATCCCGCAGGAAAAGCCGTAACGTAGAACAGCTTTTACGATCAAAAGCATAGTGTTGAAAGCATATCTTTGAATGATCATTAATTTGATATCGGCTGTAAATTTAGTCATTAAAAAACTGCACCTCCAATTGTTAGATTGTGTCTAACAATTGGGGTGCAGTTCAGTTAGGCGTACTTTTTAACATTCTACCAAGGAAGCATCACTCCGCAGTCTTGCTGATTTTTGGCGGAGCTTCTCCTGGGATAGCAGGTTTTTCATTCGTCGGTTCTTCTGAAAACTTAGTTTCAACCATCTCTTTTTTTACGTTGGATTTGCCGTCTTTTCCTTCAAGACGATCAATCGTCCGTTCGATCGTTTTATTCGGTGTGGATAACGTGACGATGGTATCTCCAGTTTGTGCTTGCAACTCTTTCTCTGCAGTGTAAAACTCTAGCTCACCATCAGCCCGCATGATATACAGTAAAATGGATTGGTCATCCCTCTCCCGCAAGTACTGCGTGTAACTGTATTGATTCGTTAATAACGTTTTACGGAAAACAAAGCCTGAGGTCATGCGCTCTTCTAATTCGTTGATCGATAAATTGGGTGTGAACAGAAACTGGCCGGTCGTTAAATTGAACTGCTGTCCTGCACTGCGTTTATGCGTGGACGTTTGGAACAGTAAGTCACGCCCGAGATCTGGAGTGAAGTCTGCGCATACATGAGAATTGTAGACGTCCACTTTAGTCATCGCCAATATATACCGATACGGCGTCAAGTCCAAATGGTAGCCGGTATGCTCCGATAAAATATCTCCCATATAGGTCGGGAGACCGATTTTTCGGGCATTGGACAAGCCGCCCCAAGAATCTTCGACAACCAGCACTTGGTGTTCCGCCTCCTGAATGTTCTTGGCAAGTTCCGCTACGAAACGAGAACTTCCGATGAGCACAACGCCAGATTCTTCCGGTGTCGTCAAGTTCAACTTCTTGGCTAACCAGCCAATTGAAAAACCGTGCACGACAACAGTAGAAAATACGAGCGCGAATGTCAACGCCGTCAGTAGTTCGGCATCCTCGTAGCCGTTATCCAGCAAAATGGTCGCAAAATAACCGGACACCGTTAAGGCGACAATTCCTCTAGGAGCAATCCAACCGATCAGCGTCCGCTCCCGATTCGTTAGATCCGTACCGATCGTTGACAACCAAATCGATAGTGGTCGGACAATAAATAACATTGCCAGTACATAAAGCACGATCTTCGGATTCAAAATTTCAATTAAAATATGCGGATCAAGGGAGGCGGTCAACATGACGAAAATTCCGGAGATGAGCAATACGGAGATATTCTCTTTGAAATGCCGGATATCCTGCAAGGTCGTCAGTCGCATATTCGCCATCGTCATCCCCATTGCTGTTACAGCCAGCAAGCCCGTCTCGTGCATAATTTCATCAGAAAGCACAAAGACAAACAGCACGAGGCCGAATAAAATCGGTGCTTTTAAATATTCTGGAATCCTGCCTTTTTCAAACGCTGATCCTAACAAGCGGCTCGTTCCCCATCCAAGGAAGACCGAAAATAGTGAAGCTCCGACGAAGAGCATCATCGCTTTTGCTGTCACTTCATCATTGATAAATTTTATAGTTTCAAATGCGAAAACAGCGAGTAACGCACCAAATGGATCTACTACAATACCTTCCCATTTCAAAATCGCTGCAGGACGGGGTTTCAACCGAGCCTGCCTGAGTAAAGGCAAAATGACAGTAGGACCCGTGACGATGAACAAACCACCGATAATGAAGGCCACTTCCCACGAAAGTCCCGCGATATAATGCGCTGCCAATGAGCCTGCAATCCAGGCAATGAATGCGCCAATCGTTACGATTCGCGCAACCGGCCGCCCAAACCCTTTAATTTCCTTAAAGTCCAGATTCAAACTGCCTTCAAATAAAATAATAGCAACTGCAAATGTAATGATCGGTCCATACAAGTCACCCATCGATTGCTGGGGATTGATCCATCCGAAAATCGGTCCGACCAGCAAACCGGCAATCGCCATAACTACAATTGCAGGCATCCTTGTACGCCATGCCACCCACTGGGACCCTACACCAATCAATACGACAAACATTAAATCCATCAACAATGAATTAAACATGCAAGGGTCTCCTCCTTCCTTATCTAGCAAGTAAATTCCACCGTTCCCCATTGTAATAAACTCTTTTCCATTTTCATAGGCTAAGAGGAACGTAGCAGGTTCAGAAAGGGTGGTTCCAATCGAACAACAAGTCAAAAAAAAAATTGCGATGTATCTCTCTATAACAGACGGAAAAGGAAGTTATCCTCTCCGACGTGCAGCCTCGTTGGCAAGCATCTTGAAAACTGAAGCAGAAGTCTTCTTTCTGCATGATCGAGAAACAGCAGTTCCTGAAGGTGATTTTGCTTGTTATCCAGTGGAAGGGCCTTCTTCCCTCATTCAGCTTATAACCCATCTGCAACCCGACCTTTTAATTCGAGACAGCGGTGTTAGCCATAAAGAAGAAGTGTCCAAGCTTCAAGATTTAGTCCCTAGTCTGCTGCACTTCGATGATTTTGGCGAAGGAGGACATCTTGCAGATTTAGTCATCCAAACATTATATGCAGAAACACATGAGCCGCTCCCAGACCATTACATCGTCGGCCATGAAATGTTTGCAGCAGACGCTTCACTCAAGCCGCACCACCAGGCAGGATTGAAGGAAAAGCCTTTCGCCTCTTCACCGCATCTCGTCATTTCATTTGGAGACGAAGATCCTGGTAACCTGACCTATCGCGCGTTGAGACATATTAAGCAATTACAAATCCCTCTGCACGTCTCTGTTTTAATTGGCTCAAATTATACTCATGACGTCAGTGAAATTCAAATGATGGCTCTCAGCCGCAGAAATACGAAAGTACTTCGGTCACCTGACAATCGGGCAGAAATTTATTCGCAGGCAGATATGATTTTATGCGATGCCTGCTATACCCCTTATGAAGTCGCAACAATCGGTGTACCTTGTATTGTCCTTGCCCAAAACGAGTTCGAATCAAACCTGGGCTTCCCTACAGAGAGCCACGGCTTCATCCATCTCGGGCTCGGTCGTAAGGTGACACAGTCAAATTTGCTGAATGCCATCATGGAGCCGTTATTGCATGAGGCACGGAGAGAACGAGCTGTGAAGCGTCAACTTCAGTTGAATGTAGGCAATGGCGAGGAGAAAATCGTGGAGGCCATCCGCTATTTATTGGAGTTTCCAAAACGGACAAGATCCGGATATGTTACACTAAGGGAAAATGGCAGATAGGAGTTTTCCCATTGACTAAAAACCAAATCGAACAAGAGATTGCACAACTCAAAATGGACTACATCGGTTTGCAAGGCGATATCGAAAAACTAGAATCCACAGGTCACAGCAAGATGATCGAAAACGCTGAACGCCGACTAGCCGGCATGGAAGACCGTTTAGCTGAGTTGAACAAGCAGCTGGCTGAAGCAACAGAATAAAACACCAAGGGGCTGTTCAAACTTTCTGAACAGCCTTTTTCGTTGCCGACAATCATGAATAGTCCATTTGCGCTCATACTCCCTCTTCAAGCGATCATAACACGCTCATAAAACCACTGCGCGCGCTCATACACGTACTTTTTCAGCAAAAAAAAAGCCCACAAAAAGTGAGCTTTAAGCCATAACATATTCCGTTGCTGCTTGGTCCTGCACTAATAGTTCCTTCAAATACTTCTTCGCACGGAACAAACGTGACTTCACCGTGCCGATGGACACTTTCATGATACCGGCAATTTCGACTAATGAATATTGATTGACGTAGAAATACTCGATAGTCTTACGGTAGATACCGTCCAGCTGTCCGATCTTCTGCTGAACCAACATTTGAATATCATTTTGTTCAATCAATTCCACAGGAGTTTTTGCATCACTGGGAACCAAATCTAGAAGCGGAACGTCTAATGTATCAGGCTGGTTCATCACGTACTGGCTGTGTCGTACATTTTTTCGGTAGCGATCTCGGAATGTATTCATACAAATCGTTGTCAACCAAGCTTTCATGCGATTGACTTCGTTCATTTCACCACTGTATCGAACCACTTTCACCCAAACATCTTGCATGAGATCTTCTGCTTCTTCTTTATTTCGAGTCAATTTAAGACATAAATGATATAAGTATCGTCCATATTCTTCATATAATGCGTTTAAGTCAGTATTCATAATAAGTACCTCCGTTTGAACTGGTACCTTTATTATGTCAGACATCTACCTTACTAACTATTGCTTTCTCTTTCAGCAACCTTACATTTCTGTAAGGTTGCTTTATAACGTTTAAATTCCGATTAACTCTTCTTGTTCTTTTGGTTCCTCGCGTTTCGTGATCCGCAAACGCAGAATACGCGTCCTGTCCATCTCTTCAATCTCAAATACTAAAGAGTCGAAAGTGAACTGCTCGCCTTTTTCGGGGATATGTCCAATTTCCGAAAATACAAAACCACCAATCGTTTCATGGTCGGTCGGCAACTCCACATCAAGCAACTCGATCACATCTTCAATCCCGAGACGTCCTTGGCACACCAGACAGTTTTCATCCTTTTCAAAGACCATTGACTCTTCTTCAACGTCCGTTTCATCTTCTATATCCTGTCCAATCATCTCTTCAATAATATCTTCCTGCGTGACGATCCCCAGTGTTCCGCCGTATTCATCCAGCACGATGGCCATATGCTTTTTCTGTGTCAGCATGCGTTTGAATACCAATTCCACACTCGCTGTCTGCACGACAAATAAAGGTTCATGGTCAATCATTTCTGAGAACTTCTTCTCGGGATACATCGACCATTCAATCAACATTTTCGAATAAAAAATACCGACAACCTTGTCGATACTTTCCTCATATACCGGATAGCGTGTATAAAAATACTGCAGTACAACATCTCGAACGTCTTCATATGTGGAATCCATCGATAAAGAAATGACATCCGTCCGATGGGTTTCCATCACATCCATCACATCTTTTTCACGAAAGTCCAGAACACCTTTCAAACGAATCGATTCATCCTGACCGAACGTTCCTTCAGTAGATGCGATATCTACCATAGAACGTACGTCTTCCTTCGTAAGCGTCGCTTCTGTTACAGCCCCTTTAGAAATCAGTCGAACGAAGAAATTGGTAAACAGGGCCAGTATTGCAGTCAATGGAATGAGTAATTTAACGAGAAATGTAATGGGCGGTGCAACGACATAAGCGATTCGATCCGCGAAAGTAGCAGCGATCGTTTTCGGCAGCACTTCACCGAATATAATCAGAACCACCGTCAGTATTCCCGTCATGATCCCAACACTCAAGCCTTTATCAATTGCGATCATCGTTACGATTGTGGGCATCAAAATGTTCGCGATATTATTGCCGATTAATATGGCCGTAATCATCCGATCCGGCTTTGAAATTAATTGCCGTAATTTAATTGATTTCTTATCCCCTTGATCTGCACGCAGCTGAATCTTCATGCGATTCACAGCAGTCAAAGCGGTTTCACTTCCCGATAAAAAGAAGGACAAAAACAAACAAAGTCCTAATGCAATAAACAATTGCGTCTCCCCCAGCATCTTCTTCATTAAGCTTAGTTAATAAAATATGATATTCCCTAAATTTCACAACTTCTTATTTCAATAGTATAGCACAAAGTCAAAACGATCCGTTAATTCGAAACAGACCTGCACACCCACTTTTACACATCGTTTCCCTTCTTACTAAGCGTCTAAACCTTATCGTTCATAAAATTCTGCTATACTGTGGAATAGAAAATACGTACAGAAATGAGGGCTTCACATGAGTACATTACAAACATTGGATCACTATTTCACAGAAAACCGTGAGCGTCACATGGAAGAACTGAAAGCATTTTTGGAAATTCCAAGCATCAGTGCTTTATCGGTACATCAACCGGATATGCAAAAGGCTGCTGAATGGTTGGCAAGCGCTTTTAAAGACACAGGTCTTGAGAATGTGTCAATTGAGGAAACAACCGGGCAGCCTGTCGTCTATGCCGACTGGCTGCATGCGGAGAATCAGCCAACTATTCTAATCTATGGTCACTATGATGTACAACCTGTCGATCCCCTTCATTTATGGGAAACACCACCGTTTGAGCCATCCATCCGTGATAATAAATTGTATGCACGCGGTGCGAGTGATGACAAAGGGCAAGTGTTTATGCATGTGAAAGCGATCGAGGCCCTGATGAAATTGGACGGAAAACTTCCTGTTAACGTCAAGCTCATCATTGAAGGCGAAGAAGAAATCGGAAGCCCTAGCCTCGAAGCGTATATTCGGGAAAATCAGGAAAAGCTGGCTGCTGACTTGATCGTCATTTCTGACACAGGAATGTACGGACCCGGACAACCTGCCATCTGCTACGGACTGCGCGGCTTAGCCGGCGTACAAGTCGATGTGAAAGGTCCTAAAGGAGATCTTCATTCAGGATTGTACGGCGGAGGTGTACAAAATCCAATTCACGCCTTAGTTGAAATCTTGGCTTCGTTCCGAGACAAAGAAGGTACGATTGCGATTGATGGTTTTTATGATCAAGTTCGAGATCTGACAGACGAAGAGCGTTCTGCCTGGGCAGCTTTGGACTTCGATAAGGAAGCGATTAAAAAGGAAGTCGGCGTAAAGGAGCTTACCGGCGAACCCGGCTATTCTTATACGGAGCGTACATGGGCTCGTCCTACATTAGAAATCAATGGCGTATTCGGTGGATTTTCAGGGGAAGGAATCAAAACGGTTCTGCCGTCGGAGGCAGGGGCAAAAATCACTTGCCGATTAGTACCCGATCAAGATCCTGATGATATTGTCGATAAGTTGCGCGCGCATATCAAAAAACATGAGCCTGTCGGTTGTACGGTGACGGTGACCGATTTCGATAAAGGAAAACCTTATTTGACGCCTTATGACCACGAGGTAATTCAAGCAGCAGGAAGAGCTTATGAACAAGTGTATGGTGTACCGACTGTTTATACCCGTGGCGGCGGTTCCATTCCGATCGTAGCTGCTTTTGATGAAATTCTTAACTTGCCTGTCGTTTTGATGGGCTTCGGTCTCGATACAGAAAACTTCCACGCACCGAATGAACATTTTCATTTGGAAAACTTCGACAAGGGCTTGCGTGTGATCAGCAGCTACTATGGAGAAGTTGAAAAGCTTGGACTTTGAAGTAACACTGTACTGTAGATAAAAGAATTGGCAGGCGGTTACGGCACCGTTGATCTACATTCCAGGCGGACGCTTTCCGGGGGGCGCCGCCTTCCACTACGATCAAATTGCGTATTTTCTTAGCATTAGTATGGGGTTATTTGTAATTACAAAAAATAGTACTAGTGAAGGTGTAAACTTTTTTCTTTCTAATAAAGCGATAAGACATTATGTATAGTGAACTCACTATGTTTTACAGCTCACTCTATACGGATTGAAGCGGAAGATGGGCGACTCCAGCAGGATTAGCGTGACAGGTGAGACCCTGGACTAAGCGAGGCGAAGGAAGCGGCTCACCGCACGCCCCGCGGAAAGCGTCCCATCTGGAGCGGAAATCCCCGGACAACAAGCATATTATTTTGCTTTATTTTTCTCTCTAGCGCTATTCAGACCAACTATTTCCGTATTTTTCCTACAAGTCAAAACAGGCTGTCCTTGAATAAAAGGGCAGCCTGTTTTTGTTTATTCCACTGAATCTTCTTCACTGTCGCCGAAATACGTGATGATTTCTTCGACAGGCTTGCGCGGGTTGGCTTTGGGAGCTGCGTCGAAATAGCCGAATTGGAGCATGCTGATGATTCGTTCACCGGGGTGTATACCTAAGCGTTCACGGAATTTCGGGTTGTCCAGGAAGCCTGGTGTCTTCCAGCATGTCCCGATTCCCTTATCCCATGCCAGCAATTGAATGTTTTGAATCAACATGCTAGCTGCCGCGTAATCCTCTAGACGCTCTTTTTGACGAGCGTCTTCAGGCACGATAACAAAAACGGCTGCACTGGCAGACGTAAACTTTTTCATTTGCTTTTCTAAGTCTTCATCCGAAAGCTGCTTCCAGTTCGCCACGCCGAATTCTTTCAACACGTCCAGAATTTGCTCATATTGCTCGCCTGCTGCTACAACTAAGCGCCAAGGATTCCGGTTTCCATGGTTCGGTGCCCAAACGGCATCTTCTATAATTTCTGGTATAATTTCAGGTTCGATTGGCTGTCCGTTAAAGCTTTTGATCGAACGCCTTGAGATAATGGCTTCTCTTACCGATAATGCTTGTTCATTCAAACTCAACCTTCTCCTTTGTAAGTAAAGTATTTAGCTACAAGTATACCCCAACTATATAGGTTGTTACTAGAGGCTAAGCGAAAACACTTCGATTCAACGACCGTGACTCAAGAAAAGTTGTCGTTAATTTTGAAGAAAATATACGTGGCATTGGGCGAATAGGCATACGAATCTTTATAATCCCACGTTCGGTGA
Organism: Sporosarcina sp. FSL K6-3508; assembly: GCF_038615825.1. NCBI lineage: Bacteria > Bacillati > Bacillota > Bacilli > Caryophanales > Caryophanaceae > Sporosarcina > Sporosarcina sp. FSL K6-3508. The sequence goes on along the minus strand of NZ_CP152016.1, from coordinate 510,318 downwards.
TATGCATTATAAGTATGGGCATTGACAAGCGGTATCCTGCCATCTTTAGCTGTGACGATGGTCGAATGATCAAATCGCCCATCGCCCTGGAAGTCATAGGCGATGACGTCACCGAGTCCGAGCTCTTCCGCCGAACCGACTTGCGTAGCTGTCAATCCTTTTTTAGAAGTGGCTAAATACCAGCGCAATGAATGGGCGACGGTGAAACTGAAACTCCACGTCCCATTGCGCATCCACCATCCTTTTTCACGGTTCGGATAGCCATGCATCGGTGCACCGCCTGCCAATAAACACTGCGATATATAATTCGTGCAATCATCCTCCACGATCGGAAAAGCAGGATTTCTGCTATTCCACCATTTATCTGCATATCGGACAGCCGCCAATCGATCATACAAAAAAACCCCTCCTTGCCAAACTATATGACAAGAAAGGGCAGCTCATTAATGATTTAATACTTTAGACAAAAAGTTTTGGGCACGCTCTGTGTCAGGGTGTGAGAAAAACTTGGCAGGTGATGCTTGTTCCACGACTTTTCCTTCTGCCATGAAAATGATTTCATCACAGATCTCTTTCGCGAACCCCATTTCATGGGTCACCACCACCATCGTCATCCCATCTTCTGCCAGCTTACGAATTGCATCCAGCACTTCCGTAACCATTTCAGGATCCAGTGCAGATGTCGGTTCATCAAACAGCATCACCCGAGGTTCCATCGCTAACGCTCGAGCAATCGCTACCCGCTGTTGCTGCCCGCCAGACAGTCTATTTGGGTACGCATCAAATTTGTCACCCAAGCCTAATGAAGTCAGAAGTTCTTTCCCTCTCTTCTCCGCCTCTCCTTTACTCAGCCCCTTGACGTTTATTGGAGCTAACGTCACATTTTGAAGTGCAGTCAGGAATGGATAGAGATTAAAGCTTTGAAACACAAACCCAATTTCCGATCGCGCTTTATTAATATCTACTTTTTTATCATGGATGGAGATCCCATCTACAATGATTTCTCCATTATCGATTGGTTCTAACGCATTAATTGTACGAATCAACGTGGATTTGCCTGCACCACTCGGACCGATAATCGCCACTACATGGGATTTAGGCACTTCCAACGTAACATCAGTCAGCACTTGATTCGTACCAAATGTTTTATTGACATTTTTTACAGCAATCATTTACGGCACTCCTTCACATCGGCAATCATCAATTTTCCCTCGACAAAAGTCGTTTTTCAATAACACGGATAATCATGGACAGTGTAAATGTCATAGCAAAGTAGACAAAACCAACGAATGTCCATACTTCGATTGAACGGAATGTGGTAGAGACCAGGTTTTTCGCATTCAACGTCAATTCCGTTGCACCAATTACAGAAATTAGTGAAGAGTCTTTAATGAGCATGATAAATTGTGAAGCAAGCGGTGGAAGAACTCGACGGAATGCCTGTGGCAAAACGATGAGCCGCATAGCCTGCCAATAACTCATACCCGAAGAACGGGCCGCTTCCATTTGACCTTTCGGCACACCTTGAATTCCGGAACGAACGATTTCCGCAATGAAGGCTCCTGTAAAAACTGCCAAACCGATGATGGCCCCCCAATAGGAGCCTAACTTCAAAAATTGGCCTAATACAAAGAAAATCCAAATCAGTAAAACTAACAGCGGCACGCCACGCATGACTTCTACATAAGCTGAAGAAATTAGACGGATAAATTTATTTCTGGAGATCCTGCCCATTCCGAATATAATACCGATCGGAATAGCAAGGAGTAAAGCAATCGCTGAAATTTCAAGCGTCTTTAATGTCCCTTCAATAAAAATATCCTTGTTTTGAGAGATGACACTGAAGTCATAATCATAGCTTCCCATATTAATCTTCCGTAACCTTCGTCAGCCAGTCACTTTCTTCAAACCAGCGCGTTCTGGATTCCAATTCTTCCGGGCTATCGATGTAGCCATGCAAAAATGAATTCAACCATTGCAATGTTTCAAAATCATTTTTCTTCACAGCAATCCCCAGATTTTCAGCAGAAAGCAAACCTTCTACCTGATGTACTTGTCCTTCATGCTCCAAGCGCCATACCGCGATAGCCGGCTCATCGTAAACGACTGCGTCAGCTTGTCCTGAACCCATTGCTGTAGCAGCTAAAGGGAAATCTTCAAAGTCCACGACTTCAGCATTTTTGAATTGAGATTTCGCCAGTAACGCACCTGTTGTTCCTACGCCCACTGCAATTTTCTTTCCTTTTACGTCCAGCTCTTCCCAAGACTTAACATCTTTATTGGCAGCTGGAACCATGATCGCCTGACCTGTTTTGTAGTAAGGATCCGACATACCGACCGCCAGTGCACGGTCTCCTCGAATCGTCATCCCTGCGATGACCATATCTACTTCTCCGGTTTGGAGCGCTGGTACTAAGCCGTCAAATACGAATTGTTTGAACTCCACGTCAACTTTCAACCATTCACCAACTGCATTTGCCAAGTCGATGTCATACCCTACATAACCGCCCTCTGTGCTCTTCATCTCAAAAGGGAAATAACCCGGTGCGATCCCGACCACCAGTTTCTTCTTGTCCTGGATGTTCTTTAAGGTGGATTTCTCTGTTGTGCCTGCTCCACCTCCGTCATTATTACTACAGCCTGCAATAATTAATACGAGAATGAGTAAAAGTGCCGAAACTGTCTTTTTCATTCGTTTCCCCTTCTTTCTTTAAAGTGATGTCAATCTTCTAAATTAAAATAATTATAAGTTATTGGAAGAGAGCTGTCTACAGCTGTTTGAATAGTATATTCATAGTGCAATGAATATTTTTTTAACTCAATTGGCTATAGCCTGCTACCGATGTCTTTTAGTATACTTAATATACAACATGGTGAATAAATATACAATAGCTATTATAAAATAATCATAAATTCTCTAATTTTTGAGGATTTATCGGGTAAGAACAGAATTTATTTATCATTAAAAAATGGCAGTTCCCGAAGAAATTCTTCAAGAACTGCCATCTGCTATTCTATATATGGAGCATAGGGGGCTCGAACCCCTGACCTTTGCACTGCCAGCGCAACGCTCTCCCAGCTGAGCTAATGCCCCTCGTTTCTGATACAATATAGAGTATAGCAAGTGTTCGATGAAAAGACAATAGGCAAGAAAGGTGGTAGGACAGATGCAGCATGCAGAAAGAGAACTGACCGAATCCGTGGTATTATGCGATTCAAAGGGTCTTCTCAATCCTGAGTCAATTGGATTTGCCCGAAGTCCTTTAGTAATCAGTAATCTCAAAGGGCAGTTTATGAAAAAGAAAAGGTGGAATTATTGGTGTATTTATGGAGAAGATTTATTATTTTCTACGTCAATTGTTCATCTGGACCATAAAGCTATTTGTCAAATTTACATACTAGATTACGAAACCCAGCGATTCTATGAAAAGTATCTGACCTTGCCACTGGGTAGACGTGTCAAAATGCCCGAAGAACCTTTGAACAGCATCAAGTTCATTCATGACCAACTTACTGTTCAGTTCGTCCACATGCAAGGTGAAACGCATCTGTCTGTCACTATTCCTGACTTCGACAACGAAACGTTGCATGCAGATCTGCACATCATCCATCCTGAAAAAGATGAATCATTGAATGTCGTCATTCCAAAAAGTCGCGACATTTTCCATTTCACTTCCAAACACGCCATTTTACCTACCGGTGGCTTTGTAAAAATTGGCGATCGACGATACGATTTCAATCCCTATTACAGCTTCGCGGTCCATGATTATGGCCGAGGTGTTTGGAGCAGTATGACGGATTGGAGCTGGGCGATGGCATCCCAACGGACAGGCGGAAAACGAGTGGGCTTGAATCTAGGCGGAGGCTGGACAGACGGCACAGGCTTAACAGAAAATGCAGTGTTTGTGGAAGGGACAATGTATAAGATCCACGAAGATGTATTATTTGAAAGAAATATTGAAAACCCCTTAAATCCTTGGCGTATTCAATCAAAATTTTCAAATGATGTCAACTTAACATTCAAACCATTCTTCCAGCAACATACACTTGATCGTTATTGTATTCGCAAGATGTCAGTTAATCAAATGGTTGGTTATTATCACGGAAAGATTCGTCTGCCGAATGATCAAATATTGCCGATCAGACAAATGCTCGGTTCCATTTTACAGCGCACAGATCGATAATCCAGGCATTTAGGCATACTCTATTCTCTTCATACCTTGAATTTGTGGTTTAGCTCCAGCCTTTTCAGGTCATAATATAAGTACTATGAACTTTGAAAGGGTGGCGCTCATGTCATTTTTACGAATGGTATCAATTGTGGGTTTTTCATCAGTTTTAATTTTGGGAGGCTGTTCTTCGAAAAAAGAGGCACCTAATAATGACGATCCGACAATCGGTTACGAAGATGAAGATAAAGGCAGTTCCATTAACACAGGGGACGGTTACGGTTTCACAGACTTCGATTTGTCGATCAAGAAAGACGGCAAGAAGATTGAAGTCGATTATGAAGACGTCAAACCTTCCGATGCGGAATACATCAATGAGTTTCAGGAAGTGAACAAAGAAGGCAACGATGCAATTGACAGTATGCACAAGATGTTTATGGAAATCCTACTAGACAGTGATACGACGAAAGATGAAACGATCGAAGAAATCTTGAAATGGTATGGTCTCGATGATTACGATGAGTTCGAGCTTGAAGTGAAGTATACTGACGATAAGACGCTTAACATTGATGAGAAAAAGTAACACAAGAAGCCATCTATCCGCTTATTCGACAGTGGATAGATGGCTTAATTTTTGCACAAAACCAAAACGATTAAGTTACGTTGGCTTCATTGAAGAAAGTGTATGAAAGCAATTTAGGCTTGCGATCCGAGGATTAGAGCTCCAGATGGGGACGCTTTCTGGAGGGCGTGGCTTGAGCTGCTTCCCTCTGAGTACGTGTGCTTCTAATGCTTCGCTTTCGCTCAGTCCAGGATCTCAAGGCATACGCTGATCCTTCCGGAGTCGCCCCATCTTCCGCTCTAACCCCTAGATAGTGAACCGCAGCACATATAAAGTTCACTGGATAAAGTATATGTATTTGTATGTCAGGACGGAAAAGGCTCTATTCCTATTGAGACGTTACTTCATGCCCTTTTCTCTCTCCCTGATTGGAATATTAACTCACCGAATTTGGGACACTGTGCCAGTTGATCGTAGTGGAAGGCGGCGACTCCTGGGGGATATCAGCGTGAGCCTTGAGACCCCGCAGGTAGCGAAGCGGACGAGGAGACTCAAGCCACGTCCCCCGGAAAGCGTCCGCCCGGAACGTAGATTAACGGTATTTTTGCCACTATATGGTTGAAATCCACACCACCTATCTTTAACTGGATAGATGGCTTTTTGTGTTCAATCTATATTTTTCAGCATGTCGTAGAACATTCCTTTGCGTTCGAGTAACTCCGCATGGCTGCCTGATTCCATGATTTCTCCGTCCGCCAGCACATAGATCTTGTCTGCTTTACGGATCGTGTTCAAGCGATGAGCAATGATGAAGCTTGTCCGACCTGTAGTCAAGCGTTCCAGCGCCTCTTGTATCGCTAGTTCTGTCACAGTATCGATACTGCTGGTGGCTTCATCCAATAGTAATAACTTTGGATCTGCCACCAACGCGCGGGCAATGGAAAGCAGTTGTTTCTGACCTTGGGAAATTTCTTCTCCTCCTGCAGTCAACACCGTATCATAGCCTTTAGGCAAATTGCTGATGAACGCATGCGCATTCGCCTGCTTTGCGGCTTCTTCCACTTCTTCATCGGTTGCATTCAACTGTCCATAGCGAATATTCTCCCGCACAGTTGCTTCGAATAAAAATGGATCTTGTAAAACGAATGCCATCTGACTGCGCACAGATTGCCGCGGCAGCTGATCGATCGGCACGCCATCCAGCAAGATCTGTCCGCCATCCACTTCATAAAATCGAGAAAGCAACTGCATGATCGTCGTCTTGCCAGCTCCGGTTGCTCCGACAAAAGCGGCCGTTTCGCCTGGTTTGACGTGAAAGTTAATCGAATTGAGAATCACTTCCTCATCGTAGCCAAATGTTACGTCGCGGAACTCAACATCTCCTTGAAGCGTGTAAGTTTGTTCAGCGACCTCATCCTTCTCTACTGGCTCGTCCATAATTGCAAAGACACGTTCCGCTCCTGCGACTGCAGATAACACGGTATTGAATTGATTGGCTAAATCATTGAGAGGTCTTGTGAACTGTCTCGCGTATTCGCTGAAAATAACAATTGTCCCTACCGTTACACCGCCGTACCCTGTCACCGCAAGCAAGCCGCCCACACCGGCCACGATGGCAAACGACATATTATTCAGCGTGTTCATCACTTTCGGAATGAATCCCGAATACGTCTGAGCCCAAAACCCAGCCAATTTTAAACGCTCACTTTTTTCAGCGAATTCGTCAATGACATTCTGCTCTCGAGAAAATGCTTTGACTACACGTTGACCTGATACAGTTTCTTCGATCATTCCATTCAACTCACCAATCGCCCGCTGCTGCTCTTTGAATAAAATACCTGTCCTTCTTGTGATCCAGCGCATCGCAAGAAACATCAACGGCACAATAATCATCGTCAGCAACGTCAATAACGGACTTAAATAGAGCATAATGGACACCGTACCGACCAATGTCAATACACTCGAAAACACTTGGATAAGCGAAGAGTTCAAGGTCTGACTGACACTTTCAATGTCATTGGTCATACGACTCATCAATTCGCCATGCTGTCGTTTATCGAAAAAGCGAATGGGCAACTTCTGCAGCTGACCGAATAAGTGAGTCCGCATCCGATAAACCGTTTGTTGAGCAATACCGACCATCCAGTAGTTCTGCAAGTACGTCGCAACGGAAAAACTGGCATAAACAGTAAGCAACCAGCCGATTTGCATTCCCAAACCATCCACTTTCTTCGGAATGATGTAGCGATCAATAATATTCCCGATCATCAAGGGACCGACCAAAGCTAGAGCAGAACTGGCGAAAACAAGAAACAATACGGCAATGAGCAGACCGCGTTGTTGATCGATTAATCGCCAAATACGCAAGAGTACCGATTTCCAATCGCCTGCCTTCTGAACTTTTTTACGACTGGATTTACTTAAATCATCCTTACCGATAATCGGTTCATAGCCAAATGGCTTGGTAAAAGGCTTCACCATCATTCCACCCCTTCCGCCTGTTGCGACTGCACGATTTTCCGGTAGAAAGAGGAAGAATTCAGCAGTTCATCATGCGTCCCATGACCGACGATTTTTCCATCTGAAAGCAATAACACCGAATCTGCAATTTGTGCGGTCTGAATCTTTTGCGTAACAATGAACATCGTCGTATCTTCCTCCGCGAGAGCTTCCCACAACGCCGCTTCCGTTTTCACATCCAACGCACTGGTGCTATCGTCTAAAATCAAAATCGATGGTTTCCGAATCAACGCACGAGCAATTGACAGACGCTGTTTCTGACCTCCGGATAAATTGACGCCTTTCTGTCCGACTCGTGTGTGATAACCATCGGTAAACCGCATGATCGATTGGTGGATTTGTGCTTTCTTCGCAGCTTCCTCCACTTCCTCCAGACTAGCTCCTTGCTTACCCCACGCTAGATTGTCAATGATTGTCCCGGTAAACAACATAGATTGCTGAGGTACATAGCCAATCATCTTCCGCAACGTATCAAGCTGCCACTCCCCTATTTTCTTGCCGCCGACCAAAATAGTACCATTTGTCGCCTGGAACATCCGCGGTATCAACTGCAACAGTGTAGATTTACCGGAACCTGTCGCGCCCATAATCACAAGCTTTTCACCTGGTCTCACTTCAAAAGATATATCTTGCAGTACATATTCATTCGTATCGGGATAGCGGAATGAAACCTGTTCAAAACGTACTGCGGAAGCACCATCGTATGAATTATCCGTGGCTTCCAGCACCTCCAGCTGATCGTCCGTCGTCAACAATTCTTCCATTCTCTCAGAAGATGCTTTAGCGCGCGAAAAGATCACAATCAAAAAGGAGAACATGGAAAATGCACTCGTCATGCGCATCGCATAGTTGACAATCGCCACAACGTCTCCTACAGGCATTCCGGAATTTCTTACTTCATCCGCTCCGAACCAAAGCACCGCCATGAAACTGGCATTCATAATAAACAACAATACAGGCAAAATCAATTCCATTAAGCGCATTGCATGGACACTGTCTTTCTTCAAGTCTCCAGCAGCTTTTGAAAAACGACTCGTTTCGAATGCGCCACGCAAATAGGCCTTAATCAGCCGAACTGCCTGCAAGTTTTCTTGTACCAATCGATTGACCGAATCAAGACGACGTTGGACTATTCCAAAGAGCCGCACTCCTTTGCGGGCCATGATGACCAGAAAAATCGCTAAAAATGGCGCTCCTGCCAATAAAAAAATGGCTAACTTCGGATTGACAACGAACGCCATGGCAAGACTTCCGAACACCATCAGAGGAGCCCTCGCCATGATGCGCAGCCCCATGAACAATGCATTTTGCACAAGTGTCACATCGCTCGTCAGTCGGGTGATAAGGCTGGATGTCGGAAAGCGTAAAAAAGCAGTGAGCGACATTGTCTGCACTCTTTTAAATAACGCCTGACGCAAGTCAAACCCAAAGCTCTGCGCCGCATGTGAAGCGAAATAGGAGTTGACGACTCCTGAAAAGAGCGCAACGAAGGCAAGGCCCATCATGACAGCTCCCCATAGTCCGACAGCGCCGAGGTCTTCCTGCATGATGCCTTCATCTATAATTTTACCGATCAGCAAAGGTTGGATCAGTTCGACTGCCAATTCCAAAAGCATTAGGAATATAGCGATCATCATAGGCCATTTATAAGGTAACGCAAAACGAAAAACCGTCTTCATCTGTTCCACCTCTTACTCCCCAACTGTATTTCATTTATTTTATTATGTCATATTCAATCGCGGGGTGTACAGATGAAGACGCTACATATCATACGGCTCATACGGCACTACCGGCTCTGGCGGCGGCACAGTTTTTTTCTTACTGTCACCGCCTATGGATAACCAAACTACACCGAGCAACATGATTATGGCGCCGCTTATTTGCCACCCTCCCATCATTTGGCCAAGCCAAAGGACCGAGACTACCATTGCTGTGAGCGGTTCGAAACAAGACAGTACACTTGTCTCTACAGGAGTGATGAACGTCATGCTTTGTAAAAACAGGATGAAGGCGAGCGTTCCCATGATGGTGACAAGTAACAACATTCCCATCATCGGACCATCTAACAGCAAGGAAAGATTCATTAAAAAGGACGGGAGATTGATGATAAACAACACTACCCCGCCGATGAACATCCCCCAGCCCACGACCAGCAATACACCCCATTCAGCCATTAAAACGACTGGATACAACGTATAGAACGTAAAGGCAAATCCAACTACTACTCCCCAAATAATCGCTTCCGTATTCAATGTAATACTGGAAAACGAGCCATTCGTCAGCAGTAGATATAAACCAAATAAAGCTACAACCATGCCGATCACTTGGCCCGCAGGAGGAAAGGACCTCTGTGCAGCGGAGAGTAAAATGATGATGTAGACCGGCGCGACGAATTGAAAAAGCGTGGCCACGACCGCGTCACTATGCGCAATTGTCTGGACGAAGCCGAACTGAACACCCAGCATGCCAAAGACACCGAACATGACCATTTTGCGGAACCAAAGCTTTTGCCTCATTGGCCGTCCCACTTGCACCCCTTTAGCTTTCAATAAGAAGAGGAGAGCAGCGCCGGCAATCATCAAACGCAGAATCAGCAGCATGGAAACGGAAATATCACTATTATGCAAAATCCATTCCATCATGGGTCCTGTAGCCCCCCACAACATGGAACCGACAATAATCATCATTATCCCTTTCAATCGCATCATAAACCATTCCCCCTAATGAAAGAAATCAACTATCCATCATAATTTATAGTATAAAGTTCATACATACTATATAGACATAGATGATTTTTATACTATAATAGTTATATAGTAGAATCGGAAAGGAGCATTCACTAATGAATACAATTAACTTCCCGGAAACTAAAGAACAAACCTCATTAGTCAATAGTCTCGATAAATTTCAGTTAGTCACTCATACAGACAGTGAGGGACTAATAACCTATGCAAACCAAAACTATCTGACGATCAGTGGCTGGACACCTAAACGAATTATTGGGAAATCCATTTGGCAAATGTTCTCAGATGATCCGAAGAACCAACAAACCGTCAACTCGATTTGGGATTGTCTGTTATCCGGAAAGTCATGGTCCGGAAAAGTGGAAAAAATGACTCGCGGAGGCGAACCATTTTATGTTAACACGCTCGCCGTCCCTACCATGTCAGAAGACGGAGAACTGCAATCCACCCTCTTCGTAGAGCTGGATATTACAGAAGATATCCGTCTGCAAGAAAAATTAAGTGAAATCGCGTTTATTGATATAGAGACCGGTCTAATGAGCCGGCATAAACTAGAGCAAGTTGTGAATGAATCGATTAAACTAGGCCAGCATTTCTCATTCGTTTATTTGACGATCGACCATTATTTCTCTATGAAAGAGCAGCAATCCCCAGAATTTGAGACAGAGCTAATTCAAGAGTTCACCAACCGTCTGAAGCGATACTTCCAAGACAGCCCAGTGGCACGCATTGATACGAATAGTTTTGTCGTGCTGACCGCTTTCGGTGATTGGTACATACAAGGTTTGTATGACTTCTTGAAACAACAACCGATTTACTTGAGTCACAATGCACAGACGCTTTCGGTTAGCGGCGGTATCGTTCGGTATCCGGAAGATCAACAAACGTATATGCAGCTATACAAAGTGGCCATAACTGCTGCCGATGATGTCATCAGCCAAGGCGGAGGACGAATTGCTTCGTTGTCTGCTGAATCCCATAAAATTCTGAATCGTCGTTTAGAAATCGATCGAAAAATGTACACTGCATTGGACCGTAATACGTTACAAGTCGCCTATCAGCCCCAACTCGATATCAAAAGCAACAGCATTAATTGCTATGAAGCGTTAATCCGTTGGGAAGATGAAGAGCTGGGTGTCATCAGTCCGGACGAGTTAATTCCTATTGCGGAAGAGAATGGTTTGATCGAAGAAGTTGGTGCATTTGTGGCAGAAGAAGCGATGACGTTTGCGACGAAATGGCATCGCGCCGGCACAGAAATGAACATCTCGATCAACTCTTCCATTCGAGAATCCCTAAATCCACAGTGGAAAAACCGTCTACTCTCTATCTTAAATGAAACAGGCTGTCCGGCAAATAAAGTCTCTTTAGAGTTCACGGAGAAGTTCGCGCTTAAGGCAGAAGAAGAACAATCTGTGATTACCCAAATGTCGGAACTCCAAAGCCTCGGTCTGCAATTTACGCTTGATGATTTCGGCTCAGGCTATGCGTCTCTACGCTATTTACAGCACTTGCCGATCACAAGCATTAAATTTGATCGCGTGTTCATCGACACTTTACTAAGCAATTCGAAAACACAACAATTGATCGAAGGTATGATTCAATTCTCTAAGACAATGAATTTGTATACGATCGCAGAAGGCGTGCGCAATGAACAGCAATTCGAATTGCTGAAAGAAATGGGCATCGACGCGGTCCAAGGTCATTTTATAGGAAAGCCGGTACCTGCAGAGCAGATTGAAATCAAATAACTGTTTTTGACCAAATGAGATGGAGCTCCTTTCATAAAGAAAGGGCTCCATTTTTTTCGTACAAATTTTAATTGGTACTGCTACTTAAAGCTTAATGGACGAATTGCGAAAAGACAACCTTTTCATTCCTTTTCCAATTCATCTAACAACGTAAAATCATCCAATGAATAGCTTTTTATTTCATTTGCAGCAATCGTGTAAACGGTGTCTCCGCTGTAAAGCAGGCGCTGAACCTCTTTTTCCCAATCCACATAATCGTTTGAAAATTTTTCCGTCAGGTCGGCTTTTTCAATAATTCCTTTGTCTGCCGATATTTCGTAAATCATCGCCCCAGCCTTTTCAGAATTCAAGAAATTTTCACCTTTGACTTCCCGATAGATCGTAACCGGAAATCCGTACAAATTCCTTGCCGGATGTAAAAACAAAGCGTGATGATCATGTTGGACAGGTGAATACGTACCTTGACCGCCAATGATTTCAGTTGCCTTTTCTTTCGGATTCGCGAAGTCCGTGACATCTAACAATGAAATCTTCATACCTTGTGTTTGAATGATAGGCTCGCCACCTTGAGGATTTTTCTTGGCTACTGTTTCGTAACCGAACCCAAGCAAATGCCTTTCGTCCAATGGATGTAAATAGTTGCTGAATCCGGGGATCTTTAATTCACCGAGCACTTCAGGGTTCTGCGGGTCTTCAACGTCCATCACAAATAAAGGATCTGTTTCACGGAATGTCACCATATAGGCTTTATCCCCCATGAACCGTGCCGAATAAATCCTTTCATTTTTCGCAAGATTTTCAACAGATCCAACTTGCTTCATTTGGTTATCTAAGATGAATAAATGGTTTTTCGCGATGTTTTTCTCATCCCAGAGATTGCCTTCCGTTGTGACCGCTCGAAAGTATCCGTTATATTCATCCATGGAAAACTGGTTCAAGATGGTGCCTCTCATTTGCGCTGCCTGCAAGAAATTGATGGCCGTTCCATTCAGCCTAAATTTGAAGACTTCGCTGTTTCCTTGCGTAGCTTGGTTTCCATAGAGAGTGGCTATCAAATAGACATGATCCTTCGACATATAGAGTTGTTCGCCGCTGCCAAGATAGGCCTTCGTCTCGACACCACTCTTGTCACCCGAATGAATATCGAGTGCTGTGATAACAGAATACGACGGTTCCATTGCACCTGGCAAAATGGAGACTTGATCGATCTTCATTGGCTGCACCGAATGGTCGTCCGCGGAGTCAAACACCTTTGGCAACAACTCTTCACCCTCAGGCAAATCGTTCTGAATCCAATACATCGGACGATTATTCGTCACCATATACAAATGCCGGCCAATTTTTCGTGTCCCTATGATATAGCCTTCCGCTCCTGTTTCACGAATTAGCTTCGGCTGCTTTCGGTCCGTCACATCGTACACCCGAATCACGGATAACTCTTGTGTCGGCATCATCCGTTTCGCTTCATCAGCGGTAACAGGTTGATCGTGCTGCTTGCTGCCGATGACTACGAGAAGATTGTCGTCTACATATAGTTCTCTTGGATAAAATGTCCCGTCAAAGCCCGTGATGCTGGCATTCACTAGCTTCCTCGGTTTACGGATATCGGTAATGATCAACTGCTCGTAGTTCGTGATATCGTAAATGAATTTACCATCCGTTTTCACAAGATCCGCTTCATCCACACCCTCAACTTGCTGATTCGTTTGAGAATAAGCAGCACTACCTTGGCTAGACGCCTTGTCTTCCGAAGAAGACTCCACTTGGTCATCACTTTGCATAAAATTGTTAGTTTGTTGCTCTGCTTGCCTAAAGAATGTTTCAATCTCTTTAATGGATCCGACAGGCTGGACGGACTCGATCACAGCGAATGAAAACGTGGAGTCCATTGTTCTTTTCCAGCCTCTGAAACTGTTATTCGGCACGTGCAGTTCATAGTCTCCAGGCTGCAGCTCTTCCACTTTCAAAGTGGTCCTCCCGCTTCCGTAAGACAGCTCAGCGGACACTTTTTCCCCATTACGGTCGGTCACGTAAAACTCCGATGTCTCTACACTTGGTTTGACCGGTGCTGTGAAATACACCGTCATCGGCTGGTCGGCAAGTACTGATTGGGCGGATGTGATGTTCACTTTCGGCCAGAAAAAGAAACTTGCCAGTATGAGCACGCCTACTCCTCCGATAGCTATAAGCGTCACAATCCATCTGCTCTTGTTCATTTTATTCATCCTCTCTCCACTTGTTGTTATTGGAGTAGACTGAATTTTTCTGATTTGGTTACAGATCGAGTGGAAATAAGACGGAGTGAAGTACCTTGTAAATATTCTTCATCACGGATGCCGTAGCGGCACCATCGCTAGTGTGGTATAGAAAATAAGTGTGGTAAGTGGTATTCGCAAATGCCGAAGTGACTTCAATGACGTTACACTTTTGTTGTCACGTTGCTCGAATTTCAGTGTGTCCAAGAAAGGGTGCGGGGTTGTACACTATCACCGCTGCGCCGCTGTGGGATTGCCTCCCGCCATGAGCCAACTAGCAAAGGGCGCTAGCGCTTACTCATGGCTTCGGCCGACCTCGCAGTTGCGGCTTCGCTTGTACGTACAAATTAGTGAGAGTAGTGTTTAAATATAGAAGATACTACAGCAGCCAACTTATTAGTCAGAATCCAAAGTGCAAATAGATATTCATAGTGCTTTCACTTACTAAACGTAGGCGCCTTACAAGCGGTAGGCGGAGTGATGAGACAGAAAGGCGCCCTTCCTGACTGGCTTCATCGCGGGAGTCATCCGCAAGCGCCGAAGTGGGTTCGGTGTAGGATTGGGTTTTAACAAAAACGGCAATTATCCGCTGAAATCGGATAATTGCCGTCCATCATAATTAAAACATATTAATTCGTTTCATCTGTATTCTTATACGGCTCCAAAAGGTTATCCATCAAATACACTTTCCCGTTTTTCATGACCATTTGAACATTAGCAGCATCATCAATATTTTGAAGAGGGTCTCCATCTACGAAAACTAAATCTGCTAATTTCCCTGATTCAATCGTTCCGAGGTCATCTTCCGCTCCGAACCTCTTCGCAGGGAGGTATGTTACTGTCCGCAATGCCTCATAAGGAGTCATGCCATAACGAACCATGGCGCGAATGTTTAAATGAAGACTCACCGCAACATTATCTAGCGGCATATCCGTTCCGCCCAGTATCGTTCCTCCAGCATCCATGATGTCTTTCAGCAAGGATACCTCTCTCTCTAATCCGGTTCTAGTTACGGTCTGGTCAGTCGTTGTAGCATTACTGTAATGTTTGGTGATTGCTTCGTATTGATATGGTGTATACAATGTTTTAACTCTAGGATCTGAAAGTAAAGCTGGATCGAATTCAAGTAACGTTTTTGATGAGAAAAGAGTTGAAGTAACAGCCATTCCCGATTCCGCAGCCAGTTTGGTGACATCTTCATATGAAAGTTTCGTGAAGCTTTGTGAACGGGAAAAACCTAAACGTTGCGTTGCTGAAACATGAGATGTTCCGTCCTGACCGAAGCCAATGGATGGATAGAAATAATGTGAGAAAGTAGGAATTCCCAGTTCATGTCCGTAATTAATCGCGATCGTTTGATAATTAAACGGCATTCTCACATACGTTTTTAGGATATCATAATTCAATTCTTCCGCCCTCTTAAGCTCCAGATTGATTAATTGATCTTCACTGGTAGTCGGTCTCATAAAATTATAGTAAACACGTGAACCATCAATTGGTTCTCCTGATGCAAAGAACCGTGGAGCGACACGTGCTCCTGAAGCGTTTGCTTCCCTGTCTTCAAGTGCTAAATAGGCCGGTTCTCCCATTGAGACGGTGCTCGTAATACCAAAGGATAATAATTGTCTTCCTTGTCTTGATCCTAGAAAGGCCGATTCAAGTGCCTGATGGACATGGGCATCCCATAACCCTGGAATGACTGTTTGATCACTTGCATCGATGAAGTTGTTGCCGTGGTGAGGTTTTTCATGAGGTTTAATTTCTTTGATGCGGTTTCCTTGTACAATGATGTCCATATTGTGCTTGAGTTCTTTGCTTTCACCGTCCCATAACTTGCCTGCATGGATCACTGTAATGCCATTCGGCTGGTCAGCTTTCCAAGTCATTTTGAACGGTACTTTCTTTGGAGCGTCACCATTCATTTGAATGGTCCGTAATTCGCCATTCGACACGTATAACAACGTTTTCGAATCTCCGCTCCAGCTAGGTGACTCAGCTACTTCTTCGGTTATTTTTCGGGCTTGTCCCATTGGATTACCCTTTTGATCTACCGGCATGACCCAAAGCGTGCTTTCAATAATAAAGGCCATATGCTTTCCATCCGGTGACCAAACGGGACCTGAATTCGAACGGTTACTCAACGATTTAGATTTTGCAGGATCTACATATGTCTGTTCCCCTGTTTCCAGGTCTACCGTCAAAATTTGACTCAGCCCTTCTCTGAATCTATTAGAAAATTGCTTTAAAGCTGCAATCGCAATCGTTTTTCCTTCCGGTCCCCACGTTGGATGCCCCGGCTCCCACATAGGTTTAAGAATTTGTTCAATCTCGCCAGTTTCGATAGTGATAATATAGGTTGCACCCTCTTGATCTTGGAACGCGATTTTCTTTCCATTCGGTGACCATGATGCAGCCACTTCTGCCCCGGCTTCCGATGTTAGCCTTTGTTCGTTACCGGTCTTCACGTCCAAAATGTATATATCCTCCGATCCGGCTTTATCAGAAGAATAGGCTAGCTTCGTACCGTCTGGTGACCAAGCTGGATTTGCTTCGAAGTATGAATCATTAGTTAATTGCTTAGGCTTGTTCTTGCCAACTTCGAGTAACCAGAGATCATTTAATGCTACAAAGGCGATCGTCTTTCCATCTGGAGATAACTCCGGGTCAACAATCCCCGTAACAGGCATCGGCTTCTTAGAATCAAAGTCGTACTTTTTATGATTGTATTCCGGCTGATCAATTGGAATCTCTGCTTCAAAAGGGATGGATCGGCTTTCTTGTTCATTTAAATTGCGCTGTTTAATTTTTCCGTCCGCTGTATAGATCATCTCGTCGCCCGAGGTCCATTTCACCGGGAACGGGAATACATCCTCCCCTCCAGTTACATTTTCACCGTCAATGATCAGTTCACTTCTACTGTCTACTTGCAATACATAAGCTATATCTTTTCCATTTGGCGACCAAGATGGAGATAAAACTTTCCCATCTTCCACTGTTGTAATCGTGCGGCGTTCGTTATTTTCATTCACCACATCAATGCGCTTCCCGTTACTATCTCCGCCGACAACAAAGGCAATTTCTTTTCCATCCGGTGACCACGTAGGATAGAATTCTTCCTCCGGGCTATCGGTCCATTGAGTAAGTTCCTCTGTTTTTAAATCCAATACCCAAATATCGTAGCTACCGTCACGGTCTGCTGAAAAGGCTACACGCGAACCGTCCGGAGAGTAGCTTGGTTCCCGATGGTCATAAATGCCTGTCGTCAGCTGCTCTTTTTCTGAACCATCCGGATTCATTGTCCAAATGTGATAGTTGCCGCTTCTATATGATTGATAAGCGATTTTACTTCCATCCGGTGACCAGTCAGGTACAGATGGGTCGTCAAAGTTATCTGATATTCTCTTCGCTTCCCCGCCTTTCCCGGAAAGCGACCATAACCCACCCTGCAATTCGATCACTAGACTTTTGCCGTCAGGGGAGACTGCAACACTCATATTCGTCCCTTCCTTGACTCTAATTGTTTTATTCTTGGAGTTATTTGTCTCCTCTGCCGCAACTCCCATGTGAATTTGACTGAATGTTAATACAGTAATTAATACAGATAAAATAAAGTATCTTGTCCACTTCCTCATAAAAAAGAACCCCCTCCTAATTATTGGTTTTCCTATACTTTAAGCAACCTCCTTTTTCGAATTGTGTACACTTTAACAAATTTTCAAAAAGTATTGTTCCCTATTTTTTAATCTAGGCACTACTTACCACATATTGGATTAATAAAAAACTCGAGTGACATAGGATTAAGAGCCCCCCTCACTTGCCATCTTTAAGCGTTATACTACTTTAAGGGTAGGCACTAGGTCTCGAAATAAATCAGAAGTGCTTCCGAATTGCGTAAAGACTTGGTAGCCAAACTCTTTTTACAAAAAAGAAGCCTTCCGACCGATTTTTCGATCAGAAGACTGCTCTCTTTGTACATTATTAAATTGTCAGAGTCATGTCTAAATTTTGTAATGTATAGATATTCTCAGTTTAAAAAATTGTCGTCACCAAAATAACTATAAAGCGCTTTAGATATTTTTATTGACCAGTAAATTTTAGCTTTTAGACCATTTAATTAAAATCAAAATTAATTAAATGTGTGCCTGTACTTACCAGTCGTTCAGGTATTGTATAAATGTTAGTTGAAATGGCACCGGAAATTATAGCTATAACCCAGAAAAAGATTTTTTGACCCACCGTCAAATCTGAAAAACTAAGTATGATTGCCATAAGAAATAAAAATCCAGTAATAAGATTCATTAAACAGCCTGAAATTGTTGTGAGTAATATTAAACCTTGTCCCAAAATTACTAACAAAAAACCAATAATCTTAAGTATAAATTTCATTATTATTTTAATAATCATCTTTAACCTCTTTCAATGTTTAATAAGTTTCATCAAGTATTAAATTTATTATTAGCATACATCATCAACCGGAACCTCAGGCTCTTTGCTTTCCACATCATGTAAATCCCGCTTACCTCCCAGCCACCTCTTTTGTTTTCTGAACACCTCTATAAGATTAAATTTCTCGAAATCAATATCCCGATAGTTCGACTAGTTAATACTATTTTCCACCTCCTGTATAATCCGGGATACTAAAAATGCCGTTAAACAAGCTGGCCCGATTGCCGAATCTACCAATATATTACACCAATACTATCATATTCATCCAACTACTCAAGTTCTTACAAAGGAACGAACCTTTCACAGTAATTCCAATAGGACATCCTTAACTTAATTTGAAGCAAAATAAAAAAGGACTGCCCAGGAAGTCATGTTTCATGACTTCCTGGACAATCCCTTTAGGACAATGCAAACTCTCTTACGCTTCTACTGTTGTTGCTGCTTTTCCTGAATAACGCTTCTTGAAGACGAGTGCGAAATAGCCAAATGTCAATGCTAGGCACACGACCATGAAGCCGATCAGAACGCCGTTGTTTGCCCATAAATGCGCCATGTCTCCAGTGGAGATCGTCGCTTTAAATGCCTGGACAGAATATGTCATCGGCAATAATGTGTTGAAGATTTTTAGTGGCTCTGGAATTAATTCTAATGGGAATGTTCCAGCGCTCGTTGTCAATTGCAAAATCAAGATTAAGATCGCTACGAAACGTCCTGCATCCGACATGATGGAAACGAGTACTTGGACGAGAGCTATGAATGTGTAACTTGTGATGATTGCAGTCAATATGAACATCGGCGTATTGACCGCTTCCATACCGAGCCAATATTTAACGACAGCGACTGCGAGTAACGCTTGAATCAATCCGACTATCGCCAAGACGGACACTTTACTCGTAAACCAACCTAATGCACCTGTCGGCGGAGTCGCTGGTTCCACTAATGGGAAGACGATCGACACAAGCAATGCACCTACAAACAATCCTAATGAAAGGAAGTATGGTGCGAAACCTGTTCCGTAATTTGGTACTTTGTTAATGCTTTGCTGTTCCACATCAACAGGTGAAGCCGCCATATTGTATGTCTTGTCTGTCGGATTCACTTCACCCGCTGTTTCATTGGCTTCAGCTAGTTTTTCTTGTAATGTTGCTGTTCCTTCGTTTAGTTCCGTAGCACCTGAAGCGAGTTTTCCGGAACCTTCTGCCAAGTCTTTGGATTTGGAGACGAGCGTGCCTGTTCCTTGCTGCATCGTTCCTGCACCTGTTGTCAATTCATTCAAACCATTGGCTAATTCTTTAGAACCTGCTGCTGCGCTTTGCACGCCGCCAACCAACTGCTTAGATCCTGCTGCCAATTGACTGTTGCCGTTAGCCAGAGCATTTGAACCTTCCACTAACTTCGCAGAATTGCCTTGAAGCTTTTTCAATCCAGCAAGTGCTTCCGCATGTGCACCTTGTAATTGACCAGCTGCACCGTTTAATTGTGAAGCACCTTGCTGAAGGCCAGCTGCTCCTGCTGATAACTCGCCTATTCCACCCGCAACTTGAGCACTTCCTTGCTTTAACTCACCTAGTGCTGCCTGCAAAGCTGCTTTTTGTTCATCCGGCAGTTGAGCTAAAATTGGTCCTAGTTGGTCCGATAACTGATTGATTCCCGCATGAACACTTTGAGAACCTGCCGCTAACTGATCGGAAGCATTTTTCAGGCTGCCTGATTTATCGGCTAGAGTACCAATACTGCCTGCAAATTCCTTCTCTTTTGCTCCGATTTGCGAATAGCTGGCAGCCAATTTATCAACGCCCGCCGTATATTCTCCAATACCCGCTTTTAAGCTCGAAGCGCCTGCTGCCGCTTCGTTTGCGCCGGTTTGCAGATCACTCGCCCCCGCTGATAATGTGCCCAGACCTTTTGAAAGATCATTCGCACCTTTTGCGGCTGTATTTGCACCTTGCGCTAATTTAGTCGAACCATCGGACAGTGCAATACTGCTTGACGCGAGTTGCTCAAGATAGCCTTTGAGGTCGTCTGTACCGTCTGCCAATTTCTTTGCACCGTCATGTAATTCTCCTGCGCCGTCTGCTGCTTCGCCAAAACCTTCGCCCATTTCATTGATGGAATCGAAAAGCTTTTCTGCGTAAGTCGAAGCTACTTGCTCATTTACTTCCGCTTTGATGCGGTCCATCGCTGTTTCACCGATTTGGGCAGATAAGAAGTTGAAGCCTTCATTCGGTTTATAAAGTAGATTTAATTTCTGCGGTTCTTCTTCTAATAAAGTGGTTGCGTGTTCAGAGAAGTTTTCAGGGATTTCAATCGTAATGTAATAATCCTGTCCTTTTAACCCTTTCTCCGCACGTTCTTTTGTCACGCTTTGAAAGTTGAACTCCTTACTGTCCACTAACTTATCCGTTAGTTCCTTCCCTATTTCGAGCTGTTCTCCATCCATTTCAGCGCCCTCGTCCAAATTGACGACCGCAACCGGCAATTGGTCCATGTGGTCATACGGATCCCAAAATGCCCATAGGAACATCCCAGCATACAATACAGGAATAAATAAGATTGCAATCATCGGCACAATCATTTTGCGTGTGCGCAATAATTGCTTCCATTCAGCAAATGTCATACTTTTCTTCATTAGTTTTCCTCCAATTTCACTGTGGACCAATTGACTATAAAGTTCAAACGGTCATTGCGTTGTAAAAATAAAAGTCTCAAACTAAGAGACTTGAAAAAATCGTATCGCTTAATAACTGTGCGATTTCTTCTTCTGACAGCTGTCGATCATGGGTTTTCGACCAATCCACGACGAGTGCCAGATAGGATTTGAATAACAAGTAAGCGACCAGTTCGCTGTTACACGGCTTGAGCTCTCCTTTTGAAATTCCTCGCTCAATTTTCTGTCGGACGAATTCGATGATTTCTTCCTCTATAGATGCCAGTACTTCGCTGACCATCGGTGTCCGCAATTCTTTTTCTTCTTCAATCAGCTTAACGTACAGCTGATGAGTTTCTCTGAATTTTAGCAGTTGCATGAGCCGCGCATGGGCATTTACTTCAAATGAAGCGCCTGCTATTGTACTTTCTTCGGACACTCGCCGCATTTCTTCAACCATTTGCCTGACGATGGCTTGGAACAGTTCTTCTTTGTTTGAGAAGAATGTATAGATGGTTCCTTTTCCGACATTGGCAATTTTTGCGACTTGGTCCATGGTGGTGGCTTTGTAGCCGAATAGTGAGAATGATTTTTCTGCTGCAAGTAAGATTTCCTGTCTGCGATCCACTTCTTCACCTCGCCTCGCTCATTGACCGTAAAACGTTTATGGTCACTAGGTCATTATACTACACTGAATTGTGGGAAGATGCAAGGGGTTTGAGAATTTTTTTCGTAACATTGTTAAATACCTTTTGATTAGATAGTGGATTTAAAAACTAGACTTACTATTCCAACAGCCTGGCGTAGAGCAAAAATGAGAACCGGTGTCAGGGCAGCAACTTGTCCGTTGAGATTATTCCAAAAAGCTGTCATTCGCAATACATTAGTCTTGATCACTTTTATTCAACGTTTCCTTCACCATTAATAGAACTGTTTGATTGGTGCGCACTAAAGATATTTTCTGGTTTTAATTCATCCAAGTAACCCACCAAATCGAGGGTGGCGGAGCTGGTATTGACATGAACTTCTTTAAATATGCCGGCGTCCGTGATCATCGGTATCGTAATTTTTTGTCCTGCTTCTATGTCTTGCGGGATTCCCCAAGATTGCTTAAACGGATTTCCTGCTATACCGTTTTCTAATTTTATATCGAAGCTGATGGATACGACAGCCTGTCGGATATTTCGCTTCGTACCATTGTTTACCTCGATCATATATTCAGTAGTGCCGTCATCTAGTTTCTTTTCCTCTAGCACATTGAGTTCCAATTTTTCCATCCCATCATAGAAATCGTCTGGCAGTGGTGATCCAGAGTCTTGTTCTGATATTGATTGCTGCAACAACGGTATTGTCAGAAACAAAAACAATGCGGCGGCTGCAACGGCTACGGTCCAGGTGAAGTAGCTTCTTTTTCTGGTTTTGTCGGACGGACGCCTAATCTCCCTTTGCACTTGTTCTTTTCCTTGATCCGTCAATGAAATCCCTTGTACTCTTTGCTTCATTTCTCTTGAGATTTTACGGTCGAATTCATCCAATCCAATCACTCCTTTCGAGTTTGTCTTTCAAGGCTTTTTTTCCTCTTAGCAATCGTGATTTTACGGTGTTGTGGTTGATCTGCAGTACTTCACTAATTTCCTTCATCGTCAATTCTTCGTAATAAAATAGAATGAGGACTTCTTTGTATTTAGCTGGCAGTTTCGCAAGTTGCTGACTCATTTCATAGGACGATTCCTGTTCTATGTATAGGTTTTCCGTTAGGTTGTGATCATGGACTTCATCCAGTTCTTGCCGGTAGAAGATATTACGGAAGCTCCAGCGTTTGGTGAAGTCTTTGCATTGGTTGATGGTCATTCGGATGAGCCATGTTTTATAAGTACAGTCATGACGGAATTGATCGAGCTGATGATAGCTTTTGATCAAAACTTCTTGGACAACGTCTTCACTTTCCGCCAAGTCGTTCAAGTACAGGTAGGCTATGCGTTTCAGATCATCGCCGTAATCACGGATGAATGAGTCCAGCAACGCTCTTTTGTCGAGTTCTCCGTCATCATTAATCATGTATTTTGTCCCCCTTCATTCATTAGACGATTGTCGGGATTGGTTTGACCCATCTTTGTTTACAATTAAAAAAGAAGAGCAGTAAACGGTTTTATTAAAAGTAAAGAGTTAACATGTTTCTCTTGATACATCAGCATCCTTCATATAATATATAACATTATATAAGCTAGATTAATCGAACAACAGGAGATCGTCATTGACGATCTCTTTTATGTCGTATCGGACCATAACGTGTAGTAGAAACATTTAGCACGTAGCACTTTTTTGATGCCTAATAAACGGGTAAATATGGTACTATGATATTGATAGCTCTTCAACAAACGAGCCAGATTATTGATGCGAAATGTTCCTGATTCAAATGAAATATGGTCTCACAATTTCGTTAAAGGTCAAGCAGTTTTGGGTTTCTAAAACTGAAGGGTTATGTCGAGGAATCGAATGAAGAAGTAAAGATCTCCTTGAAAAAGTTTGATTATTTTCATCCTAAAATTTTCTGCAATCGTTCCTCGATTTCGGAAAGATCTCATCTTTTAGTTGAAGCAATTCCAATATAGCACATTACAAATTCACTTCTTATGCAGCTCTGTCCGCTTTATTTGAGAGACTGGACAGCCCTTCGGTTTATAATTGATATGTATAAACTATTGATGCCGGTTTATTCCCCCTACTATATTTAAATAAAGTTCCCAGCTTTTGATAATTAGCTGGGGAATCCGTCGGGTAAGTTATGGCCGAAAAAAAGCACTACAAACCAAAAGATAGTGTTAAAATTCACTTTGTGCGTTTACTCTTCTTAAGACAAATTGTAAAAGCCGATAATGGGATCAACTCTATCAGATCACTGGACATGCTTATAGTGTTTTCAAACTTTTATTGACTAAATGTTTTTATTCCTTACCGTTTAATTTACATCTTTTATGGTTAATTCCTGTTCTGGTGTAAAACTAACGTAACAATTATAAGTTTTTTCACCATTGATGACGCTAATATACCCTACCTCAGCTAAAGAATAATCGATGGATTTACTATTCAATTGCTTCTGTATTTTCTTGCTCTGTTGTAGCATTTGTTCTTTCGTCAAATCGCCTTTTTCAATTTCCAACATGATAAGAATCGGCTTGGGTGTTTTCAACTTCGGCGTCCATTCCATAACAGCTTTGTCGTATACTTCTACATCCGTGTCTACCGAATCGATTTGCGGAACTTTTTTCCGGAGGAGCGTTAGAAGATACTTCTCTGCCTCTGCGCTTAGCTTTTCGGATGCCTCTTTGTCTATGTTGGATTCATGGATCGTATCACTAAAAACTTCATACGGTTCGAAAGCAGAGACATAGAACGTATAAGTGGTTTCAACTCCTGCTGTTTCCTTTTCCACTACTTTAAAACGATAAGTACCATCAGTCCATCCATACCCTACGGACCGCTTGATTTCGTAGTCCAAGTCCGGATAAGTTTGTTCTAAAAACTTTTCCAGACTCTCCTTTGCCTTGTGTTTGTCAATTGTATTTCCGCTGAATTGCATGTAAGCGAACACTATGACCGCAATTAATGTAATTGCAATTACACTGTATATTATTTTCTTTTTCATAATTAAATTTCCTCTCTTGTTTTAAGAATGCTAAAGCCGATAATGATTCCGATAAAAGTAAATAGCAGGTGGACAATTAAGCTGGTCAGTGCTATTTGAAGAGCTTCCGAAAAACTTTCAGCATAAAATTCGCCGAACCAATCCGTCATATATAACAAGCAATTCCATATGAAATTCGGTACCCCCGCAAGCAGGACCGTAATGAGGACCGATCGGTAAAACAGAAACGATACCGCACCCAAAGTGGTATAGGTTAGGATAAAGCCACTATTATTCATAATGGCCGTGCTCATCGCCAATATAAAGGCAATTGCTACAAAGAAAATCTGTATTGTCGTCAATTTCACGGTTATATTCCGAATCATTTTTTTAGAAGCACCGACGGGATTTACTTCCGCAGGCAGGGGAATTTGTGATTGCCCTGCGATATGGCGGCATTCTTGGCAACTTTTCAAATGCTCCTCGATAAATTGTTTTGTTTCCGCTTGCAATAAGTCTTCTTCGTGTAACGGCAAAAGGTCTTGCACAATTGTACATTCTTTGTTCATAAAGTCACCTCCATTAATTTTTGGATCTTTAATTTCAACCGATGAAAAGTCACACGTGTATAGTTCTCTGATTTGCCGACCAAGACGCCAATTTCTGCAAAACTCAGTTCTCCGTAAATGCGCAGCAATATGATTTCCCTAGAGGCGTCATCCAGTTTCGAGATATGATGTAAGAGTATTTTTGTGTCTTCATTAATTTCTGCCAACTCTTCCAGTGAATGAACTTCAGTCTCCGGAAGAGTTGCAAGTTTTTGCATTAAGCTTTGCTGATACTTGTTTTTTCGGTAATACTTTTTTAATAAATTAATCGCAATCGAGAACACCCAAGTCGACAAGGTGGAATGTCCATTATAAGAGACAATATTTTTACATGATTCATAAAAGGTATCGTGGCAAAGATCTTCAGCAGTCATCCGATTTCCTGTTTTGGAATAAAAAAACGCATAGATTTTCGGATGGATCTCTTCATATTCTTCCTCTAGCTTATTCATAACTGCCCTCACTTCCTTGTTGTTCATAGTATTAATACCTCAACCAACTATTTCGTTACAAATTTTTTAAAATTTATCTTTTATCTATCATTCCATAGACTTCTCTTAACTGGCGTTTTAAAGGTTTGGGGACACAGAAAACCCATCACAAACAATCAGGCGCAATTCTTGAAGAAGGATTTGCGCCCTTTCAACAATTGGGCCATTTTGTGATCTAGGTTAAATTATTGTAGGGTGGTTATTCACAAAGGTAGGGGACGATTTCTTTTATAAGAAGTCGGCTTTTTTAATTTCACGCAATATTTATCTTGCATATCAGCAAAAATTAATGTAAGGTAAACTTAACGGAATGTTAGATATATATTTCATTATGTAGGTGAGCATATGGTAAGTAAAATGAAATTGGCAAGAGTAGAAACAGGTTTAACCCAGGCGCAACTTGCGAAACAAGTAAATGCAACAAGGCAAACAATTGGATTGATTGAAAAAGGAGAGTACAATCCCAGTTTGAACTTGTGTATCGCAATTTCCAAAGCATTAAATAAAACATTAGATGATTTATTTTGGGAAGGTGATTAAGTGATACTTTCATTTTTAAATGTATTTTTACCAGAAGATGAATACAAACGATTAAGGGTTTTATATTTTATGGCCGAAGCAGCATTCCTAATGGGTGGGCTATTGATGTTGGGATCTGCTTTAAACAATTACTGGTTAAAGTGGAATTTGGACTCAACAGAAGTAACTTTTATTCTTATGATGTTTCCAATGCTTATGGTAGGATATACGTATTTTCGTTATATATTTTCAGGAATAGAACATACAGAAGTATCGAACAAGCGAGGCTATAAGGAGGAACGTCGTGTTGCTGGCAAGCGTGCTTTGTTAGTCGGTGTTCTATTTTTCATTATTTTCGTAATCGTTAAAGGGATTCCAACTAACTACTATGAAAGAATAGACATGATTGCTCTTCCAATAGTTTTCACACTTTTATATTTCCTTTTCGATTTGGTTTCTTTAAAGCGTTCTGCTAAGAAAAATAATGAATTAGAGGATTAAGCAATCGGGCGCGATTGTAGAACAAGATAGTTAAAATAGCCTTGTTAAATGATTTAACGATGCTATTTTTCAATTCATTAATCATCTACTTGAACTGATCAAATTGATTTGTTACCCATCGCTCTTGGTTTTCTATAACAGATTTTTCAACTGCAATTAATCTATTCACCAATTCCTCTTTCTAATATGCACTTTAAATAAGATGTTGCAGAACTCTTATCAACTCGCCCTAAACAATCTTGGTCATAATCTGTCAAAGGTAGAAAGGGCTGGTCATCTTTAAATACTAATAGCGGATATTTACTTTCAACATGTTTCGGACAATACTCATACCAATACAATTATTATCCCCTACAATATAGAACATTGGTTCTAATCTAATGCTTTTCTCCATAAGTGTAAAATGTTTAACCTTTTAATAAAACTATACGCATTTTTATAATGTGTGTAACATTATAAACAAGCCATGATGAGATAAGTCACCATGTACCATTACTTATCTTTAGTATTACAGAGTACCCTTCCATTCTTCCTTCCCCCGCCGTACAAAAAATACTTCCTGAAACCATGACAACGCCTGCTTGTTTTTTTGCTTCAAAAAGAATTGTTTGTCGCTTATCGCCAATGGATAATTTACCCAGAAAAACATGCCGCCAGCAGTCGGCGTAGTTTCTTAGCCAAATTTCACGAGGCCTCCATTAAAGTAGGATTTTTTTGAAAAGCACAGCGCATAGATAATTGATGCATTCTTCTCCGTAATCGAGTGCAATGACCGGCGCTTCTTGAACCAGGCGAATATTTCGCGCCGTGCCTGCACATCAAACAAACACGAATATTAATACTTTTATGGTTGTTTAAACTATCATGAAGTTTGAACAAACATAATAGTTACCTGCAACTGATTAACTGAAATAACAATCCGTTTAATTGAGAATCATTATCACTTATGGTATATTGGATGTTAACAACATATATAATTGAATAAGGAGACTATCTAATGCAAATATACTGGACTAAAATAAACCGGATCATTGAAGAAACACCTGAGGTTAAAACGTACTTGCTCGACTGCCCGGAAGGCTTTACATGGGAAGAAGGTTCCCACACCCACTTCGCATTGGAAGGTTTTAATGCCGGAGATAAACCAAACCGCAGCCTGATTCGACACATGTCAATCTCTACTTTACCGAACGAAAATTCAATCGGTATCACCACACGCATCAGAGAAAAGTGCTCTGAGTTTAAAATGACTTTAAGAAGTCTTGGAGTCGGTGATGAAGTTGCAATATTTAAAACACATTCGAATGTACCGCTTAAAAGAGAAGAAAAAAATGTTTACCTGCTGTCATCAGGTGTTGGACTGGCAACTTTCAGACCGCTTGTACTTGAGTATTTCAATAGTGCTCAACACGTCAATCTAATGCATTCCTTGAACATCGATTCATCAAAAGATTTCTTATTCACTACTATTTTTGAATCTGCACCTGACAAGAAGTTCACATCACAGTTCGTCGATAATCGTAAAGACTACTATGAAGAAGTGAAAAATCTTGCCGCCGACAAGGAGGGACTCTTCTATGTAGTCGGCAGCGATGAATTCCTCTTGCAGAACATCGAAGTACTGCGTGAACAAGGCATCAAGCCGGAACAGATCATGCTCGACAAGCGTGAACAACAACTGCCCGATTTTTTATCATTTGATTTGCCAATTAAAGCGAGATAAACATTTTCTCGGTAAGTACTAAATAGATGTACCACTAACGGGCAACACTTTTGATAAAGGATTTTAGGAAAGGTTGCTGCTACTCTTAGGCAGAAGCATTATCGGTTGAAACTGGATTTCAGGACACGTATCTGCTGGTGAATAAATTAAAGTTTGAAAACGCCTTTCCTAGTCGGATTGGCGTTTTTCGTTTATGAATAATGTCTTCTATAAATAAATCCTCATAGTTATGCCTAGAGATAACTAAGGCTAGTTCTCCGTTTGTAACGTGGTATTTAATCTACTTTTACGCTTTCAACAGTCACCATTTTCGCAAGCTGTTCAATTGCCTGCTCAATCAATTCCACTTTCTGCACTAGCGCAATTCGTACATAGCCTTCCCCCGCCGTGCCAAAAATACTTCCTGGCACCATGACGACTCCTGCTTGTTTGATGGCTTCGAAAACGAATTGCTTATCATCCATTTCAAACGGGTATTTCGCCCAGACGAACATACCACCAGCAGATGGAGTAGTTTCCCAACCAAGTTTCGCAAGGCCTTCCATTAAGGTGTGATGGCGTTTGGAGAATTCTGCGCGCAAACGATCGGTGATTTCTTCACCGTGATCGAGTGCAATGGCTGAGGCTTCTTGGATCGGTCCAAACGTGCCATAGTCGAGATTGGATTTCAGTTCTCGGAGGACTTTGATCATCTCTGCATTCCCGACGAAATATGCAATCCGTGCACCTGCCAGACTGAAGCTTTTCGATAGAGAGTTGATTTCCATTCCTACTTCTTTTGCGCCTGGTGTAGTCAGGAAGCTTGCAGGCCGGTCACCCGTGAAATAGTATTCCGAATACGCTGCATCATGCAAGACGATAATTTCATGTTTCTTCGCGAACGCTACGACTTCTTTGAAGAACTCTTCACTCGGCATTGCGGGTACCGGATTACCTGGTAAGTTCAGGATGAGGAGTTTTGCTTTTTTCGCGACTTCTTCCGGGATTTCATTCAAATCAGGCAAGAAGTCGTTTTCTGCTAGTAACGGCATGTAATAGGGCACAGCCCCCGCTAATTTGATGCCTGCGTCATAGGCAACGTACGCAGGGTTCGTTGTCAAGACATAGTCCCCTTCATCACAAAATGCAAGCGGCAGATGAACGAGACCTTCCTGCGAGCCCATTGTCTGCAGTATTTCTGTTTCAGGATCGATAAGGACTCCCGTTCTTCGTTTATAGTAATTTGCGACAGCTTCATGGAATCTCTTTGTTCCTCCAAGTGTATAGCCGTACGACGATACCAAGGCGCTCTGCTCGGACAGCGCTCGGCGTACGCGCTCGTCCGGTGGAAGGTCAGGACTGCCTAGGCTCAGATCGATGACATTCTCTCCCGTCGCTTTCTTCGCTGCCGCCGCTGCCTTCAGTTCACCGAAAATCGTAGGCGGGAAAATCGACATTTTTTTGGAAGTTTTAAAATTCATAAAGACGCACTCCTTAGCTGTTATAGAATAGTTGATTTCCTCATTGTACCATGCAGAGTTGTTGCTTGGAAAAATTTTATTGCCAGTACGGCATGTTTGTCCGATTACAATCCGGGAATACTACTGGTAGTGAAATTCTATTGAGGAGGATGCAATATGGCGAAAGATAAATATGAAAAAATAGACGAACAAGTACCTGGACAGACCCAATCCGAGCAGCCTGGTGTAGAAGAAGAGATGCACCCTGCTCCGATTTATGATGATCCGAACTTCAAAGGTGCCGATAAATTGAAAGGAAAAACGGCCCTGGTCACTGGCGGGGATAGCGGGATCGGACGTGCCGTGGCAGTTGCATTCGCAAAAGAAGGTGCGGACGTGGCGATTGCCTACTTAGCCGATCAGGAAGATGAGGATGCGGATAAAACCGTCGAATTGATTGAGCACTACGGAGGTAAGGCGAAGAAATATCAGATTGACATAAGTAAAGAAGAGAATTGCCAGCAGCTGATTCAGCAAGTTATCAAGGACTTCGGCAAATTGAATGTCTTGGTCAACAATGCAGGAAAACAGTTTCCTCAAAACTCCATTGAAGACATTTCGAGTGATCAGCTGAAAGAGACATTCGAAACGAATTTCTTCGGTCTGTTTTATCTATCAAAAATCGCGGTCGGGCATATGGAGAAAGGCGATTGCATCATCAATACATCTTCAATCACGGCTTATAATGGATCGCCTGGTTTGATTGATTACTCCGCAACAAAAGGTGCCATTACAAGCTTTACGCGTTCATTGGCACTCAGCTTGTCAGAGCAAGGCATTCGAGTCAACGCTGTTGCACCCGGGCCGATTTGGACGCCGCTCATCCCGGCGACATTCGATGCGAAGAAAGTAGCGGAACACGGAGCGGACACGCCTATGAAACGACGCGGTCAGCCCGCTGAAAATGCGCCCGCCTATGTATTTTTGGCATCGCAGGATTCCAGCTATATGACCGGCCAGACGATTCATGTTGATGGTGGAGATTTTGTTGGTTCTTAATGGCTTTTGGTGCAGTTCATTCAAGGCATCTGGAAATGAAATAGTACTTTATGGGCTCATTTGGGGCTGTTATGAGCGAGCGGAGTATCTGTATGATCGAGATCTATGCTAGTATGATCGCACTGAAGTAGAATATGAGCGCATCTAGTGGTTTTATGAGCGCGGACTGCACAAATATAGTAATAGCATGAACAGGGACTGCCCGGAAAGTCTTTTCCCCATGACTTTCCGGGCAGCCTTTTTGCTATTATCCCTCAAATGGCCACTTTGGCAACATGCGATTTAATTTTTTATCGCTACGTTCGCCAAGGACATATTCCGCCTGCATGATTGTATGAATTTCCCGAGTGCCTTCATAAATAACCGGCGCTTTCGAATTCCGTAAATAACGAGCGACCGGATATTCATCCGAATAGCCATACGCACCGTGGATTTGGACTGCGTCATCTGCGGCTTGATTGGCAAAATCACATGCTTGCCATTTTGCGAGGGATGTTTCGCGCGTGTTTCGGATTCCTTTGTTCTTCAATTCGCCTGCACGATAGACGAGAAGACGGCTCATTTGGTAGCCGGCCTCCATCTTCGCAAGCATCTGCTGGACGAGTTGATGATCACCGATTTTCTTGCCGAATGTTACGCGGGTCTTCGAGTACTTGATGCTTGCTTCGAGACAAGCACTCAATAAGCCGACAGCCCCTGCTGCTACAGTGAATCGGCCATTATCAAGAGCGGCCATCGCAATCTTGAAACCTTCTCCTTCTTCACCTACCAAATTCATTGCAGGAATTCGAACATCTTCAAAAAATAGTTCGCCCGTATTTCCTGCACGGATTCCGTATTTCCCTTTAATTGCTTTCGATGAAAATCCCGGCATTGTCCGCTCGACAATGAAAGTGCTGATGCCGTGGTGTTTTTTAGACTTATCGGTATAGGCAAAAACGAGGAAATGGTCTGCCGAATCACAGAGCGAAATCCACGTTTTCTGCCCATTCAATATATAGTCGTCTCCATCACGAACCGCGGTTGTCTGAATCGCTGCTACATCTGATCCAGCACCCGGTTCTGTCAATCCGAACGCGCCGATTTTCTCACCTTCCGCCTGCGGAACTAAATATTTTTGTTTCTGTTCTTCCGTTCCCCATTGCATCAGTGTCATAGAATTTAAACCGATATGCACGGAAACAGCTGTACGAAAAGCCGTATCACCGCGTTCCAGTTCCTCACATAAAATCGCCAAGGAATTATAGTCCATCCCGCTGCCGCCATATTTTTCGGGAACACAAACACCCATAAATCCTAGGTCGGCAAGACGTTTCCAAATCGTCGGATCAAACCCACCCTGTGCATCCCATTTTGCGATATTCGGCATAATTTCAGCATCCACGAACTGCCTCGCTGTCTGTCTTAGCATTTTCTGTTCATCTGTAAATGTAAAGTCCATCTTCATGTCCTCCTTTACAATGAATCTAGTTTTCCTCGATGACTACTCCGCGCTTTTTCATTTCTTCAATGTATAATGCTCCCGGCACAATTTGCTCTGGCGGAAGGGCGCCCCTTTTCGTGATGATGCCGTTTCCGATCATCTGCGCCACTACGGAAATTGTGTTGGCAGTCGCACGAGCCATTGCGGTTTCATTTGTCGATGAATCTTTTTCTGTGATCATATTGAACGTAATTGTTTTTGGTTGGCCATCCTTCGTTCCGCTCACGTGCACACGCAACAGTACGGCGTCCGACTTATCTCCAAGACGCAATTGCGGGGTCAGATGCGCCATCATGACATCACGCACACGCAGCGGTCTGCCGTCCACTTGGATCGTGGATTCTCTTGATAGTAATCCAAGATCCACGAGCAACCTGGCCTTTTCCGCATGTCCCGGATAGCGGATTGTCTTGTATTCGAGCGTCTGCACGGCAGGAAATGACTCTAGTAAAGTGGATGTACCGCCAGACGTATGGAACGCTTCCATCATGCCATAGCGATCGAATTCCAACGCTTCCACTTCCGATAATGAGGGCAATTCCGTAATACTGCCTTGCCGGATCACACGGGACGGATCCGTGTAATGATCGAACAATCCTTCCAATGAAAATACGACATTGTAATCCAGCGGCGGTTTCGGATTCACAGGCACACCGCCTACATAAAGTTTAATCGTTTCCGTTTCATCAAGTTTCGAAGCGCCGTATCCTGTTAATATATTAATCATTCCCGGCGCCACGCCAAGATCTGGAATGAGCGTCACGCCTTTAGCGGCCGCTTGCTCATGAAGGGCCAGCACCTTCTCCGTCGCACCGCCGATATGTCCGCCAAGATCGACGACATGCACGTCACGTTCCACTGCACAGCGGGCCACTTTTTCATTGAATGTGTAAAATAATGCATTGACCACAATGTCTCCGAGCCCGATGACATCGCTCAGCTGAACATCATTACGTGCATCAAGCAATAAAATATCGAGTTTGTCGGACATCAGTTGCTCCGCAAAGTCCTCTGCCTGCCGAATTGCCCGGTCCGCCAAATAGACTTTCTTCACTTCGTCCTGCTTTACTAAATCTCGTACGACTTCTTTACCCATCAATCCTGCACCTAATACGACAACTTTCATCTGCTCATCCCTTCTCTCTGTAGTTCATTCCGTGTCGATTTGAGCACGCTGCAGCTTGCCGCTGTAGTCGATGTAAATACTCTTCCACTCCGTAAAGACGTCAAGCGCCGCTACGCCTGAATCACGATGGCCGTTTCCTGTCCCTTTCGTCCCGCCGAACGGCAAATGAATCTCCGCGCCTGTCGTTCCTGCGTTAATGTAAACAATTCCCGTATCTAGATCTCGTTGTGCTTGAAACACTTTATTGACGTCCTGAGAGAAAATTGAGCTTGATAATCCGTACGCAACGCTATTATTCACTTCAATTGCTTCATCCAAGCTACTGACTGCGATAAGAGAGACGACCGGACCGAAAATCTCTTCTTGTGCCAAAAGGCTATCCCACGCAACATCTGAAAATAACGTCGGTTCGAAATAATGTCCTTTGGCATATTCGCCTTCATTTAAAACTTTTCCGCCCGCCACTAATTTTGCACCTTCCTGCTTGCCGATTTCGATGTAACTCTCGATTTTCTCCAGCGCTTTCACATTGATGACTGGGCCGACCTTCACCGATTCATCCAGTCCATCTCCCATTGTCAACCCCTGCATGCTTTCAGCGAGGCGTTGCTGCAGTTCTTCTTTGACGTCTTCATGTACGATGACACGGCTGCATGCAGTACAGCGCTGGCCTGCTGTTCCGAATGCACTCCATAAAATCCCTTCGACAGCCAGATCCAGATCCGCATCATCCATGACAATGACCGCATTCTTGCCGCCCATTTCCAATGAAACCTTCTTCAGATGGCGGCCGCCGAGTTCCGCGACATGACGACCGGTTTCCGTTGAACCCGTGAAGGAAATAACCCGCACATCAGGATGTTCGATCATCGCCGTTCCGACATCAGCTCCGGATCCGAAAACGATATTCGCTACACCATGCGGCAAACCGACTTCTTGAAAAATCAATGCCATCTCATATGCCATCAAAGGCGTCTCGGTTGCAGGCTTCCAAATGAATGCATTGCCGGCGACGATTGCCGGAAAGGACTTCCATGTGGCGATGGCGATCGGGAAATTCCAAGGCGTGATTAATCCGACTACGCCGATCGGTGCGCGGACGCTCATGGCGAATTTATCCTGCAGTTCGGACGGGACTGTTTCCCCGAAGAGTCTGCGTCCCTCGCCTGCCATATAATAGGCCATGTCGATTCCTTCTTGGACTTCGCCACGCGCTTCCTCGATCACTTTGCCCATTTCTTTTGTCAGCACTTGTGCGAGATGTTCTTTTTTCTCTTTCATGATTCGGCCGATTTCATAGAGGTAGTCTGCACGTTTCGGTGCCGGGACGAGCGCCCATTTCTTTTGTGCTTCCTTAGCAGCCGCTACGGCTTTTTCCACGTCTCGCGCTGAGGATAACGGGACTTGTGCGAGTTCTTCTCCGTTTGCTGGGTTCAGTACAGCGGTGTAGTTAGCGGCTTCCTTTTGCCACACACCGTCCACATAGTTTGTCAGTTTCATTCGTCTTGCTCCTTTCTAATTTGCGTGATTTTCGTTATTGTCCTTATATAGAATTGTTCGACAATATACTATCCTATTCCTTTAATGTGTAGGGTATTCCGAGCTTTTGTCCTCTTAATAATCTGGGTTGACATGTTGTTTTCTGTTCCAAATCCTTGCTTGGGATAGCTTGGGTGTAGTCATTGAACTCACTTCGGCGCTGGCGGCTTCGTTTAATGAGCGCGGCCAATAGGCTATCTTTCTTTGCAAAAGCTAGTTCGGATTACTATATAAGATAGTAGCTTGGGCATCGAATCAAGAAATAGAGTGACGTCACTGAACTCACTTCGGCGCTGGCGGATGGCTCCCGCAATGAGCCAGTCAGGAAGATCGCCTGTCTGTCTCATCGCTCCGCCTACCGCTTGTAAGGCGACTTCGTTTAGCGAGTGGAAGCAAAGGAGCTCATTCCCTACGCAAGCTAGCTTTGACAGAAAATGCATATTAGATATTTCTACTTTAAACACCACATCGATTACGTTGATCACACCAGCGTAGCCACAACTGCGGGGTCGGCCGTTGCCATGAGACAACTAGCGCGCTCTTTGCTAGTTGGCTTATGGCGTAAGGCAATCCCCCAGCGGCGAAGCGGTGTCAATGTACAAACCCTGTACCTAGCTCGGACACTTTAAAAAGTCGAGCAACGAAACAAAAAAAGCCGCTACAGCAAGTCCGATGAATGACTTGCCGTAGCGGCTAAATTTACTTACATCAAGTACCAAATATATTGTGCTTCATCCGGAGTACCGGGTTTTAGATCGGCGCTTCTTGGATAGTTTATTTTATCAGCTGACGTATGGATCAGCGCACCTACGTATGGGTTGGCTTGTTCGGCACGCTTGAATAGTTCTGCACTCTGTTCCGAATTCCCTTGAGATTTTTCCATCTCGATCAGCCACGCCAGATATAGATAAGCTGCGTCGCCTTCGGAAATTTCCGCAGCCGCTTTCAGGACTTGTTCGGCTTGTCCAATTTCATGTTGATAAATTAAGGATGAAATTGCGAGATAGCGTACACCTTGGTGATCGTAGAGATCAAGTGTCAGTATGCGTAAAAACAGTTCGCTCGACTCCATGTAACGTTCTCTATCATAAAGCCAGACACCGTAGCTCAGTAAAGCACGCAAGTATGGACGGTTCGTCGCGAATGCCCAGGCGTCTTCGGCACGGTCATCAAATTGCTTTTCGCCAGAGAAAACGGCTTGCTTCAAGAATTTCTCCTGCTCTTCATTGGAATCGGTCATTTGAGCTTGCAGCAATAATCCATCGACGTTCGTCGGGTCAGCACCATATGCTTGCTGCGCGAAATCGTAGCGCTGTTCCGCAGTCTCTGCGGCGTATGCCATATAGCAGAGCATCTGTGCTTCCTGCTGACGATTTTCCGGTTCGAACGGGTGCTGGATCGCTTCTTGGA
Organism: Sporosarcina sp. FSL K6-3508; assembly: GCF_038615825.1. Lineage (NCBI taxonomy): Bacteria > Bacillati > Bacillota > Bacilli > Caryophanales > Caryophanaceae > Sporosarcina > Sporosarcina sp. FSL K6-3508. Next base: position 473,701 of record NZ_CP152016.1, on the reverse strand, counting down.
TATGGGCTTGCGCTTCTTCCATCGTAGCGAATTCATGCTTTGTGGACAGCATATGTACATGCCAATTCGTCTGCTCAATCGGGCGTGGATCGATGCCGACATAATAAGTCGCCGAAGTATTGCCTTCCTGCATCATCGTTTCCAATTCACCGATTTTCTCCAGCAAGACATCCGTATGTTTTCTAAATGAAGAGACAGAAACACCAAACAATTTTCCTACTTCTGCCTGCGTATACGTTTTTGCCATCATGCTTACCTCTATTGCGAGCTGAAATGCCGCCGCTGCAAGCACTTCAGGCTTACGGAATTTCGGTTGTTTTTCCGTAAAGTAATAGGCCATCAATGAAAGCAGCATCTCATAGGCGCCTGGATGTAATTCCTCATTCTCGAGCTTCGCATCCAGTACCTCGATCACTTCACGCTGCAACGGTGTGAAATTCTGCTCAACTACTTCCATCATTGTCTGTGCATCCAACTGACAGACGACTTCGTAAATATCTATAAGATAGTTTTTGAAGAAATCAAAGCTGTTTTTTTCATCGCTGACCTCTGCAAGCTTCTGCACTTTCGTTATTAATTCTTCACTCATATGCTTATTGACCGCAATCGCAGAAATTGGCATGACCCAGCGTTCGTCATTGCGCCATTCTTCCAGCACGATCGCCAACACAGCCCGCACATCTTCCGGCTCTCCCGGTTCTCTTGCCAATAAATATTCACCGTCTCCAAGAATCTCTTTCATTCGGTAGACATGTTCGTCGGACGAAGTCACTTCAGCAAAAGTAATGAAGGCGTTTTGCCAACTTTTCAGTATAGTGCGCACTGCTTTGTTCTGCGTCCGATTCAGTGCCTTCACGATATGACGGCGCCAGAGGTCTTTTCGGACGATGAAGAAATAATAATCACTGACGTTCGTCACCAACTCTTTTTCTTCCATCCACTCACCAAGGTGCTGGCCCCATTTCGCTAACAGGCCTTCCAGCTCTTGAACTTCTGCAGGTGACAAGGAAGTTTCATAGTAGTTGTTCAGAACAGTCTTCAATTCTTCTTGAATTTGATTCTTGCCCGGCCCATCGGTTCTGCCGCAGCAGTCCTGTACGATCTTTTCACTTCCGCACGGGCATTTCTCTTTATTTCCTATCACATCGAACACAACCTTTTCTTTTTACTATAACATAAAAAAAAGAAGCCCCGCATGCCCACGACATGCGAAACCCCTTCTTTTACTTCTTAAATTCTTCGACAGCATCTGCAGAAGGTTCAAATTTTGGCGGAACCACTCGTTTAATGAAAAGCGCCAATATTAAGGCCCCAAGCGTAATGAGGGTAGAGATGAAGAAGGCATGATTGACGCCGTCAAGCATCGCAGTTCGTTCAATCTCCCCTTTCATTGCTGAGATGTCAACACCGGAAGCCATCAATTCTTTCGCCTGATTGGTAGCCGACTGCTCCAAGCGATTAGTCATGATAGTCAGCAACAATGCTGAACCGATAGCACCCGATACTTGCTGCAATGTATTGTTCATCGCTGTTCCGTGCGGATTGGATTTCATTGGCAATGAATTCATACCGTTCGTCATAATTGGCATCATGACCATCGACATGCCGAACATCCGGATCGTGTATAACATCATCAAATAGTAATATCCAGTATCAAGCTGCAGACGACTCAGGAAATAGGTCGTGACGACAGATATGGTTAAACCGGTATACGCAAGTGCACGCGGTCCATATTTATCAAACAGCTTTCCTGTAACCGGCGACATGAGCCCCATAACCACCGCGCCCGGCAACATGAGCAACCCCGCATGGAATGGAGAGATTTCCCGGACTTTCTGCACATAAAGAGGCGTCAGAATCATCCCGGAGAACATCGCAATTGATAGAACGATGGAAACTGCGGATGCCAAGGCAAACATCGGATGCTTATAAATACGGAAATCCAACATCGGCTCTTCCATTTTCAGTTGCTTCACAACGAAAATGATAAGGGCGATGGTTCCAATTGCGATCGTACCGTATACTTCAAGTGCTCCCCAGCCCTTATCGGCTGCAGAACTGAAGCCGTATAACAGACCCCCAAAACCGATACTTGAAAGCAAGAGTGACAAGAAGTCTAATTTGACATCACTATTCGGCGTAATGTTTTTCAATTTGAACACCGCAAGGACGATCGTCAAAATTGCGAACGGCAAGACAATTTCAAACAGTGTCCGCCATGAGTAGTTCTCCACAATCCATCCGGACAGCGTCGGCCCTATCGCTGGAGCCGTGAACATAACCAAACCAAACATGCCGAGTGCAGCTCCCCTTTTCTCGATCGGGAACGCTGTCAACATCACATTCATCAGTAAAGGCATCATCAAAGCAGATCCCGATGCCTGCACCATACGTGCCACGATCAGTAAGCCGAACGTAGGCGCGACGATTGCCAGAAAGGTCCCTAACGTAAAGAGTATCATCGCTGTGAGGAAGATTTTTTTATTCGTGAATTTCTGTATAAAAAACGCACTGGCTGGAATCATGATCCCATTGACCAGCATATAACCCGTCGTCAACCACTGTACATCGGATGGACGCACCGAAAATTCATCCATGATGACAGGCAGAGCAATATTGAGCAATGTATTGTTCAATACGGCGACAAAAGCACCAATGAACAGTATGGCAATAACCCCATATGGAGGTTTTTCATGCATTTTTTTAATATCTAATGATTCTTCCATAGTATCCTCCTAAACTTCATAAAAATTATATCAAGGATTCATTTTATACCGATAGTCCATTTATTTCAACTAAAAAAATTGAAAGTCTAAAAAAGTTGATAACAAAGGGTTTATTGTTTACTATACTAGTTGTACCCAAAGTATAATTCAAGTTAAAAGACATAGGTGATTAAGAGTGAATGATCGAAAAAAACATGTACTGCAAACTGCTAAACAACTGTTTACAGAGAAAGGTTTTCAATCTACATCCATTCAAGACATATTGGATGAAGCCTCTATTTCAAAAGGGACTTTCTATAACTATTTCTCTTCAAAAAATGAATGTTTGATGGCTATTTTGAGAGATGCGTACCACCTATCCTATTTACGGAGGAATGAACTCGCCATCGGGAAAGACTTGACCAATCCCCAGCTTTTATCCGATCAGATCCAAATTCGCCTGATGATGAATCGGGAGCAGAATTTGCTTCCTTTATTTGAAACGATTGTCCATTCGCCTGATGATGAACTGCGGCAGTTCGTCAAACAGATGCACTTCAGGGAATTGGCTTGGATTGCCAAGCGTTTGGTGAATATATATGGAGAAGAAGTGAAGCCTTATTCGTACGATTGTGCTTCTTTATTTTTTGGCTGCGTGCAACATTCGCTGCATATCTGGAAAGGTTCAACGACTGAACACCTAGATACGAAACAGCTAGTGGATTATGTCATGCAACGCATGGAAGCCATCGTTCCAGATGTCGTTAAAAAGAATGCGCATTTTTTGCCGCAAGATCTAGTGGAGAGGATTCTGGCGCATGCGGAATTTCATCCGATGACGCAAGAAGTGCTCGTCGGGGAACTGCGGGATTTCATCGGACAACTGCCCGCCGACGAAAATACCGGAAAGCTCTATGCACAGTTTCTTTTTGAAGAAATGACGAGTGAATCCCCCCGGATGTATTTGCTAGAATCGGTCGTACGCTCTTTCCGCCAGGCCTATGAAGGCACCGACCTGCAACATCGTACAATTGAGCTATCCGCTGCGATATGGTTGTTTATTGATAAAACGGATGGATAAAAAGCGCGGATAATCCTAATGGATTATCCGCGCTTCTTCATGTAGTTAACTTAAGTTACTCGATTGTTCGGTTCTTCGCCTTTGGCCCATGCCTGCAGTGCTTGTTCATTGAGTTTCATCATAGCCAAACGTGTTTGGACAGTCGCACTTCCGATATGCGGCAGCACCGTCACATTCGGAAGCGTCAGCAATGGATGATCTAGGGGAACAGGTTCCGTCTCGAAGACATCCAATCCGGCTGCATGGATTTTTTTCGTATGCAACGCTTGGAACAATGCCTCTTCATCGACGATCCCGCCACGTGCGACGTTGATCAGAATCGCTGTCTCTTTCATTTGAGCCAGTTCTTTTGCTCCAATCAACCCTTTTGTCTCCTCGCTGTACGGCACTAAGATGAGCACGAAATCAGATTGTGCAAGCAACTCGGGAAGCTCGGCGTACTGACAGCCGTACATTTCTTCCGTCTCCTGTTTCCTGCTGCGGTTATGGTACAGCACCTTCATATCAAAACCTTTCGCACGGCGCATGACTGCTTCACCGATCCGTCCCATGCCGATGATGCCAAGCGTCGAACCGTAGATATCCAAACCTGTAAAACCAAGCGGCTCCCATGATGTCCATCTGCCTTCACGCAATGCATTTTCCGCCCCGATCAGATCGCGAGCGGTTGCCATCAATAAAGCAAATGCCAAATCCGCAGTTGTTTCCGTCAGAACATCCGGTGTATTCGTCACGATAATACCTCGCGCTTTAGCCGCTTCCACGTCAATATTATTGTAGCCGACTGCCATGTTCACAATGATTTTTAGATGTGAAGCAGTCTCCAGCACTTCTTCATTAATTTGATCGGAAATAACCGTCCATAACGCATTTGCGGTCGCGATTTTTTGCAACAGCACATCGCGTGGCACCGCCTCACTCGTGGATTGCCACATCTCCACTTCGTATAACTCACGAAGCGGTGCGAGGAGTTCTTCCGGCATTTCACGACAAATATACAATGTAGGTTTCATAGAAATCGCTCCTTCAGCCACCGATATAGTTCATATCAATTTTCTTGCGGTTCTTCACGGTCTGCTCTGATCGTTCGTCCGAATATCGATCAGTTCTCTTTCTCCAAACCGCTGCAATTTCATCTAGCAACTCCTCATCCGTCTTGCCTGAGCGAATCAACTTTCGAATGTCAAAGCCTTCGGATGCGAATAAACATGTATACAACTTACCTTCTGAAGACAGGCGCGAGCGCGTACAAGTTGAACAAAATGATTCCGAAACCGACGTGATGAAGCCGACTTCCGCTCCTGTATCCGTGTAGCGATAGCGTTTTGCCACCTCGCCGTAATACTCTTCTTCCGCAGGCTCCATGTCATAAACCGCGGCAAGCATCTCATAAATTTCCTTTTTAGTGACCACCTTATCGAAACTCCAGCCATTGTCATTGCCGACATCCATGAACTCGATATAACGTAACGTGATCCCCATATTCTTGAAATACGTAGCCATCGGGAGAATTTGGCTTTCATTGACTCCCTTTTGGACGACCATATTTACTTTGATCGTAAAGCCGATATCTTGTGCCTTTTTAATATTTTTGAGAATGAGATCCGGTGAAATACCACGGCCATTGATCTGACCAAACAGTTCTGCGTCGAGGGCATCCAAGCTAATGTTCAAGCGCCGCAAGCCTACATCGTATAGGGGCTGCGCATACTGCCCGAGCAATACCGCATTCGTCGTCAACCCGATGTCTTCAATTCCTTTGATGTCATGCAGCTTTCGGATCAATTCAGGTAAATTACGGCGCATCAAAGGTTCACCGCCGGTCAGCCGGAGTTTTTTTACGCCCAGCTCAGCAAAGATCCTTGCCAGACGTTCCAACTCTTCAAATGACAGCAACTCATCCTTCGCTAAAAACAGAAAATCGTCACCGAAGATTTCTTTCGGCATGCAATACGTACAGCGGAAATTACAGCGATCCGTCACTGAAATCCGCAAATCCCTGATTGGTCTTCCGAGCTGATCTACGATGGCATCCATCTTCCTCATCTCCTTTCTATTTCACATGGCGTATTAACATTTTTAAACACGAGTTCTGGTGAATCCGTCAGCGAACTTCCTTCAATCCATCGCCCGTTAAGCTGCGCCTGTACATGCATAACGCGACGGTTATCCTCTATTAACGCCCGACGGATCATCGGTTTCGCAGAGGCTTGCCAAATCGAAACAAGCGGATGGCGTTTCCCTTCTACCGTCACTGCCGAAACGCCTCCAGAATGCTCGTCCACTAAACGCGCGATAACGCTTTGTTGTATGAACGGCATATCACACGGCAAAACAATATAATGATCGGCTTCGACTGCTTCCATGCCAGACAATATTCCCGCCAACGGTCCCATCCCAGAAAATTGTACGAGATCGGTTGTGACGCAAAGATCTTTCGGAAATTTATCGACAAACTCAGTACGCGTAGCGACAATAATTTCTTCACAAAAAGGGTTCAATGCCTGTAATGAATAGTGATAAAATGGAGCCCCTTTATATTCCGCAAATGCCTTTGGGGAACCGAATCGGCGTGACTGTCCGCCTGCCAATAAAATCCCGGCCGTCCGCTTCATCCACCACTCACTGGCGGAATGAATGCACACACATCGCCCGCTTGAATCACGTCTTCTTTCCGGGCATATTCTTCATTTACCGCCACATGAATCGTGTCTTTTCCAAAACCTGGATACGTCGTTTCCGCCCAATCCAATAATTCTTCCACTGTCAAAGGAGCACGATCCAATGATTCCTCTCCTTTACCCGTCAACTCTCGCAGCCTTGCAAAGTAATGAACTGTAATCATTGTTACCTGCTCCCTTTCTCTGGATATTTCTTTTGTGCACCGATCCACTCTTCGCCATCTTCCCAGATTTCCTTCTTCCAAATGGGCACAACTTCCTTGATTCGCTCGATCGCGTATTCATTCGCTTCATACGCAGCTTTTCTATGAGGTGATGAAACTGCGATCACGACGGCAATATCCGATATTTTCAGTTCGCCAATCCGATGCGCCATCGCCACTCGAACGCCCGGCCACTTCTCTTCCATCTCCGCACCGATTTCCGCGAGTTTCTTTTCCGCCATCGGAATATATGCTTCATACGCGAGATATAATGTACGAACGCCATGCGTCCATTCGCGCACATGCCCTGTGAAGACAGTCACTGCGCCAGCTGCCGGATGCAAGACGAACTCGCTGTATTTCTGCGGATCGATTGGTGTATCCACTAGTTCAAATTGTTTCATCTGTCATCGCCTCCTGAACCCATTCTTGCAGCCAGTTATCCAGTGCCATCTTGTCTGCGAAGATTTCCTCTGTGTTCACTACTTTGATGATTCCAGAGAGTGATTTCAACTCCGCCCAATCTTTTTCATGACGAATGAGCACCACTTTATCTCCGGCTTCCTTCTTATAGCCTTCTATCAGCAAAACATCCGGTTCCGCGGAAGCTGCCAGTGCCTTAAGCTCTTGAAATAAATGTTCTTTCTGTTGAATCAATTGTATCATACCCCCACCCGCCACTACGGTCGAGATGGCTCCTGCTTTCAGAAATTGTACCGTATCGGTATGATTGGGAGGCAGCTCAGGCGCGCCGCCGTGTCCATGATGCTTCAATATGGCGACCTTCATCCCAAGACGCTGAAGCACGGTAATCCAATGGGAGACCAACGTCGTTTTGCCGCTGTTCTTGTAGCCTACGACATGCAGTGTTTTCACAGTTCCCATCGCTCCACACCCTGCTCCGCTCCGAGTAAGAGCACGTCCACGGTCATTCCTTTTTCGAAGCCGCGTGTTCCGCTCGGCAAGACGATGATACAGTTGCCTCGTGCAATGGAAGACACCGCGCTTGATTTATTGAAACCAGCAGGTGTTGCGACAATCCCCTCAGATGTCATGCTCCAAGATGCCCGGACAAAACGAGTGAAAGGATTCGCTTTCTTGAAATCATCTCCGAGTTTCGCTTGGATCTGCGGCATAAACGGTGCAACGCAACCCATCATTGAAAGGATGGCGGGACGTGTAAACAATTCGAATCCTGTAAAGCATGCGGACGGATTACCCGAAAGCCCAAACAGCAACTTTTCACCAAGCACCGCCACTGTCGTCACACTTCCCGGGCGCATAGCCACTTTATTGAATAGCACTTCCGCTCCAAGCCGCTCGTATATCGCCGGCAAATAATCATAATCCCCGACCGATACTCCGCCTGTCGTAATAAGGAAATCCATCTCCTGAAGCGCGCGCTCAACAATCTCCGTACACGCATCCAAGTCATCTTCCATCATGCCGTATGATTTCGACTCGACACCCATTCGCGTCAATTGTGCACGGATCATCGGACCATTGGAATTCCGGATCTTCCCCGGCACCAACTCATCCGCTACGTCGAGCAACTCCGTCCCAGTCGACAACACGCCGGCAATCGGCCGCTTCGCAACACGCACTTGTGAATATCCAAACGTCGCAAGCAGTGCAATCGTTCCGGGATGAATGACTGTCCCCGCTTCGATCAATCGCTCACCTTTCTTTGCGTCTTCCCCTTGTCGTGAAATATTCTCACCCGCTTCAAACGGCTTTCGCAGCGTGAAGCCCTTTTCATTTTCCACCGTCTGCTCGAGCATAACGACCGCGTCCGCCTGTTCCGGAATCAGTGCTCCTGTCATGATGCGGTAGGATTCCCCTTCTTCAATCGACCGGTCCGCCACATGACCCGCTCCGATTTCACCAATTACTTGAAACGATTTGCGAGCATCTCCTGAAGCACCTGCTGAATCCGCCGCGCGAATAGCAAAGCCGTCATACGGTGAACGATCAAAAGGAGGGACATCATGCTTCGCGATGATCGGTTCCGCGAGCACTCTGCCGTATGTATCTTCTAAAAGAAGCATTTCTGTTCCCAACTTATGCACATGTGACATGACGCGTTCCACAGCTTCTGCCACTTGAATAGGTTTTCGAATTTCTACCACTTACATCTCCTCTTTCTTTTGATATACTAACAAGTACAATGAAATGAAAGGATGTTCAACATGTCCGAACTCACTCACTTTAATGAACAAGGTCGCGCCAAGATGGTTGACGTATCAGGCAAGGAAATCACTTTGCGCACCGCCATTGCGACTTCTTCGATCATCGTCAACGAGTCAATCCATGAACAGATCACCCACGGCACGAATAAAAAAGGTGATGTCTTCGCGGTCGCTCAAGTGGCCGCGATCATGGCCGCTAAAAATACGGCAACGATCATTCCGATGTGCCATCCATTGCCGTTAACCGGCGTCGACGTCCGATTTGATTGGGAAATTGACGAGGAAAACGCCCATTACGAAGTCCATATCCAAGCCGAAGTCAAAACGAAAGGTGTAACCGGCGTTGAAATGGAAGCTTTGACCGCCGCTTCCGCCGCCGCCCTCACCATTTACGATATGTGCAAAGCTGCCGGCAAAGAGATGGTCATCGGACCGACCATGCTGCAAAACAAAACTGGCGGCAAAAACGGAGACTACCAACGCGCAGACTGAACGTCGCGCGTTTTTTTATTGGCTGGGTTATGGAGCGGAAAATCTGTCAGCCCGCGATCATAAACAACTGCCAACCGCTCATAAATCTCTCCGTGCGATCATAACAACCGCATTACCACTCATAAACAACCCAGACTCGATCATAAACCTCGAATCCACGCTCATACACCCAAACCAAATCACTCAACCTTCCAAATGCTTCGTCAACTCATGCGCAATATGCGGCAACTCCGGCAAAATCAACTTGTCCATCGCAAGCGCTACCGCTTTCGAAGAGCCTGGAAGCAGGAACACCACTTGCAAACCAATCGCCCCCGCCGCCGCACGACTCAACAACGCCTTCGAACCGACATCTTCGGTATAGCTCAAAAAGCGAAACAATTCGCCAAATCCATCCAACGGCTTCGTAAAATAAGGAGTTACCATCTCCACCGTAATATCACGTGCTCCAATGCCCGTCCCGCCTGTGAAAATCATCGCTTGAATCGAGGAATCCGCCAACCAATCCGATAGTTGCTGCACAATATGCTCACCTTCGTCCAAACAGATGCCATATTCCCTCACTTGATGCCCTGCATCCTCCAACTTCTCCCGAATGATTTTCCCGCTCTTGTCATCCGCTTCTGTCCTCGAATCACTAATCGTCAAGACAGCGACCGCAATGGACTTCATGCGCGCTTGCTTTGGTAAATGAGATTCTTCCATATTCTGCTCCCCCTTAACCGAATAATGAATGATACAATTTCCTTCCAGTCCGCATGTCCTTCAGTCCATGTATGAGTAACCGACCATTGCCGAATAAAATGCAGCGATAATTCTCCGCATGGAACTCTACGAAAAATGGCGTTTCACGATATTTCATCCCTAGTTGCCGGGCGACACGCACTCCATCCGCTACCGTCAATTCGCGGTCGGCATCCGGGATAATCTGTACGGTGTCGCGTCCGCAAAGCACTGCGTATTGCGTGCCGGATTGCGCATGCAGCGCAGGGTATGTCGGATGACTTCCACACGTTTCACAATCGGGGTTCTTCATTCGACTAATTCCCGCTTCGACAGATGTATTGTTCCACACATCAAAATGCAGAAGTTTCGTGCGCATGGCGGACGTATTTCCTGTCAGCCATTTCAACGCTTCTGCACTTTGATGTGCCGCAGATATCTGAACGGCAGGCGCGATGACTCCTACTGTATCACATGTTTCATTAACAGCAGGGAGTACTGGAAGCAGACAGCGAAAACAAGGAGTCTCGCCCGGAATGAAAGGAAACGCGCTGCCGGAACTGCCGACAACTGCGCCATAGATCCATGGAATATTCAGTTTCCAAGCCGCATCATTGATCAGCAAGCGCGTCTCGAAATTATCCGTCGCATCGAGCAGCAGGTCAGCATCTTGGGAGATCTCTTCCAAAATGGGACCATCCACATGATCGAGCACCGTCCGGATTTCTACATCTTCGCGGATCGATCGCAATCGCCGTTCTGCCGCCACCACTTTCGGCATGCTTCCTTTCGCATCGGCTTCATTGAATAATTGTTGCCGCTGCAAATTGGAAGCTTCTACATAATCACGGTCAGCCAGCGTCACTTTGCCGATCCCCGCTCGCACAAGCGTCTCGGAAATTGCAGAACCGAGTGCACCGCAACCGATAATGACTGCATGCGCCTCCGTTAACTGGCGCTGCCCGAATTGCCCGATTGGCTGAAATAATGTTTGTCTCGAATAGCGATTTTCCACTTTATCTACTTCCTTTCATTTGACAAGAAGCAAGGGCATCGGTTAACTAAACCGATTGCCCTCGCCTGCAACAGGACTGATATCACTGAACGATCCGACATATCGGACCACGTCCCCCGTTCCATCTCTCACGGCACTGATAGAAAGGAACTCCAAATACTCTTCACCGTTTTTCTTCTTGTTCCAAATCTCACCATGCCAAACGCCCTCTTCTTCGATCTGCCGCCACATTTCATCGTAGTATGCTCTCTCGTGCCGGCCGGAACTCAAGACGTTCGGACTTTTGCCAAGCACTTCCTCTTCACTATATCCTGTCAGTTCCGTAAATGCCGGATTGACCGATACAATGACACCTGTCTGATTCGTCACGAGAATCCCTTGCTTTGTCGAATCAAATACTTCTTTTGACAGACTCACACGGTCCATGTAATAAAGCCAAACGACCAATACAAGACTGGCGAGTGAGACTTGAGAAAACGCCATGAAACCAATCGAATACGAACCTGTCATTGAGAAGATCGTCGCCAATAACAATGGAGGGAAAAAACCACCGAGACCACCCATCATCGAGACAATCCCATTGACCGTACCAGCTTGCTTACTGAAATAAAGCGGAACCAGTTTAAAGATGACACCATTGCCGATTCCTGCTGCAGCCGCGATCAGTATGCTGCCCACTGTATAGAGCGCGATGTCAGGTGAAAAAGCCAGCACAATGGAAGCCGCCGTCAGACCGGCAAAACAGCCCATCAATAAGAATAACGGCTGAAACTTGTCACCCAACCAACCACCGACCGGTCGCAGTAACGTAGCAACGACGATAAAGCCCGCTGTCCGGAGTCCTGCATCCACTTTCTCAAGTCCAAAGTAATTGACGAGAAAGTTCGGCAAAAATACGGTAAATGCCACGAATGAACCGAACGTGATGAAATAGAATAGCGAGAAAAACCAAAGCTTTTCATTTTTATAAACACTTTTAATTTGCTCAACAATTGGTGCTTTTACCTTCACCTCCTTGCGGTCACCGAAGAAAAAATTCAACGCGATGAACACAAGCAGCAAGACGAGATACATTTTGACAGTCAACGACCAGCCAAACTTCATAGCGAGCACAGGTGCAGAAAACGTAGTGATCGCCGTTCCGATATTCCCCATGCCGTATATACCGTTGACCAAACCATGTTTTTCCTTAGGATAATATTTCGGAAGCGATGTAACCCCAACGGAGAAAATCGCTCCGCCTACCCCAAGCAAAGTACCGCCAATCAATAACCCTGTCACCGTTGAGGTCTCACTTATGTAGTAGACAGGAAATAATAACACGATAAAACTGATGAAGAACATAACACGTGCTCCATACACATTGGCATAATAGCCAAGCGGTATCCGTAAAATCGAACCGAGCACTACCGGGATTGCTGTGATGATGGCCACACGTTCAGGCGGGATATTAATGTCTTCACTGATGAACGGCAACAGCGAAGAAATAAGCACCCAAACCATGAAACCGACAACTAGATTCGCCGTCTGAAGCGGCAGTTGGATCTTTTGTGTCATAGGAATCCATCCAATCTGAAGTTAATTACTAAACAACCACAACATTCTTTTACTCTCTCGTTCTATTTGCTCAAGACTTAGGCAAGATCGATGTATACATTTGCTCAAAAAGTTCATCTTGCTCTTTCGCCCGCAACACAGACTCCACCATCGGGAACACCACATTTTCTTCCTTGACGAAATGAATCATGATGACCTCAAATGCCTCGCCTGCATCTTTCACCACATCTTCCATCATCTCAAGTGTGAACTGAGACAAATCTCCTCTTGTATGGTGAAGGAAATGACCGATATATGCATCGATTTCTTCGTGCTCCTCTTGAACCGCCTGGATCGGACCTTGCTCACTTCCGACATACTTTGAAAGCATTGGAAACAGATAGCCTTCTTCTTTTTCCGTATGGTTTTTCAACGGATCAATGAATTCGATGACCAACTTGCGCAATTGCTTGAGCGCATCCAACCCCTTCTCGCGGGAGTAGATTCCCTTTTCGAAATCCAGCACAATCGCATGCCATTCGTTCATCAAATGCGATAAGAAACGATGTTCATTTTCCAGCACACGCAAAACCGGCAGCGAATACGTAAACCCTGGATTGACCATCTTCCTTCACCTCCTATCAGAAATTCAAAAACTTCTTACGCAGCGCATATTCGACCAGTTCGGGACGATTCTTCAAATGAAGTTTGTCCATCATCTTCGACTTATGCGCTTCTACTGTTTTTACTGAGATATAAAGCATTTCTGCAATTTCCTTATTGCCGTAACCTTTCGCGACGAGCGGCAGGATTTCGATTTCCCGTTTGGATAAAATCTTGAACGGATCATCTTCGTCAGCCAGTTTCCTGTCTTTTTGCACAAACTCCCGCACAAGCGAAGTTGCCATGGACGGATGCACATAGGTTCCACCATCGTATACTTCACGAAGGGCGCTGATCAATTCTTCATCAGGCGCATTTTTTAAAATATAGCCTGACGCTCCATTTTTCAGGACGTGAAACATATACTCTTCGTCATCGTACATCGTTAAGATCACAATCTTTGTTTCAGGAAAGTCCTCATGTATTTTGCCTGTTGCAATCAGACCGCTTTGTCCGGGCGGCATGCTCAAATCAAGCAAAATGATGTCCGGCCGATGTTTGGCAACCAATTCATATGCTTCCAATCCATCTGCTGCCGTCGCTACGACTTCCATATCATCTTGGTAATTCAGGATATGCATGAATCCTGTGCGGACGACTGCATGATCATCAGCGATTATGATTTTCATTCGTTGCTCTCTCCTTCTTCACCGGAATCTCCACTTGGACTTTTGTTCCAGTTTGAGCACCGGATACAATCGTCAAGTCTCCGCCAACGAGCTCTACGCGTTCTTTCATTCCATAAAGGCCAAGACCCGTGCCCTGCGGCGTAAAGTTATTGACGTCGAAACCCACACCTTCGTCAAACACTTGTAATTGTAAAATCCCTTTTGTTTCCTTCAAATTCAAGTACACATCTTCCACTTCCGCGTACTTCATTGCATTCAAAATCGCTTCTTGACCGATTCGATATACTACCGTTTCGATTTCACCTTCATAACGTTTTTTCTTCAGGTCCGAGTCTAGATGAACATACAGACCATAATTCTTTTCCAAGCCTTTAATATGCGTCCGAAACGCGGCCTCCAAGCCAAAATCATCCAGGACAGCCGGCCGCAACTCGACAGACAGATGGCGGATTTCATCTAACAACCGCATCAGTGACCCTTCCGTCTGCCGCAGCTTTTCGAGTGCCTTGTCATTCACATCCATGTATTTCAAGACGCGCAGATCCACAAGAGAACTCAACATTTCTTGGGCCACGCCGTCATGCAATTCTCTGGAAATCCGTTTGCGTTCGTTTTCTTGTGCCAGAATTACTTGCTGCATGCGTAACTTTTGGTGCAATACTTCCTGCGTCTGCGTTTGTTGAGTTAAATTCCGCAACATCAATACAGAGATCTGTTGCTCTTTGTCTATCACTTGATACGTAGCACTATAAGGCAAGACGCCCAAATCTCTCGTCTCAAGATACAGTTGAAATGATGTCAGCGTTTCTTGCGGATTGGACATGAAACAAGAGACACATGTCATTTGCTCCTCTTCACTCGTATAGCCGCGGCACGTCAGGCAGATAGAACGCGCATCTCCTTCCAGCATCTTTTTATAGATTCCGGGTTCAATAATTTCCTTGGCCGCCTCGTTCATCGACAGGATTTGACCATCAGCTGCAAAGAAGAACATCGCTTCCGTTGTACGGTCATATAGTTTTTGCAGCAAGTTTGTTAGGCTTTCACTGTTCGATAACGTCATCTTTCATTCGCTCCTTAAGGTAAAACGGTCCGAATTGCGTCCCGATTGCTTGTTTGAACTGTTCAAATGTTTCCTCCGTCATTTTGTTCGATTTGCGATACCCGATGAGCAGCACACCTTGCACATGATCGCCTTGGAATAATGGCATTGCTCCAAAGCTTTTGAGCTTTTCGAATAGAACAATCGGGTGGTTGTATAGATCTTGCGGATCCAACTGCGCCTCAACGTTCTCAATCATAATCGGTTTGCCCATCTTGAAAACGAGTCCCGCAACTCCTCTTCCCGATTGAAGGACGATCCTTCGATAACGAGTACTCAAGTTTCCACTGACATAACGCCACTTCAATTCATGACGTTTCTTACTGATATCCACAAGCGCCAACCCGACGAAGTCAAGCTGAAAGGTCTCTCTGAGTTGTTCGATGGCCGACTGGAAATTAAAGCTCTGTTGTCCTTTCATAGACATGATCTCCTATTTCTCATCATCCGCTCACCGTGGTGTGTTTTTCGTCGGCTGATGTTTTCTATATAGAATATAACTTCTGCCTACATAATTCAACGGCACACTCCAGACGTGCACCAGACGTGTGAACGGCCACATCGCAAAAATGAGGAACCCGGTTAAAATATGCAACTTGAACGCAATCGGCACAGCGGCCATATACGCAGCTTCCGGCTGGAAAATAAGCAACGAGCGAAACCATACGGAAATAGTTGCACGATAGTCAAATCCCGGTGTTATATTATTGGTGATCAATGAGCTGTATACACCGATGAACACGATGAACAGCAACAACGAGTTGACGATCAAGTCGGAAGTGGATGATAATTTCCGAACGTTCGACTTCGTAAAACGGCGAGACGTCAAGATGATCATTCCGACAAGCGTCACGACACCGAAGAAACCGCCACCCCATACCGCTCCGAGATGGTACATATGGTCACTGATACCCATCGCCCGTGTCCACTCCATCGGAATTCCTAACCCCGCGACATGTCCCAAGATTACCGGGAAAATCCCGATATGGAACAGCAAGCTGCCGATCATCAATTGCTTCTTCTCAATAAACTCACTGGATTTCGCCGTCCAGCCAAACTGGTCGTTACGGTAGCGAAAAATATGTCCTACAATGAATACTGCCATACAGATATAAGGAAAAATGACCCATAGAAATTGACTAGTCATTGGCAGAAACCTCCCGTTGAATACACGATTTACATGTTTCACGCAGCGCCCGAATCAAATAGAAATAAGGGCTTTCATACTTTTCTAGCGCCTTCATCAAGAAGTAGGTTCCGTCTTCGATGACCGCTAGCAGCATGGAAAAGCTTTGCTGCGCTCGCGGATCACCCTTCCATTCGGCTGCGTAGATAAATTCGCACATCAACGGAAGTAAATCAGACAGTTCTTCATCCGGCATACTCAAACCGAACATTTCATACAGCACTTTCAATCTCGCCAGCATTTGTCCTCGCTCTTTGGAGTCCTCAAATTTCACAAATGTCATAAAAAGCGTGGCATCCTTTTGGAAGTCGAATGTGTATGTGTACAGCTCCTCAATTTCATCCAAACTATACGTCTTCATAGCTTCCCAATACGTTTGCAAGTCTTCATAACCTGCTGCGTCGGGTGTTACAAATTCTTCCCACATATTCGGATGAAACGTTAGTTTTTCGGGATAATTCAGTTGATTGGAGAAGAAACCGAAATTTTTTTTCTTTTCATATAAGAGGTCGAGATTAATCACGCCAGATCCCCCCATAGAAATTCTCCTCGTATATTTCCTTGCCTGTCTTCACAGGAGCCCCTGGAGACGCAGGCCCGCAGCCATCACAAGCACCGTCCACGCCCATCACAGAATAGGTGTACGGGCTTTGATTCGGCACTTGTTCACCGTATGTGCCCATGCTGTCATACCCGGCGGAACCTTGCGAGCGGTAGACGTTCATCTGCCCCTCTTTATGGGAAGTCGGGATGACGAAACGATCTTCGTATTTGGCAATCGCAAGCAAACGATACATTTGCTTCGTCTGTTTCGCCGTCAAGCCGACACGCTCAAGCTTTGTCTCATCAAATTCCTTGCCGGAAGAAATCGCACGCATATAGGAACGCATCATCGCCATACGCTGTAAGCCACCTTTCACCGTTTCTACATCCCCCGCCGTCAGCATATTCGCCAAGTACTGGAGCGGTATACGCATTTCTTCGATTGCCGGGAAGATCATATCCGGATTTTTGATGGAGTCTTTTCCTTCAAAATAGTTCATGATCGGGCTAAGCGGCGGAACATACCACACCATTGGCAATGTCCGGTATTCCGGGTGCAATGGGAAAGCCAGCTTATATTCGATCGCCAATTTATAAACAGGTGAATTTTGTGCCGCTTGGATCCAGTCTTCTGTAATCCCGTCTTTGATCGCCTGCTCGATGATTTCAGGATCGTTCGGGTCTAGGAATAAATCACACTGCGCTTGATACAAATCTTTCGGATCGGGCGTAGCAGCCGCTTCCTGTACGCGGTCCGCATCATATAGCAAGACGCCGAGGTAACGGATACGCCCTGTGCAAGTTTCAGAACAAACCGTCGGCAATCCCGATTCCACACGCGGGAAACAAAATGTGCATTTTTCGGCTTTATTCGTCTTCCAGTTGAAATACACTTTTTTATACGGGCAACCTGTCATGCAGTAACGCCAGCCACGGCAAGCTTCCTGGTCAACTAGCACGATGCCGTCTTCGTCACGTTTGTACATCGCACCGGAAGGACAAGAAGCCACACAACTCGGATTCAGGCAGTGTTCGCATAGTCTAGGCAAATACATCATGAACGCTTGTTCGAAATTGAACTTGATTTCTTCTTCAATTTTCTCGATATTCGGATCAGTCGGTCCTGTAATATGCGCACCAGCCAACTGGTCTTCCCAGTTCGGGCCCCACTCGGGATCCATATATTCGCCTGTAACGACAGATTTCGCACGAGCGACCGGTGTATGCTTTTGATCCGGCGCGGCCGTCAACTCTTCGTAATCATACGTCCATGGCTCATAATAATCTTTCATCTCTGGCATATCCGGATTGTAGAAGATTTTACCGAGTGCGATCTTGGACAGCTTGGAACCCGATTTCAGTTCTAGCTTCCCCTTTCGCAATTGCCAGCCACCCTTATAAAGCTCCTGGTCCTCCCAACGTTTCGGATAACCGATACCCGGTTTCGTTTCAACGTTATTGAACCACATATACTCGGCACCTTCACGGTTCGTCCAAGTCGTCTTGCACGTCACACTGCACGTATGACACCCGATACACTTGTCTAAGTTCATTACCATTGCAACCTGCGCTTTAATTTTCAAGCCAGTTGACCTCCTTCATCTTGCGGACCGCGACATACACATCTCGCTGATTTCCGATAGGTCCGTAATAGTTGAATCCATAACTGAGCTGAGCATAGCCGCCCACCATTTGAGTCGGCTTCATGTGAATACGCGTAGGTGCATTATGGCTTCCCCCGCGCTGCTCGGTAATTTCCGAGCCCGGCATCTGAATATGCTTGTCTTGTGCGTGATACATGAACATGGTCCCTTTCGGCATTCGGTGACTGACAACCGCACGTGCGTTGACGACACCGTTCCGGTTATAAACTTCCAGCCAATCGTTATCGTCGATGCCGTGTTCTTCAGCGTCCAGATTCGATAGCCAGACTGTCGGACCCCCACGGAACAATGTCAGCATATGCTGATTGTCTTGATACGTGGAGTGAATGTTCCATTTACCGTGCGGCGTTAAGTAACGTAATACGAGTGCATCCTGACCTCCGGTAATTTCCGCGTCCCGATCCGCAAAGACGAAAGGCGGCAGTGTCGGTTTGTAGACAGGCAACGCTTCCCCAAATCCAAGGAAGAATTCATGGTCCACGTAGAAGTGCTGTCTGCCGGTCAATGTCCGGAACGGAACCAACCGTTCGATATTCGTTGTGAACGGCGAGTAGCGGCGTCCCAATTTATTCGACCCGCTAAATACCGGTGTCGGAATAACTTCGCGAGGCTGGGCGGTAATGTTGGCAAATGTGAAGCGCTCGGCCGCCCGGTCTGCTGAGATATCCTTCAGCTCGACGCCCGTATCTTGCTCGGCCGCTTCGAATGCACGCTGTGAGACCCGGCCATTCGTTGCTGAAGACAGCGTGAGCATGGCCTCTGCCGCATGTTTTGCCGTATAAAGTTTCGGCAGGCCGTCTTTGATCGTGTCGTCCTCGTATATACCATTGATGCCTTTCATCAGTTCGTATTCCTCTGCCACGGAGAAACTGACACCGTGCGCTCCGGTTTTCCCTGTTGACAATAAAGGTCCAAGCGTAACGTACTTGTCATAGATTTTTGTAAAGTCACGTTCTACGATGGTCATGCCTGGCATTGTTTTGCCCGGAATTGCTTCAATTTCACCTTTACTCCAGTCGCGCACTTCGCCAAATGGCTGTGCGATCTCTTGAACCGAATCATGTGCCAATGGTGAAGTAACGAGGTCCTTATAGACACCCGGCAAATGAATTTTCGCCATATCCGAGAACGTTTCGGCGATCGTCCGGTAAATATCCCAGTCCGAACGGGATTCCCATAGTGGATTGACCGCTGGATTAAACGGGTGGACAAATGGGTGCATATCCGTAGACGATAAATCTACTTTTTCATACCAAGTGGCTGCCGGTAAGACGAGATCGGCGTATAGCGGTGTTGCCGTCATCCGGAAATCCAATGCGACCATTAAATCCAATTTGCCTTCCACTTCATCTCGCCAAACCATCTCTTCCGGTTTCATGTCTTCATTCGGACGGGCCAGTAAACCGCTGGAAGCGCCGAGTAGATGTTTCATGAAATATTCTTGACCTTTAGCTGAACTGGAGATGAGATTGGAGCGCCAGATGAACAGTGAACGCGGGAAGTTTTCCGGTGCTCCCGGATCCTCTGCCGCAAATTGCAACTCTCCTGACTTCAGCTGATCAACGATATGACCGACGATTTCTTTTGTTTCGGTCTTACCTTGTTTCGCTGCTTCTTCAACGAGCATTAAGCTGTTTCTATTAAACTGCGGATAGGATGGCAGCCAACCAAGACGCGCAGCAAGTACATTGTAGTCCGCCGGATGTTTGTATCGTGCTTCGCCCCCGAGCGGTGACATGAGCGTATCGGCACCTGCCTCTTCGTACTTCCATTGATCGGTTGCAAAATAAAAGAATGACGTTGCATTTTGCAGACGCGGCGGCCCTTGCCAGTCTTTCGCAAACGCAATCGTGCTCCACCCTTCAATCGGACGGCATTTCTCCTGACCGACGTAATGCGCCCAGCCACCGCCGTTGACGCCTTGTGATGCCGTCAGCGTGACCAAGTTCAGGATCGCCCGGTAAATCGTGTCACTGTTGAACCAGTGATTGATTCCCGCCCCCATGATGATCATCGAACGTCCACCCGTATCAATCGCGTTTTGTGCAAATTCCATCGCGATTTGCGTGACCAGTTCAGGTTTGACGTTCGTGATTGATTCCTGCCAAGCTGGGGTATATATAGAAGTAACATCATCATAACCAGTCGCTTCGAGCTCGCTGTCAATTCGATTGACCCCGTATTGGCTTAACATGACGTCATACGTCGTCGCCACCAAGCGTTCCGTGCCATCTGCGAATTGGACTTTCATTGCAGGGATCGGTCGTTTGAATGTACCGTTACCTTTCTGGTCGAAATAAGGGAAATGGATTTTCTGCCACTCGGCTCCATGTTTTTCAACAGACAGTGCCGGTTCCACGTACGTGCCGTCTTCATTTTCAAGCTGCAAGTTCCACTTGACGTCCTTCTCCCAGCGCTGCCCCATCGTCCCGTTCGGTACAATAATTTCATCTTTCGCTTCATCGAATAGCATTGGTTTCCATTCTGCATGCTCAGATTGCTGACCCAAATCGCTGGCACGCAGGAATCTGCCGGCTTTATAGGAATCTTCATGAGGTTCTAATAGAATCAAGAACGGCATATCAGTATATTGCTTCGCATAATTTAAGAAAGTCGGTTCTTTACGTTTCTGATAGAATTCATCCAATATGACGTGTGTCATTGCCTGCGCAACTGCCGCATCGGTACCTGGATTTGCTGCGATCCAATCATCTGCGTGCGTTACACTTTCCGCATAGTCTGGTGCCACTGAAACCACTTTCGTTCCTTTATAGCGAACTTCTGTCATGAAGTGTGCGTCTGGCGTACGGGTTAACGGTACGTTCGAGCCCCACATAATGATGTAGCCCGCATTGAACCAGTCACTTGATTCAGGAACATCTGTCTGCTCGCCCCAAATCTGCGGGGAGGATGGCGGCAGATCCGCATACCAGTCATAGAAACTCAGCATTTCTCCACCTAATAATGAAATGAAGCGTGCGCCGGATGCATAGCTGACCATCGACATGGCCGGAATAGGGGTAAACCCTGCTACACGGTCCGGGCCGTACTTTTGCACAGTATAAATGAGCTGTGCCGCGATCAGCATCGTCGCATCACGCCAATGGATTCGGACATGTCCGCCTTTACCGCGTGCTTTCTTGTATTCATTCGACTTCGCCGGATCTTCAACAATAGCCGTCCAAGCCTTCACCGGATCTTTCGTTTCTTGCAGTGCTTCATTCCACATACGCCATAACTTCCCTCGTATATAGGGATACTTCACGCGAAGGGGACTGTACTCATACCAAGAGAATGATGCACCACGCGGACAACCACGGGGTTCGAATTCCGGCATGTCCGGACCGCAGGAAGGATAATCGATCTGCTGGTTTTCCCATGTGATGATTCCGTTCTTGACAAATACTTTCCAGCTGCAGGACCCTGTACAGTTCACGCCGTGCGTTGTACGGACTACTTTGTCATGCGACCAGCGCTGGCGGTACATATTTTCCCAATCACGGTTCTTTTCTTCTAATACCGACCAATTCCCAGAATAACTTTCGACAGGTTTAAAATAATTCAGTCCAAATCTCTTTTTCATCGAACATTTCCACTCCTTCTCAGAATGTCGCAACAAAGAACACAGTCATACTAAACTTGTTACCCTAAAATAAATTAATTAATCCGAATTTTGGTAAGGGTATTCCCTAATTAAATTTTCTCACAATACGACTATCAAACTATTTTCGTCAAGTTCTCTTTATAATCCTTAATTATACGCGCATTCTAGACGTTCACCATTAGGGATTCCCCTATTTCCCTATTGGAAAGTTAAACCTCACAGGTTTCGATTAGGGAAAACTCTGACTCTATCAACTTCTGAATCATTCTGATACTCATATAACTAACAGTCTTTCCATATTCAGCCCTACAAGCAGGAAAAGCTGTAACGTTGGACGGCTTTTGCGAGCATAAGCGAAGTGTTGGTAGCACATCTTTGTGCTACCTATTTTTTTCCGTAAATGTTTTTCTATCCGAATTAAGTTCGATTATTTTAACATTCAGTGTGCGTATTGAATTCTCCGACAATCCGACCTTCCCCTTTTCTTGAAGTCGTTTCCACGCCTTGACATCCTTCCGATATAAATATTCAGACAATCGATAAATATCGACATCTAATTTTAATGCTTCCTTGTAGGTTTCTTCGATTTGCTTTTTAATTTCTTGTTCTGCTTTTTTTCTGATTTCATCCTTATTTATTTTTATAGGAATGGCGCTTACTTCTCCTTGCATCCGAACGTCAATGTCGAATTTCACTGTATCGCCTTCGACTACAGGCGTTACTTTCACTTTTATTTTCTGAAATATAGCTGTCATGAAATCTTCTTCCGAATTTAAAGAAAACGTGACTTCTCCTCTTTGCGTCTTCTCATTCATCCACTTCAATCCAGATAATTTTTCCACATCCAGGAATCCCTTGAATTCCTTCGGGGTAATTAACCCACCCCCTGCAAGCTGTGCTATTTTATCCTTGCCTGTTACCGTTTCCCAGTTTTCAGAAACCTCCATATATGGAATAACCATTTCGTGACCCGGTTCATTTAATCCGATAACCATTCTGCGTATATCAACTGGTTCGACAGACGACGATTGGTCATACGTATTCTTAGGATCCCCTAATCTTGACAATGTAATGGCTGTATTGACAATAGGAACTGTTAACAATACATCTTTTACGGAATCAGCCGTGCCGTACAGCAAAACTTGATATCTTGTCTCTCTATAACGAAGAAAAGTGTCCATAGCACTTTGCATGGCGCCATTTTTCAACGCTTCTTCAGATAGGATGATGAAAGTGAGCTGCCCCCAATAAATCCTTTGATCCGCTGAATTGTATATATTGAAGATTGCTTCGTCTATTGTTTTACCAGTGGCAAAGCCTGTTTCCGATTGCTTAGGATCCGTATTAGGTTGTTCTAATTTTGCCACTTTTTTATAATCAATAATTTGGACATATACATTATACTCACCGTCTTTATAATCAATACCGAGACCATACACATACAGCATCCGTTCTGGTTCATTTCGATTCCAACAACCTGAAAGCAAAGCAACTAGTAGTAAACTAAGAACAATCCACTTATTTCTACTCATGTTTCTTCCTCGTTTTATCTTTGAGATTTAAATCTTGCGGGCGCTCTGTGTAGTATTTACCTGGGGGCCGAAATATTGTTTTAATAATCTTAGACCAACTTAAATCTCCCGCAATAGACAAATACGGAACGCCGAACACTCTCATATTGGCTACATGAAGAACAATAAAGTGAAACGAGAGTAAAAATCCGACCAGCCCAAAAAAAGATGTGAATAGGATGCAAAAATATCTTAATATACTCACGGTCGTAACCAGTGTTTGGTTCACTAAGGTGTAGGATGCAATGATAGAGCTTGCTATGACGACAATCATTGCCGGACTTGTAACCCCCGCCCGGATGGCCGCATCACCGATTATTAAGCCACCGACAACTGATATTGTTCCGCCGATTGCAGCAGGAGCCCGTGAACCGAACTCACGAAATAAATCGAATATAAAAAGCATGAGGATCATTTCAAGGCCTGATGGTAATGGAAGTCCCGTACGCGATTGCACTACTGTCGCTAACAATTGTGAGGGCAGCTGGTTTTGGTGAAACGTTGTCAAGGCCAGCCAGAATGCGGGAAGGAACGCACCTATAAAAAGACCGACCAGCCTTAGTAATCGCCCTAGTGAGGTATAAACAACTGAATTCTCATTATCCTCACCCGTTTTAAAGAGTAGAAATACATTCACCGGAATAATCACCCCATAGGCGACACCGTCGATGAGGATAACGAATCTTCCTCTTGCCAGGTGTTGAATGGCAAAATCTGGTCTTCCGGTATAGTCATGCTTCGGGAATAAATAAGACTTTTTATCCAGGTGCTCCATTAAGATATTCCCGCTAAAGAGGACATCAATATCAATCTTATTTATTTTTTCCTTTATGCCTTTAAGAATTTCTTTATCTGCAATATCGTCAAAATAAAGGACAGCAACCGCTGTTTTTGTCCTTCTTCCTACTTCGAATTTTTCAACGCACAGTGAATTCGTAGGCAGCCGTTTCCGAATCAAGGCAATATTGGTGGTAATATTTTCAATAAAACCATCCCTTGGTCCTTTCACAACTACTTCTGTGTTTGTTTCTTCCGTATTACGATTTGGCTTTTTGGAAATCGTACTTGAGTAAATGACATTATAATCTTCAAAATAAAGAAGAACATTTCCGGCATATACCTCAGTTATCATCTCATCTGTATCTTCCACTTTTTTTAATGCAGGAATGTGTAAATAACTTGACACCGCTTCTTCAAAGGACAACTCTTCAAGTTTATTGAAGAAAAGCTGAACGCGTTCAACAATTACGTCATTTAATAAGTGTTGATCAATCATTGCCTCACAGGTAATAAACAGCACATTACGCTGATTAAACGTATAGACCTGAAACTGAACATCAGCAGATTTATGAAATAATTGTTTCAATGTTTCGGAATAATCGTTCGTATCGGCAGATTGCATACTTTTTCACCCTTTCCAGCTTACGTCTCATGCTTGAATCTCTTTGATGATCTACCTGAAAAAAAGGCAACAAACGCGAGAAACAGCGAAAAAGCAAAATACACAATAAAGGTGATCGGCAACATATATTTTCCTTTGACCTCATCGAATGTACTTCCACTCATCTGCAATAATGCTAAGCTGATAAAGAAAAATGCCGGTGCAATATATGCCCAGATCATTTTCTTTTTCCCATTCAGATTAAATAAGTCGACGATGATGTATAACATGAATCCAACTCTTATAAACGCACCTGTAATCCATTGATAAATCGAGAAAAAATCAAGATGTTCGATATAACGCCCGATTTGTACGAGTCCCCATTCTTCATAAGCCGGAAACCGTTGTTCATTTGCCTCACTGGGCCCGAACTCCGTAATCGCACCGACTAACGGTCCCAGCGTTAGTCCCATCAAAATAAAGAACATGATCAGATAATGTCTAAAGCGAATCCGATCCTTTATTTTATGTTGGAGAAAGAGGAGTAACATAAGTTCGATCAGTCCTGAAGCAGGGTACACCATCGCTTTCAGTACAGGATCAAACCCGTGTTCAAAAAATGGCTGCAGCAATGCATAATCTTTTACCTGTAAATTCGTAAAAGCAGCAAAAAAACCAAAAGCAACAACACCCACCAAAACAAATACATTTATCATGACAATCGTCTGAATGGACGTTGTGATCAACATGACGCTAAGTATTGTAAAAAAAATCAACAGAGCGATGGAAGGCGTATCCGTCAAAAATGTATACTTAATCCATTGCAGCATTTCACTTGTCGTGAATGAGGCATGCACCAAAAGACTAGTGGCGAGCAAAAAAACGAAAATAGATGAACTGACTTTGCCGGTTTTCTGTCTTAGCCAAACTTTCATCGGCTCCATATTTGTTTTTTTATGAATATATAAAAGTAGGACGATCCATGGTAATAAAACCATAGTTGCTGACAGTACAGATATCCATCCATCCCTACCGGCAACATTTAATATCGCCGGAATAATTGTGACGTGATTTTTCAAACCAATAACTGTCATTGTTAGAAATATTATGTGCAGCATACTGATTGAACCGGTATGTTTCATAGTAAAAACCCTCTGTCATATGTTAATACCGTTTATCATTGACATGAATAAGAGGGATTATAAGCAAGTATGTCCTGAATTATTCGCGGAAATACCATCGGCGGTTGCGGTAAAAAGGTGATATTGATCCGTTACTATGTATCCTTCATTGTAATGCGGCAAGTAAGTGGAGATGAAAAACGGTAAATCTCTTTCAACACGGACTTCGAAATTGAGTAACGAAGGGTGCAAAACCTCTTTTAAAGCTACACACACGTATTCCACGCTTGGACTCTATTTCTGTTCAACCTGTTATTTTCGGAAGATCATTCACTATAGTTCTCTTAATATTATGTTGATTTTATTTAGATTACTGATAGAATTATAGTTAAAATGAAAGGTTAGGTGGATGATACCGTGGCAAACGAATTAAACAAAGTTCTTCGTTGTGAAGCACTAAAAGACAAAATCGTAACAGCAGAAGAAGCAGCATCTTGGATTGAGGATGGGATGTCTCTAGGTTTAAGTGGATTCACTTTGTCTGGAGATGCGAAAGCGGTTCCATTGGCATTAGCGGAAAGAGGTAAAAAAGAAAAGTTGAAAGTAAACGTTTTCACTGGAGCTTCTCTCGGACCAAACGTCGATGAGTTGATGGCAGAAGAAAACATGATCAACTTACGTATTCCTTATCAAGGCAACCCAGCAATGCGCGGAAAAATCAACTCCGGTGAGTCTTTCTACATCGACCAGCACCTTTCCCATACAGCTGAGTGGGTACGCCAAGGCGTAATCGGCCCAATCGACTACGCAATCATCGAAGCAGCTGCTATTACGGAAGATGGACAAATCATCCCGACAGGTTCAGTTGGAAACTCACCAATCTTCGTACAAGAAGCAAAGAATGTCATCATCGAACTAAACGTCAATGTGCCAGCTGAATACGAAGGTTTGCATGATATTTTCATTCCTGCAAAACAAGGTGAAAGAAAAGAAATTCCTGTATACAGTGTAACTGACAAAATCGGTACACCTGGTATCAAAGTTGATCCTGAAAAAGTACGCGGGATCGTTATTACAGAGAAAGGCGATATTCCTTCCCCTATCGTTCCTCCAGACGAAGAGACACAGGAAATCGCAAACAACTTGCTCGACTTCTTCCGTGATGAGATAAAAAAAGGACGCATGGACGAAACGTTGATGCCTCTTCAATCTGGTGTCGGCTCAGTAGCAAATGCAGTTCTTGACGGCATGAGAACTTCTGAGTTTAAAGACATCGAAGTATATTCTGAAGTCCTTCAAGATGCGATTTTCGACTTGATCGACGACGGCGTTGTAAAGTTTGCTTCTGCGACTTCATTAACGCTTTCTAAGAAGCGTTTGGACAGCTTGCAAGAAGATATCGGTAAATACCGTGACAAGCTTGTATTCCGTCCGCAAGAAGTGTCCAACCACCCGGAAGTTATCCGTCGTTTGGGCATCATTTCCTTCAACACGGCGCTTGAGCTGGACATCTACGGAAATGTTAACTCTACACACGTCAGCGGTACACGCATGATGAACGGTATCGGCGGTTCCGGAGATTTCGCGCGTAACGCACGAATCGCAATCTTCGTAACGAAGTCATACGCAAAAGGCGGCGATGTTTCATCCATCGTACCTTTCTGTTCTCACGTAGACCACACAGAGCACGATGTAGACGTAATTGTTACGGAACAAGGCTACGCAGATCTTCGCGGTCTGGCTCCAAGACAAAAAGCAGAAGCATTGATCGAGCACTGTGCGCACCCTGACTTCAAGGAAGAGTTGCGTGATTACTTCAACCGAGCAAAAGACCAAGTTGGCGGACAAACACCACACATCTTGGAAGAAGCACTGTCTTGGCACGTAAATCTTGCGAAGTACAAAACGATGCACAAAGAAGCACCTGTTCAGAAATAAATTTCTTTTTCAGCACAGCGAGCGGATTTTTAATCCGCTCGTTTTTTTGATTGTCTGGGGGTTGGATTGGTTCGGTGTGGTGTGGGTTTGGTGCGGTACGGCGCGGGGTTGGCTCGGTACAGCGCGGGATTGGTTCGGTACGGCGCGGGATTGGCTCGGTACGGCGTGGGTTTGGTGCGGTGCGGCAAAACTTTTGCTTGCTTGCCGGCAATCATGTACGGAAAAAGGGAAGCGCGATTGGCGCTTCCCTTCCCTTTTCACTTCTTACAAATCATCAAAGCCATTCAAATCACTCGTCTTCACATACTGACGGCTTGTTTGTTCGAAGAAATCTGTCTTCGTATCATCGAAGTTATCGACATATGCGCGAATCCATTTCATCGGATTGTCCGTGAACTCGGGATAGATTTCACTCAATCCAAGCATGCGCAGCATTTTATTGGCACGATATTTGATGTAGCCTTCCATTTCCTCCATGTCGAGACCTTCGATTTCGCCTAGTACATAGCGGCTCCAAATAACTTCTTGCTCGACGGAATGACGGAATTGATCATAGATCCAATCTGTGAATTCACCCGTATTGTATTCAGGGTTTTCAGCAAGCGCCGCGCGGAAAATATCACTGATCGCTTTTCCGTGTTGCAATTCATCTCTATTGATATACGAAATCATAGTAGATGTCCCGACCATTTTCTGGTGACGTGCTAAGTTATAGAAAAACGCAAACCCACTGTAGAAGAATAAACCTTCAAGCAATGTTGTATAAACCATCGCCTTCAAAACTGTTTCAATTGTCGGATTCTCAGCTAACTCATTATAGACTTCCACAATCCGTTCATTACGCTTCATCAACACTTCATCCGTACGCCCCATTTCAAATGAAGCCATTTGCTTGTCTAGATTGGTGACGGAAGACAGGACGTATGCATAACTATGGTTATGTTCACTTTCCTGGTCCGCAATTGTCGCCATAATCGACTTGACGGAAGGATCCGTCGCAAAGTCCGCGATCTTCATCGCTACAACTGTTTGCGGGCCATCCAATGTTGCGAGCAGGCCGATAATTTTCAAGAAGGCAGATTGCTCTTCTATCGAAAGGCGCGGGAATTGCTTTACGTCTTGTGTCATATCCACTTCATTCGCCGTCCAAAAAAGAGAACGGATACGCTGACGCAATGTATAGAAATGTGGATGCGCCAAGTCATTCCAGTTCAAAATGCCGCTTGCTTCCCCACCAAAAATAGCCGTCGCTTTGTTCGGATTTGCTGGATTCAATACTTTTACTCTTGTAAGTGTCGCCAATGGTCGAGCACTCCTTTCGTCCAATTCGTTACCAATTTTTCTTGCGTGCCACGCGGGCTTTGTTCGATCTTTAACGGTTCAAATGGTGAATGATAGAAGCGCGCTAACTTTTCTGCCGCTTTGCAAAACAACTCATCTCCACCAAATTGCGTATCCCCTGTGCCGAAGACGTAGACAGGCTCTGGCTTGAAGCCGATAGCCGCCACAAAGTCCTTCACTTCATCCGGCGTTGAACCTTTTTCCCATGTAAAGGAACCAATGCAGAATGCTTCATATTTATTTACATCCGGAAGGACCCCGATGCCGATCCGATGGGTGTCGACTTCGATTCCTTCACGGCTTATTTTATCCGCTATCAACTCCGCCACTTCCTCCGTATTGCCGCTCCAGGAAGTGTACGCAATCAAGAATGACACCACTCGCACTCCTCGATTTCAGAAGCTGTTGACCGCATATAATACGTTGTTTTCATACCGGATTTCCATGCTTGCATGTGCAAATCAAGCAGGACAGATGCCCGGATGGAATTCGGTACGTAAATATTGAATGAAATCGACTGATCGATATGTTGCTGGCGTGCGGCGTTTTGTTTAATTGACCAGCGCTGATCGACGATATACGCGGAACGGCGGTAGATATCATACGTGTTATGGTCCAAATCGGGTGCGATGACCGGCAATTTATAGTCTTTTTTCTCTTCATGATAGAACGGCTTGAAAACCGGGTCGATCGAAGCAGTGGAGCCCGCTATAACAGATGTCGAACTATTCGGCGCGACAGCCATCAAATAGCCATTGCGCATTCCGTTGATTGCTACGTCCATACGTAGCTCCCGCCATTTGTTCGAGTCGTATTCGCGTTGCTCGAAGTACTCCCCTGTCTGCCAATCGGAGCCTTCAAACAATGGATATGCGCCTTTTTCCTTCGACAGTTCCATCGACGCTTTGATCGTCAGATATGCAATGTTTTCGTAAAGTTCATCTGCATACTCCACAGCCTCGTCGGATTCCCACTGAATATTTTTCAATGCCAATAAATGATGCCAGCCAAATGTACCAAGTCCGATACCACGGTAACGCGCATTCGTACGTTGTGCCTGTACCACCGGAATTTTGTTTTGATCGATGACATTATCGAGCATTCGCACTTGGATCGTAATCAGGCGATCGAGCACGTTCGCCATCACCGCTTTTCCTAAGTTAATGGAAGATAGATTACAAACAACGAAATCGCCCGGCTTTGTGCGTGTAACGACCATATCGTCTTCCAATGAAACCGATTCGAATGTGGTAGCCGACATATTTTGCAAAATTTCTGTACACAAATTACTAGAATAAATAATTCCCTCATGTTTATTCGGGTTCATCCGGTTCACTTCATCGCGGTAAAACATGAATGGTGTGCCTGTTTCCAGTTGGCTGCGCAATACACGTTTCATGATTTCAATCGCAGATACCGTTTCGCGTGATAACTCCGGATTATTGACACATTCCTCATACTTCTCACGGAACGAGCCGGCTCCTTTTGTCTCATCATAAAAGTCTTCCAATGAATAACCCATCTTCGTCCGTACTTCATGCGGGTCGAATAAATGCCAGTCTTCGCGCGATTCCACTTTCTCCATGAACAGATCCGGCAAGCAAACGCCTGTGAAAATATCATGTGCACGCAAACGATCGTCACCGTTATTCAGCTTCAAATCGAGGAATGTAAAGATATCTTTATGCCACACATCCAAGTACACCGCTACCGCACCCTGTCTTTGACCGAGCTGATCGACGCTGACTGCCGTGTTATTCAACTGCTTGATCCATGGCAGCACGCCGCTTGAAGCACCTTCAAATCCTCGGATAGATGCACCGCGTGAACGGACTTTCCCCATATAGACGCCAATTCCGCCGCCGAATTTCGATAAGTTCGCAATATCCGTATTGCTGTTGTAAATGCCCTGCAAGGAGTCATCCACTGTGTCGATGAAACAGCTGGATAACTGACCGTGCATCTTCCCTGCATTCGACAGAGTCGGAGTTGCAACCGTCATGTAAAGATTGCTCATCGCCCAGTATGCTTCCCCAATTTTATGGATGCGCTCTTCCGTTTCATCCTGCATCAATGTCATCGCGATGACGAGCCAGCGTTCTTGCGGCAGCTCTACCGGCTGCTTGGAGAAGTTTACTGTGACATAGCGGTCCACCAATGTTTTCAATCCAATATAAGTAAATAAAAGGTCGCGGGTCGGCTCCAGTAAACGGCCGATTTCGTCGAGTTCTTCACGGCTGTACTTCTCCGTCAACACCGACGTATAGAGCCCTTGCTCCACCAAGCGTTCTACATTTTTCGCAAAGTCAGTATAAACATCTGCGCCACGCAGCGCTTTTTGCTTCGCATACACATCATATAGATAAATCCGCGCGGCCACGAACGTCCAGTAGGTATTCGCTTCATCGATTCTGCTCAGTGATTCCAAGACCATCGCATTCGTCCAATCCGTTGCTGAACTTTCCGGATGCCGCTCTTGATATCGCCGGCTCGCTTCGACTAATGGCTCAACTTCCTGTTTCCCGAACTCTTCCTGTAGATTTTCCATCAATAAATCAAGACCGACTGTTTCATGAATAATAGCCATTAATATCCGCTCCCTCAAAAATAATAAAAAATAAAAAAAGACTCCCGATCAATCGGGAGTCGTCATGTGACGGATGGTAGTAAGCGGAAAACGACAGGCAAACAAAAACCTCTGCGTTTCGCTTCCACTCTCCAACCCCGAAGAATGTATCGCATGATGAATGGCAGGTCTCCTGGCTGGCATGTCTCTCTTCTGTCCATCCTTCCCGCCTAAGGCAGTGGATAATTACGGACAGTCGTCAATACCATCAGTTGCGGGGGCAGCTCCGTTTTTAGCGGATTCCCTTTTAAACCGTTATCGGTACCGATTCATCAAAATACTATATATAGTGTCTTATGTACAAGTTATACCCTAACATGTTGTGTGTAAACTGTAAAGAACTAAAAAAGGTCGCAGTTCAGAATTGGACTTCTGAACTACGACTTTATTGTTTCAGCGGAACTCACCCACGCAATCGATCTTCTGGATCCGTAGGGGTTTCCTCCCAACATTCCGCGCCTTTTAGGCCAGGAATGCTTTCGGCTTTGAATACTGGATTTTTCCCTTGGCGTCTTTGAGCAGTGAAGTCGTCGAGGACTTGAAAAGCCACTTTTCCGAGAAGTAGGATGACGATCAGATTCAGGATTGCCATTACACCCATGAAGAGATCGGCCATATCCCATACGACTTGTACTTTTGCTACTGCACCGAAAAACACCATGCCTAGGACTAGAATCTGATAAAGCACTTTCCATCCTCTGCCCGCGTGAATGAACTCGATATTCGTCTCACCGTAATAATAATTACCGATGACAGAACTGAATGCGAAGAACATGATCGCGACCGCAATGAAATACGGAGCCCATGCCCCGACATGCACTGCCATCGATGCCTGCGTCAGCAAAATTCCATCCGTTTCACCAGACTGATATAGTCCGCCAAGCAAGATGATGAATGCCGTAGCCGAACAAATTATAATCGTATCGAAAAATACACCAAGACTCTGTACGAGCCCTTGTTTTGCCGGGTGTGAAACATTGGCTGTCGCAGCAGCATTCGGCACACTACCCATACCGGCTTCATTGGAGAATAGTCCTCGGCGAACCCCTTGCATGATCGCCATCCCAATTCCACCGCCCGCAATTTCCTTGATGCCAAATGCATGTTCAACAATCAACATGAACATGGCAGGAACCTGCGTAATATTCATGACAACGATAAACAACGCAACCAGAATGTAGAATACTGCCATCACGGGAACAATCGTCTGCGTCACTTTGACAATGCGCTGGACACCGCCGAAGATGATGATGGCTGTAAGTACTACCAATCCGAGACCGACACCCCAATCTGGAATACCGAAAACATTCATGAAGGATTGGCTGATCGTATTGGATTGTACTGCGTTGAAAATGAAACCGAAACATAGTGTCAACAAAATAGCAAAAGCGATTCCTAGATTCCGCTTTCCGAGCGCTTTCTGCATATAATACGCTGGTCCACCGCGGAACGTCTCACCATCTTTTACTTTATACACTTGCGCGAGCGTACTCTCGATGAATGCGGTCGCCATTCCAATGATCGCAATAATCCACATCCAAAACACCGCGCCGGGTCCACCAATTCCAATTGCAAGGGCGACCCCTGCCACGTTACCAGTCCCGACACGCGAAGCCGCACTGATGGTGAACGCCTGGAAAGGTGAAACTCCGTCATTCCCTTCCTTCTTTTCCACGATCAAACGAAACATTTCACGGAACAAACGCACTTGTACAAATTTCGTGCGAATCGTAAAATATACCCCAGCTGCGAGTAAAAGTCCTATTAAGATATACGTCCAAATAAAGTTATTCGCCGGTCCTACCAGCCAGTCCAAAGCATTTTGAAACATCTGACCACCTCCTTGTTTATCTATACCCTGCTAACTATCCGAATACGCATCGCAAAGCAAATAATCTCGCACTGACGAAACCGGATTTTATCAGTATACTATATCACAAGAATAAATCGCTGTTTTTTATTTCTGACATCAAATGGGCAGTCTCCCTGCAGAGCAGCCCGGATGCATTCGCCATCAACTCAACCAGCGTCTTACTGCCGTCATCTAGAGTACGCAGTTCAGAAAACCACTCTCTCAATTCCCCGCATGCATTATCTTCAATCGCTCCTGAAATGACGAAGACAGGAACTCCGCAAGCTTTCGCTGACTTCGCAACTCCCAGCAATGCCTTGCCATCCAGCGTCTGGCGATCCGTCTTGCCCTCGCCCGTCAAAATGAAATCAGCAGACTGTATATGCTTTGCGAATTCAATGGCCTCCAACACTACTTCAATCCCGCTTTCTAATCGCGCCCCGCAATAAGCCAGCAAAGCACCCGCACTTCCTCCCGCCGCTCCAGCACCCTTCAGTTTATGGAGACGCATACCAGTAAGTTTGGCTGTTTTATCCGCAAAATGAAGCAATCCTTCATCCAGCAACTTCACCGCTTTTGTATCTGCTCCTTTTTGCGGTCCAAAAATGTACGAAGCACCATTTTCACCGACGAAAGGGTTTTCCACATCCGATGCAATCCGAATATCCGTCGTTACCAAACGCTTATCCATCTGCGACGCATCTACTTTATCGATGAGGGAAAGCGAAGAGCCGTTCATCTGCAGCAACTTCCCCTGCGCATCAAAAAACCTGACACCTAGCGCTTCCAACAAACCGGTTCCTCCATCATTCGTCGCACTTCCTCCTAAACCGATGATCAACTTGCGATGCCCTTCATCAAGCGCATGGCGAATCAATTCTCCCGTGCCAAATGTCGAAGCCTCCATCGGATTCAATTCACCAGGCCCAAGTAACATCAGCCCAGAAGCTTGCGCAAGTTCCACCACTGCCGTCTCCCCATCACCGAGTACTCCAAGTTGCGCTTCTACTAAATGCCCGAGGGGGTTGCGTACAGTAAATGTTTTATACACGCCTCCCGTTGCAGATATAAGAGCCGACAATGTGCCTTCCCCGCCATCTGCGACAGGCAAACACATTGTCTCCGCTTGTGGAAATACCTTTTTGACACCTGTCTGCATCGCTTCTGCAGCTTCATCGGCTGTCAAACTTCCTTTGAACGCATCAGGCGCAATAATCACTTTCATCGTCTCAGCCCCTTTTATTGGTAGTGTAGCAGATTTACAAAGAACAGACATTTCGAAACTGATATTTTCAATTTTTCTGAGAGTACGATATAATCAACGGCAAGTACGAGAGGTAAGCTAGGTGAACTTTCAGAAAGGAGAATGAACAATGAATAGTAAAATGTTTGTTCTACTATTGGTTATCTTAGTGATCAATACTTTGCGATATGGGTCCTATCTTCTAGAAGCGTCAACAAGTACATATTATTTACTATCCTTTTGTTTAAACTTGTTCGCTTTGATTGGAGTCATCCTGTCAAACATAAAAGGACGTATTAAAAATACTGATGGGAACGGAAGCACGGAAAGAAAACAGAGATTAATAGCTTGATGACGCCAACATAATAATTCCTTGTGTGGAATAACACGTGTAGGAATACAAGGTATTTAGATAACTTGAAAAAGGAGTGTGCAGGATGAATACCTATCAAAAACGTTCCGTGTATATTTCAATTATAGTTCTTGCTTTCTTTTTAGCATTATCCTTAATTACACATCAATGGGGATTCTTTTTGTGGAGTCTATTGCCTGTTTTTATTGTTTTGATGACTGTGTTTTCCAGCAAGATCAACAAAGGAAGCGGTAATAATTGAGAAGTTTTATTCACCTGCCGGACTTGATAAACGGATAAGCACAATCCCTATCAGTTCCAGATTGCAATATACAATTATCTTGCGTATAGATACCTTTTTAAATAAATAACTAAGGTGTGATGAGATAAATATGATTTATTTCGGGGTGGGATCATCTTTTTGGCCAACGTTCTTCCTTTTTTTATTCGTTGTTTGGCTGCTGTTTTTTTCGTTTAATGCCATTATGAGAAAAATCCTTAAAGTTAAAAGGAAGAAGTTATTTTCATATAACCATATGAATGCATTGCATAAAAAGATTGATTGGACCATTCGAATTGTCTTTATTGTTGCTATCATAGTCGGAAGCATCGTCAATGTATCAAGACTGCCATCGGATCCAATCTTGTTTTTAGAACCTTACATTTTACTGTTTGCATTAATTTTCATAACTGAAATCGTTACAGCTATTATGGAATGGAAGTATGCAGAAAATAAAAATGCTTACATTTTAACAACTTCTCAATTAGTTCTTCTTGCAATGCTCTTACTTTCAATGTATTTGACTGATTTTTTCGGCTTGTTTGGGTAGACTTAAAAATATACACATACAGTACTATTGAAGCCAATTTTCTTAAAAGGCTTTACCATAGCAGACAGTAAATTAAATAATTTACGTAAAGGAGCATCCCGATATGAAAATTAGTCAATATTTGCAACGAATCGGTCTCAAGGACATAAAAGGGATAAGTATTGAAACACTTTCCCAACTTCAGATGCAACATATGCTGCATATTCCCTTTGAAAATTTAGATGTGATGCACAATGTTCCAATTCCCTTAGACGTAGAAACGTATTACAACAAAATTGTACTGAATCAGCGCGGCGGTTTTTGTTATGAATTAAATGGGCTATTCAACTGGTTACTGCAAGGGCTTGGCTTCAACAATCATTTGATAGCTGGAACCGTGAGAACCCCCAAAGGCACTTGGGCAAAAGAAGGAAGTCATGCCGCCCAGATTGTCCAACTAGATCAGCCTTATTTAGTCGATGTCGGATTTGGCGACTCTACTAGAATGCCACTCCCCTTAACAGGCAAACCGCAAGAAGACGTCAGCGGGGTATACCGTGCAGAAAAGATAGAAGAGAGTATTTTTGACCTGCAAAGAAAAGGTAACGACGCTGAATGGAATACGTTGCTTCGCTTTGACATAACCCCTAAAAAGTTAATGGACTTTGAAGAGGCATGCCATTTTAATCAAACCTCCCCTGATTCCCATTTTACGAACAAAGAACTCATCACGATTGCCACTTCGGATGGCCGGATTACACTTTCAGGGGATACTTTAGTCGTCACTCACAATGGGGAAAAACAAGAGAAAACCGTTCACAACAGCGAAAGGGCTACTGTTCTGGAACGATACTTCGGTATTCATCTTAAGGAATCATGATATACTCTTTCATTAGGCTGACATGTCCCCAAAATGGTTGGTCGCATTTCCCTACCAATGAAAGAACACGTTTCGGTCTCAGACCACCGCAAAAAAATTCAGCTTATTATAAAAGAAGTCCGCAGTTGCATGTGAGAAACTTAAGAAAACAGAGGAAGGATTGATTTATATGGAAAAAGTTACACCATTTTTAATGTTCCAAGACGGCAATGCAGAAGAAGCAATGAATTATTACACATCACTTATTGAGGACTCGGCAATTACAAGCATCACCCGCTACGGAGCGAATGAAGCCGGAGATGAAGGCACGGTGATGCATGCGACTTTCTCTTTGAAGGGGCAAGAGTTTATGTGCATCGACAGTAATTTGAAACATGAATTCTCCTTCACTCCTTCGTTTTCAATCTACCTCACTTGCACTTCGGAAAAGGAGCTGGACGATCTTTACGGGAAACTGATCCAGGATGGACAAGCTCTTATGCCGCTGGATGACTATGGTTTCAGCAAGAAGTTTGGCTGGCTAAATGATCGGTACGGTATTTCATGGCAATTAAATCTTCCGTAATAAATAAAGGAGGCTCCAGAATCAACTGGAGTCTCCTTTTCTTACAATATATACTTATCGATTTTCAATACAAGCTCGGCAATTTCCGGCTTGCTTACTTGATCGTCCGCCCCGACGCTCAATCCTTTATGCTTAAGATCGTCCGTGATTAGCGAAGAGAAGATGATGACCGGCAATCCAGCAAGCTTCGGATTCTCGCGAATTCGTCTCGTAAAGTGATGGCCGTCCATTTGCGGCATCTCGATATCCGTGATGACGAGCTGGACTTCTTTTTTCACGTCGATGCCTTGTTCTACAATGCTTTCCAAATAATCGAAAGCATCTTTACCGTTCTCATAAAAGTCCAAGTTGCCATAGCCTGCTTCTTGCAACGTATCATTCAATAATTTACGCAACAGAGGGGAATCTTCTGCAATCAAAAGACGCTTGTCAGATCGCTCTCGTTTGCCTAACTTCTTCACCTGGTCCACATTTATGCCCGCGTCCGGATTAATATCGAGGATAATCTTTTCGAAATCCAGCAATAACAGCATTTCGCCGTCTAACTTGATGACACCGATGACTTGGGAATTCTCGGCTGCATAGATGCCTGAAGGTTTCTCGATCTGATCCCATGAAATCCGATGAATCTGTGTCACATTGTGTACTTGGAAAACGACGGTCTGTTTATTAAACGAAGCGACGATATATTTTTCATCTGAAGGATTGCTTGAAGGAGCCATCCCTAAAATCTTTTCCATGTTGACGACTGGCAACACTTCGCCGCGTAACTGGACAATTCCCTCCACCGCAAAATGCGCGTGCGGAATCGGGGTGATCGGCAACGGCATAATAATCTCTTTCACTTTGATAACGTTGATACCGTAACGGTTGCCTCCCATTTCAAACCCGACAATCTCCAGCTCATTTGTACCACTTTCCAATAAAATCCCTGAATCGTTCGCCAACTTCTTCCACCCTCTCAGACGATTTGTTCTATCTATTTATCAAAAATTCATAGTATCGTATGCATTTTGGTTCCATAGGACTACTATACCATATGGATCGCCTATCAATCTATGGCAATGCGAAGAAATATAGTAGATCCATTTATTTTGAAGACTGCTTACCGAGTTGCATTACTCGTTGGCATTCATCCGATTCATCAATCCACTCCACCAATTGGTCTACAGCCATCGGTCTTGCGAAGTAATACCCTTGAAAAATCAAGTCCGGTTGAAGATCCAGCAAGAATTCCACTTGCTCCTCGGTTTCTACTCCCTCGATGACGATTTGCAGATCCATAGATTGCCCTATGTTCAGGATAGCATTGAGCACGGCGCATTCTTTCGGCGACGCAGGAACTACATCCGTGAACGATTTATCGATTTTCAATGTCGTGATCGGCAATTGCTGCAGATAGGAAAGCGAGGAGACACCCGTACCGAAATCATCCAGCGCTACCGCGAAACCATAGCGCTTAAACCTCTTTAATGCGGTCATAGCGAGCGTGATCGATTTCGCCGTACTCGTTTCCGTGATTTCCAGCTCAATCCGATGAGACTCTATACGGAATGCGTCCGTCTCTTTCCATAACACGTCCAATAAATGCGGCTCCGTTACGTATTCGCCCGGAATATTGATGGCGACTTGTGGAATATGCACACCTTGCGCGTCCCAGTCGTGAATCTGCCTGCAAACTTTATGGATGATCCAGTCGGTCACTTCCCCCATCCGTCCATCTGATTCTAAAAATGGTACGAATACAGCGGGCGATATCGGTCCGAGTTCAGGGTGATTCCATCGCAGCAGAGCTTCTACTCCGACAAAATCAGTAGTGCTACCCTTCACTTTCGGCTGATACACAATATGCAGATGCTCTTCCTCCATCGCTTTCGAAATATCCCGCAACACTTCTTGCTCATAGGACGTTCCATAAATAGCCGGGTCAAACGTAACCAAGCCCCACTCACGAGAAAGAGTCGCTTGATCGACGACCATCAGCGCTTCTTGGTACAATTGCTTTTTCGTTTTCCGCTGATCCGCTTTCGCTAATGCACACGTATAGCGCATCTCCTGTCGTTTGATCGGCAGCAATTGGTCAATCTCTCGTTGAAGAATGACCAGATTTTTATAGAAATCCGCCGAACGACCGGATTGATTGACGCAGAATAAATATCGATTTCCACTTACCCGATACAATTGCGCGAACTTCGGCTTCCATTTCGACAATAGCTCGCCGATTTGCTGCAAGATCTTATCGCCAGCCTCATAGCTATATAGCTGATTGACACGCTGCAAATCAGGGAAATTCCAGACCGCCACATCTCCTGCCGCTACATCATCCGTCAGTTCACGTTCCCAATTCCGTCGATTGGGCAGCTTCGTCAATACATCAAAATACTTCAGCCAATAGTCCAAATAGCCGTCAATATAGGTTGTCAATAACATGACGACCAGCAATACACCTACACCCACACCAATAATCGAATTCAATAAAAGCATATGATTGACTGCTTGATCCATGAATGGCTGCCCGATTTTTATATAATAGCGAGTCCCGAGTAGACCTAAATAATGCATGGCGGCTGGTGCCAACGTCAAACATAGCATGGCAATCCACTTTCCAGCAGTCGTATTTTTTGGATTACCGATGAGCCGAAAGGTGATGTAAGAAAACAAACCGACAATCACGTTCGCCACCAGGAGCAGTTGCCAGTCATACTGAACCACGGCTTCGACTTCCATCGATTGCATACCGATCACATGCATAGCCGTCATGCCTTCTGCAAATAGCACAGCAGCAATTGTATATTTCCAATTAGGTTTCATAGGACCTTGAATAAGTTGGAATGCCAGGAAAGAAGCAATGATGGCCGGCAACATGGATAGAAAACTGGTCATGTAATTGACATGCATATCCAGCGGGAGCGATAAGGAGTTCATCGATACAAAATGAGTTGCCCAAATCCCAAAACCCATGGCCAACGAAGCCAGAATAAGCCAGATTTCTCGCTTAAAGAAGCTCGGTTTCTGCATCCGGTCATAAAGCGACAACGTGGTGTAGGATGTGAAGCCTATGACGAGTAGAGACAATAAAAGTATACCGATTGAATAGGTGCTCGGGATTTCAATATATTGTTGGTAGTCTGGTGGAGTAAACATATTGCCTCGCCTCCTTAGCCTGTGACAAAAGGGGAAATTTTACTTCTTGGTGATTCTAAATGCTCATTCTCGTATAATGTCTATAAATCTAGTTAGTATTTATTATTTACTATATTCCTATTCTAGTCAACGACTTTTAGAGGGGTTTGTGTTGGAAAATGGGGAATTTAATAGAATTGTGTATCTTATGATTGGCGTATGCCATCTATTCATAGCAACTCCCGGCTACACTTTTGGGGTATTCAGGAAATAACAAAAAATTAGAGACCATGAAGTCTTTACCTTCAATAAATTGGTGCGTGATTTGCTACTGAAGATCGTCGAGGGGGATGGGGTGATTTCTCCCAAGTTGGAAGTGATGGTAGAGCATGGAGGATTTTGTTTACACCAATAGAAAAGTAATCATCCAGCTATCCTGAAAGTTAGCTGGATGATTACTATCTTTAGTTAAACAACTTTTATAATTGGACTGTATCTCTAAAAAATGGTATCTAAATATGAAACAAACATGAGAGTTTTAACATACACGTTTGTTCGAATTATCATAGATATTTAATCAAACGCAATAGCTTTCTGCACAGGCACCTATTATTAATACAAAGATGGCCTTCTATTTTTTAAGCATGGAAGTTGACTTCTTAATTTTGCAATATACTCTCTATCTACTTCTGCGGTGATAAGCCCTTCCCTATCGGATGCTCTAGCTATTACAACTCCCCAAGGATCGATAATCATGGAACTACCAAAGGTAGAGTTCCCCTCATAAGATCCAATTTGGCCGGGCGCTATTAAATAACATTGATTCTCGATAGCTCTGGCTTTCAAAAGTGTTTCCCAGTGATGGATTCCTGTTCCTAAGTTAAATGCTGCAGGTACAACTAGAATTTCTGAGCCTTTTAACATTAACTTTCTGAACAATTCAGGAAATCTCAGATCATAACAAATACTTAAACCTATGTTTCCTATTGAGGTTTCCGCCATAACAACATCATTTCCTGGTTCGATCAAATCAGACTCTTTATAGGTCACTACACCCTCAACATCAATGTCAAATAGATGCATCTTTCTGTACTTTGCGATAATCTCACCTTGATCATTGATTAAAACACTTGTATTATAAGCTTTCTCATTATCTAACCGTTCTAGCATACTTCCACAGTGTATGAATACACTTAACTCTTTTGCCTTTTTCGCTAATAAATCCGTTGTTGGACCTGGAATCATTTCGGCATGTTCAAGTGCTTCTTTCTTGCTACTTATATAATTCATGTATTCGGGAAACACAATAAATTTTGATCCCGATTGAGCTGCCTCTTCTATATAACGGACGGCTTTTTGTAAATTTTCTTGCTTATCTTGGTTGGAATTTAGTTGAACTGCTGATACTAGCATTTATAGACCTCCTATTTTCCTAACAATTTTATTTCCTCATATAATTCTTTACCAAAAACTTCTTCTGCAAGTTGATCGGTTGTGCTTTGCGCTACTTCCCTAAAGCTCTCAACATCTGAATCAACAAATTTCATGCCTTCTTCTTTTAACTTCTCTATATATCCTTCTTCTTGTTCTTCATAGAGTTCATCTACAAAACTCGAAATCTCTAACCAATTTTCTTCTAGAATACTTTTTTCATCCTCGGTTAAAGAGTCATATTTTTTCTTATTCATAATTAAAGTCCTTACAGGGAAGTTATGGTACGTCTTATTAATTGTATCTTGTACTTCATAGAAACTATTATTGTAAATAATTTCGTAAGGATTTTCTTGTCCATCCACAACTCCTGTTTGAAGAGATGTAAACAGTTCTGTAAATGAAAGCGGAGTAGGATTAGCCCCCATAGATTTCCACCCCTTAACCACAGCAGGAGTCTCCGGAACACGAATTTTTAATCCCTTTAAGTCTGATGGTGTCTTAACTTCAATACCATTCGTTGTAAGGTACCGCGTTGAAAATGGAACAAACCCTACTACCTTGATTCCCGTTTCTTCCTCAATTAATTCTTTAATCTTTTCTGCCGTATCTCCTTGTATTACAGACTTTAAATGATCAGCATCCTTAAATAAGTAGGGAATATAAAATGCCCCCGCAACTTCACTTCCAGGTATCGCGCCTTGTAGTGCAATATCAACACTTCCTTGTTTTACGGACTCAAATATCTCAGCATCAGAACCCAATTGTCCGGAATGAAAATGTTCAATATGGATCTTTCCATCAGTATCTTCATTGACAGTTTCCGCGAATTTTTCCATCCCAGTGGTATAAGGACTTTTTTGATCAACAACATCGGCAGATCTCAATTTAAGAGTACCATTTGCCCCTGCTGTAGAATCTGAATTTGCTTTTGATGAGCATCCTGTTAAAGTACCTATTAAAAGAATCGTTACAAGCGACTTGTAAAGCAATTTCATTTCAATCATCTCCTTTTTCAATATTCAGTCATATGAAAATGTAATATTACTTCATTAAGTTAGGTAGAAATAGTGAGATCTGTGGAACAAATGTAACCAAACCTAACACGACTAAGAGTACGACCATAAATGGTATTGACTCTCTAATTACTGATGTAATAGGAACTTTAGCGATAGAGGCAGTTATAAACAAATGTAACCCTACTGGTGGCGTTACCAGACCTATCATTAAATTCACCACAATAATCATTGATGCATGAATTGGATCAATACCTAATTCAGTTAGCAATGGAAGCAAAACAGGTACCGAAAGTAAAATGATCGGTATCGCCTCTAATACCATGCCTAAAATCAAAAGCATGATATTTACAACAATTAAAACTACAAAAGTATTATCACTTAGTAAGAATAGCAAATCTCTAACACTATTCCCCAAGTTATAATAAGTAGCGAGCCAACCAAATAGTACACCCGCCGCTGAAACTAGCATAATAACCCCTGCTGAAACAGATGAAGCAATTAAAGTTTCATAAAAGTTTTTAAAAGACATTGTACGGTATACAAATGTCGTTACAATTAAAGCATAAAGAACACCAAGTACGGCAGATTCTGTAGGGCTTGCGATGCCAAATATTATACTACCCACAATAATGACCGGTAATAGAAGTGCCAGAAATGCGTTTCTCGTTGCTGCTATCTTTTCTTTGATAGTAGATTTTTGTTTAATCGCCATTTTAGTTTTTTTAGCATGAAAGTAAATGTAGAACATTAATGCTATTCCCATTAACAAGCCAGGCACTACTCCTGCAATAAAAAGTTTTCCGACGGATAATCCGGCAATAGAACCAATAATAATCATTGGAATACTAGGTGGGAATACCGGGCCGATTGTTGATGCATTCGCTATTATTGCTGCTGCTCGAGCGGGTTTATACCCCTCCTTTTCCATGGCAGGTATCAGTATACTCCCTGTTGAGGCACAATCAGCTACAGCAGAACCAGACATTCCAGCCATTACAACATTCAATCCTACTCCTGTTTGTGCCAATCCGCCTGGAACATGTCCAAGAAACGTTTGAGAGAAAGTTACTAACCTATCTGTGATCATTCCC
The DNA here is from genome assembly GCF_038615825.1 of Sporosarcina sp. FSL K6-3508. NCBI lineage: Bacteria > Bacillati > Bacillota > Bacilli > Caryophanales > Caryophanaceae > Sporosarcina > Sporosarcina sp. FSL K6-3508. The sequence goes on along the minus strand of NZ_CP152016.1, from coordinate 429,342 downwards.
CTATTCATTAGCTCTCCAGCAAGAATAAATAATGGAATCGCGGTAAAACTAAACTTATCAACTCCACTAAAGATATGCTGTGAAATTGTTTGGATCATAAGAGGAAAATCACTGAACTGGCTAAAGATTACAACAAGTGCTGCACTACTTAGCATTACTAAAGATATATCCATTCCCAAAAGCAATAGTATAAATAAAGAAATAAACAGTATAGCTAACATATCATCACCTCTGTATTTCCTTAGGTTTCATTATTCCAAATAAATTTCTAGTCAATTTAATAAATATTAGCAGAAAACTTATTGGTATCGCTAGAAAAAATATACCTTTGTTCCAACGAAGCGCTACAGTGGGTGTTCCCCATATATCTGATAAAAATAAAATACCACTATATAGAACAATTAAAGATATAACAATAGAAAGTATCGAAATAATAAAGTCATTCCACTTTCTAAGTGTTTCAGGAAACACATCTATTAACATAGTAATTTTTAATTCTCCACTCTTATAGTAGGCAAGTGCCCCCCCTAAAAAAGAGAAGGCAATTAAGACCTGTCTAGCTAGTTCTTCGGACCAAGGTACAGAAATCGATAAAACTCTAGAAAATATTTGAATTGTAACAACCATTGTTAGGATGATCAATAAAACAGATGAAACGCCCTCTAGTGTCTTATCTATCTTCCGCACTGTACCCCCAACTTTCTTCTAAGAATTGCACAATGCGATTAACTGAACGTTCAACTAGTTCTTTTCCTTTCTCAGGCGTACCAGCAGTCGCATGGCCGATAGTACCAGACTTACTCAAATCTCCATACTTAGGGTATTTAATAACGTCAGGGAATTTATCAGAAGATGTGGGTGGCTCATCTGTAATCAAACTCATATCACAGTATTCTGGATATAAATACCTCAGAATCGCAGTACCTGCTTCACTAGCATGAGCATGTGGAAATTCCGTCTCAACAATTCCTTCATCTAGAGTCTGCACAAATCTCCAGTAGTCAATTTGAGCACACCTCATATTTTCATCTCTTTCAAGGTCACGACTTAGCTGATCAATGATAGGAACATTTCCAACATGATTATTTACAAACAAGAAATCAGTAAAACCCCATTTTTTCAAGCTTGTCATTATATCCCAAAGATAGTTTTTAAAACTTTCCGGTCTAATGGTAATAGTTCCTGGAAAGTCGTCTAGCATTGATGAGTCTCCTACCTCCATTAAAGGACCTACAATTGCTTTTGTTTTAATCGCAACCAATTCTGCAATTTTAACAGCGACTAACGCGTCAGAGCCGAGTGGCAAGTGTGGACCATAAACCTCGAAAGCTCCTGTAGGTATAATAACTAAGTTTGTACCTTCTTTGCTTTTCACAAAATTTTTCCAACTCATATTTTTAAGTAATGTAGTAGTCATTAAAATCTCTCCTTTTAAAATAGTGTTATTTTTCCTTTTTCTATATGCTGTTCAAGTATTTCAGCACTAGTAAGATTAGCATTAACATTTAGATTTTCTACAATCCTAGTATGATCCTCTATCAGACCATGAATTGCAGTTGATTGAGATTTTAATAAATGTTTTGCAGTCCGTATGGTCATAAGTCTTTCTCTACAGTTTTTATAGTTTTTTAAAAACTGTGTATTTCCGTTTACTTCAAGTAAATACTGATGAAAGTCCATATCTAATTCATTGAACTCCAAGTAATCTTTATTCTCTACAGCTATTTTTTGTTTTCTTACATTTTCTTTTAAGTAAGATATATTTTCTTTGGAAAACTCGATCACCTGTCTGATAGCGAATGTCTCTATCGCTATCCTTAAATCAAATAACTCGTTCTTTTCAACTGCAGTAGGATTCCAAAAATAAATTCCTTGATTTGAATAAATTTTAATAAACCCCTCAATTTCCAATCGATGCAAAGCATCTCTAATAGGTGTTCTACTCATATCAAGTAAATTGACTAAACTACTTTCTGATGTGAACTCCTCTTCGCCTTCTAATATAATACTCTTGATTTTCTTATAAGCGATGTCTTTTAAAGAAGACTTAGTTTGACTTTGAATTGAGATCACCTCCTTGATAATCCGTTGAATACAACTTGTATACAACTTGTATTTAACATACTAAACAAAATAGTCGGAATTGTCAACATCATTTTGTTGACGCTTTCATTTTTTTGAAAACTGACAGACAACTCCAGTTCCTATCACACTACTAATAAATAATTCAGATTGCGGAGGTGTTATCATTTCATAACATTAATAATCAGCACTCATTGACAGCACTCAATGAATAAATCCTACGCATATTCATACATCTCGTATTCTTATACTTCTTTATAATAAGGCTTTGAATATTTATGGAGACTATATTACTTTTCTGAAATCTTTTTAAGAACCAAGCTCTCATTGGGCTCTACACTACCATGGCCCTGTCCGAATTACCTATGTTATTATTTGTTGCAGTCAGAATAACTTAGATGTTCGCTCCTAGGATGCTTAAGTAGATTTATAACAATGAATTACATTGATAATTTGCAACTTTATTAGTTTACGTATTCACGTCTGATCGCGGAATTGAACAAGCCAAGTTTCGTTCCCATTATCTCTATCTCTAAATTGCACCTAGATACTTTAACAAATAGTGTAAATTCTTCGCGAAGATGTCGTAGCTTATTTTGTTCTTCACTTTCCACTGAAGATCCAAGTGCCGGAGTGAGGTTATGTCCATTTCAAATTCCCCCTTTTCCGAATCCATTCACTCCTCAACCGATACCGCATACCCCTAATACACATAACTAAAAAACGTCTCCTAGATTAATCTTCGCAAGACACCACTGAAATAACCCAGCAGATTGTGGATGTTTTTCTTTATCTCCATCACACTCATAGACCTTGCACGGTACCCAGATATTAGAACAACTCCTTTTAATTTTATGTAATTTAAACTTCATCCCCCCCTCCAACGCTCTGTAGATTCCAAAAATTTATTGTGAATTAAATGTTTGCGGATCTGGCACGATTTACAAAAAAACTCTATAAAAACAACTGGCTCTCAAACAACTCCGAAAGACTACAGGAGTAGATAAGGCCCATGTATTTTCACTGTAATTCCATCTATTCAATCCCCTGCATCTGAAACATCACCCTCTCCCCGCCTTCGCATGCCCGGCATAAGCGGGGAATTCAGCAATGCGTTTCTTCCGTTCGAACAGGAACTCCTCTTTTCCTGTCTCGGCGGAAGCCATCACTCTGAACAGGAGGCGGTAGGCATTCAGGACATCCTTGTTGTTTTCACCGAATTACTTTCCGTGCAGCCGGAATACGTCCAATGCGTGTTCAGCGAAGTAGAAGGCGAACCAGTCTTTGGTTTAAGTCTTAATCGCATACAGTTTGATTCGCCCAATGCCCAACATATTGGACTCGTGCAAGCGGAGGACCGCTGCTTCGTCGGGTTGCACCTTCTTCAGCTTCTCCACGGTGTCGTTCACACCGATTTTGCCGTTTGTCAGCGCCCAGTAGATTGTATACGATACGAGGCTCATGTCCCTTGATGTCTTCTACTGAATAGCCTTCATTCAGCCGGGCATTGAGGAGTTTCTTGCTGGATGCGGCGTTTACCTTGAACTGTTTAGCGGTTTTCAGGTTGTGGTGTTCGATGATCATTCTGATTTCGTCATGGTGAAGCCCGACAATCTCTTTTTTAGAGTTCTTATGTTCTTTACTTATTGGTCTGCTCAACTCAGGCAATTCCATCTGTCCGTCATGGGCAGTTGCTGTTGCCTGTTTCGGGTAGTGGTTCCGTTCTTCGACAGTGACAAAATCGTTGGCGGAATAATTGACGCGGTACCATTTCGTCTGGTCGGCTTTTATCTTGTTGTGTTTGGAAATGGAAGATGAATTGGACGTATCCAATTCCACGATTCGGCGGGCTATCCGAAAGCTGATTAAACTGGAGATGATCCGGCGGGTAGCGTTTATCGAACCGCAAACGCTGGGACCCGGGGCCAATATCTATGTGATTTTGCCGGTAGGTGGACGTACAGACGCGGTTGCAGATTAAGACACAAAATGAGCCGGAAGGACGGTTGGGTCCTTCCAGCTCAAATTTAAGCACCTTTGTGTCAAACAAGTTTGTTGAATCAATCGTGATGTTCAATCAAAAACGATCGTTATTTGCACAGGCGCCCCGGATAATGTTCAGGAGAAAAATATATGTCGTACTTCAATCCCTTCCTCCAGATTCATAACCGCGAATGAATAGTAAGGATTCGTTCGTTTATCCATCAAAGATCCCGGATTAATAAGTAGACGCTGCTTAAAATAACGGAGCGAAGGAATATGAGAATGCCCAAAGATAATGACGTCAACTGGCTCATCAATAAAAGTATCAAACGCACGCCTGTCGGTTGTTTTTCCACTTCCATGTCCATGAACGATACCAATTCTAAAGCCTTTCAGCGTAATTATCTCTCTTTCGGGCATCTTCTCTATGATTTGTTCATCATCAATATTCCCCTGCACTCCAGTGACCGGTGCATACTCCGACAGGGTTTCATAAACCTCTAGTGTCGACCAATCACCTGCATGAATAATATGGTCGGCCTGATCCAATTCATTTATGAATCTCTCAGGAAACATGCCGCCTCTTTTTGGCATATGTGTATCAGACAAAATCACTACCTTCATTTCTAAGCCTCCTGAACAGCAGGCAGGAAACTTTCCCGCTGATTATCCGAGTAATGCCTTAATGTTATTGAACACAAGGTCATTTATATTTCAGAACTCATAAGTATGATTATTTTAGCCACATCGTTCTTTATTGGGGCTAGCAATGACACTTCCAATTCCCTCATTACGCAAATGCTCTTTACGTCAGACTATCATTAGATATTGGGTGGCTTTATTATTGCCTGGTTAAATTTGTTGTTTGTCATTATTACTTGACATTTTCTCGCCAGATTCAAAGGGGTTACACCTTATAAAAGGTCTGTACACTTAAATTACACCCATCAAATACAGTGTGTTAATTAATGTGCTCAAGTCCAGTAAGCAAATAAGAATTCGTTATGAACAGGGTAGCTCTTTTATCAAAGAAAATGACACCATATTAATTGAATGTTTCATTGTTACGCTGACTGATGGAAGTATCCTATTGGCTTCTAAATTATGTTGGGGCCTCGTTCCTCAACAACAATATACAGTTTCACATATAAAATGAAGGCATGTACATTCGTCTTGATCAGATAAGTAAAAAAATAAACAGTTCGTCTATATGATTAAAAATCATCACAGACAACTGTTTATCTCGCATATGGTAAAAGCGCATAGTTATATCATGTTTTTAGTTATAAGTTATGCTTTTTGACCATATGACTTGAACTTTTCTAACATTTGATCCATTTCGCCATCAGATAACAACACCGGTTCCCCTAATTGCTTAGCACGATAGTAGATTTCAGCACAGAACTCAATTTCTTCTGCTATATTAAAAGCATTTTTCAAGTCTATTGCCCCAGCCAACATTCCATGGTTAGCCAAGAATACTGCTTTTCGATCCTGCATTGCAGCAAATGCATTTTCAGCTAATTCATCAGTACCGAAACTTGCATATTCGGCGCACCTAACATTTCTACCGGCATAAGCTACTAAATATGACACAGCAGGTAATTCCCATCGTAAGGAAGCTAAAGTTTTGGCAAAGGTAGAATGTGTATGCACAACTGCATTTATGTCTTTGCGTTCCCGATAAAAAATAGAATGCATGCTCAACTCACTGGAGGGCTTGTTTTTTCCATCTATAATATTGTGTTTTAAGTCCAATATCACAATATCTTCTGGTGTTAATTTATGATATTCAATACCACTTGGACTTATAGCCATCAAATTTTCATCGCGATTAAAGACACTAATATTACCTCCTGTGCCCTTTGTTAACCCCTGAGTAATTAATTTATTACAGAACTCAACTATTTTCTTTCTTTCTTGTTCTAATAACATCTATTTCCTCCTTTACTGTTTGTGCATTACTTAGCAACAATTACATGAACACCTGACTCTTTATACTTTTTCAAGCACTCTGATTGTTCATGTGTATGCTCTTGTGAACAGTCTGTAATTAAATAATCAATTTGTTCAGCATCACAAATCTTAAAGAAAGCAATTGTGTTTATTTTTGATTGATCTGCCAACAGAAAAATATCAGTCGATCGTTTAATAATTGCTTGTTTCGCTTCTCCTTCATCCATCAGAAAGTCCGTTACACCATCTGAATAGTTAAAAGACTTACATGAAATAAATGCTTTATCTATGTTGATCGATTCCAGATATTTAGACATTCCTGAACCAATAACGGAAAGTGAAGTACGGCGGACAAAACCACCTAATAATATGACAGGTATTTCAGGATCCTCCGCTAACTCAATAGCTATATTTAAATTGTTCGTAACAACCGTTACTTTACGTTCGAACTTAATAAACCGACTCAGTTCTAATGCTGTAGTACTGGCGTCAAATGCAATCACGTCACCGTCATTAATATATTTCATAGCCTCTTTTGAAATCAGTTTTTTAGCCAGTGAATTTGTACTTTTCCGAATTTCAATAGGGCTTTCCCATTCACGATCACTTAATACCTTTAAACGTACACCACCGTACACACGGGTAACTCGGTTCTCTTTCTCAAGCTTGTCAATATCACGTCGGATCGTCATCTCAGATACTTTAAATGTCTCGCTCAAATACTGAATTTCAGCGTAATCCTTGGTTTTTAGTATGTCAATTATTTTTTCTCTACGTTCCTCAGGTAATATAACCATAATTACTCACTTTCCATCTATTGATACTTGTATTTTATTCAAATAGTTTCTTTAAATTCTCTTCAAAGGGAGCACGGACTATGCCTTTTTCCGTAACTATAGCTGTTATATTTTCATGAGGTGTAACATCAAATGCCGGGTTAAACACCTTAACATCTTTAGGTGCCGTAAACTCACCAAACCCTTTAATTACCTCATTTGAATCTCGTTCCTCAATCGGGATTTCAGCACCTGTTTTTGTTTGCATATCAATTGTAGGTGTTGGTACCGCTATATACATTGGAATATTAAAGTTTTTTGCCAGTATTGATAAATTAAATGTACCGATCTTATTTGCCACATCTCCGTTCGCAGCGACACGATCCGCACCTACTATTATAGCATCTATTTCGCCTTTACTCATTATCACCGCGGCCATACTATCGGTAATTACGGTAACATCAATACCTGCTTGGTGCAATTCAAATGCCGTTAAATTTGAGCCTTGCAAACGTGGTCTAGTCTCGTCCGAATACACTTTGAAATCCCAATTCTTTTCTTGTGCTAAATACATCGCGGCTGTAGCAGTACCATATTTCGTGGTAGCTAATGCACCCGCATTACAATGGGTCAGCAAGCCACACCCATCTGATAATAAACTTAACATATTTTCACCAATTTTATAGTTGATTTCTTCATCTTCTTTATGAATTAACTTTGCTTCTTCAAGTAATTGCTCTTTCAATTTATCAACGGTTAATTGATCGTTTTTTTGAGAAAAGTCTATCATTCGATCAATTGCCCACGACAAATTTACCGCTGTTGGACGAGAAGTAGCAAGATACTCCCCTATTTTCTTGTATCCTTTTTGAAACTCTGACATTTCCGATGTTTCAATTGACTTCGCCCCTAAATACATTCCATAAGCAGCTGTAACTCCGATAGCAGGTGCTCCTCGAACAATCATATCTTGTATTGCATCCCATACACCTTGAATTGTATCAAAACTTCGATATGCAACCACATTTGGTAGAACTGTTTGATCCAATAAAAATAATTTATCTTCTTTCCATTCAATAGTAGTAACTTGTTTTGACATATTGTCACCTCATATTTCTTCCATTTTTTCTTGTAATAGCCCTATATATTGATCGCCCGTTTGTAAAGACGCTCTTTTCATAATGCAATCCTTTGCAAAGAGTACACAAATCTTTTCCGCCTTTTCTCTCGCTTCGGGTTCCTCTATACCCACAATATCCTTCACTTTTGCCAACCCAACAATACGACGAATAATTTCCAACCCACAAATGCCGGCCGTATCCTCCATTACTGTATGGAGATAATGGTTTTTAAACCCATCTTCTTTGGCCAATCTATCTATTGCACCGTCATTCCATTTTACAATAAATTTCTTCTGGAACTGATCAATGAAACTAGCTATTGTTCGCTTGCTCCATTCAACATACGCTTCTTCCCCCGCAACTACTGCTCTGACGTGAGCAAATACTAAGTTGGCTATCAGATTGCCGACGTCATACCCAATTGGTCCATAAAATGCAAATTCAGGATCTATTACCTTTGTTTGATCTGGTGTTACAAAAATTGAGCCTGTATGCAGGTCGCCGTGTATCAAAGCTTGAGCGTTATTCATAAATGCAAATTTCAATTTTGCTGCCTCTGTACGCAATAATTGATCCTCATAGATTTGTTGGCTTAACCAGGCTTGTATCGGGCCGAATAATTCATTGCGTTTATTATGGTCCGTAAAAGGCTCTGTATAAACCAGTTCCTCTGAGATTTCACATAGCTCAGGATTTATAAAGGTCTTTACTTGCTCTTTCTTTTCTTTATGCTCCATAAATACATCTGTAGTAGGCAATAACGTATCTACAATAAATGTAGACATATGATCTGCCAGATGTGGATAGATTTGATAATGAATTAATCCATCGCGTAAAATACGGAACTCAGATAAATCCTCCATCGCAAAACAATTCATAACTGCATCATACCCATATAGGTCAGGTCCAAATTCCGGTGCATATTTCCGATACATACTTAATACTTCAAATTCAATCTTAATTCTATTTGTCGATAAATGAATATCTTCAGAAATCCTTGCTACAGTACCAGCCTGTTTGATGATGATTGATTTATTGGTTTCGGTCTCCTTTATACGATACACATAGTTTAGATTCCCATCACCAATCTCCTTCACTTCCAAAAGAGCTTTTTTATCAAAAAAAGTAATTTTTTCTTTCACATATTCGGCAACGTCCGACTCTTGCATTAAAAAGTATTCATCAAATTTCGACATCTTGCTCTCTCCCGTCTTAAAACTTTTTCTGATTATAATAGGTAGATGCCAGTGCAAGGGCTAGTACTAATCCTTTTACTATGTTTAGCGAGTAATACGGCACAGACATCATGACTAATCCATTTTCTAAAACCCCTACAAGGACTGCTCCGAAAAATGTACCGATTGCATTTGGCTTACCTTTTCCAGCAAATGAGGACCCGATAAACGCGGCGGCAACTGCAGGCATCAAGTAACCTGATCCCGCATTTATTTGTGCTGATCCTATATACGAAGCAAGTATAATCCCGCCAAGTGCCGCAAAAGTAGTAGAGATAATATAGGCTAAAGTACGGTAACGTTTAACCGGGATCCCCGATAAACGCGCTGCCTCAGGATTACCACCTATCATGTACATATAACGACCATGCTTTGTATGATTCAAAAATATATGTACAAGTGCAACAACCAAAACCATAATGATAATGATCCAAGGCGTTTGACCTAAGTACGTAAACATCTTTGGCAATGTTCCTACTGTTGGCGATCCATCTAATCGTGGCATTCCTTGACTAATGGATCCCCCTCCCGTATAAGTCATAGCCACTCCTTCAAAAATAAACATTGTAGATAAAGTAGCAAAAAGGTCAGGAATTTTCACTTTAACAATTAAAAATGCATTTACTGCTGCTACGGATAAAGTAATTAAGATCGCTAACGGTAAAGCGATACCTAAAGGCATATTGAACCAAATAAAGAATGAGATAATTAAAGAACTTGATAACGTTGCTGAAGAACCAATCGATAAATCAAATCCATTAACAGACAGTGAAACTGTTAGTCCAATTGCAATAATAGTTACAATGGAAATACTTCGAAATATATTCACGACATTTGAGCTTGTCAAAAATAGGTCCGGCAACATAAAAGTAAAGAATATAATAATCGCGACGATCGCAACTATGGTTCCCCACTTATTTAATGCTTCTAATAAATTTAAGGAAGACTTATTTTGTTTTTGTTTGACCATTGTATTTTTCATAAGTTTATTCTCCCCCAGTTGAATAATACATAATTTCTTCCTCATTTGTTTCGCTTGTTACTACCTCTTTAACAATTCGGTTGTCATACATAATATAGACCCTGTCCGTTATCGCCAATATCTCTACTATTTCACTGGAGGCATACAAAATCGCTTTTCCTCTTTCAGCTAAGCCTTCTATTAATTGAAATATCTCTGATTTCGCGCCAACATCAACGCCCTTTGTAGGTTCATCGAACATATAGACGTGCGCATTTGATTGTAGCCATTTACCTACAGCTACCTTTTGTTGATTTCCACCAGATAATAAAGCCACTTTTTGATTCTCAGAAGGCGTTTTAATCCCCAAGTCTTTTATCATCTTCACTGCAGCAACCTTCTCTTTCTTTGTATTCAGGAATCCTAATGACGTGAAATTATGCAGACTAGGTGCAGATAAATTACTAAAAACCGGTTCTTCTACCAAGACCCCCTCTTTTCGTCTCTCCTCCGGCACTAAAGCAAATCCCTCTTTAACGGCATGATAGGGTGAGCTTGGCTTAACTAATTTACCGTTTACCATTATTTCTCCACTATCAATTGTATTATCGCCAAATATCGTTTTGCATAACTCCGTTTTTCCTGCACCAACCAATCCTGCAATTCCAACAATTTCGCCTGACTTAACGGAAAAACTTGCGTTGTCAAGAGTACCTTCTTTATCCGTCAAGTTACGGATTGATAATACTTCTTCTCCTATCACCGACTTTTTCTTTACATAATCATCTACCATATTGCCGCCTAGCATATCGTCAACTACTTCTTTGATAGACGTGCTTTTAATAGGTCGACAAGATACAAATTCTCCATCTTTCATAACTGTTATATCTTCACAAATCTCAAACAATTCAGGTAAGCGATGTGAAATAAAAATAATTCCTACCCCATGCATACTACATAAATTACGAATAACTCTGAACAGTTCTTTCGTTTCAGCCGTACTTAATGGAGCAGTCGGTTCATCTAAAATTAAAAACTTAGGTTTTTGTACAAGTGATCGCGCAATCAATACCATCTGCTTTTCTGCCAGTGTTAATCTAGAAACAAGCCGTCTTGTCGGTAGATTGATATGCAGTTCTTCCAATACCTCTTTTGCTCTTTTATGTGTTTGTTTCCAATTAACAAAGTGTTTGCCACCCATATCATTTGCTAGTGAATCAAGCATGATATTTTCGCCCACAGTCAAATACGGTATAAGCGCTGTATCAACTTCTTGGAAAACGATATCAATACCCAGCATCTTAGCCTGCTTCGGATTTCGGATTTCAACCGCTTTCCCGTCTAGTAAAATTTCACCCTCGTAATGGTCATAGGCACCCGATAACACTTTCATTAAAGTCGATTTCCCCGCACCATTCGCACCAATTAATGCGTGAATCGATCCAGATTTCATCGCAAAGTCCACGCCTTTTAATGCCTTTACACCTGGAAACTCAATGAAAATTTTTTCCATTTCCAACTTCATTTAATCACCGACTTTCTAATTTAAATAAAGAGCGCATGAGCGCCCTTTCATTTACCTATCACGTAACTTTTTCATCCACTCTTCATTGAAATCATCCGATGTACCCCAACCCTCAATAACATCGCCAAGGTTTGTCATATTAGTAGAGTCTGTTAAATCTTCCTGTTTAATTAATCTAGGTTCTAATTTGTAATCCGAAGGTGTTTCCTCGCCAGCAATCTTTTTGGATAGCAATCTCATGTTCATAATTCCGATTAGTTGTGGGTCCACTGCAGCAGTAGATAACCATGTGCTTCCGTCTTCTAGCATTAAATTAATATCTTGATTGGAAATATCAATTGAAATCAAATCTATATCAGAACGCTTATTATCCTTTAATGCGTTAAACCCGCCTTTTGCCAACTCATCCCATGATCCCCAAATAGCATCTACGGATCCCTCTTTGTACTTTCCAAGGATGGAACTTACGCTTGCCGAAACATCTCCTTGAACATTTTGCATATTTGCAGGTCCGATTGTTTCTAACGTTTCTAGTTTGCCGTCTTTTTCATATTGCTGATAGACTTCTTCACGGGAATCCAGTGGAGGAATTCCACCCAACCATAGTTTGATTACTCTTACAGGCTTACCATCTTCGGAAAGCTTTGCAATTTCATCTAGACTCAAACGAGCAAGTTCATGATCGTCCTGAACAGTTGATGTAATCCCATCGTTATCTGCCACAGTATCAAATGTAACTACCTTAATATCTGCATCTAATGCCATTTGAATTAAGTCCTTTGAATATGCCTCTTTCCCATGCGAAATTATCAAACCATCATACTTTTTTTGAATAGCTTGTTTCACTAAATCTTGGAATTTTGCATCATCACCGTCAGAGATAAAAGTATCTACTTTAAATCCAAAACTCTCACCTTCTGAGCGTGCGCCATCTAAAAATTGTTTTGTATGATCATCAGATGGAAGATTTCGTATAACAGCTATCTTCACATCATTTTGAATTTCCTCAGGCACACCCTCAATCTTTTCCTTTGGTTCACTTGTAGGCTCTGAATTACCACACCCAACCAGCGCCAACATTAAAGCTATAACAGTAAATAAAAAAAATTTCTTCATCCTCTTTCCTCCCCCTATGAAATCGCTTTCAAATTATTATTAACACTATATAACACCTTTTAACACTCGTCAACATATTTTTAAACCTTTCAAGTAATTGAGTTTATAGTTTACTATTTTAGCCGTCACAGTGCTAAAACAATAATATTTTGTTCATATTATATTCTTAAATTTTGCTATTTATGATTTCTTTCAAGTCATCTTAACTAACTTCACATTAAAACAGTTTAACGAATGATTTTATGTGTTATTTTATGTTATTTTATTAACATCTAATGACATTTTAAATCTGATGACCTTACTAACCTATCAGAACAAGATCTTTAAAGAAGAAAAACTCGGATGAAGAACTGAGTGAACCGGCTCTGCCTGTCTACCGTAATCATCAAGAAGTAGGAAAGTGTTTGCATCAATCATCAATACATCCTGAAAATGATGGTGAACAAGAAAAAAATCTGTTCGTTGTATACCAGAAATAAACAAACGATCGTTTTTTTGTTCGAGTAGGATACCGTGCGATACTTGAAGTATTCTAAAACTTCATCAATGATAACGGTTGGTTGAAACACCTTTACAAGACAAGTTTTAATCGACCTTCTTTTGTAGTGGGTGAGTGGTATGGAGTTTAAAGGGGAGATGTGGATTGGACGGATCCAAGCTGCTTGATAGATGATATTGTATAAAAAAACAGCTTATTAGGAGATCAAGATGAAAATTAGGCATGCTCTTTCAATTTAAGAATGGGTTTATGAGAATTTCTATATTATTTAAGATATTAGCCCCCTAAACACACTTTAATCCATTAAGGAACTAGTACCTTAATGGATCCTCACCCTGCTATTGATAGCACTTCTCTTGATCCCTCAGATTTCAAGAAACACGTGGATGTGAGAAATACATCCGACAAAGTGAACAATATTAAAAGTTACCATGTCCCTAAACAAAGTTTTTTTGCAAAATAGTAAATAGAAAGGATCCAAATTTGACCGTCGAGTTTTTAAGTTTAATGTAATGCCAGTGATTTCTCATTAGTCTTTAAAAATCCTCCCATTCGCTCGGCTTTCCTCATAAAATAAAAAAGAAGGAACCCTAAAGGCTCCTCCTCTCAACTATCATAATCTTTAGATCAATTGTTATATTTGTTAACGCGCTCTGTAAAGCCGATTGCCTGCTCTAGAGCATATCCCAACTGATACAGCAACCCCTCACTCCAATGCTTTCCAATCAATTGAACGCCAATTGGAAGACCGCTTTCAGATAGACCACATGGCAATGACAAAGACGGATTTCCGGTGTAATTGGTAGGTGAAGTCAACCGAAGAAGTGCACTGCGAACAGATTCAGTTTCTGTCCCAATCCGAACTTCTCTTTGTCCAATATCTGTAGGCAGGATAGGAAGTGTAGGAGTTAGCAGCGCATCCACTTCATTAAATACCAAATTATATTCCTTAATTAAAGAACTACGCTTTATTTGGGATTGAACATACTCATAACCTCTGACAGATTGACTTGCAATCAGACGATCATAGACCTCTCGATCCAACTCATCTTTATGGTTTTGCATCGTTTCTTGGTGCACTGCAGTTGCTTCTGCTTGGATCGTCACTATTTGGGCAGTGGCGATATCCCGCATAACCGGCATGTTGACACGCTTGACTTGTATACCTATTTGTTCATATAACTTTATGCAACTTTCCACTGCATCGCTTACTTCTTCTTCAATCCGCTCAAAATACCAGTCAGGAATTCCAATCTTCAATCCGCTAACGTCTTTGCTAATCCGTTCGGAATAATCTTGTACGTCTCTTTGAACAGAATGAGGATCCTTAAAATCATATCCAGCCATCACATTCAATAATAGCGCATTATCTCGTATGGTATTAGTCATCGGACCTATATGGTCAAGTGTATAGGCTAGTGGAAAGGCCCCGACTTTACTGACCAACCCAAATGTCGGTTTCATACCGACCACGCCACATGCAGAAGCCGGAATTCGAACTGATCCACCTGTATCAGTTCCGATAGCTCCTGCAACCATGCCCGCCCCGACTGCTGCTCCCGAACCACTACTCGACCCACCCGTAATTTTCTGAGGGTTGTAAGGGTTATGGCATGTACCAAAGAAGGAGCGATCTCCGGTTGGTCCATAAGCAAATTCATGTGTATTTGTTTTCCCTATGATTACTGCTCCAGCCTCTTCTAACCTATTCACAACTTCAGCATTCATTTCAGGATAATGATTTTCGTATACTTTCGATCCCATCGTCGTCCGGATTCCATGAGTGTTAATCATGTCTTTTATCGCTATGGGGATACCGTGCAATTGACCTTTAAAGTTTTTCTTCTCCGCTTCTTCATCCAACTTTACCGCAGCTTGCCGGGCCTCTTTTGCTGCGACAGTGATGAATGCATTGCATGCAGGATCTCTCTCCGCAATTTTATCCAAACTAGCTTCAACAAGTTCAACAGATGAAACTTCCCCTGCTTTGATTTGCTGAAAAAAGGACGTTAGTGTCATTTATGCCATCCCCCCTTTTAGCTTTACTTTTTGTTGTCGTTGACCAGGTTTTACAAAAATCATGCAGAACATCCCGATTGCCGCTGCAACTGCAGCTGCCGTGAACATTGCAGAATAGCCATGGCTGACAACAAGGAAACCAGTAAGTATCGGCGCAATAATTGTTGCCGTGTTTGTTATGAAGTGTGTTATCCCGCCAAATGTACCAGCACGGCTTGGCTCTGTGTCAATGATGACAGACCAGTAGACCGAGTTAGGTAGTGAGTTAAATGCATTACCGATACTCATCAAGACCATCACGCCGGTAATTGAATTTGCCGTTGGAATCAGCATAAAACAAATAGCAGTAAGCAGGAGCGATACGACTGCCAGTCCAGAACGTGCAATTCTGAGACTGCCCGTCTTCATCCGCAGGTAATCGGAAATTTTTCCTCCGAGCAGCACGGTAAAACACGCTCCAATCCAAGGAATCATGCCCAAATACCATAGCGACGATAATTGGAAACCGAACTCGTCCTGCAAATATTTCGGCGTCCAGGTTAAGAGAAGGAAGTTAATGTATTGGAACGCGAAATAACCGAATGCATTAAAGACAAGAGTGGGATTTTTGAAGAAATGATACCACCGGATTGAGTCATCTTGCGGGTTGACAACTTTTTCGTTCGGCAACAAGTCTTCAACAGAACGGATTTTCTCAAGTTCTTCTTTTGAGACTTTCGGGTTTTGTTCCGGCAAGTCCGTAAACATTCGTGACCAAAAGAAAACCCAGATAATCCCGAGTGCACCCAGCAAGATGAACATTACTTTCCAACTTGTAAAGTACAACAGTCCCACCGCGACCGGTGCTGTCAACATTGCACCAAGCGGTGTACCGAGAAGTCCTAAAGAAACTGCAAACCCGCGTTCTTTTGGAGTAGCCCAGTTGGCATTCGTCTTATTGATCGTTGAGAACGTGGGACCTTCTGCAAAACCGAACAATATCCGGACTACAGCAAATCCAGTAAGCGCAGATCCTCCAAACAGAATCAGACCAATATCACCGGCGAATGCGGTTGTAACGACAAAGACGGACCAACCTATCCCGACCAAAATCCATACAAATTTAGGTCCCTTGCGATCCGCTAGGATTCCTCCGAAAAGTGAACCAAATAAGTAACCAAATCCGAAGTAGCCAAGTACTGCCCCCCAGGAAATCGGGTCGAATCCATATTCTTTAATGATGTCTGCCTGAGCATACGAAATAGCTCCACGGTCAATGTAATTAATGATTACCATAATGACCATCATTAACATGATCTGATAGCGATAATTCTTTTTCAGCATTTTAATCCCCCATTCCTCATTCTTTAGTAAACGCTTGCATGACTTGATTGATAAGTAATAGTTTTTTTACTACTTTCTTAGTTATAACACCCTAATATTTATCGAACAATTCAATTTTAGTGATTATTCTATGCATTCCGCCATATATACAAGGCGTTTGAATGGTGTTCTCCCATCTTAAATGAGTAAGTAAAAAGAGGTAACAAGAAGGGCAACTTTGGGTATACAAGAAGTGGGATCATCGGAACACATCCTTTAGATGTACGTTTTTAATAAAAAACAACCGTTAGGGATCTTTTTCCCACAACGGTTGATTATCGCCTTTACGGCACTTATATACATATACATTCGGAACCTATGCATTGTTGCATAACCACTTTGCATTTCTGCATTACTCTTCTTTAAAGTAACGTTTCAGCTTCCGGCTCACTGTGGATTGGTCAATCTGCAAAGCTCTTGCAATTTGAGTAGTAGAAGCATATTTCTTTCCTGCCAGTTCCAAGAGTTGTTGCTCCACCAATTCTACTGCACTTTTTAATGGCATGATTTCATAAACTTGGACCGCCTGTTCGTTTCTATTGATCAGATCGAGCGAGCTTGGCAATGCTTCCGGTCCTATCTCTTGACCCTCGGATGTAACATAAAGCCTCTCGGTAATATTCCGCAGCTCTTGGACATTTCCAGGCCAATCATATTTTTCGAGTGTTTTAAGCACATTAGGGTTAATCTTTCTATCGTCCTTATAGAGCTCGTTTAATTCCTTCAAGAAGTGGATGATAAGTGGAATGATGTCCTCGCGGCGCTCCCGAAGTGACGGCACCTCAATCGGCACGACATTCAAATAGTAATAAAAGTCTTCCCTGAATTTGCCTTCCTCAAGCTTAACCTTCAAGTCCTCACTCGCCGTAGCAATGATTCTAACATCCACCTTTTTTTCTTCCAAAATTCCTCGTTGCAGTGCACGCACTAGTTTAGCCTGAATAGACATAGGCATTTTGTCGACTTGTTCCAAGAATAAAGTCCCTGAGTTTGCCATTTCTATCAACCCAAGACGGTCCTCTGCCCCAAGCAGTTCCTTTTCCAACATTTCAGCAGAGACTGTTTCACAGCTGGTGACCAGCAATGGACCACTGCTGCGGTTACTCCATTTGTGAATCAGCGTAGCAATTCCTTCTTTGCCGACTCCCGATTCGCCAAGCAGGAGAATTGGTGAGTCCGCTTTCGCAACCCGCTGCGCAAATTGAACTACCTGTCTCATTCCAGCACTCCTGGCGATGAATCGTCGTTCCAATGCTTCATTCTCACGGAGTTGCTCGATCTCTTGTCGGTACCCTTCCATCATCTGTTTCAGCAAATCAATTTCGCCTTTCAGTTCCTTTAACTCCGTTACATCTCTCGAAGCGTTCACCACACGAAGTATGTTCCCATTAGAATCCTTTATTGGCGTACCAACTACGAGGAGTCGTCGACCCATCTTAGTTGTTTGAACAAGCGAAACCTTTTCCTCGCGCTCCAAAACTTCACGAGTAACAGACGGTGTAAACACTCCTTCTGCCTCAAGCTGATATACCGTCTTCCCGACAAGTTCGCTTTCCTTATAACCCCATAGCCGCTCACTAGCTGCGCTCACCCGTAAAGTCTGACCTTGTCCATCCGATACATAAATTACGTCATACGAGTGGTCAAAGATTGCCTTGAAATCGAGCAGCAAATTTCGATACGTATCTATTCCAAGTAAAAGTTGATCCAATTCTTCTTCCGTTTGCAGAAGCAGATAATCCCCGTTTTCATACTTCTCTATTTTTCCAATCAACGTCTCTCCATCTATGTTGCACCTAATCATTTTAAATGTCTCGGATGCGGTAACAGTTTCTATGTAATCCATTATATATGACCCTTCAGATATAGCTGCACTCTTAAACTTTTCCCTAGCATAAAGATTTAGCGACTTGACACAGCCCTTGTCGTCCAAAACCACAAGGCCAATTGGAGCAGTTTCAAAAAGCAATCCCATTCCTTCTGCAATTAACCTATCATCATATTTGATCATCCCGACTTTTAACGAATCTTTGTATTCCATCTGCCTCATTCTCCCTTCATTTCTACTGAGCATTTGACACTCACTTTTATTTCTACCTCCTGTTTAAGTAAGCCCTGATGCGTATGCAAAAATATATGTTAAAGTCCAATAAAACAGCCGGGTTGTAATCAGAATTTATGTAAGTAAAAAACCGGGGAGAAAAGCGATATACTAGAAGAACCGCCCATAATTCTATTGAATAAACCACAATCTCTCCTGTACTAACATTTCTTCCATCATATCATAGCTTTAAACAGTTATTTATACATGAAATTACTAGCAGGCTTGTACGGATAGATACTTGTTGAAATGCATATAGTTCAGATTTAATTTCAATTTATATAAAGTTCTCCCCTCTATCACTCTCACAAATTCCAATTGATGGTACCGATAACATGCAAAAGAAGGTCACATGCACCGCTAAAATTTAGTGCCAGTTTGCGAACAAAAATGACAGTTTTAATAATCGTATTTGTTTTTTGCATAAGTGGCACAGATTAGTTGATAGTTATTCTTCATAATGTCATTAGTTGGACTCTAGATTATACATGTTCCATACGTATCAGCATGCTAATGTAGTGATCGATCTGCAGTCTAAGTATTGAATTTTAGTGCGGTGACGGTGGGGAAATAAGAATAAATTTATAATAAAAAAATGCTAATTCTTAAGAAAATAAAACAGGAGTGGAAGCCATAATTTTTGCCCCCCTCCTTGTATTAACATTTTACAATTCCTCTAAATTTCGTTCATTCCATGAGTATGATTTAATGAATGTATAACCACCATTAGAGTTTTTTAATCAGAGAGGCGGACTTAAGTGATATAAATTAAGTGTCAGCATATTTTTTGTTTGTTGTGCTATCGAGAGATGGGCTACTCGGAGAAATACTCGACAAATATGACGAAGATTACAACAACTTATTTGAAAAGTTTCCTGAAGAGCGTAATACAATTGCAAAGACAAAGGCATTTACATACTTGGCACTGTAATTTTAAAGCTACTCAGTCTACTATAGGTGAATTCCCGTTCTTACAAGACGTCAATGCATGAAAAAGTCCGAATATCCTCTGTCTCACTTCCGTTTTTTGTATCTCACGAATCGTTAAAATAATAGAAATACTCTTGCATCTCCTATTAACTACGACTCATTCGACGCCCTTGTCTTCAGTCCCCATTTTCCTCATGCTCCGCATATAATATTCCAACGCTCCTGAACCAAGCGAAACCCCGAGGACAATAAAAATAAGACCAATAAAATGAGCAGGCAACAGCTTTTCACCTAAAAATAAACCTGCACCAATCAATGAGAAGAACGTATTTAAGTTCAGAAAAATCGAAGCTCCCGCTGCACCAATCTTTTGAATCATTGAGTTATAGACCATATGACCGATAGCAGTTGCAAATAGGGCAGAAAAGAGAAAAATCAACCATATCGAAATAGAGCCAGTGCGCAAACTCGTGATACCATTCGGCTCTTTCCAAAGAGCAATCAGCAACAGAAACAGGGAACCAATTAACAACATATAACCGGTCAGCAGTCTAGCATCCATCTTTTCAGAGGCTTTTTTTATAATAATAAAACTGAATGCCTGTGAAAGGATTGCCAACAGTATTTCCATGTCTCCTATCGAAACTTCACCCAGCCCTCCGCTGCCGGCAAGCACGGTAAAGCCGACCCCAATACCACCCAACAAAAATCCTGATAAGCGCCAAATCGTCAGTTTTCCCTTTAATATGATGACGGATAAAACAGCTGTCAGCAGAGGTCCTAATCCCAAGATTAAACCACCATTCGCAGCACTCGTCTTTCCAAGCCCATCAGATAGAAAATAATGATGGGCTACAACACTCGTAAAAGCTCCGCCAATTACCAACCCCCACTCTTCCCTGTGTGGCAGCCGAATTTTCTTCATGGAAAACAAGATAATGAATACCATGGAGGCAGCAGTGAATATTCGAACAGCGGTAATGGTGATCGGAGCAAAGTGATCGACAAGTACTTTTAACGCTGAGACATTGACTCCCCATAACAACATAACTCCAATTAATACTATATAAATCTGACTATTTTTCACGGCAAACAGCCTTTCCTTTCCTATCCTATATTTAACTTATAAAATCAGTATATCAACTGAGTTGCTGCACTAGTTAAGGATAGGCGGCTGCAAACCGTTAGACTACGTTCACCATGCCACCATCCACTAACAATGTGCTTCCCGTTAAATAGGAATTTGCATCTGAAGCCAAGAACGTCACGACCTTCGCAAATTCTTTCGGATCTCCATAACGCCCCAACGGTATGGATTCAAGCTGCTCTTTCTCAAAATCTTCTATTGAAACACCCTTTTTCTGTGCATTTGATTCTCTAATATGCTCCAATCGATCTGTAAGAATGAGACCCGGACCCACAACATTCACCAAAATATTATAAGGAGCCAGCTCTGTAGCCAATGTTTTGGACAGGCCGACAACACCTGTCCGGAAAACATTTGATAAAATCAAACCAGGTATCGGCTGTTTGACAGAACTGGAAGCCAGGCTGATAATCCGCCCTCCGTTCTCTTTCATGTCCGGAACAACTTCTCGTATAAAACGGATATAGCTCAGCAAGGTCAGTTCGAACGCAGACTGCCACGCCTCGTCATCGAAATCAGCAAACGTTCCGGCGGGCGGTCCGCCAGCATTATTAATTAAGATATCAATCTTGCCAAATACTTTTCGGCTATATGCAACTAGCGCCTTAATCTCTTCGTAGTTGGTAATATCACATGCATGATAATCGACATTCCCTTTACCCAGCAATCTTATTTCCTCTGTAACTTTCCGCAGTTTCTCCGCATCTCTCCCGGTTATCATGACGTTTGCGCCTTCATTCAATAACTCTTCCGCAACAGCTCTGCCAAGTCCTTGACTAGAAGCAGATATGAGGGCATGTTTACCTGCCAATTGTAAATCCATATTGTCATCCCTCCTATAGTTTAGTAAATATTCAATCTTCCTCAGTGTAAACTTGAGTTTCCTAAACTGTCAATTTCTCAAAGGTCATGAACTGCCTGATGAGAAAAATGAAAGTACAATAATCGTTTTTAAAAAACTATAGAATAAATCAAACAAGGTTGTTCCTTGTACAGTTACCCTTCATCATGATTTAAAGCCCACTACCTCAATTCACTTGAAACGAAACCAGCTCGCAAACAGTCTAACCAATGTCCGGACGAAAGGAGTGCCACTATGAATTATTCAAAGTTGCTGAAAAAAGCGCAAAAAGGGAATGATCAAGCATTCTTGACATTAATTGACCAAGAGAAAGAAAAGTTGTACCGAATTGCGTTTACGTATGTGAAAAATGAGACAGATGCGCTCGATATTGTGCAGGAAACGATTTATAAGGCGTATACCTCGATCTCCAGTTTGAAAGAAGCTGCTTACTTTTCCACTTGGCTGACGAGAATTTTGATCAATAGCTCGCTAGACTTTATTCGAAAAAATAACAAAGTGATCCCCATCGAACAAGAGTCGTTGGAAAGAATTGAATCACATCAAATTGCCTTTTCAGAAGACAAATTGGACTTACTGCACGCGATCGATCAACTGGAGGAAAAATACAAAACGGCTGTACTGCTGCGTTTTTATCAAGACTTGTCTGTCAAACAAATTGCTAAGATTTTGGAATGCCCGGAAGGCACCGTAAAGACCAATTTACACCGGGCCATCAATAAATTGAGAACTACTTTTAAGGAGGTATGCATCAATGAATAAACAACTGCATGATATTAAAAAAGCGATCGATAAAATTGAAGTTCCCCATGACAAGCTGAATCAAGCCATCCACGCTGGCGTCAATCAAGCGAAAACTAACGGAAAGACCACTCGACGAAAGTTTTACCCAATGCTGGCAGCCGTTGCAGCCACAACGTTTCTGACAATCAGTTCCGCCTTCGTCTCTCCTACCATGGCTAAAGTTTTATCGTCTGTCCCTGTGTTGGATTCCGTGTTTGAAGTAGCGGGCGATATGGGATTAGTTATTGCCAGCAAGCGGGGTCTCTCGGAAGGTATCGGGCAAACCGTTACAGACCAAGGGATTGGTTTGACCATCCAAGATGTCTATTATGACGGTACTCGTCTATCGGTGGGATATGTTCAAGAATTCACCGGCGAGCGCGGAAGATTGGGAGAGCTGCAACTGAAGGTGAATGGGAAAGAAATCAATTTTGGAGATGGCAGAACTGGAAAACCTTTATCCGACACGCAATATGCAGGCGTCATCGATATAGCCCCTGTCGGCGAGCTGCCCGATTCATTTGATCTCCAAATAGGACTAAATGAAATAGGCGATGTACAGGGAGCATGGAATTTCAAAATACCTGTGTCAAAGGCAAAAGAAGACGCACGAACGATCGAATCCAATCAAACCGTAACTTATCAAGACCAAACGATTAGTATAAACAATGTGAAAATAGGCGCCGCGGGTATTAAACTATCGCTTACACTCACTTCGCCTGACGAAATGAGCCTACAAATGATTGATGATCATCTCCTTCAATTCAATCTACTGAATGACAAAGGCGATGCCTTGACCATGTTAGACAGTCGCGGTACAGGATTAGTGGAAAATGGCAAACACGTCATGAACATGGAAGTCCGATACGAGCCATTGCAAGAAGACTCCGAGACTTTGACCGTAAGCCCGTTTCTAGTGCCTGTTGACACGGGAGCACCCGAAAAAGTGGAAAATGTTCTACAGCCGGATCAATTGCCTATGTCCATTGACCAAGGTGACATGGGATCGATCATCATTAAAGATATTCAATACGAAAAAAATCAAACCCTGCTCACTTTCGAAACAGCACGTGATTTTCCTTACGATGGACATTTCCAATACAACACACTTTGGTTGGAGGATGCAAAAGGAAATAACTTAGCCAACAATACACAAGGATATCCTGAGCGTATTCAATCCAACACTTACGTCCAAGAGTTCCAGAAAGTCAAACCGAATGAGCCATTGACATTGGTTACTTTTGAAATGCCTTATTTAAAAGTGTTGAAAGATTTGGAGGTTGCCATACCCCTTGATTAATTAGCATTTTTTCACGATGCGGAACATGTTGGGTACCCGTGTCACCACGGCAATAGAAAGTAAATACCATTCTGAATTCAACTGGAACTCTATAAAGATATAAAAAACAACGCGAATCTCCTATCGATTCGCGTTGTTTCTTTTCTTGTTTCTTCTATTTAAATAGTGAGCGATTTGGTACATTTCACAACTGACTCTTTACTTCCATTTCACTATCTATTGCATCTGCCTCGACAATCTCTTTCTCTTCCTTAACAATCCCTTGTTCAATAGCCAACACTTTCGCAACTTTCGGCGCGTACCACACCACGGGAAATAAAAGGATTGATACCGGAATTGCAGCGATAACGACAAACGACTGCAATGCTCCGATGCCTCCACCCCCTATTTTGATTAGAATCGTTGCAATGGTAGCCATAACAACAGCCCAGAACACACGAATAATTTTAGGGGGATTTCCGTCACCAGTCACAGCCATTGAAATGGAATATGACATGGAATCTACGGTCGTCACAACGAATAACGTTGTCAAGATCAAGAAAACAGAAGGCATGATGGCTCCCAAAGGCATTTGCTCTGCGATGGCGATGATCGCGCTCGGCAATCCGCCTTCTTCTAACGGACCACTGACAGAACCTGCGTTATTTAATTCATAGAAAATACCTGTTCCGCCAAGTACCGTGAACCAGAAGTTTGTAATGATCGGCGCGATTACCGCAACCACTACAAATATCTCACGAATTTTTCTTCCGTTCGATATTCTTGCCACGAATAATGCCACCAACGGGCCAAAACCAATAAACCATCCGAAGAAAAAGAGCAACCAACCGCCAAGCCATGCTTCATCGCCACGGAATGTGCTTATATTTATGAATTCGCTAATATACGTACCATAGGAAGACATGAACGAGTTGATGATGAATAGACCAGGACCAAATAAAAGCAAGAAGGCGGCAATCACTACAACTAAATTCACATTCAGCTTACTTAAAAATTGGATCCCTTTTTCAATACCTGTAAGCGTGGATACAAGTACGACTCCTGTCAAAATAACGATCACAGAAAGCTGTGTACTAAACGTATCCGGTATTCCGAAAATTGAACTGAGCCCATAGCTGACTTGTAACCCAAGAAATCCAATCGGACCAATTGTGCCTGCTGCGGCGCCGATAATACAAAACACATCCGCTGCCGTACCCCATTTGCTCGTTAAAATCCTTTCTTTCAATATCGGATATAACAGAGTTCTGGGCTTCAACGGCATCCCTTTATGTTTATGCGCGTAAATCAAAATGATCGAACTGATAGCACCATAGACAGACCATGCAGTAAAGCCCCATGACATATAGCTTTGAGCCAAAGCAGGCCCGATCGCTTCATCGGTGCTACCCGCTATACCTTTATGC
Organism: Sporosarcina sp. FSL K6-3508; assembly: GCF_038615825.1. Taxonomy (NCBI): domain Bacteria; kingdom Bacillati; phylum Bacillota; class Bacilli; order Caryophanales; family Caryophanaceae; genus Sporosarcina; species Sporosarcina sp. FSL K6-3508. The sequence continues at coordinate 404,178 of NZ_CP152016.1, read as the reverse complement.
ATCGGGGGCACGTCCAGAAAATAATACATCGGCTCTGCCGCTGCCCAGAAGACACCGCCCGCTCCAAGTCCCGTCGTTAAGATTACGGCTACCCATTTAAAATAAGTCATTTCAGGCTTCTTGGCATCGCCCAGGCGGACCTTACCATACTTGGACCCTGCTATTACCGCCCCCACCACAAAGGTGGCCATCATGAGAAACTGCCAGTACGCGCCAAAGTAATGAATCGACAAATCAAATCCTTTATTCACAAAATTACTGACCGCATCCACTTTAAAAAATGAAAACAGCACAAATGCTACCAGTACGCCTCCACTGCATAGAAACACAGGCCAATCTATCTTTTGACGAATATTCTTCCAATAGTCTTTCGTCATAATTCTCCTCCAAAATTTCGATTTGTTACAAATTTATAATGTTATGCTGAGTAAACCTTGATTCCACCTTTCCTCATACTTTTCAACACCAATCTCAAAAAAAAAAGCAACACGACTTGAATTCGTGTTGCCTGTACTATTCAAAAACTTATAGTACAGAATATATCGTACTTGTGGAACTGTCAATGCATTATCTTGTATTTCCAATTTAGCAAAGTGTTCCGATTGTCTGAATAATTGAAGACTCGGTGTGGAGGCAGGTATCCTGAGACATAAAAAGCCAAGAAACTTTTCGAAAAAAGTCTTGGCTTCTTACTCTTATCTATTATCAAGAAGGAGAGTTAATTGGCTCGTAAAATACAGGAGGAACCGAGCCGAAACATCTGCGGTGATACAGCATCGGTTCTTTCGTTGTATCAGCCTGTAAATCTATCACTTCGCCAATTAAAATAGTGTGATCGCCCGCTTCAACCGTTTGGAACGTCTTGCATTCAAACACTCCGAAAGCACCGTCAATGATTGGCAACCCATTTTCGGAAAGCTCCCATTTGCAATCAGCGAAACGATCTTCAACTTTGCTTGCGAATGTTTTGCATAGCTCTTGCTGCTCGCCAGCCAAAACGTGAACTGCAAACTTCCCGCCTTTTGTGAACGCTTCCAAAGAAGATACTTTATGATCGATTGACCACAGTACCATAAGCGGATCCAACGATACGGAAGCAAACGAGTTAACTGTCAGACCTACTGGTGTTCCATCTTCATTGGTTGTAGTCAGGATTGTAACTCCTGTCGGATAGTTCCCCATGATTTGTTTAAAAAGATCTTGTTTTTCAATATTTCCCATCATCTATCTCTCCTTTTCCATTTTGTTTTTTACTGGATTCTCTTATGTTAATTTTGGCTGCTTGCCTTTCAATGATATGAGACTATAAAGTACTGCCGTAAATAGAATTGTTGGATATACCGCCCCTACTGAATTATTAAGGAGCCCCGAGTTACTAACCGATAAGAAGAATACAACACCCAAAGCCCAAACTGCCACGGCTTTAAGATTGACGCCTTTGTAAAACCAGTAGGCGCCTCCAACTTTCTCGAATTCCCGTACATCATATGAGCGCTTCTTCACTATGAAATAGTCAGCTACCAATATTCCAAGCAATGCACTTAAAACCATACCGATATAATCCAAGAAGCCCATGAACGTATCCAAGAAACTAGCTAGATACAGTGGTACGAGCATTAAGAATCCTGCTAGGACGGTCACCATCCAAATGGAATGCAAAGGCTTTACCTTTTTCGTCACATTCGTGATGGAGATTCCTGCCGCCATCAAGTTTACAACGTTAGTCGTCACACACGCTACTACAATGAGGATCAATGCAAACGATCCAAGTCCCAAATTCGTTACGATGGAACTGGGGTCTGAATTATCCGGATTGTACACCCCGGTAGAAAGCGCTGCACCAATCGTAGCGATAATTCCGATAAAAGCAAACCACAGAAGTGAAACGTATGCCCCTACAAGTGGAGCGACAGTCGCTGTTCTCGCTGTCCGCGTATATCTTGTGAACTCAGCAATCCCGAGCACCCAAGCCAAACTAAACGCAGCCATGATATCCACAGCTTTTCCAACCGGCACAACAGATTCTGGTGGTGCTTTCCAATCCAGGATGGCTGATAGCGGATGCGTATTCAAGACGACAACTGTTATCCAGACACCCAATATGAGAACCAATACGATTCCAATTCTTTCAACAATCTTAATGGAATTCCGTCCTAATGATACGGCCAGCAAGTTCAGTAAACTCATGAATACAATCCCAAGTATCATCGGTCCCTTGCTGCCTGGTTCCCCGTATGCCGCCCATCCAAATAAATCTTTTAAAATAAAACTCATTGAAATAACGGCAATAAATGTATTAACTACTGCCCATCCCAGGAAAACAATTGTGTTTAAAACTGTAGGGAGAAGACTTCCTTTAATTCCGAATGCTGGTCTAGTTAATGCCATAGTAGAGGTTCCTACTTTAAAACCCATGTAACCTACCAGTGCCAATATTAGATAAGCGATTGGATTGGAAATCAATGTAACCCCAATTGCACCCGCAAACGCCATCCCAGCTACTGTTCCTCCTACATACCAGGATGCGTTGTTTGAGTTAGCTCCAACCCAAATCGCCACCATGTCGAAAAAACCAATATTCCTTTGACTCATAGGGACTTCTTCAGTCGCGTAATGTTCTTCAGTAGTAGCATCTAGTTGGTTGTTCAGTGGTGTTTTAGCATCTACCTCTATCGTTACGCCTACTTCCGCTTCTACTTTTTCGATAGACTTCATTTTCTTCCTCCTTTTTTAACAATTTAACTGAAAGGTTAAAGTCCTGCACTTCTATAAGTAATGGGGTGCTTTTATGGTTTTATCGAACTTAATGAAGGTTTAAACTCTGGCTGAATTTAAATGGCTCGAAAAAATACGGACACCATAATGCCAAAAGTAATTGATTATACAGTACAGCTTACTGTTAACTTGTCATACACTTCTCTCAAATTATCAGGTGTAAATTGTAATTCATCCGGCTCATTGGATTTCCAAACATGATACGATTCTCCCGATAATTTATTGCACATTTGATCGGCATCAAATATAGAAATATCATAGACCCAATTAGCCATCATACAAACCGCTGCCATATGCGCTCCATCTGTAGTAGTTCCACAAATATCTTTCACCAGGTCGATCTGATAATCACGATAGTAAGCGTCCATTACAGTCGAAAGGACACAGACATCGGTTAGAACTCCACCGACAATTAGGTTCTTTATGTTCAAGCTTCTCAACATTAAGTCTAAGCTGGATTCATGAAAACCACTGTATCGATATTTATCTACAATGATATCACCAGGTTGATTTCTCAAATCACTGATAATTTCTATCGAGTTGGAGTCAGTGTGGTAATAAAGAGGCTCTCCATTTTGGTCGACAGGTTCTCGGTTCGCAAGCCCAATCCCATCCCCTCTATTAATATGGCGCGTATAAATAATAGGAATTTTCTTTTGTCTGCATACTTTGATTAAATCTGCTGTCTTTTTGATGATTCGATCCATTCCAGGAACAGCAGACGTACCGCCCTCATTTTGGAGGTCTATCAAAAGCAATGCTGTATTCTGCCCATCCAATTTACGGCCTCCTTCCTGTTAATCGTTACCATGTACCATGCAAGTAAATAAGGAAAACCTATCTCTTTTTCTTTGTTCAACAAAGACAGTGTCACTTTAAAACCTCACTGATAATGGGTTTCCATTCTTTAAGCTCAAGCCGTCGGACTTTCTCCACTACATGAGGGTCGGCCTCCGCCAACTTCAGTGCTTCCTCATAAGAATTCGCTTGATAAATAACTAATCCGCCTGATTGATCGGCAAAAGGGCCACGGGCAAAGATCTTCCCTTGTTCATCCAGCTCATCCAAGTACTTAATATGACGCGGACGGACTTCCTCATTTTTTTCAGGCTGAATCATATGCAAAAATGCCGCGTAGTAAGCCATACATTGCCTCCTAATTACGATTCCAGACGACTAATTTCATTTCCGTCATTTCTCCAACCGCATATTTCAATCCTTCTCTTCCATTCCCGCTTTCCTTGACGCCGCCATAAGGCATGTTATCCACTCGGAAAGTTGGAATGTCATTGATCATGACGCCGCCTACATACAACTCATCCGCTGCATATAGTGCCGTGCTTATATCATTTGTATAAATTCCTGCCTGAAGTCCAAAACGCGAATCGTTTACTTTCTCGATTGCTTCATCTACTGATTTCACTTTGTCTACGACTAAGATTGGAGCAAACACTTCATTACAGGAAACCTTTTGATTCGGTTCCGCTTCAGTCAAGATTGTTGGCAGTAGGATATTCCCCTGTGCTTCTCCGCCCGTTGCCACTTTTGCGCCTTGTCTTTTTGCTTCTTCAATCCAACTCAATGTCCGTTCCACGTCTTTTGAAGAAATCAAAGCGGATACATCAGTTTCTTCATGTAACGGATCACCAATAACGAGTTTTTTTGTTTCTTTCACGATTTTCGAAACGAATTCATCATATAGGTTTTCGTGAACGTAAGCGCGTTGAAGTGAGATACAAACCTGTCCTTGGTTAGAGAATGCACCTGACACACAGCGAGAAACGACTTTATCAAGGTCTACGCCACTGTCAATAATCACAGCTGCATTTGAACCTAGCTCAAGAGTCACTCTCTTCAATCCTGCCCTGCTTTTTATTCCGATACCAACCGCCGGACTGCCTGTAAATGTGATCATCTTCACTCGATTATCTGTTACGATTTGATCTCCGACTTCTCTGCCGTCTCCTGTGATGACATTAATCGCGCCCGCTGGCAATCCTGCCTCCAATAAAAGTTCCGCTATAAAATAAGAGGATAATGGTGTTTGTGCAGCCGGTTTCAAAACAATTGTGTTTCCAGTTGCGATAGCAGGACCGACTTTATGTGCCACCAAGTTCATCGGGAAATTAAAAGGTGTGATGGCACCGATTACTCCTAGCGGCTCTCGCACGGTGTAGGCCAGGCGATTCACTCCGCCCCGAGCCGCATCCAGTGGAAGAGTTTCTCCATGAATACGTTTCGCTTCTTCTGCTGCAAATTTATACGTCTCAATTGTTCGGATTACTTCACCTCTTGCAGTTGCAATTGGTTTTGCTGCTTCCAAAGCAATGATCTCAGCCGCTTCTTCAGAACGCTCCTGCAATAAGGAAACTAAGTTTTCCAAAATTTCCGCTCGTTGATAAGCAGGCATTTTCGCCATCACTTTACGTGTTTGTAAGGCTGCTTCGATCGCTTGATCAGCTTCTGTTTTTGTTGCTTTAGCAATATGGGCAATTACCTCATCTGAATACGGAGAACGCAATTCAGTATACTCTTCTGTTTCCACCCATTCACCATTAATAAGTAAGTGTTTCGTTTGTAAGCTCGCTAGTGATTTATTAGCCATCTATTTTACCCTCTTTCTGCTGGTGGTGGCTATATTGGATTGATACTTCATGATTTGAATGATCTTATTTTCTTCTTTTAAATATTCTTCGATTTTCAAGCTTAACCCGCCACTTCCGAATTTCACACGCTGCTCTTTCGTTCCGCTTGTTCTTTTAATATATTCAAGGAAGACCAACACATTTTTACGCCTTTCTAAAATTTCTTCAAATCCTCTATCATAGAAAAACGTGTCTATTGTGTTGTAGAGACCTTTATTCACTCCAAATCGATCATTGCAGAGACGTACGAATGCTATATCCGGCAAATGAATCGCTTTTTCAATATGCATATCGGTTTCTCCTCTCTCTCTCTATATATTAATTGCCCGCTTCGGCTTAGCGCATGATGAATGGATCTGGCATAGGCTCGCTTGATGTGTTGATCCAAACCGCTTTGCTTTGTGTATATTCATAAATTGCATCGAAACCGCTTTCTCTTCCGTGCCCGCTTAATCTCGAACCTCCGATTGGCATAAGTGGCGAAATACTTCTGTATGTATTCACCCATATGATACCAGCGTGAACGGCTTTTGCTACACGGTGTGCTCTTGCGACGTCTCGAGTCCAAATTCCTGTGGCTAGGGCGTATTCCGTACCATTGGCCAAAGCAATCGCTTCTTCCTCATCTTTGAATGGGATGATGCTCAACACAGGTCCGAAAATCTCTTCTTGGGCAATACGTGCGTCGTGGTCAATCAACTCTATGATTGTTGGTTCAAAATACCAACCTGCGTCGGTATTCTCTGGGGTTTTCCCGCCGATAACGATTTTGCCGCCTTCCGCCTGGCCGATACCCACATATTCTTTCACTCGTTCTAGTTGCGCTTCCGTTGCAAGTGGTCCCATTTCAGTATCATCTAGGAGGGGGTCCCCTATTTTAATTTGTTCGACGCGTTCCACTAGCTTTTCAAGCACTTGATCGTAAATGTCCACGTGGAGCAACGCACGGGATCCCGCTACACAACTTTGTCCGGATGCTCCGAATATCCCTGCAATGATACCCATCGCAGCGCTTTCAGGATCGGCATCTTCAAAGACGATATTCGGTGATTTCCCGCCAAGTTCCAAGGATACTTGAGCGAAGTTTTCCGCTGTATTCCGAACGACATGACGTGCTGATTCGCTCCCGCCTGTAAAGGCTACTCTTCTTACGAGCGGATGAGCTGTCAACGTATTGCCGACCGGCATTCCAAAACCGGTGACTACATTGACAACGCCTTTTGGAAATCCTGCTTCTTCAACATACTTCATCAGTTCAAGAAGTGAAGCGGATGTCATTTCAGATGGCTTAATGACAATCGTGTTCCCTGCCACTAAAGCTGGGGCTAATTTAATCGTAGTTAGGTATAGCGGCGAATTCCATGGTGTGATTGCCGCAACTACGCCTAGTGGCTCTCTTGTCGTGAAGGCGAAAATATCCTTCTTGTCTATTGGCATGGTTTGGCCGTGGATTTTATCCGCCAACCCTGCGTAATAATAGAAAAATTCGGGTAAATAAGTGAGCTGACCGCGCATTTCCCGAAGTAATTTTCCATTATCCCTCGTTTCGAACTCCGCTAGCTTCTCAATATTTTGAGAAATCAGCTCTCCCAATTTATGCACGAGTTTACCGCGTTCTGTGTAGGTCATCTCAGCCCATTCCGAATTTTGAAAAGCTTCATGTGCTGCTTGCACTGCTCGATTCACATCTTCTTCCGTACCTTTGGCGACTTCACACCAAGCTTCACCCGTTGCTGGATTATAGCTAGGGAAGTATTCACCGCTTTCCGATTCTACCCACTCACCGTTAATATACATTTTATATTTTTTCAATGACATCCCGGCACACTCCTTTCATTCAATTGACATGCTTTTGGATAAATGAATGAATCGCCTGATTTACGATTTCCGGCTTCTCGACAGGTAACATATGTCTTGTATCCGGAACAACCAACAACTCAGAATTCAATAGTTTTTCATGTATTTGCTGCGACATTTCCGGTGTCGAACCCACGTCATATTCGCCTGTTATGATGAGTGAAGGAACTGTAATGTCCTTCAACTGTTGCCAAACCTCTTCATCCGCTGTCGCAAATAACGTATAGGCAGCTATATACCCATCTGCATTATTTGTTTCGAGGCGGTGTCTCACTTCATTGACAATCTCCTGATTCTTTTCCTGAAACTCTTGGTTGAACCAGCGCTGAATCGCAGGCTCAATTGTGACTTGCGGCCCTAATTTCTTCACTTCTTCAACTCTCGCAGCAATCGCTTTTCTCTGCTCGGACGTTCTGTTGGCGACCGAATTCATAATGGTCAAGGTTCTAATTTTCTCCGGAAATTTGGCGGCAAATGACTGTGCAACCATTGCTCCCATGGAGAATCCTACTATATTAACTTTCGGAAGCTTCAGCTTATTCACAAGCGTGGACAATTGCTCGACAAACTGTGAAAGTGAATAAGGACCAGGAGGATGCGATGATCCCCCGTGTCCCAACATGTCATACGTAATTACGCGGTAATTTGCAGACAAACGATTCACTTGTTGTTGCCACATTGCATGATCCAGTCCGACACCGTGAATAAAGATTAACGGTTCTCCCACTCCTTTTTCTTTATATAAAGTGGTTTCTTGATCATACGAAATGTTTGACATTAGGCAAGACCCATCTCAACCATGTCTTGGTGGCGGTCACCGGTTCTTGGGAATGGACGGCCAGCTGTCGAAACACTGATTGCAACTACAATTTCATTTGCACGTGGTGCATCTGGAATCGTCGCTTCGAAAGTCAGGAAGTGAGAACGTTTAGAGTCTTCGTTTTTGTGTACCATGGGAATAAGTACAGCAGTCCCTGCACCGCCGCGTTTGTTCGTAAACGGCAAGATGCTTTTTCCTTCGACAGCGTCGCGGAACTTATTACCGAACTTCAATGTATGGATGAAAGCAGAAGCATGTTCCATTTCACCGTCAACACCCACTACTGCAGCTTTACCGAAAGCTTCAACATCATCTGCAGAATCAATATGCTTAAATAATTCCTTCACTAGAATCTCTCCAATTTCAGGAGCATACTCATTAATTTCCGGCATTAAATCTTCTACATATCCTCTTTCAACCCAAGGATTCTTCATAACCAACATCGTTGTGATCATTTTGATCGGCTGGTCTAATTGTTTGCCACCTTCCATACGAGTTTCTTCGATAGCTGTATATACTTTACGAACTTCTAACATATTAATTTACCTCCAATTTTGTTTTTGCGAATTTTGGCATAACTTCTTCCGTAAATAGCTTCATGCTCTTCATGATTTTTTCATGCGGCAATGTGCTGTGATTTGTCCATAGCAGCAAGGTTTCCAAGTTCAACTCATCTTGGAGTTCCTGAATCTTACCTGCTACGTATTCCGGCGTTCCAACCAACATATTTCTATGGAACAAGAAGTCAAAATCAAGTTCCTGTCCTTCTTTCAGCACTTCACCCGGATCAAGCAAGTTGCTGAGGCCTCTCCAATGGCAGATCCAGCGGTACGTATTTAGTACAGCCTCTTCGAAATCCGCACGGGCTTCTTCCATTGTTTCTGCGACATAGACATCACGCACAAGTGCAATTCCTTGGCCAAGTGGTACTTCAACACCTCTTGCTTCAGAAGCTTTATCACGATATAGCTCAAAACGTTGCTTCAGCTCTTTTACAGTCGGCATCCAGAAGATCCCGTTAATTCCTGTTTGAGCAGCGATTTCAATTGAACGAGGTGAGTCAATTGTTTGCCAAATGTTCGGCATGCGATTTTCGTAAGTGTTCGGCATAAGCGAGATTTTGCTGATTTCCCCTTTTTCCATATCCATGAATTCTGGAGAAGGCGGGCTCATCGGATGTTTCCATGACAACCCGTCTGCCGGGAAATTGAAGTACTCGCCTTTATGGGAGAAGAAACGGTTAGACCATGCTTTTTTCATGACTTCCAGTGTTTCTTCGAATACCGCTCGGTTTTGATCGTTATTTTTCGGATCGGATAAAGGATTCAAGTTGGCTGCTTCCCGACCGTACAAACCACGGGCCAACCCTACTTCTACTCGGCCTTTACTCAACTGATCGAGCATTGCAATATCTTCTGCCAAACGTAAAGGATGCCAGAACGTTGCTACGTTTGCTGCTTGACCAATTCGAATATTTTTTGTACGAGCTGCAATATCTGCACCCATCATGAGCGGATTTGAGATTAACTCATTTCCCTCGTGGCCAAAATGATGTTCCGTATACCAAATAGATTCGTAACCGTTTTCATCGCAATAAATCGCTTGCTCACGAGCCTCGTCCAACACTTTATAATATTCGTCATGGCGTCCTGGGCCTGATAGGTTTGCAAATACTCCAAATTTCATAATGTTTCTCCTCCTAATTAACTGAGCTCGCACTCATCTTTTTGGCAATCCCTGCTTTCAATCCTTTAGCACTTGCTTCGACATGACGTCTCATCGTGCCTTCAGCTTCATCACGTTTGCCTTTCAAAATCACTTCTAGTATCACTTGGTGTTCTTTAAGCGATCTAACTAAACGTTCTGGATCGTTGATACTTATATAGACGTAGCGTTGGTATGGAATTTGATTCAGCATCAAGTTAAGTAAATAGCTTAATTTGGAATTGTTCGCTCCTGCCAGAATCGCCGCGTGAAACTGTTCATTCGCTTCCACGTATAGATTCGTATCATTTTTCCGGGCGGCAACTTCCATTAAATTGACGGCTTCTTCAAGTTCTTTGATCGCTACCGGGTCCTGGCTTTCCGCCAAGAGTCCTGCTGCAAATCCTTCTAACGCTTCCTTTACTGTGAAAAGCTCATCAAGCTCTTGTTCAGTCGGCTTTCTTACACAAGTGCCTACACGGGGAATGATTTCGACGAGCCCTTCTCTTTCCAATTGTTTCAGCGCTTCTCTAATCGGAGTCCTGCTCACTTCGTAATACTGAGATAACGCTGCTTCTGACAATTGCTTTCCGGGTTCGTATTCTCCTGAGGTAACTGCCTCTCGTATTGCATTGGTAACTTGTGCCGTTATACTGACCGTTTGTATTTTCTGTGTAATCACAATCACCTCTCTTTGTATGAATCATGTCCACGGTAATAACTTCTTCATATCGAATTAGTAATCTACCATGTACCATACAAGCTATGAGATGAGTATATTATCTAACTTTTCAAATGTCAACGAGTATTTAGATTATTGTAATATATCTTATTGGCTTTTTAATTCTGTTTCCCGATCAGCTGCAACTTCTTTGATCATGACCATATCTTGCTCCTCTTTGACAATCCCTTGTTCAATCGCCAGCACTCTAGCAACTTTCGGTGCATACCATACAACTGGAAGTAAAAGGATCGATACCGGAACTGCTGCTATTACAACAAAGGATTGTAATGCCCCGATTCCTCCACCGCCAATTTTAATGAGAATTGTAGCGATAGTGGACATAATAACAGCCCAAAACACGCGGACAACTTTCGGTGGGTTTCCATCTCCCGTCACAGCCATTGAGATGGAATAAGACATGGAATCTACAGTCGTCACAACGAATAACGTCGTCAAGATCAAGAAAACAGATGGCATTATGCTTCCTAACGGCATTTGTCCTGCTATAGCGATGATCGCACTTGGCAATCCACCCTCTTCTAAAGGTCCGCTGACAGAACCTAAGTTTTTCAGCTCATAGAAGATACCTGTTCCACCAAGTACAGTAAACCAAAAGTTTGTAACGACCGGTGCTATGACAGCAACTACTACAAAAATTTCACGAATTTTTCTGCCGTTCGATATTCTCGCCACGAATAATGCCACCAATGGACCAAAACCTATAAACCATCCAAAGAAAAACAGCATCCAACCGCCAAGCCACGCTTCATCGCCACGGAATGTGCTTATATTTACAAATTCACTAATATACGTCCCATAGGAAGACATGAATGAATTGATAATGAATAAACCAGGACCCAGTAACAATAAAAAGACGGCAATCACCGCAACCATATTCACATTTAGCTTACTTAAAAATTGAATCCCTTTTTCAATACCTGTGAGCGTGGATACGAGTACTACTCCTGTCAAAATAACGATCACAGAAAGCTGTGTTATAAACGTATCAGGTATGCCGAAAATCGAACTTACCCCATAGCTGACTTGTAACCCCAGAAAACCTATTGGGCCGATCGTACCTGCTGCAGCCCCTATAATACAAAACACATCGGCAGCCGCACCCCATTTACTCGTTAACACTTTTTCTTTCAATATCGGATATAACAGAGTTCTAGGCTTCAGCGGCATTCCTTTATGCTTGTGCGCATAAATCAAAATAATCGCACTTATTGCGCCGTAAACAGACCATGCAGTAAATCCCCATGACATATAACTCTGAGCTAAAGCGGGTCCTATTGCTTCCTCGGTACCTCCTACAATTCCTTTATGCATGGGAGGCACATCCAGAAAGTAATACATAGGCTCAGCTGCTGCCCAAAAGACTCCCCCCTGCACCAAGACCAGTCGTCAGGATTACAGCTACCCATTTAAAATAAGACATTTCGGGTTTTTTTGCGTCACCAAGACGGACTTTGCCGTACTTTGATACTGCTAATACCGCTCCAACAACAAAGGTAGCCATCATAAGAAATTGCCAGTAAGCCCCAAAGTAGCGAATGGATAAATCAAATCCTTTATTCACAAAATTACTGACTGCATCCACTTTAAAGAATGAAAATAATACGAATGCTAACAGTATGCCTCCACTAAATAAGAACACAGGCCAATCAACCTTTTCACGAATAAACTGCCAATAGTTTTTCGTCATAATTCCCCTCCTAATGTTCAATCTATTAACATGTACACAATATGAATGCAAAGAAACCTTAGCTCTTGAGTCTCTCTCCTCCCCTAAATGTTTGATAGCGTTTACATACAAACATAATTTCCGCTCCCTTTGCATGTACCATACAAGAACTTGTATTACAGAATATATCCTACTTTCAAAATTGTCAATATACTATCCAGATTTTCTTACCCGTCCAAACCTACTTTTTATACACTATTAAAAACATATTACCAACGGACTATTTAAATAATAGATTAAAGTCATATTTCATTGTTTATCCACATAAGATCAGTTGATCAAATTAAACGTTTTTACGGCTCAGTTCCATTTTACTTTATATTCAATAACTATCTGTATACGAAAAACAACGCGTACAAATCTTGCATCGCGTTGTTTTACCATTTCGTCTAATTAAAATATAAGCGCCCAATATCTTTCACTGATCATTCAATACTTTGAAAACTGTTACAAAGATTCGTCCAAAAATCAGGACGCCGAGCTCCTCACCTGCCCATTAATCATTTTACTTTGAACTCCCCAATTAATGTTTGGAGTTCCTCTGATATACGGGACAATGAAAAAGCTGAAGCAGCAATTTCCTCCATAGAGGCAAGTTGCTCTTCACTCGACGCTGCTACACTACGGGAATGGTTGGAGGAATCCCTAGCGATTTGATTCAACTCTTTAACTGAGACCGTGATTCGCCCGCTGTTTCCCGACATTTGTTGCGTTGTGGTTGCTACGCCTTGAATTTGGCCGGCAACTTGGTTTAACGAATTCAAAATGGACTCAAACCTTCGTTCGGTCTCATTAACGATTTTGATCCCGCTGCCCACTTCTACATTTACTCCATTCATGCCTACAACTGAGTTATCTGTTTCATTCTGAATTTCCATGACTAAGTTTGTAACATGCTGCACAGATTCTGTAGATTGATCTGCCAGGACCCGGACTTCATTGGCAACAACAGCGAATCCATTTCCATGTTCACCAGCCCTCGCTGCTTCAATCGCCGCATTCAAAGCTAGTAAATTTGTCTGCTTGGCGATATTTCCTATGACTTCTACGATCGTACCGATTTTCTCAGAGTGAACTTTTAATTTTTCAATCGATGAACTAGACTCTGCGGCCGTCGTGCGGATCATATTCATTTGGCCTATCAACTGTTGCAAAAGCTTATTTCCTTCTTCTGCCTCCGCCGATGAGGTTTGAGCCACTCCTGAAACGCCCAAGCAATCGGTCGCAATCTCTTGCAGTCCTGTATCCATCCTGGTCATCATCTGTTCGATTACATCCGCGCCTTCTGTCTGTTTTTCTGCCCCAAGATCTACTTCCTGGATTGCTGCAACAATATGTTCAGTTGCTTCTGTATTTTGCTCTGCATGCGCCGTTAATTGTTCTGCGGACGCTGCAACTTCATCCGACGTAATTGTAATTTTTGTAATCAATTGGCGAACGTTGTGTATCATTTGCTGGAAACCTTGGACGAGTATCCCTATTTCGTCCTTATTTTTCACTTCCAGAACATCTACTGCGAGATTTCCTTGCGCTACTTGTTTGACTTGACTTGATAATGCCATCAAAGGATTGGAAATGCTGCGTGAGAAAAAATAAATAATGACTGCCCCAACCGCTAGAGATAAAGCAAGTGTAATGGCAAGTGCGGTCATGATCGCCTTTGCCCTTTTATTAAAATCCTGATAGAAACTGTTCGTACTCAAAATCCAACCCCAAGTCGGTTCCAACTCCGCATAACTGACATTCAACGCCATTTGACCAGGACTGTCCGGCAGCTCCCACAATGTGTCCATATAGGTTGACCCATCGGCTTGGACATTCTTAATCATATTTTGAAAGAAGTAATCTCCATCGCTGTCTTGATAGTCCCAAGTGTTCGTACCTTCCAGGTATGGATCCGCAATTTGGTTCCCTTGCTCATCAATAATATAAAAATAACCATTCTCACCGAGGTCTATGTTTTTATTAATAGGGCGGGTACCGTCAGCTGACTTCTCTCCTAAAACAGATACTTTTACATATTCTTGTGCATCTTCCAAGCTGATATTCCCTTGCTTCACTTCTTGATCCATCATTTTTATTGTTTCAATTGCTTGCTTTACACTGTTTTTTAACATTAATTTTCCTGACTCGTTCAGGCTGTACAAAGACAATTGATAGCTTATGATCCCGATCAAAAGTGCAGGTATACATAAGAACAGAAAAGAAACCAACATTATTTTTCTTCTTAGATTCAGATGAAACATTAGAATATTCCCTCCTTTATGAACTAAATTAAATCTAAAAAAGAGCTGTTTGACAATTAATGGTCCATTGTAACAGCTCTTTTTTCTTTACATCCTATTTTACTGTGTAGAGCATCTATGGGTTTGTTTAAAAACCCTCAAACTTCTTTTCCACTCTTATACTCTTCAATAATTTCCTTTGCATTTCTAAAACTATCGATCGCAGCAGGAACTCCACAATAAATTGCTGTCTGCAACAACACTTCCTTAATCTCTTCTTCAGTAACGCCATTATTTAATGCACCTTTTATATGAAGTCTTAATTCATGAGGTCTATTAAGTGCCGTTAACATTGCAATATTAATAATGCTTCTGGTCTTTCTAGGCAAGCCTTCCCGCGTCCAAACCTCTCCCCAACAATACTCCGTTACCAGTTGTTGCAGTTCTTTATTAAAATCTGTAGCAGACTCTATTGACTTATTGACATACTCCTCCCCCAACACTTCTTTTCTTACTTTCAAGCCCTTTTCAAATAGTTCTCTCCCCATTTTCAGCACACCTTTCTAAAAATTAAATTTCACCTTAGAATTCATACTCAAAAAGCTAAAAATATTTATGATACCCCCCAATAATAACTAGCTTTTTGTATGAAGACTATACACTTTCATTGACTAATTAAAATAACGACCGGCTTGCATGTACCATACAAGAACTTGTATTACACAATATAACCTACTTTCGGAATTGTCAATATACTTCTTATCAACCTAATCCGGTCGTCTTGTCTTTTTTGTTCATTACCTGAACTAGATTAGTTATGTACTCATGCAAGAGTTAGAGTTGATTTACGCTATTGCCGGTAGGAAGTCATCCAAACTCCTTATGCGTCATAATTTGCAACTCTACTTTGTTCGCCGTATCAAGGGTCAGGTACCGAAACATTTTTGAGTTAAGAGGGGGATCTGGTTCTCTACTCTATAAAATCGCACAAATACTACCGACATAACTAACCACATATAAGTACCAAAAAATTAACTCTTTAATTAGTATCCTACTAATTGTCTTTCATCATCCTTTTCCGCCATCTGTTCAATTTACTTATGAATTTTTCATGCCGTTCCGAGGGAACCTCAGATCCTACTTTCCCTTCCTTCCCGGCACTTTTCAATAGCATATACGAAAAGGCAACACGACATGAATTCGTGTTGCCTGTGATGTACAAAAATTCACACAACAGAACATATCCTACTTTTAGTAATGGCGCCTGTATGAAAAACAAACGTAAAAATTCTTGAATCATATTTGTTTAAAAAACCGTGAGTATTCAAACAAACACAATAGTTCCTTGCACAGGCACCCTTCAATGACTGCCAAACCTGTAGCGGACTTTCACCTTCAATTTATAGCCCCTGCCGGGCGCACGAAAAAGCGTCAAATAAGCATATTTCTGCCCATTTGATGCTTTTGATTATATATTTTTCGTTCCACTGTGCATCAATTTCCAAGAAAAAGTTTTATTGAAATTATGGATACAACGACAATCAATAATATTTGTAAAACCTTTTCAGGAACTCTCGACGCAAATCGCCCGCCTAGATTACCTCCAATTGCACTGCCAAGCGCAAGCACTATGGCAAATGTCCAATTAACATTCCCGTTTTTGATAAACACGAACGTGGAAATCAGCAGATAGATCGTAATGACAAACGTTTTGATGCTGTGCATCTCCACCAGTGTCTTGTTCGGATACAGCAGCAACAGTGCGATGATAATAATAAAACCGACACCAGCCTGAATGAACCCGCCATAGAATCCGACAATCAAAAATGCGAAGGTGATCAAAATCCCCCGTAACACATTTGACTGGATCTTCACTTTTTTAAAGTATCTCTGGGGTTTCACTGTCAATAACACGATAATAATCAACATGAAAATACCAAGCGTGTTATTAAAGATTTTATCTGACAAATCGATTGCCAAGTTGGCTCCGTATACCGAACCTATGACTGCAGGAACCGATAATATCAGTCCCAATTTCCAATCAAAAAGTTTATTCTTCCTGAAGTGGAGCATCGCAAAAATATTCTGCACGATGATCCCTATACGGTTTGTACCGTTTGCCGTCGGCGAGGGAAGACCCATGAAAATCAGTATGGGCAACGTAAGCATCGAGCCACCAGCAGAAACGATATTGATAAAACCGACTAATATACCTACAAAGAATAATAACACTAGTAAGGATATTTCCATTTGTATTCAACCTTCTTCATCATTAAGTTATTGGTTCTTTCTTTCTAAACCCAGTAATGACAGGCCATGCAATAAACAAGAAGGATACAATAAGCAAAGTCAAGCTGATCGGTTTCTCAAAGAAAATTGAGTACGATCCATTTGAAAGAACCATGCTCTGATGATAACTTTTTTCCAACAGTTTACCTAATACGACAGCCAATATCAAAGCAGAGAACGGTATATTTAATCTGTTGAAGATGAATCCGATGACACCGAAAACAATGATGATCCAAAAATCAAACAGACTATTTTTAAAAGCAAAGGCACCCGTGAAACACAGCACAACAACAGTAGCCCCAAGCAAATCTTTAGGCACTTTCATTATGGTGCTCGTCAAGAACTTTGCCATAAGCAGGCCTAAAGGGAAAATAAAAATATATGCCGCCAAAAATGCGACGAGCAACAGATAGGATATTTCAGGGGCTTCTTTAAACAAAGCAGGCCCCGGCTGAAGTCCATGGATCATAAGCGCTCCTATGAACAAGGCAGAAACCGAGTTTCCGGGAATCCCAAGTGAAATCAAAGGGATCATGGAACTTGCAACAACCGCATTGTTTGCAGCCTCCGGAGCCGCCACCCCTTCCGGAGCTCCCTTGCCAAAGTTTTTCACTTTATTCTTCAGTCGTCTGACTGTCGAATCATAAGCCAGGTAGATGGCCATAATCATCCCAGCACCTGGCAGGATACCGACTGCTGTACCCATTGTGCCAGAAATCAATGTGGTGGGAAGTATGCGTTTGAACAGCTTTTTGTCTGGTAAAATACGGCCGACTTTCATATTTCCATCAGTTTTCTTCGTGACAGCTTCAAAGATCATTTCAAAAACAGCTGTCACCCCAAATAAACCAATCATTAAAGTGACAAGAGGAATTCCATCCAATAAGTTAGCATTTCCGAACGTAAAACGACCTTCTCCTGTTTGTGGACTCATACCGATTGTGGAGATGAAAAGCCCGATGATTACCGCGATCATACTTTTGACGACATTTCCGGTAGCCATTCCAATCACTGTACAAAAGCCAAGAATAATCAGCGAGAAGTACTCCGTTGGACCAAACTTCAGGGCTTGCTGAGCCAAAACCGGGGCAAACAGGAGTAATGTGAATCCGCTGATCACACCACCAATTACAGAACTAACGGTACTTATCCCGAGCGCCTGTCCAGCCAGCCCCTTTTTTGCCATGGGATAGCCGTCAAACGTTGTCACGACTGACGAAGCGGTACCGGGTATATTCAAAAGAATTGCAGGGAATGATCCTCCAAAACACGTAGCACAATAGATCCCTACAAGCAAACTCAAACCATGCTGTGGTTCCATACCAAATGTAATGGGGATGAGCACCGCAATTGTAATATTGTCATTCATGCCGGGCAGCGTACCGACCACCAGGCCAATCATTACACCCCCTACCAAGAAAAGCAAGGTAGATATATTCATTAGTTCGTTTATTCCTATAATGATTCCTTCCATCACTCAATCCCTCCTTATAGTAACTCTGGAAGCGGGACGTTCAGCATAAACTTGAACAGCGAATAAACAATCCCAACAATAACGGCAGCAGTGAAGAGCAGTACCACATAGCTCCTGACTGATCTCTTAATCGGTTCTTCCGATAAAATAAATACAGTGGAAATGAACAATAATATAGTGGTCAGATAAAAACCAAGATATTCTATTACGAGCGTGTAGAGAATCATGGTGATAATCGCAAAAACAAACTTGAATTGTTTTCTTCTTTCAACCTGCACTTTTTCCGACACTATATTTTTCTCTTTGACAGTCATGAAAAGTAGAATTATAGAAAAAACAAACAAAGGAATCGATATTATAATTAGAAATAGCGATGCATCTTTGCCAAGTGACATACTATAAGTAAATATGTAAATGCTTAAGCCGATCATAATGAGAGAAAATATAATATTTGATGCCTTCATTTAACTAGCCCCCTCAATGGATGGAAAAGAGCTACACAAAGGTAGCTCCTCCAAAGTCATCTGCATCTGTAGCTTACTTATCTAAAAGTAATGGCAAAGCCTGGTCTATGAACTCGTATTCAATATCCACTTTTTCCTGCAGCTGTTCTGCATCACCATAAACAACCTGGAATCCAGCCTTGTTCATATCATCGATAAATCCCTGGTCCTCTAAGATATTAGTGAACATGTCTTCAAGCTTTTCTTTCACGTCTTCAGAAATACCTTTTGGTGCTGCGATTCCCCGGAACGGCCCATATTCTATATCGATATCATTCTCTGTGAACGTAGGAACATCCGGCAAGTCCTGGTTTCTTTCCTTATCCATAATGGCGATTGGGCGGATCGTGCCTTCGTTAATCTGTGATTGCACTTCACCGTATGTCATCAATGCCGCTTCCACGTGGCCGCCGAGTAATTGTTGCTGTTGCTCCCCACCGCTTTCTGTATGGACAAACTTAATGTTCCATCCGAAGTTTTCCTGCAGGAGGATTCCTGCCGTATGGTGGGAAGTTGAGTGCCCCGGGGTTGCCAGGATTAGCTCACTTGTTTTCGCCTGTTTTTCCAGGTCTTCGAAATTTTTAATGGGAGAGTCAGCTGGCACAACCAGCAGTTCTGGTTCGAAAGAATACATAACAATCGGTTCGAAGTCTTCATGCGTGTAATTAGTTTCTGTTGTCAGCGGATTGCTGACTGCCGATGAAGTGAATGACAGTAATGTATAACCATCCGAATCGCTTCCTGCCACAAATGACTGGCCAATAACAGCGCCGCCGCCTTCTTTATTTTCAACGATGATTTTTTGATCATTTGTATACTCTTCGCTGTGCTTGGCAATCATACGGCTAATCGTATCCACCGCGCCTCCTGGGGCAAACGGAACGATTACTTTCATGTTTTTGTTAGGAAAGTTTGATGCACCATCAGCAGATGCTTCATTTGAATCGTTTTTACCGCAGGCAGCTACGACTAAAAGCAGGATTGTGATCAAACTGAATAATGTAATCTTCTTCATAATGGATAAATTCCTCCTCGTTCGCTTTTATGCGTAAGCAAATAGTGCCGGTGCCCCGCCTGTATGGATGAACAGAATCCTATCTTCAGGCTTGAATACACCTTTTCTAATTAAATCTACGAGCCCGCTCATCCCTTTGCCTGTGTAAACAGGGTCGATGAAAACGCTCTCTTTTTCAGCCAACAGATGAATGGCTTCATTGCCCAACTCAGACGGTATGGCATAACCTTCACCCACATACCCGTCGAACACTTTGATATCACTTTCATTGATGTCAATATCCTCTTCAAAATGCTCTGCAAAAGCATTGACCTGCTCGATGATCAGCTTCTTTAATTCGCTTTCTTTTCGTGAAACACTGATCCCGATTATCTCAGCATCCAGCCCGTACATCTTCTTTCCTGCCAGTAGACCGCCGATTGTGCTCGAACTGCCTACGGACGTAACGACGTAATCAAATTTCATCTTCATCTGTTTTTCTTGTTCCATGATTTCCTGGACCGCCGATGTATAGCCCAACGTTCCATGAATGCTTCGGCCGCCTCTCGGTACAACATAGACAGTATGACCCTGGTTTTCGTAGAGGCTGACCAGTTCTTTAATTTTATTCTCCCCCGCAATGCGGTTTGCTTCATTTTGATTCATCATTGATTCATCAAAATCATTGTTATAGGCAAAGTGAATCTCAGCACCGAGCAAATCGTTTAAAAGCAGATTCCCTTCGTAACGTTTAGGTTCTTCACCCGTTACGACCAATACAGGCTTAAGCCCGAACTTATTGGCTGCCGCCACTGTCAGTCTCCCGTGATTCGTCTGGATACCGCCTGATGTCATGACGATATCGGCTTTTTTCTCAAGAGCATCATGCATGATGAATTCAAGTTTCCGAACTTTATTTCCCCCGAAAGCCAAACCGATTTCATCATCGCGTTTGATGTAAACAGAAGGTCCATTTAGTTCCTTGGACAACATCTCCAAAATCTGTATTTTCGTCGGTATATTACCTAATTCAACTTTATCTTTGTAATTTATTTTCATTTTGACTACCTCTCTTTTCAGATCAGGAAAACAATTTCAGTAAATCCACTGATGTTTTGTACGGCAGCTCTTTATGTAAGCTGAGCAGCAGCTTCTTATGATCCTGTGTGATGTCTTTGCCGACACAATCATCAACTTTTTCAGAAAGCTGTGCTTCAGACAACGGATTATTCGGATGCCCCAATGGGAATTCAATCGTTGCTTGGTATTCATGATCTACAGTGTGGATGGTAATGGATGCATATTGCTCCTTATTCATTCCCGCCTGCGCCGCGTCATCTTGCATCTTCACCTTGCCCATCAGCTCTCTGATCTCACTTCTGTTTAAGCTTTCCTCTGTGAACGTATCTAAGTTAACTTTCTGATCAACAGCCGCCGCACTCAGACAGTATTGCATGCTGAACTTTCCTTCGGCAGGTGTTTTAGCATCAGAATAGATCAATACTGTAGGAACTTTTGGATTTACTTCAGCAATGATTTTTGTTATATCCGAAACATTGATTTGCTTTTCTTTCATCAATTGCATGACGCCGTCGATTGATCGGTGGGTATAGGCACAGCAAGGATATTTCTTTACGATGATTCCGAAGTCTGCAGATTCCCATACCTTACCCAGCTTCTTCATTGCCGGAAGGTCACTGTAAACGCCTGTCGAGATGTGTGCATAAGACATCGGCTCAGAAAACACCTCAGAGTTTGCGGTAAAACCTTTTCTCACAAGATTTGTAAACAGCATCACATTACTTGCCATAATACCGACATGCAGGGGCTTAGTCATAGTGCCGAAGTTCTTGCGCACGCCACTAGAGAAAGATACACACATGCCAATCAAATGACTGAATTGGTTAAAGTCCAGCTTCATAGCCTTTGTCAGACTTGCCGCTGCACCAAAGATACCAAGTGTGGATGTCACGTGGAGTCCTTTTTGGTATTGTAAATTGCCGAGATCTTCACCAAGTCTGGCCTGCACTTCAAAGCCTGTAATATAGGATACGATCAATTCTTTTCCGCTCAATTCCTTCTGGAACTTTGCGTAAGTCAGTAATGGAGGTATCAACGCAACTGAAGGATGGCCGTGAAACGTAAAGTTCACGTCGTCATAATCGATGACATGACTGAGTGTGGCAAACAATAATGCAAAGTCTTTTTCATTAGCTTTCTCCAGTCGCTCCAACAATGACAGATCGCTCCCTCCGATCAGTTCTTCGGACAGAATATCCATTTCCTCACTTTCAATACCAGCGAGAGAAACAGCTGCTGTGTCGAGAAACGCCAGTTTCGCTGTCTGGACGGAACCTTCAGGTAAATCATCATAAGTCGTGTTCATTATGAAGTCATATACTTCCTGTAACATATTGATAAAAAATACCTCCTTTCATTTCCTGACTTTTTATCCGATCAATTGTTTTGTTTCTTCCAACACCTGATCAGCAAAGACATTGGAATAACCTGTGTAATTTTTAATTTCGAACATATTTTTGAATTCCTCTTCAGTGAATTCCGCTTTTACAGCATCGTCCTTATATAGAAGATCTCTTACGTCTGTATTCTGTTCATATGCTGCCATACAAGCATCGTAGATCAGATCATGTGAATGTTGGCGTCCGATTGTTTCGCCAAGTTTTATCATTATTGCTTCAGACATAATAAGGCCGTTGGTCAGTTCGGAAACGTTCTTGTACATGCGGTCTTTGTTAATTGTCAGTCCCTTTAATAGCTCTTCTGTGCTGGATAGGATCGCACCGAACAGCATACATGATTCAGGAAGTAGCTCCCATTCCATTTGCCATGAAATCATGTCACGCTCGTGCTGATGAATCATCGCTTCTAGGAATAACGGAATATTTTGTTTCAATATTCTGGACATTGTAACAATATTTTGGGCTCTTGATGGATTTCGTTTATGGGGCATCGTGCTGCTTCCGACTTTCCCTTTTTTAAACGGCTCTTCAAGTTCTGTAAACTCGGTTTTTTGAAGGTGGAATACCTCATTCGCAATTTTTGCGAGTGTGCTTCCCAGAATACCCATGAAAGATGCGAACTCTGTGAAGTTATCTCTCGCTGCATGCCATGATACGCTTGGTACTCCTAAATCAAGTTCCTTCATCATCTCTTTTTGAAGTTCAATGCCGTTTTCTTTAATGGAAGCCAGTGATCCGACAGCTCCGGAGAATTGTCCCACAAGCAGTCTCGGCTTCATTTGCTGGAGTCTTTCCGAAGAACGGTTAATTTCAGCCAGCCATACAGAAGCTTTATAGGCAAATGTGATCGGAAGTCCGTGCTGGCCATGTGTACGCCCTGCAAGTACCACTTCTTTTGTATCTTCAATCATCTTGACTAATATTTTCTGAATAGCTAAGATGCCTTTCTCATATACCTCGATCGCTTCACGAATCTGCAGTACATTTGCCGTGTCCATGATATCTTGAGTCGTTGCGCCCCAATGGACAAATTCGCCATAACCGCTTTCACAGGCGTCTGTCAACTGTCTGATCAAAGGAACGATCGGGTGGCTGATCTCTTTCATTTCTCTTCCGAGTTCTTCTAAATCTATATTTTCTAATTTCGCTTTGCTAACAATTTCTTTTCCCGCCGCTTCGGGAATAATACCTAATTTCGCTTCTGCCTTCGCAAGGGCAGCTTCTACATCAAGCCATTTTTGGACCAGGCTTTCCGCTGAGAATATATCTCGCATTTTCTCTGTCCCGAAAGAATCTTTAAATAATACGGAATCGTAAACTGATGATGACATTTTATCTCCTCCAACTGGGATTAATGAATTTTTAGAATCTTTAGTACATGCCCATATTATCATTGTGAAAAGTTTAAAACTAATATAAAATAATTATAGTAACTATAACTATTTGGAATGGAAAAACAATTAATATATTCCATTTATGTATAAGGAGACATTTCATTGAATATAAAACAGTTGGAATCCTTCCTTTGTGTAGCTGAAGAAGAAAGTTTTACAAACGCCGCCAAGAAAATGTTTGTTTCTCAGCCAAATCTCAGCAAGGCGATTATTCAGCTGGAAACCGATCTCGGCGTAAAGCTATTTGACCGAAAACCCCGGACTACTACTCTTAACAAGTATGGTGAGTTTTTATATACGCAAGTGAAAGAAGCACTTCTTGTATTAGATCAAGCGGAGCGCACCGTAAAAGAAATGATTAATCCGCATGCGGGCACGATTAACCTTTCGTTTATTCACACACTGGGCAATACATTGATCCCACAATTAATCGGTGAATACCGCAAGTCATTTCCTTTGGTGAAATTTAATTTGCTGCAAAGCTCGACAGACGTTTTACTGGAAGATTTACTGTTAGGCGGAGCTGATTTCTGTTTTTTAATGGATCGGGAATTTCCAGCTGACATTAACCATTTCAAACTTTTCACAGAAGAAATGTTTGTAATTCTGCCTGAAGATCACTTTCTGGCAAATTCCAAAACGATTGATCTAAAGGATATGGAAAATGAAGAATTTATAAGTTTTAAACCCGGCATAGGACTACGCAATACAATAGACAAAATCTGCAACGAAGCAGGTTTCATACCGAATACAATTTTTGAGTGTCAGGAAGTTGCGACGGTTGCGGGTTTTGTAGAAGAAGGGCTCGGGGTGAGTCTAGTACCGAAATTAAAGGGCCTTGAAAATTTTAGTATTAAGATTATCCCTATTTCTAACAAAGCTCACTTTAGGAATATCAATTTAGCTATGCGGGATGATGCATACCGTCCTCCTGCAGTAGAAAATTTCCTTCTTTTTTTGAAAGAGAAGTTTACTATTAAAGAAAAGCTTTCAACTTGATTTTCACTGTGAATCAGTACAACCAGACTTCGTTCAATAATAAGCTTGAAATATATAATAGGGAAAATTTTTTCAAGGCTTCCTCGCCATCAAACCGTACGTGCCCTATTAAGCCATACGGCTTACCAATATGTTATTTTGAATCAATAAGTGGAAAATCTTTGGGCGTATTTCATTTTACAGACAAGGTCAGGATTGAAATATTCCTGGCCCTTTTCTTTCGCCCTTTGCAGGGCTCTCCTGTATTTCTTCTGCCCTATTTCTTTCATTTAGCGTGGATAGGCTAAACTTAGTGAGAAGGCTGATTGAGGTGCCTTCCCCTTCTTTATTTTTGTAGGCAACGAAACAGAGACGTCCCGTTTACAGGCTTTACATCCATATGCATGCTCCATACGTTGTACTTTCATCATACTAGCGGAAATAAATTTTGCTTCTTCACTTCCGGCTTCCATCATTTGATCATGACAACAGTCACAAACGATATTTTCGAGATGATAGTGGATTATCTCAACTGTACATTATCGCATAGAGACGCCTTTCTCTTTTTCCTCGATGATTTCCCAATTACAGTGTATGTAATGGTTCCTTGGCTTTGTTCTCCTGTGTGCACAGGATCTGCGAAAGATGATTCATCGTCAAAAGAGGATTCTTTCCCATCGGGCGTTTGGTACTTTGACTTCTCTGTTTTAGAACCATTCAACATCTTGGTTAAACGTCGTCCAAGTTCCAAATGCTATGTCAACTCCATAAATATTTAAATAGAGTAGGCACATGAATAAATTCATACGCCTCTCACAGATCCGTACGTACCGTTCATCGTATACGGCTCTCCATGTTTATCCCCTATGAGGGTGCAGTCTTGATAAATATCTAATAAGAAGACTAATTGTAGTTCCCGAAATTTTCTTTTGGCATCGCGACGTGTATAGGCGTAGAAAGGGAACTCCTCCATTTTGTAATGCGAAAGCGTGGAAGTTCCTCTTTTCAGTTCCTTCTTCATAATTCCTTGTGAAGGTTCTTGATTTTTCGCCAGCTGCGCAATTGAACCATCCGTACTCCTCGTCTAATCTACGAATCTAAATTCACGAATAACGTTTTACAGAATTTTATACCGAAACACCTGCTAATCACTGGGTGTAGCAGGTGTTTAATGATCACTTCGATGTTTACCGTTTGATTTTTTTCTTGAACTTTTGGACCACATTGTCAGAAGGTTTATGATAATACCCTTTTATAACGTTTATCCAAGAAATTTGAAAGGCTCAGACAGATTATCCACGATTTTGATTTTCTCCGGATGAACTACCAACCCTAACTCCTCTTCGAAGTTGTTTATAACCTTAATTTCCTTAACATAGATAAGAAGCTCCATAAAAAGTAATGCTACCAGGAAGTGTCAGAAAAAAGAGAAACCATTTTGACAGTAATAGTCAAAATGGTTTCTTTAAGCTAGATTGAGGCCTGCTCTCATTTACTAGGAAACTATAAAACTATTTGAAAACCAGCATCCTAAACCTTTGCAGACATGGCACACTATTTTTCAAGTCCACTTACAAGCGACAATACCGTCTCATACAAAACTTCCGTGCCTTTCCCGCAATCTTCCTTAGTACTCCATTCCTCTGGATTATGGCTAATGCCGTTTTGAGAACGGACAAAAACCATGCCGATCGGACAGAAGTCCTTAAATTGCATCCCATCATGTCCCGCACCACTTGGAAGCTCGAAAGATTTCAAGCCCAGTTTTAGGCAAGCTGCTTGTATCGTCTGCCGAATGACTGCAGAGCATGGAACCGGTGTGACCCTTTGCAACGTTTCAAATTCGATCTCTACTCCTCGGTCGCGGCAAACTTGTTGCGCGTGAGCAACCATCTTTTCCTCAGCCTGCTGTCTTATTTCTTCATCGATATCCCTAAGATCAAGCGTAAAAGTCGCTTCGGAAGGAATTACATTAACACCGCCTGGCTTCACGGCAATTCGTCCAATTGTCGCTACAAGATTCGGGTATTTTTTTGCTTCTCCTTCTATAAACTGCATGATTTCTGAAGCAGCCATTAAGGGATCTTTCCGCATATTCATCGGTGTTGCACCCGCGTGTCCAGCTTCTCCAGTAATCGTCCATTTCATCCAAAGCGGGCCCGCGATCCCGGAAACGGTCCCTGCCGCGAGGCCATGATTCTCAAGCACTCGCCCCTGCTCGATATGCAGTTCCACATATGCTTTTACGTCAGCTGGATCTTTCGCGGCGTCTGCCACCAGTTTAGGATCAAGACCCGACTCCTCCATCGCTTCTGCAATCGTTATCCCATTTTCATCACGTTGCTCAAGGTCCTTGTCAGTCAACGTACCAGCAATCGCCCGGCTGCCGATCATACCGAAACCAAAACGACTTCCTTCTTCATCCGTAAAAGCAATCACTTCAATCGGATGGTCAGGTTGTATATCTCTTTCGCTCATCGCATGAACTACTTCGATGCCTGCAATCACACCTAGAGCCCCGTCAAACATACCGCCGTTCAGAACTGTGTCGATATGGGAACCCATCAGAACAGCTGGCGTATTTTTTTGCCGAGCTTCTTTCTTACCGATCAAGTTTCCTACAGCATCTTCTCTAACTGTCATGCCTGCTTCTGTCATGTATGAAGAGACCAACGCTTTTGCTTCGCGTTCTTCTCTCGTAAAAGAAAAGCGAGTGACGCCTCCACTTTCTTGCTTTCCAATGCCACTTAGTTCCGTTAATCGAGCCCAGAGACGTTCTTTATTAATCATTTGGAAAACCCTTTATCACTTTTCTCTTCATCTTTCATTTGGAACTGAAAGTGACAGACACCTTCTTTTAAAACATATTGATCATGTATCACTTCAAAGTTCGGATTAAATCCCCTAGCAATCGAAGGGTCGATCATATGGCAGTATAGGATTCCGTAGTCCTCCATCCCGTCTTTTTTCCATTGCTCTGCAAACGCACATTTTGTAAACGTCTGTTCAATTTCGGTTGGATGAAAAAGGGTTTCATACTCAAACAGTTCACTGCGACCCATGTCATAATTAGATAAATAATTATCCATCGTATTTGGCTTCCCGACAGCAGCAGCACGACGGGCAATATCGCGACCGCGTTCTTCGCCGAAAGCACCGACACTATCCATCATCGCCCGTTCCCCTTCTTCTTTGCCGAATCGTTCCACTACGGACTTTGCGATATGCGCAAATAATTTTGCCATTACCGCAAACATTGTATGGGGTTCTTGCCCCGCTGACTGTTGCGCTTTATTGTAGGACTGGAATGTTTCTTTGATTTTTTCATCGTCAAATAGCTTATCAAATGAAAATAGCGCCTGCCCGGTTAACTGTCCATTTCCTTCGGCTTGTTGTTCATCCACTACATTTTGAACGCCTGCCTGCATCATACGTTTTCCTTCTTCTCCAAACCTGTCCGTGACAATATCCACTGTATGACTCATCAACTTAGCCGTGATTGTATACATTGATACTGGTTCCAAATCTTTTACTTCACGCATGTGTACCCACTCCGTTTCGTTTACTGAATTCATTTACCTTATCAAAAGCCTGCTCCAAATCTGCAACGACATCTTCAACATCTTCAAGCCCTGCTGATAGTCGGATAAGACCATCTGTAATACCAGCAGCAAGCCGTTCCGATTCAGGCAACGATGAATGCGTCATCGTCGCCGGGTGCTGAACGAGCGTTTCCGGATCACCGAGACTAAAGGATATCATCGACAATTTCAAAGCATCTATAAAAGCCGTCGCCGTCGCACTTCCGCCTTTCATTTCAAACGACACGATGCCGCCCATCCCCTTCATTTGCCGATCGGCGATTTTATGTTGAGGGTGGGATTTCAATCCTGGATAATATACCTTTTCCACTAGTGGATGATTTTCCAGGAATGTCGCGATCTTGTGGGCATTACTACAATGACGTTCCATTCTTAACCCAAGTGTTTTCAGCCCCCTTAAAATCAAAAATGCATCCCACGCACTTAATACTTGTCCAAGATCGCCCATAATTTGTTGGCGTATAAAATGAATAAATTTTGCATCTGCAACAATTACGCCGGCCATAACATCTCCGTGACCATTCAAGTATTTTGTCGCGCTATGGATAACGATGTCCGCGCCTAAATCCAACGGTTTTTGCAAACATGGCGACATAAACGTATTGTCTACGATGAGCGGAAGATCATATTGTTTAGTCACTTGCGCAATTGCTTTAATATCCAAAATCGTAAGCAATGGATTGGATGGCGTTTCAATATAGACTGCTTTTGTATTTGGCTGAATTGCCTTCACGATACAATCGATATCCGTACAATCCACTAAACTGAACGATATCCCACATCGCGGTGCCAATGTCGTTAAAAAGTGATATGTACCACCATAAACATCTTTTGTGACAATCAGATGATCCCCGTTTTGTAATACACCAAACAGCGTGGATGATATGGCCGCCATTCCCGAACCTAGACCAAGGGCTGCTTCCCCATTTTCGAGTGCCGCCATTTTTTCTTCAAATGCACGCAATGTACAATTGCCATACCTGCCATAATAAATACCATCTTCTTTTCCAGATACCGTATCAGACGCCATCTTATGATTTTCGAATGAGTAAGCAACAGCTGGTACAATCGGCTGAGCGACAGCACCTATTTTTCTTTCTGTTGTATGTTGATCGTGGATGAGCTCCGTGCTAATTCCCCATTGTCTAGTCATTATAATATCCCCAATCATTTTATTATTCTCTCTATTATAATTTTCATTTTTTACATAAGTCAAATGAATGTTTATAATGTTATATATTAATTATATTCATGTGTGAGAAAGGTGAGAGTTATGTCATTAATAAAATTCGAGATTTTCAGGACTGTCGTGGAATTAGGAAGTTTATCAAAAGCAGCAAAAACACTTAAACTTACACAGTCTGCCGTAAGTCATGCTATCGCAAGTCTAGAAGCCGACTTTGGATTTACATTGTTAATTAGAAATCGATCGGGCACAAGCCTAACAGAAAACGGCAGTGAAATGCTCGTATATATGCAAGGTATGTTAAAGCTAAATGAGCAAATGCTTCAGAAGGCATCAGAATTTAATGGCATTGAGACAGGTATTGTTCGAATCGGCACTTTTCCAAGCGTATCGATTCAATGGATTCCCCTCATTCTTAAAAAGTTCTCGGAAGATTTTCCACTGATTAAGATTAAGCTATATGAAGGAAACTATGATGACATTACAGAGTGGATTTCAGAAGGAAAAATTGACTTCGGTTTTTTATCCCTCCCCACTGCAAGCTCGTTTGATACAATCCCTATCATAACAGACCCGTTGCTTTGCATTGTCCCAGATACACATCCACTCTTTCACAATGAACTGATTCATTATGAGCAACTTCGAAACGAAGGTTTCATAATGCCTAAATCCACTATTGACAATGATGTCAGTAGAATCTTTAAAAAGTATAAAATTACTCCACCTATTCAATATGAAATCGAAGAAGATCAAGCTATCATCTCTATGGTGCAAAATGGTCTTGGCATCAGTATTTTGCCGTCAATGATATTATATCGCTTACCTGAAAACATTCGCGCAATTCCATTGGAGGGAAATTATTCACGTTCTATTGGCATTGCCGCCACTTCTTTTAAACATGTATCTCCAGGTGCTAAAAAGTTAATTCAGTGTATTCAAAATTGGATATATTGATAATACACAAAGGAGTTTCGATGAAAATCGATCTCCTTTTTATTCGCTCATTTTTTGTTCCGATTTAAAAATCTTGTTTTTATTTTTTTTAAAAGTATTTGACAATTCTTAAACATGAGTTTAATATAATTAAAAACAGTTTAAAAAAAGTAAAGGTGGTTGCAATAATGGTTGAAACAATTTACGGAAATACTCCTTGTATGTTAGGAGCAAAAAATATCTCGGCCACAAAAGACTTTTCGGATATAGATGTATTGGTGTATGGAGTTCCTTGGGAAGGCGCTGTGACGTGGGGCGACTATACGGGTTGTGAACTAGGACCAAAAGTTATGCGTTTATGTTCCGCAAGATATTCTGGTTATCTACCAGAAATCAATGATATGGACGTTTTCGAACACGTCACACTAGGTGATGTAGGAGATGTTGATGTTGTGCCTGCAGATGTCGATGAGACAATGAAACGAATTACCTCCTTCACTTCTGATCTGTGGAAGTCTGGTAAATTCGTCGTTGGCTTAGGTGGAGATCATGGCATCACGTTTCCGATTGTCCGCTCCATAACAGAGACCGGAAAAAAGGTCGGTATCATTCATTTAGATGCACATTATGACAACTTGCCTTCACACAATGGCGATCAGTATGCACGCTGCAGTCCATTCGCCCGACTTTACGAACAGGAAGGCGTACGCAATGAGAGCATCATCCACACAGGAATTCACGGTCCGCGTAACGAACCTCAAAGCGGACGCAATGCAAAAGCTGCGGGTGCGGTGACATTGACTGTCAATGATATCCGAGGGCATAAAGATTTAAAGGAACTTGCAAAAGAAATCCATGCAATGGCTTCCAAGGATGTCGACTGTGTATACCTGACCATCTGTAGTGACGTTTTGGATTTCGCGTTTAATCCAGGTGGGCCAGTAGATGGAAATGGATTGACTTCATATGAACTACTGACATTAGTGCACGAGATTTGTAAATTAGGCGTGATTGGAATGGATTTCGTGGAAATTTATCCGCAGCAAGATCCTAATCAACTATCTGCTCACTTTGCTTCCACTCTCATTTTGTATGCACTTGCAGGAAACATTCTGCACAATCAGCAGAATATCAAGCAGTAATTAAAGGAATTTTATATTCTCCTCAGGTAAATATATCTATATTTAGTAATAGTGCTCGATTTTTCACCTTATCTATAGGAAACTAGAAAGGATATTTATACTGAGGAGTGTTCATTTACCATGAGAGAAAACAATCATTTTTTTGACGCATATATACGAATGGCAGATGCAATCTATGGAGTCTTCAATGTCAATTGTGAAATTGTCATACACGACATAACAGATGTGGAGTCTTCTTTAATTTATTTAAAAGGCGATGTCACTGGAAGGAGCCTTGGTGCTCCTACTACTGAATTTATTTTAAAGGAACTGAAGAAGAAACCTGAAGACATTAAGGACTTCAATGGCATCATAACGAATACAACAAGAGGTAAGATCATCAAGACGTCTATCGTATTTATACGAAACCTGAGCGGTGAAGTCATCGGATTCTTAGGCATCAACTTGGACATTACGGAGATGAACCGATTACATCAAGTATTAGGAGAAATGATCCTCCCAGAGACGAACAATTCGGACCAACAATTTGATGAGTCCTATGCTACCCATATCGATGAAGTATTTGACCAAATTACTAAAAGCACGATTGTGGAGCTTGGAATTGACATTGATAATTTAAAACGAAAAGACCGAATTAAGTTCGTCCGCCACTTGGAAAGCAAGGGTATGTTCCTCATACAAGGATCGACTGATCGGATTGCTGAATTAATAGGGGTATCAAAACAAACGATTTACAACTCACTTGAGGAAAAATAAGTATATTTTCCTTCACTTATAGTGTGTTAAGAATTAGGGGGAAAAAGAAATGACAGCTGATATGGTATCTGCAAATCTAGTTAAGAAAAAGGGCTTGTTGGCTAAAATCAAAGCGATGGGGCCTGGAGCCATTATTACAGCTTCATTCATCGGACCCGGTACAGTCACAACCGCAACAAGGGCGGGAGCAGGATTTGGATATGCGATTTTATGGGCAGTTGTATTTTCCATCATCGCAACCATTGTTCTGCAAGAGATGTCTGCACGTCTCGGTGTGATTACCCAAAAGGGACTCGGGGAAGCAATACACGATCAATTCAAACAGCCGCTGCTGAAATTCGCATCGATTTGGCTGGTCATCATTTCAATCGGCGTAGGGTGCGCCGCATACATTTCTGGGGATTTGATGGGTACTTCGCTAGGAATCTCTACCCTGACATCTATTCCAGCTAATGTTGTAAGCCCTTTCATAGGCGTGGCTATTTTGTTCTTAGGACTATCAGGCAGTTATAAGTTGATAGAAAAATTGATGATTACCTTAGTCGTCATTATGAGTCTGACATTTATCACAACAATGATTGTTGTGAAGCCTGATCTTGGCGCAGTATTTTCAGGGGCATTTGTTCCTTCTATGCCTGCCGGTTCCATCATCATGATCATCGCACTGGTTGGAACGACAGTTGTTCCATACAATTTCTTCATCCACTCTTCGATGGTACAGGAACGCTGGACACAGGCGAGCGATTTAAAAGAGGCTAGATGGGATACGATTATTTCAATCTGTGTAGGCGGTTTGATTACTGCAGCTGTATTGATTACAGCCGGTACGACGATGTACGGAATGGAAGTCAACAGTGTAGCCGACCTTTCCTACCAATTGGAGCCATTATTCGGCTCTTGGGCTAAAGTCTTCATTGCCATCGGGATTTTTGCCGCAGGGTTTTCATCCGCAATTGCGAGTCCTCTCGGTGCGGCAGTCGCGATCAGCAGCGTTATGAAATGGGAAAACGGAATGAAAAACAAAAAGTTCAAAATGGTATTCGCGAGCGTTATCATTATCGGTATCATTACTTCCGCAATCGGTTTCAGTCCGATGGATGTCTTGCTCATGGCGCAAGCCTTGAATGGTATCTTGCTTCCTGTAGTAGCAATCTTTTTGTTCGTCATCATGAATAATAAGAAACTATTGGGAGACAAGCGAAATTCCGTCTTGCTTAATATTATAGGTGCAGTAGTTATCTTGATCGCTACTTTCTTGGGTGGGTATAGCCTACTGGATGCAATTCAAACATATCTATAAGTTGTTTAGAGAAATCAGAGTTTTAAAAAAGTAAGTCCGTGTATAGGACTACTCGAGAAGTAATTTCTTTTCATTGCAAGATAGGATAAGTACCGGAAATCTGCAATACCAAAAAACTATTGCTTTTCTATCCTAATCCAATTTAAATTCAGACTTTCTTCTAAATCATTTACCACTGACACTTTCAGGGTCTAAATATTATCTGCTTTTAAATTTTTAAATAGCATAATCGGACCGGCTAAAAAAGAGAGTGTCTACATCACCCCCTTGCAGAAATTACTTGCATGCAAACAACTATGCATATTGCATAATTGATACGAACGGAGTATGAAAATAAAAAAAGGTTGTCGCAAAAAGTCATTTAAAACGACTTTTCCGACAACCTTTTCTAATTTATTTTTATAGGGAGAGTAATCATGAGTTCTTCAGTTGAAGATTCTGCATATCGTCAAAACAAAGATTGAGTAAAGGTAATACAACGTTCTTATAACTTTTGCTGTGTTAACGTATCATCACGTAATAGGAACTGCGCTAATTCTTCGATCTGTTCAGAGATATCGCGATCTGCTAGCAACGGTGGGCAAATTTTACGAACCTTCTCCAAATAAGCACTCGTTGCAGGAGCCAGTTCATTCTCCGCTTGCTCTAAATGAATCGCTTGGGATGCACAAATTAATTCAATCGCAATGACACGTGCACTATTATGAATGATTTCACGTGCTTGTCTCGAACCAATCGTTCCCATACTGACATGATCTTCTTGATTAGCGGATGTCGGAATGGAATCCACGCTTGCCGGATGTGCAAGTACTTTGTTCTCTGAAACTAATGCTGCCGCTGCATATTGGGCGACCATCAAGCCACATTCCAATCCTGGATCCGTGGCAAGGAATGGGGACAATCCACTCAATTGTGGATTAACCAGACGCTCAATCCGACGCTCTGAAATATTAGCGAGTTCTGCAGCTCCAACCTTCATGAAATCCATTGCCAAAGCAATCGGCTGTCCATGGAAATGGCCACCAGAAATGATTTCTCCATTTTCAAGGATTATAGGGTTATCTGTCGCGGAATTCATTTCCACGCTTAATCGATCCTCTACATACTGCAATGCTTGCCAAGATGCACCATGTACTTGCGGGATACAGCGTATGGAATACGCATCTTGCATGCGAATCTGTCCTTGACTAGTTACACGTTTACTTCCTTCCAACCAGTTACGAATACGGGAGGCAACCACTTCCAATTCTTTATGCGGACGTACTGCCAATAGCTCGCTGTCAAATGCTGTTATAATTCCCTGAAGTGCCTCCATTGTCAAACTAGCTGACATGTCCGCAGCATAGCCAATGCGTTCAGCTTCATTAAATCCAATTACGCCTACTGCAGTCATAGCTTGAGTCCCATTGATCAAAGCTAGTCCCTCTTTAGCCTGTAAAGTAACAGGTTCTAATCCGGCAAGCCGCAACGCTTCTCCGCCGGTCAGAATTTCACCCTCATACTCTGCACGACCTTCTCCAATTAAAACGATAGCTACGTGCGCTAGTGGGGCCAAGTCACCACTTGCACCTACTGAACCCTTACACGGCACGACTGGATGAACGCCTTTATTGATCATCTTAACTAATAATTGAAGTGTATCTTCCTTGATTCCGGAGAATCCTTTCGCTAAAGCATTTGCTCTTAAAATCATCATGGCACGTACGATTGGCTTAGATAAGGGTTCACCCACTCCAACAGCATCCGCACGCAACAGATTCAGCTGTAATTTCGCAATATCATCTTCTTCAATTTGAATATCACTCAGTTTCCCGAAACCTGTATTGACACCATAGATAACCTTTCCATCTCTTAATTGTTTCTCAATACGTTCGCGGCTTTCCCGTACACGTTTTAAAGCATAATCCGAAATATCGACTTCTACTTCGTCAAAAACAATGCGTTCGATCAGCTGACGATCTAATGACTCCCCATCTAAATGGACTACCATTTCTTTACTCAACTAAACCACCTCTTATCCTCTTATATTATAAAATTGCTGCCGCCAATATCCCGAAAATAAATAAAGGGATATTATAATGAAGGAATGTAGGTACACAAGTGTCCCAAATGTGATGATGTTTACCATCTGCATTCAATCCTGAAGTCGGTCCAAGCGTACTATCTGAAGCCGGTGAACCAGCGTCTCCTAATGCTCCCGCTGTACCAATCAATGCAATTGTAGCAAGGGGGCTGAATCCCATTACCATACATATCGGGACGAATACAGCGGCCAGAATGGGAACTGTTCCGAAAGATGTTCCTATTCCCATTGTTACTAATAGTCCTATTAATAATAGTAATGCAGCACCAGCCACTTTTCCATAGCTGAAATACCCTTCAACAGCTGTCACCAAATTAGTTACTGAGCCTGTATCTTTTAAAACCGTTGCATAACCAGAGGCGAGAAGCATAACGAAGGCAATAGCACCCATAAGTTTTACGCCTTCCTGAACGACTACTTCTCCTTCACCCAATGTGACAACCCTTGCAGCAAACATTACAATAATTCCAACAAGCGCACCGAGTACTAATGATTGCACTTGAATTTGAACTACCAGAGCCCCAACAATTGCAACGAGCGTCAGTACGTCACGTACCTCGAACTTCTGTTTGACACGTTCCGTACCAGCCGCTAATTGAACAGAAGATGCAAATATCTCTGCATGGCTAGCACGTTCTTCCTCCGTTTCATAATCTCGCGGTTTACGATACGTGAAAAAAATTGCGATAAACAATCCTACGAACATACCAAGTGCCGGGATTGCCATTGCTAGAGGTACTTGTGATAATGTGACAGGCATGCCGTTACTGCTAACTTCCTGCACAATAATGCCATGGAATATCAGTCCATAGCCTGCCGGAATCAAAATGTAAGGCATCTTCAAACCGAATGTCAGAGCACAAGCGACAGCTCGTCTGTCTAAGCGTAAATAGTTGAAGAAAATTAGCAACGGCGGAATTAGGATAGGTATGAACGCAATGTGCACTGGAATTAGGTTTCCCGATAGACAGGTCAAACCGGCAACCATCAGCAATAACATATATTTATTCATCTTTTTAACAGACAATAATTTATCGATCAGCATTTTGGTAATGTTTGAATGCGCAATCATTGCTGCAAAAATCCCTAGGAGAATATAACTTAACGCAGTCTCAGACTGACCACCCATTCCACCAAGGAAGGTAGAAAGAGTATCCGATAATGACAAATTGGAAAGGAGTCCTGCCGTGATAGCCGCCATTAAAATGGCGAAAATCACATGTACTCTTGCCAGACTTAAAACGGTTAATACTACTACAGAAATAAATACGGGATTCGTTAACACGTTCATTCCCCCTGATTATCTAATTTGGATTAAATGAGGATATTTCCAATTTATCTATCTAATTTATTTCTGGCTTTCATACCATTGCTGAATTAATGCTGCTGTCAGACGCCCTGTGTTTGTTAAATTTTCTTCACTAATACACTCTCGGAACGAGTGAATGTTTTGGAAGCCATTTCCTAATGTTAAGCAAATTAGGCCATTTTCATTGAGCACATTAGTATCTGCGCCGCCAAGTGTTTCAGTCAAGTACGGCTTTACTTTAATATTCTCCGATGCATTCAAAACAGTTTGAGTTAATATATGATCTTCAGGAATCGAGAAGCCGCTGTACTTTTTCTCAATTGTTACTTCCACTGAACCACCTCTGGCCTCCACGGCCTTTCGCATCGCATCTTCCATATGCTTTAACTGTTTATCCAGTTTTTCTTTAGAAAAGCTGCGCACTTCACCTGCAACTGTTACCTCTCCTGGAATAATAGACGTAAGTTCTCCGCCTTCGATAACACCAATGTTTGCCAATGTTTCTTCATCAATTTCACCTAGGTTGATGTCCAATAAACCTGCTGCCGCTAAAATAAATGCGTTATTACCTTCCTCTGAATTCAGCGCAATATGCGCGGCATTGCCTTTTATTTTCATCCAGATCCTGCTGCTATAAGGTCCTTTCAAAATGGTTTGCCCTACATCGCCACTGCTGTCAAATATATAGCCAAATGTACTTTTGGGTCTGCTGTAATCTAAATAACGCGCACCCACGAGACCAGGTTGTTCATTGACCGTTAAGACAAGCTCGATCGGTCCATGCGGAATACCGCTTTCAATTACTGCACGAACCCCTTCAATATAAGCAGCTAATGCAGCGCGGTCATCTGCTCCGAGAATCGTCGTGCCGTCCGAATAGATTACACCATCTTTGATGACCGGCTTTAAATCTTTAGTGGGGAGTACTGTATCCATGTGAGTGGAGAAAAACAATGGAGGTACAGATGAATCCGTCCCTTCTTTATAAGCAATCAAGTTTCCTACCTCTCCATCAAAGTTTTTATGTGCTTCATCAAACTGAAGTGTAAATCCTAGTTCGGGTAAAGCGTTTTTTAGAAAGTCAGCCACTTTCTGTTCTTTTCCACTTGGTCCGTCAATTTTCGCCAGCTCTAAAAATAAATCCAACAACCGTTTTTCATTAACACAGTCTGCTGCATTGTTCTTCACTTGTTTATTCGTCATCCCAACATTCTCCTTTTCTCACTGTACTTTTGCGTGATCGACAACAACTTCCCCATCTTTCAGAACAGTTTCCACTATATTGGTACCGAGTTCATATGCGATATGGACATAAGAAGGAATAGACCAAATTTGAAGATCTGCTACCTTCCCTTCTGCAATTACACCACGATCATCTAAGTCCAGGGCACAAGCCCCACCATACGTGGCTGCTTTAATAGCCTCTTCGACGGTGAATTTGTAAAGTTTACATGCTAGATTGATAACGAATTGCATGGATTCTGTATAGCAGGCGGGACATAAATCCGTCGCTAGAGCGATATTCATCCCCAAGTCCAGCATCTTTCTAGCATCGAAAGGTTTCTTATGTCCCACGGCAAAATCTAGAGCAGGCATTAATACACCCGTAACCTTTGATTCCGTCAATTTCTCCATTACTTCTACTGGGGTATAATTCAGATGATCAACGGATACCATATTCATTTTTACCGCCAGGTCAGACCCGCCAATATAGGAGTATGCGTCCGCATGAAGCTTCGGCTTCATGCCATATTTCAATCCAGCGTCCAATATTTGTTCGGACTCTTCTGCCGTGAAATATCCATCATCGCACCAGGCATCACAGAATTCCGCAAGCTTGCGTTCACCGACCTCCGGAATCATTTCCTCGATAATAATACGAAGATATTCTTCTTTTGTTACCCCTTCCGGAAAGCCATGCGCACCTAAAAATGTATTGTAAACATCCACTGGGGTTTCTCTATCAAGACGGCGTCCCACTTCTAAGATTTTAATTTCACTTTCTGTCGTCAATCCATAGCCGCTCTTGCTCTCGATTGTCGTCATGCCGTAATTCAGCATGTTCATCATCCGTTTTTTGGATTGTTGAAACAACTCCTCTTCCGATGCATGCCGTGTTAATTCAATCGTACGATTCGGTCCTGTTGTAATACCTAGTCCTTCTAATTTCTTTTTATCGTCTCCAGCTAACTTTGCGGCGTACTCTTCCACTCGTGTACCGTTGAATACGAGATGCGTATGGGAATCTACAAATCCAGGTGCCACAACTTTTCCAGACGCGTCAAGTTGAAATGCATTATCCAGATCAATTGAATCGCTTCCCTCCCTTTCCGTGCCAACGCCTGCAATGCGACCGTCCTTCACCGCAATCCAAGCATCTTTAATGACGCCGAGCTCAGTCATCCCCTCACCTTTACAAGTCAATGCCTCAGCAGCATGGCGAATGACCAGGTCGACCTTGGTTTTTCCTTGCAGTTGATTCATCATAAAAACCTCCATTTAGACAATACAATAACTCTAAAATTGTAAACGTTTTCACAAAAACAGAAATGCTAACGGCGTCACAATAATTAGTGATAAGACCGTTCGAATAAACCAAAGAACCACAATCTCACGCATTTTAATTGGAATATCCGTAGATAATATGCACGGAATTAGTGCCGAGAAAAATAAAATTGTTGAAATAGAAATTGAAGCGACGATAAATCTAGTATGCAAACTAGCTTCTACAACCATCAATGAGGGTAAAAACATATCCACCAAATTGATCATGGCAGCTTTAGCAGCTAAAAACGGTTCAGGAATCTGTAAAATCCACGTTAAAGGTAAAAACAAATAAGCTAAATAATCAAACACCGGAGTATGATTGGCCAAAATTAAACCAAGAAGCCCTATAGCCATGACAGATGGCAGGATACTCATCGCCATTAACACGCCGTCCTTCAAAGTAGATAAGACATTGCTAAGTAGGCTTGGTGCATTTTGTGCTGTTACCATCGACTGATGCCACGCATGTTGAATTCTCTTTTCACTGATCACTTTCTCGGGCTGACCTTCACCCGTATAATAATCGTCTTGAATTTTGTTAATTGGCCACATCCTTACTGTAATACCCGTCACTAAAAACGTGACAAGAAATGTAAGCCAAAAATACAAGTTCCAAATTTCCATTAAGTCCAGTGTCTTTGCTACGACTACCATAAATGTAGCAGATACCGTAGAAAATCCGGTCGCAATAATTGTTGCTTCACGTCTTGAATATTTCCCTTCTTTATAAATCCGATTCGTGATTAAAAGACCGATAGAATAGCTGCCAACAAACGAAGCAACGGCATCAATCGCGGAACGTCCCGGCGTCTTCCATATCGGTCTCATAACTGGTTGCATCAGAATACCGATAAACTCCAATAATCCATACCCCACAAGAAGCGCCAAAAAGATCGAACCAATTGGAACCAATACCCCAATCGGCGTAAGAACTATCGAAAAGTAATATGGTCCCATGTCCTCTGCCAACAACCACTTTGGTCCAAATTCAAATAGAACCATAGCTGCTGAGATGGCGCCTAGTACCTTTAAGCAGGATAATGCTACTTCGATTTTTGTTTTCCTCCAGCTACCTGAGTAAAATGGAAAGGCAGCTCCTAAAAACATAATCAACAAGATGTAATACGATACAGCGGTCGGTACGGTATTCCTGATCCAAGTAACTAAATGATCTAAAGGAATGGAATTTTTCCCGTTAACTTCAATAGGAATAAAGAACATGAAAACGCCGATTAAACTAAAGAAGAAAAAGCTGAAGATATTTCGTACAGAATAAATATTCCCTTCTCTTTCAGCAGACGCATTGTCCACACTGTCGAAATCTTGTTTTACATCGTTCATCGGCTTCACCTGCCTTTGTTGTTTTCGCGACAAACAAGAAGGGAGGAAGTCAAACAGGTGCTTGACGTCCCCCACCCACTTCTCTAATAATCCTGTTACTTATGCTTTAGCGTTAGTTTTTTCCAGATCTTTTGGTCCGAATGTAGCCTTGCGCTCCCACCATAATGGAATTTGGATACTCTCATCCGTTAGATTTCCTTGCCCGTTCGCTACATCACGGGCTATCTCATATCCAGCCTGTGCGTGACGCACGACTCCAATTCCGGAATCTACAGTCATTGCAACTTCTAAACGCATATCGGATTCGGCTGTTCCATCCGCTACCATTGTTACACCTGTATGAACTGCTTCACCCATTGAGTAGTTCGCTTGGATTGCGATCAAATCACACATACCAACGGCATTTAATAAACCATTCAACATTGGCCAGTCTGAGATCAAGTCACTGCCATCTTTCATATTTTCAGATTCGAATGTCGGGTTAACGATTGAGCCTGAATCCAAATTGTCACGAGAGAACGCAACTGGTCCGGCCAACTCACCGCGGCGAATCATATCATTAACTTCTAGTGCAAACTTTTTACGTTGTCCAAAGCCCATGTAACAAATTCGTGCAGGTAATGCCTCAATCGGAATGTGCTCTTTCGCCAGCTTGATCCAACGCGTCACCAAGTAGTCATCTGCAAATTTCTCAAGAATCATGTCATCAATTTTACGAAGATCTTCCGCTTCTCCCGACATACATACCCAACGGAATGGTCCACGACCTTCACAGAACAACGGGCGAATATATTCTGCTACAAAACCCGGTAAGCGTTTCGCTTCCTTTTCATCCATTCCTGCGTCGATACATTCTTTACGATGGCTTGTTCCATATTCAAATGCGTGAACCCCTTCGTCCATGAACTGAATCAATGCTTTCAATTCACGAATCATCGTTTCGCGCCCCTTTTCCAAATACAGGGTACGATCTGTGTCGCGCAGTTGTTCAGCTTCTTCCACTGTTAACCCTGCAGGCAAGTATGAAATTGGGTCATGTCCCGGAGTCATGGATGTAGCAATATCTGGACGGAAGTCACTCTTCAGTACTTCTTCAAATACATCTGCAGCATTACCGACTACTGCGATTCCCAACGGTTTACCTGCAGCAGCATATTCTTTCGCTTTCTTGACTGCAGCATCCAATGATGGCGCTAATTCATCGATAAAGCCTTTTTCAATACGACGATTGATAATATCTACGTTGGAATCCACAAGGATACAAACGCCTCCGTGCATCGTCATTGCGCGAGTCTGGTTGCCTCCCATACCGCCTGCCCCCGCCGTCAGCAAGATTTTGCCGACAAGAGAATCATTGTAATGCAGGCGGGCAATAGCTGATAATGTTTCAAAAGTACCTTGAATAACTCCTTGTGTTCCAATATATTCCCAAGGTGCTGCTGTATAATTTGCATAAATTGTTAAGTTTTTATCTTGTAAATCATAGAATGTAGGCCAGTCAGCTTTCATAATATTTGTTGTTGCCATGACGACCGTTGGGGCATATTTATGAGTCTTGAACACCGCTACCGGCATACCTGATTGAACAACTAATGTTTCATCGTCTTCTAGATCTTTTAAAGATTGTACGATGGCATGGTAGGACTCCCAGTTACGTGCAGCTTTTCCGATCCCTCCATAGATGACTAACTCCTCCGGCTTTTCCGCATTTTCCATATTATTTTCTAACATTCGAAGGATTGTTTCTTGTCTCCATCCTTTACAGCGTAGTTCGGGCCCTCTTTGTGCTTTTACCGAATATAAGATTTCTGGTTTAGTTGTCATAATGAATTCCTCCTAGATTGATAGTTTCTGTTTCTCACATTTATATATTGCAAGTACCGTGCCAACTTCTAAAATATCAAAAATAACTTTTTAATATTTAATCAAAAGCTGATTGTATCAAGGTTTAAATCTAGTAAAACAGGATAAATCCTTCACTATGACCATCAGTCACTTTCAATTCTCACCTGCAGATATATTTTCTCTTTGCACCTGCTTTTCCCCCTAGTATTTTCTTGAGAATCCACTATTAAAGGCACTTTCTAGATATGCAGATATATTTTGC
Source organism: Sporosarcina sp. FSL K6-3508 (assembly GCF_038615825.1). Classification (NCBI taxonomy): domain Bacteria; kingdom Bacillati; phylum Bacillota; class Bacilli; order Caryophanales; family Caryophanaceae; genus Sporosarcina; species Sporosarcina sp. FSL K6-3508. Next base: position 361,263 of record NZ_CP152016.1, on the reverse strand, counting down.
ATGCAGATGCAGACTTTTCAGATATTTCTGTGATACAATAAAAATTGTTCACACAAAGGAGGGTTTGTTTTATATGTTTGCTAAAACAATAGGTTCATTGGTACGAAGTTTTGTTGATGGAGTTATTGTTCTTGATCATACGAACAATATTTTATGGTTCGATTTACAAGAGAATCTAACCTTTCCAATAGATCTCACTACCGATATTAAAAAGTTATTTAGACGGAATGATTTACGATTTATTGATAAGGAAGAATTCTATACAGAACTTCAGGGGCAGCCAATCCAAGTCTCTGTTAAGCAAATTGCGGAGCCTGAACAGTTGATTGTGTTATGTATTAAAGAATTTGCTTTCCAATTGGATAATAATGAAGCACGTCTGTATTGTTTGGAAAAAGTAATTGAAACAATCGATGAAGGAGTGATGATGAGTAATGGAGATGGTGAAATTACTCTTTATAACAAAGCGCAAGAAAAAATGGAAGATTTACAAGCACAGGAGATAATAGGAAAGCCTTTATGGGATGCCTATAACTATAATCCTCAATTCTCTGAGCACCGCCACGTATTCGATACAGGTAAACCTATATTTTCTCGTTATCGCGCACACTCGAAAGTAGGGGGTGTCCCAAAATACGTTAGCTATAGTACATATCCCATAAAAAAAGATGGGGATACCATTGGTGTTTTTTCTATCAGTACAAATGAATCGAAATTAAAGGATCAACTGTATCAAACGATTGAACTGAAGCGAAGTGTTAGCCAGCAACTGGAAGAAAAGACTTTCGCGAACAATGGAACGGTTTTCACTTTTGAAGATATTAAAGGAAAAAGTACTGTATTGAAGGAATTATTGAGAGAAGCGCAAGCTGTGTCCGTTCATAATACAGACACGCTTATCGTAGGTGAAACGGGGACCGGAAAAGAGCTGTTTGCACAAAGCATGCATAATCATAGCCCTCGCAGGGACAAACCCTTTGTCGCTGTTAACTGTGCTGCTATCCCAGAAAACTTATTGGAAAGTACATTATTCGGCACTGTCAAAGGAGCATTCACAGGCGCAACAGATCAAGTAGGATTATTTGAATACGCGGAGGATGGAACATTATTCATGGATGAAATCAACTCCATGCCAATGACATTGCAATCAAAACTTATGCGCGTGTTACAAGAACGGTTGGTACGAAGGGTAGGATCTAATGACGTAAAGCCCGTTCGTTGCACTGTTATTAGTGCGTCTAATGAAGATCCGGAAAAGATGATAGAAGAAGACCGAATGCGACTTGACTTATTTTATCGTATTGCGAATACCAGTCTCTTCATACCGCCTTTGCGTGATCGGCCAGAAGATATCTTATTTTTCATTCATTATTTCTTTGACACTTTCCAATCCAAAATGGGTATAAATGCTCCGCCAATCTCACCCATTTTACGAGAAGCATTACTTCGCTATCCATGGCCGGGCAACATTAGAGAGTTAGAGCATTTAATTCAAAATATCGTTATTCGAGTTACAGATGACTCAAAAGCTATCGAGATCCATCATCTACCGTCCTATATACGTGGCAAGATTTTAGTGGAACAAAAGGCGCTTGAAGGAGAAAACGAATCAAAAGCAAGCCGTCCAATTAAAAGTGCACTGAATCAGTCAAAAAAACAATTTATACAGTCTGCCCTCGAACAAACTGAATGGAATGTTTCAGCGGCTGCCCGTAAACTAGGTATTACTCGTCAAAGCCTGCAATATCATATTAAGAAACACCAATTAGAGAAACCATAAATAATCGTACGCAGACTAATTACCCCCCACTAAGGATTATAACAAAAAGAAACTACAGCCAAAACGTTAGCTTCAACGCTTTTTTATTAGGATAATTTCTAAATATGCCTGTTCGTGAAACAACCATGAACGTTTAAACAAACGCATTAGTTTCTTGCACAGGCACATATCATACTATTTCGACAGAAGCAGTTAAGATGAATTCTTTAGATTGGTATAAAAATTGCACTTATTTTTTTGGAAACAATGTATAGGACCACGAGTAAATAAAATCAACAATGAACGCAATACCCCAGATAACCCCAATTCCATACAGCATATCATTTGGATAAGGTGAATGTTGTGCATCCCCTACCTCCACCCAAGAGAGATCCATTAAGTACCCTTTCATTTCATCAAAACTATTCGTGCCCATAGACCAGAATATAGACTGCCCAATAATGAAGATGCCTAAATGAATGAGCGATGTAATCCGATATTTCTTCGCTAAATATTTAGGATTTTTATTTCGTTTCATGATCCTGTAGTCTTTTTCTGTCAACAGTTCAACGCCACGAAGCTTTCCGACAGTTTTCCTCATCCATCGATCCAAACGGATAAAATCCGCTATTCCAAACGTGAAGGCGTATGCAAGGAATACCATGATGACGATCAAAAATGTCGAAATTTCACCTGTATGAAAATATACATACAATCCAAGCAAAGCCTCGATAAGCAATAACGCAATGAAGGAAATAATAAAGATTATACTGAATTTGTCTTTGCTGAAAAAATAGCGAAATAGACCAAATAACAACAACGAGATTACAGATACTATCTCAATTGCAATAAACACTTGCCAATGATATGTAAGGATGAAGTCCATATGAATTTCCCCTGCCTTTCTTTAAAAATTAAATACATAGTGGTGGCTTTCCATATAACGTTACTTCTGACTATAATAGCATATTAGAGATTTTAAAAATATGTCTGTACAAAATAAACCTGAGTATTGATCAGATGCATTATCTTGCAGTGTTCTCTATCACCACCTCCTCTTAAATTCAACTGGAAGTGGATACCTCAAGCTCTTAACATATACAAAACAACGCAGAGGTATTAGCACCCGCTGCGTTGTTTCGATATTTGAATAACTCATTCATCAATTGACGAACGCGTTACTTTACATAGATTTACTCTTCACGCTATCACGATTTCTTTAAACCACATCATTATTTCCCCTTGATTGAAATCCACTTCCCGTAAGTCCCACAACGCCAAAGCCATTCCAATGGTCCATACTTAAATACTCTAAGCCATAATGATGAAAAAATGATCTGGACGCCCACTACAATTGCACAGGTAATAGTTGCTGTCAGATATGAAATCAATGCACCCGCCGGAACAAACGCTAAAATGCCAACCAATATAATCGATTGACCAATGTAATTCGTAAGCGCCATTCGTCCGAATGATTTTAAAGGGGACAACCATTTCCTTGCTAGTGGTTCAAGCACAACCAAAGAACTGATATAGAAAATAGAAAAAATCGTTGAAAATAACATGGACAAATCCGCAAATTCATAAAAAGAACGATTTCCTTCTGCTTGTGCTTCGGTTAATCCATGTCCCTCTATATAGGTTGATAATCCAGCATCCGGAGCATTCTGCCAAAGGAAAACTGTTAGTGCAATCGTTGCAATGAACGAAAGAATAAAAACTGCTAACCACTTTTTCTTATTCTTCGCGTATGATTCAAATACGTGATATTGCCCAAATGCCAAACCTAACAGAATGAGAGGTAAGGGTAATAACAACTTCACTCCGAAAAAACTCCCTATGATGACACCAGCGATCCCTAATATAAGGTTCACTTGTTTAGGTGCTTTATAAAATAAAAGGACAAGCATTCCGAAGATCGCATAAACCAAGAGGGCTTCGCCAGGGTTGATAATCTGATGAATTACGCCAAAGAAAAACAGAATCGCCATACGTCGAATAAAAAGGGGATATGGACGGTTGTTTTTCTCTTTAGCCCGTGATAAAAAAATCCAGAAGCCCACTCCAAATAAAAAGGAAAATATTGCGTAAAAACGCCCTTCTATAAATATATACAAAAAACGTTGAATCCATATATCACTCTGTTTTCCGGATAAATGAATACTCGAACTCCATAGTGCAAGCACATTTACAAAAGGAAGCCCAATTAAGGCAAATCCTCGAATTAAATCCAGGACATCGATTTGATCCATCGTCGTTGTTGGCTTCATTCTCATTCCCCTATTCTTTATCTATCTACAATCCTGTGTAAGAATAACTTATCTTTATCCATTTACACAAACGATACGAGTGAAATTCGCCAAGCCCCGAAACAGTATTAAATTCTATGACAATCAATATTTTGCAAAGAAATTCTTTTTTTGCACTACCGCCCCTATACGCTAATATGCAAGCCACCACTTACGTGCAAAGGAGCTGAATTTTTATAACGACACGATCAACATCCGAACTCATTCTAAGAGTGGCAACAACACCTTGTTAAATAAAGAACACCCCTATCATCATCGATTTCATTTCCAATGATGTTAGGAGCGCTTAATTCTTGATACAGCGACTATGTCTGTGACCTCTGAAAAGGAGAGTGGCTTCTTAAATGCAACGTAACAGGAAATCTTTCATACATCCATACATATCAATCCACTATACCCTCCAATTTATATATCAGGCTCGTTCTATTCGTAACATTGTACTTTGTATACATATTTCTCAGATGCTTTTTCACTGTGTTTATCGTAATCCATAGTTGTTTAGCAATCTGTTCATTTGTATATCCTTTTAAAACTAGATGATAAATTTCCAATTCCCTATTTGATAATTCTTTTTTGGGATGAGCAGCAGATCTCTCTTCTTCATCTCCCTGGTCATACAAATAAATCGTATATGCGCACAACAATGCACTTTCTTTTTCCTGAACCATCACTTTTATTTTCCTATTGTTAACATGGAAGTAATACGGACTTTCACTTTCATTTATATTGTCAGGAATCCTTGGCTGAATTGAATTATAAAAGAATTCTTCGACTGTCGAATTTGGGTCTATTTCCTTAATAATATATTGTGCAACTTTATTATAAAATGAAATACCCTGATCATGGCTAGCCTGAATGATACCGAGTTTATAATCTTTTTCCTTATTTATATAGAGACTTTTTGCTTCTATTTCCTTCGTCATCATTATATTCTTCACTAAATACTGTAGATGTATGGACAAGGTTTGCAGTATTTCCTTATCTTTTTGCGTGAACGGCATTTCCCCTTTGAATCTAATAAAACCGATACCACCATAGATAAATGTGCCATTGACAAAATAGACTACCATCTGATCAATGATTCTATGCGTCTTGATAAATTGATAATACATAGACTTCGCGAGGTCAGTTGGAATAGTTATCTCTTCCATCCGATACACCGTTTCTTTGTTACTTGTCAGCTTTGATACCAGTTTTTGGGGGTGCATTACATCATTCGCATTGTGGACTTCTTTATAATCTAAAATTAATTGGTCATCAAAGTTGAAAAACTCTAAATTATACATATTTCCTGCCGTATCGGCACGCCATAGCAGCGAATGATTAAACTGAAACATACTAGAAAGCAGAGCTTGAATTTTATGAGAGTCACAAAGAGAACTATTAATAAATTGTAAAATATTTTGATACTCCTTTGTTGAGAAATTCATAGCAATTCCTCCATATCTCTATGTTTTTCGTAGCCGATACTTCAATAAATATTTTGTTTCAACAGATTCAATGGCGAAGTTATCCTTTAGTGTAATTTACACTTGTCCGAAAATTTGAAATACTAGTTCCAGTACTAATATTATTCAAAATACAAGGGGGAAGTCAAATGAAAAAAACAGGATTTATCTATGATGAGAGTTATTTTTGGCATGATAACGGTTCTGGAGCTTTGCACTTAGCATCAGGAGGATGGGTTCAGAGTCACACATACGGGGAAGATCCAGAAACGAAGAGACGGTTTAAAAATCTAATGGATATTAGCGGATTGACTCCTCAACTGAAATCCATTGCCCCGCGTTCGGCCACCAGAGATGACATTGAGCTATTTCATCTGCCTAGTTATGTAGATAAAGTGAAACAGTTAAGTGCTGCAAACGGTGGGGATGCAGGACAAATCGCTATTGTGGGTAGAGGTTCATATGAAATCGCCCTATTATCGGCAGGCGGCGCAATGACTGCAGTGGATGCTGTTATGGACGGTGACGTTCAAAATGTGTACGCTTTGACAAGACCTCCAGGTCACCATGCAGAAGCACAAGAAGGTATGGGATTCTGCTTGTTCAATAATGTAGCCATCGCTGCGAAACATGCTAAGAAAAAATATAATTTGGAGCGAATATTGGTACTTGATTGGGATGTACACCATGGGAATGGCACAGAGCAAGCGTTTTATGATGATGAAAGTACGTTATTTATATCCATCCACCAAGATCGCTTGTTTCCCGCTGAAAGAGGTTATATAGAACATTGCGGGCAAGGTAAAGGCGAAGGATATAATGTGAATATTCCATTACCAGCCGGTACGGGAAATGCAGGATATATGCATGCATTTGAGAAAATTGTAGGACCTATTGTAGACCAATTTAAACCAGAATTAATTATAGTATCTGCAGGACAAGACCCTAGCTTCTTTGACCCACTAGCTAGAATGATGGTAACCGCTAACGGATTTTATAGATTTGCAGAGTTCATGAAAAAGTTAGCAGAGAAACATTGTGATGGTCGCTTAGTGCTATGTCATGAAGGTGGCTACAGTGCAGCATACGTTCCATTTTGCTCATTAGCCATCGTGGAAGCGATGAGCGAAATAAAAACTGAAGTTGATGATCCATTCATGGAAGGCTTTGGTGTTCCGGTGGAAACATTGTTTCCACACGAAGAACAGGCAGTTCAAGCAGTGATCGATCAACAATCGAAGTTTTGGAACTTTAGTGCTGAGAAGGTAGGTAACAGTTTATAAGTGATAATACCGAAAAACAAAACATTTTTGTATAACATTATATAGCGACAAAAGCCTTCTGATCATACTGATTAGGAGGCTATTTGTTATGCTTTTATATAATCTTAATCTATATATTGTACTTAATTGTTTGCGGAATACACTTCATTTTACCAACCGATATCCTCAACTTATACTTCCAATCTAAAGGAAAATTTTAATTGCGCTCAAAGAAGCTGGTGCTCTTGACGAAATTGAAAAAAACTCGTTACCAAAGTCAATAATTTATCGCTCCTCGCAAAATACTACTACCTATAAGATGAACAATACCCACCTCTGTAGATTTCATTCTTTCCTTAGATATGCTTAAATAATTATACAGTTACAAAAGGATGGACACTTTCACACAAAGAGGCGATATCAAATGATAAAATTACGCGGCCATCATATTTTTTGTTTATTGGGCTATCGCGGGATGGGCTACTCGGAAGAATACGCGGAAAATATGACGAAGATCCAGATCACCTTACGTACCCAGCCCGACACATTGATCCAAATTATCAAAGGTCCCGACGATTTATGTGCTAAGTTTCCTGAAGGACAGCCCTATCATTGCGAGGACAAAGGAATTTACGTGAGAGATTCAGAAATCTTAAAACGGCTCGGACTGACATTCAGTGATGTGCTGCCTTGGCGGGAAGTGGAGCGGCGTATTCGTGTGGAGATTCTGCCGTCCGATATCGCTACTATTTGCGAAACATGCTCTTGGCGTTCATTTGGGTATTGTGAGGAAGGTGTCGAGCGGGTTATCGAGTCAAAAGGATTAAAGAAAGTCGATAAAATGTGAGGTTAGACTCCACTCCTACTTCTCTGTATGATGGACATATTACATCTTAAGGAGAAGCCAATGACACGTGAAGAGAAGAAGAAAGCCAACCAACAACGTATGATAGATGCAGCAGTTCACTTATTTAGCAAAAAGCCCTTTACAGATGTCAGTATGCGAGACATAGCCAAGTACGCGGAAGTTTCGCCTGCACTGATTTATAAATATTTTGATGACCAACAACATCTTTACATGGAAGCGATAAAAGTGGAAGGGCAGAAATTAATTGGGAATCTAACGCCTTTCCATCAGCTCTCTGAACTAGTGGAACAGTATATCTGCTATATGTTTAAGGACGAAGTATTGTTCCAAATGATGGCGTACTTTATGTTAGAAGCGAACGAAAGAAGACCTACGATTCCGATTCACAACGAAATCGCGGGATTAATGAAGCTTTTCGAGTCAGCACTTAAGCCCCTCTTTCCAGTCGATACCAGACGAGAAGCCCAGTTGCTTTTTTCCACATTGAATGGACTGCTTATTACCTACAAGAATTATTCAACACTTACAACCGAACAAGCGTTGCACCGTATAAAATCTCTGTCCAAACTATATATAAGCCATTTGCAGCCAACTAACTAAACTATTTTAATCGCTAGACGTAAGAGCCGCTCAAAAAGTTGTTTTCATCCGACTTTTCGAGCGGCTCTTGTTTTTGTATAAAGAAAGCCCCTTCATTTTTCCTATTACACTTATTGAATAGAGACCATTTCCTTCAATCTTTGCTTTAGGATCTTCCCGACCGCGTTGCGTGGCAATTGATCTACAAACACTACCTCTTTCACAGCTTTGTAGGATGCTAACTTTTCCTTACTAAATTCTATTATATCTTCCACTGATACCTTTACGTCTTTAGCTTTCACGATGAAGGCTTTTGGTACTTCGCCCCATTGTTCATTCACCACACCTATGACCGCCACGTCCGCGACGGCTGGATGCTGGGCTAATGTTTGCTCAAGTTCTGATGAGTAAATATTTTCACCGCCGCTGATAATCAAATCTTTCAGTCGGTCCACGACATAGAGAAACCCTTGTTCATCAATATAGCCAATATCTCCTGTGTGGAATTCTCCGTCAATCACTGTACTCATATACGCTTCTTCATTTTTATAGTATCCGACAAATACTTGTGGTCCGCCGATAATAATTTCTCCTATTTCACCCTTCGGCAATGTCTCTTTGGAGTCTGTATCCGCAATTCGCAGCGTCCCATGCATAACCGGTTTACCCATGGAATCATATTTATCAGGATGTTGCGTTTCCTTCCAGAACGTTACAGCACCTGCATATTCCGTAATTCCATAGACTTGCTGAACCGGAATCCCCATCTCCCTAAACTGCAAAATGAGAGGAGCTGGAACAGCCGATGCCCCACAAGTGATGTTACGCAATGAAGAAATATCGGCGGAGACTGTTGGGTACGTTTTCAGAAGAAATGTCAACATGGCGGGCACAGTCATCATCGTTGTGATCCGTTCTGATTCAATTAGTTTCCAAGCTGCTGTCGGATTGAAATCTTCCATCAGAATCATGGCAGCACCTGTATGGACATTCGTGATTAACGGTGCCAAGCCTCCGATATGGAAAAATGGAGCTACCATCAGGAACTTATCACTCTCCCGCCAATCAATCGTATGGGACAAGCCTATGGACGTGGCTAAGAGATTATTATGCGACAATATTGCCCCTTTTGGTTTGCCTGTTGTCCCGGATGTATACATGATGAGGATTGGATCATTTCCGGTTGTTTCATATATAGGCTCTCTCGTCTTTTGTCCCCAAACGGAAGATAAGGATGGTGATGTGCTACTGGAAATATAATGGGATGCCGGGATCATTTTCTTCAGATCTTCAATAGTTGTCTGGAACACTTCATCGTAGACAATTAATTTTGCTTCACTATGCGAAAGAATATATTGCAACTCCTCTTTCCCTAGGCGCCAATTCACCATGACTGAAATAACTCCGATCTTTGCGGCACCAAAAAACGCGGCAATTGCCTGTTCATTATTTTTACATAGTATGGCCATGGTGTCTCCTTTGCTCAAACCTATTTCCCGCAGATACTCGGAAAACGAATTCGCCCGCTCATTCATCTCTTCAAAAGTAATCTTGGTATCGCCATGTATAAAGCCGACCTTCTCCCCCATCATTATTGCTCTACTGCGCAATACGCTTCCAATATTCATCTCCATCTCCCGAACACCCCTCTATAAGTTATTCAGTATTTCCTCTCTTAAAATCGGTTGCTCTTCAAAAGGTTTCGTCACAGCTTGTTGAAATGACAAAAACAGTTCCTCCCATAACGATTCCCAATTCATCGCAGCCATCTTATTGAATGGGGTCGGAGCTTCCATAATATTAATCCCCATGATCGCCTCGATGCGCGAAGTATATTGTGTCACATCTATTAGAGATAGATGCGGAAACATGGTTTCTAAAACCGTCTCAATCGGTACGGTTTTACGCAGCCGGAAAAGATCCCGATAAATTTGTGTCAGCAATACATTTCGCGGTCCTTCCCATAGTTCATTGACAAGACTATCCCGAAACAATCTCGGTATGGCTGAAAAATCTTCTATTGCACCATGCCCGCCGAAAAGGGATATTGCCAACCGTAAATGATCGACAGCTTCTTTGGCAGCATATATTTTCTGCAGTAAAATCAATTCCCGCAAAGCAAACTGCTGCAGCTCATCGTAGTCATCTTGCTCCAAAAACATCTTATACAGATGAAACGCTGTAGCCGTCATTCGCTTTGCTGCCCCTTCGAGTTCTTCCAGTTGTGCAGCTGCCATCGGAAAACCATCAATCGTCCGGTCGAACACATGGCGGAAGCGCGCATAAAGCTTCGCCTCTCTAGCTGCACGCATGACAAATGCTGCACTGGCAAAGCCGATGTCCAAGCGAGAACGCGTCAGAACGATGCCGACCGCTAAAGCAACCCCACGGTCTTCAGGTCCAATTCGGTATGCTACCGCCCCTTCATAATCAATTTCTCCGGAAGGAAGCTCACTTGTGCCCAATTTCCATTTTAATCGATTAATGCGGTAGCCATTCCGTAGTTCTTTCTCTTTGTCTCCTGGCAAATAGGAGGGCACAACAAATACGGCAATATTCTCCGTACCTTCTATTTTTGCCGTTACTACCGAATAATCAGCATGCACAGCGGAACAGAAAAATTTATTGCCATACAATAGATAATGCGTATCCATCGGTACCGCCTCTAGTAGATTGGCAGGAATGTTCGAACCTCCTTGGATCTCCGACATGAATTGCGCGCCAATAGCGAAGTTCCCATCGATCCCTTCTTTTGCATGTGTGTGAATCTCTTTGACCTCATTTGGAACTTCTTCATAAAATGCTTCAATCAATTCAATCAGACCATCCGTACATGCTACAGGACATGTAATTCCTGCTTCACCATTCCCATGTAGGAGATAGCGTTTCATAATTCCTTCGTAAGTAAGTTGTTTCATTGAAAATAGCCCTTCACCAAATACTTCTTCTGTGAGTTTAAGCGCTTCCGCCGGACGAACAATGCGATCAATTCGGCGATTGTATGCATCATATTGACGCAACTTCGGATGATTTTCGGGTCTGGCAATTTCATTGACCGTCGCTCGCCACGAAGTGGAAAGTTTGTTTGCGAATGGTTGAAGTCTGCGATGCATCTCCCCCCAATCTTCTTTAGACAAATTCGACAACACCTCCACTAAAAAAGGATTGTCCAAATCATCCAATGTATCCTTTACAGCCAAGAACGAGTCAAATGTATATTGGGGATTCTTCTTTACGCAAAACATAGTAATACCTCCTATTACAGAATATTCTACCATCTAAATTTCGAAAGTAAACAGCGTTTACCCATGTTTTTAGAATAATAGTTTTTAATGAAGATACGAAAAAGTTATCTAACCAACTACTTGTGCCGGAAGGTTTCCGGAGAGGTTGGCACCGATTTCTCCAAAGTAAATAACTTAATTGTTTTCGCTAAAAATTTAGACTATTGTATGTTGCGATGAGTATAGGAGATTTCATAGATTTGTCGAAAGATACTAAATTACGATTACGACCTACTCTATACGAAATGAGGGATGAAAATGAAAAAAAGAATCTGGGGATTGCTCGGAGTATTATTCGCCTCGCTTCTAATTCTCGAATCTATTTCTGCAGAAGCGGCTGTTACACCTGATAAACGTTATATCGGGTTGCATGACAGGATATTACCAATTGATGACGTATCTGTTATCGGCAACAATACCCGTGTCCCTTTAGGTGAAATCGCAAAGTTCCTTTATCTGCCTTTGGAAATTGAAGACGGCGTCATGCATGTACGTAAAAGAGGCGTCGACTATACGTATGACTATGCAACTAAGGAAACGAGGAAAGACGGCATTCTCCAGACCAGTTCACCGATTGTTGAGCTGAATGGAAAATTGTATATTACGGTCACATACATCGCGGACGAACTGGGCTTCAAAACACATTACTTCCCTAAATTTAAGACACTGCGGATTTATCGCGATGATTACAAACATATGCCGCATGTAAATTTCGAATCCGTCATCAAGATGCACATGCAAGCAAAGCCGGAAGCCAGTGGCAAAGCGAATGTCTATCTCACATTTGACGATGGACCGAATCGATTCACATCTGCCAATACCGCCATCTTGAAAAAGTATAACGTCAAAGGAACCTTTTTCTTCATTGGAAATCAAATGAAGGATCAACGAAAAATTGTCAAAGAGACAGCAGCAGCCGGTCATTATATCGGCTCACACAGTATGACGCATGACGCCAATAAGGTCTATCAGACTACAAAAAGTTTCATGGATGAGATGAATAAAGGGCTTAGGCTGATTGAGCAAATCACTGGAAACGATACCAAGTTGGTGCGTGTTCCTTATGGCAGCAAGCCGTATGTGACTGCAGCTATGCGAAATGAGCTCATCCGCTACGATTATAAACTATGGGACTGGAACGTTGATTCGGAGGATTGGAAATATACGAACCAACAGGCGGGACGCATCGTGAAAAACATTCAAACAAGCGTGAAGAAAGCCTATGCAACAGGTAATCGGAACATCGTGATTCTCATGCATGACCGCAGCCAAACCACAAAAGTCCTTCCCGAGATCATTGAATGGCTTCAAGCGCAAGGTTATGTCTTGAAGCCATATGATCCTGCACATCATACGGTGAACAACTTTTATGCCGATAAACGTTTGTGATAAACGCTAAGTCCTTATGTATATATGTATTACCAGGCCCCCAAACTTTACAGATTTGGGGGCCTGGTAGTTTATTCAAGAAGAGGCTTTATCATGACATGGAAGCTTAGCAGAAATTGCTGCAATCACAATAACGATTACTATAAACTTCCAATATTCTGTCGGTAGAATTTGCAGCTGCTTCCATAATATTCTGCTGAACAATAACATATAGCCCCTGATTATTACATTTCAGTAATCGGATTAAACTTCATTTTATAGATTCCTTTATCTTTCTTTGCATTTAACAGCCCTTTTGAGATAAGTGAAATCCCTTCGTGTCCTCCACCAATTTATTCCCAAAACTCTCCAAACTTGGTTTAACCGCCTATTCTTTTGGTAATAATTAAGTATAAACACCATAAAGGCGGCGACTCTTATATGACTATAAAGAAAGTAACCAACTGGACGAATCGTTCGAAGTTCGCTAGTAAGAACTTATGGGCAGGCATATTGTTTGGGCTCGGCTTTGTAGCTTTCTTGGACGAGACTCTTTTTCATCAGTTGCTGCATTGGCATAAGTTTTATGATAAATCGACGATCGCAGTCGGTTTGGTTTCAGATGGATTGTTTCACGCGTTCAGCTGGTTTGCAACAGTCGGCGGCTTATATTTGGTCGCCGATTTACGGAGGCGAGATGCATTATGGCATAAAATGTTTTGGGGAGGAAAACTGCTTGGTGGTGGGGCCTTTCAGCTATACGACGGCACGATACAACATAAAGTCATGCGAATTCACCAAATACGCTACAATGTCGATATCGTCCCGTATGACTTGGTTTGGAATATTAGCGCTGTACTCATGATTTTGGCGGGAGTTTGGCTATTAAGGTCGGCAAGACAGGATGAGCGGATGGCAGGAAGTGGGGAACTTCATGTTGCATGATTTTCCGTTCCCTTTTACCGATGTCTTATTTGGCATTCCAGCAGTGTTGGCTATCGTGCTTTATCTTGCAGGAGTTTTCAAGAACAATCGGCACGCATCTCGGCGCCAATGGCCATGGATTCGTACTATGTTCTGGTTTTTTGGTGTTTTACTCTCGGCGAGCGCCGTGATTGGACCAATTGCCGAAGCTTCCCACGGGAACTTCACTGTGCATATGATGGGCCATTTATTCCTTGGAATGCTCGGTCCCCTTCTACTGGCTCTTGCGGCTCCGATGACACTGTTGTTGCGCGTGCTCTCAGTCCATCATGCAAGGCAGCTGTGCCGCTTGCTGAAAAGCCGACTCTCAAAATTTTATACTCACCCTGTTACCGCTACCTTCCTCAACATCGGCGGACTTTGGCTGTTGTATACTACCGACTTGTATATGACTATGCACCACCAACTCTGGCTACATGTTCTCGTTCATATCCATGTATTTGTGGCGGGCTATTTATTCACCATTTCCTTACTGTACATCGACCCGGTTTTCCATCGTTTCAGCTACATTTACCGGACTCTAGTCTTTATTGTTGCTCTTGCAGGACACGGGATCTTGTCCAAATACATTTATGCTTACCCTCCAGAAGGCGTACCTCTTGATCAAGCACGCACAGGGGCCATGCTTATGTATTACGGAGGAGATGCTGTTGATCTCGTCATCATTATTCTTTTATTCAAAAAATGGTTTCAGGCTACACGTCCCCGAACACGAGCAGTTTCGGTCACCGCGTAACAAAGTTTTAGAAAACAGGCACCTGCACCTATGCAGCAGTGTCTGTTTTTTTGCGGATTCACTTATTAACTGTAAACTACTACAGTTTAATAAAGTCTCTTTCGGGGAAGATGTGTAGTCAAAGGGATATCTAGCGGGATGAATTCTTGCTAGTCTCATAACTTTTTGACGCTTGATTGCACTCAAAAAATTAAAAGAGAAGGATGATGAAGAGATGGATCAGAACCATAAGAATAAAGACAGTAAAGACGAACAACTGGAACAATTCCGCCAAACAAATACCGGACCCGATAAGCAAATGACCGAGGAAAGCGGAATGAAAGTTTCAGACGATCAAAAGTCGTTGCGTGCCGGTAAGCGGGGGCCGCTTCTAATGCAAGACTTTCATTTCTATAAAAAACAATCTCATTTCAACCGTGAACGGATTCCCGAAAAAGTTGTGCACGCACGCGGGTTCGGAGTTTACGGAGACTTTGAACTGTATGAGTCGATGAAAGACTATACAGTGGCGAAATTCTTGCAAGAACCAGGGAAGAAAACACCTCTTTTCGTCCGCTTTTCCAATTTCGTAGGGAACCGGGGATCGAAGGACACGGCAGTTGATATCCGGGGTATAGCGATCAAGTTTTATACGGAAGAAGGAAACTATGATCAGCTTTCATTGCAATTCCCTGTCTTCATCCTAAGCGATCCAATGAAATTCATGGATGTATCACACGCGGCAAAACCTGAACCAAAAACACATATTCCACAAGCAACCGTTGGGCATGATAATTTTTGGGATTATGTAGTGAGTAATCCTGAATCTGCGCATATGGTCATGTGGCTGATGTCAATGCGTGGCCGTCCTAGAAGCTGGAGAATGATGGAGGCTTATCCAATCAACACATTCCGTTTCGTCAATGAAAAAGGGATCTCGACGTTCGTTCGGTTTATTTGGAAACCGAAGTTAGGTGTGCATTCCTTGAAACTCGATGAAGCAAACATGATCGGCGGAGTAGACGCAGACTTCCATCGTCGTGATATTATCGAGGCAATTGAAAGCGGGTCCTATCCAGAATACGAACTTGGCGTGCAGCTGATCGCTGAAGAAGATGAATTCAAGTATGATTTCGATATTTTGGATGACACCAAACTTTGGCCCGAGGAAGAAGTTCCACTGAAAATAATCGGAAAGATGACGCTGAACCGTCTCATGGACAATTTCTTTGCGGAAGAAGAACAATCCGCATTTAACCCGTCTAATCTGGTTCCAGGTATTGAGTTCTCGAATGATCCTGTCTTGCAAGGCCGTTCATTCGCCTATCGGGATACTGAACTGTATCGTCAGAACTCTCCAAATTATGAGGAACTGCCGGTGAACCGCCCGATTGCGGATGTCGCCAACAACTTCCGTGACGGCTATCAGAAGCATCCGATCGATACCGACAACGTCCATATGCACAGCAATTCATTGGCTGGAAATACGCCAGCTGAAACACCGCCTGAACAAGGTGGCTATGAAAACTATCCAAAAACAGTGGAAGGACATGTGACGCGGGAACATCCAAGCGATTCATTCGAGGATTATTATACACAAGCCAGAATCTTTTGGAACAGCTTGTCTGAGCCTGAGAGATTGGACCTGATCGAGTCATTCAGTTTCCACTTAGGAAGCGTAAAGAGCAAGGAAGTACGTGAGATGAATGTAGAGATGTGGGCCAATGTCGATACCGAGATGGCGGGTATGATTGCGGATAATATTGGGGTCGAGCGTCCAAAAAACAAACACGTAGATGTAGACAAAAGCTATGCATCACTTAGTCAGCTGAACTCTCCTCATTCTGCAATGACGCAGAAGGTCGGCGTGCTGATCGGTGAAGGGTTTAACGGAAAAGAGGTTAAAGAGACGCTTGACACCCTTAAAGAAAATGGTGTTATGGTGGAAATCATTGCTGAAAAACTTGGTTCAGTCACTGGTGAAGACGGTACAGTTCTTGAGCCTACTAAAACATTCCTAACCGTTCACCCGTCCCTGTTTGATGCAATCTATATCGCAGGCGGAAAATCCCAAAACCAACTGAAATTCGATCAGATTATTTTCGATTTTGTGCGCATGCAATATATGCACCTGAAGCCAATCGGAGTTTCTAGCGGCAAGGATTCCTATATTGCACAGACCGAACACAACAACGGAATCGGCGTCGTATCAGCAACTGATAACCCAGATTTCGCCAATCAATTTGTCGCAGCCATCGCTCAAAAACGTTTCTGGGATCGAACATAAGTATACGAAAACCCATGACATGAAGCAGCCGAGCATCACGAAAAACCTTGGAATCGGGAAAGTAATTTCTCGTTTCTAAGGTTTCTTTATTGCGGTTTTCGAAGTAGTTCTTAGCTCCATGAAGACTTGCAGCCTAAATTAACCCAAGAAATCGGTGCACAAACCATCCGCGACTTGCCAATCACAGCACCAACATCATCTAATGCACAGACTTGAAAATACGGACAAACACCATCTAATTTCACAGTTGTCTCAAATCCGTTTCGTTCCTTAAAAGCTACAACCGCCATTGCATAGGGGTTCCAACCAGCCAGCACCTTCCAGGCCTCCACTTCTGTAGCACCATTCCACGACATATAAATAATCGCAATTTGTTTCCCATACACCCCCACCCTCATATCAGGTGGTTCAAGCGGCAGTCCAACCCATTCATTTTTAAATGCTCTGTACGTAAAATTATCGCCTGGAAAATGCATATCGTAAATCATATGCAAAGCCGGATTCCCCTCCGTATTGCCGGCATATTTGAATTCAGAAACATAAGGTCCCTGTCCCCAGCCGATCAACTGGTTGCCGTTGGGCAGTTGTTGCATATTCCCCTGATGGGATGCATGAATAGGAGGATCATGAAAATAGGTCCGGTCCACCTTTGCTGTCATGTGCTGCTCATCAAGCTGTAAAATCAAGCCACGCGACGCACCAGCAGGCGGTGAGTCCGGTGTGGCACAGCACGCATTATCAAAGAGGCTGATTCGGTTCTCCTTTCGGTATCTTGCATGATGCTGCCACGAGAACTCTGCGCCCTGCTCGAAGGTAAAATCACTCTGTTTTCCGCCAAGCTGCCAGATAATCTCTCCTGTTACCTTATCGATATGATAAATAGCAGACATATTCCGCATACTGATCAGCAGAGTATGATCCGGCCCTTCCTCCACCGAATTCACATGGAAACAATCCCAAATTCCCTTGCTTTCTGCTGCAGCAGTAACAGGAACCATCGAATTTGCCGGGTCGACATGCGCAAGCACATCCCATTCATACAGCAGCTCACCTGTAGACAAATCAACTTCCTGTATTGCAAAATTATCAATATAGCCTTTCGCCGGTCCTCCATAAACAGTCAAATCGGCAGGTACTTGCTTCACTGCGGTAAACAAGGCTGTATTTCGTTCGGTAATGGTAAACTCATGCACATCCGCAGTGTATCCATTTTGCGCCTCTACTGTCTCTATCAACTGGTAATGCTGATTGAAGATCTGGAAGACCGCGCCAGGCAGCGGGTCGCCGATAGGAAGACGAGGATTGGCAGATTCCGTACCAGAAATCGTTCCATGCCATGTCGTTAGGACTGGTAGCCCATGATAGACTTGCATCCTGAAATTCCTATTCTGTTTTTCGGGAGTATCCGATTTGAACCAGACCGGGTTACCTGCTTCATCCAGGATCAATGCACCCGTCTGCCCCACCATATTTTCTCCATACATCGTATACGGGGCCACGAATAGGTAGCCCTGTTCTGTCCCTGGCTCATGCACATTCACGGTTACCTTCATCGGCTGCAAATGTGGCGCTGAGACGAAATGCCATACTTGCGAATCCGTTATGTGCTTGTCGTCCTCAAAAAAGTGCTTTGATTCGAATTGATTCCTTCGCATTGTCATCTACATCACCTGATTAGTTTAATAGGAGCTTGCTAATGTATATGCAATGCATGTAACCATTAGTCGGTCAGGTTGCAAGGATAATTAAATACTTTTCCACTTATATCAATGTCACTGTCCCACGCAATGATGCTTCAATCGTCCGATTCTTTATCACATATTCCTTCAACGCGTCTACCGCATGAATTTCCAAATTCCTGCGATCCTTTCCGTAAGAATGCGGCACACCTTGCATCGTGATAAAAGCTACATTGTACAGCCGATCCATTGCGACAGGTTCATTGCCAACAAATAAACTTTGCATTCGCTGACCGCTTGGGTTTTCCAATTTAGCGTAAAGATTCAGGCCGAGGACTCTCTTTACATAGCCGCCCATTTGATGGTACGGATTTCTCGAAAACGTCACTTCAAGACTTTTCTCCATCAACTCCCATATCTCTTTTCCCTTCAATGTAACGGTTGATATGGGCGGATTTACAGGAATGATGTTCCATATATCATTCATCGTCAGTTCGCCTGGCGGAATAGGAGCGCCATATCTCCAGCCGTTTGAAAATGCCACTTCAGCTTTCGTATAGTCAAGCAATCCTTTCAGCAGGAAATTGTCCATTGTGCTTTCCAAAATGGCATGACGGTGCAATCCAGTTTCTGTCGCGCCGATTACTTCATCTAACTGATTGCGATACGGCCTCATTCCTTCATCCACTATTTTTTTCATGGCTTTATCTTCCGGTATTTGTTCATCCATCAAGACCAGTTGATGATCGTGCTCTACAATTTGTTTGTTCTTTACTACGAGATCCAGCCGTCCTACAAATGAGCCGTGACATCCCGATTGAATAATAATCGTATCATTGACGGTGACCGGTTCATACAGCCGATTATGTGTATGCGCGCTCAGCAACACTTGGATACCGTCCACTTCTTCTGCCAATTGAATATCTTGGGGCAATCCCAAATGCGAAAGCACAACAATCAAATCCACATTCTGTTCCTTTTTCAACTTCTGGATATAGTCAGGCAGTTCCTCGTTCCCCAGCGTAAAATAAACACCTTCACTAAAATTTGGCGGCATCACTTTATCGACAATCGTTGCCGCAATTCCAATCACGCCTATTTTCAGGTCATTTACTTCTTTCACTAGAAAAGGAGGGAATGCCAATCTGTTTGTCTTTTTGTCATAGCAATTAATGGCGAGCATTGGATATCCCAACGAAGCAACCAACTCCTGTAAGTAATCAGGACCATACGCAAAATCCCAATGTCCTGTCATCGCATCTATGCCCATCTCCCGCAAAATCGGCAATAGAATCTGCCCTTTCGTATCCACTACAGGATGCGTCCCATGAAACGTATCGCCACCATCGAACAGCAATACCGAACCATTGCGTTCCTTATGAACTTGACGAATATAGCCTGCCATTCGAGCATACCCACCGACTTGTGTATAGACCGATTCATTCCCTTCATAAAAATGTTCCCAATGCTCTTCCAAATACCCATGTACGTCATTGATTTGTAATAGAGTCAACTTTTTCTTATCTTGCATACCGATAGACCTCCTTAACAGGTTCTGTCCTTTTACTTTTCCCGGTTAGGAGAGGGGTTACACTTATTCTCACATTCACAGTCTCAAACAAAAAAAGACGCCTACATAGAAAGTAAACGCCTCATTCGGTTTGATTAATTTACTCACCTAATGTTTTAACTGAACCTTTACGATTCAGCTGAATGTATTTAAATCGCTGCTTACTGGAGTAGAATGTGCAGGTTTGACTGCTGCTTCATCCGCTTTCTTAAAGAGCCCGAACGGCTTACCCACCGGTAGAAGCTCTCTTTCGATATGTTCATTCAAGACCGCAGCGGCAGCTTCATAAAATAATAATAATGAAATGCTCAGTTCCGAATAAGCGGCTTATTGTTGTGGGAATGCACCCAAAACTCCATAACTGTCGAGAGCCAGCCCGATAAATAGAAAGTTGATGCAGAAAAATATGAAGAATATGACCTTATGCGTTTCCATCGCTCCAATCGTCATGAATAGCATAAAAATCAGATAACCGACGAATGCAAAACCCAATTGTTTGGGGTCTACACCTGCAGCCAGCGTTTCCCCGAATATACCTCTTTCAATCATCCACGAGGAGGCGACGGCCAGCCAAAACAATCTGTATGCGCCAAAAGCGGTCGCACCAAATGTGTTATTCAGTTTCGAGTCGTTAATGCAGGCAATTAGTTGCGCAAATCCACCTAAAAATATTGCCCAAGGGATAACAAACGAAACATCTGTAGTGAGTCATAATTTTTGCGAAGAAGCTACGAGCGTGACCATCGCCAATCCAAATAGCCCGATTGCGGATGGATCTGCCGTAAAGACATTCACTTGTTCTGTTTTATACATACTCATGACACCCTGATTAAATAAACAAACCCTGGATATAAAATCACTTATTACTGTTTGTTCAACCAGTTATCAGTATACTTTTCCGATAATTATATGGATTACACAATATATAGGAACTGCAGAATGAGATTAATTCCATAGCAATTCTAAACTCGATGAGAATTTCGCTTAAATCAACCGATCCCTTCTAACCACTTTCGATCTGCCATTTAGAAGTTTGGGAAAGTCTTTTTATCTGCTATACTAGCCTCAATCAAACAACCGAATAAAAGTGTAGAAAGGAAGATTCACTCATGCCACAACGAATTATTGAACGATTGGTACAGCTAGGATACAGTCAATCAGAAAACCCGATTCAGCAAATAAGCTGTGTCCAACGATTATTCGCCCAGCTGTTTGAATTCGAAAATTTGGATGTCCTATTGAAGAATGAAGAGCCAATCACGGAGCAGTTTTTATTGGATAAGATGGTGAATGCAGAACGCGGAGGTCTTTGCTACGAACTAAACGGCTTACTGCATATCGTCTTGCGTAAATTGAGTTTTAACGTATCTCTCGCAGCCGCCACAGTATGGACAGGACAAGAATGGGGCTTGGACCGCACACATACGATCAATTTATTCGAATATAAAGAGAACCTATACCTGATTGACAGCGGGTCGGGAAATAATTTGGCGTTGGCGCCGCTCGCGTTAGATGGCAGAACAATCACTTCCCCGTCAGGAAGCTATCGCCTACGTTCGCAGAAAACGGAGAAAGGGTCCATGTTATGCGAACGACGGTCTGAAGAAGGCTGGACAAAGCATTGCGCTTTTGAACCGGACATCGTCGGCTGGGAGGATCTGAATCGGGTTAAAGAATTGATTCATACTCATCCCGATTCCCCATTCAATAAGACAATGCTGGTCGCTAAGACAGTGGAAGATGGCACTTTCTCAATCAATAAAGAACGCTTTTCGCGCAAGTGGATGGACGGACGCACAAAGACGATCCGTTTTGATCAGCGGTCTGATTTACTGGAACAGGTGAAGCTCCATGCAGCGCCTGGAGTGTATGATGCGGCAGTGGAACTATCGTGAAATCGGGAAACACTCCAAAATCTCGCTGTAACGAACCAAAGTGACATTGCACCGCACCAAAGTATCGATCAACCGATCCAAAGTCCATCCGGACCGCACATTCTTCCTTTGCCCCAGCCAAGTCCATAAACAAAAAACTTCCACAATTGCCTATTCAGCTTGTGGAAGTTTTTCATCTAATTTACACATTGAAAACACATAGCCATCTTTCTCAACAGTCTCCCCCATCTTCAATGGAATCCGCTCCTTGAAAATAGGTCCATCGACAACAACGGTATGGAACTCTCCCGATTCGCCGCAGCTATCGATGCCAAGTGCTTCAAGTTCATCCATTAATTCAATCGTGAAGCGTCTGCCAAGGAATTCGGCTGGCATCAGCTTCGTATTGACGACTACGATATATGCCTCGAATCCTTCACGAATGAATTCCTCTAACAGTTTGCGCCGAGGTTCTTCCCACAACGGATGAACCGCATCAATGCCAGCTTTTGCACACATCGATTGCACCCAGGATAGATGATCTTCTAAATCAATGTCGCCAAACACAGCCTGCGGGATGCCATGTGCCTTACAAACCCGCATAGCATCGAGAAATTGTGTCTCATAGCCCGCCCAATCTGCTTTTCGGATCATCAGGGGTACTCCGAGCTGCTTGGCTTGCGCTTGAATGATTTCTAACGGTAATGCATGGGATTTGGATTGGTTTTGTTCTTTATCGAACATTGTCCAGGACATTGCTGGAATATTTCCTGCTTTTACGGCTCGATGAACGGCAAGCGCAGAGTCCTTGCCGCCACTCCAAGATGCAACGAACTTCACGCCGGTCATTGGCCGTCCGCCCACGCAATACGTGCGTCCACTGTTCGTGCCATGCGGATCATATACGATCGGAATCCGAGCTTCGGCCAGAAATATGATGCCAGATGGTTTGCCGTATACCAATCCGTCATAATGTATTCATAGCCTGCTTTCTTCATTTGAGTGAAGCTGTGATTGGCGATCGACTTGCCGATGCCTTGTCCGCGCAGCTCGATGTTCGTAGCGGCCTGGACAAGTACCGCCGCCTGACTCGGTGTGGTCATCGCATGCCGTGCATCTGCTGGAGTATATAAATGAAAAGCAACCGGAACTCCATCCTGTTCCGCAACCCAGCTACGTGTCCCTTCTTTTCCTTCATACGCTTCGAAAGTCTCGCGCTCCTGATCAAGTGCTTCCTGCGTTATCGGCTGCCATGCCGGCGCTTTTGCCTGATGCATGCTATTCCAAGATGCCATCGTACGCAGGGCGGATTGTTCGTCTCCCACCAATTCCTTCATCGCTACCAAGCTGTTTTCTCCCGGCTGAGCGCGGTATCGTTCCAATGACAGGGCAGCAAAACGTTGTTCGAAATGAAATGATTGCTCCAGCATCTCAAGAATTAATTCGTCATTGCCGACCGGGACATCCAGTACGTGTTCAAAATAGCCATTACGTACCCACTCCGCCCCTGCTTCCGTATACAGCAAGCGTGCCAGTCGTGGATGCTCATCTTCATGAATGACAAATGAAGGATAGCCGACGTAAATTGTACGTCCGCGCATGGCATCCTGCCGATATTCGAATAACAAATAGCCGATCACATTGTCATCACGCAACGTCACAATCCCACCCATATATGGCTTACTCATTTCTTCGCGCAATCGTTTCTCCGCCTCATTTACATCTTCAAAACGTTCATGCAAAAATGAGAACCGCTGACGTTCGTCTCGATGTCTAGCGGCGAGTAATGACGCCATCTGCGATATGTACTGCTCTTCAAACTCTACAAAACGAATCAACTGAATCCCCTCCTGCCTAATTTGACTAAATTATACCATACCCTTTTTACTTTCATATGAAACGAATGGACCGGTTTGGAGGTGCGGCTATGGTATGATGGAAGCGATTAAAGAGGTTCGTGAAATCCCTCTCTAAAAAACTACTAACGGAGTGAATACATATGAAACAAGAAAAAGCAGTCGTCGTCTTCAGCGGCGGCCAAGACAGTACCACTTGCCTATTTTGGGCATTGAAACAATTTAAAGAAGTGACGACTGTGACATTTGATTATGGCCAGCGCCATCATGCAGAAATCGAATGCGCCCGCAACATTGCGGAAGAGCTTGGTGTTTCATTCAAAGTATTGGACATGACTTTGATCAATCAATTGTCCGCGAATGCGCTGACGCGGGACACTATCAAGATTACAGAAGAAGTCGGTGAATTGCCGTCCACTTTCGTTCCCGGACGTAATCACCTATTTTTCTCTTTCGCAGCGGTCTACGCTCAAGCAATCGGGGCGCGCCATCTTGTCACAGGCGTCAGTGAGACGGATTTCAGCGGCTATCCGGATTGCCGCGATACGTTCGTCAAGTCATTGAACGTAACGTTGAACTTAGCAATGGATGCAAAGTTCGTCATGCATACACCGTTGATGTGGCTCGATAAAGCAAGTGTCTGGGAATTATCCGATCAACTCGGCGCATTCGACTTCATTCAGCAGCGCACGCTTACTTGCTATAACGGTATCCCTGCTGCGGGTTGCAGAACTTGTCCCGCATGCAAACTGCGGAGTCAGGGATTGGAGGAGTATTTAGAGCGACGTGAGGCTTGATAGCTGGAATTTATTAAGCATACAAAATAAAAACTTTCTGAAACTAGTAAATAGAGGAAGGATCACAACGATCCCTCCTCTATTTCTCAATGATAGCCGCAATCCAACCTCGTATTTCATCCATCGACGCTGTAAGGGTGATTCCCAGTTTGGATTCTGTACCCATGTAGGAGTTAATATATCCTGTATCCATGAAGACAGAGAGTTCATATAAGCCTTTTTCATGCTCACAT
Organism: Sporosarcina sp. FSL K6-3508; assembly: GCF_038615825.1. Taxonomy (NCBI): domain Bacteria; kingdom Bacillati; phylum Bacillota; class Bacilli; order Caryophanales; family Caryophanaceae; genus Sporosarcina; species Sporosarcina sp. FSL K6-3508. The sequence goes on along the minus strand of NZ_CP152016.1, from coordinate 336,391 downwards.
GCTTCATAAGAAAACGAGACTCCAGGAGAGAACGTGCCAAGAGTTCCTGAGTTCTCTCCGCCAATTTTATTGATTTGCTCAAGCAGCGTTTCAATATCCTCATTTAACCAAACAAAGTTGTGTGCGTAATCCAAAAAGCCATAAGAGAACGTCAATTTAAATTCAACTTCAAAAAGCGTTCCTTCCGATTCTCCGATTTTAAACACTTCATGTGTCACGGCTGTTTCACTAAATTCAAAATAGCGATCTTTCAGTATGTATTTCATAATAAAATTCCCTTTCTACCGCGACTGTGGTTTTCCCCAAAAAAAGACTGCAGACAAACTTCATAATTTCTGAAGTTCATCTGCAGCACAAAATCCTTATCCGAATAAAGGAAGTCGTTATTACGCTGGCATCGGTGTGTCTGTAGGCTTCGCATAGTCTCCGTTTCCGTATTCAGCATCAATTGCGTCACGGATTTCTTTCATTGATTTACCGTCCTGTTGCATTTGAACAGATTTCACTGCGATTTCAAGACAGACTAGGCAGCGTGTGCCATGGTCGTCCCAAACAACTGATCCGTCTTCTCGTACTTCGTCAAGGAAACAATTCATATTGCTTTTGTGACCAGCACTATCGCCGCAACCGCAGTAGCATGGCATATACTCTAGAACATCGGTCGCCTTACCAGCGACTTGATAGACCATGCGCATATCTTCCGGCTTGTCGTCCAAGAAGGATGGCAGTATGTCCGCTGAGGCAGTGATTTCCTGTAAGTCGCCGTTAGCGAGTTGTTCTACATGCCCGGCTTCAGCTCTCGCATCTTGAGGATCCGATTCTGCCGGCTTTTCCGTCGCACCGTTTCCGCAAGCAGCGAGTGCCAATGTCAATGCAGCCAATCCTGCGAGTAGTTTCTTCTTCATGTAAAGTTCGAACTCCTTAATACAGACGTGATGCCTTCAGTATACAAGGTTTGTACTATCAACAGGAGTACAATTTCGTGACAATTATTGATTGCCCGTCATTTTGCTCGGATCTACATATTCGTCAAATTGTTCTTCAGTCAATAGACCCGTGGAAAGTGCAGCTTCTTTCAGCGTCGTACCTTCTTTATGAGCTTTCTTCGCAATTTTTGCCGCATTTTCATAGCCAATGTACGGGTTCAACGCCGTAACGAGCATCAAGGAATTCTTCACTTTGTTATCGATTTCTTCGCGATTCGGTTCGATACCGACTGCACAATTATCATTGAAGCTGATCATTCCGTCTGCCAATAACTTTGCAGATTGGAGGAAGTTATAGATGATAACTGGCTTAAAGACGTTTAATTCAAAGTTCCCTTGGCTAGCCGCAAAGCCGATTGTCGCGTCGTTCCCCATCACTTGTGCGACGACCATCGTCAATGCTTCACTTTGCGTCGGGTTCACTTTACCTGGCATGATTGAGCTGCCTGGTTCGTTTTCCGGAATCGTAATTTCGCCGATGCCTGAACGCGGACCGCTAGCTAACCAACGCACGTCATTCGCTACCTTCATTAAGTCAGCAGCCAGAGCTTTCAATGCACCATGTGTGTAGACGACTTCATCATAGCTTGTCAGTGCGTGGAATTTATTCTCAGCTGAAGTGAAATCAATACCGACAGATTTCGAAATTTCCTCTGCCACTTTTTCACCGAATCCAACTGGCGCATTAAGTCCTGTACCGACTGCCGTACCGCCGATCGCAAGTTCCTTCATTGACTGCACGCTTGTTTCTAGCATGCTGCGTGTTTTCTCAAGCATCCGGTGCCATCCGCTGATTTCCTGTCCAAGTGTAAGCGGCGTCGCATCTTGCAGGTGCGTCCGGCCAATTTTAATGATGTCCTTGAAGTCTTCGGATTTCTTTTCGAATGTCTCTTTTAATTTATCGATTGCTGGAAGTACTTCACGCTCCACTGCGATAACGCCCGCCACATGTAGTGCCGTCGGGAATGTATCGTTGGAACTTTGTGATTTATTGACGTCGTCATTCGGGTGCAGGCGGTCTTCTTCTCCCCACTCCTCGAGCAGTTGATTGCCACGGTTGGCCAATACTTCATTCATATTCATATTGGATTGTGTGCCGCTTCCTGTTTGCCAAACGACTAACGGGAAGTGGTCGTCCCATTTTCCTTCGATGACTTCTTCCGCTGCTGTTTTGATGGCTTTCATTTTCGCTTCGGATAAATTGCCGAATGAATGGCTTGCGATAGCTGTTGATTTCTTCAGATGGGCAAATGCTTGGATGACGCCCAGCGGGATCCGTTCGCCGCCGATTTTGAAGTTTTGCTTACTGCGCTGTGTTTGCGCACCCCATAATTTCTCCGCAGGTACTTTAATTTCACCAAATGTGTCATGTTCAATACGATATTCCATCTTTCCATCCGCCTCTCGAAAAATAGTAATCAGACTCTCTCTCTATCATGCCTTATTTTTTCGGAAATTTGAATTAAAAAGGGTTGAGCGGGTGTATCTTGTCCTGGCACCGTTGATTGGGACTCCAGACGGCACGCTTTCCGGGGGGCGTGGCTTAAGCCGCTTCCTTCACTTCGTTCAGTCCAGGGTCTTAAGCGCACGCTGATCCCCCAGGAGTCGGCCGTCTTCCGCCCCAATCAACTAGTGACGCTTCCGAAAACTTAAAAAACCGTTCATTAACTATATAGCCAGATCGCGAAAAGCTTTCTTCACTACTGTCATAAATACGAGCAACGCACTGCTGCTGCAGGCTAAAATGACGATGCCCATTGGCCAAGCAGAGAAGTCTCCAGCCAGACCTACTAATGGGGAGACGATAGCTCCGCCGATGAAGGGCACGAGTCCGAGGAATGCGGCCGCGCTGCCTGCTGATTTCCCTTGGCTTTGCATGGCGAGTGAAAATGCAGACGTTGAGACCATTCCAACGCTTGAGACGACGATGAACAGGGCAGTTCCCATCATGAAGAGCGGCCATTCATTCCAGACAACCAACAACAAAAGGACGCTGCCTGAAAATGAGATCAATACCCCCGTCATTAGGAACTTCACTTCATGGATACGGCCTGCCAAACGCCCTGTCACTTGGGCTGCGATGATGATGCCGATGCCGTTCAAAGCAAAAAACAAAGAAAATTGCTGTGCGGATACGCCGTAGATGTTCTGTAGCACGAATGGCGATCCGGCGATATACGCAAACATGCTCGACATAACAAAGCCTTGTGTTAGCGCAATTCCCATAAACCACTTATCTTTTAATAAACCGCCGAATGTCTTGACGACGGCTAACATCCCGCCTTCAGAGCGCTGTTCGACCGGCAAAGTATCCGGCAGGAAAAGCGATGTGGCTAAAAACATCAGCAGTCCAATCCCGCCTAGGATGAAAAACACGACTTGCCATGATGCAAAGCTCAACACGGCGCCGCCCGCTATTGGAGCCATGATCGGAGCAACTCCATTGACGATGGACAAGAGTGCCATAAACTTCGTCAATTCCTTACCTGTGTATAAATCTCGCGCACATGCACGAGCTATAACAATCCCTGCTGCTCCCGTCATCCCTTGAATGAAACGCAGCAAGACAAATGTCCAGATGTTCGTGCTGAATGCACACAAGATCGAAGCTGCTGCATAGATGATCAATGTGACGACAAGCGGCTTTCGTCTTCCATAAATATCACTCATTGGTCCGAATACGAGCTGACCTGCTCCTAAGCCTATCAAACACGCAGTCAAACTTAATTGAGCAAGTGATGTGGAAGCTTGCAAATCTTCTGCCACGATCGGCAGTCCGGGTAAATACATGTCCATCGACAACGGGCCGAATGCTGTCAATGAGCCGAGCAGCAACACGAGCCAAAACGTCGGCAACGGTATTCTTTTCTGTAATTGTTTGTTCATTATACAAAACCCTTTTCTTCATTAGAATTCTCTAAGTATAGCATGCAGAACAATTGCTGATCTGTCAAAGTCAATAACCACACGTATTTCATTTTGGAACACAACAAGCCGAATTCAGTAAAAAAAGAGCAACTCAATAATTGAGATGCCCTTTCCGTATTGCACAACTTTAGTAGTGTCCCGCCTTCATTGCATAAACTGCTTATATCGTATTCCGAATAGCAAAGACATATCACAAATTCAGCATGAGCAGTAAACATCAAATTTTGAAAATGGTAAACAGCCGGAAGCACAATTGATGCATTACTTTTGTAAATACTTACATAGAAACTGACTATTCAAGCGGTATTGTGAACCAAAAAGTATGATAGTGGTTCTTTATGGAATTTAATCCAACCCGACCATTATGATGCTCGATGATCTCTTTAGAAATCGCCAGACCAAGTCCTGTTCCACCTGTCCTATGACTTCGCGGTGCGTCACCTTGATAAAACCTTTCAAACACTTTAGTTCTTTCTGCCTCTGTGATCTCTTGACCTTCACTGCTGATTGAAACCCGATAACCTTCTTCCGTAGATTCACCATGTATTATGATGGGCTCTTTCCCTTCATAATAGCGAATGGCGTTATCGATGATGTTGCTGAGAACTTGTGGGATGCCACCGTTGTATACATTTACCATTCCAACATCGGCTTCAACTATTACGGGGATACCTTTTTCCTCTAACGTCCAATGAAACATTTCAATGGATTGTTCTATCAGCAATCGCATATCTACCCGTTCTTTTTCTGTGAACGTTTGTTTCGCAACGTAATCCCATTCCTTTAATTGCTCCAGCTGCTCCACCATCGTAGTTAGACGTTTCGATTCACCGCTCAGTGCATCGAATAATTCTCTATCTCCTACAATCACACCATTACGTAAAGCAATAAGATAGCTCGTTAAATTCGACAAAGGGGTTCGGAATTCATGGGAAAGATCCGTTACAAGCTTCTGGCGAGATTGCTGATTGTTTTTCAATTGTTGCACCAATTCATTAAAATGGATGATCAATTCCCCTATTTCTCCTCTGGATTTTGTTTGGATCATATCGGGATAACGTCCTTTTTTCATGTCTTTAGTCGATTCAATCAGTTCTTCTAATGGACGGATCAACTTCCATGTTAAATAAAAATGAATGAGGCTTCCCATTAAAATGGTGGATATGCTGAATATCCATAAATATTGTAACAGGGTGGCATTAAAATGATTTTGCCGTTGTTCATCCATCGTTCCCATCCCATCCACCAGCACACAGGCTGTATTATAAATAGCGAAACTGCTCAGGATGATGAAAAGCGAGATTGCGAAGACATTCAAAAAAGTCAGCCGCCAGAGGAGCTGTTTCGGCAGAAATGTCCTGACTAACTTAATCATGCGCAAATTTATATCCCATTCCCCGTACCGTTAGAATGCGTTTAGGGGAAGAAGGAACCTCTTCGATTTTTTCTCTTAGTTTCTTTACATGAGCATCGATGGTCCGATCCAACACAACCTTATCGCCATACGGATACAATTGGTGAAGGAGGTCCTCCCGTGTCAAAACGATATTCGGATTTTCCATGAAATGAAATAATAAATTAAATTCGTGTTTCGTCAAATTTATTTTTTGATCGAAAAGCAGCACTTCTCCCTTTCTAGGTTTGATGCATAGCCCATCGTAAGCAATCTTTTGGCAGAACTGACCGGTTCTTCGCAAGACCGCCTCCACATGTGCAAGGAGTTCATCCGGATCAAACGGTTTTGTCATATAATCATCGGCACCCATTCGCAATCCGTTAATTTTATCATTCGTATGGACTTTCGCAGAGAGCATAATAATAGAAACTTCATTTAACCCTTGGTCTTTCACCCACTTACAGTATTCTTCCCCACTGCATTTTGGCAGCATCAGATCTAGTACAATCAAACAAGGATGATGCATTAGGAAAAGTTCTTTCGCTTCTTCGCCATCGACCGCCGCAATTACATCGTATCCGTCTTTTTTCAAATAGATGCAAATTAATTCACGGATTAGCTGATCATCTTCAACTACCAATATTGTCTGCTTCACCTGATCACCTCCTCGTTATTGTACAATCGTTAAGTCCTTATTTCATCTTCTCCACTTCTTGTACCATCAAATCATAATTTATTGCCCCAAGTGCAACGAATTGGATTCGGCCAGCCGAATCAATCATGTACGTTGTAGGATACGCATAGACGCTATATAGATTGCTCACTTCTGAGCTTCTGTCCATTAAGACAGGAAATGTCAGCCCATATTCCTCCACAAATGGAGCGACCACTTCTTCATTGTTTTCTGTAGATGTTAGATTGACTGCCAATATTTCAACATCCAAGTTACTTTTCGTATACAACTTTTGCATATCAGGCATCTCAGCTCTGCAGGGCGGACACCAAGTCGCCCAAAAATTCAATAAAACCCGCTGTCCTTTATAATCTGATAATTGGACTGTCTTCCCTTCCAATGTCTTCAATTCAAAGTCAGGTGCCAATTGGCCACGCTGAATTCCGATTTCATTGGAATCTACTGGACTAGAAACCTCTGCCTGAAGCGGTCGGCCCTTTGCTGTTTCCTTTTTTGAAAAGGAAAAGTCATAAACGGCCCAACCGACCAAGACCATTACAACAGCTAGTAACACCATGCTCTTCTTCACTCATGATTCCTCCCTATTCATCCCAGGTTTGATAACCACGTGCCATCCACTAAATCAAGTAACCACCCTGTAATTAATGGCATTAAGCCAAAAAACAATACGATACCCATCAAGATCATGATGACTGCTCCCACTTTCATGATGATCTCGCTGCGGCGGACAATCCACTTTGTCGAGCCAAGGAAAAATGTCAAGATAAGGAAAGGTAGCGCAAAACCGATAACATACATAATCGTGTAGAAAATTCCCTGACTCGGGTTACTCGCAGCCAGCATCAAAATAGAACCGAAAATCGGACCGATACAAGGCGTCCAGCCGGCTGCAAACCCGAGTCCGATGAAAAATGTCCCGATATAGCCGGTCGGTCTCCTCGAAGATTGAATGCGACGTTCCTTCATCAATCCCGTAATATTGACCCATCCGCCTATAAACAGCCCCATGACTATAATGAAAATACCGGCAATTCGTTGGATAAATAAGCCGGAGTCCCCTCTTAATAGTTCTGAAATCCACTGGCCGAAAAATGAAGCACCGGCCCCCAGGCTGATGAAGACAAGCGATACACCCAGTAAAAATACAAGGGAATGACTAATTAATTTCCTACGGATTTTTATCGTTTGGTTTCCCTGAAGTTCTTTCACGCTGATTCCCGTAATATAGGAAAGATATGCCGGGAAAATAGGCAGCACACAAGGAGACAAGAAAGAAAGTGCCCCCGCTCCTACTGCTAGTAACATCCCTACAATCAATACCGTATCTGTTTCAATTCCACCCATATCGTCCATCCTTCCTGTAATGTTTTAATAGCAAAAGCACATTGGCCACGAAAAAGAGGAGGAGGAACCACGGTTTAATCATATAACCGAACACCGTTATGTAAGGCTGTAACACCATCAGCACGCTCATCCCGCATGCCCAAACTGTCAATAAAAGCCCAAGTAACTTTCCCGTTGCCATCCGTCCATTCAAATAGGTAAACCCTCCCAGCAAGATCGCTAATATTATAAGGCTTCCCAATGAATAGATCTGATCGTTCCAGGCGTATTGAATAAACTCATATAAAAACGCGGCCAATAAAAACAGATGAACAAAAGCCTTTCGGACTGCCAGGCCTTCCAGTTGTCCTCGCTTTACCTTATACGTCAAGAGCAACCCACTGAATAACACAGCTGCATAGAAAGCGCCCGAATCACCTGGGTATGCCAATATCGCCATTGGATCCTTAATAAAAACGGAAAAATTCAAAAGAACTTTTCCAGCCCACATAAATAGAACAAAATTGACTAGCTGCGAAACCATTTCACCAATCATCTTCTTTCGCTGTTCCTTCGATAGTTCACTCATCAAATAAAAGAGCAAGATACCGCCAGCTACACTGATGACCAGAATAGATATGGAAATCAATTTACTTGTCGATGCCATTCAAGTCCCCCATTTCCTCTCCAACCTCATCATACAAGCCGATTATGAAAATTTGACGAAAGCAAGTTTATTCGGTAAAAGGAATCTGCTTTAAATAAAAAACAGTTCAGAACAGCGTTTGAGTTGTAACGTTATCTGACCCTTCCTCGTAAACTTTGAGGTAATTGAAGGGTTAAGAAAATTATATTGGCAGAGGATTAATAATAATTAGTGCTTAAAACAATTACTGAATACAATTGGGCAGTGGTGAGAGGATGGAAATAATTCAACCGAAGAGGGTAATTAGAAATTTTATTTTCTACAATTTAATTAAAGGGTTTATTGCTGAAAATACTTCTTCCAATCAACGTGTTGACGAAGAACCATATTTTGGAATTTGTTGGGAAGGATTCATCGTAAGACAAGCCGTTAAAAGAGACTGAAGGTTTCATTGATGACTTAGAATAATCTCTAAGAACACTTTCTGAAGCTGCCACCGTCGTGTAGCCCAGAGAATGATGGGGAACAGGGACAGACACCTGCAAAAAACGCAATGAAATCGGAATATTGTGATTTTTGTCAGTGTCTGTCCCTTCTGCATTTATAAGATATCCATCCAAATTTTCAATGCCGTAGCGAGTATCAGTACTGCCAAAATGACCTGTAACACTTTGGTATTAACTCTTTTTCCTGCCATTGCTCCTAAAGGAGAAGCAATTAAACTTGCTACAATCATAATGAATGCCGGATAGTAATCTACCTGCCCGGTGGTGATTTTTCCAACGGTTGAGCCAATAGAAGAAATGAATGTTATGGCAAGTGAAGAGGCAATAGTCATTCGTGTGGGAATCTTTAATACGACCAGCATAATGGGAACTAATAAGAATGCGCCAGCTGCCCCAACGATTCCCGCTCCGATACCCACAATTAAGGCGAGGGCTCCGGCAACCCATTTATTAAATGTCACTTCGTTCAAGGGAATATCATCAATCCCTTTTTTAGGGATGAACATCATAACAGCGGCAATCAAAGCAAGGATGCCGTAGGTAAAGTTTATTCCCCCTTCGGACATTAGTTTGGAGCCGTATCCTCCAATAAAGCTTCCAATTAAAATACTTGAACCCATATTGATAATTAGCTTTTTATTTAAGTATCCGCCTTTTCGGTAAGCCCAAACACCACCAATTGTCGCGAAAAACACCTGTATAGCACTTATTCCCGAGACTTCATGGGCGCTAAAAGAGACTAAACCAAATAACGGTGGTATATAAAGCAACATAGGGTACTTTATGATTGAACCACCTATACCTAACATCCCTGAAATATATGAACCTATAAAACCAATTAAAAAAATGGTTATAATAAATAAAAAATCCATCCGTGTTCCCCTCCTGGTAGCAAGTTAATATTCATAATAAGGTTAGGTCCCAAATAAAATAGCCCATTCCGTATAATTAACAATGAAGGGCCATTTTTTCTAGCATATAATTGCTGTATAACCAATGAGCTGACAAATCTTATAAGCAGCAATTTTATTCAGTAACTAATAAATCGGCGCTATACAGATAGTCATTGAAAGACAAATTTCTTTGACAGCTTTATCAGGTTATGTTTATTGCGGATTTCGTTGAAGAAGTTAGCTGCTACTTCTAAGCAGGCACGATTACTTTTGCTACCTCAGAGGGTTTAGTGTTCTCAACGTACGCTTTTGAACGCTTTCGATACGATTACATTGTTACCTTCTTTAAATAGGCAATAAAGGCGTCCATGCTTCTTTTAGGAAACCGAGACGGTAATTCTACTAACCATAAATCCCTAATTAGATCAATGCCGGAAATCGAAACTTGTTTCAAAACCCCTAATTCAAGTTCTCTCAAGACAGATAATTTCGGAATAATACCAATGCCTAAGCCCGCTTCTACGGCACTTTTGATGGATTGCGTGCTACTCAGTTCCATATAACTTCTAACTTTATCCAATGTATTGTTTTCTTCTAATACTCTTTCTACAATCTTTCTGATACCTGCATTTTCTTCTCTCCAGATCATCTTTTCCTCAATCAATTCCTCTATTTCTATTTCATCTCTATCGCTCCATCTATGATCATTGGAGACAATCAAAATCAGTTGATCTTCCGCAAATTTTTCTATTTTAAAATCTTCATCATGTAAAAAGGCTCCTTCTACTAACGCAATGTCAATATCCCGACTTTCCAAACTGGATATGGTGCTGGGTGTATTTCCAATGGTTAATTTAAACTTAAGATTTTTATGCTCTTTTTGGAAGTCCCCTAGTATTCTGGGAAGCAGGTATTCACCAATTGTTAAACTTGCCCCTATATTTAACGTGCCTGCATCTTTATTGGCAATAGATTTTACAGCCTCTTCAGAGCGTTTATAGTTATCGATAATCTCTTTTGCATATGGATATAAAGTTGAACCTGCTTCAGTAAGCTTTAGTTTTCCAGCTTTTCTGTCAAACAGCGCAACTCCGTAATGCTTTTCCAATTGACGAATTTGACTGGTTACAGCTGGTTGTGAGATGAAGCTAGTCCGGGCAGCCTGACTAATGCTTCCTTCTTCAATCACACGGCAAAACATTATTAAACTTTCTTTCTTCATTAGTGTCACTCCCTAACCTTTTCCGTCCTTGACGTGTCCCTTCTTATCATAACATGCTGGTTTATCCCATAGGAAAGCACCTGTTGCATGGTTAGGAATGCAACAGGTATGTAACTTTCAGTTTTTTTCAAATGACTTCAGGTACAGCTTTTTCCTCTTTACTGTTATATACTTCTTCATCTAATTGTTTTGTGATTTTACTCGTTATTACACCTGTCGTCATAGTTCCACTGACATTTAGTGCCGTACGCGCCATGTCTATGAGTGGCTCTATTGATATAAGTAGTCCTACAATTGCAACAGGCAAGTTCATCGTTGATAAGACAATAAGACCGGCAAATGTCGCTCCGCCACCAACGCCTGCAATGCCGAATGACCCAATCACTACAGTGACAAGTAACATGAGTATAAACGATGGTGTAAATGGATCAATTCCTACTGTGGGAGCGACCATAATCGCAAGCATTGCAGGATAGATTCCCGCACATCCATTTTGTCCGATCGTTATTCCAAATGCGCCCGATATATCCGCGATCCCTTCAGAAACTCCCAAACTCTTCTTTTGTGTACTAACATTAATAGGCAATGTCCCCGCACTAGACCGAGATGAAAATGCGAATACAAGAACCGGCATGATTTTTTTAATATACGTTAATGGATTCAAACCTACCAATCTAATGAGCAACAAGTGAATTAAAAACATAACAGCTATCGCAAAATATGAGGCTAAAATAAACTTCCCTAGATTCCAAAAGGCGACTAAATCACTGGTGGCAGCTTTATTTGTCATTAATGCTAAAATCCCGTATGGCGTCAAACGCAAAACAAGTGTCACAACTCGCATCACAACTGTAAAAATCGCTTCGACAATTGACGCGAACATCTCTGCTTGTTTGGGTTCTTTTCTCTTTACACCCATGAATGCCATCCCGAGGATAGATGCAAAAATAACGACTGAGATAACTGATGTAGAACGCGCTTCTGTCAGGTCATAAAAAATGTTCATCGGCAGCATCGATACAACCTTTTCCGGTACCGACATCGCATTTAAATCATCTAACTTTTGTCCATGACTTTCTATCGCTACAGATTCTGCTTCCCCTTGCGTAATTTCCATTCCTTCTAAGCCGAATAAGCCAGCGGAGAATATTCCAACTGCAGCCGCTATTGCCACTGTTCCAGCAAGCATCCCAATCACTAACCCGCCAATTTTACCAAAATCATTTGCCAATTTGGATTTAGTAAAGGCGGATAAAATTGCAAAGAAAACTAACGGGATTACAAGCATTCTTAACAAAGATATAAATCCGTTTCCAACGATATTGATCCATTCGGCAGATTCAGAGATAATAAATGATGTTTGGCCATAGATAAACTGTATGGCTAGTCCATAGACAATCCCAACAACTAGCGCTAGCATGACACGTTTAGAAAACGATACAAATTTCTTTTGCATGTAGAACAATGCAGCACAAAGGAGCACAAATATCATGATGATCAAAGAAATGTGGAATGCTTCCATTAACGTACCTCCTCTGCATTCTTAGCTAGATTTTCTTTCACAGCCCTTTCTACTCTTCGCAAGCCGTCTTCTAAAACATGCCTTGGACAAGCCATGTTAACTCTTGTAAAACCTTCGCCTCCTAAACCAAATGTATAACCTTCGTCAAATGCCACCTTGGCGTTTTTACGGAAGAAGTCCTCAAGCTCTTTTGCATTCAAACCAAGAGCCCTGCAGTCTAACCAAGCAAGATATGTTCCCTCAGGCGGGATCACTTTAATTTCCTTTAAATTCGTTTCAATAAATGTTGTTAAAAAGGTAAGATTGCCTTCTAAGTAATCCAAAAATTGATCTAACCACTCTTCTCCATATTTATAAGCGTTTTCAGCTGCAGTCACACCAAAAGTATTGGATAATCCTAAATACATTATGTCAATAATTTTCGTAAACGGATCCCGTAACTCTTTATTTGGAATAATAATATTAGCCATTTGAACACCAGCAAGATTGAACGTTTTACTTGGAGCCGTGCACGTTATGGAATGGTCCGCGAACTCTTCTGAAATGCTAGCAAAAGGCGTATGGGTATGACCTTTATAAACAATATCAAAATGAGCTTCATCAGAAATGACTAGCACATTATTTTTCAAGCATATTTCCCCCAGTCTCGTCAATTCTTCTTTAGACCAAACCCGACCAGCCGGATTATGAGGGTTACATAAAATAATCATCTTAACATCTTCGTTCTCTACGACTTCTTCTAAGTTTTCATAATCCATCTCATATCTTTCATTTTCATACTTAAGTGGATTTAATACGATATCACGATTATTTTTTTCGATTACTTCCATGAACGGCGTATAAACAGGGGTTTGTATAATAACTTTATCTCCTTCATTTGTGAAGGATTGAATTGCAATACTTAACGCTGGCATAATCCCCGGCGTACAGCGGATCCATCGTTTCTGAATGTCCCATTTATGACGTCTTTGCACCCAGTCTATAAATGCCTGGAAGTAATCATTAGACCTTGATGTATAGCCAAACACTCCATGTTCAGCTCTCTCCTTCAACGCCTCTACGACAGGTTTTGGGGACACAAAATCCATATCCGCTATCCACATTGGAAGAATATCCTTATCACCAAATAACTTCTCTGTGTGGTCCCATTTGACCGAATCCGTATTGTACCGACTAATGACTTCATCAAAGTTATACTTCACTATAACGACCTCCGATTTATAATTTCATTACTGATATTATCTACTCGTTTCCTATAAGAGACGTTGGAACCAAATGAACAATTGGCCTGTTTGATTACTTTATTACTGGAGCTTGTTTATTAGTTTCCTTCAACCAAGCTAAATAGCCGCCTTTTACATTCATCACGTCTTTATAGCCATGAGCCTGCAGCAAGCTTGAGGCTATTGCTGATCGGGCACCAGACTTACAATGTACAAGATACGTCTTTCCTTTTGGCAAATCATCGAGTTGCTTTGTTAGCAAATTAAGGGGCATGTGTTCGGCCCCTTCAATTCTGCCTTCCGTCCACTCTGATTCATTGCGAACATCAACCAGATGATACTGATCATCGAGCAAGTATTCCTGTACTTGTTTGACATCTACTTCTCCGTAACTTTCCAACTGTTTGTCATCAGCCAGAACGTCAAACGGTTCAATGAAACCGACAATGCGATCTAAACCTATTGAAGATAAACTCTCCTTGATCGCATTCAGTTTGCTTTCCTCTGCGATTAGTATGATTTCTGAATTGTAGTCAATTAACTCTCCTGCCCAATTTGTAAAAGATTGATTAAATGGGATGTTGATTGTCCCTTCCAAATGACCTTTTGCAAATTCTGCAGCTCTTCTTGTGTCTACTAAAACTGCATTCGCATCATGACCTTCCAATTCCTTTACAGTGCGGATTCTATTAGTCTTCCCTTCACTGACTAGCGGCGGTCCCATCTTGTTCAACTTTTTCATCATTGCAAAATAGTTAGGAGGAGTAGATTGCCCCGTTAATAAAGTCTTGATAAAGTTTTCTTGATCTTCTTCCCGTAAAGCCCAATTGTTTAATTTCTCATAACCAACTGTAGACATAGGAACTGCTCCAAGTGCTTTACCACAAGCACTTCCTGCACCATGCCCCGGCCAAACTTGCAGATAATCAGGCAATTGCTTAAACTTCTGCAGCGATTGGAACATCTGGCTTGCTCCAAGCTCCGCAGAACCAATCACTCCAACAGCCTTCTCCAATAAATCAGGCCTGCCAATATCTCCGACAAATACGAAATCACCTGTGAAAATGCCCATGGGTTGGGAAGAACCACCGCCCTTATCCGTCAAAACAAATGAAATACTTTCTGGTGTATGTCCGGCAGTATGCATCACAGTGAATTCAATTTGACCTATCATAAATGTGCTGCCATCTTTCAACAAGACATAATCAATATCTTCCAGCTGATTGTATTTCCACTGTTCGTCGCCTTCATCCGAAACGTACAAAGTGGCATCACAATGTTGCGCAATCTCCCGAGACCCAGAAACGAAGTCTGCATGAATGTGAGTTTCAGCTGCTGCAATTATTTTCAGTCCCTTCTTCCTCGCCATCCCTAAATAGGGTTCAATGCTACGAGCCGGGTCAATTACAATGGCTTCTCCTGTCTGCTGACAACCAACCAAATACGACATTTGAGCTAAACTCTCATCAAAAAATGAACGAAAAAACATATTAATCCCTCCAACTATTTGTTTTGAAAGCGGTTTCAACAGAGGCTGTTAAATGAATTAAGAAGGCTGTTCCTTCCCCTCTCCTTCCAAGCTGTTTTAAGTATTCAATTAACTTTTTCTAGCATAGCGCATTTCAAGTTTTTTGAACAATCGAATTATTTTATAAGGTATAAATTAAAAGTAGAGTCGTTGTGAAACATGGTTGTAGCCTAGTTTTAGGCAGAGGTAAGTATCCTTCCACTGTCGGTATTAAGATTAAAAAACAACCCA
Organism: Sporosarcina sp. FSL K6-3508; assembly: GCF_038615825.1. Lineage (NCBI taxonomy): Bacteria > Bacillati > Bacillota > Bacilli > Caryophanales > Caryophanaceae > Sporosarcina > Sporosarcina sp. FSL K6-3508. Next base: position 321,293 of record NZ_CP152016.1, on the reverse strand, counting down.
ATAAATTAGGATCCGACGAAGGAATTCTCTTCTGACAGGAGAGATCTTCTATCCGTAGCCACACAGCCAGAAAACGACAAAATTCACCTCGGTTTTACTGGGTGTCAAGGTTCGGCATGTTGTAAAGCCTCCCAACATAAGATGGAACAATACGTAAACTATTTTAGTCACCGTAAAAGAAAGAACTAGCCTTTCAGGAGGAGAGATTTCAGATGAAATTCAGCTATATTTCGCATCTTCATTGCCCTAAATGTCAAAAACGTTTCAGCGCAGGAGGAAAACACCAGCTATGTGAATGCGGTTCCCCATTACTAGTGAATTATGATTTGAAAGAGATAGGCAAGGTATTAAAACCGACAGATTTACTTACGAGGAATACTGATTTATGGCGCTACCATGAGTTGCTGCCTGTACAAAACAAAGAAAATGTTGTCACTCTTGGTGAAGGAATGACCCCCCTTCTGCCGATGAAACAGATTGGTGCAGATATGGACATCTCAAACCTGCTTATGAAAGATGAAGGCATTATTCCCACTGGAACCTTTAAGGCTCGCGGAGCTGCAGTAGGAGTATCAATGGCGAAAGAATTAGGCATCCAAGAGTTAGCGATGCCGACCAACGGAAATGCGGGAGCCTCGTGGGCACTTTATGCCGCCAGAGGAGGAATTAATTCAACCATCGTCATGCCGGTAGATGCACCAAAAATCACAAGAAATGAATGTGCAATCGCCGGGGCGGATCTTCATTTAGTGAATGGATTAATTAGCGATGCAGGGAAAATAATTTCTCAAACAGTGAAGGAGTATGCGTTATTCGATGTTTCCACCCTGAAAGAACCGTATAGAATCGAAGGAAAGAAGACAATGGGCTATGAAATCGCAGAACAGCTGGGCTGGAAAGTACCAGATGTAATTCTATACCCTACCGGCGGCGGTGTTGGATTAATTGGAATTTATAAAGCGTTAAAAGAACTTCAAACCCTCGGTTGGATTGCTGAAGATAAGTTGCCCAGATTGGTAGCCGTTCAAGCTGAGGGATGCGCTCCGATAGTGAAAGCCTGGAAAGAAAACAAAATGGAATCAGAGTTCTGGGTTGATTCCGAAACAATTGCTTTTGGAGTGAATGTTCCTAAAGCTTTAGGGGACTTTTTAGTGCTTCAATCGCTGTATGAAACAAATGGATGCGCAATCGCGATCGACGATGAAACCATTTTAGAAGAACAACGAAAAATTGCGCGTATGGAAGGGACTTTTATTTGTCCGGAAGGAGCTTCCACATTTTCAGCCGCACGCAGATTACGTGAAGAGAATTGGATTAAAGCGAATGAAGTGGTCATCGCTTTAAATACAGGAGCTGGATTAAAATATCCCGACACGTCTAGTTTTGAAACACCCGTTATGGAGCCTGGTGAATCTCTGACTAAGGATGTCTCTAATAATACATTCCGAGAAGGGAGGTGAGCTAAATGACTTGATTTCTATAAGAAAGCGATTTTTATCAATCCGTCAACATTAAAGAAAGCCAAGTTAATTGGAACCAGTAAGCAAGCGACAATCAGTTTCGAAAGCGCTCACAACTACTTGAAAAGGAGAGAGAAATGTGAGATTAAAAGGGAATTTAATGGCGCAGATTTTCATTGCTTTTGGGATTGCAATTATTTTAGGGGTTATCTTCGGTCCGTCCATTGAGGTAATAAAGCCACTCGGGGACTTATTTCTACGATTAATTAAATTCATCATTGCCCCGCTTATCCTCGCTTCTTTAGTTGTCGGTGTTGCAAGTACGGGAGATCCAAAGCAGTTAGGAAGAATAGGAGTTAAAACCGTCTCTTATTATTTAGTGACCAGCGCCATAGCGGTTGCCATCGGATTAGCATTCGCCTACCTCATTTCGCCTGGCAAAGGGGTAAATATCAGCGTTCCTGAAGCAGCTGCGCAAGTGAATGAAACAGATGGAGTAATTGCTACTTTACTAAACATCATACCGGAGAATTCTTTTACTGCTCTTTCTTCAGGCAACATTTTACAGATTATATTTTTTGCAATCTTCGTCGGCCTGGCCATCACGCTAGTAGGAAAAAAAGCAAAGCCCGTCTATCAATTTTTTGAAGGCTTTGCTGAAATCATGTATAAAATTACCGGCATCGTCATGTGGTTCGCGCCAATCGGGATTTTAGGATTAGTTGCACCAGTAGTCGGTGAATACGGATTAAGTGTTTTAATGCCATTATTAAAAGTCATTCTAGCTGTTGCCATTGCATGCTTTATACATGTTCTATTTGTTTATTCGATGGCAGTAAAAAAGTTCGCCAAGATGAGCCCGATGAAATTTTTCAAAGGAATGGCTCCTGCTTCTATTGTGGCTTTCAGTACATGCAGTAGTGCCGGAACATTGCCTGTGACGATAAAAAATACTCAAGAAAATTTAGGCGTGCCGAAGAAAATCAGCAGCTTCGTCCTTCCGCTCGGAGCAACGATCAATATGGACGGAACAGCTATCTACCAAGGGGTGGCAGTCGTTTTCATCGCCCAATTCTATGGATTGGAATTATCGTTAATGCAGCTTCTGATGGTTGTACTGACTGCTGTGTTAGCATCAATCGGTGCAGCAGGAGTTCCAGGCGCCGGTGTCATCATGCTTGCCATGGTACTAAGCTCCGTCAACATTCCATTAGAGGGAATCGCCCTGATTGCTGGAATTGATCGGATTCTTGATATGTTCCGGACAACTGTGAACATTCTAGGCGATGCCTCCGCTTCCGTCGTCGTTGCCGCCACTGAGGATGGATTATGGTCTGATGACGTGAACGAGCCACAAGAAAATGAGCTGGAAGTTTCAAAATAAAATCATCTTGAATTCAAGGGCTGTCCTGAACTTCCAGGTACAGCCCTTTTCCCGTGTTACCAAGCTGGTAAAGCGAAGGAACGCACCAAAGTCTCATCACACCGAGCCAAAACACCGTTAGACCGAACTAATACCCTCCAAGACCGCACCTTCAGCAAGCTGAACCGAACCAAACGTCCCGGCATACGAACCAAACCGGCCGCGCACCGCACATTCCCTTCCCTACCATACTTTTCGCTTCACAATTCTCTTCGCAACGCATCAATCACATCAATCCTCGTAGCCTTTCTCGCTGGTCTCCAGCCCGAGACGATTGCCACCGTTAGGCTGATGGCTGACGCTATGACGACGAGCTGCCATGGGATCACTGAGAATGTGACATTTAGTTCAGCAAAATCTTCTTCACCGATAGCCGCTCCTACAATAATTGGCAATAGCCAGTTTGAAACCAAGCTGACGGCATAGGAAATGATGATCGCCAGTACAGTCCCGACAACACCGATCCAAGCACTTTCCATCAAAAAGAGTCGCTGGATGAGTTTCGGCTGGGCACCGATCGCCTTCATAACGCCGATTTCCCGCGTCCGTTCCGTCACCGCCATCGTCATTGTGTTGAATATCCCGATTGATGAAATCAATATGGCAATTGTACCGACGAAAACGAGACCTGCTTTTAACGCAAGGAAAAACACATCGATTTGGTCCAGTTCTTCTGAAATGGAATAGACATTATAGCCTTGGTCCTTTAGTTCACTCGTGACAGACTTTACGTTTTCCAAAACATCCGCGTAGACATACAGCATGCTGGAGAATAGTGGATCTGTCACCTCTTCCTTCTTATCTTGCTTATAGATTTTTTCAAGCTCTGGAATCAATGCGGCATCTGCATAAATTTTATTGTCCACTAACCAGTCTTTCGATGGTTTTTTGGCGACACCAACAATTGTCAACTCGGTTTTATCATCATATAGTTCGCCCGTACCGTAATCTCCTAGTTGATATGTAAACGTCTTTCCGATCAACTCTCCTTTATACGAAGGGATTTCCGGCTCTTCCTCTGACCCTTCAGGAAGTGCTTCAGCTAGCTTTTCAGCAGCTGATTCGTCTATTAAACTTTCAGCGAATCCATTCCCTACTACAACCTCGTAGGTACTTTCCGGTAGCCGCCCTTCCGCTAAGGCGAACCCAACTTTCGCCTCTTCCTTGAAGTCCGTAACTAGTAAATTTCCATGCGTTGTATACTTCCCGAGCGATGCTTGCTGCATTGCATTCGCTCCCTGATGCATCACAACTGCTTTAACATGGTCGATCCCTTTCATTTCTTCTGCTTCCTCTGCTCCTAGGTCATCGGAATACACTTCAATCTGCGTAACCAAGCGATTTTCCAACATAAGACTACGCATTGTATCATGAATCCCGAAGCCGACAGATGCCAGAACGATAAGAAAAGCAGTACCCATCGTAGCGGCAAGGACAGTCATGAAAACGCGCAATTTATTTTTCTTAATATGTTGGCGAATGAAATCAATCTGATCTTTAAACTGCATTCGGAACACCTTCTTCCGTCAAAATCCCGTCATGCATCCGATACATGCGATCCGCTCTTTGAGCCACTTCATCATCGTGTGTAATGATGACAAACGTGATATCACGCGTGTCGTTAAGTGTTTGGATGAGCTCCAAAACTTCCTGCTCTGTCTCGGAATCCAAACTGCCTGTTGGTTCATCAGCAAAAATGATCGGCGGATCGGTAATCAATGCTCGAGCAATACTGACACGCTGTTGCTGACCTCCCGACAACTCATTCGGATAATGATCTTGTACGGATTGCAGTCCAACATGCTTCATTAACTGCTGAACTTTGTCTTTACGCTGATGACGGTTCATTCCCTTTAATTTCAGCGGTAATTCAACATTCTCGAATGCCGTTAAACCAGGCATGAGCTGGAAATTTTGAAAAATGAAGCCGTAATTTTCAAGTCGAAACTGTGCACTTTGCTGTTCATTAAACACAGAAGTAACCGTATCCTTCACTACTATTTCTCCGCTGTCCGGCTTTAAAAAACCTGCCAATATATGAAGCAGCGTCGATTTGCCTGAGCCGCTTCGTCCGACAATCGAGACAATTTCACCTTGTTTCACCGAAAATGAAATATTTTTCAGCACTGGCACATTGCTTTCCTTGCCTTTTCTACCGATTAAAAATGAATGGTTTATATCTTGTACTGTAATCAACATTCTTTCCTCCCATAACTGTACTGCTTTCTAGTATATAAATAGCTTCTTAAGGAACCATAAGGATGTTTCTTAAGATTTTCTGAAGTTCTGCATCAATTACGCTTCGGCGTAATTGCGTACAGATTTTTAATTGTGCTTAGGCCCGCGTGAAGCAGGTCAGTTAACCTTTGCCACAGGATGTGGTGATCTTAGCCTGTGTACTTCTATTGTTCAGCGAGCGTTTGAACACCCACAGAACAGGGAATTGGATCATATTCATCTCACCACCCACCTATAGAAGTAAGGCTCTTCTGCTGAATAAATATAAATGCCAAAATTCTACACGATTCGCTATCTTTTTATACAAATATTTTGGTATGATGAGTAAATCAAATGCGCTAAGGTGTATTTAACCTGAAATTCCTTTCACCACTTTCACAAGCTAGAGTCCCTCGCTAAATTTAGTTACACAATCGATTCCAACAATAGATGGAGGAAAATACATGTTAAGTCCACGAAAACCCGATCCGTTCTTCACTGCTTTATTGGATATTGCAAAACACGTACAAGAATCGTTGCACTATGCGGATGACTTCAAAGTCGAAACAATAGCTGATCTGAAAGAAGTCAGCATTCAAATGAAAGCCTATGAGACTGCTGGTGACACACTGATCCATGAGCTGATCACCAAGCTCAATACATCATTCATGACTCCGATCGAAAGAGAAGATATCTTGCAGCTAGCGATAAAAATGGATGATATTTTGGATGGAATTGAGCATTTCCTCGGTAATCTGGAGATGTTTTCACTTATTGAAATTGATGAATACATGCAGAAGTTCATGAGCAATATTGTCAAAAGCACAGACGAAATCGTCAAAGCGATGGAACTTCTGACGAAGAAGAAGCTCGTCGAAATGCGGACGCATGCCGTGCAGATCAAAGAATATGAACGCGTGTGTGATGACGTGCTTCGGACGTCCATCAAACAATTATTCATTCGAGAAAAAGACCCTATCCGAATTATTCAATTGAAGGATCTGTACGAATTGCTCGAAGAAGTCGCAGATTATTGCCAAGATGTAGCGAACACTATTGAAACGATCATAATGCGAAACGCGTGAGGAGTAATAGTTAATGGATATGATTCTCATATTAACCATTCTCGTTGTTGTATTTGCTTTAGCATTCGACTTCATCAATGGTTTTCACGATACAGCAAATGCCATTGCTACTTCTGTCTCTACCCGTGCATTGAAACCACGGACTGCGATCTTGATGGCGGCAGCAATGAACTTTGTCGGGGCACTGACTTTTACAGGAGTAGCCAAAACCATTACGAAAGATATCGTAGACCCCTTTTTATTGGAAAATGGTTCCCTTGTCATTCTGGCGGCTCTCGTTTCCGCCATCATCTGGAACTTGGTGACTTGGTATTTCGGAATACCCTCCAGTTCTTCCCATGCCTTGATCGGCTCCATTGCAGGCGCCGCCATTGCAGCAGCCGGCTTTGGTATTCTGAACTACAGTGGATTCATCAAGATTATCCAAGCGCTCATTCTTTCCCCGGTCATTGCATTAGTCGGTGGTTTTATCGTCATGACGATACTGCGGGCTTTGTTGAAGAACCGTAATTTATTCAAAGCAAATAAACGAATTCGCTATATGCAAATCGGGACCGCCGCGATCCAATCGTTCACGCACGGTACGAATGATGCGCAAAAAGCGATGGGGATCATCACGATGGCACTCATTGCGGCCGAACTGCAAACATCAGATGACATCCAGCTCTGGGTACGGATTGCTGCGGCCACTTCGATGGGAATCGGAACATCTATTGGCGGCTATAAAATTATCAAGACGGTCGGCGGTAAAATCATGAAAATCCGGCCGATTCACGGAATTGCGGCAGATTTGAACTCAGCTGCGATCATTTTTGGAGCTACACTCCTTCACCTGCCTGTCAGCACGACGCACGTCATCTCCTCATCCATCATGGGGGTTGGGTCTGCACAGCGCTTGAAAGGTGTAAAATGGGGAGTCGCCCAAACAATCGTTTTGACATGGGTCATCACCATGCCGATCTCCGCAGTCGTCGCGGCCATTGTTTATAAAACATTAGCGCTTTTCTTATAAGTAAACTTTTAACTTGCAATGTCTGATATTTCCTGTTATGATAAAGAAGAATTATTTTTGTTCGACGTTGGTCTACGATTTCATCTCGACCGTTTTCAAGAATTGAGCAAGGATAGTAATACAATGTGTACACAACTGTACACGAGGAGGAAACAAACATGGAACAAGGTAAAGTAAAATGGTTTAACGCAGAAAAAGGTTATGGCTTCATCGAACGTGAAGATGGCGACGATGTATTCGTACACTTCTCCGCTATCCAAGGCGACGGGTTCAAAACTCTTGAAGAAGGTCAAGACGTGTCTTTCGAAATCGAACAAGGACAACGCGGACTTCAAGCAACTAACGTTACTAAAAACTAATTTAACTTCACAAACCACTTCCTTTTAGGGAGTGGTTTTTTTGTGTTTCTCCAACTAATCACGCAAGACTTTCATGCAGTTCTTCGTTATGATAGTCATTGAACTTACAATCTCGGCTCGTATCGATCATTACATAGATTGGTTTGAACAGATAGGAGGAATTATCGTGCATAGCTTTGCAAAGTTCGTGACGAAGACCTATAAATGGATTCTCGCCTTTTGGATTTTACTGTTTGGCGTAATGACCTACTTCGCCATCCAACTGCCCGGTTTACTCGCGGGTGATGGTTTCAGAGTAGACGGTGAACATGAAAAAGTTATGAAGATTGTCTCAGAGGACTTTGGGTTGCCTGCGGAGACGTTGTTTTTAGTTTTTGACGAAAAGTCCGATGAAGATATCAAATCCACTCTTTCAAAGCTGGACACACTTGACATTAAATCTGAAATTGTCTCTCCTTTGGAAGAAAAGGATCAGTATTCAGAAGGGCTTTCCTACGCGATGCTGCAATTTAAGAAAGAACCTGAAGATATGCCGCAAGTGGTGGACGATATTCGAGAATCATTCGAAGGCGAAAAAGGAATTACGTTAACCGGCGGAGGCGCGTTTGAACACGATATCAACAAAGCAAGTCAGCGTGACTTAATGACTGCCGAGGCCATTGGATTGCCGATTGCCATTATCGTCTTGCTGTTTGCATTCGGGACGGTCGTTGCTTCTGTCGTTCCTTTATTGGTTGGGATCGGAACGGTCGTTTCTTCGCTTGGTGTGCTCGCACTACTTGGCAATCAAGTCGATTTGTCTATTTTTGTGCTGAATATCGTGCCGATGCTCGGTCTCGCGCTCAGTATTGATTTTGCTTTATTGTTCATTAGCCGTTATCGGGAAGAGTTGAAGAAGCGGAGCTTTTCCGATTCCTTGATCATGACGATTCGGACCGCAGGACGTTCGATTATCTTCTCTGCCGTCTGTGTGTTCATCGGACTTGGTGCAATGTTGCTCATTAAAGTCGATATCTTTGAAAATATCGCTCTTGGCGGGATGATCGTTGTCGGTATGGCGGTCGTTGCTTCGCTTACTTTATTACCTTCTGTACTATTGATGCTTGGTGATCGTATCCATAAAGGACGATTGCTGAAGGATCGCGGTGAAGAAGCAAACGGTTGGCGCAAATTTGCGAATGCAGTGATTAAACGACCTGTGTCGATTGCAATTGTCGCCTTTGTTCTATTGGCGATCGCGTTAATTCCTGTGCGCAATATGGAGCTTACGATTCCGCAGATTGATTCGTTGCCGGAATCATTCGATACACGCCTGGCGTTTGAACAGATACAAGAAACATTTGGCTTGGATAATGAAAGTACAGTTTTCTTGTTGGCTGAGCGTTCTGGCGGCTGGGAGAATTCAGACGGACTGGCTGACTTGAAGAAACTCGAAGAACAAGTGACGGAAGACCCTCTAGTCCAAGATGTTTCAACGATTTTCACGGTAAGCGGCATCGAAACCCCCGATCAATGGGAGCAGTCGATGATGGCACCGGGGATGGACGAACAGCTGAATCCTGTCATGCAAAGTTTTATAGACGGCAACAGATTGCTCGTTCCTGTTACGCTGAATGCTTCGGGCAGTTCCAATGAAGCACAAGATTGGGTACGGAACTGGTCCGCTAAAGATACGCACTGGAACTTATTGATTGGCGGTGAGCCTCGTTTCAATCAGGAGATCTTCGATGAAATCGCAGATCATATCGTCTATGTGTTGCTCATCATTGTAGTTTCAACATTCTTCATCTTGATGTTCGCTTTCCGTTCCTTAATCATCCCAATCAAAGCGATTTTGATGAATATTCTAGGGTTGTCCGCTACGTTCGGAATACTCGTGTATATTTTCCAGTACGGCCATTTCGGCTTGCACCCTGGAACGGTCGCGCTCATTATTCCGGTCATCGTCTTTAGCTTAGTGTTTGGGTTGAGCATGGACTATGAGGTATTCTTAATTTCGCGGATGCAGGAAGAGTTCTCTTATTCATTTGATAACGATAAATCGACTGTAGAAGGACTCGCAACAACGAGTAAAGTCATTACGTCAGCTGCACTCATCATGATCGTTTTGACTGGAGCTTTCGCTTTTACGGATGTCATGCCAGTGAAACAGATCGGTGTTGGAATCGCCATTGCAGTAGCGATCGATGCGACAATCATCCGATTGTTGCTCGTACCGAGTCTAATGAAGCTGTTCGGCAAATGGAATTGGTGGTTGCCGTTTGGCAAAGGATTATATCGTTCCCACGGTCAGAACCGACATGTAGGCAAGTAAACTAATTGGGTAATCAGAAAATAACTAGGGAGGAAGGTTAAAGATGGCCTTTCTCCCTTCTTCATAAGGTGCTATTCGCTAATTTTATCACATGGGATTGAATACTAATCCAAGACATACCTTAGCCGATAACAATCATTGTAAACAAGAGAAGAATAATTTAAAAAGTAGTAATGGCCAAAAATAAAGAATTTTAATATTACTAATGGAGGAATGTGTTGTGGAATCTATAAAGGTTTATCATTACGATGCGTTTAGTAAGGAGCCTAATAAAGGGAATCCTGCGGGAGTAGTATTAAACGGGGATGAATTGACGGATGCTCAAATGCAAGAAATTGCTTTCAAAGTGGGGTTTAATGAGACAGCTTTTCCGGTTAAATCGGAAGTTGCTGACTTTAGAATACGTTTTTTTACACCCGGACACGAAATGAACTTATGTGGTCACGCGACAATGGCAACTGTTTATTCATTAATATCAAAAGGTTTATTAGATGAAAAAACGAATTTTACAATTGAAACAAAGGCAGGAATTTTACCAATAAACGTTAAATCATCTACGGAAGGTGAAACTTTTATAACAATGAAACAAGCTTCACCCCTATTTAATGAATTCAACGGTTCCAGAGAAGATTTAGCTAGTTCAATAGGATTAAATGAATCAGATATCGATGGAGACTTACCTATCCTATATGGCAGCACAGGTAATTGGACGCTATTAATTCCAATAAAACATCTTGAGGCATTTAAACGAATGAAACCAAATAATAATGTTTTTCCTGCTATCTTAAAAGAAATACCAAAATCCTCTGTTCATCCATTTTGTACGGAAGCATATGACTCTGATGCTGATATGCATGCTCGACATTTCTCCTCGCCGTTTTCAGGTACTGTGGAGGACGCAGTAACAGGCACTGCTTCGGGGGTAATGGGTGCATTTTTTGCCAAATACATAAAAAGCGACAGATTTGAAGAATCCCTAAATATTATAGTAGAACAAGGTCATGAAATTGAAAAAGACGGCAGGGTCATGGTGAATGTTACGAAAAACAATGAGTCCTACGATATTGAAATAACAGGAAACGCAGTGTATGTTAAAGAATTTGATGTTTATTTAGAAGATAAATAAAGTAGGGCACACGTGTAATTTATAAAAGCCTGCTATCTTGCATTACATTGAGACAGCAGGCTTCATCTATACTTAAAAATCCACAATATAAACCTGTGGAAGGATAAACAAGGGCCCTCCTACTCCAATCGGTTCTTTCATTTCATTCGCGAACTTGCCGGCCGGACTTATCCATTACATATCCAACCAAGGCAGCAACAAACGCAGGCAAGACCCAGCCCAGCCCTCGTTCAAAGAATGGGGCTACTCCCAGCAAACTAGTTAAGACGTCAAGTTTAAAACCGAGACTGATCAATACTTGGTATAACGCATAAATTGAGGTCACGATCACTGAAAGCCGGTACATCGTCTTGCCTCCGCCCGCAAAATGCTGGAATAAAGAAAGTATGACCAAAACTATGGCAATCGGATAAATAAACACCAATAAAGGCGTTGCCAACTCAAGAATTAAGTTCAACCCTAAATTGGACACGACCAAGCCGGTCAATACGAATATAGCGACATATGCCTGGTAACTTAGCTTTGGATATATTTCGTTGAAAAATCTCGAACAAGCGTTAATCAGACCGACACAAGTTGTCAGGCATGCCAATATTACAATTAAACCAAATAGAAGACCACCGCCGCTCATGAATAATAAGTTTGCAGCTTCGGTTAAGATTTCTGCCCCATTTTCAAAACTGTTATTCTTCGGTATCACTCTGCCGATCCATCCTAGGGAGAAATAAACAATGGCCAATCCAAGTCCAGCTATGAAAGCAGCTCCAAATGCACCTTTAACCAGTTCCGACTTGGATTTCGCACCTTTATCTTTCAAGGCATTGATCACAACAATTCCGAATGCCAAAGCTGCGACTGCGTCCATTGTAAAATAGCCTTCCAAGAATCCTTTAACAAACGGAGTTGATACATAATCCCCTTCTGCTGAAGAGGCGATGTTATCGAATTTAACAAAAGCCTGAACAACTAACACACCTAAAACTAGCAATAAAATAGGTGTTAAGAGCTGACCGATCCGATCAACGATTTTCTTAGGATTCAAGCTGATAAAATAAGTCAATACAAAAAATAACAAGGAGAACACAAGCAGCGGGAACCATCCTTGGGCATGAAAGACTTGTTTGAAACCCAGCTCGTACGCTACGTTGGAAGCTCTTGGTATACCATAAAAAGCCCCAATTGACATATAGATAATAATTGCAAAAGCCATGCCAAACATACCATGTACTCGGCTTCCCATCGATAGTAATCCGTTATCAGACAAGGCAATTGCCATGATCGCCATGAATGGAAGCAGGACTCCCGTGATGAGAAAACCGGCAATCGCTGGTCCAAAATTGCTCCCCGATTCTAAACCAAGGAGTGGCGGAAAGATAAGATTTCCCGCCCCGAAAAATAAAGAAAAAAGCATAAACCCAGCAAAAAACACATTCTTCCTACTCAACTTAATCCACCTCGTATGTTGTCTTTGTTTATCATGATGCACCGCTCCTCTATTTTTCACAAAAAAAAACCCGCCCCTAAATAGGGACGAGTTTATGCTCGCGATACCACCCATATTCCGCACGTTTCATTAAAAAGAAACAATCCGACTCTCAGTCAGCGTACTATCATACGCGCTCCATTTAACGGTGGAAAACCGTCAAAGTTTACTATTTTCAACTTTGCATCTCGGAGATGATTTTCGGATAAGATCTGCCCATCGACTTTCACCAAACGCCGACTCTCTGGAGAACAGGGTTCTTCTCTTACTCTTTCTCGTCACTGATTATTATGTATACATAATAACTTAGCAAAGAGTGATTAGAAAAGTCAATACATTTTAATATATTTACAATTTTAGCAAAACAAAAACTTTCCTTATATGGATAAGCATTCAAATACAAAACTATGAGAATCAAATGAAGTTATCCATAAATAAACATACTCACTGATATTTTTTGGCGATCAAAAATTCAACAAACGGCAAGATCACCATCGCTAAACCTAAAATACCTAATAGAAAAATATTCACTGTACCATTTACCATTTTATCGGCAGCCACGGCTATCAAAATAAAGAATACTAGAACAAAATAACTTACTTTCGAACTTTTTTCCATAATCATTTGCCCAAGCTCTTCCTCTGGCAATATTCCGTCTTTCTCTTCTTTATTCCCCCAAGTAATTGCAGAGAAAAACATCATCAACAACGCCCCGATTGTTATCACTTCATTGAACCCAAACTCTCTCTCGGTAATAAATTTAAAAATGGAATAGCCGACCACAATCAAAGTAGTAGTTCCAATTATAATGGCGCCTAATTTTCGAGTTTTCATTTTTCAATCTCTCCCTCACTCAAAAATAAATCATCAACTGTAACACCTAAAGTCTTCGCAAGATTAAAAGCTAATTGTAAACTGGGATCATATTTGTTATTCTCAATTGCATTAATCGTTTGCCTGCTCACATTACATAGATCTGCTAAACCTCCTTGAGAAATCCCCTTTTTTTTACGATATTCTTTTATTTTATTTTCCATAAAAACAGCACCCTTATTTTCTAGTTGGTGTAAAACTTATTTGACACCAGTATAAAACAAGATGTATAGTCTGTCAAACATCTTTTACATCTCATGCTTCGTAAAGGAAAATTAAATTCATGAATTCCACACAAGGTTCCAAAAAAAAACAGCAGTACTCAGTTGATCACTGAGTACTGCTGTTTTTTATTTTAATTGCCAGCCAAATGTTCCAGGTTCTACATACGACTGGTTTTCGATCGATTGATGATTTTTTTGCGTAGGATTGTTTTTGAAGGTTGCTTGTACCATAAAATACACAGCCCCCACTACCACAATTACAAAAATAATTAGACCGATTGCAACTGTTTTACCTTTCATTTGATTTCACTCCTAGTGCCTTCATTTCGTTTTGACTGAAAAACCTTCTTCTTTCAGATAGCCGGCCGCTTCTTCGTAATCACCAAAGCCCTCTTCCAAGTTATAGCCATGATAGACGTTGAAAAAGTCATCTTCTTCGAGAAGTGTCAATGTCTGTCCTTCTGCATTTTGCCAAACTTCCTCAAGCATTTCTTCTTCGACTGCTTCTGTAGCCAGCCCTTTGATCGCAGCTTGGATTACTGTCCGCAATTCATCCGCAGAAAACTCCCGGATATTGACGAGGCCACGTTCATCCGGCTCATATCCTTTGACATCCGCCACGTAGACGAAGCCATTTCCGTTCGGGTGCAAATGTTGCACGACGACCGTTTTATCAAAAAGTGACTCTTCATAATGATAGTTTAAGCGCTTCATTGATACTTCTTTTTTCACAAGTTCGGGAAATCCCTCTATAATCTGTTGTTTCTCTTCAAATGTTAACATGCTTTTCCTTCTTTCTTCTTAAATTCTATCGTTATCTCGTTTTCCATTCGATAAACAGGACTAGTAATAACACGACTGCAAATGCGACTAAATAAAACCAGGAAGGTACACTGCTTACACCGCCGAACATGCCATCCACCCCTTCCAGACTTTCCATTCTTTTTAGTATACCCTTTTTCCGACTTTCCTGGCGGATAAATTTCAACAATTCGATAGTTTCCGCTGTATTGCCACGATAGAAAAAGAGTACAATGGATAAGAGGAGTGGGTGTCACATGTTTAAACGCCTTTTTCAGTTACTATTTCTCATCGTAATTTTATACGCGGCCAAGCCGTTATGGGAAGGTCCTGTATCCAAATACGTGGACTTATCGTTTCTAGATCCGCTGGACGCACGTGTGGAAACGGTGCTCGATGAAGAATTGATTGGATCTGTGCTTGATTATACAAAACAATCGATTACAAAAGTTGTCTCGTTCATTTCAAATAAAACAGCGGAATCACGTGTTCCTGATGAAGTCGCTCAACCAGCGCTTGAAACACCGAAACAAAGTTTGATATCCATACACAATATCGAAATCGGCATGCCGGAAGCCGAAGTGAAATCAAAGCTCGGTGAACCAATGCGCATGTCGGTCAATGAATACGGTACCGAATGGCTGACCTTTCATCAGGATTATCAGAACTTTGTCATGCTGTCTTATGACATAAAGCGGCGTGTGAATGCGGTCTATACAAATGACCGGTTGATTTCTTCATCATTAGGAATCGAATACGGTGCAGCGAAAGCGGATGTCCGTGCTGTTAATGGAGAGCCGATCACCGAAATTCGCAAAGGCACGAATATCTATAAGCTGCAAGATGATGAAGGAATGGATATTTTCCATTCGGATGGCGTCTATATATACGTCTTTTATGATTTGCATCAAAACAATACAGTAACGGCCGTCCAGCTCATCTCGGACCAACTAGAGCAACGGAAAACCGCTTTGTATGCACCGCAGAACGATGCCATGCGTAAAGGTTTTGAAATCCAGCTCTTCGACTTAACGAATGCGGCGAGAGTGCGTCACGGCCGCTCGATCCTTACGTGGGACGACAAGGCAGCTGTGGCTGCACGTAAACATAGTATGGACATGGCTGTGCATGATTATTTCAGCCATGAAAATTTACACGGCGAATCCCCATTCGATCGGATGAAAAAAAACGGGGTGAAGTTCGTCAGTGCTGGGGAGAACCTTGCGTATGGCCAATCAAGCAGCATCTTTGCACATGAAGGACTGATGAACTCAAAAGGGCACCGGGATAATATATTGATTCGCGACTATCAGTTTTTAGGGATCGGCGTGGATTTCAATGACAAGGAACAGCCATATTATACGGAAAATTTCTTCGCTAAATGAGTGGGTTTCCTTTCATTACGCAGCATTATCTATTAAAATAGAAGGAAGGCCTACGAACTTTAGGGAGTCCTGACTAAGCATTAAAGGAGAATACGAATTGAAAAAACTTGCAGCATTTTTCTTGGCCGCGACGTTAATTTTGTCGCCGATCGGGAACATCGTTTTCCAAGACGAGATCACAGCGGAGGCACGTGGCTATAAATCCGGAAAGAAAAGCTTCAGCACACCCAATCGCGTGCAACCGAATAAAGCTGAAAAGAAACAAGATAATACGAACCAAAGCAACAACAAAGCAGCTGCCAGCAAAAAACCTGGTACGGGCGGCGGCTTGATGAAAGGCTTAATGCTCGGCGGATTGGCCGGTCTTTTATTCGGTAGCTTATTTGCGAATATGGGTATGCTCGGTTCAATCCTCGGATTGATGATTAATGTTCTAGCGATTGTCTTCATCATCTTCATGGTACGAAAGATTTTCGCGATCTTCAAAGAGAAGGAACGTAAGCGAAATGAGGAAATGAATCAATGGAACAACAGATAATTTATGAACAAGACGTGGCAAATGCCGTTTGTGTACTGATCGCGAAAGAAGCACGCGCGATGCCTGACGACGTGGAAGTGGAGTTGGCTTACGATGACGACGAAGGTTTCTCGGCAGAAGCAGAGCTCAACGGCAACGTACATCAGTTGAATACGACGCGACTCGTGGAAGCACTTCGTCTTTGGGTTGAACAGTATCTCGACATGGACCCGATGGCAGCCGGCATTCAGTTAAAGCTGGATGACGACGAAGGCATCATTGCGATTGTTCGATAATTTGTAGGCGCTCCTTTTATGCGGAGCGTCTTTTTTATTGCATAAAAATAAACGGCTCCCCGTCACTCAAGAGAAGCCGTTACCTTAAATTATTTTAACTGATTCATCGTGATTTCTGCACAAGCAATCGGTTTCCCCGAATCTCCCGCTGGATCTGTCTTATAATCGTCCGCACCTTCATGGATGACAAGCGCTGTTCCGTCATTATCAAGCAATGAATTCTCCTGCCCTTTTTCAAGAGTCACTTGATCGGTTGCCATCTGGGCATAGACCTCACCTTTTTCGTCGACCTCTAGATTACGTAAATCTCCAAGATGATACCCTTTTGGATTGTCGAAGCCATGCTCCTTGCCGGTCGGATTGAAGTGTCCGCCAGCTGACGCTTTAAAGTCAGGCGCCGTACAAACACCATGCTCGTGAATGTGGATACCATGCTCCCCCGGCGCCAGGCCAGATGCTTTCACCTCGATGGACACGCCGCCGTTATCCGCTGTCAATTTCGCCTCCCCAATCTCCTCGCCATCCGTGTTGATGATTGGCGTGATGATTTGAGGCTCTGACGTATCCCCTTGATTCACGGTAGCCTCATCTCCGCTCACCTGTACTTTTTCCTTAGTCCAACTACAGCCAGCTGTCAACAAAACAGCAGCCACTACTGCACCCGATAACTTCCACATAGTTGTTGCCTCCTTGTTCATGCTATTCACCATTCTTGCCAATTCACTGCGAACTATTCAATGTACTGGTATATTATCAATGAATATGGGTTTGGTGCGTTGCAGACGCTGGTTGGCATGGTCCATAGTATTCTCATCACTCTAATGAAAACAAAAAGCTTCAAAGCAAGGTCGATCCCCTGCTTTGAAGCTTCATCTCAGTCTGTCAACAACGGATACACGCCATTCTCATCATGTGTCTCCGTTCCAACGAGCGGCGGGTTGAAAACGCAGATCAAACGCATGTCTTCCTGACCGCCCCTCAAGTAATGCTCATCATTTTCATTCAGTGCATACATCGTGCCATTTTTAATCGGATAAACCTTCCCATCCGCTGTCGTTTCTATCTCTCCATCTCCCGCCACGCAGTAGACTGCTTCCAAGTGGTTTTGATAATGGATATGTGTTTCTGTACCAGCATAAATAATCGTTTCGTGGAATGAAAAGCCCATATTGTCTTTCTGTAGCAAAAAACGGCGGCTTGCCCACGTTTTTGCTTTTGTTTCGTTTTCACTGCCAATAATTTCATCCAATGTACGTACAATCACTATAAATCCCCCTTAATTCTTAACGACATCTTTAATCGCTTCTTCTAAAATATCAAAACCTTGTTGGATTCCCTTTTCATCGATGATCAATGAACCGAGGAATTTGACGACTTCCCCTTCAGGCCCGGATGTCTCGATAATCAGGCCCTTTTCAAAAGCTTTTGCACAAATCTTATCTGCATAATCTTCCTTGCCCTCACCACAGACGATTCCCTGCATGAAACCGCGGCCGCGCGTCGTTGCTTTTAGCTGCGGATACTCTTCGACAATCGTCTCCATACGCTTTGTGATGAGCTTGGATTTTTCTTGTACCGATTTAGCGAATTCATCTGTTTCCCAATACGACAGCGCTTCTGTCGCTGCCAAAATCGCCAAGTTGTTGCCGCGGAATGTTCCGTTATGTTCAGCTGGACCAAACATATCGTATTGAGGTTTGATTAGTGTCAAGGCTAACGGCAGGCCATAGCCGCCGATGGATTTGGACAGGCAGACAATATCCGGTTTGACGCCGGCTGGTTCAAAGCTGAAGAACGTACCAGTTCGGCCGCACCCCGCTTGCACATCGTCAACGATCAGTAAGATATCGTAATTGCGGCAGAGACGTTCAATTTCGCGCAACCACTCGAAGCTTGCAGGATTGATGCCGCCTTCTCCTTGGACCGTTTCCAAAATCATTGCAGCCGGTAAATCTAAACCACTGCTCGCGTCAGCTAAATACTTTTTAAGGAAATTTAATGATTGACCTTCCTCCAAAAACGTATCGAATGGCATGGATGTCGTATTGTTCAACGGTACTCCAGCCCCGCCGCGGTTATATGAATTGCCTGTAACAGACAATGCACCAAGCGTCATGCCGTGAAAGCCATTCGTAAAGCTGATGATATTTTGGCGTCCTGTCACTTTGCGGGCGATCTTCAATGCGCTTTCCACTGTATTCGTCCCAGTAGGTCCAGGAAACATCACTTTATAGTCCATGTTTCTCGGCTTCAAGATCACTTCGTTAAATCGTTCAAGAAATTCTTTCCGGACCGTCGTCCCCATATCCAGACTATGTGCAATTCCGTCGTCTTGGATGTACTCGATCAACTTTTCCTTCATTTTGTCGTTGTTATGGCCGTAGTTCAAAGCACCGGCGCCGGCAAAGAAATCGATATATTCCTTGCCTTCCGTGTCCCACATCTTATAGCCTTTTGCTCGTTCGAATACTGTCGGGAAACTTCTGCTGTAACTTCTCACTTGCGACTCATGATTTTCAAAGACTTCCATTACCTTCTGACTTTTTGTCAGTACCATTGTTAATTAATTCCTCCGTTGTATTTCTGTATTTTCCGTGTCAAGTTGCGACAGTCGCCCCCTTCATCAGAATGGCCCAATGCGAAACAACTCTTCTGCTTCGTGTCCTTCCCTTGGAAATTGATCTTCCGTGTAGCCATCGGTGATTGTGCACTCAGTCTGTAAATCACGTGCCAAACCTTTGAAAAGCTTAGTTGACGGAATGTTAGATGGCGTTACAGTGGCTTCCAAGTACCGAATATTCCGACATGATTGGCTCTGCAAAATGGCTTGCAGCATGCGGGAAGCCAAACGTTGTCCGCGTGCTGATTCGTCGACCGCTACTTGCCAGATAAATAACGTATCTTGCGCTTTCGGCTGAATGAAACCCGATATAAAGCCTACTATTTTCCCGTGATCTTCCACTAAGATACTGGTGTCGCTAAATTGATCTGCCCACAGTAAATAACTGTACGAAGAATTCAAATCTAGGACTTGGGTATCTTTGACAAGTTTCCAAATTGACTTACCGTCATCTAGAGTGGGGGTGCGAAAGATGTAAGGATCATTCGGATCGTACCCTGCAATCGAATACATGTGAGGTTTCTGCAAACATTTTTCCTCCAAGTCTAGTCATTTGTCATAATAGACAAATGTTCATTCTCTGAAACTCTCTGGATGCATGTTTACTTCTTACCCGACAACGTGGTCACATCAAACTAAAGTCATTGAATCGTCATTATCGTGAGGTTTTTTTAATGACCGAGCACTAGTACTCGGCAGATTCTCTCTAAGGAATCTTGTGGATTTAGCAAGGATACTAACGTAGAAAAGCCAAATGGAGATTGGTGCTGGCTACTTGGGTGCTAACTTTCTGCCTTGCGGTATGAAGAGCAAAAAAGAGCGCCTTTACAAAAGCAGGGAGCTTTTGTTCATGAAAAACAGCTAATATTATCAATTATTCGCTGATATGAAAGACACTTTCATTATCTTGAATTTACTGCCATACGCATTCATCCAACCACGGTTCTTGTGTACAAAAACGTCGGTGAAGAAGCAAACAATGTGTCTCCTCTGACACTGGTTGCTATTATAGGAAACTATGAAAACGTTGTCAACAGTATATATATCATTTTATTTGTTTAATGAAAAAGTAAAGCGTCATCAAGTCAAACAGCGTATAGCCTCAGCACGAATTAAAAAAGCCGGAAACTTTTTTCGTTTCCGGCTTCATGTTATGAAAATAAAATCGTTTCCAACTCCATTGGTTCTACATACTTATCCCCTTGATAAACGCGCATATTCCCACCTGAAATTTCGTCGATCAACATGATGTTTCCTTCAGAATCACGTCCAAATTCCAGCTTAATATCGTAGAGATCCAAACCTTTTTGTGTCATTTCAAACTTGACCAGTTCAGAGATTTTTTTCGTCAACTCTTCCAAGATATCGTATTCATCACGTGTTAGGATTCCTAGCTGGGCCAATGCGTCTTTCGAAATCGGCGGATCTTGTCGTTCATCGTCTTTTAATGTTACTTCCACGAAGGCATCGAGTGCCTGTCCTTCTTTACAATACTTACCATATCTCCGCAAGAAACTTCCGACTGCGCGAAATCGGCAAATTACTTCCAGACCGCTGCCGAAGACTGTTGCAGGCTTGACCGTCATTGTTACTTTATCTAAATCTGCATCGATATAATGTGTCGGCACTTGCTGCTCCGCCAATTTTTCGAAAAAATACTGCGTCATGCGAAGACCCGATTTCCCTGCACCTTCTATCGTTAATCCGACTGTATTGGCGCCAGGATCGAATACACCATCTTCCCCTGTCACATCATCCTTGAATTTTAATAACACATGACCGTCTTCCAATTGATAAACATCTTTCGTTTTACCAGAATAAGTTAGTTTCATACGAACGATTCTCCTCATTTCGTAATTATTGTTCTACTTTTTAAGTATAATGCACTTTGCTCTGAAGAAAAAGGATAGATTACAGAAAACTTGATGGAGGTCAAGGTGCAAAATACAAATCCCCTCTATACTTAAGTTAACAAATACAAACGAAAAGGATGAGAACAATGAAAAAAGCAGTATTTCAAATGGAGCCATTCAGCTGTTCGTCATGTGTCAAGAAAATTGAAGGTGCCTTAGCCCGAGCAAATGGGGTTCAAAAAGTAAAAGTATTATTCCACTCAAACAAAGTACGCGTTGAGTTTGACGAAGCCATCGTAGCTGCGATTGACTTGCAAGAACTCATCGAAAAGCTCGGTTATCCAGTACTCAACCTAAAAGTTGCTTAAAAAGGAGGAACTCACATGAATGCCAAACAAACGGTACGCGTCACTGCCATCTCTGCTATTCTCTTAGCAGCCGCGATCATCATGCATATCGCCGGGTGGCATGATGCACGCCAAATCACATTGGTTACTTCTACTTTGATAGCCGGGACTCCAATCACGATCAAGGCTTTTAAAGCTATCCGGATGAAAGCGTTCAGCATAGAATTACTCGTCACGATTGCGGTTGTCGGTGCATTATTCATTGGAGAATATGTAGAATCTGCGGTCGTCACGTTTCTATTTTTATTCGGGGCGATACTGGAAATACGAACAATGGAAAAGACTCGCTCTTCCCTGAAAGCTCTTACCGACTTAGCTCCACTAGAAGCACGCGTCATGCGTGATGGTGAAATATTGACCGTTTCAGTAGACGATGTTGAAATCGGCGATCAGGTCATCGTTCGATCAGGAGATAAAGTTCCTGTGGATGGTCCAATTATTTCGGGGAACGCCACACTAAATGAAGCAGCTATCACAGGTGAATCGGTTCCCGCCAGCAAAATGCTGGATGATCAAGTATTCAGCGGTACACTAGTGGAACATGGTTATATAGAAGTGATTGCCGTAAGGGTTGGTAATGACACGACTTTCGCCCGCATTATTGAATTAGTGGAAGAAGCGCAGGAATCCAAATCGAAAACCGAAAAGTTTCTCGAGCGTTTTGCTACTATCTATACGCCTTCCATTGTGCTCTTGTCCGTGCTCGTTTATCTTTTAACACGGAACATCGAAATGACGTTAACTTTCCTCGTCATCGCTTGCCCTGGAGCCCTCGTCATTTCCGCACCGGTTTCGATCGTTGCAGGAATTGGCAACGGAGCCCGAAACGGTGTCTTGATAAAAGGCGGAGAAGTAATGGAACAGCTAGCGAAAATTGATACGATCGTCTTTGATAAAACAGGTACATTGACAAGAGGGCGACCTGAAGTAACTGATGTCTACGGATTAGGTATAGAGAAAGAAGAGTTACTGCGTCTCACAGCCGAAGCCGAAATGATTTCAGAACACCATCTAGGCCGGACTATCGTTAAAGAAGCGAAGAAACGTGCGATTCATTTGTCCAATCAACCGGAAGACGCTGAAGTGGTTAAAGGAAATGGAATAATGGCTACAGTAGAAGGAAAGCATCTCGCAGTTGGCAATCGCAAACTAATGGAAGACCAAAAGATCCCGATTCCTTCTGAAATGGAAGACTATGCATCACAACGTGAGAAAGCTGGAAATACGGCAATTTTCGTCAGTATTTCCCGGGAAATCACAGGAATCATCTCTGTCGCCGATCAAATTCGTCCGGAAGCTACCGAAGCGTTGGCCAAATTGCGGAAAAATGGCATCAAGCAAATGATCATGCTGACAGGCGACAATCGACATACAGCCCAACTAGTTGGCGAACACCTTGGCCTTGACGAAATCTATGCGGAATTATTGCCTGAAGATAAAGTGGCGGCAGTTCAGAGTTTGAAAGAACAAGGTCACCGAGTTGCTATGGCAGGCGACGGAATCAACGATGCACCCGCCATAGCAACGGCGGATATTGGGCTTGCCATGGGAGAAGGCGGAACAGATATTTCAATGGAGACAGCGGACATCGTCTTGATGGCAGATCGGCTCGATCAATTCTCCCATGCCTATGCTTTAGCGAAAGCAACTGTACAGAACATGAAGCAGAATACATTCTTTGCGGTCGGTACCGTATTCCTTCTGTTGCTCGGTGTATTACTCGGCAAAGTATTCCTCGCTTCCGGTATGCTCGTCCATGAAGTGAGCGTACTTCTGGTGATCCTGAACGCCATTCGATTAATACGTTATACTA
The DNA here is from genome assembly GCF_038615825.1 of Sporosarcina sp. FSL K6-3508. Lineage (NCBI taxonomy): Bacteria > Bacillati > Bacillota > Bacilli > Caryophanales > Caryophanaceae > Sporosarcina > Sporosarcina sp. FSL K6-3508. The sequence continues at coordinate 298,025 of NZ_CP152016.1, read as the reverse complement.
ACGACAAGCCATCGAATCAAAAACAAAGTGAGGTGATATCGGATGAACCAAGGATCACATTGTGACCTAAGCACGAACGATCTTCACCGTTCCTGCGTTTCGCTCGTCCCTCTTTTCAATCACTTGGATAAGCAGCAAATGGATCAAATCGTCGCGCTTGCACGCAGCATAAGCTACCCTCGCGGTGAAATGATTTACCATAGCGGTGATCGCTCAGAAGGTTTATATATATTGCATAAAGGACGAGTCAAGGTCTATCGTCTATCGGAGAATGGCAAGGAACAACTCGTCCGTATCCTGAAACCAGGAGAATTCACAGGCGAGCTTTCCTTGTTCGACGCAAAGCCTCATGACGCATATGCGGAAACTTTGGAAGCCGTTGAACTGTGTATCATCCAACGGGACGAGATGCAGCAACTTTTGCAATCTCACCCTGCAATTTCATTGAGGATGCTTACGGAATTCTCTTCCCGACTCGCGGATACAGAGCTGCGAGCCGCCCGAATCGCCATGGAATCTGCTGAAACTCGACTTGCGTTGTATTTGGCGGATCTATCAGAGGAACAGCAACAATTGACCATCCGACTGCCGATGAGCCGAAAAGATCTAGCTTCCCATCTTGGCACGACACCCGAAACAATCAGTCGTAAATTAAGCGTATTCGAAGAACGGGGCTGGATTCGCCAGACCGGTTCTAAGATTGTAGAGATTTTCGATTTAGTTTCTTTATTACTCATATAATGGCTATATAAAATTCAGCAAGAGATGAAAATTTGACATCCCTCTTTTCTTTCAATCTGGTAAGTGCTATGCTGTAAGTGAATATTATAATCTTTTGACCATTAGGGGAATCCTTCACAAGGACTGAGAAAAGAGTGCGACTCTGAAACCCTTATCACCTGAACAGGTTCGTACCTGCGGAGGGAAGTGGCAAGTCGTTTTGGCGTACTCTCATACATGCCGACACATCCAACCACTTTCCGATTCGGGAAGTGGTTTTTTCATTTGGAGGTGAACTGGAAATGAAATTGGTCGGTGTCACGGATGATTGTCATTCTGTTGATGAACTGCTGCTCAAGTTGCTGGAGACGGAGCCTTATATCGATGAATTTATCTTACGTGAAAAGTCGAAGACGGATGAACAGCTGATCGAATTGATTTCACATCTCTCTACTAGAGGGTTTCCATTGGATAAAATAATTGTACACGCACGGCCCAGCCTCGCAAACTCGCTGTCCGTCCCCTGTCAGCTGACAGGCTATGGAATGTCGGTGAAGGAAGCACGTACCACTTTTCCGTCGCTGAGATTAGGATCTTCCGTCCATTCATTGGAAGAGGCACGAGAAGCACAAGCTGCCGGAGCAGACTGGCTATTGTATGGACATATTTATCTGACGTCATCCAAAAAAGGCTTGGCTCCGCGGGGTACGGATGAACTTTTTGAGATTGCATTATCATGCACGATTCCCGTCTATGCAATCGGTGGAATTCGACCAGTTCATCTGCCGGTTTTTAAAAGACACGGCGTCAGAGGTGCAGCAATCCTGTCCCCCATCAGCAGTCAAGACGCAGTGAGCGCAGTTAGAGATTATGCACGTGCAAGAGATTCATAGCAAAGGAGCGGTGTTCATTGGGCAAAACAATTGATTTGAACGGTAAGTCGTATTCGGTTGTACCTGAGGTGGAAACAGTTCAGCAGTTACTGGAGCATTTGAAGCTTGGCAATCGAATTTTGATCGTCGAAAAGAACAAGGAAATTCTGCAGAAGGACAGTTACGATGCACCAATTATGGACAGAGATCAAATTGAAATCATACATTTTGTTGGAGGCGGATGAGGATGTTACAAATAGCAGATAAAAGGTTTTCTTCACGTTTATTGTTAGGCACAGGGAAGTATCCTTCATTTGAGACTCAAAAAAAGGCAGTTGCGGTATCAGAGACAGAAATCTTAACATTTGCGGTGAGACGGATGAACATTTTCGAAGAGTCTCAGCCGAATTTCCTGGAGCAACTGGATTTAGAGCACTATACATTATTGCCAAATACAGCAGGCGCAAGCACAGCGGAGGAAGCGGTGCATATCGCGAAGCTGGCGAAAGCATCGGGATTATGTGATATGGTAAAGGTTGAGATTATTGGCTGCAGCCATTCGTTGTTGCCCGATCCAGTGGAAACGTTGCGTGCATCTGAAATGCTGCTTGAAGAAGGTTTCATCGTGCTGCCTTATACGTCGGATGATGTGGTGCTGGCACGGAAACTTTGTGAATTAGGCGTTCATGCCATCATGCCGGGCGCTGCACCGATTGGTTCAGGTCACGGAATTTTGAATCCGTTGAATCTTTCTCTAATTATCGAGCAATCAAATGTACCGGTCATTGTGGATGCGGGCATTGGATCACCGAAAGACGCGGCATACGCGATGGAGCTTGGAGCGGACGGCGTGCTATTGAATACAGCGGTTTCCGAAGCTGCAGACCCTGTTAAAATGGCAGAAGCGATGAAATTAGCGATTGAAGCGGGACATCTTGGCTATCAAGCAGGGCGCATGCCGGTAAGAGACTATGGCGTCGCGAGCAGTCCGCTAGAGGGGCTTGTGCCAAATTGATGAGTAAATATTCACGCCAAGAGCTGTTTACACCCATTGGAGCGGACGGCCAGCTGCGGATACGGGGGACCAAGGTGTTCGTCCTCGGCGCTGGGGCACTTGGTTCATCCGGAGCCGAAATGCTTGTACGCGCAGGTGTTGGTGAATTAACAATTGTAGATCGCGATATTTTGGAATGGTCCAATTTGCATCGTCAGCAGTTGTACGCTGAGCAAGACGTTGTCGAGCAATTACCGAAAGCCGCCGCTGCGGAAAGACGACTGCGCCAGATCAACAGTGATGTGAAAATCCGAGGAGTCGTAGCAGATGTGACGCCAGAAAATGTGCTGGAGTTATTTGAAGGCCATGACATGGTGCTCGATGGCACAGATAATATTGAAACGCGATTACTCGCAAATGACGCTTGTCTACAATTAAATATTCCTTTTTTTATGGGCGCTTGTGTGGGGAGCTATGGATTGACGTTTCCTATCGGAGTTGCCGAGGAACAGCCTTGCTTGCATTGTCTGCTCGAAGCGTTGCCCCCACAGTCCTTGACTTGTGACACGGTCGGCGTAATCAGCCCGATTGTCGTGACGACTGCTGCACGCCAAGTAGCACAGCTGCTGAAGTATGTGATAGGAGCGGAATTGGATCCACGCTTGGAATCCACGGATTTATGGACAGATGAATGTGCATCGATGGAAGTCAAAAACATGAAGAAATCTAGTTGTCCAAGTTGTTCAGCACAGCCAAGCTATCCGTTTTTATCAGCTTCCGAAGTCGTTCGAACAGCCGTGCTATGCGGACGCGACACTGTACAGTTGACTTGGCCTAAGAACCGGCAAGTGGAACTCGCTCCATTTGCTGACTCGATACGCGAGACGGTCTCGAATTTATTGCATAATCCCTATTTGGTATCTTGTGAATACAATGACCACCGACTAGTTTTATTTCGCGATGGCCGCATGCTAATCCACGGCACGAAAGATATCACAGAAGCCCGGAAGATTGCGGCAGGTTTATTGGGATGACGAGTAAAAAAAGAGGAGCCAGGTAAATGAAAGAGTTCAAAATTACGTACTTTTTTGACGAAGATCATTACATTCGACGATTTGTTCATTTGGATTCCTTTGAAGAAGCAAAAAGTCTAGTCCACGACGAGCGCGGGCAGTATGTTGCTTTTTTTGACAGCCGCGAAATATATCATGAACTGGACACTAGCAATGTAAGAGTCGTGCAAATTTCTGAATACCACCGTGAGAATAAAGCCGAACGCTAAAAACTATGCATCCGTGCTGGATGCATAGCTTTTTTTATTGGTGCAATATAGTTTATGAGCATTTCCGGTTATTCATAAGCGGTCATATCCAATTCCAGCACACCGTCTGTCATTCGATAAACTTTATCAAAATACTTAATGAGCCGGATATCATGCGTCACGACAATGGTTGCTGTCTGCTTCGATTTTGTTTCGTGTTGCAGCAGTTCCATCACTTCGAATGCTCGATCTGAGTCGAGTGAAGCAGTCGGCTCATCGGCTAAAATAATCGCTGGATTACTGAACAACGCCTTGGCGATTGCAACACGTTGCCGTTCCCCGCCCGACAAATCGGAAGGATAACTCTTACGCAACTTCGTAATACCCAAGTCTTTATACAGCTGTTGCCGTTCATCATTTGGCATATTGCCTTTCTTCACTTTATTCAGCAATTCAAGTTGCTCATCGACTGACAGGAACGGCACCAAATTGGATGCCTGCAAAATGAAGCCAATTTCCTGCAGACGAATTTTGGAGCGCTGTTTTTCATTGAGTTTCGACAATTCATTGCCATTGATGATCACTTGGCCCTCACTTGGTGCCTGCAGCCCGCCTGCTATAGTCAGGAATGTACTTTTTCCAGAACCGGAGGGCCCTATGACCGCGACCAACTCGCCTCGTTCCACTTTGAAATTGGTCTCTTTCAACGCTTCGACCAATGTATTCCCTTCGCCAAACGTCTTTTTCGCATTTCGTAGTTCCAGTACCATCGTTTACCCTCCTATCGCTTCAAGCGGATCAATCCGAATGATCGTCCAGACCGATATAACTGCACCTAAGATCGCTACTGTGATCAAAATGAGTCCGTAAATGATCATCGTCTGCAAATCAAATTGGACAGGGACCGCACTCGGCAAGAAACTTCCCGCAAGCCATGTCAATCCGAATCCGACCACGACACCGATTGTCGCCAGTATAAAAGTCTGCGCGACAACAGATTTCGCTAAATAGCCGCTCGAAATACCTTGTGCTTTCATCAATCCGAACATGCTGATCTTCTGCACTGTTAGCACATAGAGGAAAATCGCCACAATCGCAGCAGAGATGACGAACAGGAAGTAGATCATGTACGTCAACGTCATGTTCTGCTCGGTATAGCCCGGTAAATTTTTAATGAAATTTTCTACTTCGATGATTTCCAAGTCTTCTGGCACTTTTAATTTGCTCCAATTGGTGTCTTTCACAACGATTGCGTTGACTAAATCGGCATTTATCTCTGCAGCATCTCCAAACTTGAGATGCTGTAAATCATCTAAGTCGATATACAGTACAGGTGCTGCGTTGAAACGTGCCTGATCGGTGAATCCGATAATCTCAAGCTTCGTATCGGACGATGACAATTCAAGCGTGTCGCCGATCGCAAAGCCCTCGTCTTTCAATACATCCGACGCAATGACGCCGTTTTCTACGGAAAACGCTACCTCCCCTTCGCTCACTTTCGGCATAATGAAACCTTCCGGCTCGATCCCAAATAGAACGACATTTTTCTTCACCTTGCCATTATCCGCAATGGAGCCCATCTGACCGATGACTGCTGTTTCCTTCGCACCCAGTCCGTCAGCTTCCCCCTTATCCAATGAAGATTGATAAAGACTTTTATCCGATTCTTCGGTCAGTACAACTGCTTGCGCATGCCATTTATCAACTGCTTCCCTATTCATATTCGCCAGCCCTGCGGCGAGCCCTGATAAGAAAAACACTAAAAAGGATACGAGCAATAAAATTGAAGTGATCAATAAAAATCTCAATTTATTTCGTTTGATTTCGCTCCATGCTAAAAACATCTGCTTTTCACTTCCTTTATAAAACGTCTATTGCTTCTTCCAATTCATAAGATGTCGAGACTACCTCTTTTGACACGCCGCCGATCGATGTGATGACTTCGCGCAGGCTTTTCATATGATCGGAAAAATGGTTGATATCTTGAATCGTCAAATGGACGGTACCCGTAATATTCTGCAAAGTCTCTTTGGATGACTCTGTCTCTTTCATCCCCATATCCGCGAATTTTGTCACATTCTCGATCGCCTGATGGACAGCCAGCGTTTTCAACTTTGATTCCGCTACGAGTTGAGCAATCGTATCAGTGGATCGCTTGGTCTGGTAGGCTAAATTTCGCACTTCATCCGCCACCACGGCGAACCCTTTTCCGTGAACTCCCGCACGTGCTGCTTCAATCGCCGAGTTGAGGGCCAATAAATTGGTTTGATCCGCTATGGTTTTCACCAATCGTACAACTTCCTCAATTTGCATGGAGGCTTGATTCAGTTCGTCAATCAGCACCGCCATTCCTTTCGTTTCTTTGACAATCGTTTCCGATGTATAGACGAGCTGCCCCATCTGCTCAACTCCTGACTGCGCTTGAACCGCTGACATTTCAGAGCGAATTATACTTTCCTTTATTTTACTGTCAAGTTCTGCAGATCGCTCCACTAAATCTTGCACGACCGAATACGTAGACTCAGATTTCTCCTCAATTTCCAACGCGATACTGCCAATATGCTTCTTCACCTCCGCTTTGATTTCCTGCTGCTGCATGCGCATCGCTTCATTCGTACTTTTCTCAAATGCTTCCAATACGAGCTGCTTCTCGAAATTCAAAATTTTACTTAAAGCCACAATCATTTCCTGCTCTTCACTTCGCTCCAATTCCAATGAAAACAATATGTCCAGCATTGTCGCATGCAAGTTCTGGAACGCTGCAACGTACCACTTCGGTTCTAACCCTATACGCAAATGAGACTGCGCGACTTTATTCCGGTTGGCCAGATACGCTTCATCAATGACTCCATCGAATAAGCCGCCTAAATGCGTTGCCAATGTCTTGCTTAAATAATCCCTGTTGCTGTGCTCCTGAATCGTATCGGATAAATGCGGGACAGCCGTTACACTTTCATAGAAAGCATTGACAATATCATTCACCCGGTTTTGCATTGGTTCCTTCAAGGCCCGCAATAGCTGCAGATCACGCTCTTTCAACTTAATAGCATCCAACTGCAGCTGAACTTCTCTGGTGGATACTTGCAGTTTAATAGGGATGGTGGAAATAGTCGGTACTATTGAAAGCGGTTGATGTTTTTTCGTGATCCACATGGGGCTGACTCTCCTTTTTCTTAAACGCATCTATACGCTGTTCAATCTTTGTATAATGTTTGTTAAAACTTAGTATACATAGATCTGGAGAAAAATGCTAGAGATCAGAGTAAGTTTCTATTTACTTTATGCGGCTTCTTAATAATATACCCACTAATACACCGAAAATCACATGTGCAGCCGTCCACCAAAACCATGCGGATATACTCGTTATGCTTGGTGTACGTTCAGAAAAGGATGTAGTAGGATACAATAGAAGACCTATCACCACATTTACGATAAGAGAAAAGTAAATTATGCGTTTCTTGGGAATCCTCTCGCTTTTTGAATAGATGATTGCCAAAATGATGCACAATATAACAGAAACAATCAAGTGGAAAAGCACTTCAATTGATTCAGGGAAATGATACTCTTTCATTATTGGTATATAATCAACATTCAAGAGAAGTGTATATACCTGATGACCCGTGACGTTCTGCATCATTCCCAGAAAAAGTGCCATTACCATACCGGATAGAAAGCCGATCCATGTCGCTTCCAGAACTATTCTACTGTTCATTTAGACACCTTCCTATGCAGTAAAACTAGCAGGTTTGACTCACCACGTCAAATCTATGTATAATGTTATAAGGAGAGAAATGTACGGTGCGTAGATAATCACTAGTTGAAGAAAGGTTGTTTGCTGTGAAGCCCTTATCTGAAAAACCTACCTATACAATTAAACAGGTCGCGGATCGAACGGGCTTGTCGAGGCAAGTCCTGAGGAAATGGGAAGAGCGCTATGAAGTCGTGGTGCCGCAGCGGCTGGCGAACGGCTACCGTGTCTACCGCGAAGAAGACGTTCAGCTCTTTTTGCTGATGAAACGCTACTCAGAAGAAGGATTCGCTCTTTCTCAATCGGCAAAAATGGCAAAATCCAAACGGACTTCCGCCCAGGAATCCGAACCTGAGGACACATACCAGGACACCATTTTGCGCGAACTCCTGCATCACGGCACAAACTGCGATGAATTGGAATTAAATCTTTTATTGCAAACGGCTTACCACCGATTAGGATTGGAGCTATATCTGCAACAAATCGTCATTCCTTTTTTGAAGAAAGTCGGCGATAACTGGGAAAGCGGTACGTGGAGCGAATATCAGGAAGCCCTATCCAGTCTGGTTGTACGAGATCAGCTTGTTCAGGTACGACGCAACTTCCAATACCGAGAAGGCTCTCCTATACTGCTGGGTGCTTGTCTGCCATTTGAATTACACGAAATTCCTGTCCATATTATCTTGCTGCAATTAATGCTCCGCGGCTGGAGGACCGTCATGATCGGCGCCTCGCCTGCTCTCGGAGCCATTCAGTCATTTGTGGAAAAAATTCGTCCTGACAAAGTATTGCTGTCCGCTTCCACCACTTTGCCTTTTGAAACACATCCAGGTTTTATTGCAGAACTGGATCGGTTCGCAGGAAGCTGTCCCGATATCAAGTTTTATTTAGGGGGACACGGATCCCTTCTTTTATCCAATCAACTAAAACTGACCCATATACATCTCATCGAATCCATCGATGAAGTTTAAGAACCGGCAGGCTTCCTGCATAAATCATATGCCTCCAATGCACGGGCGCGGGCTGCTTGATGGTCGACAATCGGCAGAGGATAGTTGCCTCCCAACCTTACACCTGCCGTTGACAGGACATCCGCAGGGGCTTCTGCCGGACGGAACACAAATTTCTCCGGCATACTCTCCAACTCAGGCAGCCATTTTTTCACGTACCCAGCCGCCCCGTCGAACTTATCGCCTTGTACTGTCGGATTAAAAATTCGGAAATATGGCGAAGCATCACAGCCGCTTCCTGCCACCCATTGCCATCCCATCGCATTATTGGCCGCATCCCAATCCACCAGTGTCTGCTCGAACCAAGCTTGTCCTTCCCGCCAATCCACCAGTAGATGTTTGACCAGAAATGAAGCGGCAACCATCCGCACACGATTATGGATATAGCCTGTTTCCCAAAGTTCCCGCATGCCTGCATCCACTAAAGGATAGCCGGTCCGCCCCGTTTTCCAGGCGGCCAGGTGTTCACCCGCCTCTTGCCAAGGGAAGCGATCAAACTCAGGACGTATAGGCCGGTCAAGCATCTTCGGAAAGTAAAGCAACTGGTAGTGAGCAAAATCTCGCCATGCCAACTGCCGTAAAAATGCTTCCGTCTGATCATCTCCGATAAATTCTGCCTGATGAAGAGCCGCATGCCATAACGAGCGGACACTGATATTGCCGGCAGCCAAATAGGGGGATAACCGGGACACATGAGGCTTTGCAGGGATGTCCCTTCCCTCTTTATAGGAACTCAATCCTTGCCCGCTGAACGTTTTCCAGCATTCAATAGCGGCTGCTTCTCCAGGACGCCAGTAGTGTATAAACTTTCCATGCCAAGACGGTCCAGGCAACAAATCCCATTTACTATCAGGCAAAGAAGTAAGCAACGTGGACGATGGCAGCATGTTGGGAACTGGCAATGATTGCTCCACTCGTTCTTGACGCAGACGTTTCCAGAAGGGCGTGAAAACTTTATACGGTTCACATGTTTTATTGAGAATCAACGTCGGCGGTACTAGCAACGTCCCTTGATGGGAACGGACCTGCACTTCTAAATCCAAGAAAGCAGACAGCACATCCTGTTCCTGCCGGCGGCTCGCCGGATCGTAAAGTTCATTGAAAACGATACCTTCCGCTCCGCTGTCTTGTTGAACGGCAAGCAGCTGTCCAACAGGAGACCCTTTACGTACAATCAATTGTATTTGACGTTCCGCAAATTTCTTTTGCAGTTCCAATAAACTATGATGCAGCCACCAGTCCGATGCCTCTTGACGTGATTCCGGCAAAATGAAAACCGGCACCACTTCTCCATGGGCTGCCGCCTCTACTAATGCTGGATGGTCATGCAGGCGCAGATCTTTCCGGAACCAGACGATTGTTTTCCCCATGTTTCCTCTCCTTCTTCATTCGGCTGTTGATGACAGGATCTCCAACACCTGTCGTGCCTAAACGCCACCTTCTGCTTTAGGTCTTAAAAAGCTCCTGACCCTCCTCCGCCGCCACCCGTTCCACCGCCCCCGCTGCTTGAACTGCTTGGTGCGTTGGAAGATACGTTAGAAGAAGCCTGATTGAATGATCCCGACAAGAATACAGGATTGTAGACTAAGCTGCCTCCAATGCCGTTATCTGCATACTGATTTTGGTTGAGGCGTTTTTGAATACTTGCAAACTCTTCATAATAGGATTCAAGCTCAGGATGTTTTATACCGACTCCATAGACGAGGACACGAAACCTATCATCGGTGGATAGCGCTTCCCATTTTTCCGTGTTCATATCATTCATCCAATTCTCTACTTGCATCCATTCCATAAGCATGAGAATACCTGCAAAGTTGTGAGGACTATAGAATAAAATGAATACTAGGGTATACAAGGCGAGGATAATCGCCGTGAACATCAGAATATACAGATCATACGCTCCGAAAAAGATAGCGAGTGTAACGCCTGCCAAGCCTAGTAGGGCGAGGATCCAACGTAGCCTTGCGCTCGATTCTTTCAAGTCATATTGCTTCATTTCATGCTTCAGTAATTGCTGCCAAATCGTAAATGAATTTTGGAATGTATCATAATTTTTCTCGTCTTTCGTGTAAGCTTTCAACTGTGACAATGTGAAACGCTCATTACTGCCCACTTGAAAGAACAAAAGCTGAATCAGTTGTTGCTCATGATCATGGTCCACGTTGGCGTCCACTAACTCAAACTTTTCGTCTGACAATTGACGCACATAGCCTTTGCGGACCAAATCTAATAGCGCCGCTGACATTAATTCGACAGTTGCCGCGCCTTTTTTGAAGAATAGAGTGGCTGGCAAGCTCATGTCATAAGCAGGAACGAAAAAGCCATGGGAACTGATTTGCGCTTGAGCGTCCTTAACATATCTGTTTTTTCTAGATCTGACCACTGCACTGATCAATACGACAATTAGAAGCCCCGCTCCTAACGTGATGCCTCCAAATGTCTTTGTCCGTTCTCTGTTGGCAGCGTATTTTGCTCGTTCGATTTCCTGAAGCTTTCGATCTGCTTCGACATCCGGCCGGATTTTTCCATCCATCGCCTTCATCCCTGGAAATAAAGAAGATTCGTAGACGACACGAATATCACCGTTTTCTCCCGAGTCCACTTCACCGAGAGCAAATACCACACTGCCGTCTTCTTGAAGAGATCCCTTGTTTTCCGCGCTATGATAGCCGAGAAAACTTGCATTATTTGCACGGTCAGGAGGCGTAACGCTGATCGTCATGTTGCCGTAGTCTGTTTCATTGCGGTCATCGAAGAACGGCCAGTAAAATTCCGCCCCATCTTCGTATTTTTTCATTCCATCTTTAATTTGGTAGCGCAATTCAAAGTCAATCGTTTCTTTCTTCCCTTTACGGTGGGCTCGATATTCATCATTCTTTTTCTCGACTTTTAGTCTATTGCCATTTTCATAGGCTTCAAACTGTACGATAGAAGCGTCGGTTATCGGTTTGATTTCACGGATGATTCCGTTGAATTTCGAATCGAATTCATAGGTGTGTTGCTCATTTACCAGCACAGTGCCGTCCGGTTGCAATTGGGCGTTGATTTGCACATTCGGTATTGTAAAGTCGACTGCTCCTGCTGGCGCGGGGAATAGAATGAATGTGAGCAAAGCAACAAGTAGAAGTTTCCATTTCATTAAAATCACCTCTTACCATTTGTATACGGTAAGAGGTGCGAGTAGGTTTCATAGATTGCCTATAGCTTCATCATTCGATAAAAATAATACCCAATCGAAATGAACAAGACAGCCAATATGCCGATGAAAATGGGCATGTTCAGGGACTCGGTTCGTTCCAATGCGATGTCAGTCAATTGCCACATGATGAACACCATCAAAAGCGTGGACATGTTTTTCGTGACATTCATAAAAACCATGCCGTAGCGGTACTGTATTTCAACATTATCAGGGCGCAAATTAATGTAGTTATACAAATGCGGGTATTTTTCCAAAACCCACAGACCGATCCACAAAAAGATGGCAATAGCTGGCAAGATGAATAGCTCGAATTTAGAACCCCATCGATCCACTTCTCCATTTGCGCCGAAATGGGCCGGAATTTGGTCGGGCAGGCGATTCCAATGCAAAAGTAAATAGACTAGACACGCTGCGAATAACGCGACAGTCAGCACATCGAAGGCCTTCGCAAAACCTGGTTTCGGTATGTTCAATTTCGGTTTTTCTGTCTCCACACCGTCACCTCCCTCGCTTATGACTCCGGATTGCTCGTCATTTCAAAGACATCGAATACATCCTGATGAATATTCAATGACATAATTTTGCCGTTTTTCTCATAGAAATGAATCGTTCCTCTGCGCTCATCGACCAGCTCTGTCCAGCCCCATTCTTCAATAGTTTCCAGATAATGAGCGGGTGGATTGCCATCCTGATCGCCTATTCCCTGCAACTTGTATTTCGCTGCTTTTGAAATTTCATCGGTACAATCTTCCGGCTTCACTTCATAGGCATTTTTCGGTACAGGAAAACCCTGATTTATGACCGCCATCCGATAACCGTCTTCTTGACTGTAGACATTGGAGCAACCCGCAACGATTAGCACACCCGTTGAGAACAGTAACGCAAGCAACTGTTTCATCTAATTTACCTCCCGTTTCACAACTTGTTACCACAAGCGTACTAGGAAATATTGTCATTGTCATCCGACGGTTTTGTGACGGTTCCATCTAACGAATCACTTCAATTTCTGCACAATAACGACTTTCAGGTAATTGAACTCAGGATAGTCACGCGGGGTACGGAAATCCTTCGGTAATGAAGACTCTTCCAGTACTTTATAGCGCATATTCGTCTCTTTAAATGCTTGGTCAATGAAGCCTTTGAATTTTTTCATGCTGAAGCTCGCATTGTTCGTGGATGCTACGATGATGCCATTCTTCTCCGTTACCGCGATCGCTTCCTTCATGAGCATCGGATAGTCCTTCGCTGTACTGAACGTATACTTCTTTGATCGCGCAAAGCTAGGCGGATCAAGCACGACGAGACCGAACTTCATGTCATGACGCTTGGCATAACGAAAATAGTCGAAGACATCCATCACTTTGATGTCCTGCTGTTCATAATCGATACCGTTGACGCTGAACTGTTCAATCGTTTTTGCGACACTTCGCTTAGCCAAATCCACACTCGTCGTTTTGGTCGCACCGCCTAAAGCCGCTGCCACTGAAAAAGCACCAGTATATGAGAAAGTATTCAATACTTCCCGACCTTCCGCATACTCATCACGAATCGCTTCCCTGACATCTCGCTGATCAAGGAAAATCCCAGTCATCGCACCGTCATTTAAGTCAATTGCAAACTGCATGCCATTCTCCTTGATAATAATCGGAAAATCACCTGGTGTTCCCTTAACAAAATCATCCTGCTCCACATACTGACCTTTCGAATCAAAGCGCTTCTTCTCATAAACCGCCTTGTATTCCGCTCGTTTGTCGAGCACATTGTAAACGTGGTGACGAAACGCGTAAATTCCTTCGCTATACCAGCTGACCATATAGTAGCCATCAAAATAATCGATCGTCAGCCCGCCGATACCATCGCCTTCTCCATTGAATAAACGAAACGCAGTAGTGTCGGGATCTTCCATATACGATACACGACGTTCAAATGCTGTAGTCATTTTTTTGTCAAAGAAATCAAAATCGATCTCTTCATTTTCATTATCCGTCAGCACCCAGCCGATACCTTTATTTTGCTTACCATAATAACCCTTCGCCAAAAATTTATGATAACGGTCCGTCAATCGCAGCAAACTGCCTTCCTCCGCATGAACTTCACTCGTCATCACAGCATCTTTCAAAATCAACGGATAACCCTTCTTTAAAGCCACTGTCCCTTGTGCATTTAACTGTATTTCAACTAATTTACTCATATCTTCATCCTTAGAATGTATTTTCCTTATTATCGCATGGATGAAGCAAAAGTGAAAGGTGGCGCATAGAGGCGACAGGCATAAGACGGACTGGACTTGAGACGCTTTTTGCCTCATGACCAGGCTGATTTATGACCCGAGACCCTGGATGAAGCAAATGTGAAAGGCGCCGTGTGGCTACGACAGACGTTTCTCATCCACTCAATCAATAGAAGCACACGGACGAACCAAAACACTCTCAAACCGCGCCAAAGGGCTACCTAACCGAACCAATCCATTGACGCTCCGCACCATAGTCTTATCGTAACGAGCCAATTCTCCTCTCAAACGCTCCAAACTGACTGCGAACCGCACATTTCCACCACTATGAAAGCTTTGACTTATGATCCTACAATATATGTTAAAAAACCATTAAACAATTCCACTATTTCTCAGTCTCAATTGCAATCCAAATACAACAAAGGATACACTTATAGAGATCAACCAGACGAACAGGAGGAATTCCCATGAATATTATCCCTCTCGGCATTTGGGGCGGCTACCCAAAAGCAAATAGCGCCACATCTTCCTTTCTTCTCGAGCATGATGATTTTCATTGCTTGGTAGATTGCGGCAGCGGCGTGTTGGCCTCACTTCAGAACTACATAGCGCTTGACCAGCTTGATGCAGTAGTCATCAGCCATTATCATGCCGATCACATCGCGGATATCGGCAGTTTGCAGTACAGTCGTTTAATTCAGTATTATTTAGGACACCCGTCTCCCGCCTTGCCGATTTACGGACATGCTAAAGACGAAGAACAATTTGCCAAGCTAACGTATAAAGAGCAAACGCACGGCATTGAAATTTCGGAGGAGCATTCCGTACAAATCGGACCTTTTACTGTTTCATTTTGTCCAACCGTTCATCCAGTGTATTGCCTCGCAATGAAATTTACTGTTGCAGACAAGTCCGTAGTTTTTACGGCAGATACAGAATGGGCAGATCAACTCGTCTCATTCGCAAAAAATACCGATCTGCTGATTAGCGAAGCCAATCTATATGAAGAGCATATCGGCAAATCGCCGGGCCATCTAGCCGGCAGTCAGGCAGGAAAACTCGCGAGTGCAGCAAACGCCGGACAACTTGTACTCACTCATTTGCCGCATCACGGTGACCTGCAGGATATTTTACAAGCAGCTCAAACTACATTCGCCGGGATAGCAGAAATTGCGGAAGTCGGAAAATTTTATAGCCTATGACGTAAAAAAACGACCTTGCACAGCGCAAAGGTCGTTTTCTCTCTTATAAAAACACAATCACCGCTAAAATAATAGCTAAGACGATTCGATAAATCGCGAACGGTACCAATTTAATTCGGGAAATTAGTTTCAGGAAGAAACGGATCGAGATGAGCGAGAAGATGAATGCGCTCAAAAATCCAACAACATAAAACCAAATATGATCCATCGACATATACTCCCAGTTTTTCAGCACCGACACTAAACTTGCACCTGCCATGATCGGCACCGCCATGATGAACGTGAAATCTGCCGCAGTCCGGTGATTCATCCCGAATAAAACGCCTCCGGAAATCGTCGCGCCTGAACGTGAAAACCCTGGCCATAACGAAAGACATTGAACGAGTCCGACAGTGAATGCCTGTTTGTATGTAATTTGATCCAACGTCTGTACGCGCGGGTGTTTTGGTCCGAACCGATCCGCCGCAATCATTAACAACGCACCCGCCACTAAAGCAATAATGACCGTTTCGACTCCGAATAAATAATCATCAATCAAGTCCTTGAATGCAAACCCAAGAATAACAGCCGGCAACATCCCGACAATGACATGAAGCAAGTTGAAACGTTCACTCATCTTGACGCCGTTCTCCACATTGTACAAACCTACAAGACTAAATAATCGTTTCCAAAACACGACGACAACAGCCAAAATCGAACCAAGCTGAATAACGATCTTAAATGTAATCGCCGGGTATTTCCCCAAAAACTCTTCCGTCTTCAGCCACATATCATCGACAATGATAAGATGGCCTGTCGAGGAGACCGGTGCAAACTCCGTCATTCCTTCTACAAATCCTAAAATTAACGCTTTAATTAAATCGAATAATTCCATTTGACTCTCTTTCCGTGAAGGCCGCCCTTCACCTATTCTATTTTCTATTAAATATAACACTACCATGACGCCTGAATCAGTGGATAAGTTTCATTCAATTAATTATCCACATGTGAATACTTTTCTTCTTTAATCTGTCCAAATGTAGTTATACACATTAACTGGTGGATAGATTGTGGAAAAGTTCGTAATTTCTGATTACTCAGCTTATCCTTTGATGGTTATCCACATCTCATTTTATTCATTCATATGCTTCCCTGCTCAAAACTAGTACGAATCAGTCTACTAATTTCTTCTGAAACGCATAAATGACCGCTTGTGTACGGTCTTGAACTTCGAGCTTTGATAGAATATTGCTGACATGCGTCTTGACTGTTTTCAGTGCAATGAACAATTCATCGGCGATTTCCTGATTGGATCTGCCCTTCGCCAGCAATAATAAAACTTCCAGCTCGCGATCTGTCAACTCCTCGTGCAATTCGTGAGTTTGACCGCTGCGCATCTTGTTCATCATCTTTGATGTCACTTCCGGTTCCAACACAGTTTGCCCTTGCATCGTTTCCCTAATTGCATCCGCCACACGCTTTGCATTAGACGTCTTCAATATATAGCTGACAGCCCCTGCTTCGAGGGCTGGATACAATTTATCATCGTCAAGAAAGCTCGTGACGATAATCACTTTTGCTTCCGGCCACTTCGCAATGATGGCGGCAGTTGCTTCGGCTCCGTTCATCACAGGCATGACCATATCCATCAAAATGATATCCGGACGCAACTCCAGTGCCTTTTCTACTGCCTCTTGACCATTTTCGGCTTCCCCGATCACTCCTATGTCAGGCTGCATTTGCAAGTAGGTCGATACTCCGATGCGCACCATTTCATGATCATCCACTAGCAATACTCGAATCATCTGCCATCTCCCCTTTCTGAATTGGCAATTTCACTTCCACAATCGTTCCTTGAGACGGCACTGAAACAATCTTGCAGCTGCCACCGATTTCAATTGCTCGCTCTTGGACATTTTGTAGTCCATACGAACCGCCCTTTCCATCGTCTTGCTTAAATCCGACCCCGTTATCCTGCACACGTAAAATGGCCAGATGATCTCGTTCAATCAATAACACTTCTACTTCCGTCGCCTTTGCATGTCTTAGCGTATTCGACAGGGTTTCCTGCGCAATTCGGAATAAATGATCCTCTGCTCCTTTTGAGAGCTCCATATCTTCCAAACGGTACCGAATATCAAACGTCACTTTTTCCTTCAATTCATGTAATAATTCTTCCAAACCTTTTGCGAGCGTCTGATTGTGCAAGGCAGCCGGGCGTAAATGCAGCAGTAAAGCGCGCATTTCGAGCTGGGCCTGCTGTACAATTTTCTCTACTTGCAACAATGGTTTTTCAATTTGTGAGCCTTCTTCCGCTTGCTCCGTAATGGCGGACAGTAACATAGAAGCAGCAAATAACTGCTGAGAGACCGAATCATGAAGCTCTCTCGCCAGCCGTTGCCGCTCTTGGACAATTCGTTCTTGAATGATCTTATCCTGCGCCTCGACCCGTTCATCCGTAATGCGCCGCAGGCTGTTGCGCTGTGCGTCAAGAACGTCATACAATTGCCCAATTGAATGATTGGTTTGTTTGTTCATCTTTTTCGAAGGAACGAACTCCTGCTTCGAGTAAAGATTCTCCAGCTTCTTCGTGATGAAATTCTCTTTTGCGCGGCTATTGGAAGTCATCCACCCCGCAATGACTAAACTGACCACGAAAATGGTCATCAGCAGCCACGCAACTAACGGCATATCCGCCGCTTCTGTCGTGAGCAGCAACTCTCCATACTCCTCTAACGACAAATTGATGAATACATAGAAGAAAACAGCGACGAGTCCGCTAAAAAGCAGTGTCAGGGAAATTGTACGACCTATCATTGCTTTCATTTCCTGCGCACCTCCACATCGCCAATCCATGTAAATAGGGAAATAATCAGCTCTGGATCATTCGGCTGTTTCGTTTCATAACCATCCTTTACTTGCAACGCTTCATTCAGCAAACGCTTCGGTGCTTGCCCGAGTACACATGCCTCGCCGTAAAGAGTGGCGTAATGGATACGCACCGGGATATCATACGGCAGCTCAATCGTTATTTTACCGACACTTTGACGGATGGAAATGAAAGAAGCTCCTTTCGGCAACACCGTATCCGTCACATCGACATGAATATTCCCGAAGAATCCTTGCATATGCACATCTTCCCACTCATACGTCGAAAACGGAGTGGATTGGACAGAAAATAAGCGATTTTTCCATAAACTATCCGACGCGCCGTCCCTTGGCGTGCGAAGTGACCCGAAAATTTCATTAGAAGGCGTGCCTTTCCACATCTTCCACAGCACATACAGCACGACACCCAGAATTAACATTCGCAAACTCCACAATGTCAATAATGCGATTGCTATAAAAAATAGACCGGTGATCGCTGTCCACTTTTCTCTTTTTCGATAACCATAGTAGATAAATCCTCCACCGAGAAGGAGGAAGATGAAGTTACCGTTTGAAAAGAACACTGCTTCCACGAACACAAGCGCCAGAAAACCGAGCACGAATATCGCAACTTTATTGGAGCTTTCGCTATTCATTTCATTCTCCCCCTTCTCGATGGAGGAAGCCCAATGCTTCCTCCTCTAGTTTACACAATTTCCTGCGATTTTGCGTTGTTTTTTTCTAATGAATCCAAACGCTGTTCCATTGAAGAAGCAGACTGTGTCGTACGTGTCGTTCCTCCAAGATTTTCAATATACGTATGCAAATCATCAAGCGATGAAAATATATTTTCTGGCGTGACAAAACGATTCATCTTCTCATCTGCCCGCTTCACATTCTCTTTGCCCATTAATTGCAACTGACGAACACGCATATCTTTTACTCGATGCTTCATCTCTTCGAACTTTCTCTCTAATGAAAGCAGCTCTTGCGTCGCCTCCTGAATACTTGCAGACAACCGCGCCACACGTCCTTCATACGCTTCAACTTCAGATTTTGCGAATGAAATCAGTTCCTCTTCACCCGTCGCTTCTGCCAATTCCAGCTGACGGCGACGCTTCATAGCCATCAAATCTGCATCTTGCCGTTCATTTTCCAGTTCTTCTTTCAAACGACCTTGCCGTTCGAGCAGCTTACCGATTTCTGCCGTTTGCTGTTGTGCTTCCAAAAAGTATTGATTCAATTGTTCAAGCGGGTTTTCTTTCCCATTCTTTTTTTCCATCAAACTATTCAAATCTTCCTGTACTGTATATTTTAGACGATGCCAGAATGCGTTCATTGTCCATCTCTCCTTTACTTAGTAAGTTCATCCCATTGACGTTCAAAGTTTTTAAACGGATCATCCGATTCAGTGATAATGTCCGGATTCTTATCCCGCTCATTCCACTTCCGCCACACATAATACATCCCGATCAACGCGATGATTCCAATGAATGCCGGTATATTCGAAACCGAGCTGATCAAACTGCAAACCAACACGATCATCCAAAACACTTTTGCAAACGTCGATTGACTCTTTCTCCAGTAATGAAAACTGAAAAAAGCAATCACCCCTGATATGGCAAGCGCGATCATTGGTCCGAGATTCGCTACCAACGTTATGCCTGCTATGATGCCGAGCACCACTAGTCCAAATTTTTTCATGTTTACGTCCTCCCTTCATTTGTAACTCTAGTTTATAATGAATTTCTCATCTCACCGAGGGTCCCATAGCGGATTTCTTGCTCAGACTTAAGGCTGAGGGAGAGGTAAGACCTGATTTGATAGCGTAGAAGATCGGTTCGGCGCGGTTCACTCATCCATTTTCATTTTTCCGCACAAAAAAACAGTCAGAACATTCTCTGACTGTCTGCATTCATCGGCTTGCTCGTACTAATCCATCAATTAATCCGGCGTGAATTCCTTCGTGCCATGTATTAAATTGGATGACATCATCAACTGTTTTCATCGTCAGCAGATCACCGAGAGAGATTGGTGTCTCGAGCACATGACCCAATTTGCTCTCTCCTACTTGTGAAATCCGTTTTCCTTGTTCTTTCAACGCCGTGATTAATTCATCGGCAGACGGCGGAGTGCCTTGCCAAGTCGATGGGCTGCTGCCTGTAGCAAAAAACGGAAACCACGCGGAATGGCTCGGTTCATATGCATTCAATGCCTGACTTAAAAAGTGCTCGGCAGATACATAGATGTGCCCCGCATTCCAGCGAATCGTATTGGAAAACCCGGCAGGAAGAGTGTCCCATGCACCCTCATTTGCTTTCTTCAGCAAACCTAATGTGTATCCTCTTGCTAGACCTGCTTGTTGAATTGTTCCCATTTCATCCACCCTTTCACTTTTCTCTATTATATCAATTTAAAAACAGCCGCGCATGTCAGCGGGCTGATGTTAAGACTGATCGTTCGTTTTGTTGATTGTTTTATGTTCGTTCCATTGATTATGCGCTTCATGGTTATATTTTCGGTTAAATTCTTCCTGATCACCAAAAGGAAATTGTTCGCCCGGCTTCAGGTCATGATAATTTTGGCTCGGCGATTTATTTTGACTGTAAGCGGATGGTTGATGTTTACCTGTATCGTCTTGTGCATTTTCTCGGAATACCGCAGTGGAATCTGAATCGGCTGGATCTGCTAACGGAAGTTCGTCTGTAGCTGACACCCTCTTGCCATTATGAATTTCATCTTTTACTTTCGGCTCTAAATCTTTCTTGTTAGGATATTTACCGTCAACGATTGTCATATTACCATTCCTCCCTTTCATGCCATCTGTGCATTCGATATAGAGACTGCACATCCTACATATACCCCTATTCGTCAAAAACTAAACTTTCTCCTTCACTAAACTAAAAATTCAGAGAAAAACAGGAATTTCCGCCTGTCTTTCCCTGAATCCATTTACCCAGCCGCAATTTCAACCGTCACCTTGAATAAATCACCGTCGACTTCGACATCCATCTTGCCGCCATGTAACTCGACAATCGATTGGGCGATTGCCAACCCAAGACCTGAACCTTCCGTCTGTCTTGATTCATCGCCACGCTTGAATCGTTCGAATAATTCATCGGTGTTGTCGCCAATTTCATATTTCGCAATATTTTTCACCGTAATTCGTGCTTGGGTGCCGACTTTTTGAAGATTCACATACACTCTCGTTCCCGGCAGTGAATATTTCAGCGCATTGATAAGCAAATTGTCTAGCACGCGCCACCATTTCTGCCCATCGACCATAACGAAGATCGGCACTTCCGGCAACGTAATCCGAACATCCAAATTCGATTCCGCAAAGTCTTCCGCATGCTCTGCCAACGCCTGATGCATCAACTGATTCAAGTCCACGCGCTGCTTTGTTATCTCCAAATTACCGCTTGCCATCTTCGATACTTCGAACAAATCCTCGATCAGCGTTTTCAACCGCTGTGATTTCTGATCCAAAATCGCAACATACTTCGCCCGCTCCTCAGCAGATAACGTTTCATCCTTCAACAAATCTGTATACGTAATAATAGAAGTCAGCGGTGTCCGCAAATCGTGGCTGACATTCGTGATCAGTTCCGTTTTCAAACGTTCACTCTTCGCCTGTTCATTGATGGAAACCCGCACACCTTCACGCAAATTGTTCAAATTCGCCGCATGTTTTGCCAGCGGAGACCTTCCTTTGACCGGAATCGCTTCTGTGTAATATCCTGCCGCCATCGCATCTGTTGCAGATAAAATTCGGTTTAAATACGCCCCTCTGCTGGCGAATAAAAACAATACAGGAAGACCAAGAAAGAAGACACACGCCACATAAATCAGGAAAGTAAATCCACCCAAAAAGAGTCCGACAAAACCGACACCTGCTAAAAAGAATCCAATTAGCAAAATGAATAGCTGGATGCCAACCGTCCGATTACTGAACATCCCGACTACGTTTTGTAGAAAACTAGCTGTATAACTTTCACGCCACGCCTGTTCCGCATAGCCCGGCTGACGCAATTGCTCAATTAAATGGACTACTTGGAATGCTAGAAGTGCTGTAAATAATACACCGAATAACAGAAAACTTACAATCATATTACCGGCTGTCCCGAGTGTAAAGTAAGTGAACTGATTCAAGCTACGATAGATTTCAGATTGGATATAGGTACCGAGCACAAGTACAGTGAGCAGCAAAATAGCAGCTTTGAAGTCTATCCGCAAGCGAGCATAGACAGGAGTAAACCGTGAGAACAGCACCCACTCTCGTCGGAATCGCACCACAGTCAACAAAGCGACCAGCGCCAGAATGCCAACTACCCAAAACGCATACATGCTGTATTTCCCACGTGTAAAAGCTTGGCTTTCTTCATACAAGCCGCCTGACGCTAACGCCTCTTTTGGAACAATTACGGTACCTTCGAAAAATTGAGGTTTATTACTGATACTATTAAAATCGTCATGTGAAATGTTCACAGCAGCATCGCCTTCGTACCAGGAGAAACCATTATTATTGACATCATCCATGAATGATTCTGCTTTTAAATAGCCGTTCGCTTCATTAAACTTCTTTTTATAGGCAGCCGCTGCACCTATATTGCCTTTTTTGAAACGCTCTCCTGTATCGATATTCACAAGATCATAGGATATCGGTAGATTATTTGTACGCCTATTTCTCTTTTCTTCCTCATACAGCGCCAATTGCCGAGCTTTCTGTTTGAGAATTTTATCTTCTACATGCTCATCGCTTTCAAAGTTCTGCTGGATGTCCTCTAGCTTTGTATCCCGCTCTTTCACTAAAGCCAGCAATAACGTCTCATTATTTTCTGCCTTCGCATTCGCAATTCGTTCGGCGTATTGCTCTTGAATATTACTCAATTGCTCCGACAGTGTTCCGTACAAATTGCGATACTCTTCAATTTCCTCCTTAGTAACAGGAATCTCTTGCGATGCTTTTTCAAGGTCTATCGGATTCAGCACAGTAGCACTTAAGTTTTCATATGTCCGTTCCATCTGCCAAGAAAAGTTCTCTTGGTCGATAACCGACTTCCCCACCAGTTGCTGCGCATAATGAAAAATGGACGGTAATGAGATCAGGACAAGCGTAACGAGCGCCGACCAAATGCCTAACTGTATTTTTCTATTCATTGGATCGTTCCTCCTCTTACAATTCGTCCGAAGTAATCGACAGCCACTCCTAGGCGTTCCCATCCATTTACGAAGAAATCAACCGCAAATGACGCACAATAGACTAAACTGATGACTGCGAGGGCAATGGCAACGAGTGACAAGCCTACTCCACTTTTATTTTTCGATCTTGTATCCAACGCCCCACACCACCTTCACATACCGAGGATTTTTCGGATCCGCTTCTATTTTCTCCCGGATTTTCCGGATATGCACCGCGACGATATTTTCCGCGTTATACGCTTCTTCGTTCCACACACGCTCGTAAATTTCATTAATTGAAAACACGCGTCCTGGGTGCTTCATTAACAGCTCCGTAATCTTATATTCGATCGGTGTGAGCCGAACCGGTGTCCCATCCACCGACAGCTCCTTCGCCTCTTCATTCAGGACGAGTCCGTCGACTTCAATCATTTTTTGCACATCATATGTCCCAAGTTGCACATAACGCCTAAGTTGTGACTTTACACGCGCCATTAGTTCAAGCGGATGAAACGGCTTCGTGACATAGTCATCGGCACCGACTGACAAACCATGAATTTTATCGGAGTCCTCCGCCTTCGCACTCAACATGATGATCGGGATATTCCGCGCTTCCCGAATCTTGAACGTCGCCGTAATGCCATCCATATTCGGCATCATAATATCTAAAATAAGTAAATGCACTTCATTAGAGGCGAGCAGCTCTAGCGCCTGGCGACCATCCTCCGCTTTTAGCACATTATAGCCCTCATTTTTCAAATAAATTTCAATACCTTCTCGAATTTCCTTATCATCATCGGCAACCAACACTGTAAATTCCGCCACTTCCTTCACCCCATCTCACTAATAACTCAATTCTACCACCCAACTCTTAACAAAGAAGCAGGATAAATATGAAGAAAATCTTAAGGTTTCCATAAGTAGAATATACAGCTACTCATTAATCTGTTTTAACGGTCCTAAATCCCTCAGTCCACTCATAGCCATCGTATAATCCCTATAGAAAAGACCACACTTCTATAATGGAGGTGAACGACAATGCCGAATAAAGATAAGCGTAAACAAAACGAAAAGATGAGGGAAGAGTACGGCTATGGTTATGACCTGAGTCCGGATGACCTTGATGTGATTGGACAAAATGACGCAGCAAAGAAAAACAATGCCAATTCTCAAAAGGATAAGAAGCGCCTACAGACAGGTGACGATTACACTACCAACCCATAAACCTTGGACAAGCACCCATTGCTTTATTAATGGGTGTTTGTCATTTACATAAGCAGCAGAAGGAAAATCAACACACTATGTGGAATAGTAAATGAAACTAGTAAAGAAGGTGAGTTCATTGAGCACACTAACCATAAAAGAACTCCAGTCAGAAACTGAAATTTTACAGGCCTTCCCTGTCATGAAACAACTGCGAGGCCACTTGGATGAACAGGAATATCTCAAATTAACAGCAGAAGCACGCGAAAAAGATCAGTATCGCATGTATGCACTATACGACCAAGAAGAACTTGTTGCAGTCACCGGTTTCAAACCGATGATCACACTATATTACGGAAGATTTGTTTGGATTTGCGATCTAGTAACCGATGAGACAAAACGGTCTGGCGGCTATGGTGAAGCGCTGCTAACCTTCATTCACGAATGGGCGCGAGACAATGACCACGCAAGTATTGCTCTTTCATCAGGACTGCAACGGCACGATGCGCATCGTTTTTATGAGGATAAAATGGACTATGATCGTGTCAGTTATGTATTTAAGAAAAATCTTTTCTAGAAACGCAATAATTATTACGTACAAAAAAGGTTGTCCAGAAGTCATTTCCCAATGAACTACCAGACAACCTGAAATTTTTAATCCCGTATTTCCTGATAATCCCTCTGATACGTTCCTCCGTCTTTCACTTCCGCATGATACAAAGCTTTCAAGGCGAAACTTTTCTCTAGTTCATGCTCTTTCATGATGGCCTTCAACTGTCGGTTTAACTCTGGGCTCTGTTTTACGAGCTTTACCATTTTAGTTTGCGAGTACTGCATGAAAAATTCCTCCTCATCTCTTTAGTTACTTTAGTATACCACGCAGACCTACAAAACTAAGTGAGGAACGGTAATAAACCGTCCGCCTAGAAAAAAGTGTCACTTGTCAGGTATACTGTATAAGGTTTTCTTATCTTCACTTAAAGGGGTATTCTGAATGAATGTTAAAACACTTGCGATCAGTGGAATTATTGCTGCTCTTTATACAGCCGTTACGTTGGCCATTCTTCCATTCGGCTTTACGAATGTCCAATTCCGTGTTTCGGAGATCTTCAATCATCTCGTGGTCTTTAATCCACGCTATATTTTTGGGGTCGTAGTCGGAGTTTTCGTCTCCAACTTATTACTGTCGGAACTCGGACCGATCGATCTGGTTTTTGGTGTCGGCCAATCTGTACTCGCCTTATCGCTGACAATTCTTTTCTCTCGCTTCACGACCAATTTATTGGCGCGAATGATTTTCAACACCTTTATCTTCACGACCACCATGTTTTTAATCGCTTGGGAATTAAACATCGTGCTTCATCTTCCATTTCTTTTAACTTGGTTATACGTGGCGATTGGAGAATGTGCAGTCATGATAATTGGAATTCCGATTATGCAGGCTCTCAATAAACGGTTGCAATTCGGAAAATTGATTTAACCTCATTTTCAAACTAACGAATACACTCCTTGCACAAACCTAACTGCTCATGTCTACAAGACTCAGAGCCCTCGTTAACTCCATCACCGCTATGTTGAACACAAGAAAAAGCTTCGTTCTTTAAATAGAACGAAGCTTTTTAGATCATTTGGATACATTCTCCAACGAAGCCTGGCTAACTAGAGAAGTGAACTTTCCTGAGTAGTATATTAATGCATCCTTATCTTGATACTCGAAGTTCTCCACTTTACCTACGAATATAATATGGTCCCCACCATCATATTCAGCCCATGGTGTACATTCAATAAACGCAAGCGACTCCTCAAATCTTACGGAATGTTCACCTTCCGTCCAACTAAAGGGCTCCTGTTCTTTTGGACGTCCCGCAAAATGCATGGCGACATCTTCTTGGTGGCCTGCTAAAATATTTACCGTAAATGGTTTTGCATGTAAATGTTGCGCCGCTTTTGCCTTTCTGTCCACGGAGACCAAAACTAAAGGCGGATCCAATGAGACGGATGTAAATGAGTTTGCCGTAATGCCATGATGCTGGTTGTCAGTTTTACATGTTACCACGGTTACCCCCGTAGCAAAGCGACCCATACAATTTCGATACTCTCGACTATCCATTTATATAACCCCCCAACTAGTTGCAAAGCATTCTATGTCAGACCTGTTCATTCGTTAACTGTCTTCCAAGCAAGCAATAGGCCTGGTCTGCCTCGTTACCTTGAAACAATTTGCGAATCCTTGTAGACGAAATAACTTCTCCTTTGGAACATCGAACAACTGGTTGTTCGAATGTCTTGCTAATCATATTTAAGTCCTGTGTTGTTCCGCTTTTGCCTTTTCCAAAATAAAAATTCGGACCTACCCATATTTCTTGCGGATGTATTTTCCTCAGTTCAACCAAAAATCCGCCGACACTTCGAGAAGCATAATGCTCATCGAAAGAAGCTACTATGGTATAATCCACACCCATATTCCGTAAAAACTTCTCTTTTTCCGCAAAAGGAGTTAAAAGTGATTGATTTTGAAAATACACTTTGGGCGGTGGATCAAATGTATATACAACGAATGGTACTCCATATATTTCCGCTCTCGACTTTGCCCGATTAATTAGTGCTTGATGTCCAAGGTGCAGCCCGTCAAATGCACCGATTGTCATGATTGATTGTGGTAATTCTAGTTCGCCATCTCGATATACTTTAATGGAAAGCACCTCATTTCTGGTTGTATTTACAAAAGAACATATTTGGATTTAGTTCTCTTCACGCATTACGAAATCTAATTCCGCTTTTTTCACTCCGTTTTCATCTCGCAGAGTTGTCATAAGATCTAAACGAACACCGTCAGCTACGTCCGTCTCCAGCCACTCATCTCCTTCAAAGAACACTTGAGTTATAAGTGTTTCGTGTCCTTCTGCTTCAAACATGAGGTGTAAGTGTGCAGGACGCATTGGGTGTTGCTCCGTATAGTCTAGGAACTCTCCCGTTGGCCCATCTGTAGGAATGGAGTAAGGAAGCGGCACGATAGAACGCACTTCAAAATCGCCATTATTGTCAGTAAAGAAGTGACCCCTGAAATTATATTTTGGTGCGTCCGAATCAAATGAAGAATACTTTCCTGACGCATCATTTTGCCACATTTCCACTTTTGTATTTGCCAGCGGTTTTCCGTTTGTACTACTTACATTTCCTTTAAAATACATGACCTCTCCTTTTTCGTCTGGTCGTTGTGTCAAGATATAAGCATTCCCGTCTTTCGCTTCGACTTTTGGAGAATTCTCGACGAAATAGGGTCCGAGTAAGGATGGCTGAGTTCCTGGCTTATCGGTATACATCGCACGTAACACGTGGGTCTCCAAAAATACATCCGCGAATAAAGGCAGCTCTCCTTTACGCCCTAGTCGATCTGCCCAATCTACAAAGTTTGTATATTCTTCGTGATTTAGTTTTGCTTCTTGCAGAAATCCTTGGATATGTTTAATAAATAGGTTGAAAACCTCTTCTACTCTTTCGTTTTTCTTTAACGTTTCAGTTTGCATAATCACTACCCCCATTTTTAATTTTTAGTAGTTTTAATTTTATTTTTCAACGTCACATTAACATCATCCGGATTAATCCACGTTGGGTTTACCCAACCATCCAAATCGTAATCATCCATACATTCCTGTGCAAATTTCTCATAAGCAGTTGCTTGGCCCTTCTGTTGCGCCATCACTAGGTTCTCCAAGCGAATGTTTTCATTGTTTCCTGAATAATTCCGCTCGTACAGCTCATGCCGCCCACCAAATTCCGTTCCGATAGCGTCCCAAAGTAGTTTAATAACCTTGATTTTTTCAATTGCTTCTATATTATTTGAACCACGATAAAGTTTATCTATATATGGACGTAATTCAGGGTTTTTAAAATCATTTGCACTTGATGGCTGTACAATCAAACTTCCGGCCACAACCGTTTCAATAATGTCTTTGACACGTGGCCAACCCTCAGACATGAAGACCCGGTACGATAAACCATAGTCAATGTTTGGAAGGACTGTTCCATTTGGTCCTTCATTTGGATTTAAAGCCATGGCATCACTCATCGCCCAGAACATATTTCGATAGGCAAGGACTTCTCCAATATTCGCTTGTACGCCGCGGAACTTATCCGTACCGTTTGCCCTTAATGCTTTCATGAGTAGCCCTGAAATGAAGTCGAGCTTTACTGCTAAACGAGTGACACCGTGGAAGGTGAAGCGATGCAAGAAACCACTTTCGGCAAAGAAACTATTTGCTTTTTCAACATCCTTATATACAAGAAGGTTCTCCCAAGGAATCAACGCATTATCAAATACAATAACCGTGTCATTCTCATCAAACCGACTACTGAGCGGATAGTCGAAGGGACTCCCTGTCACTGCTGCGTTTAATTCGTAAGAAGGTCTACTGATTAACTTGATTCCAGGAGTAGCCATATCGGCAACAAAAACTAGTGCATATTCCTCCGTTGGAATAGGCAAGGCACCATAATGCGCAATGAAGTTATAATTTGTCAATGCTGATCCTGTAGCTACCATTTTGGCACCGCTTACTAGAATCCCCTCTTCAGTCTCTCCTACACAACGAATAAAAACATCTTTTACTTCATCAATTGGCTTATCCCGATCTACTGGAGGATTAATTATCGCATGGTTGAAATAATAGTTATTTTCCTGTGCTTCCTTATACCAACGTCTAGCATTTGCTTCATATTTCCCATAATATTCAGGATTGGCACCTAGCGTTGCCAAGAACGATGCTTTGTAGTCTGGTGATCTTCCCATTTGTCCGTAAGTCAGTCTAGACCACTCCGCGATAGCATCTCTTGTTTTGAATAAGTCTTCAGCTGTTTTGTCTGGTCGGAAAAATCTTTGTGTATAGCCACCGTTTCCTGTGTCTGTTTCCCGAGTCAATATATCTTTATGTTCCGGATCATGTAAGGCGTCATATAATCTGGCGATAGAGCGTGCACTATTTCTAAAGGCCGGATGAGTGGTAACGTCTTCTACCTTCTCGCCGTGCAGCCAAATCTCCCTACCGTCCCGTAGGCTTTCCAAATACTCTTCTCCAGTCATTGGTTTCTTCACAGCTTCTTGTTGCTTGCTTGTCATGTATATGCCTCCTTCAAATGTAATCTCTTTCTACTTATAATACTAATTTATATTCTGAATATTTGTAACTGTAAATAAGTTGTAATGTAAGCCCTTTCACTAGCACTTTTTGCAGTATGGCAGCAGATATCCAAAAAATAAAACTCATACAAAATAAAAAAACGAATCAATTGAATGATCCGTTGTGTTTACTGATAATTTGCAAAGCGTAATAGATTTGGGTGGCCAACTGGCCCTTAAACCTTCCAGCCCCAGTCTTCAAGTCAATTCCGCTTAATGCCTCAATCCGTTCAATCCTATAACGTAGCCCTGCTATCGATAGATGAAGCTGATCGGCTGTTTGTTGTAAATTTCCGTTATTATCTAAGAATGCTTTCAAAGTAAACAGCAAGTTTCCTTGGCCTTCTGAGTCATAGTCTATAATTTCTCCCAGTGTCTCCGTATAATAACGAATCATTTCTTTTTGATCCGCACCTTGCAACAAAATCATAATTGGTTCCAACTCTTTGTAGTCTGCTTGTTTGCTTTCCATGGGATGCGTCAAATAGATAAAATCACAAATTCTCGTAGCATCCAAATAGCTGTCTCTCATCAGATCAATCGATTTTATTGCACGTCCGGATCCTAAATGCACCTTCACTCTAGGAAACGATTTATGCAATTCCTGAATCAATTGGGCAGCGTATCTTTCTACACAATTCTGTTCATTCAAACTGACAATCATAATTACACGGCCATCTTTTAAAAACGGGTCTTGTCCTACATGCTTTTGTATCAGATAACTGAGTACCTCCTCCGTTATCTCAAAAGGTTCAACTTTCATAGCAATGACTCTTTTCACTTGATTCTTTGTGAAACCAAACATAGCAGCCTGCCGTTGCATTGTGGATGGGTCTAACAGTTTATTTTGAATAATATCATCAAAAAAAGTAGCTTTCTGCTTCCATTTCGACTCCATAAGTTTACGGTAATGAAACATTTGAATAGTTAACACCATAAGGGCCCGATTAATGATCAGTTGTTTTTTATGAGAAAGTTTCTGTTTGTCAAGTACAATCATTCTACCCAAATTCTTTTTATTGCTTTTAACATTGAAGACTTCCACTACTCGGTCCATTTCCATCTGCTCATCCTCGAACCATTTGGTAATACGCTTCTCATCCTCTCCTGTTTCATAATAGGATGAATAAATCTCAGACGCATGCTCCACCACTATACTACATTCTAATTTTTTTCCGATTACTTGGGTAATTTCATTCAGATCTTTGTCTTCCAGAAAGAGCTCCGTCAACTCATTTTGAATTTTCTCTGACTCCATAATATCTTCATTCAATTGTTGCATTTCTACATACACATCTTCTAGTACCCCTTGCAAAGACTCTGTTTGATAGTAACGTAAGTCTTGTAAATGCTTTTCATCACATTTTTCCACGGTTTGTGCGACAAAATAGCAATAGGCGTCTCCATTAGCCCGGCAATATTTCTCATGGGCAATAATTTGTTTACCAAATATTTTTGTAAGGTACCCGCTTGCGTAACCAACCAGCGTCCAGCAGGAGGCCCCTTGCTCAATCCCATGCTTTTCAATATGCTCGTCTGCTTCGTACGAATTTCTCCAATAGCCACCAAACTCCAAATGATTTTCACAAATTTCAAGGTAATCAGGTTCAACTGTTACTACTCCTTCAAGCGTGTGCATGGCAGGTCCGGCAAATATAAGTTCTCTTAAAGACTTCCACTCGTACTGGGATTCTAATGTTTCGGCGGCTTTATATCCACATGACCATCCATATCTCATTAAAAACCCTTTTGCTCTTTCGTAACCTAGTGTCGTGATCAAGTCTGACCGTAAAATTCCTAATGCCTCAACCGACATCAGCATCATACGTTTGTCATGCAGTTGGATAACTCCTGTTCGTGGGTTGACATCAAGTACATTTTGCAATAATAAGTGATTTGCCTTCATTACCATTCTTACACTTCCTCTCTAATGTGATCATTCTTCACAGGATTTTATAAACAAGTAGTCAGCAATTCTTTTCAGCCGGCCGGATATCGAAATGACGATGGGTTCAGGAATCAAGATAGAAAGCGTTATCAATTTCAGGTTTTCCGGGTAACGTATACGTCCGTTGGATCCTCGTTCAAATAAAGTATCTCGTCTCAGATTACAGAGGTAATAAAATCAAATCTCATTTGATAGGACAACTCCTATCGTAAACATATTTTGCTACACATCCTAGACTAACCGCAAGACAATTTTACAGAATCAAAAAGGCCATTTATATCAGAGAATGGTTGGACTTGTAAGTTACTATACTACAAACAGTGTTATGTCAAGCTCATCTATTTCGAATACTGTTACTATGCGGACAATCAGTTAATAGTTTCAATTAAAATGATGCCAACAAATAACTTGTCGTGGCGTCAAAACAGTCTCCCACTTTGTAAAATTACCATGTAGGAGACTGTTTTTATTCTATATTTTCAACAGCAACCGATATTCCTTGCCCAACCCCAATACACATCGTCGCAAGACCTCGTTTTGAATGCCGTCGTTTCATTTCATAAATTAAAGTAGTCAAAATCCGTGCCCCGCTTGCACCTAAGGGATGTCCTAAGGCAATCGCTCCTCCATTAACGTTTACCTTATCCATCTCAAATCCCAATTCCTGAATACATGCGATAGATTGGGAAGCAAAGGCTTCATTGATTTCCATTAAATCAAAATCATCGGCGTTCAATCTATACTTCTTCATAAGTTTTCTTGTAGAATAAATCGGACCAAGTCCCATGACGGAAGGTTCTAAACCGGCTGTAGCTGAACCGATAAATCTCACTAACGGCTGGAGACCCAAACTTTTGGCCCGTTCCGCTTCCATGAGGAGCATAGCTGAAGCTCCGTCATTGACCCCCGTTGCATTTCCTGCAGTTACCGTTCCCTCTTCAAATAATGGAGAAAGCGAATTCAATTTTTCAATTGTTGTATCAGGTCGAGGATGTTCGTCGGTATCTATACTATGTTCAATCCCTTTTCGATCCTTGTAAACAACAGGCACAATTTCGGTTTTAAACTTGTTAGCTGCTAGCGCTTCGCCCGCCAAATGTTGACTTCTCACGGCGAAGGCATCTTGTTCCTCACGTGATATTTCATATCGTCTAGCTACATTTTCTGCTGTTTGCGGCATAGAGTCCACTCCATACAATTGTTGCATCTTCGGATTGATGAACCGCCACCCAATCGTTGTGTCTGCCAATGTCTGATCTCCTCGCGGAAAAGCACGCTCGGGTTTCGCCATGACAAAAGGTGCCCGTGACATACTTTCTGTACCACCTGCAATGATCACATCACATTCTCCTGATAAAATAGCTCTCGCACCAATACTGACTGCATCCAAACTTGACCCACACAAACGATTGACCGTAGTCCCACTCACTTCCTGAGGCAGTCCTGCCAACAGTGAAGACATTCTGGCCACATTTCGATTTTCTTCACCTGCTCCGTTGGCATTTCCTAAAATGACATCGTCAATTGTATCGACAGGAAGTTCAGGATTCCTCTCCATTAATGCTTTAATGACAATTGCTCCCAGATCGTCCGGACGTACATTTTTTAATTGTCCGTTGTATCTGCCAATCGGAGTCCGCACAGCGTCCACTATAACTACTTCTCTGAACAAAATGATTCCCCCTTTATCCCCTCGCTGATCTTAAACCTCGCCTCTGTTTTATTTTGGACTTCTTCTAGAGTAGCATCTCCTACCAATTCAATTAACTCGTATATATCTCCATTCCATTTAAATACAGCTAATTCTGTAATGATCATATCTGCTACGCGTTTAGAGGTAATTGGAAACGTACAGCTCTCCACGATTTTCGGAGTGCCATCATTTGCCGTATGGCTCGTCGTAATGATAATCTTTTGAGCACCTTCCAATAAATCCATTGCTCCGCCGACGCCAATTATATCTTTTCCAGGGATTGCCCAGTTGGCAATCCTTCCTTTTTCATCAATTTGTAACGCGCCCAATATAGCAGTATTGACATGCCCGCCGCGGATCATCGCAAACGATTGCGCGCTACTAAAGTAAGAAGCACCTCCCCCTTCTCCAACCGGCTGCTTGCCCGCATTGACGATTAAAGGGTCAATTTTTTCAGGCTCTGCCGCCGTCACACCGAGCATGCCATTTTCAGTATGCAAAGTAATGGTAGGATCCGTAATATAATCTGCAACTAATGTAGGAATACCGATCCCCAAATTGATAACAGAGTGTGAAGTCAGTTCTACGGCCGCTCTCTTGGCAATCAATTCTCTCATCTCGATTTCACTCCTTCCTTCGTTAACACCCATTTACTCGTGACAATGACATCTACGTATAAATGCGGCGTTACGATATCCTCCGGAGGGAGTTCTCCAACTTCTACAATTTCATCTACTTCCGCAATTACAAACGACGCAGCAGTAGCCATGTCGGGATTGAAATTCCTAGCAGTTTTATAGTAAACAAGATTTCCTAATGTATCTGCCTTCCAAGCACGAATAATTGCCACATCCGCCTTGAGTCCTTCTTGAAATAAATACTGCTCGCCTTTAATCATCTTCGTCTCTTTGTTTTTTGCCAGGTCGGTCCCCACTGCCGTTTTCGTGTAAAAACCGCCAATCCCTGCTCCGCCAGCACGTATGGCCTCTGCTAAAGTTCCTTGTGGAAGCAATTCCAATGCAAGCTTCCCTTGATTGTAATACTTAGCAACATCTCGGTTACTAGTAAAGTAAGAGCCGATTGCCCTTTTAATCTTACCTTGTTGAAGCAATTTTCCTAACCCTTCTCCTTGCTCACCAACATTATTACTAATCACAGTCAAATTGTTTACATCATAATCGATTAAATCATAAATAATGGATAGCGGGCTTCCCACTAATCCGAATCCCCCTACCATAAGCGTATGATCCGACTTTATATGCTGAACCGCTTCCCGAATAGAAGTCTCTTTTATCGACTTCATTGAGTCACCTTCTCTACTCTTTTTAATAACTCCAAAATCTTACTTTCAATATACGGCTGCTTTTCGAACATCAACGTATAATGATTCGCGGGGACTTCAATCGTTTGAATATCTTTCGCATATTCAATCGTTTGTTCGTACGTTTCCTTCGTAAAAAGGGGTGGTTTTTGACCTAACGGTCCCAAAGCGATCACAAGCAAGATTGGACAATTTATTTTCAGAAACACTTCTTTAGGTTTAAATGCATAGAAACTATTAAAGTCTTTCTCCATCACTTGTGCATCCGATTTATGCTGCCATCCCTCAGCAGTCTGGTGTACCTCGTAGTTTGTAATCTCTTCGACAATCGCATCCCATTCAACGTGTAAGCCCTCATAAATCGTCTTCGTTTGTGTGACATATTCATTTTTTGAAGCATACTTTTTCTGTAAGCGACTTAGAGACGGGACAATTAAATCTCTTTGTTTTTCTTCAGTTATGCCTGCACCATCTAGTAAGATAAGTCCTGCCGTTTGAATTTCACTTGCAGCGAGAGCACAAATATAAGCACCCATTGAATACCCCATCAGGATAGGATTTTCTATTCCTTTTTGTTTTATAAACAGTAGCAAATCTTTTGTATGCTCAAAAATCGATGTTTGATTTTCTGCTGGACTGCTATCCCCGCGCCCCCTCAAATCATAACGAATGAAACGATAGCTCTCTTCCAGTACCTGTTCATAATGCAAGAATGTCTTATGATTGCCAGTCAGCCCATGGACCGCGATGATAGTTCCTGCTGTGCCTTCTGATTCATGAACCATTAACTTTTTATGATCAGTCAGATGATGTATTTCTGCCATTATCGGACACCTTCCTTCCTCTTAATCAACTTGATACACGGAGTATCTGACTCCAGTCGGCAATCTTTCACCTATCGAAACAAAAATCTTCTTGTTTAACCAATCATACTTTTTAGAAGCAGTTTCAAAGATTGGATTTGTCCGAAAATAATATTCCTCACGATCTACCTTTTCATTGTTATCAAGCCTTGCAAGTACCTCTTTACTACCCGTCCGTATTCCCCGGTATGTCAGTAAAATGAGTTCTTTGTCATCAGTCTCTAACAAAATGCGAACATCTTGAATAATGGTTCCGTCTTCTCTGACAGTTATCCAATCATCACCACCAGGTATCACTCTCCCATTAAGTTGCTCACCCGAGAAACACCCACCTTCGACTCGGATAATTCTTCTGTTACCGACTGGCGTCACACCTGGCAAGTGTGCTTTTTCAACGGTTAATTCCAAATTACATAAGAATGACAATGAGGGTGCATCAAAGTATTTCATTGTTTACTCACTCTTCCTTCTATATTTTTCTACCTTCTCTTCATCTAATTCCACGCCTAACCCCGGTCCAGTTGGTACTTGTACTTTTCCTTCTGCGCAAACTAAAGGATTTTTCACTAAATCATCTGCGAGCCACTGAGGTCCAAATAGTTCACTGCCATATTGCAAGTTACGAATAGTACCATAAGCATGAAGGCACGCCGAAGTCCCTATAGAGCTTTCCAATGACGTCCCTCCGAAACAAGGAATACCTGCCGCTTCGGCAATGGCAGCAATCTTTATCGTGTTTCGCATTCCACCGGATTTATGAATTTTCAATGAAAAAATATCAGCTGCTTTAGCAGAAATCAATCGCATGGCATCTTGCACTGTCGCTAAACCTTCATCTGCCATTACAGGCACCTTTCTCATAGCGGAAAGTTCGGACGCCCCTTCAATATCCAATGGAGATAATGGCTGTTCCAAAAAGTCAATGCCCGCATCATTCAGACGATCCATATAACGAATGGCTGTCAAACGATCCCATCTGCCGTTCGGATCAATGCCTATACTTGAAATACCACGCAGACCGTTTGCTATTTGGATTGCACGTTCAGCATCTTCAGCAGTCTTGTATTTCCCGGCTTTTATTTTAAAATCTTTGTACCTATTGTTCTCTATCAGTTCTTTTCCTTCTTCGATGTCTCCATTAGCATCCCCCGTGGCAAGTGCCCATTTCACCTCAATAGACTCTTGGTATAACCCTCCTAACAGTTGATAAGCCGGCACTTCATATACCTTACCTACTGCATCATAAAGCGCCATTTCTACGGTTGCTTTAGCAAATGGATTGGCCCTCACGTGAATGTCCATCAGTTCAAGGATTTGCTCTGTATACCTCGGGTCTTTTCCTTCTAATAAGGGACTGAAATATTGATCAATGACTACCTTCATCGTTTCAACACTTTCTCCATTCCACCAGATTCCAGGCGTCGTACCTTCACCAACGCCGACTAGACCATTAGCCAGTTCTACGTTCACAAGCAACATGCTCTTAGTCGAGACTATTTCAGTCGCAAATTGGTGAGGCCTCTTGATCGGTACGTCTACAATTATCGTGCTGATTTTCCTAATTGAATGTTCCATGACTGATTCCCCTTATCGTTTTATTAAACTTTCTATTTTTTCTTGCTTTATTAAAAAAATCATTGTACGATTAACGTACAAATATACATATATCGTACAACACTATTATAACAAGGAGGATACAATCAATGTCAAGCAAATATTCTAATAATTTAATCAAAAGTGCTGACTTTATACAATCGTTGGAGCGAGGGCTATCCGTCATCCAATCGTTTTCTACTGAGCATTCAACATTAACGGTCAGTGAAGCCGCAGCCATTACCAATTTAAGTCGACCCGCCATTCGTCGTATATTCTTAACGCTCGAAAGTCTAGGCTATCTAACGTCCGACAATGGACGATATGCACTGACAGCTAAGGTACTTTCCTTGGGTTATGCATATCTTTCATCAAAAAACATATGGGAAATTGCACACGACCCTATGGATGAACTTGTCAAACAAACAGGTGAATCTACTTCTATTTCTGTATTAGACCATGACGAGATAGTATATGTAGCACGCATTCATACAAAGCGAATAATGACCATGTCGTTAGGCGTCGGCTCCCGCTTGCCCGCATT
Source organism: Sporosarcina sp. FSL K6-3508 (assembly GCF_038615825.1). Lineage (NCBI taxonomy): Bacteria > Bacillati > Bacillota > Bacilli > Caryophanales > Caryophanaceae > Sporosarcina > Sporosarcina sp. FSL K6-3508. The sequence continues at coordinate 260,420 of NZ_CP152016.1, read as the reverse complement.
CGCCACATCAATGGGGCAAGTTCTGCTAGCGCACTTACCATCCGAGGAGTTGGAAGAGTATTTTGAACAAGCTATATTATCCAGCTATACAAATCACACTATCACCGACAAGAAACAATTAATAAAACAACTGGAACAAATCCGAAAGAACGGCTGGTCGCTGGCAGAACAACAATTCGAAGAGGGATTGAGCTCAGTGGCTGCTCCAATTACAAATCGAAATGGCGAGGTTATTGCCGCCATTAATATATCGACACACACTGGAAGAAATAGCAGAAAGGAAATAAAAGAGAAATTGATTCCTCTTTTATTGCAGACGGCTCAGAAAATCAGCGAAGACTTGGCCAGGTCTCCGCACCCCATGAATTTATAACATGCACTAACATACAGTTGCCGGAACACATATGGAAGTGGAATCCTTTTCTACTGAAGCAACTAATTAACAAGGCGTAGAACAATATAAATCAAGGAGGATTATCCATGAACTTAGAAAATGTTTATCTGAATGTCATCAAAGAAAGGTTTAATGGCATTAAACGCCTTGGGGATGATACAATAGATCAATTGACAGAGGATGATATTCATTGGACTTTAAACGAGGCTTCAAATAGTATTGCTGTCTTAGCAAAACATATAAGCGGAAACATGATATCTAGGTCTACAAATTTTTTAACCACAGATGGTGAAAAACCCAATAGGAAACGAGATAGTGAATTCGAAGAGGATTCTCTAACCAAACATGAAATGATCGCAGTTTGGGAAAAGGGTTGGAGTATTCTTTTTGAAACATTAGAAGAACTAGAAGGTGAACATTTGTTAAGGGATGTATATATTCGTGGTAAACGCACTATCGTGCTCGAAGCGTTAGAAAGACAATTGACCCATTATGCTTCCCACATAGGGCAAATCGTATATATAGGCAAACAATTAAAAAATAATACTTGGGTAAACCTTAGTATTCCTAAAAGACAATCAGAAGAATACTTCGAATGATAGATTGTGAGCAGATCCTCTATATCATATAGTTATGAAAGAGCCAAGTTTCCTTTTTTTGTATTTGTAAACATTTTGTCCGGCTACAGTATACATATATGCCTAAGAATTAAACAACCTGCTCCATCCTCCGATTCTATTGACTGGGTTATACATTATAATTAACAGGTTTGTTATCACTGCAATAAGGATTCCGCATATGCACACCATTCACAAAAAGTGATACTTTTAAAACTGGCGTGATACTACTTATCAAGTGAGACGGATGCCGAATAGGCCGTCTCATCTTCTTCCACTTTTACCCTTCCAAAAATGCTAATTTATCTGATCGTACCAAAGTTTGTATCGACGATTATTGGGTACAACTAAGTGTATATAAGCAATCTTGCCTTATCGTTTAAAACATTCTTTCCACAATCAACCTCTTCACTACACTACATTAGTTTTAGGAGGAATTATGAAAAAAATCTCGCTAACATTTTATATCACCTTGGTTGCCGTCATAATAGCCGTCGGTTATGGAGTGATTGCGCCGGACCACTTCGAGAGGATGACCTCCGACGTTAAAAATTGGATTGCCTCTTCCTTTGGCTGGTACTATTTGTTGACGGTATCCATGCTGTTTTTCATTTCGGTCTATCTGATCTTTAGCCCCATCGGCAGAATCCGTTTAGGAAAAGACAGCGATCGTCCCCAATTCTCTTTAATATCATGGCTGGCTATGCTTTTTTCCGCCGGTATGGGAATCGGACTTGTCTTTTACGGGGCTGCTGAGCCCCTATCGCATTATGCAGTCAATCCTGCTACTGCGGGGCCTGAAACAGCGGAGGCTTATAAAGAAGCCATGCGCCAAGCATTTTTCCATTGGGGCTTCCATGCTTGGGCTGTCTATGGGATGACAGCTCTTGCACTGGCCTATTTCCAATTCCGTAAAGGCCAACCGGGATTGATTTCGGCTACTTTGAAACCCATTTTCGGTGACCGCGTCAATGGGCCCCTCGGTATTGTCATTGACGTATTTGCTATCTTTGCTACAGTGTTTGGCGTTGCCACATCTCTCGGCCTTGGCGCTGTCCAAGTCAATGCGGGGCTGCATTACCTTTTTGGTATTCCTGTCAGTTTCCTATCGCAACTCATCATTATCATCATTGTAACGATTTTGTTCTTGGTGTCTGCATGGAGCGGGCTCGGCAAGGGGATCAAAATCTTATCAAATGCCAATATGGTCCTTGCTATTGCATTATTATTTTTCGTCATTGCTTTAGGACCCACATTGCTTATTTTCGATATGTTCACCGACTCGATCGGTGGGTATTTAGAGCATCTTGTTCGCATGAGTTTCCGTACTGCCCCTCTCGATGTTGGGAATCGTGCATGGCTTAATGATTGGACAATATTTTATTGGGCTTGGTGGATCGCTTGGTCGCCATTTGTCGGTATGTTCATTGCCCGGGTTTCGAAAGGGAGAACGATCCGGGAGTTTATGATCGGTTTACTCGTCGTACCAACCGTGTTAAGTATGATCTGGTTTTCTGCATTTGGTACTACAGCAATTGAAACACAAAAGGCTGGGATTATTGATTTAGCTTCCACTGCAACTGAGCTGACAATTTTTGAGATGTTCAGCGGCATGCCGTGGTCTTCTATAATATCCATGATCGCCATTTTGCTTATCATTTCATTTTTCATCACTTCTGCAGATTCAGCTACCTTCGTACTCGGTATGCAGTCATCTTACGGATCGCTGACACCACCTAATAATTTAAAGGTGGTATGGGGAGTGATTCAGTCCTCGATCGCTGTTATTTTATTGTTTGTCGGTGGATTGGATGCGCTACAAAATGTAGTTATCATCGCCGCCCTGCCGTTTTCCGTTATCTTGATCATGATGGTCACTTCGTTGTTCATGTCATTGAAAGAAGAACGAAGGAAAGTGAAACGTCGGTAAATACAAAAAAGTCACCGGACTCGGTGACTTTTTTGCTTTTACCTATTAATTAATGAACAGCCTTTTCGACCGCTTTCTCAATCGCTTGTTTTAAATCTGCAATAATATCATCTGCTGATTCCAACCCGACAGACAGGCGAATCAACTCTTCAGTCACACCCGAACTCTTCAGATCTTCTGCGGATAATTGCTGGTGTGTAGTAGACGCCGGATGAATGATCAACGACTTCGCGTCACCAACATTCGCTACATGTGACCAGATTTCCACATTATCAATCACTTTACGACCTGCATCCCGGCCACCTTTAATGCCGAAAACAATAATGGAACCATAGCCGTGCTTCAAGTGTTTTTGCGCCAACTCATACGTCGGGTGTTCTTCAAGACCCGTATACGTCACCCAGTCCACTGCCGGATGTTCCTTCAAGAACGCTGCGACTTTCTGTGCGTTTTCATTATGGCGAGGCACACGCAAATGAAGCGTCTCAAGCCCCTGCAATAAATTAAATGCACTGTCCGGCGCCAAGCAAGGTCCGAAATCACGCAATAATTGAACGCGCAGCTTCGTTGCGAATGCAGCCCCTGCCGTATCGATGCCATATCTCAACCCATGATACGATTCATCCGGTTCTGTGAACCCTGGGAATTTTCCTTGAGTCCAATCAAATTTCCCTGCATCGACCGCCACGCCTCCAATCGTCGTGCCGTGCCCGCCAATCCATTTCGTTGCGGAGTGAATGACTACGTCTGCTCCGAACTCAATCGGATTGGAGCCATATGGAGACGGGAACGTGTTATCCACCAACAATGGAATACCGTTGTCATGCGCGACTTTCGCTACCGCTTCTACATCAAGGACTTGCAGGCTCGGATTACCGATCGTCTCTGCGAATAACGCCTTCGTCTTATCTGTAATTGCCGCTTCAAAGTTTTTCGGATCAGATGCATCCACGAACTTCACCGTGATGCCATAGCGCGGCAGTGTCACAGCGAATAAATTGTACGTGCCGCCATACAGATTGCTGGCCGCCACAATTTCATCTCCCGCGCCCGCAATGTTCAGGATCGAAAATGCGATTGCCGCCATTCCGGATGATAGCCCTACTGCTGCAGATCCACCTTCGATCTGCGCCACACGCTCCTCAAAAACTGCGACAGTCGGGTTAGTAATACGTGTATAGATATTGCCTGCTTCTTGCAAAGCAAATAAATTCTGTGCATGCTCTGTATCTCTGAAAACATATGAAGTCGTACGATGAATCGGCACAGCACGTGAACCGGTTACAGGATCTGGCTGCTGTCCTCCGTGCAATAAAACAGTTTCTGGCTGAAATTTAGTCATAACTATTTCCCCTCCGAATTTATTAGTCTACCTGATGGAATACTGAAAAGCAGAAGAGGGCGTTTTGTCGTGACAGACGTTGGAGGGCTTATCGTAAAAGGGTGCTCTCCCCCTTTTTCGAAAAGACCGAAACGTCCCGAGCAGCTGCCCTCTGCAGCTAGACAATGAGCCTAGTGAGGATACAAAGAAGCCCTCTTCCTAAAAATAAGAAGAGGGCTTTGCTTTCGCTCATACCTCTCTTATCTTCCAAACTGTCAACAGTTTGTAGGAAGTAGCACCTTTGCATAACTAGCCGGTTGCCGGGCATCATAGGGCCTAATCCCTCCGCCGCTCTTGATAAGAGTTTGTCTATTCGTTTTCCATCTTGAAAAATAGTATAAAGCCAATACCAACTAAATGCAAGGGTTATTAGTAGAATGTTTAGAAATCATTGTGATTTCTAAAAAATATCCCACCAAATTTTCACTGCAGAGCCCATGATCAATACAGCGAGAATTCCTTGCAACACTTTCGTATTGACTTTGCGACTTACCTTCACTCCAAGCGGGGCCGCCAGCACGCTCGCAATAATCATGACAAGCGCCGGTTCATAGGGAACTTGCCCTGTGAAGAGTTTTCCTGACGCCGAACCGATTGAAGACAATAAAGTGATTGCTAGCGAAGTGGCTATCGTGACCCGTGTAGGAATTTTTAATACAACAAGCATGATCGGTACGAGGATAAACGCCCCTCCTGCCCCTACAATTCCTGCAGCCAACCCAACTAGCAATGCAGTTCCTGTGGCTATCCATTTATTGAACGCAATTTCTTCCACGGGGATGTTATCAAGACCTTTTTGCGGAATGAACATCATCACGGCTGCCAGCACGGCCAATACACCATATACAATGTTAACGGTTGCTTCCGACAGCAGACTGGAACCTGCCCCTCCGATTACACTGCCGATCAATACGCTGATTCCCATATACAACACAAGTGGCTTCAAGATTAGATTGCTCTTGCGATAAGCAAAGACACCTGAGAGAGAAGCAAAGAATACTTCAACTGCCGTAATACCCGAGACGTCATGCGATGAAAAAGCTTCAAAACCAAGTAATGCAGGAATGAAAAGTAACATTGGATATTTGACGATGGCACCGCCAATTCCCATCATGCCGGAAAGGAATGAGCCGACAAATCCAATGAGGAAGATGGTGATGATAAATGTAAAACTCATGATGTTCTCTCTCCCTCCTTCCTAATGAAAGAGGGCAATGGAACACCCTCTTTGCTTAGTTTATCCTTTTTGAATCCAAAATTTAAAGACATCGGACTCTTGTTGCTGGTCCACTACCTTGTGATTTCCTGATGCGGCCCAAGCTGTCAAATCTGCTACAGATCCTTTGTCCGTTGCATGAATTTCAAGGATATCCCCTGCTTCTAGTTCTTTCATCGCTTTTTTTGTCCGTACGATCGGCATTGGGCAAGCCAATCCTTTAGCATCTAAAAATTTTGTCGTGTTCATTTGTATCTTCTCCTTTTGAATCGTTTTTAATTGAAAATAAAATTACAGTTTGTTGTCCCGTCGCTCGACTTCCATTGGCAGAGTAAAGTTCACTGGCACCGCTGTGCCGCTAGGGAATTGCCTTACGCCACGAGCCAGCTAGCGAAGTTCATGCTAGCAGTCTCATGGCAACGGCCGACCCCGCAGTTGCGGCTTCGCTGGAATGGGTAGGTATCATTATGTTGTGTTTAAAGTAGGCAATTCCGAGTCTGATGTCTAGTCTGAAATGGTCTTGCTAGAAAAACACATCGGTTAACCCCCACTCAAAAAAAGTAGGCGCCTCACAAGCGGGTATACGGAGCGATGTGACAGGCAGGCGTTCTTCCAGAACGGCACATTGCGGGAGCCATCCGCAAGCGCCGAAGTGGGTTCGATTACAACACCTTATCTCACCGCACAGCGATTCGGTCCGATTTCCATTTCGCGTTGTGTTTCTTCATCCGGTTGGACCTTGCCCATATTTGTCTGGCGGATTTCTTGATACGCATTTGGCTGTGGCGGTAGATTGCCTGTCACCAATTCCCTGAATTGCTCCTCATCCTCGATATTCAAGCCATGATTTCGTTCATATAACACGCCTAGCTTCTCTGCAACACTACCGTCGTCATTCAGCTCATCCATAATCATGAAATGCGCTGGAAGTACGATCAGTTCTTCGGATAACTCTTGGTAACGGCTGTATAATGATTCACGTAAATCACCTACCCAATCCTCTGCCAACCCTGCCAAATCAGGACGGCCAATCGAATCGATGAATAAAATATCCCCTGTCATCAAATAGCTGTCATCCACAATAAATGAAGTAGAACCAATTGTATGTCCAGGTGAATATAGCGGCTGGATATCAATTTTCGTTTTACCGATCTGGATAGAAGCCTCCTCTTCCAATGCTGCGAAATTGAATGTCACTTCTTCTGCGTCTTTCGGCGGCAACCAGTATGTTGCACCCGCTGCTTCCGCCAACTTGCGACCACCGGAAATATGGTCTGCATGCAAATGGGTGTCCAAGACATGTGTAATTTTAACTCCAAGCTGATCAGCAAATTCCGAAAATACATTCGTCATGCGCGTAGCATCCACGACTGCCGCTTCTCCATCGGAAGTGACCATGTAGGACAGGCAGCCCTTACCGATTCTTACGAATTGATAAAGCTCTCCTCCAGACTTCAAATCTCCAACTTTCACCGGCTCTAAATGCTCGCTCCAAGCTTTCATTCCGCCTTGCAAATACGCAACGGAATACCCTTCCTCATCGAGCATGTCCGCCACCATGATGGAAGATCCTTCTTTCGCACACACTACAAGTATTTCCTGATCTTTCGGAAGTGAATCCTCAATTTCTTCAATACCATCCAACAATTCAAAATAAGGGACGTTCATATGGCGTACTTGCTTCCCATCAATCTTCCAATCCTTAAACGCATCTTCATTACGTACATCGAGAATAAATAACGGTTCTTCACGAATCACTTTTTTAGCGACTTCACTTGCTTGAATGGCTCTCATTATTTCGTACCCCCTGTTGTATTTTCTGTATCTCCATTCCATCCCGACATGCCGGGAACCACGTTTGTAACAAACTCAAAACCAGCTTCCGAAAGCGTCTGGCAAGCCATGTCGCTTCGGTTTCCTGTACGGCAAATCACAAATATATTTTGATTCTTATCGAAATACGCAGCTTTCTCTTCTAGTTGTCCAAGCGGGACGGATAGGGCGCCGGGTATATGGCTGAAGGCGTACTCAGTAGGCTCCCTCACATCCAAGAGAACAGTATTCGGCTCTCGCAATTTATCCGCAAGCTGCTCATTCATAATCGTAACCGGGTACTTTTTCTCCTGCAGTTCGCCATTGTCTGCTTTTCTAACGTAGTGATGCCAGACATCCGCTTCCTGTACATTTCCCACATAGTGATGCCCTGCACTTTTCGCCCATGCCTGCAGATCAGCAACTGTGCCCGGATCGGTGGACTGCACTTCAAGCACTTGCCCTTCTAACATGTCTTTCATCGCTTTTCTCGTCCTGACGATCGGCATCGGACAAGCTAGACCTTTCGCGTCCAACATTCTGTCTGTTTGTATCATAGTATTCCTCCTATACACCATGGGGTATATTAATTTGAAAAAATTTATTAAATAAATAAATTTACCTGGCCATCTTGTGCTTCACCTAAATAAGCAGCTACACCACCATAATCCACATCTTCCAATAATTCTTTCTGACTGAGACCAAGCAAATCCATCGTCATCGTGCAGGCGATCAATTTAATGTCTTGTTCTATGGCCAGGTCAATCAGCTCAGGTAATGGCATAGCTTGGTGCTTCTTCATCACATGTTTAATCATTTTTGGACCCATCCCAGCGAAATTCATTTGGGAAAGACCCATTTTATCGGCGCCACGCGGCATCATTTTACCAAACATCTTCTCAAGAAACCCTTTTTTACTTTGAATTGGCTCATCTTTTCGCAATGCATTCAATCCCCAAAATGTATGGAAGATCGTGACTTCATGATCGTATGCAGCCGCTCCATTCGCGATAATATAAGCAGCCATCGCTTTATCATAATCGCCGCTAAACAGCACGATTGTTGTTTTCTTTTGTTCTGTCATGTTCTCATCCCTTTCTTTTCAAAACTTTATATACCTATAGGGGTATATTACACTTTATAAAAAAAGAGTCAAGCTTATTTTATCAGCGACTCTTTACAAGCAAATCCACCGCTTCATTAATAATCGATTCGTGGGAACGATCATCCATTTCTTCTAGATTTTGCATACAGGTAATCAAATTAGAGCTCACGATAACACCTATTGTGCGATCGATCGCAGAACGGCTGGCCGATAATTGGGTAATGACTTCTTTGCAATCCTTACCTTCTTCCATCATACGCAACACGCCTTTAATTTGACCTTCTATACGTTTCAACCGATTTTTCACTTTATCATCGTACTCCATATGTCTCACCTTCCTTCGCATTATGTATAGATTATACCCTGAGTGGTATACTGTCAACCAAATGCTTTATCAATCGACAGGTTTCTACTATTCTGAAATTTTTTGCGCGATGTGTTATACTAGTTCTAGTAGGCTATTGTACGTTTTATTCCATTTGTCAGAGACAAGTCTTCGACAGATGAGACCCTCACTAATGAAGGAGTTGATTCGATTGGCATTTCCTCGTAAAGATCGTCCGATTTCTGATTTTGTGGCCTCGCGATATGTAGATGAAGTCATATCTTTTAACCGCAATCAACATGAAGTTTCCGGAACGATACACAAGATTCTCGAAAACTCCGTCATCGTCAAAATTTCTGAGGCAGACGCGGAACAAATTGGCGCTGCTTCCAATATGACTGTTGTTGCACACAAAAATTATACGGTAGAGTAATCTATTTTTCATGCCTTGCATCTTTACTATGCAAGGCTATTTTTTATCAATAAACCCACAGCCCCTTAAGTCGGCAACTTGCCCAATTCTCGCTTACTCCTCCAGTTTACAAGAAAAATCCCTAGACAGATTAGCAATCCACCGACGATCAATGAAAACGACAACTTCTCGTCCAACAATAACCAGCCCGTCAATGTACCGAAAAACGGTGCAAGAAACAAAAACGCGCTCGTCCGCTCAGGATTGCCGGTCTGCAATAAATAAAACCAGATCGAGAACTGGACAATGGAGGCAGCAATCGCCAGCCATCCTAAAATCACTAATGATAAAGCATTCACTTCGAAAAATGGCTCTTCCAATAAAAAGCTAGCGACAAATAAGATGAGCCCCCCAAAAAGCATTTGATATGCCGTCATCACCCAGGTATCAAAACGGTAGCCATGCACTTTGACAATGAGTGTAGCACACGCCCACGCCACGGCAGATAAGAAGCCAAGCACTGTACCTACCTTCAGATCCAAATGTCCGCCCATCGTAATAAACACACCAAATAACCCGCAAATTACGCCAAGCCATTGCTGCAGCCGATAATGAATTCGCAGTACAAGCGTACCGATCACCACAACTAGAAGCGGATTGGTGAACGTCAAGATAGAAGTTTCACCGGAAGTGATTGTCCGTAACGCAATAAAAATACACCCCATCACAGCAGCCGTCTGTAACGAACCAATCAGCACCAGCCACTTCCACTCTCCAAACGTTTTGGGATGTGGTTTTTTTAGTATTTTTACGATTATTGCCATAATGATTCCCGCAATGGAAAAGCGCAAGGCCACCAATAGTAAAGGTGAGGAATACTCCAACCCAATTTTGCCGATCGCAAAAGAAGATCCCATCAATGCAGTCGTAACAACCACTAAAAAGCCAAACAAAAATTTATTCATAGAGTCAATTCCTTTCCATCCGCTTTATAGATAGGACGTCTTTTTGCAACGACTTCTATAACACGACCGAGCAGCATTCCAATACGGTGATTGCTTAATTTTCATTCATTCTTCTCTCACCTATAGCCTTAAAGCATGAATTCATGAAAAAGATGTATTAGAATTTATAAATGCAGACCACTATAATAAGAGTAACACGCCCGAAAGGATGAAGTATATTGTTAATTCAAACTAATGAAAAATTCTGGTCAGGTCGAACTGACAGCGAGACGAACAGAGCCGCATTTCGTATGCATCAAGTGATACAACTTTCCGCTCCTCAAGAAAGAGTCAACAATAAGACATGCACGCTGATCGGCTTCTCTTCAGAAGAAGGCGTACGACGCAACAATGGCAGACTTGGAGCTGCAGAAGGGCCAAATGCCTTGCGGAGTGAATTGGCAAAACTCCCATGGCGCATGCCTGCTGAATGCCAGCTGATGGATGTGGGTACAATAGTTTGTGAAGGTAATCAACTCGAACAGGCACAAGCTGAATTAGGTGCCGCCGTTCGAGACAGCTTGGAGAAAAATGCGTGCCCTGTCATTTTAGGGGGCGGCCATGAAACCGCATACGGACACTACCTAGGCGTTCGGGAATTTATCGGTCCTGATGCGAAACTAGGCGTCGTTAATATCGACGCGCATTTCGACTTGCGCAGCTATGACGAGCAGCCATCCTCGGGAACGATGTTCAAACAAATGCTTGACACGGATGAAAACGTTGAATACTTGGTGCTCGGCATTCAGGAGTTTGGAAATACAGATATATTATTTGACGAAGCTGACGCACAAGGCGTGTCATATGTGACAGAACAAGAAATCACATCGGGTATTATGGACGAAATCTTACAGAAAATCAGCTTTTTCATTGAAAAGCAGGACTATGTTTTGTTAACATTGTGTTCTGATGTATTGAATTCGGCCTATGCTCCCGGGGTGAGTGCTCCTTCTCCATTTGGATTGGATCCTCTCATCGTACGGACGTTTATCCAAACCGTAGCGTCTCATAAGAAAACCCTTTCATTTGACATCTCAGAGATTAATCCAGCACTTGACCATCAAAACCAAACAGTCAAACTGGGTGCCTACTTAACTAATGAAGCAATCGTTGCATTGCTGAGAGGAAGAATTACATGACGATTGAGTTAAACCAAATTACGACACTGTTTTTAGCCTTAGCACTTCTAACAATCGGAACTCTCCTAGTACGTAAAATCGGAGTTCTCCAAAAATTCTGCATACCCGCCCCTGTCGTAGGCGGGTTGCTTTTTGCCGTTTTTGCGACTATTTTGAAGACAACTGACCTTTTGAGCTTCCAATTGGATACTTCTTTGCAAAATTTATTCATGTTAACGTTTTTCACGACAGTCGGTTTAGGTGCAAGTTTCAGCCTGATTCGTCTGGGTGGGAAATTACTCATCGTCTATTGGATCGCATGTGGTTTTTTGGCTTTGGTGCAAAACGTCATCGGTGTATCAATGGCCTATTTATTTAATCTGCATCCGCTTATCGGTATGATGGCAGGCGCCGTCTCGATGGAAGGCGGCCACGGCGGTGCAACAGCTTATGGACAAACATTGGAAAGTCTCGGTATTGACTCCGCTCTGTCCATCGGGATTGCGGCCGCTACGTTTGGTCTTGTCGCTGGCGGTCTCGTCGGCGGGCCAATCGTCAAATACTTAATCAATAAACACAACTTGAAATCTACAGAAGTCGAGCATGAAGCCGCCTATTCGGTAGAAGCGCATGAAGCACCGATCAATACGGATAATTTCCTGACGCAAGTGTTGCTGATCACAGCTTGTATCGCAGGTGGAACATTTATTGGTGATTTATTTTCCAGTTTAACTGGCTTTGTTATGCCTGGCTACGTCGGTGCAATGTTTGTCGCAGTAATTGTACGTAATATAGTCGATCGCTTCAAGGACGATGCGGTTCATATGACAAGCATCAACTTGATCGGTGATGTATCTCTTGGTATCTTCTTGTCTATGGCATTGATGAGCATCAAACTATGGGAAGTCGCTGGTTTGGCTTTGCCATTACTGGTTATCGTCTTCGTACAAGTACTCTTCGTTGTACTATTTGCGATTTTCGTTTTGTTCCGTTTACTCGGAAAAGATTACGATGCTGCAGTCATGATCGCTGGTTTTGCAGGACATAGTCTGGGAGCGACGCCTAATGCCATGGCCAACATGGCAGCGGTCACAGGACGATACGGTCCTTCACGTAAAGCGTTCTTGATCGTGCCTATTGTCGGCGCATTCTTGATTGACGTCGTATCGATGCCTATCATTATCACGACGATTAATATATTTAGTTAATGTCAGAAGAACCGGACGAGTTGTCCGGTTCTTTTTGTTTCATTTCCTACGTATTTGACTAGACCTTCTGTTAAAATGAAAGCATTCGCAATTTAGAGAGGAGTTTGTCTATTGAAAGAACAATTGATTGAACGTTTAATTCGCTATGCAAAAATTGATACGCAGTCTGATGCCGATTCTAATTCGACACCGTCTACGGCAGGACAGTGGGATTTATTGCATATGCTTGAAAAAGAACTGGCGGAGATCGGTTTAGAAGAGATATCATTGGATGAAAACGGCTATTTATTCGCCACTTTACCGGCCAATACGGAAAAAGAACTCCCAACAGTCGGATTTCTGGCGCACGTCGACACTGCGACAGATTATACAGGCAAGGATGTACGCCCACAGTGCATCGATCGCTATGACGGCAAAGACATCCAGTTAAATAAAGCTACCATCATGACCGTAGAAGCCTTTCCTGAGTTGAAAAACTACCTCGGGCATACGCTCATCACAACCGACGGCTCGACTTTGCTTGGTGCAGACGACAAAGCAGGTATATCAGAGATCATGACTGCTATGCAATACTTAGTGGAGCATCCTGAAATCAAACACGGTAAAGTGCGTGTCGGTTTCACGCCGGACGAAGAAATTGGACGTGGCCCGCATAAATTCGATGTCGAGCGATTCGGCGCAGAGTTCGCCTATACGATGGACGGCGGTCCGCTCGGAGAACTGCAGTATGAAAGCTTCAACGCTGCGGGGGCTGTGCTGACATTCCATGGGACCAACGTACATCCCGGCACCGCCAAAGGAAAAATGGTCAACTCCCTATTGATCGCTGCAGAGTTCCAAGAAGCAATGCCTGAGAATGAAATCCCACAAGAAACAGCGAATTATGAAGGGTTCATTCATCTAATGGAAGCAGAGGGCACTGTGGAAAAGACGACCTATCAGTATATTATCCGCGACTTTGATCGGGATGCGTTCGAGGCTCGAAAACAGCTGGTTCAAGATACTGCGGCCCGTCTTCAAGAGAAATATGGGAAACATGCAGTAGAGCTTTCATTGACTGACCAATACTTTAATATGCGCGAAAAGATTGAGCCCGTTATCGAGATTGTCGACATCATGGCAGATGCCTATCGCAATTTGGAAATCGAGCCAAAAATCGAACCAATCCGCGGCGGCACGGACGGATCTCAATTATCGTATATGGGCATGCCCACTCCGAACGTTTTCACAGGCGGGGAGAATTATCACGGCAAGTATGAATTCATTTCGGCAGACACGATGGTAAAAGCCACTCAAGTCATCATCGAAGCTTTGAAACTACAAGAACAGCGCGGTTAATCAGATGAAAGCGATTGGCATCGGAGTTTTATCGGCACTCTTTTTTGCTGTGACGTTTGTCTTGAATCGATCTATGGAACTCGATGGCGGCAGTTGGTTATGGAGTGCTGCTCTGCGCTATTTCTTCATGGTGCCGTTTCTTTTCGTCATTGTGGCGATGCGTGGCGGATTATCTGGAATGAAACGCGAAATGACTGCCGCTCCTCGACCTTTTTTTATTTGGAGTTTTGTTGCGTTTGTTCTTTTTTACGGCCCACTGACGTTTTCAGCAGGGTATAGTCCGGGCTGGTTAGTAGCGGGGACATGGCAAATGACCATTGTGGCAGGTGTTTTGCTGGCTCCGTTTTTCACCTTTCAAGCGAAAACCGAAACTGGTGATCTCCGAACAATCCGTCATAGGATTCCAAAGGCTTCCTTAATTATTTCATTGATTATACTAGTCGGCGTAGTGTTAATTCAAATTCCACACGCGAACAGTGTATCGACCAAAATTATTTTGCTCGGTACGTTACCGTTAGTAATGGCCGCTTTCGCCTACCCGCTCGGCAATCGGAAAATGATGGATTTGCTCGGCGGCCGGCTTGATATGTTCCAACGTGTTCTGGCGATGACGTTGATGACACTGCCATTTTGGCTTGTCATGGCACTCTATGCCTGGGCAACCGTAGGGCTTCCTTCCACCAGCCAAGTTGTGCAGTCAGTGATCGTCGCCGTCAGCTCAGGTGTCATTGCGACCTCTCTCTTTTTCATGGCTACCGATATGGTACAGCATGATCAGGGCAAGCTCGCGGCCGTCGAAGCTACACAATCCGTCGAATTGATCTTCGCGATGCTTGGTGAAATGGTACTTCTCAGCTTGCCTTTGCCAGGTGCACTTTCATTGGTCGGCGTACTGGTCATCATTGGTGGTATGTCCTTGCATAGTTATCAGACGGCATTAGCCGCAAAATAATCAATTGCGTCTAGATTTTGAATCGATCGTGCTCGATTCACTCCTTTCAAAATCTGTGACATCCGCCGGAGGCTTAGGCCTACAGGAAGTAGGTCATGCAGGCATTGCCACAGGATGTGGCGATCTTAGCCTGCGTACTTCTATTGTTCAGCGGGCGTTAGAATACCCGCTGAACAGGAAATAAAACTGCATTCATCACACCGCCTAAAGAGGTGAAGACTTCTGCTGAATAAAGATAAAAGCAGAGCTGTCACAGAAGTCACATTGCGCTGACTTGCTGGACAGTTCTGCCCTTTTTTATATTTTCCGCTCGTTTACGTGCTGTACATTGCGCTTCCTAAAAAACTGCGGCTTTGTTTCAGATAATAAAATGGCTACAAATATGAGCAATGCACCTAGGAACATGCGGAAGGTCAGGACTTCATACGCCAAAGCTACGGAGAAGGCCATCCCCCATACCGATTCAGTCGATAAAATAATTGCTGCCTTCGTCTCCGATAAATGCTTTTGTGCGATCGTCTGCATTAAAAACGCTATGGTCGTTGAAAATACAGCCAAATAGATTACAGCCCCCATTCCTGATGAAACCATCGAGAATGACGTTTCGCCTAATCCAATGACAGTCAAACAACCAATCACTGCTGCGAACGCCATCTGCAAAAGCGTCAGCAATATCGGATCCACTGTCCGCACAAACTTTGCTGTGTAGAAAATATGGAAGGCAAACAGCACAGCACATCCGAGTGTCAGCACGTCTCCGAAATTCACACCGGCAGACCACTGCAGTGATAATACCGCCACACCGAGAAGCGCTAAAACCGCGCCGAACAATTCAAACGTATCAAGCCTCCGTTTATATAAAATGAAGGCGATAAATGGCACGATTACTACATTGACACCTGTCAAAAAAGCATTTTTCGAAGGTGTCGTGAATTGCAATCCAACTGTCTGAAGCGCAAAGGCTGCGTACAATAAAAAGCCGAGCACGGCACCCTTCCATAAAACGTTTCTCTCTACTTTACGCAATCGCTTATGGAACACCAAAGCCAATAAAATTGCTCCGATCGTAAACCGCACCGCCAAAATTTGATATGGGGTGTAGTAGTCGAGCGCCAACGCACTCATGACAAACCCGCTGCCCCAGATGATTGCGGTAATTGTCAGTCCGATTTCTCCTATGTATCTTTTCATTTCATCCACCATTCTTCCGATTATCAGTCTTTTCAGTTTAGCATGTTTTTTGTGGCTATTATAGAATATTTTCAAATTTCAAGAAGTGTAATCTTTATAAAATAAAGCTTTCTTAAAAGTCAGCAATGGTACTTTCTAACATGCTTAAGCAAGCCAGAGGAACGCACCAATAAGCCGACAGACCGAACGAAAGCATTGTTGCACCGAACCAAAAACTCCTGGTTCCGAACATTAAACAAGACGCACCGCTCCAAACCGTCTACAGAACACACCAAACCATCTGCGCACCGCACATTTCCTCTTCCCGCAATCACTGGAAACAAAAACTGCCCGAAAAGTCAGGTGAAAATGACTTCTCGGACAGCTCCACTTATCTTATTCCTCATACACACCAATTTCTTTAATCGCCCGTTCCACTAGCGATGGATCTACAGACTTGTCGAAATCGATTTCCCCACGGATCGCACCATTCGCTTTGTATGTCTCATACTGTTTCTTAATATCATCCACAAACATCTTGCCGTTTGGATCCAGCCCTGTCACAAATACTCGCTCCCATAACTCAGGATCCTTCAGCGCCGTATGCTTCACCATAATATCGATGATTTCTTCTTTCCCTTTCTCTTTAAAGAAGGCATCATTATAGTCACGGACCCCTTTCAGATAGGCAGCCATGAAACGCAGCGACAACTCCTCTTTCTCCATGAACTGTGGAGAAGCCAAAACCATTGCAATCTGTGACTCTGGCGCATAATCGGTCGCATCCCCAAAACGTACATGAAAGCCTTGGTGAATTCCTTGTGCGATGAGCGGCTCAATATTAAGCGCAGCATCAATCGTTCCCGAGTCGATTGCCCCAAGCATAGCGCCGAAATCTGCTATGTGCACATACTCTACATCCTCTTCCGTCAAGCCCGCATGCTTCAGCATCTCTTGATAAATATATCCGTCTATTGAATTACGCGAAGAAACCGCGATCTTCTTGCCTTTGAAATCACTATATTCTTTAATTTCATCTACCATATGATTGCCGATAACAAAGCTGAAGTACGACTTTCCAGGCATATTATGTCCTTTATCCGCAATGATCCGGACGTCGATCCCTTGTGCAATCGCATTGAAGAAGGACGCTGTGGATACACCGCCTGCAATATCTACTTCTCCTGCAGCCAACGCTGGCAGCATGTCATCACTATTGGCAAAGTCAGCAAACTCAACGGAAATATTATAGTCTTCAAAGTATCCTTTTTCCTTCGCGATATAGAAGCCCGCCCCTGAAGCCGCTCCGTCTTCCGCTATGAAAACTTTTGCTGGTTTCTCAAGCGGCGTCAAATCACCAGACTTCGGCTTACCATCGTCTGACGCCGGCTTTTCAACTTCTTTTGGCGAGCATGCCCCGACGATCAAAACCGCTGATAGGATACTGATCCAACCCGCCTTCTTCATCCACTTCCCCACACCATCTCTCCTTTTATCGTTTATTCCCTGGATTTCAATACTTCTTCCTGTAAGTGATGCCAGATCTCAATAAACTTTGCTGCCATTTCAGGATCTTTCCGAATGTCTTCAATCTTTCTAGGCCGCGGCTTATCGATAATGATTTCATCAATGATCTTGCCCGGTTGCGCCCCCATCAATAAAATGCGATCACTAAGCAAGAGCGCCTCATCGATACTATGCGTAATAAATAGTACCGTTTTCCTCGTTTCTGCCCAAATACTCAGCAACTCTTCCTGCAAAATGAATCGATTCTGTTCATCAAGCGCGCCAAACGGTTCATCCATCAATAAGATCTCGGGATCATTCGCAAAGGCTCGCGCAATACTCACCCGCTGCTTCATACCTCCTGACAGTTCTTTGGGATATAAAGAAGCAAACCGCTCCAAACCCGTTTTCTTCAAATAAAAGTTCGTTCGCTCCTCAATGAATGCTTTCGGTAATTTGCGCATTTTTAGTCCGAAGGCAACATTTTCACGAACCGTCAACCAAGGAATGACACCTCGTTCCTGAAAGACCATCGATTGCAACGGCCGATCATCTCGTTCCGTCGCAATCGTAAAACTCCCCACACTCGGTTGTTCCAGTCCGGCTAATATACGCAGAAGTGTAGTCTTACCACAACCACTAGGACCAACAAGGCAAACAAACTCACCTTCTTCCACGGTCAGCGAAATATTCTCGAGCGCAATAACACTTCCTTGTTTCTTGTAAAAAGCCTTCATGAGTCCTTCCACGGTAATTTTAGGCTTCCCCTCCATTTCATTCACCTCCATGGCAATAACTTATTTTGAAGGGCGCGCAAGATGAGCGAAAATAAATAGCCAAAAAAGGAGATAAGGATCAGACCGACATACATCTCGGGCAATAGAAAGGCCTTATAGGAAGTCCAGATCAAATAACCGATTCCCGAAGTGGCCCCCATCATTTCTGCTGCCACAATCGTCAGTAGTGCAATCGCCTGCCCCATTTGGATTCCCTCGAGCATAACTGGCAGCGATCCGGGAAGAGCAATTTTGAAAAAGAAATCTCGCCGGCTCGTTTGGTAATTATTCGCGACATCCAAATAAATTTTATCAATGTTCAGCACACCAGCCGCCGTGTTGATCACTACTGGGAAAAATACACTCCCCGCAATTGTTACGACTTTCGATAAATCTCCGATACCAAATAAAATAATGATAATCGGAAGCAATGCCAGTGTTGGAATCGGCATGAGTGCCATGACAATTGGCTGGACAAAGTGCCGTATTGGGGAATACAGGCCCATCAGCAAACCGATGATGATACCCGGGATCACGCCTGCCAAAAATCCGATGAAAATCCGGTACAGCGACACGCCTACATGCTGGGCCATCGTTCCGCTGACGATCATGTCATAAAATGTTTGAACAATTGTGCTTGGTGGAGGGAAAAATCGAATGTCCAGTATTCCGGTCCTTGATAATACTTCCCATAGCAACAAGAGAAATATAGGTGAGACAATTGTCAGCAATTGCTTCCCTCGTTCCTTGCGCTGCCTCACCTTCCACTCCCGTTGCTCCACCTCAAATGATTCATCACGGATTAGTTGTTGCTTCTCCACTCTTCACCACCTCTTCACTGCCTATAGTATGTGATCGCCTAGTGATATGGTTGGGCTTAGGTAAAGTGTAATGCAGTCATATTGAGAGTCTTCAAGTTTAAAAAAGACTAAGAGCCAGTTGTCATTCTAGGAATTAGGGAGAGGGAAAAACAAAAAGTTAAACGATTTCTTAAATAAGCTAGTGAGAAACAATATATTTTTATACACTCTAAAAAGTAAGAGGCGAAGCCATTATGGTAGGAATCACTGTTCCTGGACAGTGATTGGAAAATTGCGGTTATGAATGATGTTCAGTTGGAGGTTGAGTAAATCATAAGCGATGATAATTATTATGACGGTGACGGGCTGGAATACTTGCTTAAGAAATTCAGTGAGTAATTGTAGTTGATTGGGGATCGACTTGATATAGCCGTATTTAAATTTCAGTAATGATGTTAAGGCAATAAAATTGCCTTAACATCATTTTAATCAAGATAAATTATTTATCCCACTCAAGCCGAGGATGTTTTGTTACACAGTCGATATGAACATTTGATTCTATGGTTCCACCAAATGTGTGGTTAGAACCAAAAGCGATATGTACAGTCTGGTAGGCTTTTTCATCCTCCAAAATTTTTCCGGTTATGCGCGCGGCGTGGTTTGTTCCAATACCTAGTTCGCACAGCAGCCTTCCATTTTCTCGGCCTAATAAAGCTAGCAGTTTTTCTCCATCTCCCCCAGTTGCGTCTATTAATCGACCTTTTTTTATTGTTAGGACAATGGGTTCTTGAACCAAACCAATTCCAGCAATGGAGCCATTGATTTCAATAGTTCCTTCGGATTTCTCCTCTAATGGAGCGATATATGCCTCCCCAGAAGGTAAGTTTCCAGACATTCCTTTTTCTTTAAACACTCCAGTACTCGCGATACCTTGTCTCTTTCCTATTGGTATGGTTAATTTATGATTTTCGCCAGTATAAATAGTCACTTGTTGATGAGCATTCAGTTTCCCTGTCATTTCCTTTGTTTCCCGATCTACTCTTCCGTAATCCGCACGCAAAGCACCATTTAAAAACATATCTTCTGTGATTCCCGGCATTGTAATTACACTAATGTCCTTGGCATTCGCCTGTTTACGTGCAACAGTATGTGTCAAGGAATGCTTGGTAAGACAAAAGACCATATCAAAATTCAACATACGATTCGCGGCTTCACTAGGTGGCTCCTCGCCTGATTTAGTTCGATCTTCCATTACGTACAGATCCGCGTTCCATTCATCCGCTCTTAATGCACCTTCAAACTTACGACCAACATTTTCAGTACTTCGATCTGTCAATACCAGAATAGACGCTGATTTATCTAATGAAAAGTTTGTGCTCATAAGGCCTTTTACAATCGTTGCAAACTGTGTCATGTTCAACATCCTTTCATGTGTTTATCAACTTTTGTAACTATACTAAAACATTTCAGCAACCGCAGCAAACACTAAATTTCTCGATGGTAGTATTGGTTTTTCAGTGTACCGGGACATATACTGTTTCATTTTGTCATCGTACCCCATACAATCAAGGATGATAGCTTGTATAGGCCACTCATCCATACGCTCTGCTACTTTCTGAAATTCCGTCCACTCTACTTGGTACGGTGTGCAAGAATCAAGCATACAATCTATTTCAGCTTCATTCCACTTGTCTAAAATTTCGGTTCGTTGTTCGGATAGGGGGACAACCACGCCAATTTCCTTTTCGCGGAACAAACCTTTTACGATTTGACTTACTATATAATCGGGGTACAAAATGGGCTTTGTCGAAGTAAATAACTCAAACTTCCCAGTACAAGCAACTAAAATAGCATCAATATGATCGTCCTGACAAGCAGCCACCAATTTACCCAGTTCCTGATCTACAAATTTCTTTTCCAGCCGTACTTTTGAACCATCGCGCAATCGAGAAACAAGCGTCTGTCCCGGCTGTGAAGAGACTAGTGTCTCAATTTCATCAGGTTTATACGAATCCAAAATTCCACGTTCCACTATATTCACATGCGGAATATATTTTTTGAAGGTTTCATGCATATCCTCTCGCGGACTTTGACCAATCGTTAAGACACATAATGTTTTCAACGTATCATCCCCTCATGGCGATATACTTCTTTACCTTCTATATAAGTTGCAAGAACATTCGCTTTTGTCTCGAAGGGTTTGTGAGACCAAATTGCAAAGTCGGCATCTTTTCCTTTTTCTACAGAACCTACCTTATCGGCTATTCCCATAATAGCAGCTGCTGCACATGTAATACTTTCAAGCCCCGCCAACTCATCCAATCCATTTTTTACTGCCTCTACGACACAATAATAGAGATACTGTATTGGGATAAATGGATGGTCTGTCATTATAGCAAAAGGGATCCCTGTTTCATGGAAATGTTTCGGGCTCTTTGCTGTAGAAAAACGATTTTCATACTTTGTTGCCGGGGTCATATAAGGACCTAGTGTTACGGTAGCACCACTCGCCTTGATGGTATCAAGCATCAGCATACCTTCCGTACAATGTTCAAGTGATAATTTGACATTGTACTCTTTTGCAATCCGAATAGCAGTTGCTATATCATCGGCCCGATGACAATGTAACCGAAGGGGCATTTTTCGTTCCAATACTTCCACAAACGGCGCTAACGCTGAGTTATCCTTAGATAGCTGGTCTCTTTCACTATCTTTTAGCTGTAGCACCTGGTTAAAGCCTTTGCGTATCAAGTGAGCCACTGCCATTCGGGTCATCGGCATCGTTTTATATTGATTACCAAACACATTTTTAGGGTTTTCTCCTAATGCTCCTTTTAATCCACTTCTTTCTATGAGTATCCTGTCATCAAAAGAAGCACCTGCTGTTTTTAATATACTCCATACACCGCCGATTGGATTAGCACTTCCCGCACCTGTTTGAACAGTTGTAACTCCACCCATTACAGCCTGTTCAAATGAAAAGTGTCGTGGATCAATTCCATCTTTTGCATTCATTAAAGGGGTCCATGGACTTGAATATTCATTGGCATCATTTTGTCTTTCCGTAACTTCTGCCCATAATCCAACATGCGTATGCGCGTCGATTAATCCTGGCGTAATGAATTGACCTGTACAATCTATGACTTGTGCATCCGAAGGTAAATCTGTGTTCTTGCCTATCTTTGTAATCTCCCCTTCACATACCCAAATATCGGCATTCTGCAAAACTTCATTTGATTGGTTCATTGTGTATACTGTACCGTTACGTAAAACTGTAAGCATTAGCAATCTCCTTTACTATAAACTTCAGTACCTTTTATAAACGTTTTCAGTACCGTAGCCGTTATATTCATTGGGTGCTGATCCCAGATTACTAGATCACCAAACTTTCCAGTTTCAATCGTTCCCGTTATATGATCAATAGATAAAAGTTCGGCTGCTCCTTTTGTTAAGGCATAAAGCGCTTCATTCTCAGGTACACCTTCCCGAATGGCTAGTGACGCTTCCAACTTCAAGTTGGAGGCACCGCTTTTTGGATGATCTGATGCAAAGACAAATTTTTTCTGTTGTTCATGTAAGACCCGATACATCGATGGGTGAAGTTTCATTAATTCGTTACGTTCTATAGGTTGAAAAGCAGGCCCTGCAATAATTTCTTGAACTTGACTAGACCAACGTTCATCTATCAGGGGATATTCTGTGGCATGGACGAGCGTGATAGATACACCCACTTCTTGCGCAATTCGCAGTGCTGTCTCTATGTCGTCTGCTCGATGGCAACGGATAAATATTCGCTTATCCTTCAGGTCTGAAGATTGAATAAGCATATGCATCATTCTTCGCATCTCCGCAGCAATTCCCATTCGAGTCAGCGGCTTTCCGGTGACATCAAAATAAGCCTGCTTGGGCACATCACCCATAGAAAATGATATACCTCCACCTTCTGTAATGCACATTTCCTCAAACGTACTTCCTGTAGAATGGATAACAGCCGTTACCGCACCAACAACACTTTCCGGGCCCGACATAATATGATTTGCAGTTACTCCGGCTTCCAGTGCATCTTTAAACGAAGTATCGAAAGGGTAAATCCCATCGCGAACGTGGAAGATCATTCCTTTCCCGGCATACGGTTCATAACTGTCATTACCTTCCTTGCCAATCCCTGATTCCTTTAAACCAATAGAAGAACATGTGTCTATCAATCCAGGTGTTACATACATTCCATTCACATCAATCGATATTTCTACTGTTTGATCTTTTAATTCATCTGTCACTTCACGAATCCAATGGTCTTCAAGCAAAATATCTTTTTTTAAAAAAGCCTTATGATTAGTGTCAAATACAAACCCATTACGAATCAAAACTTTCAACGTTATCGCCTCACTTTTCATATATCAAAGGAAAAAAGCAGAGCTACGAGTACTCTACTTTTTCCTTTGCTTCATATTTTATTGCTTCAACCAAACATTGGCGCCGTTCGGATGCACAATTTGAATAGAGTTATCTGGTGACACATCAAACCCTTGTACTTTTTTATTAACCCCAGCAGTTGATTCTTGAACATCAATTTCAAGTCGAGGTACATCTTTTAAGATGATTTTCAATGCTTCTTGATACAACTTGGCACGCTCATCTTGATCTGCTGTATCAGAAAGTGCGCTGTTCAATAATTTATCTACTTCAGGATTTTCATAACCTTTACCATTACCCAATGCATTCAACTGATCCGTATGGAATAATTGGTATAAGAAGAAGTATGGATCTGGATACCATGACCAACCTCCAATTGACATTGGCGCATTTCCTTTGGACACTGTATCACTGTAAGTTCCCCATTCTACTACTTTAATCTCCACATCCACATTCAAGTTTTCTTTCATTTGGTTCTGGAAGATTGTCGCGTATGGGACACGTGCTTCTGCTACATAAATTTCTGTTTTAAATCCATCTGGATAACCTGCTTCAGCAAGTAAGTCTTTGGCTTTTTCTGGGTCATAAGTTGGCACGAGTTCTTCCAACTCTTTATCGTAGCCCCATGAGCCTGGGGGTAGAGGCAGATAAGAGCGTGTAGCTCCTCCCCATTGGTTTACCCCTTCTACTAACTCATCAACATTCGTAGCTTTATAGATGGCTTCCCGTACTTTCGGATCGGCAGTCGGACCTTTCTTGTTATTTAAGTCTAAGTACGTAATTGATAAAGCTTGTTGTGTAAGCAACTCAAGATTCTCATCTTGTTCAACTAATGCACGATTTTGTCCTTTAACATCCATCGCGATATCAATATCGCCGGAACGCAAAGCATTTGTCATCATATTCGTGTCCGCAATTACTTTCATCTTCACAGAATCCACGTGAGGCTTCTCACCCCAATATTTATCAAAACGCTCTAGTGTAAGCTGTTGATCTTTCTGCCAATCTGTAATTTTGAATGGGCCGGTTCCGACTAGGTTTGCACCAAAGTTATCGCCCCATCCTTCTACTTCCTCTTTCGGAACAATGACATTCCCTGCATCTGTCAATACTGCCAATAAAGCAGCGTTGGCTTTTTCTAAATGTACTTCTACTTCATTTTCACCTGTTACTTCTACTTTTGTCACTCCGCGCAAACGATTCATAACCGACTCATTTGCGGATCTTTCTAAACTATATTTGACGTCCTCTGCTGTCATTTGACGTCCATCTTGATATTCACCAGGTTGAAAATAGACATCATCACGCAACTGGAACGTATACACTAACAAGTCGTCTGAGATTTCCCAGCTTGTTGCAAGTGAAGGTTTAATTTCTGATAAATCTTTACTGTAAACTACAAGAGTATCAGCCACAGATCTCATAACTTGAGATTCATACACACCCGTATATTTTACAGGATCTAAGGTTTGTGGATTAGCGGATAAACCAATCTGTAACACCCCACCATCTTGCGGTTCTCCACTATTTGAATCTCCACTGTTCGATGACTCTCCGTCTATCGAAGAATTCTTTCCCGAACAAGCACCCAGTACTAACAATAAAGCCATGCTGAGTAAAAATAATCCTAGTACTCTTCTCCTCATCTCTCTCCCACTTCCCTCTGTTTCATATTGTGAACCAATGATTCACCGATTAAGATAGTTAA
Source organism: Sporosarcina sp. FSL K6-3508 (assembly GCF_038615825.1). NCBI lineage: Bacteria > Bacillati > Bacillota > Bacilli > Caryophanales > Caryophanaceae > Sporosarcina > Sporosarcina sp. FSL K6-3508. The sequence goes on along the minus strand of NZ_CP152016.1, from coordinate 235,235 downwards.
TAATCTATCACAGAGATCTTTTCGTGTAAAGAGGTAATTTCAAATATTCTGATCCTTCATAAACTTAACAACACAATTACGGGAACAGAAAATTTACTATTTACTTTCAATTCTAACAATGCTAGAATTACGAATATTCACATTGTGAACCAGTGGTTCAAATTTAAGAAACAGAGGTGAAGGCGCATGGGGAAATATATAATCAAACGATTATTCGACTTACTTCCTACAGTTTTTGTAGTAGCAGTAATTGTATTCATCATTACACGACTGATCCCCGGTAATCCCGCTGCTGTAATGTTAGGACCAACAGCAAGCGTAGAAGATATTGAAAAATTAACTACACAACTAGGACTGGATCAACCGCTTTATAAACAGTTCCTTGATTACCTTTTGGGTTTATTACAAGGTGACTTTGGAACTTCCTTAAGTTATAACCAACCTGTTGCCCAATTAATAATGGAACGTTTTCCGAATACCGTGATTCTAGCTTTAGCTGCATTGGTCATTGCGTTACTCATCGGGATTCCTGCTGGCATGATCTCAGCTGCACGTCAAAACTCCGCGCTAGACTATGGCGTCATGCTTGTCTCATTACTTGGGGTTTCGATGCCAATATTTTGGCTAGGAGTTATGCTGGTTCTATTCTTCAGTGTGAACTTGGGGTGGTTCCCCGCAACAGGAATGGGAACACTCGACGATGGTTTACTTTCATATATAAAGCACCTCATACTCCCGAGTATTACTCTTGCTACGATTCCTATGGCAACCTTCGCCAGAATCACCCGATCGAGCATGTTGGAAGTTATTTCACAAGAGTACATTAAGACTGCACGTGCAAAAGGCGTTGCCGAGTTTTGGGTTATTTCAAAACACGTATTAAAAAATGCCTTAACACCTATTTTGACCGTCCTAGGTATGCAAATCTCCATGCTATTAGGTGGTGCTGTTCTAACAGAAACAATTTTCAGCTGGCCGGGCATGGGCCGACTTATCGTCGATGCAATCGACAAACGTGATTTCGTCGTAGTTCAGGGGACCGTTCTATTCATTGCTATTATTTTCGTATTAGTGAACTTACTCGTCGATATCCTATATAAAGTTGTAAATCCAAGAGTCAATTATGAATCTAGCAAAGGAGGAGGACAGTAATGATGAATGTCCAACCGAATACTCCTGAAACTATTGCTATAGAAGAAGGAAATTTACCTGTTAACGAAAAAGTATTCTTAAAAAAGTTATTGAAAAACAAATTAGCTGCGATTGGCTTGGCTGTTACCATACTAATGATTCTTGTAGCTATCTTTGCACCTTTCATTGCTACGCATCCACCGAACGAAATGAATGTTGGGAACTCTTTGAAACCGATAGGAGCTGACGGACATTTTTTAGGGACAGACAATTACGGACGTGATTTATTTAGTCGTCTAGTATATGGAGCTAGAATTTCATTAATCGTTGGAGTATCAGCTGTTTTATTTGGTGCTATTTTAGGTACATTTCTAGGTTTGATTTCCGGTTATTTTGGCGGAAAACTCGATTCCATCATTATGCGTACAATGGATGGACTGTTCGCATTCCCATTCATTCTTCTAGCAATTACACTAATGACTGTACTCGGTCAAGGACTTGTGAATGTAATTATCGCGATTGGTATTGCAAATATCCCCGGCTTTGCAAGAATCGTTCGGGGACAAGTACTTAGTGTGAAAGAAGAAGAATATATCGAAGTCACACATTCTCTTGGAGCTACCCATTCACGAATTTTATTTCAGCATGTGCTGCCAAACTGTTTAGCACCGCTTATCGTTTATGGAACTATGAGTGTGGCAGGCGCCATCATTTCAGAGGCTGCGCTAAGTTTCCTGGGTCTCGGCGTTCAACCCCCTACTGCTTCATGGGGAAGTATCTTGAAAGACGGCAAAGACTTCTTAGTATTAAACCCGCAAATGGCTACATTCTCAGGACTCGCCATTCTGATTACAGTTTTAGGTATTAACTTATTTGGTGACGGCTTAAGGGATGCTCTTGATCCAAAAATGCGAGTGTAACTGATAGGAGGAATTAAAATGTCGGAAAATTTGCTATCCATAGAAGACTTAGATGTGGAATTCCGCTCTTCCTCTTCTACTGTCAAAGCCGTTAACGGTGTGAATCTGACATTGAAGAAAAAAGAGACGTTAGGAATTGTAGGGGAATCAGGTTCAGGCAAAAGTGTAACAGCTACTGCTTTGATGCAACTCATTCCCTCACCTCCAGGCAAGATCAGCAATGGTAAAATTCTATTTAACGGTATCGATTTATTAACATTGTCCAAAAAAGAAATGAGATCTATTCGTGGAAATGAAATCGCTATGATTTTCCAAGATCCGATGACTAGCTTGAATCCTGTTTTCACAGTAGGAAATCAAATTATTGAAGCTATTCGACAGCATAAAAAAATATCTAAGAAAGAAGCCCGACTGGAAGCCATTGCGATGTTGAAAACGGTTGGCATACCTGAACCAGAGAAACGCATTGATATGTACCCGCATGAATTTTCTGGCGGCATGCGTCAGCGGGCTATGATAGCAATTGCTTTATCCTGTAATCCCAAGTTATTGATTGCTGATGAACCAACAACGGCACTTGATGTGACGGTACAAGCGCAAATATTAGAGCTAATGAAAGATCTGCAACAGACAAACGATACAGCCATCATCATGATCACACATGATCTAGGTGTTGTCTGGGAAATGTGTGACAACATCATTGTAATGTACGCCGGAACTACGGTGGAATCTGGATCAGTAGAAACTATTTTCAAGAATCCATTACACCCTTATACGTGGGGACTGCTTGAATCACAAATCACAACAGACGTTCAGCACAATGAAAAATTACCGGCGATTCCAGGGAGTCCGCCAGATTTGCGGAAACCCGTACTTGGCTGTCCGTTTGTAGATCGTTGCCCTTACAGTGAGGAAGTTTGTCACACGAAAAAACCTGAATATATCGAAGTAGAGCCAGGACACTTTGCAGCCTGCCATTTTCAACATGAAACAAGTCGATTGGAGAAGAAGGAGGGAATGTTCGTTGACTGAGACAATTATTAAAGCGACAAATTTAAAGAAACACTTCCCTATTTTGGATCCAATGCCTTTTAAAAAATCTACACAAAGCGTCAAAGCTGTAGATGGGGTAAGTTTTGATGTATTCAAAGGAGAAACTCTCGGGATCGTAGGTGAATCAGGCTGCGGAAAGTCGACACTGGCACGATTGATTAATCAGCTCATCAGTCCGACTTCGGGATCTGTCGAGTTTAAAGGAAAAGACTTGGCTTCTCTTGGCATTAAAGAAATTCGCAGCGCCCGGAAATCCATTCAGATGGTATTCCAAAATCCCGACGCTTCATTAGATCCACGTAAAACCATTGAATCATTAATTGCTGAACCATTAGTTATTCATAAGATCGGTACGAAAGAAAGCCGCAGAAAACGTGTGCATGAACTATTGGAAATTGTAGGTCTAAGTAGTTATCATGCCAGCAGATATCCGCATGAGTTTTCAGGCGGTCAAAAGCAACGGATCAACATTGCTAGAGCGTTGACCTTAAATCCTGATGTCATTATCTGTGATGAGCCTGTTTCAGCACTTGACGTATCCGTTCAGGCACAGGTTATTAACTTGCTGAAAAGCCTTCAAAAAGAATTCAATTTAACCTATATATTTATCTCGCACGATTTGAATGTTGTTCGTTACATGTGTGACAGAATTGCGGTTATGTATCTAGGTAAAGTCGTAGAAACTGGTACATTCCAAGAAATTTATGAGGATCCTAAACATCCTTATACAAAGGCGCTTCTTTCTGCTATTCCAAAAGAGAATCCCTTTGAGCAACGAGAAAGGATTATTTTAAAAGGGGATGTTCCAAGTCCTGTAAATCCACCTACAGGCTGCCATTTTCACAAACGCTGCCCTTTTGTAATGGATATTTGTAAAAATACACGGCCTGAACTACAAGAATTAAATGAAGGCAACAAAGTTTCTTGTCACCTATATTAAAAATGGAGGAATAATAAATGTCATTAAAACACGTAGTAGAACTATTAGAGGTTATGGATGATCATTCTGTTTCAGGCGAAGAGGTGAAAAGCTATTTACAAAAAATTTCGCCGTCTGCCACTGTTTCTGTTCAAACTGTATTTGGAGAAAAAGGATCTACTGACTTCATTAAGGTGACCATTCCCGGTGTAAACGGTAAAACAAACGGTGGTTCAGCGAAAACACTAGGTATTATCGGACGCTTAGGTGGTATTGGCGCTCGTCCTGAAATGACTGGCTTTGTATCAGATGGAGATGGGGCGCTTGCCAGTATGTCGACAGCAGCAAAATTATTAGATATGAGTAATAAAGGGGATCGTTTACAAGGAGATGTTATTTTAACGACTCATATTTGTCCCGTAGCTCCAACTTCTCCACATGACCCGGTTCCATTTATGGGATCGCCAGTAGACATTTTAGAGATGAACCAGCATGAAGTAACAAAAGAAATGGATGCAATTCTTTCAATCGACACAACAAAAGGAAATATGATTACGAATCATAAAGGATTTGCAATCACTCCCACTGTGAAAGAAGGCTATATCTTAAAAGTCAGTAATGACCTTTTACATTTATATACTCAATCTGCTGGTATTTTACCCGTCACACTACCAATTACAACACAAGATATTACACCATACGGCAACGGCGTATACCATGTAAACAGCATCTTACAACCAGCAGTTGCTACCACAAGTCCAGTAGTAGGGGTTGCACTAACAACTCAAACCGCTGTGGCAGGCTGTTCAACAGGAGCAACACACCCAACAGATGTAGAACAAGCTGTCCGCTATGCCATTGAAGTTGCAAAGTATTATGGCGAAGGAAAATGTTCATTTTTTGACGAGAAAGAATTTGAGCATCTTGAAGCCCTTTACGGAAAAATGACCCATTTGCAAACTAAAGGAAACGAGGTAAATGCTTAATGACTAATTTGGAAGCCTTAAAACAATTCGTAATTGATGAAGTGGAAAAGAATAAAAATGAGCTGCTGCAACTATGCAGTTCATTAATTCAAATCCCCAGTGAAAATCCCCCTGGAGATTCCACAGAAATAAGTCAATTCATTGCAGATTACTTGAAAGAATCCAATGTTGAGTTAGACTGGCATGAGTCTGCTGACAAGATGTATAACCTATTAGCTTCTCAAGGTGCCGGCGACGGCAAGGAACTGGTCTATTGCGGACATACTGATGTAGTCCCGGCTGGTGATCTTTCGAAATGGGATTTCAATCCATTCTCTGGGGAGATCAAGGATGGATGGATGTTGGGTCGTGGCGCCAGTGATATGAAAGCAGGATTAGCAGGATTGATTTTCGTTTTTGGTTTGTTCAAACGATTGAATATCGAGCTGCCGGGAAAATTAACACTCGCTATTGTTCCTGACGAAGAAACAGGAGGAGAATATGGTGTACCTTGGTTACTTGAAAGAAAGTTAGTCACTGGAGATGGCGCTCTTATCGCGGAACCCTCCTCCCCTTTAAATCCTACTATCGGTCAAAAGGGATCTTACTGGTTCGAACTTGAAGTTTTCGGTGAACCCGGACATGGCAGTCTTTCTCCACTCGCAGGTAACAATGCAATAACAGATGCAATCAAGGCTATTGAAAAAATACAGGGATTATGGGAGTTAGATATACATATTCCGAAAGAAATACAGCCCTTAATTGAAGTTTCAAAACGCTATATGGAAGAGGTAGAAAAAGATAGAATTAAGTATCAACCAGTTCTTGAAAGAATTACAGTAAACGTAGGCACAATCAACGGTGGTACGAAATCCAATGTCATACCTGAAAGCTGTAAAGTACAAGTTGACTGCCGATTACCATTCGGCGTGACACATGCGCAAGTATCTGACTACTTAAAGCAAGAATTAGATAGTTTAAATATTCGCTACTCTATTAGACTATTCGGTTTTAAGAGCGAAGCCAATTATACACCTGCAGAAAATCCGGTATGTCGTGCAATTGTGGACAATATTAGCGCTATAACAGGAAAAGAGGCTTACGGTGTTATGCAGTGGGCAAGCAGTGATGCGAGACATTTCCGTGATCATAACATTCCTGTCTTGCAATATGGACCTGCTTATTTGCCTAGCATTCATGGATATAATGAAAAAGTACAAGTAGAAGATATTGTACGTTGTGCAAAGGTATATGCAGCCGCCGCCATTGATTTCCTTCATAATAATTAGTATTATTTACTTATATGGAAAATAGTTAATAATATATCAAAAGGAGTCAACTATGCTTAAAACAGTCAACTCGGCGTTAGCCATTCTGAAGATGTTTACGCGTGAAAAGACCGTCTGGGGCGGTAGAGAATTGGCGGCTGAAATGGGACTTAACCATACCAATGTCTATCGAATATTAGAGACTCTAGAGAGAAATGGATTTGTGTCTAAAGACCCAATCACCAAACAGTATAAACTTGGTTCCGCTGTTTGGGAATTGGGCACCATTTTCTATGAAAATTTGAATGTCCAAGAGATGATCAATCCACATTTACAAAAGTTATGTGATCAGACAGGCGAATCTGTATTTTTTACGGTCTTAGATGGAAATGAAACGTTAATGTTGACAGTCATCGAACCTGAAAATAAAGTGAAATTCCCTGTCACTGCTGGAAGTCGGGCTCCCCTATATGTTGGTGCCTCGTATCGCTCCATTCTTGCACATCTTCCAGAAAATAAAATTGAAGATATACTTCAAGGTGAATTGATCAAGTACACAGAAAATACCATGACCAATCCAGATGATTTACGAAGAGATCTTCAACAGATACGAAAAAATGGATATGCAATTAGCCATAACGAGTACACCCCTGACGTTGTCGCAATGGCTGTTCCCTTGATCATTGATGGTGATATTCTTGGTTCTCTTACCGTAGCGGGTCCTTCCTATCGTATTAATAAAACACAGCAATCCGAATTTATACCTTTACTTCAACAAACAAGGGATACAGTGCAATGGAATATGAAAAAATATAATTTGACTCTCTAAAAGACAGAGCATCAGCACTCCCCTGCTGGTACTCTGTCTTTTTTACTGTGAATAGAACACCAACAAGTTGCCTCTACAAAATCATTTGCTTATACTAAATGTATGAATACTCTTACAGCAAACCAAATCAGAGAATTGAATAGTTATAGCATCTATGTAAACGAGCCTGAGCATCCAGTATTCACCTTGACTGATCTACAGGATCCTTCGAAGGCTTCGGATTTAATTCAAGTGATGAAGACGGTGAGCCAAAGTCCAAATGACGTCATTGCAGCTTCATTTTTCATGCGTAGGATCGGAATGTTTTTTGCTATGCAGTTGTACAACTTAGCTGCCTACGATGAGATGTGGAAAGGACCACCAGATAATTTACGCTTTGGTGCAGTGGTAGAGTTCGGCAATCGAACCATCAGTATATTCATAGATGCATCCGATTGGCAGACGGTAGAGGAAGAAGATCGACAAACGAGAATTAGAAGCATTTTGGAAATGGCGCATGCAATTATCCTATCTCTTCGGACAGCTGTCCCAATTTCACCATTGACGTCATGGGAAAATATTTTCGGATTTTGGTTATGGCAATACCATGTCCTGCTTTCAGATCCTTCCACACAAATCGAAGCACGAGAAGATGTAGAGACACTAAAAGATGACTCACTATGGACAGGTATTTCCACTCATTCCAGATTCGCCAGCTATTTGAACGGCTACGAACCGTCCGTTTTATTGAACACAACCGTGCGCAAGACTTGCTGTTTTTCAAAAGATGTCCCCGGTTTGATGCAATGCGGATTCTGCCCACTAAAATAAGTCGAACAAAAACAGGCTCTCGCACCTATGCGGCAGCCTGTTTTTCAATTCTGTCGATATGCACGAAAGGACTGCTTCACAGAATAAATGGTACCCATCGCAGCTCCACTATAGAAAAATCCCATGAAAATCCCAGCTGATAAATTACCCGGATGACTGATAAACACGGACAAGCCCAATGCTAATGTGGTAGCCAAAGTCGACAACCAGCTGGGAGGCAAACGAAATATCCACGTAGCCAAGAGGACGACTACCAAAACGACAGGTACTGCCCAAACCGCGTCCCATATATTCGTATGAATTACAGGGAACTCTGTTAACATGGCATTCATCCTTTCTTTTTAATTAGAATGTGCGAAAAGACTCCGTTTATCCATTTTTTTCGTCACACAATTTGCCACTCAAACCCAATAAAAAAACCTCCCAGCCATAAGACCAGGAGGCTCCGCAACTACACTTCCTTAGTAGCCGCTCGGCGAATTTCTTTTCGCCGTTCATAAATATTTTGTACAATCACTTTTCCGACTGCATAAGCAGGAACCGCTACCAAGATTCCAAGGAAACCAGCGAGACTTCCCGCCACCAATAAAACCGTAATAACGGTGAGCGGATGAATATCAAGCGATTTCCCCATAACATTCGGCGTGATGAGATTACTATCTGTCTGTTGAGCGATTAATGTCACTAATGCCACCCAAATGACAAGTTTCGGCTCCTGTAAATAAGCGATCAATAAAGCGGGTGCGACAGCAATCCACGGACCGATGAACGGGATTAAGTTCATGAAAAGAGCGAGGATGGCTAATAGCAACGCATATTCTAATCCAATAATCATATAACCAATTAATATGATCGTTGCGAGAATCGCACTGATTAACAATTGTCCCTGTATGTAAGAACGCAGTACATTGTCAATATCCCCCAGTGTCTTTTTCACCCATTCGCGACGCTGGCCGGAAAACAGATTATAGACCCGCGGCGCAAACTTTTCGTGATCTTTCAGCATGAAGAAAAAGAAGAACGGAACAAGCAGCAGTAAGGCGACTGCCTGCACGAAAGACTGGATGAATAGAACAAACCACTTACCAAATTTCACTGCAAAAGACTGGATTGAGTTCACTGCTGAATTTAGCGTGTCCTGTAGCTCATCCGGTAACGGAAAGTTATCCTTTTGATTGATCACTTCATTCTTCAATTGATCTAACTGCCGAGTAAGGGCGGGTCCATTGTCCACTAGATTGTTTACCTGTTTGGTCACAATCGGTCCGATGAGCGCAACTAAAATCCAAATAGCAGCCACGAGAACAAGGATCACCGATATAATACTGCCCCATCTAGGCAATCCGCGTTTTTCAAGCAAACGTTGAATCGGTTCGGTCATGTAATACAGCAGGCCACCAAAAATTAGCGGCAGCATGATGGTCTGCAAGATGATACCAACTGGCCTAAAAATATAATTCACTTCTAAAAAATATTTGGTGATCAGAAGTACTAGTAGAATGCCAACACCTAACTGAAACCATACTTTTTTCGTCAAATCCTCACCTCTTTTTAATTCAATTATACAGTTATTTTTAGTATACGTGGTTGAGTTGCTCCTGTCGAAATTTATCTCGTAATTAGTTAGGCAGAGGCTAGTAAATCTTTCGTTAAATACCAACTTAAATTATTTTAAAATATGAAAGAATCAAAATCCCTCTTGTTCCTTCAGCCTATCATCGGTAAAATAGGTTTGTCTTGGAAAGAATGTCACTTTACCAAGGTATACAACTTAGAAAAGAAGGGATCTTATGTTACAACAGACTTGGAATCGTCTTTGGTCATTACATGATCAAGTCAAAGACGTATTCCGCTTTTTTACGGCACCAGATTCTTCAGAGATGGTAAAAGGCGGTGGCGGTGGAAAACCCATCGGCGTCAAAAATGAGGGCGGCGGCAGAGATTCGCGCAGCTATTCCGCTACACAACTGTTCGGCCTCATCCTTGGCCCATTATTATTTTGTTTGATCTTGCTCTTCTTTAAACCTGCCGATTTATCAAGTGCAGGCGTCGCCATCCTAGCTAGCACAGTTTGGATTGCAGTTTGGTGGATTACTGAAGCAATACCGATTCCGGTGGCTTCCCTGTTGCCGCTCGTACTGTTTCCTCTGACAGGCGGGCTCGAAATGAAAGAGGCTGCTTCGTCTTACGGTGATGAAACCATCTTCTTATTCATGGGCGGTTTTATGATCGCACTTGCACTTGAAAAATGGAATTTGCATCGGCGGATTGCTCTAACTATAATTTCTGCCATCGGAACGAATATGGACCGAATTGTTTTAGGTTTCATGGTAGCCACTGGTTTTCTCTCCATGTGGATATCCAATACGGCTACCGCTATGATGATGGTTCCGATTGGACTTGCCATCATCACACAAGTCACGGTTGCGTTAAAAGATAATCCGTCTATCGACACGTCCAAAGAAAACTTTGGATTCGGTAAAGCACTGATGCTTGGGATTGCATACTCCGCTTCATTGGGCGGTATTGCAACACTAATCGGGACACCGCCGAACACGTTATTAGCCGGAGCTATAAATAAAATTTACGGAATTGAGCTATCATTTGGAAAGTGGATGCTATTTGGCGTGCCATTTGCATGGGTCTTCATTTTTCTGACATGGTGGTACTTAGTAAAGATTGTCTACAAATCTCCTGTGAAGACATTGCCAGGCGGTCGTGAAGTAATTGACCAGGAAAAGAAAAGGTTAGGTCGTCCTTCTATTGAAGAGATTCTAGTATTTATTGTCTTCGTCCTAGCAGCATTTTCGTGGATTACTCGCTCTTTCCTATTATCTAAATTTATAGATGGGCTAAGTGATGGCCTGATTGCAATAGTCTTTGCGATGATTCTGTTTATCATTCCTTCTTTCAATAAAAAAGGAGATCATCTTTTGGATTGGAATACAGCTGTCAAACTTCCGTGGGGCATTTTGCTTTTATTCGGAGGCGGGCTGGCAATTGCAGCCGGTTTCGTAAGCAGCGGTCTGTCCGAATGGATCGGAACCCAGTTGATTGGGCTGAAGGGAGTCCCATTGATCGTCATCATTCTCATTGTCACGGGGCTTGTCATCTTCTTGACAGAAATCACATCGAACACTGCCACCGCTTCAATGATGTACCCAATCATGGCTTCATTGGCATTGGCATTAGGCTTCCACCCATACGCTCTAATGATCGCAGCGGGTGTAGCAGCATCTTGTGCTTTCATGCTGCCTGTTGCCACCCCGCCAAATGCTGTTGTCTTCGGTTCTGGCTATTTACGGATACCCGATATGGCCAAAGCAGGTTTTGTGCTCAATTTACTAGGCATTGTACTTGTGACACTCTGTATTTACTTCCTACTTCCACTATTATGGGGAATCGACTTGAATACGATACCCGAAGTTTTTAAAGGTTAACATTTAAAAAACAGGTACTGGAGACTTCTCCGGAACCTGTTTTTCTACATTTTTCAATGCGCCACGCCTAACTTCCGTTGACGCAGCCGAATTAACAATACATACACAATAGGCACACTCGCTGAGAACAAAGCAAGCCCTGTCCAACCAGCCACCTCCCAAAGCGGACTAGTTAGCGTACTTCCTGCCGCCATGCCAACATAATAGGAAACCAGATAAAGACTGGACGCGCTCCCTTTATGATGTGTCGCTTCTTTACTAACAGAAGCTGCAGTCAAGGAATGCGCAGAGAAAAACCCTAGACAGATGACGCAATAACCAATCACAATCAAAGGAAGCTTCATCGGGATGGTAATCAGACAACCTGCCATTAGCAAAACAATTGCGATCAGCCGCACCTTTCTTAACCCATACTTCGCTGCCAGTACCCCAGCTAAAGGTGCACCAATAATTCCGAAAGCATAAGCAAAATAAATATAAGAGATTTCATCCAGCGTTAATAAAAACGGTGAAGCCGTCAAATGGAAGGGAAGAAACGTCCACATCCCTGTAAAACATAGCTGCAAGACGATGCCAAGCCCAAATACGATCAATAATGCAGGATTTTTCAAATGAAAACCAAATCCCTCCATATCCTTTCGTATTGTCTCAGTACTCGGCTGAAAATTAGTTGACTTCGGCAGTACAAATAGCAACATGAAAAAGACCACCACACCAATTATCCCTAATAATTGCAAGGACAATTCCCATGACCAGCGCTCTGCTATATATCCTGTCACGAAGCGGCCGAACATCCCGCCAGTGCTGTTGAATGATATGTAGAGAGCGGTCGCCATGCTGACTACACGCCCATGAATCTCTTCATTGATATAGGCTAGCGCGGCTGCCAATACGCCAGCCATTACAAAACCCTGAAGGAAACGCAACGCCAAAATTACTGCAAACGAATGAGTTAAAAACATTGGAATAAATAAAAGAGCTGTCAGCAAGATCGACGTCTTAACAAAAACTGATCTCCCTAGCCGATCCGAATAGAATCCTAGAATTATAAGTCCGATTATCAAGCCGATTGTATTGATGGACATGGTTAAACTTGCCGTAGCTACGGATACGCCGAATTGTTTAGTTAAAATAGGAAGAAGCGGCTGCATGGCATACATGGCCGCGAAAATAAACACCGAAGCTATACCAAGCCCGATAATAATTCGCCAAAAACGAGCTTCTCGAATCGTAGATTTAGTAGGTAAACTCATGATGCCACTTCCCGTCATTAAATTTCGAATAATAAAATTATAGCATTATAAAGAGCATTTAACATGTGCTTCTGAAAATTAGGCTGAATATCAAAATGTGTTTTAGTGGAAATACGTATAATTTTCTCAAAGAATGCCACCTTACCTATTGGAGGTGGAAGACGAATGAATAAAATGGCGATGACAGCTTTAGGACTTGGCGCTCTTTTTCTAATGCGGAACAAGCAGTCACGAGAAAAACTCATGGAGCAATTCAACAACTTTGCAGGAATGAAAGATTCTCAGTAATGCCAGACATTTGTTGGACACACCAAAACCGGAAACCTCTAGAGGTCTCCGGTTTTTTTTCGGGCTAATATTTTATAGAGTTTCTTGGGTATTAAAGTGTCCCCTTTTATACTTGCTATACGACTATTCAGTATTTTTACCACTAGCCGATAATAAAGATACAGAATATTACCAGGGGAGGCAATGACATGCTAGGTCAGTGGAATGCATTAGGTTTGAATATCTTGCACAATATGAATATCCATAACCAACAAGCAATGCGATCGATGGAGCGTTTATCGTCTGGAATGCGAATCAACCGAGCAGCGGATGATCCAGCAGGATTGGCGATTTCCGAGAGAATGCGTGGTCAGATCCGCGGTCTTCAAATGGCGCAGCGAAATATTCAAGATTCCATTTCGATGTTCCAGACTGCCGAAGGTTCATTGAACGAAACGCATGATATACTGCAAAGAATGCGGGAATTGAGTGTCCAAGCAGCGAGTGACACATTGACGGATAATGATCGAAAACAATTGTCCTTGGAATTCGAAGAGTTGAAAAAAGAGGTCCAGCGCATTTCAAAAGACACCGAATTTAACACAATGCCTTTGCTTGACGGTTCCAGAGATTCATTTAAGACACAAGTAGGACCGAATGCAGGCCAGTCCATTGATTTCTCAATTGGAGACATGGGGGCTACGAGTTTAGGTATTGATGGCGCTTCGATTGAAACACGTGAGGATGCAGATAAAGCACTGGGCTTATTGGACGGAGCCATTTCTAAAGTATCCTCTGAGCGTTCGCGTATGGGAGCTTATATAAATCGTTTGGAACACGCCTACAGCAATGCCCAGACTATGGAAGAAAACTTAACTGCCGCCGAGTCACGAATTCGGGACGCGGATATCGCAAAAGAAATGATGGCTTTAACAAAAGCAAATATTTTATTGCAGGCAGGACAATACGTACTATCACTTCATATGCAGCAAGCACAATCTGTATTGCAGCTTCTACGACAATAAGTAGATGTTTTCTCTTTTTCAAAACGGGTATTTATATACCAACTACAGAAACGGAGGAGATTTCATGGAGAACAAAGATCATGGCACAGAAGATAAATTAAAAGGTGCCGGAAATAAAATTAAAGGCAGCATGAAAGACGTTGCCGGCGATGTTATGAATGACACGAAAATGAAGGTAGAAGGTAAAGTAGACAAAGCAAAAGGTGAAGCCCAACAGAAAATCGGTGAAGCTAAAGAACACTTCAGTGATTCAGAAGCGCGCCGTGATCGTTTATAAAACTCAAATTAGTAGGAGCCTGCTGTCTAACAGCAGGTTTTTTTACGTTTAAAAAAGAAAGGATCCCCACGGCAATGGAAGATCCTACTTTTCTATAACTGATCAGTATTGATTCGGGGACTATTGGGGATTGGATTAACCCGCTCTTGATCGGGTTCACCTTCCAAACTCTCACCACTAATTGTTTGTTGGGACGAACTGTCATGTGGATCAATGGAATCCGCTCTTTCTTCATCAGTCAATTTATCCACAAATAATGCAATTCCACCTTCCTTCAGATCACTGTAAAAGGTCTTGGCTTCTTGCTTCGAGAATCCCATTTTAATAAAAATGGTCAACATTTCATCCTTGCTATTGAACAATTTCCGCGTATGATCCCAAAGCGAACCTTCCTCAATTCCAACCAATTCTATTTCAGAATCATCTTCCAATATTTTCAGATCGTCCCGGACGTTGGATACGGCACACATCTGACGCTTCTTGTACCCTTGCGCCTCAAGTTCTGTTATTTTATAAAGAACATTATCTACCGAATGGAATGTACCTGCATATTGTTTACTCGCCATTCTCGCACCTCCTTTACGTACATTATATTTTACTTCTACCCATTGCCTACTTCTTTTACACCTTAATTGAGCTGGATGGCATTCACCAATCCGCCACGTATAGTTTTTCGTCTCTTACACACGCTACTTGTATCAAATGGAAAGGAGTGTTGAAACAGTGGAAATGAAAAACAAAGTGGAGTCCGAAATTTCGAATATGAAGGAAGATAAGAAGGAACAAATCCTTCAAAACTTCAACCATTTCAAAGGGTTTTTGGCGGAAAAAGTAGAAAAAGGCGAAAACTTAGGCTTGAATGATGAACAACTCGCAAAAACGACCGAATTTATTGCGAACTACTTATCACGTCATGAAGAACCTCGAAACCGAGAGCAATATTTATTACAGGAATTATGGGATTCAGGCTCCAAAGAAGAACAACATTCTTTAGCACATATGTTGCTGAAGATGGTTCGTCAAGCATAAAAGGAGAGCGATAAGCAATGGGTGTTCAAGAAAATCCTGCTCCAAAAAATCCAGACGTCTATCGATTAATTCAAACACATCCTGAAAATTTAAATACCAATACAGTTAGTCTGTTCGATTTGCATGAAGATATGCAAACAGTCGATTCAATTTCTTTGCCTGATCAGCGGAAAGCTCAGATGAAAGAAAAAATAAACCACTCCCCCCGCTATAGTGGCGGAAGCCGTTCCTCCGATTACGGCGCTCCAATGTAATTTCCCAATCAAAAGCTGCACAGTGAACCCTCACACTGTGTAGCTTTTCCTCATTTACTCACCCAAATTGTCGATATTTCCCGGGAAATGTACGCTCGATTTCTATAATCCGATTTAAAGTTTCCATGATATACTAATGTTCGATAGGAACGGAGGTTAAATGCATATGAAACCATGGATGTATCCGCTATTCATCGTTATTGGTGCAAGTTGCTACGGCATTTTGTCGACAATTATCAAACTGGCAATCCACGATGGCTTTACAGCTTCGGAAGCTGTGACGGCACAATACTATACGGGATTTCTATTAGCTCTTATTATTTTTTTATTCGCTAAACGAAGTATGCCAAAGCTTCGAGGCAGTTTTCCTGTCTTGATTGCAGGATTATTCACAGCTATAACAGGAACAGTGTATGGGAAATCTGTCGAGTATATGCCTGCTTCATTGGCAGTCGTGCTGCTGTTTCAATTCACGTGGATTGGAATGTTATACGAGTGCGTAGCAGCTAGACGACTTCCTAAGAAAACAGAAGTAGTATCGCTGATTTTTTTATTTGGAGGTACGATTTTAGCAGCCGGGCTTATTGATGTAGATGTCAGTGGAATTCCATGGCAAGGCTGGGCGTGGGGACTGGCTGCAGCATTTAGTTTTGCTGCATTCGTTACGGCCAATCAAAAGCCGGTACCTGGAATGGGCGTCGTAACACGATTGTTTCTCATGTCATTTTACGCTGCCATTGCAATTACGTTCTTCCAGTCTCCTGAAATCATTTGGAATGGAAAATTGAGTGAAGGTCTTTGGCTGTATGGAGCTATTTTGGGCGTTTTCGGCATTGTTCTTCCGATTTTTTTATTTTCCATTGGTGTTCCAAAAGTCGGCGCTGGCATGTCCTCTATTTTGAGTGCCATGGAGTTGCCAGTTGCAATTATCGCCTCCATGTTATTGCTTGGTGAACGACTGACCCTACTGCAATTTCTCGGAATTTTGCTCGTACTGTTCGGGATGACCTTACCCGCGATGCTGCAGCGTTTTTCATTGCATAGAAGACAGCAGTTAAAACATCTGCAATAAAAGAGAGACATGTCCGCGAACGCGGACATATCTCTCTTTTATTTCTCCAATTTCACTTCAATCGGATCTAACGTCAATGTTTCATGACCTTGCCCGCTTCCTTCGCTCAAAATCACTTCAGGCGTGAAAAACAGGGATGTCGCTTGCTCATTAATTTTCCCCATCGTAGCACTCCAATAGAAGTCCTGCTCGTTTTCACTATGACCGCCATTGCCATTCACTTTATACTCGTTCCCTAAATTATCCATAACAAATAATTCTGCAGTGACCCATTCCCACATCTCACTTACAGAGCGATCGACTTTTTGGCTGTATTCAATAACAGTGGAAATATCTGTCGAACGGATTTCATTTATTGTCACTTTAATTCCATCTTTAGAAGTCGAATCTGCGACTGACTGGACTTCTCCTTTCACTTCCCTCAATATGAAATCAAAATTCCATTCGCCTTTTATTTCTTTCATTGTCTCTTCGTTTACGATACTTCTTGGTCGCCATTTGACCGTGACAACGTCTTGTTTGGAATCAAAGAATGGGGTTGATGTAATCATTCCGACATATTGGGTATCGCCTATTTTTTTTAATGAAGAGGAAGTCCCGGTAGCACCTGTTTCATATTTCACCTCTACAGGTGCATTCACTCCTGTATTCTTCCCTAATTCCTTTTCGGTTTCTACTGAATACGTAAGTGTTATTGTCTTCCCGTCATAAACAGCATGGTCCACTGCCATCGTTATGCCATTACTCGTCTGAACTTGACCAATGCCAGTCGCAAACTCTTCATATTCAGTATAAAATCCATCCTCTTCGTCATTGAAATAACTAAAAATATTATTCACAATTGGAATCTGACTGGCAAGCGTCGGGAATCCAATTCCAATCGTCGTAATGGAAGCCATTGTTATAACAGCCGCTGCCGCC
The DNA here is from genome assembly GCF_038615825.1 of Sporosarcina sp. FSL K6-3508. NCBI lineage: Bacteria > Bacillati > Bacillota > Bacilli > Caryophanales > Caryophanaceae > Sporosarcina > Sporosarcina sp. FSL K6-3508. The sequence goes on along the minus strand of NZ_CP152016.1, from coordinate 217,802 downwards.
ACATTGCGCCAGAGTTTCGGGATCCGTCTCTTTCGATGGATTTTCTTTCTCACAAGCTGCTTCATCGCCTCTTTTTCGTCATCCGAAATTTCTATCGGCTCCATTTCCTCGTCTACATTCAATTCGTTCAGTCGCTTATAAATTGTTTTCATATGTACTCTTCCTCCCATTCACCTTTTATCAGAACCGAAAGTTGTTTCTTTCCCCGATACAGTCGATTGTCAACAGCTGCCTTCGTCACACAAAGAGATTCTGCAATCTCGCCATTCGACATATCGAGGAAATACTTCATTGTGAAAATATCCCGATCCATTTCATTCAGCTTGCTCATCGCGACCAACAGCTCTTCCTGCTCTTCTTTCGCGAGGACAATACCGGTGATATTGGTTTCACTGACGAATGGCATATTATCCATCCCCTGTTCTCGATTTCTTTTTTTCCCCACCCGACGATACTGATCAATCGCTTTATACTTCGCCACCATGCAAATCCACTTCTTGAAATCTGCAGGCCCTCCTTCAAACTGATCGCCATTCTCCCATACCGACAGAAATACATCACTGATGCACTCATCGATATCTGCATCTGTCTGCAGCGGACCAAGCACTTTATACACTACTGCTTTAACGATGGGCAAATAGGTATCTACCACATACTCAATGGCGTCTTCTTTCTTCCGTTTCAACCGCCTGATAAAATTTTTCTCTGTAGATTTCATCTGCACGTCTCCTTGATTATCTGTTCTTATTTACTACAACGAATGAGCTCGTCTATTATTCTCACGCCTAATAAAAAAAGTCCTCACATTCTATCGTGAGGACTTAATTTCCATAGGATCTTTCCAATCCACTTTACGTAATGCTGCAATCAACACGAGCAGCGCAATATCCATCGCAATGACGGAAAAACTAATAGTTAAAAATACAGATGACCAGGAACCGCCGCCTATATTGAAGGAAAACGCCATATACAGCATCATGGCAAAATGTACACCCATATACAATAGGTAGACCTGTTTCAACCGATCACGCAACAGTGTATACCCTTGCCCTTGAATCGCCGACTTCCATGTACCGAGTAAATAATAGACCACAATCACTTTCCAGACGAACAGACCTTGAGTGTAAGACATCCATCCTACATCAATCGCTTCAGATAAATTCACAAAGACACCCGGCAAGGAGATCAGCATCCCTATAAAGGCAACAATTTCCACCTTCTTTGCTACATGAAAATGTTTCGTCATCAGCCGGCCACCCGAATAAATGAGGTAGTAGCCAATTGGATCGGCCAGCAAATCGATGCCGATCTGGATGCGGAAAAAGATGAACAGATAGCCCCAGAATATCAGGCGCAGTGCTTTATTCATTCGGCACCGCCTTCGTTCTCTTCTCGATCAGTTGCTGAATCTCTTGTTTCGTAAACTGCGGATACGAGATATAGCCGACTTTCTCCTTAAAAGGCTCCTTTGTCGCTGTCTCTCCTATTATCTCAATATCGATATCCATTACGGCTCTGAATTTGAGATCGGCAGTACTGGATACAATCAACGGCTCTCCTTGTTGGAGTTCAAACGGAAACTCTACAGTTCGCACATCAACGCCTGGAGCTTCCTGCCAGTATTTCTCTTTGAAATCCCTCATTCCATCCGCAAGCGGTTTTGACAACAACCTAAGTTTCGGTGAATAAGCCTTCATAAAAAATTGATTTTGAAGCAGATCATCAAATGAAGTATGTATTGATTCAACTGTCACTACTTCTCCAGGTATCAACTGGGATTTGTCATAATCTCCGCTCGAATGAGTGTTATCATTAAACGGTGACGTCCCATCCGAAGGAGGATGCACTACAATTCTCCCGATCTGCGCTACTGTTGAAGGGCTTTCTGAAAAATGGACAGTCACCTCATGGAATATTTGCTGCTCTTGAATTTCCGGTAAATGATTGAATTGAACCGTCACTCTACGCAGGGAATAGCGGCCAAATTGATCCACTTCCGCAATTTCGCTGTCTATTCCCCATTCAGGACTGCCCAGCCAATCCCCAAGTTCTACAGATTGTACAATTGAACGATCTTCTTTATTTGCCAGATAATAAAACTGCAAAAAAGGAGACTCTTCCCACCACATATCTACATAATGATCGACAAAGATTGGCTGATCGAGCTTTTGAGACTGTGCATAAGCAAGGTTGGCAACCCACAATATTCCTGTGAGCACTAGAATGACCCAGAATGGTCTAATCTTCATCCACTCACTCCTTACAACGTTTTCAAAAACGTCACCAAATCACGTTGATTCTCCGGTACCACACCATGACCGTCGCTATACGTCTTGAACGTCACAGTTGCCCCTAATGACTCAAAATACTCCTTGCTTTCCGCTCCCCATTGGGATGGGATAACATAGTCATAATCACCGTGTGAAATGAAGATTTGTAGACTTTCAACCGGCTGCTTCGCATATTCATTCTTGACGAAATCTGGTACGTAACCGCTTAATGCGGCCACTCCTTTAAGAGTAGGTACCATGGTCAAACCAAGCGCCTGCGAAAGCACTGCTCCTTGACTGAATCCTACAACTGTCAGATGTTCAGGATCCAAATCGAACTCCGTAATCGCCTCGCGAATAAACGATTGAATGTAAACTAATACTTTATCAAACACTTCGCGATCCGGTTTGCCTTCTTCTTCAATTGTAAAGAATGCATATCCCGGAGCATGCACGATTGGTCCGCGCAAGCTGAAGATATGATGGCTTTCCTTAAATTCACCGACGAGTTGCAGCAAATCTCCTTCATGACTTCCCATGCCGTGAAGTAAAAATATTGCTGGTTGTTTCCCTATATCCGTTGCTGGTGCTGTATGCGTAAACGTAAATGGTGATTGCATATTCCTTCTCCCCTTTTCTCTTCTTTGTTTCTATAGTTTACCATACAAAAAAACGCCTGCCACGGTAAGCAGCAGACGTCTTCACTCGATTACTTTTCAGGTTTCGCTAACACTTCATCCCAGTTGATCGTTCCATCTTTCACTTGGTCTCGGCGTTCTTTTGTCATGATATCATTGGGACGCCCGCCATCCGGCCAATCTTTGTCATGATTTCCCCACTCGGGACGATCCTGTGACAAAATGTATGCTGCTAAATCGCTAGCTTCCTGATCAGATAATGTATTTTCTTGACCCACTGGCATGTTTTTCTGAACATAACCTGCCATTTTCGTCATACGGGCAATCCCTGCTCCGTCGTTAAATGAACCGTCACCCCATAATTTCGGTCCTGTATTCGAACCTGTTCCTTCTCCCGATTCTCCGTGACACGCAATACATGATTGCTGGTACAATTTCTCACCGTTGTCCACGTCCGGAGTCGGCAAATCATCAATTGTGTTTTGGTGGCGCCACTCTAACTCGGCTCCTACCGGAATACCTTCAGAAATATACGTTAAGTATGCAACCATCGCGTCTAAATCTTCATCATCCGCCGCAAATTTTTGTCCATCCATACTTCTCACCATACAGCCGTTAATTCGTTCTTCCAATGTGACCATCTGTCCAGATCTGCCAATATACATTGGATAAACTGCGGACATACCAACCATGGAAGAAACTCCTTCATCTGTTCCCGCACCGGCATGACAGCTAGTACAGGATAATTCATTAACACGTGCAATTCCATCTTCTACGGAAGCGGCCTCTGAACGTAATACATTGGATGTATCATCGAATAACAGGTGACCACGTTTAATTGCCTCCCCTTCTGGTCCGTCTGGTACATCTTCCATTGAAGGCGGATTGTGCTGAATACCAGCCACTTTTTCAGTTGGAGCTTCTGTTTCAGGAGATTCTGCCGCTTGATCCTTGTTGCTTCGGAGTTGATTGGCCATAAGAGCAATAACGACCAGACAAACTACGACAATAAAACCTAAGGTGAGCGTTGTTGTTCGTTTCATGTGAACCCCTCCTTGTACCCATATTTTCTATATTATCAGTATACTACACTTCTAATTTACCATAAATGGAAATATAGATCTATACGTTATCTAACTGAAATTCGACAAAAAATGGAACAGATTCTACATTCTTTTTATATCAGGTCGCGGAACTTATATACGCACACATTAAAACAGATGGCGGTAAAATACCGCCATCTGTTTACTCCACAATATATCCATCTCTCATCGTGATAATGCGATCTGCATAAGGTAACATCTCTTCGTCATGTGTAACCATCAACGTAGTTAAATGCAGTGTACGTGTCAATTCCTGCAACAGTTCCATGACGTCTTTTGAACGCATCGTATCTAAACTTGCTGTCGGTTCATCCGCAAATAGGATTTTCGGACGGTGAATGATTGCACGCGCAATCGCCACCCGTTGCCGCTCTCCTCCAGATAAGGAAGAAGGATATGCGTCTTTACGGTGTTCCATATCCACTAGTTTCAATATCTCCTCTATAGCTTTTGACTGTTCTTTTTTGCTCGTTTTCGTCTCAGACACGTCGAGCATTAATTGCAACTGTTCTTCTACCGTTAAGAAAGGTACTAGGTGAGAGGACTGGAAGACGAAGCCGAAATCGGTGGCACGTATATGCCGAATTTCCTCTTGGCTCATTTTCGTCATATCTTTTCCTTCAAAGATGATTTCTCCGCCAGATGCACTTTGCAAACCGGCTGCGATCGTCAAGATTGTAGATTTGCCCGAACCAGAAGGACCGACCAAAGCGGTAATTTCTCCTTCTTTCAATGTCAAATTGACACCTTTCAATATTTCCTCTTCAATCTCACCATTCGTAAACGTCTTTTTCACTTCATCAATAGTAAAAGCAGACATTTTACATCTCTCCTTGTTGAATCGCTTGAAGCGGTTCGATTTTTTTGATTTGGAAACCTGAAATCGTTGCTCCAATGAAACCAACAACTAAAAATACTCCAGACAACATAAAGACAGTATCCAGAGTCAAGTGGAACGGCATTCCTTCAGGAGCAACGATGCTGAACCCTTGGCTGAGCGCAATGGAAAGCGCTAATGCAACTACGGTAATAACAATCATCTGGTACCAGATCATCCTGAACAACGATAATGTTTTCATACCAATCGCTTTCAAAATACCGTACAATCCGATCTTTTGGACGTTCATCATATAGAAGAAAATCGCAAATAGCATTCCGCTGATGATGACGAGAAACCAAACGATCATGTTCAATGACATCTGTTCCGCACTATAACTTGGAATCGCGTTTAAGAATTCTTTATTAGAAAAAGACTCCACCCCGCTGATTGTTGGTGCGTCTTTACCTGGAATGAAGATTGCCTGCATTTCCATCACGCGGTAGATTTCTTGGTAATTTTTCATTTGAATGAACGCAACAGGTGCGTGGCTATATTTCTGCTGATCAACAAATCCCTTGACGACGAACTCGCCGCTAAATTGGTTGTTGGTCAAGACATCGCCAACTTTGATTCCTTCATCTTCAAGCGTACGATCGAGAATGATCTCGCCTTCTCTAACGTTTTGGAACAGATCGGAATCTGTAGAAGTGACGAATGCGACGCTGTGCTGTTTATCTTCCGCATCATTGACAAATCCCATTTGGATTGAGAAAGCCGTTGCATCCGGGTTGTCTGCCAATGTCTTCTTCTGTACGTCTTCATCTATTTTAGATAGGTTATACGTTTGATTGGCATCTTCATCTAAATAAAATTGTCCCGCCGGTAAATCTTTGATCAACGCTGCGTTGTCTTGTGACAATCCATTGGCAAGTCCCGAAATAATAAAAGTCAGGAAGCTTACTAGGAATATAATCGACCCTAAGATTAAAAACTTTGCTTTACTCTTCTTCATTTCTTTCCATGCAATCTTCATGGATACCGCCTCCGTGTTTTTCTTTATGCTCTTATCTTACCCAGCGAAGATGAACGGAGGATGAACTGGACATTACAATTCGTTAAGTTGAAAAACAGCGAATGGTAAGGGATATAATTTCCTATTCACATTTCATTATGTGAAAATCGAAATATTGAAGGAGTGATACAGATGATTCGATTTGAAAATGTTTCGAAAACTTATGATGGCGAGCGTTTAGTAGTAGATTCTCTCAATCTGCAGATCGAGCGGGGAGAGTTTCTTGTTCTGGTTGGTCCAAGCGGCTGCGGAAAAACAACGACCCTTAAGATGATCAATCGCTTGATCCCGCTCACAAAGGGAACAATTTGGCTCGATGACAAACGAATCAGCGACTACCCGATCCACGAACTTCGCTGGCAAATCGGCTATGTTTTACAACAGATCGCGCTCTTTCCGCATATGACCATAGAGGAAAATATTGCAATCGTTCCCGAGTTAAAAAGATGGAAAAAAGAGCAAATACAGCAGCGAGTGACAGAATTACTGAAAATGGTCGGACTTGACCCTCACATCTACCGTGATCGCCGGCCACAAGAACTGTCAGGAGGCCAGCAACAGCGAGTAGGTGTGATACGAGCATTGGCTGCAGATCCAGACATTTTATTAATGGACGAGCCATTTAGCGCTCTTGATCCAATCAGTCGCGTTAAGTTACAAGATGATATCTTGGATCTACAGCGCACTATTCAAAAGACTATTGTTTTTGTGACGCATGACTTGCAGGAAGCTTTTAAATTGGGTGATCGTGTGTGCATTATGAATGATGGAAAAATCGAACAGGTGGCTACTCCGCAAGAAATACTAACGCGTCCCGCTTCTCCATTTGTCCAAGAATTTACTGCGACGGCTGTAGCAAGGAAGTTTTCTATTGTGGAAAATTTGGAGCCAGTTCCAGATGGTTTTTCTGCTCACTCCACTCTGCCCTTCGATAGCGAGTGGGGGTCTCTGGTGCAATCATTAGCTTCTAATGAACGAATAGCGATTGAGAAGGAAGGACAGATTGTCGGTTTTATCACGAGAGAAGGCATCCTCCGCTTTTTAGCGGAACAATCACTTGAAGGGACGGTGCCGAATGAATAATTTCATGGAAGTATTCCAAGATCGGCGCGGTCAATTGCTGGAAGCTCTTTTGGAACATATTCAAATCTCATTGATTTCCTTATTGTTTGCGGTAGTAATCGCTATTCCTATCGGTATCTATTTAACCAATCAACGAAAAATAGCGGAAACGGTCATCGGAGCAAGTGCCGTACTGCAGACAATACCTTCACTTGCCTTGCTTGGTCTTCTCATCCCCTTATTTGGTATCGGGAAAGTACCGGCAATCATTGCATTGGTTGCCTATGCCTTGCTACCGATTTTACGTAATACATACACGGGTATTAAGGAAGTCGATCCTTCATTGAAGGAAGCGGCCACTGCAATGGGTATGAATACATGGAAACGCTTGATGAAAGTCGAGTTGCCTCTTGCTATGCCTGTAATGATGGCGGGGATACGTACTTCCATGGTACTGATTGTCGGAACGGCAACACTTGCGGCGTTGATTGGAGCAGGCGGTCTCGGTGATTTGATCTTGCTTGGGATTGATCGGAATAATCCTTCGCTTATTGTGCTTGGTGCAATCCCCGCTGCTCTGCTGGCATTATTTTTCGATTATTTACTGAAGATATTTGAAGGCCTTTCATTCAAAAAAGCCATCATCGCCTTTGCGGCATTTACCGTAGCGGCAATCCTAATGGTCGCTGCACCTTTGATTGGTGGAAGTTCTAAAAACCAACTCGTAATAGGTGCAAAACTTGGTGCTGAGCCTGAGATTCTCATTAATATGTACAAACTGCTCATCGAGGATCAGACCGAACTGACAGTCGAATTAAAACCCGGACTTGGGAAAACTTCATTCGTCTTCAATGCTTTACAGTCGGGAAGCATCGATCTCTATCCTGAATTCACGGGTACAGCCTTATCTGAGTTCTTGAAAGAGGAAGCGGCCAGTAATGATCGCGAGGAAGTGTATCGGCAAGCTAAAAAGGGATTGGAAGATCAATTTGACCTAGTATTATTATCACCTATGTCTTATAACAATACGTATACGCTTGCCGTTTCAAAAACTTTCCAGCGGCAATATAATCTAGAGACCATATCAGATCTCGCTGCTGTTGAACAAGCCGTAAAAGCTGGATTCACTTTAGAATTCAATGACCGAGAAGATGGCTACTTAGGCATCCAAAAGCTCTACGGTCTGACATTCCCTTCCGTCCAAAAAATGGAGCCGAAATTGCGCTATCAAGCGATAGAAGCAGGAGAAATTAATTTGATGGACGCTTACTCTACGGATAGTGAGCTTCGAGAATATGATTTAACGGTACTGGAAGATGACAAAGAGTTATTCCCTCCTTACCAAGGAGCTCCCCTGTTACGGAAAGAGACGCTCGAACAATATCCTGAATTGCAGAAGGTACTCGATTCACTCGGGGGTCTCGTGACTGATGACGAAATGCGTGAGATGAATTATCAGGTGAACGTAGAAGAGATAAGTGCAAAGGAAGTGGCGGAAACCTTCTTGCAGGAGAACAATTTACTAAATTAATTTTATTTTTTTGATCCGCAACCAGCTCAGAGATCCCAGGTTGTTTCAGTTACCTAGCAAGCCATTCCTAGTGATCGATTCAAAGTTAAAAAGTTTAAAATCATGTGAGCGGGCTATACAGAGGATGTAACGAACAATACTAAAAAACGAGGAGAGATTTTCATTATGGCAAAACGTAACAACAACCAGGAGAACCAAAACAACCGTAGCAAAATGTCCCTTGAAGAAGCAGGTCAAAAAGGCGGAGAAACAACAGCTAAAAATCATGGCCATGAGTTCTATGAAGAAATCGGACGCAAGGGCGGAGAAGCCACTGCTCGAAACCATGACAAAGAATTCTACGAGGAAATCGGCCAAAAAGGCGGAGAAGCTCGCGCTAGACAAAACAACAATAACTCAAACAAAAACAATAATTCCTAATGGATGCTACGTGATGTAATGACAGGATTCCCCCTCTTGCATTTTACTTCACATAAGCATGAGGCTGTCCCGGAGGTCAGAAATGACTTTCAGGACAGCCTCGTTTTTTATTAATGTACAGTAAACCTTGTAAAAAGTAGTGAGGGCACTATGTCCTTTATGTCTATCTCATAATAAAAGATAGGCCAGTGGTGTAGCAACAAGAATACTTAAAATTGTACGTTGTACCCAAATAACAAGAAGCTTCGGAATACTGATTGGAATCTCTGTAGACAAAATACTAGGGATACTCGCCGAGAAAAATATAATGGATGATACACAGACGACAGCAACGACAAATTTTGATACGATTGCCGCCTCAACGACTAATAATGCCGGTAGAAACATTTCGGTGACACCAATGGCAGCCGCTTTAGCAACTAGGAATGCATCCGGCAATTGCACTAAAGCAGTAAATGGATAGAAAATATATCCTAGAAAATCAAAAATGGGTGTATACTCTGCCAATAGTATTCCGATTAAGCCAATAGATAAGATAGTCGGTAACATATTCATCGTCATGACCATACCATCACGTAAATTCACCCAAAGGTTCTTTCCGAAATTTGGTGCATTATTAGAAGCTTCCATTGCTTGTTTCCAAGCATTCTGTAGATAGTTACCCGTGATAAGTGTTTCCGGTTCCCCTGTCATACCGTTATAATATTCATCTGGTAACTTACTGATCGGCCAAATCCTTACGGTAATAGCCGTCACGAAAAATGTTACAAAGGCCGTCACAAAAAAATACAAATTCCAAACACTCATAAGATCCAATGTTTTAGCAACAATAATCATGAAAGAAACAGTTACAGTTGAAAACCCAGTTGCAATGATAACAGCTTGCTTTATTGTATACTTACCTTCTTTAAACTCTCGATTTGTAATTAATAAACCTACAGCAAAGCTTGCAACGAAGGATGCCATAGCGCTTACAGCAGAACGTCCCGGAGTTTTCCATATCGGTCTCATAACCCGTTGAAAAAGAACTCCAACAAACTCAAAAAGTCCATAACCCAGTAATAAAGCTAAAAAAACCCCGCCCAACGGAACCATTATACCGACAGGGACTACTAGTGAATCAAATAGGAACGGTCCTACATGTTCATTCATTAACCAATCAGGACCTCGTTTTGAATAGATGATAATTCCTACTGCTAAACCTATTATCTTCAGTAATGTAAAAACTAAATTAAATGTGCTTTTATTCCACGTTTTTGTTGCAAATGGATAGATCACTCCTCCTAATATAACAAGTAAAGCGTATATCGGAGTAAGAGATGGAAAAGTTGTGTTGATCCATGTAACTATGTGATCAAGAGGAATGGATGATGTTCCATCAACTTTGATTGGAGCGAAAAAAATAAATATTCCAATCAAACTAAAGCCGACAAACTTTAAGATATTGGGCACATTACTCATGGTTTGTTCTTGAAGCTTAGGATTCTCTTCTACATTTGTTGTTTGAAGATTTGGCACAGTATGTTACCTCCTTTTTTGTAAACAGCTTTTTAAAATTTCGAAATTCTCTTGGCAAAAAAATATTATTGGCAAGTTCAAGATATAAAAGACACAAGGTATGTGCAGTTTTTACTCAACATAGCCTTATGTCTCTGATCTCAAAATTCAATAGAATATACTGTTCGTTTTATACATTTTTCCCCTCTAAACCGGCTAACTCCTCTGCTGAGGCAGCTGGTGCCTTCATTTCAAATATTTCATTGATCACAGTATAATCATAGTATCCTAGACGTGCGATCGGTTTTATTTTCAAGATATCCAGTTTTCCATTTGGAAGAATGATGTCATCAGCGATATGCACGTGGGCTACTCGTCCGATAACAAGATCTACTGTGGAGACTTCATTACCAGTTGGTATTCTAATCGTCTGTACATACTCACATTCAAATTGGACCGGTGATCCGGCCACACGTGCACCAGGTGCTTCAATACAACTTTCCTTTGCTACTCCTGCTGCTTCAAATTCGTCAACGTCATCTGTAGAAGCCTTTGCGGAAATATTCACTGCTTCACGTAAATCCCAGGTAGCCATGTTCCAAACAAACCAGCCCGTTTCCTCAGCATTCCGGACGGTATCTTTTCTTCCGCCTAATATCGACTGATTAGCCGCAAACATAACCATCGGCGGGTCCCACGTAAGATTTTGATATTGACTGTAAGGCGCCAGATTGTCTACTCCATCTTTTGATTGAGTTGAAAGCCATCCGATCGGGCGCGGTATAGCACTACTTTTAAAAGGGTCATATGGCAAACCGTGATGTTCGCCTTTCTTTGGTGAATAATTCATGTATTTTCCTCCTAAGTGTATATGATATTTATGGAATAAATTGAGTTCACAAGCTTCTTATTGCACCAATCCTGTAGCTGGACCACCTCCTTTAATCACTAATAACCTAACAGAAAGCGCTTTCTTTGTTCGTTAGATTAATCCTACTCTTTTTGCAACCTACCACGCTATGGACAATATATATAACTTTAGGAAAATATAAAATAATTAGACGACAAAAAGAAAAATCTATCCAGTTTATATGGACAGATTTTAGATAGTAGGATTATTATGTGTCCTCCAAAAGCTCGGAGAATAGCCTATGACTTTTTTAAAGACCCTACTAAAATAGCCCGGGTCTGTAAATCCTACTTGTTCGGCTATTTCAGAAACCGTCATCGTAGTTCCCATAAGAAGCACTTGGGCCTCTTTAATACGTTTCCTTTGTAAATAATCTGTAAATGTACAGCCCATCTGTTTTCTAAACATCGAACTGAAATACTGGCTATTTCGGTTTACAAAAGCCGAAATATCTTCAAGAGTAATTGAAGTAGCATAATTTTCGTTGATATATTGAATAGCCTTTTTTATTAGAATAGAATTATAGGAAGTTTCTTCTTTTTCGACTTGATCGCATAATCGGTAACAAAACGATAGTATATTATGAATAATGTCAAATAATACTTCGCCTGATAATATATTGTTAAATAATTTTTTATAAAGATGTTCTTCTTCAAGCAGATATACTTTTTCTAACATGAAGCGTCTTATATGAGATAGAATATTTGTTAATCGAATACGGACATTTTCAGAATCCGGGAAACTTTCTTCTGTTATTGAATAGTTATTTACCTGATCATTAAGCCAATTTTTCAGCATCTCACGATCAATATTCCGCAAGTGCTTCATAAATTCATCGCTTTCCTCAGGGGAAAGAAAGGGATCTATTTCGGATAAAACTAAGTTTTCAATCGGAGGAAATACGTGATTCCCTCCAAAGTAGAATCGGCGTAACAGGGCACGTTTTGCTTCCCAATACGATTGGTGTACCATCTTCGGGTTGTTATACCATTTCCCTATACTTGCAGAAAAGGAAAGACCTCTTTCACTTTTCGATTTTTGGCAAAAGTACACTAATATTCGTCTTAACGAATGAATTGGCTCTTGATCAGAAGCCAAATATTCTCCACTAAATAACAAGACGAGATGATCTTCAACGATTAGCACAAAAGGGCGGTAAGATTGAAATTCACTATTGATAAAATGGACTAACTTAGTCAGATCCACTTCTCCTTGATTTGACTTATCAAGGCTAAGGGCTACAACCAGTGTGGGAATTTGTTGATAGCCCCAAGTTCGGACTTGGTCCAAAATGAGTGAGTCGTTGAATACTCTTCCAAATAAAAGGTCGTATGCCCATCCATGATGGATAAAGTTTTCTTTGTCTTCACTAGTTTTTTTATGTGAATTAATTACTGTATTTTTCATCGTATGTAACCATTCGTTTGTATCATAGGGCTTTATAAACAAAGCCTCCGCCTTCATATTTAATGACTGCTCAGCTGCTTCAAATGTTTTATGATGCGTATGGACAATTGTCTTTATCTCCAATTCCCTCAGTAAATTTGTTAATTGTTTTCGTGAATGGGTAAGCATCTCAAGTTCTACAATTAAAATATCCGGCTTCCAATCGAAAAGAATATCAAGACACTCTTCTTCATTGTCCGTTTCTTTTAATTGCGTTATTAAAATCTGGTTTGATAATAAAACCCATCTGATCCCTTTTCGTTCAAGTTCATCTCTTTCCGCTATAAGAATTTTCATCCATTGCCTCCTACTGATTCTTAGTAATTTCACTCTGTATTTTACCCTTTATTTAATGTAAATTGATAGTTTGTACAGATTAATGGTGGATCATAAAACAGGCAAAAGCAGTGAACACACTGCCTTTGCCTGTTTTTAATTATGCTTAAGTTATACTTGCGCGATACTGTCTTCTGGCTTGCATAAATAGGGTTATAGAATGCTATAAGATTCTAACTTCAATCCAGCCAAGGAACTTCAATTAACGTACGTCCGACCCACTCACGCAATACTTCATTAGTTGGGCCCATAATTGCACCCGCGCGTCCATCCCGCACAAATTTTTCCACTTGTCCCGTCATATAACCCCGACCGCCAGACACTTGCAACGCTGCATTTGTCACGTCAATGACCATATCTGCTGCATGTGTCTTCAGCTGCCATAATGGATATAAGCATTCTGATAACTCCCGGCCTTCCTTCTGACAGCGATCCATTGCCTCCGCTGTTCGATACAACATGCTGCGCGCACTATCGATCTTGATTTGCGCCTTAGCCAGCTCATGACGAATTACTTGATAATCAGCCACGGAAGAACCTGTATCCGCGTGAACGGTACGCTTTGCTCCGTTGATGGCCATATTCAATGCACCTTGCGCGATCCCTACCCAGCACGCCGCTGAACCTAGTAAGAATAAAGGATCGATCGTGTTGTCGTTGAAATAACCCATACCGCCTTCGCCACCAATACGGTTCTCAAGAGAGACTTGAACTTCCTTAAAGTTCATCGGCCCGCTAGCATTTCCACGTAAACCCATTGCATCGAATGGGAAAGCTTCCACACCTTTTTGATCGTTTTCGACTAATAAAAACATCAGATTATCCGGATCGTTTGTTTCAGGAGAAGTAGTCGCAACCAAATAAAAGTCCGCTTCTCCCCCGCTCGTCACGAAAGATTTTTCTGCATCCAACGAGTAACCGCTTTCATTCCGTTTCGCCTCACTGCCAACGTTCCAGAAGTGTCCACCAGTTGCTTTTTCACTAAACGCCAATCCTCCGACATGTCCAGCCTGCAAGCGCGGTAACAAACGCTGACGCTGTTCTTCAGTTCCAGCCTCGTAGATTGTATGAGCAGTTGTCATGTGCATCACCCAACACATCGTAGTGGATGGGCAATACTGTGCAAAAACTTCCGAAAGTACTGCAAATGCTGTGAATCCATCTTCAAGACCACCCGCCTCAACCGGTATGGTAACTGCTGAATAGCCAGCTTTCGCAACCTCACGTAAACTTTCGCGTGGATACTTTCTCTCTTGATCTGAAACGAGCGCACGGGGCAACAGTTCTTTTTCTCCTAGTACATGTGCTGCTTTCTGTAACTCTTCATGCCCTTCTGGACATGTCCACCATTGTGGTATTTCCATGATTCCCTGTTGTTGTTTTTCTTTTTCCATTACACTAATTTTCACCAAAATGTTCACTCCAATTTTTCATTAACTTGCTATTTAGTTATTCGAAAAGCTAGCTCTACTCTTTTTACTTTATCATATTTTACGTAATAGTAAAGATTCAATGTTTAAATAATTATCTGTTAATGTTAACTTAAACTGTATACTCAGCGTCCGTATTATAAATACGATCAATTTATTAATTTTATATTTTTCCAATGAAAAAGAACCATCCGAGATAAAAATGACTTCTCGGATAGTTCTATGGTTGGTCAATTTAACAAATAAATTAATATTCACATCACATTCAGCACTAGTCTCTTATTCTTCTTTGTAATTCCCCGGATGCTCGAAACGAAATGTCACAGATAGCACCATTTGTCATCGTAACTGTACGTTTCTTTTTATCCAATTCATTTACATGTTGCAGATTAATCAGAAGGCTCTTATGACAACGATAAAAAGAAGAGCTCACTTCTTCAAAATCTTTTAGTCTCCCATAAAATTCATAATACCCATTCTTCTCATAAACGGTAATCTTATGTGGGATCGCAGAGGTTTCGAAATAATAAATATCCTGAAGCCTAATATTTTTGATGCGCTCCCCAATTTTTATTTGAATAACTTCTGATGAGTCCACTTCACCAAGTTGCGTGTATTTTACAAATGCGCTCTCTAATGCTTCTTTAACTTGTGAGGCGATTTGATTGGGTGTATCTTTCACAATGAAATCAAGTGCTGCCAATTTATAAGTAAATGTAAGTTTCAAACGATCCGCATGAGTTGTAATAAAAATAATAGTGGCTAACGGATCTTTTTTCCGAATAGTTACGGCCAAGTCCATCCCATCCAGATGATGATCCAACTCAATATCCAGAAAGTAACAGTCAGCCTGATAACGATCAAGATAAGTTAGTACGTCGTCCGGCGTGCTTGTACATAAGACCACTTCAATACTTGGTTCGTGGAAATTTGCATAGTTCATAATTTCTTTGTAGATAAATTCTTTCTGAACTAGATTGTCTTCACATATGATAACCCGCATTCGGATCCCTACCTCCGATCATGATTTCGTGAATAAACCATTGATTTTCAATACGTGTATTCCAAGTAATATTCGGATAAACGGATAAGATTTTTCTAGCTGAGGACAGACCCATTCCTCTATCTTCCCCTTTCGTTGAATACCACTCTGCAAATATTTGTTGAATATTCATCTCGCTATCTGACAGTCTATTCTCGATCACGATGACGACCTGGTTATTCACGGATAGAAAAGCCAAGTTAATTTGAGGAGAGTCTAAAGCGGTCGATGCCTCGATTGCATTATCCAAGAGAATTCCCAAAACTCGCGACAGATGAAGACGATTCATAGATATATCTTCAATCACATCTGGAACCTCTACAGAAATAGGTATCGACGATTCATCAGCAAGCAATAATTTGGTGGAAATCAGTCCTTTTAATTCAATTATCTGTAAACGGTCGAGCTGGCTAAACAATTGATTTTTAAACAAGGTTCGTTGCTCTGCTTTTATAATTTGTTCCTCAAAATATTTTCTTAGCCCTGTTACATCTTCATTTTCAATATAGCCACGCAATGAAAGCAGTATATTTGCGTGGTCGTGTCGGAAAATCTGCATGTCTCGATTCACTTGTTCAAGTGATTTCATGTATTGAGTGAACTGTTGCTGCTCTATTAGCTTTTCGTTTATGTCTTGATCTTTCACCATCGTATGTAAAACAATTCTGGTAAGGCTTATCATAATCACAAAATAAAAAAGCAGAATTACTAAATTCGTTGCAGAAATTTGGATATCGTCTTTTTCTGCAGGCAAAAACACCAAAACATAAAAGACTATGCTGGTACTAACCGCAACGAGTAATAATACCAATTGAGAACTCTTAGATAGAATAATTCGATGTTCGTAGTGAGTTAAAAACTTTTTGTACACCACAACAATCGCAGCAATTTGCACCACGATTAACCCAATATGAGTGACTAGCGATAAATGAAAGGTATACACTAAAAATAGAGCAGTATATTCTGCTAGAATGCTGCAAAGATGGATAAAGAGTAAATGAAAAAAGACCATTTGCTGTCTAGAAAACAAGAAAAATAGTCCGCCAATTAAAACGACACTGACAACCATTGAAAGCCAAAGTGACTGTGGATAGATAGCGGCCAAAACGGTGACAAATGTGTTAACAACCAAGCATAAAATCAATCGCTTTATCGTTAATTGTAAATTCATAATATAAAACAGAGACCCATATATGATAAAGAAATTGAATAAACCAAAGAGGAAAAACAAAGTTGTCATTTTATCACCTCTATATTTTGCTGTTTATGTCTTTAGTAGTTACGTTCAAGATGTATTTGTAGACGATCATGATAAAATCGCCCGAAACCATTCTACCATGACTATAATGAGGTTTGATCGTACCTGAGTTATTTTCATTAGTACGTTACGGTATACGGGAGGTTACTATATGAATACGGAAAGTCTAATGACAATAAGCAATCAATCGCTGTTTGTGGCGTTCATCTTCTTACTAGTCGCTATCGTTCCCGTTGCGCTTTCGGTTACCACAAAAAACAAGCGGACGAAACGACTAGGCATGAGTTTAACGATCGCAGCCTTATTACTGCAACTGACTTATTTTGCGCTTAGATGGCTTGCAATCGGTCACGCACCAGTTAGCAATATGTACGAGTTTATGACATTCTTCGGCATCATGCTCCTAGCAAGCGCATTACTACTCTACCAGCTATACAAACAAATTGTGGTTGTATTATTTTCAATTCCGTTCTCGTTGATTATCATGGGATTTGGCGGAGTTTTCACGAGAGATGCTTCACCTCTAATCCCCGCTCTCCAGAGTAATTGGTTATCTATACATGTGATTACTGTCGCTTTTTCTAGCGCAATCCTCTCAATAGCGTTTGCAACAGGTATTATTTACTTGTTGCGTACTCTGGATGTCGAGACGCAGACAGTTCATACGAGAAGCTTGGAATTCGTTATGTATTGTCTAGTCGTGTTAATAGGATTTATTTCGAGTTCAATGTTTTTTTCGTTCACCTCAGAAGAAAAACTCATTCAGTTTGAAAATAGAGAACAGGAAGTAGAGAACGCTGCATATATTATGCCTGCGCTTATCGTAAATCAAGATGCCGTTCTTGTAGATAGCGGACAATCAATCGGAGTCATAGAAATTTCCAACATGCTGGATGCGAAAAAGAGCAACACCATTCTATGGGCATTTTTGATAGGCACTGCTCTATACCTGATAATTCGCATGCTAACGAGAAAGAAAATAATACAATTACTAAAACCATTAACAAAGAAAGTGAATTCTACGGTTATGGATGAAATATCGTACCGAGCTGTCGTTGTAGGCTTCCCCTTGTTCTCGCTAGGAGGTTTATTATTTGCGATGATTTGGGCACATCTGGCATGGGGGCGCTTTTGGGGATGGGATCCAAAAGAAGTCTGGGCGCTCGTTACTTGGTTGTTTTATGCAGCTTTTTTACATCTACGAACATCTCAAGGTTGGGAAGGTAAGCGAACTGCCTGGATGTCGATCATTGGTTTTGGCCTAATTGTATTCAACCAAGTATTCGTCAATCTCGTAATTGCCGGATTACATTCTTATGCTTGAAGTTCAAGCAGATAAATCAACTGTAAAAGGTCGTCTTTGACAGTCATTTCAACCGACTTCGGACGACTTTTTCCTGCTTAAAATTTATGTTAGAAGAGTGATATAGATCACTGCATTGAAGTTGTTCTGAATTTATAAAACATCCTTCAGTGACACCCTTTTCTCACGTGGTCAATCAAGAAAAGCAGAAATTTCGCACCAAAGTATCTTTACACCGCACTAATGTATAACTGAACCGAGCCAAAACTCCTCCAGACCGCACCTTATTCAAGCCACTCTGAACCAAATCAGCTACATACCGCACCATTCTAACCTAATAACCTGTATAATTGAGGAAAATCATACAACTTCAAAGGAGTGAGTACATTGCTAAGTATCTTGGTTGGGCTAATAATCTGGGCTTCAATCTTACTATCGCCAATCGCTCTGCTGGTTCTCATCTTCAAACGAACTTGGACTACTGTAATCGCCTGTTTAATCATCATGTTGCCAGTTTCTCTATATTGTCTGGCCGGAAACCCACCTATTTCATATATAGGTTACACGCCACTAGTACTATTAATTTCCGCTCCTCTCTGCATCAAAAAGCGGAAATTCACTTCTTCTGTTTAGCAAAAGCCAGCCCACTCCGAAATATTTCAGAGCGGGCTGGCTTCTTTTTAGTATAAAGGCACTTTCCACGGTTCCGCCACTGGCTCATAGCGTTTTACAGAGAAAAGATGCAATGTTAATTCTTCAGGTACTTCTTTCAATTTAGGCAAAGTCAATTGCATCCCGACCTTAAAGTCTCCATTTTCATCTTTTTCATCCAATATTGAGCCACTTAAACCCGACGAGTAAACATTCCCTTTATCATCTGTAATCAACCAGCCGCCTAACTCACTGGCTCCCACTTCTTTCCCGCCTTCCATCTCAATAACAAAAGTCTCTTCTTTCGCAATTGGCATCAGCGATTTACGTAAATAAAAGTTTGTTTCATTTTTCGCCTTGACGACAGTCAAATGGTTGCCCTCAAACTCAAATGAAAATGGCTTCTTTCGTAACTCATTCGGCCGAATTTTAACAGAGAAATCAACCGGCTCCGTTTTATACACGCCATCCAGCACAAACGCTACATTAGGCTGTTCTTTTTTCGGAACAAATGAATTCACCCACTTTAGGTGTCCCAGTGTCCCCAATCTTTCGCTGGTGCCTTGCAGCATACCTGTGTCCACAGCATGCCCTTTTTCTTCTGTCCACGTATTCCAGGAATATAATGCTGTTCCACTCTCATCTTCCAAATGATACGCGATCGCCGTCTCGTACTGATAGACAAGATCTTCTACATTTTCCGCTCCGAATCGAAGCACGAAATCATTTCTCGCCTTTTCAACCCTCGTGAGTTCTTCTTCTGAAAAGGATGTTTCATAAAACAACTCTGTAGATGAAGGTGCCTTTTGAGCTTTTTGCAAATCAACTTTTACACCATTCGTCGTAATGGAGGCATCTTCCAATGCAAGTGTTTTGGTCAATTGCCGTTTCTCTTTCAGATCAATCGGAACATCCAACTTCCAACTCCCTCTTACTCCGTTCAGTTCAACTATATCAAATCGGACAGTCAACCGGTCCAGTTCCTCCTGATCACGCAATGAAAATTCATATACACCATAATCGCCTCCATCCCACCAACTGTAACCAAGCTGACCTATCTCATTTCCATTACTATCGAGCGCGATGACACGATTTGCAGAGTCCCCCTCCTCAAGATACGTGTTTTTCGTCTTTCCATTTTTCAACACTTGGTACGATAGAGTAATCCGAGAGGAATCCGCCATTACATCTTCCACTTTCAATGTAACCCCTTGGTCTTCTACCGCCAGATCCACTCGTTCGGCTAGCCCTTCTTCCATTGCCAAACGAAGCCCTTCATCCGCTTGTTCAGTTGAAAAGAAGCCTCCAATCAATTGAGCAAAACTCGGACTCAGCGCAGCGCTTAAACCTACAGCCAACACTACACCCGCAGCGGATAACATCACCTTTTTCCAAGGCGCTTTCCGTCTGAACGTTTTTTGCTCATACGGTTCCAGCTGTTCCAATACGTTATCCGCAAAATCATCCGGCAATTCAGGGTTTTGGAGCGTTTCCACGACAAATCTCTGCTCTTCCAAAAACGCCGCTACAACTTCTTGACAATGTGAACAGTTTTCCACATGCACCTGTACCCGATCCGATTCCTTTTCCGTTAATAAATCATCCACATATTTAGATAATTCATCTATCGTTGGACAGTTCATGAAAATATCCTCCTTCTCGTTTCACCGTATCCCTCATTTTTTTCTTTGCGCGGTGAAGTTTATTGCGAACAGTAGACAACGGAACATCTGTCAGCTCACTGATTTCGTCATAACTTAACTCATTCGCATATCGCAATAGCATGATCAATCGCTCATCTTCTGGAAGTGTCGCAAGCAGACGTTCCAGTTGTCGATGTTTCTCTTTTTTCAAAAACACGACTTCCGGGTGATTGCTGTCTATTACTTGTTCTTCCCCGAGTTCCACTTGCGTCGAGTGGTACCGTTTTTTACGGAACTCATCCATACAATGATTGATCGCCACTCGATACAGCCAACTGGAAAACGATCCCGTTTCTTTATATTTACCCAACTGATGATATACTTTCAAAAATGCATCCTGCACGAAGTCCTGTGCATCCTGCGGGTTTCTCGTCATTCTTAAAATTGTCGCGTATAACGGATTTTTATATTTATTGATAATATGGGCATAAGCTTGCTTATTTCCAGCCAATACTTCACGCACCCACTGCAGATCCTCTTCCATAGCGGCCTCCTTAATCAATTACACCTCGGCGTAATTGCGTCGGGATTTTGAATTTCAAAATCCCTGACATCCGCCGGAGGCTTTATTTAGAGACAGATAAAACGACCATGCGCACGTCTCGTTTTTCTATTTCATTCAGTATAACGAGACGAAGTCAGAAAACATCTCACTTCTACGAAAATATATTTTAGAAACGTAACGGAAAGTTCAGTAAACTGCTACACTATAAAAATATAACTAAAATAAGGAGGTTACTAGACG
The DNA here is from genome assembly GCF_038615825.1 of Sporosarcina sp. FSL K6-3508. NCBI lineage: Bacteria > Bacillati > Bacillota > Bacilli > Caryophanales > Caryophanaceae > Sporosarcina > Sporosarcina sp. FSL K6-3508. Next base: position 196,565 of record NZ_CP152016.1, on the reverse strand, counting down.
ATGAAAAAATGGGTAGGTTTGATGTGCCTTAGTTGCCTACTAGTTCTTGGTGCTTGTGCAAACACTGATACGAATCAACTGACAATCCCTGAATTAACAGACCGTGAAAAGCAAATACTCGAGACCACATCTAACCAAGCATTCGTATTTGATTATACCGCTGACCAAAAGTACAAAGACGTCTCTATCTGGTTGGAGAAATATGAAAAAGGGAAGAAAACAGCCGAACCGGTTAGCCAATTTTCTACCTCCCTGCCAGGTAAATTAACAAGCGGCGGCATTGTGTTCACTGTAGTACATACAGCGGACCAGCAAGTACTTTTTTTCACAAACGTTGGTGATACAGATGGATTTAGTGGAATACAAACTCAAGATACGATGCCAAATGGAGAAAACCTGGCAATGCTTTGGGGTACCAATCCACAAGAAAGCTTGCCGTTGTCAGAAGAAATGCTTCTAGCCAGCATCATCCACACGAGTACAACTGAGGGCGTTGGAACCAGCTCTTTATCTGTAGATTTCTATGAACAAAAGGAAGGGTATTTGGAGGAATTGAAGGCAAAAGAATATGACGTAGTGTATTTATTGAAGGCTTCATTTAAGAAATAAAAAAATACCTAGACGACAAGTCAACTCATCGTCTAGGTAGTCTCGTATAAAGAGGTTCCTTAGTTCTGCAAATATTCTTTTACAGCTTGGGAAACTGTCTTACCTTCCGCACGTCCGGCAACTTCTTTCATCACTGTCCCGATCGCTTGCCCCATCGGCGTGTCTTTCGCAATACCGAGTGTGCCGATCAGTTCCTTCACTTCATCCACATTCATCTGCTTCGGTAAATAGGATTCAACGATTACTACTTTTGCTTTTTCTGCTTCCACAATATCTTCACGATTGGCTTTTTGTGCTTCTTCAAGGGATTGTTTCGTTTGCTTGAGTTCACGCTGGACAATCTTGATTTCCTCTTCTTCCGTCAATTCACGCTTTAATTCCAGCTCCTCATTTTGCAGACCCGCACGCAATAAATTGATCACACCTTTTTTCATCTGATCCTTTTCCTTCATTGCCGTTTTTATATCTGCCATCAAACGATCTTTTAACTGCGACATCCTAATCCCTCATTTCTAAAGTATTACTACTAGTATACAAAATAATCATGCTCTCAGTCGTCTTTTTTATCTCATATAAGATTTCTCCTTCATCTGCTCATCTCACCTTTGAACAAGGCTCCGAAGAATTGACGAAACCTCTATACTAGTTTACACTTTTTACTAAGCAACTCCTTTTGATAGCATAAGGCCTTTGTAACCTTATCTACCGTGGGAGTTTTTTGACATGTACGTATACAAAGGAGTTCAATTATATGAAAAAAAGTGTAGTATTGGCGGAAAAGCCTTCCGTTGCACGCGATATTGCCCGCGTGCTCAACTGCAATAAAAAAGGGAACGGCTATTTAGAGGGCGATAAATATATCGTCACATGGGCACTCGGCCATTTAGTGACACTCGCAGACCCTGAGAATTATGATACGAAGTATAAGACATGGAAACTGGAAGACTTGCCGATGATGCCCGATCACTTGAAATTGACGGTCATTAAGCAAACAGGCAAGCAATATAACGCCGTAAAGTCCCAGTTGCTTCGCTCTGACGTATCCGATATCATCATCGGGACAGATGCCGGACGTGAAGGAGAGCTGGTCGCTCGCTGGATTATCGAGAAAGCGAAAGTCAATAAACCGATCAAACGACTTTGGATTTCATCCGTTACCGATAAAGCAATCAAGGATGGGTTTGCTCAGCTGAAACCCGGTAAAGCGTATGAAAACCTTTACGAAGCGGCAGTCGCTCGTTCTGAGGCGGACTGGTATATCGGCTTGAACGCGACTCGCGCACTGACGACAAAGTTCAATGCCCAATTAAACTGCGGTCGCGTTCAAACTCCTGTCGTTGCAATCATTGCACAGCGCGAAGAAGAGATTAACACATTTCGCCCAAAAACTTACTACGGCATCGAAGCACAGACCGACTCTAAATTAAAATTGACATGGCAAGACGCGAAAACTAATGATACACGTTCATTCGACCGCGAAAAACTGTCCACTATCGTCAAAAAAGTAGATGGCAAACAAGCGATTATCGAAAATGTTGATAAAAAAGCAAAAAAGTCGTTTTCTCCAGGTCTCTACGATCTGACAGAACTGCAGCGCGATGCCAATAAACTATTCGGTTACTCTGCCAAAGAAACGTTGAACATCATGCAAAAGCTCTACGAACAACATAAACTGCTGACGTATCCGCGGACCGATTCACGATTCCTATCGAGCGATATCGTCGCGACTCTGCCGGAGCGTTTGAAATCCTGCGGTATCGGTGAATATCGTTCACTTGCAAATAAAATCTTGAAGAAACCGATCAAAGCGAATAAATCTTTTGTCGACGACAGCAAAGTGTCCGATCACCACGCGATCATTCCAACTGAAGAAATCGTCCTGCGTGATAAGTTGTCCGACAAAGAGCGAAAAATCTACGACTTAGTCGTGAAACGGTTCATGGCTGTTCTGTTCCCTGCACATGAATATGAACAACTGACCATCCATGCAAAAATTGCAGATGAACGCTTCACCGCACGAGGAAAAACGATTTTAGTACCTGGCTGGAAAGAAGTCTATAACAATCAATTTGATGAGGAAGAAGCAGAGCAAGACACGAAAGAACAACTCTTACCAAAGCTCTCAAAAGGAGATTCGCTGAGCATCCAATTCGTCAAAGAGACATCCGGTCAGACGAAGCCCCCTGCCCGGTTTAATGAAGCAACACTTTTATCTGCAATGGAAAACCCTGCGAAATATATCGCGGGAGCTCAAGATAAGAAGCTTGTAGAAACATTGAAATCCACAGGCGGTCTCGGGACAGTGGCAACACGTGCAGATATCATCGATAAATTATTCAATTCCTTCCTGATTGAAAAGCGCGGCAAAGACATCCACGTGACCAATAAAGGAAAACAATTGCTCGAGTTAGTGCCAGATGAGTTGAAATCCCCTGCTTTGACTGCAGAATGGGAGTTAAAGTTAGAAAAAATTGCAAAAGGACAATTGAAAAAAGAATCGTTCATAAATGAAATGAAAGGTTACACAAAAGAAATTGTCTCAGAGATCAAAGCTAGCGATGCCAAATTCAAGCATGATAATATTTCTACTAAATCGTGCCCGGACTGTGGAAAGCCGATGCTCGAAGTGAACGGCAAACACGGAAAAATGCTTGTTTGTCAGGATCGTGAATGTGGTCACCGCAAAAACGTTTCCCGTGTCACCAATGCGCGATGTCCGCAATGTAAGAAAAAGATGGAGTTGCGCGGAGAAGGAGAAGGCCAAATCTTCACGTGCAAATGCGGCTATCGTGAAAAACTGTCTTCATTCAAAGCCCGACGTGAAAAGGAATCCAAGGGCAAAGTGAATAAACGCGATGTCCAGAAATATTTGAAGAAGAACGATGATGATGAACCAACCAATAATCCGTTTGCAGATGCGTTGAAAGGATTGAAATTGGACGATTGATAAATAACAAGGAGTGGGGGGCTGTCCAATTAGACAACTTTGACCTTGAAGAGGAGAAATTCGGACCTTATGATCGCTTGACGCCTGTTTATGAGCGGTACTGTCGTGTTTATGATCGTGTATGAAGACTTTATGAGCGGTTAGCAGTTGGATATGAGCGCATTGCGCCAGTTTATGAGCGCGGGCGGGTATATGTAGATGAAAATAGAAAGGCTGTCCATAGAAAGTCGTTTTTCCACGACTTTTTATGACAGCCTTTTTTTCACATTGGTTTCAACTTAGTAAGCTCTTGCAAACCAAACAGTATGTTTCGCTTCTTTACCGCAATTAATGCAAGTGGACTTCTCCGCAGGCGGATTGAACGGAATATTACGCGTCGTAAATTTCGTTTCGTCTTTCACATGTTCTTCGCATGCATCGTCTCCACACCAACCGGCAAGAATCCATCCTGGAATCTCTTCCTTCGCAGCACTTTCTTCAATATGCTTCTTCAATTCATCCAGTGTGTCAATATGCGTGTGAGAATGTTCTTCGCGGAATGCACGTGCTTTTTCGAGCAAGCGAGTTTGCATCGTTTCCAGTTCTTTCTCAATGCTCGCCACTGCTTGCGCCAAGTCCACCGCCACTTTTTCTTCTCCGTCACGCGCTTTCATCAAGGCTTGATTATTCTCTAGGTCACGCGGTCCAAGCTCCAGTCGAACTGGAACACCTTTTAATTCCCATTCATTGAACTTAAAGCCCGGAGACTGATCGGAATCATCCAAACGTACACGGATACCTTTTGCCTTCAGCTCGGCAAAAATTTCATCCAGTTTTTCCATGATTGCCGGGTTCTTCTTCCACGGTCCGACCGGAATGAGCACCACTTGAGTCGGCGCAATACGTGGAGGCAATACCAAACCTTGCTCATCACCGTGCACCATGATAACCGATCCAATCAAGCGAGTGGAAGTTCCCCAAGATGTCGTATGGACAAACTCATGCTTATTCTCTTTTGTTAAATATTTGATATCGAATGCTTCCGCAAATTTTGTTCCTAAGTAATGTGAAGTTCCGGCTTGAACTGCTTTGCCATCCTTCATCATCGCTTCGATGGAGAACGTATCCACAGCACCGGCAAATCGTTCAGAAGGCGTCTTTTGGCCATCATATACAGGAATCGCTAGCAAGCCTTCCACGACTTCCTTATAGATCTCAAGCATTTGCATCGTTTCGGTACGCGCTTCCTCTTCATCGACGTGAGCTGTATGTCCTTCTTGCCATAAAAATTCTGACGTCCGAATGAACGGCAATGTCTTTTTCTCCCAACGGAATACGTTCGCCCATTGGTTGATCAATAACGGCAAATCACGATAACTCTTTACCCAGTCTGAATACAAATGACCGATCATCGTCTCAGAGGTCGGGCGCAACGCTAAACGTTCTTCCAACTGTTCTCCTGCTGCTTCCGTCACCCATGGCAGTTCTGGAGAAAATCCTTCGATATGATCCTTTTCTTTCTGGAAAAAGGATTCTGGGATCAGCATTGGGAAATACGCATTACGGTGTCCCGTCTCTTTGAAACGGCGATCCATTTCATCTTTAATATGCTCCCATATTTCAAAACCGTCTGGTTTAAATGCGATACAGCCACGCACCGGCGTATAATCCATCAAATCCGCTTTCTGGATTGTGTCAATATACCATTTCGTAAAATCATTTTGCTGATTGCTCATTACCTAATTTCCTCCTTAATGAAAAAAAGCGCTCTTGTTCAGCTTCCATATTGCTAATCATATAACAAATCCATCATTCCTACAATTGAATCCCCACAACAAGTAATAAGCAGTGTGTAGGAAATCAATCCTATTTCTTACAGGCACTCATAAACCTTCGCAGATGATCATAGAAACCCTACAACTGCTCATACACCTCCGCCAAGCGATCATATCCTCTCTGTCCACGATCATAAACACCCTACACTCGCTCATAGAGCCCTGCAGCCCGAGCATAAACACAAAAAAACTGTCCCCCATCAAGAGGACAGCTTCAAATTCATCAAATCATCTTTCTTCCGCTAACACCATTTGTGGTTCTTGCTCTTCCTTTACACTTTCCGTACCAAAACGGCCTTCCCACTTCGACATAACAACTGTCGCAAGTGCGTTTCCAACAACGTTGACCACCGTACGTGCCATATCCAACAAACGGTCGATCCCCGCGATGAACGCTAGACCTTCAAGTGGAATACCTACCGTTCCAAGTGTCGCCAAAAGTACGACGAATGAAACACCTGGTACGCCCGCAATCCCTTTAGACGTAATCATCAACACTAATACCAAGGTGATCTGTTCCGTAATACTCAACTGAATACCATACATTTGCGCAATAAACATCGCAGCCAAAGCCTGATACAGTGTGGAACCGTCCAAGTTGAACGAATAGCCTGTCGGCACTACGAAAGAAACAATATCTTTCGGACAACCGAACTTCTGCATCTTCTCCATCACTTTTGGCAGTACTGTTTCAGAACTAGAAGTAGAATAAGCTAAAATCAATTCGTCTTTCAATACTTTCATCAGATGGAAAATATTGATTCCGACCAACTTCGCAATTCCGCCAAGTACGACAATAATGAAGAATACCATCGTTGCATATACCAAGATCATCAGCTTGCCCATTGGGATGAGCGATTCCAAACCGAATTTGGAAACGGTTACGCCAATTAGCGCAAATACCCCAAATGGTGCAAACTTCATGATCATATTTGTTACCCAGAACATCGCATCCGCGACTCCTTGGAACACCTCAAGCACCGGCTTTCCGCGTTCACCGATCGCTGCAACGCCTAGCCCAAATAAAACAGAGAAGAAAATAATTGGAAGCATATCAGCGTTTGCCATGGATTCCACGATATTACTCGGTACGATACCAACCAAGACATCCATGAAACCGCCATTCTGTACTTCTTCCGTCGTTTCAACATATTGCGAGATATCTCCTTTTTCAAGAGAAGACATATCGATTCCTTCGCCTGGTTTGAAAATATTAGCAGACATTAAACCGACTATGATCGCAATCGTTGTGACAATTTCAAAATATAGAAGCGTCTTACCGCCTAATTTCCCTAGTTTCTTAATATCTCCTGTGCCTGCCACTCCTATAACCAATGTAGAAATAATAATTGGAACTACAATCATTTTGATCATATTAATAAACATCGTGCCTATCGGCTGCAAATACGTTTCCACTTTAGGATTACCATAAAAAATGGCACCGACTGCAATACCGAGAACAAGCCCGATTAATATTTGATAGGCTAAAGATAATTTAAATTTCTTTTTCATAGATAATCCTCCTTTAGCTTACTCCTGAAAACGCTTTCTCGAAGTAACTTAGGATTATCATAAAAGTATCCTACAAAATTCTACACCATCCTACAAATTCTTTTTTTGTTCTTCCATCGTCTCGATATATAAAACTTGAAGAAACTTCTTACTATTGACCTTGACTGCCTTCATCCCAAAGCTTTCCTCTTGAATTTGTTTCATCCGTTGAGTAATTTCCTGAAAATCAAAGAATCGTGGCGCGTAATACTCAAACTCCGAAATCGTATAATCTACTGCTCCGAGCGAAGCTAAATGATCCATCGCAGTCAAGATGGATCGGCGAATCCTCTGCTCCATCGCTTTGCTTTCCTTTGGTATTTCCTTCGCTTGGACACCCATCTTATGTAATGCCGCCTCGTAAAGCTCTTTCAATGGCGGCAATTGAGCGGCATTTTGTTCTGCGAGCACTTCTACAATTGTCACAATGTCCCGGCTGCCGCTTTCCCCGATTATCCCCATGTCATGAAGTTTAGCTAGCACAATTTCCTTTATTGTACGTTTCACTTTTGGCTGATCCAACGTTCCAATCAGAGCGAGCGATTCACGAATTGTGGTTAGGGAATTTTTCAAACGCAGTTGTTCCGCCGTTCGTCGCAATACGCTTTGTACTTCTATTTGGTTGATCGGCTTATGAATGAAAAACTCCACCCCGACTTGATAGGCTTCTCCCACCATCTCTTTACTGACTACTTGACTCAACATAATGAATTGTCCATTAAATCCTTGCGATTTCAGCTGTTGGATCGTCTCAATACCATCCAAATCCGGCATCAACAAATCAATCAGCACCAAATCCGGCGTCAGCGACAATATTTGAGGGATGGCTTTCACACCGCTATCCGCCTCACCAATGACCATACCGAGTTCCTGCCCTTCCAGGATATTCTTCAGCATCAAGCGGCTCGCTTTGTCATCATCTACGATAAAATATCTCATACCTGTATCTCCTTCTTAATGGATTGCATGGGAATTTTCACTTCAAATAATGTGCCGACATCCAGACGCTGCATTTGAATTTCGCCTTGCATCGCATCGACGATTGCCGTCACATGCGACAATCCGATACCCGTTGCCGCCACTCCCTGTTCATTGAATTTCGTCGTGTATCCCGGCTCAAAAATCACTTCTTCATGCTCTGCTGGAACCCCTCTGCCTGTATCTTGCACATAAAAACAGACCCATTCTGCGTCACTGTCGACACTAATTTTCACAATACCCTTCCGCTCCGTCGCCTCTACAGCATTGGAAGTCAAATTATTAAGGACCGCCAGAAGTGGTACATGCTGGTCCGTCTGAAAGTCAGTGGCGATTGATTTTTCAATGACACAGTCTTTGCCTATCAATTCACTATACTTTTCATTTGCCGATACGACCAATTCAAGTAGATCTGATAGATAAAAGGCCGCCACTTCTTGTCGGCTTGCCCATTTCGAAAGCCCCGCCAAAATCCGTTGTGAATCCTTTTTCACCTCATGGATCTCTTGGGCAATCTGAAGCGCCTGTGTGCTGAGCTCTCGTTTATCCTCTTTCTTCAACTTGCGATACAAATCGTGGCTGGAAGCTGTAATTTGCTCAATATGATTCATCGACTTCTGTAAATAGAGCGCTTCTGCATATAACTCCGCCCCTACGCCGAGCATTTCCTCCATACGTTGTTTTTCTTTCGATAAAGCTACTGAACTATACAGTCCGACCGTAAAGAAACTACGCAGCAACGCTACTCCCACAAGGATACCCCACTCTTTCATATTTAACAGTGAATCATCCATCCACCAATTCCGAAGTGCATGCTCCGACGTATTGCCGATCACTTCGAATAATAAAGCCAATGCCCCTAGCTGCAATGGCAAAGACTTGTACTTCTCCAAATCGGCAAAATGCCAGCCAACCGCTACTATAAAGTAAAACAGAAAAACCGGAACATGCATCTGCAAACTATCAATTAGCGCAACGCCAAGCCACGTCTCTTCAGCTACCCGAAAAAGCACAACCGTAACCGCTGTAATAAACCCAGTCCGCAGCATGGAAGCTGGCGGATAAATAAGAATCAGCAAAAAGAACACAATCCCGCCCAGCGCAAAACGGAACGTCTCATCCGCGAACGGCAGCACTTTCAATTCACCAGTAAGCGCCGTAATGATCGCAATGACGGCAATGCGTGCAGCTTCAGAATGTAATATTTGGCGCCACGTCGATTTTGAGTTCATCCCCATACTCCTAATTAAAAAATTCTGATGTATGTAGTATAACAATTCAAAAACATTTGTGCAGTTAGAGCAGAAACTATCATGGTTATTACAGTAAACTGTTTTCTTTTCCTTTCAATTTACTTATGATTACATAAGGAGGCGATTTAGATTGAAAAAGCTAATCATTTTCATGATGACTGCAGTGCTGTTAGCAGCCTGTAGCAATGAAGAAACACCTGATACTCCAGAGACACAAGAAACTCCTGCTGCCGATAAACAAACCAATATGGGTATGGAAAAAGGGCTTAAGGCGGGAACCACTGAACATGATTATCTTTCCCTTTCTCAAGACAAAGTTCCTATTAATTCAAAAGTGAAATTTACTGGAATCGTTTTGAGATTCGAACAAGGAACATTTGAATTAAAAAGCAAAACCGATGATTCTTCCAATGAAGTAGTATGGGTTGACGACATTCGGATGAGCGATCGTACAGAAATTCCAGAAGGCACGACGGTCACTGTCTACGGAACTTATGATGGCAAAAATGACGATGGAGACCCTCGCCTTAAAGGAATTTTTATTGACGCAGAATAGATGACAATAGATGAAAAACAACCCACCTCCGTCAAGTAGAATGTGGGCATTTTAATATCTATATACATAAAAAGGCCATTTTCTAAAAATCTATTTTAACTATTCTCCCTCGTCATAACAGTCGAAACCTTTTTCCAATTTAATTATTTCACTAAAGTATTTATTTGGGGAGCTATCTTATATATACTGTACTAAGTTTAAAAAATTATTTATTTTTTTAAATAATGAATAGTAATTTATAGACGGAAGGAGATCTTCATGAATACGGAAAAAAGAGGCTTTTTCCAAAAGTTTTTAGATATGATCGAGAAAACTGGTAACCGATTGCCCCATCCGGTAACGTTGTTTGCGTTGCTCGCTCTTTTAGTTATCGTCTTGTCTGCAGTTGTTTCTTCTTTCGGCATCAGTGCCGCCCATCCAGGAAAAGAAGGGGAAATGATCGAAGTCCATAACCTGCTTAGCGGGGAAGGAATTCATTACATCATTACGAATATGACGGACAATTTCATTGGTTTTGCTCCGCTCGGCGTCGTGCTAATTACGATGCTAGGGATTGGAGTTGCAGAAGGTTCTGGGTTGATCAGTGCATTGCTGCGTGGATTTGTGATGTCTGTTCCGAAACGCTTGATTACACTCGGATTGGTTTTTGCTGGCGTTATGTCTAGCGTAGCTTCCGATGCAGGTTATGTTGTATTGCCGCCACTTGGAGCTGTTTTATTTGCGGCACTTGGCAGACACCCATTAGCGGGTCTGGCCGCTGCCTTCGCTGGAGTTTCGGGCGGGTTCAGTGCGAACTTACTACTGTCTGGTACGGACGCGCTTCTTGGTGAATTGACGATTATGTCTGCAGCAATCATTAACCCCGAGTATGCGGACGGTATGAACATTGCCATGAATTATTATTTCATTGCCTTTTCGGTATTAGTGCTGACAGTTGTTGGTGCTTGGGTGACAGAGAAAATTGTCGAACCACGACTTGGCGAATATAATGGTGAATATCGTGAGAAAGTAGAGAAGCTAACTGCTATTGAGAAGAAGGGTTTAGTATGGGCTGGTATTTCTGTAATTGTTGCTGGAATTCTAGTTGCATTACTCGTTCTATTCCCAGGTGCTCCATTACGTGGCGATGAAGGCGATATGCCGATTATTAAATCGCCATTCATGAAGTCACTCGTTCCAATTATCGCATTCCTATTCTTCGTGCCAGGTTTGGTCTATGGAAAAGTAACAAAATTAATTCGCGATGATAAAGACGTGGCTGCAATGATGTCAACGACGATGTCTGCAATGGGTATGTTCATCGTATTGTCTTTCACTGCGAGTCAATTTGTCGCATTTTTCTCTGAATCGAATATGGGATTGGTTTTAGGCGTGTATGGAGCTAATTTCCTTGATAGCATCAACTTAAAAGGTATTCCATTGCTGCTGTTATTCATTCTCATTGCTGCTTTCATCAACTTGTTTATCGGCAGTGCATCTGCAAAATGGGCTATGATGGCACCGGTATTTGTGCCGATTATGATGCAGCTCGGTTATTCACCCGAATTAACACAGATGGCGTATCGGGTGGCAGATTCATCAACCAATATTATTTCTCCTTTGATGACATACTTTGCGATTATTATCGCATTTGCACAGAAGTATGATAAGAAAATGGGGATCGGAACACTAGTCTCTGTTATGTTCCCTTATTCTATGTTCTTCTTGGCTTTCTGGAGTTTAACTCTCATCGTTTGGATGCTTCTCGGAATCGACTTAGGGCCTGGCTCTCCGATTTATTATGGGAATTAATATGACTCACCACTGAACATTACGTTCAGTGGTTTTTTCTATACCCATCAACCGTAAGCGTTTTGTGTTTATCACTCTCCTTACACATGGTATGATAGTAGTTGATAATGATTTTCATTTGCATGTATTAGTATTATAGGAGAGGAGTTTTCTATCATGAGTTACGCAGCAAAAAACGAAGTAGAAAAGTCCATAATTGGCAGAAGGTCTATTAAGGCGTTTAAAACCGATCCAGTGGATGTGGAGGAACTCATTGAATTACTCAATGTCGCCAAATGGGCACCGAATCATAAGCTGACGGAACCTTGGCGATTTCAATTATATACAAGTAACGGAAAAGAGCAGTTTGTACAAGCCTATATAGATTCCCAGCCAAAAACAGACGGCGAAGTACCCGAAAGAGTAAATCGGAAAGCTGATTATTTCCGAAATATTCCCCTTCATCTCGTTGTGATCATGCCGGAAGATCCGCGACAAAGAAGATGGGATGAGGATTATGGTGCAGTCTCCACAATGATTCAAAATTTTCAACTTGCAGCTTGGAAACGTGGCATTGGGATGATTTGGCGATCAAATGATTGGATATACGATCCAGTATTCAGGGAAGGCATCGGCGTAAAACCTGGCGAGAAAGTCGTCGCTACACTGATGATTGGCTATCCAAAACATATACCGGAACCACAAGATCGTACAGATATTCGAGAACTATTAACGATTATAGATAATTAAACATAGCGATTACCGCTCCCTAATTGACAGGAGTGGTAATCGCTTTGATTTATTGCTATGCCGGACCACAGTACAAATAACTTTTTTAGGCAGACACTTTAATGAATGTCACTCTTGGTAAAACTGCCGCCCTTAACTTCCGCAACGTCATATACGGTAACAAAAGCATTCTTGTCAATTTCCCGAATGATCTCTTTCATTTTACTATCTTCCAAACGATTGATGACGCAAGTGATTTCCTTGTATTCTTTATTGCTATAACTGCCTTGAATAAGCTGGTATGTTGCACTGCGTCCCAAACGTTCACGAATTGTCTCTACCATTAATTCAGGCTGGTCTGTAATAATATTGAAGGTTTTTGATCCACTTAAGCCTTCTTCAATAATATGGATTACTTTGGAAGCAATGAAATAAGCAAGCGCAGATAAAATAGCTCCTGTAAGCCCAAATACCGTCGAAACCACGATAAAAACAAAAACATTCAAAAACAGGATCAGATCGCTTGTCCCGAACGGTAACTTTCGGGAAAGAAGTACGGCTAACATATCAATCCCATCTAATGCGCCGCCATTACGCAAGGCAAGTCCCATCCCTACACCTATGATCACACCACCTACCACGGTCACTAACAGAGTGTCCCCTTGAACAATCGTTGGTATATGGTGCATCAGACTAGTGCTGATCGCCAATGAACCAATGCCGATCACCGAATATATAGCAAAACTTTTACCGATCTGTTTGTACCCTAAATATATGAATGGGATATTCAGTAAGGCAATCAAAAGGCCTAGAGGAAACCCAAACAGCTGCGAACCAACAATACTCAAGCCCGTTATCCCACCATCCGATACATTGTTTGGGATTAACACCGATTCAAGTCCATACGCTGTTATTAAGGACCCGATAATAACTAGTACTCCTTGGAAAACCATCCTAAGTTTATTGTTCTTTTGTTTTGTGACTGAATTCATGTGATCACTTCTTTCAATAATAGCGTTCATAACCATATTTCTTAATATTATACCCTTTTTCGTTACAGTCATTCGTTTTCGGATGAACCATTTCCTGATCAATTATGTCGAGGCATAATTGCTTCCAGGTTTTGAACGGCTAGATTAACTGAGTATGAGGAAACAGACGTTTAATTTACCACATTTTATCTTGGAATACACACATTATTTTATCCTGTTACCTAATCCTGTACTCCGCTTCCCTGCGAATCAAAGTGAATAGGAAAAAGCACAAGTTCATGAGTTCGAACTTGTGCTTTTTCCTATTATTTAATTATTGAGCTGGATTCACTTGTAATTCGAGATCAATTTTAATGTCTTTACCTACAAGGACACCACCGGTTTCAAGCGCAGCATTCCATGTTAAACCAAATTCTTCACGGTTCAATTTCATTTCGCCTTCGAACCCATAGACGTCTACGCCCCATGGATTTTTTCCTTTTCCGTTAAATGAAACATCAAATGTTACATGTTTTGTTACATCCTTAATGGTTAGGTCACCCGTTATTTTATAATCATCGCCATCTTTTTCAATGTTTTTTGATTGGAATGTAATCGTCGGATATTGCTCTGCGTCAAAAAAGTCTTCTCCACGTAAGTGATTGTCTCGGTCCTCTGATTTTGTATTGATAGATGCAGTTTGAATTACAAACGATATATTTGCTGTTGACAAATCCGTCATGTCTTCCGCTTCTACAGTTGCAGTGTAGTCTTCAAATGTGCCTTTTACTTTTGAAACCATCATGTGCTTTACTGAAAAACCAATGTGTGAATGTGAATTGTCTACTATCCAATTTGTCATTATCATTGTCCCCTATCTCGAATTTGTTTATCTCGTATTTGAGATATATTAATTACAAGTATAGATGAGCAATGCTTTCTCGTCAAGCGATTACGTTTCAGTGTAATTGCGATGCTTTATGCATTGCGCCGGGTAGACCTATAGTATTGACAAAGAACATGAATCAATACTATAATTGTCTCGAATTCAAGATATTGAAAAGGTGTGAGCTACATGAGTGAGATTCAGAATGAAGAAGAATTATCCCTTAAACTATTTGTCGTATTAACTCGTGCTTTGAATTCCATAAAAAAGCGTGCGGAAGAAGATATTAAAAATTTAGGTTTAAACCCAACTGAATTTGCGGTTCTTGAGTTGATCTATAACAAAGGCGAGCAACCAATACAAAAAATAGGTGAAAAAGTATTGATAGCGAGCAGCAGTATTACGTACGTAGTAGATAAGCTCGAAAAGAAAAAATATCTCGAAAGAAAACCATGCCCTAAAGATCGGCGTGTCACCTATGCAGCGATCACAGAAGCCGGTAATGAGTTAATGAATGAGGTATTCCCTAAACATAAACAAGATATTAAAGAAATTTTTGCAGGTTTAAATACAAGTGAAAAAGAAATGATGATTCAACAGCTCAAAAAACTAGGGTATTACGCAGAGAAACTATAAATTCTACCTAATTAACTTGAATTAACCTCAATCAATTCAACTGATACTATAGGAGTAAATTTCAATGAAACTAGAAACAAGTGGAATTCATCATATTACGGCAATTGTTGGTCATCCGCAAGAAAACATAGACTTTTATGCTGGCGTTCTAGGTTTGCGTTTAGTGAAGCAAACGGTGAATTTTGATGACCCGGGCACCTACCACCTCTATTTTGGAGATGAGGGCGGGAGCCCAGGAACTATCATTACATTCTTCCCATGGATAGGAGCTCGTCAAGGAATTGTTGGAAACGGTCAAGTGGGTGTTACTTCTTATGCTGTTCCCAAAGGAGCACTTGCTTTTTGGAAGAAACGATTAGAGGATTTTCAAATACCTTTTCATCCTGTTGAGCGCTTCGGTGAACAGTGTTTGAAATTTGATGATCCGCATGGTTTACACTTGGAAATCGTTGAACGAGAAGAAGGTAAAGTTAATACTTGGGTGTTTGGTGGTATCAGTCCGGATGTATCAATCAAAGGATTTGGTGGAGCTACGCTATTTTCTTCTCACCCCAACCAAACAGCTGAACTATTAGAAAATGTAATGGGACTAGAACTTCTCGGAGAAGAAGGAGACTTAATCCGATTCCGTTCTTCTGCTGATATCGGCAATATTATCGACTTAAAATCCATACCGACAGAAAAAGGCCAAACGGGTGTCGGGACCGTTCACCATATCGCCTGGAGGGCCCAAGATGATGCTGAGCAAATAGGAATGGCAAAAATATGTTGCAGCCAAAGGCTATGGTGTCACTGCTGTGCAGGACCGAAATTACTTTAATGCCATTTACTTTAGAGAACATGGAGAAATTTTATTTGAAATTGCTACAGATCCTCCTGGATTTGCTCTTGATGAATCAAGAGAGACAATGGGCGAAAAGTTAATGCTACCTATGCAGTATGAAAAGTTTAGAGAACAGCTGGAGCAACGTTTGATTCCTATTCAGGTAAGAGAGCTATCATAATAATCTTGGAAACAACAAAGTTTTAAATGAATCCAATCCTAATTGGAAATTCGGTTTTGGAAGGAGACTTACTATGAAACATCTATTTACCCAAGGGAAAAACCCGGATAAACCAGTACTTCTATTACTACATGGAACAGGAGGAAACGAATTAGATCTATTGCCGATTGCCGCACGAATTGATGACGAAGCCTCTATTTTAAGTGTCCGGGGAAATGTATTAGAAAACGGGATGCCCCGCTTCTTCAGAAGACTGGCCGAAGGAGTATTTGATGAAGAAGATTTGATATTCCGCACGAAAGAATTGAATCAATTTCTAGATGAGGCTGCCGAGAAATACGGCTTTGACAGAAATAATATTATGGCGATTGGTTATTCTAATGGAGCAAATATCGCAGCAAGCTTATTGTTCCACTACTCAGACGCATTAAAAGGTGCAATCCTTCATCATCCGATGGTGCCTAGAAGAGGAATTACGTTGCCCGATTTGGCCGGTACATCTGTATTTCTTGCAGCTGGAACGAATGACCCCATTTGCCCTCCATCTGAATCAGAAGATTTACAATCCTTATTGCAACAAGCAAATGCCAACGTCACTCTTCATTGGGAGCAAAATGGCCATCAGTTGACCGCTGAAGAAGTGGAAGCAGCTCGAAGATGGTATGTAGAATTGTAATCACCCATAACGCGTTAAGGTACCTATGTAAGAAACAAATATAATAGGTACCTTACGTTAATTTTAAGGTAAAGATTGCTTTTTATTTAATGGTTTTCGATAATTCACAAAGTAAATGCTGATTACGACTAATACTAACCCCGCAACGAGCTTGAAAGTAAGCGGCTCTTCTAAAAAAAACGTACTAATGAATACTGATATAACCGGGACAAGAAAAGTGAAAACACCAACTTTACTCGCTTCCCCTGCATTAATTAGACTATAATAAACTACGTAGGCCACGGGAATTCCCACTGTTCCTCCGAATATAAGGCCGAATAAATACATACCATTCCACTCAATTGCAGACCAACTTTCTGTAAAGGAGCCCGCAATAAGAAGAACCATACCGCCTATTGCAAACTGCATAGCTACCATCCAATAAGCATCAACTTCATGACTAACTTTCTTGACGTAAATTACCCCAAGTGCCCAGAAAAGAGCAGTCAGTAAACCGAGTACCACTCCAACTACCGATATGTGAGTAGTTAAACCATCCAAACTTACGACAATGATTCCAATGAATCCAGTTACGAGACCCATCACTTTAATAAAACTCATATTTTCTCCTAACCATATCCAAGCAAATATCCCTAAGAGTACCGGCTGGAAATAGACCAACACCGAAAAAAGCCCACCAGGTAAATGGTTGAGACCCATTGTATGCAAACCAAAAAAGAGAATCGTATTGAAAAATGCAGAAATACAATATTTAGGCCAATTTTTCCGCCACTTTAATTTTTTCCGCATCCTAAAAATAAAAAGTGCAACCAAGCATCCCCCCAGCAGAGCACGCATACCCGAAAATAATAGAGGCGGTGCGTAGGCTACGGACGATTTATAGATCGGCCAGCTAACACCCCAAATGAGCACTAAGAACAATAAAGCCGCAGTTGACTTCGTAACCAGCCTACCCACTGTTCCATCCTCTCCACATGCAATATTAAGTCTACTTCCTAACAGTTTATTCATCCAACTAACGTAATGATCCAAACAAGAGACGTGGTGTACTGTGGGTTCCATTCCCCTCTGCTAATTGAAAATCATCAAAACTTTTTTAGAACATCGTCCGTCAAATGATTATGACGTGTTCGCGACGTGTTGAAAACTGAAGAAGGTGGATCTTTTGTCATGACAAAAAAAGAAAAATTCGAGCTAGTAGAAAACTTCATAGTGGAAAATCGAGAAGCGCATTATCGACTTGCTTACAGCTATGTTAGGAATAAAGAAAATGCCCTCGATATTGTACAGGAATCTATATTTAAAGCATTGAAATCAATTGATCGTCTCGAAGAAATTACTTACTTAAAAACGTGGTTTTATCGAATTCTTGTAAATACTTCAATTGATTTCATCAGAAAACATCAACGGATGACCGTAATGGATGATGATATTCTCAGTATGCATTTACCTCAAGCGGAAGATGAAATAATCGATATGGATTTGCGTGATGCCATCGATCAGTTAGCTCCATATGATAAAACTCTTATTATTCTTCGCTTTTTTGAGGATTTAAAAATCGATGAAATCGCAACAGTAATGAACGATAACATCAATACGATTAAATCAAGGTTATATCGGATATTAAACAAATTACGCATTAAAGTCGGGGAGGATTTTAAAGTATGAAAGATATGAATAAGTTAAAAAAAGACTATGAGGAAATAGAGATTCCAAATGAATTGGAGAATGTTGTGAAAGAGTCAATTCGACAGGCAAAAGCACCACAAAAGAAGCGCTCTTTTCTTAAACAATGGTCGATTGGAGCGGCAGCAGCGGCAGCTTTATTTGTCGGTAGTATCAATGTAAGTTCGACTTTTGCGCAGGCAATGGTAAACGTTCCTGTTTTAGGATCGATTGTTGAAGTTTTCACCGTTCAAAACTTAACGCTGGATGAAGACACCTATCAAGCTGACCTTTCTGCACCCGCAATTAATGGTTTGGAAAACGAAGGTCTGCAAACTTCATTGAACAAAAAATATATTGAAGAAAACAAGGAACTCTACAAACAATTCGAAAAGGAAGTCGAGGAGATGAAAAAAGCAGGCAATGGTCATATGGGGATCAGTACCGGTTATGAGGTGAAAACCGATACCGACCAGCTCCTTTCGATTGCCCGCTATGTCGAAAACACAATCGGCTCTTCTTCGACAACTATGAAATATGACACAATCGATAAGCAGAAAAACATCGTCATCACGCTGCCAAGCCTTTTTAAAGAT
This sequence comes from Sporosarcina sp. FSL K6-3508, assembly GCF_038615825.1. Lineage (NCBI taxonomy): Bacteria > Bacillati > Bacillota > Bacilli > Caryophanales > Caryophanaceae > Sporosarcina > Sporosarcina sp. FSL K6-3508. The sequence continues at coordinate 177,924 of NZ_CP152016.1, read as the reverse complement.
AATGCGTACATTGATGTTATTAGTTCATATATCGCAAGCGAAATGAAAAGGCAAATGGCAGAAGATGAAGAAATCACTTACTTCTTAGCCGAAGAATCAGAATCGGGCTTTGAGTCAATTCAACCAGATCAAAACTTCTATATTACTGCTGATCATAAACTTGTGATTTCATTTGACGATTACGAAGTCGCACCCGGTTTCATGGGCGTCGTGACGTTCGAAATTCCTTCATCGATCCTCGGAAACTTATTGGTCAGTGACACATATATTAACTAAGCGCTTTACACGGCAGCGTAGCGGACGGTGCATTGTCTGCTATGCCGCTGTACATAATGATTTTTTAACTCTTTAAATAAGGTACTCCCTCATTCAATATAAAGTCAGAAGAGAAAGACAGCCCCAGGAGGATTGAATAACAATGAATGTGTCACAAGATACATATGCCGAAAAAAGAAAGGGAAATAAAAAGCGATTTTTCATCTTGCTTCTCATACTGCTCATCCCTATTTTTTTTACCGGTTTTTTTGTAGGGAAATCATTTTCTGCTCCCAAAAAACCTATCGATCCCGAAGTAACAGAAGACGTGGAAGCTCCCCTCGTTCAAGAGGAGCAAAAGCCTAAAGAGGAAGAGCAATCTAAAGAAGAAACTAGTGCAGTTGAAAAGCCCACAGGAAAGGTAGTGTATCTCACTTTTGACGATGGCCCCAGCAAACTGACAGACGAATTTCTGAACGTCTTACAAGAGCATGATGTGAAAGCAACGTTTTTCATGCAAGGAAAAAATCTGAAGAAAGAATACTTACAAGAAAGTGTAAAACGCGCAGTAAAAGAAAGACATTATATCGGTGCGCATAGCATGACGCATGATTTTAAAAAATTATATAAAGAGAACCAATTTGTACCTGAGATGCGAGAAACATTAGAATTGATCCGGGATATTACTGGTGAATCCCCGCACTTAGTTCGCCCCCCTTATGGTTCGGCACCCGGGTTGAAAAATGAACAAATTCGCCAACAACTTGTTGATGCTGAAATAAAAGTGTGGGATTGGACAATTGATTCTCAAGACTGGAAATTAAAAGACAACCCAAATCAAATAATAGAAAATATTAAACTTGGTACAAAGGATGAAAAAGAAATCGTTTTGATGCATGAAAAGACTCAAACTTTAGCTGCACTTCCTGAAGTTATTAAATTTTATAAAGAACAAGGATACCAATTTGCTATTTACGATGAGTCTGATCATTTCGTTCTCAACTTTCTGAATGACATACGACTGTAAATCTTTTAAGAGTTTTTTTGTCCGACTTAACTATTGGATTATAATTTCTCTTGATTTCTCCTCAATTAAGACTAAACTAGAAAAAGGTCTTTCTATGAGGAGCAAAAAGACATGAAAACAATGATTCAAACGACATTACAACGTTATTGGAACCCCTATGCAGTCCTATTGATTGCCGGGATTCTCAGTGCTTTATATTTTGGTCTGACTTCAACTGTTTGGGCAGTGACCGGTGAATTCACTCGGTTGGGGGGAGATCTCCTGAAACTTTTTGGAGTGGATATTTCCGGCTGGCAGTATTTCGACATGGTGCACTTGAAAGGAACAACGTGGAGCCGCCCCGATGGTTGGATTGTCTGGGGAATGTTCATTGGCGCTCTAATCATGGTGTTATTAAGTAATAGTTTTAAAATTCGCCTCCCACAACAGAAGCGCCGCTACGTTCAAGGACTTGTCGGGGGTATTATTGCGGGATTCGGAGCGCGTTTGGCACTCGGCTGCAACTTGGCTGCATTCTTTACAGGTGTCCCTCAGTTTTCCTTTCACTCCTGGATTTTTATTGTCGCAACAGGAGTCGGAACCTTTTTCGGGGCAAAGTTAACTAAAATGCGCTGGTGGAAAGGCCGTCCTTCCCTAACCCGTGGTGCCGCGAAACCTTCTACAGTCAAAAAGCTTGTCATCCAGCCTTATGTTGGCGGTACAATTGCAGTCCTTTACATTGGTCTGGTAACTTACTTCTTCGCCACTGGGCAAAAATTGCTAGGCTTAGGTGCACTATTCGGTCTCGCTTTTGGTATTCTTATAGAACGTGGGCAAATTTGCTTCACTTCAGCTTTCCGCGATTTATTTCTCGTTGGACGCAGCGTTATGGCAAAAGCAATTATCGTCGGAATGGCCGTCAGCTCTGTACTAACTGTCATTGTGATTTCTGTATATGACTTGACGCCAATCACTCAAATCGCCGCTCTTAGCACGTTTGTTGGCGGTGTGTTATTCGGTCTCGGCATAGTGATGGCCTCTGGCTGTGAAACTGGAATGATGTACAGGTTGATGGAAGGCCAAGTCCTTTTCCTTCCCGTTTTTGCCGGCAATATTATTGGTGCAACCTTCCTTGCCTACGCATGGGATCATCTTGGCGTGTATGATGTATTGGTTAAAAGCGGTGCCAAGATCAACCTGTTGGATTCAATCGGTCCAATCGGTGCTATTGCCGCAACGCTTGTTATGCTAGGTATACTGTATGCCTTAACGAAATATCGGGAAAAACGCTATCACTACAAGCTAACTATAAAAAGAGGAGCGGACATACATGCAAAATGACAAAGAAGCCGATTTCACACTTGACCTACGCGGTGAATCTTGCCCTTACCCAGTCATCTATACGCTGGAGGCCCTGGAGGGAATGAACAAAGGTGAGCTTTTACAAGTCATCACCGATTGCCCAGGTTCTTTCCGGAATGTTCCGGAAGAAGCATTGGCGCACGGATATACCTTTGCTCAGGATCCCATTAAAAATGGACAAGAATATCTATTTTATATTTACGCATGAGAAAAGGCAGTGTCCACGGAGGACACTGCCTTTTCTTTTTTAACGTAGGGCTGTCCTGGTAACGAATTCTCGGAACAGCCCTTTTCATTTAATCTTTTACTTTACCAATCGGTGTCACCGCTTACAACGGTACTGGCTCACCCATTGCTTTTTGATAAAGCAAATCATTTGTTCATGACTACCATTTCCTTTTCCCGTGTCTCATCCACTTTTGCTAAGATGGCCGGTTCTTTCTTCGTCTCTTCCACTTCTGCTAAGATGGCCAGTTCTTTCTTCATCTCTTCCGGCTTTTCCGGTTTAGAAAGTTCCGCCTTCTCCTTCGCTTCTCTCCCAGAAATGATTGCAGCTTCTTCTCTTAACCCGATAAATGTAGAGTAGCACATGAAAAGCATCAATACTGCGATTGGAATGGCTGTGGCAACGAGAGCCGATTGCAGCCCTGCTAAGCCGCCCGTCATGATTAATACGACAGAGATAGCTGCAATGATCACTCCCCATACGATCTTCGTCAGATGTGATGGATTCGGATTGCCATTTTCACTGATCATACCAAGTACAAATACTGCAGAGTTTGCGGAAGTGATAAAGAAAACAATGACTAGCACCATGGCTAAAATACTCAAAAATACGCTCATCGGCAGATATTCGAAAAATTTAAACAGTGCCGAAGTGACGTCGGATTCCACCGCAGTTGCTAGTGCTGTTGCGCCCGCATTCTGGATGAACGTAATCGCCGAGCCGCCCATGACCGAAAACCAAGTGAAAGATCCCAATACTGGGATGAAAATCGCACCAAACATGAATTGCTTTATCGTTCTGCCTTTCGAAATCCTGGCTACAAAGCTGCCGACCAACGGAGCCCATGCGATCCACCAGCCGAAATAGAACAACGTCCAACTTGAAATCCACGAACCGTCTCCATATGGCTCCGTACGGAAAGACATGCCGATGAAGTTCTGCGCATAATCACCTATTCCTTGGAAGAGGATTTTCAAAACCATCTGTGTCGGACCAAAGAAAAACACCAACCCCAATAAAGCGAACGCCAGGAACATATTCAGGTTTGATAGATGCTTCATCGCCCCTTGAAGACCCGAGACTGTCGATGCCACATAAATAATGCTGACGACTATGATGATGATAGCTTGTGTGGAAATGCCGATCGGCACGTTCCAGAGATAATTCATGCCGCTATTGACTTGCAATGTCCCGAAGCCGAGCGAAGTCGCAATCCCAATGACAATGGACAGGATGACGATGACGTCGATGCTCTTTCCGAAAGTTCCTCGAATTTTATCGCCGACCAACGGGTAAAAGACAGAACTCAAAGAGGCGGGCAGCTTTTTCCGGAACTGGAAAAACGCTAATGATACGCCGACCACTGCATAGCAGGCCCATGCCGAAACACCCCAATGCAGGAAAACGAATTGCATTGCTGTCTTTGCAGATTCTTCCGAATAACCCGTTCCAAATGGAGGGCTTATGTAGTAGGAAACCGGTTCTGCAACTCCCCAGAAAACAAGGCTGATTCCTATGGAAGCACTAAATAGCATACCGATCCAAGTGGCCGTCCTATATTCTGGTCGGTCGTCATCATCTCCCAACCGGATATGACCGAATTTGGATATCCCGATATAAATACAAAAAGCAAAAAAAATGAAAACGCTTCCCAAAATGAACCAACCTAGATTATTATAGATGAAACTAAGTGAGGAATTGGAGAAGTGCTCTAGCTGCTTCGGTGCAAATATACCGATACTTATTAAAACTAAGCTAACAGCCAATGAAGAATAAAACACAGTTTTTTTATCTCTCATATTACCGCTCCTATTTCAAAGACCCACTTGTGTGGATGTGCCGAGAATCCCCACACACAGCCAAACGAGCGGGCATTTGTTATATTTTAATCGGTGTTATTTGCATAACACCGATTAAATTGAATTTAAGCTTTTACTGACTGCAAGTTTCCTATGATGTCTGCAATCCGGTCGCCAACTTCGGAAGTAGAGGCGCTGCCTTTCATATCAGGCGTGAGAACTTCATCCTCCACCAATAATTGCTCGATGGCGTCTACTACCTTTTTGCCGTATGCTTCATAACCAAAATGATCAAGCATTTGACTTGCAGACCAGATTGTCGCTAAAGGATTACCAATTCCTCTTCCTGCAATATCCGGCGCTGAACCGTGTACCGGTTCAAACATCGAAGGGAATGTGCCTTCCGGATTGATATTCGCGCCGGCAGCCAAACCGATTCCCCCTGCAATCGCCGCACCGACATCCGTTAAGATATCGCCGAATAAATTCGAAGTCACCACTACTTCAAATCGTTTCGGATCTGTAATCATCAGCATAGCCGCAGCGTCCACTAAATAAGAAGCTGTTTTCACTTCCGGATAATCTGCACTCACTTCCTCGAATACCTGATCCCAGAAGACCATCGAATAATTCAGGGCATTTGCTTTACTGATACTTGTCAGGCTGCGGCCTTGTTTTTTAGCTGTCTCAAACGCATAGCGAATGATTCGTTCTGTACCTTTGCGGGAGAATACACCATTTTGCAGAACCACTTCATGCTCCTGACCTTTAAACAGCCAGTCTCCCGCCCCCGAATATTCACCTTCCGTATTTTCCCGGATAAACAGCATATCAATATCTTTGCGCTCCACATTTTGCAGCGGGCAATGCGCGCCGTCCAATAATGTCACCGGACGGATATTGACGTACTGATCGAAACTCTTGCGGATGATCAGCAGCAGATCCCATAAAGAAATATGATCCGGAACGCCCGGGAATCCGACAGCTCCCAAGTAAATGGCGTCGAATTTCTTCAACTGTTCGATTCCGTCTTCCGCCATCATGCGTCCGGTCTGCGTATAGTACTCACAGCCCCAGGGGAAGTATGTGAAATCGAATGCGAAACCGCCGTCCAGTTCCGCAACCTTTTTCAACACTTTAATCCCCTCATCAATGACTTCCGGTCCGATGCCGTCTCCGGCGATAACTGCTATGTTATAAGTTTTCATTCTGCATCCATCACTTTCATCATTGATTCCAGACAACGAGTTTCATTTCTGTCATCTCTTCAATGGCATATTTTAGTCCCTCGCGCCCTGTTCCGCTTTCCTTGACACCGCCATAAGGCATTTGATCCACCCGGTATGTGGGTACGTCGTTGATGATGACACCGCCTACTTCCAAGTTTTTCGAAGCATATAAAGCATGCTGTACATTATTTGTATAAATACCGGCTTGCAGACCGAAACGAGAGTCATTGACCAGCTCAACTGCCACCTTTACTGAATCGACTTTATTAACAACAACGATCGGCGCAAATACTTCCTGGCAAGAAACTTTCAGCGCATGATCGGCATTGACGATGATCGTCGGCGCAAGAACTCCATTTTGTGCATAACCGCCGGCAAGAATTTCTGCATTACTTTTCTTTGTTTCCTCAATCCAGTCAAGTGTACGTTCCAATTCTTTTTTTGAAATCAAAGAAGAGATGTACGTATCCTCCGCTAACGGATCGCCTAGCTTCAATTGCTTTGCTGCGGCCGCAAATTTAGATGTAAATTCTTCATAAAGATCTTGATGAACGTAAATACGTTGCGTTGAGATGCATACTTGACCTTGATTTGAGAAAGCCCCCATAACACAACGATCGATAATCGAATCAATGTCGATATCCTTATCAATAATCAAAGCGGAGTTGGATCCCAATTCCAGAGTCGTTTTCTTCAATCCTGCTTTATTGCTGATACCAATGCCGACACTCGGGCTCCCCGTAAAGGTGATCAATTTTATACGCTCATCTTTGACGAGAACATCACCAATCACACTACCTGGTCCAGTAATAACATTCAACACGCCCGCAGGTAGACCCGCATCTTTGAACACTTCCGCAATGAAAAGTGCAGACAATGGAGTTTGCGAAGCCGGCTTCAGAACGATTGAGTTTCCTGCAGCAATTGCCGGTCCTACTTTATGGGCTACCAAGTTCATCGGGAAATTAAAAGGTGTAATGGCGCCGACCACACCGATTGGTTCACGCAGCGTATATCCGATCCGCCCAATACCACCGGAAGCGGCATCAAAAGGAATTGTCTCACCGTGAATACGCTTCGCTTCTTCCGCAGCAAACTTATAAGTCTCGATTGTTCTTGAAACCTCGCCTCTTGAAAACATGATTGGCTTGGATGATTCATTTGAAATGATAGTTGCTGCTTCCTCTGCTCTTTCCGTAAGGATTCTTGCAGCATTTTCTAAGATCTCTGCCCGCTGGAATGCGGGCATATTGCCAATCACCTTTCGTGAATTGTACGCAGCTTCAATCGCTTTTTCCGTCAATGCCTGATCCGCCATGGCGATATCGGCAATTTTTTCATCGGAATAAGGAGAGAAAAGAGGTGCATAAGTTGGTGCTTCCACATATTCTCCATTAATTATTAGTTGTTTGGCAGTTGATTTATCAAGTAGTTTATTCATTGAGCGCCTCCAGAACCATTTCATGGAATTGTACGATTGCTTGTTCAGATTGAGAGTAGCGCCCTCTTTCGAACGCACGTGATTTGAAGCCGAGTTGCTCTAGCTCAACCAATTCGATATCTTCGAAGCGAACTTGCTCCGCGAATGTCATCAGGTCTTTCTCTTCTTGCGTTAGTTTTTCTAGGCTATCTTCGCTGAAATAGTATGTGTAAACGATTTCAGTATTTTCATGATCGATCGGTACCAATTGAATTGTTGCCATGTTAGCTGGCCCCGGATAAATTGTAAGCATCAAGTTCGGCCACAACCAGAAAAACGATCCGCCTTGCATTTCTGCCTCATCCAGATTCACTTCCCCGTATTGTTTGTCGGGTTTCACCATGGAACCTTGAATCGAATAATTCTCACACGTGATGATTTGATAATCATCCATATCAAGTGTATCAATGAAGCTTGGGTGTGCCACGTGGCAATGGTCACATTCTAGATAGTTTTCAATAAATGCTTTCCAGTTCGCTTTGATATGACGAGACTTACGGTGAGTAAATTGTAAATTTTTCAGAAACTCAAATTTCCCCAGTCGATCGAAGAAGTCACCATAAGACTCAGCCAACGGTTTTGCATTATCATCCAAATTAACGAAAATCAAAGATTCAATAACTTCCATTCGGACGGAACGCAGGCAAGCATCTTGTACACAAGCAGCATCCTCTTCACTGCGGAAATTTGGTGCTTTGTTTAAGGCGCCATCTGTTTTGAATGTCCAACCATGATACGAGCATTGTAAAATCTTCTTTTTGCCTGAATCACTTTTCTCAAGTTTTGTCGCTCTGTGCGGACATACATTATAAAACGCGCGAAGAACTTCATCTGTTCCTCGGATTATGATAATTGGGTCATCGCCGATCTCAGCAGTAAAAAATGCACCTTTCTTTTCCACTTGGCTCACATGGCCGACCAGTTGCCAGCTTTTTGCGAAAATGAGTTCCTTTTCTTTCTCTAACACACTCGGATCTGTGAATAAATTATAAGGCATCGTTTTCTCAAATTTTCTATCTGTTGCATTCTGTACTTTGTTATAAGCCATTTCTCATTCTCCTTTAGGTTTCTATTTTATTTTTCCAGTTAAATTAACTAGCTTCTACTTTCTGACAAGAAAACGGTGTGTCGGACATTTTGATGGAGTTCGTCGGACATCCTTCAAATGCATCTTCTAGATCCTCTATCAAATCCTCAGGGACTTCAGTAACCCCTTCATTCTCATCTAGCAGCGCATAGGCAAAACCATCAGCTGTGTAATCAAATAATTCAGGTGCAACAGGGTTACACGCTCCGCAAGCGATGCACGTGCTTCGCTCCACCATCGTAAATTGCGCCATATCTCGGCCTCCTACTTTTAGTAATCAGTTCGCCCCGACTTTCACTTTCTTCGAAGCTTCTTCTTTATCTCCCATGACACTCGTGCTGTGCAGCGGCTGCATTTTCGCTGTTGGATCTATAAATACTTTGGCACTGCTGACTGCAACCGGTGCCTCTCCAAAACCTGAAGCAATCAGTTTCACTTTCCCTTCATATGTGCAAATATCTCCAACTGCGTAAATTCCTTCGATATTCGTTTCCATTTTCGAGTTCACTACAACAGAGTTTTTTTCTATTTCAAGACTCCAGCCTTTAATAGGTCCGAGAGAAGAGACAAAACCGTAATTGACCAGTACATCATCAACCTCCAGCTCTAAAAGCTCTTCTGTTTTTGAATGTTTGAGGAGCACTTTTTCAATTTTCTCTTCACCTAACAATTCAACCGGAACGTATGGAGTCAACCGCTCTACTTTCGATTGCTTCAAAAGTTCCACGCTATGCTCATGGGCCCGGAATTTGTCGCGGCGATGAATGATTGATGCTTTTTCAGCAATTGGTTCAAGCATGAGTGCCCAATCCACTGCTGAATCTCCGCCGCCGAATAATGCGACCTTTTTTCCTTCGAACTGATTCATATTTTGAACAAAATAATGAATATTTTTTTCTTGAAACTTCTCTTCGCTTTCGATCTCCATTTTGCGTGCTTGGAAGGCTCCATTTCCAGCAGTTATAATAATCGTTCGAGAATAGTGGATTTCTTTATTCGTAGTTAATTTGAATACGCCATCTGCTTCTTTCTCAACTTGCATCACCGTTTCTCCTAAACAGACAGTAGTTTCAAATTGATTCATCTGTTCTATTAGATTGTCTACTAGCTCTTGGGCTCTAACCTTAGGGAATCCCGCAATGTCATAGATATACTTTTCGGGATAAAGAGCGGCAAGCTGACCTCCAAGTTGGGGTAAGCTTTCAATGATCTTAACGGACGTTTGGCGAAGTCCCGCGTAAAATGCTGTGAATAAGCCGACCGGACCGCCGCCAATAATTGTGATGTCGGAAATTTCAGCTGTTCTATTCATGTTGTACCTCCTTGTAGCCATTCATTTGGATAGTGTGATATGTTACGAGGCAACTAGGGATTACCCTTGTTTTTTTCCACGTTACTAAATACTATTGCAAGTATTGTGCCAACTTTTAAAATTGGCATAGTAATAAGTTTTCTATCGTATTTTTTAAAAAACATTGATACAATTGAGTCAAAATCCGCTCAAAAGAATAGCGTTTTTTCCAAAACTGACTCACAAAATGTTTAGGAAGGTGACACCGTATGGCCGATAATACAGAACAACCGAAAATGAATTTATCTCTGGAATCACTACTGAGAATACTGGATTACTCATCAGATGAAATATTTGTATTGGACAAGGATACAAGGATTGTCTATGTCAATCGGATCTGTGAGAAGCATTATGGAGTTAGGAAAGATGATGTAGTAGGAAGATATAATGACGATTTTTTTAACGAAGGCTACTGGACGCCTTCCGCTGTTCCGCCCGTGCTGGAGAAAAAAGAGCCCGTATCGATTCGGCAGCAAACAAATATCGGCGCTGAGCTGCTGACCAGGGGTTTCCCTATATTGAATGATCAAAATGAGATTGAATATATGGTGTTCACTGCAACTGAAATCAAGGATTTTACACGTCTAATAAAGACGGAGGAAAAACATTTACAGGATAATGTAAAATCAGAATTCACAAATTCCGTTATCACGAACAATCAAAAAGTACGTAAAATCTTAAGTTTTTGTGAAAAAGTCGCTCCTACAGACTCGACTGTATTGGTTCACGGCCAGTCCGGTACCGGCAAAGGCGTTATTGCCTATCATCTGCATAAATTGAGTAAAAGAAAAGACGGTCCTTTTTTAAATGTGAATTGTGCAGCAATTCCAGAGGAATTGCTGGAATCGGAGCTGTTCGGATATACAGCGGGCTCGTTCACAGGAGCTAATAAGGAAGGTAAAATTGGTTTGTTCGAGGCAGCTGATAATGGGACGATATTTTTGGATGAAATCGGAGAATTGGCCTTGCCTTTGCAAGCAAAAGTGCTTCAAGTCATTCAGGATAAGAAGTTTATACCGGTCGGAAGCAATGTGAGTAAAACGGTTAATGTCCGCATTATTGCCGCAACAAATCAAGATCTACTCAAAATGGTCGAAAACAAAACTTTCCGAGAAGATTTATATTACCGGCTCAACGTTATCGATATCCATATGCCGCCCTTGCACGAACGAAAAGAAGATATCGTACCGTTAGCATACAGTTTTTTAAGTAAGTTCAATGAAAAATACAATTCAAACAAAATAATTTCTGAAGAGTGTTTAACAGTACTCTTCCATTATTCATGGCCAGGTAATGTACGCCAGCTAGAAAATCTGATGGAACGACTGGTAATTACAAGCGAAGCAGTCATCGAAGTGGAAGATCTGCCAGAAGTGATTCTAGAGAAGGTCAAAGATATCCCTGAATTGGTCTACTCAAATTCATTAGAAAAAGCATTGGATAATGTGGCGGGAACGATGGTCAGAAGATCCTATCAGAAATTTGGATCTTCCAGAGGAGTAGCAACAGATCTTCAAATTAGCCAGTCCAAAGCCTCGCGACTAATTCGTGAATATTGTCAGGGTGAAGAGTGACTATAAAGAATTGAAGCGTTAAGAATCCTAAGCGTGTTTCCCGATTGAAGGCACTCTATGTACAATTAACATATGAATAAAAAAGCTGTTCATAGAAAGTCATATTTTAATGACTTCCCTGAACAGCTCCTTCTTAACTTCTATCAAAACTCGTAACTGCGCTTACTTCGCGAGCACAACATCATTGCATCATATCTTCAATAAGCTCAACAGGTACATAGGTCTTCCAACGTTCAAGCAAATCAGGTGCTACGTCAAATTGACGAAGTGATTTGTTGTAGCCATACGCCTTTTCACCTCGGGTAATCGTGTAAGAACGAGCATCTTTGGATATGATAGCCCCTTTGCCCGTGGACTCGACCTTATATCCAAGTTCCACAGCAAGTGCCCGAAGCGGTACCATCTTCACCCCATTTACCATGTGGTGGTCGGCAGCAATCATTTCCTCGATAACAGAATTCGTTTCGGAATCTGAATCATCTGCATTGCCGTCAAGAACCACTACTTTTTCTGGTGTAGTCTGGGCAGGGATGCTTCTAGTGGTCATCGTATAGAAAACCAGCAAATCCTTTTCTGGTAGATCAGCGGCAGTTACTTCTTTGCCTGAAACACTAGAAAGAACCGTCTTTTCATCCACATTTAATTTCAATGATAGATGTTTACTTAACAAGTCTTCATCAAATGCCTCAACCGCTACGAAACCTGTCTTTTCCGTTTCCACAATAACAACATCGGGACTGTACTGTGGCGGATAAATCATAATCATCGGTTTGTCTGCATTCGTGTACGCAACAATCTTATCCCCTTTTTTTAATTCTACCTGTTTGCCGGTGTTATCGAAGACTAGCGTTTCTTTCATAACAGCCAAGACATTCGTCTCTTCACCATCTTTGATTGAATAAAGAGTTGACTGCTCGCCTACCTCAACACTTTCAATCGTCCCTTCAACTTGTACAAATGACGGTTTTACTTGCATCTCTTCTGAATTGCCTCCCTCATTTGCAAAAACTGCAGCGGGTGTAAGTGCTCCGCCTACAAGTAGTGCAGACATCGCGAATGGCACAGCTTTCTTCATCTTCATAAAAAACCAACTCCTTTTATGTTTTCATAAGAGTAGTCGTATGAGAATGGATAAAGTTACAAGAATAAAAGTCTTGTAGCTGATCCTAATTTATATTACGAATAAAAACTAGTTCTCAACCGACGTAGAACGGTTTGAGAACTTGTTATAAAGACATCTGTTGGAACTGCCGCCCACGACTTTTGAGAATAGACCCGCTGCGTTCATTGACTCCATTACACCCCCGAGAAAATTAACTATTTACGGCGGCTGGTTGCACAGGTGCTTCCTTTAGACTGGTAACAATCACACTGTTAATGGCATTCATGTAAGCCAATGCGCTCGCTTTTAGTATATCTGTATCTGCTGCTTTTGCGATATATGTTTCCCCTTCATGTTCAATCGTAATTTTCACTTTACCCAGTGCGTCTTTCCCTCGCGAAACACTGCTGATATCGTACTCCACCAACTTGACGTTAATTTTCGTTATATCGGCTATCGCGGAATAAAGAGCGTCAATTGGGCCAGAACCGACTGCACTGGACATGAAGACTTTTCCGCCTTTACGAATCTTCACGCTTGCAGAAGGAAAACTTGAATTGCTGACGACTTGTAAGTCTTCAAATTCAAAGAAATGGTCGCTGTAATTGGTCACATTCGCCTTTTCATGCTGTTCATAATAATTTTCGACGATTACATATAGATCATGATCATACACTTCTTTCTTCGCATCAGCCAATGCTAGGAAACCTTCGAAAATCCCTTCAAAATCCTTTGGCGCCAACTGGGCAAATCCAAGATTTTCAAGTGCATTTTTCACAGCATGTCGTCCGGACCGCGCTGTTAAAATCAGCTCCATATCATCTAGGCCAACATCTTCGGGATGAACGATCTCATAGGCGTCTCTTGATTTCAGTAAACCGTCCTGATGAATACCAGAAGAATGAGCAAAGGCATTGTCTCCTGTAATCGCTTTGTTCACTTGCACATCCAATCCCATAAAGCTGGATACTAGACGCGATGTATTGATAATTTCTTTTGTGTTAATACGTGTATTTACGTTATAGACAGCATTCCTTGTTTTTAGTGCCATGACCACTTCTTCCAACGCTGCATTGCCAGCGCGCTCGCCAATTCCATTAATCGTACACTCTACTTTATCCGCGCCGTTTTTGACAGCTGCCAAAGTATTGGCCGTTGCCATACCTAAGTCATTATGGCAGTGAACGCTCAGTAAAACGTTAGGATTCAAATTTTTCATTCGATCATTCAATTTGTAAATCATTGCACCGAATTCCTCAGGTTCAGCAAAGCCCACCGTGTCGGGCACGTTAATCATGGTAGCCCCCGCCTTCATGACAGCTTCGATGGTTTTCCATAAATATTCAAACTCGGAGCGTGAAGCATCCTCCGTTGAATATTGTACTTCCGGCAATAGGCTTTTTGCGTATTTTACTGCATCCACGCCAATTTGCAGGATTTGATCTCTGGATTTATTGAATTTCTTCTCCACGTGGATGTCAGACGTACCAAGCACCATATGAATCATAGGGTTTTCAGCATATTTTACCGCATTGTAAACCGAATCGATATCTGCTTGAACTGCACGCGCCAATGCGGTAATCATTATATCGCTTGTGTTACCTACTTTCTGGGCAACTGCTTGGACCGCGTCAAAATCACCTTGAGAGGATGCAGGAAATCCAGCTTCAATAATATCGACACCTAATTTCTTGAGCTGCTGTGCGATCTCTACTTTTTCATAAAGATTCAGTTTAGCTCCCGGCACCTGCTCGCCATCACGTAACGTTGTATCAAATACCCAAATTTTTCTACTCATTTCTCTGCACTCCTTTTTTAGTAAAATAAAAAACCCCGCCTCTATATCGAAATATAGAGACGAGGTTATACTCGCGGTACCACTCTAATTGACCTGTCGTATAGACAAATCCACTTATCGACAGCCATCACTGTCTATCCCGATAACGGAGGAAACCGACATCCCTTACTATCAAACGTTCAGGGAGTGACTCCTGGATGAGTTCAAAATGTGCGCCTGCTGATTTTCACCAACCATCAGCTCTCTAAAAAGACACAAACACTTCTACTAGTTCCATTCTTGGTCTGCAATGTGTTATTGAAAGCAATGATACGACGGATATTTCAGATTGTCAACAGTTTTCTGATAACTATTTTAAAAGTATTTATTCGTTCAACCAATTTCAGCTCCTCGCACCAATAAAAAAACCACCCGCACTTGACGGATGGTAAGAGTTTGCAAATAAATGCTGTATTAGTAACTCCGGTGAAAACTTGTTACATTTTTAAATTACGCGTGAACAGTCAGTTCGAGTAAACGATTAGCAGAAGCTTTTACTTCTTCCATGCCTGAAGCAATGATTTCTCCCGCTTTATCAGGCATTGCGTTGTGGCCTTCTATAATCACTTCATCAATGATTTGCATACCGAAGACACCACCGACGACATTGCGCATATAGTTAACAGCCATCTCCATTGGAGCCGCTTCAGGAGCTGAGTAAATACCGCCACGAGCGTTTAGGAAGATTGCCTTTTTCTCTGTCATTAAGCTGACCAGGTTACCTTCAGCATCGTATTTAAATGTAAAACCAGCAGCATACACATAATCGATGAATGTCTGTAATTTAGCCGGGATTGTTAGATTCCAAAGTGGGAATGCAAACACAATTACGTCAGCAGCTGAGACTGCATCCATTGCCTTTTGTTTTGCAGCTAAAAGGCGTGATTCAATTTTTGTTAATTCTCCACCGTTTTGCACTTTACCGAAAGCATTAAAGATTTCTTGTCCAAAATAAGGCGTGTCTTCTTCAAAAACGTCGTAAGTTATAACGTTGACGTCTTTACCCTCTAATTCAGCCATAAATGTTTCGTACATTTTACTTGAAACCGCTTCTGTAGCAGGACGATTGTTTGCTTTTACTACTAAAATGTTCATACTCAAAACTCTCCCCTTGTATCTATTTCTCTTGCTGTATATCTTTATTATAATTTGGTAACCACTTTTACATAAGTACGCACTTAAAAGTGGCATAGTATCAAAAAGTATACTACTAATAATAAAGTTATTTTTTTACGATGTCACTCAATTAATCTTGGACTTTTTGCATTTTACGTAATGTATGTGCAGTACCCCATTCATGCATCGCTGTTAAAATAGGTTCTAAACTCTTTCCATAGTCCGTCATGGAATACTCTACCTTCGGCGGCACTTGGGGGTAGACTTTTCGACTGATAATATCCTCTTCCTCCAGTTCACGAAGCTGAGTGGTTAACATTTTCTGTGTGATTCCTGGCACCCTTCTTTTTAGCTCACTGAATCTATGCGTACCTTCATGCAGTAGAACCAATAATATGATCGGCTTCCACTTTCCTACCAGGATGCCAAGCGCATCTTCTACTCGACATAGCTCCGGTTGCACTGCCATCTATTATCACCTTCTAGTAGTATCATTTTATACACTACATGACTTGTAATCATGTACTTCCAATAATATATCCAACAACTCATATTAACATTATAGAAATGGTTTTGAAAGGGTTGATAAACTTGGAAATGTATTATATTTACCCACTGTTGCTGTTTGACTACTGGTATTCATCTTTTCAAGAGCGAATATCATGTAACTAGCTACGTACAAGGCAAAAACCATTGCCCTACCAAACAAAAAGTAAGGGGTTTCCCTTTCAATACGCATCCCTGACTGAAGGGGAAATCCCAAAGAGTACGCCAAGTGGATGGATTAGCTGTTTCCTTTAGAGTACTTCAAAATAACCCCGAAGCAAATAAGAGGTCCATTTACACTGGGGGTGATTTCGGATATTTTCAAGTAAACCTTTTACAATCGCAGGGCTTAACGCTGGTTCGATTAACTGTTGCTTGAGGAGGATTAATGACTCTTTTTCAATAGATTCTTCAATTTCATTTATATTTTGTTCAATGAGTTCAAGGATTTGATCCATCGTTTCTTCTTTTCCCTTTGATTGGTGAAGCAGTTGAACCAGCTCAGTTGAAATGAACGGGATTGTAATATTTCTTGCCAGTACATTTGTTTTTTCCACAAGCGACCGGGCTAGTAAATCTAAATCCAACGGTAAATTGTGAAATAAAAACAACTCTGCGTATGTTTTCATAAAGCCTTTAACACAGTACATTACGTCATGCTTTGTCTGATGGATCTCATCACCATATAGCCTTTCAACCATCGATAAAATTATTTTATCCATTGCTTGGTCGTAGATATGGCTCTTTTGAAGAAATTCCTCATTAAATGATCGTATTTGTTCTTTAATAAGAATCTTGGCAAAATCAGCGTGTTTACTAAAGGAATTGAAAATAGTGTAATAAAATTTATATAAAAGGTCTTCTTTATTTTTTGTGTTTTTGACCACATAGTCAATATCCGAGGTGAACTGCATCATAAAGTAATCAATCAATGCCAAAATCAATTCGTCTTTAGATTTAAAGGTTAGATAGAATGCACCTTTTGAAATACCACATTCATCGGTTATTTGTTGCACTGATGTTGCTTCAAAGCCTTTTTCTGCAAATAATTCTATTGCCTTCTCCATAATCAGCTGTTTTTTTGTCATGAGTATCTGATCGCTCCTAAGGTTTTTCGTTGACATGTGACTTATTAGTCATTAGTATAGGAAATTGAATGAGGTTAGTCAAATAAGGGAAGGTGTAAGAGTGAAAGGTTTAGTCAATTTCGTCCTAAAGAATAAATTAGCAGTTTGGTTGCTAACAATCATCATTGTTGCATCGGGTATCTATTCAGGTACAAAGATGAAAACAGAGACACTTCCGGATATATCAATTCCATTTTTAATGGTTATGGATGTCTATCCAGGAGCCACCCCCGAGCAAGTAATGGAAGAAATTTCCATGCCATTAGAAAAAGCAGTCGAAAATCTCGAGCATGTGAAATCCGTTTATTCAAATTCTTATTCGAATGTATCCAATATTCAAGTAGAATACGAGTACGGCATAGACATGGATGAGGCGAAACGCGCATTAGACGCTGCATTAGATGAAGTGTCCTTGCCTGAAGAAGCCGAAAAACCAACGATTACAGCACTTAGCATGAATATGATGCCAGTCGTTGCATTAAGTGTAAGTAGTACGACTGAAGATATTGTGGATCTAACATCTACTGTTGAAGATATTTTACTTCCAAAGATCAACAAAATCGATGGCGTGGCATCTGCAACCATTACAGGCCAACATATTGAAGAAGTACAACTTACGTACGATGATAAAAAGATGGCAGAACTGGATATTACGCCAGATACAGTGAAAGAAATGATCCAAGCGAGTGACTTGGCGGTGTCATTAGGTCTTTATGAATTTGATGAAGGTGAGCAGGCTGTTGCGGTAGACGGCAAGTTCATGACAGCAACTGAATTAAAGGGTATGCTGATTCCTGTAACACCATCCGAAAGTAATCCATCACCTTTTGTGAAGCTTGGTGACATTGCGACAATTGAAGTTGTCGGTAAAGTAGAATCCGTTTCAAGAACAAATGGCGAAGATGCCATTGCCATTCAAATTCTGAAAGGGCAACAAGCCAACACGGTGGATGTTGTCAATGCCGTAAAAAAATTAATCAAAGAAGAAGAGAAGTCAATTGACGGTCTTGTCGTCGACGTATCACTCGATCAAGGAGAGCCAATTGAAAAATCTGTTTCAACAATGATTGAGAAGGCGTTATTTGGTGGAGCAATTGCAATATTAATCATTCTGCTCTTCCTACGCGATTTTAAATCAACGATTATTTCAATTGTATCTATTCCGGTATCAATTTTCATGGCTTTACTGCTATTAAATTGGATGGATATTACGTTAAATATTATGACGCTCGGCGCAATTACCGTGGCGATCGGTCGGGTAATTGATGACTCAATTGTCGTCGTGGAAAATATATATCGGCGCTTGCATTTGAAAACAGAGAAGTTATCAGGACGCGCACTTGTACGTGAAGCGACGATTGAAATGTTCAAACCAATTATGTCCTCAACTCTTGTAACAGTTGCGGTATTTGCACCACTTATTTTTGTAGGTGGGATGGTTGGTGAGTTGTTCATGCCATTCGCATTAACGATGACATTTGCACTCGGTGCCTCGTTAATTGTTGCCATTACAATTGTTCCTGCGTTATCTCATTTCCTATTTAGGAAAAAGCTATATGGTGAGAAAACAGAAAGTAACCATAAGGAAGCTGGAAAACTAGCCAATTGGTATAAAGGCATCCTTAGCTGGACGCTAAATCATAAAGTCATCACTTCTATCATCTCAATTGTATTGTTAGCTGGAAGTGTGGCGTTGACACCATTAATTGGGTTTAGCTTTATGGGTAGTGAAGAAGAGAAAACGATGTACCTAACGTATACACCCGAGACAGGCGAGTTAATGGAAGATACGTTGGCGAATATTGAAGTTGTAGAACAAGAGTTATTAAAGCGTGACGATATTGATATTGTCCAGTTATCTGTCACGGATGCGGGAGACCCAATGTCTGCAATGATGGGCGGAGGTTCGAATGGTGCACTAATGTTCCTCATCTTTGATCCAGACATGAAGAACTTCCCTGAAGCTCGCTCAGAAATCGAAGACTATGTATTCGACATTGGCCAAACTGGAGAGTGGAAGAGCCAAGATTTCACTTCGATGGGCGCGTCTACAAATGAAGTCAGCTACACTTTCTACAGTGAAAATTTAAACAAACTAAATGAAGCCGTAAAAATGGTAGAAGACGTTATGAATGATAACAACCGTTTAGAAGATGTTTCTTCAAGTGCAAAAGACGCGTACGTTGAGTACAAACTCAAGGTAGAGCAAGATGAATTGCTTCAGTACGGGCTAACGACAGGGCAAATTGTCATGATGTTAAACCCAACAAGAACTCAAGATGTCTTAACGACAATTGAAAAAGAAGGAAATTCATTAAAAGTGATTGTACAACAGGAAGAGGCTGTTCAACCAAAATCGATTGATGATTTATTAGAAACAGAAGTACCAACGGCACTTGGTACAACAATGAAACTTTCAGAACTTGTAGAAGTTGAGCAAGGAACAACGCTCAATGAACTTGCCCGAAGCCAAGGGGAATACTACGCAACAGTTTCAGGAAAAATTCTGGATGATGATATTTCAAAAGCTACATCAGAAGTCGATAAGGCAATTGATAAATTAGATTTACCGAAAGGTGTAACAGTCGATGTAGCAGGTGTTGCTGCAGATATGACAGAAACGTTTACACAACTAATTGTGGCGATGCTAGCGGCTATTGCCATCGTGTACTTCATCTTGGTTGTTACATTCCGTGAAGGGGTTGCACCGTTTGCCATTCTCTTCTCGTTACCATTTGCAGTAATTGGTTCATTTGTCGGTTTATTAATTGCTGGCGAAACCATCTCTATCTCTGTCATGATGGGGCTATTGATGTTAATTGGTATCGTTGTAACGAACGCGATCGTCCTGGTGGACCGGATTATCCGTATGGAACGTACTGGCATGAAAATGCGCGAAGCAGTTCTTGAAGCGGGCGCAACGCGTCTACGTCCAATTTTAATGACCGCAATCGCTACAATCGGTGCGCTCATTCCGTTGGCAATTGGATCCGGCGGTGGCGGCGGTTTGATATCCAAAGGACTTGGGATCACAGTAATCGGTGGGTTAATCAGTTCAACTTTGTTAACATTAATTGTTGTGCCAATCGTTTATGAGATATTATCTAAGCTCTTCAAGAAAAACCGTATGGAAATAGAAGAAGACTAACTGAAAAGCCCTACAAGGAGTTGTACTTCCTTGTAGGGCTTTTTTTAACAAAATGACTGTTACCATATCACAGTAGGAGTAGCTTAATTGCTGCGAAACAAATTATCCCTTTGTACCAAAAAAACACCGGTACCTGTACGCAATAAGACAGTAGTTGATGTGACAAGTTCATTCAAGAGGCAAGCCCCAAAATTAGCAACTTCGACCTGTACATCTACCTGATGATTCAATTGTTGAATTTGTTCATGCAAGCGTTGGAGCGGTTGAAGCGATTCCATTCTCTCTTTGTAAAGAATGACATCGATATCACTCTCTTCCGTACAAGCATGAATTCCTGTAGCCATCGTAAAACCTACACTTCCTCCAATTCCCCAACGGATACCGCGGCATATTTGTCTGAGATGTACAATTGTCTGTTCATGACTTTTTGGTATTTGTCCAAAAGTCGCCTGTTCTGGTGTTATTACTTTTTGTATATTATCTAAAGGTGTCAGGGCAGCAAATCGCTTGGTGCGATCATTCCCCCTGAATCCAATGGGGACAATATTTTCGAGTGTTTTCATACGTCGGACAACCGCTATGTTTTTTGCCGTTTTTTCTGTTAACACCCAATCAGGTATAGATTCTCTGCTTTCAATCGCAAGGGCAGATTCCAAATATACGATGTCGTGCACTTTTACTTCCATTGTGAATTTATAGCATTCCGTACAGCAATTGAAGCTTTGCGGCCTTTCTTAACAGCCTCTGGCGATTGAAGACGGATACGCAATGAACGGTCAGTGGATTGCAATATATCATTAGTAGCTGATTGGATGGATTCCTTTACCTGCTGCAATTGCTCATTGGACGGTAGATCGGCATTAATACCTTGAAGCAATTCATGAATCGCACCTAGCGATTTAAAAGAATGAACATCATATGCCATAGATGGAACAGTTTTTGCAAACTCTTCTAATTCTTCAACCGTGCGCATCGTCACTAAAGCAGCAGACTTTTTCGACATGACATGTACTTGAACTTGATCATCATCAAATGCAAGGATACGATTACCTTGCATACCATGTGATAGAAATGCTCCGGAAATTGCTTTGCCTACAACCAACGTTACGATAGGGTGACCCTGCTGACGGGCAGTGGCATATGCCTCTACACTAGCAGAACATGCTAAATAAATACCGAATAGTTCTTCATGGTAACCAAATGCTTGCCCCGGTACATCGACTATTGGTACGATAACTCTTTTTTCCTTAGAACCAGCATCTTCTTCAACGGCTTCGCGCACATACTTTGCGACTGTCCAAGCTTCCACTAATCCAAATTCACCATGTCTTGCTCGATAAAATTTATTTCCTTCGTCCGGAACGACAGCAATATATCGAAACTTTTTTCCATCCTGCTCTTTATCAGCAACCAATACTGTTGGTGTCGGTGAAATAGATGGCGCATGATCCGTAAGAACGTTGAACCAAGTACGTCCTCGACTTGCTGTTTTTCCATTGCTCGTGTCATACTTTATTTCAATAACCTTGGTACGATTTTGCAATAGAGTTCTGGATACTGAAGGATCTATTTTTCCATCTAAAGAAAGTTCATGCAACATACTTAAGAATTCTTCATACTGCAACGTCCGATTGGCGAATGTCGGGTTACTCCATACAGATTCAATTGCTTCTATATAGTTGGGTACATCGTCCTCCACGACCCGATCCACCAATCCACTCTTCAAGCGACCTTTACCGCCAATCATTTCCCAAATGAATTGCTTATTTTTTGAATTCAGTTCTTGAATTCCCGCTTCTTGCTCTACTACTTCGGGTCCGTTCATTCCCAATCGGCCTTCTCTTGTCATCACAAGGGCAGAACATAATCCCGCCGTCAGAGACATGCCACCAAATGAACCAATTTTACCTGGAATAATGCCAACCACTGGAACGTACTCTTTCAAAGCCACTATAGCAGAGCTGATTTCAGCTATAGATAACAATCCATAGTTTGCTTCTTGCAGTCGAACTCCGCCTGTGTCATAAATGATAACCGGATAAATTAAGTTACCATTTTGGCAGTCCTCAAGCACGCTTTCCAATGCTCCTGCAAATTTAGCACCCGAAACTTCACCGATCCCTCCCCCCTGAAAACTACCCTCAATTGAAATAATTAATGTATGTCTCCCTTGAATTGTCCCTTTCATGATAACCATGCCGTCATCACTCTGAGGTACTATGTTCTGTGCTTCCAAGTGCGGGGATTCAAATCGATCAAACGGTCCTAACAATTCTCTTGCCGACCCTTCATCCAATATGGCTTGCGCTCGTTCTCTCGCTTTGCTTTCTACAAGACTAACAGGCAATGTACTAACCATTCATACTCACCTCCGCAGCTTGAGCTAACCGAATTGAAACTACACCGGGAGTAGCTCCGAAATCATTAATTGTTATAGAAGCAAGAATTTGTTGTTGGGCCATAAAACGTTCGATTACTCTTTTCCAAGTATCCGAATAACCTGTAATTCCAGTACGAATTTCTACAACCGTTTCTTCGCCTTTGGTTGGTTCCAGCAAAATTTCCAAATCACCTGACCCTACGACTCCAACATGCGTTTTACGTTGAATGGGCCGATTTGCCGGAAATGTATAAGTCAACTTTTCCATATCGCACACTCCTTTGATTTTTCGAGATCCAATTTGAAATAAAAAATGTTGCTGCCAATAAATCTGCCGAACCGCCAGGCGAGATCCATCGCTTTATAAACTCATCGTCTAGACGAAACAGTGCTTCATCGGAGAAGTTTTGAATTGCTTTACCGGCTTCCTTCTGCGCATAGCCTACTGCTTCCAATCCTCCCCTGTGGGCTAAGCAAGTATCGTTTAAATTTGATACCAGTGCCAGCAAGGTCAGCAGTTTCGCCTCTGTGGATGTATGCGTTTCACGCATCTTCTTATAAGTAGGATAGCTAATGTTCTTAATATGCGGAAAGCCTGATTGAGCTTCTTCCCTTGCGCCGGACATTCCATACTTTTTCTTCACGTTTCCCCCATTCGTTTGTTGAACAGGAATTAACCGATCCGGCAGTTTAGCAAGCTCTGCTGCATCAGCTAGTACTTGCGGAAATGAGATTTCTCCTTTTCGGCGGGCCATCGCACTACAAAGCAACCCGATTGACCAAATTGCTCCTTTATGTGTGTTAACTCCATTTGTAACCGCATACATCTGTTTTTCACCTTTACGTCCAATTGCACCAAATTGCTCACGTAAAAAAGTTGTTGGAGATTTACCGTAATGAAGATCAGCCATCTCATAAAACGTATCGTGCAAACAGATTGCAGATTCCCGCATCATTTGAATATTTAAGTCTAGATGGGAACCATTATTCCGCATATCGACCAAGCCTGGTTTAGGTGTTAACTCTACTTCTTCAAGCAGTGCCGCCACAGCTTCATCTGCTATTTCCATACATACCTTTTGGCGCACTCCAATCCCCTCCTTACCAGCTTTTAAATTTCGCAGGAGGCTCATATAAACCGCCTGACCATTGGACCAGTTCATCAATATTTTTCGCTGCTAATAATGAGCGGTTCGCTTCTCCCCTCTGGATATTTAAATCTTCAGGCAAGGCAACAAGCCCTCGGTCGCGTAACTGTTGTGTCTGCTTTACATCATGCTCCATGCCAAGCGGCGTCACTCCTGCAATCGAAGCAATCATTTCCCTTCGTTCAGCCGGGCTATTTGTTTTGTACAAATAAGCAATCCCTTCTTCCGTCACAACATGCGTAATATCTTCCGCATAAATCATAACGGGAGCTACAGCCAAATTGGCTTGTTTTTTTACATCCACAGCATCTAGGCGTTCTACAAATACTGGTGTATTCGCATCCTGATAGGTCTCAGCCACTTGCACCACTAATTTTTTCCCTCTTGCAAGCTCGTCTGTCGAAGTCATCATGTTATACCAAGCCTCTGTTGAATGGCGACGTCCTCCCGGATTATGCCCCATATTCGGTGCCCCGCCATAACCTGCAACACGCCCCTTTGTTACAGTTGAAGAGTTTCCGTATGCATCCATTTGCAGTGTTGAACCAATAAAGAGATCCGCTGCATATTGTCCCGCCAATTGTGCCAACGTCCGATTGGAGCGCATACTTCCGTCCTTACCCGTAAAGAAAACATCCCGTCTTGCTTCCACGTACTTTTCCATCCCTAACTCTCCGCCGAAGCAATAAATACTTTCTGCCCACCCAGATTCTATCGCTGGAATAAGTGTTGGATGCGGATTCAGAACCCAATTCTTGCAGATTTTCCCCTTTAGGCCGAGTTTTTCTCCGTAAGAAGGCAGTAATAGTTCAATTGCTGCAGTATTGAAACCGATTCCATGATTTAATGATTGCACCCCATGCTTTTCATAAATTCCGCGGATACACATCATTGCCTGTAAAATTTGAATGTCCGTGATGTGACGCGGGTCTCGTGTAAATAGCGGCTCCAATTCATATGGATGATCTGCTTCAACGATGAAATCCACCCAAGAATTCGGGATGTCAACACGCGGTAATTCATCTACAATTTCATTTACCTGTGCGATTACAATCCCGTCACTAAAAGCTGCCGCCTCAACAATCGTAGGCGTTTCTTCAGTGTTCGGGCCAGTGTATAAATTACCATGTCTGTCCGCTTTATCTGCTGCGACTAATACGACATTGGGAGTCAAATCTACAAATAATCGTCCATAAAGCTCGATATAGGTATGGAGATCTCCCAATAGTAAGCGTCCATCTTCAATCATTTGAGCAATCCTCATACTTTGCGGGCCCGCGTAGCTCAGATCGATTCGTTTAGCTATTCCTTCGTCAAATAAATCTAAATGTTCGGGTCTTGATACACTTGACATAATCATATGAAGATCATGAACTTTCTCCGGGTCTACTTGAACTAACGACTGAGATAAAAACGAAGCTTGCTTTTGATTATTTCCTTCAAGAACCACACGATCCCCCGGCTTAATCAGCAACTCCAGAGCATCTACAATTTTCTCTGTAGGGATAATCGACCCGTTGACTAAATGCCTTACACTTTCAACCGTTCGTTGTTTTTGTTCAAGCTTTTGCTTCCAAGATCGCTGTTGAATAATAACCATATCTACACTCCTTTATTTTTTTCTACATACAGACAATCGTCTATACCATTTTTACTGACCGCATAACTATGAATCTCAGGAAATGCACTCGAAGCCAACCTTTTCAAAACGTCTCCCGGAGGCATCTCAATAAATTGACGCACGCCATATTCATATAAAACTGTTGTGGCATCATGCCAACGAACAGGCAGTGCGATACTTTCCGCTAAATCTTGTGCAATATCCTTTGACCTCCGTAATACTCTGGCATTGCGGTTTGCAATAAAAGGAATCGAAGGACGTCCAAGTTCAAGAGAATCTAATTCTTCTTTTAAGACAGTCTGGACGGGGAGAAACAAAGGAGAGTGAGATGGCGTTGTAACTTTCAGCATTTTAGCTGAACTGGCTCCCTTCCCGTCTACTTCATCAATAACTTTTTGCATTGCTCGTTTATGACCTGATAAAGTTAGTTGCGTCAGAGAATTTCGATTGGATACATAAACCGGATATTCATCTGTATATAAACCGCTAACAATCTCTTCTAATCTATTTTCTGACAGACCAACAATTACCGCCATTCCATAGTTCTCGTCTTGAAGTTCCTCCATTAGTTCACCACGTTTTTTCACAAGCAATAAGGCTTCCTCAAAACTTAAGACATTTGCTATGACTGCGGCAGCAAAAGCCCCGACAGAGTGACCAGCAACGAATTGAGGGCTTACTCCAAGGCTCAAGAAATATCGCGCCGTTGCAACGCTTGCAGTTAACATTGTAAGTTGCACATTTCTTGTACTAATCAACGCTTCTTCTGTTTGTAACATTTCTATAGGTTCTTTAATTATTTCCGATGCAGTTTCCAATGTATCGCTTATGATGGAATGCTGAGGAAGTTCATTCAAAAAGTAAGGGTATTGTGAGCCTTGACCAGGGAATAACCATGCACTTTTCATTTCAATCACCTATAACAATTTGCTTTTTACGCTGTATATTACATCTTCAGTATGTTTGCGCAAAATTGTTTTCAATTGGCTAATATCATCTTTCACTAAGCAACTATAGATCTCCTTATGTTCCTTTACCGACTTCTCAATCACTTTATTGCTAGAGAAATGAATAATTTGTATCCGCAGTAGAGGCAGAGATATCTTACTGTACATATCAATCAAAACCTTACTTTTACTCAGTTTCAATATGAGATAGTGAAATTGGTAATTCAAATGTGTATATTCCGTATAGTTTTCTACCTTCATCATTTTATGAACGACTAATCTCATCTCTTCTAATAACTTTTTCTCTTCACTCGGTTTTATCAAACGCTCGACAGCCAGCATTTCTATAGAATTTCGAACATCGAGCAAGTCCTTCATCTCATCAATCGTGTACCCCTTGATAAAAGCGCCTTTCCTAGGGACACGTTCAATAATCCCTTCCATAGTGAGCAAGTAAATAGCTTCCCTTACCGGCGATCTGCTGATGTTAAACTGTTCTGCGTAATTATTTTCTACAACCTGATCTCCAGGCTTTAGCTCGCTGCTCAACACTTGCTCTAATAATTGATTTGCCACCTTTTTTGATAAAGCATTGTCTAAAGACTTTTCGAAATACTCCATCCCTTCACCTCAGATTATGAATTTTAGTCGACTGTATACTAAACATACTAAACACTTTACCAACCATTTTCAATACAAAACTATGAATATTCTAAAATATTTAATATTTAGCTTGATTATCTTTGTGACTTTGCTTATTCTTAAGTCTAGAATACAGTCGACTAAATAAAAAAGAAATGGAGTGTTTAAATGGCGATTTACGGTGTGGCAATACTGGCAGGCTGTTTTGTAGTTGGGATGTTCTTCGGTGAGATTATCGGAACGATTATGGGCGTAGATTCAAACGTTGGCGGAGTAGGAATTGCAATGCTTTTACTCATTGTCGTTGTAGATAAGCTACAGAAAAAAGGAATGTTAAGCATGCCAGCTCAATCGGGTCTCGCTTTTTGGAATGCTATGTACATCCCAATTGTCATCGCAATGGCAGCGAGCCAAAATGTACTTGGCGCTTTAACGGGAGGTCCTTTGGCTATTATCGCAGGGGTGGCAGCAGTGGTTATTAGTTGGACAGTTGTCCCTTTACTTAGCGGGAAGAAGGCAAGGGAATCAGCGGTAGAGTTCAATCAAAGCCATCCACTGAAGACACAGGAGGTGAAGTAACATGTTTTTGGAAGCGATTACAAATGTACTTGAAGGAAACGGGTTGATTACTGGCTTTGTCATTGTCGGTGTTACCATGTATGTTGCGTATCTTATTTCAGGAAAACTTACAAGGGGTATCGTACACGGATCTGCAATTGCTATTGTACTAGGTTTGGTTTTAGCTTATTTCGGAGGTGTTTATACTGAAGGAACAAAAGGACTGGCGGATGTCTCCTTGTTTGCGGGGATTGGTTTGCTAGGAGGAAGTATGCTTCGGGATTTCGCTATTGTTGCTACATCATTTGGGGCAAATTTTGATGAAATAAAAAAAGCAGGTGCACGAGGTGTTTCTTCCCTGTTTATCGGAGTGGGGCTGTCATTCATTGTAGGTTTATTGATCGCTTTACTTTTTGGTTATACCGATGCAGTAAGCTTAACTACAATTGGAGCAGGCGCAGTTACTTATATTGTCGGACCTGTAACAGGAGCCGCATTAAATGCTAGTTCTGAAGTTATCGCTATCAGTATTGCCGCTGGTTTGATCAAGTCGGTTTTAGTTATGGTAGGAACGCCATTTGTCGCAAAATATATTGGGCTGGATAATCCGTTATCTGCAATGGTATATGGAGGATTGATGGGGACAACTTCTGGTGTAACAGGTGGGTTAGCTGCGACGGATGTACGATTGGTGCCGTATGGAGCCGTCACAGCTACCTTCTATACAGGTTTGGGATGCTTATTATGCCCAACCCTACTTTATATTCTAACAGGTTTAGTATGGTAATAATATGTTATATTTCATTTTATTAAAATAATGATGGGAAACTCTTTTTGAGAACTGTTAAATGAATACTTTTATAGTTCTGAATCCTCGCCCCTTACAACCGCTCCGGTATGTTGGGGGCTTTATTTTTATGTTCATCTTTTCTTACGTTCCGATTTATGATATCTAAATATATTAATTGTAGTAAGTGTATGAGGTTAAGAACCGGCAATTATTATCACTGCAATATTAAAATAAATTCTTTTTCCGCAGGAGCTACTAATTAGCAATCCGACTCAATTTGTCGGTTGATTAGATCAATAAAAAAAACATGCTACTACCTGAATAATTTAGGTAATCTTGTTTAACCAGAACTTTATTATGCTGTAAAATACTTTTATGTTTTCTTTCGTATAATTCTTTACTGAACGTTCTAGTACTGTTATGATTACTCTAATAGGAGGTGGAAGATGGCTAGACCAAGAGAGTTTGATGAAACAAAGGTTTTAAAAAAAGCAATGATTCTTTTTTGGCAACAGGGCTATGAATTTACATCCGTTCAGGACTTAGTCGACCATATGGAGATTCATCGACGCAGTATTTATGATACATTTGGTGATAAAAAAGCCTTGTTTATAAAAGTGCTTGATCTATATGAAGAAATGATTGATCGCAATCTTAAGAACCAAGTTAGAAAAATTGACTCGGTCAGGTTAGCTCTTAGAAGGTTATTTGAGTTAACACTGTTTGAAAAAGGTACTTTACCTCGTGGATGTTTAATGGTCAATTCAGCAGTTGAACTCACCTCATCCAGTCCAGAGATTGCTGAAAAAACAGCAGAAAGCTTTGCTAACATGGAATCATTTATTTATGAACTATTAGTAATCGGACAAAAAAAAGGTGAACTGTCTCAAGAACTCGAGCTAGAAACTCTAGCACAGTTTATCCATAACTCGTTTATTGGGATAAGAGTCTTGGCTAAAACGACAGACGATAAGCAGAAATTTGACAGTATCATTAATACAACATTAAGTGTCTTAGACTGATCGTTCTAGAATGATCGTTCTAATTTTTTCTGCAAAGATAACGGCTGATTAATGAATTTCTCGGAAGCTTTATAAAACTTCAGAAATCGAGGGGATAAAAATGGTTAAACAAGTACTTTATCTTGATGATTTAAAAGTGGGTGACACTTTTGTCAGTGAAAAGTATTCTTTGAGTGCAGACAAAATTAAAAACTTTGCTCAAGAATTTGACCCCCAAGTTTTCCATTGCGATGAAAACCTAGCGGAAGATACCTTTTTCAAGGGATTAGCTGCCAGTGGTTGGCATACTGCAGCGATTACTATGAAATTATTAACCGAAAGTTTGCCTTTTGCACATGGAATTATTGGTGCTGGCGGAGAAATTAATTGGCCGCAGCCAACTCGTCCAACTGATAATTTATATGTAAGGAGTACAATTAAGGAGATTAAATATTCTAAATCAAAACCTAACCAAGCTCTGTTATTCGTTGAGACTGAAACTTTAAATCAACATAATGAAATTTGTCAAAAATTAGACTCAAAACTTTTAAGCTTTAAAAAGAGTACAACTTAGAAATTTCCCTATAAAAACTATCGAGTGAGCTCCAGTAGTTTAAAGCTCTTTTCGATAGTTTTTTTATTTATAAAGGGGTATCATCAAAGCCATTAAAATTGTAAAACGATGACCGACAAACTTAAGATGGCCAAAATAAATAACAGCGTGTCACAAATGGCCGCGGTAATAGCGGCAAGAACGCTCTTAACGGATGTGATTGCGCCACACCTTGTGTAAATACAAAAATGTTTTGAACACCCAAAGGCAAAATCAGTCCATACACTAAAAATGATGCCACGTGAAATTGGTTTAACGCCGGCAACACCTTCCTACCTTTATCGTATCTATGCTATACCCAAAGAAAAAAGTATGGATACATACCATATCCACCTATAGTTAGGATGCTCCATAATCATTGTCCTCAATAAAAAACCAAATTCTCATTCATCGAGAACCCCGCGCGCTATTCTTACCTCTTCACTCTTGCAATCGTCATCCCATCGCCAAGCGGGATCAGCAGTGATTCCAATTGTGGATGATTCGCTACTGTTTCATTAAATGTTTGCATGAATGCCGTATAACGTTTTGGTTCCACTTCCGGATCTGCAACACTTCCCCTAGCCAACACATTATCCAGGACGATTAATGCCCCCGGCTCTGCAAGTCGAATACAGGCGTCTAGATAATTCCCATAGTTCTCTTTATCCGCATCAATAAAGAAAAAATCAAAACGCTGCCCTTCCTCCTCTAATTTTTCAAGACTTTGCAAGGCGGGCCCGGTTCGATAAGATACTTGATCACCAAAGCCTGCTTTCGCTAGATTGTTCGCCGCTAACTTTGCGTATCTTTCATCCAGTTCAAGGGATGTCAATGTTCCTTCATTCCCAAACCCTCTTGCAAGGCAAATTCCACTGTAGCCGCCAAGTGCGCCAATTTCCAAGACGTTTTTGGCGCCTGAAATCGTCGTTAGCATCGTTAATAGTTTACCTGAAGAAGGAGAAACCGATATAGCGGGCATGCCATTTTCCTCAATTAAAGCAATTACTTCCTCTAACAATGCATCTTGTTTCGTAAACACTGTATCAATGTAACTGTTAATTTTCTTCATCCAACATAACTCCTTCCTCACTCATGCCTTCAGAAACCTTACTGTCAGTTAGCTCTTCCCCATTGATTTCAAAGAGTTGTACAAACTCATTAATGACCATATCAATTGCTTTTAATTCTCCGACTAAAATAGGTTGGATGGAATGAAACTCAGGCTGCTCAAGTTGCTGTTTGATCGTTGCACGCTTCAGATGCATACGCTCTAAAAAAGCAATAGCCCTTCCGCGACGAAACGTTTTTGGGCCGCGTGCCCCCTCTTCCCCACTATAGCGTCTACTGTAATGACGACTTTCTCTCTTTGCACGTTCTTCTCTCATTAACGACCCCTCCATCTTATACAACTCATTGTATACAAACGTATACAATGAGTCAATCTTCAATCCTTTACTCAAAATTAATAAGCAATGCTAGCGCGATTTCCAATTTGTTATACTGATTTTGACCTACGATGCTTATACTGTTTTATCACTACTCTCGCTGACAAATCAAATCGGTTCTTAAATAGGTTTAACGAATTGCTTTTAGATTTAAGCAGTTTTAGAAAAGCAGAGCGCTTGTTGAACAATTCTACGAGATGCCAATGACGATCTATTCATCTGAAAGGTTCAGTGATTTCTCTGATAACTTGTTTCAGGATTTATTACTTTGAAAATAAAAGGATAGAGAGAGCAGATATCCATCCTGCCTCTCTATCCCTTTTCACTTATATTCAGTAATCGAAAACTGGTGAATTTACAAGCCTATTATTGGCCTCCTTTTACTCCGCTAGTGATTCCTTTTCATTCATGTATTTCTATAAAGTGCTATACCAATCTATTTGTCTGGATAATTACACTTCCTAATATAGTCTAGAACCACCCTACATCATCGGCTAAGGTTGGATTCTTGAAAAGTTTTGAACACTATCTTCTCACCTGAAAGGATACGACTGTCCCTTGATTTGGTGTACTTTTGATTTGAAGCCCTTTGCCAAACTGTCTTGTTAGACGTTGATTTGTATTAATTAAACCTATACTTGTCTGACTGCCTTTCTTTCTTTCTAATAAGCTGTGCAACTGGGCTCCATCCATTCCAATGCCGTCATCTTTAATTGAAATCTCAACATATTCCTCATAGAGAGTGCAATAAATTGTGATTGTTCCCCCACTGATACGCTTCATAACTCCGTGTCTGACTGCATTTTCAACTAAGGGTTGGATTGACAGGAAGGGAATTTTAAGATCCTTACATCCATCCATCTCCCACACAACGTTCAATCGATCTCCGAAACGTACCTGTTCGATATTCAGATATGATCGTACGATATTCAATTCCTCTTGTATGGGTATCAATTCATCTATGTGTTGGAATTGGTATTTACTTCTTAAGAATTCGCTTAGTTCCATTAGCAAACCTTTCATCTTATTCAAGTCAATTTCACTCAGTGCGATAACGGAATTTAATGTATTGAATAAAAAGTGAGGTTGGATTTGAGATTGTAACCATGCAGCCTCTAATTGCAATTGTTCGCGTGCGACTTCTTTTATCTCCGCAAGCGCCCGGACTCTGGCTCGTAATTCCAACATTTCAACAGGTTTCGTTACATAGTCGTTGGCGCCTGCCAAAAACCCTGCTTGTATATCCTTCAAGTCGCTCCTTGCTGTAAGCAGTAAGATTGGAAGTTCTGTAAGCGAATACCTTTTACGAATCATCTTAGTCAACTCATAGCCGGACATCCGTGGCATCATAACATCCGTAATAACTAAGTTCCATTCCTTTTTGTTTAATTGATCAAGAGCTTCTTTGCCGCTTGTCGCAGTTGTGACATCGTATTGATCAACTGACAAAATCGATTGAAGCACCTGTAGGTTGATGGGGTCATCGTCCACGATCAATACAGGCAATCGCCTTCCCCTACCCTCCAATAATGCCATTTGATCTGTAGTAACTGAGATTTCAGCATCCGTCAAATCAAATGAGGTCTCCTTCAAATAATTAAGGGGCAATTCGTACGGTACGGCGTATTGAGCTTCCATTGATGAAGCGTTTTCGGTTTTGCCGTGTTGATCCAACGGGTCTAACTCCAGCGAAAACGTAAAAGTCGATCCTTTTCCTGGCGTTGAGGATACTTCTAACTGTCCACCATGAAGCTCAACTAACTGTTTGCTTATATTTAAACCAAGTCCGATCCCCCCTTCGGTCATTGTTGCATCGACCGCTTGCTCATAGGGGGAGAACAAGTGTCGTAGAAAATCCTCATCTATTCCCATACCGGTGTCAGATATCATAATAAGCGCCCTTTCACCATTCACTTTCGATCGAATATAGATTTCGCCCTCATCCGTGTATTTGATCGCATTATGGAGTAAGTTGTAGATGATTTGAATGACTCGGTTTTCGTCTGCGATGACTGCAGGAAAATCTTCTGAGATTTCATTAATAACGTGAATCGGCTTAATCTCAACGAGAAATTGCAGCATATCCATCACTCCATTTACGATGGGTTGAATCGCTACCGATTTTGTGTGAATGCGTGGATGGCCTTCTCTAAGGCTGGCTAAATCAAGTAAATCATTTAGTAATAATGACATTCGCCGACCGACTGTTAAAATTGTTTCAAGCTCATGGACACTTTTAGTCTTTAATAAATTTCTTTCTCTCATTAATACAGATTGAGACATATTAATAATCCCATGAAGAGGATTTTTAAATTCATGGGATGTGTTCGTCAAAAACTGATCCTTATGCTCATTTACTTTTTGTAATTGAACTGCGAGCTTCGCCGTTTCTGCATGCATTGTAAAATAATCCTTAAACCAAATTGATGCAAAACAACCAATTGACAAAATCAAGTCGAATGGATAATGAACAACACTTACGCCGGTTTCTCTCCAAAAGATCATCCAAGCAAAATGGTGGGCAACTATTAGTAAGGAAAGTAACAATAAAACATTCCCTGTGAAATTTCTATATATCTTCTTGAAAATAGTTATAAGGGAGACAGCAACAGCAAATCCCGCCAACAGATAATAAACCGGAAACAACATTATAATTTGACTCGAAGATAAAAACAGCGTAACGATGGCTGTTCCCATAGCAATAACCGAGTACACTGGGTTCATCAGTCGCCAGTATGGAAGACTGCGATGATCCATGCACTGAACCAGCGCAAGACCAGCGATCGGAACGAGGATATTCGCTAGACGGAAATCCCACTCATATCCAACGTCAAATAATAAGTGAAATAATTTTTCATCATTGCTTATTAAGTTCATTAACGTTATGCAAAATAAGAGCAAAGAAAAATAGAGTAGTTTTTTCTCTCGATTTCCCAAGAAATATAGCACAAGGGCATAGATAGAATGTAGAAAGAATATGACTGAAGCCAACACTTGCAAGGATAAAGAAAAATTTCTTTCTTTAGATATTGCCGCTTCAGAACCAAATTTAACTGACCGGATAATACCGCTACGACGAGCATCTTTGAAATTCGCTGCTTGAATGACAATGTCGATCACACCATCTTCATCTGCAGTAAAGGTTGATAAATACGGCAAATTTTTTGCTGTGTATTCGTCTTTTGTTTTTTCGACTTGTCCTGATCCAGCCAAAAGTCGTCCATTGACGAAGACTTGCGAAGAGCTGCGAACGCTAGGCACATATATACTATAATTAAGCATCTCACTTTTATTCACATAAAGACGCAAGCGGTAGGAGCCATATCCATATGGAGTCGATTTTCCATCTTGAAAATCTTCATTCCACCTACCCGGGACTTGAACTAGTTTCTTCGGTCCATCACTTGCATTCATAAGCCCTTCCGGATCCATCATCAATTGTGACGGATAAAACTCCCACTCTCCGTCAAGCAGCAAAACTTCGCCCTCTTGTGCATGCCAATCACGTAAATCCAATTGACCATTTTTTATTTGAGTATCTGTGAGGTTGCGAAATGTATCCATCCAAAGAATACGAGAACCTGATAAAAAAAGTAATAAACCGATCATCAACAAAACATGGCTTTTTTTCATTTATGTATTCACGGAAATCCTCCGCTCCCCCTCCTTTTTTGACGCTTGCTTATGTACAGGACTACTCGGATAATACACCACAATATCATATTATGTAAATAGAGGAAGACCTTATACAGGTAAAGACCACGACGTAGTAGGTGAGTGTTTCTCACACAAAAACTTATTTTAGAGGACATTAAAATACCTTGAAACCTTCTATGATTATCTACGTCTGTAGGTTGCTCATCTATCAACAATGATCCATAAAAAATATAGAAAGGAAGAAACCAAATGAAGAAAAAATTAATCACTATTCTCGGGGCATTGTTGCTTGCATGTAGCTTGCCATTATCCGGCAACGCAGCAAGCAAACAATTATTTGAAGACGTACCGCAAACAAAGCACTTTGCAGAAGCAGTCAATGATCTGGCGGAACGCAATATAATCGGAGGCTATCCGGATGGCACATTCAAGCCGGGCAATTCTATTACGAGAGGACAGGCGGCCGCAATCATTGCGAAGATGATCAAATTAGATACGAAAAACGTCAAAAATCCTGGATTTAAGGATGTTTCAACGGTGAATGGCTATTACAAGGCGATTGCCGCGATGGCGCAAGAAGGTATTATTAGCGGTTATCCGGACGGGCGTTACGGACCGAATGATCCGATCAAGCGAGGACAGATGGCTTCGATTTTGGTCAAGGCGTTTGACTTGCCACGTCAGTCCGGAGAGAATCCTTTCAAAGATATCGGTTGGAATGGCAATTCGTCGCATTACAAGAATATTCTAATCATCTACCACCTCGGCATTACGACGGGAACGGCTTCCAATACATTTAGTCCAAATCTCTCCATCACGAGAGGACAAGCGGCCAAAATGATCAAAGCGACGGAAGAGGCGAAACCGACGAATATGGTGACGCTCGGAGCGGATGATTTTGGCTGGAATCGTTTCTTTACGACAGAAACTGAATTGAACCCAGGGCTATTCGATATAATTTACGTAGAAGGGCAGAAAGGCTACCGAGACGATAAAATTCAATTGATTCCGAAAAAAGAAGGTTCAGGCACATTCATCGTATCGGACAAGCATTTCTTTGAAGCAGAGAATTACAAAAAATATTATGTACATGTAAAAAAAGAGAATGGCGAGTTGAAATTGACGATGAAGGAGACGAACGATTTTCTGCCGACCGCAGTAAAGCTTGAAATTCCCGAAAAGCAAGATGTCCGAAGTATTTCACTATCGACGATGGACGGAAAGAAGCTGACTGATGATGTAACGTTTAAATCGTGTGATTATGTAAATGTCTGCTTTGATATCGACAAGCCCGGCCAGTATATTGCCACTGTGCATTTCGCTGACGGCAAAGAAACACGTTACGGAATTGAAGCGAAATTGAAGAAAACACATTTTTATTATGAAGTGAATTCGTTAAAAGAAGAACTTTCTGTCAGGTATGAGCAAGGGACGGCATATGATATAGGGAAGCACAATATTGTTACGAAAGGCTATGAGCAAATTGTAGAAATCAAAAGAGATACCAGCACTAACTTGTTCACTGCACATCTGATTGGTAAGAAGGAAGGTACGATTGTGGTTGAATATGAGAAGCCTATACGTACAGAGTTTTACCATCAATCAGGCTTTCAGGTAGATGTTAAGAGAATCGGTTCTATATGGAATGTTTCGATCTGGTCGGATGGGTACATTACGGATATGTAATGGAGTAAAGAGTCGGTTAGCAAGTCCAACAGATATTAAATTAAAGAGAATCCTCATCAAAGGAATGGACGGTTAACTTTTTTGGTACAAATGATAGCTACCTGCCAAATACAATATTCACAGCTTTATTCCCACAAACATTATATGGTTTATATTTATTTGTAATGGACCTCTGAACTACTTTACGTGATCATTCGATTCAATTTTTTGTAACAATACAACCCCTACTTTTTCGTAGCACGTAATAAAATCGACTGCCTAAAAGGAAGTCGATTTTATTATGACGGTTCTACCTACATATACGTTTCATTGAGGGTTTCATTTGTCTAATAAGCATCTTCCGAAATTTTTACATAAAGACTTCTAGTTATTTATCGGCCCTTTAGTAACCTCAGTTAATTTCGAATTAACAGCAAATATTTTTGCGTTGATGTCCGTAACTCCAAAGCCAGTTAATCGTTTGGAGTGCATACCTAAATACTTTTCAGCAGTTTCTCTTGTTTCAAACATGTAAATTCCACCGACTTCTTTCATCTCCGGATTCTCCGTCCAGATTTTCCACATGACCCCGTCTTCTTCATTGATGCTTTTGGCTAAATCGGTAAGGGCCTCCGCCATTTCATCCCCGAATGGGCCATTCATTTTAAAATCCACTTGTAAAACGTATGCCATAATTACTCTCCTTTGTTTATTTAGTAGTTGTAAAATAGGATTCCCCTAGAATTTCCTTTGCTTGATATTGATCAGGCGAAAGTTCTTTTTCAATAAAAGAGTGAACGTCTGGTCGTTCAACATCGTACATCGCTTCAATTTCTTTAG
Source organism: Sporosarcina sp. FSL K6-3508 (assembly GCF_038615825.1). Taxonomy (NCBI): domain Bacteria; kingdom Bacillati; phylum Bacillota; class Bacilli; order Caryophanales; family Caryophanaceae; genus Sporosarcina; species Sporosarcina sp. FSL K6-3508. The sequence continues at coordinate 140,390 of NZ_CP152016.1, read as the reverse complement.
AAAGCAGAAGTTTTTCCTTCCCAAGCAAACTAGAAAGAGGTGACTGTTTTTTAGGTTCCAGTTCTTCCGTATTTAGTACTTGTTTCAATCCGTTAACATAGGATTCAAACGGACGACCACCTACAATTTTTACACCTTTATTTTCCTCATTGACCATGATAATTGTAGGAAAACCTCTGGCACCCAGGCTTCTAGTCAGGCCAAAATCTTCGTTTAATAACTTTTGTCCGATTGGTTGTTCAGCTTCATTAACAATAGCTTCTCCATCTAGACCAAGTGTATTTACAATTTCAATCAACACGGAAATATCTGAAATATTTTGGTTGAATAAGAAAAGTGCTTCTCTCGCACGTCGTAAATATTCATATGCTAACTTATCATCATGGTATTTTTGAATCATCTTGAATACACGAGAAGGCGGGTAAGAGGACTGAACTGGATTATCAATCATTAAAGTACCGTCAATTGGCATCCTTGAGTGTTCTCCAACTTCTCTCCAGTGCCCTGCAACATCGGCAGGCTTATATATACCGTTTGCAGGATCGATCGGCCCGTCATGCCATCTCTCCAGCAAACCGCCCATAACCGTATGAAAGTTAAAATAATCCCCGTATTGCTCTACAAAACGACGAAGCTCAGGTTCAATGGCCCAACAATGAGAACAAATGGGGTCCGTGATATAATAGAAATTAACCGATTTTTTTACTTGATTGAAATCAATCACTTCTATTTCTTCTTCCCTAGTCACTCCACATACACCTGTTTCTAAATCACAAATCATATTATTTTTCAATTCGTTTTCCTCCCTTTTGAATAATTGAGAAAAGGCAACAAAATCTTTGACCTTGCGTGAACCATTCATTGTATTTACTTTCTAATCTTTTTCTATGCAGCCGACCAAGTTAGAACTTCATTTAACATTATTTAAACCGTTTCTTCATGAAATAGTGCGAGCTTAAAGGGGATCATTTCCTCAAAAGCCAGTGAAAAGATTTAGTTCCGGTTGAGTGCTTACTGTTGCAACTTTTGATACAGTTAGAATTAACCGCAAATTGCTAGCTGCTATCACCCCAAGAGTATAACCATGAATTACAATTTTGACGTTCCTATTTTTCCGTTCAACATATAACTAATTGATAGTATCCGTAATCGCTCTGTTATATTTATTCTGCATCTACCGTGCTCCAAAGTGACAATGCCAATTGCATTCATCCCCCCTAATATGGTTTATTTGAATATCTTATATTTCTTTATTCTTCAAGGGCACGATATAATATTTTTCTTACATTTAAATTTTAAGCCCTAATGATCTAAATCAACACCAATAATTCATTGGATTTGTCGTTTATACAACACATTTATTAAATTGTCTAAAAAGTAGGAGGGATAACAATGACCGGATCGAAGACGGATCCACGAGTTCTACGCACACGCAAATTAATCATGGATTCTTTCATTGAACTTTCAAGTGAGAAGGAATTTAAGGATATTACCGTTAAGGATATTTCAGCCGAGGCTATGATTAACCGTGCCACGTTCTATTATCATTTTGAAGATATATATGACTTATTGGATAAGGCATTATCGGAAGTATTGTTAATTAACCTCGATTGTAATCACTACCAAAACATTGAACTAAATGAAGAAATGCTAGTTAATATTTTCAAGGCGGTCACAAATTTTCAAATGTCATTATCCAATCGGTGCCATCGCGGATACGAAGATACCATTGCCCGTATTATTAGAGAACAACTTGAAATCATTTTTTATAAAGTATTGCTAAAACAAGGTCTAACCGGAGATAAGCAGGCCCTAAAGATTACTGCTGTCATGTTAAGCTGGGGGCTTTATGGGGCTTCTGTAGAATGGAGAAAAAATAGTGTGGGGGTAAAGCCGGAAGAGTTTATTAAACCCGCCATTCCTTATATAATTTCCGGAATTGATGTTGGATCTACTAACGAAACAAAAGAATGAACACAATTCGGCATTCATCGCAAAGGCAATAATAGCTGTTATTGCAATGATTATCGTTTACACTAATATCGCCTGAACCCTATGTATTCAATTTGCAAAATAAAATATGCGCGATATCAAGTCATCAAGCAGTTGATACTTTCAGCCTTCATTAACCCTTGTGACGTTGACCGCATAATTTAAAGAAGAGATGGAATATTACAAAAAAAGTTGCCGATTTATATTCGTTTGGATATGATTGTCTAAAGAGAAGGGGGAACATTCAATGACTACGGATAATGAAAATTTATTTGATAAGGAAAAAAGTATTGATCCGAAAAGGAAAGTAGAAAGAAAAGACGGGGAACCCACTTCAGCTTTCAAAGGAGCTTCTTTAGCAGCGCTACTAATAGGAGTATCAGCTTACCTCTTAGGTTTGTATAATGCTGTTATGGAACTGAACGAAAAAGGATATTATTTTGCAATTTTAATATTTGGACTCTATTCATCTGTATCTTTACAGAAAGCAGTAAGAGATAAAGAAGAAGGTATACCAGTTACGAATATTTATTATGGTATTAGCTGGTTTGCACTTATTATAGCTATTTTATTAATGGCCATCGGTTTATACAATGCAGGAAGTATTGTTTTAAGCGAAAAAGGGTTTTATGGTATGGCTTTTGTTCTTAGTATATTTGCTGCGATAACAGTTCAGAAGAACGTTAGAGATACACAGAAAGCAAGAGAAATAGATTGAGTCACTTACCGTTAATTTGATGATTTCGACTGATTAAACAATACTATTTCACCCTCATTCTAAATCTAGAATGGGGGTATGCTTGTTAAAAAGGCACTAATCACCCATATAATTTAGACACTATTCCACTAACCATTAATACCCGATTCACTTTCATTTCCTCTCCCCCACCCAATATACTTTCTCGAAAAATCGCAATGGAAAAACAGTGGTATTTCACTCATGGTTCGATCTGGATGAATTAGATGATTATCCATGCCTTTCTTTTGAACAAGGAGAACATAATTCATTTTACTTTTCAGAAGAAATTTTAAGTACACGAAGTGTAAAGAAAAGCATCAAAGTAAGCGACAGAGCAGCTATCGTTAATTTCATGATCGGTCTTAATGGTTATACCATTTCTTCTGGAGTTTTCCCTAAATTTCTTCATGGTAATGAAATTATTGCAGTTCCTCTTAATGTAGATGAGGTCATACGGGTTGGAACAATAAAGCATAGAGATGTCACACTAACGGGGCTTGGTGAAATATATTTGGATGCATTACAAAAGATTGCACGGGATCTATAACTGAAAGTGAAGTTAACTCTCAGCTTGATATAGTTATTATCTATATCAAGCTATATATTTTTGGTATTATATTATATCGAAACTTTTCATTATACTATATTCAATTAAAGAAATAAGTTGAATAATGGAAAGTAGAGTGAATTAAGATATGGGAGTTCAAGCATTATCTTCATTTGTTATTTACGTTCTAATAAATGCCTTCACGCCAGGACCTGGTAATATCCTAGCATTAAATACGATGACTAACTATGGATGGACAAGGGGGAAACCTTTATTCATCGGCATCTTTATCGGTTATCTTTTTGTACAAACAATATGCGCAGTATTTATCTTTGGATTGGAGAACTTAATAAACCCGATAATGTTTGTCCTTAAATATGCAGGTGCTATTTATATTTTATGGCTAGCATACCAAATTTCCATTAGTAAGCCTGACAATAAAACTGCTGGGAAAAAACCTTCATTTTTGACTGGTTTTGTTTTGCAAATTGTTAATGTGAAAATATTCTTATTTGGTATAACTTCTCTAACAGGATATGTTGTTCCATATTACTCGTCATTTGGGTGGCTTTTATTTTTTGTTTTAATCATTGCTACAATAGGTACAATTGCTACCTTGACTTGGATACTTTTTGGAGCATTATTCCAAAAGACATATTTCAAATATTTCCGAGTAATAAATATTATATTGGCGTTATTACTATTGCAATGTGCAGTTGGACTTTTATTACAGTGAAGTACAGGAAAACATCTAGCTAGCATACCTCCGCCAATCTTTACATATTTATTATACAGCTCCTATCAACCAAACACTCCGAGCTATTAAATGTATTTCAAATTATTGTACAAAGTGTGTTCAGTCTATATCGACAAAGAGATGTGTTCACCGAAGTTTTGTTTAAATAAAATGGCAGTGTCCCATCGCAGAGCATTGTACGTAAAACTTTGGATGAGAAGGAGGAATGTCTTGCAAACATACAATTACGTATTCCCGCAAATACCTTCCCAGCAAATGATTTCAATTATTAAAGAGGGACTAAAGAAAACACAAAACCCTAAGAAAATCATTTTGATCGGTGCAGGGATGGCTGGTTTGGTTGCAGCTTCTTTACTTAAAGAAGCTGGACATCGTGTCACAATCCTTGAAGCTTCTGATCGGGTTGGCGGACGTATCTACACAATACAATCAGATTTCACAGATGAATTGTATTTTGAAGCAGGTGCCATGAGAATTCCCAACACCCACCTCCTGACATTAGAATATATAAAAAAGTTTAATCTCCCGCTAAATCCATTTATCAACAGCACTCCTGATGATATCCTATTTGTAAAAAACATTAAAAGCCGATTAAAGGTTTACGAACAATATCCTGCAATTTTCGGCTTTCCAGTTGCGCCACATGAAAGAGGGAAAACGGCTGTCGAATTAATCCAATTCGCAATAAAACCGGTCATTGATTTAATAAATCAAAACCCACAGTTGTATTGGCCGTGGATCATTCAGGAATTCGATAAATATTCGATGGATGCTTACTTAAGGCATAATCCATTTGGAACTAGATTGACTTCAGGCGCAATCGAAATGATAAAAGTAACTCTTTCGTTAGAAGGATTCCCAGAACTCTCTTTTCTTGAACTACTGCGTGAATTCATGGTTCTGTTTACCCCGAATATTAATTTTTTCGAGATTACCGGCGGAAATGATCAACTTCCAAAAGCATTCGTTCCACAATTAAAAGACGACATCATGTTCGGATTAAAAGTAACCAAAATTACTCAATCCAACAATCAAGTTACAATTGATGCTACTCATACAAAAATATCAAGGCCATTTCAAATAACCGGTGACCTGGCCATCGTGACCATTCCTTTTTCGGTTCTACAATTTGTTGAGATTGAACCAAGGAACTCTTTTTCAGAAAACAAATGGAAAGCCATACGCGAACTGCATTACGTAGGCTCAACAAAAAGCGGGATTCAATTCAAAAATAGGTTTTGGGAAAAAGAAGGGATATTTGGAGGTCAAACGGTTACGGATCTCCCCATTGCTTACGCGCAATATCCGAGCACAAGACTTGGCACTTCTGGATCTGGCATCATATTAGCCAGCTATACCTGGGGGGATGATGCTCTCGTTTGGGATAGTTTGAACTCCCAAGATCGTTTGGAATATACACTGAAAAATTTAGCTGCAATTCATGGTGAACAGGTCTATCATGAGTTTGTAACAGGTGCAAGTTTTAGTTGGACACGAAATCCGTATTCTGGCGGGGCCTTTACGATGTTTAAACCCGAACAAATAAAAGAGTTATCTCCCTATATCACATCTCCGGAAGGAAGGGTCCACTTTGCCGGTGAACATGCCTCTACTCAACATGGTTGGATACAAGGGGCAATTGAATCGGGAATACGGGTAGCTAAGGAAGTCAATGAAGTCAATGAATTGACGACATTGTAGAAAGCCCAGATAAATCAGTACCCTCATGACTGAGTGTTGATACACTCGGTCTTTTAATCTATTTTTATTTCACTGCAGATATGGAAAATGTAAAGCCAACACTCTGAATTATTATCTGACTTGTGTCTACTCTCTCTTCCGTATTAATCCAAATTAGAAAACCTCACCAATCTATGCGATAATAAAAGAACAAATGTTTCCATTATATTTTTAAAGAGATGCCGTTATGGAGCCTGTCATCTTATTATGTCAGATTTTTAATTCTGTACTTTAAATTTTCTTGGTTTTATTGAATTCTGCATCGTTTTAGAGTGTATTCTCTTTCACAAATTCTGCAATATGAGAAACTAAGTACTTTGCATCTTGGCTAACCCCACAGATCAACGCTGATCCGCGTTGATGTTGCCAAGGTAATCCTATGAAATATAGACCTCTTATCGGACTTATACCTCTTTTATGGACAGGTTTTCTATTTTCTGAGATAGCACCATCTATTTGAATCCAATCATAAAATGGAATAAACCCGGTTGACCATATGATATTTTCGAAGTTTTGGACACTATGATCTTCAAACGAGACTTCATTGCCTTCCACTTTGACTACCCTAGGCTTGACGCAGACTCGTCCTTCTTTCATCAAAGCCTTTAATTCACTTCCAAAGATAGGGTCATGTTGTTTGCTGAACCACTTTCCTCTTTTGGTATTGATACCAGCATGCAATAACCCTATTAGATCCAGCCAATAAAATATACTTTTCCCTAAAAAGTGAAGAGGTAAAAATTTAAATGGACGGCTTACAGCCAAAGTTACAGGATTCTCATGGGCTAACTCAACCGCAATTTGTGCTCCCGAATTACCACCACCAACAACCAGTACTGAGCCTTTCAATAGTTGCTTAGGCGAACGATAAAGAGAAGAATGAATTTGGAATGGTCCTCCCGTCTTATAAATTGCAACTTGCGGAACAAAAGGTTTCTGGAATGCACCTGAGGCAATTACAACTTGTTTAGCTTCTAAAATTCCTCGACTCGTTTTTATATAAAACACTCCACGCTCTTTTTTTATAGTTGTAACTTTCGTATTAAGATGCACTGGCAAATCGTAACGACTGACGTATTGCTCTAGGTAATCTGCAATTTCATCTTTTGTTGGAAATCCTTCCGGTGGGCCGTCCATTTGAATTTCTGGTAAGGAGCTATAATTTCTTGTAGTAAATAAAACTAATGAATCGTACCTTTGTCTCCATGTGTCTCCAATTCTTTCTTTAGAATCTATCAATAAGAAGGAAAGCCCTTCCTGCTTCAAATAATAACCCATAGCAATCCCCGCTTGTCCTGCCCCAACTATAACTACGTCATAACGCTCCATTTATTCCACCCCTAATTTTATTTTCCAAGCCCCTTTCATTCAAACGATCATTTGAACTAAGTTTATTATATATTATTTTAGCAATCAATTAGTTATGATTATTTCTTTAAATATTAATTTCAGCTTCTAGCCAAATATTAGATGACCTGACTCATTTATGCGATAATACAACTATAAGAACTAACGTTTCATCTCATACGTGAAAGAGGTGTTTCTATGAAACCAGTCATTTTAGCTGAAAAACCATCCCAAGCAAAAGCCTACGCAGAAGCTTTCACTGTGAAAAGTCGACAAAAAACACATATTGAACTAGCGCAAAGTCAGCTTTTTCCACAAGGTGCGATCATTACATGGGGCATCGGGCACCTCGTCGAATTAAAAGAACCAAAAGCGTACGACAACCGCTGGAACCGCTGGACGCTTGGGAGTTTGCCGATACTACCGGAACGTTATGAATTTCAAATTGCGAAGGGAAAGTATGAACAATTTCAAGCGGTGAAGAGATTGATGCGCGCGACCGACGTCGTCATTAATGCTTGTGATGTGGACCGTGAAGGATCCAACATCTTTTATTCCATTTACAACATGACTGGCGCACGCAATCAAACGATTAAGCGACTTTGGATCAATTCCTTGGAAGTAGATGAAGTACGAAAAGGTTTTGCGAACTTGCGGGACAATCGGCAAGATTTGCTGCTCTATGAAGAGGCTAAAGCACGACAGATCAGTGACTGGCTTGTCGGTATGAACGGTTCTCGGTTATACACACTTTTATTAAAGGCAAAAGGTATTCAAGAAGTCTTTCCGATCGGCCGCGTTCAGTCCCCGACGGTATACTTAATCTATCAGCGACAACAGGAAATCGAAACGTTTGTATCAGAACCCTTCTTTGAAGTGGAAGCACTTTTCACGTCTGAACATGGCAAGTATAAAGGCAAGGCAAAGGTAAAAGAACCAATGCGCGAAATTGTGCAAGAACTGTTAGCGAAACATCAAATTCAGCTAGATACTCCTGGTGTTGTCACGTCTGTTATAAATACAGACAAACGGATGCCGCCGCCACAGCTTCATTCATTGTCTACTTTGCAGGCGACGGCTAATCGACGTTGGAAGACAAGCCCTGCCAATGTACTGAAAACGATGCAGACACTGTATGAAAAGAAACTTGTCTCCTATCCGCGTACCGATACACGGCATATTACACCGAATGAATTTGCCTATTTGCGCGACCAAGTCAATGCATATCAACAGCTCATTCACCATCCATTCACGGCGTCTCTGACACCTAAAAAACGCTATGTGGACAGCTCAAAGGTTCAGGAACATTACGCCATCATCCCGACAAAAAAGATTCCTACTGAAGCGGCTCTTGCTAAATTATCGGAAATTGAGCGTAATCTCTATGAAGAAGTGGTTCGCACGACGCTCGCTATGTTTCATACGGATTATTTGTATACCGAAACGAAAGTAACGACGAATGTTAACGGATTGCCATTTTTCACAGTCGGGAAAACAGAACGTGACCTTGGCTGGAAGGCACTTTTCGGCACCTCAAAGGAAGAGAAAAAGGAAGAGAAAGCTTTACCGCCGCTTCAACTTAACGAACCGGTTACTAGTGAGATTGCTATTAAGGAAGGCAAAACACAGCCACCAAAACCTTACACAGAGGGCCAGTTAATTGCCATGATGAAAACATGCGGAAGATTAATTGAGGATAAAGAGGAAACGGAAATCTTGAAGGAAGTAGAAGGACTCGGTACGGAAGCGACCCGAAGTAACATCATCGAAACGATCAAGAAACATGGCTATATCAGCGTTTCGAAGAACGTAGTATCGATAACTGATAAAGGACGCGTACTCTGCCAAGCAATTGAAGGAAACTTACTTGCCAGTCCTTCCATGACAGCGAAATGGGAAAGTTATTTGCGTAAAATTGGGACGGGTGAAGGATCGGCACAACATTTCTTAGATACAATCGCCAAGTTCATTCAAAAGCTGTTGAATGAAGTCCCGGAACAACTGGAAGACCAAACGGTCACGGTGACACTGCCGGCTTCCACTAAAAAATCGAGATCTTCTTACACGCCGCAAGAGATCGCCCCTTGTCCAACATGCAAACAAGGAATGATCGTAGCTCGCAAAAGCTTCTATGGCTGCAGTAATTATAAAAATGGTTGTAAGCAAACATTCCCCGGTTTATTTCTCAAGAAAAAACTGACCCCAAGTCAAGTGAAACTGCTATGTACGAAAGGGAAAACCAATGTGATCAAAGGTTTTACCGCTCAAAATGGTAGCACATTTAATGCAGCGCTCGCATTAATAGATGGGAAGTTGAGTTTGGATTTTAACATAAGGCAGGAAAAATAACAGATTCATCCCCCACTTATATAAGTGGGGGATATCAATTGAATTCAAATAGAATGAAATGACTTACACATAGTATATTTCTTGGATGTAATTCTTTTACTCCAGCGGTTTTTGACCAACAAATTGAATAACATGGGATAGTCCATTGTGAAGCTCTCCTTCGTGGCGCGAAACCTCTCCCATGAAAAAGTGAACAATGTGCCATTCCTCGAAGAGTTCCAAAAATTCTTCGGGTTTATATAAAAAATTGATATCTTGTGGTCCGCCACTTTTATAAGGGAGCTGATATTTTGAATAAACCTCCGTCAGAAAATAACCGCCTGGCTTTATGGCTTCTTTTACACTTTGAAGAGTTTTTTGCCTAAGCTCTGTCGGAAAATGACCAAAAACGCACACGATTTCATCCCATTTGTCTTTCTCCCAGCTTGCTTCGTTTAAATCAACCAGCTCTGTCGAGATCTTGACATCCCGTTCTTCTGCAAGTTTCCTGGTTTTTATAAGACCCGATTCGGCATAATCCCATGTAGTGACGTTCATTCCCTGCTCTGCTAAGTAAACAGCATTGCGCCCTTCTCCTTCTGCTATGGTCAGTGCATCACCTGAAACTTCTATTTTCTTTTGAAATTCCTTCAAAAAAACATTTGGTTCCTTGCCGTAAACGTAATTTTCGGATTGAAAACGTGTATTCCAATGGTTCATTATTCGCTCTCTCCTTCCATATTTTCACTCAAGTACTCATTTGAAAAGTAGTAATTCCAACGTACCATAGAAAAAGGGTCTTTTCATGTATAATGCAAGCAGACATTCATTAGAATATCCTCGAAAAAACACTTGAGTTGGAACAAACGGTTCTGCTATATACGTATAATGATCCGTAAAACTTGCACTCACCGGGTAGTCGATTATAATTATAATGCTTTAGTAATAATGAAAGAGGTTGTGTAATGGAAAACAAACAATATGAGTACTTAGCGGATAATCCAAATGTGAAAGTATTGCCGCTCATGTTATCGCTAATTATTGGCGCTTTTTTTGCTATTTTGAACGAAACGTTATTGAATATTGCGCTCATTACACTAATGGATGAGTTTTCGATTAAGTTGGCAACAGTGCAATGGATGGCGACAGGCTTCCTGCTCGTCATGGCGATTGTCATCCCGATTTCTGCCCTGCTCTTGCAGTGGTTCACAACGCGTCAATTGTTTCTGGGAACAATGACAGTATTTACAATCGGCACGATCATCTGTGCAAGTGCCCCTAACTTCCCTGTACTATTAACAGGACGATTGATTCAAGCGGTCGGTACAGGACTATTAATGCCCATCATTTTCAATGTATTTTTATTGATTTACCCACCAGAACGCCGGGGAAAAATAATGGGGCTCATCGGACTTGTCATTATGTTTGCGCCTGCAATTGGACCTACATTATCAGGCGTGATTGTTGAATATTTAGGCTGGCGTTATTTGTTCATCATTGTCATTCCATTTGCATTATTTTCAATTGCCTTTGCGTATAGATATTTAATCAATGTCTCTGAAGTAACCAAGCCAAAAATTGATTTTACTTCGTTAATCCTTTCAACTATCGGATTTGGTTCAATAGTATATGGATTTAGTTCCGTTGGAGAGAGTGCGAATGGATTTCAAACTCCAAGTGTTTGGCTATTCATCGGGATTGGAGTCATCGGAATCTTCCTTTTTGCGTGGAGGCAATTAAAGCTAAAAGAGCCGATAATGGACTTGCGAGTATTTCGTTACCCAATGTTTACACATGCCGTGTTCATGTTTTTAATTATCATCATGGCTATGTTCGCGTCAGAAATTATTTTGCCAATTTATATGCAGGGTCCTCTTGCGCTTACAGCTGCGACGGCTGGATTGGTGCTTTTGCCAGGTAGTATTTTAAATGGGATTATGTCTCCATTCATGGGCTCTCTATTCGATAAATTTGGTCCTCGTGTGCTGATGATTCCAGCGACACTGGTATTGAGCGGTACGATGTTCATGATGAGCCAATTGACAGTAGATACCCCAGTATGGATAGTCGTCGTTGGCTATATCTTGATCATGCTATCGGTTTCCGCCATTATGATGCCTGCCGAAACGAATGGACTGAATCAATTGCCGAAGCGGCTTTATCCACACGGTACAGCTGTCATGTCGACACTACAGCCGGTTGCAGGAGCGATTGGCGTATCCGTCTTCATTAGTATAATGAATGCTCGCCAATTACATGTGTTGCAGCAGTCTGAAACACCGAAAGATCCTGCAACAATGAATCTTGCACTCGTAGCGGGCGTGGAATTGGTCTACTTTATTGCGTTTGCGATGTCGATCGTAGCACTGATTTTATCGTTTATTGTGTATCGCGCGACGCCAAGAGAGGATCAAGAGATTTCAAAACCATGACTACTTTGGTTATTTAGAGATTTGAAAGGATTTAAATAACCTAAAAGGGGTTTGTATATTTACAAGATACTTCTTATGATAACTGATTGATTTTCAATGATAGATACCGTTTATACTATCTCCTCCCTCTTTTCGCCTGTTCACTAGGTGAAGAGAGTTTTTTTATTGTCGCTTTTTTAGGACTACCTGTATTAATTACCTTTATATGAAACCTTAAGGACTATTTCTATAAATGCTTCTTTTTACCAATATATAACCTGCTACAATAATATGGTAGATGACTCGTAAATGAAGGGGGCCCAATAATATGAATATGAAACGAAGTGTAATCGGCAGCATCTTGGCGGCAGTTCTCATCCTCGGTGCTTGTGGAAAAGCGCAAGAAAAGGAAGATGAAGTATCCGCTACTGAACTACCGGAAAATGAAAATGAAGTAAAAGGCAATCAAAATAATGATAGCGAAACAGCTGAAACAGAAAAAAACAAAGAATCTGATGAACGCGGTGACAGCGGATCCGCCGAAAACATAAATCCGTATCTGGAAGAAGAGACGGGCGGCGACGTAGAAATCGTTTACACGAATACCGATCCCAATCTGAAACACGCATATTCGGAAAAAGTGTCACTCGCCATTGAAGAGTACCAAATTGCCCATGTCACGAACATGAATGAATCGGCCAAGCATAATTTTGATGATGAAGACGAAGGATATGTTATTACATATAAACTAGGATTCGAAAACAATTTGGATGAAGATGTATTTTACAATGCAAGTACGATGATGCTTTCCGATGATGGTACTGAAAACTTATATATGCGAAGTAGCCTTGTGGATCGGGATGATTGGCTAAAAGGTAATGAAGATAATACCGTTCGTCAATACGCTCCTGGAAAATATACTGGAATGCAAGCGTACACCATGACAAAGGATCAGTATGAGCGCTTGGTAGCCCCAACGTTCACTGTTGATATTCCTTTGCTAGAAGATGATTTTGACAAGCGAATCGGTAAGGAAGCCATTTTTAAAATTCCATTCAACGAAGATGGAGCAGAAAAAGCATCGAAAAGTTCTGACCTTTACGCCGATAAAATGGTAACGGACACCATTGCAGATAAAGACTTGTTCTTCGCAAAGGAAGATATGAATGAAACACAGAAAATCGATGAAGTTACCATTACACTTGACGGCATACAATTTGCCAATATTAAGCCGACAACAGCTCATGCTGAGCGATTCCGCAATTTCGGCGATGGCCCGCTCGTTGCATTAACGGCAAAGTTCCAAGTGAAGAACGATAGCGGAGAAGCCATCACGAAATCATTGATTCAAAAACGGTTAATTTTAGATCAAAACCGAGGTACCATGTTATCAGAAGGTATGCTAGAACCTACTCTCTATGGTGACTTGCAGCCTGGTGAAAAGGAAGAAATTTTGGCCGTCTTCCTTTTCCGTAAAGACGAGTTCGATTTATTGAAGGAACTGAAGATTCAATTCGGTCCGTTATCTGACAGCAATGCCAAAAGGTTATTTAAAGAAAAGTCGGTCACATTCGACTTGCCTATGAAGTAATAAAAAAGCGATGTCCGATAGGTTTTGACCTATTGGATGTCGCTTTTTATTTCTTCTAATCGTCTTAAACTAGTTTAATGGTCGACCAGTTTTCTTCCATACTACGAGCTTCGATATACTGGGTTCACGGCTCTTTTAAATTCCTCTTGTAAACTTCATTCACGAACAGAACATCTTTCCATCTGTACATTGATAATTTTTTTGATGAGCACTGTAGATGACAGATACATTTCCTCTACATACACTAGTAGAAGATCGTCACTTTGTTGTTTAATCACAGTTTCATAAGTATCACTATCGCATAGCATACAATTTATTTTGAACTGCTACAAATCCCGTTTCTCAAAAGATTACTCATTAATAAATATTACCGGCACTATTTATTAGTAAATGAAATTTTCGAGCTTTCTTTTTCAGCTCTGTAAATTTTACAAGAAATAGAATACAATGGATACATTGGTTATGTCCTAAAAGGGGGAGTAAGGATGATTCGGGCAATCCTAGTCGATGACGAACCATTAGCATTGCAGTTGTTTTCGCACAAGCTTCGTACTTTCGAAGATCTTGAGGTCATTAAAACATTCGCTAACCCGCTTCTTATACTGGAAGGTCTGCAACAGCTCTCATTTAACGTTGCATTTTTAGACATTGAAATGCCAGGAATCAACGGAATTGATTTAGCTGAGCATATTTTATCCGTTCATCCATCTGTTTGCATCGTTTTCGTTTCTGCTTATAGAGATTATGCGATAGAGGCGTTTGAGTTGAATTCGATTGACTATATTTTAAAGCCTTTAACGGACGAAAGATTGCAAAAAACCATTTTGCGTTTACGACAGCATCTTCTGGCTACACCCGCTCAGCAGCCAGGTCTGGTTCCGTATGAAGAGTTGAAAATCCAATGTTTCGCTGAGTTTACAGTGTATTCTAATGGCCAGCCGGTGAAGTGGAAAACGGCTAAAGTAAAAGAGTTATTTGCTTTCTTTATCACACATCATCGTACATTTATCAACCGAGATGTTTTGATCGATATTCTCTGGCCGGATACGGAATATGACAAGGCTAAAATTCAATTGCATACTGCCCTTTCTCATCTGCGGAAAACACTTGCAACTATTGGACATCCAAAAGTCATCACTTTTGCCAATCAAAGTTATTGTTTGGACCTCTCAAATTTCCAGTGTGATGCAATCAATATCGAACATTTGCTCATTAAGCATTCTGAAATAACCCCCGATAATGTTCAGCTTTTTGAAGAAGCTATAAATCAGTACAAAGGCGATTATATGGAGCAGGAAGGCTACGAATGGTCGCATATTCATTCCATGAACATGCGTCAGTCGTTGTATCAGCTAATTGAACGCACTATTGATTACTATGACTTAATCGGAGAGGCAAAGAACAAACTATTCCATCTCACACGATTATTTCAGCTAGATCCATACTCAGAGCAAGTCTTGCAAAAGCTTCTAGAACACTATATACAGAGCGGGAATCGAACAGAAGCTATAAAAGTCTATCATGATTTTAAAGCACGTGTTATGGAGGAGCTGGGCATTTCGCCCAACCACTCCACAGATGCTTTGTATAAACAAGTTCTTTTTAGTGATCAATTGTAGAATGGGAGGAAACCGGCAGTAATTTCTCCCTATTTTTGTTTAGGCATGGAAAATCGGACAATAGTGCCCACTTGCGGAGTACTCTCGATGGCCAAGCCCTGATTGCCCAACTGACGCAACCGTTTATTCGTATTTGGTAGACCGACCCCTTGTCTTTTATTACTAGAATCCTCGAAGATAGCCTCTATCTCCTCTTCCTTCATTCCAAGCCCGTTGTCAGAAATGGCAATATCCACGAAATCACCATTTTCCATAACTTCAATATGAACGGTACCGCCTTCCGGACGTTTCAATACGCCATGTTCTATTGCGTTTTCAACCAAGGTTTGAATCGACAACGGCGGAACTTGCGCCCCATATACTGAGTCGATATTCATTTCAACATTCAAACGTTCGCCAAAACGTTGCTGTTCAATGAAAATATAAGATTCAACGAGTGCTAATTCTTTTTCTAACGGAACTGTCTGCTCTAAATTTTGCGCCGTGAAACTCCCCTGTAAATAGTTTCCGAATTCTTCTAGTAGCTTGATCATTTTCTCTGGGTCAATTTCACTTAATGCACTTATCGTATTGAGTGTATTGAAAAGGAAATGCGGCTGGATTTGTGCTTGTAGCCAGGCCGCTTCCATTTGTACTCGTTCGGCTATTGTATTGTTCAACGTGGTAAGTGCTCGTACACGCGTCATCAGTTCCAGTTTTTCAACCGGTTTCCTGACGTAGTCATTTGCGCCAGCTTCAAATCCCATCTGAATGTCGATCAGCTGTGTTCGGGCGGTTAATAATAAAATAGGTAGTTCTGCTACTGAAAACCTTTCTCGTATACTACGCGTCAACTCGTAGCCCGACATATACGGCATCATGACATCCGATATGATGAGATCCCAATTGCCAGCATCCAACTGCCACAAAGCCTCTTTACCAGTCGTACAAGCAACGACCTCATATCCTTCCGCCACGAGCATTCGCTTGATAATCGTTAAGTTCATCGGATCATCGTCCACAACTAGTATTCGTTCGGCTGTGCTGTACAATGTTCTGTCCAAAAAGTCAGCATAGCCAGACGACTCCGCTTCAGCCAGTTCAATCAGCGGTATACTTTCGCCATCATCTTGTACAGCAGCAATAGGTAATGTAAAGGTGAAGGTAGAACCTCTTCCTTCTTCAGATTCTACTTGTATAGTCCCTCCATGCAACTCAATAAGTTGACGGCAAATGCTCAATCCAAGTCCAATTCCTCCACCACCTGTGAACATAATGCCTCGTTCGTCCTGTGTGTAAGGTGAAAATATTGTGTTTGCGATTTCTTGGTCTATACCAATACCCTCATCCTTGACATGAATCACTGCCATCTCTTGATATACTTCCGCCGAAATCCTGATACGGCCGTGATCAGAAAATTTCATTGCATTGTGTACTAAATTAAAAAGAACTTGAAATAAGCGATTTTCATCTGCTCTCACCAGTGGAAAGTTATCATTAATTGTATGTTCTAATGTAATTGATTTTCCTTCCTTCATAAACTTCAACGTATCAAAGACATTGGTTATAACAGGCGCCAAACGAATTGCCTGCTGATCTAGACGAATTTTTTCTCCTTGCAACTGTTCTCTATCTAACAAATCATTCAAGATCATGGACATCCGACGACCCACCGACATAAGAGTTTCCAGATTCCGTTTCGTGTCTTTTGCCATTGTGCCCTTGCCACTATCGTAAATTGTCTGTGAAATATTCAATATTCCATGGAGGGGGTTCCGCAGCTCATGAGAGGTGTTTGCCAAAAAGTTGTCTTTTTGCTGGACCTCTTTCTGCAAAGACATCGTCAATCTTTGGCTTTTTTCGGTTTCCATGAAAAATCTTTTAAACCCAAACAAACCAAATAGCAAAATGCCAATTAGCATATCAAACGGATAATACGGTAGATCAGGGGCAATTCGACTTTTATAGGAACCCCATATAAGACTAGATAATATGCTGACTACTGCGAGTATAAAGTATAAAAAATCATCTTTCTTAGGCAGTGTTGAACGATAAATTAGAACAGGTAGCGGTAGCGGAATCAGCATGATAAATGTGTAAACTATATACATATATATTTCTACAGGCAACAATGTAATAATGACAAAAAGAATATATAGAGTATTCACAAAATGAAAGTAATAGGTTGCCCACTTACCAAATGGTTTGCCTTCTGCCTTCACTAACGACTTGATGAAAAGTACTGAAAAGTAGGCACTGCTTGTGTATGCAAGATAAATAATTTTTTTCCACCAATCAAATGAGATGTTCGGGAAAAAATAAAGCAGCAACTTGTCATCATCTATAGTAATCGATAGACCCATTGATAAAAGAGCCAGAGCTAAGAATAACATTTCTTTCTTTCTGGAAAATAAAAGATAGGTCAGTAAAGAATAGATACTGTGCAGCAAAACTATAGCCGCTATAACGATTTGCCAAACATAGTCCTGAAACACAGACTGCTCCGTTGCTGACCATTCCCCCAGCTCCATTGGCTGGATTATGCCTCCTTTACGCATTGAGTGAAAGTTCGAGACATGAATAAGAATTTCTAATTCTTCTACGTGACCATTAAGCTGCAGTGTGCGCGGACGGTAATCCGGTACTTCCTCCTGCTTATTTATGGCGGTTCTTCCAAGAGTCGCTTCTTCTTTACCGTTTATAAAAAAACGGGAAGCCGACACGAGATCTTTTGTATAAAGTCGATAAGTGTCAGCTTCCTCTGCATCTAATTGAATCATTAAGCGATAGGTTCCATAGCCAAATGGGTCGTTATTATCTGAGAGGTGATTCTTCCAGTTACCTGGAACTTCAATTTCTATTGGTTGATTTTCCGGATGTTCGCCCGGCTCAAGAAACTCCTCTTTGTAAAACTCCCATTCCCCGTTCAATGGAAGCATTCCTTCAGAAAGGGCTGGAGTCCCTCTCAAATCCAATACTCCATTTTTTGCCTTCGGTGTATTTTCGCTATAATTCGACTCGATCCACACCAATCGGAAAGAAGTGAGAATCAGCAAGAGTGTTATAATGAATAAAAGTAATTTTTTTGGTTTCATAAAGAGTTATTTCGACATGATCTCGACTAATTCCTCTCTTTATATATTGAGGCGCCTCTTTCGGATGATATAAATAATACCCGATAAGGAAATAATCAGAAGTGCCACAAGTCCTCCAATCCACACGCCGGATAACTGTTCTTCCACCCGATCGCTCTTTACTTCTGAGCTAGGTGATTCTAATTGAATGGTGGATGCATTGGTATACATTTTACCATTTTCCGACTTAACGACCATCGTTGCAAACTCTTCCGTTGTGCTTAGAAATTCAATTACTTTCCGATCAATGGACGGTCCTCCATCGACATTTTCCCAAACCATCATTGTATGTTTCTTTTCACTCCATACGCTTGGTTGAATCCAATTGACTGTTTCGGCGGTTTCAGGCAAAAAGCCAGCAGAAGCCAAATCGGGTTTCCCTTTTTCATGTGATACTAACAACTCCGAAACCTGTTTCTGAAGGACCGGTTGAACATTTGGCCCTCCAATAAAAAGCAACTGATGTTTTTTTAGGCTATCTTCTGAAACTTCATCCGCAAGCACTAGCTGCCAATTCATGGAATGTGCATTGACGTGAAGTTTTTCGTATAAATACAGCAATTCATTGTCATCAACACTCTCAGATGAAGGTAAAACAATTAATATATCTTCTCCTTGATCAACGAATGGGAATGGAAATTCCGCTATCGAATGCTTTTTCTGTTTCTCCGCCTTCGGAAGTATGAAGAAACTGTCTTCTTCAATATAGAGCCAACGACTTTGATCCGTCGTGATACAAGGATTCTTTGTCAATAAACCATTCGTAGTGAATTGTAGACTGATTGTCCGGTTGTCTTTAAGCGTATTGTGGTCAATCGGTAGTTGGACCGTATATACTCCATTGCGCTCCTCTTTTAACTGTTGAATATTAATGGAGTGCGGCACCTTGTTGATCCATGCAATTAATTCAATATCTCCCTCAAGCAATTCTTCTGTTGCTATCTCCTCCTTCTTATCAGGAGCAAGGGCCGTATGTTTTAAGTGTAACTCCAATATCGGTGACTGTTCTTTATCCAACGTATATGGCAGATGGTAAAAAAATTGCTGACTTTCCCGGTTCAGACTGTCCAGTGTCATATTGGATAGACCAAAATGTTTTAAAGAGACAATCTGCGTATCCTGTGCCACTGGTAACGTTGGGATTGTAGATAATACTAATTGTTCGCCGGATAATTGTTCTATTAAACGAGGTTCAGTTAGAACAGATACTCTATTCTCCAGTTCTTCTGGAGACTTAGCGATCGCAAAAAGTGCATTCACTTCATGCTTTCCATCTGTTAAGATCTCAAATGAAAACATAGTTGCTTCATCCGTTAGCGGGAACTTTGTCTGTTGGAACAAATCCTTCATAAAGGAGCTTATAAATTCATCTTCACTTCCTAAAAACAAGACATTATTCGTTATTTTCCTGACTTCAGACTCTCTCAATATGCGAACTGATTTATCTTCATTTCCTACTTTAGATAAAAAAGCTCCTACCTTCAAACCACTATTAAGAGTAGCCGTTGAGGCATTCTCAGGAAGGATAATGGTAATTGGATTTTTTTCCGATCCAGTAAAGGCATCGGGATAATTCTTTAATGAACGTTTCTCCAATAATTCTCGCTCTAGCTTAAAATATGAATCGATATGGATGGTCATCCAGTTTCCTGTAGTTCCCTGCTCTACACATATTCCTTCTTTAACCACTCCGTAATAAGAAACAGTCACTTCATGAAAACCTTTTTTTAATGCCTCATCCTCTAAAGGTATGACGAGTTTTTTTGTCATTTTTTCACCTGTCAACGATTTAGAAAGCAATGTTTTCCCATCTATACCCACAGAGACGGAGGAAGGTGCAATCAGCAACTCTGAATGGCTCAAATTCAAAACAAGTGCCTGGTCAGTCCTCTTTTGATCTTCCTGAAGTTCGTAATAGAAGGATGTTTCCTGTTCAGGGCCATTAAGTTCAATAGGCTGATTGGTGATTGGCTGGTTATTTGATATGTTTTTATTCGTATCCAGCTCGATTTCCGTTACATGAAGCTGTCTGGTTGTTTGTGCATCCGCACTTACGGTCTGCCATCCCATGATTCCTAATAATGTAAAAGCTGTTATGAAAAGGATTCTCATTTAGTTTCCCTCCACTTTCTTTTCTGAAAAGCGTTCCGTTTTATACCAAGTTACCTCTTGCCCTAATAACACTCGTTTGATCTCTAAAAATAGTGAATACATGACAAGGAGAATCCACATTTGTGAATACGTAAAATACATGAGAAGAATATATAGAAAATTTTTGCGAGTCATCTCTGTTCGTTCAATACTTAGCGCAATCGCAACTTCCGCCACAAACAACAGGAAAGCTAAACCCCAAAGAATCAATGCTACATTGCCGATCTGCAAATGAAGATCGTAAAACAAGTTCACAACGAAAAGCATGTTTGAGATGATTACACCAAAGAAAAATAGAAAATAGGTAAAAAAGAAGTAAAACAAATCAAAGATAATCCGCTTTCGCTTCAATTTAAAAAACTGAGTCAGAAACTTAATTACTACATATTGATTGCCACGTGCCCATCTCGTTCGTTGTTTCCACCAAACGCCAAGTGTCTCGGGTTCCTGTTCCCACGTAATCGCTGCTGGAAAGAACCTGATATAGTAACCTAGATCATAGACTCGGACTGTTAATTCCGTATCTTCGGCAAGAGCTTTCACATCCCAGCCGCCAAGCTGTTCCATGATATGCCTATGAATCGCAAAATTAGTTCCCGGGATCGTCGCAACTTTGAACCAATTCCAGCGTCCTGCTTGTGCCATCCACTGAAAACAGATTGTCTCGATATTGATAAAGCGGGTCAACCATGTGCGTTCCGCATTACTGACGCGAAACTTACCGACCATCGCGCCCGCAAGCGGATCGTTAAGAAGCCCCATCACCAAGTGCCAAACCGCCATTCGTTCAGGTGTGTTGTCTGCATCATATACGACAATGATTTCTCCATCCGATTGGGCAAGTGCTTCATTTAACGCTGAGGACTTTCCAATCCCACGATTAGGTGGGGATGTTTCAATCACTCGAATAAAAGGGTGTTTTTCAGCAAACCCTTGTGCAATTTCTCCCGTTTGATCTGATGAATTGTCATTAATTACGATAATGTCCAGCTTATCTTTTGGGTAGTGAAGGCGTGCCATCGCTTTCAATGTTTGGCTGATAACCATTTCTTCATTATGTGCGGGTATGAACACGCTAACGGTCGGTAAATGGTCCATCTTTCTCTCCCACTTGGTAATCACCCGTTCGTACGTCTTAAAATGCCGATACCCCCCCTGCATTAAAAACATGTGGTACAGCAACATGAGCCAAATCAAACTGAGTGCGCTGTAAAATAATATATTAGCCACTATTCGGTCTCTCCTTAAACAAACGTTTTTTCAAGCGAAAACGTAGATTCACTACATAGGTAAAAAAGACGGTGAGAAACCCTGTCACAATGAAAACTATTAGCCAAAGCATGGATTGAAACGGATTTTCTTTAACATTTTCAAACAACTGACCAAATTCCGTAATCGTTGATTGCACTTCTATACCTTTTGCATTTTGTATAATAGTCACACGTTCACTTGTAACGTGTTGATTCGTAGTGGAATAGTCTAGCCACTCCATATTGGGCACCGATTCCATTAACCGAATGACCTCTGCCAGATACTCCACTCCCAAGTATGGGTGATAAAATCCACCGATCACAGAACCCGGAACCTCCTGCAGTTTGGTTACCGAATTCTCCATTTCTTGAAATGGATCAGGAAGTGCAGGGTCGATGTATCCTATCGTTTCTGGATATAGTGTCATACCCGATAAAATAGCGGGTTTTGATATAAATAAAGGGGCATCCATAACACTCCAATTTAAGTCGCTCAATTGAATCTGCCCAAAGAGAGATGAATAGTAGTCAGATGTCACTTCGTATCCGTTTGAGCTCATCGTGTAGTGGGGTGCTTCAAACGCAATGGGATAGAGCCCTAATTCTGTTAAATCTTCAATTGACTTGGTATGCTTACGTTGCACATACTTTGTTTCAACTTCCAGTAATTCACTTTGATACTCCTGATAATCCCTGTCGGATGAAAATGCATCACGTGAGAGAATAGGCGTGGGTAACTCGTCAGTCTTTTCGGTTGTGATCGGCTGGTTCAGTTGCACATCCCAAAACTCAAATCCCTCTCCCGTCTCATCAAAACGGTAAGAATGCGTATAACCATGCGCAATAACCATCCCTCCCTTAGACTGCAAGTCAAGCAAAACCTCCACTAATTCTTTATTGGATGAAAGCGGCATTTGTTCTCCCGTCTCACTGTTGACGTATACTGGAATAACAGCCATAAAAAACGGGATATTGCGGTCGGCTAAATAATTCCCCGTTTCCCGAACAAGCTTGGGATCCGAAAATGGCGAAATATCTTCCAAACGAATATATGCCGGGTGCGGGACAGACGTTGGCACATCCAAAAGCACATATAGCGAGCGAGAAAGAGCAAGTTTCTCTTCCGTTCCAAAAGCAGTCGTAGCCACGTATGCTGTATTTCCGCTTTTGATAATTAGCGGAAGGTTTTTGTCTACTGTTCTACCCTCCGATAAAATTTCGCAATCCCCAGGAGGAATTGCATGGACCACGGACTTAATCTCCTTCAATGAATGTCCGTCAACGCTCCGTATGGAGTCCTCTCCCAAAAAGCCCCATTCCCCAAATCGTTCCAATTGATCTGCGTTCCATCCAAAGACAAGAAGTTGACCAGGAAACATCTCCATTTCCTTTAAAGCAACTTCCGGCAACCTTCCTTCCTCATCTCCTACGAAAACCAGGTGGTTATATGCCTGCAATGAATTGGGCATAACGTCTTTCACTGAATATAGATCGATTGCTTCCGAGAACCCTGCCAATGTTGCTTCTATGAAATAGACATGCTCGTTGAGTTCACCATCCGCCGTCATATAAATAAGCGCAATATCATTCTTTTCTTCCTCACTAGTTGCAGCTGTATAGAAAGGGGAAAAAATGTACGCGGAGAATAGGATCAATACTTGGACCAACAGTTTATAATTCACGCGCAACCATCTCACTTTCCATTTGTGAAATGAAGTCCTCGCAATCCAGTAATTCCGTTTGTTTTCCGTAAACGCTATAGGCCGTACGGAATGCCAATGTCACAAACTTTTGATTCAATAGTTGATGATCTTTTAGCGACTGTGCCAATTTGTCATAAACTACCTCAATTGACGTATCATCCGTTTGTGTTAGTAAAAGGGCGAGTCGATCAGCGGAATAGCGAAACTTACGATCGGTTATTCGGACTGCTTGCCGCACTTTATTGGCAATCGACGAGAGAAGATGAAGTCTCTCCTCCTCTCCATACAGCTTTTGAAAATCTTTATAGTACTCCATTTGAATCAACACAAGGGTAAAACTACCGCCGTAACGTTGAACTCGCTTCATTTCCAACTCCAGTTCCAACATCAGTCGATTCCTGTTATCAAAGCCGGTAGACGCATCTACGGCAACCAACTGATTGATCTCTTCTTGCAGCTTTCGGTTCAAACGGCCTTGATTGACGATAGATTCCTGCAGTTTTCCAGCCGTCAGAACTGCAAACAATAAAACAAATCCATACACCAGTAAAAGCGGCAATGGTAGAATCAAGGCGGCAGTCGAACTGAATGAAAGATAAAGCAAGAACGAACCGACCAGAAATATAATGCCCAAACTACAAAGCAGCCCAACCAGCGACCCTGCCAATAAGGTCAGCACGGTCAACAATGACAACAGAACCGCGAGCAATATACCCTGTGTATGTTGTTGAATCAAAACGAATACTGCACCTTGCAAGCAAATTACTAATAAAGAAATGAACATCAGTGTTTTCGTTTCTACATTAAAAAATGGTTTCATCGATTCCTTTCCTTTCGGCAAGTAGTGCCAATAAGTTGTCAAACGTATGGGTATCTTCGGAATAAACATCGGTGTATCCCCCATAGTAAGGCAATCCTTCATCCAACTGCTGCATTTCTTTCATAGAATGATATAGTTGTCTTGCAAAATCATGCTCTCCCAACTCCAAGCACATAAGGATGGCAAGTGCATAAACAGCAGCTGCTTCGAATGCGACGACTGGCTCCCCACTGTTCAAACTATATCGACCATATAATTTTCCTTCCTTGGCGAACGCTGATTTAGCAAATTTCAGAAGAGGCTCCACATCCCCATTCCATTGGGCACGATGATAGCCAACGTAAAACTGGTCAATTAAATTGACTTCCGTATCAAATGAGAATTTATCGGACAGCGTATTATAGGATTTTGGGTAAAAACCGCGAGAACTTGCCGGAGCACCAACAAGCAATTGCTTTGTTTGGCTCTTCCATTCTTCCGGCAATGACTGCATCTGCTCAAAACCATCTGGAATGATATAGCTGAGGGTGATCGTATCCCCTTGGTACTTACTCTCCAAGTCAATATGATCTACAAACCACCCATTACGGGTCTGGTAACGAAGAAGAGAAGCTTCCATATTCTCAGCTAGTTTCGTATAAACAGGATGATTCCACTTCTCACCCGCTCTGTACAATGCCGCCATAATTCGTAAGTCATCAATAAACGCGTTGGCTGGCGCTTTTTCATTACCACGCAACTCCCAAGCAACTAGATAGTGTTTCGTTAAAAAGTACTTTTTAAGTGTATCTACTGTATCGCGGAACTGTGCATTATCGTTTTTCTCTAACAAATAGTCCATCCAAAGACCAACTGTTTCTGACAAATAGATATCCTTCTGATCCAGTAAGTCGGTCTGTATGCGCCCATCTCCTTTTACTAAATACTTTTGGATAAATTGTTCAGCTGCTAAATTTTCTTTAGGTTTACTACTATCCCTGCTCTCTACTGGAATCCATACACCATAGATCCCCAGGGATGCTACAATTATTACGATGAATAGTGTTCTTTTCTTCATATGCCATATCCTTTTCTTACTCATTTATGAGGTATACAATTTAAATGATGAACCTGATTGTTGTTTCGCCAAAAACATCGCTGAATCTGCGTACTCTAACAGCATGGATATGTCCGAGCTATGAGCCGGATAAACACTTGCGCCGATACTGAGATGAACTTGAATATTTCCCTTTTTTGTTTGAAACGGTTCCTCGCATACTGCTTGAACGGCTTCAATCTGGTCAGTACAGTCATCAAGATAATCTAGCAAGATAATAAACTCATCCCCACTAAAATGAAAAACCCTGTCTTGCATGATGGAAAGTTCCTTAAAACGTTGAGCCAACCCTTTTAACACCTCATCCCCCGTCATATGTCCGTACGTATCGTTGATGTGTTTAAACTGGTCTAGATCTACATAGAGAATAGCAAGTTTGGTTTTTAATTGATCCGCCTTCTGCAAATAAGAAGCAATGGTTAAATAGAAGGACCTCCTGTTCGGTAAATTGGTCAGGTCATGGCGGCATGCAATTTGTCTCCATGTGTCTCTTTCATCTCTCGAGGTTATATCATTAAAAATAATTAAAATACCTGTAACGGTGTCTGAAGCTTCAGTGAACGGAATAACAGTTGCTTGCAACCATAAAAATTCCTCACTTTTTGCCTGCAAGATTAATAAGCCATTCCATTCACCTTCATGGCTGGCTCTGTCCAACAATTCATTCCACGCAGCTTTTGTTGGAAGGTCCGATTCTAATACTTGGAAGTCAGATAGATGGAGCTCTGACGGTTCATATCCAAATATGTTCTGGAAGTTTTCATTTAGTTCTAAAATAGTCCCTTCCGAATCTGCCATAGCTAAGATAAAAGACGAATTCAACCTTTCTTTTATCATATTTATAAAATTTTTATCACTTACTTGAGAATTTTTAATAGGAAAAGGGCTAGGCATTTATTATTCCTCCTTCACGTAGTATCAATGTCATGTATTGGTATAAATAGTATATGAGATTGTTCTTACAGAACTCTTAAACTTATAAGTCCAATAAATCATTCCTTTCGCATAAATATCCTGCATATGGTGTTGATATTTGGTAATTATAAAAATTTGCAAAAAAAAGCAGCAGAAGAATATAGAAATATTCCTCGCTGCTTTCATTCAATATTTAAAATGCGCTATTCTTCAGTAATTCCTTATGCGTGCCTTTTTCTACGCATCATCCAAAATCCAGCAAGTATCAACACAAAGCCAGCAGCTAGTGAAACAATTGGATATGCCTCGCCTGTTTGTGGAAGATTATTTCCTCCCGCCACCTTAGCAACTTCTTTTTTGTCTGAAATGTTAGCAGAACCAATGTCAGACGGCTTTTTCGTATTGTCCGGCTTGTTCAAATTACCTGAGTTGCCTGGCGTGCTAGGCTTACTTGCGTTATTTGAATCATCTGGTTTGCCCGGTGTTCCTGGTTCACCCGGGTTGCTCGGATCTTCTGGATTACCTGGGGTGCCTGGTTGGCTCGGATTACTTGGATCTTCTGGTTTACCCGGCGTTCCTGGTTCATTCGGGTTACTCGGATCTTCTGGTTTACCCGGGGTACCTGGATTATCAGGTTCTTCTGGATCTGTTCCATCTACTGGTGATTTTTTTAGTTCAAGAACGGTTTCACATGTATTATCGACTATCACTACGCCAGCTTTCTTACCGTCTACGTAGGCATCATAACTGCCGTTTGGCAATTGACTTTTTACGAAAGTGATCTTACCATTTGCGTCCGTCTTGCCTGTGGTAATTTCCGTATCGCCAGACTTCAGAACAACTTCCTTGCCTGCCGCCACAGTCTTACCATTTTCCTTTACAGTTAGCTTGAAATCTTCACATACTTGCTTGGTCGGCAACGTGATAGTGTCTTGACAAGTATTTGTCACAACTACTTTACCAACCTTCTCACCGTCTACGTATACGACGTATTCACCGTTTGGTAATTGGTTTTTCGGAGTTGTTATGCTGCCGTTTGTGTCTGTTTTACCCATTACGATTTCCTTGTCGCCCGACTTCAGCGTTACTTCTTTGCCTGCACCTGCCTTATTACCGTTTTCATACACAGTAATCATGAAGTCTGTGCAAGTTGCTGGCGGTGGAGTACCACCTCCGCCTCCAGATTGCCGTGGTGCAACGACTGCGTCACAGCGATCTGTTACTGTGAATGAGTTGATAAAGTTTGCGCCCTCGTACACATTATACGTACCTGGCTGAATCGCTTTTTTAGGGAGTTCAACTTTACCATCTGTATCTGTTGTGAAAACTGTATTCCCGCTTGCGTCTTCAATTGCTTTGCCGCTTGCATCTTTCACCGTAATATCCACACCAGAACGTCCGTTACCGTTGCGGTCCTGTACAGTTAGTGTAAAGTCTGTACACGTAGGAGCGCCTTTCACTTCTGTCTCACACTTCACTAAATAACTTACATCAATTTCACCAATCAATAACTCGCCTTCAAATACATTGTATTTGCCTGCCGGTAAATCTTTCGATGGGATTGTAATTTTACCATTTCCATCTGTTGTTGCTGTTTTGATAGACTTCCCAGATTTGTCTTTCACCGTTACTGAGACGTTAGGACGTACTTGCTCGTTCTCGTCTTTCACAGTAAGTGTGAAGTCTGTACATACTGGAGCAGGTTGAACTTCTGATTCACAATCAATATTGACCGCAAATTCATCGAACGGGTCAGCTGAAGTACCTTCGTACACGTCATACTCGCCTGCCGGTAGTTTTTCTGTTGTTGTGATTTTACCGTCGGCATCTGTCATTAGACCGGATTCAATTACATTACCATCTTTATCTTTAATTGTAATTTCAACACCTGCTTCGCGAGGTTTTCCATCAACATCATTCACTGCTAATGTAAATGTCTCGCAAGTTGGAGCTTCAGTTACAGTAGCCGCACAAGGATTATTCTTATACGTAATCGATAAATCACCAAGATATTGTTTACCCTCATATACTTTATAATCGCCTGTTTTCGTAACGGATGAAGATAAAGTAAACTTACCATTTTCATCTGTTGTTGCTGTAATCTTTACTGTATCATCGTCTTTGTGCACCAATGTTACAGTCACATCCGGACGTGCAATATTATTTGTATCTTCTATTGTGATTGTGAATTCAGAGCATGACGGTGTTGGCACAACTTCACCTTTACAGTCGCCATCATACATTACAGTTACGTCACCAAATGTAACTTCCGTCCCTCTATCATCTATTGTGACTGTATATTTTCCTGCCTTAACATCAGCAGGAAGTAACGTAATTTCCCCGTTACCATTTGTCGTCGCAGTGTGTGTAATACCTGTTACATTGTTTGTTAATATAACTTTTGTATTTACTACTGGATTTCTATCAACGTCTTTAATTGTTAATGTATATTCAGCACAAGCATTGCTCATATCAACATTTTCAATGTTTTCAACAACAAATAGTTCGTTTCCATTTACGTTAGAGTCTGTGGATATGCCCATTATAATTTCTTTTCCTGCTACTGGAAGAGGAATATATTTATTTGGAGTACCGCTTTCTTTTAACAGATACTTACCATAACGAACTTCATCAAATGTAAGTCGTCCACCATTTTCTGTTGTAGCCTCTTGCAGCTTGATCGTTCCACTTTTATTCCACAGTTCGAATGTGATACCATCTAAATTCTTTGATTCACCTGTTAATGGATTCAAACCGATTTTATGAAGCTCTAGTTTTCCTTTAGTAGATATAATCGTACCACTTGAATCATTGAAATTAAATACTTTATCTTTTACCCCTGAGTCACTTTCTACTCCTGCTGTTCCTCCAGTATAGTTAATGGAGGCTTCGTTTGAGAATGTATCTCCTTCTCCACCTAAGAAGAATGTTTTGTATTCGATTTGATAACCTTTTTGATCTAGGTTTCCTAAATCCAGAGTGAAACTGTTATTTTCACTATTAATCGTCGGTGTGACGGAGTTCCAGCTTCCATAGCTAAGATTGCCGTCTTTATCCATTTTAATTTCACGCATTTTGAATTTGTCTGGTAAAATTAGTTGGTTAGCTGACATTTTATCAGTCAGTATAATGTCTCCTAATGCTGAGTGTGACTTGTTGACATCTACTGTCCATGTAATTGTTTCGTCAGCTGGATTTGTAACAGCTTTTTTATCAATTAACTCATTGGCATGTTTTACTGTTGTAGAAGCCGGCAATGTAAAAGAACCACTGTTTGGTGTTGTAAAGGTTGCTGTGTTTCCATAGCTATTGCCGTTTTCATGCCCAATAATGTCATCTGAATCTTTTGTCTGGTATGTGATGATATACGCTTCCGTAGTTGGTTCAGTAAACTTAATCGTAAATCCATCTTTTTCAGGGTTTTCTGATATCGTGTGTCCAGATTCTAATTCAGCGCCCGGCGTACCTTGTTCATCGTTCATACCTAAATTTAATTGATGTACTTTAATTGTTCCGATAACAAGTTCATGTCCCTCACCAATTACATCAACAAGTTCAGCACCATTAATGTCCTGCTTGTTAATGTTAACCGCCAAATTCCATTCAAACACTTGTTTCTCGTGATCAAATTTACCATTTTTGTATCCGTTGTTACCTGTTGGTGTGTTCCCAGTTTTATATTCTGCTGATTTAGTAATGGAATACTCTTTTCCATCAACAGCACCTGTCCAACTCCCTTTTGCAGTATTCTTATACTCTGGATAAGCTGTACCGTTTGGTAAAATATCATATTTTGTTTTGTAAGTAATAGTAAAACTATTTGTGACGTTACCAAATTCAAGGATGAATCCAGCATCTCCATTATCACCTTTTAGTGATGTTTCCGTAGGATTTACTCCATTGGATATAGTAAATGGATCCTGTGGGTTCACCAATTTCTGACGAGTCCCACCTTCTGTATATGATGTGAAATTATCTTCAATCACAAAATTATTCATGGCTTTCTCAGCATTTACTGTAATCGTCCAT
This sequence comes from Sporosarcina sp. FSL K6-3508, assembly GCF_038615825.1. NCBI lineage: Bacteria > Bacillati > Bacillota > Bacilli > Caryophanales > Caryophanaceae > Sporosarcina > Sporosarcina sp. FSL K6-3508. The sequence goes on along the minus strand of NZ_CP152016.1, from coordinate 110,242 downwards.
GTAATTTCTTTATTGACTTGGTCAATTGATCCTCGCGTTTTGCTAAAGATACTTTCTCCGGCCCAGAAACTATCACCATCTTTATTATCTTCATACAAAGCTTCATTACTTATAGTTTCACCTTCGGTAACATATTCAGAGTCTAGTTCTGTTTCATATTCAATTAAATATGCTTCGCCATTTGGTGATTTTAATTCAATTGTGAATGATTTACCATCATTCGCGATATTTGGATCTGGCTGTGACAAAATCGGATTGCCTTTTGTACCATTTCCTGATTCATCAAGAGTTACTTCATACACCACAATTGAACTTTCTTTAATCTTGTGCGATCCTGTTATTGTATCTGTTAATGTTTGTGAAGCCATTTTACTACCGAAATAGTTGTATTTTATTTCCCACTTTGCATTATATTTATCTTTAGTTGTTGCTGTTTTATCAAGTTTTGTTCCATATGTGTGAGTAGCAGATGCCTTAGCGGAATCTGTGTTTGACCCATTTGTTAAGGTTGCGTCGTTTGTAAAGGTTTCTGTCTCTTTCGTCGGCTCGCGTGTCACTTTCGTTTTGTACGTTAATTTGTACGCATACCGGCCGTCCTCTAGACTGACTGGAAAACTAGTAGCCGTTGTGGTTTTTGTTGCTGTATCCGCTTTTCCACTTAAACCAACAACATACTGATCTACTGTAATATCACCGTCCAGTTCAAGCCCGTGATCTGCACCTCCCAGTGTATCACTGAGGGTTGCATTGCTTAAGTTTTCTCCTTTACGATTCGTCCAAACTTCCCAATTAATAACACGTTCACCGTTTTCAATACTTGCCGTACCTGTTTTAGACATAGATTGGCCAGTAGTATTTGGTTGGAATGTGAACGGGATTACAACAGAAGCTCCACCTACAATCGGGATTACCAATTCTTGATCTAAACTTCCGTCGGTTCCATCCGCACTGAAATGTGCAACAAAATGTAATTTTCCTGTAAATGCATTTGCCTCATCCAGCTGTTCTGTTGTTGTAACAGTTACAGTGCTTCCAGAAGTGGTATAGTCTGCTGAAAAGCCTGTATCAGGGTCTGTTAAAGTTCCACTCAAGCTAGCGCTATCAAAGTTTAACAATGCCTGTGGAAGTTCGAATTTAAATGATGAACCAACCGCATAATCTTTATCTGCTGTAATCGCAAATGAATAGTTTAAGTCAATTTTGTCACCTATTTTCGGTGTTACATTACCTGCTGTAGCAGCGTCTGTTATTGTATGACCATTAACGATCAAATTAGTAAAACCAAGCGTTGCATTAAGGGTATCTACCACATAATCGGGATCAACAGGCAATTCATTTTCATCATCCGCCACTTCTTCTTTCTCGTCATCGTCAATTGTTTCTTCGCCTGGTTCTCCAACATTATCCGGCTTATTCACGTCTTTATCCCCGACGCCTTCTGCTTCCCCAATGCTATCATCATCGTTGTCGGGAGCAATTGGTATCACAGGTTCCTCGTTATCTTCTGGAGTTTCAAATGGTTTCTCAGCAGGCTGCGTAACTTCGGGTTGCTCATTGCTGTCTGCTGGCACATTCACTTCAGAAGGGTCATTGGGCGGCATTCCCTCTTCTGCATTTACTACTCCTGCGCCAAGCGGACCTAATATCGTTTGCCCCAAGATCAACAGGGTGAGCATGAATATATTCAATTGTTTCTTCACTATGCAATCCCCTCTCCTTTCTTTACCTTTTCCCACATTTAATGACTGACTATAAGAAATGAACGCCTCCTCATTCATAATTTTATTTATATAAAAGTATATAAATAGCCTGTACAACTCACTTTTGCGTGATGTCTTGCAACTCCGCCTGTACAATCAATCGATCGGTCGGATGCCAACTTCCAAGTGGTGTACAGGTTACCAGTGTAAGATGCGGATTTTCTTGGTCTTCAAGCACGGATACTTCCGTTTTATGTACGATAAATGTATCCGTTACACGATAATGCAGCGTCCTATTCAAGGTGTTCACTTGGATTTCATCATCCATCGACAATTCATCTAGACGATTAAATTGCTTCCCATCCGCTACGGCTCGATGACCTGCCAAGCCGACATTGTGTTTAAAGAAATCTTTTTGCGGTTCAATCATCCCTACACCTTTACTAAGCTCTGTTTCTGAGGCACCTTCAAAGATAAGCATTTCAAGATCTATCTTTCCAATCGTTATAATGCCTCGTGCTCCTTTTAAGTCAAGACTTTGATCTTCATTAATGGAGGATAGCGCACTTTCCTGGTCGTCAAAGTTCTCCCTATCCTCTATTGCCCCCAGTTGGTCAAACGCAGTAAGGAGCTGTTGCTGTTGCCTATCGTACGCAACCTTTTGCAAGAAGGGATAGCCGACAATCAACAATCCAGAAACTACAAGTATCCAGCCCAATGATTTACGTACCATTCCACCCTCTCCTTGATACTCAACTTCTACCAATCTAGTATAGTAATTGACTCTTACAAAACTCTTAAACAAAAAAAGCATGCAAAAAAGACCATTCTCTACCCAAGAATAGTCTTTAGTGCCTACTTATTTTTTTCATCCTCAATCAGGGTCGCATTCTTTAAAGTAGCATAAACTCATTTTTTCTACTTCATTCCTAATTACTCTCAGCTGCCTGGCTAAAAAATTCTTCCTTTGCGCGTTCACCATACGCTTGCTCACTCTCACCATCCTGCTTTGGATAGTTCTTCGTCACAATAGGCATCAATTTCTCCCACAGCACATCCATCACATAAAAGTCCCGATCGAATTGGTAATCTAGTTGGTATAGCGTCAAACCGAGCGCTTCCGCATAGTTCTTCTTCTCCTTACTGCGAACAATGGCTACATTTTTTTTAATGAATTCCGTCACTTCCTCCTCTGCTACACGAATTCCATATTCCTCTTTCGCAACACGAAGCGCATCCACGTATCGACCTGTCTCTTTCTCTGCCATCGCCCGCATGAACTCTGTTGAATGTTCCTGCTTCGTTAAATTATTTTCCACACGTATACGGAATTCCGCCTTCGTCACAGAAAGCAGCTCTTCTATCTCATCTTCAATATGCCCCAAATGAATCCGTTCCAACTCCTCTGTAATTTCCGGCATCTCCTTCAGCACGTCTTCAACTGCCACGTTCATCTGCGCATAATCCTGCACTGTAAGTTCCGGCTTGGGCTCATTCTGCTCCGAACTAGCCGACTGCTTGATCAGCACACTTGCGGCGATCACTAACCCAAAGCAAATCATCGTCAGTGTAAAGCGATTATTTCCTGTCATTGTCATGGCCCCTTTATGCTATAAGTCCATCCAGTATGCCATAACCCAACTGTTTTTTTTGTTGAAAACACTGACTATCGAGAAAAAACGTTCTTTACGTTTCGACAGACACTCCCCCCAAAACACAAAAAGCCCAAGAACACGGAATAACCGCTTTCTTGGACTCTCGACTAATTAACGAACTGCTTTTGTTTTCTCTACCATAAAAGTCACAATGACAAATAGCGCAAAGCTGACGAGCAGAACTGTTCCACCGACAATATAGAAGATCAGCGAAAATGTCTCATTAATATTAAACGGCTGCATGAATTGTAACCACATACCGGCTGTCAATCCAATCGCCCCGACGATTCCTGTCCAACCTTGGACTGTCAGAAGCTTCTTTGCACGCACTCGGTAAATTTTGTAGAATACGCCCCATGAAAATACGGACAGCCAACCCACTAACAAAATATGCGCATGAATTGGACGAAATGCATACGAACCAGCACCCGCCATATGAGAACCAAGCACCGTACCAATTAAACCAAAAATTGCAGCAACGCGTATCAAACGTAAACTCCATTTATCTTGCATTTTATATTTCCTCCCATCGTCTTTCTATTATCTTTATACTACCTGAGCAAGATGAACGGAAGATGAACAACTGATTACAGTTTTGGCAAATGCACAATAAATGTCGTACCAGCCTCAAGTTCACTAATCACTTCTATCCTGCCGTCATGAAGGCGCACTACTTGTTCTACAATTGAGAGACCTAGACCAGTTCCCTCAACTTCCCGCGTTCGGGAGTGATCTGCCCGATAAAAGCGATCAAATACGCGTGCTTTCGTATCCTCCGACATACCGACTCCTGAATCCTCAATAGAAAAATATACTTCATTCTCTCGTTCTGTCAGCTGAATATCAATTGTTCCTCCGTCAGGTGTGTATTTCAACGCATTCGACAATAAATTCTCCCATACTTTCTCTAGGAAAGCTGGATCCCCTTCATATGTCACTTCATCAATCTCCAGCATAAGCGACATCTCTTTCTCCTGCAAAAGCCATTGTGATTTGCGTACCGTCTCCTTCACTTGCTGATCGACACGGAACACTCTCTTCTGTAATGGGGAAACTAGCTGATCAAGTGAAGTCAATAGAAGCAACTGTTTCGTCAGCGTCGATAAGCGCTCTGTCTCCGATTGGATAATGTTTGCATAATGCTTGCGTTCATTCGCAGGTAAATTTTCATCTGACAGCAAGTCTGCATAGCCTTTAATATTTAATAAAGGGGACTGAAAATCATGCGACACATCACTAATGAAAGCCTTTCGTATCTGATCGTTCTCACTCAATCGATTGATCATTTGTTGAAAGCTTTTCGCCAATTGACCAATCTCATCTTTTCGGTCAATTGCCATATCGCCGCTGAATTGCTCTTCTCCAACCCGTTTTGTTGCTCTTGTCAGCACGACAATTGGCTCAATCAGCTTTCTCGCAACAACGAGCATAGCCAGTAAACTGATAATGGCCATAACAATTACCATGCCGCCTAATAAGTAATGAATTTCGGTGAATAGCATTTTAATATCAGGACGCAAAAATAGCGCATATGTATCGCCTTCACGGCTAAAGGGCACTCCGACTGTATTCGCAGATTCATTCGAAAAATACCCCGTCACAAATGTTTCTGCCTTTAAATCCCGCATACCATGGTACACTTGTCCGTTCCTTACCTGTTCAATTGCCTCTATCTCCAAATTATTTACCCGGAACGCTTCACCGTACAAGGTAGGGGTGTTGTCAGGCGAAATAATCATTAGCTTGTAACCTGCTGCGGCAAGCATGTCAAAATAAGCCGTCAAATCAAGTCCGTTTTCCTCTTCAATAAACGATGCGATCTGCTCGGCAACAGCAACGTTCTTCGTATCATTCTGTTCTTTCAAATAGCGATGATAATACGTATTAACCGCTAAAAACGCGACCAACGCACTCGTCAGCATAATTCCGACCGTCATCACAAGAAATTTTCCATAGAGCGACTTCATTCTGAAACCTCTAGCTTATACCCTACACCACGCACAGTCACAATTTTCACTTGTTCTGTCAGCTTTCCAAGCTTGTCTCGCAAGCGCTTAATATGAACGCTTAACGTCTGTTCATCACCCTCATAATCAAATCCCCATACACGCTCCACCAATACTTCGCGTGTAAATACTTGATTGCGCCGGGATGCCAGCACCGACAGTAACTCAAACTCCTTCAGAGGCAATAATAAAGACTTCTTTCCAAGCACTACTTCATAACTTTGACGATTGATCAGCAAAGGACCGATTTGAATCATTCGATCAACCGCTTTATCATAGCGCCGCAAAATTGCATGAATACGAAACAACAATTCCTTTGGCTCGAATGGTTTTACAAGATAATCATCGGAACCTGCCAAAAAACCACGCTCCTTATCCTCCAACTCACCTTTCGCCGTCAGGAGCAATACTGGGATTTCCGTATCCTCTCTCAGCCTCTTCGTCAACGTATAGCCATCCATCCCCGGCATCATGACATCCACTACCGCCAAGTCGGGCCACTCCTCTGTAACCAACTCTAAGGCTTGTTGTCCATTCATCGCCTTCACCACGATATACCCCGCCTGTCTCAAATGAATGCTTACCAGCTCTAGGATATGTATATCATCATCGACCACTAAAATCTTCATCTGAAACGCCCTCTCCTTTTCCATTCAGCATTCAACAATCCCGATAGTAAAATAATAATCGCCGTCAAATAAAACCATAACACAAGCATAATGATACCTGCCAATTGACCATACAATCTAGAATAATCCACCCTGGATACATAATCACCAAACAGCAAAGAAACCAACTGCCACCCGAAAGCTGAAAAAACAGCACCTGGCAGCGCCTCTTTCCATTTCATTTTACCCGTCGGAACAAGTTGATAAAATAACAAGAAAAATAGCAGCAAAAAAATTGTTCCGAGTCCCCACTTAATATTCGGCCAAATATATAGCCAGCCCTGCCAATCTTCTAACACGTCATAATACGCAATCACCGTATGTAGCAACTTCTCCAGTAACGGCAAAAATAAGGACAACGGCACGACCAACATAAAAAGAACCGTCACACCTATATTCCGTATTAAACTAATCCAGAAGGACTTCCGTTGCCTTTTTTCGTTCGTTAGATCCAATGACCGGGCAAATGACTGAACCGCAATAGATGATGTCCATAGTGCAGCCAGCACACTTAATAGAAGTAGCTTCCCATGGCTTTTATAAATCATCGACTGGACACTTTGCTCGATTAGTTGAAATGACTCCTCAGGAACAAAGGGTCGTAGCAACGCCAATATACTTGCCTCTTGAACCGGCAAAAATTGGACTAGAGATAACACGACCAGTAAAAAAGGCAAAACGGATAACAGCAAGTAATATGCATTCTGTGCAGCTTGATCAAAAAAGCGTTCTTTAAAAAAGCGCTGTACGATAGTAATGATCATAACACTCTCCCCTTACTACCAATATACCCTAATGAAGCCCTCTCAATTAATATAAATTAAATATTATTGGTCTCATTTCGATGGGCTCTATTGGTTATCTTATGAGACAGTCATTTGATTATTCATTATGCGAATTAATGAAAACACAGAAAAGCCGTTTGCTATGAGGAACATAGTGAATGGCTTTGTATACGTAGCAACGTCCGGCCGTCTTAGGGGAAGACTCGACTACCTCACCGGGCATCACTGCGTTGAGACTCTTGAAGGGGTGATGAGCGCAACTGACACATCTTCTTCCTAATTTTTACTGTATCCATTAACAGCCTTTTTACTAATTTATTTTAATTATATAAAAACACAAAAAAGCCACTCACTATGATGACCATAGTGAATGGCTTCGCATGCCTAGCAACGTCCTACTCTCACAGGGGGAAGCCCCCGACTACCATCGGCGCTGAAGAGCTTAACTTCCGTGTTCGGTATGGGAACGGGTGTGACCTCTTCGCCATCGTTACTAGACAGATGAGTAAAGCTTGTTCACTCAAAACTGAATAAAAGACATTGTGTACATCAAGTAGTACTTCTTAAAATAGGTTAAGTCCTCGATCGATTAGTATCTGTCAGCTGCACACGTCGCCGTGCTTCCACCCCAGACCTATCCACCTCATCATCTTTGAGGGATCTTACTTACTTGCGTAATGGGAAATCTCATCTTGAAGGGGGCTTCATGCTTAGATGCTTTCAGCATTTATCCCGTCCATACATAGCTACCCAGCGATGCCTTTGGCAAGACAACTGGTACACCAGCGGTATGTCCATCCCGGTCCTCTCGTACTAAGGACAGCTCTTCTCAAATTTCCTGCGCCCGCGACGGATAGGGACCGAACTGTCTCACGACGTTCTGAACCCAGCTCGCGTGCCGCTTTAATGGGCGAACAGCCCAACCCTTGGGACCGACTACAGCCCCAGGATGCGACGAGCCGACATCGAGGTGCCAAACCTCCCCGTCGATGTGGACTCTTGGGGGAGATAAGCCTGTTATCCCCGGGGTAGCTTTTATCCGTTGAGCGATGGCCCTTCCATGCGGAACCACCGGATCACTAAGCCCGTCTTTCGACCCTGCTCGACTTGTAGGTCTCGCAGTCAAGCTCCCTTATGCCTTTGCACTCTACGAATGATGTCCAACCATTCTGAGGGAACCTTTGGGCGCCTCCGTTACTCTTTAGGAGGCGACCGCCCCAGTCAAACTGCCCACCTGACACTGTCTCCTGCCCGGATCACGGGCATGGGTTAGAAGTCCAATACAGCCAGGGTAGTATCCCACCAACGCCTCCTCCGAAGCTGGCGCTCCGGAATCCAAGGCTCCTACCTATCCTGTACAGGCTGCACCGGAATTCAATATCAGGCTACAGTAAAGCTCCACGGGGTCTTTCCGTCCTGTCGCGGGTAATGCGCATCTTCACGCATATTATAATTTCACCGAGTCTCTCGTTGAGACAGTGCCCAGATCGTTACGCCTTTCGTGCGGGTCGGAACTTACCCGACAAGGAATTTCGCTACCTTAGGACCGTTATAGTTACGGCCGCCGTTTACTGGGGCTTCAATTCAGAGCTTCGCTTGCGCTAACCCCTCCTCTTAACCTTCCAGCACCGGGCAGGCGTCAGCCCCTATACGTCACCTTACGGTTTTGCAGAGACCTGTGTTTTTGCTAAACAGTCGCCTGGGCCTATTCACTGCGGCTCTCTCGGGCTATTCACCCTACCAGAGCACCCCTTCTCCCGAAGTTACGGGGTCATTTTGCCGAGTTCCTTAACGAGAGTTCTCTCGATCACCTTAGGATTCTCTCCTCGCCTACCTGTGTCGGTTTGCGGTACAGGCACCTCCCGCCTCGCTAGAGGCTTTTCTTGGCAGTGTGAAATCAGGGACTCCGGAGACAATTCTCCTTGCCATCACAGCCTAGTGTTATATGAGAACGGGATTTGCCTCGTTCTCCACCTCACTGCTTAGACACGCAACCAACTGCGTGCTCACCCTATCCTACTGCGTCCCCCCATTACTCAAACGGCGGGGAGGTGGTACAGGAATATCAACCTGTTGTCCATCGTCTACGCCTATCGGCCTCGACTTAGGTCCTGACTAACCCTGAGCGGACGAGCCTTCCTCAGGAAACCTTAGGCATTCGGTGGAAGGGATTCTCACCCTTCTTTCGCTACTCATACCGGCATTCTCACTTCCAAGCGCTCCACCAGTCCTTCCGGTCTAGCTTCAACGCCCTTGGAACGCTCTCCTACCATTGACTTGCGTCAATCCACAGTTTCGGTGATCCGTTTAGCCCCGGTACATTTTCGGCGCAGCGCCACTCGACCAGTGAGCTATTACGCACTCTTTAAATGATGGCTGCTTCTAAGCCAACATCCTGGTTGTCTGGGCAGCGCCACATCCTTTTCCACTTAACGGATACTTGGGGACCTTAACTGGTGGTCTGGGCTGTTTCCCTCTCGACGATGGATCTTATCACCCACCGTCTGACTCCCAAACATAAATCATCGGCATTCGGAGTTTGTCTGAATTCGGTAACCCGGGATGGGCCCCTCGTCCAAACAGTGCTCTACCTCCGAGATTCTTTCGTTTGAGGCTAGCCCTAAAGCTATTTCGGAGAGAACCAGCTATCTCCAGGTTCGATTGGAATTTCACCGCTACCCACACCTCATCCCCGCATTTTTCAACATACGTGGGTTCGGGCCTCCAGTCAGTGTTACCTGACCTTCACCCTGGACATGGGTAGATCACCTGGTTTCGGGTCTACGACCCCATACTCATGCGCCCTATTCAGACTCGCTTTCGCTGCGGCTCCGCTTTCTCAGCTTAACCTTGCATGGAATCGTAACTCGCCGGTTCATTCTACAAAAGGCACGCCATCACCCATTAACGGGCTCTGACAATTTGTAGGCACACGGTTTCAGGTTCTATTTCACTCCCCTTCCGGGGTGCTTTTCACCTTTCCCTCACGGTACTGGTTCACTATCGGTCACTAGGGAGTATTTAGCCTTGGGAGATGGTCCTCCCGGATTCCGACGGAATTTCACGTGTTCCGCCGTACTCAGGATCCACTCTGGAGGGAATGCACTTTCGACTACGGGGCTGTTACCCACTGCGGCGGATCTTTCCAGATCGCTTCGTCTAATGCATTCCTTTGTAACTCCGTATAGAGTGTCCTACAACCCCAGGAAGCAAGCTTCCTGGTTTGGGCTCTTCCCGTTTCGCTCGCCGCTACTAAGGGAATCGATTTTCTTTCTCTTCCTCCGGGTACTTAGATGTTTCAGTTCTCCGGGTGTGCCACGATCACGCTATGTATTCACGTGAACGTACTGTCCCATTACGGACAGTGGGTTTCCCCATTCGGAAATCTTCGGATCAAAGCTTACTTACAGCTCCCCGAAGCATATCGGTGTTAGTGCCGTCCTTCATCGGCTCCTAGTGCCAAGGCATCCGCCGTGCGCCCTTTCTAACTTAACCTATAAAAGGTCCAACGTCTCTCTAGCGATAGAAAGAACGAAGGTTAAAAAGTTTACATGAATCAAACAAAATGTTCGATTCGGTTGATTACTTGATTACTTTCAATGTCGTTTTATCCAGTTTTCAATGAACAAGTCTAAAGAAAAAAGCTTTGAACACTCAAAAAATGAGCCTTCAAAACTGAACGCAAAACGTTAACGTGACGGATCGAAGATCCATCTTCCGAATGCCAAGATGGCATACTATCCTTAGAAAGGAGGTGATCCAGCCGCACCTTCCGATACGGCTACCTTGTTACGACTTCACCCCAATCATCTGTCCCACCTTCGGCGGCTGGCTCCCGTAAGGGTTACCCCACCGACTTCGGGTGTTACAAACTCTCGTGGTGTGACGGGCGGTGTGTACAAGACCCGGGAACGTATTCACCGTGGCATGCTGATCCACGATTACTAGCGATTCCGGCTTCATGCAGGCGAGTTGCAGCCTGCAATCCGAACTGGGAACGGTTTTGTGGGATTGGCTCCCCCTCGCGGGTTTGCAGCCCTCTGTACCGTCCATTGTAGCACGTGTGTAGCCCAGGTCATAAGGGGCATGATGATTTGACGTCATCCCCACCTTCCTCCGGTTTGTCACCGGCAGTCACCTTAGAGTGCCCAACTGAATGATGGCAACTAAGATTAAGGGTTGCGCTCGTTGCGGGACTTAACCCAACATCTCACGACACGAGCTGACGACAACCATGCACCACCTGTCACCGCTGTCCCCGAAGGGAAAAGCATGTCTCCATGCCGGGCAGCGGGATGTCAAGACCTGGTAAGGTTCTTCGCGTTGCTTCGAATTAAACCACATGCTCCACCGCTTGTGCGGGTCCCCGTCAATTCCTTTGAGTTTCAGCCTTGCGGCCGTACTCCCCAGGCGGAGTGCTTAATGCGTTAGCTGCAGCACTAAGGGGCGGAAACCCCCTAACACTTAGCACTCATCGTTTACGGCGTGGACTACCAGGGTATCTAATCCTGTTTGCTCCCCACGCTTTCGCGCCTCAGCGTCAGTTACAGACCAGAAAGCCGCCTTCGCCACTGGTGTTCCTCCACATCTCTACGCATTTCACCGCTACACGTGGAATTCCGCTTTCCTCTTCTGTACTCAAGTCCTCCAGTTTCCAATGACCCTCCACGGTTGAGCCGTGGGCTTTCACATCAGACTTAAAGGACCGCCTGCGCGCGCTTTACGCCCAATAATTCCGGACAACGCTTGCCACCTACGTATTACCGCGGCTGCTGGCACGTAGTTAGCCGTGGCTTTCTGGTAAGGTACCGTCAAGGTACAGGCAGTTACTCCTGTACGTGTTCTTCCCTTACAACAGAGCTTTACGATCCGAAAACCTTCTTCACTCACGCGGCGTTGCTCCATCAGACTTTCGTCCATTGTGGAAGATTCCCTACTGCTGCCTCCCGTAGGAGTCTGGGCCGTGTCTCAGTCCCAGTGTGGCCGATCACCCTCTCAGGTCGGCTACGCATCGTGGTCTTGGTAGGCCGTTACCCCACCAACTAACTAATGCGCCGCGGGCCCATCTCACAGTGACAGCCGAAACCGTCTTTCAACATCTCTTCATGCGAAGAAATGGATTATTCGGTATTAGCCCCGGTTTCCCGGAGTTATCCCCATCTGTAAGGTAGGTTGCCCACGTGTTACTCACCCGTCCGCCGCTAATCTTTAGGAGCAAGCTCCCAAAGATTCGCTCGACTTGCATGTATTAGGCACGCCGCCAGCGTTCGTCCTGAGCCAGGATCAAACTCTCCATAAAAGAGAAATTCGAGTTAGCTCGATTTCTTGCTGGCATCATTTAAGATACTCATTTTGTTTATGTCACCGGCAGAGCCGATGCACAAACGTATAATTCGTTAACGTTTTGCTGTTCAGTTTTCAAGGTTCATATAATGAAAATGTAATTGGTGGAGCCTAGCGGGATCGAACCGCTGACCTCCTGCGTGCAAGGCAGGCGCTCTCCCAGCTGAGCTAAGGCCCCGAGAATAAGTGGTCGGGAAGACAGGATTCGAACCTGCGACCCCTTGGTCCCAAACCAAGTGCTCTACCAAGCTGAGCTACTTCCCGAATATAAAATATATAATAATGGCGCGCCCGGCAGGAGTCGAACCCACAACCTTCTGATCCGTAGTCAGACGCTCTATCCAATTGAGCTACGGGCGCATATTTATAAATGGTGCCGAGAACCGGAATCGAACCGGTACGGTAGTCACCTACCGCAGGATTTTAAGTCCTGTGCGTCTGCCAGTTCCGCCACCCCGGCAAGAGTGAAAAAGCGGAAGACGGGATTCGAACCCGCGACCCCGACCTTGGCAAGGTCGTATTCTACCACTGAACTACTTCCGCAAAAAAGTGCGGGTGAAGGGAGTCGAACCCCCACGCCCGAAGGCACTAGATCCTAAGTCTAGCGTGTCTGCCAGTTCCACCACACCCGCGTTATATTACTGCGATAAAAATGGTGAGCCATACAGGATTCGAACCTGTGACCCTCTGATTAAAAGTCAGATGCTCTACCAACTGAGCTAATGGCTCGTACATGAAGTGGTGCCGGCGAAAGGACTTGAACCCTCAACCTACTGATTACAAGTCAGTTGCTCTACCAGTTGAGCTACACCGGCAAAAGTGTAGAAAATATGGTGGAGGATGACGGGCTCGAACCGCCGACCCCCTGCTTGTAAGGCAGGTGCTCTCCCAGCTGAGCTAATCCTCCTGGGTAAAATTACTATAAACATCACATTGCTGTGACTGTTAATACTCTTCAATGATCTCTTTCATTATGTATGGAACACTAAATTATAGATCAAAAAAGTGTTGCCTGGCGACGTCTTACTCTCACAGGGGGAAGCCCCCAACTACCATCAGCGCTGAAGAGCTTAACTTCCGTGTTCGGTATGGGAACGGGTGTGACCTCTTCGCTATCGTCACCAGACTTGTCCTTTTCCAAAGACATTTACTATTATAACACTTCTTTGCAGTAATGCAAGTGTTTTTTTAGTGAATTTTTGTTCACTCAAAACTGAATAAAAGACATTGTGTACATCAAGTAGTACTTCTTAAAATAGGTTAAGTCCTCGATCGATTAGTATCTGTCAGCTGCACACGTCGCCGTGCTTCCACCCCAGACCTATCCACCTCATCATCTTTGAGGGATCTTACTTACTTGCGTAATGGGAAATCTCATCTTGAAGGGGGCTTCATGCTTAGATGCTTTCAGCATTTATCCCGTCCATACATAGCTACCCAGCGATGCCTTTGGCAAGACAACTGGTACACCAGCGGTATGTCCATCCCGGTCCTCTCGTACTAAGGACAGCTCTTCTCAAATTTCCTGCGCCCGCGACGGATAGGGACCGAACTGTCTCACGACGTTCTGAACCCAGCTCGCGTGCCGCTTTAATGGGCGAACAGCCCAACCCTTGGGACCGACTACAGCCCCAGGATGCGACGAGCCGACATCGAGGTGCCAAACCTCCCCGTCGATGTGGACTCTTGGGGGAGATAAGCCTGTTATCCCCGGGGTAGCTTTTATCCGTTGAGCGATGGCCCTTCCATGCGGAACCACCGGATCACTAAGCCCGTCTTTCGACCCTGCTCGACTTGTAGGTCTCGCAGTCAAGCTCCCTTATGCCTTTGCACTCTACGAATGATGTCCAACCATTCTGAGGGAACCTTTGGGCGCCTCCGTTACTCTTTAGGAGGCGACCGCCCCAGTCAAACTGCCCACCTGACACTGTCTCCTGCCCGGATCACGGGCATGGGTTAGAAGTCCAATACAGCCAGGGTAGTATCCCACCAACGCCTCCTCCGAAGCTGGCGCTCCGGAATCCAAGGCTCCTACCTATCCTGTACAGGCTGCACCGGAATTCAATATCAGGCTACAGTAAAGCTCCACGGGGTCTTTCCGTCCTGTCGCGGGTAATGCGCATCTTCACGCATATTATAATTTCACCGAGTCTCTCGTTGAGACAGTGCCCAGATCGTTACGCCTTTCGTGCGGGTCGGAACTTACCCGACAAGGAATTTCGCTACCTTAGGACCGTTATAGTTACGGCCGCCGTTTACTGGGGCTTCAATTCAGAGCTTCGCTTGCGCTAACCCCTCCTCTTAACCTTCCAGCACCGGGCAGGCGTCAGCCCCTATACGTCACCTTACGGTTTTGCAGAGACCTGTGTTTTTGCTAAACAGTCGCCTGGGCCTATTCACTGCGGCTCTCTCGGGCTATTCACCCTACCAGAGCACCCCTTCTCCCGAAGTTACGGGGTCATTTTGCCGAGTTCCTTAACGAGAGTTCTCTCGATCACCTTAGGATTCTCTCCTCGCCTACCTGTGTCGGTTTGCGGTACAGGCACCTCCCGCCTCGCTAGAGGCTTTTCTTGGCAGTGTGAAATCAGGGACTCCGGAGACAATTCTCCTTGCCATCACAGCCTAGTGTTATATGAGAACGGGATTTGCCTCGTTCTCCACCTCACTGCTTAGACACGCAACCAACTGCGTGCTCACCCTATCCTACTGCGTCCCCCCATTACTCAAACGGCGGGGAGGTGGTACAGGAATATCAACCTGTTGTCCATCGTCTACGCCTATCGGCCTCGACTTAGGTCCTGACTAACCCTGAGCGGACGAGCCTTCCTCAGGAAACCTTAGGCATTCGGTGGAAGGGATTCTCACCCTTCTTTCGCTACTCATACCGGCATTCTCACTTCCAAGCGCTCCACCAGTCCTTCCGGTCTAGCTTCAACGCCCTTGGAACGCTCTCCTACCATTGACTTGCGTCAATCCACAGTTTCGGTGATCCGTTTAGCCCCGGTACATTTTCGGCGCAGCGCCACTCGACCAGTGAGCTATTACGCACTCTTTAAATGATGGCTGCTTCTAAGCCAACATCCTGGTTGTCTGGGCAGCGCCACATCCTTTTCCACTTAACGGATACTTGGGGACCTTAACTGGTGGTCTGGGCTGTTTCCCTCTCGACGATGGATCTTATCACCCACCGTCTGACTCCCAAACATAAATCATCGGCATTCGGAGTTTGTCTGAATTCGGTAACCCGGGATGGGCCCCTCGTCCAAACAGTGCTCTACCTCCGAGATTCTTTCGTTTGAGGCTAGCCCTAAAGCTATTTCGGAGAGAACCAGCTATCTCCAGGTTCGATTGGAATTTCACCGCTACCCACACCTCATCCCCGCATTTTTCAACATACGTGGGTTCGGGCCTCCAGTCAGTGTTACCTGACCTTCACCCTGGACATGGGTAGATCACCTGGTTTCGGGTCTACGACCCCATACTCATGCGCCCTATTCAGACTCGCTTTCGCTGCGGCTCCGCTTTCTCAGCTTAACCTTGCATGGAATCGTAACTCGCCGGTTCATTCTACAAAAGGCACGCCATCACCCATTAACGGGCTCTGACAATTTGTAGGCACACGGTTTCAGGTTCTATTTCACTCCCCTTCCGGGGTGCTTTTCACCTTTCCCTCACGGTACTGGTTCACTATCGGTCACTAGGGAGTATTTAGCCTTGGGAGATGGTCCTCCCGGATTCCGACGGAATTTCACGTGTTCCGCCGTACTCAGGATCCACTCTGGAGGGAATGCACTTTCGACTACGGGGCTGTTACCCACTGCGGCGGATCTTTCCAGATCGCTTCGTCTAATGCATTCCTTTGTAACTCCGTATAGAGTGTCCTACAACCCCAGGAAGCAAGCTTCCTGGTTTGGGCTCTTCCCGTTTCGCTCGCCGCTACTAAGGGAATCGATTTTCTTTCTCTTCCTCCGGGTACTTAGATGTTTCAGTTCTCCGGGTGTGCCACGATCACGCTATGTATTCACGTGAACGTACTGTCCCATTACGGACAGTGGGTTTCCCCATTCGGAAATCTTCGGATCAAAGCTTACTTACAGCTCCCCGAAGCATATCGGTGTTAGTGCCGTCCTTCATCGGCTCCTAGTGCCAAGGCATCCGCCGTGCGCCCTTTCTAACTTAACCTATAAAAGGTCCAACGTCTCTCTAGCGATAGAAAGAACGAAGGTTAAAAAGTTTACATGAATCAAACAAAATGTTCGATTCGGTTGATTACTTGATTACTTTCAATGTCGTTTTATCCAGTTTTCAATGAACAAGTCTAAAGAAAAAAGCTTTGAACACTCAAAAAATGAGCCTTCAAAACTGAACGCAAAACGTTAACGTGACGGATCGAAGATCCATCTTCCGAATGCCAAGATGGCATACTATCCTTAGAAAGGAGGTGATCCAGCCGCACCTTCCGATACGGCTACCTTGTTACGACTTCACCCCAATCATCTGTCCCACCTTCGGCGGCTGGCTCCCGTAAGGGTTACCCCACCGACTTCGGGTGTTACAAACTCTCGTGGTGTGACGGGCGGTGTGTACAAGACCCGGGAACGTATTCACCGTGGCATGCTGATCCACGATTACTAGCGATTCCGGCTTCATGCAGGCGAGTTGCAGCCTGCAATCCGAACTGGGAACGGTTTTGTGGGATTGGCTCCCCCTCGCGGGTTTGCAGCCCTCTGTACCGTCCATTGTAGCACGTGTGTAGCCCAGGTCATAAGGGGCATGATGATTTGACGTCATCCCCACCTTCCTCCGGTTTGTCACCGGCAGTCACCTTAGAGTGCCCAACTGAATGATGGCAACTAAGATTAAGGGTTGCGCTCGTTGCGGGACTTAACCCAACATCTCACGACACGAGCTGACGACAACCATGCACCACCTGTCACCGCTGTCCCCGAAGGGAAAAGCATGTCTCCATGCCGGGCAGCGGGATGTCAAGACCTGGTAAGGTTCTTCGCGTTGCTTCGAATTAAACCACATGCTCCACCGCTTGTGCGGGTCCCCGTCAATTCCTTTGAGTTTCAGCCTTGCGGCCGTACTCCCCAGGCGGAGTGCTTAATGCGTTAGCTGCAGCACTAAGGGGCGGAAACCCCCTAACACTTAGCACTCATCGTTTACGGCGTGGACTACCAGGGTATCTAATCCTGTTTGCTCCCCACGCTTTCGCGCCTCAGCGTCAGTTACAGACCAGAAAGCCGCCTTCGCCACTGGTGTTCCTCCACATCTCTACGCATTTCACCGCTACACGTGGAATTCCGCTTTCCTCTTCTGTACTCAAGTCCTCCAGTTTCCAATGACCCTCCACGGTTGAGCCGTGGGCTTTCACATCAGACTTAAAGGACCGCCTGCGCGCGCTTTACGCCCAATAATTCCGGACAACGCTTGCCACCTACGTATTACCGCGGCTGCTGGCACGTAGTTAGCCGTGGCTTTCTGGTAAGGTACCGTCAAGGTACAGGCAGTTACTCCTGTACGTGTTCTTCCCTTACAACAGAGCTTTACGATCCGAAAACCTTCTTCACTCACGCGGCGTTGCTCCATCAGACTTTCGTCCATTGTGGAAGATTCCCTACTGCTGCCTCCCGTAGGAGTCTGGGCCGTGTCTCAGTCCCAGTGTGGCCGATCACCCTCTCAGGTCGGCTACGCATCGTGGTCTTGGTAGGCCGTTACCCCACCAACTAACTAATGCGCCGCGGGCCCATCTCACAGTGACAGCCGAAACCGTCTTTCAACATCTCTTCATGCGAAGAAATGGATTATTCGGTATTAGCCCCGGTTTCCCGGAGTTATCCCCATCTGTAAGGTAGGTTGCCCACGTGTTACTCACCCGTCCGCCGCTAATCTTTAGGAGCAAGCTCCCAAAGATTCGCTCGACTTGCATGTATTAGGCACGCCGCCAGCGTTCGTCCTGAGCCAGGATCAAACTCTCCATAAAAGAGAAATTCGAGTTAGCTCGATTTCTTGCTGGCATCATTTAAGATACTCATTTTGTTTATGTCACCGGCAGAGCCGATGCACAAACGTATAATTCGTTAACGTTTTGCTGTTCAGTTTTCAAGGTTCATATGGTTGCTCTTTCGTAAGAGGCAACTTTCTTATAATACCAAATCGCTGTTTTGTTGTCAACACTTTTTCTTAAAAAGTTTTAAAGTGTTTTTTCGCTAACTTGCTAACCTCGCAAGCAACGTTATCTAATATACCACCTGCTTTTCGAAAGTGCAACTGTTTTTTAAAATTCTTTTTGATTTTCTTTTAAGACTGTATATGACTTAAAAGAAAAAAGCCCTGACTATGAAAGCCAGGGCTTTTGTATCAATCTTTAGAACGCATCTGAGGAAATAGGAGAACATCGCGGATTGATTGAGCATTCGTCAATAGCATAACAAGACGATCAATACCTATACCTAATCCACCAGTCGGCGGCAATCCATATTCAAGTGCTTCTATAAAGTCTTCATCCATTTCATGCGCCTCGTCGTTCCCTTGCTCTTTCTCTACTAACTGAGCTTCAAAGCGAGCACGTTGATCAATAGGATCATTCAACTCCGTAAAGGCATTGGCATGCTCACGACGGACGATGAATAATTCGAAACGATCCGTATAACGTGGGTCCTCGGGGTTTTTCTTGGCAAGCGGTGAAACTTCTACAGGATGGCCGTAAATGAATGTTGGTTGTACAAGTTGTTCTTCAACCTTTTGCTCAAAGAATTCATTCAGCACATGACCTGCTTCCATAGAAGAAGTCACTTGAACATTATGTTCCTTTGCTAATTCATGAGCCTGTTCTTTAGTAAGCTGCTGCCAAAAGTCTACGCCTGTATATTCTTTTACAGCATCCGCCATATGAAGTCGTTTCCAGCGCGGTGCTAAATCAATTTGGTCTTCACCGTATTGAATCGTTGTCGTGCCGAGTACTTCTTGTGCAATGTGAGCCACTAGATTTTCAGTGAGTTCCATAATATCATTGTAATCCGCATACGCTTCATATAACTCGATCATCGTAAATTCCGGGTTATGGCGCGTGGACATCCCTTCATTACGGAATACGCGTCCGATCTCATATACTTTCTCTAAGCCACCTACAATGAGGCGTTTCAAATGAAGTTCGATCGCAATCCGCATATATAACGTCATATCTAATGTATTGTGATGTGTAACAAACGGACGAGCCGCTGCTCCCCCTGCGATAGAGTGCAGCATTGGTGTTTCGACTTCGAGGAAGCCCTGTTTATCTAAATAATGGCGCATTGATTGAATGATTCGGCTACGCATAATGAATGTTTCTTTACTGCCTTCTGTTGAGATCAAATCAAGGTAACGCTGACGGTAGCGTTGTTCAATATCCTGCAAACCGTGGAATTTCTCGGGTAGCGGACGCAATGACTTCGTAAGGAACGTAAACTTTGTCGCTTTAATGGAAAGCTCTCCTACTTTTGTTTTGAAGATAACCCCTTGAACGCCCACAATATCCCCTAAGTCTGCCAGTGTAAATAGTTTATATGCGTCTTCACCAATAGCATCTTGACGTACGTAGATCTGAATCTGACCGCCAAGATCTTGAATATGCGCAAAACCCGCCTTGCCCTTCCCTCGTTTTGTCATGATTCGACCTGCAATCGTCACCTCATGCTCAGTTTCTTCTAATTCTTCTTTTGATAACTCTTCATAAGCTGATCGAATCTCATTTGTCAGATGGGTGCGTTCAAAACGTTGACCGAATGGATCCAAACCACCTTCGCGTATATCATTCATCTTCTGGCGTCTCACCAAAAGCTGATCATTCATTTCATATAAATGGGACATTCCCTTTCACTCCTTCATACTTTGACCTACCTTCTACTCAGTATAGGCCGTCTGAAACTATTGTACACAAATTACCTGCCTAACAAAAGTCCAAATGGTCGCGCGGTACTCATCCCATAGAAAAAACTGCCCTACTAATAGAGCAGTTTCTTTTTTTAGACAGCGCTAGAATCAGTATCCGCCGTTATATTATCAGCCTTGCTGTAAGAACTCCTCGACATTCTGGACTTTCTTCCAAAGGGTCATTCCATCATCCTGCATCGCTGGCTCATTACGGTAAAGTGTCCCTGTTACCGGATTCTTTACTTCTGAATCAATTTCAATGAGAGGAACGAGTACAAACGCACGCTCCTGCATACGTAAATGTGGGATAATCAAATTCTCTGATTGGATAGTGTCGTGATTATAGAGCAAAATATCAAGGTCTACCGTCCGGGGACCCCAACGGATTTTCCTCATTCTTCCGAGCTTGTTTTCAATGGATTGGCAAGCACTCAGCAACTCCGATGCTTCCAATGAAGTCTCCAGACCAACTGCAATATTCAAAAATTTTGCTTGTTCAGTCAATCCAAGTGGCTCTGTTTCATAGACAGAAGACACCTTTTCAACGGTAATAGCGGGATGTTCATTCAGCAGTTGAACTGCATGCGTTAGATGTTCCAACCGGTTACCGATGTTGGAACCCATCGATAAATAGGCGAAATTCAAGAAATGCGCCCCCTTTTGATTTCTACTGCAACGGATGCGTAATGTCCGTGAATCGGAGGATCCGGCTTCACCAATACAACTCGTACGCCGATCACCTTTTCAGCAAAATCCGTCATTATAGTTCCGGCTATTGTTTCAGCAACCGTTTCAATCAGCCGTACCGCTTCGCCTTCGACAATGCGCTTACACATCTCATACACTTCTGCATAATTCACCGTCTTCGACAGATCATCCGTCTGACCGGCTTCCGCCAAGTCAGTCGCCAATGAAACTGTCAGCCGAAAACGCTGGCCAAGCTTGTTTTCTTCAGGCAATGCCCCATGATAACCGTAAAACTCCATATCATTCAAATGAATATAATCCATGAAATCCCCCCACTTTATCGCTTATCCAGTAAATGCCGTCTTTTTCGTCAGCACATCCATCATCTTGACCATCCGTGCAATTTCCTTCACGTCATGAACACGCATAATATGGCATCCATGCTCGATACCATAACATACGGTCGCACCGGTTCCCTCCATCCGTTCTCCCACTGGCACGTCCAGCACATTTCCAATCATGCGCTTTCGAGACGTACCGAGCAATACAGGATAACCAAGGTCCGCAATGGCCGGCAACCCTTGCATAGCTAAAATATTCTGTTCTGTATTTTTCGCGAAACCAATCCCAGGATCAAGCCAAATCAACTCTTCGCTAACACCCGCCCGTCTCGCAATCTCGATACTCTCCTGTAAATCTTGTACTACCGCTTCCATGAATGGCAGCTGATAGTCTGTATTATCTCGGTTATGCATCAGGATAATCGGCACTTTATAGCGCGCCGCCACTTCCACGATTGCGGGTTCACGCTTTGCACCCCACACATCATTGATGATACTTGCACCTGCTTGAACCGCCGCTTCCGCCACAGCTGCTTTATATGTATCTACAGAGATGACACATCCCAATTCCTTCGTCAGTAATTCGACAATCGGCACGACACGTTCCAATTCTTCTTCCAATGATACAGGCGCATGTCCAGGCCGTGTCGATTCGCCGCCGACATCAATAATTTTCGCCCCGTCTGCCAGCATTTGTCGAGCATGTTCAAGCGCTCGATCCAATTGGCCAAACTTTCCGCCATCTGAAAAAGAATCGGGCGTGACATTCAAAATACCCATGATAATCGTTTCTTCTGTAAAATCAATCGTCGTCTTACCAAACTGATAAGATGCACGAGCTTTCGCTAACTCCATTACTGGTCACTCACTTTCATACGGTTGACGGCTCGTTGATAGCCGCTATGTAATTGTCGATAGATAGAACCTTTACTTCCTAAAAACTCGGTTGTCCCAACATTGCGAATGGGTACCAGTTCCTGAATGGCGTTTGTAATGAAGACCTCTTCCGCCGCCTCTAGCTCAGTCGGCGAAAACAATCCCTCTCTAACCGATACCCCAAGTTCGTCAACTAACCGTAATACGAATGCTCGCGTAGTCCCTGGTAAAATACCTGTTTTCAATGAAGGAGTGTACAGGATACCTTGCTTCACCCAAAAGATGTTAGACGTTATACCTTCCGCCACGAACCCTTCCGAATTAACGAAAAAGCCTTCTACCTCTCGCAAAGAAGGTAATTCCAGCCGCCCTAATACATTGTTCGCGTACTGATGCGATTTATGACGAACCGCACTTTCCGGTTCATTCCGCTTTGTCTGTAACCACACACCTTCTTTTTCCGTATGGACAGGAGGCAAAACCAACGTCTTTTGGAGAATGAATACATTTGGTCGCTCATAGCTAGTAGGTGCTAATCCGATATCATGGACTCCCGCTGACACATTCAACCGAAAATATCCATCCTCGCTTCCATTCTCTACAAACAACGAATGAATGGCCTGTCGAAGTTCTTCATCCGTGTACTGCATTTTGATCCTGTATTCAGATAGCGCTGACCTTAATCTATCCATATGTGCATCGAAGAGAAATACTTTCCCCTCATATGTACGAAAGGTCTCAAAAAATCCAAGTCCATAGAGAAAGCCGTGGTCATAAGGTGAAATTCGCAAATCATCAGCACTCTGTTGTTCCCCATTCGCCCAGCAGATCAATGAGAACGCCAACTTTCTTCTCTTACCGCTTGTTCTGCCATTTCTTTTGCCTGCCATAACGCCTTCGCTTTATTGAGCGACTCTTGATATTCGGCGGCAGGAATTGATTCCGGTACAAGTCCGGCCCCCGCCTGGATATGAACGATGCCATCTTGGATAAATGCGGTTCGGATCGTAATATTCAGCTCTATATCTCCATTGAAACTTATCCAGCCCATTGAACCTGTATAAAGTCCTCTTCGCGTCGGTTCTAATTCTTCGATGATCTCCATTGTTCGCAGCTTCGGATCTCCCGTTATCGAACCACCCGGGAAAACACCGCGAATGATTGCCGCGGCATCTTGCGTCGCAGCAGTCCCTCGAACATTCGATACGAGATGCATTACGTGGGAATACTTTTCTACAACCATGAATTCATCTACTTCAACCGTTCCCGGCTTACAAATTCTCTCAAAATCTTTGCATTCAAGATCTACCAACATTTTATGCTCGCCTTTTTCTTTTGTGTCAGAGACCAATTCCTGCTGTAAGGCCGCGTCTTCCCTCTCTGTAGCACCGCGCTTTCGGGTCCCTCCGATTGGACGTGTGCTCAATTCATTTCCTCGTTTCTTCAACAACAGCTCGGGTGATCCGGACACGACCTCAAATTCAGGTGACATCATGTAAGCCATATAAGGTGAAGGATTGAAGGAACGTAGCGCTTCATACATAGATAAAGACGGAACATCCAGTGGTTTTGATTGACGGACGGAGAGATTTACTTGCACGACATCGCCTTGTGCAATGAACTTCTGAACATCCCTTACCATTCCTTCAAACCGCTCGCCCGTTACGGAAACTTCCAAATTATCTTGAGTTACTTCCACGTCCACTGCTTGCCCTTGTGAAAAACGTCGACCAGCAAGTCCATGTTTAACGGCATCCACCCACTCATTTTCCATGACCGTCAATGAAGTTTGAACATTAGGCAGCGACATAAAATAAACTGTTTCATGCACTACGTCTAAAACTGCCCATCGGTCAAAGACATAAAAGAAAACGTCAGGCGTTGCCAAATCATTCTCCGCTAGACTAGGCAGTGTTTCATAGCTTCTGACATAATCATAGCTGATCATACCAATCGCCCCGCCCTGGAATGCGGGTAAGTTGTCATCTCGTCTCAGCTCATACCGTGACAGGAACTCATTCAGCAAGGTTAGAGGATCTTCGCCTGCAAGAATTTCTCTCGTACCATCCCGCCAATCTAATTGTAAACCCTCTTCATTCGCCTGTACGGTCACGAGCGGATTCAATCCCGCGATGCACATTTCACCGTCTCTACTACTTTCCAATAAAATATGGCGATCTGTTTGTTCTGCAAGCTGTTTATAGGCGTAGAAGAACTCGTCTCTCGTCATTGAGGCTGTCTGATAAGCTACTGTTTCCATGATGGTTCCTCCTGAATCTGTCGTCCAATTTTAATTGCTTTCATCTATGAGTTTCTTTAGAAATTTATCGTCTATAGCAGATACCACTATGTCCGTTATGACACCTTCCGTGTTAAGGATATACGTCGTTGGATAGGCTTTCACTCGGTACGTTTTCATAACTTCACCTTCTAAGTCCAATAAAACCGGGAATGTCAACCCATACTCCTTGACAAATGCTTTGGCACTATCTTCTTTATCTTTCTCCGTTTTTGTCATGTTCACTGCAAGTATCTCCATATTCGCAGAGCCCTTGTACTCGTCATAATATGTTTCCATATACGGCATTTCGGATCGGCATGGCGGACACCACGACGCCCAAAAATTCAGCATGATCTTCTTTCCACGATAATCGGATAATTTGACCGTTTCACCAGTGAGTGTGGTTAATTCAAAATCAGGCGCGAGATCACCGCGGCCTAGCCCAGTCTCTTCGGAAGCTGTATCTTCTGAGGTAGTTTCCTCTTTCCAGTCCTCCGGTATCCGTTTGACCTCATCATTCGGCAGATCCTCTATCATCGCACTAGAATAACCATCCATCTCACCGGCCTCTTTTTTAAACTCTCGGTTGGTTAGTATAATAATCGTTACCATACTAATAATGATCGCGAGTGAAATCAACATACTCCATTTCTTCACAGTTGGCCTCCTATATGGTTCACTTTCTATGTAATACTCCAATAATGTTTCATTTTAATTATACAGAGTATTGTAGCCCGGTAAAAGCTTAGAGATTTCATTGCAATCATAATTAATAAAAAAGAGAGCGCGAATGGGCGCTCTCTAGCTTATTCTTCATCAAATTGGTAAAGCGGAGTACTTAAGTATCGCTCCCCATTGGAAGGGAGAATTGCTACAACTTTTTTGCCCTTGCCAAGTTTTTTTGCAACCTGTAAAGCGGCTGAAATCGCAGCCCCTGATGATACTCCGCCCAGAATTCCTTCTTCGCGAGCTGCACGGCGTGCAATTGCGTATGCATCGTCATTGGAGACTTGAATGATTTCATCGTAAATGTCTGTATCCAATACCTTTGGAACGAAACCTGCGCCAATCCCTTGAATCTTATGCGGTCCTGGTTTTCCCCCAGACAATACCGCTGAGTCTTCTGGTTCCACAGCGACGATTTTGATTTCCGGGAATCGTTCTTTCAGTACCTCGCCGGCTCCTGTAATCGTACCGCCCGTACCGATTCCCGAGATAAATGCATCCACACGATCTAACGCATCTGCAATCTCAGGGCCCGTCGTCAAACGGTGGACTTCTGGATTCGCTTCATTATTAAATTGCTGAGGTAAGAACCAGCCGTTTTCTTTAGAAAGTTCTTCTGCCTTCGCAATTGCACCTTTCATTCCTTCAGCACCTGGCGTCAACACCAATTCCGCTCCGTATGCACGCAGTAAGTTGCGTCGTTCTAAGCTCATCGTATCCGGCATAACCAATACCGCTTTGTATCCTTTGGCTGCTGCAACCATCGCCAATCCGATACCTGTGTTACCGCTTGTTGGTTCAATAATCGTACTGCCATCTTTTAAGTTGCCGTTTTTTTCCGCTGCTTCAATCATCGCGAGTGCAATTCGATCTTTAACACTTGAACCCGGATTGAAGAATTCCAGTTTCAAATACACTTCCGCATCCTCTGCACCTGTCAGACGATTTAATTTAACAAGAGGGGTTTTGCCGATTAAATCAATTATTGAATTTCCGACTCTACTCATATTTGATCCGCTCCTAATCCCTAGTAGGTTTATATGTTTTGTTGAGTTAATCATACTACCTTACTTTTCACTTGTCAAACAAATTATTCAGAGAATTGTAGTTTGTCATCCTATCAATTTACCGATAATTAATTTTTACCATAAAACCATTCAGCATCGAATTCTTTCCAGAAAGCTTCCGGCGTGACGGACTCAGGTAGTTGTTCTAAGGCTAGTTGTCGCTTGATATGGTCCTTTACTTCTGAATATGTAAAATCACGTTTCTTAATGGTTTCTAACACAGTGACGATTGCATAAGTGCCATCCTTGAGTTCAATCGGCTTGCTTACCTCATCTTTTTTCAACTTTTCCGCCGCTTCAATAATAGTTACATCCACGTCCTCGGTTTGCTCATTTACATAACCAAGGTCTCCTCCCAAGTTTCCGGAAGACAAATCAATCGATCGCTCCTTTGCCAAAGCAGAAAATGTCGATCCGTCTTTTAGCTCACCAGCCACTTGATCCGCTTCTTTCTTTGTTGATGAGATGATTACCGATATGCGGTAAGCCGGCAACACATGAAAAAATGTTTCATTTTTCTCAAAGTACTTTTTGATAGCGCTTTCCTTAATTACAATATCCTTTGTCAGGACTTTCTCTAAAATCAGTTCCCTTTTAATCTGCTTTCTCGTTTGCTCAGTATCTAGACCCGAATGTTGCTGACCGTCAATTGAGGTAATTAATGCCAGTTCGAGATCTACTTCTTTATCTTCCACTTTAATATCATACTCATCCGCTGCGGCTTCCATGACGCGGTAATTCACTAGGTCTTCTAGCACCTCTCGCCCGACCTGTCGTTCCATAGCAGCCATCCACTCTGCACGGGTGATCGGCTCACCCGCTACAGAAGCAACTTCCTCTGTATCTACAGCGGGTGAACGATCTGTAAACAGCCAGTGGAAAAGCCAGAATACATTCATCGTGAAAAGAATTCCCAACAAAGCGATCAGCGGCTTCGTCTTAAGTCGCCTTTTCGTTGGAGTCGGCTCGGTTTCATTCGTTCGATTGAATCTCATCTATATATCCTTTTAACTCTTGCTCTGAGTATTGGTAAGTTTCCAAACAGAAGTGGCACTGTGCTTCTGCCCCGTGATCTTCATCAATCATCGCTTGAACCTCGTCAAGTCCAAGTCCCCGAATCGCTTCGCCAAAACGTTCCTTCGAACACTCACAGTCAAACTTCACATCCATCTTATCAAGGAACTCCACGTTTTCTTGTCCTAATACTTCAGCTAGGATTCCTTCAGGCGTCAGCCCTTGATCAATCAGAGAAGAAATAGGTGTCATGTTCGATATCTTCTCTTCCAAGAGAGAGATCGTCTCATCCGTAGCTCCCGGCATGACTTGAATAATAAAGCCTCCAGCTGCTTTTACCGTGTTATCGGGATTCACTAATACACCAAGAGCGACAGCAGAAGGCACTTGTTCAGAAACAACCAAATACTGCGTGAAGTCTTCTGCTATTTCCCCGGAAATAATCGGTACTTGACCGGTGAAATAATCTTTCATCCCAAGATCTTTGACAACAGATAGCGTTCCTTCCGTTCCAACAACGCCTCGCACATCCAATTTCCCTTTTTCGTTCAACGGCACGTGAGTTTGCGGATGTGTAGCATATCCACGAACTTCTCCCTTTGCGTTGGCATCCACGACGATTGGACCTAGAGGACCATCTCCTTGGATTTTCACTGTTAATTTGTTATCACCTTTCAACATTGCCCCCATCATAACAGCTGCAGAAATCGTACGTCCGAGAGCAGCTGTTGCAGTTGGCCACATCTGGTGACGACGTTGCACTTCTCCCACCGTATCTGTTGAACGCACTGCGTAAGCTCGAATAACTCCGTCGAAGGCAAGCGCTTTTACTAAGTAATCAGTTGACATATTATTCACTCCTATTACAGATTTCTTTCATATATTAAATGTAAACCTTTTAATGTTAAGAAATTATCTACAACATCAATAACCTTTGTTTCCGATGAAATCAACTCGGCCAGTCCCCCGGTTGCGATAACTGTAGGTTCTACCGCGCTGTCTTCTTTCATTCGATTGACGATTCCTTCCACTTGTCCAACGTAACCGAAGACAATCCCCGATTGCATAGCAGCTACTGTATTTTTACCGACAACTTGTTCAGGCCGAGTCAGTTCAACTCTCGGTAATTTAGACGCACGATCAAATAACGCCTCCATTGAAATCTTGATCCCCGGAGCGATGGCACCTCCCATGTATTCGCCATGCTCATT
Organism: Sporosarcina sp. FSL K6-3508; assembly: GCF_038615825.1. Classification (NCBI taxonomy): domain Bacteria; kingdom Bacillati; phylum Bacillota; class Bacilli; order Caryophanales; family Caryophanaceae; genus Sporosarcina; species Sporosarcina sp. FSL K6-3508. The sequence goes on along the minus strand of NZ_CP152016.1, from coordinate 81,965 downwards.
GACATAGCAATACGTTGTCGCAGTCCCGAAATCTACAATGATGAGTGGGCTGCCGTAATCGCGAATAGCTGCCACCGCATTGACGATTCGGTCTGCTCCTACTTCACGTGGGTTTTCATATTTAATATTCAAGCCTGTTTTCACGCCGGGACCGACGACCATCGGTTTTTGATTGAAGTATTTCTTGCACATTTGTTCCAATGGAAACATGACAGGTGGTACCACTGAGGAAATAATAATACCTGTGATGTCTTTAAATGATAAGCCTACGTGTTGGAACATTGCTTTGACCTGCATGGCATATTCGTCTTCCGTCTTGTGACGGTACGTCTCCATCCGCCAATGGTACTTTAGTTCATCGCCTTCATATACACCTAGTACAATATTTGTATTGCCCGTATCTAATACTAACAGCATAGTCGCTTTCCTCTCTTGCTCTGACTTTTCCCACACATCATACCATAAATATTCGACTTTTATACAACGTTGGATTCCCTGGCGGACGGACGCCTTCCGCGAAACTATATTGAGCCAATTGAAGGACGAATGGCCGGACTGGTATATCTCTGTATTCCTCTAAAACACAGCCCGCCTATCCATAAGAAAACAGCCGACTGCTAATCACAGTCGGCTGTTGTTTCGCTTAATCTCTGCGTTCTTCATCAATGGAAGGAAGCGTTTTGTCTGCTGTTCCACCTTCACTTGGCAAGTCACCTGTAGACGGATCTTGTGGAGCACCCGTTACATCAGGATTTGCGTTTGGCGTTGTGTCTTCCGGCAATTTGTTTTCTTTCACAGTGTCATCAGACTTTTCTGCACCATTTTTGCCATTGCCATTTTCATACGGTCGGTCTGGCAAAACGCCGTGGTCTTTCAAGTGATTGATTTGTTCCGCATCAAGCGTTTCGACTTCTAATAAAGTCGTTGCGATTAAATCAAGTAGATCCCTTTTCTCAGTTAAAATTTGTTTCGTGCGGCTATATTGCTCTTTGATGATCCGTTGCATTTCCTGATCAATTTCATAGGCAATCGACTCAGAATAATTCTGCTCGGAATTAAAGTCACGACCTAGGAAAACTTGACCGCCTTGAGTCTGGCCGAACTGCATTGGCCCGAGTTTATCACTCATACCGTATTCAGTTACCATTGATCGCGCGATGCCAGTAGCTCGCTGGAAGTCATTATGAGCGCCGGTTGATACTTCACCAAGCACTACTTCTTCCGCTACACGGCCGCCTAATAGACCGGCGATTTTATCAAGGAGTTCAGGCTTCGTCATGAAATAGCGATCTTCTTTTGGAAGCATAACGGCATAACCGCCTGCTTGACCACGAGGTACAATCGTTACTTTATGGACAATTTCTGCATCATCAAGCATCAAACCAACAACTACGTGGCCCGCTTCATGGAACGCCACAATATTTCGTTCTTTTTCCGAAATGACACGGCTTGTTTTGGCAGGACCTGCAATAACACGGTCCGTCGCCTCATCAATATCAGACATGTCGATCTTGGTTTTCTTTCTTCTCGCTGCCACAAGAGCTGCTTCATTCAATAAGTTCTCAAGGTCCGCACCTGAAAATCCTGGTGTACGTTGAGCAAGAGCTTTCATATCGACCGAATCATCAAGCGGCTTGTTGCGTGCGTGCACTTTCAACACAGCTTCTCTTCCTTTTACATCTGGACGACCAACCGTGATTTGACGGTCAAAACGTCCCGGACGAAGAAGTGCCGGATCCAATATATCCGGACGGTTCGTAGCGGCAACGATGATAATACCTTCGTTTCCTTCAAAGCCATCCATTTCAACTAGCAATTGGTTCAACGTTTGTTCACGCTCATCGTGTCCGCCGCCTAAACCGGCTCCACGCTGACGACCAACCGCGTCAATCTCGTCTATAAAGATAATACATGGCGCATTTTTCTTGGCATTCTCGAACAAATCACGTACTCGAGACGCACCAACACCTACAAACATCTCCACGAAATCAGAACCTGAAATCGAGAAGAACGGCACACCTGCTTCACCTGCTACTGCACGCGCAAGTAGAGTTTTACCTGTACCTGGAGGCCCAACAAGCAAAATCCCTTTTGGAATTCGTGCACCCAGCTCCACAAACTTCCGAGCATCTTTCAAGAAATCTACGACTTCTTCGAGCTCAGCTTTTTCTTCATCTGCACCTGCTACGTCATTGAAACGTACTTTCTTCCGATCATCGGTCTGCAGTTTCGCTTTACTCTTTCCGAAGTTCATCACTCGGCCGCCACCGCCGCCTTGTGACTGATTCAATAGGAAGAAGAAAAGGATGATAATTATGATGAATGGTACAAGCCCTGTAAAGAAGGATACCCATGCACTTGTTTCTGGCGGCTGTAAGATATCGATTTCAGTCTTTGTCGTCTTTACGATCTCGCCAATATCATCCATATCATTCATCGGAATGTTAGTTACGAATGTTTCACCTTTTTCGTAACCTTCCATTTCCCCTTTTACTTCATACACGAGCTGTAAAGGCTGAAAAGTAGCATTTTCGACTTTTCCTTGCTCTAATGCCGTGATAAATTCGTCATACCGAATCGGTTTCATCTTCGGATTTGGATTGTTTAGCGAACTGAATATCCCCATAATCGCGAGGAAAATCAATCCATACAAAAGAAAGTATCGAAGTATTCGATTCATCCCAAGCCTCCTCATCTCATTCAACAGAAAACTAAACAGAAAACTATTGTAAATTTTAACATAGATTAACATGACTCCACAATGAAAATGCCTCATGGAAAAAGGCTTTCAGACTGGATGCCATACGTTCAGTCAGAAAGCGTTAAAAAGAGTAGATTTCTTTTTTCAACACACCGATATAAGGTAAATTCCGATATTTTTCAGCATAATCCAACCCGTAACCGACAACGAATGCGTCAGGAACATCAAACCCTACGTAATCTGCCTTTAGATCTACTTTACGGCCTGTCGGTTTATCCAACAAAGTTACAATTTTGATGGAGTTGGCTTTTCTATATTTAAAAAGTTCCACTAGATAATTCAATGTTTTTCCGCTGTCGATGATATCTTCTATAATCAAAACGTCGCGGCCTTCCACACTAGTGTTCAAATCTTTGACAATCTTTACCTCACCTGATGAGACTGTCGCATTCCCATAACTAGATACATCCATAAAATCCAATTCAATGTACGTATCAATCCGTTTAATTAAGTCGCTCATAAATGGTAACGCACCCTTTAACACACCAATTGCTAGAGGAAACTTCTCTCGGTATTCTTCTGTTAAAGTTGCTCCAAGTTCTAGGACTTTCTCTTGAAGTTCTTCTTCTGAAATTAAAACTTGCTCGATATCTTGTGCGATCATCGGCTCGTCCCTCCTATTTTATCTACTTTCGCCTTCTCGCGTAATCCATATGTATGACTCGCCTTCCGGTTGATTGCGTGAGAATATCTCACCATATCGAACACCCGGCACCGCACATACGATACCGCTTGCCGTTGTAATAACCGGCTGCTGCTGTCTTTGCGTCATTCCAACTTTTTCATCAATTAATAGCCGCGATACGCGTTTTTCTTGGGACATGCCTTTTAGAAGCAAACGATCGCCAGGTTCCCGAAGACGGACAGTCAACGGCAGTTCAAACTCAGGTAATTGAAAATAACGCACGTCATCTGAAGATAGGAAGTGTTCGGTTGCACACATGTCGGCATGCTGCCAGTAAATCTGAACATTTCCCCACGAATTCCAAGTTCCTTTTTCCAGTACTTTTGAACGAAGAGACGCAGTATTCATATACTTTTTTGTAACTAGCAGTTTATCATATTCTCTAACAAATCGGTAGCCATACGCTAAGTCAAGCGCTATATTTCCAGCCGGGTCCTTAATATGCTGTAACAGTTCTTCCACTAATGTGGAACGCCGCTCAGTTTTATCGATTTCCGGGCTGGGAAGACACCTTAATAGTAGTTGAATCGCACGCTTTTGTAAAGCTTGGGGAATAGCGAGAAAGGCTTGGCGGTTAAAAGAGGGAAGCTGTTCATCTGTATATGTAACAATCGCTTGCCAATGATTATCCGCAAGTTCATTCAATAACGCTTCATCTTCCTGTCGTTGGACAGTTAGCTGAACAGCACCCGACGAAATAGAAGGATTTTCTTCAGTCAAAAATGGCACGACATGATGCCGGATCCGATTGCGCAAATAATCATTCCGCTGATTACTCGGATCCTCTCTAAACGGTAAGCCAAAATTGGCGGCATACTCGTACAATTCTCTCTTTTGCAAGGGAAGGAAAGGACGAACAACATTCCCTTGATGAAATGGACGCTGTATCGGCATGCCGTTCAATGAATGACCTTTTGTTAATTGCATAAGCACAGTTTCCAATTGATCTTCTGCGTGATGTCCTGTTGCCAGAACATCAAATTCATGATGCTCCATAATTGCAGCTAAACATTTATAGCGCTCTTCTCTGCACAACAGCTGTACATTTCCGCCGTTATTTTCCAGTATAGAAGGGATTGGTACTTGCTCAGAGAAGAATGGCAAATGAAATCCTTCGCATAGATCTTTTACCACAAATGCATCTTCTGCAGACTCATCGCCGCGCAGCATATGATCCACATGTGCTGCGCCTACTTCAATTCCAAGCGTTTTTCTATGGGTGGCCAGGAAATGCAGCAGGGCGATGGAATCGACACCTCCTGAACAAGCTACCAATACACGAGAGCCGGGAGGAATCAACGTTTGTCGGTTTATGAAGTTCAACACTTTTTGTCGTAATGTTTTCATGATTCATCTCCCTCCTCCCCCTATCCTACCATTCTTTTTCGAGAAATAATTCGTGATTTATTATTTACTTTAGACCACTTCGGTACGACGTGGTCAATTTTCATCACGAGTATCGTCCGATCATCTTCCACCGACTCAAACGAACGCTCCATTTCCGCCATGACTTGATCTGCAATTGTATGGCAATCCAACTCTTTATACCGTTCAATCGTCCTTTCCATCACTTCCTCCTGAGGTTCTAATGGTAACTCCCCGTTAAATATCCCATCCGTCATCATCACCAAAATATCGCCCGATTTCAATTGTTCATTTTTCGCCTCTATTGAGAAAGACGGCAAGAACCCAAAAGGTACTGTTTTGCTGTCCAAACGTATAAATTCATCTCCCCTCTTAATATAGGTGCTCATTGAACCCGCTTTCCACGACCATAGCCTACCATCCTGTAAATCTATAAGTGCTAAGTCCAATGTAGCGTACATATCATCTAAGCCGTTCAGGGCCATCATATAATGTAAAGTGTGAATGGCTGTCTCAGGATCCATTTTCTGTCCCAAACATTCACGCATGAGACGAATTACTTTTCTGCTCTCATGATACGCGTTGACATCTTGTCCCATCCCGTCAGATAACAATACAGCAGACAATCCATCGTGAATCTTGAAGACTTCATACGCATCTCCCGCTTGGAATGTCCCGCCACCCGCTGTCGTCACAATATCGTAATCCAATGAAAAGCGAACCGCCGAACTGAAGGTTAATTGCACATGAGGGAACGGAAACGGCTGATAAGCAGATTTCGAAATATGGATTGGTTCGTCATACATCTCTTCCAGGACAGGCAAGATCAAGTATTCCCCTACGGTGGTCTCGGTTTCAAAATCAGCCTTTTTCTCCGGAATCGAGATGACTACCTTACAAGCTCCCCTTTCTTCTGACAAAATATCGATTTGGAAAAACTCCACTCCTTGTACTTGTAATCGATTCGCCAACTCCTCCTCTGCCAGTTTATAAGTCGTCAAGTCCTCCTTTACATCTCGCATTACTTTTTCTATATGGGTGCTCATATCCCGTAATTGCAATGCCAGCATTTTTCTTCCATGCTGCAACTGTCCCATTAACAAACGATTCGTCCCATGCTCCTCCAATTCATTGATTAGCCCTTTAAAACGCAAACATTTAAATTTCATCTTCTCTTCTACACGTAATCGCGCTGCTTTCTTCGTTGCGGAATAGGTAGACTCCCACTCGTTTACTAAGGATGAAATTCCATCTTCCTCACTTTCCCAACATTTTTTATAGCGAAAACAAGATTGACAAATAGACGGAACTTGGATCGTGGCAGCAACCTCCTCTTCTGATGAAAATCGATTATTGACGAGCGTCGACATGAAGTGGGCAAATTGCTGGAACTCCTCCAACTGCCCATCTAATTTATCCGCCAGCCATTGCTGACGTTTTTCCGAGATCCCCTCCTGCTTTGGTAAGAACACTTGCCGAACTTGGTTCATCTTCCGTGATGGAATAAAGAAAAATAGAACCGCCGCCACTCCGATCGTCACAAAATGCACTGTATCCAGCGGTAATGTTGCATCGTATAGCAGGAAAAAAAGCGAGACAAATAAACTCCCGGTTACAATCCCTAATTTACCGAACCGCTTTAAACCGCCTGCTAATAAACCCGTCATTCCATATAATGCCATCATTCCTGTAAAGGCTAAATCAGAAACACCTATTATTAACGCGATAATCATACCGACTGTCGTAGCAAACGGAACGCCGCCTACCATAGCGGCCACATAAATTGCCAAGAATAAAAACACACCTGCCACTGAGACGTAGCCGATCTGCAAACCACCCATTCCTGTCGTTGCAAGCGCTCCCACTATACACATTGCACTTACTTGCTCAGGGTTCCATGGTCCATATAATAATCGGTCTATAGAAGGAAAAGCCAATAGCATAAAAACTGTCATAAAAAGAGCGAGCATTGCTTCCAATCCAATCGATAGTTGCACAGCTACCGGTGGATTCCCGCTATACATTACAAGTTGCCAGATGATCTGCGGGATGATCATGCAGCTAGCCACAGCGAGGGGAATTGATTTTTTGACAAATGGCGATTTAATGGCCAAATGAAACAGTAACAATTGCGTCAGGTGGATTACAGCTTGTCCCATCCCCAAAAATGCACTGCCTGCCATCCCTCCAATGAACACGTAGATCATATGCTGCCGATAGCGCATGCTGGCCAATGCCCAAATTGGTAAGAAGAACGGTACCGCCATGTCGAATACTACTGCCTGCGACAGAAAGAACGAGCCGATCAAGAAAAGAATTGCTGTCATAAAATAAACTTTTCGGTTGATCAGCTCTTGCCATGCGACTCTGAACTGCTGGCCAAACGGTCTCTCCATATTGTCAATCATCTTCATTTCCCATACCCCCTATGTTCTCTTACTTGCAACTATACATGGGAGACCCAAGAGATTTTGTCTGTTTGTGACAGAGTATCTAAAAAAGATTTCGACGTAATCCGTATCTTTTTTTCTTTTTTCCAAAGAAATGTTGACACTTCTCGTTTGACCTTGTATGATAAGAGACGTTGTGCTCGAATTACACAATTCCAGCAGTCAACTATTCGTCTTGGCGGCGTAGCTCAGCTGGCTAGAGCGTACGGTTCATACCCGTAAGGTCGTGGGTTCGACCCCCTCCGCCGCTATACATTAAAAACCCCTTGCATTTATTGCAAGGGGGTTTTTTCGTTAAAATTAAAAGCGTATGCTTAACAAAAGTCTGTTAAGCATACGCAATAGGGCAGAACATAAATTTGATTCAAGATTGAAACAGACAGCAAGTTATCCTCTTCTTGCGCCACGGCCACCGCGTTTAGACTCTGTAGCTCTCTTCAAGGTAGATAGACGTTCTTCACTATCCTTCATGAATTTTGCCATCTTCTGTTCAAAATTCTCTGGTCGTTCAAAACTTGGCTTACTGCCTTGTCGAGGTCGCTGAGGACGCTGAGGACGTTGCGGACGTTCCGACTCAGGTTTTGCCTTACGGATGGAAAGGCCGATTTTACCGTCTGCTCCCACATTCATCACTTTAACTTCTACCATATCACCGACTTTTAAATGGTCATTTATATCTTTGACATAATTGTCAGCTACTTCACTAATATGGACTAATCCTGTGGATCCGTTCGGCAATTCAACAAATGCCCCAAAATTTGTGATCCCGGTTACCTTACCCTCTAACTTGCTGCCTACTTCAATTGACATAAAAAAAATGCTCCTCCTTAAGTTTTAAGCGGCCTTTAAAAGTGCCTATCAACCATATTGGCATTTCCTGCAATTTGCAGGCTCCTACTTATATTATAGCCAACAAAAAAAGAGTGTCAATACGACTACTCTTTTCTCGTCTCTTTTTCTGACGATTTCTTCTTGTCAGGAATGGAAAATATAATTTCATTGGACTCCGAAAGGAAGTACTCTTTACGTGCGAGTTTGGCGATATATTCTTCGTCATCCAACTTTGCCAGCTGCTTATTCAATTGTTCTTGTTCTGTTTTCAAATCCTTTAGTGTCGCGATTGCTTCTGTCTTTTCTTGTTCTTTTGCGGCCAGCAACTTCTTTTGACCGGAATACATGTTGAATAAACTGCCAAATACAATACACATTAGAACAGCGAAGACGATTAGGCGATTTCGCAAACGCTTTTTTTGTGCTTGCTTCCAATTTTCTTTTTTCTGCATGGAGCGCACATATTCAGTTTCGATTGATGTGACTTTCCTAGCTGTTGGCTTCTGTGGTTTATTCATGGCGCACACACCTTTCTTCCCCGTATACACTATTATTCTCTATTATATAGTACTCTACCTTTTTTTTGAAGGAATTTCCCGGCGGTCTTAATTAATCGGACGATGGGTGACGTAATAAATGTCAGGATTGAAACGAAAATCCGGATAATTCGTTGAACGATTAATAACAGGAACCTGATCAAATACCAAATAGGCCGGATAATGACAAGTAATAGCAATCTACCGATAAATCGAAATGGGTAATGGAAGATGGCTGCATAGAGCAGCATACCGCTGATTTGTGCGACTGGATCATACATCCGCCAAGCCCCATCCCTTACTAACACCAATATCCAAAAAGCACCTACCCCTATAAATATCCAGACCGCCAATTCAAACCAAAATGCACGTCTTCGAATAAATGAGCGTTTATCGCACGCGGCAATAATGCTTCCGAATAAATCCATGATGACTCCAGCGGCAATACCTGTCCCGATCATCGCTAGTAAACTGAAGAACTGGACGGATAGGCTCATCCGAATAATTTATGGAGAAAATTGCGTGATCCTGTTTCTTCTTCGTCGTATTGCAATGTTGTGACAGAGCCTTCTAGAGTTAGCAACCCCTTGTCCACATCTAAATGTACAATACGCAATTCCTCCCCGCGAATTTGCAGTACCCCTTGCGATGTTCGAACGAGAAATTCCTCCTGATCGAATCGATCAATCGTTTTTACAGAGGTAAGGTCCATTCTCTTACGATTTCGCATGGTTACTACATGGTCTCCTGATGGAATTGTATACGTAGAACTGTCTGTTTGAATTTGCATATGCGTCCCCCTTTTCTAGTGCGTTCCCCATATCTTATGCGGCGGCCTAATAAAACATGACAGGAACTTTTCTTGAGAATGGCTAATCTGCATGCAATGTGCAGATTGTGATCTGTCGATTTCCGTTCCAGAAGGGAGACGCGCCAAAATTCCGTTGGACCGAACCAAAATGCGACCGAAATGCACCAAAACCTTTCTGGAACGAACATTAATCAAACTACAACGAGCCAAAATAAACGTAAAACAAGCCAAACCAGCCGCTAACCGCACATTTCCTAAATACTTTAACTTCCGATGATGAACAACCAGCCTGCTCATACAAAAAGGCAGCCTGCCGCGGCTGCCTTTTCGATCCTTCTTATCTATTCAGTCTTCATCATCCACAAATTCAGGTTCCACTTTTTCAAGGCGCTCTTCGCTGAGAATGGTATACATTGTAGCTGCGTCATCTTTTTTAGTTGAGTCTTTTAATTCATTTACAGTTGCGGTGACGATCTTTTGGCCGAAACGGATAGCCAGTTCATCACCCGGTTTTACATCGGAGGAGGCTTTTGCCACTTTTCCGTTAATGGTTATTCTTCCTTGATCCGCTACTTGTTTCGCCAATGTACGGCGTTTGATAAGGCGGGATACTTTCAAAAATTTATCGAGTCTCATTAGATTCTTCCTTTCGTTTAGCTTCCTGCCAGAATTCCTCAAGTTGGTCTAGAGAGTAGGCGGAGAAGTCTCCATTCCCCTGCTGGACACAATGTTCGACATGAAGGAAGCGAGATTTGAACTTTTCATTGGCATGCCACATCGCTTCTTCTGGGGAGATTTTCAAGAATCTGGCTACGTTGACAATTGTAAATAGCACATCACCAAGTTCATCCAGTTGGCGGTCTTTTTCTCCGTTACGTACTTCCTCCTGAAACTCTTGCCACTCTTCTTGAAACTTTTTAAAGGCGCCTTCTATATTCGGCCAATCAAATCCTACCTTAGCGGCAGACTTCTGATAGTTAAAGGATGTCAGCAACGAAGAAGCATAGCGTGCCTGGTCTTCCAATAGAGAGGTCCGCTGCGGCTTTTCTTGCTCTTTGATTGCTTGCCAATTCGTCAGCACTTCCGCTGTTGTGTCGGCCTCTGCTTGTCCAAATACGTGAGGATGGCGACGAATCATTTTCGCTCCAATTGACTCCAAGACGTCTTCTATAGAGAAATACCCGTTGTCTTCCCCAATTTGCGCATGCAAGAAGACTTGCAGTAAGACATCGCCGAGCTCCTCGATGATTGCCTCGTCGTCTTCATCGTCAATCGCTTGAATCAATTCATACGACTCCTCAATCAAATAACGTTTCAATGTCTCGTGAGTTTGTTCCCGATCCCACGGACAACCGTCTGGTGCACGCAGAGCGGCAATGATTTCACGTAATGAACTCCACTCTTTCAACCGCTGATCGCGTTCAAGTATTGGCGGCACATAGATCGTTGTAAGATTATTCAAGGTCATCACCCGATCTAGCTCGAACAGCGGCAACGTAGTCAACTTTTCATCAGCCGATCCGGCAGCCGTCACGATTGTCACCAAATGCTCATCGGGATACTTCTCCATCAATGATAGCTTAACATCCGAAGCGACGAACGCATCGTACACTTGCCCTACCAATACATGCTGGTCCATCCGTATATCATCCCGCTTCAAATCTGTCCCGTCGAGCAGTTGGAATCCTTCAATTGGATCAATACGCAAGGCAGTAAAAATCGGATCCAAGAAACTGCTGCCGCCAGCTATATACAATTCAATTTCACCGGCCTGCTCTTTCTCAATTAATAATTGAACGGTTCTTTCCGCCACGAGCGGATGTCCAGGCACCGCATATGTAACCAGCTGTTCCCTGCTCATTTCAAGCAAGTTTTCGACAATCGTCTGATAAACATCTTCAAACGCATCCTTCGCTTCATAGATTGCATCGAAGCTTTCCATTTGCAAGCCTTCCGAACGCAGCTGGCTCACAACAGGATGTTCTTCCGTCCTGATTACCAGACGTTCGGCCTGTTTCAATAATCGATAGGTACCAAGCGACAGTTGATCCAAATCGCCTGCACCTAATCCGATGACTGTTATCTTTCTCACATGCTTCACCTTCTATTTTTAGTTAGCCATAGTTGAACAATTGCCAACCGCTTTCCAAACGGCAGTAAGTACCATTCTCTTTCATTCATTATACGTGATTTCAAGACGACGAACAGAAATATGATCGCCCCGATACAGACAGCCGTCATTGCTGTCAGAGTCGCACCCCATCGTGATGGAAGTCCATCAAACAACCAAAGATCGCATACGAGCACCCAAGGAATAAGAATCACTGCCATCGCACCTGCCGCATTCAAAAGTACAATGTAAAAGCGACTTGATGCCAACGGAAATTTCCAAAACCGCTTGAAGTATATTATCAATAACACTGCGACGAACGCGAACGCGAAAGCACCTGAAACTGCCGCCCCTTCAATGCCATACTGTCGAACCAATGGTGGTGTCGTAGCCAACTTAATCAGCACACCGAGTACCAACAACAAAAGTGGTCCTCGTACTTTGCCACTTCCCTGTAAAATAGCCGTCAACGGCAAAATTATCGACAACCACAATATCTGAATAGAGAAAATGATGAGCGCTACGGAGCCTGTCCTTGTTTCAAACAGCATTTCATTGACAAAAGGCAAGACCAGCACCAGTCCAATCGTTGCAGCCCAGCCAAATAAAATGGATGTACGAAACGTTAAACTAATGAACGGCAACGCTCCACGTCCCTGTTGTTTGGATGCATGATGTGCAATCAATGGAACAAGCGCAAGCGCAAGCGTTGACGCCAATAGGATACCCATCTGTGCGAGCGGTTGCCCTCGATCATAGATGCCCTTCATTGTCATTGCTGTCTCACTCGTGAAGCCTGCTTGCATTAATGCATTGTAGACCGTAAAAGAGTCCACCAATTGAAACACCAGTAATATTAATGAACTGGCACTTACGCTAACGCTGATCTTCGTCAAATCCTTAACCACTTTCCACGGTTGCACAGCGACTAAAGGGGCTCGTTTTCTCTGCACAAAGAACCAAGTGAGAATGAAAACCCCTGCCACTTCTCCAGCTATCGCTGCCCACATCGTAATTTCCCCAATTTTGTAAAGCGAAGTTCCCGCTCTCACCGCCAGCCAAGTACCTGCTAACACGATAACAACTCGAAATAACTGCTCAGATACATTGGAAATCGCGACAGGTATCATTTGTCCTTCCGATTGAAAGACACCTTTCAGCACGGCCAAAAATGGCAACACCAATACAATATAGGATCCTGTCTGCAATACGGGCGCCAAAGCTGAATCGCCCATCAGATCCGCAAAAAAAGAAGAACCTGTACGCAGCAATAGAAATATCATTGCCGACAATATGAGTATATAAGCGAGCGAGACACGCAGAATTCCACGCGACTCACCTGGCCCTTTACTTTCTGCAAGCATTTTTGAAACAGCTACTGCAAATCCCGAGGACGTCCAAACAATAAATATCCCGATAAACGGGTACACTTGCTGATAAATATAAAACCCTTTATCTCCAACTAGATTTTGAAAAGGCACTCGATAAACTGCGCTCAATACTTTGACGATGATGGCGGCAATCGTCAAAATCGAGGCACCTTTCATAAACGACTTCATATTCCACTTTGTCAACGCCATACACGCGCCTCTTTCATTCATTAATGACTTCTAGTATACCATTTTCGCTTGCAATACTAGAATAAGCGCGTAATTGCAATCATTAAAATGATGGCGCCGCTCATGAACGTTCCAAATTGCCCTACTGTCATTCTACCAATGCGAAACTTTGCCAATCTAGCACCTAATACGACACCAACCCATAACGTCAAATAACTTCCAACTGCCGCCGATAGTGCGATGGCAATCGGGGATAACTCCAGCAGACCGGCTCCGATTCCATTGGTCAAGGCGTTTGCCGACAGGGCAACACCTAACAGCAGGGCCTCCCCTATGCTAATATGCGAAGACCCGTCAAAGTCCATTTTCTCCGGCTCCCCCAAAACGCTTGTTTGCCGTTTTTTCTGTTGCCGAAGAGCGATCACCATGATTCGTATCCCAATAATGCTTAAAACTGTAAATGCTACGAGATCAGGAAATTTTCCTGGCAACAATTCCGCCAGCCACGTACCCGACACCATACCGATCAAACTAAACAGTAAACAGATAACAGCAATTAACAAGTTAGAAATAGCAGGGATACGAACTCGCTGCACCCCATAAGAAAGCCCAACTCCGAAATTGTCAATGCTTGATGAAATTGCAAAACCTGCGATAAGTAGCCAAGTCATACCGTTCCTCCCAGCCTATAGGTTTTATCATACTATACGTATAGAAGGATAGCGGCGTGTGTGCGCGGGTCAAAAGTTATACGTACATATTAAAGACCAGTCTTTCTCTTAAATGGAGAAAGACTGGTCGGTATAGTAAGTTTTATCGGGTTGGTAGTACGATTTCTTTAGCAACCGAGACATTTGTGCTCATTGCCGCCTTGCCTACTGCATGTGCCACAATTGGAGCGACTCGGTCATCAAATGGGTCTGGAATAATATAATCTTCGCGTAAATCCTCTTCTTTTATTAAATCTGCAATCGCATAAGTTGCCGCAAGCTTCATCTCTTCATTGATCTCCGTCGCTCTCACATCTAATGCTCCACGGAAGATGCCCGGGAAAGCTAAGACGTTATTGACTTGGTTTGGATAGTCTGAGCGCCCTGTCGCAATAATTCTAACTCCATATTCTTTAGCTAATTCAGGCTTTATCTCAGGTATTGGGTTTGCTAAACCAAAGACTATCGGCTCAGGGTTCATACAGTCAATCAATTCCTTCGTAAGCAAGTTTGCGACAGAAACTCCTACAAAAACATCCGCACCTTTCATGGCATCTTCCAATGTACCCTCTAGCTTTTCACGATTTGTAATACGGGACATTTCATGCTTTACACTGTTCATGGAGAATTCTCGACCTTCGTAAATAATCCCTTTCGAATCACACATGATAATATTTTCAAAGCCCATACTTAGCAGAAGTTTTGTAATGGCTACGCCTGCTGCACCTGCACCATTTAATACAATTTTAACCTCATTACGTTCCTTACCGACCAATTTTAACGCATTGATTAATCCAGCTCCTACTACAATTGCAGTACCGTGCTGATCATCATGGAAAATTGGAATATTGCATTCTTCGCGTAATCTTTGTTCAATTTCAAAACAGCGGGGAGCAGAGATATCTTCTAAATTGATTGCACCAAATGTTGGGCTCAGCGCTTTTACGATATTGACAATTTCATCTGTATCTTTTGTATCCAGACAAATCGGAAATGAATCAATTCCAGCAAACTGCTTTAGCAATAATGCCTTACCTTCCATGACAGGCAATGCAGCTTCTGGACCGATATCTCCCAGGCCAAGTACAGCAGTTCCATCTGTGATAACCGCCACTAAATTACCTTTAATTGTATATTCATACGCAAGTGAAGGATCTTTAGCTATTTCTACACATGGTTCAGCTACTCCCGGAGAATACGCCAAGCTTAAATCCTCTTTATTTTCCAAAGGCACTTTTGAAATTGTCTCCATTTTTCCATTGTGAATTTTATGCATGTGTAAAGAAGATTTGTATCGCCTATTCATAAAATATCTCTCTCCCTATCCTGTTAAATTGGTGTTGATCTGTGTTGGTAGTGATTATAAGCGTAAACGTAAAGCAAATACAAGGGGGAATATTCTATCAACTCGGAAAGCTTGAAATTGGTAAGCGTTTACAATGCCTTTGTCAAGGGTTTTCTAACGGCTTAAATTTTTTTAAAAAAAGTTTTGACTTTTGCTCTATTTCGTAGTATGTGAAAACCTTCACTTTTGATTTAGCTTATGTGAAATTTTTCACGTATAGGCATGTGAAAAGATTCACTTATACATAAATTCACATGTGAATTTTATCACATGAGTAGTATGTGATAAATTTCACTATTATATAGAAGGAAAAATTTAAAGGAAAATGAAATTCACAATCAATTACGCCTCGGCGTAATTGCGTCCAGATTTTGAATTGTGCTTGCACAATTAACTCCTCTCAAAATCTGAGACATCCGCCGGAGGCTTTATCTTTGTTTAGCGAGCGTTTGAACACCCACTGAACAGGAAATAAAACCACATCCATCTCATCACCTATAGAGGTGAGAGTCTTCTGCTGAATAAAGATAAAAAAACTCACAAGCAACCGGAAAGATGCTGTGAGTTTTCATTAAAGATTTGATACTTTTTGTATTCAATTAACTTTCCATTTGTTTAGCTAAAAAGTTTGCTGCAGTTTCAGCAGCTTTTTGTTCGGCCTCGCCGACAAAATGAACTTTTGACAATAAATATACCGCCCCAATAGCATCACCGTTTGCGATAATGGGTGCAATACAGTATGATTTCACTTGTTCAATTTGGCCTGGTACCCACTCCACTGACTTTTCATGCTTTTCAGTAATGACCGTCCTGTCGTTTAGTATTTCTTCACAAACAGGCGACAGTTGACGATTCATATAATCCTTTTTAGATAGACCTGCGACCGCCAGCATTTCATCCCGGTCACTAATCAAAGCAGGCGTGCCAAGTGTCTCATAAAGTGTTTCTGCATATTCCACTGCAAACTCGCCAAGTTCTGAAATAGGTGAATATTTTTTTAAAATAACTTCTCCTTCTCGATCGGTGAATATCTCTAGAGGGTCTCCTTCACGAATTCGGAGTGTCCTCCTAATTTCTTTGGGGATGACCACTCTTCCTAAGTCATCAATTCTGCGGACAATACCCGTTGCCTTCATGTATAATGCCTCACTTTCTCGAAATGAAATGTATTTCTAGAAGTAGTATGCATCATATATGGTCATTTTATGCAATCTAGGATTTACACGGCATCAGTAGTACGGACTTCCTTTGCCGTCTCTTGCATGGTTTGCACCATTTCTTCAATCATGTCGAATTCAGTAAACTTTTTGGACTTCTTTTCATTTACCGTCACAATAATTTGTCCATTTTCAAGTGTCAAACCGACAGCATGACCAAATTTTAATGAATGTTCCATGAGCTTAGCACCATCCGCACGTGACGTACCTTCCTCAGACAGCCTGATTTCTACAACGTCTTGCACTTTCTTAATAGATTCCACACCTGCAATACGTCCCCACGCCTTCATACGACCGACCCGTAACAACAAATCAGCTTCCAACGGCATATCACCGAAACGGTCAATCATCTCATCAACCAATTCCAAGTAATCCTCATTACTTTCAATCGCCTTCACTCGTTTGTACATTTGAATCTTTTGATAGCCATCCTGTATATAAGTTTCAGGCAAGTAAGCATTGATTGGCAGTGAAATTTCGACGTCCTGCTTCTCTTCTTTTACGATTCCTGTCTGTCGTTCCTCAATCGCTTCCTGCAGTAATTGTGAATAAAGGTCGAAGCCGACGGAATCAATGAAACCGTGCTGTTGTGAACCTAATAAATTCCCTGCTCCCCGGATCGATAGGTCACGCATCGCGATTTTGAAGCCCGAGCCGAGTTCCGTAAATTCTTTGATTGCTTGAAGGCGGTTTTCCGCCACTTCCGTCAACACTTTATCGCGCTGGTACAACATATAACTATAAGCTACACGATTTGAACGCCCGACACGTCCACGCAATTGGTAGAGCTGCGACAGCCCCATCCGATCGGCATCATGCACGATTAGGGTGTTGACATTAGGTATATCAATACCCGTTTCAATAATGGTCGTCGTGACGAGTACATCATATTCTCCTTCCAGGAAGCTCATGATAACTGCTTCCAGAGCAACTTCTCCCATTCGCCCATGAGCAGATGCTATACGCGCCTCTGGCACCAACTGACGAATTTCCTCCACTTTCCGATCCATCTCTTCAACCCGGTTATACAAGTAAAACACTTGCCCTCCACGACCCATCTCTCGTTCAATCGCTTCCCGCACTAATCCAGCGTTATGTTCCATGACATATGTTTGAACCGGGAAACGGTTGGAAGGCGGGGTTTCGATGACGGAGAGATCACGAACACCAACCATCGACATATGCAATGTTCGCGGTATCGGTGTAGCCGTCAATGTCAATACGTCTACATTCGTTTTCAGTTGCTTAAGCTTTTCCTTATGCGTCACACCGAAGCGCTGCTCTTCATCGACAACGAGCAATCCTAGATCTTGATATACAACGTCCTTCGAGAGTAAACGATGTGTTCCAACCACAATATCGACTGTGCCGGCTTTCAAGCCTTTAATGGTTTCATCTTGCTGTTTTTTCGTGCGGAAACGGTTAAGCACTGACACAGTTACCGGATAATCGGCGAACCGCTCCTTCATCGTTTCGAAATGCTGTTGAGCCAAAATTGTCGTCGGCACTAAAAATGCCACCTGCTTACCGTTTGTGACTGCTTTAAATGCAGCTCGAATGGCGACTTCCGTTTTTCCATAACCAACATCCCCGCATAGCAGCCGATCCATCGGTCGTTCTCTTTCCATGTCTTTTTTGATTTCTTCAATAGATTGCAGTTGGTCTTGCGTTTCTTCGTAAGGAAAAGCATTTTCAAAGGAACGTTGCAGATCATCATCCTCACTGAAGGCAAAACCTTTTTCTGCTTCCCGTTTGGCGTAAAGTTTGATCAAATCGTCTGCAATATCCTGAATTGCTGCTGTAACTTTACGCTTGGTCTTCGTCCATTCTGCGCCGCCAAGCTTATGCAATTTTGGCTCCTTTTCACCTGAAGCCACATATTTTTGGATTAAATCAATTTGGTCGGCAGGTACGAACAGTTTATCATCGCTTCGATAACGAATATCCAAATAATCTTTTTGCAGGCCACCTACTTCTAGTGTCACGACACCGTAGTACTTGCCGATCCCATGATGGACATGAACAATATAATCGCCTGGTTTAATTTCCGAATAGCTTTTAATTCGTTCAGCATTGGTTATTTTAGGCGGGCGCGCTTTCCGTTTTGGCTTCCCTGTAAACATTTCTGCATCCGTAATGACCGCTAGTTTTTGAAATGGCAATTCAAATCCGACGGACAAGTCTCCCTCAATGATTGACAGAGTGCCTTCTTTTGTAGGTTGGCCATTCACCGCAGCTTCTATGTCATATTCTTGTAAAATACCTTGGATCGCATTCATCCGCTCAGTTGAAGCTGCTAGAAGGAATACATTATAGTTTCCTTGTTTCCAACGTTCGATTTCATTTTTCAATAGCGGCATTTGTCCATGGAATTGCTGCATTGGTTTGCACGAGATGGCAATGGACTTTTTAATTGTGAACCCTGGCACCACACGTGTGAATAAAGATAAATAGAGACGCAATTGCTGGATTTTGCCAAGCACGTAATCGTACTTCCAAGATAGCTTTGTATCATGCAGCATTTTACCGTCTTCTAGCATCGCCAACTGAAATTCTTGTTCTTCTGCTTCCAATGTCGCAACGCTCTCTTGTATACGTCCCAATTCATCAAACACGATGAGACCATTCGATGGGAAGTAATCAGTCAGCATAGAATTGGCTTCAGATGAAAAGGAGACATATTTCTTCATCGTATCCGGCACAATGCCATCCTTCATCAGACCGACGTCTTCCATAATCGTCGTCAGTAATTGTTGTTGCAGATCTTCACTTTTAATTTTTGTTAAGCTGTCGCCAAGTGCTTGTTCTACTTTACGTGACACTTGCAGTAGCTCTTCAGGAGTCCAAATAAATTCTGTCGCGGGTAACAACGTAATCTTTTCTAACTTTCCCGTAGAGCGTTGGTCTTCTGCCGAAAATGTACGAATCGAATCTATCGTAGTATCAAATAGCTCAATTCGAACGGGATCTTGTGTAGTCAACGGATAAATATCCAATATGCCGCCACGCAACGCAAATTCACCTGGCGCACTCACCAAGTCGTTACGGATATATCCCATAGAAACGAGCTTTTCCAGCCACGCTTCTATGTCAATCTCTTCGTCTGTCTGCGCAGTGACATAGTGGTTCAACCAGCGTTTCTTTGTAGGTAAAAGCTTTCTAAGGCCCGCGACCGGCGTAATATAGATGCCGCTTCCTATTCGTGCCATATGATCTAATGTCTCAATCCGTCCTGCCCGTAATTCGTAACTGGCAAATGAAAAGTCGGCAGCTACAAGTTCTTCCGCTGTGTATAAATGCACATGCTCATCACCGATCATTTTGACCAAGTCATCATAAGTTCGCTGCGCTTGCAGCATATTCGGCGATACGATCAGAACCGGCCGCTCAAGTGACTGCTGGATTACTTTAAAGAAGACGGCCTTAGAACCGCCGGAAAGGCCAGTTATCAACTGCTGGCCTTGGCCAGCCTGCAAGTCATCCAGCAGACCCTGAATCTCTTTTTCTTCTAAAAACAGCTGATCTATTACTCCCAATTAACTAACCCTCTCTATATATCAATTATAACTTCACTCTCAAGTCTAGTTTTCATGTTCGTAGCAGCATGCATTATGCACAAAAAGCTTTGGCTGTAAGCGCCAAAGCATCTGTTACTATTGTAACCATTTCTTAAAGGTGTAATAATCCGGGAACGTCTTTAACGATTGCTCGCAATGTTCACAAATACATCGTACATGTAGCCCGCCATCATGATCGACAGACAGGAACGACTTCTTCTCACCTTCGTCTAATGTCTCAATTTGACTGAGTGTTTCCTTTGCCGCTTCGAATGGAATAGAACCGATTTCCGTATTACAGTGATTGCAAGAATAGCGGATCACGCACTCTTCACCTTCCTTTTTCAAAGTATAGGCAAAGAATTGCAACGTTATGCTTAAGAACCGTTAAATTTATTCATCACTTCAATAAATGGCGTCTTTTGCCATTCCTCACAAGCATCGGCACTTTTTTGGACTGCCTCTTCGATTAAAGGCTGCTCGTCCGCACTGAAAGGAGCCAACACATAATCGGAAACCTTCATTCCGCCTGAAGGACGGTCGACGCCGATACGGATTCGATTAAACTCAGTTGTTCCTAAATGAGCAATCAATGATTTCATTCCGTTATGACCGCCAGCACTTCCTTTTTGACGAAGACGTATTTTTCCTACCGGCAGATCCAAATCATCGTATAGGACGACTATCTCTTCGTCATTTACTTCGAAAAAGTCAGCCAATGGGCGTACACATTCGCCCGACAAGTTCATATACGTCATCGGTTTCAGCAAGATCACTTTACCTTGGACGGTATGTACAGTTGTGTATTGTCCATTGAACTTTTTCTGAAACGCAGGTGCTTGCAAGCGCTTTGCCAACTCATCAATTACTTGGAATCCAATATTATGACGTGTTTTTTCATACGTTTTTCCCGGATTTCCGAGTCCGATTATTAATTTCATTTGCTTCTCTTCCTTTTCTAAACGTTCTCTATATGCATAGAAAAGGAGCGCACGGTACAAACTCGTGCGCCCATTTCGTTATTTATTCGTCTTTTTCATCGCCAATTACTTTGGGTTCCGCACCTTCACCAGAATCAGTTGCTTCGTCCAGTGCTTCCATTTCTGCTTCTGTACGAGGAGCTGATACGAGTACAAGTGTATCTTCATCCTCATTTAAGATCTCATATGCTGCTTTCGCGCGGACATCGCTAACGAGTAGCGTATCCCCAATTTCCAGCTCTGAAACATCAACATCGATGGATTCTGGAATGTCAGAAGGCTTAACACGGATCGTTACTTCACGGATCGGCTGTTGTAATGTACCGCCTTGTTTTTCACCGGGCGATTCGCCAACCAGATTAATAACTACTTCAACTTCAAGTTCCTCTGTCATATTGATCGATAAAAAGTCAGCGTGTGTAATATTGCCTTTTAACACATCAGATTGATAATCATTTAACACGACATTTACATCTTTGCCGTCTACGTTCAACTTGATTACACCATTTTTCCCTGTCTCGCGAAGCGTATCAATCAAATCACGCTCCTTTACCGCGATTGGCGTGCTTTCTGTTTCGTAACCATAGACTACGGAAGGAATCCACCCGTCATTTCGTAATTGTCTTAGTGTCGTTTTGTCAGGTTCTCTTAAGTTCGACTGCATTGTGTTCATTTGTATAGTCACCTTTCCTTTAAAAAAGTTTTTTCTACCTCTTGAAACATTCAATATCAGACGACATCAGGTAACTTGTCATCAATCAAACAAAGTGCTTACGGACTTCTTCTCAAACACGCGAATAATTGCAGATGCCAATAGCGGTGCAATTGATAGCTGTTTGATTTTTGGAGATTGCTTAGACTCCGGCAATTCGATGGAATTTGTAATAACCAATTCCTTAATCTTGGAGTTGTTTATCCGTTCAATTGCAGGACCGGATAAAACTGGATGTGAACAACAAGCATACACTTCTTTCGCTCCACTTTCAATTAAGGCGCTCGCTGCAATCGTAATTGTTCCAGCCGTATCGATGATATCGTCAATAAGAATAGCTGTTTTGCCCTCAACATTCCCAACAATATTCATCACTTCCGCTACATTCGGACGCGGACGACGTTTATCAATGATCGCGATTGGTGCTTTCATTCGATCCGCCATTTTACGTGCTCTTGTAACACCACCATGGTCAGGTGATACGATGACAAGGTCGTCTAATTCTTGGCTTTGGAAGTATTCAGTCAAGATTGGCTCAGCGATTAAGTGGTCAATCGGAATATCAAAGAAGCCTTGAATCTGAGGTGCATGCAAATCTACAGCGATGACACGGTCAGCACCCGCTTTTTCCAATAAATTCGCTACTAGCTTAGCTGTGATTGGCTCACGTGAGCTAGCCTTACGGTCCTGCCGTGCATAGCCATAATAAGGCATCACTACATTAATCGTACGCGCAGAAGCACGCATCAAGGCATCTAACATAATGAGAAGTTCCATTAAGTTATCGTTGACTGGGTTGGAAGTAGATTGGATGACAAACACTTCACAACCTCGAATGCTTTCGTCGATATTGATTTGGATTTCTCCATCACTAAAACGTTTGACTGAGCATTTACCTAGAGGTAGTCCGACTTGCTCCGCTACTTCTTGTGCTAGTGGTTCATTCGCAGTTAACGAAAAGATTTTCAGTTTGTCGTTCGGATAATGATTTGCCATGATGGCCCTCCTGTTAGTTGGGTAAGATTAGTTTTTTACATATCCTTCTTTATTTTCTTGGCGAACACGCGCAATTGCAAGTGAATTTTCTGGAACACTTTTTGTAATAGTGGATCCAGCAGCTACAATAGCATTTTTTCCTACAGTGACAGGAGCTACTAAATTAGCGTTACAACCAATAAAAGCGTCATCCTGTATCTCTGTCTTATGCTTATTTTTACCGTCATAATTAACAGTAATCGTGCCGCAACCCACATTTACATTCTTGCCAATTTCGGCGTCCCCAATATAGCTGAGATGGGATACCTTACTGTCGTCGCCAAGCTGGGATTTCTTCACTTCTACAAAGTTGCCGATCTTCACATGGTTGCCCAATTGAGTTTCCGGACGTAAATGTGCAAACGGACCAACTGCTGTCTGCGAGCCCACTTGGCTATCACGAACGACAGATGAATGAATTGTTGTTTGATCGCCTACTGTACTATTTTGTAAATGACTATTAGGGCCGATCACACAGTTTGAACCAATTTTCGTTGACCCTTCGATCACTACACCTGGCTGGATGACAGTGTCTCGGCCAATTTCTGCGTCAGCACTGATCACAGTCTGCTCCGGATTGATGATCGTTACACCGTTGCGCATATGTTTCTCTGCAATGAGGCGACGCATTTCTTTTTCAGCTTGCGCTAATGCAACACGATCGTTGACGCCCAATGTTTCATGGAAATTTGGCGTCGTGTAAGCCGAAATGCGCTGTCCTTCTGATTTCAAAATACCTAATACGTCAGGAAGATAATACTCACCCTGTGCATTGTCGTTATTTACTTTTTTTAGTGTTTCAAACAATGCCCGATTATCAAAACAATAAGTTCCTGTATTAATTTCCTTCACGTTACGCTCTTCATCATCGGTATCCTTATGTTCGACGTTTCGCAATACGTCGCCGTTCTCTGCGCGGATGATTCGTCCATAGCCGGTCGGGTCATCTGCGATTGCAGTAAGTATTGTAGCTTTTGCTTCTGTTTGATGATGATGGGCAAGTAACGCTTTCATTGTCTCGCTGCCGATTAACGGTGTGTCTCCGCAAACGACAAGAGTGGTGCCGTCAAGATCGCCAAGAACCGATCCGGCTTGTTGCACAGCATGTGCGGTACCAAGTTGCTCTGCCTGTAACGCATATTCACTTTTGTTTCCTAATGCTTGTTCTACCGTTTCCGCGCCATGACCAACAATGGTGACGATCCGGTCTGAATCTAGATCTCGAATATGGTCAATCACATGCTCTACCATTGGT
Organism: Sporosarcina sp. FSL K6-3508; assembly: GCF_038615825.1. Classification (NCBI taxonomy): domain Bacteria; kingdom Bacillati; phylum Bacillota; class Bacilli; order Caryophanales; family Caryophanaceae; genus Sporosarcina; species Sporosarcina sp. FSL K6-3508. The sequence goes on along the minus strand of NZ_CP152016.1, from coordinate 58,046 downwards.
TTACCGCAGACTGGGTGAAGCACTTTATATAAATCGGACTTCATTCGAGTCCCTTGTCCTGCAGCCAGGACGATAGCATATGTCTTTGTCATCTGCCAGCCCCCATCCTTAATTCATTATTGACTATATCGGAAATGATCGCTTTTTTCAAGCATATCCCCTTGACAATTACATTACTTTCTTTTATCATTAATAATCTTTTGGCAAATTTTATATTCATAGAAAACCACTATGAATTTTTAAGATTGTTATAATAGTAAACGTACTTTATCGACCATCTTTTTACTAACAGGAGTGATTTGGGTATACCCTCGTCTTTTCTTATTGAAACCAAAAGGCCATCTACTCAAATAGATGGCCTTTTGCTTAAAATAGATATGAAAACGCTTTCTTATAACTGGCAAATTTATAGTGCAGCTTCTTCAAGTACCCCCTGTTGTTCTCCTACTTGATGATATGCCGCTAGAATCGCTTCTTGTACTTTTGTTCTTGCGTCCGAGTTAATCGGGTGCGCGACATCACGAAATTCTCCATCCGGCGTACGTTTACTTGGCATTGCTACGAATAATCCGTCATTCCCCTCTATGACCCGGATATCATGGATGACAAACTGATCGTTCAGCGTTATGGAAGCAATTGCTCTCATTCTGCCTTCGGTGTCTACCTTGCGTAATCTTACATCTGTGATCTCCATTTTCCCCACTCCCTTGTTGTCTATTCTTCACAATGTACTTATTCTAGGTCATCTGGTAAAATTCCTCTTTTTACCCAGAATATTTGTGTTGATTCTATAATACTCGTTTTCTCTACAGATTAAAATAGAATTTTTATGAATTTTTTTAATATCTATACAATAAGGTAAATTAGCTGTTCACGTTCAGGGTCCATGCTGATATTCTAGCCCGCTAAGATTAAAATAAGCGGTCCATTGTCCTTTAAGAGACATTACATGGAACCGCCTGCCTACATAAATTATGATTTGCAAATTGCTACTGCTTCAATTTCGACTCGTACGTCTTTTGGCAGACGCGCTACTTCTACTGTAGAACGCGCGGGTTTATGGTCACCAAAGTGTTCTGCGTAAACTTCGTTCAACGCGGCGAATTCGTTCATGTCTTGAATGAACACCGTCGTCTTGATAACTTGTTCCATACTTGTACCTGCTTCTTCTAATATTTTACGAAGATTGACCAGTACTTGATTCGTTTGCTCAACAATTCCGCCTTCTACAAGTTCGCCTGCCGCTGTCAAAGGGATTGCTCCAGACGTATAGACGACACCATTCACCTTTACTGCTTGTGAGTAAGGGCCGATCGCCTGCGGTGCTTGTTCGGTTTTTACATATTCCATGTTTGGTTTCCACCTCTCGTAAAGTAATTTCCTTCTTCTAATTCAATCTTTCTGTGTTTCTCATCTACTGCATGAAGTTTGATCAGCGATAGATAGTCATCCACCAAAACTTCTTCCAGATGTTCAGCTTCGACTAATACCGCTACGCCACCCAGTTCACAATTAAACTCTTCCAAAAGGCTTTTCATACCTTGTATCGTACCGCCGACTTTCATGAAATCATCCGTCAGCAAAACTTTTTGACCGCTTTGCATACTCCTTTTCGACAGAACCATCGTTTGGATCCTTCGAGCAGAACCCGAAACATAATTAATGCTCACCGTGGATCCTTCTGTTACTTTGCTATCACGACGAACAACGATTACAGGGACATTCAGATGGCGCGCAATGGCGTGTGCAATTGGAATTCCCTTCGTGGCAACTGTCATGATCGCATCAATTTCCGCATCGAAAAATGCAGTGGCGATCACTTTGCCAATACGATCAAGAAATTTAGGGTTACCCAATAGGTCTGTCATATACAAATAACCGCCAGGAAGAAGACGATCTGATTTTCTCAGCTCATCCATTAAGGAATGTATCACGTCTTTCCCTTCTTCTTCACTAGCTAAGGGAATATATTTAATACCGCCTGCTGCACCGGAAATGGTCACTAGTCGCCCGGTCCCACTCTCTTCGAAAGTTTCTTTCAGAATACCTAGATCTTCACTGATCGAAGATTTCGCTGCAGCATATCTGTTAGAGAAAAACGTCAAAGAAATGAGTGTGTGCGGATTTTCCAGCAGATGGCGCGTCATATCGACCAGCCTTTCACTTCTTTTCCACTTCATACTACCGACTCCTAAATCCGAATGAATTATAAGTACATTATCATAATTGTACGGTATTAATCAACTAAGACACGTTCTCCTAGCATCCGTACTGCATGTACATCTTGACAAAAACCTTTCAATGCATTCACAATCTTAGGCACGCGTGATTCCTGTCTTACTAAGCCAAAAACAGTCGGACCACTGCCACTCATCAATACGGCATCTGCTCCGAAGCGTTCCATTTGCTCCTTAAGCACCACCACTTCATCATGTAATCCCATCGTGACAGGTTCTAGCACGTTTCCTAATGAAGCACACATTTTATTATAGTCACCTTCTTTTAAGGCTTCTATCATTTGCGCAGTTTTCGGGTGTGATACAGTCGATAAATCTAGCTGACCATAAATGTTTCCAGTCGACACGCCGATAGACGGCTTCGCTAAGATTACCCAGCAATTCGGCGGAGGCGATAAATGAGTAATTTTCTCTCCTCGCCCATTTGCAATCGCTGTCCCTCCATAGACACAAAAGGAAACATCCGAACCAATCTCTGCTCCAAGCACTGCCAACTCATCCAACGAGAGGCCCAATTTCCACAAACGATTCAACCCTCGCAAAGTAGCTGCAGCATCCGAACTTCCGCCTGCAAGCCCTGCAGCAATTGGAATATTCTTATCTAACGTTATTTCAACGCCTTCATTTACCCGATATCGTTTTCGCAATAAGTCAGCAGCTTGATAAGCTAAGTTTTTGCGATCATTTGGGACAAAGCGGTGAGACGCTTTAATCGTAATGGAGCGCTCTGATGTAAGTCGAAGCCATATACGATCAGCCAAGTCAACGGTTGTCATGATCATTTCTACCTCATGGAATCCGTCTGGCCGTTTATGCAGCACATCTAAAGTTAAGTTGATTTTCGCAGGTGCCTTTTCGTAAATCATGATAAAAGCTCCCTCCCCACAGCATGTTCTTGCTCATTATATTACCACACAATAGATAGAACATAGGAAGAATAAACGAAAAAAGAACTGCAAGCGTTTTCGCTTTTGCAGTTCCTTTTGTCAGCCTGTTTTGGATTCTCCGGGACATAGGATGGATTATTTTTTCTCCTCCGCTTGCCTGCTTGCCATTTCAATCGCACGTTTCACCATATTGCCCGCATCACGTGATCGAATTCCGCCCCAACCTTCTCGCTGTACAACATCATAAAAGCCAAGGTCTTTTGCGATTTCTTCTTTCAATTGATCTGACATGACGCCTTTTCTCGCCATTCGGTTTTCCTCCTTTTCGGCTGACTACTATAGAATGTGCCGAAATAAAAAAAATACACGTGTTTATTTTATAAATACTCTTTATCCCAGGAGATTAAGGCGCAACAACCCACGTAATGAATGTGCATCATTGACCTCTTACTTTTAGAAAACTGTTTAAAATAATAAAAAAACCTGTACATGAACTACTTGTACAGGTTTGCTAGGAATTAAATTAAAAAAATTGCATCTTGTAATTATTTGATGATAAAGGCAGTTTGATCCGCACCATCAAGAATTGTTATTTCAACCGCTTCGGTCAAAATATCTGCATAGCTGTAAGAAACTCTTTCAAACGCATTGTCATCCTGGTCTAACTCTACTACGAAAACTGCACGATACGTGTCGCGCAAAACTCCGGCATGTTCGATCGTCTTTTTTCGACCGCCATTAGCCTTTAGGTGGAGACGTTTCCCTAAATGAGCATCCAGTGACTTTTTAATGTCTGCTAATGTTTTTGGCATGTTGCTTACACCTCACTAAATACTAGCATAACATTTTTCGGAAGATCTGTCAACCAAATTTTTTATTTTAACAGTGATCCTATGTCTTTGTCAAATGTTTTATGAAAAATTTCATCATTTTTCACAATAAAATTTGATTGACTTTTGTCATGATTTCGGTGTAGGGAAATACGGGTATAATGCATTCGAAAGCTTGATGAACTCTGGAATAGACAGTGTTTCTCCTCTTCTTCCGGGATCCACTTCAGCAACTTCGAAAGCCTTCTGAATTAGCTCCTTCTTCTCTTTGCCCTCCGGCAGCGAAGACTGTAAGTTATTCCATATTGTCTTACGGCGATGAAGGAATGATCCCTGAGTTACGATAAACAAAAACTCTTCATCCACTACATCAGGGTACGCATTTTCCTTACGTGTTAAACATAAAACTGCTGACTCTACATTCGGTTGCGGAATAAAAACAGTTTTAGGTACGATCATCGACACTTCTGCATCCATATAATATTGCACGGCTATGGATAATGAGCCGTATGCTTTCGTACTCGGGACCGCTGTGATGCGATCGGCCACTTCCTTTTGCATCATGATGACCAACTGTTTAACCCGTGCCTTTTCCATTAGGAATTTCATGATTATTGGAGTCGTTATATAATATGGCAAATTGGCAACAACTACGATGTCTTCGTAGTCGGCAAATTGTTCCTCTATTACTTGATGAAGATCGGCCTTCAGGACATCTTGATGCAGTACCGTGACATTCGGGTACGGAGACATAGTGTCTTCCAACACCGGAAGCAGACGACCATCTATTTCAAACGCCACTACTTTTCCCGCTTGCCGTGCCAAATGCTCTGTCAGCGCACCGATTCCTGGCCCTACTTCAATAACGCCTGTATTTTTTGTTATAGCTGCGTGGGATACGATATTATGCAATACATTCGGGTCTACCAAGAAGTTCTGTCCTAAACTCTTTTTGAATGAAAACCCGTGCTTTTGTAATATTTCCTTCGTCCTCATCGGTGTTGCGATGTCTTTATACATCAGTATTCATTTCCTCCTCGTCGAGAACTTTTATTACCTCTTCTAGCTGATCCTGAGATATTCGGAACATCTCCAAACGCTTTTTCAAACCTTTCCCGTTGACCTGTCCAATCTGCAGTAACTCACTCAGCCGGTCACGACGTTTTCTAGATTCATCGTGACCGATCAGCTTGGCATCCAGCAGCCGCGCCATAGGGATCTCCTCAATTGTATGCACACTTACCGTGTAAACAGAAGCCAAGGCATGACGAATCGACTCATCACTTGCATGTTCTATACCTAATCCACGGCCATTCTTAGCAATCGTATCTTTTTTTGAAAGAAACGCGTGCTTGACGCCGGGTACTTGTTCTTCAACAATTGCCCGTATGCGTCTGCCAGGAAAGTCTGGATCTGTAAAGACGATGACGCCCCGTGTCTTTTGTGCATGACGAATTCGCTCAATCGTCTGTTCATTGACAGCAGAACCATTCGTTTCAATCGTATCTGCGCCTGTTGCTCTTTTGACTGCGATGGTGTCTGACTTTCCTTCCACCACAACAACTTCTTCTATATTCACAGGATTCCTCTTTTCTTACCATATCATTCTTTCTATTTTACTGTTTTTTCGCATGCTGCACAACCATACTGGCCACGTTGTCTAAAGATGAAAAAAACCGGCAAAGGAAAGAGTTGCTCTCCTTTACCGGCGTTGTATAGTCAGTTAATTACTTTAATCTTAACTTGGCGGCGTCCAAATTGATAAGCTTGAGCTTTGGTCGGCATGTGCAAATCGATACGATTGCCTTTAATAGCGCCTCCTGTATCTCCTGCAACTGCGTAACCATAGCCTTCAACCCACACTTTAGATCCTAACGGAATGACACTCGGATCGACCGCAATCACTTTTAAATTTGGGTTTGCGCGCAAGTCGATACCTGTCGCCGTGGTTCCTGAACACCCGTTGCAATAAGCAGTATATGCACTCGCATTAGCATAGAACTCACGTCCTCCGCTCGGTGCGTCACTACGTGAAACACCTACATTGCCATCGCTCTGAGAATTAGCACTAGCGACCATAACTTTTGAACCGACACGTACCACTTTATGTGTAGGCTTCTCAATCACTTTCTCGCTAACTAATTCACGAGATACTACTTTTCCATTTTTCTTTGTGACTTCAAACCTCCGCTGAACTTTCCCTTTTTTGCCTTCTTGAACCACTTTTTCGCGGCCTTTCAGCAATTTAGGGTCAGTTTTCGTTTGCACTTTGAAGTTCTCTGATTCTTCCACTACATCGGTGACCTTTTCTACTCGTGCAATGTTTACTGTAGCATTAGACGCTGTTAACTTTGCTTTCGAATCTCCTTCTACTTTATCCAATTCAGTGAGTCGGATATTTTGATCCCTTAAAAAGTCAGCGACCGTAGTCGAAGTTGACCAGTGTGTACTCTCTTTTCCACCGTCTTTTACAATGACTTGGAATGCCTTTTCGACGGTGATCGGCTGATTATCTGAAATATTCGCTGCCAGAGCAGGTTCTACTTCATCATGTGTGGTAACATCAACATTTGCCTTCTTTAGTACATCCTGTACTGTCTGTTCCGTCGTCCACAGTTCTTGCGTCTTGCCATCGACATCTATAGTAACTTTTTTCGCCTGTTTCCATTGGATGGCCAAGCCATGCTCAATTGGTGTATCCATCGAAGGTTCAAGATAGTCATGTGTCTTCACTTGTATGTCGTTAGCGGCTAGAAGTTCTTCTACAGTGGCAGCAGCAGTACGCAATTCAGTTTGCTTACCGTTAAGCGCCAAAGAGACTGTCTTCTTTTTGCCGTCAATCAATACAAGTGACGTTGTTGTTATGAATAAAGCCATTGCAATCGCTAGAATTGCAATACGCTTACCCTTCGTTGAAAACGTAAACAGGTTTTTCATGGGTTTCTGAGACATGAAAAAACTCCTCCTTCATTACTCGGCTGAGTATATAGTGTTTGTTTTTGCCTGTCAATCTTTTAAATTAAAAATAACTAGATGACCGCATCACTATATTGTCTGTCAAGAAACGCAAACCCAGTGACCACTATATTCACTGTATACCGAAAAGATGTATGGCATTTTCAGTAGTTTGCCTTGCGACTTGTTCAACCGATATTTCTTTGAGACGTGCAATTTCCTCAGCAACCAGCGGTACGTATGCGGGTTCATTGCGTTTCCCTCTGTATGGATGCGGTGCTAAATATGGCGCATCCGTTTCGATCAATAAATTTTTTAGCGGAATCTCTTTTGCTACCTCTTTTGGCATTCTCGCATTCTTGAATGTCACCGGTCCTCCGAGAGAAATAAGGAAATTCATATCAATACATTGTTTGGCCGTTTCAACGCTTCCACCGTAACAATGCATAATCCCACCAACTTCGCTCGCCGATTCTTCCTGCAATATACGGACTACATCGCCCGTAGCATCCCGATTATGAATAATAATTGGCAAGTTCACTTCTTTTGCCAATTGAATTTGTTTACGAAACAGTTCCTGCTGTATGTCCTTCGGTGACTTGTCCCAGTGATAGTCAAGGCCCATCTCTCCAATGCCAACAATTTTAGGATGAGCAGCCAATTCCTTGATCCATTGTAAATCACGATCTGTGCAATCAATCGCGTCAACAGGATGCCAGCCAATTACACCGTAAATAAATGGATAGCGTTCAATTAATTCCATCGCCTTTTCGATCGTTTTTGTATCAAATCCGACCACAACCATTTTTTCTACATTCGCATCGAGTGCACGCTGAATAACCTCTTCCACATCATCTTCGTATTGATCTGCGTTCAAGTGGACATGTGTATCGATAAACATCGTATCTCTCCTCACAGTATTCTCTATTCTATGATCAAAAATTGTGTCTTACATCTCATTCACATTACAAACATGTTACAAACAGGCGGTTGTATATACATACCTTTCCCACCGGATTGAACTAGTAAATCATAATTCATCCTTCAAGTGAATTTATTTGCTCCACGAAAAAAGATGCCCGGTATTAGAACCGGACATCCTTTTTTCGTTAAATTACTTCACTTGTGCTCCATTTTCCAATGAGGAATCGACGGTAGCAAGCTTCAAAACGCCGTCTTTCTTCCCTGCCAGAATCATCCCTTGTGATAATTCACCGCGCAGTTTCACTGGTTTCAGGTTCGCCACGACAATCACTTTCATGCCGACTACTTCTTCAGCATCGTAATGTTCTGCGATGCCTGACACGACTTGACGTTGCTCGTAACCTAAGTCTAGTTGCAATTTCAATAACTTATCGGCTTTCTGCATTTTCTCACACGCCGTCACTGTCGCCACACGCAACTCTACATTCATAAAATCATCAATGGTAATTTCATTCGTTTCTTCTGTCACTTCTTCCACCTCTTCTTGCACTTCAGCGGGAGCCGTGATAGCCATTTGCTGTCGAATATACTCGACTTCTACTTCCGTATCTAAACGTGGGAAGATCGGTACACCTTTTCCGATGACTGAAGTACCATGCGGAATTTGGTAATTGTTTTGTAACGAATCCCAAGCCAGTGAATCTTCCGCAAGACCTAACTGCTCGACCATTTGTTTCGGCGCATTCGTCATGAACGGCTGCAGCAATACCGCTGTGTGATGAAGAGAAAGTGCAAGATGATACATGACAGATGCCAATTTCATGCGGTCTTCTTCTGATTTCGCCAATACCCACGGGGATGTCTCGTCTATATATTTGTTCGTTCGTGAGATTAATGCCCAAACATCCGACAATACAACGCTGAACTGCATTTTTTCCATGGAATGTTCATATTTATTCACTGTTTGTTGGATCATATCACGTAACGACTCATCGTATTCCGTAGAAACCAAGCCTTCCGTCAGGATTTCTCCATCGAAATACTTATTGATCATGGAAATCGTACGGTTCAGTAAATTCCCTAGGTCGTTTGCTAAGTCATAGTTAATACGCTCGACAAATGCTTCCGGAGAAAATACCCCGTCCTGCCCGAACGGAAGCTCTCGTAGTAGGAAATAACGAGTTGCATCCAAGCCGTAACGTTCCACTAACATCTCGGGATAGACAACATTTCCTTTAGATTTCGACATTTTTCCGTCTTTCATCATAATGAAACCGTGTGCAAATACTTTCTTCGGCAATGGCAGATCGAGTGCCATCAAAAAGATCGGCCAATAAATCGTATGGAATCGAACAATGTCTTTTCCTACGACATGGACATCAGCAGGCCAGTATTTTTTAAACAACGAATCATCGTCGGATAAATAGCCAAGTGAGGTAATATAGTTCGTCAAGGCGTCTACCCAAACGTAAATGACGTGTTTTGGATCTCCCGGCACTTTAATTCCCCAGTCAAATGACATACGGGAAACGGACAAATCTTCTAATCCAGGCTTGATAAAGTTATTGATCATTTCATTTTTACGTGATTCCGGCTCAATAAATGTCGGATTTTCTTCATAGTACGCCAACAATCGATCGGAATACTTTTTCATATTGAAAAAATAGGATTCTTCCTCAACGCGCTGGACAGGTCTTCCACAGTCCGGACAATTTCCGTCTTCAAGCTGCGATTCCGTAAAGTATGACTCACACGGTACACATTTCCATCCTTCGTACTTTCCTTTATAGATGTCACCATTATCAAGGAACTTCTGGAAGATCTTTTCTACGACTTTCTTATGACGATCTTCTGTAGTTCGGATCAGGTCATCGTACGAGATGTCCATCAGTTTCCAGAGATTCTTTGCAATATCCGCAATTCCATCGACATATTTAAGAGGTGAAAGGCCTTCTTCCTCTGCTTTCTCCTGTATTTTTTGTCCATGCTCGTCCATTCCCGTTAAAAATCTGACATCATATCCACGCAACCGTTTATAGCGCGCCATAGCATCAGAAGCAATGGTAGTATAAGCCGTTCCTATATGAAATTTTCCGCTCGGGTAATAAATAGGTGTAGTAATATAAAACGTTTTAGATTGATTCTCCACACGAATTCCTCCAAATAAATTAATGTATAGTTTCATTTTATCGGATGTTGTACAAAAGTGCCATGTTCTCATCTAATTAAGTGTATTTATCTATCAATTTCTAAGGGCATGAATGACAAATAACTAGATTTACATATAAACTCTCATTTTTTTCCTATCAAAAAATTGATAAATAATATTATTGTTTTTTTAAGTTCTGATGATTGACGATTATTGGAAGAGTTGGTATGATGTTTAATAGACAAGAGAATCATGTCGAATTTTGACGAATAGAAATTTAGAGTGTAGGAGGAATCCTTGTCATGAAATCTACTGGAATCGTGAGAAAAGTTGATGAGTTAGGCCGTGTTGTTATCCCAATCGAATTACGTCGCACGCTCGGTATTGAGCAAAAAGATGCGTTAGAAATATACGTGGACGATGACAAGATTATCTTGAAGAAGTACATGCCAAATATGACATGCTCTATCACCGGAGAAGTCTCAGACGACAATCTTCGTCTAATTGATGGTAAGTTGATTTTAAGTCCTGAAGGCGCTAAACAACTAATTCAAGAAATCGAAGGTAAAATTAATTAATGAAAAAGAATCCCGGACATTCACTCGTTCTGGATTCTTTTTTATTTCAGAAAGATTTTCCTTAACTTAATTAATCCACATGATACGCCTGGTAGACATCCCGCTTCCCAAGACCTCTTGCTTCCGCCACTTCCCGAATTGCATCTTTTGAACGTATTTCTTTTTGCTCTATCACCTGTTCAACATGATCTTTTATAGACAGTTCCGTCCACCATTCTTCAATTACCTCTTCTTGCACATTGCAATTGCCCTCTACCACTAAGCAAAACTCTCCTCTGATTTCATGAGTGTCCGCCCATTCCACAGCTTCTGCTAGAGTACCCCTCAATAATTCTTCAAAGCGTTTCGTCAGCTCTCGTGCCATGACAATTTTGCGTTCCTCACCAAATTGCTCCGTCAGATTTCGCAAGGTCTGCTTTAAACGATGAGGTGCTTCGTAGAATAACAACGTCTCCTCATAACGTTGCAATTTTTTCAGCTGTTCCTTTTGTTCTTTTTTCTGCCTGGCCAAGAATCCCCAAAATAGAAAGGGTTGCGGCGTAATCCCTGAAGCTACGAGGGCTGTCACGGCCGCGTTAGGTCCGGGAACTGGAACGACTGCAATTTCTTGTTCAATCGCAAGTTTGACGAGATCCGTTCCTGGATCTGAAATACACGGCATACCCGCATCACTTACAATAGCTATATCCTTCCCAGTTTTGAGGTATTCTATAATTTTTTCTCCGGCAACTCGCGTATTATGTTCATGATAACTGATTAACGGCGTGTGAATATCGAAATGATTACACAGTTTGATCGTGTTTCGCGTATCTTCTGCTGCTATAAAATCGACTTCCTGCAAAATACGTATAGCACGGTATGTCATATCTTCTAAATTTCCAATTGGGGTTCCGACAATAAACAACTTCCCTGCCTCTGTCGTTTCGGCACTTTTTTGAGAAACAATCATTCTGTCCGCTCCTTTCGAATATATTGCTCTTTTTGCGAACGATTCAATGTCTTGAATTGATACTCTGCTTGCATCGCCTCTCGTTTCGTCTCATACATTTCACGGTAAACATACCTGACTGGCAAGCGACCTCTCGTATACTTAGCCCCTTTTCCTTCATTATGTACACGCAAGCGCCGTTCTAAATCATTCGTATATCCTGCGTAATACGAGCCATCTATACATTCCAACACATAAAAAAAATGCTCACTCGTCGCCATACAGTAGGTGCCTCACTTCCTCTGTATAATTTCCATTGGCCTGATATACATATAAAGGAGGCAGGATTTTTAAATCTGGTTTCCCATCCTTTATGGCTTCGATCAATAACGTATTCGCTTCTTTTCCTTCTTTTGGATAGACAAAGCGAATGCGCTTTGGCTCTAGTCGATGCTGTCTCATAGAAGTGATCATATCCAACAGGCGACCCGGTCGATGAACAAATGCTGCCTTGCCACCTTGTTTTAATAATTCACTGGCAGATTGTACTGCTTGATCCAGCTTCAATTCAACTTCATGTCTTGCGATCGTATAATGCTCGCCTTTGTTTCTTGCACTAGCCTCATTTGCGGGAAAATAAGGGGGATTGCACGTAACAGTATCATAGGTATCGTATCCAATCTTCTTGGCAATCCCAATCACATTATCCTGTAAAATCGACAACTGTTCATCAAGTCCGTTATGAGCCACACTTCTTTTCGCCATATCTGCCAGCCGCTCTTGCAACTCAACCCCAACAATTCTCGCTTTCGTTCGTGCACTCAAAAATAAAGGAATGGCCCCATTTCCAGTACACAAGTCCACTACCTTCCCACTTCGAATCGGTACATAAGCGAACCTTGCCAACAATACCGCATCCAATGAAAATGAAAAAACAGAAGGACTTTGAATAATGCGTAAATCCTCTGCTAATAAGTAATCAAGTCTTTCATCGTCTTGTAAATTCATGCCGTACACTCCTTAATCAAAAGAAAAAGCCAATACCTAAAAATAGGAATTGACCCTTTCAACCGTTCTGTTTATTTAAAAATGACAGACAAAACAAACAATCTTCGCCTTTACGGCTGCTGCCATAATGTACATTGCACACATGAAACCCTTCATTGTACAGCCGAGCTAAATTGTCTACACCCTCGCCAACATCTAGCTTCTTCGGACGTTCATCTCGCGCGGTCTCTTCTATATTTTGTGTAATCTTATCGATTTCATCCAGTCGCGTTCGCAGATGATGGTTTTCCAGACGAAGCGAGTGGTTTTCTTCAGTCATCTCTGCGACAAACCCAATAAGTTCCCTGAATTGTTTTTGCATAGAGTCCAACTGTTGTTCAAACTCCATCACCCTGTCAAGAAAGTTCACTTCTTTCAACTGTTCCACCTCGTCATTTCGTCAATTGAGCCATTTCCTTCTGTAAATCCTCAATCTCACTCCACGCATATTCGAGTACCCTTTCAAAAGCTGGCATATTCACTTGCAGCACGCGTTCCAATAAATTTAAGCCAACCACTTTTCCAATCCCGTCTGGCGTTGCCACTTGAGTGCCAATATCAGGCATTTGTGCTTTTGCTTCCTCGTATTCATCATTTTCATACTTTAGACAACACATAAGGCGCCCACAAAGCCCTGAAATCTTAGATGGATTCAACGAAAGGTTTTGATCCTTAGCCATCTTAATGGATACAGGCTCAAAATCTCCTAAAAATGTGGAACAGCACAGCATCCTTCCACACGGTCCGATTCCACCTAGCATCTTGGCTTCATCGCGTACGCCAATTTGGCGCAACTCAATTCTTGTTCGAAAAATCGATGCAAGATCCTTTACCAAGCTGCGAAAGTCAACTCGACCTTCAGCAGTAAAATAGAAGACAATTTTATTGCGGTCAAATGTATACTCAACATCGACTAAACGCATATCCAACCGATGCTCTATAATCTTTTCAGCACAAACATCAAATGCCTGCTCTGCTTCCTGCTGATTTTCTCTAACAAGCTCTCGATCATTCTCATCGGCAAGGCGAATGATCTTCTTCAATGGCAAGACCACGTCTTCATCATCTATTTCATTACTTCGACTAGCAACTTTGCCGTATTCTATGCCTCTTGCGGTTTCTACAATGACATAGTTACCGACTTCAACCGGCATATCCAATGGATCGAAATAATATAATTTACCCGCTTTTTTAAAACGGACGCCTACGACTTTATACAAACAATAACCCCTCCTGCATAGTAAGCACCAATTGTTCTAGTAAAAGCGTACGATTCATATTTTGATGCAATCGTTTTTTTGCCTGCAAGATGGCATCTATTTTTACAGTTAAACTGCTATACGCATTTTTAACAGAATGTTTAGTGAAGGTTTCCAGTTGATCGGGATACGCAATAGTCGATTGCAGTCCCGCTTTCACCGCTACAATATCACGGTATGCAAAGAGAAGCAAGTCTATCCCTTGTTCACAATCACTTTTTTCCTTCATTAAAGGCATCCAATCTGTCTGAATGAACAACAAAGCCTCACCCGGCGATCGCTGTTCAATTGCCTCTACTAATTTTAACACTAATTTCCGTTTCTGTACAAAGGAATCTTCCTGCGTCATTTCATACGCTTCATTGGCATTGGCGGTCATCATGGTAACGGTTGCGGCCAACGATGTCGTTACTCCTTGCTGTATAAGGGCCTCTATGATGGCCTCTCGATTCATGGGCTGTAAAGGTATTCGCTGACAACGTGATTGAATGGTCGGTAAAACAGATGTGTAAGAGTCAGTCAGCAAGATTGCTGTCACATTGCCTTCAGGTTCTTCAAGAAACTTTAATAGGGTATTGGAGGCTGAACTATTCATTCGCTCAGCGTTGGCAATGATATATACCTTACGCCCTTCCTCATAACCCTTCTTCGTCATTTTCATAATTAATTCTGCCATTTGATCTTTTTTAATATCCTGTCCGTCCGGTCTGATGGTCACAACATTTGGATGATTGCCTGATTGTATCCTTTTGCAGGAATGACATGTTTCACATGGAACATTTTCTTTTGGATCCATACATAGCAGTAACTTTGTAAAATAACTTGCAATAAGTTCCTTGCCTGACCCATTAGAACCGTCGAATATATAGGCATGTCCAACACGCTGACGTTGGTGAATTGTTTGTAAGCGCTTGATTACCTGTTGTTGAGACTGCAATGCATGATTATTGTCGTTTTCCAACATGCAATCTCCTCCTTGGTAGTTCTTCATAGTTGTTGCAAAAAACCCCGTGCTACCAGTAAAATGCAGCACGGGATTACGTATATAAGTTAATCAAAAGTCCTTTGATTTCGCCGATTTTCGCTAGCAAATCAATGGACGATTCTTCTTCATCCAATAGGGCTTCTGTCAGTGCAATTAGTTTCTCATCAATCGTTCGGACAATCTTTAAACGGCGTCCTTCACCAAATTGATTCCAAGTATGGGATTGTTTTAATTCAATACCGGACTCTACTGACTCCTTCAGAAAGCGTTTAATCAGCATTTTATACTTTGCCATATCACGCAAATTCCGTGACCGCGCGAGCCGATCACCTGCACTTGAAATATCTCCAAATAGGCGGGTGATCTGTTCACTTTGCAGGCGTGCTTCCTGCTTCTCCACCATTTGTCCAAAACGAGCATTTCCTTGCAACTGACGAAGCGGGTCTTTCGGTAATTTATCCATCCCTGTACGATAGTCACCATTGACTTTCATCAGAGTTCACCTCAATATTAAAAATGGTGGAACTGTTCAATTGGCAAGACAAATACGGTGGCTCCGCCTACTTCTACCTCGATTGGGTACGGAATATAGGAATCCGCATTGCCTCCCATAGGTGAAACAGGTGCAACCATCTGATCCCGGGAACGACAATTATCACGAATTAAATCCAAAGCTTTTGAAACTAACTCGTCCTCCACACCCATTAAGAATGTAGTGTTTCCTGCACGAAGAAATCCGCCTGTACTAGCTAACTTCGTATTCCGAAAATCACTTTTAGTTAACGCGGAAGATAATCGGTTACTATCTTGGTCCTGTACCACTGCTACAATCAGTTTCAATGTACTCTCCCCTTTTCCGATTTCTTATATCTACACGGCTCTCTCATCCGGTCCGTGTCTACTTCTAAAGAAGGTTCCTTTCTATTATATCACGAATTCCATTTTAAGTTGACTTCTGAATTTACAATTTCCCATACATTTTCGACTACTTGCAACTCTGACTTCTGTGCATCCACTACTTGTATCCGTCCTTCGGCTCGCGTTATCACTTCTTGATACCCTTTATAGACCCGCTTATGAAATTCCAGTTCTTCCAAGTCTAAACGGTTTTGCTCCCGTTCTGTATCTTTCCAGATTCGCTCCAATCCCACTTCCGGCGGTACATCGAAAAAGATCGTACAGTCAGGCATATGGTCTTCTATCGCAAATAAATTGATTGCTAACACATCGTCCATCCCTAGACCTCGTGCAAAGCCTTGATATGCCAGTGAACTATCAATAAAGCGGTCACAGAGTACGATGCTGCCTTCTTCAAGAGCCGGCAAAACTTTTTCAACCAAGTGCTGCCGGCGTGCAGCTGCATACAATAAGGCCTCTGTCTTTCCATCCATCTCTTGATGATTTGCGTCTAAAATCACTTCACGTATTTTCTCGGCAATAGGAATTCCGCCTGGTTCACGTGTCATTGTAACCGCGCGCCCTTGTTCCTTCAATCTTGCAGCAATCTTACGCAATACTGTCGTCTTTCCTGCGCCTTCCGGTCCTTCAAAACTAATAAATAAACCTCTCAAAAAAAACGTCTCCTATCTATTCACTGACCACTTTAATTTGATTCGACTCTACATCAAAAGCTCCTTGAAAACGAGAGCCTGCTTCCGCTAACACAAGCAGTTGCCGTATATGCGCTTCTGCAACTCTCTCGCCAGCGCATAACAATGGGATACCAGGCGGATAAGGGACAATTGATTCAAAAGCAATTTTACCCTTTGCCTCCTCAATATGCATCCACTCGGCTTTCATTTCTCGTAGCCGATCTGTTGTATAGACCGCTGTCGTTATTGGCAAGTGCGGCATTTTAAGCTTAACCGATGGCTTATCACTTTCCGTTGCACGTAGCAACTCTACTGCATCTCTAAATTTCTTTACCACATCATTCACAATACCTGCATGATCGGCTTTCACTAAAGGCAACACTAAAAGGACTTGATAAAGATCTGCGAGTTCCGAATAAACGCCTTGTTTTTCTAGTGCGTCTTGCAAAGCGAAGCCTGTATTATCCTCTACGCGTACTAGCAGCTTTAATGGATCATCTACTTCAACCACTTTCACATCGGAAATGCATTGAAGCTCTCGTAGTAACTCTCGCCTGTATGATTGTAAGCTTGCATAATCCGTTTCATTATAAGACTCTACATAATGCCTAGCATCATCCAATGAAGCCATCAACAAGTAGGATGGACTACTCGACTGCAACATATGTAAAAAATGCGCTACTCGTTCTGTTTTAACGAAATTTGAACGTACATGTAAAAATGAAGCCATTGTCATTGCCGGCAATGTCTTATGTGCAGATTGAACCACTACATCCGCACCTAGGCTAAGCGCACTTTCCGGAAATGATTGATGAGCTTTGAAGTGAGCACCATGCGCTTCATCTACTAAAACAGGCACTCTATACGCATGACACTCTTTAATTATTTTACCTAGCTCTCTGTTTGCTACTCCATAGTAAGTAGGATTTGTAAAAACGGCAGCTTTTACGTTGGAAAATTGCTTAAACGCTTCCTTAACATTTGCAACCGACACACCTCCTGCAGTCCGCGTATCTTCATCCCACTGGGGGGATAAAAAAACTGCCCGCGCCCCTGTTAACTCGAGCGCATGAAACACGGACTTATGCGCATTTCGTTGAACCAATACTGCATCGCCTTTCCCCACTGTTGCATACAGCATAGCCAAATTACCAACAGTAGAGCCGTTGACTAAGAAAAAGCTACGAGTACTTCCATGTAAACGTGTCAGTTTCTCTTCCACTCGCTGAATTACGCCTGTTGGGCTATGCAGATCATCCAAACCAGCAAGTTCGGTAACGTCATAGGCTAATGCCTGTCGCAAATTCTGCGGTAAACCAGACAATGCTCCATGTTTATGTCCAGGCACGTGGAATGAAATAGGCTGCTGTTTACGAAAGTTTTCTAGCGCCTGAATAAGCGGTCGATCTTCATAATTCATCTATCACGCACTCCTTTTCTTCTACTTAGTATATCAAAACTTTCTACTTTCCTCTTCATCTTTCGAGAACACAAAAAAGCCAATCACTATGAGGACCATAGTGAATGGCTTCGCATGCCTAGCAACGTCCTACTCTCACAGGGGGAAGCCCCCGACTACCATCGGCGCTGAAGAGCTTAACTTCCGTGTTCGGTATGGGAACGGGTGTGACCTCTTCGCCATCGTTACTAGACAGATGAGTAAAGCTTGTTCACTCAAAACTGAATAAAAGACATTGTGTACATCAAGTAGTACTTCTTAAAATAGGTTAAGTCCTCGATCGATTAGTATCTGTCAGCTGCACACGTCGCCGTGCTTCCACCCCAGACCTATCCACCTCATCATCTTTGAGGGATCTTACTTACTTGCGTAATGGGAAATCTCATCTTGAAGGGGGCTTCATGCTTAGATGCTTTCAGCATTTATCCCGTCCATACATAGCTACCCAGCGATGCCTTTGGCAAGACAACTGGTACACCAGCGGTATGTCCATCCCGGTCCTCTCGTACTAAGGACAGCTCTTCTCAAATTTCCTGCGCCCGCGACGGATAGGGACCGAACTGTCTCACGACGTTCTGAACCCAGCTCGCGTGCCGCTTTAATGGGCGAACAGCCCAACCCTTGGGACCGACTACAGCCCCAGGATGCGACGAGCCGACATCGAGGTGCCAAACCTCCCCGTCGATGTGGACTCTTGGGGGAGATAAGCCTGTTATCCCCGGGGTAGCTTTTATCCGTTGAGCGATGGCCCTTCCATGCGGAACCACCGGATCACTAAGCCCGTCTTTCGACCCTGCTCGACTTGTAGGTCTCGCAGTCAAGCTCCCTTATGCCTTTGCACTCTACGAATGATGTCCAACCATTCTGAGGGAACCTTTGGGCGCCTCCGTTACTCTTTAGGAGGCGACCGCCCCAGTCAAACTGCCCACCTGACACTGTCTCCTGCCCGGATCACGGGCATGGGTTAGAAGTCCAATACAGCCAGGGTAGTATCCCACCAACGCCTCCTCCGAAGCTGGCGCTCCGGAATCCAAGGCTCCTACCTATCCTGTACAGGCTGCACCGGAATTCAATATCAGGCTACAGTAAAGCTCCACGGGGTCTTTCCGTCCTGTCGCGGGTAATGCGCATCTTCACGCATATTATAATTTCACCGAGTCTCTCGTTGAGACAGTGCCCAGATCGTTACGCCTTTCGTGCGGGTCGGAACTTACCCGACAAGGAATTTCGCTACCTTAGGACCGTTATAGTTACGGCCGCCGTTTACTGGGGCTTCAATTCAGAGCTTCGCTTGCGCTAACCCCTCCTCTTAACCTTCCAGCACCGGGCAGGCGTCAGCCCCTATACGTCACCTTACGGTTTTGCAGAGACCTGTGTTTTTGCTAAACAGTCGCCTGGGCCTATTCACTGCGGCTCTCTCGGGCTATTCACCCTACCAGAGCACCCCTTCTCCCGAAGTTACGGGGTCATTTTGCCGAGTTCCTTAACGAGAGTTCTCTCGATCACCTTAGGATTCTCTCCTCGCCTACCTGTGTCGGTTTGCGGTACAGGCACCTCCCGCCTCGCTAGAGGCTTTTCTTGGCAGTGTGAAATCAGGGACTCCGGAGACAATTCTCCTTGCCATCACAGCCTAGTGTTATATGAGAACGGGATTTGCCTCGTTCTCCACCTCACTGCTTAGACACGCAACCAACTGCGTGCTCACCCTATCCTACTGCGTCCCCCCATTACTCAAACGGCGGGGAGGTGGTACAGGAATATCAACCTGTTGTCCATCGTCTACGCCTATCGGCCTCGACTTAGGTCCTGACTAACCCTGAGCGGACGAGCCTTCCTCAGGAAACCTTAGGCATTCGGTGGAAGGGATTCTCACCCTTCTTTCGCTACTCATACCGGCATTCTCACTTCCAAGCGCTCCACCAGTCCTTCCGGTCTAGCTTCAACGCCCTTGGAACGCTCTCCTACCATTGACTTGCGTCAATCCACAGTTTCGGTGATCCGTTTAGCCCCGGTACATTTTCGGCGCAGCGCCACTCGACCAGTGAGCTATTACGCACTCTTTAAATGATGGCTGCTTCTAAGCCAACATCCTGGTTGTCTGGGCAGCGCCACATCCTTTTCCACTTAACGGATACTTGGGGACCTTAACTGGTGGTCTGGGCTGTTTCCCTCTCGACGATGGATCTTATCACCCACCGTCTGACTCCCAAACATAAATCATCGGCATTCGGAGTTTGTCTGAATTCGGTAACCCGGGATGGGCCCCTCGTCCAAACAGTGCTCTACCTCCGAGATTCTTTCGTTTGAGGCTAGCCCTAAAGCTATTTCGGAGAGAACCAGCTATCTCCAGGTTCGATTGGAATTTCACCGCTACCCACACCTCATCCCCGCATTTTTCAACATACGTGGGTTCGGGCCTCCAGTCAGTGTTACCTGACCTTCACCCTGGACATGGGTAGATCACCTGGTTTCGGGTCTACGACCCCATACTCATGCGCCCTATTCAGACTCGCTTTCGCTGCGGCTCCGCTTTCTCAGCTTAACCTTGCATGGAATCGTAACTCGCCGGTTCATTCTACAAAAGGCACGCCATCACCCATTAACGGGCTCTGACAATTTGTAGGCACACGGTTTCAGGTTCTATTTCACTCCCCTTCCGGGGTGCTTTTCACCTTTCCCTCACGGTACTGGTTCACTATCGGTCACTAGGGAGTATTTAGCCTTGGGAGATGGTCCTCCCGGATTCCGACGGAATTTCACGTGTTCCGCCGTACTCAGGATCCACTCTGGAGGGAATGCACTTTCGACTACGGGGCTGTTACCCACTGCGGCGGATCTTTCCAGATCGCTTCGTCTAATGCATTCCTTTGTAACTCCGTATAGAGTGTCCTACAACCCCAGGAAGCAAGCTTCCTGGTTTGGGCTCTTCCCGTTTCGCTCGCCGCTACTAAGGGAATCGATTTTCTTTCTCTTCCTCCGGGTACTTAGATGTTTCAGTTCTCCGGGTGTGCCACGATCACGCTATGTATTCACGTGAACGTACTGTCCCATTACGGACAGTGGGTTTCCCCATTCGGAAATCTTCGGATCAAAGCTTACTTACAGCTCCCCGAAGCATATCGGTGTTAGTGCCGTCCTTCATCGGCTCCTAGTGCCAAGGCATCCGCCGTGCGCCCTTTCTAACTTAACCTATAAAAGGTCCAACGTCTCTCTAGCGATAGAAAGAACGAAGGTTAAAAAGTTTACATGAATCAAACAAAATGTTCGATTCGGTTGATTACTTGATTACTTTCAATGTCGTTTTATCCAGTTTTCAATGAACAAGTCTAAAGAAAAAAGCTTTGAACACTCAAAAAATGAGCCTTCAAAACTGAACGCAAAACGTTAACGTGACGGATCGAAGATCCATCTTCCGAATGCCAAGATGGCATACTATCCTTAGAAAGGAGGTGATCCAGCCGCACCTTCCGATACGGCTACCTTGTTACGACTTCACCCCAATCATCTGTCCCACCTTCGGCGGCTGGCTCCCGTAAGGGTTACCCCACCGACTTCGGGTGTTACAAACTCTCGTGGTGTGACGGGCGGTGTGTACAAGACCCGGGAACGTATTCACCGTGGCATGCTGATCCACGATTACTAGCGATTCCGGCTTCATGCAGGCGAGTTGCAGCCTGCAATCCGAACTGGGAACGGTTTTGTGGGATTGGCTCCCCCTCGCGGGTTTGCAGCCCTCTGTACCGTCCATTGTAGCACGTGTGTAGCCCAGGTCATAAGGGGCATGATGATTTGACGTCATCCCCACCTTCCTCCGGTTTGTCACCGGCAGTCACCTTAGAGTGCCCAACTGAATGATGGCAACTAAGATTAAGGGTTGCGCTCGTTGCGGGACTTAACCCAACATCTCACGACACGAGCTGACGACAACCATGCACCACCTGTCACCGCTGTCCCCGAAGGGAAAGGCATGTCTCCATGCCGGGCAGCGGGATGTCAAGACCTGGTAAGGTTCTTCGCGTTGCTTCGAATTAAACCACATGCTCCACCGCTTGTGCGGGTCCCCGTCAATTCCTTTGAGTTTCAGCCTTGCGGCCGTACTCCCCAGGCGGAGTGCTTAATGCGTTAGCTGCAGCACTAAGGGGCGGAAACCCCCTAACACTTAGCACTCATCGTTTACGGCGTGGACTACCAGGGTATCTAATCCTGTTTGCTCCCCACGCTTTCGCGCCTCAGCGTCAGTTACAGACCAGAAAGCCGCCTTCGCCACTGGTGTTCCTCCACATCTCTACGCATTTCACCGCTACACGTGGAATTCCGCTTTCCTCTTCTGTACTCAAGTCCTCCAGTTTCCAATGACCCTCCACGGTTGAGCCGTGGGCTTTCACATCAGACTTAAAGGACCGCCTGCGCGCGCTTTACGCCCAATAATTCCGGACAACGCTTGCCACCTACGTATTACCGCGGCTGCTGGCACGTAGTTAGCCGTGGCTTTCTGGTAAGGTACCGTCAAGGTACAGGCAGTTACTCCTGTACGTGTTCTTCCCTTACAACAGAGCTTTACGATCCGAAAACCTTCTTCACTCACGCGGCGTTGCTCCATCAGACTTTCGTCCATTGTGGAAGATTCCCTACTGCTGCCTCCCGTAGGAGTCTGGGCCGTGTCTCAGTCCCAGTGTGGCCGATCACCCTCTCAGGTCGGCTACGCATCGTGGTCTTGGTAGGCCGTTACCCCACCAACTAACTAATGCGCCGCGGGCCCATCTCACAGTGACAGCCGAAACCGTCTTTCAACATCTCTTCATGCGAAGAAATGGATTATTCGGTATTAGCCCCGGTTTCCCGGAGTTATCCCCATCTGTAAGGTAGGTTGCCCACGTGTTACTCACCCGTCCGCCGCTAATCTTTAGGAGCAAGCTCCCAAAGATTCGCTCGACTTGCATGTATTAGGCACGCCGCCAGCGTTCGTCCTGAGCCAGGATCAAACTCTCCATAAAAGAGAAATTCGAGTTAGCTCGATTTCTTGCTGGCATCATTTAAGATACTCATTTTGTTTATGTCACCGGCAGAGCCGATGCACAAACGTATAATTCGTTAACGTTTTGCTGTTCAGTTTTCAAGGTTCATATGGCTACTCTTTCGCAAGAGGCAACTTTCTTATAATACCAAATCGCCGTTTTGTTGTCAACACTTTTTCTTGAAAAGTTTTTTGTGTTGTTCGGGTGTTTTGCAACTCCCCGATGCGACGCTTATAAATATACCACCGTACATTTTATATTGCAAGCTTTTTCGCTATTCTTTTTAAAAAAGAATAGCGAAACCGCATAACGCCGCGAATCCTGGTACTCCTAAGACTGCCAAGATGATGCCTGAAGCAATGTTTACCGGCACGTAGATCCCAATAAACCCACCTGCAATGTTCATTAAGAAGAGTACAAAGAACGCAAAAGCCAAGCGAAACCAGAAGACAGACAAGCGCTCCATGTTTTTTTCTAAGGTTGTTTTACTCATACTTAATAAAATTAGTGAAACAATACCTAAGGCAACTATTACTAAAACTCTCACAGAAAACGCCCTTTCTTTCATAGATACTTATCTATATGCGTTTCTGCTAGCTTTTAGTTCAACCGTTCCCTAAATTCCGTATCTTTGCTTCACGAAACAGATAGAAGTATCTACACTCAGCCATTTTACGTTGTGTCAGGACATCCTCGTCATAATCGTTAATATAACTCTCAACTTCTCGTGCTCGTTCCCAATCTTCTTTTGCTTCCAACATTAAATCACGAAGCCGGTCATCATATTCTTTTTTTAATTTATTCTTTTTTCCAAACAACATCTCACACTCCTCACAATTCTCGGCGGCCTTCCAATGCTCTCGAAAGTGTGACTTCGTCCGCGTACTCCAAGTCGCCGCCGACTGGTAGACCATGAGCGATACGAGTAGTTGTAATGCCGGATGGTTTAACAAGACGGGATATATACATCGCTGTTGCTTCTCCTTCTATAGTAGGGTTCGTTGCAAGAATCAATTCTTGTACTTCCTCATCTTGCAATCTAGTCAATAAGGAGGGAACATTGATATCTTCCGGTCCAATACCATCCATAGGAGAGATTGCCCCCTGTAAGACATGATATAACCCGCGGTAGTCGCGCATCTTTTCCATAGCAATCACATCTTTCGGATCTTGCACCACACAGATCGTCGAACGATCGCGCGATTGGTCCTGACAGATATGACATGGATCAATATCTGTTATATGACCGCATACCGAACAGAATTGCAAGTTACGCTTTGCATCGACGAGCGCTTTTGCAAAGTCGAGTACCGTATCTTCTTTCATACTTAATACAAAAAACGCCAGACGACCCGCAGTTTTGGGGCCGATGCCTGGCAATTTCATAAAACTATCCATTAGTTTAGATATAGGTTCCGGATAATGCATAACTACACAGCCTCCTAGAACATCCCGGGCAAGTTCATTCCTTTAGTAAATTGCCCCATTGTGGAGTTCGTTAATTCTTCCGCTTTTGTTATCGCTTCATTTGTTGCAATAACAATTAAATCTTGTAGGATTTCCACATCTTCTGGATCTACTGCTTCTGGATCGATGATGACTTCCAAGACTTCTTTATGTCCGGATACGATAACCTTCACCATTCCACCGCCAGCTGTACCTTCCATTCGCTCTTCACCTAAGTTTTCCTGAGCCTCTGCCATCTTCTTTTGCATCTTCTGCATTTGCTTCATCATACCTTGCATATTTCCCATTCCACGCATTGTCAATTCCTCCTCAAGAATTTAATCTTCTTCTATAGTAATAAAATCTTTTCCAAAAAGTTTCTCCGCCTCTGTTACGAGGGGATCCGCTTGTTCAAGAGTCGCTTCCTCCATAAATGCTGAAGCGGATTGCTCCACTTCCGATTGTTGAGAGGACTCCCGATTTTTCTGAACGGTCAGGCCATTCTTTTGAATGAAGTCTTGTCGTACTTTCAGCCAGCTATCTTCCGCGACATAAATCACTTCATACGCTTTTCCTGTTAGACGCAACAATGCTTCAGACAGTCCTGCTTGCAGCGTTCCATTCTCTGACGCCATCAAGCAATGAATTTCATACTTGAATTTTAACACAAAAGCCGACTCAGATGCCGCTACCGGTTCAGTCTCTTCCAATAAAGCCGCATGAGATCTCTGTAAACTTTGCATCATCCCGGCCCACTGCTCTCGTATTGTCTGTATATCCGACTTTGTTGCGGATTTCAACACTTCAACGATCTTACCTGTTGGTACTTTGGCAGATCTTGACGCAGTTGAAGCAGCCCGACGAGTTGGAGCTTGAGATTCTGCGGTAGCTTGTTGCACAGGACTCGCTGCCAATTGTTGTTGAAGCTGACGAACAGTCTGTTCCAACACAGCCAGTTTTTGAGCCGTTTCAGGATCTGCTGCAGAAGATGAAGCCACACGTTGATCACCTGAATGGATCATTTTCAAGAGCGCCGACTCGATATAAACCTTCCCATGATTGGAGAACCGCATCTCCTGTTGAGTTTTCGACAATATATCAATGTACCGGTACAGGTCATCGGAATGAAACCCTTGCGCCAACTCTTTGAACTTTTCACCATCCGAAATCAGTTCCAGCAAATCTGTCAGCTCAGGTGCTGTGCCAAGCAATAGTATGTCGCGGAAAAATGTGATCATATCCTCCGCCAATCTGCCAACATCCTTACCTTCTGCTATTAATTGGTGCAACAAAGTAAGTGCAGAACCCGCATCTTTTGCTTGGATTGCTTGAGCAAGCTGATAAAAAATCTCTTCTCCAATCGCTCCTGTCACTAACAACGCATCTTCTGTGGTCAGCTCATCTCCGCTGAACGACACTGCCTGGTCTAGCATACTGAGAGCATCTCGCATACCGCCAGTGGCTGCTTGTGCAATTGCCCGCATTGCCCCGTCCTCCGCTTTCACACCGATATCGTCCAGCACTTTCCTCATGCGCTGCATGATTTCCCCAGCTGTAATCGGTTTAAATTCAAATCGTTGGCATCTAGAAATGATCGTAAGCGGCAATTTATGAGGCTCGGTTGTTGCTAGAATAAATACCACGTGGGCAGGAGGCTCTTCCAATGTTTTCAACAATGCGTTAAATGCCGAGTTCGAGAGCATATGCACTTCATCAATGATATACACTTTAAAACGTGCATTCGACGGAGCAACATGAACACGTTCAATAATATCGCGGATCTCTTCGACACGTGAATTGGAGGCTGCGTCAAATTCGGTGACATCGGTATTCGATCCTTCTGTGATACTTTTACACGTTTCACATTCATTGCACGGCTCCGTTGCCGGTCCGTTCTCACAGTTCAAGGCTTTCGCGAAAATTTTTGCCGCACTTGTCTTCCCTGTTCCGCGCGGACCTGAAAACAAATACGCGTGCGTCGTTTTCTGATGGAGAAGGGTATTTTGCAGTGTCTGCTTGATAGCCTGCTGACCGGACATTTCGCCGAATGTCTGCGGTCTATAGGCTCGATATAATGCTTGATAAATCAACTGCATTTCCCCCTTTTCTCCATTTTGCATAATACTTCTATTATAGCATGAATACTGCTTTTATGGCTTTACGATCTCTTGAAAGTCTTACGCAAAAATCTCAGTCCACTTATCTTTCTTCGACAGCATATTACGTGCAAGCTCCTTGGCTCCTTCTAAACTGTGGCTTGTTGCCCAACCGCACTGTACTTCATTACAAGCAGGCACTTCGGTAGCCACTAACACGTCATTCAATGTTTTTTCTACTATAGAAAGGATCTCTTCATAGTCTTCATGGTTGATGACTGCTAAATAATAACCGGTTTGGCAACCCATCGGACTGATATCCACAATTTGGTCTGAATGATTCCTGCTAAACTCTGCCATCATATGTTCCAATGAATGAATGGAAGGCATATCCATATGCTCTTTATTTGGTTGACAAAAACGCAAATCGTACTTATAAATTTTGTCCCCGTTCTGTCCTTCAGAAGTTCCTGCTAATCGAATATAAGGTGCTTTTACTTTCGTGTGATCCAAATTAAAACTTTCTACGTTCATTTGTTTCTCCGCCATCGCAAATCGCTCCCTTTCGTTAGATGAATTCATTCTCCTTCAAAGTATACACCATTTTCAGGACATAAAAAACTCGCCCATTCTAAGAACGGACGAGTGAATTGTTCAATTAAAGCCGTGCACCTTCCTTCGACTGCCGCACATAAGCGTTACTCTTGTCGTTGGCTCGGCCTAGGCTACCCCGCGGCACATGAGAGAGTCCACTTAATGCTGCTTCCTTCCGGACCTGACATGGTTCATGGGTTCCCATTGCGCAGGACCCAGACGTCAACACTACGTGCAAGAGGCAGACCCTACATGCGGACAGCCTCGAGAAGGAGTTCAGTCTTGCTAGAGCGGATTGCAAGTTACAGGGCACCGCTAATTCCCCACCTAGCACGGCATTTCTAATTATACAGCTTCCACACTAAAAATCAAACATTTATTGTACCAACGTGTTGAATACGATAGAATATATAGAAAGGCGGTGTTTCAAATGAAAGAGTTTGAACTAAGTTTTCGAAACCCTGAAGTGCGTATGTACACAGTGGTTGTACTGCCGGCTGTCCTAATCGGTTTACTTATCATGATCTACTCAAATTCAAATTTGAACTTTACTTATGCGGTTGCTGTTCAAGCGGCTGGCCTACTAAGTTTCTATATATGGCGCATATTTTATCGAAGAAAAGAAAAGTTAAAGAATAACCGTTGACATTACTTTTAGAACATGATAAAGTATTACTTGTCCAACACGGAGGAATACCCAAGCCCGGCTGAAGGGATCGGTCTTGAAAACCGACAGGGGTGTTAAAGCCCGCGGGGGTTCGAATCCCTCTTCCTCCGCCATATTTTTGACATTACACGTTACATGATGTAACGTTTTTTTATTGCATAAAAATAAAGAAGCATCCGAGCATATAGCCCGGATGCTTCTTTATTTTGAAATATACGCACCTTGCTCTGCTGGTTGCAACGCAATCGCCTGATAATGCGGAAAACGTTGATCAAGCAAAGCTGCTACTTGTTGCTCGGTCTCAGGCGGGACAGCAATGAAAAGTGAGGGACCTGCCCCACTGATCGTCATGCCGTACGCACCGATTTCTTTACACGCTAATCGAATTTCATCAAATTCAGGAAATCCGATCTTACGGTATGGTTCGTGAAAAATATCTCGTTCCATCATACGGCCCGCTGTTACCCAGTCAGCTTGCGCAATTGCTGCTGTCATCAAACTGCCCGCTGCACTTCCTTGAATCGCTGTCTTATGCGTCACTTGCTCAGGCAATAGTCCGCGAGAAGCTTCTGTTTTCAATGCGACCGGCGGAACCATTATCACGACGCCAATCGGGGGTGCAGGGAATGTCAGGACTTCCATCTGTTCTTCTGTAAAATAGGATACAGTAATCCCACCGAGCAATGCAGCCGTTATGTTATCTGCATGCCCCTCCAACTCACTGCCGATTCGGAGTTTATCTTGAGGTGATAAATGCAGCTCTGCCAGTTCGCTCGCAATTTCAATTCCTGCAGCAATTGCTGTTGCACTGCTCCCTAAACCTTTTCCTAAAGGAATATCAGAGTAACCAACCAACTTGTGGGGCGCCACAACTTGACCATATCGTGAAGCTACCTGTTGAATGGTCTGTACAATTAAATTTGTTTCGTCTGTTGGCAGCGAGGCATATTCCTTATCTTGATACTGAATATGCCACTGTGCGGCAGAAGATACTTCTATTGTCATTTTAAGTGAAAGGGCAAGACCTAAATGATCGAAGCCGGGTCCGAGATTCGCCGTCGTGGCTGGCACGGTCACTGAAAAACCGGCTTCCGTCATTAGTCGTTCCCCTCTTTCAATTCTTTAAGAAAGTTATCAAATTGTTCATTCGTCATTAATGGCTTATCGGAGTTAACGTTAATCGCTGTCTCAGGGTCCTTCAAGCCATTTCCTGTCAGGATTCCGACAATGGTTGTACCTTTATCAATTAATCCGGCATCTAAACGTTTTTTGATCCCTGCAATCGTTGCACAAGATGCAGGCTCCGCGAAGATTCCATCTGACGCAGCAAGTAATTGATAGGCTTCTAGAATTTCTTCGTCTGTTGCGGAGAGAATATCGCCGCCAGATTCTTCTAATGCTTGAGTCGCTAGGTGCCAACTTGCAGGATTCCCAATGCGAATGGCCGTTGCAACAGTTTCTGGCTCTTCGAATACACGATCATAAACAATTGGCGCTGCCCCATCCGCTTGTACGCCTAGTAACTTCGGTGTACCTGTACCTTTTTTCTCCGCGTACTCTTTGAAGCCTTTCCACGCAGCAGAGATATTTCCGGCATTTCCAACAGGCAATGCGAAGATATCCGGCACTTTGCCGAGCTGCTCGATCGCTTCGAATGCTACGGTCTTTTGACCTTCCAAACGATAAGGGTTAACGGAATTCACCAATGCAATCTTTCCTTCACCGACTTCACGGACCATACGAAGTGCTTCGTCGAAGTTACCTTCGATTGCTACAATTTCTGCTCCATACATTTTTGCCTGTGCCAATTTACCAAGCGCGATGCGACCTTCCGGGATTACGACAATTGTCCGCATTCCGGCACGTGCACCGTACGCCGCTGCAGCAGCGGATGTGTTACCCGTTGATGCGCAGATCAATGCAGTTTTCCCTTCCTCTTTCGCTTTGGCAACCGCCATGACCATACCGCGGTCTTTAAATGAACCTGTAGGATTTGTACCTTCCGTTTTTACATAGAGATTGATTCCCCACTGCTTCGACAAGTTCTCCAAGTGAATCAGCGGTGTATTCCCCTCCTGCAAAGTCAATGCAGGTGTGTTCTCCGTAACAGGCAGCCATTCCTTATATTCTTCGATCAATCCATTCCATCGTCTCATAATAAATTATTCTCCTTCCACCCGGTAATGACTCGAAATGTCAATGACCGTTGGTGTATCTTTTAAGTCCTGTAAAATATCCAAATGTTGTTGACGAGATATTTTATGGGTAATGAAAATTAAGTCCGCACCTTCTTCATGCAGCTCTGAGTCTTGAACGACCGTAGCTAAACTTGCTTTATGATGGCTGTATATAGAAGTCAGTTCCGTCAAAACGCCTACTTCATCGCGTACCGTAATTCGATGGAAATAGCGAGCATACTTCTGATCGTCACTCTTCACTTTTCGCTCATATTGCGGAGCATGTAATCTCTTACCATTCACGCCTAGCAATAAATTACGGCAAGCGGCTACCACATCACCTGTTACTGAAGTCGCGGTTGGCATGGAGCCCGCTCCAGGTCCATAGAACATTGTTTCACCGACTGCATCACCGTAGACATATACCGCATTGAATTCATTATTGACCGTTGCCAACGGGTGAGAGTTCGGGAAGAAAACCGGTTCCACCGCTACCTCGATGCCATCCTCGTCTTTACGTGCAGAGCCAGCCATTTTGATTGTATAACCAAACTGTTCTGCCAGCTGCAAATCACCATCTTTGATTTCTTTCATACCACGGACGAACACATCATCAAGACGGACTTCCGTAGAGAATGATAATGAAGCCAAGATTACCATTTTTCGAGCAGCATCGATACCATCAACATCTGCAGATGGATCTGCTTCTGCAAATCCTAATTCCGTTGCTTCTGCAAGTGCATCCTCATAAGTTTTATTTTCATGCTTCATTTTTGTAAGAATAAAGTTCGTTGTTCCATTGACGATACCTGTCAATGCGGTAATCCGGTCGGACGCTAATCCATCTTCCAGCGTGCGAATCAATGGAATTCCTCCACCTACACTCGCTTCATATAATAGATCACATTTATTTTCATCTGCCAGTTTCAATAATTCAGGACCTGACTCTGCCATGACATCTTTGTTTGCAGTCACAACACCTTTGCCTGCTTCCAATGAACGTCGTATTGCCTCTTGAGCGGCTGACGTTCCTCCCATTACTTCTACCACTAAATCAATTTCCGGATCATTGAGAACTTCATCCAAAGAAGTTGTAAACATTTCTTTCGATATAACACCGTTACGCTTTTTCTCTAAATCCTTAACGACTACTTTCTTAATCGATACAGGGACACCTAACTTGTGGCGTAAATCTTCCTGATGGTTATGTAAGATGGTTGCCACGCCGCTTCCTACAACTCCGTAGCCAAGCAAACCAATATTAATTTCATTTTTCATTTGACGATTCTCCCATCTACAATGTACACTATGAAAAAACAATCGTTCTTCGCATAAGGACAATTATAGAGAATTCCGCCTTCAATAACAACCCGTTATCATGAATTTTCTAAAATAATAGATAGATAATCTCAAATAGATAGGATCTGGTATATAATGAAAGTTTGTAAATTTGGCGGAACTTCCGTCGCATCTGCGGAACAAATCCGTAAAGTGGTCGACATTGTCGTGTCTGATCCCTCTAGAAAAATCGTCGTAGTTTCTGCTCCGGGTAAACGCTTTTCTGAAGATATTAAAGTGACAGACCTGCTGATTGACCTGGCAGACACTTCACTAGCCGGAAAAGATCCAACTGATGCATTACATAATGTCGTGGAACGCTATCAACAAATCGCTGAAGGTCTTGATCTCGATAGCGGGATTGCTCAAATCATCGAACAAGATTTAATTCGACGGTTAAAGAAAGATCAATCAGATGAAATCTTGTATATAGATAGTCTAAAAGCTGCCGGTGAAGACAACAATGCGAAATTAATTGCTGCGTATTTCCAACATATTGGTATTGACGCAGAGTATGTTAATCCGCGTGAAGGTGGTCTGCTCGTTAACCACCGCCCAGAACGCGTTCGCGCTTTACCTGAAGGTAATGAAAAACTATGCACTTTACGCGATAAAAAGGGCATTGTCGTATTCCCAGGCTTTTTTGGCTATACAGAAGATGGAACATTGCGTACATTCAATCGGGGAGGCTCCGACATTACGGGTGCACTCTTAGCAGCCGCTACAAACGCAGAACTTTATGAAAATTTCACCGACGTGGATTGCGTTTTTTCAGCGAATCCAACAGTCATCGAGAACCCACAGGCAATTGATACGATGACCTATCGAGAGATGCGTGAACTTGCCTACGCAGGCTTTACAGTTTTCCATGAGGAAGCACTGGTTCCAGCATTTCGCCACAAGATTCCTGTATGCATCAAAAACACGAACAATCCTAGCGCGCCGGGTACCATGATCGTACGAAACCGAGACCATGCACTCCAATCCGTCGTCGGCATTGCGGCTGATAATGGCTTCTCAACGCTATTCGTAGATAAATACTTGATGAACTTAGAAATCGGTTTCGGACGCCACTTGCTGCAAATTCTCGAGGAAGAAGAAATTCCTTATGAGCATACACCGTCAGGAATCGACAACCTCTCCGTTATTATTCGCAGCGAACACTTAACGGATGAAAAAGAAGCGCGTATTATAAATCGCATCGAAACAGAGTTGCACCCCGACGATGTGCATTTCCAACATGACTATTCCATGGTCGTACTTGTAGGAGAAGGCATGCGTCATACTCGAGGTCTGGCAGCACGTGCGGCATCCGCTATTGCACGGACAGGCGCCAATATCGAAATGATCAACCAAGGATCCTCTGAAGTCAGTTTGGTTTTCGGTATTCAAGAAAAGGATGAAAATCTCGTCCTACGTGAATTATATCAAGAATTCTTCACAGAAGTCCCAGCACATTAAAAGGCCAGAGAGGCGACATCCCCAATTACTTATCGGGAGTCGGCTCTTTTTTTATCACATTCGCTATTTTATCAATAATTTGATCCACATCTTGTTCATTCCTCAATACATCATAGTCCTCAATATTCAATCGTACGACAGGGCATGCCGTGAACGAATCAATCCATTTCTCATATCGACGATGTGTTTCTTCCCAATAACCGCGAGACGTCTGCAACTCCATCTCTCTTCCCCGCCGTTCGATTCGTTCAAGTATCGATTCCAATGAACCTTCCAAGTAAATTAAGGCGTCTGGATGCGGAAAGTAAGGAGTCATGACCATCGCTTCGAACAAATTCATGTAAGTGGTATAATCCACACTATCCATCGTACCTTCATCAGCATGCATTTTCGCAAAAATTCCAACATCCTCGTAAATAGAGCGATCTTGTACAAAGCCACCGCCATTTTCAAAAATCCGCTTCTGCTCTTTAAAACGTTCTGCCAAAAAGAAGATCTGCAAGTGAAAACTCCACCGTTCAAAATCACTATAAAAACGGTCTAAATAAGGGTTTTCTGCTACATTTTCAAAGGATGCTTGAAAGCCAAGACGCGATGCAAGAGCTTTAGTCATCGTAGACTTACCTACACCTACCATTCCTGCCACTGCAAAAACGCTATTCTTTGGAATTTCATGTAGTTTCATTCAAATTCAAACCTTTCTGTACAGCTGCATCCACTCTAGCCAAAATATTCTTCAAGTCTTGCGTGTTACGCACAAAATCCATCTGATCACCGTCTATATGGAGAACAGAGATGTCAGGATGTGTTTTTTCAAACTCAGGTATGTAGGAACTGTAATCGTCCGAAAGCAGTTGTAAATAGTCAGAATCCATATCGGACTCATAATAACGTCCGCGCTCATGAATTCTCTGTTGTAATGTCGACAAGCTAGCCGACAATGAAATGATGATATTTGGCATTGGTAAATCCTGTGTCAAAATACGGTAAATTTCTTTATATTTAGCTAGGTCACTGGCTTCCAGTGTACGCTGCGCAAACAGCATATTCTTAAAAATATGATAATCCGCTACAACAGGAATACCCGCGGATATATAGTCTTTATTGATTTGTTTCAATTGCTCATAACGATTGCACAAAAAGAACATCTCTGTTTGGAAACTCCACTTTTCTTTATCCTGATAAAATTGATCCAAAAATGGATTTTCACTGCTGATTTCTTGAAGCTGTTGATAGCTAAAAGTCTTCGCAATCGCTGCAGTCAATGTAGTCTTCCCTACACCGATCGGACCTTCGACAGCAATGAATGGAACAAACACGTGGCCTTCACCCTTCCAATTTAGATACATGTTTTATTTTAACACATCAGAAGGCCAGGTATGGTACTTATCTGAATTCAGTGGAAAATCCCCATTTCTTAAAGTAGTAATTAACTAAAAGTAGTTTTCTGTTGAGTAACAACTCAAACTTTTATAATTCTTTATGGACGGATTCCCTATTGAGGCAATCAAATTCATCCATCGTCCCCTAAATGTTTCACGTGGAACATTTGAAATATTGATTTTGACCTTTCACATGATAGACTATTTGTAAGGAGTGGACGAAATGCACAAAGATGATCAGTACTATATGATGTTAGCTATAGATGAGGCAAAGAAAGCTGAGACTTTAGGAGAGGTCCCGATTGGAGCAGTTATCGTCCATGACGGCAAAGTCATTGCATCTGCCCATAATTTACGTGAAACAACTCAGAATGCTGTGACCCATGCTGAGCTTTCAGCAATTCAACTTGCTTGTGAAACATTAGGGAGCTGGAGACTGGAAGATGCTGTTTTATATGTCACCTTAGAGCCTTGTCCGATGTGTGCAGGCGCCATTCTGCAATCACGTATTCCTCGTGTAGTGTATGGTGCGCGTGATCCAAAAGGTGGTTGCGTTCATACATTCTATCAATTGCTTAATGACCCTCGCTTCAATCATGAATGTGAAGTGAAGGAAGGTGTATTGGCAGAAGAATGCGGTCAGCTATTGACCAATTTTTTTCGTGCCATTCGCCGGAAAAGAAAAGAAGAAAAAAAAGAAGCCCGTTACCAAGACGGAGTCCTGGAGTGAGCTTCTTTTCTTATTATTTTGGTGCCTCGATTTTTTCTCTTCCACCCATATACGGACGAAGTACTTCAGGAATGACGACTGAACCGTCTTCTTGCTGATAGTTCTCCAAAATTGCAGCTACTGTCCTACCAACTGCCAATCCACTGCCATTTAATGTATGAACGTATTCTGGCTTCGCGCCTGCTTCCCGACGGAAACGAATAGAAGCTCTGCGTGCCTGGAAATCTTCAAAGTTTGAACAAGATGAGATTTCACGGTACACATTTTGCGTCGGAATCCATACCTCTAAGTCATACTTTTTCGCTGCCGTGAATCCTAAATCCGCTGTACACATCTTCAATACGCGATAAGGCAAGTTTAATAATTGCAATACACGCTCTGCGTGCCCTGTCAATTTTTCCAACTCATCGTAAGAGTCTTCTGGCTTTACGAAACGAACAAGTTCCACTTTATTGAATTGATGTTGACGGATTAATCCGCGTGTATCACGACCAGCAGAGCCCGCTTCTGAACGGAAATTCGTGCTATATGCAGCAAACGCTTGTGGTAATTTAGCCCCGTCTAAAATTTCTTCTCGGTAAAAATTCGTTACCGGCACTTCAGATGTCGGAATCAAGAAATAATCTTCTTCTTCAACCAAAAACGCATCCTCTTCAAATTTAGGTAGTTGACCTGTTCCCGTTAAGCTTGCACGGTTTACCAAATACGGCGGCAACATTTCTTCATATCCATGCTCTTCCTGATGAAGATCCATCATGAAATTGATCAACGCACGCTCCAGACGTGCACCGAGTCCACGGTAAAATACAAAACGGCTGCCCGTTACTTTTGCTGCTCGTTCAAAATCCAGTAACTGCAGGTCTGTTCCAAGCTCCCAATGCGGTTTGGGTTCAAAGCTAAAGTTCGGTTGATCTCCCCATGTACGGACTTCAACATTATCATCCTCACTGTCCCCGACCGGTACGCTTTCATGCGGGATATTCGGAATACGCATTAGCACATAGTTTAATTCTTCTTCTACTTTTGCAAGCTCTTGATCGTAAGCTTTAATTTCTTCGCCAACTTCCCGCATTCTTACGATGACTTCATCGGCATTTTCTTTATTACGTTTCATTTGCGCAACTTGTTGTGAGACTTCATTTCGCTCTGCTTTTAAAATTTCAACCTTCGATAAGATTTCGCGACGCTTCTCGTCTAACCCGCCAAACTTATCAAAATCGGTTAAATCTTCTCCTCGTTTACTCAACTTTTCCTTTACCTCTTCAAAATTTGCACGCAATACTTTACTGTCTAGCATACAACTCGCCTCCCTTTAGATAATCCACATAGAAAAAAACAATAAAAAAAGCCCTCCATCCCCTATAAAAGGGACGAGAACTACCCGCGTTGCCACCCAAATTGACTGGTTACCCAGTCCACTTGTTTGAGATATCGGCTCAACTGACCGGCAAGAACCTACTGACTTCAGTTCTGCTACTCCAGGACGGATTCACAACGGTTTTTACCAGCTCACACCACCCGCTGGCTCTCTTTGAAAAAACCTAGTTGCTACTGCTTCCTATCATCGTGAAATATGTGAAATTAGATATACCATACTACAAATAATCTTCAATGACAAGGTTCATGATAATAGATGTCGATCAAACCATTGGAAACATGTCATGGACGGTCATCCCACCCATAACATGTTCTTACGTTATAAACTGCGTGCTGCCATTAATTCACTATCCGCCAGCGTCGACATTTCCAAACCTTTCATTGGGGTTCCAATACCTTTTGATAAATTTGCAATCAGCCCGTAATTTTGAAAGTCTGCCGTTGCCTGTACAATCGCACGCGCAAATGCTTCCGGATTATCCGACTTAAAAATGCCGGAGCCAACGAATACGCCATCCGCACCTAGCTCCATCATCAATGCTGCATCCGCAGGAGTCGCCACACCGCCTGCTGAATAATTGATGACTGGTAAACGTCCTGCTTCTTTAATCGCTAATAAAATTTCATATGGCGCCCCTAAGTCGCGCGCTTCCGTCATCAATTCATCCTTGCTCATATGCACTACTTTATTTACTTGTGCATTGATCATACGTAAGTGACGAACCGCTTCCACGATATTTCCTGTGCCCGGCTCCCCTTTTGTTCGGAGCATCTTCGCTCCTTCACCCAAGCGACGAGCCGCCTCCCCTAAGTTACGTGCACCGCAGACAAATGGCACATTAAAATCACTCTTGAGAAGATGAAACTCATCGTCGGCAGGTGTCAATACTTCACTTTCATCAATAAAGTCGACGCCAAGTGATTCGAGTACACGTGCTTCGGAAATATGACCGATTCGTGCTTTTGCCATAACCGGAATAGAAACAGCTTGTTGCACTTCTTCAACAATGCGAGGATCCGCCATCCGTGCGACACCACCTGCTGCCCGAATATCCGACGGTACCCGCTCCAACGCCATGACCGCTATTGCACCTGCTGCTTCCGCCACTCGTGCTTGCTCTGCATTAATTACATCCATGATAACTCCACCATATTTAAAGTTCATATCTCTTCCCCCTTTTCGATATTTTCAGTATAATCGAATTTGACCACATTGAAATAGCCAGATAGACAATAAGTGAAGTGGTCAGAAGGAAGTTTTTAGCATGGATATGATTTTCATTGAGCTTCAGAAAACATCAGACATTCCGTTATATCAGCAAATATACAATCAAATTCGACAAGATATCATTGATGGAAAATTTCCTGTAGGGATGAAGCTGCCTTCTAAACGTCAGTTGGAGGACTTTCTGAACGTCAGCCAAACAACTATCGAATTGGCCTATGACCAGCTAGCTGCAGAAGGTTTCATTGCTGCAGAACCAAGAAAAGGGTACTTCGTTCAAAAGATTGAAGAACTGGCCTATGTGCAGCCAATGAAATTAGAAATCCCCGCTGCCGTGCAAAAAATAAAGGAAGAGCCAATTCTCTACGATTTTTCTGCAGGGGCGATTGATACAGATCACTTCCCCTTCTCAGATTGGAGGAAGTATGCACGCGATATAATAGATTCATCTCATTCCCATCTATTACTGTTGGGCGACCCACACGGCGATCTAGAATTACGCCGGGAAATCGCACGTTATTTATATCACTCACGTGGAGTAGACTGTACGCCTGGACAAATTATCGTTGGCTCCGGAACAGAACAATTACTGCCATTGATTATTCGGATACTGGGCGAGGAGGCTCGCTATGCTATTGAAGATCCCGGTTACTTGATGACAAGGCATGTGTTTTCAGAAAGCCATAGGCAAACAATCCCGATTGCAGTGGATCAAGAGGGAATGGACGTAAAAGCCCTTCAACGATCGAATGCAACAATTGCCTACGTTACCCCTTCTCATCAGTTTCCAACGGGTACAGTGCTCACTGCAGCACGCAGAACGGCTCTCTTGAACTGGGCAGCTTCCAATCCTGACTTTTTTATTATTGAGGACGATTATGACAGTGAATTCCGTTATCGCGGCCGTCCCATCCCTTCATTGCAGGGAATGGATAAGGGCGAAAACGTTATTTACCTGAGCACCTTCACAAAATCGCTTATGCCTTCGATGCGTATTGCTTACATGGTGCTTCCTCCGCTGCTACTGGAAATGTATCGGCAAGCATTCATTCCCTATTCATCTTCGGTTCCAAGGATCGATCAG
This sequence comes from Sporosarcina sp. FSL K6-3508, assembly GCF_038615825.1. Lineage (NCBI taxonomy): Bacteria > Bacillati > Bacillota > Bacilli > Caryophanales > Caryophanaceae > Sporosarcina > Sporosarcina sp. FSL K6-3508. The sequence continues at coordinate 19,624 of NZ_CP152016.1, read as the reverse complement.
CATGTTCTTGCGCGCTTCATGGCCGACGGAAAATTCTCCCGCCATCTCAATCGGATGCGCAAAATTTATCGTCGAAAGATGCAAGTTCTGACTGAAGTATTGAAACTTTACGAGCCTTTTATTTCGTTCTCAGGCGATGAAGCTGGCATGCATATTTTGCTGCATGTACATATAGAGAGTACTGAAGAGGAATTGCTGGAGAAAGCATTATCCGTGGGAATCAAAGTTCGCGGCCTAGATACCTACCGAACTGTCCCTAGCTTGTCCACCCCCTCCTTCCTCATCGGTTTTGGTGGATTGTCGGAAGAGGAGATCACGACAGGAATTGACACTCTATTGCAAGTCTGGAACATAAAAAAAGCAACGACACCTAGTTTATAGGTCCGTTGCTTTACATCAATCAAATAATCCTTTTACAAAACCAGTTGAACTCTTCCAAGCGCTGGCAAAGAAATCTCCGATTGCTCCCATCGTTAGAGAGAACCATCCTGCTTTCTTCACTTCTTCCGTTGTCACAACTTCAGTGCCCGCTGTTTCCCCATCGATAAAGCCAAGGTCCGAACCATCTTTTTTTACTAACTTCACATGGCCGATCACTGTACCTTTTTTCAATGGTGCTTGAACTTTTCCATCTTTCACAAGCTTTTTGTCGAGCACAAGCTCAGGTTCATACTCTTTTTTCTCACTGTTGCGAATCAACATGCTAACAGGTTCTTTTGTGGCAATTCCAACTTTCTTCTCTTTCCCTTTGATGACACCTAATGTTTTTTGTTTCTTGAACTGATGTCCTGCAGGTAAAAGCTCTGTTTCAGTAAATTGACTGAAGCCATAGTCAAACAATGCACGAGTAGCATCAAAACGTGCTTGATACGAACCAACACCCTTTGTATCTACAGCATTCATTACAACTGCAATAACCCGTTTATCAGCACGAGTGGCAGTACCTGTAAAACAATGTCCCGCAAACTCAGTAGTTCCCGTCTTCAAGCCATCGACTCCCGGGTACTCATACACTAAACCGGGAAGCATGAAGTTCCAGTTATCCATATTGATGGCATCTTCTGTACCTTCGCGAAATACCTTCTTACTGATTTTTGTAGTTTCCAGTACCTCGGGATAGTCTTGCAATAGGTGATAGGCCAATTTGGCAACAGAACGTGCAGGCATCACGTTTTCGTCCTTCTCGCCTGTCCCACTTGGATGCATTCCCTGTAAGTCATTGTTATTCAAACCTGTCGAATTGACAAATTTATAGTCTGTTAATCCAAGCTCTTCAGCTTTGGCATTCATTAATTTTATGAACTCTGCCTCTGTTCCTGCAATTGTCTCTGCGATCGCAATTGTAGCAGCATTGGCTGAATAAATTGCTACAGCTTCATAAAGTTCACGGATGGTATACGTGCCATCACGGCGAAGTGGCACATTGCTCAAACGGCGATCTTGCGACACAGCATATGTATATCCGTTCACCCGATACTCTTGATCCCAAGAAATCGTTCCTTCTTCCAATGCTTCAAACATCAGGTATTCCGTCATCATTTTCGTCATACTTGCAATACCTAATGCTTTATCAGCATTTTCTTCGTATAAAACTTTTCCACTGTCCGCATCAATCAAAATTGCTCCGTCTACATGAATCCCCAAGGAAGATTCTGCATTTGCCGCAGGCGTATGGATTCCGATTGTCATTAACAACATCATCGGTACCATCAAAACTGACAGCCATCTTCTTGTTACCTTTTTCACTCACTATACCCCCGTATTGACAATATCAAAAATCAGTGTACCATATTATCGCCGTATCATGTATCCTTATCCCAAAAAAACACCTTTTCGCTCATAGAAAGTGACGAAAAAAGGTGTAAAACATTAGAACGGCGGAAGGTATATTTACCTCCCTGCCGATTCTCTAATAATAGTTAACGCACAGAGTAGTTAGGAGCTTCTTTCGTAATCTGAACCTGATGCGGGTGACTCTCTTGTAAGCCGGCGCCTGTCATACGTATAAACTGTGCCTTTTCCCGATGAGCTTCCAAATCTTTTGACCCGCAATAGCCCATTCCAGAGCGAATACCGCCAACTAGTTGATGGATCGTATCCGTTAGTGGTCCTTTATAGGGCATACGACCTTCAATACCCTCAGGTACAAGTTTCTTCTCATCTTCCTGGAAGTAACGATCTTTTGAACCTTGTTCCATTGCCGCTACTGATCCCATGCCACGGTATACCTTGAAACGGCGTCCTTGGAAGATTTCAGATTCACCAGGGCTCTCTGTAGTACCCGCCAACAAGCTTCCTAGCATAACAGCATGTCCACCGGCAGCAAGCGCTTTGACAATATCTCCAGAGTATTTAATTCCACCATCCGCGATAATCGTCTTGCCATATTTTCTAGCAACTGACGCACATTCGTAAATAGCTGTGATTTGGGGAACTCCGACTCCTGCTACTACACGTGTTGTACAAATTGAACCAGGACCGATTCCAACCTTGACCACGTCAGCACCAGCTTCGTAAAGAGCCTCTGTTGCTTCCGCAGTCGCCACGTTCCCTGCGACAATCGCAAGATGCGGATAGTTCGCGCGAATCTCTCTAACAGTGTCAATAACACCCTTAGAATGACCGTGAGCCGTGTCAATAACAATAAGGTCGACTTCTGCTTGTACTAACTTCTCCACGCGTGTAGACGTATCTACAGTCACTCCTACAGCTGCACCGACCAACAGACGGCCAGCTTGGTCTTTTGCAGCACTCGGGAACTCAATTACTTTTTCGATATCTTTAATGGTGATCAAACCATTTAGGATCCCTTTTTCATCTACAATAGGAAGTTTTTCAATCTTATATTGCTGTAGTGTCTTCTCTGCTTCTTCTAACGTAGTGCCTACAGGAGCAGTTACTAAGTTTTCTTTCGTCATAACTTCATCAATAAGCATTGAATAATCCTGAATAAATCTAAGGTCGCGGTTCGTCAAAATACCAACCAATTTTTTCTCTTCCATATTATTGACGATCGGAACACCTGAGATTCGGTATTTCCCCATTAAGTGTTCTGCATCAAACACTTGATGTTCTGGCGTTAAGAAGAAAGGATTTTTAATAACTCCATTTTCCGAACGTTTTACCGTAACGACTTGTTCTGCCTGCTCTTCAATACTCATGTTTTTATGAATAATGCCAACTCCACCTTGGCGCGCCATAGAGATTGCCATCTTGGATTCAGTAACAGTATCCATTCCAGCACTGATAATAGGAATATTTAACTTGATTGTATCCGTCAAACTCACGGCCAAGGACACGTCTTTCGGTAACACATCAGATGCAGCCGGAACTAGTAATACATCATCAAACGTTAAACCTTCACGAGAAAATTTTGATTCCCACATTAACTTTCTGCCTCCTAAAATAACTATTGTCAGTAAAGATTATTAAAAGGTTATCAGCGCCAATCTAACGTGTCAAGGCACAAATGTGTAAACTAAGTATTCCCATTATTCATTGAATAGTTTTTCCAATGACTTTTTCATTTTGAGAGGGTTCGTTTGAGGAGCAAAACGTTCTACTACCTGTCCATTCTGATCAATCAAAAACTTTGTAAAGTTCCATTTGATTCCCTCTGTCAGTATGCCCTTCTTTTGTTCAATTAAGTAACAAAATAAAGGATCCGCTCCGTGACCTTTTACATTTACCTTTGCAAACATCGGAAACGTTACTCCATAATTCACCTGACAGAATTCAACAGTCTCCTCAATATCATCGAATTCTTGATTATTGAAGTTATCGGATGGAAAACCAAGTATCACAAGCCCTCTGTCTTTATATTCTTCATATAAATCCTGAAGTTCTTTAAACTGTTTTGTAAAGCCACACTTACTGGCAGTATTGACAATAATCATTGGTTTGCCTTTATACGCCTGTAAAGATTTCTTCCCTCCACTAGCAGTCTTCACAATAAAATCATAAACTGTCATCATGATAAGATCACCTCGTTTCTTTTCATACACTTTACATGAATATCAAAAGAAAACCTAACAATCCATTTTTCAACCTTTCACAGAATCCCTCTCCAAATGAACCATTCCACTCGGAAAATGAGCCAAATCTTCATTGAAACACACCAATCCAGGAACTACACGAACCTTTCTCTCCACTCACCGCACCAATCCGCCTCAAGTGCGAACATTTCTCTCACTGCACCACACCAAACGGTTTCATACACAACGAGCCGTCTCCCTCTTTTTATATTTTCAGGAACACAAAAAAGCCACTCACTATGATGTCCATAGTGAATGGCTTCGCATGCCTAGCAACGTCCTACTCTCACAGGGGGAAGCCCCCGACTACCATCGGCGCTGAAGAGCTTAACTTCCGTGTTCGGTATGGGAACGGGTGTGACCTCTTCGCCATCGTTACTAGACAGATGAGTAAAGCTTGTTCACTCAAAACTGAATAAAAGACATTGTGTACATCAAGTAGTACTTCTTAAAATAGGTTAAGTCCTCGATCGATTAGTATCTGTCAGCTGCACACGTCGCCGTGCTTCCACCCCAGACCTATCCACCTCATCATCTTTGAGGGATCTTACTTACTTGCGTAATGGGAAATCTCATCTTGAAGGGGGCTTCATGCTTAGATGCTTTCAGCATTTATCCCGTCCATACATAGCTACCCAGCGATGCCTTTGGCAAGACAACTGGTACACCAGCGGTATGTCCATCCCGGTCCTCTCGTACTAAGGACAGCTCTTCTCAAATTTCCTGCGCCCGCGACGGATAGGGACCGAACTGTCTCACGACGTTCTGAACCCAGCTCGCGTGCCGCTTTAATGGGCGAACAGCCCAACCCTTGGGACCGACTACAGCCCCAGGATGCGACGAGCCGACATCGAGGTGCCAAACCTCCCCGTCGATGTGGACTCTTGGGGGAGATAAGCCTGTTATCCCCGGGGTAGCTTTTATCCGTTGAGCGATGGCCCTTCCATGCGGAACCACCGGATCACTAAGCCCGTCTTTCGACCCTGCTCGACTTGTAGGTCTCGCAGTCAAGCTCCCTTATGCCTTTGCACTCTACGAATGATGTCCAACCATTCTGAGGGAACCTTTGGGCGCCTCCGTTACTCTTTAGGAGGCGACCGCCCCAGTCAAACTGCCCACCTGACACTGTCTCCTGCCCGGATCACGGGCATGGGTTAGAAGTCCAATACAGCCAGGGTAGTATCCCACCAACGCCTCCTCCGAAGCTGGCGCTCCGGAATCCAAGGCTCCTACCTATCCTGTACAGGCTGCACCGGAATTCAATATCAGGCTACAGTAAAGCTCCACGGGGTCTTTCCGTCCTGTCGCGGGTAATGCGCATCTTCACGCATATTATAATTTCACCGAGTCTCTCGTTGAGACAGTGCCCAGATCGTTACGCCTTTCGTGCGGGTCGGAACTTACCCGACAAGGAATTTCGCTACCTTAGGACCGTTATAGTTACGGCCGCCGTTTACTGGGGCTTCAATTCAGAGCTTCGCTTGCGCTAACCCCTCCTCTTAACCTTCCAGCACCGGGCAGGCGTCAGCCCCTATACGTCACCTTACGGTTTTGCAGAGACCTGTGTTTTTGCTAAACAGTCGCCTGGGCCTATTCACTGCGGCTCTCTCGGGCTATTCACCCTACCAGAGCACCCCTTCTCCCGAAGTTACGGGGTCATTTTGCCGAGTTCCTTAACGAGAGTTCTCTCGATCACCTTAGGATTCTCTCCTCGCCTACCTGTGTCGGTTTGCGGTACAGGCACCTCCCGCCTCGCTAGAGGCTTTTCTTGGCAGTGTGAAATCAGGGACTCCGGAGACAATTCTCCTTGCCATCACAGCCTAGTGTTATATGAGAACGGGATTTGCCTCGTTCTCCACCTCACTGCTTAGACACGCAACCAACTGCGTGCTCACCCTATCCTACTGCGTCCCCCCATTACTCAAACGGCGGGGAGGTGGTACAGGAATATCAACCTGTTGTCCATCGTCTACGCCTATCGGCCTCGACTTAGGTCCTGACTAACCCTGAGCGGACGAGCCTTCCTCAGGAAACCTTAGGCATTCGGTGGAAGGGATTCTCACCCTTCTTTCGCTACTCATACCGGCATTCTCACTTCCAAGCGCTCCACCAGTCCTTCCGGTCTAGCTTCAACGCCCTTGGAACGCTCTCCTACCATTGACTTGCGTCAATCCACAGTTTCGGTGATCCGTTTAGCCCCGGTACATTTTCGGCGCAGCGCCACTCGACCAGTGAGCTATTACGCACTCTTTAAATGATGGCTGCTTCTAAGCCAACATCCTGGTTGTCTGGGCAGCGCCACATCCTTTTCCACTTAACGGATACTTGGGGACCTTAACTGGTGGTCTGGGCTGTTTCCCTCTCGACGATGGATCTTATCACCCACCGTCTGACTCCCAAACATAAATCATCGGCATTCGGAGTTTGTCTGAATTCGGTAACCCGGGATGGGCCCCTCGTCCAAACAGTGCTCTACCTCCGAGATTCTTTCGTTTGAGGCTAGCCCTAAAGCTATTTCGGAGAGAACCAGCTATCTCCAGGTTCGATTGGAATTTCACCGCTACCCACACCTCATCCCCGCATTTTTCAACATACGTGGGTTCGGGCCTCCAGTCAGTGTTACCTGACCTTCACCCTGGACATGGGTAGATCACCTGGTTTCGGGTCTACGACCCCATACTCATGCGCCCTATTCAGACTCGCTTTCGCTGCGGCTCCGCTTTCTCAGCTTAACCTTGCATGGAATCGTAACTCGCCGGTTCATTCTACAAAAGGCACGCCATCACCCATTAACGGGCTCTGACAATTTGTAGGCACACGGTTTCAGGTTCTATTTCACTCCCCTTCCGGGGTGCTTTTCACCTTTCCCTCACGGTACTGGTTCACTATCGGTCACTAGGGAGTATTTAGCCTTGGGAGATGGTCCTCCCGGATTCCGACGGAATTTCACGTGTTCCGCCGTACTCAGGATCCACTCTGGAGGGAATGCACTTTCGACTACGGGGCTGTTACCCACTGCGGCGGATCTTTCCAGATCGCTTCGTCTAATGCATTCCTTTGTAACTCCGTATAGAGTGTCCTACAACCCCAGGAAGCAAGCTTCCTGGTTTGGGCTCTTCCCGTTTCGCTCGCCGCTACTAAGGGAATCGATTTTCTTTCTCTTCCTCCGGGTACTTAGATGTTTCAGTTCTCCGGGTGTGCCACGATCACGCTATGTATTCACGTGAACGTACTGTCCCATTACGGACAGTGGGTTTCCCCATTCGGAAATCTTCGGATCAAAGCTTACTTACAGCTCCCCGAAGCATATCGGTGTTAGTGCCGTCCTTCATCGGCTCCTAGTGCCAAGGCATCCGCCGTGCGCCCTTTCTAACTTAACCTATAAAAGGTCCAACGTCTCTCTAGCGATAGAAAGAACGAAGGTTAAAAAGTTTACATGAATCAAACAAAATGTTCGATTCGGTTGATTACTTGATTACTTTCAATGTCGTTTTATCCAGTTTTCAATGAACAAGTCTAAAGAAAAAAGCTTTGAACACTCAAAAAATGAGCCTTCAAAACTGAACGCAAAACGTTAACGTGACGGATCGAAGATCCATCTTCCGAATGCCAAGATGGCATACTATCCTTAGAAAGGAGGTGATCCAGCCGCACCTTCCGATACGGCTACCTTGTTACGACTTCACCCCAATCATCTGTCCCACCTTCGGCGGCTGGCTCCCGTAAGGGTTACCCCACCGACTTCGGGTGTTACAAACTCTCGTGGTGTGACGGGCGGTGTGTACAAGACCCGGGAACGTATTCACCGTGGCATGCTGATCCACGATTACTAGCGATTCCGGCTTCATGCAGGCGAGTTGCAGCCTGCAATCCGAACTGGGAACGGTTTTGTGGGATTGGCTCCCCCTCGCGGGTTTGCAGCCCTCTGTACCGTCCATTGTAGCACGTGTGTAGCCCAGGTCATAAGGGGCATGATGATTTGACGTCATCCCCACCTTCCTCCGGTTTGTCACCGGCAGTCACCTTAGAGTGCCCAACTGAATGATGGCAACTAAGATTAAGGGTTGCGCTCGTTGCGGGACTTAACCCAACATCTCACGACACGAGCTGACGACAACCATGCACCACCTGTCACCGCTGTCCCCGAAGGGAAAGGCATGTCTCCATGCCGGGCAGCGGGATGTCAAGACCTGGTAAGGTTCTTCGCGTTGCTTCGAATTAAACCACATGCTCCACCGCTTGTGCGGGTCCCCGTCAATTCCTTTGAGTTTCAGCCTTGCGGCCGTACTCCCCAGGCGGAGTGCTTAATGCGTTAGCTGCAGCACTAAGGGGCGGAAACCCCCTAACACTTAGCACTCATCGTTTACGGCGTGGACTACCAGGGTATCTAATCCTGTTTGCTCCCCACGCTTTCGCGCCTCAGCGTCAGTTACAGACCAGAAAGCCGCCTTCGCCACTGGTGTTCCTCCACATCTCTACGCATTTCACCGCTACACGTGGAATTCCGCTTTCCTCTTCTGTACTCAAGTCCTCCAGTTTCCAATGACCCTCCACGGTTGAGCCGTGGGCTTTCACATCAGACTTAAAGGACCGCCTGCGCGCGCTTTACGCCCAATAATTCCGGACAACGCTTGCCACCTACGTATTACCGCGGCTGCTGGCACGTAGTTAGCCGTGGCTTTCTGGTAAGGTACCGTCAAGGTACAGGCAGTTACTCCTGTACGTGTTCTTCCCTTACAACAGAGCTTTACGATCCGAAAACCTTCTTCACTCACGCGGCGTTGCTCCATCAGACTTTCGTCCATTGTGGAAGATTCCCTACTGCTGCCTCCCGTAGGAGTCTGGGCCGTGTCTCAGTCCCAGTGTGGCCGATCACCCTCTCAGGTCGGCTACGCATCGTGGTCTTGGTAGGCCGTTACCCCACCAACTAACTAATGCGCCGCGGGCCCATCTCACAGTGACAGCCGAAACCGTCTTTCAACATCTCTTCATGCGAAGAAATGGATTATTCGGTATTAGCCCCGGTTTCCCGGAGTTATCCCCATCTGTAAGGTAGGTTGCCCACGTGTTACTCACCCGTCCGCCGCTAATCTTTAGGAGCAAGCTCCCAAAGATTCGCTCGACTTGCATGTATTAGGCACGCCGCCAGCGTTCGTCCTGAGCCAGGATCAAACTCTCCATAAAAGAGAAATTCGAGTTAGCTCGATTTCTTGCTGGCATCATTTAAGATACTCATTTTGTTTATGTCACCGGCAGAGCCGATGCACAAACGTATAATTCGTTAACGTTTTGCTGTTCAGTTTTCAAGGTTCATATGGCTACTCTTTCGTAAGAGACAACTTTCTTATAATACCAAATCGCTGTTTCGTTGTCAACGCTTTTTCTTAAAAAGTTTTAAAGTGTTGTTCGGGTGTTTTGTAACTCCCCGATGCGACGCTTATAAATATACCACCGTCTATTCTGTATTGCAAGCTTTTTTATCAAATTCTTTTAAAAGACTTGATTTAAAGCCTTTAAAAAGTAATTTACTAGATCCAGTATAGTAATTCCGGCTATAGTTTCAACTATATCAAGGCTTCTGATCTTAGAAACACAGATATAAAGAATTGTTGATCCTCTTTTTTATTATATAGAAGAAGGATCAACTTTTATATTTATTAGAACATCTTTTCAATAGTAATCTTTCTATTTGCGGATAAGTCAATATGTGTACCGCTGCCGAGGACTTTAACAATCGGCCGCAAAGGAAAATCCCGGTGCAAGTAAATAACTTCAGCTATTTCGTCCGTTGTTAATTTCACTCTTACTCCGATTGACAGTTTATTAATTAAATCATGTAGAACTTGAATGATCTTCACGTCAAACTTTCCAAACTCATCTTCCTTCAATAACTCTATGACTTTGAAAGAATTTTCTTTTTGACGGTATGGTCTTTCAGATGTCATTGCATGATAGACGTCCGCCACTGAAATTATTTGTGCGAACTCTATAATCTCTTGTCCCTTTAAACCTCTCGGATAGCCGCTTCCATCAAAACGTTCATGATGTTGGAGAATTGCTACCTTCATTTCTTGTCTTACTAATGAAGACTCTTGCACCATTTGAAAACTATGGACTACGTGCTTTTTCACTTCATTCATCTCTTCGCTTGTTAAGAATGCTACTTTATCAATGATTTTAGAATTAATTTTTGCCATTCCACTATCCGCCAACACACCCGCAATGCCCACTTGCAGGACTTGTCCCTTGGAATAGCCCATTTGTTCACTAATTAATGCAGCTAAAATTCCCACGCTAATGGAGTGATGTGCTTTGTAGTTTTGGATTGCTGAAAAATCATTCAACCTTCTCACATACTCTTTATTTTCTAGAAACGCTTGAATCACAGGTAATGCAATCGAACGGACTACCGCAACGTCCAGTTTCTTTCCGGACCTGTACCCGGAAAACTCTTTTTGGTAAGCTTCCACCGCTTCATCATACAAAGCCTGTAATGTTCTAGACTTAGGAGGGGCACTTTGATTCACTAATTTCTCCACCTCGGGAGTAAGTTTTACTTCGATTGTCTTTTCAGGTGATTCTAGCTCGGATTGGCTCTGGGCTTTGGATTCAATTAAAACCTTTGCTATACCAAATAAACGAAGCACCTCAATATGTGTAAGTGTTAGTTTCGTATTTTTGGCCACAATCGGGTTTTTTGTATTTACATACAGATCTTCTTTAAGGAAACTACCAGGCCTTAACTCACTGACTTCTTTGTAAACTTCCACTATTTTCACCTAATTTCTTTTTCACTATATCTATTATCATATATTATTCTCATTTATAGGGATAGATGCATGAGTATAAATTCATAAACACAAAAAAAGTTATTGAAGTGACGGTTTACGTCTCTTCAATAACTTTTCTTTACTCTGTATCTTCTGTCTCCACTGAAAGGTCCTCTTGTGCATCTACAGATTCTTCTTCAATGTCTTCCTCATGTTCTTCTTCGCTCTTCTCTACTTTCGCGACCGTAGCGACCCGCTCGTCGTCTGCCAATCGAATTAAGCGGACCCCTTGCGTAGACCGGCCAAATATAGAGATATCGCTGATGGACATACGAATTAGAATACCGTGGATCGTTATAAGCATGAGATCTTCTTCACCATTAACAGCTTTCATCGCAACAATCTCGCCGTTACGATCTGTCATATGCATTGTTTTCAGACCATATCCTCCACGTGATTGCGAACGATATTCACTTTCTGGTGTACGTTTACCATAACCTTTTTCAGTGACCACGAGAATGTCATCACCTTCGTCCACCATGTCCATACCGATGACTTCATCATCTATTCGTAGTCGAATGCCCCTCACTCCTGCTGCTGTCCTGCCGAGCGGACGAATGTCTTCTTCTGCAAAACGAATGAGCATGCCTTGTTTTGTACAGATTGCAATGTCTGAAGTACCATCAGTCGATTTCACTGAGATCAGCTCATCTTCTTCACGCAAGCCTAATGCGATCAATCCATTTGCTCGAATATTTGCGTAACCCATAATTGAAGTTCGCTTGATCACCCCGTGCTTTGTCGCAAAGAACAAATAGTGATCTTCCCTGAACTCACTGATCGGGATCATTGCCGTCACCTTTTCGCCTTTTTCAAAATCGATAAGGTTGATGATCGGTAACCCTTTTGCAGTCCGGCTATATTCTGGAATTTCATAACCTTTCTTGCGGAACACACGGCCTCTACTAGTAAATAATAGGATTGTGTCATGTGTGGATGTATTCAATAAATGTTCGACAAAGTCATCTTCATTTGTCCCCATACCCTGAATACCGCGTCCGCCACGTTTTTGACTGCGATAAGTGTTTGCAGGCAAACGCTTAATATACCCTTGATGCGTTAATGAAACAATGGAATTTTCGACTGGGATTAAGTCTTCATCTTCCAGCATTTCAGAACCGCCCAGCATAATTTCTGTTCGTCGTTCATCTGCAAAGCGTTCTTTAATCTCCGTTAATTCTTCACGTATGATTTCGATTACTTTTTCTTCGTCCGCCAGAATTGCACGCAATTCTGCTATGAGAGTCAACAGCTCTTGATATTCGGATTCAATCTTATCACGCTCTAACCCAGTTAGACGTTGCAAACGCATATCCAAAATGGCTTGAGACTGACGTTCTGATAAGTCGAATGTTTCCATAAGGCTGGACTTCGCTTCAGCCGTTGTTTTGGAACCTCTAATCAACGCAATAATGCGATCTATATGATCTAGTGCAATGCGCAGTCCTTCCAAAATATGTGCGCGGTCTTCAGCTTTATTCAGCTCAAATTGTGTGCGTCGTCGAATGACAACTTTCTGGTGTTCCAAGTAGTGGAATAAAATTTCCTTTAACGATAAAACTTTTGGTTGTTTGTCCACAAGCGCCAGCATGTTGATACCAAAACTGGTTTGCAATGCAGTTTGCTTGTAAAGATTATTCAAAAGTACGTTGGCATTGGCATCGCGTCGGACTTCGATCACAATGCGCATCCCTGTACGGTCGGATTCATCTGCCAAGTGGGTAATACCGTCAATTTTCTTATCACGCACGAGCTCCGCAATCTTCTCAATCAATTTTGCCTTATTCACTTGGAACGGAATTTCAGTAACAATAATGGTTTCACGACCGTTTGATTGCTGCTCGATCTCTGCCTTTCCACGGATAATGAGCGAACCGCGGCCTGTTTCATAGGCACGGCGGATTCCGCTGCGCCCGAGGATCATTCCGCCGGTCGGAAAATCTGGACCCGGAACGATCTCCATCAATTCATCTGTCGTGATCGCACTGTTACCTGCCAGCGCGAGCACTGCGTCAATCGTTTCACCGAGATGATGTGGAGGAATGTTTGTTGCCATCCCCACGGCAATACCTGATGTACCGTTAACTAATAAGTTGGGGTAACGTCCAGGCAAGACTGCAGGCTCTTTTTCCTGCTCATCATAGTTTGCTTGAAAGTCGATCGTGTCTTTATTGATATCACGCAATAACTCCATTGCAATACGGGACATCCGCGATTCGGTATAACGCATTGCAGCCGCGCCATCACCGTCGACAGAACCAAAGTTTCCGTGACCATCGACAAGCATATAGCGATAGCTGAAATCTTGTGCCATCCGGACCATCGTGTCATATACGGCACTGTCACCGTGTGGATGGTACTTACCGATAACGTCCCCAACAATACGTGCAGACTTCTTATGCGGTTTTTCTGCTGTAATACCTAAATCATGCATGGCATATAAAATCCGTCGATGAACAGGTTTCAAACCATCTCGAACATCAGGAAGCGCACGAGATACAATAACACTCATCGCATAGTTCAGAAACGATGTTTTCATTTCTGTATTTATATTTATTTCTTGCACTCCGCCTTGTGGCAAATCTGCCATGTTGTCAAGCTCCTTTCACCACTTACATCTAAAAAATTCTGTTGGCACCGACCAATTACCGATTGGCGACCGATCAGGTATCGATATTTTGTACGTAGACCGCGTTGTCTTCAATAAATTTTCGGCGCGGCTCCACTTCATCGCCCATCAGTTCTTCAAAAGTGGCGTCTGCTTCCATTGCATCTTCCAAACGAACTTGCAGAAACGTACGTTTATCGGGATCCATAGTGGTTTCCCAAAGTTGCTCTGGATTCATTTCACCAAGACCTTTATACCGCGTAATGTCCGGTTTTGGTGAAGCAGGCATACTTCTCAAAATTTCTTGCAGTGCTTCTTCGTCATAACAATATTGCTCATTTTTCCCTGCACGTACACGATAAAGCGGTGGCTGTGCAATGTACACATAGCCGGCCTCAATTAATGGACGCATGAAACGGAAGAAGAACGTTAATAATAACGTACGGATATGCGCACCATCGACGTCAGCATCTGTCATGATCACGAGCTTATGATAACGCGCTTTCTGTAAATCAAATTCGGAGCCAATTCCTGTACCAAGTGCTGTAATGATCATACGAATCTCCGCATTACCGAGTATGCGGTCCAAACGTGCTTTTTCAACGTTCAAGATTTTTCCTCGCAATGGCAGAATCGCTTGGAAGTGACGATCACGTCCATTTTTCGCTGAACCGCCGGCGGAATCACCTTCAACAATATAGAGCTCACTAATCGAAGGGTCTCTCGAGGAACAGTCAGATAACTTACCTGGCAGGCTGGATACTTCAAGTGCTGACTTACGTCGTGTCAATTCACGAGCATTCTTGGCAGCCATACGCGCTCTTGCCGCCATCGTGCTTTTATCCACTACTTTACGGGCAACCACTGGATTTTCAATTAAAAACCGCTGAAGCGCCTCGGAAAACAGGGAATTTGTTATGGTGCTCACTTCTGAGTTTCCAAGCTTTGTTTTCGTTTGTCCTTCGAATTGAGGATCTGGATGTTTAATCGAGATGATTGCAGTCAATCCTTCACGCACATCATCTCCAGACAGATTGCCATCCGCCTCTTTCAACAAGCCATTTTTCCTTGCATAGTCGTTGATCACACGAGTTAGAGCTGTCTTGAACCCAGATTCATGTGTACCACCTTCATACGTGTGTATATTATTGGCAAATGACAGCAGGTTTTCTGCGTAGCCACTGTTATATTGCATAGCAATTTCGATTGAAATTCCATCACGTTCGCCTTCAATGTAAATTGGTTCTTCAAAGATTGGCTCTTTATTTTCATTCAAATGCTGAACGTATGATTTAATACCGCCTTCGTAATGAAATACTTCTGATTTTGGCTCTTCCTCGCGTTCGTCTGTAATCGTTATGCGCAAACCTCGGTTCAGATAGGCAAGTTCACGTAGACGTGTAGCGAGAGTACTGTACTCATATACAGTCGTTTCCGTGAAAATTTCCGGATCCGCTTTGAAACGAATCGTAGTCCCTGTTTCATCAGACTCTCCGATTACTTCAAGCTCTTTTGAAACCGGTCCTCTGGAAAACTCAATCGCATATAGCTTTTGATCAAGCCGAACAAAGACTTCTGTTTTCTCTGATAAGGCATTGACAACAGATGATCCAACACCATGTAATCCGCCTGAAACTTTATAGCCGCCACCGCCGAACTTACCGCCGGCATGTAGAACAGTCATAATGACTTCCACGGCCGGTCTTCCCGTGGATTCTTGAATTCCAACAGGTATACCACGACCGTTGTCGTCTACTCGAATCCAGTTGTCTTTCTCAATTGTTACTTCAATGTGATCACAATAGCCGGCGAGTGCTTCGTCAATACTATTATCCACAATTTCCCAAACAAGATGATGGAGTCCTTTTGCACTTGTCGTCCCAATGTACATACCAGGACGTTTACGGACAGCTTCAAGGCCTTCCAACACTTGTATCTGATTCGCATCATAAGCTGTCTGTACTTCTCTCTCTTCCATTGCCAAGGTGTTCACCTTTCCTTTCCAAACATATCAAACTTTTAATCCTTATCCTTTACGTTGTACGGAACCATCATGGACTTCGAAAATAGCCGCTTGTTGAATAGTGTCATGATCTATTCCCGTAATATTCGTTGTCGTGACAAAAGTTTGAACTTGCCCTTGCATCGTACTTAGCAAGTGTGACTGACGATAATCATCTAATTCGGATAACACATCATCGAGCAACAAGATAGGTGTTTCTCCTACTTCTTGTTTTACAAGTTCAATTTCAGCAAGTTTCAAAGAAAGTGCTGTTGTCCGTTGCTGACCCTGTGATCCAAATGTTTGAATATCGTACCCATTGACAAAAAACTGCAAATCATCACGATGCGGACCTACCAGCGTAAGCCCTCGTTCTAATTCGCGTCTTCGTACCGTCTTTAACTGATCGGCAAAGATCGATTCCATTTCTTCAACAGTCTGCCCAGAATGCAGGTCTTTTAAAGTTCCATATGAAACTTCAAGGGATTCAAGCCCCCGAGAGATCCCTTGATGAATCGGATTTGCCCATTTTTGCAGCAGCTCCATGAAATAAAAACGTTTCCGAATTATTTTGACCGCTACTTGAATATATTGTTCCGTATAAATATCGAACATCACATCTTGAAGATCCAGTTTGCCCCGGTGCTCCTTCAACATTGCATTGCGCTGTTTCAATATTTTTTGGAAACTGACGAGATCATGCAGATAGACCCTTGAAATCTGTCCGATCTCCATATCTAAAAACCGCCTGCGCAGTTGTGGGCTGCCTTTTACAATATTTAAATCTTCAGGCGCGAACATTACCACATTCATCTGCCCCACATACATGCTCAATCGATTTTGTTCGAGATGATTGACTCTTGCTTTCTTTCCTTTTTTGGAAATGGTCAATTCTAATGGCAAACGTCCAAATTTACGTTCGACATCACCTTCTATTTTACCACACTCTTGTTCCCAGCGTATGAGTTCGCGATCATTTGCAGTTCGGTGAGATTTTGCCATGGCCAATACGTAGATCGCTTCCATGACATTAGTCTTTCCTTGAGCATTTTCACCAATCAACACGTTCATGGTGGGGGAGAATTCTAATTCTAGAGAGGCATAATTTCGATAATCCGTTAATGCGAGTCGATCAATATACATCCGACTGTCCAGATTCATCCGCTGACAGTTTATATTTTCCTGCACCCGGAATATTTACAACATCGCCATCATATAATTTTTTACCGCGTCGCTGTTCCGGTTCGCCATTTACATAAACGATGTGTTCTTCTAAAAACCATTTAGCCATTCCGCCTGAACTAATCGTATTTGTCATTTTTAACAACTGACCTAGCGTAATAAATGGCGAGTTAAAATTAACTTTTTCCATTTGCATTCAATCCCTCATCAATAGTCTGTCCCTCTAGTTTACCGAACTTTTCACAATAAGTAAAAAGGATAGCCAACATGTTGACTATCCACTTTATATTTATTTCTTCAATGTTCTTAATTAAAAAGTACGGACCGGTAAAATTAATTGTAAAATCGCTTCACTATCAATTGATTTTAAAATGAACGGCCGCATGCTGCCTGTAAAATGAATCATCAAATCTTGACCATCAATTGCTTTCAATGCATCCATCATATATTTCGCACTGAATGAAATTTTCAATGGCTCGCCTTCAATCTGAACAGCTTCTACCAGCTCTTCTACATTCCCGACGTCTGGCGAATTAGAAGAGATTTGAATATGTGAACTGCCATCTGTTGAAAAGTGAACAATATTGTTGCGGTCTTCACGAGCCAGCAGTGAGGCTCGGTCAATCGCTTGCAATAAATTACGGCCATTTACGGTGATTGACGTTTTGTATTCATTCGGAATCAAGCGTGATGTATCAGGATAATTGCCTTCTAGCAGTCTGGAATAAAATAAAACGTTATGCAGTTTAAATAGAACTTGCTGATTGGCAATAAAAATTTCCACTGGATTCGAATGATCCGGCAAGATTTTACTTAATTCTTGAAGGCTTTTGCCTGGAATGACTGCATTAAAAGGTACACTTGCTTGTACTTCGGGTGTAATAATTCTTCTCGCCAAACGGTGACTGTCCGTTGCAATACAGTAAAGTTCGTCTTCTTTCATTGTCCATTGAACCCCGGTTAATACAGGACGGGTTTCTTGTTGAGATACAGCAAATACTGTCTCTCGAATAATGGATTTCATCAAGTCTGCAGGCAGTTCAAAGCGTTCTGCATCCTTTACATCTGGCAAGATAGGATATTCATCTGCACTTTGGGCAATAATATGAAATTCAGATTGTCCAGAGCGGATATGTGTTTTCATTCCGTCACGTAATTCAATCATAACTTCATTAGTAGGCAATTTACGAATAATCTCGTTAAACACTTTAGCCTGTAATACTAATGTACCCGGTTGAATCATTCGGATAATTTGAGTTCCATCTTCCTCTAGCGGAATAAATGTAGAGATTGTGATGTCTGAATCACTTCCGGTCATCGTCAATCCTTTTTCCGTGGCCTCTAACTTAATACCCGTTAAAATCGGTGTCGTCACTTTATGACTGATTGCTTTGATGACATCGCTTAATCCATCCAACAATCGATCACGCATAATTTCAAACTGCATCTCGATACCTCGCTTATATAATATTAATTAAGTAATTAAAGATAGTAGTAATAGTAATAGGGGCTGTGGATATGTGGAAAAGCCTCCCGAACGTATGCCTATTATAGTTTTCCACATGTGTATAAAACGTGGACGACCTAGCACAGTCTGTCCACAATTATACACAGTTAATTACGCACGTCCAAGTGCCTTTTTAATATCTTGGATATCTTGCTGAAGGGATTTATCAGATTCTAGCATCTTGGAGATCTTCTCATGTGCGTGAATAACCGTAGAATGATCCCGTCCTCCAAATTCCGAACCAATTTTAGGCAAAGAAGAATCCGTCAATTCCCTCGATAAAAACATCGCGATTTGACGTGGAAATGCAATTGCCCTCGTTCTTTTCTTAGCTACAAAATCCTCCAGCCGTATATTGTAGTGTTCTCCAACAGACTTCTGAATATCCAATATGGAAATAATCCGTGGCCTTGAATTCGGAATGATATCCTTTAGAGCCTCTGCTGCGAGATCGGTCGTAATGTCTGCATTCACTAAAGAAGAATATGCTACAACCCGGATCAGTGCCCCTTCAAGTTCTCGAATATTCGAATCAATTTGATTGGCGATGTATAACATCACATCATTTGAGATATCAATGAGACCATCTGCTTTCGCCTTTTTACGTAAAATCGCAATTCGGGTTTCTAGGTCAGGCGGAGCGATGTCCGTAATCAATCCCCATTCAAAGCGTGAACGCAATCGATCTTCAAGCGTAGGAATCTCTTTTGGCGGACGGTCACTTGAAATGATGATTTGTTTGGATTCTTCATGCAGTGTATTAAATGTATGAAAGAACTCTTCTTGCGTTTGTTCTTTTCCTGCTAAGAATTGAATATCATCAATCAATAGTATGTCTACGTTACGATACCGATCCCTGAAATCACCTGCTTTATTGTCACGAATTGAATTAATGAATTCATTGGTGAATTTCTCAGATGACAAATAGACAACCTTCAAGGATGGATTCTGTTCTAGCACATAATGTCCGATCGCATGCATCAAGTGGGTTTTACCAAGGCCAACGCCTCCATAGATGAAGAGTGGATTGTAGGCTTTCGCAGGTGCCTCTGCAACGGCAAGTGATGCTGCGTGAGCAAAGCGATTGCCGGATCCGATAACGAACGTATCAAATGTATACTTTGGATTGAGCATGCCAGCGGAATTGGTCATTGGTACTTTTTCTGTGACCTTTGGCGGTGCTTTCGGTATTTTAATATCATTTTCCACCATATCTTGTGGAACAATGAATTCTATAATCCGATCTTCTCCGGTTAATTCAGACAAAATTCCAGTAATTAAATGGACATAATGTGTTTCTAACCAATCTTTCGCGAATGAATTGGGGACCGCAATCGTTACATTTTCAGCTTCGAAAGTCAGCAGTTTTGTTGATTTTAACCACGTTTCAAAACTAGGCTTTGAAACACGGGTTTCAATATTCTTCAATACCTGATCCCACAAATTCGATAAATTTTCCAA